>NZ_CP157210.1:0-425000 GCF_046736345.1 Hyphococcus formosus
GAAGCTGGCGCGTCTACCAATTCCGCCACCTGGGCAGGTGAAGGACGGCTGATGTAGAATTGCGCGCTGGCGATGTCAATTGACGAAAATGGCTCAATCGCGTGGGTAAGCTGTGGAAAACACGCCAAAATATGGAATTGGCGCGGATTTCAGCAAAAATCCCTGAAATCCAGCAAATCGCGTCATTTGGGGTAATTGTCCCGGCCCGAAAATTCGGATAGGTCCAGTCGAAAATTTATGTCGTCCGTGCGAAATTAGGCGGACTTGACGGAGGCTTAGGCGTGACAGGCAAATTGGCGGTCGTTTTTGGTGGATCAGGCTTTCTTGGCCGGAATGTTGTGCGCGAGTTGGCGCGGCGTGGCTGGCGGGTGCGTGTCGCTGTTCGCCGCCCGCATCTGGCGCAATTCCTTCGCCCGATGGGTGCTGTCGGTCAAATTCAATTGAAGCAATGCAATGTCCGCCATAAGGGCTCTGTGGCTGAGGCCCTGCGGGGCGCGGATGCTGTCGTTAATCTCGTTGGTTTGTTGTACCAATCCGGTAAGCAGCGTTTCGATAGTGTTCAGGCTGCGGGGGCTGCGAATATTGCGCAACTCACTGCCGACGCCGGCATCGAGAATTTAGTGCAAGTCTCTGCCATTGGCGCGGATGCTCAGAGCGAGAGCTTGTTTGCCAAGAGCAAGGCGGATGCCGAGCAGGCGGTGCTGGCATCGGTTCCAACCGCGACAATAATCCGTCCATCAATCATTTTTGGTGTCGAGGATGAGTTCTTCAATCGATTTGCGACGATGGCGTCATACACGCCTGCGCTACCGCTAATTGGGGGCGGCAAAACCAAGTTCCAACCGGTTTATGTTGATGATGTCGCCGATGCGATTTGTGAAGCCTTGGTTCGCAAGGACGCTGCGGGACGCATCTATGAGGTTGGTGGACCGCGCACCTATACTTTCCGCGAACTGATGGAGCTCATGATCTCGGAGACGATGCAAAAGCGGTTTTTGGTGCCTGTGCCGTTTCCGATTGCGTCGCTTATGGGCTTGTTTGGCGAAATCGCCGGGGCATTGCCTTTTGTTGAACCGCCTTTAACCCGTGATCAGGTCGAGCTGTTGAAACAGGATAATGTTGTCAGTGCGGAAGCGGGCGTTGGCACGCTAGCAGACCTCGGGATTGAACCACAAACGGTCGAGTCCATCCTGCCGTCCTATATGGTGCGGTATCGTCGGTATGGGCAGTTTGCGGAAAAAGCAGCCTAAGATTTATAGCCGTTCGGGTTTTGGCTTTGCCAGCGCCAATGGTCGGCGCACATCTCGTCTATGGTTTTTTCGGCACGCCAGTCGAGCAGATTTTCAGCGCGAGAGGCGTCTGCGTAGATCTCTGCGATGTCGCCATCCCGACGGGGGGTTATTTCATATGGAATTTCCCGGTTAGACGCGCGTTTAAACGCAGCAACAGCTTCTAACACCGAATAGCCTCGGCCCGCACCGAGATTGATGTCAGTTGCACCAGTTGAACTTTCCTGCGCGAGGAAATCGAGCGCGGCCGCATGGCCTTTGGCAAGGTCGCAGACATGGATGTAATCGCGCACACCGGAACCATCGCGCGTTGGGTAATCATCTCCGAATACGGATAATTTCTCGCGTTTGCCGACAGCGACTTGCGCCATGAATGGAAAGAGATTGTTGGGAATGCCGTTTGGGTCTTCGCCAATTCGGCCGGAGGGGTGTGCGCCAACCGGATTGAAGTACCGCAAATTGACGACCCGCCATTCGGGGTCACCCTTCGTGAGGTCCTTCAACATCTCTTCAATAAAGTATTTAGTACGCCCATAGGGATTGGTCGGCGCGGCATTGCCCGCCTCATTGACTGGATTCGGGTTACCCTCGCCGTAAACGGTAGCGGACGATGAGAAGACGATCGTTTTTGCATTTGCGGCTTCGAGCGCTTCAATCATTGTCAGTGCAGAGCCGATATTCACGCGATAATAGCGCGCCGGTTCAGCAACGGACTCACCAACTGCCTTGAGCCCCGCGAGGTGAATCGCGCCGTCTGGTTTAAATGATGTAACAGCTTTTATGATGTCGTCTTTATGTGCAGGGTCGGCAAGATCCCGGTGCAGGAGGGTTAGGTCGTTGTCCGAAAGTTCGCGAATTCGTTCTACGGCTTCTGGATGTGCGTTTGAAAAATCATCAATAATAAGGACCTGGTCGCCTCTCGACATGAGTTCGACACAGACATGGCTTCCGATATATCCCGCGCCTCCGGCGACGACGACTCTTTGGCTCATATGAAACTCACAACAGGTCTTCGCGGCCGCGCCGCTTTAATTCGTCTACGATTTTTCGCACATCTTGGGCCGAGTCCTTTCGCGCAACCAAGACGGCATCACCCGTAGCAACGATAATCAAATCTTCGACGCCAACAGCGCTGATCATCGGGCCATCGGATCGAATGGTCAAATTTTGGCAATCGGCAACCACGTGGTCACCGTCTTCGCTATTTGCTTCGCTCCAGCTACCGATGTCGCTCCAACCAATATCGACAGGCGCGATGATGGCTGCTTTGTCGGTTTTCTCCATAATCGCATAATCGACGGAATCGCTAGGGCATTGCGAAAAGATAGTATTGTCTAGAATTTTCGCGGTGCCGATTGTTCCGCATTTTTCGAGCGATTGTTTAGCGGCCTTTGATATTTCACCGGCGTGATGATCAAGTTCCGTCAGCATCGCATCTGCATGGAACAAAAACAAACCCGCATTCCAGTAAAAGCCGCCCTTGGCGATATAGGTTTCTGCGGTTTTTCGGTCGGGTTTTTCTTTGAATGCCGCAACCTCAAACACATTCTTGCAATAATCATCCCCAGACTGAATATATCCATAACCCGTGTGAGGATGTGTCGGTTTGATCCCGAAGGTTACGATACGTCCGTTCGACGCGGCAATGGCCCCATCTTTTATTGCTGAATGGAAGGAGGCAGTGTCTTCAATGTGGTGATCAGCAGGTGCCAAGAGTGCAAGCGCATCGGGATTTTCCGACGCAGTCCACGCCGCGGCGACAGCAGCAACAGCCGCCGTGTTTCTGGGGCAGGGCTCTAGGATAATATCGGCCGCTTTGACGCCGATCTGGGCTAATTGCTTTTCGACCAATGCTGCGTGATCTTTGCCCGCAATGATGAGGGGTGAAGAAAAAAGATCAGCGTCACCAGACAGGCGAAGGACAGTATCCTGAAAAAGAGAATGATCTGAAACCAGATTCAAAAACTGTTTGGGATGGCTACGACGCGAAAGCGGCCAAAGCCGCGTTCCCGATCCACCGGACATAATCACAGGTTGAATCTTCACGGCGTCGTCCCCTTTGTTCGGTAGTCATCAACGGCTATAACAGCTTCGATTATATGGTATAAAATGCTCGCCGGTACATCTTTAGAAATTGGTTTTCCTGCAGCATCGAATTCGTCGTTCCACAGGCCGGTTTTATCAACATCAAAATAGGTATCGAAAAAGCCGTCGATGATTTTTGCAGCACGATCTTCTGCCTTCTCATCACCGTTTCCGCCCATAATCAGCGATGCACGCAGAAACTCGGTTTGCGGCCATAGGCGCTTGGCGCTGTGTTCGTCCGGCGCATCTATTTTTGATTTGTTATCGACGAATTGGAAAAAGTTTGAATCGCACCCAATTTCTATTGCCGCTTCATAAAGCGCGGTGCTTAATTCTGTGTTGTTTGTGCCGCGGCATTTATCATATGCAGACAATAAAGACACCCATTCCAGCATATGTCCCGGCTCGATAATTTCGGCGGCCTCGACTAGTCGCCACTCATTATCAAAGAATTCTCTGATGACATGGTGATCATTGTCATAAAACCGTGTACGGAACAGGTTGTAGACTTTATCCGCATATTCCAAATATCGTTCGTCATGCGTCGCGTTGAACAAAGCCGTGAAAGCTTCGAATAAATGCATGTGCGGATTTTGCCGCCGCGGAAGCTCAAATTGACAGCTTTCTAACCAACCGCCATCCGCACTACCTAATTCTGCGTCCATGAAGTTTATGGTGTTGTCCGCAAGTTCCTTTGCTTGAGCGTCCTTCGTGGCCTGGTATCGCGACGCACAGGCGAGCAGCAAAAATGCCTGATCATATAGATCGCGGTGGTCATCAATGATGGTGCCGTCATCAGCGATTAGGTGGAGGCATCCGCGCTTCGCCATATCGGGGCAGGCTTTATCGACAAAATAGGAAAAACCTTTGGCGGCGAGATCCTCAGCGCCATCACCCCAATTCCGTAGAGCGGCTTGGGTAAAGCTGTGTATTTGCCTTGCTTGTGTGCGGACCCGGCGTGGTCGGTTCGTGATCGGGCTTCCGTCGAAATTGAGTGCTTCGTAAAATCCGCCATCATGGTCATTATAGCCGTTTTGTATCCAAAGCGGCAGGACATCGGTGCAGAACCAAGTCAGGAGTCTTTGCGTTGATTGTTCAAGCGACTTCATTCTGGCCTGCATTTTTCTAACGGCAAACTTTATCGAAACGGTATGACAGGGTTCTAATCGCTTAGCATCATAAAGACAAAGTTACGGTTTCATTATTGTCTTATTCGACCGTCACCGATTTTGCGAGGTTTCGCGGCTGATCGACATCAGTTCCCTTTGTGGATGCGGTAAAATAGGCGAGCAACTGAATCGGAACCGCATAGACGATGGGCGATAGCAATGGGTGGCTTTTAGGCGTTTCGATAGTTGCCCATGTTTTCTCACCGGCCCGGGCAATCCCGTCCTTGCAGGAGATTAGAAGCGCCTTGCCGTCTCGGGCCATGACTTCCTGCATATTCGAGACGGTTTTCTCGAAATGCGCATCGACTGGCGCGATGACAGCGATAGGCAGGTTTTCATCGATCAACGCAATCGGCCCATGCTTCAATTCACCTGAGGCGTAGCCCTCCGCGTGGAGATAGGAGATCTCTTTTAATTTCAACGCACCTTCCAAAGCCATCGGATAGGAGACACCGCGACCAATGTAGAAAATGCCCGTAGCTTTTGCGATATCGCGCGCGATCGTTTCAATCTTGTCGCTTTGCTTGAGCGCCTCTGCGACGAGACGGGGAATCTCCAAAAGGCCGGAGACCAGTTCGGATTCTTCCTCGGCCGAGAGTGTTCCGCGCTGACGCCCAGCGGCGATGGCGATACAAGCAAGGGCAGCGAGCTGGCAGGTGAATGCCTTGGTTGAGGCGACGCCAATTTCCGGTCCTGCAGCCATCGGGAAAACGATGTCGGACTCTCTGGCGATAGAGGATTCGGGAACGTTGACGACGGACGCGATTTGTTGCCCGTTTTTGCGTGCCTCGCGTAAGGCAGAAAGGGTGTCGGCGGTTTCGCCAGATTGCGTAATGAATAAAGCCCCGCCATCCTTAGTCCACGGAACATCCCGATAACGAAGTTCAGAGGCGACATCGATTTCAATTGGCAGACGCGCCCAACGTTCAAACCAATATTTTGCCACTAATCCCGCATAATAGGCGGTACCGCATGCGGAAATCGTCAACCGGTCGAGTTTGGCGAAATCGAACGCGCCATTCGGCAAGTTGATGGTCTTTGATGTGCCGTCGATATAGCGCGAAATTGTATGGGCGATGACTTCCGGCTGCTCGTGAATTTCTTTGGCCATGAAATGACGGTGGCCATCTTTATCGACCAGACCTTGCGAGGCAGAAGAAACCGTTTCAGGTCTTGAAACCGGATTTCCCGCTTCGTCGAATATCTTTAATTTTTCGCGCTTGATAACGGCCCAGTCACCCTCTTCGAGATAGATGATGCGGTTCGTGAAAGGCGCAAGGGAGTAGGCGTCAGAGCCGAGATACATCTCGCCATCGCCGCGACCGATCGCAAGCGGGCTGCCTTTTCGGCCGCAGATCATTAGGTCATCTTCGCCGGAAAATATCGCCGCAAAGGCAAATGCGCCCCGCATTCGTTCGATTGCCTTGCGGAAGGCTTCGACCGGGGTGCAATTCTCCGTCTCCAAATAATGCGTGATTAGCTGTGGGCAGACCTCGGCGTCGGTGACGGATTCAAAAACGACGCCCTTGGCTTCCAGCTCTTGCCGCAACTCGGCATAGTTTTCGATGATGCCATTATGTACGACCGCCACACGGTGGGTCGCATGCGGGTGCGCATTCGTTTCATTGGGCGCACCGTGCGTGGCCCAACGGGTATGGCCAATGCCGCCGGTGCCTTTGAGCGGAGAATCGGACAATGCAGTTTCAAGATTGGTGAGCTTGCCCGGCGCGCGACGGCGATCAAGCGTGCCGTCGGATATGGTCGCTATTCCGGCCGAATCATAGCCGCGATATTCCAGCCGTTTTAGACCGGTTAGAATTTGCGGGGCTGCTTCGGAAGAGCCGAGAACACCAATAATACCGCACATAAATCCTTTTTCTCCTGTCCAATCGCCCTTGCAAACATCGTTAGCGGACCGGATGGTCCATTTTAAAGCAAAAATCTGGCCGAATTGCGCGATTATTTTCCGATATTTTCCCGTCTGTCCGTTTGTTAAGGCTGGTTTCGCCTATAGTACAGTCAGAGGTTGTTTACTTTACAACCCGCTTTGATATTGGATCGCCCGCTGAGCCGATGAATGCTAACCTGAGGAGTAGGTTTAAATGCTTAATAGCCGTTCAATTATCGGGACAATTGCTGCGATTTTGGCATGTTGCTCCCCGGCAATCGCCGAGGAAGAGGCCCGTGGTGAACCGGTAGTTCTGGGTTACATCGAAAATGTTGCTGTTGGTAATCTTGGCCTTGCCATGAAAGGCAAGCTGGATTCGGGCGCGGATACGAGCTCGGTTCACGCCTATAACGTCAAAGTCTATAAGCGCGGCGAGCGGGATAACTGGGTCCGGTTTCGTTTGGTGGGCAAGGATGGTCGCGCCATTCGCTACGACCAGAATGTAATTCGGTTCGCCAACATCAAGACGAAAACAGGTGGGGTCATCAGGCGGCCCGTAATTCACTTGCCGCTATGCGTTGGCGGGCGATGGGGCCGGGCCGAAATCAATCTCGCTGATCGCGGCGAATTCGAATATGAGATTCTTATCGGCAGGGAGTTTTTGGCCAATCGTGTTTTGATCGACTCCAGTCGGACATTCATGGCGGAGCAGGAGTGCGAAAGACCGAATGAAGACTAGTCTTCGCCATGCGTCCCTATTGGCCATCGCGCTTATCGCAATTGGCTTGGGGATCTTTTTTATAAAGGCGATTGCCCTTTCTTATCCGTTGGTACCCGGCGCACGCGCAACGCTTTGGGACTTCGAGATCTACATCGAATTTGAAGGACAAAACCAACCGGCCCGAATTGAGAGTTATATTCCGGCCTCGGACGTTGAACGAACGTTTCCGCAAGAAGAATTCTACAATGGTTCATTTGGCCTGAGCCTCACAGGTGAGGCGGCGACGCGAAACAGAAAAGCCGTCTGGACCTATCGCTATCCCGCCAATCGCAAGGTTTTGCGCTATGCGGCGCAGACCTTGGGGGAAACGCAATCAACACCATTGCCGGTCTGGTTTCGCGAGTCGCCAACAAGCGCGCTGCCCTATGAGGCCGATAGCGTTAAACGTCAGGCGTTCATTGTCTGGTCCGGAAATTTACGCCAGCGCTCCGCCGATGATCGGTCATTTGCAGATCTTGCGATCAAAGAAACATTCGATAATCGCGCCAATAGCGAACAATATGCGGATGAGATTGAAGCCCTATTGGATAACAATGGGGGAACGCTGGGCCGATTGCAACTTGCTCGGCAGCTATTGCAATCTCAGGGCATTCCGGCGCGCATAGCGGGCGGTGTCTATCTTGCCGAAGCGCGTCGCCGGGTCGAGACCCATCGGTGGCTGGAATATCATATCGATGGAGAAGATTTTCGATATTTCCCCGATGGAAATCCCGACCGCTTTTTCACAATTTGGTATGGCGATAATCCGCTTGTGGCGGCACGCGGCGTCGAGAATTTAGATGTTCAAATCGCCTTGCGGTCACGTGATGCAGAAGCGAGTTCCATCGCGAGAAATGCACCGGGCCGGTTAGGCGAAATGGGCCGGGCGATCGGTTTCAATAGCCTGCCTTTAACAACACAACTCGTGTACGAAGTATTGCTGACGATCCCCGTCGGGATCACAATTCTCGTATTTCTGCGGCAATTTATTGGCTTTAAAACGCTGGGCACCTTCATGCCGGTGTTGATCGGGATCGCCTTTCGCGAGACGGCCCTTTTAAACGGGATATTGCTATTCACGCTTTTAATTGTGTTGGGGCTTAGCTTGCGGTTTTATCTGGAGCGATTGCATTTACTCCTTGTGCCCAGATTGGCGGTGGTCCTGATCTTCATTGTCATGGCCATGGCCGGCATCACCCTTTTGATGACCGGTGCCAATCAGGCAATTGGCCTTTCGATTTCGCTATTCCCAATGGTCATTTTGACAATGACGATCGAACGTATGTCGATTGTTTGGGAAGAGAGTTCCGCAGGGGAGGCGATCAAACAGGGGATGGGAAGCTTGGCGGTGGCGTCGATCACCTATCTCGCCATGAGCAATGATCAGGTCGAATATCTAATGTATCAATTCCCGGAATTGCTGCTGGTTCTTATGGGGCTATGCGTGATGATGGGACGTTATACCGGCCTGCGTCTGTCTGAGCTTTGGCGTTTCCGCGCGCTTGTAGGTTCCTGATGTACAACACCTATCGCGCACTCAGGAAAAATGGGGTCATCGGAATAAATGAACGAAATGTCCGATATGTGAGTGCGCTCAACCCGCGGAAATATTTCTACAAGGTTGACGATAAGGAAGTGACAAAAACCCTCGCGGCGGCGGCAGGAATACCGACGCCCGAGCTTTACGGTGTGATTAAAGATGCCCGGGATATGAAACGCCTCCCGGAAATTATGGATCACCCCGATGGATTTGTGATCAAGCCTGCGCAAGGGTCGCAAGGCAAAGGTATTTTCGTTGTTGAGGGGCCGTTAAAGGGCGGATGGCGATTATCGTCGGGGCGCCGCGTTGATCTTGATGATATCAAATTCCAAATCAACAACATGTTGTCGGGGATGTATTCACTCGGCGGACAGCCAGACAAAGCGCTAATCGAATATCGTGTGAAGTTTGACGATATTTTCGGCAAGGTCTCCTATAAGGGCGTTCCTGATATAAGGCTTATTGTTCTTAAAGGAATTCCGATCTTTTCAATGGTTCGCTTGCCAACCGCCGAATCCGACGGCAAGGCAAATCTGCATAAAGGCGGCGTCGGTGTTGGCGTCAATATTGCGACGGGTCTTACGGCGCGGGCGATGCAGTTTGACAGGTTGATTGATATTCATCCGGATACGGCACACCCGCTTGAGGATATTCAGGCCCCCTATTGGGAGGATATTCTCTTGATGGCTGCCAAGTCTTATGATGTCACGGGGCTCGGCTATATCGGTGTCGATGTGGTTCTTGATCGCGAGAAAGGGCCGCTATTATTGGAGTTGAATGCACGGCCCGGCATCTCAATTCAGATCGCAAATCGCCGCGGTATGCGTGAAGTCCTTGAACGTGCGATGTCATTGTCAGCAACGAACCGAACGGCCAAGGAGCGCGTAAAGATCGCGAAAGAGCTCGCGATCGAACTAAACCCTATCGGCGCTTAATTGCCCTTTTTTATATGGTCAGCGGCTTTTTCCGCGATCATGATTGTCGGCGCATTTGTGTTTCCTGAAACAAGAAGCGGCATGACTGACGCATCGACGACCCGCAATCCATCGATCCCGCGCACCTTAAGGTCGGGATCTACGACCGACTCCGCGTCGCTACCCATGCGGCATGTGCCGACCGGATGATAAATTGTGTCGGCCCGCGCCCGGATGTCGGCTTCCAGCGCTGCATCATCGGCAGGTTCATCAAGATAAAGCCGTTTGCCGCGAATTTCTTTGAGCGACGGAGCGTCGAAAATACGCTCAACGATTCGAGCACCTTTTTTAAGACGAATGAGATCATCTTCGTCGCTCAAAAAATTCGGATCAATCGCGGGTGCGTCAACCGGGTCCGGTGAGTTTAGCCGAACGGTGCCGCGTGATTTGGGCCGTAAAACGCAAACATGGCCGGATATCCCGCCGCCAAAATGTTTTTTACGTCCGTGATTGTCGACCAATGCGGGAAGAAAATGAATCTGAACATCGGTTTCTGGTTCTGACGGATCGGTTTTTAGAAAACCGCCGCATTCCGCGAGGTTACTGGTAAACAACCCGCTTCTGCTATTTCTGTAGGCGGATAAAGCCGGCAATGCTTTCATGGCCATGCTGAGCGACATACCCACGGAATGGGGTGTTTTTGCCTTATAAAGGCCGGTCCAATCCAGATGGTCTTGAAGATTCTCTCCGACATTTTTTTGATCGAGAACAACATTGATACCGTTCTCCTTTAGATGGTCGCCGGGACCAATTCCGGAAAGCATCATAATCTGCGGCGATTGGAATGCGCCCGCAGCAAGGATGACTTCGCGATTAGCAAGAACCGACCGCTTTTTCTTACCTTGTGCAAAGGCAACGCCTTTTGCTTTTCTATTGTCGAGCAATATTTTTTCTGCATGAGCGTCAGTAATGACCGTTACATTTTTCCGGTCGCGCGCTGGGTGCAGATAAGCGACCGCCGCAGAGCAACGCTGTCCATCACGTTGGGTGACTTGGTAGTACCCCATGCCTTCTTGGGTCAGTCCGTTAAAATCATCATTGACCGGTAGTTGCAATTCGCGCGAGGCCTCAAGGAAAACATCTGATAGAGGGTTTTTAAACCGAAGATCCGATACCGACAGTGGACCTTGATTATTGTGATGGGGGCTCTTTCCGCGTTCATTATTTTCCGCCTTTAAAAAATAAGGCAGAACGTCATCCCAGGACCAACCCGTTGCGCCATTGTCGGCCCATCTATTGTAGTCTTCTTTTGATCCGCGAATGTAGATCATCGCATTGATCGAGCTTGAACCGCCCAGCGTGCGGCCACGAGGCTGTAGCCCGTTGCGCCCGTTCAAATGGCGCTGGGGCGTTGTTTCGAAATGCCAGTTTAACGGTGTTTTCTCACCGAAAAACGCAAACCCAATAGGCGTATGGATAAATGGGTGTTTGTCTGGTCCGCCCGCTTCGAGGATGCAAACACGAACGTTTGGATCTTCGCTTAGTCTTGCTGCAAGGGTACAACCGGCTGATCCGGCACCGATGATGACATAATCAAACGTGCCGATATTTTCTATTTCTTCGCTCAATTTTTTCACCCGTGCTTAGAGAATTTTCCGAACGAAAGAGAGAATTTTGTCAGTTTTCTCAGTGTAGGGCGGATGTAGAAGCGACGCATTGGCAAACTTGCTTTGATAGAAAACCGGCTTCATATGCGAGAAGGTTTCGAATCCTGCCGCACCATGATAGGCACCGATGCCGCTTTTCCCGACGCCGCCAAAAGGCAGATTCTCTTGCGCTACATGCCATAGCGTGTCGTTTACTGTAACTCCACCTGAGACCGTTTTTTGAAGCACGCGGTCGCGGGCCTCATTATCGTCGCCATACCAATAAAGCGCCAATGGCCTGTCTCTTTCATTGACGAAGTCGAGCGCTTCGTTTTCATCGGTGATCGAAATAATGGGGAGAACCGGACCGAAAATTTCTTCCTGCATCACAGCCGAATCTTTTGGCGGATCAATAACCATTGTCAGCGGTAATTTACGTTGCGGGTTCAGTGCATTCGAAGAACCGACCTCAACGACCTCCGCTCCATTCTTTTTCGCATCTTCAACCAATGAAATCAGGCGGTCAAAATGCCGGTCAGAAATGATCGATGTGTAATCCTGGGTGGTGTCAATTTCCGGGAACATCGTCCGCGCCGAATCCGAAATCGCTGAAACGATTTTGTCCCGCTGATCACGTGGCGTCAGCACATAATCCGGCGCGACGCAGGTTTGTCCTGCATTCATCATTTTGCCATGTGCGATTGATCTTGCCGCTTTTTCGATATCCGCGCTTTTGTCAATAATGGCCGGGGATTTTCCGCCGAGCTCCAATGTCACCGGCGTGAGATTTTTCGCGGCCGCTTGCGCGACGCGAATGCCGACGGGCGTCGATCCCGTAAACAGCAAATGATCAAAGGGTGTTTCTGTAAATGCCTGTCCGGTCTCAACGCCGCCAGTCACGACCGCGCACACCGTTTCGTCGAATTCAGACGAAACTGCGTTTTTTAAGGCTTCGCTTAAATGCGGCGTCAATTCGCTTGGTTTGATCAGCACACGGTTGCCCGCAGCAAGCGCCGCAGCCGTTGGTGCTAAGGCTAGCTGTAGCGGGTAGTTCCAAGGTGAGATTATGCCGACAACGCCAAGCGGTTGTGGCTCAATGCGGCTTCTTGCGGGAAGCATGTGCAGCGGCGTCGATACTTTGCGCGGTCGCATCCATTTTTTTAGATGACCTTTTGCGTGTTTGACACCAGAAACGGTTACAACGATTTCCGCGATGATCGTTTCGTGCCGCGCGCGATTACCAAAATCTTTGCTGATCGCATCAATGAAGTTTTCTTCGTTCGCTTCCGTTAGCCGAATAAGCCGGTCGAGATTTGCGATGCGTTCTTCATAGCTGGGATAGGGCGCAGTTTTATATGCATTCTTTTGCAGCGCGAAAAGGCGTTCCAACTCGCGTTCGCCGTCGGTCTGATTAGGATTTTCTACATGAGCGGTATCAGCTGGCATGGGTCGCTCCTCTCAACGGAAGTCCGAATGGTTATTGAGACTCTAGAACAAGCAGATCACCTGTCTACATTGTTCAACATATAGAGCGACCGGAGTTTAGCACATTTTCTGCGCTGCGTTCTGTTACGGGACACTAGAAACGGTTCCGTTTAGACGTTTCGGTCAAAGTCGCCGCGTAACGCAAAGCATGCGTTGATATTCCAAGGCCAAAACCCTAGACGCAGGAACGAAGTTCAAAGACGCCATGCAAAGGAGTGCCGAATGAAAGACGCAACACTGGGAATTCACGCGGGGTATGAAACCGATCCCACAACCAAATCTGTTGCGGTGCCGATTTACCAGACGGTAGCCTATGAGTTTGACAGCGCACAGCATGGTGCCGATTTGTTCGACCTCGCCGTGCCGGGCAATATCTATACGCGCATCATGAACCCCACAAATGATGTGCTGGAGCAACGGGTCGCAGCGCTAGAGGGCGGTATCGCCGGTTTGGCCCTGAGTGCCGGTAGCGCAGCAATTCATTATTCGATTTTGACCATCGCCGAAGCTGGCGCGAATATCGTTACCGTGCCGCTGCTCTATGGCGGAACATATACGATGTTCAAGCATATGCTCCCAAGTCTGGGGATCGATTGTCGCTTTGCCGAGAACGACAGCGCGAGCGCAATTGAAGCATTGATCGACGAGAATACCCGCGCGGTATTTTGCGAAAGCATCGGCAATCCCGCAGGGAATATCGTCGATATCGAGGCTTTGGCCGCGGTTGCGCATAAACACGGCGTTCCATTGATTGTCGATAATACGGTCGCAACACCTTGTCTGATCAAACCAATTGAACATGGTGCGGATATCGTTGTGCATTCGCTTACCAAATATATTGGCGGTCATGGTAATTCGCTGGGCGGTATGATTGTCGATAGCGGTAAGTTCGATTGGACCGCTGATAAAAAACGCTTTGCCATGTTGAATGAGCCAGAGCCGGCCTATCATGGTGTCGTTTACACCGAAGCAATGGGCCCCGCTGCCTTTATCGGTCGTGCACGGACGGTACCGCTTCGCAATGCCGGTTCCGCATTGTCGCCCATGAATGCCTTCCTGATTTTGCAAGGACTTGAGACTTTGGCATTGCGGATGGAACGCCATACGGAAAATGCGCAGGCTGTGGCAGAATATCTTGAAAACGATAGCCGCGTCGATTGGGTCAAATATGCGGGTCTTAAAAGCTCACCTTTTTACGATCTTGCCCAGAAATATACGGGTGGCAAACCGTCTGCGCTGTTGTCGTTTGGGGTGAAGGGCGGCTTTGACGCGGGCGTTAAATTCTACGACGCGCTCAAGATTTTTAAACGCCTCGTGAATATCGGTGATGCGAAATCACTTGCGGCGCATCCGGCCTCGACAACCCATCGTCAGCTCTCGGAAGAAGAGTTGAAAGGTGCGGGCGTGACACCGGAAATGATCCGTCTTTGCATCGGTATCGAACATATCGACGATATTATCGAAGACTTGGATCAGGCGCTCAGCGCGGCGGTGTAGTGACACAACGCTAAAGGGCGGCGTTCCGACCGAGCGCCGCCTTAAACGCGCAAGATTTTCCGAATACCGCCGCCAGTTAACGACGCAACGGCAATCGCCGAGGCGGCGATGCGCCAACGATTATAGGCACAGATAAACGCGGGTTCCCATATGGGGTCAAACTTGTTTTTAAACGCCCGTAACCCTTCAAACCCGTAAAACCGGCCCCCGCGGGCATAAATATAGGCTCCAAGCCGTGCGACAGTGGAGGGGTGTTCTTGCTCCTTCAATCCTGCGAGTGGGGCTAGTCCGAGGTCGAATTCACGAAACCCTTGTGCCTGTGCCCATAAAGCAATTTCGGTGAAGAGGTAATCCATGCCGCCGCCCGGGTCTTCATCGCGAAACCGCATAAGGTCTAAGGTGACAAGGTTGCGGTGGGTCCAGATATTTGCAAATGCGACCGGCAATTCGCCTCTATAGGCAATGGCCAAATGAAACCGGCGAAGATAAGCAGGATCAAATCGGCCAAGTGAAAATTGCTTCTCGATACCGCCACGCATTCCTAACCACGCATCTGAAACCGGTTTTAATTGATTAATGATACCCTCATTTGTTTCTCTGGGGATGACATTGAATGTGCAACCGGCTTTTACCGCTTGATTGCGCGCATTGCGCAAGTCTTTTTTTCCTTTTCCTGAAATGGAAAACTGGGTCAAATCGATAATAGCCCGTTCACCGACTTTCTCGCTAACAAAGCCATGTCGATTTAAGCGATCAGCACCCAATCTATCTACCGCATAGAAGGATGACCACGCACGCCCATGTCTCGACATCGAGATAAACTTTGCCTCTAACTCTTCAGCTTCGTCTATTCGCCCGACCGGGCTACCAAGTGCAATCCACGCGCGCCCCCTTACGCCAAACATCAGAAAGCTCTCGCCGCTATCGCTGAAAATAAAGCGTTTATCGCCCGTAAATGCTAAAAACGCGTCTTCATGAACGGTTTCTGCATTTTCTAATATTTCTTCAACCAGCGCCATTTGTCGCGCGTCGCTCGCTGGCGGAAGACTGGCTTCCCGGCGTCGCCGGAATTTCAGGCGCAAACCGGATTCTTTAAAAATTCTGCCTGAGGATGTTGGTGATTTTTTTCTCATTTTACCAAAGGTCACCTGCGCGATGTAGGCCTGTTGTAAGAAGGTAACGGGAAATATGCATGCGGACAATATAGGGGGCGCGGGAACCATCAGGTCAATCGGGCGTCATTATTGTGAGGCGATGTCACTAGATTTAAGGCTCGTAATCGAACGCAAGTGTGCGGATAAAATCGCCTGTGACATTAATATGGTGGAGCTGAGGGGAATCGAACCCCTGACCTCGTCATTGCGAACGACGCGCTCTCCCATCTGAGCTACAGCCCCGCACACCCAATTAGTTGGGTATTGGCCGGGCTGTGTTCAATCCTGTGGGATTGAGGTAATCTTGGTTCAGCAGATAAGGGGGACCCGATCTATGCTGACCATTCTCGCCGCAATTTTGCTATCTTCGTCCAAATCGGAAGTGCCGCCCGATCGTTGGTCATGCCAAAATGAAATCGAGGTCTGGTGTGCGGTGGATGGATGCGCCGCAAAATCACAAGACGAAACAACGCCAATGTCTATTTCAGCGGGGCGTGACGGGGCGTTTTCGGTATGCGCTTATACCGGATGCTGGGAAGGGCAAGCCAATGTCCATGACCTGAATGGCCGGTTGTTGTGGGCGGCGGACGGCGCAGAGTTTTCGACCAATCCGGGCGGTTTCAACGCTGATGTATCTTTGTTGATTATTGAAAAGGATGGGGTTGGATTTGTACGGGTCGGCGGGATTGCAAGCCCGCTCCTGTGTACACGGCGCAGCCCCGGTCAATAACTTGCAACAAGGGGCAACTGCCCTTAAGTGCTGAGGGCGTCCAGATAGGAGCCTCGCGCACTCATGATTCCATTGCCGTTTTTCTCGCTGATCGATGCCGTCTTGTCGCTCTATTCCGTGGTGGTTTTCATCATGGTTGTGATGTCGTGGCTCCTCAGCTTCAATGTGATTAATCGGCATAATCAGGTCGTGGATGCCATTTGGCGAACGGTTCTTGCGTTGACCGAACCGGTTATGCGCCCGATCCGAAATACACTGCCGTCATTTGGCGGTATCGATATTTCGCCGATCGTCCTTTTGTTGGGTATCTTCTTCCTTCGCGAGATGAACCAATGGATTGCGCAACGAATTGCCATCTAGCGGATTAGCGCGCTGTCCGGCTTTTATTCAAAACTTGATCAACGCGTTCGGCTGTTCATACGGGCAAGCCCCGGCGCAAAGGCAAACGCGGTCACCGGAATCTGGCGAGGGGCGGGGGGTGAGATGCGCCTGTCCGTTCGTGTCACGGCCCCGCCGGATAAAGGCAAGGCCAATGCGGCCATCGTAAAATTATTGGCCAAATCGCTCGGTATTCCTAAATCGGATCTAAGGGTTGCGGCAGGCGAGACTTCGCGTCAAAAGACCGTGGAAATTTCACGCAGTGATGACGCACTGATTACGGCGCTCGAAAAACTGGCCGGAGACCTTGATGACGACCATAATTGACGGAAAAGCAATCGCAGCCGACCTACGGGAAAAAGTCGCGCAGGCGGTTTCCGCCCTTAAATCAACGCATGATATTCAACCGGCATTGGCTGTTGTTTTAGTGGGGGAGGACCCTGCCAGTCAGGTCTATGTCCGAAACAAAGGGATTGCCACCGAAAAGGCCGGCATGAAATCGATTGAACATCGATTAGCGGCGGATGCCAGCGAAGATGACGTGGTTAACCTGGTGCGTAAGCTCAATGCGGAAGAGGGTGTTGATGGAATTTTGGTCCAGCTGCCGTTGCCCAGCCATATTTCTTCATCACGCGTGATAAATGAGATTGACCCGGACAAGGATGTGGACGGCCTTACGGAAGTGAATGCCGGCCGGTTGATATTGGGGAAAGATGGTCTTGTTCCGTGTACGCCCCAAGGATCGGTTATTATGGCAAAAACCGTTAGGCCTGATCTGACGGGCCTTAATGCGGTTGTCGTTGGTCGGTCGATTTTGGTGGGTAAGCCGCTGTCGATGTTATTGCTAGCGGAAAATTGCACCGTCACCATGGCCCATTCTCGTACGGCCGATCTCGCAGCCGTATGCCGCGAGGCTGATATTCTCTGCGCTGCGGTGGGTATTCCGCGCCTCATCAAAGGCGATTGGGTCAAAAAAGGCGCTATTGTTATCGATGTCGGTATCAACCGCGTCGAAGAAGGTGGCAAATCACGCCTTGTGGGCGATGTTGATTTTGATTCAGCGAAAGAAAATGCCTCTGCGATTACCCCGGTGCCGGGCGGTGTCGGGCCGATGACCATTGCATGCCTTTTGCGGAATACGGTCGTCGCTGCCGCACGACGCCGTGGTGTCGGCGAAATCGACCTCTAAGTCCAAAAGCGCAATTATTGCGCAAATATTGAATTTCGGCGCGAAAATCCCATCTTTGTTACTGGGTTTTAAGGAGCGCTGGAATGAAGCGTATTTTTGCAAGTAAGTCTGCATTGCTTGGTGCCGCATCGATGATTGCGGCCACGGCAGCGATTATGCCTGCGCATGCAGATGATTACGGGCCTATCCCGCCAAGTACGGTAATGATCGATGAGGCTCCAGTGAGTGCCGTATCGGCGACTGAGCCTGACACTGTCGCGGCGAAACCCGTGGGCGCAAAAAAATGGGCACTCATAGTGGCGGCTGCCGGTGCTCTCGCTGGTCTTGTGAAGCTCATGGGCGCGCGACGGGTAGCGGATGCCATTGCCGTTGGGACGGTAGCAACGGCGCGCGTTGCGGCAAAAGCGGCGACGAATACGGCGAGGGCGGTCGGTAAAACGGTATCATCCCCCCTGAGGTTTCTGGCGATATTGTTCGGTCTTGCGCTTTTCGCGCTGACAGGCATTGGCATTTTCGATGTGGAATGGATCGGCGGCCTATTGTCCGGTGCGGCGTTAACGGCGGCCGGGGTGTTCGGCGTCCTTAAAACACGCCGGATTTTTCAGCCTGTCCGGGTGAAAGCTAAAAATCGAACCAACCCCGAAACCAGAATTTAACCAATAAAACCAATAGGTTGTGTCAAGAATAAGGTTCGCGTGACATATTTTTGCCCTAATCATGGCCTAGGTTCTGATTATCGAATTAGATGGCGCTGAAGTTTAGAGATTTAACCTCCTGCACCACTACTCAATTCTTTGCACGCACCCCAGAACTTATGCCCCGCTACGCCAAGCGGGGCTTTTTCTGTCATGATTTTATATTAACGGGGAATGATTTACGCCTCTGCGTTATTGCGCGAATGGCCCGTATCAAGATACCTCATTGTTATGAGTAAAGTTCAGGTTGCACCGTCCATATTGTCCGCTGATTTTGCCCGATTGGGTGAAGAAGTATCTGCCATCGCTGATGCGGGCGCAGATTATATCCATGTTGATGTCATGGACGGTCACTTTGTGCCCAATCTCACCATTGGCCCGAATGTCGTAAAGGCTATTCGGTCTGTGACGGATCGACCTTTTGACGTGCACCTGATGATTTCGCCGATTGACAGCTATATCGACGCCTTCGTCGATGCGGGCGCTGATATCCTTACGGTTCACCCGGAGGCCGGTCCGCATCTCCATCGAACGGTGCAGCATATTAAAAGCGCTGGTATCAAGGCGGGCGTTGCCCTCAATCCCGCGACCCCCGCGAGCGCCGTCGAGTTCGTTCTCGATCAGGTCGATCTCGTTCTGGTGATGTCTGTCAATCCGGGGTTTGGTGGTCAGAAATTCATTCCTTCGCAGCTAAAGAAAATCGAAGCAGTGCGAAAAATGATTGATCTGTCGGGCCGTGATATCCGCCTCGAAGTCGATGGCGGGATTACGCCCGAAACGGCACCGCAGGCAATCGAAGCCGGAGCGGATATGCTGGTTGCCGGGTCGGCGGTATTTAAAGACGGCCCTCAGTCTTATGCGGCGAATATTGCTGCATTGCGCCCCGGGGGGTGAAGCCATGGCTGAGCATCCGAAAAAAGCGCAGCGCGCGAACGCCCGAAAAGGGTCTCGGGATATGTTGTCTCGCGTGCGTAAGGCGTGGGGCGAAAGCCCCTTTTATCAGGCGCAATTAAAAGGCCCGGCACCCGACCGGTTATTGTTTCAACCTGACGATCCCTACACGCCTGATAAGGCGGTTGCCCTTTCCTTAGCGAAAGGGCGATTGGCCATCGGCGATGAAGCCATTGATTGCGAAGGTGAGCTGGATAAGATCTGGGACCTTCCCTCAGTGGGCGGACCGTTAAACGCCTATCTGCACGAATTTTCCTGGCTTCGACATTTGTCGGCATTGGGCGAGGACGGAAAAGAGCCTGCCCGTGTCCTGATGACGTCATGGCTTGATCGATATGAGCGGTGGTCCTCAGAAAGCTGGGAGCCGTTTTTCGTCTCCGAACGCCTGATTCAACTCTGTGCGCATCATCCTTTATTGTTGTCTGGCCGCGATGCTTTATGGCGTAGCCGGGTTCTGGCCTGTATGGCGCGGCAAACTCGGCATCTTGCGCGGACAGCACACCGGTCCATGAACGGGTTTGACCGTCTCATGACCGCGCTGGGGCTTGGGATTGCTGGCTATAGTCTTCCCGGCTGCGAGGGGCCGGCAGAGCGCGGTTTGGCTATGGCGCGCCGGGAATTGCGCATTCAGCTAAGGCCGGATGGCGGACATGTCAGCCGTAACCCCTCTCGCCAATTGAAACTTGCCCTCCGTTTGCAGGCCTTGTTGAAGGCCATTGAAGCGCGCGGATTTCAACCGCCCGGTTTTCTCCGGCATATGGTTCAGCGCGCAAGCGCCATGGCGACTTTTTTCCGGTGCCCGGATGGTCGATTGGCCGTTTTTAATGGCGGGTATGAAGATGACTCTCGGGCATTAATATCGGTACAGACGAATGCGGAGACGGATTTAGGCCCGGTCGATTTTGCACGTCACTCCGGCTATCACAAATTATCCTCTGCGCGTGGATTGTTGATTGTTGATACCGCAGATGATGGCAATCTCGGTCACAAGAGCGCCGGGTCGATGCATTTCTCATCCGGGCGGGCGAGAATCATAACGAATTGCGGGAATGGGACACATCGCGGCGCGGTATGGCGGCGGGCGCTCGAACAGCGCGATGCGCATTCTGCGCTGGCCTTTACGGAAGACTTTCCGGCATTTCAGTTTAAAGAGATTTCTCATCGGCGCGGCGAAGATGTGGCCGGGCAGTTGCTCGAATTTGAACGCAAATTGCAATCACAACAGGGCACCGAGGCGGTTTATCTGCGGCGGCTCTTCCTTTCTGCCAATGGCGCAAACCTGCGTGGAGAGGATGTGATAGACGGGCTTTCCGCCGATGAGTATCAAGGCGTCTTGTGGCGTTTCCATCTCCATCCCGAAGTCCGTGCCTCTCTGGCGCGGGACAAAAAATCGGTGATATTGCTGCTCCCTACCAAAGAAGGCTGGCGGTTTAAGTCGAATTGCCCTGACCTCCTTCTCGACAAAAGTGTCTATTGCGGTTGTGGCGGCGCACCGACGGCTTCTGAACAAATTGTCATTCGTGCATCCGCCTATCCGAAGCCGGAATCGGCGGTTTTTCGGGCAAAATGGGCGCTCCAGCGGCTCGATACGATGTAATATTATTTGAATGGCTATCGCGCAGTGCGCTTGAATGTTTTATCGTTCGGCGACGCGAGTAGATGGATATTGGGGATGTTGAAAAAAATCAGGCGTTTAATGGGGGCTTCAAGCGCGCATGCATCCATAGGGTTTTCGGCACCTTCGATTGACCATTCTGCGCTGTTACCGCGACCGCCACGAAAGATCGATTTGCGCTCGGCGCGCAAGCTCGTAGCGGGAAAGAGCGTTCTGGTAACCGGGGCTGGCGGCACGATCGGGTCCGAGCTTTGCCGTCAAATCATCGGATTTGAGCCGGCGCATCTTACCATGGTCGATAATTCGGAATTGGCTCTTTATCAGATTGATATGGAGATGAAAGAAGCTGGGCACGGCAGAATTATCACTTCTCAGCTTACGGATGTTTGCCGGATAGAACATTTAAAACGTGTTTTCGATCGCGCGGAGCCGGATATTGTATTGCACGCAGCGGCGTTCAAACATGTACCGATTGTCGAAGAAAATCGTTGTGCCGGCGCGCTCACAAATGTTCTTGGTGCGAAGAATGTATTTGACACGGCGATCGAGCACGAAGCCGAGTCGGTTGTTTTCATTTCTACCGATAAGGCGGTCAACCCAACAAGCTTTATGGGCGCGACCAAGCGTATCGCTGAGCTTTATGCGCAGGCGCTGGACGTCGCGCAGAACGAAACGCATTTTGTGACGGTCCGCTTTGGTAATGTCCTTGGCTCGACCGGATCTGTGGTGCCATTGTTTTCCCGCCAGATCCGCCAGGGTGGGCCGGTTACGGTGACGCATCCTGAAATCATGCGATTTTTCATGACGACGCCGGAAGCGGTGCAACTGGTACTGCTCGCATCAAGTCTCGACGTCGCCGAAGAAACCATAGTCACCCATGACGGGCGTGTATTCGTTCTCGATATGGGGGAGCCGGTAAAGATTCTCGACTTCGCCAAACGGATGATCGAGGCCCACGGCCTCACGCCCGGCAAGGATATTGAGATCAAATTCACGGGCTTGCGCCCCGGCGAAAAACTGTTTGAGGAAATTTTCCTCGATACTGATGCCCTCGTCAAAACAGGCGCAGAGGGTGTATTGCTTGCGTCGCCAGCGATGATCGACTTGCCATTGTTGACGCCGCGCCTATCCGAGGTCGTGGATAACGCCCTGCGCGGCGATCAGCCTGCGCTAGATGAGGCTGTGCATCATTTGGTGCCCGAATTTTCTGCGCGAACAGAGGCCTCGAAACACGCGCGAAATCAGTCAAATCGCTGAAAAAGGCCCTTCGTCCCTTGCCCCAACTCGCCGATGGCGATAAGGCGGCGACTGTCGAAGAAGGGTAATTTTAATGACTGATCTAACTCCAGTGCGCCGGGCGCTCATTTCTGTCTCCGATAAAGAAGGCATTGTTGATTTTGCGAAGCGTCTCGCCGCATCCGGTGTCGACCTGATTTCAACGGGCGGCACAGCGAAAGCCTTGCGCGATGCTGGCCTCGCGGTCAGTGACGTATCTGATATTACTGAATTTCCGGAAATGATGGATGGCCGTATCAAAACGTTGCATCCGCGTGTGCATGGCGGCCTATTGGCGCTGCGCGACGATGTTGGCCACAAGAAATCCATGGAAGACCACAAAATCGACGGGATCGATCTCCTAGTCGTCAATCTTTACCCCTTCGAAGCAACAGTCGCGAAAGGCGCGGAATTCGCCGATTGCATTGAAAATATCGATATTGGCGGACCGGCCATGATCCGTGCGGCGGCAAAAAACCATCGCTTTGTGGGCGTGGTGACGGACCCCACCGATTATGAAACGGTGTTGACTGAAGTCGAAAAAGACGGTGGCCTGAAGGGCGAAACAAAACGCCATCTAGCAGCAAAAGCGTTCGCCAAAACGGCAGCGTATGACGCAGCGATTTCCGGTTGGTTCGCGACGCAAAATGGCGATGCCTTTCCGAAAAATTATACGCTGGCTGGCCGCCTCGATAATGTTTTGCGTTATGGCGAAAACCCGCATCAGCAAGCGGCGTTTTATCATTCAGGGGTGTCTGCCCGTCCAGGTGTTGCGACAGCACGACAAATTCAGGGTAAGGATCTTTCCTACAATAACCTGAATGACACCGATGCGGCTTATGAGCTGATCGGGGAGTTCGATCCGTCAAAACCGGCTGTCGCAATTATCAAACATGCAAATCCGTGTGGCGTAGCGACGGCGGATGATGCGATTTCAGCTTATGAAGCCGCGCTGCGGTGCGATCCGGTTTCTGCTTTCGGCGGTATCGTTGCGCTGAACCAAAAGCTCACGGGGCCACTTGCAGAAAAGATCGTCAAGGTCTTCACCGAAGTGGTTATTGCGCCCGACGCGGATGACGACGCTATCGCCGTTTTTGCAGCAAAGAAAAATCTTCGTCTTTTGCTTGCTGGGGGCATTCCGGTGCCGGATACAGCGGGGCAGATTATCAAACCGCTTGCTGGTGGATTTTTGGTTCAGTCGCGGGACAATAAGGTCATTAGCGCGAATGATCTGAAGGTCGTTACCAAACGCAAACCAACAGATCAGGAACTGGCTGACATGCTCTTCGCCTTTAAGGTCGCAAAGCATGTGAAATCAAACGCTATCGTTTATGCAAAAGATGGTGCAACTGTTGGTGTCGGTGCCGGGCAGATGAGCCGTTTGGATTCAAGCCGGATTGCGGCTCGTAAAGCGATTGACGCCGCTGAGGCCTGCGGCGCTGCGAAACCGTTGACTGACGCTTCCGTGGTTGCGTCTGATGCATTCTTTCCGTTTGCGGATGGTTTGCTTGCAGCGGCAGAAGCTGGCGCGACTGCGGTTATTCAGCCAGGCGGGTCAATTCGCGATGAAGACGTTATCGCCGCCGCCGATGAAGCGGGGCTTGCAATGGTCTTTACCGGCGTCCGCCATTTCCGGCACTAATCATTACCGATCGGCGGACGCGGTTTTGCATTAGCTGCTCAAGTATGTGCAGCTAATGCATCAAGTTGGCGAATGAAAAGGCTGTATTTGCCCACGCTCACCGGTCCGGTGAGATCGAGTTCGCTAGCGCTTTCCTCAAAAGTATCAATCGTTGCTTCGGCCGATTGATACCATTGCTCCATCACAGATGCATTCCACTTCGCCGGCGCACCTTTTGGCTCAGCGCCGATAGACTTGATGACGCGCGTTGCAATTTCGAATTGCCGTGCAGTCAGATCTTCGATGATCTGGCGGATAGCAATCTTATCGAAATGATCGACAGGTGGCTCGCTTCTGGCTTTCTCGCGCACAGCGTCGATATTGAACATTCTTCCCACCGAGAAGAAAATGCTGCCTGCGCCCGGATTTGACCAACCGGTCTCCGCAGCCAGATTGACGATATCAAATGCATATTCTAGTGCCGGAATTGCAGCTGCATCTTTCGCAATCGGTTCGGGGGCCGAGTTTTCAATCCAGAATTGGGTACGCTCATCAAGCGATGTAGCCGCATCTTCGGGCAGAATTTCCGGAAGTGCAGTTTTAAACTCTGCGACCGGTGTTTGATACTGCTCTATCAATGCTTTTACGCCGTGGCGCTCTAACGTTTCGCGCGCTTTGGCATTCCCCAAGAGATGGAATGTTTGCTCGCGGAGAAGCGCAGAGGCTTCAAGATAGAGATTGATCTGTAAGTCGGCTGGGGCGGTCGTGTCGAGCGCATCCACAGCCTCAGCAAAGTCATGCAGGTTATAAATCAATCGCACCGCTTCATAGGCGAGGGCAATGGTCGGGAAATCGGCACCACTTGTTTCTGCAGCGCGTTGAACGAACGCCACGCCGCAAGTGTCGACAATTTCATTCGATAGCCGCGTTGCGATAATCTCGCGCCGGAGCTGGTGGTCAACCACGGCCCGGCTATATTCGCGCAGCGCCTCTGGGAAATAAGCAAATAGTTCCCGTTCGAAAATCGGATCGTCTGGCGCTTCGGACGCCGCCAATTCGTCGAACAACCACATTTTCGCATATGCCAACAAGACCGCTAGATCTGGACGCGTAGGGCCTGAACCATGTTGGCGCATATAGGCGATCTGTTCCGGATCAGGGAGGTTTTCGATAACCCGGTCAAGTCGGCCTTCACGCTCCAATGTCGACATAAAGCGCGCATAGACATCGAGATCTTTTGCCGCTGACGTCGCCATTTGAGAAATGGCACGGGTTTGATCGTAATTGTGGCGTAAAACATGGTCCGCGACATCGTCGGTCATGGACGCCAAAAGGCTATTGCGTACTTCGGCCTTTATTTCACCATGTTCGATAGCGTTGGATACGAGGATTTTGATATTTACTTCGTGGTCAGATGAATCAACACCGGCCGAGTTGTCGATGGCATCGGTATTAATCCGCCCGCCATTTTGCGCAAATTCGATCCGGGCAAGCTGAGTAAGGCCAAGGTTTGCCCCTTCGCCAATAACTTTCGCCTGAATTTCATTCGCATTGATACGGACCGCGTCATTTGTGCGGTCACCAACGCGCCAATTCTCTTCGTCCTCGGCTTTGAAATAGGTGCCAATGCCGCCCATCCAGAACAATTCAATCGGCATTTTCAAGATTGAACGAATGAGTTCCGAAGGCGGTAATTCCTTAGCGTCGACATTCAGCATCGCGCGCATTTTATCGGTGAGCGGAATTGATTTGGCGCTGCGCGAGAATACGCCACCACCCTTTGAAATCAGCTCTTTATTATAATCCTGCCAAGACGAGCGGGGGAGCTTGAACAAACGTTTACGCTCCGCATAGGAAATTGCGGGATCTGGGTCCGGGTCAAAAAAGATGTCGCGGTGATCAAAAGCCGCGATGAGCTTGGTTTGCTCCGATAAAAGCATACCGTTTCCGAACACGTCACCAGACATATCGCCGACGCCAGCCGCGGTGAAGGGTTCTGACTGGATGTCTTTACCCATTTCGCGGAAATGACGCTTCACGGCTTCCCATGCGCCGCGGGCAGTGATGCCCATGGCTTTGTGGTCGTAGCCAGCGGAACCACCAGAGGCAAAAGCATCACCCAACCAGAAGTTATATTCTTCGGAGATTGCATTCGCCGTGTCAGAGAATTGTGCGGTTCCTTTGTCAGCCGCGACAACCAGATAGGGGTCCGGGTCATCCCAACGGACAAGGTTGGCAGGCGTTTTCATTTCGCCTTGAACGATATTGTCCGTGAGGTCCAATAGACCACGAATGAAGATTTTATACGCTTCGCGACCTTCTTCATATACGGCGGTGCGATCACCACTGGTCGGAAGCTGCTTCGGATAGAAGCAACCTTTCGAGCCAGACGGAACGATCACAGCATTCTTGACCCGCTGCGCTTTGACGAGGCCCAATACTTCTGTGCGGAAATCTTCGCGGCGATCTGACCAGCGTAATCCGCCACGGGCAATAGGGCCGAAACGAAGATGCACGCCATCGACCCGTGGGCCGGAGACAAAAATTTCGCGATAAGGCTTCGGTTCGGGAATTTCCGCGACTTTTTGGCTGTCGACTTTGAACGAAATGTAGGTTTTCGCCGAACCATCTTCCTGACGCTGATAATAATTCGTGCGAGTAATCGCAGCAAACAGGGCGAGGAAGCGCCGAATGATACGGTCTTCGTCGAGGCTCGCGACGTCGTTTAGCGCTTCGACAACTGCATTTTCAGCCATCGCAACGTCTTTGATACGCTCATCAGCATTTGATGGGCCAGTCGGATTAAAGCGAGCGTGGAAAACCGCGATCAGCAATCTGGCGATCGCTGGGTTATTTGAGAGGGCTTCTTCGATATAGGCCTGAGAATAGGCAAAGCCGGCCTGCATGTGGTGCTTCGCAGCGGCGCGCAGTAACCATGCCTCACGCCATGTGATGCCAGCGGTCAAAACGAGTTCGTTGAATCCGTCATCTTCGGTGCGCCCTTCAAGCACCGCAAGCATCGTATCTTCAAAGGCCTCTTTTACATCATTGAGGACCACTGGCTGGCCCGCGCTCTGCTCGGTTGCAAAGTCATGAACCCACATCACTTCTTCTGCAGTAGTTTCACCAGCGGGGCTGATCCGGTGCGATGTTTCCTGAAGCACACTTAGACCGAGATTTTCAATCGAAGGAATGAGCGCCGATAAAGTCATCGGTGTACCGCGTTTGTAAATTTTCAAACGAACGGTGTGATCGCCGTCATTCGAGCGGCGATGCGCGCGGACGACGATGGGGTTTTCGCTTAATTTTTCGAGTGCCGCGATATCGGCCAAAGACTCCGAAGCGAGGGTACGTTCGCGATATCCGGCATCAAATGCTTTTTCATATTTTGAATAGAGACGAGCAGGGGTCGCGCCGTTATGCGCAACACGCATTGCGTCAAGAAGTTCGTCGTCCCATGTCCGGCATATTTCGCGAACCCGGCGAGTCATTTCGGCGAGGCCCGGTCCCTCAGGTGCACCCTGCTGGATGCCGATAATAAAGTGAACGCGAACCAGTGAGGCATCGCCAAAGGACGGCGCAAAAGACAGCACGCGGCCTTCGAATGTATCCGCAATATATTGCCCGACACGCTCACGCAGGTCCGAATTAAAGCGATCACGCGGCACAAATAAAAGCGCGGATACAAAGCGGTCGAAACGGTCCCGACGGAGGAACAGTTTCACCCGCGGGCGTTTGTAAAGCCGCAGGATGCCGAGGCAGGTTTCGGTGAGACTATCGACGCCAACTTGGAAAAGCTCATCCCGAGGATAGCTTTCAAGAATATTGATCAGCGCTTTTTCGTTATGGCCGCCCGGCGTAAAGGCCGCGAGTTCGAGAACCGCATCGACTTTAGCGCGAATTAAGGGGATATCGCGAACTGGCCGATTATAGGCCTCGGCTGTGAAAAGACCGACGAATAGTTCTTCGCCAATTGCCGAACCATCCGACGCAAAACTTTTTACGGCGACATAATCCATATAGGCGCGGCGATGGGTCAGAGACTTCGAACTCGACTTTGCGACGATGATCGGCTCGTTTGATGCGAAAAATGCAGCCACAGCGGGTGACAGTTTGCCGTCAGGCTGGAATGTCGATTTCAGAACTTCGCGACCGGGACTGCTGAGGATGCCCAGATCTTTTTCTCTATCGAGTTCAAGTTGGAGTTCGTCGCCATCGCCAACGAAATTAAATCTCCGCGCACCAAGAAACGCAAATCGGTTGTCCCATAGCCACTTCAGGAATTGCACGGACTCGCGCTGATCCTCGGCTTTAACGCCGGCCAGCCGCGAACGTTCAAGCTGCGCAATACATGCACCAAGGCGTGCCCGCATCGCTTCCCAATCCTGAACCGCGATTGATACGTCCGCGAGGACCGTATCAAGCTCATCCTTGAGCGCTTCGACTTCGTTATCGAGGACCGGCGGATCCATTTCCACGTGGATCATGGATTCGCGAACGCCGCGCCTCGTGCCGCCCGGTTGCCGCTTGCCTTTGTCGGAACGAACGACATCGACCACCGCGTTCGAGAAAAATGTGACGGGTTTACCAGTATCCGAAAGGGCAGCCGAGATTGAATCCACCAGGAAGGGTTTATCGTCTGTGACGATGTCCAAGACCATTCGGCGTTCAGACCAGCCCTTGCCTTCTGCGATCCGCAGGGAGACTTTGCTTTCACCGGCCTTGCGCGTCTCGGCATGTTTCCAGGCGTGGGCCGCGCGATTTAAAAGCGATTGTGGCTCATCCCAGATATTGTCCTCGCCAGTGGCGTAAAGGACGAGTTGCTCAAGATAGCTTCTAAACGAAGAGGTCAGCGCACCTTTGTCATCCTGATCCCCCACATTCTTTTTTTGCGCTAGCGAAACAACACGTTCTAGAATTTGTCCGTCGACGTCGGTTGAAAAGCCCTCTGGCATCTCGTTCCCTCTGAGATTAGTTGATTTTGCCCCTCATAACTTGAAGGGTTTGATAATGTCTAACGAATACCGCCCAAACGATCAGCTTTGTGATCGTAGGTTAGATGAAATTCCCGAAAGATTGAATTGTAGCGAATTAGGCCTGTAGTGCCTCGGTGCCGGAATCGCGATCTTCGCCGTAATTTTCCTCGCGACGATCAATTTCGCGACGCAGGAACGTCGTGCGCGGAAAGCGTTTGGCGGCATTCTGTTCAAGCATGCGATTGGCGAGGTAAAGTCCCGCTATTCCTAGTACAGACGTCGCAACGGCTGCGGCCAATAAGCCTGCATCATTACCGCGAAGCCCCGTAAGGATCGCAAATATAGCACCCGGAATAACAACCGCCGCCGCGCTGGGAAGGTGGGCGATAAGCGCCAACCCCGTGGCGAAACTGATGATTATGGTCAACGCAAAAATTTGAATACCGTGCGCGGCGAATGCCGTTGCGGGTACGAGCAGAATTGGTGCGCTTGCGAGAATAACGCCGAGTACGCTCACAGCAGCCGTAAAAGATGAGCGCCAGCGAAAAGGACGAGAAGCGTGGTTGCTTCCTGCGCGGAAATTGTCGCGCAGTCGTCGGCAGACCCAAAGCGCGCTGAACATCATGAGCGCCCAAGCGGTGGCGCGGCCCGGATGGGTACGACCCGCAAGAACAGCGAGATAAATCGATGCGCCAGCGACGAGCGCCAGACCAGGACCACTCCACCGTGAGAGGATATCAATGAGGTGAAGGCGCGCCGCACGGGATATAACGGGACGCTTGGCTTTCGCGCGTGTGACAGGAGCATTCTGCGCAAGCTCTTGTAGCTCTCTTACAGTTTTAGCCTGAAGCGGTGCGTCTGCCATGTCCCCTGAAATCCCTAAGCTGTTCCCATTGGCGTTATTCGCCATGGGATGCCCCAATGCTTAATCATTGGTTAATTCTAAGGAAGTGGAGTGATTTTCTTTTTCCGTCGAGAGTCGAGCGGGAAAAATCGACATATTCAATGCCATTAAGGCCACAGCCAGGTAGGTTTCTATCTGGCTGGAGGCTCGAAATAAACGTCGATATTGATACCGACTTGCGCGAGATCACCCCTAAGGACCAGCGCGTCGAGATTTGTGGGTTCGAGGCTGAGTGCCGCGACAACGTCATCAGCGGCTCTTTCGTAGGCACCGAAGATATAGCGCGCTCTTCCGCGTAGGACGAATGTTTCAGCGCTTACAAACTCTGCATCTTCAGCTGCTTTCACGGCTTCGATGACGTCTTGCCATTTTTCTTGCGCGCCATAGATTTTTGCGGCCGTCAATTGCAGCTCACCACTATCCGGGACAAGGGCGAAGGCTTTATCTAGGGCCTCCTTGGCGTATTTCGGTTGATCGGCTAGCAGCCATGCTTGCGCCGCCTGATCTAATACGCGGGCACGCATATAGTCGTCACCGGCGTCGTCCCGTTCGGCTATTTCCTGTAAACGCACCGCCGCAAGTTTGGGAAAGCCGGCCTTCAGATCCGCATCCGCAAGGCAATGACGCGCTTCGGCACCGCCACCCTCGCTAACCCATTGCTGAGCAGCAATTCGGCCAATTTCGAGATCGGCCTCCACCAAGGTGACGCAATCCGCATAGCGCGGACTGGCAGATAAGGTGACCGAGGCCACAGCAATAAGTGAATAAAGTAACATAACGGCCTTTAAAGCATGAACGCGGAAATTGGGAAACTGATTTTCCGGTTAGGCTTTAAACGGCGCAAATTCGTTATTCCGCCGCTTGTCGACGGCTATTGACTGATTTTTTGGCCGTTTTTTTCCGGCCAGCCGCAGTTCGCCGCGCCGGACTTTTCTTTTTAGCCGGCTCTTCTGCTTTGGTAGGCTCCGGTTTCGCGTCTTTTTCCGCGGCTTTATCGGACGGCCGCAGTTCGATGGCATTGCTTTGATCAGGCAAGAAACAGGTCACAGAAACGCCCTTACCCTCGGTTGAATCCATTCGGACCCATCCTTTGTGCAGTTTTACAAACCGTTCAACGAGCGCGAGGCCCAATCCAGCACCCGCACTCGGGCCGCGGCTTTCGAAAGCGTCAAATGCTTTGGCCTGATCCGTCGGAGAAAGGCCACGTCCCGTGTCCGCAACCCAGATTTTGATTGCACCATCAACGCGGCGCGCGCCCAGCGTGACCGAGCCGCCGGGGCCAGTATAGGCAAAGGCGTTGGAAAGCAGATTGAACAGGACCTGCTTTATCCGCTTGTCGTCGATTTCGCTTTCGCCAATGTCTTTCGGGCAGTCTACTTTAAGCGCGACTTGGGTGTCTTCGGCCTTGAGCGCAGCAAAAGTGGCCGCGTTTTCGAGCAATGTCCGGATGTCTGTTTTCTTGAGGTTCAGATCAAGTTTACCCGCATCAATCGCCGCAAGGTCAATGATGTCATTGATAAGGTCCCTGAGATGATAGGACGCCGACATGATGCTGGCGACATAATCTTTTTGTCTGTCATTCAGCACACCGAACATTTGACCGTCGAGCATTTCGGAAAATCCGATAATGGTCGAGAGAGGTGTGCGCAATTGATAGGATACGTGATCGACGAATTTCGATTTCAGGCGGTCTGCATTCTCAAGAATTGCATTGCGCTCTTTAAGTTCTTTTTCGCGCTCTTTTGAATCCGTAATATCCAGGAAATGCGCAAGCGTAGCGCCATCAGGTAATGGTTCGGTGCCAATAGCGAGGACACGGCCATCGGCCAGTCTTATTTCCTGCGCGTTGAGCGGTTGTCTGTCTTCGTGTGATTTCGAAGCGACGCATCGGCGTAATGCGTCAAATGACGTGTCGGCATCGCGGGCCAGTTTTTTCAGACTATCGACGATCGCATCGATATGGGGCTTGTTGTCGAGCAACCGCGTATCAAGACGCCAAAGCTTCTGGAAGGCTTTGTTGTAAAGACGCAAGGTTCCGTTGCCCGAGAAAACCGCAACCCCCTCTGCGAGGTTGTTGAGCGTCGCTTTTTGAACTTTGATCTGTGTATTGAATTTTGCTTCGAGCGTGACTTTTTCGGTGATGTCCTCAAAAGCAACCATGACGCCGCCAAGAGGGTGGCGTAATTTGGCGACACGCAGTGTTCTGCCATCGGGGAGGTTCCAAATCTCATCCGGCGCATCGCCTAGACGTTCGGACCCCGGCTCTGACAAACCTTCCGTGTAAAGCGCAAGTTGGCTTTCTTTCCATGTCTCATAATCAGCAGGCTCGGGCAAATGGCCGGAAAGGCGTAGATTATCTAGTATCTCGCCGTGATTGACGCGCCCCGATAACGCGGCTTCGTCAAAGCCCCATAGATTTTGAAATGCCCGGTTGTGATAAATCAGGTTTTGGCTCGCGCCAAAAATGGCGACGGCAGTGTGGATTTGGTCTAGCGTGCGCTGATTGGCTTCGATCTGCTGGCGCAGTTCAGTTTTTGATTTGTCGAGTTCGGTAACGTCGATCGCGACACCGCCCAATGATGCGTCGCCAGACCCGTGCAATGGTGTTTCGACAATGCGGTACACCCGCCGCTCACCGCGTGAATTGATAACGGCGCGGCCTTCATTTGCCTTGCGTTCCGACGCTGCGGCCGCGGCAAGTTTCTTGATGGTGTTATCGAGTTCCGTTTGTTGTTTGATGACATCGCCAACGCTCGGCGCTTCGACGACTTCGGCATAGGCGCGGTTGACCCACACCAGTTCGAGCTTTGCGTTTCTGCGCCATGCGGGAACAGGGGAGCGCTCAAGCAATGCGTGCGCGCCATGAAGGTCTGTCGCGCGTTCGCGGAACGCGCCGATCACTGCGCCGTCTTCGGCCATGCGCACGGCAGGGTCTGTGATCCATAGCGCGACCTGTCCGCCGGCAACGCGGCCATCGACCTCGATAGAGCGGCCGTCGGGCGTAACAATGTTGCCGGAAAACGCGACACCATGGGCGCGGAGGTTTTTGATTTTTTCGCGCAGTGTTTCCGGCTTCTCTGCCTCGTCATCTTGCAACGGTAATGCGCCGAGCGCGTTCAGCAATCGGTCGACCGGCTGCGCTTTCTCCTGTTGGTCGTCTTTGGAGAAGGACAATAGGGAGGCCAGTGCCGCAGGGCCGCCAAGAATTTTTGGTTTGCCCCATTTATCTTCGCTGACGCTTTCGCTGTCATCTTCCCAGACCAGTACGAGACCGGGATGCGCCGATAAAACAGAGTCGGACTTTTCAAGTCTGGCTTCCATCTCCGCCAGCTTTTCCGACCAATGAAGGGATTGATGGCGCGTTGCGTCTGAAACTCTGAATGCCCACAAAACTGCAGCCACAGCCAAAGCAATAGCGCCGCCCGCCCCAACCAGAATTGGGTCAATACCACCTCGTGTCGTGGCCTCGTCGGCAATCGACTGCGCGGCCGCGCCAAGCGGGAGAACACTCACGCTGCCAAGCAACAGGCTGGTCCAGAAAGATTTTGCGCCTATTTTCATGCCGTTGCACCCTAAAACCCGCCGAATGGCAAAATACCGGACCCTTGCATGACTCGCGATATTTTGCGTCGCAGATACTGAATTACACAATATGTACTGTGTTCGGCGCGTGGGACTAGGCCCTTTGGTGCGAAATGAGAATCTCGGTTAATGAACTTTTCAACAGGTGCGGTGCTATGTGCATGTTAATCCACGAGTTGGAAATTGAATTGCTCGACAATCCCATAGCGCATTCCGCCACCTGATCGCGGTGGGTATTTCCAGCCTGAGACAGCGCGCAACACGGGTCTGACGAAGCACCGATCTGGCGTTTCGATGACGCGGGCGTTGGCCACATTTCCATCCGGCGTGACATCGAATTCAACGATCACAATGCCGCTGGCACCACGTGATCGGCAACCTTCGGGGTAGAGGGGTGTCGTGCGTATGGTCGCTGATTGAAAACTGCCGGTTTCAATCGGAATTTTTGTTTTCTTTGATTGCGGTCTAGGTGTTGCTCGCGTGCCGTCTGGTCGGCTGGGTTTGTTTGCGAGATCCAAGATTATGGGTGGCTCGGTGTCGGGAAGCGGCCTCGGCTCACGGATTGGATCTTTTCCCTCAGGTCCAGGTTCCTTGGCGAAAATATTGATTTCGAGGTTTGGTTTCGCATCCGGCAAGGGCTCGCCGCGATCTTTTATTAATTGCGCCATCATGAAGAAAAGCGCGGTTGTTACGAAAGCTGCAACGGGAAGGCCAAATATCCATCGAAACAATAGCATAGAGCATTTCCCTTATATTTTGGTTTGGTTCGGTCGTTCGGCTTACTCCACTATTCGTGACACGACTTATGTCCTTGCTGCGGGCAACAAGTGTCTATTGTTACAAATGTAGCAATAGCATAATGCGACAACTGTCGCAAGGTGGTTTAGGGTTGCATTGATTAGCTAAAGAAAAACCCCGGCGCATGGCCGGGGTTTCCGAAGTGAACTCAGGTGTCGGGTGCGCTTAGTAGCGATAGTGCTCAGATTTGAACGGCCCTTCGACTGGCACACCGATATAGTCAGCCTGTTCGTTCGACAGCTCTGTCAGCTTCGCGCCGACCTTGTCGAGGTGAAGTTTTGCAACTTTCTCATCGAGATGCTTCGGCAAGACATAGACTTCGTTTTTGTATTCGTCGCCTTTTGTCCAAAGTTCAATTTGGGCCAATGTCTGATTGGTGAATGATGCCGACATCACGAAGCTAGGGTGACCTGTTGCATTACCGAGATTGAGGAGGCGACCCTGGCTGAGCAGGAGCATCCGCTTTCCATCAGGGAAGGTGATCATGTCGACTTGGTCTTTGACATTCGCCCATTTGAAATTCTTGAGGCCTTCGACCTGAATTTCATTATCGAAATGGCCAATGTTCCCGACGATCGCCATGTCTTTTAGCAGGCGCATATGATCGACCGTAAGAACGTCTTTGTTGCCTGTTGACGTAATGACGATATCAGCGCGCGGGGCACCTTCTTCCATAGTGACGACTTCAAAACCGTCCATTGCCGCTTGAAGCGCGCAAATTGGATCAATCTCGGTGACCATAACGCGGGCACCGGCACCTTGGAGCGAGGCGGCAGAGCCTTTGCCAACATCGCCATAACCAGCAACCAGCGCGACTTTACCAGCCATCATCACGTCGGTGCCGCGGCGAATGCCGTCGACGAGCGATTCTTTACAGCCATATTTGTTGTCGAATTTCGACTTGGTGACCGAGTCATTGACGTTGATTGCGGGGAAGGGAAGTGTGCCGTTTTTCTGGCGCTGATAAAGGCGTAGCACACCAGTCGTTGTTTCCTCGGTGACGCCTTTGATGTTGGCTTTGACCGTTGAATACCAGTTCGGCTGCTTTTCGAGACGACGCTTGATCGTCGCGAACAGCGCTTCTTCCTCTTCGTTTGCCGGGTTGTTGAGGATTGATGGGTCTTTTTCTGCGTCCGCACCGAGCAGGATCAACAATGTAGCGTCACCGCCATCATCCAGAATCATATTCGCGGTTTCGCCATTCGGCCATTCGAAGATCTTGTCAGCGAGATCCCAATATTCCTGAAGCGTTTCGCCTTTGAAAGCGAAGACTGGCGTACCCGTCGCTGCAATTGCTGCGGCGGCATGGTCTTGCGTTGAATAAATATTGCACGAAGCCCAGCGCACATCTGCACCAAGGGATTTAAGTGTTTCAATCAAAACCGCGGTTTGGATCGTCATATGCAGCGAGCCTGCAATCCGTGCGCCTTTTAGCGGCTGGGCACTGCCATATTCCTCGCGGGTGGCCATCAGGCCAGGCATTTCAGTTTCTGCGATTTCAATCTCGCGGCGACCGTAATCGGCAAGGTTGATGTCTTTTACGCAATAATCGTTGTTTTCGGTCGCTGTCATGGCGGCGTTCCTTATCAAAGTGAGAAGCGTTAGGCGGCATATAACAGCGGTAGAGCCCGGTGCCAAGGTACATATAAAGATTTCTTTATGTCGATTTCGTGCGGCGGGAACGGCACATTCGGAAAGGTGTTTGACTACTAGTGTTTAGAGGCCGGACTGCGTTAGGCTAGTTGTGGCTGGGTGAAAGAAGGGAACGACAAATGAAACCTATTCCATTTTTTCTCTCAATGTTGGGTGTTGGCCTCATCGCCTCTGTGGCGCATGCCGACCCTAGCGAAAGTGCTGATGGTTCGGCTGATCCACGCATCGGTCCTGAAGTTGACCGCATCTGCTTCCAGCGAAACATCAATGGCTGGCGGACATTGAAAAAGCAGGACGATGTGATTTTGCTCGAGCGCGGCGTCAATAATTGGTACCGGGTCGAACTCGCTGGCGCTTGCCGATACCACGTTCTGAATTCCGCAATTAATATCGGGATTGATAGTCGGCCGGGCGGATCATGTGTTCGCCGCGGTGATGTAATTATCGTCGAGGATTCGCCGGGGTTTGATCGTCGATGCTCGATCACCCAAATCAACGAATGGGACGACGATGCTGTAAAAGCAGAAAACGAGGATAAAGAAAGCGAAGACGATTAAACGGTTCCTTCTTCGCTCTCTAATATGGCACGAAGCCCTTCGCGATAGGTCGGGTATTTCAGTTTAACACCGAGCGCGTCTTTCATTCGTTTGTTGGAGACGCGCTTATTATCAGCATAAAAACTTTTCGCCATTGGGCTTAGATCTGCTTCCTCAAAAGGGATGAGTGGCGGCAGGTCTTTGCCTAGTAATGTGCACGCATATTCTACGACTTCATGTGGCGGAGATGGTTCATCATCGGCGAGATTAAAAAGGTCATAGGTGAAGGGTTGTTCGATATCCGCTTTTAAAGCACACGCGATGTCATCAACATGCATTCGCGAAAAAACTTGGCCGGGTTTAACGATGCGTTTCGCCGTGCTCTGGCGGACGTTATCAAGGGCCGATCGGCCGGGGCCATAAATTCCGGGTAGGCGGAATATTTTTATGGGCAATGAATATGCGGCACCAAATTCCGCCCATATTGCTTCCGCTTTAATTCGTCTTCGGGCCCGCGATTGTGTCGGTTTTAGTGCGCTTTCCTCATTGACCCAGCGCCCGCTATGATTTCCGTAGACGCCATTGGTCGAGAGGTAACCGATCCAATCAATCGTTGTCCGATGTTTGAGGATGGCCTCGCATGTCGCCTCAAACGCCGGGCAGGACTGTTCATTCGGCGGCACGGAAATCAATATCGCGGTGGCATTTTCAATCCAGTCCGGGTTGAACTTCCCATCGGGCCAGATGATCGCCTCAATGCCGTTTTCACGCATCGTAGCGGCTTTGTCCTCGCGGGATGTTGTGCCGGCAATCGACCAGTTTTCACCGATCAGAATGCGCGCGAGGGCGGCGGCAGTATAACCGTAGCCGATGCAAAATAATCGTTTCTGCGCAACATTCACCATACGGGGAACAATCTCTATCTGCGGCCTGTTGGTAGGATCTAATCCTCAAGGAGGTCCGAATGAAAAATAGCAAACCCGTACCGGGGGCGGAAGCCCCGGCATTGACAATAGAAACCAATGAGGGCGAATGGTCCCTGACTGAGCAAAAGCCGAAAAACTTTACAGCTATATTCTTCTATCGTGGTCTCCACTGTCCGCTTTGTAAAAAGCAATTAGAAGAATTGAACGAAAAACGTGACCGCTTTGAAGAGGCCGGTGCAAGTTTAATCGCGGTGTCGATGGATAGCGCAGCCCGTTGCCGAAAGTCTCGGTCGGATTGGGATGTTGATGATCTTACGATCGGTCATTCAATGACCGAAGAAACCGCTAGGGATTGGGGCTTATATATCTCTGAAGCCATAAAGGATGGCGAGCCAGACATATTTTCCGAACCCGGTATATTTTTAGTAAAGCCAAATGGGCAGTTATATTTTTCGGCTATCCAATCTGCGCCATTTGCGCGACCCGAAGTTGATGCGATCCTGAGTATGATCGACTTTGTAATGAAAAAAGATTATCCAGCGCGAGGACAAAAGAATTAATCGCGCTTTGCGTTTTATGTGGGAGCGAGAAATGTATCGCCTATTTGTTGGTCTTGATCTCCCCGAAGAGGTAAAGAACCAGCTCAGCCGGATACAAAGCGGTATCGAGGGTGCGCGCTGGCGACCGATTGAAAATTTTCATTTGACGCTTGCGTTTATGGGGGCGGCGGACCGCCATCAATATTCTGACGCAATCGAAGCCCTTTCCACGATAGAAATGCAAAGTTTTGATCTGGCATTGTCCGGTATTGGCATGTTTGGCGATCGAAAGCCGCGAGCGATCTGGGCTGGGGTAAAACCTAACAGCGAACTCAATCACCTTCGGGAAAGGGTGGAAAGTGTGATAAGAGGGTCCGGCTTTGATCTTGAGCGCCGAAAGTTTACACCCCATGTTACGCTTGCCTATCTAAAAGGCGTCAGCCAATCGCGCGCGATGACCTATTGTGCTGACAACGGATTATTTTCATCGAAGCCTTTTATGGTCGATGCATTTCATCTCTTTTCGTCTACCCTTGGTGCAGAAACGAGCGTCTATTCGATTGAAGCGAGTTACGCGCTCTCATCTTCTAAGTGATTCAAAAAACCGTCGGCTCCGCGTTCCAACAGATCGAGAACGTGTTCAAAGCCATGCGCGCCGCCATAATAGGGGTCGGGGGTTTCTCGAACATCCCCATCAGCAAAATCCAGAAATAATCTGATGTCACAGGTTCGATTATGCGGTGCCAGGTCCAGTAAATCGGAATGGTTTGATAGGTCCATGGCGAGCAAATAATCGAATTGGTAAAAGTCAGAGAGATCGACCTGTCTTGCGCGTTGATACGAAATATCAATTCCACGCGCGGCAGCAGATTTTATCATTCGGCTATCTGGCGGATTGCCCACATGCCAGCCGCCGGTACCAGCGGAATCGATAAAAACCTCGAAATCCCGGTCTTTCGCCTTTGCGCGTAATATTCCTTCAGCGGCGGGGGAGCGGCAGATATTCCCAAGGCATACAAATAAGATTTTGGTCGTCATTCTTCCGGCACCTTTCATTGCCGAACAAGATAGGAGAATATCTAAATTTGTGAAATGGGTTTGTCTCTATCTTGGGAGGAATTCCATCTCGAAAAATTAAATTGGGAAGACGAGAAGGTTTTGAAGAATATCGTGATATTGACCGGTTCCGGTATCTCGGCAGAATCCGGTATTGCTACATTCCGGGACAAAGATGGTGTCTGGGCGAAATATGATTACCGCGATGTCGCAACGCCAGAGGGCTTTGCGGCTAATCCGGCACTTGTTCACTCGTTTTATAATGCGCGCCGGACTGCTTTGCCGGACGTTCAACCAAACGCCGCGCATTTCGCATTGGCAAAGCTGGAAACAGCGCTTCAAAATATCGGCGGTCAGTTTACGCTCATTACACAGAATGTTGATGACCTGCATGAGCGGGCCGGGGTTAGCCATATTCTACACATGCATGGGGAGCTGTTAAAATCTTACTGCAACGCTTGTGATGCTGTCCGGCCTTGCGGTGAAGAATTATCGTTGGAATCGGTCTGCAATGTTTGTTCTAAGACAGGAACGCTAAGGCCCTATGTCGTTTGGTTTGGAGAAATGCCGCGATATATGGATGAGGCAATGGATGCGATCTTGTCGGCAGACCTGTTCGTTTCTATCGGAACGTCCGGGTCGGTCTATCCCGCGGCGGGCTTCGTGTCGGAGGCGCGCAGCTTGGGCGTCGAAGCGGTCGAATTGAACCTTGAGCCGTCGGAAAATGCACACCTATTCAGCGATAGCCGCTATGGCCCCGCCACAGAAGTCGTCCCCAAATGGGTTGATGACATCACCGAAAAAATAAAGTTCTGACTATTTCGCGCGGAAATGCCTGCTAGGCTTGTCGCAAGTTATCGCTAGGCAGTACGCTAAAGACAACGACAATATTTATAAATGCCTCCAGGGGACAATTCATGAAATTCACGACTACACTCGCCCTGTGCTTAGTTGCGACAAGTGCTGTTTGCGCTGCCGAAACTGAATGGGATGTAACAGCGCCGCCATTACCAACACGGGACATCGAGATTGATGTCGATGAAGGCACATGGATGAGCCTCGATGTCAGTCCTGACGGCAAAATGATCGCGTTTGATTTGCTGGGTGATATTTATGTCCTGCCGATCACCGGTGGCGACGCAAAGCCGATTGCAAGTGGCATCGCCTGGGAGATGCAGCCCCGATTCTCGCCAGACGGTAAGAAGATTGCTTTTACCTCAGACCGGGCGGGCGGCGACAATATCTGGATCATGAATATTGATGGTTCAGACAAGCAGCAAGTCACGAAAGAAAAGTTCCATTTGCTCAACAATGCGACGTGGTCGCCCGATGGCCAATATCTCGCTGCGCGTAAGCATTACACGACCCAGCGATCGTTAGGCGTAGGTGAAATTTGGCTTTATCACATATCGGGTGGCGATGGTGTCCAGCTTGTCGAGCGACCAAGCAAAAACCACCAGAAAGAATTGGGGGAGCCAATATTCTCCGCTGACGGAGCGTATATCTACTATTCTCAAAATATAACGCCGGGCTCGACGTTTATTTATGCGCAAGATTCGAATGGTGACCTGTTCAATATCAAGCGATACGAAATGGCGACAGGAGAGATCGAAACTGCCGTATCAGGCTTTGGCGGCTCAGTACGTCCGGCACCATCGCCTGATGGTCGTTACATGGCATTCGTTCGCCGCGAGCGCGCGAAATCAAAGCTTTATCTCAAAGATTTACGCAGCGGCGAAGAGCGCAAGCTATATGACGACCTCGATCAGGATATGCAGGAGGTGTGGGCCGTTCACGGGACATATCCGAATATGGACTGGACCAAAGATTCAAAGTCAGTCGTGTTTTGGGCCGGTGGGAAAATTAAGCGGATCGATATTGAATCTGGTGCGGTTTCGGAAATTCCGTTTCGCGTGAAGGACGAGCGCGCGGTCGTCGAGCCGCCGCGACCGGATGTGGCTGTTGCGCCCGACCAATTTGAAACGACAATGCCGCGTTTTGCCTCTGTCTCTCCTGATGGGCGACGTGTGGTATTTGAGAGTTTGGGTCGGCTTTATGTGAAGTCGCTTTCAGGCGGCGCACCGCGTTTATTGACCCGTGGCGGCAACGGATTTGAACTGTTTCCGGCTTGGTCGTCTGATGGCAAGCGCATTGTTTATGTGACTTGGACGGATGAAAGCCTCGGGACAATCCGCGTCGTAAATGCCGGTGGCGGAAATGGCCGTGCCATCACGAAAGAGCCGGGGCACTATCGACGTCCAAAATTTTCGCCCGACGGGCGTAACATCGTCTTTGAAAAAGGCGAGGGCGGCTATTTGGCTGATCGCGAGTGGTCGGAGGAGCCCGGGGTCTATCGCGTGCCATCTAATGGCGGTACACCGATTAAAATTACTGATAGCGGCACCAGCCCACATTTTGGCGCTGAATCCGATAGAGTTTTTCTGACTCGTTTTGAGGGAACCAAAGCTTCGCTCGTTAGTGTGGACCTCGATGGTGACCGTGAACGGCTGCATGCCTCCGGTGAGATGATTACCGGATTTCAGGTTGCGCCCGATTCGAGTGCTTTTTCCTTTACTGAGAACTACAATGCATTCGTGATGCCAATGACCGCCGGGGCACAAAATGTGGGTACCGGGCGCGGCGCATCTAGTCTGCCGGTTACGCGGGCAAGCGATATTGGTGCGACTTATCCCAATTGGTCGCGCAATGGGCTGCATTGGAGTTTGGGCGCAGAGCTATATTCGGCTTCGATTGATGCGCTATTGCCAGATAGCCCTTCAGAAAAAGACGAATATACCCCGCCTGAAAATGGTGTTGACCTTTCGATCACGGCCAATGCTGACAAACCGAGCGGGGTAACGGCGCTAACAAATGCGCGGATCGTGACCATGGCGGGCGAAGACGGTGGCGTCATTGAGCGGGGGACTATTCTTGTTGATGCCAACCGGATTGTTGCTGTTGGTTCGGTCGACGAGATTTCAGTTCCGGCGGGCGCAAGACAGGTCGATATGGCTGGGAAGACGATTCTACCGGGCCTTATCGATGCACATGCGCACGGCCCGCAAGGGAATGACGATATAATTCCCCAGCAAAACTGGTCGGCGATGGCGCATCTCGCACTTGGGGTCACGACCATTCATAACCCATCCAGTCAGGCGAGCCTGATCTTTCCGGCTGCGGAATATCAGCGCGCCGGTAAAATTCTCGCGCCCCGTATCTATTCGTCCGGCGAGATTGTTTATGGCGCTAAGGCACCCAGCGTTTATGCGGTGATTGATAGCCTCGAAGATGCGCAGGATCATGTCACCCGCCTGAAGCGACAGGGGGCACATTCAATCAAGAACTATAATCAGCCGCGCCGGGAACAGCGCCAGCAGGTTATAGCTGCGGCGGTGAAAGAGGATATCGCCGTCGTCGCGGAGGGCGGTTCGCTATTCCACATGGATATGGCAATGGTCGCCGATGGAAACACCTCGATCGAGCATAATCTGCCGCAATGGGCGCTCTATGAAGATGTGTTGTCGTTCTATGGCGCAACCAATGTTGCCTATACGCCGACGCTGGTTGTGACCTTCGGCGGCATCGGCGGCGATCCCTATTGGCGGCAGGCAACTGATGTTTGGCGTCATCCGCTATTGTCCAAACATGCGCCGCCGCGTTTGCTTCAGGCACAATCGGTTCGCCGTGAAACAGCGCCCGAAGAAGATTACGCCGATCAAGTGAGTGCGGCGACCGCAAAGCAACTTGCCGACCGTGGTGTCATGGTCTCCATCGGTGCCCATGGGCAGCAGGAGGGATTGGCAGCGCATTGGGAAATGTGGTCATTTGTCCGTGGTGGGATGAGCCCGCTAGAAGCATTACGTGCAGCGACGATCGTGCCTGCGACACATCTCGGCTTTGCGAATGACATCGGTTCTTTAGAGGTCGGGAAATTAGCCGACTTGATAATCCTCGATGCGAATCCGATCGATGATATTCGGAATACGGATAAAATAAGTCACGTCATGTTGAACGGGCGGCTCTATAACGCTGAGACGCTCAATGAAGAAGTGACCGGCAATCGAAAACGAAAAGCCTATTGGTGGGAATAAAAAAACGGCGGCATTAAATGCCGCCGTTTTTATTATATCGATCCGTGGCAGTGTTTAAACTTTTTGCCCGAGCCGCAAGGGCAGGGCGCATTGCGTGGAACGCGCCCCCATGTTTCAGGATTGTTGGGATCGACACCGGAAGCACTTGCCATGCCTTTGATAGTGCCGATGCCAGCTGAAAGGCGCGAGCGAGGTGCCTGGCGCGCCATTTCGTTTTCACCGGTTGACGGATTCATATGGGTTTCCGTCATCGGAATTTCTTTGCGCTCAGGGACGGCCTCCTCAGGGGCGCGAACCTGAATGTTCATCAACATGCGCGTGACGTCGCGGCGCAACCCGTCAAGAAGTCCAGCGAAAAGCGCAAACGATTCCGTTTTGAACTCGTTGACCGGATCGCGCTGGCCATGGCCGCGCATCCAGATCACTGACCGCAGATGGTCAAGGGTCTGAAGATGCTCTCGCCAATTCGTATCCAAGACATTGAGGAGGATCGCTTTTTCGATCCTGCGCATGGTCTCGGAACCGATTTCTGCCGCACGTGCGCCGGCGAGTTTGTCGGCTTCTTCGTTAATGCGCTCGGCAAGTTCGGTGTCGGCGACGCCTTCTTCGCTCGCCCATTCCTTGACCGGGAACTCTTTGCCAAAGACGTCTTTGAGTTCGTCATTCAGACCGTCAACGTCCCATTGTTCAGCGTATGATTTAGCGGGAACGTGGGCGGCGACTAAATCATCGACCAACTGGCCACGCATATCGCTGATGATGTCATCAACAGTGTCTGATGACATGAATTCAATGCGCTGTTCAAAAATGGCTTTACGCTGATCATTGATGACGTCATCGAATTTGAGAACGTTCTTACGCATGTCGTAATTGCGTTGCTCAACTTTCTTTTGTGCGGTTTCAACGGCCTTGGTAAACCATGGGTGCTCGATTGACTCGTCGGGTTTAATACCGAACCGCTTGAGCATCTTCTCCATACTGTCGCCGAAAATGCGCATGAGGTCATCTTCGATGGAAAGGAAGAATTTGGTCGTGCCCGGATCACCCTGACGGCCCGATCGGCCTCGGAGCTGGTTATCGATACGGCGGCTTTCATGACGTTCCGTTGCGAGAACAAAAAGTCCGCCTGCATCCAGTGCCTGCTGTTTGACAGTCTCGATCTTCTTTTCGATTTCTGCGCGCTTACGGGTGATGGTTTCTTCGTCGTCATCCTCTTCGAGGACGTCCATCAACTGCAGATCAACCGAACCACCCAGTTGGATGTCGGTCCCGCGACCGGCCATGTTGGTTGCGATCGTGACAGCGCCCGGCACACCGGCACCAGCGACGATTTCAGCCTCTTGCTCATGATAGCGCGCATTCAATACGTTGTGCGGTATCGGAACTTTTTTATCGGCGAGCGATGCAAGATAGGCGGCTTGCTCTTCTAGATCGTCTTTCAGTTCTTTTTCTTTGTCTTTCAAGTCAGCGGCGCGTTCGCGCAAAGTCGCTGCCAAGTTTTTGAAAAACTTTTTATCGCTCAATAGCTCCGAGAGATATTCAGATTTCTCAATTGAAACTGTGCCCACGAGAACCGGCTGACCCGATTTGTGGCATTGCGCGATCTGTTGAACGATCGCTTTATATTTCTCTTCCGCCGTCATGTAGAGTTCGTCATCGAAATCTTCACGAGCGATTGGTTTGTTTGTTGGAATTTCGAAAACTTTGAGTTTGTAAATGTCTTCGAATTCCGCTTCCTCGGTCATCGCCGTACCGGTCATGCCGGCCAGTTTTTCGTAAAGGCGGAAGTAATTCTGGAAGGTGATAGACGCGAGGGTTTGGTTTTCCGGCTGGATCGTCGCGCCTTCTTTCGCCTCGACCGCCTGATGCAAGCCATCGGACCAGCGGCGTCCATCCATCATGCGGCCCGTAAACTCGTCGATAATCACGACTTTGTCGTTGCGGACGATATAATCTTTGTCGCGCTGGAAAATGCGATGCGCTTTAAGGGCCTGATTGACGTGGTGAACGACAGAAATATTCACCGAATCATAAAGGCTGTCGCCCTGCAGCAGTCCAGCCTCGCGTAGAAGCTCTTCGATTTTTTCATTGCCGTCTTCGGTGAGGGTGATCGAGCGCTGCTTTTCGTCGATTTCATAATCTTCTTCGACCAATTGCGGAATGATGTCATTGATCTTGAGATAAAGCTCAGATTTGTCATCGGTCGGGCCGGAAATGATGAGCGGCGTACGCGCTTCGTCGATCAGGATCGAATCAACCTCGTCAACAATCGCGTAGTGATGTCCGCGCTGGACCATCTGGTCGAGCGACGATTTCATATTGTCGCGGAGATAATCAAAGCCAAATTCGTTATTCGTGCCGTAGGTGATATCAGCCTTATAGGCCTCGCGGCGTTCCTCATCGGAGAGGCCATGAACGATACAACCCGTGGTCAGACCGAGTTGCGAATAGACCCGCGCCATCCATTCGGCGTCGCGTTTCGCAAGGTAATCGTTAACCGTGATGACATGGACACCGCGGCCGGTCAGGGCGTTTAGGTAAACCGGCAGCGTTGCCACCAGGGTTTTACCTTCACCGGTCTTCATCTCGGCGATATTACCGGCGTGGAGCACCATCCCGCCCACGAGCTGGACGTCGTAATGACGCTGCCCAAGCGCACGCTTTGCGCCTTCTCGTACAGTTGCGAACGCTTCTACCAGAAGATCGTCGAGCGATTCGCCATCCTTGTAGCGCTGTTTTAACTTTTCTGTCTGAGCAATAAGCCCGTCGTCGGTGAGCTTAGATATCTCGTCTTCAAGAGCATTGATCGCCTCAACACGTCGGAATAAAGGCTTGAGGCGGCGATCATTAGATGAACCGAAGATTTTTTTTGCGATTCCGAGTAACGCCATAAGGAGCGGGCCTTCGTGCTGCGATGAAAATACCGGTCGCGCCCTCGTCTAATCAGCGCTGGGCGCGCCTTCCATCGGCCGGGTTGGATTAATAACTACCCCGAAGGGGGCGTCGGAGAGATAGTAAGCGCCTAGGGCGCTGTCAACGAAAGCAAATATCGGGCAAGTCATGATCGAGACGCCAGACGGCAAACAATTCAAACCGGAGCAGCGAATTAAGCCCGCTTTAGCGCTTCTGCGCCTCGTTTCGCAGGGATTTTGGATCGCGCTCCGCGCATTGGGAAAATTTTGCATAACGACGTGGCGAGTCGCCGCAGCGCTTGATTCGGCTCTTTGGCGGTTAACGAAATTGATGGCCAACCGCCTGATGGTCTGGCTCGGATATGTGGGCCAGTTGGCCTTGATCGCTTTTCGCGGGCTGATTGCATGGCTCCCGACCCGCACAGGCCGCGCCTACAGCGCGATGATGGGCGCACTTTTGTTGGTTTTGGGCCTGTGGATGATTGATGTGTTACGCGCGGTTCCGTCGCTTGATAATGCGGGGTCATCGGCCTTGCGGCCCCCCGTCGATGACGCAGACCCGATTCTCGCCCGAATCGAGGGGCGATATGTCCATCTATCCGAGATTGAGGCGGCGGCTCGGGCGGGTGGCTTTTTACGGCCCGGGGAAAAATTGACACCGCAAACGGCCTTTGATCGCAATCTTGTCGAATCCTATGTTGAGCAGCGTCTCTTGGCGCGGGCGGCCCTGAACGAAGGCATGCAACGCAGACCCAGCGTCGCCCGGCGGGTCAATGCCGCGCGAGACCGGGTTCTCGCGGCGGCTTACATGGATGCGCAGGTGAAAAAAGCGGTCACTCCTGAGGCGGTGGAACGGCTTTATAACTCTCAGGCCGATGTCACGCGCGTCGGAGATGAAGTGAAAGCGCGTCATATCGTTGTTCAGACCCAAGAAGAAGCGAACGAGGTTGTTGCTTTACTGAAGGGCGGGGCGGAATTTGCGACACTCGCCCGGGAGCGGTCGATAGATCGGGCAACCGCGCCGCTTGGGGGCGAAGTCGGCTGGTTTAATCGTTCGATGATGACGCCTATATTTGCGAATGCGGCGTTTTCAGTCGCGCCCGGTGAATTGACTGCGCCATTTGAAACGGAGTTTGGTTGGCATATCGTTGAGGTTCTTGATCGCCGATCGACAAGTGCTGTGCCGTTCTCTCAGGTTAGAAGCTCTATCGAGAACTTTCTCCGTATGAGGACAATAGATTCTTCATTGCGAGCGCTCGAAGAAGAGAGCCAGGTTGTCTATTTTCGCCCTCAATCAGATGAGGCAATATCCGATGACCCGCCGGACCTAAAGGATAATGGTTTCGATTTAGAGGAAAACGCCGACCGCGCGCCGGATGATCAAGGTGAAAATGGCGGCAACTAATTTTTGGTTATCAATTGATTAATCGGATGCGTAGAATTCGCGTTCACCAGACTAAATTCTGTTAATCCCTGCCAGATTAGAATGAGGCAAGAATATGGCGAAGCTACTTCTCGTTGCAGCGTGTGCGCTGGTCGATCGTGATGGTCGAGTTTTAATGGCGCGGCGGCCAGCAGGGAAGGAAATGGCTGGTCTTTGGGAGTTTCCCGGGGGCAAGCTTGGGGAGAATGAAACGCCCGAAGAGGCGTTGGTGAGAGAATTAAAGGAAGAATTAGCAATTGATACCGAGGCCTCTTGCCTCGCACCAATTGGTTTTGCTTCCGAGGCTTTAAAAGAATTTCATCTTTTAATGCCTTTATTTGTATGCAGAAAGTGGAGTGGCATGCCCGTGCCCGTCGAAGGACAAGAGCTGAAATGGGTGAAGCCATCTGCTTTAACATCGATGGAAATGCCTCCGGCGGACCGGCCGTTGGCTGCGCAGTTAAGGGATTTGTTGTGATGGAAACGAAGATGGAAAAGAGAGATTGGTGCGATAGCGTCAGCGATCTTATTCGGTCGTTTCGTCGGGACGAAACCGGCGCAACGGCGATCGAATACGGGCTGATCTTGGCAATGTTGTTTTTAGCCATTGTTGGCGCAATTCGTAGTTTTGCTACCTCAAACAGCGAAATGTATAATCGTATCGACGAGACGCTTCAGGAAAGTACGAATTAAAGCAACTCTCGATTATTTAGCGCCTTTGATTGCATCTTCCAGCGAGACTTTTCCGCTTCCCGGTTTAAGTGGTTTTTGTTGTGATGGGTCTGGTGCCCAACCGGTCAAATAAACAATTTCAAATTTCTCCATGCCGCCATTCTCGGCAAAGATCTGTATGGCGCGCATCAATACATCGCGGCGTAGTGGACCTGCGCGGTTTTTCAGTGCGCTGGTTTCGCCCATCCCGCGAAGGTCGCGAAATAATTTGATAGGTTCGTCATACGTCACGCTGACTTTATCTATGTCGACAACAGGTAACGTAAAGCCCGCGCGGGAAAGTGCTTGGCCATAATCCTGAATGCTCGCAAAGGGATTAATTCGTGGGCTGACACCGCCCGTGATTTCGGTCTCTGCGGTGTAAAGCGCTTTACGAAGATTGCTGAGTGTTTCTTCCGCAAAGACGGCTGCGATAAACAATCCGTCCTGAACAAGCGACCGCCGGATTTGAACCAGCGCGCCGATCAAATCATTCACTGAATGGAGGGTCAAAAGGCTTACAAATAAATTTTGCGACTCTGGCGCGATAGGCAACAATTCTTCGTCCGCAACGACCCGCAAGCCATTTGCCGGTAATCGGGCCGGGGCGGGGTCTAGGTGGACAATCTCGCCAATCTTGCAATCGGGCGTCAGTTTATTTGCCAAATTGCCGACTCCAGAGAAAACTGATTTCGGGAAGTCCCGCATCACCGTTTCCAGCCGGTCGACAATATCGTCCATGGCGCGCTGATGCAGAAAGTCGTACTCACCAAAAGTTCGGGCCGCCCAGCTGCGTCGCTTGGCAATCAGGCTTCGGTCAAATATCTCTGGTGGCGTATTCATATCATTCGGTCGGTTCGGTTTATTTCTAGGCGGTAGACTAACGCGCGTGAAACATCAATTCATCCACCACTGTCGTGACATGGGCGTGTCCTTTATGCGGGGCATCCTCGATATTGTTATGCCGCCGAGCTGTCCGGTAACAAATCAAGAAGTCGCGTCATTTGGGGCATTGGCACCGGATGCGTGGAGTGCGGTCCATTTCATCACGGACCCATTCTGTCCTCGCTGCGGGGTACCCTTTGCTGCGGACTATGGGCCTGAGGTTGAGTGTCCCTCGTGCATTGCGTCGCCGCCAGACTTTACGCGGGCGCGCGCCGCCGTCGTATACGATGATGCTACGCACAAGCTGATCGTTGGTTTTAAGCATGGAGACCGTACCGAGTTGGCGCCGATGTTTGCAAAGTGGATGGCCAATGCCGGCCAGTCACTCATTTCGGAAAGTTCAATAATAATGCCGGTACCACTGCATAGTTCGCGGCAATTTGCCCGTCGGTATAATCAATCGGCCTTGCTCGCGCAGGGCGTCGCCAATCGAACCGGTGGGATATTGGCATTGGATGATTTGATCAGGCGACGCGCCACCCCGCCACAGAAAGACCTTTCCGCGGAGGCGCGAAAGAGAAATGTTTCCGGGGCCTTTGGTTTTCGTAATAGCAACAGGCAACAGCGTTATCGCGGGGCCCATGTGGTGTTGGTGGATGATGTCCTGACAACCGGTGCAACCCTTTCCGCTGCGGCGCGTTCACTAAAGCGTGTAGGGGCTTCACAGGTTGATGCGCTAGTCCTTGCGCGGGTTGTAAAAGGCGGCATTGGTGCCATATAGCGCCTTCAGTTGATTAGGAGCACGTTTGTCAGATGAACCCCGTAGTTGTTTATACGAAACCCCTTTGCCCTTATTGCACGCGGGCATTATCGCTACTTGAGAAAAAAGGCGCAAAGGTAACCGATATTTCTGCGGCCTATGACAAAGACAAGCGTGCGGAAATGCTATCTAAGTCGAACGGCAAAACGACTTATCCGCAGATTTTTATCGGCGAAACCCATGTTGGCGGGTATGATGAGTTGAGCGCACTTGATCGCGCTGGAAAACTGGACCCAATGTTGAATGCCTAATTTGACGAAATTTCGTGCTGCCTGCGTACAGATGCGCTCTGGGATAGACCGGGCGCAAAATACGAAGGATGCCTTGTCACTTATCGCTGAGGCGGCCAAGGACGGTGCGAAGTTTGTGGCGACCCCGGAAATGACCAATGTCGTTGACCGGAACCCGCGGCGGATGTTTGAAAACATTGCTGCCGAAGATGACATGCCAGAGATCGCGGCTTTTTCTGCGGCGGCTGAAGCGAATAAGATCTGGCTGTTGGCCGGGTCCTTTGCGGTGAAGGTTGCTGACAAGAGAGCGGCCAATCGCGCGTTTCTGTTTGGTCCGGATGGCCGGATCGTCGCGAAATACGACAAGCTGCATATGTTCGACGTTGATCTTCCTAACGGCGAAAGCTGGAAGGAGTCTGCGGTATATCAGCCAGGACCACACCCGGTGCTGGTCGATGCAGACGAGGCAAAAATTGGCCTGTCCATTTGCTATGATGTGCGCTTTCCCCGGCTTTACCGGACTTTGGCGCAGTCGGGCGCGACAATTCTTTGTGTGCCCGCAGCATTCACAAAGCAGACCGGAGAGGCGCATTGGAAAACGCTTTTAACAGCTCGAGCCATTGAAAATGGTGCGTTTGTTATTGCACCTGCACAAGGCGGAAAGCATGAGGATGGCCGGGAAACCTATGGGCATTCGCTAATTATCGATCCATGGGGTAAGGTGTTAGCGGAAGCACCGGGGGACGAGCCATGCGTTATTTCAGCGGACATCGATCTGGACCGTGCGTTTGAAGCGAGGCAGCGGATACCCAATCTTTCATTAGAACAAACTTTTGACGTCAACATAGTAAAGCCATGATCAAGTACAGTTTAATTTGCGACGATGACCACGAATTCGAGGGATGGTTCCGCGACAGTGCGGACTATGATGCTCAGGCGTCTGAAGATTTGATTGAATGTCCCGTCTGCGGATCAGAAGAGGTCAGAAAAGCGGTTATGGCACCGTCAATCGCTCGTGGTTCAGCAGCATCTCGTAGCGAACGCCTTGCCGCTGTTCAGCGCGATATGGAAAGTGCCGTCGCTCGTGCGCGCGAATATGTCGAGAAAAATTTCGACTATGTGGGCGACAAATTCCCGGAAGAGGCGCGCAAGATTCATTACGGCGAATCCAAAGAGCGCGGGATATACGGCGAGGCGTCTGGCAAAGACGTCAAGGCGCTCATAGAGGAAGGGGTGCAGGTCGCACCATTGCCGAAAACTAAAAGCGCCGATAACGCCAAAAAACCGGATAGTGCCGGTACCCCCAAGATCACGCATTCAGGCACCAAAAAGCTGAACTAAACGGTTATCGATTCTGGTGTCGGTTGCTAAATCGCGCTACCGATGGCGCTATTATGGATGCTATTCGCGACCGCCTGAGAGATTTACCGTTCTTTGCTGGATTGGAAGCCAAAACGCTGACAGCCATCGCAGCGGTGAGCGTCTGGCAATCAGTTCCGGGCGGGTGGGAATTATTTTCTCAGGACACGCGATCTGATGCGTTGCACATCAATATTTCCGGTCGGTTGATCGTAGTTCGAACCAACCAAGAAGGCGAAGACCATGTCGTTGGTTATGTGCGCGCCGGCGAGCCAGCGGGGGAAATGTCAGTCCTTTCCGGCGAGACGCATTCGGCCAGTGTTTTTGCCCTTCGGGACACGGAAATATTGTCCATAAAGCTTGAAGAGGTTAATCGCCTCATTCTGGAGCATGGCGACTTTGCCGCGGCACTCGCGCGAATTGTTTTAGATCGGGCGCGCCATCCCAAAGCCAGTTTCCAGCAATCCGCACCAAGAATATTTGCTTTTATCGCATCGTCACCGTCGATTGATGTCGATGCGCATGTTCGCGAACTTGCGAACCGAGTGTCGAGATATCAGGTCAATGCAACGTATTTTCCGGCTACGGAGGACGCGCTTGATAGCCGAGCGTTCGACCGCGTTGAAAATGCGCATGACGTCGTATTGCTCGCGGCAAAAGTCGATCATAGTCCGTGGTATCGGTTCGTGCTCCGTCACGCTGATCGGTTTTTAGTGCTTGCGCGCCGCGATGGTCGCCCGTCGGAGCCATTCCCGTTGACGGCGGAGCATGGCATTCGAGCGCGTAAATTCAGGCTTGTTGATCTCGTTATGTTGGCGGAGGGCGTCAAGACAACAAGTGCGGCGCAATGGATGGATGCCATTGGTGCATCGCGAATTATCAACCTCAAAGATAATTCCTGTGTTGACCGGCTTGCACGGATTATTGCCGGGAAGTCGGTTGGTCTCGTTCTTTCCGGCGGTGGTGCGCGTGCTTATGCGCATATCGGGGCTGTTCGGGCGATGCGCGAATCCGGTGTGCCTATCGATTTCATTTGTGGTGCGTCAATGGGGGCGGTGGTGGCCGCTTGCGTTTCCATGGATTGGTCCCAGGCCGAAATGGAGCAGCGGATAACCGAGGCATTTGTTTCGTCTAATCCGCTCGGGGATCATGTTTTGCCTGTCGTCGCATTGACCCGTGGTGGCCGCGTTGATCACCGGCTGCTGCATCATTTTGGGGACGCGAAAATCGAAGATTTAACGACGCCGTTTTTCTGCGTTTCATCAAATATCGTGAACGGTACGGCGCGCATCCATAACCGAGGCTCATTACGAAAGGCCTTGCGGGCGTCTATTGCACTGCCCGGAATTTTGCCGCCGGTAATCGAAGATGATGCCTTGCTGGTCGATGGGGCGGTGGTAAATAATTTCCCCACGGATATCATGGCGGCATTGCACCGCGGCGTGACGATCGGGGTCGATGTCGCGCGCGAGGGGGTGATCGACATAAACGCGTTTCGCGATCCGCCCGGATTTTTCTCCTGGGTTTTTCAGCATGGCTTCTCTGCCGCGCCGCCAATCGTATCGTTGTTGATGCGAACAGCGACTGCGCGCCGCGAAGACATTTCCACTGAGCGCCCGGCGGATATTATGATTGCCCCAAACGTCAGCGGTGTTGAGCTTCGCGATTGGAAAAAATTTGATATCGCCGTCGCGGAAGGCTATCGGACAGCGAAAGCATCTATTGAAGAAAATTGGGCAACGCTAGCGCCGATCATACGCGCTGCAAACAAAAAGTAGCTACGGCTTGATGGCCGTTAGCATGTAATTGACATCCGTATCCTCACCAATGCGCCAGATATCCAATAGTGGATTATAGGTCACGCCAGCTTCGCCCGTGACCGTGAGGCCCGCGCGGGAGAGTGCTGATCGTGCTTCGCCGGGGCGGACAAATTTTCTTGGATCGTGGGTACCAGCGGGAAGCCAACGCAGAATATATTCTGCTCCGATCTTCGCGAGCATCAGGGCTTTCAGTGTACGGTTTATGGTCGCCATAACCATTATGCCGCCGGGTTTTAAGAGACTTGCAGACGTTTCCAGAAACAAATCCACATCCGCAACATGTTCGACGACCTCCAGATTGAGGACGATATCAAACGTTCCGGCTTCAGTTTCGGCAAGGGCCTCTACGGTGGTGGCTCTGTAGTCGATATCAAGCTTTTGCGGCATCGCATGAGCCATGGCCGTTTTGATATTTTGTTCAGCTGCATCGATCGCAGTGACCGATGCGCCAAGCCGACACATTGGCTCTGCGACAAGGCCGCCGCCGCAGCCAATGTCGATAAGCTTAAGTCCTTCAAGAGGGTTTTTTGCTCTTCGGTCGCGAGAAAAGTGCGCGCAAACGCAATCTCTTATATAGGCGAGACGAACGGGGTTAAATTTGTGGAGTGGCTTGAATTTTCCAAAGGGGTCCCACCATTCATCCGCAATTGCGGTAAATTTGGCGATTTCGTCTGGATCTATGGTCGTTTTACCGACTTTTGAGCCACCGTCTCCGGGTTCAGTTAAGTCTTCCTGCGACATAAAAAATATTTCCTCGCTTGCTTCGGCGGGCGCCGCTTTCTAGACATAGCTGACATTTGCGCTTCCGATGGGCGGGAGCAATAGGGCAAGACTTCGCAGGCATATAATTCCATGGCCCGGATAGTAATGAAATTTGGCGGTACATCCGTCGCAAATATGGATCGCATTCGTGCAGTATCCGCGATCGTTAAGCGTGAGGTGGATGCCGGGCATTCCGTCGCCGTTGTCGTTTCGGCAATGGCCGGTGAGACCAATCGACTGGTTGGCCTATGCCGGGAGGCGGGTGAACCCGCGCCATCATTGGATGCGCGAGACGTAGAATATGACGCAGTGGTTGCATCAGGCGAGCAGGTCACATCAGGCCTTCTGGCAATTGTGATGCAGAATCTTGGATATCGGGCCCGGTCGTGGCACGGATGGCAGATCGCCCTGCGGACCGATAATGCGCATGGTAAAGCGCGCATCGAAGCGGTTGACGAGGAGGCGCTGGGCTCCGCCATCGATGGGGGCGAGGTCGCCGTCGTGGCTGGTTTTCAAGGAATTGCGCCAGATGGCCGGATCGCGACCCTTGGGCGGGGCGGCTCGGATACTTCGGCGGTTGCATTGGCGGCGGCGATTGGCGCTGATCGATGCGACATCTATACTGACGTTGATGGCGTCTATACGACAGATCCGCGCCTTACCAAGCATGCGCGCCGGATTGATAAAATTTCTTTCGAGGAAATGCTGGAAATGGCGTCTCTGGGTGCCAAAGTTCTGCAGACCCGTTCTGTAGAACTGGCAATGGCCTATAAGGTCCCGGTTCGGGTATTATCGAGCTTTGATCCGCCAGATGCGCCTGGCCCCGGAACCCTCATTTGTGACGAGGATGATATTGTGGAAAAGAATATAGTCACCACTGTTACGCCTGACTTCGACGAGGCGACGGTTACAATTCTGGCTGTGCCAGATGAGCCTGGCCGCGCTGCCGGTATTTTTGACGCGCTGGCCGCGGCGAATATCAACATCGATATGATTGTACAAAGCTCGTCCCGTGAGGCGGGTTTTGCAAACATCTCGTTCACCACTAAGGAAATCGATCTTGAGCGCGCGGTTGATGTATTGGCCGAGCAGCAACCAACGATTGGGTTTAAAGCACTGCAATCCGACCGTAATGTTGCTAAAGTGTCTGTCATTGGTGTCGGCATGAAAAGCCATGCTGGTGTCGCCGCGACAATGTTCCGTACGCTTGCGGAAAAAGGGATCAATATTCAGAATATCTCAACATCGGAAATTAAAATCAGCGTGCTGATTAATGCCGATGCGGCAGAATATGCGGTTCGCGTGTTGCATGAAGCCTATGGGCTGGATGAGCCCGGCAATCCTGCGCGGACCTGATAGGGCGCGATGAGCATAGAAAAAACACGTCCACCACATGGTGGTCATGGGGGTCAAGGGATAACCGTACTTCTCAAGCGCATGCGGGATGCCGTTGCGCAGGAAGTGAGTGCGCAGGACCGCCTTGACCTTCTGACCAAAGTGATCGCCAGCCATGTGGTGGCTGATGTTTGCTCGATTTATTTGCGTCGCCCCGATGATGTCCTTGAGCTTTATTCAACGCAGGGCCTGAAGCGAGAAGCGGTTCACAACACCCAATTGCAATGGGGTGAAGGTCTCGTCGGTCTTGTGGCGAAACGACACTCGCCAATGGTCACGTCTGAAGCGCCAAAACATCCGGCATTCGCTTATCGGCCAGAAACCGGTGAGGACCCGCTACACTCGTTTTTAGGTGTGCCGCTCATCCGTTCTGGCAAAACGCTCGGTGTTCTGGTTATTCAAAACCGTGCGGCGCGCGAATATCTGCCGGAAGAAATCGAAGCCGTACAAGCCGTCGCGACGCTCCTTGCGGAAATCGCCGCATCCGGTGAATTGCTTAGCGTCGAGGAAACCGAAGCCGTTGGGGCGATGTTGCATCGTCCGGAAAAGCTGAAAGGTTTCGGTATTGTTTCCGGCGTTGCATTGGGCCGCGCGGTGTTTCTCCAGCCCCCTGCGCCGAAGCATAAAGTCTTTGCGAAAAATCCAGCGGAGGAAGCTGAGCGGCTAGAAGATGGCCTGAATGATTTGCGCCGTTCAGTTGATCACATGATCACCAATAACGCTTCATTGAGTGGCGTGTCGCGCGAAGTTCTCGAAACCTATCGGCTATTTGCCTATGACCGCGGCTGGAAAGATCGTCTGCGTGCGGCCGTATTTTCTGGTCTGACTGCGGAGTCTGCGGTTGATCAGGTAAAGGCGGAAAATCGCGCCCGGCTTTCGCAATCGCGTGACCCCTATTTGCGCGAACGGCTGCATGATCTTGATGATCTCTCGAACCGCCTGTTGCGCCATTTAAGCGGCGAGAAAAATGGCGGTGAACGGGATTTGTTTGAAGAAACGATCCTGTTTGCGCGCACGATGGGCCCGGCAGAGCTTCTTGAATATGACAGAAAGCGACTAAAGGGGCTTGTGCTTGGCGAAGTCTCCGCGACCTCGCATGTGGCGATCGTCGCGCGAGCGTTGAAACTTCCGATGGTGACGGGTGCGCTCGACGCCCTTGAACTAACGGAGGAGGGCGACCAAGCCGTTATCGACGGTGATGCAGGCGAGATTCATATTCGTCCGCAGTCTGATGTACTCGAATCTTATCGTGCCAAGCAAACCCGGTATCACGAACTCGAAGCGATTTATGCGAGCGAGAAAACGCTGCCATCCGTCACCAAGGACGGCGTGAATATCACAATACAAATGAACGCTGGTCTGGCGCTTGATTTGCCGTTCCTCGATGGCACTGGCGCGTCTGGCGTCGGGTTGTTCCGAACAGAACTGCAATTCCTGATCGGGTCACAGCTCCCATCAGTGGCGATGCAAGAGGCGCTCTATCGTGAAGCGCTTGATCTCGCCAACGGAAAGCCCGTTATATTCCGTACTGCCGATATTGGCGGCGATAAAACTGCGCCCTATATGGATCACGGCAATGAGGTCAATCCGGCCATGGGGTGGCGCGGCGTGCGTATGGCTGTTGACCGCCCCGGCATGATCCGACCGCAATTGCGCGCTTTATTGTCGGCGGCGACGGATCAGACCTTGTGGGTCATGTTCCCGTTTATCACGCTCGCGGCAGAAGTTGACGAAATCAAAGCGCTGCTGGATCTCGAAATTGATCGCGCTCGGCGTCATGGCAAGGGTTTGCCAAAGGACATCAAAATCGGTGTGATGATCGAAACCCCCGCAGCCGCTTGGCGCGCGGAATTGATTGCGCAGAAGGTCGACTTTCTCTCGGTGGGCGGTAATGATCTGGCGCAGTTCTATTTTGCGGCGGATCGCGATTCCGAGCGGGTACAGCGCCGCTACGATCCGATGAATGGCGGATTTTTGAGTTTTCTCAAAAATACTGTGGAAAAAGTGTCCCAGACTGGCACGCCGCTTTCTTATTGCGGTGAGCAGACCGCCGATGCGGTTACTGCCGCTGCATTGATTGCTGTGGGCGTGCGTCAATTCTCACTCCCGGCGGCCTTTGTCGGGCCATTCCGACGTCTCGTCCGGTCAATTGATGTAGGCGAAGCAAGCGCTTGGATGGCGGAACATTCGATTGCGCCTGAAGCTACGCTTCGTCCTAGTTTTAAACAGTATTTACGGGATGCGGGCGTCGTCTTTGAATAAAGCGCCGGTTAACAGATTTCTGTTCTAACTATCAGCTAGATTTCAAAAATGGTTACGTCCCGGGCGAATTTCGCTATGCTGGCACTGCCCGGATTCAATCTGAACGAGGCGAATTTGTCGATGGCGAACGGGTCTGCAAAAATAGTCGATATGGCGGATGCACGGGCGCGGCTCGGCGGCGGGGAGGTTGCGAATGTCGGTGTACGGCTCGCGATGGCCCGCGAAAGTCGCGGAATTAGCCTGAATGAAGTTGCAACGCGTATTCACATCCGCGAAGCGCATCTTCAGGCGATCGAAAATGTCGACAAGTCTGCATTGCCGGCGCGGCCTTATGCACTCGGATTTGTTAGGACCTATGCTGAGTTCCTTGAGCTTGATGCGCGCGCGACCGTAGAACAATTCAAACAGGACGCTGGCTATGATGCGCCGGCCCCGATTGAAACAGAAAAATTCAGCCCTGCCGAACAGACGACCGATGCCGAACCTAACCAGATGAGCTTGCCAGCGGTCATGGCAATTCTGGTCTTTGTGCTTTGGTGCTTGTGGCAACTAAGCCTGCCGCGTGAAGTCACTGAACTCGGCAGTAGTGATACGCCGCAGATTGCGAAAAAACTTGAGGTTGAAGCCCCCACGCCGACACAGGTTATCGGTGAGCTGGTCGAGGCGACGATTGTGGAAGACATTGCGCCGGTTTATCCGCGTAGCTGTACCGCTTCAGCGCAGCCGATTGAGACTGTTGATGTCGCCTTCACAGTAACTGCTAACGGCCGGATTGCGGGCGAGAGAATCGCCAATTCGACGAATGATTGTTTCAATGATGCAGCGCTGAATGCTATCCGCCGGTGGCAGTTTAATCCGCGCACCGTCGACGGTGTGGCCAAACCGGCCTATGACCAAAGTTATAGCTTCCAATTTGCGCGCCCATAACTATCTGATAAATTTAGGTAAAAACTGATCGCCAATATTGGACGGCGATTGTTTTGCCATTGCGTCTTTTCGGGACTTGACTTCAGCGCGGAGCGCGCAATCTTGGCGTCAAAGTAACCCGTTTTTGAGGTGAAGAGGACAGACCATGTCAGTACGTCCCTGGCGCGATATTGAGCGCCGTAAATCACGCCAGATTATGGTTGGCAATGTACCGGTTGGCGGTGATGCGCCGATTGCGGTTCAATCCATGACGAACACCCTGACGTCAGATGCGCAGGCGACGATTCGGCAGATTAATGAAATCGCCGAAGCCGGTGCGGATATTGTTCGGGTGTCTTGCCCTGATCAGGACTCAACCCGTGCGCTGAAAGAGATCGCAAAGGCTTCGCCAGTACCGATCGTTGCAGATATCCATTTCCACTATAAGCGCGGTATTGAAGCGGCAGATGCCGGGGCCGCATGTTTGCGGATCAATCCCGGTAATATCGGCTCATCTGAGCGGGTTCGCGAAGTTATCAAGGCTGCGAAAGACAATGGCTGTTCAATGCGCATTGGCGTGAATGGCGGTTCGCTTGAAAAAGATCTGCTCGACAAATATGGCGAGCCATGCCCTGAGGCGATGGTCGAAAGTGCCCTCGATCATGCGAAAATTCTTCAGGACAATGATTTCCACGAATTCAAGATTTCCGTGAAGGCCTCTGATGTGTTTCTCACGGTGGCGGCCTATCACGCTCTGGCCGAAGCGATTGATTGCCCATTGCACCTCGGAGTGACCGAGGCCGGGGGCTTGCGTATCGGGTCGGTCAAATCAGCAATCGGCCTTGGTTCACTGCTATGGGCTGGTATCGGTGATACGATCCGCGTATCGCTTTCGGCGGACCCGGTGGAAGAGATCAAAGCCGGATTTGATATTCTCAAATCTCTCGGCTTGCGCCATCGCGGTGTCAATGTAATTTCCTGCCCGTCATGCGCGCGTCAGGGCTTCAATGTGATCCAGACCGTTGAGACGCTTGAAAAGCGTCTGGCGCATATCACCACGCCCTTATCGCTCTCGGTAATTGGTTGTGTCGTTAATGGCCCCGGCGAAGCACGCGAAACCGATATCGGCTTTACCGGCGGCGGCGCTGGTAAAGAACACGGCATGATCTATCTCAATGGCGATGTCGATCACCGGATCGATAATTCAGAATTGGTCGACCATCTTGTCGAGCTGGTTGAAAAACGTGCCGCTGAAATTCAGGCGGAAGAAGCGAAGCAGACTGTCGCTGCTGAGTAGCGAAGCTCATCGAATATTGGCGCGCGGGTTTATGACTCCGCGCGCTTTTTTTATTTAGAACACTGAAGATTAGAGTTGGAATGATCCTTTGATCCCTAAAGAGAAAATTGATGCACTGATCGCGCGATTTGAAAAAATCGAAGCTGAGATGATGTCTACGACCGGTGCGGATGAAATTGTGCGTCTTTCCCGCGAACATGGCGAATTGAAAGAGGTTGTAGAACATGCGCGGACATTGATGTCGGCGCGCGAGCAGCTAGACGAATTGAAGGAACTTTCCGAGGGCGATGATGCCGAAATGGCTGCGCTCGCGAACGACGAACTCGCCGAGCTAAAAGAGCAAATACCGAACCTGGAGCATGAGCTACAAATTATGCTCCTGCCGAAAGACAAGGCAGATGACTCTTCGGTCATTCTCGAGGTGCGTGCCGGAACCGGCGGCGACGAAGCTGCGATTTTTGCTGGCGATTTATTCCGTATGTATCAGCGATATTCCCAGCTACAGGGCTGGAAGGTCGACATACTTTCTGCCTCTGAAGCGGAAATGGGCGGCTATAAAGAAATACAGGCGAGCATTAATGGCGATGGCGTATTCGCCAAATTGAAATTCGAATCGGGTGTGCATCGCGTTCAGCGCGTACCGGAAACAGAGACGCAGGGACGCGTGCATACATCCGCGGCGACCGTTGCAGTGTTACCCGAGCCCGAAGAAGTCGATATCGAAATCAAAGAGTCGGACCTTCGTATCGACGTATTCCGGGCTTCCGGTCCGGGCGGCCAGTCGGTGAATACAACGGACTCGGCTGTGCGCATTACTCACATTCCGACGGGCGTTGTCGTCAGCCAACAGGATGAAAAATCGCAGCACAAGAACCGCGCAAAAGCGATGAAGGTTCTTCGCGCACGTCTTTATGAAGCCGAGCGGCAGCGCGTCGACGCGGAACGCGCGGCAGAGCGAAAAGGCATGGTCGGGAGCGGCGACCGGTCGGAGCGCATTCGCACGTACAATTACCCCCAAAGCCGGGTCAGCGATCATCGGATAAATTTGACCCTCTACAAACTCTCGGAGATTGTGGCCGGTGATGGTTTGGGTGAAGTGATTGATGCGTTGATTACGCAGGACCGCGCAGACCGATTGGCGGAAATGCAGGAAAATGCCTGACGACTTCGATCTCGGTATTGCCTCGGACCAATTGTTGGTGGGCGATGCGATTTCAAAAGGGGCTAAAGCGTTACCGGATAGTAACTCGCCACGGCTAGATGCCCGGGTTCTCTTGAAATTCGCTCTTCAGACGGATGATGCAGGCTTGATCGGTCGAAGTCGCGAGCGGCTATCAGAGCAAGAGATTGAGCGTTTTGCGCATTTAATTCGGCGGCGGCAAAAAGGGGAGCCCGTGGCTTATATTACGGGCGTCAAGGAATTTTGGTCCCTCGAATTTGCGGTCGATCAATCGGTGCTGATACCGCGCGAGGATTCGGAATGTTTGATCGAAACCGTTCTTGCCCGCCGGCAGCGGACCGAAAACCTCCGAATCGCGGATTTAGGAACCGGTTCCGGCTGTTTGATCTGCGCGCTGATATCCGAGTTTCCGCAGGCTCAGGGTGTGGCCGTAGACCTTTCGCCTGGGGCCGTTAAAATGGCCCGCACGAATGCAGCGAAAAATGCGCTCGCCGATCGTATCGAAATCCTCGAAGGGTCATGGACAGAACCGCTTCGTGGTCAATTTGACGTGATCATCGCCAACCCGCCCTACATCTCAGATGAAGAGGCGAAAGAGCTTTCAGCTGACGTGATTGACTATGAGCCATCAAGCGCCTTGCTCGGCGGGCACGATGGCCTTGACCCCTATCGGGTAGTTTTACGCGAAATCAACGACAAACTCACATCGGATGGGTTGTTGGTGTTTGAATGCGGCTATCGTCAAACCGATGCCTTGGCGCAACTGGTACGCGATTTCGATGGCAATTATCCCGTATTTACCATAAACGACCTATCCGGCCGGCCACGGGGTGTGGGTCTGGACAGACGAAAAGGCCAAAAAAAAGATTGAAATACTAGAGATCGCAGCTATCATGCGCGGCAAGACAGGGACAAAATCGCCATTTGGTTCTTGGAATTATTGGCGGCCCGGTTTTAAATCCGACCATCGTCCGGTTTTGGCGTGATCCGTTAAGGGGATCGTTAGTCTCGGAAACAGTCGGCTCTGGCTCGGCAGCGCTGCTGCGACAAATACAAGATACAAACATGAATATACAGGCGATCTGACTGTGGTCGCCGTAAGCTGACAAATCACTTACATCGCGAAGGGCCGAGTGAATCTGCGGCTTTCCGCTTGGGGAATTGTTAAAGGTAAGAATATGAAGCGTGGCCGTAATCAACGCCGGCGTCCGGGTAATAATCCTAATCGTGCGCTAGACTCTAACGGACCAGACGTCAGAATCCGTGGTACTGCGAACCAGATTTACGACAAATATCAGGCGCTCGCCCGTGACGCGCATTCCGCAGGGGACCGTGTTAAGGCTGAAAGCTACCTTCAGCACGCAGAACACTATTTCCGTTTAATCCGTTCGATGCAGCCGGCCCAGCCGCCAGCGAATCAGCAGCAGGCGCAGGATAACGATTCGGATCAGCCCGATGTCGAGAGCGGAGCGGAACAGCGGGACAATGAGCAGCGCGAACGCTCATCCTCTAACCGCCGTGGCCGAAATAATAATGCTCGCGCTGATAATGATGCGGACAAGGCAGAAAAATCCGACAGCGCGGACGCATCAGAAAGCGGTTCGACCAAAAGCGCTGACGAAGCTGCGCCGGAAGAAGAAAAAAAGCCGCGCCGTAAACGCGCACCGCGCCGAACCACGAAGAGCGCGAGCGCTGGCGATGCAGACAGCAAAGCTGAAAAAGCAAAAGCCGCACCTGCAGCCGCAGAATAGAATTCCCGTGCTATCGCAGTTTTCAACTGCATAGACTGATAGGAACGAGGCAATCGTTCGCTTATGATTTCCCCTGTTTAAGACAGGAGTTATTTCATGAGCGGCGAACGCACATTATTTGATCTCACTAATAAAGTAGCCATTGTTACAGGTGCATCTCGGGGTATCGGCGAGGCGATTGCGCGGCGTTTGGCGCAACATGGTGCACGCGTCATTGTTTCCAGCCGAAAATTAGATGCCTGCGAGGCGGTAGCCTCGTCGATCAACGAAGCTGAAGGTCGCGAGGCGGCTTATGCTGTCGCGTGTAATATTTCGCACAAGGAAGACCTGCAGAAGCTTGTGGATGAAACGAAAGCGAAATGGGGCCCCGCGGACATTTTGATTTCGAATGCTGCCGTTAATCCGTATTACGGCCCAATGTCGGGTTTGAGCGACGAACATTTCGACAAGATCCTGACCTGCAATGTCAAAGCCTCACACTGGTTGTCGCAAATGTTGATCCCGGATATGCGCGAGAAGAAAGATGGCGCGATCGTCATCATTTCATCGATTGGCGGAATGGTCGGGTCGAACACGATTGGCGGCTATAATATTTCCAAAGCGGCGGACCTGCAGCTCGCGCGAAACCTCGCTGTTGAGTGTGGCCCTGACAATATCCGTGTAAATTGCATTTGCCCGGGCGTGGTTAAGACCCATTTTGCCGAAGCTTTATGGAAAGATCCAAAGATCGAAAAGCTAATGACCCAAAAATTGCCATTGCGCCGGTTTGGGGAGCCAGACGACATCGCAGGGGCCGCAGTCTTTTTGGCGTCGCCGGCCGGACAATGGATGACCGGCCAGTCGATAATTATAGATGGCGGCACCTTAAATGGGACCGCCGAAATTTAAGCGCTAAATCGAACGTGTGGCCTTTTCAAACCAGTCTTTAATCTCTGTGCTGATTAAAGGTGCCAACGTTTCCCGGACGCGTTTATGATATTGATTTAGCCAAGTGCGTTCTTCTTCGGTCAAAAGGTCCACCTTGACCAAGTCGAGATTAATGGGGGCGAGTGTGATGGTTTCAAATTCCATCATCTCGCGCTCGCCGCCATCAACCGGCTTGGGGTTCGTGACAACAATCAGGTTTTCGATCCGAATTCCAAACTCACCGGCTTTATAAAAGCCTGGTTCGTTCGAGAGTATCATGCCCGGCTTCAGCGCTTGCGAATTGGGGGCTTTGGCAATTCGTTGCGGCCCTTCATGAACACCCAAAAATGAGCCAACGCCATGTCCGGTTCCATGATCATAATCAAGGCCGACATCCCATAGCGGCTTGCGGGCAATGGCATCAAGCTGATGGCCGGTTGTGCCGGCAGGGAACTTCATCCGGGCAAGGGCGATATGCCCTTTTAGAACGCGTGTGAAGCGATCTCGCATTTCGTCGGTTGCCTCGCCAATGGGTACGGTCCGCGTGATGTCCGTTGTTCCGTCATAATATTGGCCACCGGAATCGACGAGATAAAGCGAATTTTTGGCGAGCTTGATGTTTGATTCCGTTGAGACCCGGTAATGGCAAATCGCGCCATTTGAGCCTGCGCCAGAGATCGTATCAAAGCTTAGATCGCGTAGGTCATCTGACTGCGAACGAATTTCTTCAAGCTTTCGAGCGGCAGTGATTTCGTCAATCTCGCCACTTTGCGCTTCTGTATCCAGCCAATAAAGAAACTGCGTAATCGCAGCACCATCGCGTATATGCGCTGAGCGCGCGCCAGCGATTTCCGTTTCGTTTTTGGTGGCGCGGGGAAGGGCGCAAGGGTCCGTGAGTTCAACGATCGAAGCGCCAGCGTCTTTCAGATCATCAATATATTTTGATGGTGCCAGTGCTGGGTCCACGGCGACGCGTGCCTTGGTTTGGCCGAGTTTTTTGAGCGCCGCATCCAGATCGCTTTCGGCCCGAATATCGACATCATCACCTAGAATGCCGGGCAGTTCATTGCCGACCTTTTCGGGGGCTACAAATAATGTCGCCTTGCCGGTTTTGTCTAAAAGCGCGCGCCCTAATGGTAGCGGCGAGCGGGCAACGTCGTGTCCACGCACGTTAAATAACCAAGCCAATGAGGGCGGTGCGGTAATTAAAACCGAATCTGCGCCCGCTTTTTGTATCGACTGGGCAATCTCCTTGCGTTTTTCATCCGAAGATTTCCCGGCATATTTCAGATCATGCGCCTGAATTGGTGTGAGTGGTGCATCCGGTTGGTCCTGCCATGCGAGATCGACAGGGTTTTCTGAAACGGCAACCAATTCGAACCCAACCTTTTCCGCTGCTATGCGCAGGCGCTTGACGCTGGCCAATGTATGTAACATCGGGTCATAGCCTATCCGCGTAGATTTCTGGGCGTGCTCTAATAGCCAGACATCCGGCGGTGTTTCTGTGATGTCCTCATAGCTAAAGAATGCAGCATCAGTTTGTTCCCGAACTTGCAATGTATATCGCCCATCGGTCAGCATCACCGCACTGTCTTGCATGATGACCGCAGCCCCGGCAGATCCAGAAAAACCCGTGGCCCACATCAGTCGTTCCGCATAGGCGGGAATATACTCATTTTGGTATTCATCATCATGCGGAATAATGAAACCATCAAGGTTTTGTTTTTTCATTTCCGCGCGAAGCAAGGGAAGGTGCTTTGCGGCAAAGGATTTATCGGAGACGGGTTCGAAAGTCTGGAACATTGGCGCTTCCTGTAAAACGATTGGTCCCGCCGCGCCCCTGATTGCATGGGCACAGCAGGTGTTGCCTGCAATATCGGGCCTCTATCGCTGACGCTCAAGGGCCAGCGCGAAATTTAGGCTTTGACAAATAATAGGATCGGCCAGGTCGGTTGGTCCAGCCGGTTGATGAGGCGGAACCCCTCGCGCTCATAAGCTTCAACCACATTGGATTCCTGCTCGCTCATCAGTCCGGCGAGCATCACTCTGCCATTTTTGCCAATATGTTTGGCCATATCCGGCGCTAATTCCGCAAGCGGTCCCGCGAGAATATTGGCGAAGACAAAATCAAATGGCGCGGCCGCGGCGATGTCAGGGTGGTCAAACCCGGCGGCAGTGATGGTGGTGAGCTTATCGCCGACATCATTCAACGCCGCGTTCTCCGCCGCGATGCTCACCGAGTCTTCGTCGATGTCGCTGGCGATAATATCCCGGTCCCACATTTTTGCGGCGGCGATGGCCAGAACAGCGGAGCCGCAACCGAGATCAAAAATCGATTTTGGGGCCCAACCGGCAAAACGATCGAGCAGCGTCAAACATCCCGCTGTGGTAGGGTGGTGCCCAGTCCCAAAAGCCAGGTTGGCGTCAATGCGGATTGGAATATCGCCGTCTTCATTCGGCAATTTATCTGCGTCATGGATGCCGTATAGAACGAAGCGGCCACACCGAACGACACCTAGCCCTTCAAGCGAATGAGCGACCCAATCGACGTCAGGTAACTCTTCGATACTACCCGGGCCAAGTTTTGCGCTGTTTGCGACGGTGGCGTTCACTTCGCTCATGTCGGGTTCGTCTTCGAAATAGGCATCAAGACGCCACGCAGTGTCGCCGTCTTCGACGGTTGCATCGTCCTTGGTCAGGCTAACCGCGCCAGCCGGCGGCCATAATAATTCGCTCAACGCGTCGCCCGCTTTTTCCAACGCGTCGCGTTCGCCTGTCCAAGTGATCTTGTAGCTTTTTTTCTTGTTCACGCTGCCTCTACAAATGTATCAATAACTTTTTTAATGCCGGAGTGTTCAAAGTTAACGGTGAGTTTCTGTCCCTCAACGGAGGATATTTTTCCGTATCCAAATTTTTGGTGAAAGACTCGGTTTCCGACTTTGAATTTAGATTTCCCTGACGCGCCAACGCCAATGGTTTTGCCGCGTCCCTCAATTGTTTTTGGTTTGAAGCTACTGCGTGATGACGCATTTCGCGCGCGCTTCCAGCCGGGGTTTTCGTAATAGGCGTCTTCCTTTACGCCGATATTATCGAAACTCGATTGTGACGCATAGGCGGTTGCAGTGTTGCCGTATAGCCCCTGTTCGGAGAATACTTCGACATGTTCCTCGGGAAGCTCGTCAATGAAGCGGGACGGTAATGCTGACTGCCAGCGGCCATAAATTTGCCGGTTCGCCGCAAAGGAAATGCGACAGCTTTCTTCCGCGCGGGTGACGCCGACATAGGCCAGCCGCCGTTCCTCTTCGAGGGCGGCATTGCCGTTTTCATCGAGTGAGCGTTTCGATGGGAAGATTTCCTCCTCCCAGCCCGGGAGAAATACGACCGGGAATTCAAGGCCTTTCGCTGCATGTAGCGTCATCAGCCAGATCTGGCCATCGCCCGTGTTCTCGTTGAGCTCTGATACCAGCGCGACGTGATCGAGATAGCCCTCTAACGTATCAAATTCTGATACCGCTTGAATAAGCTCTTTCAGGTTGTCGAGTTTGCCTGGTGCCTGTGGTGATTTCGAATTCTTCCACATTTCGATATAGCCAGATTCTTCGAGCACGAGTTCGGCTAGGTCAGCGGGCACCATGTCTTTCGCATCGCGCGACCAGCGATCAATGCTATCGACAAAATTCAATAGGGACCGGCGCGCTGCTGCCGTCAATTCTCCGCTTTCCAAGGCAATGCGGCTCGCAACCATAAGCGGCACTTCGTTGGCCCGGGCGACTTTATGTAGAATTTGCAGCGCCTTGTCGCCCAAGCCCCGCTTTGGTTTGTTGACGATCCGGTCGAAAGCGAGGTCATCATCCGATGATCGAATGAGCCGCAGATAGGATAACGCGTCGCGGCTTTCCTCGCGCTCATAAAAGCGTGGACCGCCCACAACCCGATAGGCGAGGCCAAGCGTGTTAAACCGTTCTTCAAAGGCACGCATTTGAAACGAAGCGCGGACCAATACGGCCATATCGCTCAGTGAACGTCCCTTTGCTTGTTCGGATTCAATATCGTCGCCGATAAGCCGCGCTTCTTCTTCGCCATCCCATACGCCGCGCACTCTGACCTTTTCGCCTTCGTCACTCGATGTCCAAAGTGTTTTGCCCAATCGTTCCTTGTTGGACGCGATCAAACCGGATGCTGCACCAAGAATTGCCGGGGTCGAGCGGTAATTGCGTTCGAGGCGTATAACCGCGGCGCCGGGGAAGTCTTTTTCAAAGCGAAGAATATTTTCAACTTCCGCGCCGCGCCATCCATAAATGGATTGGTCATCATCGCCGACGCAGCAAATGTTTTTATGTTTCTGCGCTAGAAGTCTCAGCCATAAATATTGCGCGACATTCGTATCCTGATATTCATCGACGAGCATATAGCGAAAGCGCCGTTGATATTCGCCAAGAATATCCGGGTTGTTTTGAAAAATCGTCAAATTGTGGATCAAGAGATCGCCAAAATCAGCGGCGTTTAATGTCGTCAAGCGCGATTGATAGGCTTTGTAGAGTGCGATGCCGCGCCCATCAGCAAAGTGATAGGCTTCATCGGCAGGCACCTTTTCCGGAACGAGGCCTCTATTTTTCCAGCCATCAATCACCGCCGCCAAGCCGCGGCCCGTCCACCGTTTTTCGTCTATATTGGCGGCTTCGATAACTTGTTTCGCAAGGCGCACTTGATCATCGGCGTCGAGGATGGTGAAATTTGATTTGAGGCCGACTAGCTCCGCGTGCCGTCTGAGGATTTGCGCGCCGATCGAATGGAACGTGCCGAGCCATTTCATGCCCTCAACATTGTCGCCGACCAGCGCGGCAATCCGCTCTTTCATTTCCCGGGCGGCCTTATTGGTGAAGGTCACCGCCAAAATCTGATAGGGTGCAGCCAATTGCATGTTCAGAAGGTGGGCAAGGCGGGTGGTCAGGGCGCGCGTTTTGCCCGTGCCGGCACCGGCGAGCATAAGAACCGGTCCCTCCGTAGTTAATACGGCGGCTCGCTGCTCGTCGTTCAATCCCTCAAGATAGGGTGCGGATTCAGGGTCTGCGGGCGGGTTTCCGGGCGGACGGGCGGCCATAGCCCGTTGAGAAATAGAGAGTTTTTGATCTTGTTGAGATGACATTCGTTGAGTTTACCGAAATGAGAACGATTCTGGAACATTAAGAGATATCGCTGCTGGCGGGAATTGCAATCCGGTGCGGAATCGCGACAATTGAAGGAGCGCTGGGAATTGTTTTTGCAAGGAGATTTTGAATGGCAGGGAAATTCGAGCTTTATAAGGACAAGGCGGGCGAATTTCGTTTTCGCCTGAAAGCTGGAAATGGGGAAAATATCCTCGCGAGCGAAGGTTATAAAGACAAAAGCGGTGCCGAAAACGGGATTGCTTCGGTCAAAAAGAACGCTTCGGATGAAGCGCGGTTCGAGATTAAGGATTCGAGTAGCGGTAAGTCTTATTTCGTTCTTAAAGCGGCAAATCATCAGGTGATAGGGCAGTCTCAAATGTATGATTCTGCGTCAGGCGCTAAAAGCGGAATTCAGTCGGTCATGAATAATGCACCGGATGCGAGCGTCGATGATCAAGCTGGCTAAGGGTACGGCCCTTTGGTTTAAAAGCCGCCTCTATTGAGGCGGCTTTTTTAATGGCATAATTGCGCAGAGGAAAATTATGGACATGCGCTTCACCCACCGTATTGCGACAGCAGCCGACGAGCCTGCGATCATAGAGCTTATGAAGGCGGCCATCGCGGAGAATATGAAAGCATTCCTGTCGGCGGAGGAAATTCTGGCTGCGCAAGAATCCATGGGGCTGGACCGAACCTTGATCGAGGACGGGACATATTTTCTGATTGAAGCGCAAACACCGGACGGCACGCAACTTGTCGGTTGCGGCGGGTGGGGTAAGCGCAAGACGCTATATGGTGGCGATCACACCAAGGGACGAGATGACAGCTTTTCAGATCCGTCTACGGACGCTGCGCGCATCCGCGCGATGTATACCCATCCAGACTGGACGCGCCGCGGTATCGGCACAATGCTGCTTGAATTAGGCGAGGGGGCTGCGCGCGATGCAGGCTTTAAGACGATTGAGCTGGGATCGACGGTGCCCGGTGAACCGCTCTATCGCGCACGCGGATATAAAGAATTTGATCGCGTGGACGAAGTAACAGCGAATGGTGAAATCAACACGATCATTCACATGCGGAAACCCTTATGAGCCTTCCATTTCGCTTTCGGTATCATCTGAAGGCGTGAGGGCAACCTCGGCTGGGTCTGGCTCCGCCAAATCGCGAATGACCTCTTCGCAGCCATCTTGTACGAATGCGAGATCGTCAATTAAAAAGCGCAATGCATCGCCTCCGGGCCGACGTTTGTCGCTGATCATGCTTACATAGATTTTGCTCGCGCGCCCGCCCAGATAATAGGCCCCGGCCATATGCCGCCAACGAACGGTATTTTTTGTCCATTCAAATGATGTCGTTGCTGGTGCCAGCGGCAAGCCAGTTTCATCTTCGCCTTCAATCGTAACGGTGAAATTTTCGCCTTCCGCGCCGCCGGTCGGATAGATCGCCATGGTGACAACGCACACCGGCCTGTCGAATTCGATCAATAGCGGCGCATTTAAATAATTTACATAGCCAACAGAAAACTGGCCGCTTGGTGCCGCTTCATAGGTGCAGATTGAGTCATAATAGAATCGTCTTTGTCCGTCACAAATTTGCCGCGTTAGCCCGCGACCAAATCGTACGCCAAATTTTTCCGAATATTCATTCCGGATCACCTCGCCATGCTTACCTGGCGGTGGTTCGAAATTGATGACCTTATAGGGTGCATCGGCGTCCGGGGTTACCGGGTCATTTACGCGATTTATAACGCCGGTGATAGTCGCCGGATTGGTATCATTATCCGGGTCAGGACCAATGCCGTTCTCGTGAACCTGTGCTGAGGCGGCGCTTATAAGCAACGCTGCTGTGATTAATGCCGTTCCAGATTTTCGTGCAATCATGACATCAAACTCCCCGGGGTGATAATACAGCCCAAGCCTACATAGTTCCAAGCCAAATCGACGTTTTCAAAAGCGATCAGGAAAACAGCAGTTTAGGCATGTATTGTATTAGATTTGAGGACCCGAAAATATTTAGCGTCTGCAAAAAATGCGTGATTTGATATCTATCTGCGGGCAGTTTAATTGGTCTAAAAATCTTCAAATCTCAGGGTTGTAATGCGTCTCGTTCCTTTTTCCGCGTTCTTTGTATTTTTCATTATTTTTGTAGCTGCCTGTGCTGTGTCAGTTCCGACCGTTGACGTTGTCTCGGACACGGCAGCGATTTCGCGTCTTAAATCTGATGTCGCGTGGCTTGCTGATGATCAGCGCATGGGCAGAAAACCCGGAGATAAGGGGTATGACGATGCCGCTGACTATGTGGCCGAACGATACGAATCTCTGGGGCTCGAACCTGCGGATGGTGACCATTGGAAACAGGAAATAAAGTTTCGCCGGATCACCACGCAACCAAATTCTGCGCATGCAACCCTAACCGATAAAGCGGGCGCTAAGATTCCCCTTACGCCGGGAAAGCAGTTCAATTTGTTTCCAGGGTCTATGGAACAGAGCGTCACGATAGACGATGCACCTTTGGTTTTTGTCGGTTACGGAATTCATGCGCCGCAATTTGGTTACGATAATTATTCGGATGCTGATATTCTCGGGAAAGTTGCCATTATTACTAATGGTGCCCCGACGGAGTTTAATCGCGATCAGAAAAACTATTTCGGATCTACGTCCCATAAATTCGAGGCGGCGCGGGAAAAGGGGGCTGCGGCGATATTGTTCGTAAATACCAAGAGCAAACCCGATGCAGAAAGAGCGCCGCGGGTTCGACGCGCTTTTACCCAATGGGTGGCGCAGGACGGGGCAACGAGCAAAGAGCTTTTGCCTTATCTCACACTTCGCAACGACATCTTGGCGATGATGTTCGATGGATCTGGCTATTCCGTCGATGAAATTATGTCAGACGTGAAGAATGGAAAATGGGACGAAAAGAATATTCAATTATCAACGCGATTGAGTTTGCAAGGGCGTTCAAACCAGGAATTTTTTACTAGTCATAATGTTGTTGGTTTGATCGAGGGTGAGGACCCTGTTTTGCGAAACGAAGTCGTCGTTCTTACCGCGCATCTTGATCATTTAGGTGTCAACGATAAGCAATTGGCGCAGGGGAAAGACGGCACCTATAATGGCGCGATGGATAACGCAACGGGTGTTGCCATCATGCTAGAGGTCGCGCGGATGATCCAATATGGACAGCGGCCAACCCGGAGCGTAGCGATTGTTGCATTGACCGGCGAAGAGTCGGGTCTTCTGGGGTCTGACTATTTCGCGCATTATCCGCCACTCGGCGACAAAGAAATCATCGCGAATATCAATCTCGATATGCCGATTTTGCTCCACCACTTCACCGATATTGTCGGGTTCGGTGCTGCGCGTTCTTCGTTAGGGGAGACGATGGAAAATGCATTGCGTCTTTCTGACGTAGAACCGGCTCCTGATCCAGTGCCGGAGCTAGGGGTCTTTGCGCGCTCTGATCATTATAGTTTTGTCAAACAAGGGGTGCCGTCGCTTTTTCTTTGGACCGGGTTTTCGAATGGTGGCGAGGAGGCATTCCGAGATTTTTATAAAAATCACTACCATCGGCCGAGCGATGACCTAACCCAGCCAATTTTATATTCACAGATGGCGCGCTTCACAGCGTTGAATACGATGATCGCGCTAGAAGTCGCCAATCAAAAGGCCCGGCCGAGTTGGAACCAAGGCGATTTCTATGGGGAGTTGTTTGGACGCGCCCCATAAAAAAACCCCGCACGATGGCGGGGTTTTCAGGGTTGTCATTTTTCTACATTATTCGATTTCGTAAACCATCGAAATCGATGCCGTGATGCTCGACTCGCCCGCTTCCATGGGGACCGCGCTATCGGCAGCCATCTCCAAGCGCGCGCCATACATTTTTGGCGACGGTGATTGGACATAGCCATCCTGTATCGTGATCAGGCGACCCAAGCGCACACCTGCTGCATCGGTCAACAATTCGGCTTTTGCTTTGGCGTCTGCAACGGCGTTTTTGCGCGCCTCATTGTAAAGCGGTTTCGGCTCGTCAAACGCGAAGGAAATACCGTTGAGCGAGTTCGCGCCTGATTGAACCGCTTGATCGATGACGGTTCCGGCTTTGCTGAGATCGCGCAAGCGAACGGTTACAGTGTTGGACGCCGTGAAGCCGATCACTTCGGGTTTGGATCGGTTCTTTTCATAGTTGTAGCGCGGATTTAGAGACAGGCCCGAGGTCTGAATATCGCGGTCGGCGATGCCAAGGTCTTTCAACTTTTTGATTGTTGCTGACATGTTTGACGAATTCGCGCGCAAAGCGTCCGCCGCTGTCGGAGCGTCGCTTTGAACGCCGATATTCAAGACCGCCATATCCGGAACGGCACTCGCCGTGCCTTCGCCGTTAACAGTGATCGTTCTTGCCTGTTGTTGGGCGTCGGCGGCTAATGCCTCCGGCGCGGAACAGCCCGCCATTAAAGAGGCAAGTGCGATTGGCGCAATGAATAAGCGCATGTAATTTCTCCCTTTCAAAAGTTGCCGCATGTGAGCGTGAGCCCTTGGCGAAATCAAGGCGAAAGATGGGGCGCTATTGTGACGAATTGGCAAGCTGTAATCACAAATCCGGGCTTTCATGCACCCGCGATAGCTGATAATAGAGCGCCTCCCGATATCGCGACTTGGTCGCTTCGGGCCTGTAGCTCAATTGGTTAGAGCTGGCGGCTCATAACCGCTAGGTTGGGGGTTCGAGTCCCTCCGGGCCCACCAACTCGAAAAGAATAACTCCACGCAATTCGGATTGAATTTGATCGCGCCCATCCTCCCGGGTGATCGTAATGTTTCCGCTGGGGCGTCAGGTGTGATTGTTAAAACCTCCCTGATCAAAATTTTCAATTTGTTCGAGCGGGGCAAGAAATGGTCTGCTTCAGCCAAACCAATTTTACGATTGTTGCATATCGGTACCAGATGAGCTTGTGGATGCGGAAATATTTGAAATCAGGCAAGAATTCAGATGCGCTGCGCTGCAACATGATACCAATAATGCCAAATAATTATACCAATTTTTGTTCAGAGGCATAAATTAGTTGTTGACAGGTTTGTCGTGATTGGTCGATGTTCCCGGCAATAACAAAAACGACGTCATGGGAGGAAGAAATGAATCTGTCTGGAAACAGGTGCGTTAACGCGACTACTCGGAAGAAGCGGTCTCGGGTGGGGGCATTGTTGGTCTCATCAGCGATTGTGCCGGCAATGTTGATTTCAACCGCAGCCGCGCAAGCGCAGGACGAAGAGGCGAGCGATGTTATCATCGTTCAAGGCATTCGCGGCGCGTTAGGGAACGCGCTAAATGAAAAACGCGAAGCGCCAAATCTTGTCGAGGTTATCCAAGCCGAGGATATCGGGAAATTGCCCGACCAAAACCTCGCGGAAGTTCTTGAAAACATAACGGGTGTTCAAATCACGCGTACCGCCGGTGTGGGTACCGGCGTTCAAATTCGCGGCACCAATTCAAACCGTACAGAGATCAATGGCGTTTCAACAGTGGGTTCTGGCGCTGGACGTTCGGGGATCAGCTTCGAAGATGTTTCAGCGTCTATAATTTCGGCTGTTGAAGTCACCAAGGCATCTCAGGCAAAGACCATTGAAGGGTCTGTTGGCGGTACGGTTAATCTCAGAACTATTCGTCCGCTCGATCTGGACGGTGTTTTGGCCAATATCCGGGTTCAGGGCGAGACAAGCAGCCTCTCGACAGATGGTATCAAGCCAAGGTTATCAGCTGCGCTGGGTAATAATTGGTCGACCGGCGCTGGTGAATTCGGTGCGGTTGTGAGTGCGAGTTGGGCGCGGCAAGATGTTAGCGCGTTTCGTCCGCGGGCGGATCGTGACAACCTTATTAGTTCGTCAAGCGGTGTGCCAAGCGCACAATCTTTCGATTTTCTGCCTATTCAATTCTTGAATCAGGATTACGACAATTTCGAATATGAGACTCTCAATATTTCCGGCACGCTCGAATGGGCACCGACGGAAAGCTTGCGGTTTTATTTTGACACAATCATCAACGACCAGGAGCGCCGCGAGGAGAGTTCTCGTGTGCAGGCATCCGGTGTAAGTAGCCTTCGGAATGTTGCTGTTCCAGACTCCTTTGAAACAGTGGATTTTGGTGTCCTGCCAGGAGAAAACGGTCCGCAGACGCTCGGTTCGATCGAGGCGGCATTGACAGGCATTATTCCTGTTGACCTCGCGACCGATGACGATGACCCTAATCTTCGTTTCTCTGGTGATACCAATTCACGAATTACTGACAGCCGGATTTTCAGTCTTGGTACAGATTTCAACCACGGTAATTTCTCGGCACGAATTGAAGGCTCGATTTCATCCTCTGACTCGACAACGCCGAGCATCAATACGACGCTAAACTTTATCAACCCGAATGTGCCATTAGATCCAGGTGGTGCTAATGATAATGCGGTGCCATTTATTTATGATTTGAGCGGCGGCGCGTTGACATTCGCGGTTGCGCAGAATGCGCCATTTGGGCCAAGCACGGAGCAACTGCTTGATCCTGCGAATGTTGTCTTGCGCGACGTGAATATCAGTCGGGACATTGCCGAAAATGAGGAACTCGCTTTCCGAGGGGATTTTAGCTACGATCTGATTGATAGTGCAGTCGGAACCTTCCTCACCTCAGTTGATGCTGGCTATCGTTTCAACAAATCTACCGCGTTGAGGGATCAGGTTCGGTCGAATGTCGGATTGCGAAACCTATCCGATAGTCCTTCCGGCGACCTATTTGAAGATATCCTCGTTCCGGGACCCGATAATTTCGGCGATGCTGACGGCCGGGCACTTTTTGTTGGTGATTTCCTGCTTATCGATCCGGAGCTTGTCGCCAATGATCCTGATGCAGTCTTTGCCTCGCTGAATGCGGCTATTGCAGCACACGGGGGATCTATTTCGATCGATGATCCGACATCCGACCAAAGTGCATTCTTCGACATCGAAGAGAAGACCCACGCGCTATACGGTCAGGTGAACTTTGAGAAGAGTATCTTCCGCGGAAATGCCGGTGTTCGCTATGTGAAGACGAATGTAGCTTCAGTCGGTAATACGATCACGAATGGCGTAGCAACACCGACGACCACGGAGGGCAGCTACGACTTCATCTTGCCGCGCTTCAATCTCGTTGCGAGCCCACTTGAAAATGTTCAACTGCGATTTTCCTGGGGTAAAGATATAAGACGACCAGATTTTGATGATCTGTCTACGTCATTTACCTTTAGCACGAGCCCGAACCCACCAGTTGTGCTGGGCAATCCGGACCTCGTGCCAGAACAAGTGAACTCGCTTGATGTTTCGGCCGAATGGTACTTTGCGCCAAGGGCTGTGATTAGTGTCGGCTATTTCAACAAGAAGCGTACGAACCTGCATGTGCAGCAGCAGGAGGATCCATTCGAAGATCCAGTGACCGGTTACCGCGATCTGACCGATCCTTGTGAGGGCGGCGGTATCTTTAACCCGATTGCTGACCCCAATGTTTTCGCACCAAGCGGCACACCGGTTGGTGTCTGCGTGCCAGTTTCGACAACGATCAACGATCCGGGCGAGACCACGCAAAAAGGCTTCGAGGTCGCAATGCAATATGACCTTGCAGCATGGGAAGATACAATTGGATTCGCTTCCGGTTTCGGTATCCTGGCGAACTATACCCATCAGGAATTCTCTGGCGGGGATACGGTGAACAATGCGTCAAGTCGCGCAAGCGATGTGTTCGCCACATTTGGTGCAACGGATGTCACCTTCAAGCAGCCACTGATCGACCTATCAGAGGATGCGTACAATGTGACATTGTACTACGAGAAATATGGCCTTTCGGCACGTGCCCGTTACACATGGCGTAGTGCCTTCCGTTCAACGGACTTCGGTAGTACGTCGAGTTTCCCTTGGGGCTTCCCGGTAGTTCAGGATGCTCGCGGACAGCTCAACGCTAGTATCAATTACAACGTGACAGAGCATCTCACGATTGGGATTGAAGGCGTTAATCTGACGAAATCCGACATCAGGCAGTACTGCGTGAATGATGGAGCATTATTGTGCTTCCAAGGTCTGACAGATCGCCGCCTTACATTCGGAGGTAGCTACACCTTCTAGAATTTAGTGTACGGATTAGTGCCACCTCTATGGTGGCGCTGGTCTCTATCTCGGCCCGCCTGTCGTCCCTCCCGAGGGCAGGTGGGCCGTTTTAATTTTTGGGTGCGGGGCTCGCAAATAGAATAGGCCAATTCTTACATGTGAAGTGGTTGTGTTTGCGCGAAAGGTTCCGCGCTTATTGGCTTTCCGTTCGAATAACGCCCAGCGCTTCCAGTTCTTGAATCGTAAACCGCTGCGGTATGTGTGCCGGACAGTTCCAGTCGAATGCTTCGACGGATATGATCACTGATCTTTCCGGTTTTGCGGGGTAAGCGGCATCATGGAGAGTTTCAACCATCGCAGGATCATCGCTAATATCAATCAGCTCTGTGCGGCCCCAGATTTTTAGCCGACGACGGTTGGGGTAATCCATCAGGATAAGCGCAATTTTGTTTTGCGTCGTTAGGTTGCCAACGCTGACATATTGCCGGTTTCCGCGAAAATCCGCGTAGGCAATCGTTTTTGAATCAATGACTTTGAGAAAACCAATAGGGCCCCCGCGAAACTGCACATAGGGCCAACCTGTTTCAGAGATCGTCGCTTGGTAAAATCCATCTCGTTGTTCGATGAACTCAGCTTCTCTGGCGGATATCTTATCGCCTCCCTGAACCTCCGGCGATAAAAATTTAGCGTAAGCATCAGCGGAGCCCTGTTCTTTCTGAATTTTACGAACAGTCGGCGTGAAGGCGATATCGGCAAAAGCGCGGGCCATTGGTTCACTCCTAAAAGCTTTAAAATTAAGTCGTGCCGGTTTCGATGACCTGATAACCGGCACGACAAAACTATGCGTTATTTTATGCGCCGTTCGTTTTCACTAATCTTCACATCATTGATACTAGCGAAGCGGCGCTTCATTAGGCCTTCGGAATCAAATTCCCAATTTTCATTGCCGTAGCTGCGAAACCATTGGCCAGAATGATCGCGCCATTCATATTCAAACCGGACGGCGATACGATTGTCGGTATACGCCCATAGTTCTTTTTTAAGTTTGTAATCGAGTTCTTTTTCCCATTTCCCGCTTAGAAATTGTACGATTTCTGAACGGCCATTGAGGAATGTGTCTCGGTTTCTCCATTCGGAATCGACCGTATAGGCGCGGCTAATCTTTTCCGGATCGCGGGTATTCCAGGCGTCTTCGGCGGCCTGAACTTTTGCACGGGCAGTTTCTTCGGAGAATGGGGGCACAAGTTTGATACTCATAATACTATCCAGTCTTGGTCAGGGGGGAGGGGCTGCCGGTGCCATTGAGTTATGGCACCGGTTTTTTGTTTATTCCGCGTGCTTGATGTGGCGGACGGTTTGTTTCGTCGTCCAAAGGCTATTCGCGACATAACGGAAGTTGATCAGAGCGGCGAGATATCCGTCACCTTCAGGTACTTTTGCGGCGGCGGTGGCATCACGAACAACGGTAACCTCAAAGCCTTGCTCCAATAGTTCGTAAAGATGCGCCTGTGTGCAGAGATTCGCCGACATGCCCGCAAGAATGACCTTGTTGATGCCGCGTTTGCGCAATTGCAGAACGAGATCATTTTGCTCCGGGCCATAAATTTTGTGTGGGCTTGTTATGACGGTGCCGTCGGCGTGAATATGTTCAAGATATTCAGGCATAAAGTCTGATCCAGAGCCGCCGAAGCCTTCGAGGGAATATGGCCCCTTGCGGTCAAACATGCCGATCGCATGCATCAGTTTTTCGAGTGGGCCTTCGAATTTCCAACCATGGTCTGTCGGGTAATAGTGATGGGGTGAAATAAAGAGCGGGATGTCGTTCTCTTTTGCTGATTTCATCAGTGAGCCAATATTTTCAACGGTGTTGTGTTCAGTAACGCTTTCACCGACGACGCCCCATGTCACGCCTTCCGGGGAAAGAAAATCGATTTGAGGGTCGGTGATGACAACCGCTGTGTCGCCTTTGGTGACGATCATGTCGGTGCGGGGCAGGCTAGGCTCTGCCGGGTCGTCATAAGGGGAACCAGCATTTGCCGGAACAATCACGAGTGTCGAGACCACTAGGCCAAGAGCAATAATTGCAAGATAGATAATGCAGTCGCTGAGACTTTTACGCATTTGAATCTCCGTGTTGAGTTGTTTGCATGTGGGATGGTTGGCTGGGTGCTCGGCCGTTTCCGTAAAGCTCAGCCTGGTTAGGATTTTCGACGCCGGTAGGCAGTCGATAGGCGGCTTCTGCGTCCGCTTCGATCAGGGCAAGGGGCCCAATAACAGCCAAGAAGAACAGCAGATTGGCGATAATGCTGAAGCAGAGCGCAGCGAGGTCGACGCGCCGTAAGTAGAAATTCATCGGGACTTCGATCATGTGGCTCTCCTTCCAGATCGTTGGTCGTTCTTGGCCCAATCAGATGGGTTAACTGATCGGTAAAGGTCATATACGGAACCAAAACCGATCGGTCAAGGTGGTGACGGGCCGATAGGTTGTCACTTCCGACGTGTTGGGAGGTTGTTTTCGGAAAAAGTGTCGAAATGTCGCGATTTCTGGCGGATACGCCTTGAAGCGCGGAGCGCAAAATGCCATTTACCGATCAGTTTATATAATGAGTGGAGTTTATGAGCGCATCAAAACGAGACGAGCTGGTCCAAAATGCATTGAAGGCATTTTATACTGGCGGATTTCACGCCATCGGTATGGACCGGCTGGCAAAGGAAACCGGTGTTTCAAAAACCGCGATCTATAGCCATTTTCGCACGAAGGATGACTTGATCCTCGCGACATTAAGGCTGCGCGACGAACAATTTCGGAACTGGCTGGTGCGCCGGGTCGAGGCATTGGCGAAAGATCCAAAAGATCAGTTGTTGGCAGTATTTGATGCGTTGGCTGAATGGTTTGCGGAGCCAAATTTCAAAAGCTGTATGTTCATTAAAGCATCGTCTGAATATCAGGACCGGTCCCACCCTGTTCATGCAATTTCGGCTGAACACAAGAAATTGTTGCGAGACTATTTTACGGATCTTGCAAAAAAGGCGAAGCTTAAAAAACCTGAAGATCTAGCGCGTCAGATACTGATATTGAAAGAGGGAGCAATTGTTCTTGCGCATTTGCATGACCGTGAAACCGTTGCGAGTGACGCAAAACAGGCAGCCCAAATTCTAATAAAGACGGCCACAGAATAAAACGCCCACGCAATAGCTGCGTGGGCGTTTTATGCGAATTCGCCGCTTTATACATCTCGGCCGGTGTATAAATAGAGGGGGCTGGCGAATAAGCGTTTAGACTTGCGTTAGGATTTCGTCGTAAGGGAGGCGCGATTTCGGAAGTGCTGCATTAAAATCAGTCTCCGGATCGTGATAACCTAAGGGTACAACGACAAGGCTTGAAAACCCTTTTTCACGTAGGCCAAATTCTTCATCCAGAGTTTTGATGTCGATGCCTTCCATTGGGGTTGCGTCAATTCCAAGCGCAGCGACACCCAGCAAGAACTGTCCGATATTCAAATAGACCTGCTTGTCCATCCAGTGCTGAACGTCTTTGAATTCCTGTTTGTGCAAATTGACGAAAAAGCTGCGTCCCGCATGCATTTGCGGTTTGAAGGTATCTTTATCACCATCGAAACGGCCATCTTGGTCTTCTTGCTCCAGCACCTTTTGAAGAAACTCCTCTTCGATGGCGAGGCGGCTCGCAAAGACGACGACATGGGATGCTTTCAAGATTGAGTCGCGGTTAAACGGATAGAGTTCTTCTGTCGCTTTGGCGATGCGCGCTTTGCCTTCGTCCGTAGAGGCGAGGATAAAATGCCATGGTTGGGCATTGGTGCTCGATGGGCTAAAGCGCAAAAGTTCCTTGATTTTTTCAACTTTGTCGTCAGGAATTTTTCTTGACGGGTCGTAGGCTTTTACGGTGTGGCGATGTTTAGCGTAATAAACGATATCTTTGTCCATGATGGGGCTCCAATTTTGGGAAAGGTCTTCAGCTAATGTGCTGAGCCGCTATTTTTGTTGAAATTTTTGCGAGCCGCAGACACACTTCCGTGAGCGGATCGATCGCATAAATGAGGCTGAAACTTATATTGTTTTGATTGGTCATTATTTTGCTGTGCATCGGATTCTGCGCGTGCAATCAGCTTGGTCCAAATCAATTGTCGGTTTGTCATCATACGGTGCCTCCTTGCGACGGCCCGTATTTAGCTATTCAGCAGGCTTGGACTACCTGCGAATAATGAAAAACATTATCCCGTATTCCAAAACAATCCCTAGATATCGAGATCTCCATATCGGGATTTATTCGTTTCTACGATGCGTGCTTGCATGAAATCGAGAAAGGCTTTCACGCGCGCTGGCATGGACCGGCCGGGTGGCCTTACGGCCCAGATTTTTGTCTCTGGTGCGAGGCGATAATTCGGTAGAACACGAACAAGACGACCCGATGCCAGGTCAGGTCCGGAATGCCAGAGCGCGGTAAAGCCAATCCCCATGCCGGAAAGGACCAGCGCTCCAACGGCATCGCCTAGATTGACCTTTAATGGTCCATCAACACGGGTTTCATGTTCTACGCCATTCTCGTCTACCAAGCGCCATAGTCGTGTTTCCCCCAGCGGAAGGCATGTATGGTGTAACAGATCTTGTGGCGTTTCAGGCATCCCGTTTTTGGCAATATATTCCGGCGTCGCGACCAGTGCTTGGGGATTGTCATCAATGCGTTGCGCTAACAACGACGAAGGAACGAGTTCAACGATCCGGAAGGCAACATCATATCCTTGTTCAACGATATCAACAATCGTATCTGTCAAGTTGAGGTCAAGGGTTACATCAGGATACTGATTAAAAAACGCCGGAATGAACGGGATTATATGCGACCTTGCAAAGGAGGCCGAGGTTGTTACCCGCAAATGCCCGAAACGGTTTTTGTTGTTTTTGAAAGGGCATTTTGAGCGTCCTCAATTTCGCTGATAATGCGTTTCGCATGTTCCAGAAAAATTTCGCCATCGGAAGTCAGGGAAATGGCTCTGGTGGTGCGGTTAAATAGTTTGACTCCAAGATCGGCTTCCAGCGCTTTAATCCGTTGCGTGGCGTTCGTTGAGGATAGATTGAATTCTGCACCGGCGCGGCCAATCGCGCCCAAGGTTGCGGCGCGGATAAACAGTTTCAGGTTTTTGACATCAAACGACACTTTGCGATTCCGTTGGGTGATTTCGGTCCGTCATTCTACCTTCTTAATTGGCCGGAGCCATAACGCGCTATACGCTGAATTCGGAGTGCGCCGTCATTTTAAGGCAGAACCGACCACCATTGGCGGATTAAGCGTTTGATTATGGTCGCCAAAATTGGTATATGGGATTGATATAGAACAACGCAACGCTGAACCGCGCCGCCTGAAATTCGGTGAGTTCGGCGGCATAATCGGGAGAAAATCCGTGAGCGAGAAACGCCTGTACCATACTGTGGCGGAGAAAATCCGAACGATGATCGAGGATGGTGCATTCCCGCCCGGAAGCCGGCTCCCGGGTGAGCGCGATCTTGCCGAGCAGTTAGGCGTAAGCCGGGTGACGATCCGCGAGGCCGAGATCGCCCTCGAAGCCGTGGGGCTGCTGGATATTCGAATTGGCTCTGGCGTTTATGTGCTGTCCGCGAAGGCGGGGCAGGGGCGAAGCTTGCCCGACGTTACGGCGTTCGAATTAACGGAGGCGCGCTCTGCGATTGAATCAGAAGCGGCGGCGCTTGCGGCGGTTACCATAACCGAAGAAGAGCTTGATAAGCTTGATGAAATTGTGACGGAGATGGAAGCGGAAAGTAAAGGGCAGGGTCCACTTTCTTCTGATGCCGACGAGCAGTTTCACCTTACAATTGCGCGAGCAACCAAGAATGAAGCAATGCTCGAAACGGTCGAGCGCTTGTGGCGTATCCGCTCGGAAAAAGAAGATATCAAGCAGGCCTATGATTCAATTTGCGGTATCACGCCGGAAATGCGCCTGGATGAGCATCGCCAGATTGCAGTCGCGCTCCGTGAGCGAAATCCCGAGAAATCACGCAAAGCCATGCGCAATCATTTCAAATGCATCATCGAAGCGATGCTGGATGCGGCCGAGGCCAAGGCGATTGACGATGCTCGCCGTCGTACCATGGAGAGCCGTGAGCGCTTCCTCTCAGGTACGCCTGCGCTGTCGTGAAGGTAGGCGCAGGGCCATGGCATTGGCTAATAGCGCCGATTTCTCCTGCATTTCTGATGTGCATACCAAAATAAAATACCATTTTTTAAAAATTGGACCATAGTAGCTATTGTCCAATTGCTCTTTCCGGCTTATGGTTTGTTCTAAGGCGTCCAAAGATGGCGCCAGAGCAATTCATTGGGAGGAGTTATGGGGCGATCTCACGTCGCATTCGGTGCCATAGCATTTGGTATTCTGGTCGGTGGTTTGCCGGCCCATGCAGAAGACTTTCTCGTGCAAAATCAGACCGCATATTTCGATGCGGTCAAGCAATTGAAACCGGGTGACCGTGTTGTACTCGCCAATGGTGTTTGGCGTGATTTTGAAATCGTTTTCAGCGGTACCGGCACGGAAGAAGAACCCATCTCCCTAACGGCGCAGACGCCAGGAAAAGTATTCATCAGTGGACAGTCTAATTTAAGGATTGGCGGAGAATATCTTGAGGTCTCAGGCCTTGTTTTTAAAGATGGCTATACTCCGACACGCGACGTTATTTCATTTCGCATTGATGCCGATCGGCTAGCCAATAACTCACGCGTTACGCAGGTCGTTATTGACAATTACAATCAGCCAGAAAGACATGAAGTCGATTTCTGGGTCATGATGTATGGCAAAAACAATCGCTTTGATCACAACCATATCGTTGGTAAGCGCAACAAAGGCGTTACCATGGCGGTTCGTTTAGATACTGAGCAAAGCCGGGAAAATTATCATCGTATTGATCACAATTATTTTGGCCCGCGCCAGATTTTGGGGTCCAATGGCGGCGAAACGCTTCGGATAGGAACGAGCCATAATTCACTTTCGAATTCCTACACGACGGTCGAAAACAACTACTTTGATCGTTGCGATGGCGAGCTCGAAATTATTTCCAATAAGTCTGGAAATAACGCCTTCAAGAATAACACTTTTTACAAGTCTCGTGGCACGCTGACGATGCGACATGGGAATGATAACCTCATCGAAGGGAATGTGTTTTTCGGTGAAGGTGCCGATCATACCGGCGGGATTCGCGTCATTAATGCCGGCCAGACAGTGCGCAATAATTATATGGAAGGCCTGAAAGGGTCTCGCTTCGGCGGGGCGCTTGTGGTGATGAACGGCGTGCCGAATTCGCCGATTAATCGGTATCATCAAGTTAAAGACGCGACGATCAACAACAATAGTTTGATCAATAGCGATAATATTCAGCTTGCGGCTGGAAGCGATGCCGAACGAAGCGCGGTGCCGATTGATAGTGAGTTCACGCAAAACCTTATTTATCATGCGCGCGGTAGGGATGTTTTCACCGTATATGACGATGTGTCAGGAATTTCGTTCGCCAAGAACGTCCTTGCGCCGATGACGCCGCCTGCATTCTCTGATGGATTCCGCAAAGAAGAAATCGCATTGGAACGTGCAGAAAATGGTCTTCTATACCCCGCGGATGGTCGCGATGTCGGTGTGTCGCGTGACCTTAAAGTGACGAGGAAAGATGAGACCGGCGTTTCCTGGTATCCGAAAACGGAACCGATTGTGGAATTTGGCTCCGGCAAGACGCACAAAGTATCGTCAAAACCGGGGGCGCTGATTGCCGCTGTTAACGAAGCTGCGCCGGGCGATGTTCTTGAATTGAAATCGGGCGAATACGTTATCAGTAAATTTGTAAAGCTCGATAAAACCCTCACGATAAAGGGGAAGGGCAAAGTCAATATATCGTATGAGCGGTCGGCGCTTTTCGAAATTCTTGATGGCGGAAGTCTGCGCCTTTCGGGGGTGAGTATTTCCGGAAAAGATGCGCCAGATAATGCCGGCAATGCGGTAATTCGAACCAGCCCCTATTCGATGCTTCAAAACTACCGGTTAGAGATTGTAGATACGAAGTTTAGCGATCTGGATGTCAATCATTCGTTCAACGTCATATCAGTCGCAAAAAATACGTTTGCTGATAATATTTTGATTGAGAAATCTCAGTTTAAGGATGTTACCGGCGCAATTCTAAAGCTCGATAAGGAAATCGATGATTACGGCATTTACAATGCCGAATACCTAACGATTTCAGATTCGAAATTTGAGAATGTACAAGGGGCGTTGGTTGATTTTTATCGCGGCGGAACTGACGAAAGTACTTTTGGGCCTCATTTTTCGCTTACAGATTCTCGCCTTAAGAATGTGGGTGGCGGAAAAAGAAATAAATCAAAATCGTCAGTCCACCTTCACGGTGTTCAAGTTGCGAATATAACCGGGAATACTTTCGAAGACAGCGCACCGTTTTTGATAAACCACACTGTGGGTGAGCCGAAAACCCGCATCATCGACAACGAATTTATCAATACGCCGCTACCGAATGTCTTTGAACTTAATAGCGGGCTTGCACCTACTGCCATCATAGAAAAAAATCGGACTAAAGAATAATGAAGCAGGTTTCATATATTTCTCTATCCGTGCTGGCAGTAGCTATCGTCGCTTGTGAGCGCTCGAGTGAAGCTGACGCTCAGCTAAATACGCATGTTGTCGCTGCGAGTGATAGCGCGATATCGTTTTCTGATACTGTTCGGAAGTTGGCAGAAAAGATCGATGCGCAATTGGGTGACCAGATTGTTGTGCCAATGCCGAAAGATGCGGGTGGCGGCTATACCCATGAGCAACATAAACGAAACGCGAAAACGATTTATGAGGCCGGAAAATTATACGAATTTACCGGCGATGATCGTTATGCAAAACACGTAGAAAAGCTGCTACTCGCCTATGCAGATATGTATCCGAGCCTCGATTTGCATCCGGCGAAGAAGGAGCAGTCACCCGGCCGCCTGTTTTGGCAAAATCTCAACGAGAGCTGGTGGCTCGTATATACTATCCAGGGATATGATAGCGTGAAAGAAACGCTGAGTGCGGACGCGCGCGAGAAAATCGAAAACGATCTCTTGCGCGAGGTCTCGAAATTCCTGTCGCAAGGTTCGCCGGAAACCTTCAATAAAATTCACAATCACGGAACATGGGCGACCGCCGCCGTTGGCATGACCGGCTATGTGATTGGCGATAACGATCTTGTCGAGCAGGCTTTGCTAGGTCTCGATAAATCGGGCGATTATGGGTTCTTGAAGCAACTGGACGAGTTGTTTTCGCCCGATGGCTATTACAATGAGGGGCCGTATTATCAGCGTTATGCTTTGATGCCGTTTGTTCTGTTCGGACAGGCGATTGAGCAGAACGAACCTGAACGCGAGATATTCAACTATCGCGATGGCATTCTGATAAAGGCGATCTATGCGACTATCCAACAGAACTATGGGGGATTGTTCTTTCCGATCAATGACGCCATCAAAGATAAAGACATCGCCACTGTGGAGCTTCAATATGGCGTGGCGATTGCGTATGACTTGACCGGCGACCCCGGTCTTTTGGCGGTCGCAAAAGCACAAGGTCAGGTCGTGCCGACCAAGGGCGGTAAAAAGCTCGCCGATGCGATATCGCGCGGTAAGGCAGAGCCATTTGCATACACGCCGATGCGGCTACGCGATGGCGCATTAGGCGATCAGGGCGCGCTTGATATTTTGCGCGCATCAACTGATCCGAATGATCTGACCGTGGTAGCAAAGAACACTTCGCAGGGTCTCGGGCATGGTCATTTCGATAAGTTAGGGCTTCTTGTTTATGATGCGGGGCATGAGATCATTCGCGATTATGGTGCCGCCAGATTTGTGAATGTCGAAGCTAAATTCGGTGGGCATTACCTTCCGGAGAATAACAGCTTTGCCAAGCAGACAATTGCTCATAATGCGCTCGTTGTGGATGAGACCAGCCATTTCAATGGTAGCACCAATGAGGGCAATCAATATGCACCGGAATTAGGCGCGTTTTTCACCTCAGACAGCCTACAAGCCACGACCGCGGCGATTACGACGGTCTATGATGATGTGGAGCTGCGCCGGACCGTCGCCATGATTAAAGATGCGGCTTTCGCCAAACCGGTGATCGTTGATGTGGTCGAGGGGCTTTCAGATAGTCAGCATCAATATGATTTGCCTTTTTACTATAATGGTCAGCTAGTCGAGACGAATTTCGACATAGAGGCTGATCCCACATCACGCCGTCCCCTTGGCGGGGAAAACGGATATCAACATCTATGGCATGTTGGCGAAAGTGGCGTTGTCAATGACATGGCGCAAATCACTTGGCTGTTAGATAGAAAGTTTTATTCGGTAACGAGTTCTGTGCCCGAAAATACGAAGGTAATCGTCGCGGAAATCGGGGCCAATGATCCCAATTTCAATTTACGCCGTGAACCGGCTTTTATATTCCGTACGCAATCGGATGAAGGCGTTTCATTTGCTTCCGTAATCGAGCCGCATGGTGAGTACAATCCCACCGTTGAATATACGGTCAATAGTCATTCAACCGTGAAATCGGTGGACCACTACAAGTCGGATAGCGCTTCCGTCGTAATGATAGAATCTAAAGCTGGCCAAAAAGTGGGTCTCGGTATTGGCCGCGGCAGTGACGACACAATTGAACATTCCGTAATGGTCGATGGCGAGGCATTCGTCTGGACTGGCCCTTATAAAATTTTTCACTCACAAAACCATTTCGATGGAGGGAAATAGCAGTGCAAAGCCAAAAGAAAGAAACTGAATCAAAACTCCTTCACGAAAGTGCTGCATTTGTTTTGAAGTCGGAAGCACCGGTTGAAACGGTCGCGTCGGGTCTTAAGCGCCAGCTCTTAGGCTACAATGATGAGATCATGGCCGTGCGCGCTTTTTTCGAAGAGGGTGCGATCGGAGAGATGCATAAACATCCGCATAGCCAAGTTGCTTATGTGGAATCGGGAGAGTTTGAGGTCACCGTCGGCGACGAGACCAAAACCCTGATCGCGGGTGATAGCTTCTATGTGCGCCCGGAAACAATGCATGGTGCTGTTTGTAAAAAGGCGGGTGTGCTGATCGATATGTTTTCGCCAGTTCGCGCAGACTTTCTGGGTGAGGGTGATCAATCATGATGAAAGGCCGTTTACGCTGGTTTATCGTTAGCCTTGTCGCGCTTGCGACGATCATCAATTACATTGATCGTGGTGCGCTTGGTTTTTTATGGCCAGAAATTTCTAAAGATATCGGGCTGACGAAAACAGATTATGCGATCATCTTGAATGTCTTTACCTTTGCGTATGCGTTTGGGCAGACGCTTTTCGGGAAGATCTTTGACTGGGTCGGCACGCGCCTTGGCTTTATCCTTTCGATATCTGTTTGGTCAGCGGCGACGATGTTACATGCTGTTGCGTCCGGGCTTGGTAGTTTCGCAGTATTTCGCGGGATTCTTGGTGTGTCTGAGGCGGGGAACTGGCCGGGCGCTACGAAAGCCAATGCAGAGTGGTTTCCGATCCGTGAGCGGGCGCTCGCGCAGGGAATTTTCAATTCAGGGGCAGCGATTGGCGGTATAATTTCTGCACCAATCATTGCCTATCTCTTCGTGTTTCTTGATAGCTGGCGCGCGACTTTTATCGCGGTCGGTGCGCTTGGTTTTCTTTGGCTCATTCCGTGGTTGATACTTTATAAATCAGGCCCTGAGAGTCATCCGTGGCTTTCGGCCGAAGAACGCGACTATATTCTCACGGGTCAGCGAAACAAAGATACGGATGAAGTCGCTGAGTACGCGCCTACATCAGGTGAAATTCTATCGAGGAAAGAGAGCTGGGGCGTTATCCTTGCCTCGTTTTTCATTGATCCGATCTGGTGGTTGTTTGTTGGCTGGTTGCCGCTTTACCTATCCGAGACATATGGCTTTGGCGTAAAGGAAATCGGCCTTTATGCGTGGGTGCCATATGTCGGTGCCATGTTCGGCGCATGGTTCGGTGGATTGCTCGCGCAGAACCGAATTAAAGCCGGGTGGTCCGTCAATAAATCTCGGAAATTTGTCATTGGGCTTGGCGGCTTGATCATGCTCGTTTCCCTTTTGATGACAATGAAAGCGGCTTCGCCCCTATTCGCGGTGCTGTTAATGGCGGCTATTTTGTTTGGTTTCCAGACCTCCATTGGCAACATCCAAACACTACCGAGCGATTTCTACAGCGGAAAGTCAGTGGGTTCTCTCGCCGGGTTCGCGGGCACCGCGGCGAAACTCGCGGTTGTCGGGCTTAACTTCCTGATTCCGGTGATAACGATCAACAGCTACGCGCCAGCATTCGCCGTAGGGGCCGCGCTCGCGATCCTCAGTGTTCTATCCGTATGGATACTATGCGGAAATATCCATCCGCTGAAACCTCGAACCGCAAAAGTTGCGTAGTAATTAAGATAAGGATGATATTATGACGAAACCTGTGATTGGCTTTATTGGCCTTGGCCTGATGGGCGGTAACATGGTCGAGTGCCTACAGAAAAATGGCTATCAGCTGAATGTGATGGACCTCAATAAGGATGCTGTCGAAGCCGTCCTTGCGAGAGGCAATGCGAGCGAGGTCAAGTCCGGGCGTGAATTGGCCGAGGCAAGCGATGTTGTAATGCTATGTCTGACGACCTCAGAGGTCGTGGAAAAAATCGTTTACGGCGACGACGGCATTTTGGCGGGTATAAAAGAAGGTTCGGTATTGATCGACTTCGGAACGTCGATCCCGGCGTCAACGCGGAAGATCGGTGCGGACCTTGCCAAGAAAGGCGCGGGTATGATCGATGCGCCGCTGGGCCGAACGCCAGCGCATGCAAAAGATGGCCTGCTCAACATTATGGCCGCTGGCGATAAGGAAACCTTCGAGAAGGCAAAACCATTATTGGATGTGCTGGGCGAGAATGTTTTTTATCTCGGCGCATTGGGAGCCGGTCACACGACCAAGCTGATCAACAACTTTATGGGTATGACGACCGTGTGCGCCATGTCTCAGGCATTTGCAGTGGCGGATCGCGCAGGCGTCGATCGTCAACAACTTTTTGACATTATGTCGACGGGCCCATCCAGTTCGCCATTCATGCAGTTTTGTAAAAACTACGCAGTCGATGGCGTAAGTGACCTCGGGTTTTCTATCGCTAACGCGAACAAGGATTTGGGTTACTTCGTGAAGATGGTTGAAGATTTGGGTACGCGTGCGCTGATTGCTGAAGGGACGTCAACAAATCTTCAGGCCGCAGTCGATGCCGGTATGGGCGCGGGTAATGTGCCCGAGATTTTCGACTATTTCCGTAAATTGGATAAGTAGCGTTACATCACGCCCAGATAAATATAAGGGGCGGCATTGTTTTTTATAATGTCGTCTGAAATATCAGTATATGGATCAACACAAGCAGAATAACACGATTTACGCGATTGGTGAGTGCATGGTCGAATTTTCATGCACGCGCGATGACGAATATCGTCGTTCTTTCGCTGGTGATGTATTTAATACAGCTGTCTATTTAAGACGGCTGGCTCCCGCCAACTGCAATGTCGAGTTTGTGACTGCGGTTGGCGATGACGCTATTTCTTCTGCAATGATGTCCGCTTGGCGTGACGAAAAAATTGCAACGAACCATGTCGCCGTAATGCCCGGAAAATCGCCTGGGCTTTACGTCATTGAAACGGATGATGCGGGCGAGCGGCGATTTTCATATTGGCGCAGCCAATCAGCGGCACGGCAATTGACAGCCGCGCTTAAAAAAATTGACGATGACGCGCTATGTGACGGCGATTACATTTATTATTCCGGGATATCCCTTGCGATCCTTAGTGAGGATCGAAGGGCTTCGCTTTTTGAGTTTGTGAAACGGGCAAAATCAAAAGGCGTATTGATTGCATTTGATCCGAATTTCCGACCCGCGCTCTGGGAGTCTCATGCCGCAGCGGCTGAGACGACGATGAAAGCATATGGGTTGGCGGATATCGTTCTTACGGGCGCAGATGAGGAAGCGAGTTTGTTCGGCTGGGGGTCAGAGGCCTCAGAGCTGGGTGAATTGGAACGCATTGGCGTTCGAGAGGCAATCTTGAAAGCCGGTGATCGCGGTGTGTTTGGATCCAGCGGAGGCGAGCGATTTCATGTCCCGTTCAGCCCCGCAAAAGAAGTGGTAGATACAACCGCGGCAGGGGACTCTTTCGCCGGTGCATATCTTGCATTTCGGATACGTGGCCGCTCGCCAGAGGAAGCCGTTGCGCTTGCCGCGCGCGTCGCACGCATTGTTGTTTCTTCACGCGGTGCGATCATCGATCGTCAGACACTTCGTTCAACGATGAATGAAGATCCAATACTATCAAGTGAGATTGACTATGCAGATTAGCGAAATATTCCGTGCCGCGACCGTCATCCCGGTTATTGAGATTACGAAACTGGAACGCGCTGAAAAATTGGCCGAGATATTGTCGCAGGCAAAATTGCGGGTTGTTGAACTGACCTTGCGGACGCCCTGTGCGCTGGATGCGCTGGCGGTCATGAAGAAAACCGCGCCCGACCTTATCATTGGCATGGGCACCGTACGTACCGAGCATGATATTGAACGTTCCTTGGAGGGAGGGGCGTCCTTTCTCGTGAGCCCGGGTGCGACGCCAGCGTTGTTAGAAGCGCTAGGGCGGTCTGGTGCACCAGTTTTGCCGGGTGTAGCGACCGCAAGTGAGGCTATGGCAGCGGCGGATGCCGGGTTCAGGTCCCTTAAATTTTTCCCGGCGGAGCCGGCTGGTGGCCTCGCCTATCTGAAATCGCTCGTAGGGCCTTTGCCGGATATCGTATTTTGTCCCACCGGCGGTATCAGCGCTGAGCGGGTTTCGGATTATTTGTCATTGCCGAATGTCGGTTGTGTTGGCGGGTCGTGGGTCGCAACAAAACAAATGTTGATTGATGGCGACTGGGAGAAAATTTCCGGCAACGCCAAACGTGCTGCCGTAATGACGGGTTGATCCGTCGGCAACCTATGAAATTTCCCATCAAATCAGGCGAGGGTGGCTCTTCGGGGGCAGGTTGCGCGGGTAGATGAATAGGCCCGCGCAGCGTGAGGCCGTCACGGAACTGGCGTTAATTTTATTGAAAACCGAACAAATATGGTTTGTTACAGCGTAACAACATATTTCGGGTCGGCTAAAAAGTCAGTAATAACAATAGATTACCGCCTTCATTGAAATTTTCTGCGGCTAGATGTTTCGTTTTTCGAACTATCCTTTATAAGACGGCGGTCACCATCCATCCGTCGGATTGATCAGCTTTGATGCGTGCGAACGCCTCGCTGCGCTCCGACGCAAATAGGCCCGATTGACTTCCGGGCCATAGAAATTGGGGAATACTCTGTGAGACACTTATTAGGCGGCGCGTCTTTGATCGCCGTTTCTACAATCCTTTCGACTGCCGCTGTTGCGCAAGTTGATCAAATCGTTGTCACCGCGACCAAGCGGAGTGAGAACGCACAAGACATTCCGATTGCGGTTCAGGCGCTAGGCGAAAAATCACTCGACCAACTCGATGTCGATGTTTTTTCTGACTACCTGCAACAGCTACCGGGCGTAACTGCGGGGGGCAGTGGGCCAGGTCAGGGCACAATTTATATTCGCGGTGTTGCATCATCGACGCCGACTTTGACTGTTGCTGGTGTCTCTGGTTTGGCACCGAATGTTGCGCTCTATCTTGATGAGCAGCCGGTAACGCAGGTTGGCCGGAATCTTGATGTTTATGCGGTCGATCTGGAGCGGGTCGAAGTTCTTTCCGGCCCACAAGGCACGTTGTTCGGTTCTAGCTCTCAGGCTGGAACGATCCGCCTTATTACAAACAAGCCAAATCTTGACGGATTCGAAGCGACGCTTAGCGGCGGCGTGTCATTCACCGAAGGCGGTGAAATGTCGAACAAGGTTGAGGCAGTTGTTAATATTCCGGCTACTGATCGCTTGGCGTTCCGTGGTGTGATCTATTCAGATCAGCGTGGCGGATATATTGATAACGTTCCGGGAACACGGGATGCATCAGAGTCTGGACGTTTCCGTCCTGCTGGTACGGTACGCCGAAATGGCGTGGTGGTCGATTCCTCGCAGAATGGTTTCCAAGCGGGAGCCGATCTATCAGGCGTGAATTTCATCGAAGCGAATAACCTTGATCTTGTCGAAGAAAACTTCAATGACACAGATTATCTCGGTTTCCGCGTCGGTGCGCTTTATGAGGTCAACGATGACTGGCGCGTTTACGCAAATCACTCGCGTCAGCGTATCGAGTCCGATGGCGTATTTTTCTACGATCCGGAACTTCCTGATCCTGATCAGCTTTCCATTCAGCGTTTTTCCGATGACGAGCTTGATGATCGTTACGGCTCTACATCTTGGACGGTGGAAGGGCGCTTAGGCGCGCTTGAGGCGATTTATGCCGGTGCCTACCTTGACCGTAAAACACAACAAACGGTGGACTATTCTGACTATCTGTTCGTTGGTCAGTATCTGCCTTATTATATTTGCGATGGGTCGGTTAGCTACCCCGGTGCGTCTGCACCAAGTGGTAATTGCCAATCACCAGAGCTATTTGTGGCTTCGTTGACGAATACTTCGGTATTTACCCAAGAGCTTCGTTTTAATACGCCAAAAGATAAGCGTGTTTATGCAACCGTTGGTGCATATTATAGCGATCAAAAAATCGAAGAGCGGAATGACTTTACCTATCCAGGGTCAATCTTCGCTGAAAGCTTTACGCCGGGCGTATTTGGCTTCGCGCCAAACTACCCGTTACCGGGCGCGCTATCGACGGACCCGGGCCCATTCCCCGACGGCGTAATTTTCCGAAATGATATTACCCGTACGGATGAACAGATTGCCCTCTTTGGTGAGGCGACGTTTGAAGTCGTGCCAAACTACATATCGCTTACAGGTGGTATGCGCTGGTATGATATTCGCGTTGATCTGGAAGGGTCAGCGAATTCATCATTCGGCAATTTCGGCCAAACCGAAGATCAGCAGCAATTTGGCGCAAATCTTTCGACATTATTTGACGGCACAAATTCAGCCGTGATTAATGGTGAAACTGTTGCGTTGCCAGACAAAGCCAAAGCGGACGGGTTCATTTTCAAGGGTAATCTAACCTTCACCCCGACCGATGATCTATTGTTCTACTTCACCTATTCTGAAGGCTTCCGTCCGCCCCTTCTTAATCGTCCGGTTGGTGCTGGCGGTATTGTGCCGGGTGTCGTGGATACGGATGAACTGACCAATTATGAAATTGGTTGGAAGATGAGCCTGTTTGAAAACAGCCTTCAAATCAATGGTAATGCCTTCATCATGGATATTGATCGTTTGCAGACGACGATCTTTGATCCGAATATCGTGAACCTGTTCTTCTCAGATAATGCGGCAAACGCGCAGGTTAAGGGTATTGAAGGCGACGTCATCTGGGCCCCATACCAGGTTGAAGGCCTGACAATCGCCGGTGCTTTCTCTGTACTGGACACAGAGATCAAGGAAATCATTACTGCGACAACTGCAATTGCGCCGGCCGGGAGTGAACTGGCCCATGCGCCGGGTTTCCAAGGCAATATTCGGGCGCGTTACGAGTGGCCAGTCGGTGATGATATGATCGCCCATGTCATGCCTCAGGTGACCTATTCAGGTTCATCATGGAGCGATATCGTTCTTATCAACCGCGCAAAACAAGACGCTTATATGCTTGTGAATGTCTCTGCTGGTATCGAGAAGGATAACTGGAGCATTGATCTGTTTGCGGATAATCTCACGGATAAGCGTGCTGATCTAAATAACTTCTTTGGTTATGATCGTGAACGGATAACGATCAATCGACCACGGACATACGGAATGAGGGTGACTGTTAATTTCGATTAGCAGCCAAATTCTAAATCACGATCAAGAATAGGCACTCCGCGCGAGTGCCTATTCGTCATTCAGGTGTTATAAAGGCCCATGGTGGATAACGACCAGAATAGCTCTGATGTAATAATTACAGCCCAGAAAATGATCTCGCAGGGTCATTTTGATAAAGCTGATCAACTATTACGCACCTTTTTATCAGAGGCACCAAATCATGCGGATGCACTTTACATGAGTGCAGTTTGCGCCCGTTACATGCGGCGCTTTGATGATGCCGTCCAATTTCTTGATAAGCTCCAAAAGATATTGCCGGATTTCGGCCGTGGCTTGCAGGAGAGGGGCCACCTGTTTCGTGAGCAGGGTGAGTCCGAAAAAGCTTTGAACGCCTATGTTCGGGCGACGCAGGCTAATCCCGCATTGGAAGCAAGTTGGCGCGCGCAAAGCGAAATATTCGCGAAATTGGGTCGTCATGGCGAGGCGCAGAATGCGTCGCGGCAAGTTGAGCATTTACAGGGCCTACCGCGCGAATTAATTGGCGTCACGAATTTCGTCCATGAGGGTAAGCTTCTAAAGGCGGAAAATCTGTGTCGGTTTTTCTTGCAGCGAAACCCGCGTCACGTGGAAGGAATGCGGTTATTAGCGGATATAGGCATCCGCCTTGGCGTTCTTGATGAGGCTGATTTTCTTCTCGAAAGCGCGATTGAATTTGAACCGGAAAATATTCAACTCCGGCTTGATTATATACAGCTTTTACGGAAGCGGCAGAAATTTGAAGCCGCCCTTGCGCAAGCCAGATCGCTCTATGATCGCGATAAAAATAATCCGGTATTTATCTCGCAATATGCGATCGAGAACCTTCAGACTGGAAATATTGAAGAGGCGATAGATCTTTTTGACCGGGTGCTTGAAGTGTTGCCGAACGATCCGGCGACGCTGACATCCCGTGGCCATGCGCTCAAAACATGGGGTCAACAAGAAAAAGCAATTTCGTCCTACCGATTGGCGTATCGCGCAAAACCGGATCACGGAGACGCGTTTTATGGTCTTGCAAATCTGAAAACATATTCGTTTACGGATGAAGAGATCGCGCTCATGCAGGATGCAGAGGCATCGGACCAAACTGCGTTTCGCGACCGGATTCACCTATATTTTGCACTCGGAAAAGCGTTTGAAGACCGGAAGGAATATGAAGCATCTTTCTCATATTACGCCCGCGGGAATGAGCTAAAACGAATCAATAGCACCTATAGCGCTGACACGATGGCCGAGGAGCTGGAGAACCAGAAAAAGGTCTGCACCACAGCGCTATTTTCAAAATTCGAGGATGCGGGTCACAGTGCGCCTGATCCAATATTTATCGTTGGGCTACCCCGCGCTGGATCTACACTGTTGGAACAGATATTAGCGTCACACTCCCAAGTGGATGGTACATTGGAACTGCCCAATATTCTCTCTCTTTCGCAAAGTCTGCGGGGCAGAAATCATAATAGCGGCACTTATCCGGAAATTCTTGGCGAGCTTACGCCTGAGCGCCTCAAAGAGATGGGCGAAGAATATATCGAAGGCACACGGATCCACCGTCAGAATGCGCCCTATTTTGTCGATAAGATGCCGAATAATTTCCGCCATATCGGGTTGATCCATTTAATTTTGCCGAATGCCAAAATAATTGATGCGCGGCGCGAACCTATGGCCTGTTGCTTTAGCGGTTTTAAACAGCTGTTCGCGGAAGGGCAGGAATTTACATACGGTCTTGAACAGATTGGCCAATATTATCGAGGGTATGTGGAGTTGATGCGTCATTGGGACAGTGTTCTGCCCGGGAAAATATTACGTGTTCACCACGAAGATGTCGTTGATGATCTCGAAGGGCAGGTCAGGCGCATACTCGATTACTGTGATCTGCCATTTGAGCAAAACTGTCTTGAATATTACGCCACGGAACGTTCTGTCCGCACCGCGAGTTCGGAACAGGTACGCAGGCCGATTCAGCGATCTGGCCTGGCCCAGTGGAAGAATTTTGAACCTTATCTCGGCCCCTTGAAAGAAGCTTTGGGGCCAGTATTGACGGAGTATCGCGCGTGACGACGGAAACCGAAGAACTATTACCGGAGGAAATGGCACCGGCCGAGTCTGTTTACGACACAGACTATGAAACGGGTCAGGATAATATCGAAGTCCTCGGGCTCGATGTGCACAATCCTGTTTTCATCATCAGTGCGGTGTTGATTCTGGTATTTTCGGGGTCCGTTCTTATTTTCCCGGAAAGTGCGGGCGTAATTTTGAATGGCGCACGAGATTGGACGCTCGATACATTCGACTGGTTTTTCGTTCTCACGACAAACATCGTATTTCTATTCTGCCTTTATGTCTGGCTCTCACCATTCGGAAAAATCCGGATTGGCGGTGATGATGCGAAACCGGATTTTGGAATCCTCTCTTGGCTTTCCATGTTGTTCTCAGCGGGTGTTGGTATTGGACTGTTGTTTTATGGCGCGGCCGAACCGACGGCATATTATACCGAATGGTTTGGTAGCCCGTTGAATGTGCCGCCCCGCACGCCGGAAGCAGAACGCCTTGCCATGAGCGCGACTATATTCCATTGGGGCGTTACGCCTTGGGCGATTTATGCGGTGGTCGGAATGTCGCTCGCATTCTTCACGTTCAACAAAGGGCTTCCGTTGACTATTCGCTCGGCGTTTTATCCGCTTTTTGGCGAACGTGTTTGGGGCTGGCCCGGGCATATTGTTGATCTGTTGGCCGTGGTTGCAACGCTGTTCGGATTGGCAACGTCATTAGGATTAGGCGCAAAGCAAGCGGCGAGTGGTCTCGAATTTTTGTTCGGTATCGATAGCGGTTTAGGAACACAGATCGTGTTGATTTCCGGCATTACCGGAATGGCTATTATTTCGGTGGTGCGGGGGCTCGATGGCGGTGTAAGGCTGTTGAGTAATATCAATATCATTCTGGCGATATTGTTACTTCTATTCGTCCTGACCGTAGGCCCAACGCTCGCCATCATCAAAAGCTACGGCACAAATGCGTTTCACTACGTAATCGACAGCTTCCCGCTCAGCAATTGGGTCGGGCGTGAAGACAAAGAATGGTTCCATGGCTGGACGATTTTCTATTGGGCATGGTGGGTTTCCTGGTCGCCATTTGTCGGTAGTTTTATCGCGCGTATTTCGCGCGGACGGACCATTCGTGAATTCCTCACTGCTGTGATGATCATGCCAGTCATTGTTGCTGTTATTTGGTTCAGCACCTTTGGCGTCACCGCAATTGAGCAAGTCAAAAACGGCGTAGGGGAATTACCAGCGGGGATTTCCGAGGTATCGCTGGTCCTGTTCCAGATGCTTGAAAATCTGCCAATGCACGAAATTTCGTCTTTCGTCGCGATCGTTTTGTTGATGGTATTTTTCGTGACCTCATCGGATTCCGGTTCGCTGGTTATCGATAGCATCACCGCAGGCGGTAAATTGCATGCACCAATTCCGCAACGGGTGTTTTGGGCCACCATGGAAGGGCTCGTTGCGATTGTTCTGCTTGTGGGCGGTGGTTCAGCAGCGTTGACGTCATTGCAATCCGGTGCAATTGCAACCGGGTTGCTGTTTTCACTTGTTTTACTGGCCTGTTGCGTCAGCCTATATCTGGGGTTACGGGAGGAGAAGAATAGCACCTAGTTATTTTTCTTTCCTTGGGCAGCGTTATGGAAACGAACAATAGATTAGATCACGCTTTAATTGCGTTACGCCAGATTTTGCGCGCGACGGAAATAAGCTCACGTGCCTTGGCGAAGCAATGTAGCCTGACGCCATCGCAATTAATCCTGATGGAGGTCATTGCGAAGGGAGGGCCAGCGACGCCGACGGCGCTCGCACGTTCCGTTTCACTGAGCCAAGCGACAGTCTCGGCGTTACTTGATAAATTACAACAGCGTGGCTTGGTCATCCGTCGGCCCGATGCCTGTGATCGTCGACGGATTAGTGTTGCGTTGACCGACGAAGGCAACGCGATTTTAGAAAGCGCGCCAAGCATCCTTCAGCAGCGCTTTGAAAGTGGCTTTAATAAAATGGACGATTGGGAAAAGTCTTTCCTCGTCGCGGCGCTTGAACGGACGGCGATGTTGCTCGACGCGGATGAGCTAGACGCCGCACCGGTTCTTGATGTTGGCGCAATCGGTCAGCCGTCAAAATAATTGGCAACCTAGTGCGGGCGTAATGCACCGTGGTTTTCGATGAAATCCGTAATAGTTTTCACGCCTTCGCTTCTTAAGAGGTCGGTGAAAACAAATGGATTTTCGCCGCGTGAATTGCGGGCATCATTTTCCATCTCTGTGAGGTCAACACCCACATGCGGGGCCAGATCGGCTTTATTGATGATTAAAAGGTCGGATCTGGTAATTGCTGGGCCGCCCTTGCGCGGAATATCGCCGCCCTGACAAACGGAAATCACATATAAGGTCAGATCAACGAGCTGTGGCGAGAAAGTAGCGGCTAGATTGTCGCCGCCTGACTCGATGAAAATCACATCAAGGTCATTGTGGCGAGCATTTAACTCGTCAATCGCGCGCAAATTAATCGATGCGTCTTCACGAATTGCCGTATGCGGACAGCCGCCAGTTTCCACACCGTAAATTCGATCGGCGGAGAGTGCCTGCAAGCGCACAAGCGCCTCTGCATCCTCACGGGTGTAGATGTCGTTTGTAATCACACCGATTGAATATTGATCGCGTAAAGCCCGGCACAAAACGGAGGTCAATGTTGTTTTTCCGGTGCCGACCGGTCCGCCAATTCCAATGCGAAAGGGGCCGTTATTACTCATGATCGAAAAATCCTCGGTTCAGTCGTTTCATGTTTAAGGGTCAATAGATCAGCAAATAAAGTTGCTGTGCCTAGGTCATCTAGAGTGGCTGTTACTGCTTTATTCGCGGTCGAAATTTGTGTCTCTTCAAGAGAGGCCAAAATCTCGACGCCTTGGTGCTGGCCCAGATTGCCCATACGCATCGCCGCTTGCACAAGGTTACTTGTTTGGGCCTGCGCAAAGACCGGCATCAGCATATCAACCGGAATTTCCGATGCACGCGCCGTCATGCCGACCGCAATAGGCAACGGACAAGTTTCTTGTGGCTCTATTTTGTTTACCCACGGTGCGGCAGCTTTGATGAAGGCCGAGCCTTGTTCAATCGTCTCTGAAAAGCGTTCTTTGCTCGGCGCTAATGCGCATCCCAATTCGCATAGATCCGCAATTGTCTCATTTTGCCGATGGGCGGCAGCACATAGAATTAAATCATTCCAGATCGATCCCGCCGTAAGAGACCAACTAATCCAGGCTTGAAGATCGGATTGGGTTTTGATGACGCCGTCCGCATAGGCGGTTTCCAGCCCGCTGGAATAGCTAAACGCGCCAGTCGGAAAAGCGGGCGACAACCAGGTTGCCAACCGCACCAGAGCCGTAGAATTTGTGCATCGTTCAATTGTCATGAATGGGAATGGCTATGATGGTGGTCATAGGCACCGGTTTGCGGATCGAAAGGCGCTTCGACCTCAGTGACTTTTGCGCCGAGACCAATAACCATCTCTTTGATGACGTGGTCGCGGCGAATTAGAATTCGGTCTTCGAAAATTTGTGCTTGGAGGTGTCGGTTGCCCAACTGCCATGCCAGTGCGGCAAAGGATTGGCGGTCTGCGGTTGTCAATTCGTAAAGTGGCTCTGGTTTAGCGCGCACTTCAATAACCCGTCCGTCCTCAAGCTCGAGCCCTTGACCATGCCGGATTAACCGACTGGTGGGAAGGTCTAGCGTGAATGACATTCCGCTATCGGTATTGAATTGGAAACGCCGGCGCATACGCCCTTGTTCATCAAGCGTAATTGTATCGATCGCTTTAAAGGGTGGGGAGATGATTTTGATTGCGCGCATATCAGTACAGAAAATATCGTTGGGCCATGGGCACGATGTCCGCGGGCTCGCAGGTGATTAAGGTGCCGTCGCAACGGACTTCATAAGTTTCAGGATCGACTTCTATATCGGGCAGCGCGTCGTTCAGGACGAGATTCTTTTTGCCGATATTGCGTGTGTTTGAAACGGCGACGAATGATTTGGCAACATCCAGTTTGCTAGCTAGATCGTCATCAATTGCCGCTATCGAGACGAAAGTAACTGATGAATTCGTCAATGACTTTCCATACGCGCCAAACATCGGTCGCATATGAACAGGTTGCGGTGTTGGAATTGACGCATTCGGATCGCCCATTGGCGCGGCGGCGATGGTGCCGCCGATAATGATCATTTCGGGTTTTGTGCCAAAAAACGCCGGTGACCACATGACAAGATCAGCGCGCTTTCCAACCTCAATACTGCCAACATGGTCCGCAATACCATGCGCGATTGCCGGATTGATTGTGTATTTTGCAATGTAACGACGTGCACGAAGGTTATCATTATCACCTTTTTCGTCGGCGAGTGCGCCTCGCTGTCGTTTCATTTTATCCGCAGTCTGCCATGTTCGAATGATCATCTCTCCGACGCGGCCCATAGCTTGACTATCGGAGGCAATAATCGAGAACGCACCGAGGTCATGCAGAATATCCTCGGCCGCAATAGTTTCCTTTCGGATGCGGCTTTCCGCGAATGCAATATCTTCCGGAATTGATGGGTCGAGATGATGACATACCATCAACATATCCAGATGTTCATCAATCGTATTGATCGTATAGGGCCGTGTGGGGTTTGTTGAAGACGGTAGAATGTTTTCAAGGCCACAGACTTTTATAATGTCCGGGGCATGACCGCCGCCTGCGCCTTCGGTGTGAAATGCATGTATCGTTCGGCCCGCAATGGCGTCGATAGTGGATTCGACAAAACCAGACTCGTTTAGCGTGTCGGTATGGATCATTGTCTGAACGTCATATTGATCGGCGACGGACAAGCAGCAATCAATCGCCGCCGGGGTGGTTCCCCAATCCTCGTGAAGCTTAAGCGCAACAGCACCGGCCCGGATCATCTCTTCGAGCGCGGCAGGTTCCGACGCGTTTCCTTTCCCCGCGAAACCTAGATTCATGGGAAATGCATCGGCCGCTTCGATCATGCGGTGAATATGCCAAGGGCCGGGCGTGCAGGTTGTCGCAAGGGTTCCATGAGCGGGGCCTGTGCCGCCGCCGAGCATGGTCGTGATCCCGCTCATCAAGGCTTCTTCAATTTGTTGCGGACAAATAAAATGAATATGCGCGTCAATGCCGCCTGCGGTTATGATGCGCGTTTCGCCCGCTATGATTTCTGTACCGGGCCCTATGATAATATCGACGCCGGGCTGGGTATCCGGATTGCCTGCCTTGCCAATGGCAAAAATCAGTCCATCTTTTATACCAATATCAGCCTTATATATGCCTGTATGGTCGAGGATAAGCGCATTCGTAATGACCGTATCGACAGCGCCTTCATCGCGCGCAATCTGGCTTTGGCCCATGCCGTCACGAATAACTTTACCGCCACCAAATTTGACCTCCTCACCATACTGAGTGAAATCTTTTTCAACTTCTATGAATAGTTCGGTGTCTGCCAGCCGTACCTTGTCGCCGGTAGTTGGGCCAAACATATGCGCATAGGAACGGCGATCTATTTTCAGTGACATGTTACAGCGCTCCCATTACGCCTTTTCTAAATCCAATAACACGGCGCGAGCCTGCGAATGGAATGAGCGAAACATCGCGGCTTTGGCCCGGTTCGAACCGAACAGCGGTTCCTGCAGGTATATTCAGGCGCATACCGCGCGCTTTCTCGCGATCAAACGCCAGCGCCGGATTGGTTTCATTGAAATGATAATGGGATCCAACCTGAATGGGGCGGTCCCCGGTGTTCGAAACCTTTAGCGTGATTGGTTCTCTATCTGCATTCAACGTGATGTCGCCTTCGGCCGGTATGATTTCACCTGGAATCATTTTTTACGGCGTCCATGGGCGCGATGCGCGAATACTGCTGCACCGATCGCGAGAGCGGTGAGGCCAAGTAGGGCGACACCCGGATGCATATGGGGTATGGGTTCAGCGTGCGCAAATGCCGGTGTCGTCGATGCTGCTACCATCATTACCATAAGTGTACGCATCATTTTCTTTTTTCTCCTGATTATCTGATGGGATTATGTACGGTGACGAGTTTTACCCCGTCGGGGAATGTTGCCTCGACTTGAACTTCGGGAATCATTTCTGCGATCCCTTCCATGACCTGGTCGCGACGAATGACCTCGCCACCTTCTTTCATTAGAACGGCAACGGTTTTGCCGTCGCGCGCGCCCTCGATCACGAAATCTGTAATAAGGGCAATTGCTTCTGGGTGGTTAAGTTTTACACCGCGCTCTAATCTGCGCCGCGCAACCATCGCAGCGACGGAAATTAGCAGCTTGTCTTTCTCGCGGGGTAGTAAGTGCATTCGTGCAAACTCCTAGGTAAGCCATAAAGCGGGAGGGCGATCTTCGCCCGATAGTAAGGTCACAAGTGGCGTGAGAATTTTCCGTAATTGATAGCCGTCGCTTGCGGCGATCCGCGCACAAAACTTATCGCAATTGCCGATCGTCCACGCAGAACAGTGGGCAGAGAAAGTTCTTTCAGCGTTTATTTTCGATTGTAGCTGCGCAAAATGGTCGTGCAGATTCTCCCCAACAAATAGGAGTGTCGCAAAGGCCGTATGACTATTGGCGGTTGCTGCATTCTCAAACCAATTATTATGCGCTGTGTTTATTTTTATTTGTTCTGCGTGGATTAAATCGCCGCCAGAATAAATTCGCCACTTATCATCAAGCCGCGCGATGGGGCGCGTTTCGCCAAAGGCTTGTCGGCCTAAAATAAAGGCTTCTGTGATCAGTGCCCGAGCGCCGCTATGAACGTCAAGCGTCAGCGTCCGTTTAAGGTGGCTGTGATCGTAGAGAATTGTTTCCTGCGGCAGCCAATAGAGCTGCGCGTTTTTTTCGGCTGTCAGATGGATAGAAATTTCCGCAGCACCACCATTGCCGCGATAGATTTTTTCACAAGCTTGCGTGGATAGGGTTAACGACGAATCTTCTTGTGCGCGTGCCGTCCAGTTCAATTTGTCGCCGCTGGTCATGCCGCCGGCCGTATTAATCAAGATGCTCGATAGCGGTTCTTGCGCGAACTGCTGGGGGAAGCGAATTTTGGCAGCGCCATCCTGAGAAAGCTTGGCTATGGATGTTTTTACGCCCGTGTACTGAGCAAATAACTCACCGCTTCCATAAGTTCGCTCAAGTTTCGTATCGCACTGCATAATAAATCATAGGCGCGATTAATCGGGATCGGCAATTTTTTGATGCGGTATGACAAGAAATTGTGCGTTGAGAATAAAGGTTCCGGGGCCGCCTGGGATCACTGTAATACGCACTTGAAGTTTACCACCCCGGCTCAGGCGTGATCTACCTCAGGGTTGGAATAATCCGCTCAGGAGCTCGGAATTGCAGGTTTCTGCCTTGCGTTGGTCGGTAGATTGATGGGGCGATGGTGATGCCACGCGGTGCTAGTTCGTATGCGTCTGATCGCCTGTCCGGATTACGCACTGCGTGCCGTTTACCAAGTTCAATTTCGCATCTGCTGTACAATCCCATTGCCCTGACCGATAGAAGCTTGTATAACCGAACCAACTAAGGGAGTCGTGGCCGCGCGGGTAAAAAATGCCCGCGTGAGCTTTGGCCGCAACAAGGTGAGGGAATAAATGTCCAAACATATCAACACTCTACGTGCGATCATTGACGCCTGGGCGCGTCAGGACGTTGAAGGCCTAGTCAAGCATTTGCACGAGGATGTCACCTGGAACAATTCTGGCGGTTTTCGCAAGCCGCTAAAGGGCCGAGAAGCGATGCGCCGTGCGCTGGAGCGCATGAAAGACCAGATCGAAGAATCAAAATGGTGTCTTTATGGCTGGGCCGAGGTTGGTGATACGGTCTGGATGGAAGGGGCCGATGAGTTTATCCGCAAGGATGGCATCCGCATCGCCGTCCCTTACGCCGGTGTTCTCGAATTTGAAGGCGATGTGGTTAAGCATTGGCGCGAATATTTTGATGGGCGCCTGCAAGAGCAGCAGCTGGCAGGCGAGCCCGTATCCGAATATGTTGAGGCAATGTTAGACCGGCCAAAAGCCTAAAAGGTCCTGACATGAAAAATCTGAAAACCGATCCGAGCGTTGATTACCGGTCAGCGCCAGTCCGTGACGCAAAGCTTCTGCCCGTCGATCTTGAGGTTGAACGTAAGGACGACGGCTGTGTGTATGTTCAATCTCGTATCCCGCTAAGGGATTATGAAGCCAATATTCCGGCCGATTTCGCTAAGAAGGCTGAGGAAATGGGCGATGCTGCTGCGCTCGTAAAGCGTACCGCCATCGGGACCGGCGAATGGCAGGCTACCAGCTATCGGGAGTTAAAAAGTAACGTCGATGCGGCAGCGCAATGGCTGCTGGACAATGCGCCCAAGGGCCGTCCGTTGTTGTTGATGTCAGACAATACTCCTTCCTTTTCGGTCATAACCTTTGCGGCATGGTCGGCGGGAATTCCCGTCTGCCCCGTCAGTCTGGTCTATGGCGCATTGGGCGGTGATTTCGGGCGATTGAAACATGTCATAAGCAAAATCAAACCGGGCATAATATTTACCGAGAATACAAAAGCGACGGCTTCCGCGCTTGATGCCCTTGATCTTGGTGACGCTGTTATCGTTACCGGCGAACCAGATGGATTAGAAAAGCCGGCGGTTGCGTATCGTGATATATTAAAAACGGAACCGACCGATGCAGTGGCGCAATCAATTAATGCGCTGAAAGCGACGGACACCGCCGCTTATATGTTGACGTCAGGGTCGACCGGTTTGCCCAAGCTTGTTGTGATTACCTTCGACAATCTTGCGGCAAACAGCGCGCAATGCATGCAAACTGTCGGCGAGGCAGCCGGCTGGGATGATGTCATGCTCGACTGGTTGCCGTGGCATCACGCTGCTGGCGCGTTTGTCATGCGTGCGGTGCTCTTGGAGGGCGGTACGCTCTATATTGATGACGGCAAGCCAACGCCGGCACTTTTCAAAGAGTCGCTTCGGAACCTGCGCGAAATCCCGGTTTCCTACTATAATAACGTGCCTTTGGGATACGGAATGCTCGCCGACGCGATTGAGGCGGACCCAGAGCTTTCAAAAACGTTCTATTCGCGTATGCGCCTTATGCTTTATGGGGGCGCAGGTCTGTCGCAGCCGGTTTATGACCGTATTCAACAGGCTGCAGTTCGTGAGACCGGACACCGCATCATGTTTACGAGTGGTTACGGTGCAACCGAAACGGTTTCCGCATTCATGCTCATTCATTTTGAGACGGATGATGTTGGGATTGGCCTTCCGACGCCCGGCTCAAAAATAAAACTTGTTCCGCAAGGGGACCGTTATGAGCTACGTGTCAAAGGTCCGAATGTTACCGCTGGATATCTGGACGAGCCAGAGAAAACAGCAAGCGCCTTTGATGAAGAGGGCTATTATATTACCGGCGATCTCGCGGTATTTCATGATGAAGATAGACCCGAAAAGGGACTAGCCTTTGCGGGTCGCGCAGTTGAAGAATTCAAACTCTCTAGCGGGGGTTGGGTCTATGGCGGCGCGCTTCGTGACAAACTCCTGAAGGCGCTTGCGCCGGATGTTATGGACGTTGTTCTGTGTGACGAAAACCGCCCCTATCTGGCGATGTTATTATGGACTAACCGTGAGGTGTCGCCAGAAAGCCTGCGTGACCGTTTACGCGCGTTCAACGAGACCCAGCGCGGCGGCGCATCGCGCATCATGCGGGCGCTTGTATTGACTGACCCGCCTGATCCGAATGCGCATGAAATGTCTGATAAAGGGACGGTCAATCGCCGCGCTGTCATCGATCGCCGAACCGCCGATGTAGACAGGCTTTTCGCAGAGAAGCCAGACGAAGAAATCATTATTGTCGAGTGAGGAATATGACCCAAACAACAGACCGAGACCCTGCGATTCAGGCCTTGCTTGATAAGCAAGAAATTACAGATGTGCTAAATCTTTATTTGCGTGGTGCTGACCGTGCAGACACTGATCTGATTGCAGCTGCATATCATCCCGATGCCATCGAAGAGCATGGGGGCCTCTATATGGGGCCGGCGGAAGCCTATGTTGAGTTGATGGACAAGCAATTGCCACACGCCAAAATCATGAATCATCTTTGCACAAATGTTATTATCGAGTTGGATGGCGATAAGGCGCATGTCGAATCTTACATTCTCGCCTATTCGCGAATGAAGAAAGACGATGAAAAGTTCGATAGTTTAACGTTGGCTCGTGCGATCGATGCGTTTGAGCGCCGTGATGGCGTGTGGAAGATTGCCAAGCGTCAACTGGTTTGGGAATGGAACAATGACATGCCATTTGCCGAAACCTGGGGGCGTGGATTAATTACGGATGATCCTTCGAAATTAATCCGTGGCAAGAAAAAGCCAGAAGATCTGGTTTACTCATCGAAGGGGTAAGATAATGGATGTAATAGATTCAGTCGCCATTGTAACGGGCGGCAATCGCGGAATCGGTGAGGCATTTGTTCAGGCATTTTTGGCGGCAGGGGCTAAGCGTGTCTATGTCGGAACGCGGACGCTTTCCAATGCTGATCATCTTGTCAAAGAAGACCCCGAGCGGGTCGTCGCGGTTGAACTTGATGTTTCAAAACCAGAGCAAATTGAAGCGGCGGCGGATAAATGCAAAGACGTTTCTGTTGTCGTGAACAATGCAGGCGTATTTCATAATAAGCGCTTGATTGGCGCGGAAGATATTTCCGCCGCGACCGATGAAATGAATGTAAATTATTTTGGCCTTCTCAATATGTGCCGGGCCTTCGCGCCGATCCTAAAAGAGAATGGCGGCGGCGCAATCGTAAATGTGTTGTCTGGTGGTGGTTTGGCTGCGGTTCCCGCAATGGGCGGATATAGCCCATCAAAATTTGCCGCCAGAGCCGCGTCCACTTGCATTCGTGCTGAACTCGCAAAGCAGAATACGCATGTGAGTTCGCTAATTGTCGGTTCTGTCGATACGCGTATGGCGGCCCATGTGGCCGGCCTGAAGGAGCAGCCCTCTGACATTGCGAAAGTGGGTTTGCGGGCGATTAAACACAGCATCGATGAGGTCGATACGGACCGTATGGCTGTGGAGCTTCGCGCAAATCTTGCGCGTGATCCAAAAGCGGTCGAGCGTGCCATGGCACGAATGCTGGACGCTGATCAAATTTCAACGGGGCGATAGGGGCGTAAAATGGAAATCATTCAGGTTCTCGCGGTTAATATCGCGGTTGTTGTTGCGGTATTTCTGACGCTATGGGCAATCTGTCTTAAGCTAAAAGACGTGACTATCGTCGATTCATACTGGGCGTTCGGCATGGGGATTTTGGCGATCTCCACCTTCTTTCAGTTCCCTGAACATACCCCAAGACGTTGGCTATTAATGGGTCTCTGCGTTGCGTGGGCGCTTCGCTTGGGCGGATATCTCTTCTGGCGCTGGCGCGATCATGGTCCTGACCGACGCTATGTTCGAATGATGGAAAAAGCGAAAGAACAACGCGGCTGGGGATACGCAAAAGCCTCTCTCTTATTGGTTTTTGTGACACAGGCTCCCTTGCAGTTCGCCGTTGCCTTGCCAGTACAGCTCGGCCAAATTGCCACCGAACCTGTTGCGCTGGGTTGGCTGGCCTATGCAGGCGCAGCGCTCGCAATTTTTGGTATTCTGTTTGAATCAATTGCCGATTATCAGCTTACGGCATTTCGCAAAAATCCGGATAATGCCGGAAAAGTCCTGAGTACCGGATTGTGGGCATGGTCCCGGCATCCAAATTATTTTGGTGAAGCCTGCGTTTGGTGGGGCATATACCTTGTTGCCGCTGAAACAATGATTGGCGCGGTGTCAATTTTCGGTCCAATTTTGCTGACCTATATATTGATGAAATGGAGCGGAACGCCAACGCTTGAGTATCGGATGAGAAAAACCAAGCCCGGATATATTGAGTATATCGAGCGAACCTCAGAGTTTTTCCCACTCCCGCCTAAAAAGGCTTGAATGTGATAAACTGGGCCCGGCAAAATCGCTGTGGCCCATTTTTCTAGATACCGTTTTCAAGAGGATTGACCGATGTTTCTAACTCCCAAAGAGCGTGTAAAAGAATATACCGAAAAGGGTTGGTGGGGTGATTTAACCGTTGATGATCTGCTGCAACGGAACCGTCAATCCAAACCGGATCAAATGGCGCTGATTGATCCATCAAACCGCGAGACTATGGATGGGTGCAAGCCGCGGCGTCTGACATGGGCGGAACTCGGTGACGAAGTAGACCGTATGGCCGCGACGTTCCTTGCGAATGGTTTGGTCAAAGACGATATAATTACCTATCAATTACCGAACACGATTGAGACAGTGATTGTGGCGCTGGCGGCGGCGCGCATTGGCCTCATCATAAGCCCCGTGGTCATGCCCTATCGAAAGCATGAATTAGATTACATTCTGGGCATCGTCGAGCCGAAAGCGATTATAACGGTCGCCAAGTTTGCCAAGCATGAACATGCAAAAATGGCGCTTGATCTGGATTGGCAGGGACGCGAGTCAAAAGTTTTTGTCTTGGGCGGAAACGCGCCGGAAGGTGCAATCGATACCGACAAAGAGGTAAAAGAAGCCGATCCTGAAAAAGCCATCGCTTACAGAGCGAATAATCCAATTGATCCGGCTGAAGTGTTTACGATCTTTTGGACATCGGGAACCGAAGCACGGCCAAAAGGAGTGCCACGGGATCACAATCTTTGGATCGTGAATGCCCGTATGGTCACCGAACTTGCGGATTTGCGGGAGGGAGAGACCCTTCTTAATCCGTTTCCGCTAGTGAATATTGCGTCTTTCGGGATGGTGATGCCGTGGCTTTGGCGCTGCGGGACGATGGTTCTTCATCATCCATTCGATTTGGCTGTATTTTTGAACCAGATTGCTGAAGAGCGCGTCAATTATACGATTGCAGCACCGGCAATTTTGACGGCAATTTTGAAATCCGACGAGTTGCTGAAAACCGTAGACCTTTCATCAGTGCGTGCCATTGGTTCGGGGTCAGCGCCATTGTCCCCTTGGACCATCGAAGGCTTTTCGAAAAAGTTTGGCATCGAAATTTGTAACCTCTACGGTTCAAACGAAGGGGCAACGCTGTTCAGTAACCAGCGTGCTGTGCCTGATCATGAAGAACGTGCGCGCTATTTCCCGCGTTTTGGTGTCGATGGTCTGGATTGGCAGGGGGAAGTGGCCTCGATGGTCAGAACCCGGCTGGTAGATCCGGATACGAATGAAGAGGTAACCGAAACCGGTATTCCGGGCGAACTACGTTTCCAGGGCGCGCATATATTTACCGGTTATTACAAACTGCCGGAAATAACCAAAAATGCTTTCGATGATGAAGGCTATTATTGCACGGGCGATCTCTTCGAAATCGCGGGGGAGGGTGAAAACCCTCGCTTTTATCGCTTTGTTGGGCGGTGCAAAGACATCATCGTTCGTGGCGGTATGAATATTTCGCCGGCGGAAATCGATGACTTGCTCGCTGGTCACCCCTCCTTTGTTGAGGCGGCCGTTGTTGGGCTTCCTGATGATGCGTTGGGTGAGCGGATGTGTGCGGCAGTCGTGCCAAAAGGGGATGATGTTCCTGACATCAAAGAACTGGCGCAATGGTTGAAAGATCGCGGCGTCGCCGTGTTCAAACTGCCTGAGAGTATCGAGGTCATTGATGCGTTGCCGCGCAATCCAATGAATAAAGTTCTGCGCAAAGAGCTATTGTCAAAAGTGCTCGAACAAAGAGGAGCGTGAATTTAATTCACGCTCCATTTTTTATCTTAGGCTTTAACGCCATTTTTAATGAAATCTCTATCGGCCCAGCAAGAATGTGTGCCGCTAGAGATTTTATGGGGTAGGGCAATGCGCACGACAGGCCCTGCCGAGATATTCTTTGCGTCTAGCAATACGCATTCGGATTTACCGCGATTTTCATCAATGAGGAAACTGACGAGATAGCCATCGTCCTCGTCGACGCCACCGATTTTCGGCGCAAAGGGCGACTCACTCGCATAAACGCCTTCAGGGAGTTCGAATGTTTGTGACTCGCCTGTTTTAAGATCGTGTTTGATATAGCCGTTAAACAAAAACCAGCCGGGTTTTGTTGTCGTGCTGTATACATAACGATAGGGCTTGGCGGCATAGTTCTGGTTGATCATGCCGAATTCGACGACACGATCATCAAGCGTTTCCTCGATGGTTTCACCTGTCTTCATATTGAAACGCCAGCGATGAAGTTCCGGACGGAAACTATGCTCATCGATATAGGCCATCATTTGCTCATATCCGCGTGGGCCATCCTTTAGCGGTTCAGGGGTTGGCTCGCGCTGGAAGTAGCCGTCCATGATAACTTCGTCGCCTTCTTCATAGGCGTTCATGAAATGAAGAACATAACAAGGTTTCGCTTCGAACCAGCGGATATCTTTTTCCGATCCGTAACGCGGTATAACGGCAAACCGCGAAGGAAGATCATGCGCGCGCACAGCGTGAATATCGCGCTTGAGAAGATCTTCGTCCCAGAAAACCGGCAGGTCATTCAGGATCGCGTAGTTCTTTGAGAATGCCATGTCGTGCGGCAGGCGCGGCCCCGGTAGGGGGACGGGCGTATAATGAATGAGCATCCCATGGCGATCGACCACACCGTAATGCATATAGGGTGCATATTTCGAGTAATTGAAAAACAGCAGTTCGCCATTGCTTTCGTCAACTTTGCAATGGGCGGAAACGCCGTCCAATGGTCCCCAAGGCGCGACGCCTTCTTGTTCCATTGTTTCGGCATCAAGCACATAGGCTTCGCCGCACTGATAGAAGGTTGAGATTATCTTGCCATTATGAACGACGACATCGGTGCTGGAGGAATCCTTCAACGCACCTTGCGCGCCGAAGCCGGGGCGCTTTGCGAGAGAGGTTGGGTCCGCGAGGCCACCCCATAGTGAAGAATTTGCCTCTTGCTCTGCGTGAAAGCACCGTGTCCGAACGAAACGATTTTTGTATGATGCCTTGCCGCCGCTAAAGCTCATATAATGGAGCATACCATCAGCATCAAAGGGGTGATGCCGTCCGAGCGGCTGATGGATTTGGTTTTCCGTATTACGAACGTAAATGCCATCAATATCGGTCGGAATGCTGCCTTCGATAATTTCGAGGTCCTCTGCATCCACCTCTTCATGAAGGGGTGTCCAGGCACCGTTCAAATAAGGGTGATTATTCGGCTGCAAAGAGCTTTTGACGGGTGGGAGTTTGTTGACTTTCATTCAAGCGCTCCTGCGTTTTTACTAGTCGTTACTTGGATAATAATATTGTTGTGATGCGGATTAAAGGAGTAATCGCAGTTCGAATTGTCGCTCGTTCGGATAAAAAATACGGCAAATCGGGTTGGGATCCGATTTGCCGTAAACGCGCTTTCGTTACTTTCAAATTCATTGGGAGAAGGAATATTTGAAAGCAACGAAAGGCTTGCCTGTATATTGTGGTTAGAAGCTAGTCGCGAATTTAACGCCATATGTTCTTGGTGCGCCAAATGCAGAGAACTCGTCGCCCGCAAACGGAATAATGCTGACGCGATAGAGCTTGTCGGTCATGTTACGTCCATAGAACTGCAACGACCAAGAACCGTCAGGTGCCGCGATTCCAGCACGAAGATCGAGAAGGCCGTAACCTGGCTCGAGATTTGTGTTGTCTGGGCCGTAGAACATTTTCGCCTGATAGCCGTAATCAGCATTCGCAACAAAATTGACGTTGTTTGAAATCGGCATTTCAAAATTACCGCCGACATTAAACTGATATTCTGGCGTACGCTGAATTTGATTGCCGCTATAATCGATGCCGCGCAGCGGATCGATATAGTTTTTGTATTCGGCATCAAGATAAGAGCCAGAAGCGAAGATCGTTATATAGTCGTGGGGCTTGCCTTGGAATTCGGCTTCGACACCCTTGATCGTCGCGTCTGCAGCGTTGGCAACAACAAGGACGAGATTGACGTCGTCCAATAGCTCAACCTGAAGGTCTTTGAAGTCCGTGTAGAATGCAGCAAGGTTGAAACGAACCCGGTTGTCGAACAGGTCGGTTTTCAAACCCGCTTCATAGGTCCACGCGGTTTCCGGTGAGTAAGGGGTCTCTGCCGCTGTTGCGTTTGCTGCGCCGCCTTGCCAGCCGCCACCCTTAAAGCCTTTCGCAGCGGAGAGGTAAGCAATTTTTCCGTCAGCGAAGCGCCAATCCAATGTGACCTTTGGCGTAAACTCGGACCATTTGTCATCGGTAGAGACTTGGTATTCACCCTGAACCGGAGCGGTAGAGAAAATGTTGTCCATGCCATCCGGGCCGAGGCTGTATTCTACAACTTCGATATCCCAAGTCTTTTTGTCGATCGTGTAGCGGCCACCTGCGGTAATGGTCAGGTCATCAGTGATGTCGTAGGCGACTTCACCGAACGCCGCATAGTTCTTCGATACGCCGACTTGGAAGAATTCGTTGTCGCCGTCGAGAATATCGCGGGTACTACCTGCACCGCCGGGGAGGAACGAGATCGCAGTATTTCGCGATTGGCGCCGCGTATTATCGTCGAGATAGTAAAGGCCAGCCAACCAACGGAAGCGCTGATCTTGCGCAGAGGCAAAGCGAATTTCCTGCGTAATGCCAGTGTGACGCTCAAGCTGGGTGAGGGTGGAGTCCGTCAGCGAGGGAGGAGCACCAGCGCCAGCCTGTGTCCAGCGCGCATCGCCGTCACCCTTGCGGAATGCGCCGAGATAAGTCGCGGTCACCGGACCCATATCCCACTCAAAACGAGCGGTAATACCAGCGGTTTCCTTGCGCGCATACTGTTCGTAAGGAGATTCGTTCGTACGTGGATCCTGCGAAATGAGGTTCGGTGATACTGGACCAAAGCCGGGCACGAATGGATTGTCGACCGAATGGCGTGACGGGCCGCCGCCTTCTTCGGTGCTGGCGTCAGCACTAAGATTGAGCGTCATATTGTCATTGAGGTTCCACAAGAGCGAAATCCGGCCTGCATATGATTCGAGATCTTCGAGCTCTTCATTGCGGACAATATTTTCTGCGTATCCATCATGACGGTTTTGATAGAGAGCCAAACGCAGAGCAACATTCTCGGTAATAGGACCGGTTACGTGTCCGCTTGCGTGAATGGTGTTGTAGTTTCCATAAGAAACATAACCGCCGCCGCCAAATTCGAATTGCGGTTTCGCCGTCACAAGGCTGAGGGCACCGCCAACAACGTTTTTACCGAATAGCGTTCCTTGTGGACCGCGAAGAACCTCAAGGCGTTCAAGGTCAAAAATCGGTGGCGTCGCCGAGCCGCGACGGCCAATGTAAATCTCGTCAATGAATGTACCAACCGATGCGTCAGCGGTTGCGCCATTCAGACGAACAGAGCCAACCCCGCGAATGAAGATCTCTGACTCCATGCTGTTTTGGGATTGATAGGTGAAGCTGGGCACGCGACCGGCAATTTGTGAGAGGTCGGTGATTTGGCTTTCTTTGAGCTGTTCACCACCCAGCGCGGTAACCGCGATAGGAACATCTTGAAGGTTTTCTTCAACCTTACGCGCCGTAATAACAATTGTATCGAGCCCGGCTCGCGTATTGGTTTCCGCTGCTTGAGATTCGCTCTGCGCGTGAGCTGCACCGGAGAGCAGTGTTGCCAACGCGGTGGCTTGCAAAAGCGCCATTTTAGCGTGTGGTTTGCCGATCATAATTCCTACCCTGTATATTATTTTTTGACCCTAGTGGGTCCGATTACGCAAGTTAATGATAAGAGCGGCGGTTTTGTCAATGTTAGTTCTTGACCCAAGCTGCATTGAGTGTTGAAGCTTGACATATAAGCAACAGGTAGATCCAAAAATGCTTGCGTAACAGTACGCATAATTAGCGGCTACGACAAGAAATTTGTGTTTAAAATCAAACGATTATGAGAGGAAATGCTAAAAATGGCAGGAATTGGCCTATCTAACGAGGAAAAGCTGCGTGCGGCGCGGACGATGGCGGATGCGTGGCGCGACAAGGATTGGCGCAAAGTGGGTGATCTGTTTGCGGAAGATGGTGTGCTGCATTCAATGATGGTTGCGCCAGTAAAGGGCCGCGAGGAAATATATAATCGAATCGCAGCGATGGGGGCGGGGATCGATCAAATCCTGTTGGATATCGAGCATATCGGCGTGATTGACGGTCGTGTTTATATCGAACGGGTGGACCGATTTGTTTTTAACGGGCACGAAGGAAATTTGCCGGTCGTCGGTGTTATTTCGTACAATGATGATGGCCTCATCAGCGAATGGCGCGAATATTACGACCGCTCAGAACTCCTGAAAGAAATGGGCGTTTCCGGCGATTTCGATCACGACACACGTCAATAATTAACGGCGTTGCAATCTATAGGCGTTGAACAATGGCGGCGGCACCAACACCGACGCCGCCAGTCGTGACAACCAGACCGATTTCACCGTCAAGATGGTCAAGCGAATCGAGAAGTGCACCAAATAAAATTGCGCCCGTTGCGCCCATCGGGTGCCCCATAGCTAAATGGCCGCCATTGACATTTACCCGATCAAGATCCGGTTCATAATCACGCATGAATTTAACCGGCGTCACCGCAAAGGCTTCCATAAACTCAATCGCGTCCATATCCGATAATTGCATATTCGCTTTTTTCAAAACGGCATCCATTGCGCGAAACCCTGCGGTAAGCTGCAAGAGGGGACTATCGGCTGTCTCGGCAAAAGCGATAATTTTCGCAATCGGTTTGATACCCAGCGATTCGCCAGCTCCTTGTGTTCCGAGCAGGGCAAGACCCGCACCATCCGCGATCGGCGGGCAATGGGCGATCGAGTGACGGTGCTCTAAGCTAGATAAATCGGGCATTTTTGACAAAATAATGTCGTCAAACCCGGCTTCGCCCATCGATTGGAATACGGGCTCAAGGCTGCTCAGTTTTGAGCCATCACCATGGTCGCGGATGTTTTCGTCGTGATCGAGCGCAATAGAGCCGTCGTCATTTTTGATTGCTAAAACACGATTATCGAATCGTTTTTCCGCCCATGCCTTCGCCGCTAATTGATTGGAGCGAAGGGTGAAAAAATCCATATCTGCAGCGGATATTCCCTCTACATTGGCCAGTAAGTCAGCCCCGACGCCAACCGGTGCCCAGCCCATTCGGTCCGCAAGCGTCATATCCGTATAAAAGTTGGCTTCATCGGTAAGAAAGCCGACCTGCGACATGGATTCGACGCCGCCGCTGATGACGAGTTCGTTCTCGCCACTTAATATTCGGCGCGCGCCCGCAGCAATTGCACTCAATCCACCAACGCAGAAATTATTGATCGATAGCGGAGCAACATTTGAAGGCAGGTCGGATAATAATTTAGACGCAACGGCAATATGCCCGCCCTGCGCGCCAATTTGCGTCACGCAGCTCAAGGTGAATGAATCAATCTTATCGACAAGCGCGCCTGCATTGCGTTGGCGTAATCCGTCGATCAACTGACTCACCAAGATCGGTGGCCTGACTTCCGCCATTGACCCATCAGCGCGCCCGCGCCCTCGCGGGCTTCGAACCGCATCGTAAACAAAAACTTCCATTAGATCCGCGTCCAGCCTTTTAGATTTTTTGTGTGCACCCGCAGCAATTCCCCCAGACAATTATAAGCCTGAAAAAGAGGGCTTGACCGCTCGAGGCTTTCTCTATCGTATAGCTTGCATTGTCATACCTAGCAAGGAGGGAACATAATGAACATAGAAATACGGCAATCAACGCGCGCTTTCGGGCTGTCAATCGTCGCCGCGTTTGCGCTTGCGGGCTGTTCTGCGGCCGATAGCGCAGACCCCGCGCCAAAAGCCAGCGCCAGCGAAAAAGCCGGTGCGGGCGAAGAAGAGATTGCTGTTGTCATGGAAATGGTTGATGCGTGGAATAACAATGATTGGGAAAAGGTCGTTGATCTTTTCGCCGATGATGGTGTTCTTCATTCAATGATGATCGAACCCATTACCGGTAAAGAATCAATCCGAGCACGAATTAACCATATGGGTGAGGGGCTTGAGACCATCACGCTGCACATTAAAAATATTGGTGTCGGCGGAGATGTCGTATTCATCGAGCGAGTCGACGATTTCGTTTATAATGGTCATTCTGGTCAGGTTCCCGTTGCTGGAGTCATCGAAATCGTTGACGGAAAGGTAAAAGTCTGGCGCGAATATTATGACCGCGCGGAACTTTTACGTGAAATGGGCGTGGCCGTCGATTTTGATTCTGAGGCTCGTTAATGAGTACGGAAATCGAAAATCCGCAAAAAAATAACTCTGGAAACCTAAGCTACCCAAAGCCCTTAATTGCCTGGTTTACTGTCGCCGCATTGTTTGTTGCGTATATTTTTTCGTTCATTGATCGAATGATAATTGGTTTGCTTGTCGAGCCAATGAAAGCGGATTTGCAGATTTCCGATACGGAGATCAGCCTGTTGCAGGGAATGGCATTTGCGGTCTTTTATACGATCGCAGGTATTCCTATTGGCAGGCTGATCGACCGCTCTTCGCGGGTGAAAATTATTTCGATTGGCATAAGCTTGTGGAGCTTGATGACGATGGTTTGTGGTTTCGCGAGCCATTATTGGCAGTTGTTTCTTGCACGCATGGGCGTTGGCGTAGGTGAGGCGACGCTTTCCCCCGCGGCCTATTCAATCATCACGGACAGTTTTGCCCCAAATCGATTGGGGCTCGCTATGGGCGTGTACGGATTAGGGTCGGCGATCGGCGCTGGTCTTGCTTTTATAATTGGTGCTGCGGTCATTTCTCTTGTGGCGAGTACAGGCGATGTTGTCCTACCGATCGTAGGCGAGGTCCGGTCTTGGCAGGCAGCGTTTCTGATCGTGGGGGCGCCGGGCTTTTTGGTTGCCGTAATTTTTACGATTTTACCTGAGCCTGCCAGGCGTTCAGTAACGGGTAAGCCGGTTGAAACCGCGCCCATGAGCGATGTGATCAAGTTTGTCAAAAGCCGTTTCTCCGTACTCGCAGGAATATTTTTCGCGGTCGGATTTGTGAACTTGTCTGTCTTTGCGGCGGTGTCGTGGTTGCCCGTTCTCTATATGAGAAGCTATGGGATGGCGCTTGCGGATGCGGGCTATGTCGCCGGCGGGGCGATGGTGTTTGCAGGGTTCGTTGGTCTATTGGGCGGCGGATGGATTTGCGACAAGCTTGGCGGTCTGCCGCATCAAAGAATTATGGTTTCTGCCGTAGCTGGTATAGGCGGTATTATTGGTGGCTTTTTGTTTCCATTAATGCCCGGGCCGATTAGTGCAACTATTCTATTTATAGTGTTTTTCATCGCCTGTACGACGCCCGTCGGGGCGGCGGTATCGGCCTTACAGCAAATTTCACCCAATACGATGCGTGCAACATTATCGGCAGCGTATCTTTTTGTGGTCAACATTGTTGGCATGGCGTTCGGTCCCACGGCTACGGCGCTGATTGGCGATGTTTTCTTCCCTCAAGATGGGGGTATCCGCTATGCGATGGCCATTGTGGCCGGGCTCGGTTTTGTCGTGGCTGTTGGTTTGTTTCTCAATACAGCGCGGCACTTAAAGGGATGGACACCGGATGAGGCTATCCCTGCGGAGCCAGTCAAATCACCAGCGCACGCGCCAAATCTCGGTCCGGCTGTGGCGGATGAAGGCGTTGTTTGAGTTTCGCCAAAGATTAAACTAAAACCAATTGGAGAGGCGATAAAAAAGATTATAAACGCAGGCAAATAATGAAACAGCCAAAGCTAATAAGAACCTGTTCCATTTGGCGGGCATTAGAGGTTATTGGCGATACCTCGGTTTTGCTGATCTTGGAATCGATTTGGCTAGGTGCCCATCGGTTTGACGAAATTCGTGGACGGACAGGTCTTTTAAAGGCCTTACTTAGCGATCGTCTAAAGCGACTGGTTGCAGCCGATGTTCTTGAAAAACGCCTGTATAATAAAAACCCGCCCCGCTACGAATATGTAGCGACGCAAAAGGGGCGGGACCTTTACTGGACTGCGCTTATGCTACTTCGGTGGGAGCGCAATTGGGGTACGAAAGTCGGTAAAATTAAAATCAAGCTGCGCCACAAGACATGCGGCGAGATTTTTGAGCCTGTCCCGCTGTGCGGCCATTGCAAGGAGCCGGCGCTTGCCCGTGAAGTAACCTGGAAAGAGGGCCCTGGTGTTGGCCTGATGGCCCCGAAATATAGCCGGCGTCGTCAGCACCGCGAGGTCGGAAGCGACGAAGCCGAAGCAACCTCTTTGATGGAAGATTCGGCGCAATTAATGGGCGACCGTTGGGCCGGTTTAATCCTTCGCTCGATTTTTACCGGTTTGCGCCGTTTCGAAGAGATTCGGAAAGATACGGCAATTGCCACCAACATACTTTCCGAACGTCTGGCATGGCTTCTCGAGAAAGAGATTATCACACAGCATCAATATTCCGACGTGCCCGTAAGATATGAATATCGGCTAAGCGAGAAGGGCCTTGATTACTATCCGGCTTTGCTGATGCTTCTTCAGTGGGGGGATAAATATTATGTTTCTCCCGAAGGGCCGCCGCTCTTATTGACGCATAAGCCGTGTAACAAGACGCTCGATGCAATCGTGGCGTGCTCTCATTGTCATGAAGCGATCCTTGCGCAGGACGTTGAATTCGAGATTGAAGAATCAAAAAGTTCGGCAAAAAAATCAGCATAACCTAGCTTTCATTATCGTACCGACTGAATTAGACTGGCCTAATCAGCTAAACGGGCGGAAGCGATGGGCGTAAACGCTGCGAGTGATAAAGGCCGGGTCGCCATAGTGACCGGCGCGGGCAAAGGGCTCGGTGCAGCTTATGCCCGTGCGCTTGGTGCGAGCGGGTATCGGCTGGTCGTCAATAACCGAAAGCGTGAAGGCGAACCGTCCTCGGCTGACCGTATTGTCGAAGACCTGCGAAACTCCGGTGTTGAGGCAGTTGCGGAATATTCCGACGTCGCGAGTGCTGACGCATCAGAAACCATCGTCAACAAGGCAATCACGGCATTCGGACGGCTCGACGTCGTTGTATTTAATGCTGGTATCGTTGGTGAAGTCGGATGGTTTGGCACCAATGACATTGAAAACTTCCGAAATGTATTGGAAGTCAACTATATCGCGAATGTGCAATTGGCATTAGCGGCGCTGCCCCACCTAAAAGAGTCAGGCTCTGGCCGGATGGTGTTCGTATCGTCGGCTGCCGGGTTATATGGCGCACGCGGATTGTCCCCCTATGCGGGTGCCAAAGGTGCGTTGACGGCATTTGCGTTGACCTTGAGTGACGAGCTCAAGCGATATGGAATCGGCGTTAATGTAGTGACGCCATTCGCAGTGACGCAAATGACAGAAGGTGATTTTGGTGCCGATAGCGAATATGCAAAGCCAGAACATACGGCGCCAGCAATTGTATGGATGGCGAGTAAAGACAACCCAATGACGGGCCAGATATGGGTGGCAGCCGGTGGTCATTACCGACGAGCAGTAAGTGTTGAGACCATTGGTGGGGCAGGCGAAAACACCGCCGAGTGGCTTATAGAAAATATCGACCTGTTGTCGTCGCTTGAAGAGATCAAGACATTTCCCGGCGCGCAAGAGGCCTTCCGTGATATTTTTAGCGAAATAATTCGTAGTCAGAAAAAGAACAATCAGGGCGAGAATTGATATGGGTTATAAAGTAATTCAGTGGGCTACCGGCGCGATGGGAAAAACCTGTTTGCGCGGGGTGGTTGATCGCCCTGATCTCGAACTTGTTGGCGTTTACGTCTATGGTGACCGAAAAAATGGTTTGGATGCTGGTGATATCCTTCGCCGCGAAAAGGTCGGCGTGACAGCCACAAACAATATCGATGAAATTCTTTCTCTCGACGCTGACGTTGTAATTCACGCAGCAAGACTTCAGCCTCCTTATGATGGGCATGATGATGGCATCTGCCGACTGTTAGAGGCTGGTATGAATGTGATTTCTATAAACGGGAACACATTTCCGGGGCACTGGCCTGAGAGTCGGCAAAAGCGGATTGCGGAAGCCGGTAAAAAGGGCAATGCGAGTTTCATGGGGGCGGGGCTCAATCCCGGCTTCGCTGCCGAAAAACTAACCACGGCAGCAACGGGAATTTGTTTGGGTGTCGAGAAGGTAACAATATCGGAAACGGTTTTGTGTCATGAAATGCGCAGTCCCGAATATGTTTTCGATCTTTTAGGTTTCGGCTCGGTCCCCGGAGAGATCGATCCAAATGCGAATGATTGGGCACCCGGTGCGTTGTTAAACGACATGTTCGAAGAAGTGGTGGCCTGCGTAGCGGATCGAATGTGTCTGCCGCTTGATGCGATAGAGCGGGACCACCGGATGTTACCGGCGAAAGAGGATTTGACGATTGCGGCAGGCGAAATCAAAAAGGGGACCGTCAGTCATCTCGACTGGTGCTGGCGCGGTGTTGTTGATGGAGCACCTGTCATCAATCTTGAGATTGCATGGGTTATGAACGCGGCCCATCTTGATCTATCCCCCGACGATTTATGGCGTATAAGGATAGATGGAACACCGACCGTCAATATAGCGCTCGGTCTAGAAGCCCCGGCTGGATTTGAGGGACGAACATCCGTCGAGCAATTGGCGGTCGCGGGCTCCGTGTTAAATTCAATTCCGTTTGTGGTCGATGCCGCGCCGGGACCGGTCGCGACACTGCCGTCGACGCCGTGGCAAAAACCGGTTAGCTAGTCGGCCATTCTGCATTCCATAAAGGTGTTGTTTTGCTTTCCTCTATGGCTTGTGCGTATCCCGCTTTAAGCTCGTCAATGATTTGCTTTGCTGGGCGAATTTCCCTGACGGCACCGACGCCATGCCCCGCAGACCAAAGGTCGCGCCATGCCTTTATGTCTTTTTGAGACTCGGCAAAGTCTGGGCGTCCACGGCCGGCAACTGCATCTAAATCAACGCCTGCGCGCTCTAGGCTCGCTTTCAGGTAATAGGCATTTGCACCGGTAATCGCGCTTGATGCGACGAGGTCGCGGAATTCTGCCGCAACGACAAATTTCCGATAATCAGGATGCGCAAGCGTTTCATCAGCACCAAGAAAATGTGTCCCAACATAGGCTAAATCTGCCCCTAGAATTTCAGCAGAGCGAACGGCGCGGCCAGTATTGATCCCGCCGCCCAATACGATGATCCCATCAAAGAACTCGCGAACTGCCGATACAAAGGCGAATGAACCCATCTCGCCGGTGTGCCCACCGGCACCGGCGCTAACAAGAACAAGCCCATCAACGCCTGCATCGGCGGCTTTTCTTGCATATTCGACGGAATTCACATCTGCGAAAACCAGCCCGCCATAGCCGTGAACCGTCGGGATAATTGGCTTCGGGCCGCCAAGGGCGGTAATCACGATTTCCGGTTTATACTTCTCCAGCATCTCAATTTCAGCGGATAGCCGATCATAAGAGGAATGGGTGATCATATTCGCCGCGAACGGGGCTAGCCCGTCGGTGTCGGTGAAGGTTGCCGACAGCCACTCTTCGAGCATTTCCGGGGTCCGCGCGAGCGGGAAGGGGAACGAGCCAATGATGCCTTCACGCCTGACGGCGCGCACAAGTTCCGGCCCAGAGACAAGAAACATTGGCGCAACAATAATAGGGAGTGCTACTCTGCCTTCGAACCGGGATAGTAATGTTCTTGATTTGGTCGTCATGTTCTTGGGTTTCCCTATTTATTGAGATGTATATGTAACTTGCATTAACGTACCTAAAGGGATACCAAACTTTATGTGGCAATACCAGACCCGGAATTTCCTCGGGTTCGCTTGCAGGAGACATTTCAATGACGACAAAAACTTTCGTTCTAGGTGGCTATCAGACAGATTTCAGCCGAAATTGGGCACGCGAGGGCCTGTCGTTATTTGATATGTTCAAAGAAACAGTCGAAGGCGGACTAAATGCAACCGCCCTTGAGCCGGATCAGATCAATGCGGCGCATGTGGGTAATTTTACCTCTGAGCTTTTTTGTAATCAGGGCCATTTAGGCGGTTTCTTTACTGCTACGGATTGGCGGTTTGATGGGATGCCGGCCCAACGGCATGAGGCCGCCTGCGCGTCCGGTAGCATGGCGATGATGTCGGCGATGGCTGAAATCGAAGCGGGCCGTTATGACGTCATTGCTGTATTAGGCATAGAGATGATGCGGAACGTGCCTGGCGATCAGGCGGCGAAATTTATTGGCGGCCCCGCCATGTGGGCAGATCGTGAATGCACGGATGTTAAATATCCTTGGCCGCATATTTTTTCTGAACTGGCTGATGAATATGATCACCGATATGGCCTGAAATTCGAACATTTGGCGGGCATTTCAAAGATCAACTTTGACAATGCAAGACGCAATCCCAATGCGCAATCGCGGAACTGGACGTTCACCGACGAAAGTTTTCAGGAGAATGATGAAGCCAATCCCCTAATTTCCGGGCGTATTCGCCGTTCCGATTGCGGGCAGGTCACTGATGGTGCGGCTGTCGTATTTTTAGCGAGTGAGCGCGCTGCGCGCGAATATGCGCAAAAGCACGGGAAATCTATTGAAAATATTGCCCGTATTGATGGCTGGGGACACAGAACCTCACATATTTCGTATAAAGATAAAATTGAAGCAAGCCGAAATGGAGACTATGTCGTGCCGAATGCGCGGCGAGCGATCGAAGACGCATTTGCGCGGGCAAATATTTCAATTGATGATCTAAGCGGAATTGAAACCCATGACTGCTTTACGTCGAATGAATATATGGCGATCGATCATTTCGGTATCACTGCACCCGGTGAAAGCTGGAAAGCCATTGAAAATGGAGATATCGCAATGGGCGGGCGCATTCCGGTCAATCCAAGTGGTGGTTTGATCGGGCTAGGCCACCCGGTCGGGGCGACTGGTGTGCGGATGATGCTTGATTGCGCAAAACAGGTTACCGGCACGGCGGGCGATTATCAGGTCGAGGGCGCAAATAAATTCGGTATTCTGAATATTGGCGGAAGTTGCACGACCGTCGCATCCTTCGTTGTTGCCGCATAAAAAAAGAGAGCGCCAAAGCGCTCTCCTTTTTGAGTTCTCACGGTTTAATCATTAAACCGGGGGGCGACCTCGTATCGCTCTTGCAACCAATGCAATGACGAACAATACAAGGAATACAAAGAACAAGATTTGTGCGATGCTCGCAGCGCCGGAAGCGATGCCGCCGAAACCGAAGATGGCTGCAATAATCGCAATCACAAAGAATGTTAGTGCCCAACCAAGCATGGTATCCTCCTTTGGTTATCACGATCGCCGCGCCAGTTTTATCAAACGCTGCGATTGAATTCCGAACACGGTCACTCGCGGTTGGTTCCGGTAAAAATATCCGCAAATTTAGGGCGTATGCTGTAAACGTTGTAATCCGCGTTTAACCGGACGAAACGTATCCGCTTCACCGATCAACAGGCCGATTGGGCGCAAAAAGTCTGAGTGATCGCAAATCGTTTTGAAGATCACGAATACCGGGATTGAAATTACCGCGCCAGCGGGGCCCCACATCCATGTCCAGAAACTAACATTGAGGATTATGGCAAGCGGGCTGATGGTAAGCCTTACCCCAATCAGCGTGGGCGTCACGAAATTTGATTCGATGAAATTAAACGCGATGAATATCGCCGGTACTGTTAAAATCTCGACCCAGCTGTCAAATTGAACAAGGCCGGAGATCGTCAGCAACGATGTCAATATTATTGGCCCAAGATAGGGGATAAAATTGAGAATAGCCGCTAGGCCGCCCCAGATATATGGCGAAGGCATGCCAATTGCCCACATCGCAAGGCCGGTGGCGACGCCCAAGCCAATATTGATCATCAGCATCGTGAACATATAAGCGCCCACTTTTTGCTCGATTGCCCGTAGCATCCTTGCTGTTTGGCGCATTCCCGACATCGTACCGCGCAGCAAAATTAATTTGCGCCGAATATCCAAACGCGAGGCGAGAAAAAAATAGGTTAGAACGGCCGTAAAAAGGATCTGGACGATGAAGGTTCGGGCGGAGGCAAATAAAATATCGCCGATTTCCGGGCCTTGTACGGTCACTTCTTCAGTCGTTTTGTCGTTTCCCAGTTTCGCCAGATCATTGACCTGTTCGGAAACGTCCTGGACCTTGGAGACAGCATTTTCGACCCCCGCAAGTTTGTCACGGGCCTGTTCCATCACCGTGGGTAGTTTTTCGATCCACGCTGCTCCCGGTTGGATAACCAGATATAAGCCGTAGATAAATAGCGTGAATGCCAACAATACAACGATGAGGGCGCGCAGGCCGGTTGGCACAGCGCGCCGACGTAACCATTCTGTGGCGGGGGCCAAGAGAATACTCAGAACGAAAGCTGTCGTAATCGGAATTAAGACAGGCCGCGCAAACCAAAGGCCTGTACAAACTGCGACAACGGCAATGCATGCAGTCGCGATTGCAGTGATAATGAGGAGCCGGTCATTAAAAGAGAGGCTTTCAGGTTGCCCGAGAAAACCAAATGCGCCGGGCAGGCGAAAGGTTTTCGGCCGATCGGTACTGGTCGCGGAATAGTCCGTTTGATCTGTGCTGATCGTGCCGTCCATCATCGAAATATCCCAAGAACCCGTAGCCCATTGCGCAAACAAAATCGGCTAGTGGTTGGTTCCGGTGAAGGGGCTAGGGCGCGTTTCCGACGGTGAGAAGGAAAAAGCCGGAATAAGCTGCGATAAGAACGATTACGAGAAACGCAGCGAGTAGCGCTCTCTTTTTAACGTAACCAAAGTCTGTTGTGCGTGCGACATCGGAGACGGCCGCTGCGACTTCTTCGGATATGTTATGGGCGTTGTATTTTGAAAGGGCGATCCATAGGCGATTTGGGCCGCTCTCGGTCGCGATCATGGCTTCGGCATAGGCGCGTTCAAATGCGATCCCCGCAACCAGTTCGACAAGCGCTTTCTTCGGATTCCATTGGTGCATGCGGATCAACTGTAAAGCCGGCGTTATAAAGGGAAGTGTTACCATCGCATCACGGACGAGATAAGCGCTGATCAAACAACCGACTACAATTTTTAGTCCAGTGGATGTCAGGTGCCCATGAGCATAAAGGAGATAAACCGCCCCAATCAGCCCGGCTTTGATGAGCAAATTCAGAGAGAAGGAAAGCAAGCGCTCGGAAATCACCTGACCGATTTCCTTATTCATCTCGGTCACTGCAATTGCGCGGGCGGTTTCAATTTCGGTAGGGATTTTATTTTCGATTTCGCGATTTATGGCGCGCCGACCGAGAATGGCAGCCCCGCCAAGTGTTGCCGCCATAATGATCAGTCTTGCAATCATTTATCTATCCGCGTGTCGCGCTCACCCAGTTCGAAAATCGCGCAAAATCTCAACCGGTCCACGCGATGCTGCGCGATCAATGAATTGCCGAAAGAGATCACGCATGTCCTCGCGGTATATTAGCAACTCCGGGTGGAACTGCACCCCCATGTAATAGTGCATATCGGGGTCTTCAATGGCTTGAACGATGCCGTTTCGCTCCCGCGCCGTGACGCGCAGATCTTTGCCCAGCCGTTTGATGGCTTGTTTATGAAGTGAATTCACGCGGCTACAGGTTGCGGCGAATGCCCGTTGCAACAAGGAGCCATGTTCAATGTCGATCGTTTTGCGGAAGAAGATCTTACCGGCCACGCCATTCGGATAGGCCGTATCTTCATATTCCGCCGTCACATCCGCATAGAGCGCGCCACCACGAACGACATTCATCATCTGCGCGCCGCGGCAAATACCGAGCGCAGGGATATCCTCCTGTTTAGCTTGTTTAGCCAGTTCTAATTCAAGCGCATCGCGATCACGATCATAAACATATCCTTGTTTTGGCGTTTGGTCATAAAGCATCGGGAACACATCCTGACCGCCGCCAAACAAAACACCATGAATGAGTGGACGCTTCCTTTGCTCATCCGGGGTCAGGGCAATCGGTTCACCGCCACAGATTCTGACGGCAGCGGCCACAGCCGCATAGGCCCAGTTGTCTTTCTTGACGGGCTTGGTGATACCAATGACAGGCTTGGTAAGCTTACGCATGGTCTTTATCTTTTAATCTCCGGCGGTAGTTTACCGTGGCGCGCGAGTGAACTGAGAACGAAGAGAATGCCAAGACCTGCGAAGGGGTCGTTGACCTCCGAGAACTCGTCACTGCTATGTTTTGCGATGTCAAAGGCTTCGACGAGCCTGAAACACGCATCATCGAGATCGACAGCGTCGGATAACGCTGATGTAACATTGCCAAGTTTATGGAAAAAGCCACTATTCTCGTCACTCTTCCACGCCTCGCTGAGGCGGTCGAAGTGAATATCAGACTCGGCAATTTCCTGCGCCGTTGACGCCAACCATAGGCCAGGTGTTTTGGTAATCTCGCCAACACGTACCGCAGGCGGATCATCAATTTCGCCCGTTGTAAAAAGTTGATAGAGTAACCATGGGAAATCTATGCCCGATTTTACCGAATGAAATAGCCCGGCCCAAAAACGTGGATTGACTTCTATGATCGTCGGTTTGTCGTTCGAATTTCCGGTCCACAGAAAGTCAATTTCCGCAACGCCGGTCCAGTTGGTTGCTTTCATCAGTGCTGCGGCTGGTTCCACAAAGGGGCTATCTTCTACGGTTTCACGGATTGATCCCGCGCCGGTTTCCGCAGGAAAAGATTTCAGGTTTCGATAGGCCATATGGGCAATGAGCTCGCCGTCGCGGAATAGGCCAGTGAAGCAATAATCCTCACCATCGACCTTTTCTTGAATAAGCGGGGCTTCGCCAGTTTTTTTCAAAAACTTCTCATGCGCATTGATCGTCTCTTCGGCAGTTTTAAAGGTTTCTATACCGCGCCCGCCGACGCCAGCGATCGGTTTAATCATAAGAGGCGGCGTCATCTCCCGAATCTTCGATGCGGCGATTTCTGGATCATCGGTATGAAGAGTAACAGGAACTCGCGCTTTGGTTTCTGCGGCTGTATCGGCAAGGTGGTGTTTCGGGAATATTTTCTCGATGCTTTCCCAACTCGGCCCCGCGATTTTTATAAACGGCTCAAGGCGGTCACGATTTTTTGCGATTGCCCGCGTATTTTGGAATACCGGCATCAATAAATAGGGACGGTCATCGTCTGGCCGGAACTTTTTAATGTTCTCGATCATGCACTCGAAATAGGCGTCTTCGTCGTCTTCGAGCGCCGGGTGGACGAAAGTGTCCTCCACATGCCGGGAGAATGACTGGACCGTTAATCCGACATTGTCGCAGCCGATAACCTCGACGCCGCGGCGGCTCAGTGATTGTGCAATCACGAGGCTCATTAAACTTCGGCCATAGGTAACAATGACGCGTCCCGGTTTCACAACGTATCCTAACTTTCGCTAATTTTGCCCGTTGCCGCAAAAACGCGCGGAGTGGCCCCTTGGTTCCGCCGGATAGGCATTTGCCGGGTTCACAGCCTATTGGAACCACGAAAATGCGGCTGTGTTTACTACCCGTATGCTAACAGAAATGAGGCAGAAAATGCAGAAACTGGCAATCGCATCATTATTGTTTTTCGCGAGTTCAACGCTAGGTGGCTGCGCGCTTGGTGTCGCTGCTGGCGCTGGTTATGTCGCCCATGATGAGGCCACCGAAAACGACGGAAATTTTGACCCGCTTGAAGAGGTCCGCGGCGAAGGTGACGGCAAGAACTAGGGTTTAAGCCTTGCCACCAGTGAGTGAATTAAATCGTGATTTTCACGGTCAGGAGAAAATATGGCTATCACGGATGAAATAAAAAGTAAGGAAACAAAGCAGGCTTATGAAGAGTTTTTGTCTGACTTTGCGAAATTGCGTGAGGATATAAACACGCTCAAAAAAGACTTTTCCGAACTTACGAAACAAGGCGCGAGCGACGCAAAATCGGCGCTAAAAGAAGGCGCAAACACGGCAGAGGCCCAGACGCGGGAAGCCGTTGAAAGCGCCGCAGATGAGCTGCAGGAAATGCAGCGGCAGGCTGAGCGTGCAATTCGGAAAAAGCCATTGAGCGCACTCGCAGGTGCCGCAGCAATTGGCTATTTCATCGCAACATTGCGTAGGTAGATATGATTTTTCGGGCCATCGAAAAGGCGCATGATGCGGTCGAGGATGTCGCTATTGAAGCGGCCTATGGCATTGCTGCGATCTTGCTGACATGTTGCGCCTATATATTCGCGGCGGTCGGCGTCGTGCTTTGGCTTGCGACCATGATGCCGCTTTATGCGGCGTTGTTGATTGTCGCGATTTTTACGGTCATTTGTGCCGCTATTGTCTATCTGATTGGCCAACGCCCGCAGAGTGAGCCAAAAGAAGAGGAAGAGGCACCGACGGGAAGTAGTCAATTAACGTCCCTCGCCAAATCATTCTCTTCTATGGGAGCACCGCTGGATCTGGTGGCGTCGGGCTTGCTCGCGCGCCAAATGAAGAAAGCACCGATCGCGACGATCGCCGCGACCGCAGCGCTCGGCGCATTCATTTCGGTGATGGCCAATAGCGACGACGGCGAAGGTTAATCAACCGCTTTTGGGGCCAAAACGCGTAATGCTTTTGGCCTGATCTCCACGTTCACGGGGGCGGGCAGCTCCATAGCTTCACCGTCAATTGTAACGGATAAAAACCCGCTTTCATTATCAATGCGTAGCTCTTTGCAGGTGCCGACATCAATCATTGATGAGTCGGCGAGATTGCCTGTAACCGCATCCGTTAACGCCGTGATGAAATCCAATGTGGATGCTGCGCTTGCTACATATAAGCCCAAATCACCTTGGCTCAGCGAAGCGCGGACCGGACGAAGCGCTTCTGCACCTGTATAGATATTGTTTGCGACCATGATGGTGTTGGTTTGCGCATTGCGTTGGGTGCCGTCCACCAAAAGCCGGTAGTTTTCGATTTCCGTATGGGTCAACGCGCCCAAGATCTCGGTTACGGAATCGATGGTTTCGACAATTCCCTCTGCGTCGCGTAATTGCTCGCGCGAATCTGCAACCGCAGTATAAGTGCCGAAGACAATGTTATTTAAAAACGCAAATTCATTGATGAAAGCGATATCAACGCTGCGTTCCTCAAGATCGGGTATTTGCGCAATCGCAGTTCTCAAATCGGGCGAAAAGCCAAGATCCTGCGCAAAGGCATTCATGGTTCCGCCCGGCAAGGGAAGCAGACTGATTTCGTGATTCGTAATAATGCCGGCGATTGCCGCTAAGGTGCCATCACCCCCAAGTGTAATTATAGTATCTATACGACTTTCTTTTGTGGCTTTCTTTGCAGCTTCAATAAGCTTTCCTGGATGTCCGTTTGCAATAGTTACATCCGGCATATCGGGGATAAATTCTGCAAGCCCGGTCAAGGCTTCCTTAACCCCTAGCGTCCGAACGGCACCCGAGGATTCGTTAATGAGAATGAGGACGTTTTTCATAATGGCTAAACATCAACTATTGATCATTGTTCCGTCTTAGGGCGGGCGAACTAAATTTCTCGTCAGGTGTTTAAGGGGCATGTTGAGTGAAAAGCCCCATATCGAACTAAATATCGTCACGATGGATGACGTCCAGCAATATGTTGATGGCCGGCTACCCGCAAACCGTCGCGATATGATTGAAGAAACGCTGATCGAAGATGATCGCGTCCGCGAATATATCATGGTCAAGGCTGACGGACCCCAAGAGCCAACGGATGAGACGATCGACCTGCTCGGGAAAGCTGTCACGCCCTGTAACGACACAATAGCAAAATATCAGGATATGACTTTGTCGGAGTCTGGTGAGCGAATTACCGACTTCGTTAAAGGGCGGTTGTGGAGTCGGCGTCGGCTGTTGGATCAGCTTTTATCGCTGAGTCGCGTCTCTGGGCCCGCCAATGATCAGGACGATGGCGCATTTAGCAATAACGAACCGTCGAAATGCGTCGCGCTGGCGGCAATGGCCGATTTAGAGCTTATGATTCAGTTGCGTAGAGCGTTTGACGCGGCCAAATCCCCGCTCTGGAAAGCGAAAATTGCAGGTTGGATTTCGGACGTTGATAATGATCGTTTGCGCATATCCTGGCTTGCAAGTGACCTTATCTGATAAGAATTTTTGGTAAGGTATTGATTTCTATACCTCGTAGCAATGCTGCGAGGTTTTTTTGTGCTTTAAAACGACATAGGTGACCGATATTATTGGAGTAAGTTACATTTGTATGATAAGCGAAATGCAACTTATTGATTTCTCGTGATTTTGGATAAAAAGATGGCAAGTTCGGAAAATTTGAAGCGTACAGAAAAGCTTCAACTCATGCTGGATGAGGAAGAGTTGAAGGCGATCGACGACTGGCGCTTTGAAAACCGCATGCCTACTCGTGCGGCCGCGATTCGTGAGCTTTTGCGGCGTGGTTTGCTTGCAGCACCACATTTTGCAGAACCCGATACGGACGACGCTTCCACGCGGGATTTTGGTGTTGTAGACGAAAAAGTCCGCGCAACTTTGGGCGACGAGACCAACTAAAAATTCCGAAAATTTAATGCTGGGACGCAGCCGGGCCGGTACTAAACCGCCCGGTTTTTTCGTTGTGGAAAAATCCTCACGCATGAACAGAGGGTTGCCGCCAACGTACACAACATACGTATGTTGTGTACGTTGCCCATGAGCGCACCTAAACGTCATGACATGCCTTAACGCATGGTCTGTTCATTGCTTCACCCTAATGACCGGAGCTAGTTGTGTGCCTTGCTAAAGCCATGTTTCTTATACGCAATATGTACACGAATTACTTTGAAAAATATTTTTGTTCGGTATAGATGGTTAGGTGCTCGCAGCAATTTACAGGTGAAAAAAATGAGCACGACCTTTACAGCAGATGAACTAAACGATGTTCTACCGGCGCTAAATCGTTTTGCTCTATCTCTAACGCGAAACGAAGACGCTGCGCACGATCTCGTGCAAGACAGTGTAGAACGTGCACTGATGAAATCAGAATATTATGAGCCAGGTACAAATTTTCGCTCTTGGATGTTTACGCTCTGCAAGCGACTTTTCTTGAATCAAGTTCGCAAGCAAAAGTCGCGCGGCGTGAATGTTGAGATAAGCGACGCGCCACAGCAGAAAATAGCCGCAGATGCGCCGCAGGACGTGATTCTCGAATGCAGCGAGATGCTCGATTGCTTTGATAAGCTACCAAAGCGGGATCGGGTTGTCCTGTCCCTTATCGTGATCGAAGGCATGAAATACGAGGAAGCAGCGAAACGTTTGCGCGTACCTGTCGGTACGGTGCGGTCGCGTCTTTCACGTGCAAGATCACGATTAAAGGAGATGACGGCGGAGTGGGCTGCGTATCGTAAAGAACCGCTTGGCGACGCAAATAGCGCTGCGCAAATCGCTTAACCCCGATAAAGCGCCTAACAAGATTTAACCCGCCCCTTGGGGCGGGTTATTTATTTGTAATGATTGCGGTGGGGCGATTGCTAAGCCGGAACAATGATGTCGCCATTCTGTTTTTGCTCATGAAGAAGACAGGAGGTCTACAATGAATTCCAAGAATGGCGTGTTTGTTCTGCTGGCGGTGATTGTTATCGGTGTCGGCGCAATCTTTTTAATCAACGAAGCCAATGAAAGCCCATTAGAGAATGCGGCTGAAGATCTCGGTGAGGCTGCAGAAGAAGTTGGTGACGGTCTTGAGGATGCGGGAAATTAGACCCGTCTATATATTCATCGATCAATGGAAATGCGACGCGTTCCGACGGGCCGTCGCGTTTTCTAGCTTATCAGCAGAAATATAATAAATCCGGTTACCATTATACCCGCGATGAAACCAAATAAAATCCAAGCGATTCGTCGGTTGTTCGAGGCAATATCATCTACGTCGCGCATTAGCTGTTCGTGATAAGAGCCATGGGCATCACCCGATTTTAAAATAGTGCTGCGCAATTGATTTTCCTGTGACCGCTGATCGAGGATGGCCCGTAAGGTATCTGGATTGTTTGTAAGCCAGAGGAACACCCGCTCGCGTTCAGCAGGGGATAGCTCGTTATCCAAATAGGATTGCAATTCCAATTCGCTTGGTGGGGATGATTTGTGTATTTCGCTCACTTCAAACCCTGTTTAATTTCTGGCGTCTAGCACCAACATGGGTGCGGTAGAATAGTTCCTCAATTTGTAACAGAAAACCATCATTCCTCGTTCCAGTCGCCTGACTTGTCTCGAATGAATCGGTTTTCCGCTCCACCGGTAAATTTATTGCCCTGCAAAAACCGCGTTTGAACCGTTAGGCCAGACGCCGACGCGAAGATGTCATTATAGGCCGGTGGTTCCTGGCGCGTACGCACCGATGTTGCGGTTCCGGCCTGTATCATCACCAGTTTCCGGTTCTCGATTTCATATAATTTCGCGCTGGAGTGATGCACATGGCCGGTCAGGGCGATATCTAACCCTTTATCGGCGAATGCAGTCATTGCCTCGCGACCGCGCCCCACAATACGGGAGCCGGCTCTACCGGGGCCCTTTGTGAAGGGGTGGTGGGCGGCGATGACTTTGATGTTCTGGGATGGAGCCCGGTCAAGATAGTCGGCCGCATTGATGATTTGTGTGCGCGATATGCGCCCATAGGACCAATTCACATCGAGCGCAGCGCGTCGCGCGGTATTCAAGCCGGCAATCGTCAGCATTTCGTCCGTATAAACCGGATTAATCATGCCCGAGAGAAAGCGCTCAAACCGGTTATAAGGGGTGATAAAGCGCGACCAGAGATTTATAACGGGTAAATCGTGATTTCCCGGGACAATTAGTTTTTTCGCACTCAAAGCGCCCAAAAATTCACGCGCAGCCTCAAACTCTTTCCGGCGTCCCGCTTGCGTCAGATCGCCAGTAATAACCACAATATCTGGCTTGCTGGTTTCGAGATCATCAATTAGCGCGTTTACGGCGTATTCGGACGCCGCGCCGAAATGAAGATCTGAGATATGCGCGATATGTTTCTCGTCATTTGCCATCATATTACTAACACGTGGCGGCCGGAATCGGTCGCGATTCTTTAGCGAAATTCTGTATTCTCGATGTCAGCCTTTTAAAACGGCGGAATTCGGCGGCATCCCCATTTCCGCTTTGACCGAATGGTAAAAGGGGTAGCGCGTTTCCGGCGTAAGAATTGGCTTTCCGCCGATCATTGCAGCGACAAGTGAAAATGTAGATGCGCGATTACTTTGTGCAATTGCATCACATTTTGAAAGACAAAGTAGTTCGATCATAGCGTCTTCAATATTAGTTTTGCGAAGGTTGCTCTCTACTATTTGGTTGTCGTTATCTTGAACCGGCACCACCTTTTTTATCTTGCCAACTCGCATCATTTTCGAAAACGACGCTTCGCCGTCCATGCTATCGCTAAATACGGCATATTTATCGGCACCGTATTTTTTTATCATATTCATGATATGGGTGTTTTCGACGAAATGGACCATTCCCTGAGGTAAAACGCCATACATGATGTTCAAGTAAAGGGGCAATTCGCGATTGAGACCTTGCTTGCGCATCAAAAAGGCTCTGAATTGCTGGCGGTGATGAGCAGCCCGATCCGTTCTCCTTAGATGTACACCAACTAATTTTCTTGCCTGAATATTATTCCGCCACGCCGTTGCTTTTTCATTGAGTACGGTGCGGACCGGTAAGCTACGCAATGACTGGATGAACCGAAAGGCGAATTCGCGTTCCGTCATGCCAAGACTGAAATGCGCATCTAAAGAATTAAAAATTCTAAAGGGTTCCCAAGGATGGGTTTCTATCACTGTGCTATCAGGCGAAGGCGTATCGCACACTGACCAGTTTGGTGTTTCGTCAAAAAGGTCATGATAATTACCGGGGCAGGAGGCGTCGTTGATCCAACGAAATTGTACCGGCCGATCCCCAAAGCAAGCCCTTGCCGCCGCCAGCGCAATAAGCCGATTCCCCACGCCGCCGATTGGCCCCGACCACCAAATTTTTTCCGGTGCTTTGTTAATATTTTTACCCCGTTCTAGGTGGCTCTATTCAAAGGGTCGCAAATTCGTTTGCCGTAAACTTAAAGGTGAATGACGTTACTTATAAGTAAAATGTGCCCCGCTCAATGCGGGATGCCTAACGGGCCATTCACTTCGTCGCAATTTTGCGCGCAATGTCTATGCAATCGGGTTCCGGGATGAAACTATTATATAGGTAAGTCTAATTCGTAATTGTCGGTGATTGGTCGCTTCGGATAGTTTGTGATAATTATTGACGGGGCATATTGGGGGCGGTGCGTGCGATTTATTTATTTTCTATTCGCGATTTTTTTAACGACGGTCAGTGGGAGAGCGTCAGACACTATCGATGATTTCATAGACGCGGAAATGGCGAATGCGGGCGCGCCAGGCCTTTCCTATGCGATAGTGGAGCGCGGCCAGATACAGTCCGGCGCTCGGGGCGAGATCCGTCGCGGTAGCGACGAATTAATCACACCGGACACGCTTTTCCTCATTGGCTCAATTTCAAAAAGTTTCACCGCCGTAGGGGTGATGCAGCTGTTTGAAAAAGGCTCGATAGATTTAGAGAGCGAGATCTCTGCCTATTTACCGAGTTTTGTAGGCCGACCATCTGGCAAAATAACGGTACGACAACTACTGAGCCACACAAGTGGATATTCCACAGTTCAGGGCAACAGTTTCGACACTTCGGCCGATCATGATTTGTCGCGCCAGGTAGAAAAAATGGCGCAATGGTCACCCAAATATGCGGCAGGCTCGAAGTGGCAATATTCGAATGCAAACTATGTCATTCTTGGCGCGATCATAGAGGCGGTCAGTGGTCAAGAATATGCTCGTTATATAGAGAGTAAACTCTTTCTTCCGATCGGTATGACCCGAAGTTTTGTGGCGGAGGGGCGAGTAACTCATCCGGTTGCAATTGGGCATCGACCCTGGTTCGTCGGCAAGTGGCCTTATGCGGATGACCGTTCATACCGCTTAATCGCACCGGCAGGTGGCATTATTGCAACCGCGGATGATATGGCGAAATATTTAGCGGTTATGGTGAACGGTGAAGACGACATCATCAGTGCGCAAAGCAAATCCGCAATGATGCGTCCTGCAAGCGCCACGTCGCCTTATTACGGTTTGGGCTGGTCGGTTAACAGCCAGGCTGGTGTAGCCTTTCATGCAGGCACAAGCCCTGGCGTTGAAACGCTAGCGGTATTGGTGCCTGACGAACACAAGGGCGCTATTGTAATGGTAAATGGCGGTAGCGGGATGGGGTTCGGCGAAACAATAAATCTCCGCAACGGTATTGCCTCAACAGCACTCGGATTGGAATACGCGCCAGAGACAGGACAATTCAGTAGAAAACTGCTTTTCCTGACATTCATTGTGCTGCCCTTTGTATTTATCGCAAGCGCACTTAATGCCGTCATAAACCGGCGCGCATTGCGTTCGAAATCCGGGATCGCGGGCGCATTCAGTTTATGGTTTCCGTTGATTATGACGCTGGGGCTTGCTTGGTGCGCGATTTATTTAGTCCCAAGCCTCTTTGGTGTTTCGATCAAATCTTTAATTTTGTATCTGCCCGATATGGCATGGGCGATGGTGATAACGGCTATAACTGGCGTGTGCTGGGCAGTGCTAAGATTGGGCGTATATTACACTGACCGAAACCGAGGCCCTTGATTTTTTTCCGCCAATTTACGCTCAGGACGGTGATGCTTTTGACTTACCGCTGCGGCGCATTGCCTCTTGAGAATGGCTTGCAATAGAAACCGATTGGTGCCTATTTACTGTCCGGGCGGGAGAACGAAGTGCCACGGTCATTCGAAATGCGATTTCTGGCAATGCGCGCAATTTTGGTTGCGCTGCTCTCGCTCGCCCAATTTGTGCCAACCGGATTCGCAGTAGCGTCTGGCGATGAGGGTGTTGAGCTTGTCATTTGTACGGCCGACGGTGCTAAATCGGTTTCGTGGGATTCCTTAACCGGGGAAGCGTCACCTTACGATCAGCCGTCGGAACACTCAGATCCGGATTGTGCAGCCTGTCTTACATCTTGCCGAATTGCGGCGGCGGACATTAGTGCGCTTGTCCACTTTTCGCATACATGTCCAGAATACGAGTCCGTGGAGGTGGCATTTGCTGCCGCAGCGCCAGCAGTGCACGCGGCTCGTCCACCAATGCCATCCAGGGCACCTCCTGCGTCCTCAATCTAATTATTTGCATAAGTATCAGGCCATCTCGCTTCCGCCATTGGCGGAGTGTGGCCGTGTAAATTCTTTAGTTTGAGGAAATCAATGCGTAATTCAAACCTGCGCGCGATAGCGCTCGCGCCCCTTTATCTGTTCGCAACGCCAGTAATCGCGGCGGACGCCAATACTGATTTTGACGATAGTGATGTCATCACGGTCTATGGTGAACAAACGCTCGATTTTAATCCGGAAGTCGCTAGTCGGCTCGGATTGAGCAATCGTGAAACGCCAGCCATTGTTGACGTAGTCTCGCAACAATCATTGCAGCGCCAAGGCGCTCGCAATGCCATCGAAGCGATGAATTCGGTTCCCGGTGTTGCGTCTGGAAATTTACCGGGCTCGGTTGGTTCTGTGTCCATGCGCGGTTTTCATCGCGCGATCAATTACCTTTATGATGGAGTTCGTCAGCCAAATTCCGACGCCGGTAATCGCAATTATGACGCGTTCATGTTTGAGCGCATTGAGGTCATTAAAGGTCCTGCGTCAGTGTTATCCGGTGAGGGGGCACTTGCTGGCGCAATTAATTTTGTCCCGCGTCAGCCGCATATCGGTGAAACAAGCGGCGAGATCTTGGCAAGCTATGGGAGCCGCGACACGGCGCGCATAGCCGGTGATCTGAATGTTTCTTTGAACAATGCGGCCGCATTCCGCGGAAGCTTGTCTTACGGGCGATCTGACGGATGGGTTGAGGACACAGGCTCTGATAAATTGGCGGGGCGTTTTGCCGTTCTATTAAAGCCGTTAGACGACCTTTCGGTTACGCTCTCCGTTGACTACATCGAGGACGACTTCTCGACCGCCTATTACGGCACGCCTGTTGTATCACCCGAGATCGCGCTAAACCCGTCTAACGCCGTTTCCGGATCTGCGGGTCTCGTGCTTGACCGCGCGATGAGGAACATAAACTTCAACGTCACCGACGGCGATATGGGGTCCGAGACATTGTGGTTGCGAAGCCGCATGAATTACGCAATTTCTGAGTCCTGGAGCATCGTTAGTGATACCAGCTATTATGATTCTGATCGACGATGGCGTGATGCGGATGAATATACATTCAACGCAAGCTCGGGATTGATCGACCGCTACGCAACGCACATCACTCATGATCATCAATATTGGAATCAGAGATTACATCTAAATTATGATGGAGAATTATTCGGCCACCATAATCGGTTTACAGCAGGTTTTGAGATCGGTGAAACCGACTTCTTCACGTTGCGGCGGTTCGGATCGGTGCCCTCTGTGGACCCATTCAATCCGGTTCGCGGTACATTCCCCGAAGAAAATGCCTCGAACTTTTCTTATCGGCAGGACGTTACGGCTGATGTGACGTCAAAAGCATTCTTTGTAGAGAATGCCTTTAATCTGACCCCAGAACTCCTGCTGGTCGGCGGAGCGCGGCTGGATGATTTTGAACTCGACCGCGAAGTTTTGGATATCGGGACGGGAGATATCGATCAATATAGTCGCGACTATGATCCCATCACCTGGCGGTTGGGAGCGGTTTACAGCGTTGTCCCAGAAACGCAGGTTTTTGCCCTATTCACGAATGCAGCATCACCGGTAACCGGTCTGTTCTTCCTCAGCTCTAGCCGCGCATCTTTCGATGTTACAACCGGAAGGTCATTCGAAGTCGGTGTGAAATCATCGTTGATTGATAATCAGCTCCATTTAACCGCATCGCTTTTTCATATCCGGCAAGATGATATCCTAACCCGCGATCCAATTGACCCGTCACTAACGATTCAAGGCGGCGAACAAACATCAAAAGGGGCCGAGCTAGCGCTTTCATGGACGCCAAATGAGGAATGGACAGTAAGTTTAGGCGGTACACTGCTCAATACGACGTTTGAAGGTTTGATTGAGCGGGGCGGCGCTGATCGGTCTGGAAACCGTCCGGCAAATACGCCAGAGCGATTGGCAGATCTTGTTATCACCTATGCGCCGAAAACCCTTCCTGTATCGATTACGGGAATTGTCCGTCACAATGGTGATTTTTACACGGCGAATGATAATGCCGTTAAGGTCGAAGGTTTTACTGTGCTCGACGCTGCAATTTCGTGGGACGCCTCGTTCGGCGTTGTTTCCCTGCGCGGGCGGAATTTGACCGATACCTTCTACGCTGATTGGTCTGGATATTCGTCAGGCCTCGTCTTTATCGGTGAACCTCGTGGTGCCGAGGTTTCCTTTTCTCGCCACTTCTAAAGGTCAATGCGCCAGCTTGTGTTCCATCATGAGCTGGCCCTTATCGGAACAATCACCATGTCTGAATCTTCGATAAAAAGTGAGATTTTAGGGCGCAAAGCGCAATTTCACCGGTTGCTCTTTCGGTTGCATTTTTATGCGGGAATTATCGTCGCGCCCTTTTTGCTAATTCTTGCGGTTACGGGCGCGATTTATCTGTTCGTGACGGAAATAGAAGACCTTGCCCATCCTGATTGGCGCTTTGTAAGTGAGCAGGGTCGCCATCTCTCACCCGAAGAAATGATTGGCGGTGCGATAAAAAAATACCCCGGCGCGACACCAACGCGGATAGATCTTCCTACCGCGCCAAACCGAACCGCGGTGGTATTTCTTACCCCGCAAGAGGGGGAGCCTTTTCGGGTGTATGTCGATCCGGTCTCAGGTGAAGCACTCGGATCATTCATTTATGCGCAAACACTCGTGGGGTTTTCTGACCTTATGCACGGATCATTATTAATGGGCGATAGGGGGGACCTTATTGTTGAGCTTGCTTCGTGCTGGGCAATTATTCTGATCATCACGGGGCTTTACTTATGGTGGCCGCGCACGTCCAATAAACTATGGGGCGTATTTATCCCGCGATTTACCAAGGGCCGTTCAATGTGGCGCGACCTTCATGCGGTTACCGGGGTTTGGGTTTCGTTCTTACTTTTGTTTTTGCTGCTAACTGGTCTTCCATGGTCAACAAATTGGGGCGGATATTTGCAAAAGGCGATGGAATTGGCAGATATCAGTTACCCCGCATCCTACCGATCGCACATCGATCATGATGTAACCACAAGCGATGGGTCCGCGGCAGTGTTAGCGGATACCATGTCGGATATTCCATGGACGTTGGAGACCGCACCAGCACCGCATTCTCACCATGGCGGCAAAACACCAATCAGTATTGATGAGGCAACAAAGAAGTTCGCACAAGAGGGACTAATCACTGGTTATCGATTGGCACTGCCGAGCACGGCACAGGATGTTTATACCGCTTACACCTATCCTGATCAGCCACAGGGACAGCGCACAATCCATTTAGATCAGTATACGGGCGAAGTACTTAACGATGTCAGTTTTTCTGATTATGGTATTGGTGCCAAAGCAGTTGAGCTAGGCGTTGCCCTACATATGGGAAATTATTTTGGCGTTCCAAATCAGCTTTTAATGTTATTTGCAGCCCTTGGGGCCGCCTTGCTTGCGATCAGTGGGCCGGTGATGTGGATGATGCGGCGAAAAAGCGGCCTCGGTGCGCCAAAGGCGATTGGATCGGGAAGGGCAATTTGGGTGCTCGCATCAATTATGGTGGTGTTCGGAATATTGTTCCCCGTACTAGGTGTTACGGCATTGTTCGTCTTTGCGGTTGAGCGCCTTGTCTTGAGCCGCTTTGCGCCCACCCGTGAATGGCTAGGGTTGGCGAACTAGGCTGCATCACTGAAGGATAATAAAACAGAAATGTAGCACACCCGCTCTCGAAATGATGACACATGCCGGGCAGGTGGTTCAAAGCAATAACGTCGAAGTCATCGACGTTTCATGCATACGATCAAACTGATCAAGGCCCGATTTATGTTGGCTAAGGCAACGCTTAAAGATCAGCCTGATGACGAAGGAAAACAATTCGCCATCGGGCTGACGGAGCGGCTAGAAACCGTTGGAGTCAGGTTTCCAGCCACACCTTGGGGGAGATCGTCCGAACGGCTATTTCTTTGGACCCGCACCAACCGGACGTAGTTCTTTCCACCGATCAATGAACTGGACCGCAGCATTCACAAAAACTTCCGTATCTTTCCGGCCAATTTCGGCATTGGCCAGTGACAGGTCTTGCTCGCTCCAAACGCCGGTATCGGTCATGTCTTTGGTATCGGTACCTTTGCCGGTCGATTCCTGCTTCAGCGCCTCGACCAAAAAGACAAGGCGGGCCGTGTCGTCGCCAGCTTCAATCGCTGGCACCATGTCTCGCAGGTGAGGCAGCATATGCAGCTTCGTTTTTTTGGCCCGTTCCAGATCGACGAGATTCGGCTGCAGATAAAGCGAGCGGCTGGTTTCGTTTACGCCGCCATGGCGGTCGAAATGATTCCGTTTAGCTAACTTATCAGTTTCGAGAAAGGGCCGTACGGCCGTGCCAAGGTTGACAGCGATGCCGGGTGTTTCCTGATTGATGCGATCGACAATGTACGAGGTTGTCGCCGAATTACCGCCATGAGCATTCAATAAAAGGAAGCGCTTAAAGCCCTGTCCGATCATGCTCTGGACCGCTTCGAAGTAAACCTGCTGCAGGGTCTCAGGTGAAACAGAGATCGTTCCCGGAAAATCTAAATGATAGGGCGAGTTACCAACATTCATGATCGGCGCGACCAGCACATCGGTATATTGTGCAACCAGCTTGGCGCGTTCAGTGCCGTTCAGGAAATCAGTACCCAGCGGTCCTTGCGGCCCATGCTGTTCAATGGCACCGATTGGAATAATCACCATATCGTTGGTCTCAAGATACTCCGCTACCTCGGCCCATGTCATGTCGGGAATAAGGTTCTTGGTCTCCGCTGGCTTGGCCAATGGATTGGTTTCAGGGAGCGTGATCCATTCATGATCAGATTTGGATTCTGCGTGAGCCTGCATTGTAAAAGCAGAAAACAAGCAGAGGGACGCGCATGCCCGTATTAGGTTTCCTCTTAAAGTCATAAAGTTCTCCTTGTAATAGGCCGGACTAATTGTCCGGCCTTGATGAGAGTGGGGTTGCAACGATTAGAAATTGAACCGGACACCGGCTGTGTAGATGCGACCGATGGTGTCATAGATCGTCCGTGCGGTGCCGCTTTGTGTGAGCGGTGGATCGTTATCGAGCAGGTTCTGGATTGTTCCGTACAGCGCAATGCGATCATCACCGGTGTCGTGAATGGCGATTTCACCCGAAAGATCGAAGTAGAGCCGGCCGCTAACGCGTTCGACATCAACATTGTATTCTTCGGTCAGAATTCCGCCACCGACATAGCGGCCCGTTACACTGAAACGGTAGTCATTGTTCGAATAGGTGACCGATGTATTGGTCCGCCAATGCGGTACACCGCCGACGCCGCTGGTGCCGGTGACTTCGGTGTTACCCGCAAAGTGGCGCACACCATCAGCATCGACCATGTTCAGCTTGTCGACATAGGTGACGAGCGAATTAAGATCGAGATTTGCTGACCCCACCGGAACAGAATAGGCCAACTGGAAATCAAGACCAGATGTTTCGAGCTTCTGAACATTTGCCGGACCTGTTCGGATCACGGTGATTTCACCAGACGTGTCCGATCGGGTAATCTGTGAACAGACTTGTGGCGCATCAGTATAGCAACGTGTTACAATTTCTGATGCGCTGAGTGAGTTAATTGCGCCGTTCAGCGTGATATCATAATAATCCAACGACATTCGCAGACGCGGAATCGAGGTCGGTGTAAATACAATACCCGCCGTTGTTGTATCGCCTTTCTCTGGCACCAAATCAGGATTCCCGACGGCGAGATTCCGTACCGTATAAGTCGTGCCCAAAATCGGATCATCAATGGTCGCGGTGAAGTTGTTGCCTTGGGCAAAGAGTTCATCAAGACCCGGCGCGCGGATGTCACGCGATTGCGTAATCCGCACCCGGATAGAATCATTGATCGTATAGTTTAAGCCGGCTTTCCAGGTTTTAACCGTGCCCGAGGAACTGTAGTCCGTGATTCGGGCCGCGACGTTCAGGTCAAGATTCTGGGCCCATAATTGGTCCGCAGCCAGTGGGACGACAGCCTCGACAAAGCCTTCCTTCACATTCTGGCTGGCGCTCCACGGTTTATTGTTGCCAATCCGAAAAGCGTTGACGAGCGAGAGTTCATCCGATGTTACGTCGACAGACTGGTGCCGATATTCGCCACCGACGGCGACCGAAACAGGGCCAGCCCAAGTGTTAATCGGTTCGCCATTAATCGTCATGGCGACGACCTGTTGGTTGATGTCCCAGTCGCGTATCGAAGTGCCGTTCATCCAGGTAATTGCTTCATCAGAAACATTGCCATAACCAAAGAAATTGGCTGGGACACATCCGTTGCCGGGATCTGTTAACGTCGAACGGCAAACGATGCTGCCTGTGCTGGGGTCGAAGACGGCGTCAATCGACTGTCGCCACAGGTCCGTGATGCGATCGTCTGTATAGCGGGTGAGGACAAGCGTCCGACCGACAGCGCCGTAGGCATCAAACGACCAGCCGCCGCCGAGTTCGGCTTCAAGCCCGGCTGTGGCCTGCCAAGTCTTGGAATTGATGTCAAAAAGGCCACGTGCATAATCTTCGAAACCGCGGCCCATGGTGAATGAATCAATGCCGTTATCCGCCATAACCTGAGCGACGGAAGCCGGTAGATAGGCATTATCCGCCTGAATGGTAATTTGATCGACGCGTAGGTTACTACCCGTTTCAACGTCGCTGTAGGCATAGCCGAATTCACCGAAAATGGTGACATTGGGCATAACTTCGTAATCAGCGTGCGCAAACGCGCTGTAACGTTCGATAGGGCTTTCCAGTACGCGTATTCCGTTTGTCGAGATGCCGTCGCCGCCATCCATCCGCGTTGCACTGACATTGTCGCCATAGGTAAATGGTACCGCTGAGCCATCATCAGCAAACTGAATGCCTTGCAATAATGACGGCGAATTGATCACACCCCCGTCCGAGCCGTTGGCGTAACGCGCATCACCGACAAGTAAATAGCGCGGTTCGCCATTGCTGGCGGTGTAATTGGGATTCTGAATTGCGCCTGCCGTGCCCCATTCGCGATCGCTGAGCGCGCCGACGCCGCTGTTCTTCCGTGTTTCCGCGCCAATGACGAAATGACCGCGGCCGCCATCGAACGAAGTCCCATAGGCAACGCTACCAAAATAATTGCGATGGTCGTTGTGATCGGTAATGCCGCCTTGGAAGTTTCCTTTGAACCCTTCAAGCTCAGTGTTCAGATTCAGGTTAACAACCCCAGCAACTGCGTCCGACCCATAGGCCGCTGATGCACCGCCGGTAACGACATCGACGGAAGAGACCAGCGCCTGGGGAAGGAGGTTGATGTTTAGTGCGCCTGTGGTGGTGGTTGGTACATAGCGCTTGCCGTCGATTAGCGTCAGCGTGCGAAGGTAACCAAGGCCGCGCATGTCGAGAAAATTCCCGCCTGCAGCATTCGATAGGCTCGACGATGTTGCGGGCGTCAGTGCCGAGCGTAGGGCTGGCAGTTGGTTGATGGCATCCGCGATATTTGGCGCAGCAACCCGTTCGAGCATCTCTGTGCCCATGGTGGTGGTCGGCGTTGTCGCTGTAAATCCGTCCCGTTTGACCCGTGAACCCGTGACGACGATGGCGTCGCCGGTTGTAGTACTATTGTCATTTTCTGCGTCTATAGTCTGCGCAGAGGCTGCCGTGGTTGATAATGCGGCGAAGCTGACGGCAGCAAGCAGACAAAGCTTGTGACGTCGTAAAAATGCTCGCTGCATTCGGGTGGAATTCATTTTGTCCGATGTTGTAATCATACTGGCCTTCCTGTTTGGTGCCGCTCCCGCACCTGTTCGCTGAAATCAACGGACACAGGATCATCGAATTGCTCTTCGCGAAAAAAGCACCAAGTTCGCTCCCCCCTGTTGCAATATCCGCAACGTCGCGGAGGGGCGCGCAGCATATTCGTGCGTAAAGTTGCCGTTTATCGCAGAATCATGACCCCATGCTGGGCATTGCCGCGGCGCAACACGAAACGTCAATTTTACAACTAAACTCGCGGTGTGACTTTTTTGCATTGCACAAATCTGTCACAATGCCGTCGGGTGATCGCTGACGGAGGCTTATATATGTTCCCCGACCCTTTGCGGGCGTTCCGGAGTGTGGTGAAAACCGGATCGATGCGAAAAGCTGGTGACGCGCTTGGACTGGCACCGTCATCGGTTAGTAGGCAGGTGGCCATTTTGGAGCGGCAGATGGGCACGCAATTGTTTCGCCGATCGGTCAATGGCCTTTCGCTGACCTATGCCGGAAAAATGGTCGCCGAATATTCAGATGATGTCGTGATAGGCTTCGATTCGCTGCGCGCAGATCTCGACGATTTGCGCGGCAATCAGCGCCTCATCAAACTCGCTATGGTGGAAAGCGTCGTTTCGGCTGGGCCAGCGCAAGCGATTTATGAGTTCAATCAACAATATGAAAATGTTCACTTTGAATTCGAGATCCTTCCAGCGCCGGCGGTCGTCGAAACGGTCCGTCAGCAAGAATGCGATATCGGCATTACCTTCAGTGCCGACGTCGATGACCTGATCAGAACCGTCGCGCGGTTCGCCGAACCCGTTCTTGTGGTGGTGCCAAAAGACCACCCACTGGCCGAACGGCGCGCGATGCCGGTCGCTGAACTCGTGGATTACAATGTGGCCTTGCCTGCGTCTGATTTCGGCGTCCGGAAACGTTTTAACCGCGCCTTGGCCCAAGCCGAAATTCAATTGCAGCCGAATTTGCAAAGTAACTCGTTCGAGGCGTTACGCGATTTTGTTCGTTCTGGTGCGGGAATTGCGGTTTTGCCGCGTGGCGCGGCGTTACGCGAACAGGAGGTTGGGCGCGCCCATTGCGTACAACTTCAGGACGCAAATTTCGATGATAGCTCGCTTGATATGATCGTATACAAACAACAACGCATCCCACGATTGGTCAATCTTTTCATCAAGACCCTGCGCAGCGCCATTGAGGAGCATCGCTAGGATTACCGTTGCATGTTTCGCAACAGGGGAGGGTAATCAGCGTTCTATCTCTGACACGGCCAAATGTTGAATCTTGTCAGCAAATGCAATGACAAGGATCTTGTGCTGTATGAAGCGTGCGGCAATTTTCGGAATGGGTGCGATTGGGACATCGCTTGCGAGGGATTGGGCAAAGCAGGCACCGAAAGGGTGGGAATTGTCTGCGGTGTGCGCGCGACCTCGTCAGAGCGCAGCCATTCGCGATCTTCTGCCGAGCGGAACGGACGTGTTGGAAAGCGTCGAAGATCTACTTCGGATGCCGTTGGATGCGGTGATCGAAACGGTCGGCCATGCGTCTGCCCGCCGATATGGGGTAGACATTCTAAGCGCGGGTCGCGATCTCTATTTACTTTCCTCGGGTATCTTGGCCGATAAACAACTCCACGCCGATCTGATCGCCGCTGCCCGGCAAGGTCAATCGCGCATCATCGTTCCGACAGGTGCGCTTGCCGGTTTTGACGGATTGTTGGCGATGGCATTGTCTTCGGAAGCGACGGTGACCTATCGCTCAACGAAACCAGCCAAGGCTTGGCGCAATACGCCCGCAGATGGCGAGTTCGATCTTGATGCGCTGCGCGAACCGCTCGTGTTTTTTCGCGGTACGGCGCGAGAAGCGGCAAGCCTTTATCCGAAGAACGCCAATTTGGCCGCCAGTGTTGCAATCGGCGGCGTAGGCTTCGAAGCAACGAAAGTTGAACTGGTTGCGGATCCGGCTGCAAACGGCAACCTCGCAGAATTGGAAGTGCAAACGCCCAATTGCGTGTTGAAGTTGCAGATGGGTGGCATCGCAGAACGCGACAATCCTAAATCATCAGCCATTGTCAGCTCGAGCGTGCTGGCTGCTCTGGTGCGTCAGGAAAGCATTATCCGACTCGGCTGACCTAAGCGCGCTTAAAGGGACAAGTGCATAAATCCAGACAGTAAAAAGGGCGCGGTTCATGATGGCCGCGCCCTTCTTTGTATTTCTGGTTTATGATTTGGTGAGCAGTATCGTCGCTGTCAGTAAGATTATACCGGACTAGCGACAGGATTTTGCTCGACCTCGTCTTCGGCAGTTCGTTCGTTGCCTTCCCATGCTGCCACCGCGACTACCGCCACCGCATTGCCCAATACGTTGGTGCCTGACCGGCCCATGTTCAGTAGGTGGTCTACACCCAATAGCAACAAGATCCCTTCGTCCGGCAAACCAAATTGGGGCAGGGTGGCTGCAAGGGCGATTAGCGAGCCGCGCGGCACCGCCGCTATACCTTTACTGGCAAGCATGAGCATCAACATCATGGAAACGATCATGCCTAATGGCAGTTCGATACCATAAGCCTGCGCAATGAAGATCGATGCAAATGTGCAATAGGTCATTGATGCATCAAGATTAAAAGAATAACCGAGCGGTAGGATGAAGCTGACAATGCGCGGCGGTACGCCGAACCGTTCCAACGCTGCTAACAAACGTGGATAGGCGGCTTCTGAACTGGATGTCGAAAAGGCGATGGCTGCCGGTTCGCGCAACCCTTGCAAAAAGGCAGGCAATCTGTCGCGCAGAATAAACCATCCGATAGCGAGTAGAACAAGAATTAGAACGCCAAGCGCAATATAATAGCCGGCAATCAACCACGCGACTGCGCCGAACACGCCCGCGCCCTGTTTGGCGACTGTGCCGGCAACCGCCGCGAAAACACCGAGCGGCGCAAATAGCATGACATAGGTCGTGATCTTCAGCATCAATTCCGCTAGTTGCGCCACGGCCGTGCGTATGACTGAACCGCGCTCTCCCAGAGACGACAATCCCATACCTGCGAAGACCGAAAATACCACAATCTGCAGGACGTTATTTGTTGCGAGCGAGTTGACCACCGAAGTTGGGAACGCCCCCGTAATCACGTCTTCCGCTGAAAGCTCAGCCGCAAGCGGCGCTTCGGTCGGGCCCGTCGGCATCGGAATACTTAGCCCGGCACCAGGTTGAAGTAGCAGTGCCATCATTGTGCCGAGGACGAGCGACACAACTGATGCGCCTAGGAACCAAATCATGGCTTTGGCCCCAACGCGAAGGACAGATTTACCGTCTCCAAAATTGGCGATGCCGCTCGTCAGCGTGGCGAAGATCAGCGGACCGACCACCATCTTGATCAAATTAAGGAAGATTGTACTGATGGTCCTGAAGACTGTGGACATAAGTTCGATCATGCCGTCGGAGGCCACGGCGTCTAACGTCACGCCGACCAGCGCGCCAAGCGCCAGTGAGCCAAAGATGATCCATGAAAAACGTCCTGCATTGATAATCATTTTAGCCCTCTTTTTTACCAGTCAGTCGTGATCCGCTAAAACGCGAAAAAAACAAGGATATCAGGCACGAACGCCAGAGATATTCCTCATTCGCGATGCGCGCGTTGCGTGTTGTGCAACGGGTGCGGTCGAATTTTGTCGATCCCCATTGGCCAATCGAATGAAATGGGCGGGTCTATGCCATGTCCGGGAAATGAAACAGCACGGTCGTGCGCAGGCAAACAACATTTATTGCCGCTTTGAAAACAGCATCAGTTAGACCATCAGAGAAATAGATCAGCGAATCCTATTGGGCCTCGCTACACGACGTCACTAGCGTCTTGCGAAAATGGCCACCCCATTCGAAGGCCGCTGAATGTACGGATGAAGTTTCGTGTTGTGTTTCCCATTGAAAGGAAAATGCGCCTGATACGATCCTATCGAAGGGGAAGCGTTAACTGCGCGATCGGGAAAATCGGTACAAAGAGCGGCTGTCGCCTCTTTGGTTGTGATACGTTGGCGTTATGACCACATTATCTAAGAGAGACGGGCGTACACGAGTGAAGCAAACGTATCTGTTCCGCACCGCAATTCGGCAGCGTCAATGCAACGTGTATGGTAAATGGCGCACTGGGGTTCTGTTACAAATGTTGGGATCCTAAAAATATATCCATCAAAGGCCGTTCAGGACCATATTATGCTAATGTGTTGATTCTAAGTCTCTAAATAAGGAGCCGAATGATAATGGAAGCTCTCCAGCAATCTGAACCGTTCGACCTTTTACAAGACAGGTACCTAGGTAAGTACGTTTATGTTCTGATCGATCCTCAAGACCAATCAATCTTTTACGTTGGGCAAGGCCTGAAAGAGCGGGTTGGCTCACATTTTAATGAAACGCGAGATGCAATTCGTGGCCTTATAAAGTGGACCCCAAAAACCCGTCGGATATACCAAATCTGGAATACAGGCTTGGAGGTGCGCGTTGCTATTGTTCGCAAGAAATTGCGCGATTCGGATGAAGCAAGTCACATCGAAGGAGCCTTGATTCAAACGATTACCAATATCGGTTTTGAGCTAACGAACGAAGTACAAGCGCCGAAAACTGAAAACCATGGGTGGTCCGAATTATATCAAATTCGCAGGGAGGCAGCTTCCCCCATCAATCCGTCGCACCCAATTAACCTAGTGCATCTTTTCAAGGTTGAGAATGAGGTCAATAGACGGGTCAAGTCTGGTGGCAGTGCGGCGGATCCAAACCTACTTTTCGAGGCGTTAAGGCGGAGTTGGTACGGTCGCAAGAGTGCGCCACCTCCTTGCGGATATGCAGTGGGTTACGTCGGCGTTCCCGCCGTCAGCGTGATTGCATGTAAGATTGCAGCTTGGCAGCGTTGCTCAGTGAATCACGGAAAGTGGGAGATGATTCGCGAGGAACCTGACGATAAAATCGTTACGGAATTGCTCGAAAAGAACTGGTCTCTAATTATACGGGCGCGAGGCGGTGCCAAGTCTTTTGGTTCTCCAGCACAATTGGAGTTCGATGGAGCTGGACGATTCAAATTTCTCTATGGGCGTAACGATGGCGGACTTTACCATTCTCTCGATGTCGAACGCGGTGATTGATTGGCCTTATGAAAATATAATAACTAGTTCGAAACAATGGTGGAATGGCGCACCGGGGAAGATTCGAACTCCCGACCCCCAGATTCGTAGTCTGGTGCTCTATCCAGCTGAGCTACCGGTGCAGTGCGTCCGTAATGTGACGCGAGGCGCGGGTTTAACCCCAAGCTGCGGATAAAAGCAATACCCCAAGGCAAAGGATTCTCCACAGATTTGCGGGAATTTGTAGTTGTGACACTGTGGGGGTCGAAAGCACGGCTTGGCTGGCGTATGAAGAAAACCGACCGAATTCAGATGATATGCATCTGAGATATAGATTTGAGGGAAAGAATGAACGTTACCGGATTGAAGCTATTGGGGATTTCAAGTCTCGCGGCGCTGCTTGTCGCGTGCGGAAATCAAGACGCGAAAACGCCCGAAGCCGGGCAAGGCGCGGATGCGGCCCAAAGCGAAAACAAGGCCGGTGAAGGGCAGTGGTTTATTTCTGCGGCGAACCCTTATGCGGTTGAGGCTGGTGCGGAGATCCTTAAACGCGGCGGTTCGGCGGTCGATGCTGCGATCGCGACACAGGCGGTTTTGGGCCTTGTGGAGCCACAGTCCTCTGGGCTTGGGGGCGGCGCGTTCATGATCCATTACGACCCGAAAGCGGGGACGCTAGAGACCTATGATGGGCGAGAGGTCGCGCCCGCATCGGCAACGCCAGAGCGTTTTCTAAAGGAAAATGGCGAGCCAATGAATTTTTACGATGCGGTGGTCGGCGGGTTATCGGTTGGCGTGCCGGGCGCTGTGCGGATGTTGGAGCTCGCCCATCAGGACCACGGCAGGCTTCCGTGGGCAGAAAATTTTGAACGTGCCGCGACGCTGGCGGAAAACGGGTTTGAGGTTTCGCCGCGTCTGAACGGATTGCTTGATCGTATTCCGCGATTGAAACAGTTGCCTGCGGCGGGAAATTATTTTTATAGCGAGAATGGCGCGCCGCATCCGGTTGGGTACACGCTCAAAAATCCGGAATATGCGCAGACCCTAAAAACGATTGCTGCTGGCGGTGCAGATGCGTTTTACGAAGGGCCTATTGCGACGGCGATTGTCGAGGCAGTCAATAATGCGCCGAACCCAAGTGGGATGACGCTTGAAGACCTGGCGAACTACAAGCCCGTGAAACGAGACCCGGCTTGTGGCGATTACCGGGCTTATCATATTTGCTCGATGCCACCGCCTAGCTCTGGCGGCGTGACGGTCATACAGATACTTTCGATGCTGGAGCCGTTTGATATTGCCGGTGCGGGAGCCGGTTCGATAGAGGCACTACATCTTTTGTTTGAGGCCAGCCGGCTCGCATATGCGGACCGAAATCGTTACCTCGCGGATAATGAGAACCTCGCAAAAGATGGTGGTTTAACAGCGGAGCAGGTCGTTTCCGGTTTGTTGAACCCCGAATATCTCGCGGATCGATCAGCCTTGATTGACCCTGCAAAAGCCGCTGAACGTGTAGAGCCGGGTGACCCGTCTTCTTATGATTATGACCCGGCAAATGGGACATGGAAGCAATATGGCGCTGATGTGTCGCCAGAACCTCCGTCAACGAGCCATTTCGTTATCGTCGATAGTGAAGGCAATGTGGTTTCCATGACGGCGACGGTTGAGTTTGCCTTCGGTAGTCATTTGATGGCTGCGGGGATGGTTCTAAATAATCAGCTTACGGATTTCTCGTTCCTGCCAGTGCGTGATGGCCGACCGGTGGCGAATGCTGTGGCTCCCGGTAAGCGCCCGCGTAGCTCTATGGCACCGGTCATTGTTTTTGATGCGGAGGGGGACGTATGGGCTGCGGTTGGTTCGCCCGGTGGCCCTGCGATTATCGGTTATGTCGCCAAAACGCTACTCGGCATGATCGATTGGGGTATGACGACGCAAGATGCAATCAATCTGCCAAATGCTGTATATCCGCGCGGTAAGCCTGTGCTCGAAGAAGGTGCGTTTGACGCGCAAATCGTTGCGGGCCTAGAGGCGAAGGGGCATGCGATTACGCAGTCTGGCCTGACCAGCGGCGTCCACGCATTCAAATTGCTGCCTGACGGCACTTATGATGGGGGTGCAGACCCGCGTCGCGAGGGTGTTTGGCAGACAGGAACGGTCGAAACTGACTAATCGCTAATCAAGTTTTGTGGGGCAGGGTGATCAAAAACTCTGTCCCCGAACTATCGCTGCGCGCAAGGGTTAAGCGGCCGCCATGGGCGCGAATTATTTCAGCGGTAATCGCAATACCAAGGCCTGATCCGCCCGGTTTTTGCGACCCTTTGAAGGGTTCAAATAATTCGGCGCGGGCATGTTCGGGAATGCCGGGGCCCGTATCCGAGACGCGAATTTCAATGACATCGCCAACGATATTTGCAGTCATGCGAATTTCACCAACCACCGGTTGAACGTCACCATCAATGCCAGCGGGAACGGCTCCGGTTAGAGCTTCGGTTGCATTCCGGACCAAATTGAACAGCGCACGGTAAAGCTGGGTGCGATCAGCCAATATTTCCAATACGGGATCAATGTTATTGGCATTCGAAACCTGCATCGACGCGTTGTCCTCAAAGACCTCTTCGGCAAGGTCGTGCAGGATAATCGGCGATTTATCGAGAAGCCGTGCCTCCATCCGGCCGAATGTCAACGTATCGCGGCTAAGGGTGATCGCGCGATCAAGCGCCGATAGTAGGCGCGGTGTCAGTTTGCGAACGCTCGGATCATCGGATTTCGATAAACGGTCTGACATCAATTGCGCTGAGGCGAGGATATTGCGCAAATCGTGACTGATCTTCGATATACCTGCGCCCAAGGCCGCAAGACGTCGCCGTTCATTGAGAAGATCACGAACGCTGCGCTCCATATCCGAAAGGCTTTTTTCCGCAATGCCGATTTCGTCTGTTCGGCCTGATGGTTCAAGAATGCCGCGCGGATTTTCCGGATCGGCGTCAAACGCGGTGATATTTGCCGTCAACCGCCGAACCGGCTGAACAATAATCCGATTGAGCGCCCAATAAACCAGCATGGCCGTCAGGGTAGAGATGATTAGAGAGAGCACCAGAATATTACGGGCATAGGCATAAAGGTCGGCGCGCAAAGATCGTTGTGATACGATAATGTCGACATTCTGATCGGCCGCGAACTGCGGTGCACCTGTGGCTTGAATTAACCGGTCACCGCGGGAAAACATCGTACTCCACGCATTGACAATAAGACTGATCGGATCCTGATCCGAAAGATCCACGCGCTTCATGTTTGGTGCGCCGTGCGGGTTAACCTCAGGCGCAAGTATCAACATACGCATATCGTCATTGTTGATGGTCACGCCTTGTATATTCGCGGTGGAAAAAAGCTGGCGCACCAACTCATCATCCATGGATTCATTGCTGGGGCCTTCAAGGGCAAGCGCGACCAGATAGGCCGCCTCGATACGTAAGGTGAACCAATCAACGCGCTGTTTCGCAATTGACGGAACCATCACAACCAATTCAGCAATGAAGACGAACAAAACTGTCAGCAATAAGAGTTTTGCTGATAATGACCGCCTTGTTTTTGTCGCTGCTAGCGTTGGAATGGACGCCATCTCATGTCTCAGTCGAATACCGCCAAAAGGCTGATCAGTTTACGTGTACGTGAGGAGAATAGGGTTTTTGTGTACCAATCACCAGCCGCACGTTTATTCGCTTCGCCACGCGTGGGATAGGGGGCGATCATATCAGTGAATGATTTTATTTTCTCGCCGCTCGTAATGGCATAGGTCCAGGGTTGCAAAAGATCGCCAGCGCCTTTGCCGACAATGCCGGCCCCCAAGATAAGACCCTTTTTGTCGGTCACGACCTTTACCATGCCGCGCGTATCGCGTTCTGCGATGGCACGATCATTTTCTAAAAATGGCCAGCGAACGACTTTAATGGCGTCGCCGTGCTGTTCTCGTGCTGCTTTTTCGGCCAAGCCGACCTGCGCAAGTTCCGGGTCCGCGTAGGTGACATGTGGTGCCAGATGTTCGTTATTTTTCGCAGGCATTTTAAACAGGATATTCCGGACCAGAACGGATGCGTGATATCCGGCAACATGAGTGAACTGGCGGCCGCCAGCGACATCACCGATCGCGTAAATACGTTTATTCGAGGTTCGCAATCTGTCGTCAACTTTGATGCCGCGATGATCATATTGGACCTCCGCTGCTTCTAGATTGAGGCCGTCAACGGTTGGTTTGCGCCCAACCGCAACCAGTAAATGAGAGCCGACAATCGTGCGGTCGTCGATATTCACGGCGACACCATTATCCGCTTTGATAATCTTATTGGCCTTTGCGCCTTCAATAATGTCTATACCGTCATCGCGTAATTGTTGCGCGACGATGGCAGCAAGTTCAGGGTCGTCTTTGTTCAGCAGGCGATCCCCTTCGATGATTGTAACCTTTGCGCCGAGTCGGCGATGGGCCTGGGCCATTTCAACGCCGATCGGGCCGCCGCCAATCACCACAAGATGGTCGGGGCGTGTTCTGTTTTCAAAAATCGTTTCGTTCGTAAAAAACGGGACCGACGCCAATCCATCAATTGGCGGTACAAAAGGTGTTGATCCGGTCGCGATAACAAAATGCTTGGCTTTGATTTTCTGCCCGTTCGCGACGACCTCGCGCGGTCCGATGAAGGTGGCATGCTCCCTTATGACCGTGACGCCCAATCCTTCGAAACGTTCTTGGCTATCGACCGGCGCAATCGTGTCTATGACAGAATGAACGTGGTCCATTACGGCGCCAAAATCGATACCTGGTTCGGTGGATTTTATGCCAAATTTATCCGCATGCCGAATAGCATGAGCGCGACTTGCGGCAGCGATCAATGCTTTCGACGGAACGCAGCCCGTGTTCAGACAATCACCGCCCATATCGCCTTTTTCAATCAAAACGACTTTGCGGCCCAATTGCGCCGCGCCGGCGGCAACCGATAAACCGCCGGAACCTGCGCCGATAATGCAGATATCTGCAGAAATAGTTTTTGCCATGATTAGTTTTGTTCCTGCGTAGGAATAGAGCGATTTGAAAAACGCTTTATGATGACGGGAATGAGGGCGAGAATGATTAGACCGACAATCGGTATGATCGTCTCCGGTTTGAACAACACGCCAGAAAGGCTGATGTCTTCGCCCGCATCGAATGCGGCCCCCGCTGCTGCGCCAATGCTCGCATAGACAAATGAGCCGGGAATGATGCCGAAAAATGTACCGATGATGAAATTCCGCGTAGAGACGCCCATAAGGCCCGCAGCGATATTAACGGCCCAAAACGGAAAAACCGGCGCGAGGCGCAAAATAAACATGTAACTCAACTCGCCTTCGCGAAAGCCCTGTTCCATACGCTTGGCGAAGCCGCCGGCTTTTTTTGCGAGCATATCTCCGAGCGCTGTCTTGGCAGCGATAAAGATAATGGTCGCGCCCAAAGTTGCAGCAAAAACGATGAGGGGCGTTCCCGGCCAAAGCCCAAAAAGAAATCCGCCAAAGATCGTCAAAATGCTCGCGCCCGGAAACGAGATCGCAACCGCCGCCGCATAGGCAGCGACAAAAATTGCCATCGCCATGATCGGCTCCGCCGCGACCCAGTCACGAAGGGCGTCGCGATTATCCCGCAGCGTGTCGAGCGTGAAATATTGATGCAGACCGAGCGCAAAGAAAATCGCCAGCGCGATCAGAATCACAGCGATCGGCAAAAGCCGTTTAACGGCCGTTTTGGACGGGGAGAGTTCTGACGACATAATGATTGCGCTCTTTAAAAAAGAACCCTCAGGCGAGGGCGGAAATGGACCTTACCACAATCACGCGCGGCGCTGCCGCTCGATTAGGGGCATGATTCACAGAGGCTTTTAGCGGCTTTTTGCCCCTGTGGCGGTCACGAAGCCTTGGCGCGTGATCACATGCGCGAGATATAGAGATCGGCAGCCCGCAGAATCTATGGAAAGAGCGCCGTGGCCTAGAGCGGTATTCCTGCTGGTTATCCCCAGAATCGCTTTGTTTGAGGCGAATTTCGCGGCAATAGTGTTGACGATTGCGGCTAGCCGGTTTATGCCCCCGCCTCTTGTCGAGAATATTTATTTTCGCAGCCTGTTGCTGTGGAAACCCGCCTTTAGAGGACTGAACGATGAAACGGACTTACCAACCGAGCAAATTGAAGCGCAAGCGTCGCCATGGTTTCCGTGCGCGTAAAGCGACAAAGGGTGGTGCACGCGTATTGGCGGCTCGCCGCGCCAAGGGCCGTAAGCGGCTCTCAGCTTAAGACTTTCGTTGAAACCTGAGCAGTTTCAAGGCGATAGCGCCGAAACCGGCGCTCCCGGCGAAGTCGTAAAAGTCGGCGTTATACGGAAACGCCGCGATTTTCTGGCGATGCGAAACGCAGAAAAAGCCCATAGCCCTTCATTTTTAATGCTCGCGCGGCACAACCCCGAAAACGGTTCTGTCGCGCGTTTTGGGCTGACCGCTACAAAAAAATTAGGTGGGGCAGTGGTCCGAAATCGAATCCGTCGGCGCATAAGAGCTGCTGTACGGGAGATTTTTCCGCAATATGCCTGCGCTGGCGTGGATTATGTGCTGATCGCGCGGCAAGCGGCGTATGACCGCAATTACGACGCGCTGCTTGACGACATGAAGCGCTCCCTTTTAAGGCTCACCAGCAACCTTACATAACACGGGCGAGGCGAAATGGTTTTGCCCCGCTCATTTAACATATCCGCATTTGGCAAAACGCCGTCGGCGAGAAATCATCGGGATTATTCATGGACCGCAATCTGATCTTGGCGATCGCCCTTTCGATGGGTGTGCTGTTAGTTTGGGATATTTTCATCGCCGGACCCCAGCGCGAAGCTCAACAAGAAGCGCTGCGCGCAAAGCAAGCTGAACAAGCTGAGACAATCGCGAGTAATGACGACGCAGAAATGCTCGGTGGCGGCGCGGCGGTTGATGATAAAAAACAAACCGTAGAAGAGGCGCTGGCGACAGCCGGCAACCGGGTGAAAATCAAAACCGATACGGTAGAGGGATCGATCAATCTTAATGGCGGTCGTTTGGATGATCTGGTCCTTCTTCAATATCATCAGGAAACCGATGAGACGAGCCCACCAATTCGCCTTCTAAGCCCGTCGGAAACGGAACATGGTCACTTCGTACAGCAGGGCTGGATGATGGGCCGCGAAAACGCGACCAATGCCGTGTGGGAACTCAAAGAAGGTTCCGTGCTGACACCAAGCACGCCGATTACGCTGACGCGCACGAAAGGCGATTTGGTATTCGAGAAAAAAATCTCGATCGACGATAAATATATGTTCAAGGTCGAACAGCGCGTTACGAACAATAGCGCGTCCGAACGGACCTTGCGCTCTTATGCAACCGTGACCCAGCGCAACACACCCGAAGATTATCGTAACTTCATGATCCTTCATGAAGGTCCGCTCGGTGTCATCGGTAACACTCTATACGAGCGTAAATATAAAACGCTGACCAAAAACAAAGACAAAAAGGTAAATGCTTCCGGCGAAGGTGGCTGGGTAGGGATCACCAATAAGAACTGGCTTGCCGCTGCGATCCCGCCAAGTGACATGCAAATCGAGGCGCATCTTCTTAACCGGGGCGACAAGACAGACCCGATTTTTGAAGCCTTTTATCTCATGCCGAGTGAAGTTATCGCGCCCGGCCAATCGGTGGATATTACTTCATACATCTTTGGCGGCCCGAAGGATGTCGATCTCCTTCAGTCCTATGAAGCGCCGGTTGAAAAGGGCGGTCTTAATGTCCGCGACTTTGATAAGGCCGTGGATTGGGGACATCTGTTTTTCCTAACAAGACCAATATTTTACACTCTGAACTTCTTTGGCGATTTAACCGGTAATTTTGGTATTGCGATCCTGATTCTGACGCTCTGCATCAAGCTCATTCTCTTCCCCGTGGCCAACAAAGGCTACGAGTCGATGTCGAAGATGAAGAAGCTTCAGCCGGAGATTAAGAAGCTTCAGGAGAAATATGCTGACGATAAAATGAAGCTCCAGCAGGAGATGATGGCGCTCTACAAAAAGGAAAAGATGAACCCCTTGGCGGGCTGTCTTCCGATCCTGTTGCAGATGCCGATCTTCTACGCGCTTTATAAAACGCTGTTCGTCACAATCGAGCTTCGGCACCAGCCATTCCTATATATTTCAGATTTGTCTGCGCCGGATCCGACAACAATTTTCAACCTGTTTGGATTGTTGCCATTTGACCCGACGGTGCTTCCGCTCATCGGCGGTATGTTGGCGATTGGTGTGCTGCCGGTGATGATGGGGATCGCCATGTGGTTCCAGACCAAGCTGAACCCGCCGCCCGCAGATCCGGTTCAGGCACAGATTTTTGCGCTGATGCCATTCATCTTCGTGTTTATCTTCGCGCCATTTGCGGCCGGTCTTGTCCTCTACTGGTTCTGGAACACGGCGCTGTCGATCTTGCAGCAATGGCTGATCATGAAAAAGAACGGCGTTTCCATCGATTGGGGTGAGCGGTTCAAACTTCCTGGCGCAAAGAAAGACGCCGCTGGCGACGCAAAGTGACGAACCCAGACGAATTCACGCCAGAACAAATAGAAGCCGGTCGGCTTCTATTTGCGCGTCCGGCGGTCTTTATGCTTGGCGTTGCCAAGCTTGATGGTCTGCCTGATGAAGGGCCGCCCGAGGTCGCATTTGCGGGACGGTCGAATGTTGGCAAGTCGTCGCTTCTCAATGCGCTCGTCAATCAAAACGGTTTGGCCCGCGCATCGAACACGCCGGGCCGAACACGAGAGCTGAATTATTTTGACCTTGAAGGCCAACTCCGGCTCGTGGACCTGCCGGGTTACGGTTATGCGCGGGCATCGCGAAAGGAATCCGAACAATGGATTGCGCTGACCAAGGCCTTCATGCAGGGGCGGTCAGTACTGCGGCGGGTTTTTGTACTGGTCGATTCGCGCCATGGCCTCAAAGACAGCGATATCGAGATCATGGACCTCCTCGACGAGGCCGCTGTGATCTATCAGGTCGTGCTAACCAAGACTGATAAGATCAAACCGACGGCGCTGGAGCATCTCATGCGGACCACGAGCGAGAAAATATCGCGCCGGCCCGCCGCGCATCCGATTATCCGGGCGACATCGTCGGAAAAAGGCGACGGGATCGACCTTTTGCGTGCGGATATTCACGCCCTGATCTCTTCGTAAAGGTTTTGTTAACCCTCTCGGTGGCGTCTTAGGCGCATGGCAAAGTCATCTTCAGCGGAAAAGGCCCTTCGGCACTGGTGCACCCTTTTCGCCCAGCACCTCAAGGCGGAGAAGCGCGCAAGCATCTATACCCAGCGTAATTATCTCTCGGCGCTTGAACGCTTCGAGACCTTTTTGATCGACCATCTGGGTGGCCCGCCAAGCATTGACGATCTTGCGAAATTAGAAACCCGTGATTTTCGCGCCTATCTGGCGCAGCGTAGAAATGAAGGGCTGGCTCCGCCAAGCCTTAAGTTGGAATTATCAGCGCTCAAAACATTTTTCAGCTTTCTTCGCAAACGCGCCAATATCGAAAATGACGCGATCGCGACCATGCGCGGCCCGCGCGCGAAAGAACGACTGCCGCGGCCAATTTCGCAAAAAGATGCGGACGCGGTAATTGACGCTGCGGGCAAGTTGAAAACGACTACGCAAAAAGAGAATTGGGAATTGTGCCGCGACGCTGCGCTCATGACGCTTCTTTATGGGGTCGGGCTGCGGATTTCTGAGGCCCTATCGTTACGCTGGGGTGATGCGCCGATTGCCGAAGCGATTTCGATCAAGGGGAAGGGGGCAAAAACGCGGATTGTACCAGTCGTGCCGGCTGCGCGTGAAGGGATTGACGCCTATATTGCGGCATGCCCCTATGGTACCGACGCGGATGATCCGTTGTTTTTTTCAAAACGCGGCAAGCCATTGTCTGCGCGTCAGGCGCAATTGACCATGGCGAAACTTCGCGCAGCACTTGGCCTGCCGGATAGTGCTACGCCGCATGCAATGCGGCATTCATTCGCCACGCACCTTTTATCCGCAGGCGGAGACTTACGCACAATTCAGGAATTACTCGGGCACTCATCCCTCGCGGCGACCCAGCGCTACACCAAAATCGACAGCGAAAATATGCTTCGTATTTTTGATAAGGCTCATCCGCGCGCCTAGATATTGTGTTTCAATTCATAGGCTTTCACGTCGCGCTTAATTTCCGGCAACATCAAATACAGAACCAAGATGTTCGGAATTGCCATTGCGAAAATCATCGAGTCGATAAAGTCGAGAATTGAAGATACCGATAGTGCCGCACTGGCGCATAGCAACACACAGATTGCGACTTTGAATATTATGTCGATTTGTTTTGATCCATTGGTCAAATATCCGACCGCTTGCGCGCCATAGAACACCCAACTGACCACGGACGTGAAGGCAAATAGCGTCGATGAGATGAGCAAAATAATCGGGAACCAAGCAAAGGTTCCGGCAAACGCATTTGACGTGATTTGAATGCCCACAGCGCCTTCTTGATACATGAATGGCTCATACGCACCGGTTAGAATAACGACGAGTGCTGTGATCGTACATACGACAACGGTGTCGATAAACGGTTCAAGGAGTGCGACATAGCCCTCTGTCAATGGCTCGTTCGTTTTGACCGCGGAATGGGCAATCGCTGCGGACCCCACACCAGCTTCACTTGAATAGGTTGCACGGCGCATACCATTGATCAGTGCCCCGACCATACCGCCACCCGCAGCTTCGAGGCCAAATGCACTTTTGAATATGGTTACAATAACATCGGGGAGTGAGGAAATATTCAAAGCAATGATGATAATTGCGGCCCCGAGATAAAGAATAGCCATAAATGGAACCAGTCGGCTAGCCATCAAGCCAATGCGTTTGATGCCGCCCAGAGCGATAAAGGCCACGAGCGCAGACATGACCGTCGCAAAGGTCAATGGCGCTGATATGCCGGTTACATTCGCGAACTGTGCGTGTGATTGATTGATTTGGAAAAAGCTGATTGATCCGCCAATGGTCATCAGTGCGAAGAAAATTGCTACACCTTTACCAATGGTTTTTAGGCCACGTCGGTTGAACTCTGCCTCTATATAATACATCGGGCCACCGATGCTGCGGCCGTCGGGAAGGATTTTTCGGTATTTCACCGCCATGGCACATTCGGCAAATTTGGTGGCCATGCCAAAAAAACCCGCAATGATCATCCAAAAGACCGCCCCTGGGCCACCAATGACAATGGCTATTGGAACGGATGCGATGTTGCCGAGGCCAATAGTGCCGGAAAGCGCAGCGGAGAGCGCCTGGAAGTGAGAGATCTCGCCGTCAGCGCCATCCTGGTCATGCGGATTAAAGACCATGGAGACCGCATGTCGGAAGCCACGAAAATTGATAAAGCGCAGTGAGACGGTCATCACCACGCCTGCAACCATGAGCCAGACGACCACAAGCGGGAGGGAAACGCCGCCAACGTCGACCGCGTAGAATATAATGGATGCAACGAAATCGCTGACGGGGCTGAGCGTATTGTTGATTGTGTCGGCTAAGTTATTGGAATTTTCGACGCCGTCCATCATCACCCCCGAATGGGCTCACGCCCTTTAATTCAAGCGCGCAAGCCTATCAGGGTTGTTTACTTTGTCACGACCGTATTTTTATAGGCCGGAAAGCGCGTGATCGAGATCGCGGCGCAGATCCTCAAGATCCTCCACGCCAACGGACATACGCACCAACGCGTCGTCTACGCCCAACTCTGCGCGGCGTTCAGGCGGGATAGACGCATGGGTCATAATGCCGGGATGTTCGATAAGGCTTTCAACGCCGCCGAGGGATTCGGCAAGGGTAAAAAGCTCGACACGTTCCAGCATGGTTTTTGCGGCATCAAGGCCACCTTTCAGGAAGATCGTTACCATGCCGCCATAGGCATCCATTTGGCGTTTCGCCACCTCATGGCCGGGATGCGATTTGAGGCCCGGGTAATTGACGCGGTCTATCGCCGGATGCTTTTCGAGCCACTCTGCCAATGCCAATGCGTTGGAGGTTGATCGTTCGAGGCGGAGCGCCAATGTTTTCAGGCCGCGCAATGCGAGAAAACTATCAAACGGGCCTTGAATTCCGCCCACGGAGTTTTGCAAGAATGCTAATTTATCGCCAAGGTCGTTGTCGTTGACCACTAACACGCCGCCAATAACGTCCGAATGCCCGCCCAGATATTTCGTTGCGGAATGCATGACAATATCGGCACCAAAGTCGAGCGGCCGTTGGCAATAGGGAGAGGCGAATGTGTTATCGCAGCCGACCAGCAATCCGTGTTTATGCGCGATCTTGGCAATGGCTTCGATATCCACAATTTTCAAAAGGGGATTGGTTGGCGTTTCGAGCCAGACCAGTTTGGTTTCGGGCGTGATTGCCGCTTCGAGGTTTTCTGGCTTGGTCAAATCTACATAATTGAATGACATATTCGCGGAATCTTTCCGTACACGCTCGAAAAGCCGGAAAGTGCCGCCATAGACATCATCCATCGCAATCACATTGCTGCCCGCCGGCAGAAGCTCAAGCATTGTCGAAATTGCCGCCATGCCAGATGCAAAAGCAAAACCCCGCGATCCGTTTTCAAGATCGGCGATGCAACGCTCATAGGCGTGACGGGTTGGGTTCGCGCCGCGCGCATAAACAAAGCCCTTATGAACGCCCGGGCTTTCCTGAGCGTAGGTCGATGTTTGATAGATTGGCTGCATGACAGCGCCTGTGGTCGGGTCATGTTCCTGACCGGCATGAATTACGCGTGTCGCAAAGGCAGGGCGGTTTTTGTTATTGTCTGACATTGGTCATTGCCTCAAATTTTTCCGCGCAATAGGCGCGTCTCTGGCATTGGACTTGGCGCGCCTGACCGCGAAGGTCAACCCTGTCGCTTTAAGCGCACAATGGCTTCGTCGAGGGCGGAGAGAAATCGCGAACGATCCGCTTTTTGGAACGGGGCAGGGCCGCCGACGGCATCGCCACCGGCTCGCAGATCCGACATAATCGCGCGGGAGGCAAGGGCTGATCCGATGGAGTCCTTGGTGAAGGGAGTGCCCTTCGGGCCGAGCACCGTGGCGTCCATTTTAAGGCAACGTTCGGCTAAAAGAATGTCTGCCGTGATTACAATTGAATTCACATGCGCGTGTTCGGCGACATAATCATCTGCGGCGTCGTAATGGTCGTTCACCGTGATCCGTTTGATCAATGGGTGCCGGGGAATACGAATCGGCGCGTTCGCGACGACACTGACCGGCACATCATAGCGAAAGGCGACCTTGTAGGTTTCTTCCTTAACCGGGCAGGCGTCAGCGTCGATGAAAATTTCCAAAGTTTTGCTCATTGGTGATTTCTATCGATTTTTATGCCGACGAACAATTAATAGAGCCCGGATCATGTCCGGGATGACGAGGTGCATTGCCTGTCATCCGGACGGTAGGCAGAAACCAACAAGAAGCGCGGACTTATGATTTTATCCCAACACCGCTTCTTGCGTGTCTTTTGACCAACCAACGAAAACTTGCGTCGGGCCATTTACGATGATGGGGCGTTTCATCAACGTCGGGTTATCATGCATCAGTTTGATGGCTTTTTTCTCATTCAGACCATCCTTTTCGGCGGGGTCTAAATTGCGCCATGTGGTTGATGCTTTGTTCAGTAGCTTTTCGGTCCCGACTGCGGCGGCCCAGCGACCAATCTGCGTCGCGCTGACGGGCTCCTCGCGAACATCGTGAAACGCGTAGGTGATGTTTGCTCCATCAAGCGCTTTCTTGACCTTGCGGCAGGTGTCGCAGGTTTTTAGGCCGTATACGTCCATTATGCCACCTGCAGGCGAAGATAATTGAGCAAATCAGTGCGCGTAATCAAGCCCTCAAATTTGCCGCCTTTCAGCACAACCGCGACATGACCTTTTGCAAAAATCGGCAAAAGCGATTGCATATCCTGACCCGCGTCGAGGGTTTCTACGCGATAGGTCATGGCCGATTTTACCGGGTCTTTGAACTTGTCGCGATTTCTGACGACCGCGAATAACAGGTCCTCTTCGTCGAGCAGTCCCGCGACATTGCCGTCATCATCAAGAACCGGCAATTGCGAGATATCATAGAGTTTCATTTTGCCGTAGGCCGACATCAGCGTGTCATCAGGCTTTACGGTGACAGTTTGTTGTTCTGAGTGATGGCGCGTAATCAGGTCTGTGAGATCGCCTTTGGGCGCGCGCTTTAAAAAGCCCTGATCATACATCCAGTAGTCATTGAACATCTTTGAGAGATATTTGTCGCCGCGGTCGCAAACAAAAGCGACAACGCGTTTCTTTTTCTTTTGCGCGCGGCAATATTTAAGCGCTGCGGCAAGGATTGTACCCGATGACGACCCGGCGAGAATTCCTTCCTTACGCAGAAGGTCCCGCGCGGCTTCAAAGCTCTCACGATCTGTGATGCCATAGGCGGCCTTAACGCGAGAGAGGTCTGCGATATCGGGGATAAAGTCCTCGCCAATTCCTTCGACCAACCACGACCCGACTTCGTTCGGTATTGCGCCCGTATTGACATAATCCGTAAGGATCGAACCTTTCGGGTCCGCCAGAATGATTTCGACATTCGGCGCAGTTTCATTGAAAAAGTTTGAAAGCCCCGTAATCGTACCGCCAGAGCCGACACCAGCGACGATGGCATCGAGATCATTGTCCATCTGGCCCCAAATTTCCGGGCCAGTGCCTTTTTCATGGGCGACGGGATTCGCAGCGTTGCCAAACTGGTTGACGTAAAACGCACCGGTCTCTTTTGCGATGCGCTCGGCCATGTCCTGATAATAATCGGGATGGCCTTTGCCGACGTCAGATCGCGTCAGGCGCACATCGGCACCGAGCGCTTTTAGATGGAAGATTTTTTCCTGTGCCATTTTATCCGGCACAACGATGATGGTTTTGTACCCTTTTTGGGCGGCGACGAGCGCCAATGCGAGGCCGGTATTTCCGGCGGTCGCCTCAATGATCGTACCGCCGGGCTTTAGCTTGCCCTCGCGTTCTGCGGCTTCGATCATGGCGATACCGATGCGGTCTTTAATGGAGCCGCCGGGGTTCGACGCTTCGAGTTTGAGATACAACTCGCAAGGCCCCGTATCGATATTGGAGATCTTGACCATCGGGGTTTTGCCAACCCCTTCGAGTACATTGTCGTAGACAGGACCGAATGGCGTTTCTTTCATGGAGAAATCCTCAACTGGTGTTGAGGCGACTTAACCCAAAGCGGCTGTCATTCGCAAGCTGGCGCACTGACCGGTTTGGCATAGCCGCGTTTCAAATCGCGAATAAAAAAGCGGGCAGGATGAAGCGCCTCATAGACCTCGTGATCTGCGGGCGCAGGGGTGCCGGTCAAATCCGCCGTGATCATAGCTGCAACATAGGGGGCGGTAACCAGCCCGCGTGAGCCAAGGGCCGTCAAAATATAGAGATTTGGCCGCATTTGTCCGTCGGGGAAGGCTTCGCGACGCCCGTGCCTTAGGCCGTCATAAGCCCCCGCATAAAAGCCCCAATCGGGCACTGGGCCCGCAATAGGTAATTGATCGGGGGTTGTGCAGCGCACGCTGGCGCGGGAAACGGGTGTGTTCAGATTGCGCACAAGATCGGGCAGCGATTGCGCGACTGATGCAATATTGGCGTCGGTTTGGTCTTTTGAGGTCTTGGCGTGCTGGCCTAAATCTATGGGCAGATATGTTGCCCCGATCACGAGGCCGCCATCGGCACCAGCATCGGGCGATGGCGCGCAATATGGCCCGGTGACATGAATATGATCCGGCGGCGGCGCATCGGGAAAATAATCGATCTGTCCGGCCGAACCGGTAATCGGTAGTCCGCGCGCTTGGGTAAAGCGAAGCGCATCAAGACCATTTGCGATAATCACTGCGTCGAATTCATGGGTCTGGTTTTCGGTTGATACCAACCAGCCTTGTTCGGTTTGAACCAATCGCGAAACACGGGCGGTAATGACGTCAGTGCCGCCGATCAGGCATTCAACCAAGCGGGATGGGTTTATGACACCAGCTTGCGGAAAGAAAAGTCCATCCGCATGCGGTTCAATCCATCCATTGGGAAGAATCTTTTGGTTGATAAGTTTTTGGTGTCGTTCACGCTCGCGGTCATTGGTGGCATGTAACTTTGCGCCGCAAGGATTGAACAGGCCGGAGGTGTTCAGGACACCGATAAGGCGCAGAGAATGAATGTAAGCGCTGATATGGAAACGCCCGGCCGGGTAATCGCCGACATCAAGGCGCGGCATAATCAGGCCTGCCATATTGCCCGATGCGCCACTTGCGGGGGCGATTGCCTCGAAAAGGGTTGGTCGAAACCCCGCGCGGGTCAATTCATAGGCAAGACTGGCCCCGGCGACACCGGCACCAATGATCGCGACCGATGCGCGCGGATTGATGGGTCCAGCCCGTCGATGCCAAGGCGCGCTTTTCGAAATCCTATCGGCCTTATTCAGTGCACCAACCAGCATTTCTTTTTTGCGCCCGTGGCCAGGTGTTTTTTGCCACGCAAATCCCGCGCTTTCCAGATTTCGCCGCACCATGCCCGCGACCGTGAAGGTCGCGAAGCTGGCCTTGTCCGCGGAGAGGCGAGCCACTTCATTGAAGATTTCTGCCGACCACATTGCCGGATTTTTCGACGGCGCAAATCCGTCAAAAAACCACGCATTTATATTGGCATTTGCGCGCCCAAGCCCCTCTAGGGCATCACCGTAAAACAGGGTCAAGGTGACGTGGTCGCCGATCTCGATATGATGAAATCCCGGCAGGGGCGGGGGGAGTTTTGATCGCAGAACACCCGCGCGTTCGCCAAGATCCGGCCAGGCCTCATGTGCCCTTTCCAGATCGTCAGGGGCGAGAGGAAACCCTTCGACAGAGAAAAAATGCAAGGTTGCATTTTCCGGTTTGTTGGCCTTTTCCCAGCGGTCCCAAGCGACGAGGAAATTGAGCCCGGTCCCAAAACCTAGTTCACCAATTTGAAACTGCGCTGTGTGCTCGAACCGCGCTGGCAAGGAATTCCCACGCAGGAACACATAATCCGTTTCCGCAGGCCCATCGCCCGAGAAATAAACATCATCAAAGATTGGAGATCGGGGTGCGCAATCCGGTTGAATAGACGAATGGGGCGCAAGCTTGTCACTTGCACCCCATTCTAGGATCGCATGGTCAATTACCGTCGTTGTTCTTTCGCCGCTCATGGGCGACAGACATAACGGATGACCGTCAAATTGTCTCGCGTTAAGCTTTTACAGGAAACGCAAAGAATTTTTCGAAAGATTTGAAATTCGCGAATGGAACTTCAACCGGCGTCATCGTTTCACGGGCGGTTTCTACAGTTGTTTCTGTAAGCTCGCGTGCGCGTTCGATGCGGTTTTCGAAAAGCTTTTTCCAGTAAGACTGCTGAATGGTAAGCGCGTCCGCAAAAGATTTTGCGTTGGTCAGGTCGCTTGCAAACTGAACAGTTTCAGAAACTTCTTCCTGCGCCGCTTCCATAAGGAACGCATTGGTCTCGTTTACGCGCTCTTGCGAAGACTTGAACCGAGCCTGAAGCTCTTCAGCCAGTTCTTCGTTTTTCGCGCGGGCTTCTTCGAGGTTCTCACCGAATGATTCCATCATTGATTCGAACTGTTCTTTCGCCTTGGCGGTCCATTCTGCGCCATTTGAAAATGACATGATGTCCGCGACTGGGCTTGTGGTCTCAGCTTTTTTTGCCGTCGTCGACTTCGTGGTCGTCGTCTTCTTCGCTGCGGTCTTCGTGGTTGCCATGAGGGCCTCCTTTAAAAGATGGTTGCCGCCCGGACTTTGTGCGGTGCAGCATTGACCCTCATTTAGTGGATATTGTGCACCGCAACAAGGGGCGCCTCAAAAAATTTTTATGACAGCCAGAAATGGCTTATTTCAAGGCTTCCAGCACCTTGGCGGAGGCATATCCATCTGCCGGCAGACCCGCAGATTGTTGGAAAGTGCGCAAGGCGCGCTTTGTCCCGGCTCCGATAATGCCGTCAACGGGCCCTGGGTCATATCCGCGATCCTTTAGGGCCTGCTGTAGGTCTTTGCGTTCCGTAAGGGTCAATGGCCGGTCATCGCGCGGCCAAGCGGCAACAACTGCGCCACTCCGACCGGCGATTTCTTCGGAAAGGAGCGAAACCGCCAGCGCATAGGCCGTGGACCGGTTATATTTCAAGATCGCTTCGAAATTGTCGAAAACGAGGAATGCCGGGCCGTGTGCGCCAGCCGGAATGATCAGGCGACCGCGAATATTCGGATCAAAACCGTCAATGAGGCTTGGGCCGTTGATTGATGAAAGGCCTGCCGCAGCCCACTCGACCACGGCTTTTTTGATCTTGGTGTCGGCGAGGGCGTAATCAAACCCGGCGGGCAGGCGAACTTCGACCCCCCATGCTTCATTACCGCGATAGCCGGATACGCTGAGATAGTTCGCAGTAGAGGCGAAAACATCACCGAGATTATTCCAGATGTCGCGACGCCCATCGCCGTCATGGTCGATCGCATAGGAAAGATAGGTGGTCGGGATAAATTGCGTATGGCCCATCGCACCGGCCCATGATCCTTTCAGATCGTCGCGGCTCGCATAACCATGTTGGATAATTTTTAGCGCACCAATAAGTTGGCTCCGGCCATAGCCGGTCCGTCGTCCTTCAAAGGCGAGGGTCGCAAGGGCCTGTATCGTGTCATAGCTACCCATGATTGCGCCATAAGAAGACTCAAGGCCCCAAATTGCCGCGATGATTTCAGCGTCGACGCCATAGGCCTGATCGATCATCGTCAATAATTGGCGGTTCTCCTGAAATTTCGCGCGGCCATTCCTGACCCGCGTTTCGGAAACCGCGCTGTCGAGATAATCCCAGATACCGCGAGAGAATTCCGGTTGATTGTCATTCAGCTCATAAACGCGGCTATTGATCGTGAGGCCACTCAAAGCCTGATCTAGAACCTCGTCGGAAATACCAGCGGCCGATGCTTCAGCGCGGAAACCAGCAACCCATTGTTCAAAATCCGAAGGTTCAGCATGGGCAATATTGCTCAAGGACAGAATTGCGGCAGCGGCAATGGTGCCCAGTCGTTTCTTCATGCTGATTTCCTCATTTTTTGCGAATCACAAGATCGGCCAATAGCGCTTATGTTTAAGCAATATTCAAACCCTATCGCGCCTGCAAGGCCGGATTATGGCGGGGTTTGTAGATCGGCCACAAAGCGTTAAATTGGCACCAAATTCGGGCGGCTGTTCACGCCGCGTCCGTCGTAAAAGGGATCTGTATGAAAAACTCTATCGCCCGCTCCATGCTTTTTGTTTCCATGCTCGCACTGAGTGCTGCTTGTTCACCGCAGGACACAACAACGAAAACCGAGACAACGTCGGAAGCCCAAGAGCCCGCTGAAGCAAAGCTGCAGGTGGCATCCAAAGAAACCCTCGATACGATGCGGGATCAATTCGCAGTTGTGGAAATGAACGCGGACACGTCATTTCTGACCGAAGAAGAAAAAGCGGTCATCAATAAGCTCAATCAGGTTGGTGTGTTGATGTCGGAAATTTATCTCCGCCAGCGCAGCGAGAAAAACCCGGAATGGCGGGCGCAGATCGCCGCAAGCGATATCGAGAACAAAGACCTCGTGCTTGAGTTGTTCGATCTTCATTTCGGCCCGTGGGATACGCTCGACCACAACAAGCCTTTCGTCGGCGATACGCCTATGCCGGCAGGGGCTGCGTTTTATCCTGCCGATATGCCCAAGGAAGAATTTGAAAACTGGATAACTGAACATCCGGAAGATAAAGAGGCTTTCACGAGCGGCTACACCGTAATTCGGCGTGACGGTAATGGCGGCCTAAAGGCCATTCCTTACGCGGAGCATTACCGCGAATGGCTCGAACCGGCGGCGCAGCTCATGCGCGAAGCGGCCGAAATCACGTCAAATGAAAGCCTCAAGCGATTTTTAACCTTGCGTGCAGAATCATTCCTGACCGACGATTATTTTGAGTCGGAAATGGCATGGATGGATTTAGACGGGCCAATCGAAGCCGCAATTGGCCCATATGAAGTCTATACGGATACGCTTTTCGGGTACAAAACAGCCTATGAAGCTTTTATTACCGTCAAGAACCCGGAAGAGAGCGCCGCGCTCGCGAAGTACAAAAACTTTCTGCGCGACATGGAAGCCAATCTGCCGGTCGACGAGTCCTATAAAAACTTTAAGCGCGGTTTCGAATCGCCCATCGCCGTGACCTACCAGGTTCATGGTGGCGGTGATAATGTGCCGGGCGTTCAGACGGTTGCGTTTAATCTGCCAAATGACGAGCGAGTGCGAGAGGCCAAGGGCGCGAAGAAAGTACTTTTGAACAATGTGCTTGGCGCGAAGTTTGACCTTATTCTGGCACCAATGGCGCAGGATGTTCTTGTGCCTGAACAAGCCGCGATGTTGATGAAGAAATATATGTCGGGCGAAGTTCTTTTCCATGAATTGGCGCATAGTCTCGGACCGGGCTCTATCGCGAAGGATGGCGTCGAAACGTCTGTGAGCGCTGAACTCAAAGAGCTTTATACGCAGACGGAAGAAGGTAAAGCCGACGTCATGGGGGCGTATAATGTCCTTTATATGATGGAGCAGGGCGAGTTGCCGATTGCGGAGAAGGAAAACTTCCTTGCGACCTATTTCGTGGGGCTATTCCGGGCGATGCGCTTTGGCATCAACGAAGCGCACGGGGCCGGGGCCGCGTTCCAATATACTTACTTTCGTGAGGTCGGTGCGGTGACTGTTGAGGATGGCAAGTTCAAACTTGATTTTGCAAAACTTGAACAGGCGGTCTCTGATCTGACACGCGACATTGTGGTTGTGCAGGGAGATGGCGATTACGACGCCGCTAAAGCGTTTCTCGATCAATATGCGAAACTGGATGCGGATGCGGAAAATGTGATTGCCTCGCTGACCCATCTTCCGGTCGATATTCAGCCAATTTACGACGACGCGCTTTAATCGCTGAGAGGCAATTCGATGCGTAAATCAGTCATCGGATCAATTGCCGTTTTAACGGCGTCAATAATACAGGCAAATGCGCAGGAGCCAGATCTTGCGCATTTGTCACTAGTCGCAGGATATAAGGCCGCATTTACCTGTTCGGCGCATTTCAATGCGGGGCGGTCGCCGGAACAAATTGCGGGCGATGAACTTCATCGGATATATCCGGGCTATCGCGACGCTATGGCCACCTTGCCGGACGCGGTTATCGATAATGTCGCAAAAACGGTTTCCGTTACCTATGCCGATGATGCGGTGCGCATTGCGGCGTGGCGACCCCGATTGGGTTGTGTTCAATATCCAACGGGTGCAGATGAAATTTCTCTGCCCAAGATAAAATTTTCGAAAACACGCGATAAATCGAACGTCAATTGGCCAGCAGGGGACAAAGTCACTGACGAGGTTTTGGCGGATACGCCGCAAGGGTTTAATCTTGCGGGTGTGGTCGCGGATGCATTTGACAGACAGACCTATGGTGAGGGTACAGAAACGACCGCAGTTTTGGTCATCGAGAACGGTCGGATCATGGCAGAAAAATACCGCGACGGATTCGATGCTCATACACCCCAGCGAACATGGTCTGTCGCGAAATCAATTGCCGCGAGTATTATCGGCGCGGCAGTAGAAAAAGAAATCATAGCAGTTGACGAGCCCGCCGGACTTGCGGTCTGGTCGTCGCCGAATGATCCGCGCGGTGCGATCACGGTTGAAAACCTGTTGCATATGTCGAGCGGATTGACCTCGCCGACAGCGGGCAACCGTACTGATGATATTTATTTCGGCGGTGGGCGGGTTGTCGATCATGCGATCACCAATCGTTTGGTCGCACCCCCCGGAACCCGTTGGCGCTATGCCAATAATGATACCATGGTGGTCATGCGTGCGCTCCGTGAGCGGATGGGTGACGAGAAAGCCTATCTGACATTTCCATTCAAGGCCGTGCTCGAACCCTTGGGCATGGACCACACATTTTTAGAAACCGATTGGAATGGCGATTTCATTTTGTCATCGCAAGTTTGGACGACGGCGCGCGATCTCGGTCGTCTTGGCCTGTTATACCTGAATGATGGCATATGGCAGGGCGAGCGGATTTTGCCCGAGGGGTGGGCGCAATATGTAGCAACCCCTGCGCCAGATCAGCCAACCGACCGTGAAGACGGTTCAAAACGGCCCGGCTATGGGGCGCAATTCTGGTTATTCGACGAGACTTTTGGCCTTCCGGCGGGGACGTATGCGGCCCTTGGCAATCGCGGGCAATCGCTCGTGATTGTTCCCTCTCGGAATATTCTGGTCGTTCGGCGCGGTTTCGATGATGGTGGCGGGTTCGATATTGCCCGTTTTACCGCTGATATTCTTGCCGCGTTGGACGATTGATCGGCCCATCTCGCGATAACGTGAGCGCCTTTTGAAAAATAGTAGTTGCGAATCGTTCGCAAAAACTATATCTCTGGTCCTCAGTAATAAGTGGACCCCCGCGATGGAACAGAGTGCTTTAAAAACAATGAGTTATGGCGTTATGCATTTTTGCGTAGCCGTCATCGTCGCCTTTGCGGTGACCCGTAGCTGGGTGGCGGCGCTTGGTGTTGGCCTTGTCGAGCCGGTCATTCAGACGGTTGCTTATACGCTGCATGAACGGGCTTGGGCGCGGCGCGGCCGGTCAGCTAGCGGCGTGACGGGCCAGAGTCACTTTGGAGCCGGGCTTGCGGCCTAAGGATTCGGAGATCCAGATACTCGTTTCAATCAGCGCATCAAGATCGACCCCGGTGTCATAGCCAGAGCGTTCAAGCGAATAAACGACATCTTCACTAGCGACATTGCCCGAGGCGCCCTTGGCATAGGGGCAACCGCCTAGTCCGGATACGGAGGAGTCAAAGACACGGACGCCTTCGTCAATCGCGGCCCAGATATTCGCCAAGGCTTGGCCATAGGTATCATGAAAATGACCGGCGAGAGCCGAGACGGGAACAGCACCAGAGACGGTGCGAATAAGGGCCCGTGTTTCTTCCGGCGTGCCGACGCCAATCGTGTCACCCAAAGATATTTCGTAACAGCCCATGTCAAAAAGCGTTTTGGCAATCGGAACCACAGCGGCAGGCGAGACCTTGCCTTCATAAGGGCAGCCAAGCACGCAGGATACATATCCGCGAACACGCACGCCATCGGCCTTTGCCGCATCGATGACGGGTTTGAAACGCTCAAGGCTTTCTTCAATCGAGCAATTAATGTTCTTTTGGCTGAAGCTTTCAGAAGCCGCGCCAAAGACGGCAACGGTATCCGCTTTAACGGCGCGTGCGCCCTCATAACCTTTCATGTTCGGGGTCAGCACTGGATAAGAAACACCCTCGACGCGATTGATCTTGGTCATCACCTCGTCACTGGCGGCCATTTGCGGCACCCATTTGGGAGAAACAAATGCGCCGCCTTCGACCGATTTCATGCCCGCGCTCACAAGTCGTTCGATAAGTTCAACTTTGGTGGGAATGTCGACGGTGCTCTTTTCATTTTGCAAACCGTCGCGCGGGCCGACTTCGACAATGCTGATATGCTGAGACATGCTAGGCGCTTTCTTCAAATTCGACCAATAAGTCGCCATCCTTGACCTGATCACCGGCCGCAAAGCGATATGATTTTACGGTTCCATCAAATGGGGCCTTCACGGCGTGTTCCATTTTCATGGCCTCCATAATCAATAACGGCGCACCCGCTTCGACCGTGTCGCCGACCTTTGCGGATAACAGGGTAATTACGCCCGGCATCGGGGCCGTCAATGACCCTTCGCTGGAATGATGGGCAGAAATACCCAAAAGTGGGTCAGGTATGGTCACATCCCAATGATCGGCCCCAATCCAAACCCGCAAGCCGTCGCCATGTTTCGTGACGAACGCGACGCATTGGTCTTGATCGACGCTCATACGGATTGTCCCGGTGTCATCGCAGGTGCCGGAGAAGGAGAATGAGAGTGTGTCTTGCGGTTCGCGGCCCTCGCGCCGCGCCGCTGCGGCGGCATCGGGTTCAAGTGTGGCTTTAAAGTCGTCGCCATCTTGTGACAGGCGCATTATTGCGGGCGCGCCCTGATAATCGATCCACATTAATTCGTGTGTAGGGCGGTTTAGGCGAAATCCTTTTAGCGATGCCCACGGATCATCATTGGCAGGGGCGGATTGTTCCAGTTTCCATAAAGCCACAGCCGCCCAAACGCGCTTATCGCTTTTCTTGTCGTCAAAGAGTTCGCTTTTATGCTCTTCGATGAAACGGGTTGAGACATCACCCGCAATAAAATCAGGGGCCGCAGCAAGCGCGTAAAGAAATTGCGCATTCATTTCCAGTCCGGCAACACGCGTCTCTTTCAATGTTGCACGTAATCGCCCCAGGGCCTCATCGCGACTGGTGCCATAGGTAATGACCTTGGCGATCATCGGATCATAATAGGGCGTAATTGCCTGTCCTTCCTCAACACCGGAATCGATGCGCGCATGTTCGACCGGCAGCCGCAAGGTCGTCAGGGTGCCGATTGATGGCGCAAAATTACTGGCGGGGTTTTCGGCGTAGAGGCGCGCTTCAAATGCGTGGCCGGTTTCACCGATTTCATCTTGCGCAAGCGGTAAACCCTCACCAGCCGCGATCCGCAGTTGCCACTCGACGAAATCAAGTCCGGTAATCGCTTCGGATACAGGGTGCTCAACCTGCAGACGCGTATTCATTTCCATGAAATAGACTTTTTCGTCTTTAGGATCGTAAAGAAACTCAACCGTGCCTGCGCCGCGATAATTGACCGCTTTACCGGCATCGACACCGGCCTTTAATAGCGACGCTCGCAGGTCGTCCGACAGGCCCGGCGCGGGTGCTTCTTCGATAACTTTTTGGTGCCGCCGCTGGATCGAGCAATCGCGTTCATACATATGAACGACATTCCCGGTGCCATCACCAAAAATCTGAACCTCAACATGGCGCGCCCGTGCGATATATTTTTCGATCAAAAACCGGTCATCGCCAAACGCGGATTTTGCTTCTCGCTGGGCGGATTTGAGCGCATCTTCTAGGTCGTGTTCCTTTTCGACCATGCGCATGCCCTTGCCGCCACCGCCGGCGGTTGCTTTTAAAAGAACCGGATAGCCAATTCGCGCGGCTTCTTTTTTGAATATTTCAACGGATTGGTCCGCACCCTGATATCCTGGTGTCGTCGGCACATCTGCCGCTTCCATCAGGTCTTTCGCCGCCGATTTTGACCCCATTGCGCGGATGGTTTCGGCTGTTGGGCCGATAAACACAACGCCAGCCTTTTCGAGAGCGTCAGCGAATTCTGCATTTTCCGAAAGAAAACCATAGCCGGGGTGAGCACCTTCCGCGCCGGTTTTTTTGATCGCATCGAGAATTTTTTCGGTGCGAAGATAACTTTCCGCCGCGGGCGAGGGGCCGATGTAAACCGCTTCGTCGCAGGCCCGCACATGCGGTGCATCGCGATCAGCATCGGAAAACACCGCAACTGTCGATACGCCCATTTTCCGCGCTGTCCGGGCAACCCGAACGGCAATTTCACCGCGATTGGCGATAAGAATTTTTTTAAACATAACGGCCCTTATGAAACACTGTCGAATGCGGGGTGATAATGAATGACGCGAATGTCTTCGACGTCGAGGTCGTCATCGTCGCGGGTTATGACGCGAAAGGCGTCGCCAGCGTCAAATCCGGCCCAAGTCATTTTGCGTTTAGATGCGGGTTCAAACCCAAAGCGCGCGTAATATTTGGGATCGCCCAAGACCGCGATCAGGCGCGCATTGTTATCGCGGCAGATCTTGAGGCCTGTATGGACAAGTTCAGATCCAATGCCCTGATTTTGATGTTCCGGTGCAACCGCGAGCGGCCCAAGGCCGAGTAATAAGCCATCAAGATCAGGTTTGGAGGTGACGGGGCTGAACGCACAATAGCCAACGATGACGCCGCTTATCTCTGATACGCGCTCAAATTTTGTCGCGTGTTCTGCCCATAATCTGCGGACAAGGTCAGCCTCATCCTGTCGCCCAAAGGCGCTTGCGAGAAGCGCAGCGACAGCATCGTAATCATCGGTCGTGATTTTCCGTATGACCTGACCAAGCCCTGACATTACTTTTCCTGCCAGTTGGGTTTTCGTTTTTCCAAAAAGGCGGCGATACCTTCCTTGCCGTCTTTGCTGGTTCTTGCCTTGGCAATGATCCCGGCTGTCTCTTCCATGACATTATCGTTTGGCGTTCTGTAGGAAACGCTGCGGATGAGTTCTTTTGCGGAATCTTGTGCGGCGGGACTGCATAATAAGAGATTTTTGAGAACTTCTTCTAGTTCGTCATTCAGAGTATCGGCAGGCACACATTTGTGTAATAGCCCGATCTTTTCTGCGTGGGCAGCATCGAAACGTTCGCCGCTGACAAATAGCCGTCTGGCCTGACGAACGGTGATTGCCTGAATGACGAAGGGCGAAATCACCGCGGGCACCAATCCAACCCGAACTTCGGTCAACGCAAAAAACGACGTATCCGCACCAATGGCAATATCACAAGCGGCAATAAGGCCAAGGCCGCCCCCCATTGCAGGGCCGTTCACAAGCGCAACGGTGGGTTTGGGGGAATGATAGATCGAGCTCAACATGTGGGCGAGGCGACGCGCATCATCTTTGTTTTCCGCAGCGGAGTAACCTGCTGCGCGCTTCATCATATTCAGATCGGCACCGGCCGAAAATGCGGTGCCGCTGCCGGTGATAACGATAACGCGCACATTCGGGTCAGCATTTAAGCGCCCCATGGTGTCACAAATTTCGCCGATCAGTTCTTCATTGAACGCATTTCGTATGTCCGGCCGATTCATGGTGAGCCGCGCAACGCCGCGATTATCTATGGTGGTAATAAGTACTTTATCGTTCATTTTATCGTCTCCCATATGCCCCAATTCATAGGCCAAATTTTGATCTTTCGCCACTAGGCGAACTATTTCTGCTGTGCGGTTGTTATCGTTTTAGAAAGCAAAACAACCGGAGGCACCATGATCCTCGATCCAGATACCGCATGTGCGCTCATTTATAAGATCAGGCGACTCCACGGTAAGGAAGCCGCTGGCCCTGATGTGCTCGTTTCCAACGATATTGATGAAGGCCAGCCCAATAAAATGCGCATGGACGATGTTCTTGCTGAAGGGCAGGACACCGGAAACCTAGCGGAGATTGTTGGCCTTCTGGAAGGGTTGGAGTCTGAGCAAATGCAAGAATTGGCAGGTTTGTTCCTCCTTGGTCGTGATCGCGATAGCTACGAAAATCTGGAAGCGGCGAAAAAAGCATCAATGGACATGAACCAGCCCATAATAGACCTGATACGGAACGATCCTGCATCTGCAGAGTATCTTGCGAGCGGATTGGAAAAAGAAAACATCCGCTGTGATGCCCGTATCGGGGCGGTTTAATCGCTACATCCTGAATACACCGAATTTCGTTTCTTTGACCGGCGCATTCAGCGATGCTGATATGCATAAGCCCAGAACATCACGCGTTTGCGCAGGATCAATAATACCGTCATCCCATAACCGCGCCGAAGAATAATAGGGAGAGCCCTGCGCCTCATAGCCGGCGCGGATTTTATCTTTAAAGGCTTCCTCGTCTTCCTCGGACCAGGTTTCTCCCTCACGGAGGCCATCGCGCTTTACGGTCGCGAGTACGCTCGCGGCCTGTTCGCCGCCCATAACCGAGATCCGCGCATTCGGCCACATAAACATAAAACGTGGGCCATAGGCGCGGCCACACATGCCGTAATTCCCGGCCCCATAGGAGCCACCAACAACGACAGTGAACTTCGGAACATTGGCGGTCGCCACAGCGGTTACCAATTTCGCGCCATCCTTGGCGATGCCGCCTTCTTCGGCTGCGCGCCCGACCATAAAGCCGGTAATATTCTGTAGAAAGATCAACGGAATTTTGCGCTGGCAACACAGCTCGATGAAATGCGCACCCTTTTTTGCGCTTTCAGAAAATAAAATTCCGTTATTGGCGAGAATGCCGACAGGGAAGCCATGCAGGCGCGCAAAGCCGGTTACCAATGTTGAGCCGTAAAGCGGTTTGAATTCGTCAAAGTCAGAACCGTCAACAATGCGTGCGATGATCTCTCGCGCGTCATAGGGTTTGCGCGCATCTGCCTCGACCACGCCATAAAGCTCTTCGGCGTCATATAGCGGTGGGGTTGGTTCGGCCATTGTGACCTCGCCAAGTTTCACCCAATTAAGGCGCGAAACAATCTGGCGCGCAATGCCTAATGCGTGGTCGTCATCTTCGGCGAGATGATCGGCGACGCCAGAAATGCGCGTGTGGGTGTCGCCGCCCCCTAAATCTTCGGCGGATACGACTTCACCGGTTGCTGCTTTGACGAGGGGTGGGCCACCCAGAAAAATCGTGCCTTGCTTTTTAACGATGATCGCTTCGTCCGACATCGCCGGGACGTAAGCACCGCCCGCCGTGCAGGAGCCATGGACAACGGCAATTTGCGGGATGCCCATCGACGACATTTGCGCCTGATTATAAAAAATCCGCCCGAAGTCGTCTTTATCGGGGAAGACTTCGTCCTGCATGGGCAAGAACGCGCCGCCACTCTCAACGAGATATATACACGGCAGTCTATTTTCCTGTGCGATTTCCTGTGCACGCAAATGTTTTTTCACCGTCATCGGGTGATAGGTACCGCCTTTGACCGTCGGGTCATTTGCGACGATCATACATTCAACACCATTGATGCGACCAAGGCCCGCGACGACCCCAGCGGCCATGACATCGCCGCTATACATTTCCCACGCCGCAAACTGCCCGATCTCTAAAAAGGGCGCACCCGGATCAAGCAGGCGTGCAATGCGCTCTCGTGCCAATAATTTTCCGCGCTTTTTGTGGCGTTCGTTGCGCGCTTCGCCGCCCCCTTCGGCAACACGGTCCATATTTGCGCGTAAGGTATCCACGGCGTCGCGCATGGCCCTGGCATTGGTCGCAAAGCTTTCCGAGCGCGGGTCGATCTTCGTTTGTATTACTGGCATGTTCTACTGCGTTTCCCTCGTGTTTGGGGTAACCTATCAAAGCTAATGTGCGAAGGGAATAAGAGTGTGGGGCAAGGGATAAGGAGTGTGGCCGATGAAATTGACTCCAAAGCCGGGCGGGTTCGGGGCAGTCGTTACTGATATCGACCTTACACGTCCTTTAACCAAACAAGTGGTTTCCGCTTTGCGAACAGCATGGCTTGAGCATCATGTGTTGATATTCCCAGATCATGCTATGAGCGACGATGACCTAGAGCGATTTACGCTTTATTTCGGCGAATTTGGAGACGATCCGTTCATTGCGCCTATTGAAGGGCGCGACCACATTATTGCGGTTCAACGAGCGGCCGATGAAACCGCACCCATATTCGCCGAGAGCTGGCATACGGATTGGAGCTTCCAAAAAAATCCGCCGGCAGGCACCTGTCTTTTCGGAATCACCATTCCGCCGCAGGGCGGGGACACGCTTTTTGCGAATCAGCATTGGGCGCTTGAGAAAATGCCGGATGAGCTGCGCCGTAAACTGGAGGGGGTAGAGGCAATTCATTCCGCCCGTGTGCCTTATGCGCCAGACGGTGTTTATGGTAAACGAGACGCGAAAGATCGTTCGATGGATATTCGCGCTTCCGACGATGCGATGGTCGAACAGCGCCATCCGATCATCAGGGCGCATCCGGAAACCGGCCGCGAAGCGATTTATGGCTGTATTGGCTATATCACCGGGATCGCCGATATGGATCAAGCTGAGGGCATGGCGCTTCTTGCGGAGCTATATGCGTGGCAAACCCGGGAAGAATTTCAGTACAGACACAAATGGCGGGAGAATATGTTGGTGATGTGGGACAACCGTTCGGTGTTACATATGGCAACGGGCGGTTATGATGGTTACGCCCGCAAGCTTCATCGGACGACGATCGCGGCGTGGCGATCAGACGAGAATAGTCTCTAGGGCTTTTCGGAATTGTTGCGGAAGGGGAACAGGCTTGCGCGCATCCCGATCAACATAGACATGAATGAAATGTCCCTCTGCGGCTGGCGCGTCATCACCCGCTTTGAATATCGCTAATTCATAACGCACAGATGAATTCCCGATATGGGCGACACGCAAAGCGCCTTCGAGCTTTTGCGGAAATTCGAGCGGTACGAAATATTTGCAACCGGTCTCCACCACAAGGCCGATGACTGGGCCATTGTGGATATCAAGAACCTTTTGGGAAATCAGGAACTCGTTCACGACCGTATCAAAATAGCCGTAATGGGCCACATTATTCACATGGCCATAAATATCATTATCTGCCCATCGCGTTTGCAGCGGCAGAAAATGTTTGTAGTCGCCACGCCGCCCCATCAAAGAACCTCAGTATAAAGCCTTAACGCATCATCATAGGTGACTTCGCGCGGGTTACACCTCATCAAGCGTTCGACCTTAATTGCGTCCTCGGCCAGTTTCGGTAATACATTATGCGATACACCTACATCGGAAAGGCGGTTTTTAACGCCCGTTCCCGCACAGATTGAAAGCATAGTATCGAGAAAATCATTGGCGCTATGAGATGCACCAATGACGGGGCCAAGTTCCGCATAAAGCTTTTCCGCAACCGGCATGTTATGGCGAAGAACCGGCGCGAGCATCAGCGAATTTGCAAGCCCATGGGGCACATGAAAATGAACCCCTAGCGGATAGGCCATTGCATGAACAGCGGCGCAAGGAGAGTTCGTGAACGCCTGTCCCGCGAGCAAGGCACCAAGCAACATGGCTTCGCGCGCCGACGTGTCGCCGGGTTCATCACAGGCGCGCTGAATATTTTGCGAGAGTAGGCTTAGGGCTTTCGTCGCCAGCGCATCTGAGATCGGATTTTTGTAAAGCTTGTTGGTGAAGGCTTCGATGGCGTGTACCATTGCGTCGATACCCGTCGCCGAGGTGACGTGGCGCGGCATCGATAAGGTGAGGGACGCATCGAGTATCGCAAGGTCGGCATAGAGTTGTGGTGCAACAATGCCCATTTTCAAATCGTCATCGCTCGTAATGATCGAAATATTGGTAACTTCCGATCCGGTACCGGCGGTTGTTGGCAATAATACCAAAGGCGCACGGTCGCCGCGCACCGTGTCAGTGCCGTAAATCTCTTCGAGGCTTTGTTGAGACTTTAAAAGAACCGCAATGACTTTTGCGGTGTCCATGGATGATCCGCCGCCAAACCCGATTACGCCATCGCTGCCATGTTGACGCGCTGCCTCAACGGCACCGCGTACGACCTTAGCGGGGGGATCGGCCTCAACACCGTCAAACAAATGATAGTCTAACCCGGCTTTTTTCAGGCTGGCCAACGCATCGTCGATCAATCCCGCATTGATGACACCTTTATCGGTAACAACGCATGGCCGCTGCATCCGTTCTTTGATGATCTCACCAAGGCGATTGGCCGCGCCGGTTTCAAAAATCAAATTCGGTACGGTATCAAAAGTGAAATTCATCGGCTTTTCCCAAACTATCCAAACCGAACCAATCGGCCTGGTCGAGCGTCAGTCACTTCGTCATTGGCAATAACGCGCTGACCGGCGACAAAGGTTGCGCGGTAACCGGATACGGGTTGCAATAGGCGTTGCCCACCGGCCGGAAGATCCTGCACCATTTTGGGCGGGCCCAGCCGCAATTTGTTGTGGTCGATAATGTTGAGGTCTGCCCGCAAACCGACCTTGATCCGCCCACGGTCGTTTAACCTCAGATAATCGGCACCGTCGGCGCTCAGAAATTTAATCGCCCGGGAAAGGTCAAGCCGGTCATGGTCGCGATCCCGGCACCAATGGGTCAGTAAATAGGTCGGGAAGCTGGCATCGCAAATCGTCCCCACATGCGCGCCGCCATCAGAAAGGCCGGGCAGGGCCGCCGGATGGGTCAGCATCTTGTGGACATTGTCATAATTGAATTCGGTATAATTATAGATCGGAAAATAGATCAGTTGCTTGCCATCAAGCTCAAGCAAGGTGTCATAGAGCTTTTCCTTGGCCGTTACGCCGTCGCGCCGGGCCTCTGCTCCCAGTGATTGGTCTGCTGATTGTTCATAGTCCGGGTTTTCGCCAAGGCGGAAAAACTTGTTCGCCACAAGCTCAAGCGCGGCGATCATGGTATCCGCAATTGGCGGTACCGATGACCCTTCGCCCGCGAGCTTGACGGGCTCTTCGGCGAGGCATTTCTTTTTGAATGCCGGATCACGCATAATCGCGACACGTTCGGCCAGCGGTTTATCTTTGATTTCGATATAACTTGGTTGCGCCATCATTGGGTGGAAGGTGCATTGAAGCCCCTGAAAAACCCCAATGGCGCGCGGCGCGACCTGAACGTGAAACTCTATACCGTCCTTGTTCAGCCGTTCAGTTTCATCAAGGATGCGCCGCCAGTCATTCGGTGCCATGTCCCGTTGCATTAGCGAAATCGAGGCAGGTTTACCGCCACCAGCGCGGACGAATTTTTCGACAATCTCAAACTCTTCGTCAAATTGATCGCCTTCACGCTCGAGGTTAAAGTCATTGACGATCTGAAGCACACCATGGTCGAGATCCGCCAGCGTGCTTGATAAGGCCGTTAATTCACGCAGGCCCGCTTCGGCGCTCGGCGTCCAGTCGCCGTCCGCGGTGCGGTGAACATCTGTGCGGCCTATGGAAAATCCGGCAGCACCGGCTTTCATTGCATCCGTTACGATGGATTGCATCAATTTGATGTCATCATCGGTTGCTTCTTCAAATGCGGTTGCGCGCTCCCCCATGGCATAGACCCGCAACGGGTCATGTCCGATCATGACGCCGAAATCGATCGTATGCGGCATGGCGTCAATTGCATCCATATATTCGGGGAAGGTTTCCCAGTTCCACGAAAGCCCCTCATGAAGGGCCGTACCCGGAATATCTTCAACGCCTTCCATCAGGCGGATAAGGCGGTCGTGATCGTCAGGTTTGACCGGTGCAAATCCAACACCGCAATTGCCCATAATAACGGTCGTCACGCCATGGTTGACCGACGGACGCAATTCCTGGTCCCATGAAACCTGGCCATCATAATGGGTATGGATATCGACAAAGCCGGGGGTGACAATTGCGCCTGTGGCATCGACAATTTCCTTCGCATCGCCTGAACATTCGCCAATTTCAGCGATTAGTCCGTCTTTAATACCGATATTCGCGCGAATGGCTTCGCCGCCATTGCCATCGTAAATCAAGCCACCGGTGATTTTCAGATCGAAGCTCATAACGCTTTTGCCTTTCGCCAATCGAGAAAACGGAACAGGGAGATCATAACGCCGCCGGAGATGAAGTGCCAAACACCCCATGCAGCTGCGATAGCGGCGGCACCACCTAAACCTTTTAGTTGTGCTAAAAGCAGAACAACGGCGAGACCTGCGTTTTGGATGCCGACTTCGAAGGTGAGGGACCTGCGTCTGTTTTCTGTTGCGCCTAACAATCGACCAGAAAGCCAACCTAGTCCAAATGCTGAAGCATTATGTGCCGCCACCGGAAATAAAATCAGCATCCAGCCAGCGACGAGCAATGGCCAAAAGCCAATGACACCGACAATAACCACATAGGCGAGGATTCCGCCGCCAATCATGGCGAGTGGTTTTCGAATGCGTTCGGCAATTTGCGGTAAATATCGCGCGGTGGCCATGCCCAGGCCAAGTGGTACGGCGAGCATGAAAGTCGTTTGAATCACAAAGCGCGTGCGGTCAAACGCAATTGTATCAAGCAACTCGGAGGTTGGCCCATAAAGGCTGGACCACAATAATATAGCCGCAGGCGTCCAAAGGGTGGCGATTACGCTTGATCCGGCGGTCAGCGAAACGGAATAGGCGATGTCGCCGCGCGCACCCCATGTCATGAAATTCGAGACATTGCCGCCGGGGCATGCCGCAACAACGATCATGCCGAGTGCAATAGACGGATGCGGCGCAATTAAGGTCACCAACAACAATGTCATGACCGGCAGCCCAATCAGCTGAGCGGCTAATCCGCCCCAGAATAATTTCGGGTCCTGCCGCAAAAATGAAAAATGTTCGGTTTTAAGGCCAAGCGCGATCGCAAAGATCATCGTCACAATGGCGAGCGCCAATAAAGTTTGAGCGGTCGGGTCTAGCGCGATGGTTAGCTGGTCAAGGGCGTTTTCATCCATGAGGGGAAGTCAAACCACAATCCGCGCAACTAATCTTGCGCTATCTTTAATAATAGCCCCAGAGCAAGAGCCGACTGATAATCAGGATTATAGAAATTCCCGCCCAGAAAGTAAGCCTGATGCGCAGTGTGCCATACCAACGCGGCGCGCTATGGCCGGATACGGTCGCCAGATCGCGGGCCAGCAGATAAATCATGAGAACCAGCAAAATGAAATGCCGTTGCGCCGCGCCCAGTGCGAGGAAAAACACGCCATTGGGAAGGATGGCGAGAAAGGCAAGAAGGGTAATCAGTATATTCGGTAAAGGCGAGCTGGTCGCGTTCGCGCCGATCGATGTGCCAAAACCCGCGCCGGCGAAAAAAACGATGAATATCGCGGCCGCAGCCAAGGCAATCTGATGAAAATCCAAGGCGATATGTTGCGGCAAAATTGCGGGGCTTAGCCAAAGCGCAGCCGCCGAAATGATAAGCGGAATGAGCGCGATCAATCCGAGCCGCGTTAGCTCCTGCGATTGTTTATTCTTCGCCATTGATCCCCCCATTGAACCCGGAGGGCATGCTAGCGGAAAAAACCTATTTGCGGAATGCGACGCTCGCAATCCAACCGGCGAAAAGCGATACGATTACGCAAAACACCCCGTAAGAAATCGGTCGTTCGAAGGCGAAATCGTAAAGGCGGCGTTCAACGCCGACGCGGTTCACCCCCAGTTCCGCATGATCGGTAGAGAGCAATTCGCCATTGCGGAATAAATAGACCGACACCGAATATTCACCGACGGGCGTATTGGCCGGCAGGCGTGCATTGATTGTAAAGAGCGCGCCTTTTTTAAATTCGATGCCGCCGATCCGGGCTTCATAGAGGCCGAGGGAGCGCGCTTCATTTAAAAAAGCTTCTCGATAAAGAAGTGTTTTGTCGATTTCGTCGCTATGCGTTTCCGGCGATTGGATGTCGAAGTCGAGAAACTCAGCGCCAAGACGATATTGGTCCTGTAAGGGGAGAGGCGCAATATCGGTTACGGGCCGGGTTGAGTTTGTCAGGTAAAGCCCCGGTGCGCGCTCCACATGATGGGTTGTGCCCGGAACATAGATAAGGCGGTTTTTCTCGATCTGGCGAATTTGAAACCGGGCCTCGGGGCCGCGAATGACGGAGATAATATCAACTTCGTTTGATGGGTCTTCGATCCCTGTGACGGCACCAAACAGCGTGAGTTTTGCACCGGCAAAACTTGTGTCTACCTCGACGCGGTCGTCGGCAATGCCGAGTTCGATATTAGCCGCATTGGCGGGGTAAAGCGCATGAAAAACCAAGGCGAAAAACAGAAACCTCATGACACACCCTGGATGGAAAAGGGTGAGACAGGCGGCACCGCTAGGTCGATCAATAACCGTGCGCAGACGGCGAGAACGATAAGCGCGAGCAATGCCCGTAAATGTTCGGCGCGGAGTTTGACGCCGGCGCGTGCGCCCAGCTGTGCGCCGATGACGCCGCCAATCATCAACATCAACCCCAGCGCAATATCGACGGTCTGGTTGGCTGCCGAATGAAGAATGGTCGTCAGTGCCGTGACGAAAATAATCTGAAATAGCGATGTGCCGACAACCACATTGGTGGGCATGTTCAGAATATAAAGCATCACCGGCACCATGATGAAGCCGCCGCCAACGCCCATGATCGCGGCCATCATCCCGCCGAAGAAACCGAACATGATCGGGGCGAGGGGGCTAATGTAAAGTTGTGAAGACCGGAACCGCATCGCAAAGGGAAGCGCCGCGAGCCAAGCCGGGCTGCGTCGTTTGCGTGGCCTTGGACGGGTATCGCGAGCGCGGATCAGGGCGCGCAGACTTTCCGTCAGCATGAGCCCGCCGATAATCCCGAGGAAAAGCACATAAGCCAGAGAAATAATCAGCTCGACCTGTCCGCTGGCGCTTAAGGCCCGGAAGATCATCACGCCGGTAAAGGAGCCGAAGGCACCACCAGCCACCAGAAAACCGCCCATCTGAAAATCGACGGTTTTACGTTTGAGGTGGGCCGTGACGCCAGAAACCGACGACGCGACGATCTGGGTGGTTTCCGTACCGACGGCAACCGCAGGGGGAATGCCATAAAATATGAGAAGCGGCGTCATCAGAAAGCCACCGCCGACGCCAAACATCCCGGATAAAAATCCGACCGCGCCACCCATCGCCATAATGACAAAGGGATCGACAGGCATCTCCGCGATGGGGAGATAAAGTTGCATGGGTGAAATGCCGAAGGTTTAGGAACGCCAAATGTTTAAATTGTTATAGGCGTGCCCGGCATTGACGCGCAAGCAAGACACCCGCGACATCCCGGCAATTTCCGTAAACGCAATAAGGTGTTCTTGTCTTAGCCTGTTGTGCTGTTCAGGTTTGCGTCGGCATTTGTTTCGTTCGCCGTCCAAGCCGCGACTTGTTGATCGATTGCGGCTTTTTCGCTTTCTGAAAGCGCGACCGCGACACCAGCGGCCAGCGGTTCAGCAGCGGCGTCGCCATTACGCGCGGCGAGCGCATACCAGTAATAGGCTTTTGCGGCGTCCTGAATCGTCGAGGTGCTGTCGCCGGTCGGATGGTAAATCGCGCCGAGATTATATTGCGAGTCAACGAGGCCGTAATTTCCGGCGCGTTCAAACCACGCAATCGCTTCCTGACTATCCGCAGGGCCGCCATCACCGCGCGCGGTCATGACGCCGATCCGGTGCATGGCCAACACATTGCCGCCATTGGCGGCGCGGCGGAACCAGACACGCGCCTGGCCGAGATCCTGATCGACGCCTTGGCCGCTCTTGTATAGCTCACCAAGTTGAAGCTGTGCGGGCGGGAAGCCGAGAGCCGCCGCGTCTTGTAGTTGGCTGATCGCCGCGCCCGCAGCCGTTTCATCCTCGGCGGCGCTTAAAGCGGACATTGCTTCGAGATAGACGGCTTGCGGATCAATCGCTGGCGCTTCCGGCACGGAGACAAGCGCTTCTTCGCCGCTTGTTGTTTCAACCGGTTCTGTCACCGCGGCGGGTGAGCCGCTGCTCGTGCGTGTTTCAGCACCCGGTTTAAAGACCATGTCTTTCATGAGGTAAGCGAGCGCGGCAACCGCCAAGAGGATGGCGATACCCAGCGCAATTGCGACCGGTTTGGTCGAGCTATTGGCCTGCAGCGATTCAAACGCTTCCCGGTCATTATTGCGGCTGTCCGTTTCGGCGGTTTCGTCAGCCGACGTGGGCGCGGTAATCTCCTCATTCGCTTCCGGCGCTACGGGTGTCTCGTCTTTTTCACCTTTTTTTTTGGAAAGACGGCTGCGTGCAGATGACAGGGCCGCTGTCAGCTTTGAAAAGCGACCGGTTGGTTCTGCATCTGTGGTTGTTTCGGGCTTTTCGGCCGCGCGGTTGCGCGCTCGGCGTTCGCGCGCTTCGAAAGCAGCTTCGACCGCTGCCGCGCCCTCGAAAACCTCTGCGGCGGTTTCTGCCCGCTCGTCGGCTTTGCTTTCGAGTTGCGCACGTTTTTGACGTGCGCGCGCAGCAAGGATAGCGCGCTGTTTTGCGGTCAGGTGCGCAAGGGAGGGACGTTTCTTAGAGGCGGCGCGTTCAGCGCTTGCTTCTTTTGCCCGCTGCCGCGCAGCTTTCAGATATTCGTCTTTATTGACTGGTTTCGTATCGGTCGTCGTCGTTGCCGTTTCGCCGACAATATCTGGATTGAGCGACGCAGTGTTCGGTGCTTGCTCGTCATCATCCTCGTCAACACGATCATCTGCTGCTGAGGTTTCATCTTCCTCTTGAGCCGAAAGATTGTCATCGCCTTCAGGTGTTTCTTCTTCGGCGGTGTCAGCTTTTGGTAATCCGTCGCCGGTCAGGGCGTCGCGAACCTCTGCGAGCAATGCCCGCGCATGGCCGGCTTTTTCGTCTTGGGCCGGCTCTTCATTGTCCGCAAACTCTTCGTGAACGGAAATCTCGTCATCGGCTTCGCCCGTAACGTCATCATCCGCTTCGTCATCAAGTTCAAAGCTGATGTCTTCGATCGCAGTTGCTTCGTCTTCTTCCTGAATGGCATCTGCCGCAGCTTCCGTTTCCGGCGCTTCTTCATCAGGCGTGTCGGCGAATGCGAAGGGATCATTATCGGCGTCATCGTCCAGATCGAGCGCCGCTACGGCTTCTTCGATGTCGTCGATCGCCGCATCAACATCATCATTGCCGAGTTCATCGCTAACTTGGTCGTCGGTCTCCGCAACGGCCTCATCTACGATTTCTTCCGCATCGGGTTCGGCATCGAGATCGGCTTCACGTTCGAAATCGACTTCCAGTGTTTCGTCAAACGCGTCTGTCAGGTCGTCGGCGACCTGTTCGGCTGCCGGCTCGTCGATGTCCGCGAGGTCTTTCTCGGCCGCGTCAATATCGGCGGCAACGCGGTCGATTTCTTCAAAGCGCGCATTCATTTCTTCGAGCGAGCGCTGCAATTCTTCTATACGGGCTTCGGTGTCCTTGCGCGCGCTTTCGAGCAATGCTTCGACATCGGCGCTACCGTCATTGCTTTCATCTTCCAGCAATTGGGTACGGACCTCGGCAATCGTATCCGCAACTTTCTGAACGCCTTCGGAGCTGCGTTTCTCCGCCGCTTCGATCTGGCCAGAGAGTTTGGCAATCGTATTTTCCAGCGAACGAATTTGGTCGCCGCCACGTTTGATTTCATCCCCAAGAACGCGAAGGCGCGCGCCTGTCCGCTCGACAAATTCCGGATCGCTTGAATCGGCGGCTGCGTCTTTTAGCTGCGCAGCCTCTTCGGCGATGCGCTCTGCTTTCGAGACACGCTGCGCGAGATCTTCAATCGCAGATTTCAGCGCATTCACATCGTCTGGCTCAGATGTCTCACCGACCTTATCGATGCGTGCGGCAAATTCCTGCAATTGCTGTTCGGCGGAATCGAGGCGGGTGAGGGTGGTTTTCTGTGCATTGTTGAATTGGACAGCAACTTGCGCGACGGCTTTTTCAAGTGCCTTGAGCGCCTCGATGCGGCTGCGGTCACCGGTCGCGCGCTCAACACGCTCAACCCGGCTCAATAGATCCTGATAAGAACCTTCTTCGGGTTTAACGCGTTCCAGGCGTTGAATGCGCTCAACAAAACCGCCGACATTCCGAGATAGCTCGGTGACCATCTTGTTGTTGCGGTTCTCGGCTTCAACAACACGATTTCTAAGATGCTCAATTGCGGTGACGAGGTCGCGAAGTTTGAGACCCTCGACTTCGCCTTCGGAAACATCGTTGCTTTCCTGGCCGTGGCTGTAGATTTTTTTATTGAGCCACTCACCAACGGTCATGCCTTCGCGCCGAGCTGCTTCTTTGGCGGTTTCCCGCGCGTCGCGTTCTATGCCTTTGACGCTCCATGGCGCGTTCGATTTCATGTTGTATCACCGTAATTCGCTGGGGCGAATTCCCCGTATTTCGTCCAGATCCGACGCTGAGCGCGCCTAGGCGAACATTTCACTGGTAAGCTGCTTCGCAGAAGGCGCAAACCCTTAATGAGCAAGGAAAAAGGCCTAATGATTAATGAAAGCTTAACGCTGATTCGGAACCGAACGCAGTTCCTAAACATCCCCACTGTCATCCAAGCTTTAACCTGATCGCGCGGATGTCTACATTGGTGCTCAAATCAAGCTTCACCGACGGAGTATCCGACCATGACGACCTATAACGCCCCCCTAAAAGACATGCAGTTCGTTCTTAACGACGTCCTGCAACTATCTAAATATTCTAATCTTCCCAGCTTTTCCGAAGCCTCGGAAGATGTGGTCGAAGCGATCCTTGAAGAAGGCGCGAAGATGACCTCCAATGTGTTGCACCCGCTCAATCAAGTTGGCGATAAGGAAGGCTGTACCCGCCATCCTGACGGTTCGGTCACGACGCCGACCGGGTTCAAAGAAGCCTATGAGATTTACAAACAGGGCGGATGGCAGGGCCTTTCATTCGATCCGGATTATGGCGGCCAGGGGCTTCCCTATGTTCTCGCGGTGGCCGTCAGTGAAATGGTGTCTGCGGCGAATATGGCGTTTGGCATGTATGGCGGTCTGGCGCGCGGCGCGGCTGATGCGATACACGCCCACGGCACTGACGAGCAAAAGCAGAAATATCTGCCGAACATGATTGCCGGCGAGTGGGGCGGCACCATGAACCTCACAGAGCCCCATTGCGGAACCGATCTGGGGCTCTTGCGGACCAAGGCGGTACCGAATGGCGACGGCAGTTACAAAATTTCCGGCACCAAGATTTTCATCTCCGCCGGTGAGCATGATCTGACGGACAACATCATCCATCTCGTGCTGGCGCGGATCGAAGGTGCGCCCGAAGGGGTGAAGGGGATTTCGCTCTTTATCGTGCCGAAATTCCTGATCAATGAAGATGGCAGCAATGGCGAACGCAATGGCGTGAGCTGCGGCTCGATCGAAGAAAAAATGGGTATCCACGGCAACGCGACCTGTGTGCTCAATTATGACGAAGCAACCGGCTATTTGCTCGGCGAAGAGAACAAAGGCCTTCGCGCGATGTTCACCATGATGAACGAAGCGCGTCTTGGCGTTGGCATGCAAGGCATGGCGATTTCCGAAGTCGCCTATCAGAATGGTGCGGCCTATGCCAAAGATCGTCTGCAGGGGCGTGCGCTGACCGGGCCGGAAGCGCCAGAGAAACCGGCTGACCCGATCATCGTTCACCCGGATGTCCGCCGTATGCTGATGGATCAGCGTGCCTTCACCGAGGGTGCGCGCGCCTGGATGTATTGGTCAGCGCTTTATGGTGACCTCCATAAACATGCCGAGGACGAGACAACGCGCCAAAAAGCTGACGATTATATGGGGCTGATGACGCCGATCCTTAAGTCGTACCTGACCGAGAAGGGATATTGGCACGCGACCAATGCCCAGCAGATCTTGGGTGGTCACGGCTATATTTCCGAATGGGGTATGGAACAATTTGTGCGCGATGCGCGAATTGCCATGATTTATGAAGGCGCGAACGGTATTCAGGCGCTTGACCTTGTGGGCCGGAAATTGATGAAAGATGGTGGCCGCGCATGGCAGACCTATTTCGCCGAGATCGACCAGTTTATCTCTGATAATCAGGGTGATGAGGAATTGAAGCCGTTCCTCGACGGATTGGAAAAGGCCAAAGCCCAAACTTTAGAGGCCACACAGTGGTTTGGCGCGAATGCGATGACCAACTTTAACAATGCGGGCGCAAGCTCGATGGATTATCTGTCGCTCTTTGCGCTGACCTGTCTTGCTTATTCATGGGCGATGATGGCGAAGGCGGCGATCGCGAAAAAAGATTCCGGTGATGATTTCTATAAGAACAAATTGATCACCGGTCGTTATTTCCTCGACCGTATGTTGCCGGATACAGGTATGCATCTTGAGAAAATCAAAGCGGGCGCGGATACGATGATGGCGCTGCCAGAAGAAGCGTTCTAAGCGCGGCGAAATAATCCAACGGGGCGCATGCAGAAATGTATGCGCCCTTTTTTATTTCTCAAGCACCGCTAACTGGTTGCAGCCCATTTGGAACAATTTGTAGTCCGCGAGCTTCAGGCCGAATTCTTGGGCAAAGATCTCGCACCGCTTGCGATTGAATATGACGATATGATCGTCAGCGGCTTCTTTACTGAAGAGACCGAGCATTGCGCCGATACGATGAACTACATCATTCCCGAATGGGGTGGGGGTCGTCAGAACGATTCGCCCGCCGGGTTTGAGCGCTTGCGAAAGCCCTTCGCCCAATAGGCGAAGATTGAAGATATGTTCAATCAGCGCCGACATGACGATCGTATCGAATTCTTCGCGAAAGGGCAGCGGGTCCTGATCGATATTGAGCGCTACAAATTGTGCGTGCGGATTTTCGTTGCGAGCGGCGGAAATGGCATCGGCGCTGATATCAACGCCCGTATAGCTGGTGATCTGATCGTCGACCAATTGTCCTAATTGGCCACGCTGGCAACCAATATCCAAAAGATCACCCTGTATATAGGGTTTTATTTTAGCGAGCCTTGCGTCCGATAAATGTTTCGACAATATGCCCATAGCTGGATGCCGCCTTTTATTGATGAATATATCGCAACAACGCTTCAAAAAGGTGAATTCGGTTTGAGCAACAGACCGGTTCATGCTTAAAAAAAGGTTACACCACTTCCGGGGCGCGCTTCCGCGATCCGGTTTCCAGACCTTGTTTATTCGCTAACTGATCCGTAGGTACGGATTAAGGCAGTTTCGCACTTGAAAGGACGACTTATGGATATGCGCCGATTGACCCTGATGCTTTTGGGGACGGTATCGCTCGCGGCTTGCGGGCAAGGGGCTGATAATGACGCGCCAACGACACCCGCTCAGACGAGCGAAAGCGCCGCGACAGAGACTAGCGCCGAGAACAGCGCAGAGGCCATCGCCGCTGAAACAGAACGGCTTAATCAGTGGTTTGCTGAGCGTTGGGAAGAAGAGCTTAATTTCTCGCCAATGATGAAAACTTATCTTGGTCGCAAGGATGACCAGGCGCTCGTTGATGATTACAGCGAAGAGGCGAGCGACCGCCAGCTTGAATGGCGCAGGAATGCAGTCGCAGAAATGAAAGCGGAGTTTGACTACGAAAAGCTGACACCGGAAGCCAAGACTTCATATGATATTTTTGCCTATCAGCTAGAGCAGGCAGAAGCCGCGCATGATTTCCGTCGCCGCAAATATGTGTTCCACCAAATGAGTGGTCCGCATGCAAACCTTTCCAACTTCTTGATCAATTTCCACCGCGTTGAAACTGCCGAAGATATGGATGCATACATCACCCGTATCGGCGGCATTTCGAGAGCGCTGGAACAGGCTTTGGAACGCGCTCAGACCAACGCATCCGAAGGCGTGCGTCCGCCGCGTTTTGCCTATGAAGGTGTTCTTAAACAATCCCGTGCGCTCGTCACCGGTGCGCCATTTAACGGCGAGGGCGATGCGCCGCTTTGGGCTGATGCAAACAAGAAAATTGATACGCTTTTGCAAAATGGGGCGATCGACGAAGAGCAGGCCGAAACCATGCGCGCTGAAGCACGCGAGGCGTTGGTTACTGCCTATAAGACAAGTATGGATGCGTTGATCGCGTGGTTTGAAAGCGATCTCGAAAATAGTGATGCTGATGCAAAAGGTGTCGGTAGTCTGCCCCAAGGCGAGGCGTTTTATAACGAGCGGCTGGCCTACTCGACCACGACCGACATGACCGCCGAGGAAGTTCACCAGCTTGGTCTTGATGAAGTCGCCCGCATTCGCGGTGAGATGGAAGCGATCAAGGAACAGGTCGGTTTTGAAGGAACGCTTCAGGAGTTCTTCAAATTTGTCCGCGAGGACGAGCAGTTCTACTATCCGAATACGGATGAGGGACGGCAGGCCTATATCGATACGGCCGAAGAGAAACTCGACTATATAAATGATCTGCTGCCAGAATATTTCGGCATTTTGCCGAAAGCCGATTTGGTCGTGAAGCGGGTCGAAGCCTTCCGCGAGCGTGACGGCGGAGCCCAGCATTATTACCCCGGAACGCCGGATGGTTCTCGTCCCGGCATTTATTATGCCCATTTATCGGATATGGGGGCGATGCCAATCCCGCAGCTTGAAGTGATCGCTTATCACGAAGGCAATCCGGGGCACCATATGCAGATTTCCATCGCGCAAGAGCTTGAGGGCGTGCCGGCCTTCCGCACGCAAGCCCGCTTTACCGCCTATTCCGAAGGTTGGGGCCTTTATTCAGAGCTGCTTGCCAAGGAAATGGGTGCCTATGCCGATCCATATTCAGACTTTGGTCGCCTGACCACTGAAATCTGGCGGGCGATCCGTCTGGTGCTCGATACCGGTATCCATGCCAAAGGCTGGACGCAGGAAGAGGCGGTCGATTATTTCCTTGAGAACTCTCCCGCTGCTGATGGACAGATCCGCTCAGAAGTTATGCGTTATATCGTAATGCCCGGACAGGCGACGGCTTATAAAATCGGTATGCTGAAAATACTGGAGCTGCGCACCAAAGCGAAAGAAGCCCTTGGCGATGATTTCGACATCAAGGGCTTCCACGATACGGTATTGGGTGGGGGCGCAATGCCGCTGGCCATTCTAGAGCGCCGTGTTGATCAATGGATTAAAGATCAACAGGCGAGCTAACGCATGAATTGATTTCAGCGCCGTCAGATCGCACGGACTTCGTCAAGGTCTGAACGGCGCTGGAACAATTTGTCCACATACGGACATTGAGGAATTATCCGCGTATCATTTGTACGTGCTTCTTCAACTGCTTTTTCGACTAAAGTCTGCGCAATCTTTCCGCCGCGCGATTCAGGCGGCACAAATGTATGATGAACGTTGATGACGTTCTTTCTGACCTTGTCATAAGTGAGTTCGGCGGTGCCGCCTTTGACCTCGGCGAAATATCGTCCGCCTCGGTCATGTTCTTCGTGTTTGATGTCCAATTCTTCACTCATGATCTGACCTCCGATTAACCATTGATTAGTAAATACTTTCCAGTATTCGCCATGCAGGCGGGAAACAGTCCGGCGACGAAATGGTTGCCGGCGGACGGCGATACGTGTTGTCAGGTTTCCTCTAAGGCCATGAAAATTATAACTAATTTTGATTTTTCATGGAACGCAATGCGGCTTTCGCTGTTTCCGAATTCTTCGACGTAAGCAAAACACGGAGACTTTTATGCGTAAGACGACTTATCTGTTTGAAGCATTAGACAGTAAAGGGAAAACATTGCGCCGCTGTTCCCAACGTTGTGATGGAATTAGCGCGAATGAACGAACACAAGGTCTTTTGGCTTCAACCCCGAATGCCGCTGCAGTCTTTGGTTATGAACGGCGCGGCCACCAAGTCCATTCGGCTTATCGCAATTAGCTAAGCCGCTTTTCTGTTGCGCTTAACCCCTAGCGATGGTTCGAAGATTTGTTCTGCGAGCCATCGCACCACCGGCACGCAAACGCCATCACCTGTTAGTTTAAGCGCCGCTGTATTATTTTCTGGCAGTATATAGTTTTCCGGTAGCCCCATCAGGCGTGCCGTTTCGCGCGGGGTAAAGAGACGTGACCTGACATTGCCGTTCTCAATTGCGAAAACAATCTGCCGCGATGATCCGCCAGCAGGGGTGCGCAAACACCCGGCCAATCCGTCAAACCGCGCTTCGATGCGCTGAACCGATTTGCCATCAACCGTGCGCGTACGCCGAAATGCTGTGCCGACACGGCGGGCACGATATTTGATCAGCGCGTCAATACGCTGGCGTTGGCTGTCGCTCATCATACTTAAAAGACGCGCGGTCTGCGCTGGCTTATGCCAATCCGGCGTATCCCACTCGATTATATCCGATAGGCGGGTGCGGTTTTGGCTTTTTAGCGAAACATCCAACCACCCCCAGTTTTTTTGTGCCTTCGATGAAAGATGCGTCAACGCGTGGTGCAGGGCGCTTGGCGCGAGCGTTGCGGAGGGCGTTTCATCAGCCATTAAAGGAGAAACACCATCCGCAAATCCGAGGATGAATAATCGCGGCCGTGACTGCGGCACAAAATTTTTCGCATCGACAACAAGTGCGGTCGCCTGGTAATTTTGCTGCGCTAGACATTCTATGATCGTTGCGAAGTCGCGCCCGCCATTCGAGGTCAAAAGGCCGGTGACATTCTCGATGGCGATAATTTTTGGCCCATGTCGATTTGCGATCATGCCTTCCATGATTTTCCAAAATGGAAAGAAGACACCGCTGCGTTCGGCGCGAATACCGCCGCGCGCGCCCGCAAGCGATAGGTCCTGACACGGGAATGATGCCCATGCGAGATCCGGTGTCTGGTCCGGCAACCGCGATAAGGTCAGATCGTTTATGTCGCCTTCGAACAAATCGCTGCCGCCAAAATTACGGCGATAGGCGGCGCATTTTTCCGGATCGATATCATTCGATAAAAGGCATTGCCAAGCGGCCCCAAGGCCGGCGCGGGCCATGCCGCCACCAGCAAAAAACTCAAGGAAGGTATAGCTACCGGGCATTCTTTTGTTTTTATTCCGCTCGATTCGTTTTGCCATATGGCGTGGGCTTATTTTGCGATACAGGTTGATTTGGGTGGGCGGCGTGCCCCAATCCTGCCACATTCATCCGCATACGCATGGCCCGTGCCATAATTGCGTCACGATTGCCGTGTTTCCGCCGCAATTCAAGCAATTTCTCGAATTTGTGTAGCGCTGTTTACATTGACCTAACCATTCTGCTGCCGCACATTGGGACCGGGCGCTAAGGGGGTCTATCGCACTAGTCCATAGGAGACGCGAATGCCCTTGATGGAAACATTATCAAAACGGACGCTGTCGCGACGGCGATCAAGTTTAAAAATTGCGGCGATTGCCGCCACAACTGCGTTTGGGTCAGTAGCGTTCGGTGTTCCTGCCAATGCGGCGACGCAAGGTTCGGCGGGTTCTGCCCTGAGTTCTATGTCAATTGTGTCGGTTTCATCAGATATGATGCTCACGGTCGCGGATCGTGAAGATCGGTCCGAACGTCGTGGTGGCGGCGATCGCCGAGCGGATCGGCCGAATAGGCGTGATGATCGCGGGTCGCGGCGTAACGGAAGTCCGCGTGAAGGTGCGCGGCAGCGGAACCGAGAGGCCCGTCGTGCTGACCGTCCACGGAATCAGGAGCGGCGCCGCGCACAAGATCGCGAACATCGCCGCGATGCGCGAAATAACAATGAACGTCGCCGAAATGCGCAAAATGATGGTCAGAACCGGCGCGAGGCACAGCGCAATGATCAGCGCGAACGTCGCGCGCAGGGCAATGATCAACGACGTGAAGCCCAGCGTGGCGAGCGTCGCCGCGAAACGCAGCGCAATAATCAACAACGTGAACGTCGCGCGGATCGCCGAGATCGTCGCGAAGCTTATCGGGACGGGCGCAAGGACCAGCGCCGCGCCGACCGCGGTGATCGACGAGAGGCCTATCGCGACGGACGGCGTGACCAACGCCGAATAGATCGGAGTCGCGAACGTGACGCCTATCGCGATGGTCGCCGAGATCAACGGCGTGATTATCGTGATCGCCGGAAGGATCGCTACGCCCATGATCGCCGCTATCGGCGGGCTGATGGTCGGCGCTATCGCTCCGGTCACTATAAACATCCGAGAGTTCGTTATGGCGGCCGCCATTATGGGCACGGACATGGCCCCCGTCGCGGACATGGATATTGGTGCGCTAGCCACTCCATTTTCCACTACTACCGTGGCTATGACCCATTTGGCTGGGCCTATGTGAGCTTTGGCTGGAACCTCTATTCGTCGTCCTATATCCGTGATTGTGACGTCGTTTCCCAAACCTTCTATCGCCGCGGGCGACGCTATGAAGAAGTGGCTCTGCTTTGTTACGACAGTTGGGGATATGGCTATATCAAGCCAGGCAGCCGGCGGGTCTATCGCACTTATTGATAGGCGGGCGATATAAACAGCATTAAAAGGCACCGGGCTCCGGTGCCTTTTTCGTTGATTTGTAACGGTTTTTGCGTGGGGCCAAGCATATTCCATTGACCAATTGGCCCGACTCTGTGGACAAGAGCGAGTTCATCGCCAGCTGTCGCGTGTCATATGAAGTCAAAGCCTAAAGCCAGATCGCAATCGTTCGTCGCTGCCTTGTTCGCAGTGCCGTTTCTGATGGGCGTTGCGAATGCCGCGGTGGGAATAGGGCTTGAGGATGTGCAGGTCGGGGAGCGGAACCTGCAAACCCGTATTGCGTTAATTTGCGACGGCCCGTGCAGCATTGAAAAGCGCGCCGATGAGCAATTTTTCTTGCGCGGTGTTTCGTCGGATATGACGCTTGATCTGTCTGACCGCAGCAAAAATATCGAAGGGTTTGAGCTGGTCCCTGATCGGGCCGGAAGCGTGATGAGCGTAAAACCTGCGCGCTTGATTGAATATGCGAATGCAAAGCCATGCGTAATTGCCGAGCGGGCAGCGACCTGTATCGATCTCTTTTTTGCGGACGCTAAACCGCGCGAAGCCAAGATTGCAACGCCGGTGCTCAATGCATCCCTGCCAAAGACAGCGCCGCCAGCCTTGCGTGAAAGTGCGCCCGAGCGCTTGTCTCGGTTTGCCGCATTGGCACCGCCCGAGCGTCTAGCGCCGCCAACCGGGGCGCGCCTTGCCAGTGTTCAGCCCGTACAAAACCCACCTGTACCGACCTTGCGCGAGCGTGAGGTCGTTGCCCCGGCGGAGCCACAGCGAACGCAGCAGCAAAGTGCGAACGCGATCCAGACCGGTGCTCGCGCGCCTCAACCGGCCGAAGGGTTCAACTATGCCGAAAAGGTCAAAGCCCTTTTGGGTAAAAACCTGTCGCCCGGCTATTGCGCGTCGGCTAAGGCAAATCTTCAAAGCGATGCGTGGGCGCTCGAATCCATGGTTGATGTCGGGCTTTGCGAGGCGGCCGCAGGGAATGCGGAACTGGCGGAAACCATGCTTTCGCGTTTGCTCGAATATACGCCCGATAATTATGAGGCCCATGTGGGGCGGGCTTTGATTGCCCTTCAGGCGGGTGAGAAAAGCGTCGCCCGGCGCTATTTCCAGGATGCGCTCGATGCACCGCCGCCGATTGAGGAATCGACCCGCATCGTAGAGGCCATGCGCGCATTATAGCCGCAAATTCGGGAAAATGGCCGGCTCCACGCCTTCCAACGCTTGACCTTGCCAAGGGGCGCTTTTAGCGTCCGCGCAAATTTCAACCGGCTATGATTGGCGCGAATACAATGACAACGCAGAAAAAGAAACAATCCTTCCAAGGACTGATCCTGACGCTTCAGCAATTTTGGGCGGATCAGGGCTGCGTGATCTTGCAACCTTATGACAAGGAAGTCGGGGCGGGTACATTCCACCCGGCGACCACATTGCGGTCTTTGGGGCCGAAGCCTTGGAAGGCGGCATATGTTCAGCCCTGTCGCCGTCCGACTGATGGACGCTTTGGGGCCAATCCAAACCGCTTTCAGCATTACTACCAGTTTCAGGTCGTGCTTAAGCCATCGCCGGAAAATATTCAGGAGCTTTATCTTCAGTCGCTTGATGCGATTGGTGTTGATCGCTCCGTACACGATATTCGTTTTGTCGAAGACGATTGGGAAAGCCCGACGCTTGGTGCATGGGGTCTTGGTTGGGAGGTTTGGTGCGATGGCATGGAAGTCACGCAGTTTACCTATTTCCAACAAGTCGGCGGATTTGACTGCAAGCCCGTGACCGGTGAAATCACCTATGGGCTTGAACGTCTTGCGATGTATGTACAGGGCGTCGACAATGGATATGACCTCGACTTTAATGGCGCTGAGGGTGATGACGCGGTCACCTATGGTGACGTGTTCCACCAACAGGAAGTCGAGTTTTCAAACTATAATTTTGACCTTGCGGATACGGATGTTCTCCTTGATCAGTTCCGCGAAGCGGAAGCCGCATGCCTAAGCGTTATCGAAGCCGGGAAAGCGGCGGGCGTGTCTTATGCTTTGCCCGCTTATGATCATTGTATCGCGGCGAGCCATCTTTTTAACCTGTTGGATGCGCGGGGTGTTATCTCCGCAACGGAACGCCAATCCTATATTCTTCGTGTGCGGACATTGGCAAAAGCCTGTTGCGAGGCTTGGCTTGAAAGCCCACAAGGCCGCAGCGCAGGCGCGGGGATTGTTGACTACGCGGAGGCATGATGGCCAAGGCTTCTTTGCCGATTGAAGGCGGGTGTCAGTGCGGTGCATTGCGCTATGAAATCGCGGCGCCACCCCTCATGATCTATGCTTGCCATTGCACAAATTGCCAAAAGCAAACCGGTAGCGCATTCGTTTTATCTGCGACCGTTCCGGAAGCGGCCTTCTCATTCACTGCGGGAAAGCCCGCCAAAACCGAATGGGTGTCTGACGCGGGGAATAAACGCTATGGTCATTATTGCCGCGATTGCGGTAGCCGGATTGCCAATGGTCAGGACCCGTCAATCGGAATTTTAAGCCTCCGTGCAGGGACTTTTGATGATACGAGCTGGGTTCGCCCGGCTGGTCACATTTGGGTCAAAAGCGCTCAAAGCTGGATCAAGTTTGCCGATGACGATTTATTGTCAAATGAACAGCCCACGGATTACGCGCCCTATGTGGCGCGCTTTAAAAGCTTTGATTTATTCGCCAATTAGCTGCGTTTTATGGCCATTGCTCGCGTTTTGCGAAGCACCCTATAATCAGCCCTCAACATAAAAGGGAGGGTTATCATGCCCAAAGTTTTAGGTCTTAGTCTCGTTGGGGTTCTGGTCGCGACTTTGGCGTTCTGGATATCTGGTTTTGTGTGGTATGGATTGCTGTTTGCCGAAGCGTGGATGACGGCAAACAATATTTCTCCGGATGCGGAGGGCAGCTTCGATCTCTATATGGTTGGCGGTATCGTCATCACCTTGATGCAGGTGATCGGGATCGGGCTGGTCATGAAATGGAAAGGGGTGATTAGCCTCGCCGATGCTGTCAAAGTTGCCTTGGTGTTGTGGTTCTTTTTTGGCCTGCCATTTTCGAACTATGCCTATCTCTATAATCCGGCCCACAGCACGACCTTGTTGTTGATTGATGCATCGCATCTTTTGGTCGGTTGGGTCATCTCGGCGGTAATTCTCGCTTTGATAAAATAGGGGCGAACGCCCATCATTATTGCAACAGGGCGGCGTTCGCGCCGCCCTTTGTAATGGGGTGATGCTATGGCGTTGACTGCGCCAAAACGAAAACGAAAAACCAAGCGGCGCAAGAAAAAAGCGGCAAAGGGCCGTGTTGCGCGCGGGTTGAGGCTGGCCGGGTTTGCGTTGATTGGGTTGGTGCTCGGCTCCGTCCTTTGGGCGGGGCTTTATCGGGTTGCGCCGCCGCCGGGCACCTTGTTGATGCTCCAGCGGAAAATGAGCGGCGATGTCATCATCCACCCATGGGTGCCGCTTGATGAGATTTCACCACATCTGGTGACGGCCGTGATTGCCGCAGAAGACACACGGTTCTGCATCCATAATGGCATCGACCTAGAGGCCATCGACAAAGCCTTACTTGAAAAAAAGAACGGCAAAAAACTGCGCGGCGCATCGACGATTTCGCAGCAGACGGCGAAGAATGCATTCTTTTGGAATGGCGGCGGTTGGGTCCGGAAGGGCGGCGAAGCATGGATGACGGTTTTGATCGAAACCGTCTGGCCAAAGCGCCGCATCATGGAAGTCTATCTCAATATCGCCGAATGGGGCGATGGGCATTTCGGGGCCGAGGCCGCCGCGCAGGCGCGCTTCGGTAAAAGTGCGCGCGATCTGACCCGACATGAAGCGGCGTTGCTCGCGAGTGTTCTGCCGAATCCGCATAAATGGCGGGTCGATCCGCCGGGGCCCTATGTGCGGGGTCGCGCTGCAACTATACGGGCACGGATGAATAATGTGCGCCGCGATGGGCTCGATCACTGCGTATTGCGTTAACAGGAGTTTTTATGCCGAACGCCTATATTCAATTGGCGATTGCCATCATCGCTGAGGTCATTGGCACCAGTTCACTGAAAGCGTCGGATAATTTCAGCAATCTCATTCCGACCTTGCTGGTATTCGGCGGCTATGGAATTTCGTTTTACTTTTTGGCGAATGTCGTAAAGGAGATCCCGGTCGGGATTACCTATGCGATCTGGTCCGGGGCAGGGATTGTTTTGGTGGCGCTCATCAGCATCGTCATTTATCGCCAGGTGCCTGATTTCGCCGCATGGCTGGGCATGGGGCTCATCATTGCCGGTATTGTGGTGATGAATGTGTTTTCAAATATGACCGGGCACTAAGACGCGACTTATTCAACCCGTCTTACGGTGATCGTGCTGCCAAGCGGTTCAATACGCAGCTTGTAACTTCCGAGCATGGCACGTTTGATCTTCGCGGTTTTCATGCGGCTAACGGTCGTGCGCATCAGTTTTTTATCGGAATCAAGTTGCCGCCAGACCTGACCATTTTCGAGCGTGATCGTCAGCTTGCCAAAGGGGTTTTTCTCGACATTTGTAATCGTCGCTTCGAAGCTATCGATCTTGTCGTCTTTGGTGGCTTTCTTCTTCAGGGTTTCCTTGCCGAAATCCTCGACCAGCTCCTCGCGGGTCGGCGGAATGACGGTTGCAAGCTCGACCTCTTTTTCGCTCATGACCTGATCAACCGCCTGATCGTTTTCAAAGGCTTTGTCAAAACATAAGAGCCGGTCCGCCGCATTGGAAATTTCGCGGCATTCCATCCCGGCCTCAAAGGCTTTTTTCGGATTAGGTTTTGCTTGCGCAGCGCCCACGGCCATCAAGCATAAAGCCCCGGTGCATAAAGACATTGAGATAGAAATGGCTTTACGGTTGACTGTCATCTCTGAACTCCCCGGAGGCGGTTTGGCTGCGCCATGTAAAGGCATGCGCGTTGAAATAAAGATAAAGTAATTACCCTTGCGGTGAAAGTATACAATGAAAACCTCTGAACGACACACAGATATTTTAAATGGTTATAAAGACGGTGGATCACGATTTAATGAGTGGTCTCGCGAAAAACTTGGCGATTTCACCCTGACTGACTGGAAATGGGGGCAAATCCACCTGCGGTGGGATATTGATGATCGCTTTGTGATGCCCGATGGGGTGATGTTTGGCGGCCATATCGCCTCTGTCGCCGATCATGTGGCGGGCCTGACAGCGATGACCGTCTTGAGCGACAGCAAGGAGCGGTTTCGCACATCACGGCTTGAGACGAATTTTTTCCGCCCGCTTATGATGCCGCTTGCGGTGATCGAGGGGCGGGTGACCAATGCGTCAAAATCCCTGATCCATGTCGAGGCAGACTTCCTTAATGCCGATGAGAAGCTGGCCGTTCGGATAAATGCGGTGCAGGTTCGGCGGATGACGGGTTAAAGCCGCTTGCTCATAGGGCCAAGCCCCACTAGAAACCGGCGCTATGCCAGAACTTCTTTTAGAAATCTTCTCTGAAGAGATCCCCGCCCGCATGCAGCCTCGCGCTGCCGCTGACCTTGAACGCGCCGTCAACAAGGCGTTGATCGATGCCGGATATTTGCCCGAAGGGGTGAAGGCGTTCTCTGGGCCACGCCGCCTGACATTGGTGGCAACGGGGCTGCCTGCGCGGCAGCCGGACCGGCGTGAGGAGAAAAAAGGCCCGCGCGTCGGTGCACCAGATCGCGCGGTTGAAGGGTTCTTGAAAGCCGCTGGCCTGTCATCGCTCGATGAATGCGAACAGCGCGAAGACAAAAAGGGCGCTTACTGGGTCGCGGTGATCGATCAAAAGGGCCGCGAGACCGCTGGCTTTATCGCTGACCTGATCCCTGAAATCGTGCGCGGCTTTTCATGGCCGAAATCCATGCGCTGGGGCGATGGCGAGCTTCGCTGGGTGCGGCCGATCCATTCGATCTTGTGTGTTTTTGATGGCGAAGTCGTGCCGTTTGAAATCGATGGCATTGCCGCCGGTGACAAAAGCGAAGGGCATCGGTTTATGGGCAATGGCGCGATCACGGCCCGATCATTCGAGGCCTATGCCAGCGCCCTGCGCGACGGCAAGGTGATCCTCGATGCGGAGGAGCGCAAAGAAATTATCGCCCGCGACGCGGAAACCCTTTGCAAGGCCCAAGGGCTCGAACTGGTCGAAGATCCGGGCTTGCTCGCCGAGGTCACGGGACTTGCGGAATGGCCGGTTGTGATGATGGGCACGTTCGACGAGAAATTCCTCGCGCTGCCTGATGAGGTCTTAACGGCCTCTATGCGCGGGCATCAGAAATATTTTTCGGTGAGCAACCCAAAGACCGGACGGCTTGCGAATAAATTTGTCTATGTGGCCAATCTCGAAACGCCAGATGGCGGCGCGGCTATGCGCACCGGCTATGAGCGGGTTCTGACCGCGCGGCTTTCCGATGGCTGGTATCTCTATAACCAAGATCTCGGCACAAAACTCGCCGACCGGATTGACGATCTTGACAAGGTGACATTCTTCGAGGGGCTAGGCTCCGTTGGCGACAAAGCCCGGCGGATTGCGTCCCTCGCGCGGGAGATTGCGCCCATGGTTGGTGCCGATCCCGATATGGCCGAGCGCGCGGCGATGCTCGCCAAGGCCGATCTGGTCACGGGCATGGTCTATGAATTCCCCGAGCTTCAAGGCGTGATGGGGCGATATTATGCGATAGAGCAGGGCGAAAGCGCCGACATCGCCGATGCAATCCGCGATCATTACAAACCGGCGGGCCAGGAAGACGATGTGCCGACCAATCCGGTTTCTGTGGCCGTCGCGCTTGCCGATAAAATTGATACGCTTACGGCCTTTTGGGCGATTGATCAGAAACCAACCGGCTCAAAAGACCCATTTGCCCTGCGCCGCGCCGCATTGGGCGTGATTCAATTGATCGAAGAGAATAAGGTTCGTGCGGCGCTGACGCAGTTGATTGAATCTGCGTTTTCTATTTTTGCGGCAGAATGGGAGAGCCAAGGGGGGGTATGGGTGCCTGTTTCCGAACGAGACTATCCACGAGAAATAAAGGGTTCGCCACCAGTTAGATACCGCTATTTTACGTGTGCGCCAGTTGATAAAAATAAGTTGCTACGAGACGGAAACTATATAGCTTTTTCGCACGACCCAGCCATCTTAAAAGTTAAAGAGAATGATATTTTCGAGCCACACAAGTACAACGAGACGCTTGCTCGAAGCGTTGAAGATATAAATTTGTCCCTTACTAGATTCTTAAATGACCGCCTAAAAGTCTACCTCAAGGACAAAGGCCATAAGCACGATGCGATTGATGCTGTATTGATCAGCGCCGATGGTGCGCTTGCGGATGATTTCGTTTTAGTTGCGTCAAAGCTTTCGGCATTGGAAGCATTTCTCAAAACCGATGATGGCGCGAACCTCGCAGCCGCCTATAAGCGCGCGGCGAATATTCTGAAGGCGGAAGAAAAGAAAGACAAAAAGCCCGCCGATCCGAATGGTGTCGACGAAAGCCGCCTCGCCGAAGCCGAAGAAAAAGCGCTTTTCGGTGCGCTCAAAGACGCGGAAGCCAAAACCGAAAAAGCGGTCGCCGCAGAAGACTTCGAAGCCGCTATGACGGCGCTCAGCGGCCTACGCGGCCCGCTTGATGCGTTCTTTGAAAAGGTCACGGTCAATGCGGACGATGCGAACCTTCGCAGCAATCGCCTGTCACTATTGGCCCGCTTCCGTACCGCAACCGCAAGCCTCGCCGATTTCTCAAAGCTAGAGGGATAACCGGGAATATATAACGCTGCCGAGGGATTAGGGAATTTTAGGGCTCATTCCCCCAACTACCTTCGATGTGCGGGCAATTTCGCGTGCGAGATCCACGAATAGCTTGAATGCTGCAGGTGGATTTCGACGGCTGGGATAGTAGAGGCATAAAGGCGATATGGGTGGGGTCCAATCGGTGAGAACACGGACAAGTCTACCGCGCTCAATATCTTCGTATACGTCTGATTCCATAAAAAATCCGATTCCAATAGATTCCAGAACGGCAATACGTGCCAGGCTGGCTTCATCCAGCGTTATCGGGCCGTCAACATCTACCTGTATCGGCTGACCATCAGATTCAAACTGCCATCGGAACATCGCGCCGTTCGGCAATCGAGTTCGAATGCAGGCATGGGAAAGAAGGTCGATCGGAATGCGCGGAAGGTCGTGATTTTCAAAATAGGAAGGCGTGCCTACAACGGCGTATCGCCTTGGGGGGCCGAGCGGGATAGCGATCATGTCGGTCGGAACTAAGTTCTGGCTTCGCACGCCAAAATCGAATCCGTCCGCAACAATATCAACAAGATTTCCTTCCGTAACCAAGTCAATCTGCACGCTTGGAAATCGCCGTAAGAATTCCAAAACAAGTGGCGACAATATTTCACGGCCTGCTGTTGCAAATGTATTGATGCGCAATGTACCGATCGGCGTCTCCTGTTGCGAGCGGACGGCATCTAGCGCCTGATGTATATCTTTAAGGGCGGGCGTTACCTGCTCGACAAAATTGCGCCCGGCGTCTGTGAGCGAAACGCTGCGTGTCGTTCGGTTGAAAAGTCGCACGCCCAGTTGCTTCTCAAGCTTATTGATCGCGTTGCTAAGGGCGCTGGTCGACATGCCGAGGTCAAGCGCGGCAGCTCGGAATGAGCCTCTTCGGCTGATGGCAAGCACGGCGTCCAGATCGGTGAGATTATAGTTTTTCATTGTCCCAAATATCGAAACGCTTCGTCCAACTTTATCCCGCTTATCGGAATGACGTCAAAGCCCTAAATTGCATTCAGACACAATCGGAGGCGCAAACGCAGTGTTTTCAAGCTTCTATTCCGACCGTGAATATTTCGTTTGGGACTCGAAACCTCGATTGGCCCGGTCGGTAGCGGTCGCTGAACACAACACTTCAATGAAAGGATACGATCATGTCGATCAATTTACCGCATGCAATCGCCGAATATTTCTCCGCTGACAAAAAAGCCAATCCGACGGCAGTTTCAGAATGTTTCACTCTTGATGCGACGGTCGTTGACGAAGGAAATACATATACGGGCCGGGACGCGATCCGGCAATGGATGGCAAATGCGTCTACTCAGTACACCTACAAGGTTGAGCCGTTTAATATCTCGGAAGAGGGTGGGCGAACCGTTGTGACCAGTCACCTCGTTGGTAACTTTCCGGGAAGCCCGGTAGACCTGCGTTATTTGTTTGTCCTTGAAGGCGACAAGATCGCAAAACTGGAAATCGTTCCATGAACGAATTTTTGTCCCTTCAAGGAAAGCGTGCGCTTATCACTTCCGGCACGCGCGGGGCCGGTGGTGCAACAGTACGCCTTTTCGAAAAGCTTGGAGCCCGCGTGCTGACAACCGCTCGAAGCAAGCCGTTGGAAATACCGGAGTCGCAGTTTGTAGCCGCTGACCTCACGCACGCCGACGGCTGTGCGCGCGTCGCCAATGTTGTCCGCGACCAGCTCGGTGGAGCTGACATAATCGTCCACATGTTGGGCGGTTCTTCAGCGCCTGCCGGTGGCTATACCGCTCTGGACGACGCTGAATGGAGAAAGGAGCTGGATTTGAATCTTATGCCGGCGGTTCGGCTCGATCGAGAGCTTGTTCCGGACATGGAGGCGCGTGGTTCAGGCGTTGTGATACACGTCACTTCAATACAGCGTGAAATGCCGTTGCCGGAAGCAACGACCGCCTATGCCGCTGCAAAGGCGGCCCTGTCAACATACAGTAAGAGCCTTTCGAAGCTGGTGTCGCCCAAAGGAGTACGTGTTGTTCGCGTTTCCCCGGGCTGGATTGAAACCGAGGCGTCCATCGCATTGGCTAAACGTCTTGCGGAGGAGCAAGGCCTCACGATTGAGCAAGGGAAGCAAATGATCATGAAGTCGCTCGGCGGCGTGCCTATCGGGCGGCCGTCAAAACCCGAAGAGATCGCAAATCTCATCGCGTTTATCGCATCGGATCGGGCCGGTACGATTACCGGAGCAGAATATGTGATCGATGGGGGCACCGTGCCCACTGTGTGAGTTTTTGTGTTTCTGAAAGAAACGTGATCCTCATACGTTCACGATGCAATTCGCGAATAGTTCGATCTCATGTGAATTTTATCGGGGCTGTGTCATTCGTTTTCGCTTGCGGCGAGGTAGAGTAGAACTGAGGGCGAATGAACGAGCGCAGCTTTGCGCGAAATCCGCGTGCAAACATTAATCCTTATACCCCGCGGCGCGTTCGGCGCTGGGGAAGAACAGAAATGCCAGCATCAACAGATAGGGCGCATAGTCCCAGCTAAGGGCGAGGGCCCAGACATCGGAAAAGATGTTGGCGTGTTTTAACACTGCGTCGCGCGGGGTGATGGTTGATAGGCCGGGTACAAATTCCGCATCGACAATCTCTTGTCGTCGCGATACCGTTTCTGGCTCAGGCGGGGGCGGTGTCGGTGAAATCATCTCGCGAAAAATATCGAGCCCACGTGCGGGAGATTTCTCGGCTTCTGATTTAATCGGCACTGGCGGTTTTTGACGCTTCTGTTTGCTGATCAACGACTTCAATGCCCGCTCAACATCATCCGCATAGCGATCAATGGCTGCGCGCTGGGCGGCGTTTATCCGCGCGCCCGCCGGGCGCGGATTGGCGCGATCAAAATTCGACAATTGTTGATCAAGCAGGCGCTCGATCCGTCGGTCATGGCGCCAGCGATTGAGGACATTGGCAAAGTCATTGAACTCGGTTTCGAATTCGCGCGCCCATTTATCGACATTTATAAATGCATTTCGTGACAGGTTTTTGCGCAAACTGTCGGTTTTATCGGCGCAGATGTCCGGATCATAGGGGTTCATGCCCGATGGGTCATCGGCGTCGATCAATGCGCTGACGCTGGCCTCAAGTCCCTGATACCAAGCGGCGAGCCCTTTATAGTAATCGCTCACCGCGCCTTGCCCGGCCGCGCCGGACTGGCTGCCGCCCAGACGTTCAGCATTGGCGACCCGCGTGACGTCACGCACAGAAAGGCGCAGATCCTCGCGGAACAGGAAATCCCGCTGGCGATAGGTCGTGATCCCGGCGCATTCCGCTGCGAGCCGGTCAATCTCGGCGCTATAGGTGTGGCGGACCGCATCGACCCCGCCGATCCCCACAACGGTTGTCCATGTCGAGACAAAAAACAGGATCAGCGCCAGAATCGGGATCACCACGAACAATTTGAAAGCGCGTTCAACGAAAAAAATGAGATCGCCAATCGCGCCGCCTTTAACGCCGCGCAGCCAGTCGCGATGGCGGACAAATTCCGCGCCGCCGACCCAGATCGCAATCGCCAAACAGAAAACAAAGACGCCAAAAGCGGGCGGCAGGACCGCATTTCGGAAAAAGTCGGTGGATTCTTGGGAGGTAATTAACCCAAAGCCGATGGCAGAGCTGACGGCGCTAAAAAAACCGGCGGTGATCGCGACCACCACAAATAGCCGGTTAAAGAGTGACGATCCTTCGAACCGTTTCGAGGTAAGCGCCGCGAAAAGAACCGCGCCGATAATGGCAATTACAATCCCAGCTCCCGCAATCGCGGCGGGATCAAGGAAACCGCTCAGTATTTCGTCAGCTTCCTGCGCGGCGGCATTTGCGAAAAATATTGGAAATGCGGTCAGAAAACCTATTCGGCTTTGGGCATTCCGAATCGATAGGCGAATTTTTGGCAAATTATTGCCGCGACGGACCTTCTGTCCCATGCAATCCCCCAATTGCGCGGCCTACAGCCGGCCAAATTCAAACTCATGGCGGCAAATGGCCAGCAGAGCAGGGGGCGATTGACGCGCAAATACCCCTCCGTGAACTATCCTAACACGTAAAAAAAATGCGTGAATAGTTATCCACGGCTGTTCTCCATGCCGTAATTGTTGGCTGCAATGTGTGCATGCGGCAATTTCTGGCTTGGAAGTTTGGTTGCGGTGCCGTAAGGCATGGTCCGACTTCGTAGGGGCGCGAGATTTAGACGATGCCTCTATGGGGCGATTGAATTTTGGTAACACATGGCGGGAGTACCATGGGCGATAATATGAAATGGGTTTACAGTTTCGGTGCAGATAACGCAGAGGGCGACGCTTCTTTGCGCAATCTTCTCGGCGGCAAAGGCGCTAACCTCGCAGAGATGGCGAGCCTCGGCCTGCCAGTGCCTCCTGGTTTTACGATCACTACCGAAGTCTGTACCGCATTTTATAAGAATGATCGCAATTATCCCGACGGGTTAAAGGCACAGGTCGATGAGGCGCTTGCCAAAGTCGGCGAAAGCGTCGGCATGGTATTTGGCGACAAGTCGCGCCCGCTATTGGTTTCCGTCCGGTCCGGGGCGCGGGCCTCGATGCCGGGAATGATGGATACCGTCCTCAATCTTGGCCTGACCGATGAAACGGTCGAAGGCCTCGCCAAACTTTCGGGCGATCCGCGCTTTGCCTATGACAGCTATCGCCGCTTCATCCAGATGTATTCCGACGTGGTACTCGAAGTTGACCACCACGCCTTCGAAGAATTGCTGGAAACCTATAAAGAAGAGCAGGATTATTTCCTCGATACGGAAATGACAGCCGATGATTGGCGCAAAATCATCAGCGGCTACAAAAAGGTCGTTGAAGACGCGCTTGGCAAGCCATTCCCGCAAGATCCGCAAGAACAGCTTTGGGGCGCGATTTCGGCGGTGTTCAATTCCTGGCGCAATGACCGCGCCGATACCTATCGCCGTTTGCACCATATCCCGGAAAGCTGGGGTACGGCCGTGAATGTTCAGGCAATGGTATTCGGGAATATGGGCGCGACCTCCGCGACCGGTGTTGCCTTTACCCGTGACCCGTCAACGGGCGAAAACTATTACTACGGTGAATTCCTGATTAACGCCCAAGGTGAGGATGTCGTTGCCGGTATCCGTACGCCGCAAGCGTTGACCAAGGAATCGCGCCTTAAAATGGGCGATGAAGAGCCGTCCATGGAAGAGGCGATGCCGAAGGCCTATGCCGAGCTTTGCGCGGTCTTTGACAAGCTCGAAAAGCATTATCGCGACATGCAGGACATTGAGTTCACCATTCAGGACAACAAACTCTGGATGTTGCAAACTCGTAACGGCAAGCGGACGGCGAAAGCATCGCTCAAAATTGCTGTTGATATGTGTGAAGAAGGTTTGATCACGGAAGAAGAAGCGATCAACCGGGTTGATCCACATTCGCTTGATCAGCTTTTGCACCCATCGCTTGACCCTGATGCGCAGCGTGACCTTGTTTTGACCGGCTTGCCCGCATCACCGGGCGCAGCGTCGGGTGAGGTTGTGTTCAATTCCGACGAGGCCGAGCGTCTCGCGCAGGAAGGCAAGAGCGTTATTCTGATCCGGGTTGAGACCAGCCCTGAAGATATTCACGGCATGCATGCCGCAAAAGGCATTGTGACTGCGCGCGGCGGTATGACTTCGCACGCGGCGGTGGTTGCGCGCGGTATGGGCCGGCCCTGTGTCTGCGGGGCAGGGGATCTCAAGATCGATAAGAGCGAGACCTTCTTTACTGCCGGCGGCCGCAAGGTCGAAAAAGGCGAAGTGGTAACGATTGATGGCGGCACCGGCGAATTGTTCTTCGGTGCGGTGCCAACGGTGCAGCCAGAGCTTTCCGGTGATTTCGGCAAGTTGATGGGTTGGGCCGACAAGGTTCGGCGGATGCGCGTTCGCGCGAATGCGGAAACGCCACATGACGCACAAGTCGCGCGCGACTTTGGCGCAGAGGGCATTGGCCTTTGCCGTACGGAACATATGTTCTTCGAGGCCGATCGCATTGTCGCCGTTCGCGAAATGATTTTGGCCGAAGACAAAAATGGCCGCGAGGCCGCGCTGGCGAAACTGTTGCCGATGCAGCGTTCCGACTTTGAAGCGCTATTCAAAGTCATGTCTGGCTTGCCGGTGACAATCCGCTTGCTTGATCCGCCGCTTCATGAATTCCTTCCGCATTCGGACGAGGAAATTGAGGAAGTTGCGAAATCGTCCGGCATGGACGCGCAGAAACTAAAAGATCGCGCGCACAAGCTACATGAATTTAACCCGATGCTCGGTCATCGCGGATGCCGCCTTGGTGTCTCTTATCCGGAGATTTCGGAAATGCAGGCCCGGGCCATCATGGAAGCGGCATGTAATGTCGCCAAAGAAACCGGCGAGAAAGTAACGCCGGAAATCATGATCCCCTTGGTGGCAAAGCGCGAGGAACTTGCTTTCCTCAAAGAGCGCATTGATCGGGTGATAATTGAAGTGCTCAAAGAAAACGACATCAAGCTTGATTATCTGGTCGGTACGATGATCGAACTGCCGCGCGCTGCCCTGACGGCAGATGAAATTGCGCAGGATGCAGAGTTCTTCTCTTTCGGCACCAATGATTTGACGCAAACCACCTTTGGTCTTTCGCGGGATGATTCTGCATCATTCCTGCCGGATTATATGCGCCAGGGCATTTTCGAGCGCGATCCGTTTGTGACGCTTGATCCCGATGGGGTTGGGGTGCTGGTTGAAATCGCGGCGGAAAAAGGCCGGAAAACCCGGCCTGAGATCAAGCTCGGCATTTGCGGCGAGCATGGCGGCGATCCGGATTCGATTAATTTCGTCGAGGGGGCAGGGCTCGATTATGTGTCCTGTTCGCCATACCGGACGCCAATCGCACGTCTTGCTGCAGCGCAAGCAAAATTACGCAAAAGTGAAGGCTGATCAAACGCCTAATTGGTAAATATTAATTTCCACAGATCGCGAATCAAAGCGATTTCAATGGTTTAGCGCAACTCAGGTAAGGTTAATAAAAGGTTAACGCACGCCGATTTTAGTTGCCTAAACCGCATTGCGGCGCCATATTCCAGCTGTCGGCGCGCCCCAGAAGGACGCGTTTTTTGTTTCTCACCAAGTGCCCGGAGTTTGGGTGTTACCGGTGGGGGTATGGGTGCCCTTGGTGTGGTGCCAACCGTTTATTGAGAAGCTTCGCCGCATATTTCGCGTGTGAGGCGAAATCGAAGAGACGAGTGCACGTTGAGAGTTAGTCGCGATCATTACGGCCACGAGGTCAATTGGACACTGCGCAGCCTGCTGGCTGCGGGCATGTTGTCCGTTTGCGCGGTGGCCAGTGCAATGAGCGCTACCGTTAACGCGAATCGTGCAGAGGTTCGCCGCGAAGCGCAACTGGCAATTGCCGAAGAAGCGGCGCTCGTTGAAGATCTTGCAAAATATCTTGCCGCTGAAACCGCTGCGACCCGGCGTTCGCTGGACGAGCCGCGCTTGAAGCCGGCCAAGGCAACGAGCGATGTTCTTTTGGCGGGCGACCCGCTGAAAACATTGGCGACGTTCGATTTTACAGAATTGACCGTAGCGAAGATTGATGCGGAAGAGCGCAATTGTCTGGCCGAGGCGATTTATTATGAAGCCCGGTCAGAGCCACGTATCGGCCAATTGGCTGTTGCGGATGTGATCCTCAATCGCGTGGCAACGCCGATCTATCCAAATTCAATCTGCGAGGTGGTTTACCAAGGATCTGAGCGCCGCACCGGCTGCCAGTTCTCTTTCACCTGTGACGGATCGATGGAAGCCAAGCGCAACAAGCGTAAATGGAAAGAGTCCGAAAATCTTGCGGGCGCAATTCTCGCGGGGCTTCGCGCACCCGTGAGCCGCAACGCAACCCATTACCATGCAGATTATGTAACGCCGCATTGGGCCGATTCATTGACGCCGACAGCGACGATCGGAACGCATAAATTCTATAAGTTCCCAAGCCGCCGTGCTGTGGCTGCGGCCCCCGCGGCAATGTAATCCGAATACGGATTAATTTAGATAAAATCCAGACCAAGATCCAGATTGGGTGCCGAATGGGTGATCCAGCCTGAAGAAATGACATCGACCCCGGTCGCCGCGATGGCGCGGACGCTTTTTGCGGTCACATTCCCCGAAGCCTCTAGCGCCGCACGGCCGCGGTTGATTTCAACGGCTTTTTTCAATTCGTCCGGCGACATATTATCCAGCAAGACGACATTTGCCCCATTGCTGAGCGCTTCTTCTAGCTGATCGAGGCGATCGACTTCGATTTCGATTTTGGTCATATGCCCGATCGCATCGCGCGCCGCCGAAAGGGCTTTGCCGATACCGCCGGAAGCGACGATATGATTGTCTTTAATCATCACAGCGTCATAAAGCCCGAAGCGATGATTGTGGCCGCCGCCACAGCGGACCGCATGTTTTTCAAATGCGCGAAGGCCAGGGGTGGTTTTCCTTGTGCAGACGATTTTGCAATTCGTTCCGTCTGCCTCGCGGACCAATTCGGCGGTCGCGGTCGCAATGCCCGACAGGTGACACATAAAGTTCAAGGCGATACGCTCCGCCGATAAAATCGCGCGGGCAGCTCCTTCTATCTTTATAATCACGTCGCCTTTTTTCACATGCGCGCCGTCGCCATTCTCAACGGTCACCACCGTTTGTGGATCAACCAAGCGGAATGCCGCCAATGCGGCGTCAACGCCGGCAATGACGCCGGGCTTGCGCGCGGCAATCACGGCTTTGCTTTTTGCGTCAGCCGGGATTGTGGCATTTGTTGTTATGTCGCCCGCATCACCAAAGTCTTCGCGCAATGCGCGCGCTACCGCTTCTTCGACGATTACTGGCGGCATCGGGGCGAGGCTCATTCTTCGAATTCTCCGTCAAAGTCTTCGCCATTTTCATAGGCGTCTGTGGTGCAAATTTCCGTATGAAAGGCTTCATCCTCGGTGTCCGGATAATCGCTCCGGAAATGACCGCCGCGCGATTCTTCGCGCATTAATGCACCTTGCGCAATGAGTTCTGCGGTGACGAGGGCACTCTTCAGGCCGCTCGTCATGGCCTCGTGCCCATTCAGACTATGAATGACGTCAAGCACCTTTGTCAGGCTTTCTTCACTGCGCACAAGCGCGCAACCGGCGCTCATGGCATTGCGAAGCTGCATCATCGCATCCTTGTCTGCGGGCTTTGACGGTAGGTTCATCCGGTCACCCGGTGCGCCAGCATCGCCGGAAACGGTAATGTCCTTTTCCCGAAGTTGATCGGCAATGCGCGCGCCAAATACTATTGCTTCGAGCAGTGAATTAGACGCCAGTCGATTTGCGCCGTGAACCCCGGTCGAGGCGACTTCGCCGACAGCCCAAAGGCCATCAACGGAGGTTTTGCCGTTAAGGTCAGTCAAAACCCCGCCCATATGATAATGCGCCGCGGGTGCAATTGGCATGAGATCCGTTCGCGGATCAATCCCCGCGGATTTGCAGGAGGCAAACACGGTCGGGTAGGCGGTCGGGAAGGCCTTGCCGATGCTGCTGCGAGCATCAAGAAATGCACCGCGCCCTGACCGAATTTCCGTTTCTACGGCGCGGGCAACAATATCCCGCGGCGCAAGCTCTTCGGCGCTATGATAATCCGCCATGAAGGGGCGGCCATCTTTGTTGACGAGCTTTGCGCCGTCACCGCGCAAGGCTTCGGTGGCGAGCGGCGCGGGATCGACCTTGATATCTAAAGCGGTCGGGTGGAACTGTACGAATTCCGGATCGCGGATGATTGCGCCGGCACGGGCCGCAAAAGCAAGGCCGTGGCCTTGCGCCGGGGTTGGGTTGGTTGTGACCGCATAAAGGCCGCCCAAACCGCCCGTGGCCATAACAGTCTGACCGGCGTCAAATGCTGCACGTTCACCCGCATCAACGTCATAGACAAGAGCGCCGCCGACAACACCATTGTCATCAACAAGCAGGTCTTCGACAACGATCTGTTCAAGGATTGTTATGTGCGATGATGCGCGCGCGGCAGCGACCAGCGCATCCATAATTGCGGCACCTGCCTGGTCGCCGGTTGCATGTACGATCCGGTCGCGACAATGGGCGGCTTCGCGGCCAAGCTTGATATTGCCGTTCTCATCGACGTCAAAGGCGACACCGAATTGCAATAGATCTTCGACTGCTGCAGGGCCGCCATCCGCTAAAACACTAGCGGCTTCCGGGTCAACCAGGCCTGCGCCCGCTTGCATCGTGTCGGAAAAGTGCAAATTAGGGGTGTCGTTCGGCCCGATCGCGGCGGCGAGACCGCCTTGCGCCCACGGGGTTGCGCCGCCCTTACCGACAGGGCGCGCGGTAATGATCGTAACCGGGCGAGGAGCAAGTTTTAATGCAGTATAGAGACCCGCGACGCCAGCGCCGATAATGAGGATATCGTTCCGATCACTCATCGCATCACCGACCAAAATTGCGCGCGAGACGAATCCATAAATTTCATGCCCGAGATATGCTCGGGCATGAAGGTATCACGGATTCGATTTTGAACCATCTGGAATGTCTAGCCTCGTGCCTCAACGGCAATAACCTCAGCCGGACGTTCATGATTGTACATAGACTGACGTTTGAGCGGCAGCGCGATCATCCGCTCAATCGGGCGGCGCGCCTTTTCGATGATTTCCGGATCAATCAGGACTTCATGTTCCATTGTTTGCAATGCGCGCAATATATTCGGCAGCGAAATCCGCTTCATATGCGGGCAAAGATTACATGGGCGAACGAAATTAACATTCGGGTTATCGAGCGCCACATTGTCAGACATCGAACATTCCGTAATCAATACGACGTTCTTTGGCTGATTGTCCTTTACATAATTGCTCATGCCGCTGGTCGATCCGGCAAAGTCGGCTTCTTCCAGAACTTCCGGTGGGCATTCCGGGTGCGCGAGAACGATCACGCCGGGATTACCTTCGCGTAGCTCGCGAATGTCTTCGGCGGTGAAGCGTTCATGGACCTCACAGGCACCGGCCCAAGTGACGATCTTGATATCAGTCATGGCAGCGACATTCCGCGCCAGGAACTGATCGGGGATTAGAATAACCGTATCCGTGCCGAACTCCTTGGCCGCATGTTCAACGATCTCAACCGCGTTTGACGATGTACAACAAATGTCGGTTTCCGCTTTTACATCGGCGGTTGTGTTCACATAGGTCACGACCGGAACGCCGGGATAGCGTTCTTTCAGAAGGCGAACATCGGCCCCCGTAATCGAAGAGGCGAGGGAACAACCTGCCTGCATATCAGGGATAAGAACGGTCTTTTCAGGACACAGAATTTTTGACGTTTCCGCCATGAAGTGAACGCCCGCCTGTACAATCACATCCGCATCAGAGCGTTCGGCCTCTTTTGCCAATTGCAGACTGTCGCCAGCGAAATCGCCAACGCAGTGGAAAATCTCCGGCGTCATATAGTTATGCGCAAGAATGACCGCGTTTTTCTGTTTTTTCAGATCATTAATCGCGGCGATATAGGGGGCATGAATCTGCCATTCGATTTCAGGAATGAACTTGGCAACCTTTGGGTAGAGATGATCGGTCTTCGCCTTTACCTCTGCGGTATAGGGAAGTTTGATATTCTCTACTTTGCCAAAATCTGGCCCAGATGAATCAGGCATCAACGCCTCCAGCTCTTTCTTGCGCCCCATTAAAGGGCAATATGCTCTATATGAGCATATATGGGATGAAAAAATTAGCCCTCAAGGGCTAAGGCCCGCAAATTAGCGCTTTTTATGAGCGCGTCAACAAAGTTTCCCTGAACTTACAGTGAGTTATTTTGCGATAACTGCAAAAAATCTTGATCTTAAGTCGATGTTTCTTCGGGTCTTTTTAAGCGCGGAACGGCCAATCCCGCAGCTGCCCGGTCCTTCAAACCTGCGCGATCAACCCGAAACAGGGCCGCCGGGCGTCCTGCATTGGGCTGAATGGTCTCGCCGGTATTTTCGACAAATCCGGATTTTTCAACGCTACGCCTGAAATTCTGTTTGTGAAACTCAAAGCCGACAATGGCTTCGGCGGTTTGTTGTAACTGCAATAGGGTGAAGGTCGGCATGGTCATCTCAAAGATGATCGGGCGGTATTTTAACTTGCCGCGAATTCGCCCAATCGCGGTCGCCAAAATTCTTCGATGATCCGATATCATTGGCTGGCCCATTGCGGTGCCGGCGGGGCGCTCACCCACCGGCAGGTCAAGTTCTGCGGCTTCGCGGTCTCGCCACGCTTCCAACACTAACCCGGCCTCATACATGAGTTCATAGCGATCGATCGTGCGCTCTTCTTCCCAGCCGAAACCATCTAGACCGAAGGCGATATTGGCTCTGCGCTGGCGCGTATTTTTCTTTTCCGGTGTTGATGAATTTTCAATCCAATTGGTGATGCCCGGTATAATCCGGTTGCGGAGCATTTCAGGCTCGCCGCCGCGCCAATCCTCCCATGGGAAAATCGAATACCAATCCATCCAGACAGCGTCATCGGCCAAAACATCTGCGGGTCCCGGTGCCAGCGCTAGATAACCAACAGAGACAACGCGTTCTCCTGTACCACCTAATAGAGCCGCCGCTGGTGCCTCCCGGCCCTTATCGCCAAATGTATAGAGCTGTTCGATGTAACCGAGCGAAACATGTGTCTGCCGTTCCACCCATTCGCGCACACCGATTTCAAAAGTCCTGTGGCGTTCGGGGTCAAAAGGACCATAGGGAAGGGCAAGGTTATTTTCGCCGGTTCGAACGCATAGCACTTTAGGCCGGTCGCCATCCACTACGGCAATCACTGCATTAAGGGCGATGGCAACATTGGTCGCATGGGCGGGAATTGGCTTGTTAGTCATGACCGCATTCTATGCGGTGTTATCCTTCGAGAGGCAAGGTGACGATTGGTGCGCAGACAGAACCGCAACACGGACACAAATCAAGGACCGCGCAAACCATGCGGTCATCGCGACCGAGCATTCTGTCGGCCTCGGATACCAGACGCAAATTCGGATCGGCATGGGGTGCCATAGAGCGAAGCTGTTCAGCAATTTTGCATTCGCATTCATTACTGTCGCGGACGCACATCAAAATATAGGCGATGGCGGTCGAGCGGGCGACGCCGCGATGGCAATGGATCAGGACATCTTCGCCTGATTGAGCCCAATCCTTCGCAAAATCGATAATCTTTGGGCACCATGTGATTTCGTCATCGTCATTGCCATCGAGTTTCATGTGATGGGCTTCGTCCAGACCGGCAAATGATGCAGGCGCACAATCATCACAATCCAGGATAGAGATGACATATCCTGGTTGGTGCAGCTTATAAGCCTGTTCAGCGGCTTCGAGCGAGCTGATGATTATCTTCGTCATATCGAGTTAATGCGCTACTTTCTTGGTTTTCGCCGAGTTTTCCCGTCGGTGAGCCCTAGATATGCGCATATTAAGCGGTTTGTGAAGGACGGATCCGTCACGCTGGCTTGAGGTCTCGCAATTGTTATTAAAGTTCTCAGGCCGTTAATGCGTCTGAGAGCGTTTCGAACCGCTTTAAATAGGCTTTTTGTGCGTTAACAGTGGTCATTGCTTCGATTGTGATCGGTGTGACGCCTTTGGGCGCAGAAAACAGCTTGCGAGCTTCATCGACATCAAATCCGGCCAATTGAACCGCTTCGAAATAGGCACTGGCGCGATCAGCGCGCTTGATCAACTTTTCGACCGCTTGCGGCAGGTGTGGAGGCAGTCCAAATCGGAGGTGGATGGCCTGCATCAACCGGCTTTCGATGGTTTTGTAATGACCACCCAATTGCGCCTTAAACGGCGAAATCATGTCGCCAATCACAAATTCCGGGGCATCATGCAAAAGTGCGGCAAGCCGCCATTTTACGGGCCAATCAGGCTTTAGCTCGCCACAGAAGGTTTCCACGATGAGAGAGTGCTGCGCAACATTAAATGGCAAATCACCGGTTGTTTGACCGTTCCAGCGGGCAACACGGGCAAGACCGTGGGCGATGTCCTCGACCTCTATGTCGACCGGTGACGGATCAAGAAGATCAAGCCGCCGGCCGGATAACATTCGTTGCCATGCGCGCGGTTGTTGGGATTGCGCGGATTTCGGTCGCGTCGCCATAGGTGCTCTCTTATTTCGGGGATGCCCGCGTAGCAAAGGGTTTCGCAAGTCGCAACCAATTATTCTCCGCAGATTAGCCATTGAATGCGACGAGGCGCGGTAAACGCGCGTCAGATCGGCTTGTGTCCGATTGTGCGGTTTTTCATTATGCTTATCAGTTCGCGTAAAAAAATCAGACATGGCGAGCTAGATTTGGCTCAAATAAAGGGGGCGCAAATGCCATCAAATGAGTATGGAGAGACCCGCAGTACCAGCGCGGCATGGTTTTATGTTCCAGTATTGCTAATTCTATTCTTAGGCGGAGCATTATCAGTTGGTGCATATTTATTTAGCGATTCAGGATTGACGATCGCAGAGTCCATTGTTGCCGGCTATGCTGGCCTTGCGGCGATTATTGTCGCAATGGTTATGACCGTTTTCGGAATGGTATTGGGATTGATTGGTGCGTTGTTTGGCATTGCAGCCGCAGGCGGCGCAGTTGCCTTCACGCTATTTATAATCGGATCACCAATAATCGCGTTGATTTTGATTTTTATGTTGATGCGACGATCAAATTGCCCGGATCCCGCCGCGCATGAATGAAATGTTCAGGTGTAGCACTGAAAAGGCCGCCATATTTGGCGGCCTTTTTTATTGCGGATCGCTTTCTTGCTCTTCGGTCTCGGTGTTTTTGCGTTTGCCAAAGAGCGCGTTCAGTCCTTCGTTGATCAATTGTTCTTCGGTCGAGGGCGCAGTGGCGCTTTCATCGGTGTTGCTATTGTCATCGGAACTGCCATTGTCCGCAGGGCGTCCGAATAATCCGTCGATAATTGATTTTGCTGGATCTGATTCTTCCGTTTCACCTTCTTCGCTGGCTTCATCATTATTGCCGCGATTAAAAAGGTCTTGAATCCCTTTTTGAATGCCCGTTCTTGCGAGGCTTTCGGCATCAACCCCAATGGTCGGTTTAGAAAATGTGCCGCCAACCCGGACAGGGATCGAGATTGTTCTGCCGCCTTCACCATTCAGTTTTGAATTTGCTTTTGGTACCAACCGCAGATCAATCGTTTGTTGCGCAAGATTGATCGTACCTTTTCCGGTCATGTTGAGATGCGGACCGTTAAGCGTAATTGTCGGCGCATTGACTAGCCCGTCCGTGATTGAAAAATCTGACAGGAATTCTGAAAAGTCCGTTTGCTGAGAAGGGCCGCGGGCCTGTGTGACCGCGCGCTGTAACGCCGCGGGGTTAAAGCCTTCCTGAAACTCGCCGACAGCCCGGACAAGCCCCGCAATATTCACGCCCTTAAGCGCGCCATTCGCAAGATCAAATCCGCCAGATCCGTCGATACTGTTCATGATCGCGGCCTGACTTGCGCCCGTGGCATTGAAGTTAAATTTGAACGAACCCAGCCCAAGCAGGTTGTCGTGTCTGAGGAGGTCTTTGGACAATGGTTGCGCCTTGACCGCGTTCATGTCGAAATTGCCCGCAAAGGATGGCGTTGTGCTGCGTGCATTGAGAACAAACCGGCCTGAGCCTTGACCGCCATACATAGAGAGTTCTGGGATCTCGGCGGTCATGCGTCCAGCGTCGACCATCAGCTTGATCCGGCTTTCGCCCATCACGAGATTGTTCACATAGATTGCATTCGTGGTGATATCGAAAACCGCATCCATGTTGCGAAGGCTGGAAAAGTCCATCTTTGCGTCGGACCATTCCGGGAAGCCTTCGGCGCTGGTTGCGGGCGGCGGCATATAGGGGCGGAGGTCCAGTGTTTCCGTCGAAAGCACCCCATCAGCTTTGGGACGCGGGCCGGACCAATCAAGCGTCATTGCACCATTGGCAGTGATGTCATCAAAATTAATCGTTGCATCGCCCAACCGGACTGCATTCGCAGTGCCGTCGATATTGCCTTTAACCGCGAGCTTATCAAAGCCGGGGGCATCGGCGAGTTCGGTCCCCATCAGCGCGGCGAGCGCAGGCAGGTCAGGGGCATCGATCGTGGCAGGACCAGAATATTCGATGCCGTTTTTCGTTGCGATGGTCAGGTCGGCACCAGCCGTAGCATCGCCGATGGTGAGATTGAGTTTAAGATTTCCCGGCTCTTCTGCCATGAGATCCGCAAGGCTGGTCAGGACCATATCGATCGTGGACGGCGTATCCTGAAAGACAAGATTGCCACGCGCTTCGAGTGGTTCTTTGAGGCTATTGAGAACAATCGTTAGGTTGATATCCTCGGCGCTGTATTTCTGATTTGCGGCGTCATCGTTAAAAATAGCCGAGCCTTCGACGATACGTACGTCACCAAGTTTAAGTTCGCGCAGCGTGTTGCCATTCTCGGCAGTAGCGGGCGCATCAGATTGCTCTGCGGTTTGTTCCGCGCCAATGGCCCAGTTAATTTCGCCATTTTGCTTTCGGGCGAGTTTAATGTCGGGACGCGTTAAAACAAACCTGTCGATTTCAACACTTTCAGATAAGAGCGGAAGCAGTTTAACGCCAATATCCGCCTCCTCGACGCGAAGAAGATAGGGCGCATCGAAACCCTCTTCATTTGCGATGGTCAGATCTTTGACGTGAAAGGCTGTACGCGGAAAAATTCGGAAAGAAAGGTCGTTGCCAATCGTCACTTCGCGTCCGACCGAATTCGTCGCTGCGGTTTCGATACGGTCTTTAAACGCTGCAACCGGGATCAGCCCCGGCAAAAAGAGGAGGATAGACAACGCTATACCGATCAAAGCGACGAGTAGGAAAAGAATTCTGCTCATGACGTTTCTTTCGCGAATTAAAAAATCAGTCGGGAACGGCTCTCAATACGCTAACACATTTAGTCGATAACGGGTTCTGATCCAGTGGTAATCAAAAAAATCCCGCGTTCGAGCTGCTGATTTTAACCCCGCTTATGTGACAAATCCAAGGCTTGGCAAGCCAAGTTGAATATTGGGTAAATGCAGCCGGCCCGCTGCCACAATCGCGCCGCAAATAAGCCGCGATATGATCATGAAACAACAATGGTTTTCCTCGACGGAAATTTGTTCCTGCGCCGTTTAGACAGGGAAACGACCATCTGTCTTTGCTCGGGAAAATAAAAGAGAAATTTCATGCGCGTGCCCAACCTCATTCGAAACCGGCCAAAAACCGCAATTATTGTCGTGGCTGCGGTGGTGATATTGGCCGGAGTGGCTGTCGTTCGGAATGCAGGGGACAAGCCGAGCTATCAGACGGCTGCGGTTACCAAGGGTGACCTAGAGGTGGCGATCTCCGCATCAGGAAAGGTACAGCCAAAAAACTATGTTGATGTCGGCGCGCAGGTCTCGGGCCAGCTAGAGCAATTTTATGCTGAGATCGGCGATTATGTCGAAAAGGGACAATTGCTTGCGCAAATCGATGAAACCATTGCCGCCACCAAAGTTGAGGCAGACCGAGCGCAACTCAAGGAAACCAGGGCCAGCTATGCCCAGCAGGAGGCCACATTAGAGCTTGCCAGGGCGAATGCGGCCCGTGCCGAGATGCTTTATGCGGCGGATGCAATCTCGCAGGCTGAATATCAGGCGGCGATTGCGGACCGGAAAGTGGCACAAGCGCGGCTCACACAGTTAGAAGCGCAAATAGAGCGGCAAAATTCGACGCTGGAAGCTGATCTGGCAACGCTGGAATTTACGAAAATATATGCGCCGATCTCCGGTACAGTTGTTTCCCAGACTGCGGTCGAGGGGCAAACGCTCAATGCGAACCAGACCACACCAACCATTTTGCGGATTGCCGACCTAACGGTCATGACTGTCGAAGCCGAAGTTTCTGAAGCAGATGTTCTGCGCGTGAAAAAGGATCAGGAAGCCTATTTCACGACTCTCGGCGGCGATGAAAAATGGGAAAGCACTGTGCGTCAGGTCTTGCCACAACCTGAAGTGTTGAATGACGTCGTGCTCTACAAAGTTCTCCTTGATGTCGAAAACCATGATGAAATTTTAAAGCCCGAAATGACGGCGCAAGTCTTTTTTGTTTCCGGCAAGGCAGATGACGCAATATTAGCGCCGGTCGCCGCCCTGCGGGATGGTCGTCAACGGCCACAACGCCCGTCAGGTAGCCGGGAACGGGAAGGCCGTCGCGGCCTGATGGCGGCAAATGCGCAAGAGCCCAATGGGACGGATGCAAATAAGGCTCAAAGAGACCGCCCAAGAAATCCAAACCGCGAAGCCATGCGTGCGATCATGCAGGAAAATCCGGATGCGGAGCGAAAAATGGTGCTCGTTATGCGTGACGGAAAACCAGTGCCGCAGCCTGTGTTGGTTGGTATCAAAAACCGCACACAAGCAGAAATTTTGTACGGCCTTGAAGTGGGTGACGAGCTTGTGATCGGCGAGGCGCAAACTGCCCGTCCGCAAAACCGCGGTAATGGCAACCGCGCAAATCGCCCGCCAGGCATGGGCCGGCGTGGCCCGCGTTAATCGCTCTCAAGATCGGAACGATACAATGTCAGCTTTGATCACTCTTGAAAACGTGACCCGCGTCTATGGAAGCGGTGCAGCCGAGGTGCGTGCACTAGACGGCGTCAATCTAACGGTAAATGCGGGTGAATTTGTTGCGATTGTTGGCCAATCCGGGTCGGGCAAATCAACCTTGATGAATATTCTTGGCTGTTTGGATCGGCCCACAAGCGGGGCCTACCATGTGCGCGGTACGGATGTGTCTAACCTCAGTCCCGACCAGCTTGCTGGCTTGCGCCGCGAAACATTTGGTTTTGTCTTTCAGCGCTACAATCTTTTGGCAACGGCCTCTGCGGCCGAGAATGTCGAAATTCCGGCCATCTATGCGGGGCTTGACCGTACGGCGCGGCAATCGCGAGCATTGGACCTTCTCGATAAGTTAGGGATCGGTGATCGCGGACACCACAAGCCGAATGAATTGTCTGGCGGCCAGCAACAAAGGGTTGCTGTGGCTCGTGCACTGATGAATGACGCCGAAATTATTCTCGCGGACGAGCCAACCGGCGCGCTTGATTCCGGATCGAGCGAGGAGCTGTTGCGCTTGCTTGAGGATATGCATGCCGCTGGCCGGACAATAATTTTGATCACTCATGACCAATCAGTCGCAAAGCGCGCGAAGCGCGTCGTCGAAATCAAAGATGGACGTATTGTTTCGGATTCGGGCGCGACGACATCAGCCGAGGAACGCGCGCCCTATGAGCGCGTAAGCGGCGAAAATTCACTTTGGATGCAGTTTCTGGAAGCGGTCAAAATGGCCTTCCGGTCTTTGCACGCAAATTTGTTCCGTACCTCCCTGACCTTGCTCGGGGTTGTCATTGGTGTGTCGGCGGTTGTGGCGATGTTGGCGATCGGTGAGGGGAGCCAGAAACAGGTCGTTTCCAGTATCGAAACGATGGGTGCAAACCTTCTATTTGTGCGGCCCGGCGCGCCGGGAACACGAATGCGCGGAAACGCGATTGCGACATTGACGGTTGAAGATGCCGAATATCTCGAAGAGCTGGATAATGTTATCGCGGCGGTGCCCGGCCGAACCAGTCGTGAAACCCTGCGCGCCGGTGAGGTTGATTATCAAACCACGGTCGAAGGCGCGACTCCCGATTGGGTGGTCGCCAAAAATTGGCCGATGGCGCATGGCACTTTTTATTCCGAAGAAGACGAAACTCGTCGTGCTGCTGTGGTCGTTTTAGGTGCGACGGTCGCCGAAAGCCTGTTCGGCGATCAGGCATCGGCAGTCGGACAGTATTTATTCATCGGTTCGACACCATTTGAGGTCGGCGGCGTTCTGGCCGCTAAGGGCGCGACCGCATGGGGGCAGGATATGGATGACATAGCCCTTGTTCCCCTCAGTACCGGGATGATGCGGATATTCGGGCGAAATTATTTGAATTCAATCACCATCGCGGTCGAGGACGCAAAAAAGATCGGTGAGACCGAGGCGGCGGCCGAGGCGCTTTTATTGACCCGGCATGGAGGTGTGCTCGATTTCAATTTGCGGAACACCGCATCCATTCTTGAATCGGTTCGGGAGACACAAAACGCTTTTTCCATGTTGCTGGGCTCGGTTGCAGCGATCTCGTTAATCGTTGGCGGCATAGGCGTGATGAATATCATGCTCGTCAGCGTAAGCGAACGCACCCGGGAAATCGGTGTACGGATGGCAACAGGCGCACGGCGCTCAGATATCATGATGCAGTTTAACACCGAAGCGCTGGTCGTGGGCGGTTTAGGTGGCCTGTTAGGGGTGTTGATCGGTCTGGGCGTATCGATTGCGCTGGGCGCAAGCGGTATGTCGATTGCGATTACACCGACACCAGCGATTTTGGCTTTCAGTTCTGCGCTGGCAATTGGCCTGATTTTCGGTTTCATGCCCGCCCGCAAGGCTGCGCGCCTTGACCCTGTTATTGCGTTGGCATCGGAGTAGGATAATGAAAAAACTGTTTCTCGTTTCCACTTGCTTGGTCTTGACGGCCTGCACCTCCTTGCCAAACCGTGATGGCGCGACTGGTCCTGTACCGGATGCGTTCGTTTACGCAGACGATACCATGAATGCGGCCGCGCTCGATCAGGTGTGGTGGGAACATTTTGGCGATCCAACGCTGTCGGCATTGATCGAACAAGCCCTTCACGCGAACAAAAATGTCGAGGCAGGGCTCGCGGCGCTGCGCGCCTCGCGTGCATCCCTACGCATTGCCAATGCGTCTTTATATCCTCAATTGAGTGCAGGCGCGTCGGCAAATTCCAATTCAGATAACGGGTTTGACGATGTCTCTGGTTCGGCACGCGGTACGGCATCCTATCAGCTCGATCTATTCGGTCAGAATAGCGCGAACCGGAGCGCCGCCGCATCTAGCTACGAAGCGCAATATTATAATCAGCGTGCATTGGAATTAACGATCTCATCCGATGTTGCCTTCAATTACTTTTCCGTGCTGGCGCTACGGCAACGGCTCGAAGTCGCGCAGTCAAATCTTGATATCTCGGAGCGAATATACGAGATCGTAAAGGCGCGCTATGAAGCGGGCAGCGTTTCCCGCTTTGACCTTAAAAGCCAGGAAGCCGCCATCGCAAATGCGCGAGCGCGCCTACCGCAGATTGAACAGCAGCTTGTCAGTACAGAAACAGCATTGGCTATTCTGCTTGGCCAGGCATCGCAGGACTTCTCAGCTCCCGATGGGGCACTGATGGATATGGTCCCGCCCGATATTGATCCGGGCTTGCCATCCGACCTTCTTTTGCGGCGGCCTGATCTTTTGGGAGCGGAGGCGGCATTGCGGGCTGCTGACGCCGATATTGCGGCGGCACGCGCCGCGTTCTTTCCGTCAATCGACCTGAGCGCGGGCGTTAATGCGGGCCTTACCGGAGGCACCAGCGTTCTGGGCACATTGGCGGGGTCATTGTCGGCACCAATCTTCAGCGGTGGCCGGTTGGAAGGTCAGCTTGAAAGCGCGAGAGCCCGCGCTGACCAGCAACTCGCACAATACCAGCAAGCGACGTTAAACGCATTGCGTGACGTCGATGTCAGTTTGAGCGCTCTCTCAACCGCCGAAAAGCGCGAAGCCGAGCTCTTCATTGCGCAGTCTGCGTCAGATGAATCGCTCCAATTGGCTGAGCTTCGCTACAAGACCGGGGCTGACGATCTCACCAGCCTCTTGAATGCGCAAAGCACCGCATTCAACGCTGCCGATAGCTTGTATCAGGGGCGTCTTGACCGGCTCTCAGCGGCGATTGACTTGTTTGTGGCACTGGGCGGCGGTTGGAGCGAAGCCCCGACCTTGGCGAGCCTCTGATCCCTGTCATATGCGCCCGGTATTATGCTTCGCGAATCGGGCATAAGGTGAGGCCAATTGTTCGCGCGAATTATGGTTAGCCCGAATAAGGGCGGGTGCGAACATATTCGGAACATTTTTGGAAAAATATTGAATTTCAATAGATTGACGACTGTTGAAATATGAGAACAAATAGCGTACAAAGAATCTCACATTGACAGGGCGCGGTCCTGTAATGCAACGGAGGCGGCGGTGAGCAAGAGCGGATTACGAGTGGTGGAGACGGGCAAAGTGGATAAATCAAAAGCGCTGGAATCGGCGATCTCGCAGATCGACAAGGCATTCGGTAAAGGTTCGCTGATGCGTCTTGGTGATCGCGAAGTGGTTGATATTGAATCAATCTCAACCGGCTCAATCGGGCTCGATATCGCGCTCGGTATCGGCGGATTGCCAAAGGGCCGCATTATCGAAGTTTACGGGCCGGAGAGCTCCGGTAAGACGACGCTGGCTTTGCATGTCGCTGCAGAGGCGCAGCGAAAAGGCGGCACCGCAGCATTTGTTGATGCGGAACACGCGCTAGACCCGGTGTATGCGCAAAAGCTCGGCGTTAATCTCGACGAGCTATTGGTGTCGCAGCCAGATACAGGCGAGCAGGCGCTTGAAATCGCGGACACGTTGGTTCGCTCAGGGGCTGTTGATGTTTTGGTGATCGACTCGGTTGCTGCGTTGACGCCGCGGGCTGAACTTGAAGGCGATATGGGCGACTCGCTGCCGGGCCTTCAGGCGCGTCTGATGAGCCAAGCCCTGAGAAAGCTTACGGGATCAATTTCAAAGTCAAATACGCTGGTGATCTTTATCAACCAGATCCGGATGAAAATCGGCGTGATGTTTGGCTCGCCAGAGACAACCACGGGCGGGAATGCGTTGAAATTCTATTCTTCGGTTCGTCTTGATATTCGCCGGATTGGCGCGATTAAAAATCGCGATGAGGTTGTCGGTAACCAGACCCGCGTGAAGGTCGTCAAAAACAAGGTTGCACCGCCGTTTAAACAGGTCGAGTTCGACATCATGTATGGCGAAGGGATCTCGAAAATGGGCGAGTTGATCGACCTCGGCGTGAAGGCCGATGTGGTTGAAAAGTCCGGCTCCTGGTTCTCTTATAACTCAGAGCGTGTCGGCCAAGGTCGCGAGAATGCGAAACAGTTCTTGCGCGATAATCCGGCGATTGCCGCTGAGATCGAAGCGGCTATCCGCCAGAATGCGGGCCTCGTGGCTGAGGAAATGCTGACCGGCGAATCGGGCGGCGATTCCGACGACGATGTTGCGGCCGAAGCGTAACGTCGGTTCCTGCCCTTTGGGGTCGGGCGCATGACGCTTTGGTGAATGGTTATGTGGGGTAGGCGGTAAACTCGGCCATCGGGGTTGCCGCCACCATTTTACACGGAGGGTGTCATGATTGGTTACGTAATGCTCGGAACGAATGATTTTGAAAAATCGATATCGTTTTACGACTCCTTGCTCGGGGAGATGGGGGCGAAGCGCATCCTCGAAGGCGATAATTTCGTGGCGTGGGGTGTCGATCCTAATCAGGCGGCGTTAGCGGTTTGCCGGCCTTATGACGGCAAACCGGCAACCGTCGGGAATGGGTCAATGTCGGCGATTGCCTGTGACAAGCCCGAAACCGTGGACCGGCTCTACAAAAAGGCAATCGCGCTTGGGGCCGCAGATGAAGGGGCAGCGGGGCCACGCGGCGAGAATTTTTATGCCGGTTATTTCCGTGATCTGGACGGCAATAAGCTCAATTTCTTCTGCACGACCTGATTAGGGATGCTGTGCGATGGCCTTTCTTGGCCCGTCCTGCCAATTGCCTAGACGTCTGGCTTCGATAGCCTTATGACGATGAACCGCGTTAGCCGGTATGGCGGCGCGGTTTTTTGAACTCAGTAACGCAGGCCCATTCCGCATGACGTCGTTAAAAGATATTCGGTCGCAATTTTTAAGCTTCTTTGAAGAGCGCGATCATTTTGTTGTGCCATCGGCACCGCTCGTGCCGCAAAACGACCCGACCTTGCTTTTTGTCAATGCGGGCATGGTTCCATTCAAGAATATTTTCACGGGCGCGGAAAAACGCGATTATGTTCGGGCCGCATCGTCGCAAAAATGCGTCCGTGCTGGCGGCAAGCATAACGATCTCGATAATGTGGGTTATACCGCGCGGCACCACACCTTCTTTGAGATGTTGGGCAATTTTTCCTTTGGTGATTATTTCAAAGAACAAGCAATCGAATCGGCCTGGACTTTGGTTCACAAAGAATTTGGTCTGCCTGCGGATAAATTGACCGTAACTGTCTATCACACCGATGACGAAGCCTTCGACCTTTGGCGCAAGATTGCGGGTCTGCCGGAAGAGCGGATCATTCGCATTGCGACTAACGATAATTATTGGGCGATGGGTGATACGGGGCCGTGCGGGCCGTGTTCCGAAATCTTTTATGATCATGGTGATCACATACCGGGCGGACCGCCAGGATCGCCGGATGAAGATGGAGACCGGTTTATCGAGATATGGAATCTCGTCTTCATGCAATTTGACCGGGCACCGGGCGGAAAAGAAACGCCGCTTCCCAAGCCGTCGATCGATACTGGAATGGGGCTAGAGCGAATTGCCGCCGTTCTTCAGGGCGTTCACGACAATTACGATATCGATCTCTTTAAAAAGCTTATTTCGGCATCGGTTGATTTAACCGGCCGTCCCGCAACCGGTGACGATACGCCAGCGCACAGAGTTATTGCCGACCATCTTCGCTCGACAAGTTTTCTCATCGCTGATGGCGTCGCCCCATCAAACGAAGGGCGCGGATATGTCTTGCGTCGGATCATGCGACGCGCGATGCGTTACGCGCATGGCCTAGGTGCGCGCGACCCGTTGATGTGTCGTTTGGCACCGGTGCTGGTCGAAGAAATGGGCGGGGCCTTCCCCGAATTGGTGCGCGCAGAGAATTTGATTATCGAGACGCTCCGGTCCGAGGAAGAGAAGTTCAAAAGCCTTTTGGAACGCGGTTTGAAATTGCTCGACGAGGAAACGTCAAACCTCAAGGACAATGCACCATTACCGGGTGAGGCGGCGTTCAAGCTCTATGACACATATGGTTTTCCGCTGGACCTGACCCAGGATGCGCTTCGCCGCCAAGGGCGCGAAGTTGATGTCGAAGGTTTTGACGCGGCAATGCGCGCCCAGCGCGAAGCTGCGAGAGCGGCGTGGGCGGGCTCTGGCGATGCAACAGACGAATCGGTCTGGTTTGATTTGCGCACGGAGCATGGGGCGACGGAATTTTTGGGCTATATGCACGATACAGCCGAGGGCGTCATTCAGGCGATCATTCGTGATGGAAAGCCGGTCGCCAACGCTAGTGCCGGGGATACGGTCGAGATCGTTGTCAACCAAACGCCGTTCTATGCCGAATCGGGTGGTCAGATTGGCGATAGCGGCGAGATCACCACAGAAGATGGTGTCCATATCGTTGTGAATGACACGAAGAAGCGCGTTGGCGCGCTACACGGACATATCGGCAAGATTGAACGCGGTGTTGTGAAGGTCGGTGACGTAGTGACATTGTCGATTGATGTTGCGCGCCGTAACCGTATCAGGTCAAACCATTCCGTCACGCATTTGGTGCATGCGGCACTGCGGGAAGTTTTGGGCGATCATGTATCCCAAAAAGGTTCGCTCGTCGCCGATGACCGGATGCGTTTTGACATTACGAATCCAAAAGCGATTTCTGAAGATGAGATCGCCGAGGTTGAACGTAGGGTCAACGAAGTCATCCGGCAAAATACCAAAGTCGATACCCGGATCATGTCCTATGACGATGCGGTTGAATCGGGTGCTATAGCGCTTTTCGGCGAAAAATATGAAGACGATGTCCGTGTACTGACAATGGGTGTTTCGTTGGATGGCGACAATAAACCCTATTCGGTCGAGCTTTGCGGCGGGACGCATGTACGGAATTTGGGCGATATTGCCTTGTTCAAAATTATCGGCGAGAGCGCCGTTTCCGCTGGCGTGCGCCGGATAGAAGCTGTGACCGGTGAGGCAGCGCGCCTATATCTTGAAAATCAGGCGAAGCTCGCGCGAACTGCGTCGGATCTTTTGAAAACCTCAATTGATGACCTGCCGCAGCGTGTGGGTGCGTTGGTCAGTGAGCGCAAAAAGCTAGAGCGCGAACTGGCTGAAGCGAAAAAGCAACTTGCCCTTGGCGGCGGCAATGCATCAGGCGGAGATCAGATTACCGAGATTGCAGGTATCAAATTTATCGGCAAGGTGCTTGACGGCGTTGCGGCAAAAGACCTGCGCGGTTTGGTCGATCAGGCGAAAAAACAACTCGAATCCGGTGTTGCGGCATTTATCAGCGTGAATGATGGAAAAGCGGCGCTGGCAGTGGGCGTAACAGATGATTTGAAGGACCGGCTATCGGCCGTAGACCTTGTGCGGGCAGGGGCCTCGTCTATTGGCGGTAAAGGTGGCGGCGGTCGCCCAGACATGGCGCAGGCTGGTGGCCCCGACGGCGCGAATGCGGCCGAGGCCATCAAGTCTATTGAACAGGCTATCGCCGGTTAATCGCGGATCGAAATATTTCCGCCTGATGATTTGTCGATGCGGGTCTGTTTCGGGTTGCCGTACACAGTGATGTTGCCGCCGCTTGAGGCATCAGCATCGATGCGTTTGGCGGCGAAAATGCGCAAATTTGCTCCTGAGGAAACATCCGCTTTCGCATGTTCACATTTGAAATCGTCTGCGTCGAGCGAAGCGCCGCTACTGCCATCGGCGTCTAGGTCGACGCATTTTCCGTGTAGTTCAGCCCGCGCACCGCTTGAAACCGACGCTTCGAATTCGGCCGCATCGATATTTTCTGCTTCGAGGGATGAGCCGCTCGAAACATCCACTTCTTCGAGACGCGGTAATTCAACATAGACAGTCACTTTGCCGTGCCGACCAGAAAATAATGATCCACGCTTGCGGCCAATTTCGAGTGTGTCGTCATCAAGCTCAAATCGCAAACTATCAATTGCTTTCTGATTGCCTTCGGCGCTGACTGAATAGTCCTCGCCGACGCGGACATCGACATTAACGCCAGCTGAGACATCGAGTTTTGAAAACCCTGCGAAACTATAGGTTTCGGTTTCGGCTGAAGCTGTGGTCGTTGCCAGCGCTATTGCTGACATTGCACCGGCTGCGGATAAAACTGCTTTCTTCATATGGCTCCCCTGGTCAGAAAGGTTAGTCTCGGTTTGCTTGTGAAGCGGGGCGAATTTTAATTTGACCGCCCGATGATTTGTCGATGAATACGCGCTCCGGTGATCCGTAGACAGATACGTGACCGCCGCTTGATGCATCGGCGACGAGCGATTTCTTTACGGAAATCTCTCCATGTCCGCCGCTGGAGACGTCAATATTTGCGTCGTTACATTTTAATTCGTGTGCTGCCAAATTAGCGCCACTGGAAATGTCGATTGTGCATTCGTCGCTGCGCCCATCAATCAACACCCGAGAGCCGCTCGATAGATCGGCGTAAAACGCTGGTGCATCGACTTTCTTGATCGTGGAATTGGACCCGGACGAGGCTTCGATGCCGGTGATTTTGGGCGCTGTGACGACGATGTGGAAGTCGGCTTTTTTCTGATGCCAACGCAGGCGATTGAATTCCCGTGATACGATCAAGGTGCGGTTTTTGACGCTAATATAAAGATCGCTGTAATCGCCATCCGTAGAATGGACAATGACCGATTGTGGGCCGCCGACGGTCGCGTCTAGCGAAAGCCCGGCGGAGACATCAATCCGCTCAAATTTTTCGAGGTCAAAGCTGCGTTCTTGGGCCGCCACGGGCAGGGCCAAAAAAACTAATCCAATCAAGAGCGCACATCGGTACATTCCGGTTCTCCAGTCGAGATACTATACACAGACCCCAGAGTTAGGGTCATGCTGCCATGCAACCAATTGAAATGCGAGATTTTTGCGGTGAGATGCAGGGTAATTGCGGGGGGATGAGGGCAATCGCCCCAAAATGCCCGGTCCAGATAGCATTTCGGGAGGGCGAACCCTCCCGAAACTCAGTGAAATAGTTGAATAATTTCCGTTTAGTTGGCCATCGCCTTGCGGAAATTTTCGTCGACTTTTTCAAGGAAGCCAGTGGTTGTGAGCCATTTTTGCTCCGCACCGATCAAGAGCGCGAGGTCTTTGGTCATGTATCCAGCTTCAACTGTTTTAATGACGGTTTCTTCGAGGGTCGTCGCGAATTTGATCAGGTCCTGATTGCCATCAAGTTTGCCGCGATGGGCAAGGCCACGGGTCCAGGCAAAGATCGACGCGATCGAGTTCGTCGAGGTTTCTTCGCCGCGCTGGTGGGCGCGATAGTGACGAGTAACAGTACCATGCGCCGCTTCCGCTTCGACCGTCTTGCCATCTGGCGACATGAGAACTGACGTCATCAGGCCGAGTGAACCAAAGCCCTGCGCAACTGTGTCTGACTGAACGTCGCCGTCATAGTTCTTACAAGCCCAGACATAACCGCCAGACCATTTCATGCAGGCCGCGACCATGTCGTCGATGAGGCGGTGTTCGTAAACGAGATTATGTTCGTCGAATTTCGCTTTGAATTCTGATTCGTACATCTCAGCGAAGATGTCTTTAAAGCGGCCATCATATTTCTTCATGATGGTGTTCTTCGTTGAGAGGTAAAGCGGATATTTGCGCTGAAGGGCGTAGTTAAAGCACGCACGGGCAAAATCCTGAATTGAAGCATCAAGATTATACATGCCCATATAGATACCGGCGCTTGGCGCGTCGAATACTTCATGTTCGATGACTTCGCCGTTTTTGCCTTCCCATTTCAGTGAAAGCTTGCCTTCGCTCGGGAAGAGCATGTCGGTGGCGCGATACTGATCGCCGAAAGCGTGACGGCCGATGATGACCGGCTGGGTCCAGCCCGGCACAAGGCGAGGAACATTGCGGATGATGATTGGCTCGCGGAAAACAACGCCGCCGAGAATGTTACGGATCGTGCCGTTCGGCGAGCGCCACATTTTCTTGAGGCCGAATTCTTCGACCCGCGCTTCATCAGGTGTGATGGTCGCGCATTTAACAGCAACGCCGTATTTCTTGGTCGCTTCAGCCGCGTCGATGGTGATCTGGTCATCAGTGGCGTCCCGGCTTTCCATACCGAGATCGAAATATTTTAAATCCACATCCAGATAAGGATAAATCAGCTTATCCTTGATCATCTGCCAGATGATGCGGGTCATCTCGTCCCCGTCCATTTCAACGACTGGATTTTCAACTTTGATTTTCTGCATGGAATTTCCTACCGGACGTAATGAATGCGCTAAAAATGCGCGTATTGATAATTTCTGTTTAAGGTGGGCGTGGCGCTCTTAGCATTGGGTGCCGCCTCGTGGAAGGGGGGCGCGCCCAATACCTTTACGAATAGCCAATTTTTGAGTGAGGCAAGCCAAGAGGCAATGACAGACAAGACGACTGATAAACCATCGGCGACTGGCCGAATTCCCCGTCGCGATGGCCGCGGAACCCTTGGCGCTGCGCCAATTTTTGTGCTCGTCGAGCCGCAAATGGGAGAAAATATAGGGGCTTGCGCCCGTGCGATGCTCAATTTCGGTTTATCCGGCCTGCGTTTGGTCAATCCCCGCGACGGCTGGCCGAATGAGAAGGCTGGGGCGATGGCCGCCGGGGCAACGATCGTGATCGATCAAACCAGAGTTTTTGATTCGACTGTCGATGCGATCGCCGATTGCCAATATGTGATCGCGACCACGGCACGTCCGCGAGAGGTATTATTACCGGTCTTGACCCCAACTGAAGCGGCTACAGCGCTGAAAAAGCGGATTGCAGGTGGGGAAAAATGTGCTGTTCTTTTCGGCGGGGAGCGCTCGGGCCTTTCTACGAAAGATGTAATGCATGCGGACGCTATCGTCTCCATTCCTGTGAACCCTGCTTTTGCTTCCCTCAATCTGGGGCAGGCAGCACTGTTAATTGCTTATGAATGGGCAATCGCCGACGACAATGAAACGTTCGCAGCGCCAGAGCCGGAAATGATTCCAGCGGCCAAAGAAAACTTCGAACGATTTTTTGCGCATCTCGTAAAAGAACTTGATGAGGCGCGATATTTCTATCCGGAGGACAAACGGGTTAATCGGCAAAATAAGCTAAAAGCGGCGTTTCAACGGGCCGGTCTAACCGAGGGTGAGGTTCGCTCGCTCCGCGGCGTCATCAAAGCGCTGGTGACAAAGCGCAAGCAGGACTGAAAAAAAGGGGCGTTCACGGATTGAGTGGACGGGCGGGATATGGATCAACGGGTGGATATTGAGCGCATTGAAAAGGCAGAAAGCCTGAGCCAGCATCGCTTCAAATATTATGATTTCGCGATGGCTGCCACATGCGTCATTATCGTGTGTGCGAATATCATAGGCGCAGGCAAGGTTTCGACAATTGCCGGGTTTACCTTCGGGGCGGGGGTTTTGTTCTTCCCGCTTTCATATGTGCTCGGCGATGTTTTAACGGAAGTTTATGGTTACGCGCGGGCGCGGCGCGTTATCTGGGCCGGTTTCATCGCGGCAGCTTTTGCAGCGGGCATGGCAGCATTTATCACGGCAATGCCGCCAGCCGATGGTTGGAATCAGGATTTGGGCGGCATTTCAAAACAGGACGCTTTTGCGCTGAATTTCGGACAAGCACCGAGAATCGTTTTTGCGTCAATCGTCGCTATATGGGCCGGTGAGATGTCCAATGCATTCGTGATGGCGCGAATGAAGGTTGCATCTGGCGGCAAGTCGCTTTGGCAACGAACAATCGGATCAACCATTGTCGGCCAAGGCATCGATACTTTGTTGTTCTATCCGTTGGCCTTCGCCGGGGTTTGGTCCGTTGAGCTAATTCTCACGGTGATGGCCACCAATTATGTACTGAAAGTTTTGTGGGAAGCCTTGCTGACGCCGGTGACCTATCGTGTTGTGGGCGCGCTCAAACGTGCGGAAGGCGTGGATGTCTATGATCGGGAAACAGAATTCACGCCGTTCTCGATCCGATCCTGAGGCCACTTTCGCGCTGGCTGTGGGGCGCGCTTGCCGCTCGGGAATAAACCTGAGTAAACTCATGAGTGTAAGTGACCCGCAGACTGTCACAATAAAAACGAGGTCGAGGAATGCCTGATGACCATAAGCAACCGATAGAGCCGACGGTAATCCGATCGGGCCGGGGGCCGCGCATTGCCATTCTTGGTGCTGGTTTCGCCGGTATGGGAATGGCAATCAGGTTGCGTCAGGAAGGCTTCGATAATTTCACGATCTATGAAAAAGCCGAAGACGTTGGCGGTACATGGCGCGAAAATACCTATCCCGGCGTAGCGTGTGATGTGCCGTCCCATCTTTATTCCTTTTCGTTCGAAGCTAATCCGAACTGGTCAAAGCGCTACTCACCGGGGCCGGAAATATTGGCGTATCTTCGCCATTGCGCCCGAAAATATGATCTGTACAGATCAATAGAATTTGGAAAAACCGTAAAAGCAGCGCGCCATGACGGCGCAGTCTGGCATGTCGAATTCGCGGATGGCGAAACGGTTATTGCTGATTTTGTCATCAGCGGGCTTGGCGGTCTTCACAAGCCAAGCTTTCCTGACATCGAAGGGTTAAACGATTTTGACGGACCGGTTTTTCATACGGCGCAATGGCGCGACGATGTGGATTTAACCGGCAAGCGGGTTGCGATTATTGGGTCCGCGGCGAGCGCCGTGCAGGTTGTACCGGAAATTGTGCCACAGGTCGCGCATCTTGATGTCTATCAGCGAACTGCAAACTGGGTCATGGCGCGCAATAGCTATGCCTATCCGGGATGGTTGCAGGCGCTCTTTAGAAAGATGCCGTTTCTTGCGCGGCTTTATCGCGGTCATTATTTCAAGATGGCGGAATGGCGCTTCGACCTGTTCAAAAATCGCGATAGCCGCATTAAGCGCATGTCGCAAAAATTATTCACGCGCCATATGACAGCGCAGGTGCCGGATCCAGATTTGCGCAAAAAACTGACGCCAAACTTCCCTATAGGGTGTAAGCGTATTCTGATTTCCGATGATTACCTGCCGGCGATCCAGCGTGAAAATGTTGATCTGATCACCGAAGGTATCGATCAGGTGACCAAAACCGGTCTTCGGACGAAAGATGGCCAGGCGCGCGATGTTGATGTCATCATATTGGCAACCGGCTTTAAGCCATTTGATATTCTGGAATCGATTGATGTCATCGGTCCCGCTGGAACAAGTCTCAAAGATTATTGGGAGGAGGGGGTAAGGGCACATCGCACGATTGCGGTACCGGGGTTTCCGAACTTCTTTCTTTTGCTCGGGCCGAATTCCGGTTTAGGGCACAACTCGGTCATCCTGATGATCGAGGCGCAGGTGAATTATATCCTCAAACTCATGGGCGGTATCTCCGATCCTGAGCGCCATCTTATTGAGCCATCCGAAGAAGCGATGGAGAAATTTGACCAACGCCTTCAAAGCGAATTGGGCAATCGTGTTTGGTCAGCCAATTGTGGCGCGTGGTATGTTGACGCTAGCGGGCGAAACTATACTCTGTACCCTGATAGTGTTACCGATTATTTGCGCGAAATGCGATCGCCGGACCTCGGCGAGTATAAGATCTCGGAAAAAGAGTTAATTCTCGCGAATTAGTTGTGAAATATAGCGTAGTCACAACGTAGGATGGTCCAAAAGAGAAAATTTAATTAAAATTGATATCGGCACCTATTGTGCATTGCCAACAAGAATGTCTTTTTAATCCATAGCTTAATTGTGGGGATGTACCATGTTGAAACTAATTACGTCAGCTGCGGCGGCGATTATGGCGTTTGCCATTGTGCCTGCGCATGCTGGTCTTGTTTATATCGGGACCTATTCAGGTAACGATAATGCCAATGGCAATAATAATGGCCAAAACAACGATATCTCGGATGAGATTTTCGCGTTTAATGGCGACACAACAGTTGAGCAACTTGCGAAGATTGATGTCTGTAATCCCGCTTCAGACGTCGATTGCTTACCGAATGGCCAAAAGCCGACCAATGGCGCAGTGAATGCGTCTGCCTTTACGCTTGTGAATAATGGCGCGTCTGGTTCTGTTGATTTTGATCTGACCGGATCTGGCTATGGTCTTGAATATGTCGTTCTGAAAGCAAGCAACAGCTTCGCGTTGTTCTATTGGGATATGGATCCGCTGGTCGGATCATTCCTTTGGCAAATTGCGGGTTACATCACGACGAATGGTGGGCAGACACCGGACCTCTCGCACATCACTTTCTATGGTGGTGAGGCTGTGAGCGATATTCCGTTGCCGGCGGCCGTTTGGTTGATGGGTGCCGGTCTTGCTGGGCTTGGTTTTTCAAGCCGTGGTCGCAAGCGGGCCTGATAACGCTCAAAACGATTTTGTTTGATGGAGAACCCGCCAATTTGGCGGGTTTTTCATTGCGAGCGGTTTGATTCTGAATTGGGTTTGACTCTGAATTGGCGCACCGCTATAGCCGGGCGCTCTGAAACGGGAAGACGCGTGGACCGCCGTTTTAATCGCATCAAGGATAGGCTTTGGTGCCGGGCCGCGTCGAGAGTGAGGAAGAATGTCTAAGCGTATTAACGCCAAGCATAAGCTTGACCGCCGCGTTGGCGAAAATGTCTGGGGTCGCCCCAAATCTCCTATCAACAAGCGTGACTATGGTCCTGGCATGCACGGCCAGCGCCGCAAGGGCAAGAAGTCAGACTTCGGCCTGCAGTTGATGGCTAAGCAAAAGCTCAAAGGCTATTACGGCAGCATCTCCGAGAAGCATTTCGAGCGCACCTATAACGAAGCTGTGCGCCGCCGGGGTAACACCGCTGAAAACCTCATTGGCCTCCTTGAGAGCCGCCTTGATGCGATCGTCTACCGCGCGAAATTCGTCCCGACGGTTTTTGCTGCGCGTCAGTTCGTAAATCACGGCCATGTTCTCTTGAATGGGGTTAAAACAAACATCCCTTCAGTTCGTCTGAAGCCTGGTGATGTTGTTGAAATTAAAGAGAAATCCAAGAATATGGCGCTGGTTCTCGAAGCGCTTCAAAGCGCTGAGCGCGATATTCCGGATTATATCGAAGTCGATCCCAAGAAGATGACAGTAACTTATCTTCGCGTGCCTGAATTCGCTGAAGTGCCATATCCGTGCACGATGGAGCCGAATCTGGTCGTCGAATACTACTCTTCGTAACGCGATCAATATTGAGTTTAGAAAAGCCGCCTTCGGGCGGCTTTTTTATTGACCAGGAATCGATTCGTTTAACGCAACTATTTCTATGCATCCGAGCGGCAATACAGATTCGGATCTATGGTGAATTTGCTGGAATTCGCTTTTTGTACTCTTTGAAATCGTTTGATCGCTATTTTCAAACCTTCCGCCGCGATGGAAAGGCAGTTCATCCTGTGCCCTTGCTGCAACAGGCGGTCTGGAATGTAAGTCTAAGACTAACAAAAATGTCATAAACTAGTGAGTTTTGCTGCTACTGCGATAAGCTCCTTTCAAGTCTGGCAGGGGTGCAAGGCCGACATGTGACAACTGAGGGGTTGTGGCCGTCCGCGCGCCCGCTGGTCTTTGGATCATGCAAGGGAGCACAATATGTCCAAATCTGTAATGCGTAGGGGTCTGCCTGGTCTCCTGACTACGGCCTCTGTGGGGGCGATAATGATTTCGACTCCTGTCTATGCGCAGGATGTTGAAACTATCCCCGAAGCAAGCGAAGAGAGCAGCGACGAACGTGATGTTGTCGTTGTTACGGGATCTCGTATTCGTAAAGACGAATTTTCGAGCTCAGGCCCAATTCAGGTTATCGACCCTGAACTCGGATCGCTGGCTGGGACAATCGACGCTGCGGCGTTGATTCAGTCGTCATCGGTTGCGTCTGGTTCGGCCCAGACCACGGCGGCGATTTCTTCTAACTTCGTTACCAATGGTGGTGCCGGTGCGGCTACGATTTCACTTCGTGGTCTCGGCGCTGAACGTACGCTGGTTCTATTGAACGGCCGTCGTGCTGGCCCAGCGGGTACGCGTGGTGCGGTTTCGTCATTCGACCTTAACGTTCTACCGACTTCAATCATTTCGAATATCGAAATTCTGAAAGACGGTGCGTCTTCGATTTACGGTTCTGACGCGGTTGCTGGTGTTGTGAACATCATCACCAAGCGGGATACGGATGGCATCGAGTTCGATTTCTTTGGAACGCAGCCATTCGATTCAGGCGGCGAAGAATATCGCGCAAGTGCCACATGGGGTAAGACCTTTGATCGCGGCCACATTCTTCTGTCTGGTGACTACTACAAGCGTAAAGAGCTTGCGCGTGGCGATCGTAAATATCTGGAATGCGGCGAGGAGCGGATCTTTGATGCGCCAGGCGGCAACCGGATTGATCCAATCGATCCACGGACCGGCAACTTCCGTTGTACGGACGACGTTCCATGGGGCCATATCTGGATTTATGACGTCCATTATTATGACTATCTCTATGGTTACACGACAAACCCGACTTCAAACATTCCGGATAGTGGTTTGTTCCAGGTCACTCAGTTCCAGTATAATTATGCTGGCGACAACCTGCAGAACTATATTCCGGGACTGCCGGCTCCGCGTGATGCGTCTGACCTTGGCGTTCCGGATGGCTTCTTCCCGGTTGCTTATGACCCTGCATCATCAGCAATCTTCAACGAACAGTCACAGTTCGTGCCGGAAACAACGGTTATCCCGGAAACGACTCGCTACTCGGCTTATTTCGATGGCGCTTATCAGCTCTCGGAAGGTGTCGAGGTTTACGGTGAATTCCTGTTCAACCGTCGTGAGACCTACATCAACAGCTATCGTCAGTTCTGGACATTCGGTCTGACATCAGCACCGTCATCGATTGAATTCTTCGGTGCGGGTCCGAACCCATTTGACGCGGCAACAGGTCCATACCTGACCAGCCCGACAGCGGTTACAAACCATGCTGACAGCTCCCAGCGGGTTGACTATTACCGCGGTGTCGGTGGTTTCCGTGGTGAATTCGAAGGTGGTGGCCTCGATGGATGGGCGTGGGATGTTTATTCCCAGTACAGCCGTTCGAAAGGCCTATATCGCAATGATCAGGTCTATCAGGACGCGATCGATTATCAGTATGCCATCGGTTACGGTTACTTCCCGGCAGGGTGTGAAGGCAATGTCACCCCAATCAGTGGAACAGACTGTGTCACGGTTGACTGGTGGGATCCTGAGTTCCTTCGCGGTAACATTCCTGCAGATGCCGCTGCGCACCTGTTTGGTACTGAAGAAGGTTCAACGGTTTACACCCAGCTTTACTTTGAAGGCATCCTGACGGGTAACATCGTCGAACTTCCTGCTGGTCCTTTGGGGGCTGCGTTTGGTGCAACTTGGCGTCGTGATAAAATCGACGATATTCCGGGTGAAATCACACGCGCACCTGATCCTGCAAATCCGGGTGAATTCGTTAACAACGCGTGGTCAACCAGTGCTGCCGGCCGTACGACAGGTAGTAGTGAAACGCTCGAATTCTTCGGCGAGCTGAACATTCCGCTGATCCGTGATGTGCCGGGCATCCAACTATTCGAAGTTGGCGCTGCTGGTCGTTACACAGATGTGAGCACAGTTGGCACAGATGAAACCTGGAAGGTAAGTGCAAACTGGGTCGTCACTGACTGGCTGACATTTGGTGGTACGATGGGTACGTCGTTCCGTGCTCCGGCATTGTTCGAATTGTTCCTCGCAGACCAGACGTCATCGCTTAGCCAGCGGTCAATCGACCCATGTATCCAGTGGGGAACATTGCTCGCGAGTGGTGATATCTCACAGCAGCTCGCTGATAACTGTGCGGCACAGGGCGTTCCAGCGAACCACCCAGGCGGCGGTATCAGTGCGACGATCATCACCGGTGGTGGTCTAGGTGTTCTGGCACCAGAAACGTCGAAAGCGAAAACAGCGAGTGCGACCCTGCGTTTGGATCCGATCCTTCCGGATACAACTCAGATCAGTATTCGTGGTGACTACTTCGACATCGAAGTGAATGGTGAGATCGCACAGCTTGGTGCGGGTAACATCATTGCTGGATGCTTGACCTCCGACTTCTTCCCAACCGATCCACTGTGTAGCCTCTTCTCACGTGGTGCGCAGGGTAACGTGAATAACATTTCAACGGTTCGTGACAGTTTCATCAACGTGAACAGTCAGAAAAACCGCGGTGTGGACGTTACCGTTCGGATCGATCAGGAACTTCCGAAGAACTGGGGTGATATCCAGATCATTTCTCAAATGACGTGGCAGCTTGAAGACAACATCGCGTTATTTGCAGGCACGACTGAGAACCTCAACGGTGAAGCTGGTGAGCCGAAATATACTGGCGATCTGAACTTCATCTGGGAGAAAGACACTTGGTCATTGCTTTGGTCAATTGACTACTTCGGATCAACAAGCGATCTCGAAGACTTCTCTAACGCAACCGGTAGCCCGGATGGCTGCGGTATTTCCGATACGTCGCATGTCGCACCATATTGTGTTGATGTGTATGCGGAGCGGAAAATCTATAACAGTGCTTCAATTGGTAAGACGTTCAACGATGATCAAATCAAACTGATCGTCGGTGTTGCGAACCTCTTCGACACTGAACCGCCACGCATTTCCGAGTACGGTATTAACCGTCGTCAATCTCCGACGGTTGGTTCTGTGCCTTACCAGTCGCAATATGACTTTGTCGGACGCCGCGTGTTCGTCAATCTGAAAGCGGCCTTCTAAGGCGCAATCGATAAAAATCGGAAAGGGACGATGGTTTGGCCATCGTCCCTTTTGTTTTTCTGGCCTTTTATGTCTGGGCCTTTTGCTATTTTGGTAAGACCGAATTAGATTTTTCGGTAAATGATCCTCAAACGAGACAAGAACAGGTGCGACAATGCCGCGAGTCCTAATGAAGCCCGATACCCTCAACGAGGAGAACCGGAAGTTCGAGCAAACCCCGTTAAAACAGCCGTTATTTGTAAATTCGGTCCCTAAAAGTGGAACTCACTTATTACGTAATATCGTGCGTATGTTTGTGCCGGTCGAACAGCAATATGACGCGCAGTTTATTCAGTACCCAAACCTACAAGAGCACTTGGGCGCTTTCGACAAGGAAAAATGTAATTTGAGTTGGGGGCACTTGCTGTTCTCCGATGCCTCCGCGATGGAACTGACGGGTGTCCGCAAGATTGTCCTTTACCGCGACCCACATAGTTGGGTCTTGGCGCGTGCGCGGTTCTTCCTGTCAGATGAATTCACCGGTAATATCGAACACGTAAAAGGTGGACGTATCTCGGTTGAAGAACTCCTCAACCTGATGATTTTCGGTATTTATCAAAAAGTGCCGTCGCTGCTCGACCTCTATATGCATAACGCTGTTGCCTGGATGGGAACCGTTAATGCAATGGTCAAATATGAAGAGCTTGTCGCCGCTGTAAAAAATATCGACGAGTTAGAATCGGAAGTCTATTTCCGAAAACTACTCGGCCAATGCGGCGTTGATCCTATCCCAGAGGATTGGCGCGAGCGCGTGAAGGTCGGATCTGACCGTAAACAAAGCGGTACCGCACGTGAGAACCTATCCGGTCTGTCGGTGGAGATACCTAGCGAGCTTCCGGAAACACAGAAAAAACTTGTCGAGTTCGTGGCACCGGGCCTGCGAAAATTATTGGGCTACGAATAGCTTTAAAAAAGGCCCTCTATGAGGGCCTTTTTCTTAGTTTACGCGATTTTTTAATTCCGCAATCAGGGCATCAATGCCTCGTTCGCCGCCGCCATTATTGGCGATGATTGAGGTGAACTGGCTTCGTTGTTCAATGGCAAGCCAGACATTATCTGCGCCGGCATCAACGACTGTCATGTCGCCATCGCGCGAGCGATATACCCGCCAATGGATCACCGCATTGGCGAAAGGATCACCGGGTTCCGGGTTTTCGATTTTAGAATTGACAATAATATCACGCTCCGAACGGTCGACCGAACCCGTCACATTTAGGCGCTGCCCAGCATAATCGGAGAGGGTGTTTTGATAGATTTGCGTCGCGTAACGTTGAAATAACGGGTAATAGGCGGTCGCCTGTTCGTCCGTCATCTGACGCGCATACTGCCCCAGCACAAAACGCCCAATGCGCCGCATATCGACATGCTTGTCGACAAGCACCTCGATCGCCGCAAACATCTCGTCGCGGTCACTTATGCTGAGGGCCGGTTCCGCTTCATCGAGAATAGCCTGAACAAAATTCTCCGCGCTTTTATCTGCGAAAGCAGGTTGCGCCGAAAGAGTCAAAGCCAGTCCCGCGAAAACGGCGCGGGTCACTGTTGATCGAAACGCAGCAAAGATTTGCATGGTGTTCTCCGGTGAAGGGGTATTTTTTGGGTGCTTATTCGAGTTCGTCAAATTCTTCGAAATCGCCAATATCAGGCAGATCATCAAAGTTCGTTCTACCGTTTGAGATTTCGCGCTTGCGCGACTGCAGGTAGAAGCTGCGAATTGAGGCATAATAATCGAGCGAATCCGCTTCGATATCCGCCAGCGGTTCAATAAGTGGTTCGCGCGCAGAGAGAAGGGATGTGCCGGCCCGCGTGTAGCGGAAATATTTTGCGGGATCCGTTCTGATCCAAATTGCGGGGTCAATGGCAATATCAACGCCCGCGCCCATACCGTCGCGTAGTGTGCTTGGACCAAAGAACGGCAAAACCAGATAAGGGCCGGGCTTTACGCCCCAAACCGCGAGGGTTTGTCCAAAATCTTCTGAGTGCTGAGCAATGCCCATGCGCTCTGCGGGATCGCCCATGCCGCCGAACCCGATTGTTGAATTAACGACAAACCGGCTGGCTGTGTTACCCGCGCGGCCAAATTCACCTTGCAAAATATCGTTCACCAAAATGACTGGCGTGCGAAGATTGGCCAGAAAGTTCCTGATGCCTTTGCGTTGTTTTTTGTGCGTGACCGCGCGATAGGCTTTCGCCGCAGGGACGAATAACGCTCTGTCTAAACTGTTGTTGACCGAGAACATCTTGCGATTAAAGCCTTCCCAAGGGTCGGCAACCGCCGTTGTTTCCGTCGGGGTATTTTCGAGTTCTGTCGCGAGGCTGTCGGGGTCGGCCGCGCCCGTTAGCTGTGCGTGGGCCGGCATGACCAATGGCACGCAAAGGGCGATCGGCAAGATAGCTTTTTTCAGAACGGACGTGGTCATTTGGGCTTTTCCCCGTAAAGCAGTTCGAAACGTCAATTTAGACCACAATCATGGCCCGTTTCGGGCGTGAATATAAGCGTTTGCGGCAAGCAAACAATGAAACTCTAGATAGAGTTCACGTGATCGCAGCCCTTACCGGTGCCATTGCCAGCATATAAAGATATCTTTATATTTCAAAAAGGAATCGGCCAGACAGGACCAATTAAAAATGGCGCTTGATGTAGCGTTGAATATTTTTCGCGCCATAGGCGAAGAGACGCGCTTGCGGATCATGGTTCTCCTTAGCCGCGGGGAACTGACGGTCAGCGAAATCACGTCAATTTTGGGCCAGAGCCAACCAAGGGTCAGCCGCCACCTGAAAATATTGGCCGATGCCGGCCTGGTTGAGCGTCATCGGGAAGGGGCGTGGATGTTCTACCGCGCCAGCGCCGACAATAATGATGCCGGTGACGAGCCAACCCGCCGCGCGGTTTTGCGGGCCGTCTGGGATATGGCAACAACCGAAGATCGAATTCTGGCGCGTGACTCGGATCGTTTCGATCAGGTCAGGGTCGCTCGGGCGGCGCAAGCCGCGGCTTATTTTGAGGAAAATGCCGGGGAGTGGAATCGCCTCCGCAATTTGCATTTGCCTGAACAGGATATCGAGGCGCGGATGCTCGATATTGTTGGCGATGATCCGATTGAGCTTTTCATCGATATGGGGACGGGCACCGGCCGCATGTTAGAGATATTTGCGCCGCTCTATAGCGCGGCGATTGGTTACGACCTTTCGCCGGAAATGTTGGCAATTGCGCGGGCCAATCTCGATCAAGCGAACATCGCGCACGCGCAGGTGCGTCATGGCGATATCTTCTCACTGCCCCTCGAAGCGTCGACAGCGGATGTGGTCTGCATTCATCAAGTGTTGCATTTTCTGGGCGATCCCGGTGCGGCCGTCGCCGAAGGTGCCAGATTGCTCAAATCCGGGGGCAGGCTGATTATTTCGGATTTTGCGCCCCATGATCTGGAATTCCTGCGCGAGGAGCATGCGCATCGCCGGTTGGGTTTTTCCGACGCCGAAGTCGCTGACTGGTGCACCGCGTCAAAGCTGAAGCTAAATCAAACCGAAACTCTGTCGCCAATTTCCGCTGATAAACAAAAGCTTACGGTGAAAATCTGGCAGTGCGTTGCGCCGTAAATTAGCGAATAACGCCCGCAATCAGCAAAGCGAGAAGCGTAAATCCAGCGCCGCAAAACAGCCCGCCGATCAGCATTCCAACCACATCAAAAGTGCGCTCCATCCGATCATCCCCTCATGCGTACGACCCAAAACTGTGTCGTCAGTTGAATTCATTCACGGCCCCGTCGGCGCTTCGACGAAATTGTGTCGCCTAAAATAATTTTTTGCAAAGCTTCGATGGTGACAGCGAACGCATGCAGTGCGCCACAACTTGGTTAAGGGTCTGCACAGCTTTACGAACTTTATTTGTCGTTATTTTTCCACACACTCATGAGGCGAATGTCACTCGGTAAACCGTACGCGGCGGGCGGTGCGTCGAACCATCACTGGATTTTATCGAGGCCGCTATTTAAGACCCCTGCCATGTCTATTTGGGACCGTCTGGAAATTTTTCTGATCGAGGCGCGGAAACGCACGATCGGCGCTTTGCTCGATGCGCTTGCTGCGCGCCAGCAACGCCGAAACGAGGAGGCGTTTGCAATTGCGCTGATCGCGCTTTCGGCGAAAATGGCCAAGGCCGACGGGATCGTGACCGATGATGAGGTCGCCGCGTTTCGCGATTTCTTCAAAATCCCAGAGAAACAGGAAAGCAAGGTCCGCTTGGTTTACCAACTGGCACAGCAGGATGTCGCGGGCTTTAGTGAATATCTGTCCCAAGTCGCCCGGATTTTTGCCGAAACGCCCTCGGTGCTCGAAGACGTACTGGATTGCCTTTTCCACGTTGCTGTTGCTGACGGCGTTGCCCATCCGCGCGAGCTCGAACTTTTGGACGAGGCCGCAAAGGCATTCGGCATTTCTGACCGTGCCTATCATCGTCTAAAAGCGGCCCATTTGGGGCTCGGGGAGGATGATCCATATCTGATTTTGGGCGTCGAGCCGGGAATTCGACTAGATGAGCTCAAAGCTGTCTATCGCGCGCTTTCGCGCGATCATCACCCAGATGTCTTGATGGGGCGGGGCGTGCCGCCTGATCTCGTGCTGATCGCGGAGCGAAGAATGGCAACAATTAACGCTGCTTATGAGCGAATATTAACCGAACTCGGGTAAAAATCGCAGTTTTCTTGTGGGCGGACTGCTGGACGAAACGCCGGGAGTTTGGTCTGATGGATTTTGTAACAAGAGGCATCTACGTGGACAGCAGCCAGAAAACGCAGGAAATTATGGACCCGGAAAAGCATTTCTGGGCGGAACTCGGAAAGCAGGCCGGAGAGGCATTTATACTCGCCAGTCTGATTTTAATTTCTTCCTTGGCAGTGTTCATTTTAGCGATCGCGACCCCCGTTATTTTCACAATATCGGCCATCAGCGGGCTGATCTCACGGGGAAGTGATAATCGCGAATGGCGTTCGCTTAGCGTATAACGCGCACCAATTACGTTCCGTATTCCCCTTTTTAGATAATTTGGATTGATACTTCGCGACCTTTGGCATAAGGCGCGACTAACATTGTCAGTCATTCTTGTAAGGAACGTGCCCGTGTCTGTTCGCGAACTCGGCCTTTTAGCATTAATATGCCTTGTTTGGGGCTTTCATTTCATCGTCGTCAAGACAGCTGTCGGCATCATTCCGCCAATTTTCTATGCGGCTGTGCGTCTGTTTTTGGTGGCGCTCATTATGTCACCATTTCTTCGGTGGCGGCCGAAAGACATGGTATTTGTACTGACGGGTGGATTGTGCCTTGGTGCCTTGAATTATGCATTTATGTTCACCGGCGTTAAGCTGGCGACAGCGTCAACGGCGGCAATCGCTATGGAATTGACGGTTCCGTTTGCGACGATTCTGGCGATGTTGTTTTTAGGCGATAAGCCAGGCTGGCGCAGAATTTTAGGGATCACGCTTGCTTTTCTCGGCGTGGCAATCATCGCGCTGGGCGACAATAGCAATGGCGAAGTAGGCGCGCATGTCGGTCTCGGTATTGGTCTTGTTGCCGCCGGTGCGTTTAGCGAAGCCGTGGGCGCGGTCATTGTTAAGCGGACAACCTCATTCAAGCCTCATGAATTGTTGGCGTGGTTTTCGGTGGTCGGCACGATCGGCCTGACCGTCATGACAATTCTGTTTGAAGATGGGCAAATTGAGGCAATCAAATCCGCTGACAAACTGCTGGTGGCCGGATTGATTTTGTACTCGGCACTAGGGGCGTCGATATTTGGGCATACGACGTATTATTGGCTCTTGCAGCGGCTGCCGATCAGCCTCGTGGCACCGAGTGTTTTGTTTACCACCTTGCTTGCGATTATATTCGGCGTTGTCTTATTGGGCGATCCCTTTGGCCCGCGCATGATGATTGGCGGATTGATGACGCTGGCGGGCGTTGGCGTTGTTCTTTTGCGCAATGTAAAGAAACAGGCCAAGAATGACGCATTCGTAGAGCCGCAAGGATAAGCCATGAACTATATCGAAGCACCGTCACCGAATTTCGATCAGCGCGGGCGTTCGATAGATAGCGTTATCCTTCATTATACAGGCATGGAAACTGGTGCTGAGGCGCTTGAACGCTTATGCGATTCAGCGGCAAAGGTGAGTGCGCATTACCTCGTTGAGGAAAACGGGGATGTCTATCGTTTAGTGAACGAGGCGGATCGCGCCTGGCACGCAGGCGTTGGTTCGTGGAAAGGCGAGACGGATATAAACGCTCGATCAATCGGTATAGAGATCGTCAATCCGGGGCACGAGTGGGGCTATCGTGATTTTCCAGCCGCACAAATTGATGCCGTTATTTCGCTGCTGAAGGATATCAATCAACGACACGACATTGCACCAGCGCGGGTGCTCGGCCATTCCGACATTGCCCCCCGCCGCAAAGAAGATCCCGGAGAGAAATTTCCTTGGGTGCGCTTGGCGGAAGAGGGGTTGGCGATCGCGCCGTTTGATGGTGATGCTGAAGCTGGGTTGGCGGTCAAATATGAGGACGCGCTCAAGGCTCTTTCGGATATTGGCTATGATGCGCCTGCGGGCGATCATGCGGCTGCGCTTTTAGCATTTCAACGCCGGTTCTGTCCGCTGTCACTGGGGCAAGGGTTCGATCCGCGTACAAAAGCGGCACTCATGGCAATCAGCGGCGGTTGAAGATCAGTGTCAGGATCAGCGCAATTGCGCCGGGCGCGGCTTGGCTCAACAGGATGGTTGGTATTGCGGTAATTGCGCCATAGACCCCCGCAATGATAACGCAGCAAAGAAAAAATAGCGTCACATCGATTTTCCGGTAGAGAACGCCCCACACCAGACCCACGGCCAGAAAGCCATTATAGAGCCCTTGGTTGGCAGCGAGGGTAGCGGTTTGTGCAGATTGTTCCGGGGTCATTGAAAAAACTTCTCGACCAAAGGGGTGATCCCAGAAAAACATTTCGAGCACGAGAAAGCCGAAATGTAATAATGCGACAATGATGACCGAAAATCTCGCAAGTAAATGCATGTTCTCCCCCCTTAAATTTGATCGCTAACCCTATCAGATATCGCGATTTTCGACTAATTGCCGGAAACATCGCGCCTGCTTACTTGACCAAAGTCCCTAAGCGATCCAAATCAGGTTCTGTCAGGCGGTCGGACGGCCGCGGGCGGCATTTGCCGCGCGAGGAAAGTCCGGGCTCCATGGAGACAAGGTGCCGGGTAACGCCCGGCCGGGCGATGCATTTGCATCGCTTGAGGGATAGCGCCACAGAAAACAAACCGCCTCATTGATGAGGTAAGGGTGAAAAGGTGCGGTAAGAGCGCACCGCCGTTTCAGCAATGAAGCGGGCACGGCAAGCCCCGCCTGGAGCAAGACCGAATAGGGATGGCGTGCCCATTAGGGCGGGCGGGTCTTCGCGCCTAGCTATCCGGGTTGGTTGCTTGAGCGTCGCGTGCAAGCGCGCGCCTAGAGGAATGGTCGTCGCTCAGAAATGAGTACAGAACCCGGCTTATAGGCCGTCTGGCATTTTTATTCGGATTGCATTTCAATCCGCTGTTATATTCGGTCTAAAGAATCGAAAAATTGGAGACCTTTTTATGCCGTCTTTTGACATCGTTTCTGAAGTCGATCTCGCCGAAGCAGAGAACGCAATTCAGAATGTGACCCGCGAAATTTCCACCCGCTATGATTTTAAAGGGTCGAAATCGACCATTGAAATGAAAGACGGTGTCATCACGATCTTTGCAGATGACGAAATGAAGCTGCGGCAGATGCATGAAATCTTGCAAGGGAATATGCAAAAACGCGGCATTGAGCCCGGCTCCCTCGATTACCAGAAAGAAGAACCCGCGGCCGGGCAATCGGTCCGTCAGCAGGTGCTTTTGAAAGAAGGGATCGACAAGGAGCTGGCGAAGAAAATCGTAAAGGCGATTAAAGGCGAGAAGTTGAAAGTTCAGGTGGCCATTCAGGGCAATGAGCTACGTGTGACCGGTAAAAAGCGCGACGATTTGCAGGCCGTGATTGCCTTTGTAAAGTCCATGAAGCTGGAACAGCCGCTGCAATATAATAATTTCCGAGATTGATCCCAATTTTCCTACCTCCCTCCGATGCGCTAGCCATTCCAAGCCGCATCGGATAAACCCAATGACATGCCCGGCGCGGCGCGAAGGAGAACCGAGATGGCAGAATATGAAGCCAGCCTTTTGGAAATCATCAAAGAGCATGCGGTGGGCCTCACCGGAGAATTGAATCGCGATACCCCGATCGCAGATCTGGGGATCGATTCATTTTCAGTGGTCGAGATCATTTATGAGATCGAAGAAAAGCTGAATGTCGAAGTTCCTTTCAATGCGAATGAGAACCCCTTTGGCGATATGACCACTGTGGGCGATCTCCTTGATGCGCTCGATAAGCTAATTCAGAAAAAATAAAATGACCCGTAAAGTCGTCGTTACCGGAATGGGCGTTGTTTCTCCTTTGGGGAATGACGTTAAATCCTATTGGGATGGACTGCGCGAAGGGCGATGCGCGATCATCAAGCGTGAATATCAAGCGGCGGAGAAGTTCTCGCTGACCGTTCCGGTTGCGCCGATTGATGATCTTGACGATACGATCAAAGGTCTTGGCCGCGATATGTTGCGTGCGGATCGGTTTTCCCAGCTGGCAGTCATCGCGGCTGATGAGGCGATCAAAAATTCCGGTATTGAATTCGACGAAGCGTTGGGCGCAAGAACGGCCTGCATTATCGGAACGGGCATTGGCGGCCAAACAACATTAGACGATGGTTATCAGGCAATGCTTTGCCGCGATCGGCGGCCGCATCCCTTGACGATCCTTAAAATTATTCCGAATGCGCCAGCGAGCCACTTGTCGATCCGCCATGGGTTGCGCGGTCCTAACTTTGCGGTCTCCAGCGCTTGCGCCACTGGTGCCCATGCAATTGGGGTCTGTGCTGATCTTATCCGGTCTGGCAGCGCGGATGTCGGCCTTGCGGGCTCAAGCGAAGCCGCGCTTAGCTATGGTGCGCTCGAAGCATGGAAGGCGATGCACATTCTCGCGGATGAAACCTGCCGACCGTTTTCTAAAAACCGTAACGGCCTGGTTATCGGTGAGGGGGCTGGTGTTCTCGTTCTCGAAGAAGAAGAGCATGCGAAAAAACGCGGCGCGCACATCATCGCGCGGGTGGGCGGTTTTGGTATGAATGCCGACGGCAAGGATATGATCAACCCATCGGTTAATGGTGCGGCGCGGGCAATCGAACTCGCGATGGAAGGCGTCAACGTAACTGATCCATCGGGGATTTATATTAATGCCCACGGGACCGGAACATTGCTGAACGACCCCACGGAAACAAAAGCCATTCGTAGCGTTTTTGGCGATGACGCCGACGCGCTCGTCGTATCCTCGACCAAATCAATGCACGGACATTTGTTAGGGGCGGCTGGCGGTATTGAGATAATTGCAGCTATCATGGCGCTTGAGAGCGGAATTGTACCGCCTACGGTCAATTACGAAGAGCCAGACCCCGATTGCAATCTTGATTATGCGCCGAATGAAGCAAAAGAGCGCAACATTTCTGTTGCGCTCTCAAACTCATTTGCATTTGGTGGGTTGAACGCGGTGGTTGTGTTCACCAAGCCCTAAGCCGCAGCCGTTTTACGTGACGGCATGGCGTGGAGGCTTGCCCGCATCCAGCGGAAACCGCCGACCATCAAAACGATGCCGATATAGCGAACGATATAAATGCCGAGATCGTCAGGAAAGCTCTTGGCCATCGCGCCGATCGCTGCATAGATCGTTTGGATATCTGCGCCGCTCGATCCCATCGCCGCAATTGGCCAGACAGTTCTATCGATCAAGAGGGCAAGGAGCCCAACTTTCCAGATATTTGTCTCACCTTTCGCGAACATGGCGAAAAGAAATGTCAAAATGACCGCCCGAGGCAGGTCCGCACCGGAAAACCCAATGCTCACGATGTACTGAAGATCTTCCATTAAATGATCTCCTTCGATTTGTTGCTTCGGTATTTACGCATAGGTAGGGTTAATGGCGCGTAAAATATCGGCCCAAAGAGCGCAAGAATCGGGTGTTTGACGGGAAAAAGAACGGCTAAATTCACCGCATGAATGATCAGAGCCATATTCCATTATCGGTTACGCGTCTTGACGGTTTTGCCCCGGTGGCGCGCGCGATCGATTACCTCGCGTCGAATGCGGATAGCCGCCCAACGCTTGAGCAAACTGCGGCTCATGTGGGGCTGTCGCCTGCGCATTTCCAGCGTGTGTTTAAAGCCGGCGCAGGTGTGTCGCCGAAAAGGTTTTTGCAATATCTCGCAGCGCAGGAAGCTAAACGCGCCATGACAAATGGCGAAGATGTTCTGTCTGCGGCCTATTCCGCAGGGCTTTCCGGTGCGTCGCGATTACACGATCTGTTTCTTGCTGCCGAGGCGATGACCCCAGGGGAATATCGGCGAAAAGGCGAAGGGTTGTGTATTCGGTTTGCGCTTGTGGATGGTCCTTTAGGCCGGGTACTGATTGGTGCGACCGAAAAAGGAATATGTTGGCTGAGTTTTGCTGATGACGCTGTTCTCGCGGATAGCATGCAGCAGATGAAGCATGATTGGGCCGCGGCGACCTTTGTTGAAGATGCTGAATTTGTAACGCCTCTTGCGCGACAAGCCTTTGCGTTCGCCATGAACCATCGTCTTGATGAACCGCTAAAATTGCATGTCCGCGGGACAAATTTTCAGCTCAAAGTTTGGGAGGCATTGCTGCGCATTCCTTACGGTCATCTTGTGACCTATGGCGATATTGCGAAAAATATCTGCGCCGAAAAAGCCAACCGCGCCGTCGGCACGGCAGTTGGAGCAAACCTGATTTCGGTGTTGATACCTTGCCACCGGGTCATCCTGTCGTCAGGTGTGGTTCATAATTACCGGTGGGGCGCACCGCGCAAAAAAACCATCCTGGCGATGGAAGAAGCAATTTCGCAAAACGCATAAAAAAACACCCCGGTTTTTGCCGGGGCGTTTTTTTAGTTGGTGCAAGTTTAGACTAGTCAGGTTTAGGCGACTGATGCCGCTTGTTCTTCTTGTGGGTCGCGCAATACATAGCCGCGTCCCCAGACTGTTTCGATATAGTGTTCGCCGATTGTCGCTGCAGCGAGTTTCTTGCGCAGCTTACAAATGAACACGTCAATGATTTTGAGTTCTGGCTCGTCCATGCCGCCATAAAGATGGTTCAGGAACATCTCTTTTGTGAGGGTCGTGCCTTTGCGGAGCGAAAGAAGCTCCAGCATCTGATATTCTTTGCCGGTCAGGTGAACCCGCTGGCCAGCCACTTCAACTGTTTTTGCGTCGAGATTGACGACGAGCTTGCCAGTTGTGATCACCGATTGTGAGTGACCTTTTGAGCGGCGCACAATTGCGTGGATCCGCGCGACCAGCTCGTCCTTGTGGAAAGGCTTGGTCATGTAATCGTCTGCGCCGAAGCCTAGGCCGCGAACTTTTGTTTCGATATCGCCCTGGCCCGTAAGGATAAGGATCGGTGTGTTTACCTTGGCGACGCGAAGTGATTTCAATACGTCAAATCCGGTCATGTCCGGAAGGTTTAGGTCAAGTAGAATGATGTCGTAATCATAGACCTTGCCAAGATCGACACCTTCTTCGCCCAAATCGGTAGTATAGCAATTAAAGCCATCCGATTTCAGCATCAGTTCGATGCTCTGTGCTGTGGCGCCGTCGTCTTCGATCAGCAGAACCCGCATTTTCAGTCTCCTGTTGGCGCGCTGTTCCCCTCGAAACCTAACCGCGCTCTTTTGCTTTGTCGTAGGGTAGGTAACGACTATAAGCTTTCATAATAGTTAACAGCATGAACGACATTTGTCGTTTTTGCCTTGGGTTTTTAATTTCCCGAAAATATTTCTTACTATCAGAACCTAGTGTTTGCTTGATTTGCTCCCCCTGTCATTAAGCATAATCGATTTTTTCCTCATTAATTGCGTTCACTATTTTACCCCCGGTTAACTGCGTCTGGATTAACCTTCGGGCGTCGATTGATACTTGTGATTGATGCTCGGATTGACGATTGGGGCGGGCCATTGCGCCACAGCTTGGGCCGTAACGACCTTCTCGGTTGCGAAACAGCGCCGTCGTTAAATTCGGGGGATGGACCTAGCGGGTTGTGCATTTGCGATTGGGCGGAGATAGCGGAAAAATGGGTTACAACTATCATAATGGATTGAACGCGCTTTTGCGGCTCGCCCAAGAAGAGTGCGATGCCCTGAAAGCCGATTTGGCAGATCTTCGCGCTGCGCAAAAAGCTGCGAAACAGTCTCTTGATAATATGGGTGCCGCGCTCGATGAGATGGGGCGCTTCCGCCAGCAAAAATTAAAAGGGATGCTTTCGACATTTGCGCAGGCTGAGGCCGAGGCGAGTGAAAAGCTTCGTGCGGTTCGTGACGAGATGGAAAAATTATCGGGCCTCGTTGATCAAGATGAGGCGGGCATTCTGCCGATTATGCCGATAAAACGGACGGCCTAGGTCCGCGCGCGATTATCGGCGATTTGTTTCCGAGAAATTTTTCGCGCCTCTTCTATTTATTTTCCCCAAGGATTTATCGGTTTTCATCCTTTGTTAACCGTTGCTTAGCGATTCTTTCGCCGTGACAAGAGCACTTTGTTCCGTTTCTGTTCCGGAATGGTGGTGAAAAAACTCTGTCCGGTGGCGAAACATCCTTTGACCACCCATGAAATCCCATGCTATCCCAAATATACCCATAAGTATCGGGTGAGGGGCGGCGCGCGGCTAATTGAGATTGGGCAATTACCGACAGCGACGCGACGAAGGAGTTCGGCATGCGGCGAGGGGCCGAGGCTCGTTTTTTCGGGTCATACGTCAATAAGATCGACGCCAAGGGTCGGCTCGCTACGCCGGCGGCCTTTCGGCGTGCGCTCGATCTCGCCAGCGAAAATGTCATTTATTGTATTCCGTCTACGGAAGAGCCCTGCATTGATTGCGGTGGTGCCGATTATCTCGATCACTGGATGCGGATGATCGACCAGCTTGACCCATGCTCGCCAAAGCGGGTCAGTCTTGAACGCGCCATTGCAACGCAGCTCACGCCAATCACACCCGATAAAGAAGGCCGTATCGTCCTGCCAGACCATTTGCGCAAACATGCCCATCTTGATGGGCAGGCGATGTTCGCGGGGCATATCCGGTCGTTTCAAATCTGGAATCCGGAAGCCTTTGACGAAGTTCTGACGGCAGCCAAAAAAGTCGCCAGTGACGCAAAGCTATCCTTGCGAAACCCGCCAGCAATTGCGGAGGTGTCATGAGCGCATCCCCGCATATTCCTGTCATGTTAAAAGAGGTTGTAACGGCACTAGCGCCAAAGCCGGGCGGTGTTTACGTGGACGCTACTTTTGGCGCGGGCGGATATTCGCGTGCGATCCTCGAGGCGGCCGACTGTACCGTCTACGGGTTTGACCGCGACCCAACGGCAATCGAACGTGCGCAAGACATCATCGTAGAATTCGGCGGACGATTGCAGTTGATCAACCGACCTTTCGCGGAAATGCGTGAAGCGTTGGACGAGGTGGACGTAGAGGTTGTTGACGGCATTGTTTTTGATCTTGGCGTTTCGTCGATGCAGCTTGATGAAGGGGAGCGCGGGTTTTCATTCCGGCACGATGGTCCGCTGTCCATGCGCATGGATGGGGCGAAGCCCGATGCTGCTGATGTGGTTGCGCGAGCCGACGCAAAAGATCTTGCTGCAATTTTTAAATCCTATGGTGAAGAAAAACGTGCCGGTGCAATCGCTCGGGCGATTGTACGCGAGCGTGAATATGCACCTATAGAAACAACGAGCCGATTGGCGTCTATCGTCGAAAAAGCAGCGCCGGTTTACGGTCATCAGCGGATTCACCCGGCAACGCGCGTGTTCCAGGCACTACGGATTTTTGTAAATGACGAGCTGGGCCAATTGATCGCCGGGCTTTATGCGTCGGAGCGCTTATTGCGGCCCGCTGGGCGACTGGTCGTTGTTACCTTTCACTCGCTCGAAGATCGTATCGTGAAGCGTTTTATTGCGGCGCGTAGCGGTGCGCGACGCGAAGCTTCGCGGCATCTTCCGCCTACGGAAGAAGTGCCTGCGTCATTTGAGCTTGTGTATAAAAATTCAGTTGCAGCTTCAGACGAAGAGGCCGAAATAAACCCGCGGGCGCGCTCGGCGAAATTACGCGCGGCGCAACGCACTGATGCTCAACCGGCCCCCGATGGCGATGAGCAATTGGGCGCACCCCGCGAAATTAGACTTTCTTTCATGCACGGAGGACATAAATGATACGTATTACAACTATATTCTTGTGCGTGTTGCTGGCAGCGGCGGCATTTGGGCGATATCGCGCCGAGGTGTCAGTACGCGAGCTACGAGAAGATATTGAAAAAATCGAAATCAGCCAGGTCGAAGAAGTCCGCGCCATTCAAATGTTGCGCGCAGAGATTGCATATCTTGAAAACCCCGAGCGCTTGGCGAAGGTGGCCAATGCGAAAACCGATTTAAGGCCATCGACTGGCGATCAAATGATGAGCGCACGTGAATTCGCTGCTGCATTTGGCGGCGAGCATTATGCAATTGAAGAGCAAGAGCATGATCCGGCAAATGATGTCATCATGCATGCATTGGCGATGGCGCAGGTAACTGACGCGCAATAGGGCTGAACATTAACGTGAAGGACGAAACCGGCAGTGTTTCGCGGAAGGCAGAAAAGAGCAAAGCCTAAGGCTTATATAATCGCTGACTCGAGCGAGGACGAACCCGAATCCGTATCGCTCAAGGTGCAGGCCAAAGGCGCGCGCGGCAAAACGGTCGAGCGCGCCAAAAGCCGCATAATGATGTGCGCGGTTGTTTTTCTTTTCGTCTTTTCTGCGTTGGGTGTTCGATTGGCCATTGTTTCTTTCGGTCAAGATGCGCCCTCGCGCGTTGCCTATGCGGGGCCTGCTGACCGGCAGGAGCGGCCGGAAATTGTCGATAGAAACGGAACGCTATTGGCGGCGGACCTTCCGGTTATCGCGCTCGAAGTGGCTGGCAACGAAGTTTGGGACGCGGCTGAATCTGCGCGCAAGTTAAGTAGCGTTCTGACAGATGTTGACGCGCAAGAACTTGAACTGAAATTCGAAGAGGGCCGCTATGTCGAAGTAAAAGCGGACCTTGCGCCGGCTGAACGGCGGGCGGTTTTCGATCTGGGACTGCCCGGTGTGCGTTTTGCGGCGCGTACCAAGCGTTTTTATCCGCAAGGCGATCTGGCGGCGCATGTGGTTGGCCATGACGAGCCCGGCAAAGGCGGCGTTATGGGCCTCGAGAAGGTCGCAAATCGTTTTCGCGATGAGGGGCCGATGCGTGCGTCGGTCGATATTCGTGTGCAACAAATCCTCGAAGAGGAAGTGTTGGCGACGATGGAGAAATTCGGTGCCAAAGCCGCCTGGGGTGCCGTTATGGATGTGCAGACAGGGGAGGTGATTGCCCTTGCGAGCCTTCCAGATTTTGATCCCAACGTGCCGGGCGCCGTACCGGCCGATTTCCGCCGTAATCGAGCCGTTTATGACCGTTATGAACTTGGTTCGGCCTTCAAGGCCTTTACGGCGGCGGCTGTCATAGAGCTCGGATTGGGTGATGAGCGGACTGAATATGACGCACGTGGTTCGTTCAAGGTCGCGGATCGCCGAATTACCGATTTTCATGGTGAAAACCGTATACTGAGTTTGTCTGAAGTGGTTCAACATTCGTCCAATATCGGGTCTGCGCGAATGGCGCTGGATCTGGGTGCGACCGAGCAACAGAAAGTTCTTCAATCACTCGGCTTGTTCGACGCGCTTCCGATTGAGCTCTCGGAAAACCGATCACCTGAATTGCCTTCGCAATGGGGGCCGGTTGAAACCGCTACGATTTCTTATGGTCACGGAATTTCAGTTACCCCGCTGCATCTTCTGGCGGCGTTTTCGGCAGTGGTAAATGGCGGCGTATATCATACGCCGACTTTTCTGGTGCCGGCGCGATCACCGGAAGGGCGACGGGTATTTGGCGAGGATACGAGCGCAGCAATGCGCCGTATTCTCCGCCGTGTAATCACAGATGGAACTGCGAGATTTTCCGAAGCGCCGGGCTATTACCCCATTGGTAAAACATCGACCGCCGATAAACCGGCGCGCGGTGGTTATAATCGCAATTCGCGGATCGCTAGCTTTATCGGGGCGGTTCCGGGCTACGCGCCGCGCTATGCAATATTAATTAGCTTCGACGAGCCAAAGCCGCTCAAAGAGACCTATGGTTATGCAACAGCCGGATGGAATGCCGCGCCGACCTTTGCGAGATTTGTTGAGCGTGCGTCACCACTATTAGGGTTGACCCCGGTCAGTGAAGACATCGCTCTTGCGTCTTTCGTTTCTGGGCGGCCTCCGGAATTTCGTCGGCATGCTAGTCTTGGTCGCGAGGACAATCTCGATGGCGAGGATCGTGAAATTGCGCGATGAGGCTATCTGAACTGGCATATGATGCGTTTTCGTCTGATCCGAATATTATCGGCATAACGGCTGACAGTCGTGAGGTCTCTCCGGGTTATTTGTTCGCGGCACTTCCCGGCGTTGCGGCGGATGGCGCGAAGTTTATCCCGCAGGCGATTGAAAATGGCGCGGTCGCTATTCTCGCAATGCCGGGCGTTGAGGCATCCGTACCGGTCATTCATGACGACAATCCGCGCCGCCGGTTGGCACAGCTCGCTTCGCGCTTTTTTTCGCGCCAACCCGAGATGATCGCAGGGATCACCGGAACGAACGGAAAGACGTCCACGGCGCTTTTCACCGCGCAGCTATGGTCCATGCTTGGGCATGAGGCCGGTTCGGTCGGCACGCTTGGGGCGCAAGCAAACAAATATGAGCGGCCCCTTATTCACACGACGCCGGACCCGGTGACATTGCACGAAACACTCGATGCCATGACAAGAAGCGGCGTTACGCATCTGGCGATGGAAGTTTCCAGCCATGGGCTTGCACAGGCTCGTGTTGATGCAGTCGATTTCCGTGTTGCGGCATTCACCAACATCACGCAAGATCACCTCGACTATCATGCAAGCTTTGAAGAGTATTTCGATGCGAAATCAAGGCTTTTCGATACGCTTTTGAGTGCCGATGGCGTAGTCGTCGTCAACATGGATGGCGAGGGCGCAGACGATATCGTTGCGCTTGCGGGCAAGCGTGGTTTATCGACGATAAAAACAGGCGCGAAGGGCGAGGATCTGCGTCTTGTTCGGTGCCAACCCCATATGGGTGGGCTTGAAATCGATGTCGATGTCTGGGGTAAAAAATACAATATTGATATTCCGTTGATCGGCGGTTTCCAGGCGGAGAATGTGTTGCTGGCTGCGGGAATTGCGATTGCTGCTGGCGCGCGTGCGGAAGAGATTCTCCCGCTCCTTCCCAAAATAAAGGGCGCGCGCGGACGCATGGAGCAAGCCGCCGAAGTTGCTGGCGCAGGTGTATTTGTGGATTATGCCCATACACCTGATGCGGTTGCGACGGCGCTTCAGGCCATACGGCCACATGCGTGCGGGCGGGTCATTGCGATTGTTGGTGCGGGCGGTGATCGCGACAAAGGGAAAAGACCCTTGATGGGAAAGGCAGCGCGGGACCACGCGGATATGGTGATCGTTACCGATGACAATCCGCGTTCTGAAGACCCGGCGGCTGTCCGTGACGATGTCTTAAAAGGATGCCCTGATGCCGAAAATATCGGCGACAGGGAGCAGGCGATCGCAGCGGGGGTTGCGGCGCTGAGTGAAGGTGATGTGCTTCTTATAATGGGGAAGGGGCATGAAACCGGACAGAAGGTGGGTGATATTCTCTTACCGTTCGACGACGCGGAAGTTGCGCAAAGTGCCGTCGCGAACCGTTTAAAGGAGCTCGGGCGATGACAAAAGGCGAGGCATCAAAAGGCCGGATTGATCCGGAATTGTGGAATGCGTTTGAAGCTGCGGCCGCGACTGGCGGTGCGTTGTGCGCGCGTGGCGGTGATCCGTCGCGTTGGATAGCCGAAGAATGGTCCGCAGCCGGCATATCTATCGACACGCGCACCCTAAAGCCCGGTGATATATTTGTGGCTTTGCGCGATGCCCGGGACGGACATGAATTTTTGAATAATGCGTTCGAGGCCGGTGCTGCGGCGGCGCTCGTCGCTCGTGCGCCGGATGATGCGCCCGAAGGCGCTCCGCTTTTGGTTGTCGGTGACACGCTGGAAGGGCTGCGAGACCTCGCCAAGGCGGCGCGGCTCAGAAATTTTGGAAAGCGGATCGCCGTCACCGGTAGCGCTGGCAAGACCAGTACCAAAGAGATTTTGCGCGCCATTCTTTCATCCGCCGGAACCGTTCACGCCGCGGATAAAAGCTTCAACAATCATTGGGGTGTGCCGCTTACACTGGCGCGCCTGCCCATGCATTCGGAATTTGGCGTCTTTGAAATTGGGATGAACCATCCCGGTGAGATCACACCGCTTACCGAACTTGTGCGTCCGCATGCAGCAATCGTCACGACCGTCGCGGCGGCGCATCTTGAATTTTTCAAATCCGTGGAAGAAATCGCAGAAGCCAAGGCAGAGATTTTCTCCGGTCTTGCGCGCGGCGGCGTTGCGGTTCTTCCCTTCGATAATGATTATTTTGAGTTATTAAAAAAGCGCGCAGAGCAAGCCGGCGCGGCTTCCTTTGTGACCTTTGGTGAAAAGGACGGAGCGGACTTTCAGCTTTTGCATTATCGGGCCGACGGTGCAGGGGCGCGTCTTGAGGTTCGGATAAAAGGCAAAGAGCGCGAATTTTCTGTGGGTATTCCGGGGCGGCATCAGGCGCTCAATATGCTCGCGGCGTTGGCCGCCGCCGACGCAGTTGGTGCGCCTTTGGAGCCTGCGATTGACGCGCTTAGTTCGGTCACGCCCGCAGAGGGGCGCGGCGCGCGCTCTGAGATTGAGGTCGAGGGCGGAACGGCAACACTGATCGATGAGAGTTATAATGCCAATCCGGCATCAATGACCGCCGCAATTGGTCTGTTGGGCGCAACAGCCCCCCAAGGCAATGGACGGCGGATCGCCATTCTCGGCGAGATGTTGGAACTCGGTCCCGAAGGGCCGGAACTCCATAAAATTCTAGAGAAAGCGTTAGTTGCGGCACGGGTCGATAGGGTCTATGCGGCGGGCAAACTAATGCGACATCTCTGGGATGACCTTCCTGCTGACATGCGTGGGCTTTATGCCGATGATGCGGTCGGCATGGTCGGACCAGTTCTCGACGCTGTTTCGCCCGGGGATATCGTTATGGTCAAAGGTTCGAATGCCTCTAAGGTGAGTGCGGTTGCGCGCGCATTAAAAGAGCGATCGAGCAATAGAAACGAAGAAAAAGAAAGCCGGGCCTGATGCTCTATCACTTGCTAACGCCGCTTGCGGATGATTTCCAATTGTTCAATGTCTTCCGCTATCTGACCTTCAGAACCGGCGGCGCGATAATGACGGCGTTGCTGATTTCGTTCTTGTTCGGCCCATCCTTGATTAGTTGGATGCGCCGCAAGCAGGGACGGGGCCAGCCGATCCGGACCGATGGACCACAGACCCATATTATCGAAAAGGCGGGGACACCGACAATGGGCGGTGTGCTGATTTTGTTATCACTGGTTATCGCAACTTTTCTCTGGGCGCGGCTTGATAATATTTATGTCTGGATCGTCATGGGCGTGACGCTTGCGTTCGGCGCGCTTGGTTTCATTGATGATTATCTTAAAGTCACGAAGCAAAGCGCGGACGGCGTCGTCGGTAGTTTAAAATTAGCGGTTCAATTCGCGGTTGCGTTTCTGGCTGCCTATTTGTGCATGTCGGCGCTGTCGGAAGCGCCGGATGCGCCGGTCGGGTTGGCGACATCGGTCGGCGTGCCTTTCGTGCCGCTTAGCCTGTTTGAAAAATGGTTTAACGCGCCGGGCGTTCCGCTCGGTATCTTCATTGTTCCGTTTGCGGCGTTTGTGATTGTGGGTGCGTCAAATACGGTCAATTTGACCGACGGCCTTGATGGTCTGGCGACGGTGCCAGTGATGATTGCATCAGGTGCCTATGCATTGATTGCCTATTTGGTGGGTAACGCGATTTATGCGGGCTATCTTGGTGTTCCTTTTGTACCGGGTGTCGGCGAGCTTGCGGTCATCTGCGGGGCTATCATTGGGGCCGGACTTGGCTTCCTTTGGTATAATGCGCCGCCGGCAGCGATCTTTATGGGAGATACCGGATCGCTCGCATTGGGCGGCGCGATTGGATCAATCGCAGTTGCGTCGAAACATGAGATCGTTCTCGCAATTGTTGGTGGGCTTTTCGTTCTCGAAGGGCTTTCCGTGATGATTCAGATTGCGTCATTCAAATTGACCGGCAAGCGGGTTTTCCGCATGGCCCCAATTCATCACCATTTCGAACAATTGGGCTGGAAAGAATCGACCATTGTCATTCGGTTCTGGATTATTGCGGTTGTGTTGGCGCTAATCGGCCTGGCAACATTGAAATTGAGATAGGGCGCTCAGATGATTTTGATCCCTGACGTTAAACGAAAAAGCATAGGCGTATTCGGCCTTGGCCTAAGCGGTATCGCGACATGCGAAGCGCTGGTGGCGTCCGGGGCGAAGGTCTTTTCCTATGACGAAAATCGTACGGCGCGGGACAAAACATCGGATACAGAATATCGTTGCGAACATCCAAAAGACTGGCCGTGGCAAGAGCTTGAGGCCGTGGTCGTATCGCCCGGTGTGCCACTAACGCACCCAAAACCACATACGATCGTGCGCAAAGCGCGCCAAGAGAACGTACCGGTCATTGGCGATACGGAATTATTCGCAAAAGCGGTGAATGCGTTAGAGCCGCATGACCGCCCGCGCGTGATCGGGGTGACGGGCTCGAACGGTAAATCCACGACCACTGCATTGATTGGACATATCCTCAAACAAGCCGGTGAAGATGTGTATGTCGGCGGAAATATTGGCGAAGCGGTATTGTCGCTTCCCGCCTTTGAGAGCGACGCAGTTTATGTCCTTGAGCTTTCGTCTTTCCAGTTGGATCTGACCCACTCATTGCGATTGGATGCGGCGGTCTTCCTTAATCTATCGCCTGACCATATCGACCGGCATGGGTCGGTTGATGGGTATCTAGCAGCGAAACGCCGCATTTTCATGAACCAGACCGCTGCAGATCTGGCGGTGGTCGGTGTCGATGATGATTATGGTCAGAGCGTTTCCACGCGTCTGATGGCAAATACGGGTACTGAAATCAGGCTGATTTCCGCGGGGAGTGCCCTTGGCCGCGGCGTATATGCGCTTGATGACAAGCTCTATTATAATCTTGACGGCAAGACTGCCATTGCAGGGGATCTTACTGGTGCCCGCAGCCTGCGCGGGGTGCACAATTTCCAGAATGTTGCTGCGGCGGTCGCCGTTTGTGAACGGTTCGGTGTTGCGCCGTCTTTAGCGATCAAGTCGTCGCAACGGTTCGAAGGATTACCGCACCGCCTTGAGGAGGTCGGGCGCAACGGCAAGGTTCTCTTTATCAATGATTCAAAGGCGACCAATGCTGATGCTGCCGCGCGGGCGCTTACTGCATTCAATGACATATTCTGGATCGCTGGCGGTAAAGCCAAAGAGGGGGGCGTTACCAGCCTGCTTCCAATGATGGATCGTGTACGCACGGCCTATCTGATCGGAGACGCGGCGGCCGACTTTGAAAAACAATTAGGCGACACGGTGAATGTTGTTATTTGCGGTGATCTCGAAAAGGCGGTGGAAGCGGCAAATCGTGACGCGCTAAAGAGCGATGCCAAGGCACCGGTCGTTCTCTTGTCGCCAGCTTGCGCGTCCTATGATCAATTCAAAAATTTCGAGACGCGTGGAAACGCCTTTCGGGAATTCGTATCAACACTTTCCGTCGGGAATGGAGAAGCAGCGTGAAACGCCTTTCGCGATTAGATGACTCGCCATTCGCACGGCTTTGGTGGTCTATCGACCGGCCGAGCCTCGCGATCCTGTCATTGATCATGGTGATTGGTGCGGTTGTTTTAATGGCGGCCGGGCCGTCGGCTGCGGCGCGTATTCGCGGCGTGAGCGAGTTTCATTTTCCGTTGCGCCAATTCATTTTTCTAGGGCCAACAATTCTTTTGATGACGGCGCTCGCATTCCTAACGCCGCTTCAGGCACGACGTCTTGGGGTGATCGTTTTTGGCGGCGCTTTATTGTTGATGCTTTACGTTTTGATGTTCGGCGGCGAGGTGAACGGCGCCAAGCGATGGCTTTATATTGGCTCTCTCTCCTTGCAGCCTTCGGAATTTGCGAAACCCGGATTTGTGATTGCGGCAGCATGGATGATGGCTGAGGGGGCGCGGGACCCTAAATTTCCCGGCGGCGCGGTGGCGATTGGTCTATATGCAATTTTTGCCGGGTTGCTATTGGCGCAGCCCGATTTTGGCCAATGGGCATTGATGACCGGCGTATGGGCCGTGATGTTTTTTGTCGCCGGGTGGAGCTGGCTCTGGATCATTGTGCTGGGCGGTGTTGGCGCAACAGCCATGACGGCCGGGTATTTTCTATCGGCCCATGTTGCCGCGCGCGTGGACGGATTTTTGAACCCCGGATCGACGGAGACCTATCAGGTCGATAGAGCCATGGAAACGATTGCGAATGGCGGCCTTTTTGGGCGCGGCGATGCGACGCCCGTAAAAACGACGCTTCCCGATGCGCATACGGATTTCATTTTCGCCGTTGCCGCGGAGGAGTTTGGGTTCGTTCTGACGGCGCTTATTATCCTTTTGTTCGCCGTTTTCACGGCGCGAGTCATGACCGTTGCGGCGGGCCTTAAAAGTGTTTTTGCCCAATGTGCTGCGACCGGGCTTGCAGCACTCATTGGCTTTCAGTCGATAATCAATATTGGTGTCTCGTTGCGGGCACTGCCGGCCAAGGGCATGACCTTGCCGTTTATTTCTTATGGCGGGTCTTCGCTATTGGCGACGGGTCTGACCGTTGGGTTGATATTTGCACTTACCCGCAGCCATCACGGTGTCTATCGGCGCAAGGATATTATGCCATGACGGGTCAGCGATTAATTGCATTGGCCGCAGGCGGCACGGGCGGACATTTGTTCCCGGCTGAAGCATTGGCGCAGGAATTAAAACGTCGTGGTCATCGTATCTTGCTCGTAACCGATGCGCGCGGTGCGCGTTATGCGCAAAACTTTCCGGCCGATGAGCGGTTTGAAATTTCAGCGGCAACACCATCAATTGGTGGCCCTATCGCAAAAGCCGCGGCAGCGGTGTCCATCGCTTTCGGGCTCTATACATCTTTGCGCGAGTTCCGAAAGCGCAAGCCAGCGGCGGCGGTCGGGTTCGGTGGTTATCCGTCACTCCCGGCGATGAAAGCGGCATCCTTGATGGGTATCCCTTATGGGGTGCACGAACAAAATGGCGTTTTAGGCCGCACGAACCGCCTATTGGTCGGCAATGCCGCTTTTACCGCGCACGCATTTCCGGTTCTTGAAAAATTGCCGCGCAATATTCAGACAATCGAAGTTGGGAACCCGCTTCGCGATGCCGTTGCGGCGGTCGAGGCGACGCCATATCCGGGGATCGAAGGCGACATCAATCTTCTAATTTTCGGCGGCAGTCAGGGCGCGAGTATTTTTTCTAAAGCCCCGGTTGCTGCGCTCACGCAGTTGCCCGCGGATTTGCGCGCGAAACTGACCGTGACGCATCAGGCGAGAGAGGCGGAACAGGCCGACGTCGCCGCGACATATGAAGCCGCCGGTATCCGCGCAGAGGTGGCCCCGTTTTTCTCGGACCTGCCGCAACGCATGGCTGCCGCACATCTCGTCATCGCGCGGGCAGGAGCATCAACCGTGACCGAGCTTTCCGCAATCGGACGTCCGTCTATTCTTGTGCCGCTAGCGATTGCGATGGATGATCATCAAACCGGCAATGCGCGGACGCTTTCTGAGCAAGGTGCGGCCCTTATTTTGTCAGAAAATGAATTTACCGAGGCAGAGGTCGGTGCAAAACTGGCTGAACTTCTGGCATCGCCATCGAAATTGGCCACAATGGCGCAAGCTGCCAAAGGTGTCGTAAAGTCAGGAGCGGCAGCGCGGCTGGCCGATTTGGTAGAAAATATTGTCGCCCAAAAAGCGGCAGCGTGAGAGTAAGCATGACGAGTAAAGACCAATATTCGCAAATTGATCCACCAGAAATCAAAGTCCGGTTGCCCTTTGGGGCGGGCGTGGTTCATTTTGTCGGTATTGGCGGGATCGGCATGAGCGGGATCGCGCATATCATGCGCAATCTCGGCTATGACGTGCGCGGCTCCGATGTTGCGGATGGCCAAAATGTTCAACGCCTGCGCGAAGCGGGTATCCCTGTGGTGATCGGTCATGCGCCGAGCAATGTCGAGGGCGCTGATGCGGTCATCATCTCGACGGCCATTCGGCGTGATAACCCGGAGGTCGCTGCTGCGCGGGCCCGGCATATCCCCGTTGTCAAACGCGCCGACATGTTGGCGGAACTGATGCGCTTAAAATGGACCGTGTCCGTCGGCGGAACCCATGGCAAAACCACCACGACCACAATGGTTGCGGCACTTCTTGATGAGGCCAATCTTGATCCGACGGTGATCAATGGCGGGGTCATCAATGCCTATGGAACCAATGCCCGGATTGGCGAAGGCGACTGGATGGTCGTTGAAGCCGATGAAAGCGACGGCACATTCATCCGTTTGCCGACCACTGTTGCTATTGTCACGAATATCGACCCGGAACATCTCGATCATTGGGGCGGGTTCGAGTCGTTACGGAACGCATTTGATCGCTTTATTGAGAACACGCCTTTTTATGGCTTCGGGGTTGTGTGCCTCGACCATCCGGAAGTGCAGGCCCTTGTTGGCCGTGTCACTGACCGGCGTTTGATTACATATGGGGTTAATCCGCAGGCCGACGTTCGTGCGGTAAATATCCGTTTTGAAGACGGAAATTCGGTTTACGATATCGTCTTCCGTGAGCGCGGTACCGAGATTGGACGGATTGAAAATGTCCGTCTGCCAATGCCGGGTGCGCATAATGTTTTAAATTCACTGCCAGCTGCAATTGTTGCCAAGCGACTTGGCGCAACCGATGAACAAATCAAATCGGGCTTTGCAAAATTCTCCGGCGTCAAGCGGCGCTTCACGCAGGCGGGCGAGTGGAATGGCGTGAAAATCATCGACGATTACGGCCATCACCCGGCGGAAATTGCTGCGGTCCTTCGGGCGGCGCGCAATATTGCCCGAGGTCGGGTGATCGCGGTTATCCAGCCGCATCGTTATTCGCGTTTGCACGATTTGTTTGACGAGTTTTGTGCATGCGTCAATGAAGCCGACATTGCGTTGATCGCAGATGTTTATGCAGCCGGTGAAAAACCGATCGAAGGATTTAACCGCGACAGCTTTGTTGCGGGGCTCGAAAGCCATGGCCATCGCGATGCGCGCGCGTTACCAAGTTTCGATCAATTGCCGAAAGTGATCTCCGAAATTGCCGAGCCGGGCGATTATGTTATTTGCCTTGGTGCTGGTGACATTACCAAACACGCCAATAATCTAGCCGATGCGTTGAAGGCGCTTGAATAAATGGCGCGCGTAACAGTCAACGACCTACCAGACATACGCGGAAAATATGTCGAGAATGCAGACCTTTCGACATTAACGTGGTTTCGTGTAGGCGGTTTTGCGGATGTGCTGTTCGTTCCCGCCGATGAAGACGACCTTGCGCATTTCCTAAAGGCGACGCCTTCTGATGTTCCGGTTTTTGTCATGGGGGTCGGTTCAAACCTGTTGGTGCGCGATGGCGGGTATCGCGGTGTTGTCATTCGTTTTGGTTCGGGCTTTCGACAGATTTCAGTTGATGGATTGAAAGTCACGGCCGGAGCCGGTGCCATTGACGCGCAAGTTGCAAAGCGCGCCGCCGAAGCGGGCATTGCCGGGCTTGAATTTTATCGCGGTGTTCCGGGCACAATTGGCGGCGCGTTGCGGATGAATGCTGGCGCTTATGGCGGTGAAACCAAAGATGTCTTGGTGCGCGCCATTGCCTATGATCGCGCAGGCCAGCGCCATGAGCTAAGCAATAGCGAGATGGGCTTTTCCTATCGCCATTGCGATGTGCCGGAAGATTACATTTTTACGAGCGCGATATTCGAGGGAACGCCCGGTGATCCCGCGGAAATCATGGCGCGCATGGATGAAATCAGCGCGCAGCGCGAGGAAACCCAGCCGATCCGGGAGCGGACGGGCGGTTCGACTTTTGCGAATCCCGATCCTGCGTTGTCCGATGGGCGCAAATCATGGCAGTTGATTGATGAAATCGGTGCGCGGGGGCGGGTCGTTGGTGACGCGCAGGTCTCAACGCGGCACTGTAATTTTATGATCAATCGCGGCAATGCAAGTGCGGCTGATCTCGAAACGCTAATTGAATCGCTCCGGACTGATGTGTTGGAAAAGACAGGTGTTGAATTACGTTGGGAAATTCGGCGCGTAGGAGAGGCAACGTATGAGTAAGAAATTTAAACGCGTTGCTGTCTTGAAAGGTGGCTGGTCACCCGAGCGCGAAGTTTCGCTTTCGTCGGGCGCTGCGGCAGGCAAGGCGCTGCGCGAAGCCGGTTATGACGTCGTTGAAATCGATGCGGACCGCATGGTTGCAACCAAGCTCGAAGCTGAAAAACCCGATGCAGTATTTAATGCGCTTCATGGGCAATGGGGCGAGGATGGGTGTGTTCAGGGCCTGTTGGAGGTCATGGGCATTCCCTATACCCATTCCGGCGTTTTGGCATCTTCATTGGCGATGGATAAACAGCGCGCCAAGGCCGTGTTTGAAGACGCCAAAATTCCTTCGCCACCTGGCACGATCGTAACCCGGAAAGATGCCGCCGGTGGGCATGTCATGAAGCCGCCCTATGTGGTCAAACCAAATGCTCAAGGCTCTTCGGTTGGTGTGTTTATCGTTCGGGAAGGGGACAATCGTCCGCCATCGGAATTAACCGGCGAGAAATGGACCTTGGGTGACGAGGTGCTGGTCGAAAAATTTATCCCGGGGCGCGAGCTAACGGTTTCCGTGATGGGTGATCGTGCGCTTTGTGTTACGGAAATCACAACGGCGCTGGCCTTTTATGATTATGAAGCCAAATATGCGGCTGGTGGATCGAAGCATGTCTTGCCGGCTGAAATCCCTGCGGACATTACGGAACGCTGTCTCGATCTAGCGCTTCGGGCACATCAATCGCTGGGCTGTCGTGGATTGTCACGAGCAGATTTCCGATATGACCCGGATGCCGAAGGCGAACAGGTTTACTGTCTGGAGGTCAATACGCAACCAGGGCTTACGCCCACTTCATTATCGCCTGAACAGGCCGCAATGCTCGGAATAACCTTTCCGGAACTTTGTGCCTGGATGGTGGAGGATGCATCATGCCAAAGGTAAAAAAGAAACCCGCAAAAAAATCACCCAGCCGTCGCGGTAAAGCGCAAGAGGCCGGTCTGTTTGATCGCCTTAGCGCAATATGGACGCGCTTCTCGCATGCATTGATTGCCAGTTCGGTATTGCTGGCGCTGCTGGGGATTGGTTTTCTCTGGGCCGGTGGTTATTTCGGCATGATGGGCGAACAGATCAGCCGTTTTGCGGGCGCGCGTGCCGTAAGCGCCGGTTTTGAGATACGCCGCATTACTGCAAAGGGCGCGGATGAAACATCCGAACAGGAAATTCTGACTGCGGTGGGGCCGGTTGTTGGCACGTCCATGCTGCATTTCGATGCTGATCGTGCCCGTGCGCAGGTCGAACAGATCGGCTGGGTGCGCTCGGCGGCGGTTTCAAAATTATTGCCGAACACGATTAATATTTCTGTGCGCGAGCGTGTCCCCGCAGCGGTTTGGCAACTTTCGGGCGCGCTTCATTTGATTGATGAAAATGGCGCGATCATTCGCGAGGTGAATGCCTACGAATATGCTGACCTTCCCTTAATCGTCGGCGCGGGTGCCCCCGGTGCGGCGTCAGAAATGTTGCAGGCTCTCAAGAATGAACCGGAGCTTTGGGGGCGTGCGTCTGCGCTTATCCGCGTTAGTGATCGGCGTTGGAATTTAAAGACAAAAGACGGGATCGACGTCAAATTCCCGGAACGCGATGTTGGCGAGGCGGTGCATTATCTTGGGCGACTGCAAGGCGAGTTGGCATTGCTTGACGAACCTCTCGAATATGTTGATCTTCGAAACCCAGAAAACTTCGTCTACAGAATAAGAGGAACGGCAGAGATCGAAAAGCCGATCGGCCGGATCCAATAAATTACGAACGCGATTATTAATTCGCGAAAAGGCTTGGATAGTGGCAAAGCCCCGCAAAATTCGAAAACGCCGCAAGGATGAGACCCTTGCTGCTGCGCTCGATATTGGTGCGTCAAAGGTTTCGTGTTTTATCGCGCGGATCGTTGACGAGCCCGGCCTTGCGCCACATGCCGAAATTGTCGGCGTTGGCTGTTATGGTGCGGCGCTGAATGCGCGCATGGCGGCCACTGCGGATGTCATCGAAACCGGAATCCGTAATGCGGTCGAGGCCGCCGAACGCATGGCGGGCGAAAATGTCGGCAGAGTTTTGGTCGGTGTTTCCGGTCGACATTTAAGGGCGCGCCGAATTGGCGTTGATATCGAAATTGCAGGCGGGGTCGTCGCGCAAGAAGATATTGATGACAGTCTTTCCGAAGGCATTAAGATCGCAACACCGCCGGATTGTGCGCCGCTTCATGCAATGCCAATTGGCTACCGCGTTGATGGCGAAGAGGGACTTGCGGACCCGATCGGCCTTTCGGGTAGTGTGCTGTCGACCCAGATGTTCGCCTTGGGTGTACGTCAGAGCTATCTCGATAATCTTGAAAATCTGATCGAGCATTGTGACCTCGGGGTCGAAGAATTTGTAGCGGCACCTTATGCCGCAGCAGAAGCGGTTTTGCTTGACGATGAAAAAGAGTTGGGCGTCGTTTCGATTGATATTGGTGCGACGTCGACTGGGTACGCAGTTTATGACAATGGCGCACTCGTTGAATGTGGCGGGGTGCCGATCGGCGGTGGACACATTACACGTGACATCGCGCAAATTTTTGGCGCATCGCTCGCCCATGCGGAGCGGGTGAAAACGCTTTATGGAGCCGCATTGATTGGCCCCGGCGATGAGCACCGTCTCGTCGATTTTCCGCAATTAGGTGTTTCTGGTGAGGTCGCGCGCGCATCACGGGCTGATGTCTGCGAGGTGATCTTGCCGCGCCTTGAAGAAGTTTTTGAAATGGTGCTCGATCAACTTCCTGATGATGGCATGCGCCGTTCCGGTTTGCGGCGTGCCGTTATTACTGGTGGCGGAAGTTTGTTGGTGGGCGCGCGCGAGGTTGCTGAACGTAGCTTGGGGATGAAAACGCGCCTCGGGCGACCTATTGCAATTCCCGGATCGCCAGAAGCCGCATCCGCGCCAGGCTTTGCGGTTTGTTCGGGCCTGATCCAGCATTACACAAATTTAGGCCGTGAAAATGAAAAGGGTCTTGGCCTTTTGCGGCAATCACCCCATGCAAGACAAAGATCATCCGTGCTCGGCGGGTTAGACAACTGGCTGCGTGCAAAATTCTAGTAAATGTTAAGGGGCTGTTAACCTTTTGGAAAGGGTTATGAACGATTCTTTAACGAAGGATTATCCTTAATATTTGCCCAGTGCGAATGTTGAGAAGAAGAGAAGAAATAGAACCTCCAACCTGCGCATCATCGGAGTTATCCATGCCACTAAATCTAAGCGTGCCAGAATTGACAGAATTGAAACCCCGCATAACCGTCATCGGTGTTGGCGGCGCGGGCGGTAATGCTGTTAACAACATGATTGAAAGCCAGCTCGAAGGCGTCGATTTTGTTGTTGCAAACACAGATGCGCAGGCCGTTGGCCTGTCTAAGGCTGAAAAACGAATTCAGCTTGGTGTGAAAACGACCCAGGGGCTCGGGGCAGGGTCCATTCCGGATATCGGGCGCGCAGCCGCGGAAGAGTCGTTGGATGAAATTCTAGAACATGTTGGCAATTGCCACATGCTTTTCGTCACTGCTGGCATGGGTGGCGGAACGGGAACAGGCGCGGCACCGGTTATCGCGAAAGCTGCGAAGGAACGCGACATCCTAACGGTTGGTGTTGTTACCAAGCCTTTCCATTTTGAAGGTGCGCGTCGGATGCGCCTTGCGGGTACAGGTATCGAAGAGCTGCAAAAGCATGTCGATACTTTGCTTATTATTCCGAACCAGAATTTGTTCTCGATCGCGAATGAACGCACGACATTCCACGAAGCTTTTGCAATGGCCGATCAGGTTCTTCATTCCGGCGTGCGCGGCATTACGGATTTGATGGTGATGCCGGGGCTTATCAATCTCGACTTTGCGGATGTGCGCACTGTCATGAGCGAGATGGGCAAAGCCATGATGGGAACGGGCGAAGCCGAAGGTGAAAAGCGCGCTATCCAAGCGGCAGAAGCAGCGATTTCGAACCCGCTGCTCGACGAGCAGTCAATGAAGGGGGCGCGCGGCGTTCTCATCAACATCACGGGTTCGATGGATATGACGCTGTTCGAAGTTGACGAAGCTGCGAACCGCATCCGCGCCGAAGTCGATCCGGACGCAAATATCATCGTCGGTTCGACCTTTAATCAGGATCTGGAAGGCAAGGTCCGCGTTTCTGTCGTTGCAACCGGCATCGACATCAGTGAGCGCGAGGGCAACCAGCCGCAGATCAAGGTCAACACTGGTGCTGTTTCGAAACCGTGGCGTGAGCCGGTTGTTGTCAACAAGCCAGCGGAAGCGCAATCACCTGCGGCACCAGCAGCAGAACTGCCGCAAGCGAAAGTGGAAACAACCGGTTCGGTTCCGGCTGCGAGTTTCCGTCCGTCGAGTGTGACGCCGCAAACGCCAACACCCAATGCGGCAAACCCAGTGGGTGATGTGCATGAGCGCATCCGTAAAATGTTGACAGAAGGGTCTGACGCACCGGCACCACAAGCGCCGGCGCCGACACGGCCACAGCCTCAACGCCAACAACAACAATTGCGCCCGGCGAGCGAAGTGAAATCTGGAAACAATCCATTCCGGAATGCACAGGCATTGGGAAAACATTCGCTCGAAGCCGCAGTGGACATGTTCAAGTCACTTGGTGGTCATGAAGAGCGCCGCGACATTGCACCGCCACGGGCACCAGAGGAAACAAAGCCTTCGAAGCCTGCACCGCGCGGTGATTTATTCGAAGATCACGAAGATGCGGACCTCGAAATCCCATCATTCCTCCGCAAGAAGAAAACCGGGTGATAGCTTAAGGTTCATCTTTAAGTGGTTGATATAAAATACAAAGAGCCGCCAATCCTTAATCGGGTTGGCGGTTTTTTCTATGACTGCTGAATTAAATGGCAATAAACATTGATTATGCCTAATTTTCGGAAATCGGGGAAACCTGCTAACGTTCTGATGTTGACACGTCGCGCCGTGAAGACTGTGACTAAGGGTGCGCTGGCGTTCGGTGGGGGTATTAAGCCAGCTTGTGAGCAAAAGATGAGTTACAAATCTTCGCGACAGCACACTGTGCAATCGGAAATTCGTTTTTCGGGCATTGGTCTTCACACTGGTGTCGATTGTCTGGCCGTGGTGCGTCCAGCATCTGCGAATGCTGGTCTGGTTTTTCGCCGCGTCGATGTGACCGACGAAAACAATGTGATCCCGGCGAAACCAAATAATGTCATGCATGCATCGCACGGCACCACCATTTCAAACGAGAATGGCTGTAGCGTTTCCACCATTGAGCATTTGCTCGCGGCTTTGGCTTTATGCGGTGTCGATAATGCAATTGTTGATGTTACGGGCCCTGAAATTCCAATTTTCGACGGAAGTGCTGCGCATTTTGTGTGTGCGATCCGCAAAGCCGGTACGCGTGCGCAGGACGATGATCGCCAGCCCATCGTTGTCGATCAGCCGCTCAAGGTGGTCGATGGTGAGCGCTGGGTCGAAGTGAAGCCGAGCGATGATCGTATCATCGATATTGAAATTGATTTCGGGGATTGCCTGATCGGCCGACAGTCATTGACGATAGATCTTGATGATCCGCTGATTGTGGAAAAGCTATCGTCGGCACGCACATTTTGCCGCCTCAACGAGGTAGAAGCCTTGCGCGGCGTTGGTTTGATCCTCGGTGGGTCGCTGTCGAATTCGCTGGTTGTTGATGGTGACCGGCTATTGAACGAGGAGCCGCTGCGCGATGAGGCGGAGTTCGTCCTCCATAAGGCGTTGGATCTGATCGGTGATCTCTATCTCCTAGGTGCGCCGTTGGTCGGGCATATCCGTGCTGTGCGCCCGGGGCATGACCTCAATACCCGGCTTGCGCAGGCTGTGAGCCGTGAGAACAGGGCGATGGCGCAGCCGATAGCGCAAGAACCCGTAAGGGCGACCGCCTGAATTCGATAATCAGGTTTGACATAGACGCCTGCACCAAACTAGAAGTTAATACTCCTGAAACCATGCCGTTTGTTGGCGTGTGCCCTTGGTGGCGGAAAGGCTCGTCTCTAGTGAAAATGCGTTTTGCGTTGCTTGGTAAGGCCATGTTTGCTTTGGTTGCTATTACCGCAATCTCAGCCTGTAGCTCCTCTTCGAAAAAAGCCAAATTCGCCTATGTCGAACGGCCGGTTGAATCGCTCTACGCGTCAGCGACCTATGAGCTAGAGCGCCGTCGTTTTGATCGCGCGATCGCATTCTTCGAAGAAGTCGAGCGCCAGCACCCTTATTCAGCGTGGGCGCGCCGGTCGATGCTGATGAAGGCCTTCGCCTATTACCAAGGCAATGACTATGACGAAGCCTTGCAGGCCATCGAACAGTTCACGACATTGCACCCGGGCAATAAAGATGCGGCCTATGCCTATTACCTGAAAGCGATGTGTTATTACGAACGCATTCGCGATGTGGGCCGAGATCAGGAATTTACCAATAACGCCGTTGAATCGCTCAATGACGTCATTCGCCGCTATCCGAACACGGAATATGCGCGGGACGCCCGCCTGAAACTTGACCTTACCTATGACCATCTGGCGGGTAAGGAAATGTATGTCGGTCGTTTTTACCTGAAACAGAACAAACATATTTCGGCGATTAATCGCTTCAAATATGTGATTGAAAACTATCAGACCACAAGCCACGTGCCGGAAGCACTGCACCGTTTGGTCGAAGCCTATCTTGAACTTGGTATCGTTTCCGAAGCGCGCTCAGCCGCTGCGGTTCTCGGTTATAATTATCCCGGTAGTCGCTGGTACCAGGATTCATATCGGTTATTCAAAGCGCGCGATTTGATCGCCGAAGGCTCTGGCCCCGCGCCAAAAGTGAACCAGCCTTTGCCGCAGCAGGTGCGTGATATCGAAGATATCGATCCGAAAGAACTGCGCACGATTGAGCCACCATCGCCAAGCGACCTCGAAGGTTATGCGGAGAGTTCTGATACCACGCCCAACCCGATCGAGCGCCCAAACAGCGATCTTTAATCCCAACCTGAATTACGGTATCCAAGACCTATCGCAGTTCGGGCTAACCCCTGAGCAAGCAATGGTTTTATTGGACAGGCTTTAATTACGCGCATGCTGACCGCGCTTCATATTCAGGACTTCGTTCTCATTGATCAGGCGCGCTTGACGTTGGGAAAGGGCATGACTGCGCTAACCGGTGAAACCGGTGCGGGGAAGTCTATCCTGCTTGATGCGTTGGGTTTGGCCGTTGGTGGTCGTGCCGAACGCGGCGCGGTGCGTCAGGGCGCGAAACAGGGCATTGTCTCGGTGATTTTTGAGCCGGATTCCAATCATCCGGTTTGGGCGATCCTTGAAGAGAACGGTCTTGATACGGGCGAGGACCAGATCATCCTGCGCCGCGTACAGAACAAAGATGGCCGCGGGCGCGGTTTCGTCAATGACCAGCCGGTGTCTATCGCAATGTTGCGGGCGGTTGGGGAAACGCTCATTGAAATTCATGGGCAGCATGACGGTCGCGGATTTTTAACTGCCGCGACCCATCGAAGTCTTTTGGACGAGTTTGGTGGCTTGCAAAAGCGGGTTGAGAAGCTCGAAACGATTTGGCGGAAATGGCGCGATGCGCAAGGGGAGCTCGACGAAAAACGCAGAGAGCGCGATGCCGCCGCGCGTGAGGCTGATTATCTTCGCCATGTGGTTGAGCATCTCGGAAAGCTAGATCCGCAAGAGGATGAAGAAGCAGAATTGTCATTGCGGCGGACCGAACTTATGGCGTCCGACAAAATTGCGGATGACCTCAATGCGGCGGCGAAGGCGTTATCGGAAGGCGGGTTTGACAGCAAATTGGCATCGGCCCTGCGGCGGATCGAAAAGGCCAGTGCGCAGTTCGAAGACGACGATAACCCACTGGCGCAAGCGGCGGCGCGAATAGATAGCGCATTGAACGAAGCAGCCGAGGCGCGCGCCGCGTTAGAGATTGCCATTGATCGGTTTGGTGCAGACCCCGATGAGTTGGACCGCGTTGAGGAGCGGCTTTTCGCGCTCCGTGCCGAAGCGCGCAAGCATGGCGTGTTGCCGGATGAATTAGGGGCGTTTCTAAAAAAGGCGCAATCAACGCTTGATGATCTTGAACAGGGTGAAACTGCATTTAGCGCGCTTGAAAAAGCCGTCAATGAAAGCGCTGCGGCCTATAAAAAAGAAGCGCAGGCGCTTACCAAAGATCGTATAGCGGCGGCGAAAAAGCTCGATAAAACTGTTGCGACAGAGCTTAAACCGCTCAAATTGGGGAACGCCGTATTTTCAACGCAGATCGCCACCGACGAAGATCATCCGACATCGGATGGATATGATCGCGTCGAATTTATGGTTGCGACCAATCCCGGTGCGCCGGCGGGGCCGCTCAAAACTATTGCCTCAGGCGGTGAGCTTTCGCGTTTTGTGCTCGCGATGAAAGCGGCGCTCGCAGCCAAGGAAAACCGAACCGTTATTATTTTTGACGAAGTTGATGCGGGGGTCGGTGGCGCAGTAGCGGATGCGGTCGGGGAGCGGCTGTCGCGTCTCGCGCGCGACGCGCAAGTTCTGGTCGTCACCCACAGCCCACAAGTTGCCGCCCGCGCGGATACCCATTGGCGCATTGAAAAGAAACAATCGAAAACCGCGACTTTGACCTCTGTCAAAACCTTGGAGCCCGATGACCGGACCGAAGAGATTGCACGAATGCTTTCAGGGGCGGAAGTCACGGACGAAGCGCGTGCGGCCGCGCGTCGATTATTGACCACAACCAAAGCGCCGAAAGCCGCGAAAAAGCCTTCGCGTAAAAAACTGGCAAAATCGGCCTGATCCGAATAAGAACGCGCTATGAAAAAGGTCACCGATAGCTCGTTAATCCCCGTCAATAAGCTAACGCCCGAACAAGCGGAGGCGGAACTCGAGCGTCTAGCGACAGAGATCCTGAACGCGGACAAGGCTTATCACGAAAATGACCGCCCGGCGATAAGTGATGCCTCTTATGACGCATTACGTCGCCGAAATCTGTTGATCGAAAAGCGCTTCCCCAAACTCAAACGCAAAGACTCTCCGTCAGACCGGATCGGTGCCGCGCCATCAACGAGATTCGAGAAATCCAAACATGCTGTCGCGATGTTGTCTTTGGATAATGCATTCAGCGATGAAGATGTCGCTGACTTTTCCAAACGCGTGAAGAAATTTTTAGGCATGGCGGATGACACGATTGCATTTACCGCTGAGCCAAAGATCGATGGCCTTTCGCTGAATTTGAGATATGAGAAAGGCGTTTTAAAAGTTGCGGCTACGCGCGGTGATGGTCAGGTTGGTGAGAATGTAACCGTCAATGCACTGACGATTAAAGACATTCCGCAAAAGCTGAAAACCGATATCGACGTTCTTGAGGTGCGCGGCGAAGTTTATATGAGCCATGCTGATTTTGAAGCGCTGAATGCGCGCCTCGAAGGCGAGGGCGAAGAAGTATTCGCTAATCCGCGGAACGCAGCGGCGGGGTCATTGCGGCAGCTTGATGCAGCGATCACCGCGTCACGGCCATTGCGTTTTTTCGCTTATGCTTGGGGTGAGCTTTCAGAGCCCCTGGGTGACACTCAATCGGCTGCGCTTGATCACTTGGGCAAGCTTGGGTTTCAAATCAACCCGCTTACTAAGCGATGCGACACAACCGACGAGATGATTGCGCATTACCGCTTGATCGAAGAGCAGCGCGCGACTCTCGGCTATGATATTGATGGTGTCGTCTACAAGGTCGATCGTCTTGATCTGCAAGAACGTCTCGGGTTTGTCTCGCGGGCACCGCGCTGGGCAATTGCGCATAAATTCCCGGCGGAAAAGGCAATCACGATCCTTGAAGACATTGATATTCAGGTCGGCCGCACAGGCAAGTTAACGCCGGTTGCCCGGCTCAGGCCGGTTACGGTTGGCGGTGTCGTTGTTTCCAACGCAACGCTGCACAATGCGGAAGAGATCGAGCGGAAAGATGTCCGGGTTGGGGATAGCGTGGTCATTCAACGCGCCGGCGATGTTATCCCGCAAGTGGTCGAAGTCATCTTGGACAAACGTCCGAAAGGGGCGAAGGAATACGAGTTTCCCGATCTTTGCCCCGTGTGCGGATCGCATGCTGTCAACGAAGTCAATCCGAATACTGGCAAGGCTGATGTCGATAAACGCTGCACCGGTGGATTGATTTGTTCCGCGCAAGCGGTCGAGCGATTGAAACATTTTGTGTCACGCCAAGCCTTTGACATTGATGGACTAGGCGAAAAGCAAATTGCGTCATTTTTCGAGCAGGGCATCATCAAGGAACCGGCGGATATCTTCACCCTGCGGTCGCGGCAAGAAGCCGGTCAGATCGATCTTTTTACCTATAAAAAGAAATCAAATGGCGATCTCCATCTCGACAAGGATGGCAATAAAGTCGCCACCAATGAGAAGTCCGTAAACAACCTATTCGATGCGATTGATGAACGGCGAAATATTGATTCCGCGCGGTTGATCAATGCGCTCGGTATTCGTCATGTGGGTGAAACCAATGCCCGGCTATTTGCGCGGCATTATGGCGGCTTTGAAGGGTTTTACGATGCTGCCGTCAAAGCCAAGGACGAAACCAGCGACGCTTATCAGGATATGTTGAGCATAGATGGCGTTGGCGCGTTAGTGGCGCGCGGGGTTATTGATTTCTTTGATGAGGAACACAACCGAGACGCGTTGGATCATCTCCTTGAGGAAATTACGCCCCAAAAGGTTGCGGCAGCTTCGTCTTCAAGTGCAGTCGCCGGGAAGACGGTCGTTTTCACCGGATCATTAGAGAGCATGACCCGCGACGAGGCGAAGGCCAAAGCTCAAAGTTTGGGGGCAAAAGTCTCTGGTTCGATATCAGGAAAAACTGATTATTTGGTCGCGGGACCCGGTGCCGGTTCGAAATTGAAGAAGGCTGAAAGTTTGGGCGTGACCGTTCTAACGGAGGAGGAATGGGCCAAATTGGCGTCCAGCTAGGTGTTTTTGGCACCGGAGCAAATGCTATCCGGTCATAAATTCGTAGCAGAATCGGCTTTCTTTTCGCAATTATCGACGCCCCATTGCTCTTTTTGAGGAGTCTCGTTTTCGGCCATTGCGGAGCGCCATTGGCTCGCGGTACAGACGTAAAAAAGAGGCCGAATATCAAGGCTTAAAGTAGCCCGCCGCAATCCGCGGGAGGAAACCCGGAGACTTGAATGAGCGACGAAAAACCGCTTTCGCTATACGTTCCCGAGCCCGAATTCAGACCCGGCGATCAGCCGGACTTCTCAAATGTTCCAATCCCAAGCGCAGGGGTCGCGCCCAAACCACCATTGGACGTCGAGGCCGGCGATATCCGCGATCTCGCCTATACGATCATCCGGGTGATGAATAGAGACGGCGAGGCCGTTGGCGAATGGGCCGACATGCTCACCGATGAGCAGGTCAAAATCGGCCTTGAAGATATGCTCCGTGTGCGGGCGTTTGATGCGCGCATGTTAATGGCGCAGCGTCAGGGCAAGACCAGCTTTTATATGCAGGCTTTGGGTGAAGAGGCGATTGCCTGCGCCAGCCAAAAGGCACTTGAACCGGGAGATATGAATTTCCCGAGCTATCGCCAGCAAGGGCTTTTGCTTTCGACCGATTATCCCATGGTCGATATGATCAATCAGATCTATTCGAACGCAGCGGACCCTTTAAAAGGCCGTCAGTTGCCGATCATGTATTCCTCTAAGGAACATGGGTTTTTTACAATCTCAGGAAACCTCGCCACGCAATTTGTACAGGGCGTTGGTTGGGCGATGGCATCGGCCATTAAGGGCGACACCAAAATTGCGACGTCCTGGATCGGCGAAGGATCAACGGCGGAAAATGATTTCCATTCTGCGCTTGTTTTTGCTTCGACCTATCGTGCGCCCGTGGTGCTCAATATCGTCAATAATCAATGGGCGATCTCGACCTATCAAGGAATTGCGCGCGGTAAAGCGGCAACCTTCGCTTCGCGTGGCTTGGGTTTCGGTATTCCGTCCCTGCGTGTTGATGGTAATGACTATTTGGCTGTTTATGCGGTTGCGAAATGGGCGGCTGATCGCGCCCGTGCGGGGCACGGCCCGACGCTGATCGAACATGTGACCTATCGTATGGGCGGGCACTCCACCTCTGATGATCCGTCCGCGTACCGTGCAAAAGAAGAATCGGCGAAATGGCCTTTAGGCGATCCGATCGAGCGATTGAAAACCTATCTGATTAAACGCGGTGTCTGGTCAGAGGCTCAGCATCTCCAAATGCGTGAGATGGTCGAGTCTCAGGTCGCCGAAGCGCAAAAACAGGCTGAGAAAAACGGCACCCTTCATGACGGGCCGCACTCTTCGCCAGCTGAGATGTTCGAAGATGTCTTCAAAGAAATGCCGACGCATTTGCGTCGCCAACGTCAAGAAGCGGGGTTTTAGACGATGGCACGCATGACAATGATTCAGGCCATCCGTAGTGCGATGGATAATGCCATGGAGCATGACGACAATGTCGTCGTTTATGGCGAAGATGTAGGTTTTTTTGGTGGCGTGTTTCGATGCACCCAAGGGTTACAGGAGAAATACGGTAAAAACCGGTGTTTCGACTCCCCGATCAGTGAAAGCGGGATTATCGGTACCGCGATTGGCATGGCGGCCTATGGATTGCGCCCCTGTGTCGAAATTCAGTTCGCGGATTATATGTATCCGGGATATGACCAGATCACGCAGGAAGCGGCGCGGATTCGTTTCCGCTCGAATGGTGACTTTACGGTACCTATGGTTGTGCGCATGCCCACCGGCGGCGGTATTTTTGGCGGCCAGACCCATAGCCAAAGCCCGGAGGCATTATTTGCCCATGTGGCCGGCATCAAAACGGTTATTCCCTCAAATCCGTATGACGCAAAGGGGTTATTGCTCGCTGCGATCGAGGATGATGATCCGGTGATGTTCCTTGAACCAAAGCGGCTTTATAATGGGCCGTTTGATGGACATCATGACCGGCCAGTTACACCTTGGTCGAAACATGAAATGGGCGAAGTGCCGGATGACTATTATACCGTCCCGCTGAGCAAAGCCGCGATCAGGCGTGAAGGCGAGGACGTAACGGTTCTTGTTTACGGGACGATGGTCTATGTGGCCGAAGCCGCCGCAGAAGAAGCCGGTGTGGACGCTGAGATTATTGATCTGCGGACGATTTTGCCGCTTGATATTGATGCGATAACGGCGTCGGTCAAAAAAACGGGCCGTTGTGTCATTATTCACGAAGCCACGAAAACCTGTGGGTTTGGGGCCGAGCTAATGGCAATTGTTGCAGAAAATTGCTTCTATGATCTCGAAGCACCGATCATCCGGGTGACCGGTTACGACACGCCATATCCTCATGCGCATGAATGGGAATATTTCCCGGGGCCAAAACGCGTGGGTGAAGCGCTGAAAAAAGTGATGGAGTCAGCATAATGGGCGAACATGTCATCAAGCTACCCGATGTAGGCGAGGGCGTTGCTGAGGCGGAACTCGTCGAATGGATGGTAGAGGTCGGTGCCAATGTCCGTGAGGATGAAGTCCTGGCTGCGGTCATGACGGATAAAGCCACGGTAGAAATTCCGTCCCCGGTTGAAGGCAAGATCATCTGGCGTGGCGGTGCCATTGGCGATGTCTTGAGTGTCGGATCACCGTTGATCAAGCTCGAAGTCGATGGGGAAGGGAATGTCAAACCCGGATCAGAGCCGGCGGTCGCTGCGAAAAAAGAAGAATCGAAAGAAACAACTGCCAAAGAAGAAAAGCCTGCGCCCGTAAAAGAAAAGCCGTCAAGCCCGCCCAAACCGGAGGCGGCAAAGGCGAATGGTGCTCAGCCCGTCAAGAACATTCCGCGTGCGGAAGGGGAAAAGCCGCTGGCATCCCCCGCCGTGCGGAAACGTGCACTGGACGCTGGCATTGATCTTCGCCGGGTGCCGGGAACGGGGCCTGCGGGCCGGATTAGCCACGAAGACCTTGATGCGTTTATTGCGGCCGATGGCGCGGGTGTCGCTACGCCGGGGACCGCCTATCGCCGTGACACATCGGTCAAGGAGGTTCCGGTTATCGGTCTGCGCCGCAAAATCGCGGAGAAAATGTCAGTCGCGAAAAGCCGCATTCCGCACATCACCTATGTCGAAGAGGTGGATGTCACCGCGCTCGAAGAATTGCGCGGTGAATTGAATGCTTCGCGTAAGGAAGACCGGCCAAAATTGACGATATTGCCGTTTCTCATGCGCGCAATGGTCAAGGCGATCAGCGAACAGCCGCATCTGAATTCGATTTTCGACGATGAAGCGGGGGTAATTCATCAATATGGCGGGTGTCATATCGGTGTCGCGGCACAAACACCAAATGGCCTGATGGTGCCGGTGGTTCGCCATGCGGAAGCGCGCGATATTTGGGGCTGTGCCGAAGAGGTTGCACGCCTGAGCGACGCCGCGCGCGAAGGGAAGTGCGCCCGCGATGAGCTTTCCGGTTCGACCATCACGATTACATCGCTCGGCGCTATGGGCGGTATTGTTACAACGCCGGTGATTAATCACCCTGAAGTTGCAATCATTGGCGTGAACAAAATTCAGACCTTACCACGCTGGAACGGATCGGAATTCCTGCCGCGCAAAATCATGAATTTGTCTTCGAGCTTTGATCACCGTGTGATCGATGGATGGGACGCGGCGGTTTTCGTTCAGCGCATTCGTGCATTGCTTGAAAATCCGGCAATGATTTTTATCGAGAACTAGACCTATGAAAGACGTAACTTGTAAATTGCTCGTCATCGGTGCTGGGCCAGGTGGTTATGTGGCCGCGATCCGCGCCGGGCAGTTGGGTATCGATACGATTATCGTCGAAGGCCAGTATAATGGCGGTACCTGTTTGAATGTGGGCTGTATCCCCTCAAAGGCCATAATTCACGCGGCCGATGAATTCGAAAAGGCAAGCCATTTCGCGGGCGATTCCGCAATCGGCATTTCTGTTGCCAAACCCGAAATTGATCTCGAGAAAACGATTGCGTGGAAAGACAAGATCGTCAGCCGACTGACCACAGGTGTTGGCGGGCTTTTGAAGAAAAATAAAGTTCGGTCTATTTCTGGCTGGGCGAAATTTGTCGATGGTAAAACGGTCGATGTTGAAAATGGTGACGGAACCCATCGTATCCGCGCCGAGAACATCATCATTGCGACTGGTTCTGTTCCGGTTGAGCTGCCTTTTATGCCCTTCGGCGAGAATGTCATTTCATCAACCGAAGCGCTTGCGCTTTCAAAGCCGCCAAAGACGATGGCGATTGTCGGCGCGGGTTATATCGGGCTTGAGCTAGGTATCGCCTATGCGAAAATGGGCACGAAAGTTACTGTCGTTGAAGCGCTCGATAAAATTTTGCCGCTCTATGACAAAGAGATGACCCGGCCGGTCGCGAAAAAGCTAAAGGCGCTCGGTGTCGAAATCATGTTAGGCGTCAAAGCGAAGGGTGCGAAAGCAAAAGGGCTGGAGATTGAAACCAGCGACGGCAACGCGAAAACGATTGATGCGGAGAAAATTCTCGTAACGGTCGGGCGCGCACCCAAAACGGAAGGCTGGGGCCGGGAAAATCTGGTTCTCGATATGGATGGCCGCTTCATCAAGATTGATGAGCAATGCAAAACCTCCATGCGCGGCATTTATGCGATTGGCGATGTCACCGGCGAACCCATGCTCGCGCACCGTGCGATGGCGCAAGGTGAAATGGTCGCCGAGATCATTGCTGGCGAAAAGCGTCATTGGGATAAGCGCGCAATCGCGGCGGTTTGCTTTACAGATCCTGAGATCGTTTCTGTTGGCCTGTCGCCGGATGAGGCGAAAGAAGAAGGCTTTGACATTATCAGCCAGAACTTTCCGTTCACGGCTAATGGTCGCGCAATGACAATGGAATCGGAAGATGGGTTTATTCGCGTTGTTGCGCGAAAAGATAATCATCTGGTGCTTGGCGTACAGGCCGTTGGGGCAGGGGTTGCTGAATTATCAGCGGCGTTTGCACTAGCGATTGAAATGGGCGCAACGCTTGAAGATATTACCGGGACGATCCACGCTCACCCAACTCAGTCCGAAGCATTCCACGAAGCGTCATTGCGGACGCTCGGGCATGCGCTTCATATTTAGTACCACTCAATCGGATCAAGCCGATAATAATGCGTGAGCTGATCGTATAATTCACGGTCATGCTCGCGCAAATCATTTGGACGCTCAAAAAATATCTCGGTGGCGACCGCGAAAAATTCTGCCGGATTGGTTGCGCCATAAGGATTGATGACCGTGTCGCGACCTTCGTGAACGTCATCGCGCAAACGCTTGAATGCCCGTTGAAATGTTCTGGCCCACTGGCTCGCGCTTTGATCTGCGTCCAGAAGTGGTGATCCGTCGGTGACCCCGGTTTCATCATCGAGCTGATGGGCGAATTCATGAAACACAACATTCTCGCCGTCATGGGGCGCAAATGCGCCATAGGCAGCGTGATCCCATGCGAGGATAACTGGCCCGCGCGACCAGCTTTCACCAGTTCTGACGGCCGCGCGTTCGGAGTGAACATGGCCATCAACCGAAAGTAATTTGCTTTTGAAGGCGGCGGGATAGACAAAGATTGATCTGAGCGAGCGGAACCAACGGTTGTCTTTGTTGACGATCAAGAGACAGGCCTGCGCCGCAATCGTCACCCGAATATCGTCTGTGATCTCAAGGCCCTCTTGTCCATAAAACTTTACCTCGTCGATGAAGCGATTGATCAGTCCATCAAGCCGCTTGCGCAGGTCGAGCGGCAAACGATTATAAACCGGCACGCGGGCGCGCACGATTTTCTTATGGGCGGGCTGTAGCGGCGCGGACAATAATTCCTCGCGCCGCCGCCGCTCATAGGCCCAGCGCCCGCCGATAAACAAACCGGCACCAACGACCAAACTCATCACCAAGAAATTCATCATAGACCCAGATATGGGGTGCCTGGCCGAACTGTCTAGTGCCGTGGGCGTCGTCATTGTGGGTGCCGCGCAATACATCAGAGAGCCTATCACGGATGAGTGGATCCCGGGTCAAGCCCGGGATGACGTTGGGGTGGGTTACTTCCTTGCCACAGGCGTCATTGCGGGTACCGACCCGCAATCCATTTATACGGCGCAGCATTCAAGTGTTGCGTGCTGGCAGTGGATCCCGGCTCAAGCCCGGGATGACGGTGAAGGATGGGGGAGGGGGTGCCTCGGGCGTCATTGCGGGCACCGACCCGCAATCCATTTATACGGCGCAGCATTCAAGTGTTGCGTGCCGGCAGTGGATCCCGGCTCAAGGTCGGGAGGACGGTGAAGGATGGGGTAGGGGGTGCCTCGGGCGTCATTGCGGGCACCGACCCGCAATCCATTTATACGGTGCAGCTTTCAAGTGTTGCGTGCTGGCAGTGGATCCCGGCTCAAGCCCGGGATGACGGCGGCGAATGGGGTAGGCGCATGCCGTGGGCATCAGTGAGGGTACTAAATATCCAGCGCGTCTTTGACGAAGGCTGCGTTTTCCTGAATGAACTGGAACCGGGCTTCCGGTTTTCTGCCCATTAAACGGGTAACCAGATCGCCGCAATCTTCGGATTTATCTTCCGCGATGACCACCCGCGCAAGCGATCGTGTTTCCGGGTTCATGGTCGTTTCCTTGAGCTGTGCAGGCATCATTTCGCCGAGGCCCTTAAACCGGCCGACTTCGACTTTCTGGTTCGGTTTGAATTCCGATTTTAAAAGTTTATCCCGCGCTTCTTCGGTCATGGCGTAGACGGACTTTCCGCCAGCGGTCAGGCGGAACAATGGCGGTTGCGCGAGATATAGTCGCCCTTGGCGAATAAGCTCCGGCATTTCCTGATAGAAGAAAGTAATCAATAGCGCCGCAATATGCGCACCATCGACATCAGCATCGGTCATGATGATGACTTTTTCATAACGCAGATTTTCGAGATCAAACTTTGAACCAAGTCCTGCGCCGAGGGCCTGCGTGATGTCAGCGATCTCCTGGTTTGCGAGGATTTTATCTCGCGCCGCAGAGGCCACATTCAAAATCTTACCACGCAGCGGCAAGATTGCCTGCGTCGCGCGGTTGCGGGCTTGCTTGGCGGAACCGCCAGCGGAGTCGCCCTCAACGAGGAAAATCTCTGTACCCGAACGATTGGCGCTCGAGCAATCTGCGAGCTTACCCGGCAGGCGCAATTTGCGTGTGGCGGCGGCGCGAGAAACCTCTTTTTCCTTACGGCGGCGCTGGCGTTCATCGGCGCGGTCGGCCACCCATTCCACCAAAGCGCCGGCCTGTTTCGGATTGGATGCGAGCCAATGGTCAAAGGCCGGGCGCACTGTCGCCTCAACAATTTTTTGCGCTTCGGTGGTCGCGAGCTTGTCTTTTGTCTGGCCCTGAAATTCCGGGTTACGCACAAAAACAGAAAGCAGCGCACCGGCGGTTCCCAACACATCCTCGGCGGTTATGTTGGCCGCGCGCTTATAGCCCGCAAGTTCCGCATAGGCCTTGAGGCCCTTGGTCAGTGCCGCGCGCAGACCGGCTTCGTGGGTCCCGCCTTCAGGGGTAGGGATCGTGTTACAATATGAATGAACAAATCCGTCGGCCTCGCCAAAGCCCGCGCTGCCCCAAATGACAGCCCATTCGAGATTGCCGTGGCCGCCATCATCTTTCTTTTCGACTTTGCCGGCGAAAATATCTTCCGTGACCGTCGGTTTTGAACCGGCCAGCGTTTTCAAATAATCGGTCAGGCCGCGTTCGAAATGGAAAACCGCTTCAGGCGGCGTATCATCTTTGATGAGGCTCGGGGCGCATTTCCAGCGAATCTCGACACCGCCAAAAAGATAGGATTTTGACCGCGCCATTTTAAAAAGGCGGGCCGGTTTGAATTTGGCACTCGCGCCGAAAATTTTTGCATCAGGGTGGAACATGATGCTGGTGCCGCGTTTGTTTGGCGCTGGGCCCACTTTTTCGAGTTTCGTCCGTGGGTGTCCTTCTGCAAAGGACTGGCGATACATGGTGCGGCCACGGCAGACCTCAACGATCAGGTCATCGGACAGCGCATTCACGACCGAGACACCCACACCGTGCAGACCGCCCGAGGTCGCATAGGCTTTGCCTTCGAATTTCCCGCCGGAGTGGAGGGTGGTCAAAATCACTTCGAGCGCTGATTTCTTTTTGAATTTCGGGTGCGGGTCGATCGGGATACCGCGTCCATTATCGACGACCGATAGATAACCGTCTTCGTGAAGCTCGACCTCGATCCGCGTCGCATGCCCCGCAACGGCTTCGTCCATCGAGTTATCGAGCACTTCGGCAAACAGATGGTGGAGCGCCTTTTCGTCAGTGCCGCCAATATACATGCCCGGGCGTTTCCGGACAGGCTCCAGCCCCTCAAGGACCTCGATATCCTTGGCTGTGTAATCTTCAAACAGGTCTGAATCGTTCTTTTTGGCGGCGCGTTTAGACATAAAACTCACTACTCTGGCGGTAAGCGGGGCGAAGTTGGACGCACGATCTAGCGCGGTTCTGGCGCTTCCGCAAAGCACTGGGGAAAACGGGCTCGAAAACCGGTAAAAATCGCGATCGGGCGTAGCTTTTACCCGCTCATTGCCAATTATACCACGGGCCAATTGGGGGAATCATCCCTAAATATGCCGACTTAGGGAGGCAGCGTCCTATGACCGGTTACACGTCCATCAGCGATTTGTCGAAGCCATTATCGCTTCCCAGCGGTGGATCGGTGAAAAACCGAATCGCCAAAGCGGCGATGACCGAAGGGCTGGCCGATGCCGATAACCGCGCGACGGCGCGGCATGTGACCCTTTATCGGCGGTGGGCCAAAGGCGGTGCGGGGCTGTTACTGACCGGCAATGTCATGGTGGATCGGCGCTATCTGGAGCGGCCGGGCAATGTCGCAATTGATGGTCAGCAATCGGATGAACAGCTTGATGCGCTCAAGCGTTGGTCGGGGGCGGCGCGCGACGCCGGCGCTGATATCTGGATGCAGATTTCCCATGCCGGGCGGCAATCGCCCAAGATCGTCGCAACCGAACCTGTCGCGCCGTCTGCGATAGAGCTTGGGCTGCCCGGTGGCAATTTTGCCAAGCCGCGTGCGCTTTTGGAAAGTGAAATTCACGAGATCATCGAACGCTTTGCCCATTCGGCCTCTGTCGCAAAACGCACAGGGTTTAGCGGTGTGCAAATTCATGCGGCGCATGGCTATTTGCTTTCAGAGTTCCTCAGCCCGCTGGTCAACCAACGTGATGACGAATGGGGCGGTTCATTAGAGAACCGCGCGCGGTTATTGATGCGGGTCATTAACGAGGTGCGCTCGCAAGTGGGTTCCGGTTTCCCGGTTTCCGTTAAGCTCAATTCGTCAGATTTCCAAAAGGGCGGGTTTAGCCCGGATGGCAGCTTGCAAGTCGCGCGGTGGTTAAATGACGCGGGTGTTGACTTATTAGAAATTTCCGGCGGTTCCTATGAGCAACCGGCAATGATGGATATTGAGGGAATGGATGAGCGCTTTGAAGAGCAAAAGCGCGAATCCACCATTGCGCGTGAGGCCTATTTTCTGACCTATGCGGAGGAAATCAGGAAGGTCGCGAAAATGCCGCTCATGGTGACGGGCGGGTTTCGCTCCCGCGCCGGGATGGAAGAGGCCATAAGCGCCGGAGCTTGCGATCTTTGCGGGATGGCGCGGCCATTATGTGTTGGTCCTGACCTGCCACAGCGATTGATGAACGGTGCCGTTGACGCCGCGCCATCCTGGGAAAAGACCTTGCGGATCGGGCCGGGTATTTTCGGGCCGACGTCAAAAATCGATTTGATACGTGCGCTGAACGGATTTGGCGTGATGGCATTTTTCTATGAAAATATTTACCGGCTGGCCGACGGCAAGGAAACAAAGAAAAAAATGGCAGTCCTGCCAGCTTTTATAAAATTCCAACTCAACGAAATGAATATGGCAAAGGCGTTGACGCGCGATTGATCCTCAATGCCGTGGTGACCTTCGGGCACAGAAAAGCCGGGCAGTGCGCCCGGCTTTTTCCGAAGAGAAGTTTGACCTTAGCAGGAATAATACATCGAAAACTCGACCGGGTGCGGCGTCGTTTCGAAACGCAACACCTCTTCCATTTTGAGGTCGATATAACCGTCGATCTGATCGTCGTTAAAGACGTTTCCTTTTTTGAGGAACTCACGGTCGCTGTCGAGCGCCTCAAGCGATTCGCGCAATGACGCACAAACCGTTGGAATGTCTTTAAGCTCTTCCGGCGGAAGGTCGTAAAGGTCTTTATCCATCGGATCGCCCGGATGGATTTTGTTTTCAATACCGTCAAGACCCGCCATCAAGAGCGCCGAGAATGTCAGATATGGGTTACCGCTGGCGTCAGGGAAGCGCGCTTCAAGGCGCTTGCCTTTCGGTGAGGATACCCATGGAATACGGATTGAAGCAGAGCGGTTACGCGCTGAGTAAGCAAGTAGAACAGGTGCTTCGAAACCAGGCACGAGGCGCTTGTAGCTGTTCGTTGTCGCGTTTGCGAAAGCGTTGATCGCGCGTGCGTGCTTGATGATACCGCCAATGTAGTAAAGGCAGGTCTCAGAAAGGTCCGCATAGCGGTCACCAGCGAAGAGCGGCTGACCATCTTTCCAGATGGACTGATGCACGTGCATGCCTGAACCATTATCGCCGAAAATTGGCTTCGGCATAAAGGTCGCGGTTTTGCCGTAACCGGCAGCAACCTGATGCACGATATACTTATAGATCTGAAGCCGGTCTGCCATCGTCGTCAGCGACGAGAATTTCATTCCCAATTCGTGCTGCGAAGGTGCAACTTCGTGGTGATGCTTTTCTGGCTCAATGCCCATCTCGCCCATTAGCGAAAGCATCTCAGAACGCATGTCCTGCTCGCTATCGACTGGCGGGACAGGGAAGTAACCACCCTTTGGTCCCGGACGGTGCGCGAGGTTGCCGCCTTCGAAATCGCTAGAGCTGTTATAGGGGCCTTCGACTGAGTCGACTGCGTAACCCATATTGTTCTGTTCGGTTGACCAGCGAACATCGTCAAAGACGAAGAATTCGGCTTCCGGGCCAAAGAAAGCGCTATCGCCAACGCCAGATGATTTCACATAGGCTTCTGCGGCTTTTGCGGTCGTCCGTGGGTCGCGGCCATAGGGCTGACCCGTTGATGGTTCGAGAACGTCACAAACGACTGAGAGCGTAGGCTGCGCAAAAAACGGATCGATCACAGCGGTTGCCGTATCCGGCATCAACACCATGTCGGATTCATTAATGGCTTTCCAGCCAGCGATGGATGAACCATCGAACATTGTCCCGTCTGAAAATAAATCGTCGTCCGCCATGGATTGGTCGAACGTAACATGCTGCCACTTACCTTTTGGGTCAGTGAAGCGAAGATCAACAAACTTAATCTTCTCGTCTTTAATGCGTTTAAGAATAGCCTCTGAGCTCATTGGAGTAATGCTCCTTTTTTTGTTTTCCGACGACATCCGCAAGCTCTGGATTAAGCCATGCCGCCGCGTGTCGCCGTAGTGTGCGTCGAGATTCGGTTGCTGTGCAACTGAATATTGCGCCGCAGCATCTGAATCAGGGCAGAATCGAAAAATAGTTTGTTTCTAACACCCCACAGCCTGAAAGTTCCAATTGTGAGCAGTTTTACACTAAGAAAAATCACCGTTTTTGGGGACTTTTTGATAGCTGAAATGTCTCCGACCCGTGGTAAGCGAGATTTGGGAGGGAAATCTGAGTGAATATCGCAGACGCGAAAATATGGGTTCTGACCGACGGGAAAATCGGCGATGACGTGCAATGCTTGGCGATTGCACAATGCCTGGATGCGAACTTTGAAAAGCGGGTGGTCTCACCGCGATTGCCGTGGTCGCTGATTGCGCCGTGGGGGCCGGTTGATCCGCGCGAACAGCCCGGCAATGCGTCAGGCCCGCTTGCCGGATCGCCGCCGGACATTGCCATCATATCTGGCCGTCGCGCGATACCGCATGCGAGAGCATTGAAAAAAGAGAGCAATGGGCGGACCCGCATTGTCGTGTTGAAAGATCCACGGATCGGGCGCGGGCATGCGGACATTATTTGGGTGCCGGCCCACGACCGCGTTTCGGGCCCCAATATTATTTCAACACTGACGTCCCCGCATGGCCTCGCGGGGAAAATTGCTGCGTCCCGGAAAAGCCCGTCACCCTATCCGACGCCATTTTTGGGGGTCGTTCTCGGTGGGCCAAGCGGGGGCGCGCGCTATGAAGTAGAGGATGCGCTCGATCTCGGGGCGCGGTTATCCGATGCCGCAGAACAATATGGCGCGATTGTCGTCACCCCATCGCGGCGCACGCCGCCGCAATTTATCAAGGCCTTGCGTGAAGCGATCGCTCACGAACAGCTCTTTTTTTGGGATGGCAATGGCGATAATCCGTATATTGATATTTTAACCCATGCGGATGCGTTGGTCATTGCCGCCGATAGTCACAATATGATGAGTGAGGCCTTGGCGACGGAAGTAGGGGTCTATGCGTGGTGCCCGCGCAATATGGCGTCGAAACTGACCTGGTTTATCGATGAACTTGTGCAGCGAGGCGACGTCATCCGTTTTGACAATAGCGCGCCACCCTTTGTCCGGACACCAATCGATGCAACGCCCGAGATAGTGGAGAAAATAAAAGCGCGGATTTCGCGTTAAGGGATCAATCCTCAGATAGCGCTTTTGCGTGGATGCGCGCTTCTTCGACATAATGGCCCGCGCCAATTGTCGCCATTTTGTCTTCTCCTTCACGAAGGTCGCGAAATTTCTTGGCAGGCATCCCGGCCCACATCTCACCGGCGGGTACGATTTTTTTCGGCGATAGAAACGCCCCTGCTGCAAGCATCGCGCCTGTTTCGACGACTGACCCGTCGAGCATGGTTGCGCACATGCCGACAAAACCGCCATCTTCGACTTTAGCGCCGTGCAGCATGCATTTATGCCCGACCAAGACATTCTCGCCGATCAAGGTCGGCAAGCCGCCCCATTCGGGCGCGTCTACATGAATGATGGTTCCGTCCTGAACGTTTGAGCCTTTACCGACAACGATCTTATTGGTGTCACCACGCAAAACACAGCCATACCACACCGATGCGTTTTCATGGATCTCTACATCACCGCAGACGACAGCGCCGGGGGCGATAAAAGCGGTTTCGTGGATCTTTGGCGTTTTATCGCCAATCGCGAAAATTAAAGGTTTCATTCTAACTTTTCACTGCGTCCGGCTGGTTATCGGGATGGGCTTTTATAAAAGCTGGGTGGTTTATGCATCGTTCATTGATTGCATTCAAGCGAGGCATATTTGAAATATCAACGCCGAAACGCAGTGCTGCATAAATTTGCGGGACCAAAATGCAGTCCGCAAGGCTTGGCGTATCACCGACGCAGAAGTCACCGCCTGTGCGCGCGACGATTTTTTCGGCGGCCATCATGGCGCTACCGGGCCACGTATTCATCCAGTCGGACATGGCCGCATCGTCAAATCCGCCTTTCTCCCGCAGATATTTCTGGATACGGAGGTTTCCGAATGGTTGCGCCTCACATGCGATTGTATAAGCAATAGCCCGGGCATTGGCGCGCGCCACGGCATTCCCCGGCAGTAGGGATGTATCCGGATAAGTTTCCTCAAGAAATTCGATTATTGCCATTGATTGCGTAATGACCGCGCCATCATCGGTTTCAAAGGTTGGCACAACGGCGAGCGGGTTTTGCGCCAGATAGGCCTCGCTTTTTTGTTCGCCCTTTAAAAGATTCACCGGCACATATTCATAGGGAAGGTTCTTCAGCGCCAGAGCGATGCGAACACGATAGCTGGCACTGGAACGCCAATAACCAAACAATTTCATAGGTTTTCTCCCTTATGGGCCGATAGGACCAATTCACACTTGCTGTGAAAAGGTAACATATGTTACTAATATTGAAAATCGAAATCCAAATGATAGCGAGGCAATATTATGGCTGATCTTTTCGAAAACCCAATTGGCACGGACGGGTTCGAATTTGTCGAATATACGAGCAGCAATCCCGATGAACTTGCCGCTTTGTTCGAGCGTTTGGGTTTCACCGCAGTCGGCAAGCACCGCTCGAAAGATGTCGTCCACTACAGACAAGGGGACATCAATTTTCTTCTCAACCGCGAACAAGCGGGCCAGCCGAACGTATTCCGCAATCAACACGGATCAGGTGCCAATGCGATGGCGTTCCGGGTGAAGGACGCGCAAAAAGCATTTGAGGAAGCTGTAAAGCGCGGCGCAAAGCCGATTGAAGCCAAAGCCGGCCCGATGGAGCTGAATATTCCGGGCATCGAAGGCATTGGCGGATTGAATGTTTATCTCGTTGATCGTTACGGTGCGCAGACGATTTACGATGTTGACTTCGAGCCCATCGAAGGGGCGGACCCAGCAAAGAATGATATGGGCCTGACCTATATTGACCATTTGACCCATAATCTGCATCGCGGAAACATGGATAAATGGGCGGCCTATTACGAGGATATCTTCAATTTCCGCGAAATCCGCTATTTCGATATTGAGGGTAAACAAACCGGCCTTGTCTCAAAAGCGATGACGGCACCATGCGGAAAAATCCGCATACCGCTCAATGAAAGTCAGGATGACAAATCGCAGATCGAAGAGTTTCTGCAGCGCTACAATGGCGAAGGCATTCAGCATATCGCCCTGGGTACCGGTGATATTTACAAAACCGTTGAGGCGCTGCGTGAGCGCGGCGTACCATTCCAGGATACGCCTGACACCTATTATGAAAAAGTCGGAGAGCGCGTGGGCGATCATGGCGAGGACCTTGAGCGCCTCAAGAAGAACCGCATCCTTATCGATGGTGCGCCAACCCAAGGGCAGGGATTGCTGTTGCAGATCTTTACCCAAGATGCGATTGGCCCGATCTTTTATGAGATCATTCAGCGCAAAGGAAATGAAGGTTTCGGCGAAGGGAACTTTAAAGCCTTGTTCGAATCAATCGAAGAAGATCAGATTCGCCGCGGCGTTTTGAAGGAAACTGCGTAAAAAGGGCTGTCTATGGCAGAACGCAAAATCGATGCACCTGCCACCTTGCGCGGCAATATCATTCTCGAAGAATTTGCGCCCTATCGCATAGTGGCGCTCGGCCATGCCATTTCGCAGCGCATGGCCAAGGCCTATGAGGATGAGAATATCTCCATTCCCGAATGGCGGGTGTTGGCGGTGATTGCGCAACATGAAACGGTTGCGGCGCGCGACGTGGTTCGCCGCACGCCGATGGACAAGATGAGCGTATCCCGCGCTGTGACCAGCCTTGAGCAAAAAGGCATCGTCGAGCGCACCCCGGACCCGGCAGATCGCCGGGTTTCCGCCATGTCGCTATCGGTCGAGGGGCGTCAGATTTTTGACCGCATCGCGGCGCTCGCGCTTGCCTATGAGCAAAAGCTTTTATCGTCCTTATCGGATGACGAAGCCGAAAAGTTCAGCTCAGCCCTTTCAAAGCTCGAATATCACGTGCAATTGGATTAGCGCAGCAATCAGCATAAGGTTCACCTTTTTGGGCCGATATTTATGCGCGTTGTCGTTCTGCTTTTAGTTATGTTGTTGTCTGGTTGCGTATCTTTCCCTGATGCGCCCCAAGCGACCCATGCGCCAACCATCGAGGGCGATCAATTTATCGCTGTCGATGGCACACCTCTAACGCTCGACATTTGGCAGGCTGATGAACCCCGTGCTGTGTTGGTCGCGCTGCACGGTATGAATGATTATGCCCACGCCTTTGCCTTGCCCGGCGCTTACTGGGCGGAAACGGCAGGGATCACAACCTATGCGCTGGACCAACGCGGTTTCGGGCGTTCGCCGCAATTCGGGCACTGGGTGGGCGAGGAGACAATGGCAGCAGACCTGCGTGGTCTTGTTGAAGCCGTGCGGCGCAACCATCCGGGCCTACCGGTTTTCGCTGTGGGGCATTCCATGGGCGCTGCGGTTTTGATGAGCGCGCAATTGCAAGAACCGCTGAATTTGGACGGGTTGATTCTCGCGGCCCCCGGCGTCTGGGGCGGGCGGGCTTTGCCGTTGCCTTACCGCATGTCCGCAAATTTTGCGGCGATGCTCGCACCCGGAAAAACACTGACCGGCGAACGCGCAGATCGTCAGGCATCGGACAATATCGAGATATTACGGGCCATGTATTATGATCCGCATGTGGTGAAAGAAACGCGGCTTGATGCGATAGTCGGTGCAATCCGCGTTATGGGCACGGCCTATAATGGTGCCGATGACATCCGCGCGAATATATTGGTCGTGATTGGCGAGAAAGATGAAATCATCCCCTTAAAGGCTATAGAAAAAACCGCGATGCGGCTTGATGGTGATGTCACCGTCCATCGGTATCCCGAAGGGTGGCACTTGCTATTCCGCGACCTGCAGGGCGAAAAGGTTTGGCGCGATGTGGCGCATTGGATCGCGCGTCAAACCAATAGCAAATTCGCGTTAGGCGGCTAAATTTCCGCCTGACTTTGCCAAGGTTGGGCGCGTAAGTTCGCGTTCATCAGGTCTCTTTGTTGAAACCGCGTTTTGAGGAAGCGGTAGAAATACCAATCCTTCAACGCATAAGGCGTAAGGTGATAAAGCATGACCTCGAACCAATTCCATGACACGGATTTGCGGTTGCTGCGTCTATTCGACGTTTGGCACCAAAGGTCACGATGGTAAGCGATATGGCCATGCTGAAGCATGCGGTGGACGATTTCATGGTCTTCTAGGGCGTAGGGCCAAAGATCGCGCGAATATCCGCCGACATCGCGCAAAGCTGAGGTCTGGAAAACCTGGCCATAGCCACCGGAATGACATTGACACGCCAAAAGAATACCGACAATCGCGCCTTTAAGGCGTTTGGCGTAACCGGCGAAACTGTCCGGCTCGTTTTCAATGCCGATACCGATTGCGCCGACCAAATCGCCGTCTGACATGGTCAAAAGGCGCATGGCGAGTTCGAAATAATGCGGCGGATAATAAGTGTCCGCATCGCAAAAAGCGACATAGGCGGAATTGACTGCGCGTATGCCTGTTTCGAGCGCATTGACCTTCCCGGGGCGCGGATCGTGAACAATACAGATCAAAATATCTTCGTGGTTTTTCTGAAACGCGCGGCAGATTTCTACCGAACGATCTGTAGACCCATTATCGACAAGGATAATTTCATCGGGTCGGTGCTGCTGAGCGGCGAGCGAGTTTAGCGTCGCGCCGATATACTTCTCTTCATTGAAGAACGGCAGCACGACAGTCAGCAGAGGGGCTTGCCTAGAAGATTTCGTGACCGCAGCGGTGTATTCTGATCCAGTCATCAGCTTGCCTTTGCCGGTTGCAGCGCGATGTCAACGACGTTGCGCGATGTCCGTTTGCGCAATGCGCTGTCGTAAATATTGAAAAACAGGTTCTCAAAAGTGGCATGCCACGAGAAATTGGCGATGGCATGGGCGCGTGCGCGCTCGCCGATATTGGAAAGCCGATCCATCCATATCGCGGAGATATTCGCGGCCATCGCATCACTATCGCCGCAGGGGCCAAGCCGCCCGAGGCTTGGCGGCACGCGGTCGATCATGGCACCGGCTCTTACGCCGACAACCGGCAATCCGGCAGCTTGTGCTTCGATTACGGAAATGCCGAAGGTTTCACTTTCCATGGCCGACACATAGATATCTGACGATGCCAGATAGGCCGCCAAAGTTTCGCGATCATCGACAAAACCGGGGAAGTGCACATTCATATCGGCGCATTCCTGAACCAATGACTGGCGCTCATTGCCGTCGCCGAGCATCACAAGATGGGCATTCCAGGCCTTTGGCAATTTGTGAAACGCATCGACGATCAGCCGGGCTTTCTTTTCGCCGTCGATGCGTCCGGCATATATCAAAAGCGGCGCATCCTCAGCGACACCAATGCTTTCGCGGAGCGCTTCACTGCGCTGGGCTTTATGGAACAGCTTGGTGTCGGCACCTAAAGATAAAATTCCTGCATCGCGGACGCCGAGATGCGCGAAATGTTCTGCCGCCATCTGGGTTAGGGTGTAGAACCCGTCAAACCGCTTATAAAGATTGGCCGCATAGCGGTAAGCAAGATTTTTGACTTGCCGCGCAACAAATGCGCCCGCCCGTGGTTCAAGATATTTCTCGACATAGACGGTCGGAAAATCCGTATGGTACCCCGCGACCAGCGCAGTTTGCGGATGTTTCTTGCGATAAAAGAGGGCTGTCCACGGAAGGTTATACGCATCCTGACATTCAATGAGATCCGGCCGCGCCAGATCAAGCGCACGGAGTACCGCACGTGAGCGGAGTAATAGCCGATAATTCGGGCTGTTCGGGACTTGCGGGGACTTGATTTCAATCGTTGTGGTACGGCCATTGCGATGCACCCGATCTTCGGCCCCCGGAACGATCAGGCAGTGATTGGCATCGGTATTTTCGAGTAGGAACCGGCGCTTTTCAGAAAGAAACGTCCGCACCCCGCCGCCTTTTGCCGCGTATGATTGCGTTATATCGCAAAAGGTGAGCGCCGCCGAACTATTCTGCACAACTCAAATGTCCCACCTTTACGACAAATCGATTCCCACAAATTCATGCGGTCGGTTAGGCACTAATTGTTGAGTGATTGTCGCGGGTTTCATCAAGAGAAAAATTTGTGACAAACGCGCACAATTTGCGGAATTTTCTGAATATAACCGTATACGTATTAAAAGTGGACAGTCACACGAATGTCGTATTTCTACTTAGTTTCTTGTGTCCTCTAGGCTTTTAGATTTGCGTTTTTGGTTAATGCGCACAGAGCGCGTTCCATTGAAAATATTGCTCACTTTTCCGTGCTATTTTCATAACTCTGTCACACGAATGGGGCATCACTTGACTACGTATCGGAATGATGGGGGTAGAGATGATCAAGCGCAGTTTAGAACGTCTCGGTGACGCACTAGGCATGATCATTTTTTTGTTCGCGTTGCTGATTGCGACAAGAAATATGTTCCGACCAAACGGCCAAAAGCTTGATCGAAAAGCGTTTGACGAGAAGTCCGCAAGACAACTTAAGACGGCAAACCTTTCGGCTTCGGCATGAGTGTGAAAGTAAAGAAAGTAGGGCCTAATCAGGTCCAGCGTCGTCGTCGGTTACGCCGACGTTTCGGTCTTGGTGCAGCCGGCACCAAGACCAAATCAAAACAATAAGCGTTAAGCCGCTTTTGATGCTGATCCGCGATCCGCTTGTGCAACAAGTGCGCGATAATCATTCATGTCGCCATTATAGGGTTCTGCGCGCCCATCCTTGACCAGCCACAACTGATCTGCGGTTGCTTCGGCCAGAAAAACATCGTGCGTAATCAGCAAGACGGCACCCTGAAATTCATTAAGGGCATAAATCAACGCTTCGCGGCTATCGATATCGAGGTGGGAGGTCGGCTCATCGAGGATGAGAACATGTGGCTTGTCCATAGACATCAAGCCAAGGAGCAGGCGCACTTTTTCTCCGCCCGATAAATTCTCGACTTTGGTTTCGACTTTCTCGTGCGAGAATCCCATCTGCGCGGCGATGGCGCGCTGTTTGCCGACACTGGTTTCTTTGGGGAGGGCACGACGAACGTGATCGAGCACAGTGTCGCCGAGCGTTAGTTCGTCGAGCTGGTCTTGCGAGAAATACCCAATGCGGATCGAACCCGGTGCGGTACATTCGCCGGCCATCAGGGGGAGGCGCTTGGCGATGGATTTCACCAAGGTTGTTTTACCCTGACCATTCGCGCCAACAATGGCGATCCGGTCATCGGGATCAAGGCGAAGATCAACCCCGCGCAGAATGACTGCATCCTCGCCATAGCCAAGTTCCGCTTCTTTAAGTTGCAACATCGGCGGCGAGAGTTCGTCTTTCGGTGCCGGAAAATGAAACGGGACAGTTCGTTCCGCGAGGGGAATTGTAATGTCCTGCATTTTTTCGAGTTTCTTGACCCGCGATTGCGCCTGCCGGGCTTTGGACGCTTTCGCGCGGAAGCGATCAACAAAGGCCTGAAGATGCGCTTTGTCTGCTTCTTGCTTGCTACGCTGGCTTTCGAGTTGCGCCAGTTTTGCGGCGCGGAGCTTCATCCATGCATCATATCCGCCGGTGCAAAGCGTAAGCTGACGGTGCTCAAGCGCGAGCGTATGGGTTACGCAGCGATTGAGTAGCTCCCGGTCGTGAGAGACCAGCAACACCGTGTGCGGATAGCGACGGAGATACCCCTCCAGCCAAGTCGCGCCCTCAAGATCAAGATAGTTTGTCGGCTCATCAAGCAGCAACAGATCGGGTTGCGAAAACAACACACCCGCAAGGGCCGCACGCATTCGCCATCCGCCGGAAAATTCTTTTGTGGCGCGGCTCAGATCGTCATTGGAAAAACCAAGCCCCATCAAGACTTCTGAGGCCCGTGCTTCTGCGGACCACGCATCAATATCAATGAGCCGTGTATGAATATCGGCAATGCGCATGGGGTCTTCGGCGGTTTCTGCTTCCGCCATCAGCGCGTGCCGCTCGGTATCTGCGGCGAGGACAACATCAATGATGGTCTCGTCCGTGGCGGCAACTTCTTGCGCCACCCATCCCAGACGCGCCTTTTGGTTTAGACGAATAGAGGACTCGCCGGTCGGATTGGCGACATCTTCGCGGATCAGGCGGAGCAGGGTCGACTTGCCGGTGCCATTGCGGCCCACAAGCCCCACTTTCCAGCCAGCGGAAATTTGCACCGACGCCCCCTCAAACAAGGGGCGGGAATCAACGCGATAATCGAGATTGGTAATATTCAACATGCTGGCTGTGTAGAGAAAGCCAGCGCGATAGCAAGTAGGGCCGTTTCAGACGACGCGGATTATCCGGGAATTAACCCTCGACCGATTGAACAATCCAGTCGAGGAACCCTGCATTTGACTGTTTTCGATCAATCGGTAACGCCACAACGCAAGGCACTTCATGGGGGTGCAGGGCAATTATACGATTGCGCGCAGCCGCAGCGCCTTCGGTTGTGGTTTTGAAGATAACCGGGGTTTCGGTGCCGATCTCGACTTTTCCTTCCCACCGATAGACCGAACGCATCTCCGCCAGGATATTCGCGCAGGCCACCAAACGCTCTTCGACAAGGGCGCGGGCAATGCGCGCCGCGATCTCTGCGTTTGGGGTGGTGACATATAAAAAGGTGATCTCGCTCATGGCCGCTCCCTCCATTTCAGGGCATTACGCTAAAGCGATTGAAGGCTTGAAACAAACCATAGCGCCTGATCTGTTGCGCAAAGGGCGCTATAGGCTTAAGCCACCAATAAGCGGATATTTGGTTTGAAAAGATGCGCAAACTCGCAACCGACAATGCATTGGTGCTTTTTTCAGGCGGGCAGGATTCGTCCATTGCCCTCGCTTGGGCATTGTCGCGCTACGATCATGTAGAAACCATCGGTTTCAATTACGGCCAGCGTCACGCGGTGGAGCTAGGGGCGCGGCAGGCGGTTAAGCGCGCATTATGTGATGCTTTTCCCGAATGGGCGGCAAAGCTCGGTGAGGACACGCTCGTCGATGCGGCCGGATTACGCGATCTCGGCGAGACTGCGATGACCCACGAAACTGAAATCGCTTATGCGGATGATGGTTTGCCGAATACATTCGTGCCCGGTCGAAACCTTGTGTTTCTGTCGCTCGCTGGCGGGCTGGCTTATCGGCGCAATCTCGGGGTTTTGGTTGCGGGCATGTGCGAGACGGATTTTTCCGGCTATCCCGATTGCCGCGAAACGACATTAGCAGCGCAACTGGAAGCTCTAAGGCTCGGCATGGATGCGAATTTCGATTTGGAAACACCGCTCATGCATATCGACAAAGCCGAAAGCTGGCGTTTGGCGGCGCGATTGGGCGGCGACAAGTTGGTGCAGCTTATCAACGAACATTCCCACACTTGCTATAAAGGTGTCCGCGGCGACCGCCATGAATGGGGATATGGCTGCGGTGAATGCCCCGCATGTGAATTGCGCGCCCGTGGTTGGGCCGAATATGCCGCTGCGCCCTAGTGAATAGGGTGGATACGGAACAACAGACCAAGGAAAGCCCGCTGGTTGCCGCACTCTATGCGGGGTTCTATGGCGGCCAGTTCGTATTGTTGGGGATCCAGCTTCCGTTCTTTGCAGGCTGGCTTGCGCTCAAAGGTTTTACGACATCCGAAATTGGGTTGATTACGGGCGCAGCATTGATCGCGCGTCTTGCGCTTGGGCCGTTTGTGGCATTTTGGGCTGACCATCAACATGATGAACGCAGGTCACTTCGGATCATGTCCTTTCTGTTTGCCTTGGGCGGCATTGGATTAATCCTTGCGCCGACGAAAGTCTTAATCGGTGCCGCAGCCGCGTTGATTATCTGGACCTTCGGCATGTTGGTGCCGTTGACCGATACGGCCGTGTTGCGCGCCGACCGCAATGGCTGGGTGAAGTATGGTCAGGTGCGCGCTGCCGGTTCTACATTTTTTTTGGTTACAACGATTGTGGGCGGCGCGGTGCTTGGCCAAACCGGTGTGGCGGCCGCCGCGCCCTTTATGGCCATTGCGGCGATCGCCGCTTTTTTCATGTCACTATTGCTGCCCAAGGGGGTCGGCGGGCGTGGCGGCGCAAAACCAGTTTCCTGGCGGGAGGCACCGCGCTTTATTTCGAGCCCGGTTTTTCTGGGTGTTCTGATCGCTGCCGGTCTAACCCAAGGGGCCCATGCGGTTTATTACGCATTCTCGTTTTTGCGGTGGGAAGAGCTGGGCTATTCCACGTTAACGATCGGGTTTTTGTGGGCAACAGGCGTTGTCGCAGAGATTATATTACTAACGCGCGCGCGGAACCTCGCTTATCGATTAGGTCCGGCCTTATTGCTGATCTTGGGCGCGGCGGGCGCTGCGGTGCGATGGTTTTTCGTTGCGCTAGAGCCGCCGCTTCTGTTTTTGTTTTTGTTGCAAACTTTGCACGCCTTGACCTTCGCCGCGACTTATCTGGGCACGATTGAGTTTCTTGATCGCGCAGCGCCCCTGAGGCTTGTTAATACGGGGATGACTTTAATGTCGACGACGGGGGTTGGCGCGGTGACCGGGCTCGCGACTGTCATTGCTGGTTATGTATGGCAATCAAGTGGGGCAGGGCCAGCCTATATGATGATGGCTTTCATGGGTGCAATCGCTGTCATTTGTGCGGTATTGGTGGCGCGTAAATGGGACGGCGGAAAGCTTTTCGAATAGAGGGATTTTGTTCTCCACAATTTAATGTCATCAGATTTTGAAATGCGCGCTTAGTGTGCGAAAAACCTTTTAGCGATTTAGGATGTCTATGCAGGTTTCTGTCAGAGAGAATTGGGAACAACGACTTCGTCGTTTTGTGCGCCGCCATCGATATCGTGGCGATGTACAATGCGCCTTGTGCGGTGCCTATTTCGATGAATTTGTCGAAACCGGACTCCAATCGCCATTAACCGAGAGCCGTGAAATTATCGGCATGGGGCGTGTCAAAGATATGTGTCCGGTTTGTTCGGGACGCGCGCGCACGCGGCTCATTTTGCTTTATCTGCAAGAGCAGGTTCTTGCCGGAGATGGTAAAATAAATATCCTCCATTTCGCGCCGGAATATCCGTTACAGAGCTGGATCAAAATGCATAGCGGCGTCAGCCTCACAATGTGTGACTTGATGCCTGATGTGTACGGATTAATAAAAAATGTCGAACAGGCGGATATAACCAATTTGCCCTATGATGACGGCGCGTTTGATTTCGTTATTTGCTCCCACGTTCTGGAGCATGTTCCCGATGACAAAAAAGCATTGAGCGAATTATACCGGGTTATGGTGCCTGGTGGCCGTGCAATCTTGCTCGCGCCCTTCGCCATCGACGGAAAGGGCACCGACGAGGACCCAAATGTTACCGATGAGACTGAGCGCGAACGGCGATTTGGCCAGTCGGATCACATCCGGATTTATGAACGCGACGATTTTCTTGATCGGATTCGCGATGCAGGGTTCGCGGTGTCGTTGTTCGATCCATTTGCGGAACATCCGCAATTGGCAAAGGAAATGGACCTTAATCCATTAGAGCTTTTGCCAATTGCCACGCGGCCCGAATAGCGGATTTAACCGCCAATCGGGTGGGCACCGTCCCAGCCTTCGGGGGTGCCCGATTGCGAGAACTTTTTGATCCGCTCTTCGTAAATATCAAAAAGAGCGATTTTCGCGCCCGGTGAGTTTTTCGCTTTCTCAAGCAACTCTTCGGCTTTGGTCATGTCGCCTGCGCGATAAGAGGCGAGCAATTGCCGGTGCACATCATCAAGCGCGCGGAAGGCTTTACTGGATTTGATGAAGGGATTGCCAATCAGCGCATAAATCGAAACCGGACGTTTTTCTCCGCGAATGCGCAAACGGTCCAATTCGAGATAGGCAAAATGGTGATGCGATTCCTTATAGACTTGCTCGTCGCAAATCATCGCCGGGCCATAGAATTCCGATTGTCCACGCAACAGGGTCGCGCGATCAACCGCCGGGCCAATTGCTGAATAGCGGTTGTTCCGGCCATGCCCCATCGGTCCGACAAAACATTCGCCTGTGGCGATCCCGATTGCGAGATGGATCTGTAGCCCACGCGTATGGCTCGACCCTTCAAGGCCGGCATTGACCTTATCCATACTCTCGATCAGGCGAAGCGCCGCTGCACAACCCGCTTGTACGTGATCGGCTTTTTCGAGCGGCGCATTGAAATAGGCGAACATGCGGCCGCCATCGGCCTGATCGGCAACGCCGCCTGCATTGATAATCGTCTGACGCAAATCAAGGCTGGCCGCCGCGAGTAATCGTGTCACTTCATCAGGCAGGTTTTCCATCATGCGCAAATCATCATCGGCAATCCGCAACTCGCAGGCGAGGATCGTGACGTCGCGATAAAACCCTTGCAGCACATCGCTATTAGGCGTTTCGCGCAGTTTCTTCATGGCGTCTTCCGGAAGCGTATCGTGGAAAGAGCCGCGCAAATTATCGTCGCGCAATACCCCGCCAATTGATTTCCCGCCCGCGATTGAAAGCGCCCCGAGGAAGAGTGCTGCCGCCGAAGGAAGCGGGTTCAAAAGAACCCCGCCAGATGAAAAGGCGATATACGCGCCCAGCAAAAGCAAAAGACTAAGGACAGCGGCGACGCCCGTTGCCTGCCAGAATTGGAACCGTTGGGCCGTCATGATTGCGGCGGCACCAAAGATCATGACCGCAAGCGCTTCGATATATCCGGTCCAGCCGGGACGGCGCGGTGCGTTGCCCGACGCGATTTGCGCCGCCGTCAGCGCGTGGATCGCCGCAGGGGATAACTCGCCCCGTGCGGTGGGCACTGTCGGTCCAAGCTCCGTATCAAGACCAATCAGGACAACGCTATCTGCTAGTTGACTGTTTGAAGAGGAAACCCGCGTTCCGCTTGCGCCGCTCGCCGCGATAAGACGCGATGCCGAAGTTGACGGCACGGTCACGCGTTTTGGCAGGTAAAGCCGAACCGCAGTTGAGCCTGCGACCGGTACTGATAAATCCCCTAATTGCAGGCTATCGACGATCCGGCCTTGCGAATTTGCTGCTGATGGATCGAAAGCAAGAGACACCTTGTCAACGCCCCGGGCCAGTCGTGCCGCTTCGAGCGAAATTGATGGTGCCGGGGTCCCATTCAATGACCAGAGCAAGGGCACGCGGCGGAAGATACCGTCGCCGTCGGTCGCGAGTGCAGAGACCGCAGGCTGCGCTGCGCCCGCGAGCGCGGGGTTGATTGAATAGAAATAACGCGCCGTGGGCAGGGCGATGTAATCACCTTCTGTCCCAGAATGGGACAACCAATCGGCCGACCGGATATCGGACCGCGCAAAAGCAGTAGGGCGATTGGGGTGAATAGGCGGGGTTTGTGAAACGGCGACAGCCCCCTTCACGGAACCAAACGCGGCGGCGAGGCGTTCATCGGTCCGAGGTAACAAGGAAAGCTGTTGGGCCAATGCTTCATCGCGCGCACCAGAAAGCCAGAATTCGCCAATTGTCTCCGGCGAAAGCGGGTCGGGGGCATCAACGGTTTCGGTCAAAATGACGGCTTTCGCGCCTGCATTCCCGGCGGATTCAACGAGATTTGCCAAAACCGTGCGCGGCCACGGCCACGGGCCTACGGCGTCGATGCTTTCGCGATCGATCAACACCAAGTGGAAGTCTTCCACAGCCTCGCCATCAGCGGGGCTAAGTCTTTGAAAATAATCAAAAAGCCACTCGCGCCAATGGCGGTCGGGAGAATGCGCGCCGGTCAATGTCCCAACCGCAATGACGGCCAATGCCCCCGTCACCAAGAGCAGCGGTAACGCGGTCAACCATTGAAACGACTTGGAAAACATACGTTTGGACAAGAAAGACCCCTTTAAGTGACAGACTCAACGCTCAACTTAGCCGTATAAGGGCCTGATCGAGCAAAACTTACTCGGTTTTCGCCTTTGGTCATGCTTCATTCAGGATGAATTTATTATCCTGCGTTAAAGCATAACACTGCAAGGGGTAGGCCGGAGTGGTTATTCCCTTCGGGAAAGACTGAATAATGACGGATTCGGCGGCAGATTTCGATATTGATATGACACGGGGTGTGTTGAAACTCATCCCCCGTGGGGACTGGCGTGGAAAATTTCTCGGCGATCTCGACGAAAAGTTACGCGACTTTGGTGACGATTCCATTGGGCGCGAGCTGATTATCGATATGAGCGCCGTTAAACGCCTCGATACCGTTGGGGCGATGATGATCCAGCGGACTTTTCTTGCCTGTCAGGATCGCACGAACGAATCGCAGATCATCAACGCAAATGATGCGCAGCGTGCCTTGCTGGATCAGATCGAAGAGCACCTAGCGCCGTGCCATGTTGAGCCGTTTCATCCAAATGCGTTCAAAGCGATGCTTTATCGTCTTGGGCTCGGCGTTGTCGAAGCGATACAGGCCGGCCAGGCGATCCTGAGTTTCGTTGGTTATATTCTGGCGAGCGCTTGGCGGGTTTTAATGAACCCCACCCGTATGCGGTGGACGGCAACGATTCATCACATGGAAGAAGCCGGGCTGAACGCAATTCCCATCGTCGGGTTGATGTCGTTTTTGATCGGGGCCGTCGTGGCCTTTATGGGGGCAAAAATCTTGCGCCTGTTCAATGCGGACATCTTCACGGTCGAGCTGGTGGGCATCTCGGTTTTACGTGAATTTGGCGTATTGCTCACGGCGATACTGATTGCCGGTCGGTCGGGCAGTGCGTTTACGGCGCAAATCGGGTCGATGAAGATCCGTGAAGAAATCGATGCGATGCGTGTTCTGGGCTTGGAGCCCATCGAAGTTCTGGTTCTGCCGCGGGTGATTGCGCTTATTATTATGTTGCCCGCGATTGCATTTCTTGCCGCAATTTTAGGCTTGATCGGCGGCGGTTTGGTGGCCGCGCTCGCTATGGATATTTCGCCGGCATTGTTCATTTCGCGGTTTCAGGAAACCATCATCATCAATCATTTTTGGGCGGGTATAATCAAAGCGCCGTTCTTTGCATTCGTGATCGCCGTTGTCGGTTGTTATCAGGGAATGGAAGTCGAGGGCAGCGCCGAGTCACTTGGTAAGCATACGACCCTTTCTGTGGTGCAGTCTTTGTTCCTTGTGATCCTGATCGATGCGTTCTTCGCCATGTTTTATCTGGAGATCGACTTTTGAGGGACGAAGCGCAGGAAAATGTTATCGAGGTTTCTGGATTAAAGACGCAGTTTGGCGACTTTGTTGTCCACGAAAATCTCGACCTCAATGTTCGGCAGAGCGAAATTATCGGCGTTGTCGGCGGCTCCGGCACCGGTAAATCCGTCCTTATGCGTGCTATTATCGGCCTGAAGCGACCGAGCGAAGGTTCTGTTCACGTCTTTGGACAGGATTATTACAAGGCCGACGACAAAACCCGGATGGCAATCGAACAGCGCTGGGGTGTCCTGTTTCAAGGGGGCGCGCTTTTCTCGTCCATGACCGTGGCGCAGAATGTGATGGCTCCGATCCGCGAGCATATGGATGTCGGCGAAGCGCTTGCCCAGGACATTGCGGCGCTCAAAATATCCATGTCGGGCCTGCCTGAGGAGGCGGGAGCAAAATACCCGTCAGAGCTGTCTGGCGGCATGAAAAAACGCGCAGGGCTTGCGCGGGCACTGGCACTCGACCCGGAAATCGTCTTTCTGGACGAGCCCACAGCCGGTCTAGACCCCATTGGGGCCGCAAAATTCGACGAATTGATCGTCAATCTCAAGGAATCCTTAGGGTTAACAGTGTTTATGGTAACCCATGATCTTGATACGCTACATTCGACCTGTGACCGGGTGGCGGTTCTCGCTGAAAAGCGGGTTATCGCTTGCGGGCCCCTCGAAGAGGTTCGCCGCAACGAACATCCGTGGATACAGGAGTATTTTTCGGGCCCCAGAGGCAGGGCCGCGCTCGCTTCCGGGCCGAGCGTTGGGGCATGTGAGTAACATCTGATGGAAACCCGCGCGAGTTACGTCTTGATCGGTGCCTTTGTGATGATCGTCATCGGGGCAGCCTTTTTATATATTTTGTGGCTCGGTCAGGCCCAGCGCGAATATGATGAATATGACATCATCTTCACTGAACGGGTGTCTGGCCTTTCGGTTGGGGCTGCCGTTCGATTTAACGGAATTCAGAAAGGTGAGGTCGATACGCTGTCGATTGATCCTGAAGATCCCTCAATTGTTATTGCGCGAGTGCATGTTGATAAAGACACGCCCGTAAAAACAGACACCAAAGCCGAGTTGGAACTTGTTGGCTTTACGGGTCTTGCGATCATTCAATTTGTTGGCGGCAGTGCCGATAAGCCCTTGCTCAAGGAGGCAAGCGAAGATCGGGTCCCTACGATCAAGGCGGATGCATCTGGTTTTGCTGCATTCCTCGAAGGGTCCGGCGATGTTCTGGCGCAAGCAAACCGTTTGTTATCGGATGAAAATATCGAAGGCATCGCCAGTATTATTTCCAATGTCGAAACGCTTACCGGTGCATTCGCAGAAAACAGCGATGAAATCGGTACGACCCTCAAGAACATCGATGCCATTACCGCAGATCTTGCGGAGGTGACGGACAAGCTCGATGCCGCGGCGACGGGGCTTCAAACCTTCATGGAAGAAGATGCGCCGGCGACGATGGCCGAGGTCGAGGCATTGCTTCAACAATCGCGCGCATTGGTGGAGGATCTTCGCGGTATCGCCGATGAGAACCGCTCGTCGATCCGTGTGTTTGCGGATCAAGGACTGGGGCAGGTTGCGCCGGCATTATCCGAGGCGCGTCGTTTGTTCCGCACGCTTGATGCAATGTTGCGCGAGATTGATCGCGATCCGAACGCATATTTCTTCGGCGAACGCGCGCCAGAATATGCAGGGAGTGACAACTAATGAGATTGTTTCTGCGCCTGATTGGCGGCATGGCCGCATTGTCGTTGATGGGCTGCGTTTCTGTTTTGCCAGAAGCCGCGCCGCCTAAACCGCGTTTCCATATCACGCCCGCGAATGTCAGCACGATCGAGGGGGATACGCTCGCCTGGTCATTAGTGATCGACGATCCGCGCGCGACCCGGGTTTACGACACGGTTCGTATTGCGGTGACACCCGCGCCGGGGCGTACGGAATATCTAGGCGGGGCCGAATGGGCTGATCGCGCACCGCGATTGTTCCAAACGGCACTTGTGCAGACCTTTGAAGATGCTGGTCGGATTATTGCGGTTGGCGATCGCAATGCGATCCCTGTTGCTGACCTTGTTCTTCAGACCGATATTCGCCGCATGGATCTGGCGGTCAATGCAGGTAACGAACAAGCGGTCGTATCGATTTACGCACGGCTGAGCGACGGTAAGGGAAATGTCTTCGCCGCAAAACGGTTTGATGCGCGCGCGGCTGCAATTTCAACGAAACCCGCTGATGTATATGCCGCGTTTGATAATGTGTTTGGCGAAATTCTCGTAGACCTCGTGCGATGGAGTTACGAGGAAGGAAACGCGGCGCAATAATCGCGCCGCTAATTCCTGACGGTCCGAGATTTATTGGATTGCTGTTTTCAGCCAGAAATTCAAAATATTGCTGACCATCTTGGTGCTCATGTCAAAGCCGATGGGTTTGACCACATAGGCGTTTGCAAAATTCTTATAGCAAAATTGAATGTCTTCATCGCTTTCCGATGTAGACATCATGACGACGGGAATAGACCGGAGACAGTCATCGGATTTGATTTTGCTGAGCGCTGTTCTGCCGTCCATACGCGGCATGCGAATATCCATTAAAATAAGGTCTGGTCGATTGTTCGAAAGCATTTTCAGGGCATCTTCGCCCTCGGTCGCGCGCATGGTTTTTATGTCGGATGAATAAAGTTCAATCGCTTTTTCGAGTGCGATCGCGTCGATATCGTCGTCTTCGACCAGCATTACAGTATTGGGCTGATTATGCATAGTATTATGGAATATCCCCCTTAGTTTACTTTGAAACAGGCATAGTGAAACAGATTCGAGTGCCTTGGGTATAATCTATATCAAGCCAACAATTACCGCCATGACTTTCGACGATGGATTTAACCAAGGAAAGGCCAATGCCAACGCCCGGATATTTGCTGTCTTTGCCGTGGAGACGCTCCATCGGCTCAAAAATGCGCTCTGCGTGCTCCGCGGGAATACCAATTCCGTTATCCGCCACCGAGAACGTCGCCATATTCCCCGTAATGTCACAATCAATCGTAATTTTAGGATGACGGTCGTCATGCGAATATTTCAAACTGTTGGCGATCAAATTATGAAACACCCGTTTCATGAGCTCCGGGTCAGCATCAATAATTGGTGCGCTGCATTGTTGGATGTCTGCGCCCTTTAATTCGATCTCGGGCGTCATTTCCTTGATCGTGTCGGCAATTATCGCATTCGCGTTCAGGCGCGATATTTCCGGTTTTTGAAATCCGGTTTTGGTGAATTCCAAAAGGCTTGTGCATAAGAGATGCATGCGCTCGGTGGCTTGTTTAATCCGGCTGATATGATTTGAAACTTTCTCCGGGTGTTCAATGTCCTGCTGCAGCATGTCGGACGACAGGCTTATATGGCGAATTGGCGATTTCAAATCATGCGAAGCAATGCCCGCAAATTGGCGCAGCGCGAGATTGGAACGGGAGAGGCTGGCATTCGTGTCGGAGAGGTCTTCATTCGCTTTTGCAAGCTTTGCGGACTGAGTTGCAAGATTGTTCAGTGTAATGCAGAAATATATCACGCCGAACATCAAAAGAATAAAAATGATCTGGAGCTGAATTTTTATTGCTTTTTCCAACCGACCCAGCCGTTCATTGATGATGTTGGTGGTTGAGCTTGTGAGCGCATTAATTTCTTCGACCGCATAATCATCGCGATACCGCACTTCTTTATCGATATAAAAAGACCTGACCCCCTCGCTATATAAACGCTCCACCACATCGAGATTGCTCGTGTAGGTGGTGACCATTTTTTTGGTCTGCGGCAGGGAAAAAGCGCTTCCGATGTCGTCAGACAATGTTTCGAGCCGGTCTATCAGCTCTAATGCGCGCGCAGAATTTTCGCGCGCGGATTGGGCATAGTGTTTTTCGTCGGGGCGAAGGACGTAGTTCTTGAAATTGTGGATTAATCCACCAAACCCGATTTCCTGCTGTAATTCCAAACTCGTCGCGTAAACATCAACCGTGGTCATGCGCAGTTGTTCAATACGGGTGCGCTCGGCGTCCAGATAAAAGAACTCCGAGATGGCCAGCAGGGCCAGAATGACTGCGATGATCTTCCAGTTGATATTCATACTTGATCCTTGCCGCAATTCGTCTGGAAATCTTCAGTACTGATACAACTATGAACTGTACACAAATATATTTATCCCAATAGGATAAATACTGCGTAAAGTTTTGATTAATAAGTTATATTATCAGTAAGTGCGCGAATTTATGCAGTAAAATCAAGCGAAATAGCCCACAGTTGCACCAATGAGCAAGTACACTCGTCCTAACGGTGAGCTGAGATACTCTTCCAATTCTTCGTCAGCCGTTTCCGAAGTCGTGGCGTCTTCGAGGAGCTTTTCAAACCCTTGAAGGAATTGATGGACGCTATTTTCAAAATCCCGGTCGCGCGCAGATTCAGTACGTATGCGGCGTTTTACATCCGCTTCATTGAGACGCAAAATCCGGTTCGCAAAGACATTGCGATCCCCATGGTCAAACCGTTCCTGTAACGCAGGCGGCGGATCACCATATAGCCGCGTCTCCAGCTCATAGGTAAAGTCTTGCAACGAAGCGATGATCTGGATTGCGTCTTCCGCATCCTGATCCGTTTTTGCCGTGCGTGTTTTTTCTGCTTCGGCTTTTTTTGCAGCAGCGCCTAAATCGAGGGGAGCGCCATCATCGGCAGCATCAAGGATCTCCCGCCAGGAGACATCACTTTTCAGCCGCTTTTGTTTTTTCTCTTGCACTGGCGGCGGTGTTTTCTGTTTGGCTGCGGTGACCGATGGCTCGTTCCGTTTGGTCTGTTTTGCCGGGCGTCGCTCGGCGATGTCGCGCGCCAATTCCTCAAGCCGCGCCGCGCCGGGATTGGCGGCTGCTTTTTTCGGTGCGGGTGCCGGGCCAGGGGCAGGCGCAGGTGCTGGCTTTGGCGGCTGCCGTTTCTTTGCTTCCACAGGCGGGCTTTTCTTGCGGGCCACACCACCAAGATCGAGAGTCTGGTGCGACTCGCTCACCGCTTTTTTGATGGTTTCAGCGTCGGCTTGTTTTTGGGCCGTTTCCGCCGCGCGTTTTTTCTCTGCGGCTTGCCGGTCGGCGCGGGCCTGCATCTCGTTTTGAGCCTGTGCGAGACGGGCCGAGGCTTCCTGCTCGCGCAATTGCGCTTCGGCCAAGCGTGACAGCCGGTCTGTTTGGGAGGCAATGGCCTCGGCCAATCGGTCGGCGCGTTTGCGCTGCTCGTCGATCAGGGATTCAAGGCGCTCATTCTCTTGTTCGAGGGCAGCGCGCGCTTCGGCGAGGGCCTGATTGCGCTCTTCGATGCGCGATGCTTCGCTTTCAGTGAACTTGATCGCATCTTCTGATGACTGGCGGGCGCGATCGCTCGCTTCGGCAACGTCGCTTGAGGCTTTGTTTGCCGCTTCGCCGGTTTTCTGCGCTGCTTCGGAGACTTCCTGTGCGGCTTTGGTAGCTTTTTCTGCGCCGTCTTTTGCGGCAGCAATCGCTTCGGCAGTTGTGCGCGTAATATCTTCGAGCGCTTTGGCGGCGGCGTCTTGCACGCGCGCAGATTCTTCGCTGGCCGCTTCGATTGCGCTTTGCGTCCCGCGTTCCGCCTGTTGGCGCGCAGTCTCAATTGCCTGATCTGCAGCCTTCTTTGCTTCTTCCGCAGCGCGTTGCGCGGAGGAGGCAACATTAGCGGCATTGCGCGCAGCTGACTCGGCCGCAGCATCCGCCGCGGCATTCGCGCGTTCAGAGGCGCGGCGGGTTTCTTCGGCGGAAGCGTCAATCGCCTGCGCAGAGTTACGCATGGATTCGTCAACATCGCGCAGGGCGTCGCGCAGAGATTCGAAGCTGTTGAATGCGCGCTCCGCGGCTCCTTCGAGGCGCGTCAGGCGTTCGTCAAATTCTCGTTCGGATTGAAGCGACGTGGCTTCTGCGGAATGAAGGCTTTCAATCGTTGCGCTTGCTTTTTCGGCAATCGCCGCCGCAAAGCTATCCGCATGCGCATTAAGGCTTTCGGTCAGTTCCATGAGTTTGGAACGCTCGTCGGCAACTCGCCCGACGGCACCCGTCGCTTTGGTTTCAATTGCCTCGCCGGCAATGCTGATCGCCTCGACCTGTTGCCGGATCATCGCTTCAACGGACGCGAGGCGGGAGAGGGCGCTGTCGAGTCCTTCATTGAGCGCACTCATATGGGTTTGAACGACGGTGCCAACGCTGCTTTCAACATTCTGAATTGCGGATGCATCGGGCGCGGTCATGCGCTGCGCAGCGGCAGCGATTGATTCCGCCGCATTCAACATGGTCAGAACGCGCGATAATGCGTAGCCGATAAACAGAACCAGCGCGGGAATGATGAACGCCAGCAATAGCGTTTCAAGTTCATACGCCGCCAAAGGCGACCATGGTGTTTCCTGTCCGCTGAGTTGTTCAAGCCGTAAATGGGCGAAGTAATTTCCAAGCGGCAGGCCAATGACCACGGAAAAGAAAACGAAAACGGCGGTCAGACGAGAGACCTGCCAGATTTGGCGGCTCATCGAATTCCACTGGCGCTCGTCATGGCGGATATAGCTGAAATTACCGTCGCTATCGGAGACGGCGTCGCGGCGGTCAGATTCAACAATGCCCTTTAGGCGCATTCGTCCGTTCTTACCGTTTCCATTTTCGTTATCGCGCACATTCTCGTCTTTCTGGTCGGTCACGGTATTGCTCACTCGCCTTCGCTTCAGGCCATAGTCATGGCCGCCCCCCCTGAGCGAATTACCCAAGGCAATTGAATGGCCGCCCAATTTGGAGGCGTCGCCCGTAAACCTTCCGCATAGCGGAATTTGCGAAGCGCGCCAATTGTTTGAGAGGAGACTTTATTCGGTTATTTGCCAGTGATCACCCATGATATTCAATAATCCGCAGGAATGGAGACTACACTTTGCTTTCGCGGCTGAGCAGAATCCCGTTAATTGCAATTTCGTAGGATTTTGAAGGGGAGCGAACAAGTTCATGGAGGTGGCCTCTTCATCGACTGATAATCCGAAATTAGGACCCGCCGGAAAGCCGTTGCCACAAACGCCATTGCAGCGTTTTGTGGAAAATCAGGTTTTCCAGACCACTGTTCTCGTATTGATCGTAATCAATGCGATTATCCTGGGGGCGGAAACCCTTAGCGGCCTCGATGATGTCGCCTTGGGCATTCTCCGAACGCTGGACCACATTATCATTTACGCCTTTGTCATCGAGATCGGCATTCGCATCATCGCCTATCGGTCTACCTATTTTCGCAATGGCTGGAACCTCTTTGACTTTCTGATTGTCGTGATTTCGATCGGCGCAGCAACCTCTGGCCTTGCGGCGTTGCGGGCATTCCGGGTTTTACGGGTCTTGCGGGTGATCACGGTTATCCCGCGCATGCGGGTGGTCGTTTCCGCATTGCTGGATTCCATACCCGGGATCGCGTCGGTTGGCGTGGTGATTCTCCTGATCGTCTATGTTTTCGCGGTGATAGCCGCAAATCTTTATGGCGGTGATCACCCTGAGCTATTTGGTAATGTTTTCAGTGCCATGTACACGCTCTTTCAGGTGATGACACTGGAAGGCTGGCCCGATATCGCCTCTGAGGTCTCGAAGACCCATTCGCGGTCATGGATATTTTTTCTCACATTTGTGCTGATCGCCACATTTACGATGCTCAACCTGTTTGTCGCAATTGTGGTCCGTGTCGTGGAAGAAGATTCCGAAGAGGACGCCCAAACTGTCATAGACGGCCAATCAGCGATCCGGAAAGAAATCAGCGCCTTGCGCGTTGAAATTGAAGCGCTTTCGAAACGTTTGCCGCCTGCATCCTAGCGCGGTATTGAAACGTAAAAAGCACAAGAAATCCGGAGGAAACGCAGCCATGCTGTCTAATTCCCAAGCCTTCATGAAGTTCGATCTCGATCCCATGATCGAGGAAATGCGCGAGATGGTTTCGCGCTGGGCAGCCGACAAATTGGCACCGCGTGCGGCCGAGATCGATGAGAAAAACCTGTTCCCGCGCGACCTTTGGCCAGAGCTGGGGGCGTTGGGCCTTTTAGGGATCACCGCCGATGAGGAATATGGTGGCTCCGGTCTCGGCTATGTGGCGCATGTGGTCGCCATGGAAGAGATCTCTCGGGCGTCGGGCGCGGTTGGGCTTTCCTATGGGGCGCATTCGAACCTTTGCGTCAATCAGATCAACCTGAACGGCAATAAAGAGCAAAAAGCGAAATATCTGCCCAAGCTTGTCTCTGGTGAGCATCTTGGCGCGCTCGCAATGTCAGAGCCCGGTGCCGGTTCCGATGTCGTGTCGATGAAAACCCGCGCCGAGAAAAAAGGCGACCGCTATATTTTGAACGGCAACAAAATGTGGATCACCAATGGTCCCGGCGCAGACACGCTCGTGGTCTATGCGAAAACCGATCCGGATGCGGGGCCGCGCGGCATCACCGCGTTCCTGATCGAGAAGGGGTTCAAAGGTTTTTCGACGGCGCAGAAGCTCGACAAACTTGGCATGCGCGGCTCCGACACTTGCGAGCTTGTTTTCGAAGATTGCGAAGTGCCCGAAGAAAATGTGTTGGGCGCGGTCAATGACGGCGTGCGGGTTTTGATGTCGGGGCTTGATTATGAACGCACGGTTCTGGCGGGCGGTTCAACCGGGATTATGCAGGCCTGTCTTGATGTGGTGATCCCGTATGTGCATGACCGCGAACAGTTCGGCAAACCCATTGGCTCGTTCCAGCTTGTTCAGGGTAAGCTTGCGGATATGTATGTAACGACCAATGCCGCTAAATCTTATGTCTATCAGGTCGCCAAGGCCTGTGACCGGGGCGAGACCACCCGGCAGGATGCGGCCGGATGCATTCTCTTTGCGGCAGAAAAAGCAACGCAAGTGGCGCTTGATGCGATCCAGCTTTTGGGCGGTAACGGCTATATCAATGAATATCCAACCGGACGGCTTCTGCGTGATGCCAAACTCTATGAAATTGGCGCAGGTACGTCAGAGGTGCGCCGTATGCTGATTGGCCGCGAGCTTTTTGATCGGACAGGGTAAAATTTCAGGTTCGGTTCGCGCCCAAAAATATGATATAGGCCGCATTCCCGAATAGGGGTGCGGCTTTTTCAATGTGGCCGGTAATTTTCCGTATTTGAAAAACTTGTCGATGAAAAACGATCAAAAAACCTTCGGTCTCGCCCAGGGCGACCGCCTGACATGGCGTTATGAAGTCATTGAATGTCTCGGCGCGGGGACCGAGGGTGAGGTCTATAAGATCCGGGAGCGCGCGACGGGCCTGACCCGTGCGGCCAAGCTCTATTTCAAGAGCAAGGAACATAATGCCAAACGTTTCGTGCGATATGCCCGCAAGCTAGACGCCCTGCGCGATTGCGACATCGTTATCAAATATCTCCACGCTGACGAGGTGTGGATCAATGACCGGTTCATTTTTTGCCTGATCTCAGAATATTTCGGTGGGGCGCTATTGGATGACCTTCAGGCCAGCTATCGCGGCGGCAAAATGCCGGCCTTTGAGGCGCTCAACATCATTCATGCCTTGGCAAGCGGTATTGAGGAAATCCATGCCCGCAAGGAGTTCCACGGCGACCTTCACAAGGGCAATATCTTTGTCGAGCGACGCGGCGTGTTTTTTCAGTTGCGCACCATCGACTTTCACGAATGGGGCCGAACACCGGCGGTCGAGCGCCGTTCAGATATACTCGCCATAACGCGATTGCTTTATGATCTCATCGGCGGACGGGCCAATTACAAAAACCAGCCGCAAGTCATCAAAGACATCTGCATGGGCAACCGCTCTGATTTGATCCTCAAGAAATTCCCGACGATCTTCCATCTACGGGCGCATCTCGAAACTTTTGAGTGGTAATCAGGCGAACATTGCGCGTTTCTTGGCCAGTGCTGTCTGTTTGAGCAGCAGCGTAACCAAGGGGCGCGAGGTGAGGCGCGCCGCAAACACCCCGAAGGCGACGGCGAGTGCGCCAGTGGTCAGGATCGCATCCTGCGCCATGATGGATGGCGCATCGAGCAAGGAGACCAGAAACAGCGCTGAGGCTGCGCCCGGCGCGCCGCCAAACCAGGCGAGGAACATCTGACTCTCGCGCGGGAGCGTGGTTTTCTTGAGCGAGACCAGGCGCGGGCCTGCGCGCATGACCGTGACTGCCGCCGCGGCAAATAACACCGTCAGCAAATCTGCGTTGAATATGCGCGTCGCCAGAAGAAGACCGAAGCCGAAATAGGCAATCGGGGCCACATTGCGTTCAGCAATCCGGCGCAGACGTACGCGGGTGGTCACAAGCGCGGTTGATTGCTCGCCCCAGAGGAGGCCAGCCGCGGCAGCGGCGATCACCGGATGCGCGCCGATGAGCGGCGACAGGGCGAGCGCCAGCAAACCAGCCAAAATCGCAAAGCCGCCTGCTTTATTCTTATATTTCAATTGGTTACTGTAAAAAGCCGCAGCAAGACCTAAAGAGCCGCCAAGGGCAAAGCCGAACAATAGGCTCCGTGATGCTTCAAATACCGGGGTGACCAGCGGCATGCCCTGTGGCGCGGCGGTGGCAAGAGATTCCAAAATCACCGCGACTGGAATGCCCAGCGCGAGGATCGCGGCGCTTTCGAGCCGAACCGCTGCTTTAAGGGTCGATGGCGCTGGCGCGCCCGTTACTGCGCGGCGGTCGAAGGCCGCGCCGTTAAGGGTCAGCGCACCGGCCAAAAGAAAGGCAGCGCTAAAAGAAAGCTGGGGAACTAAAATGAATGCAGCTAATCCGCAAACGATCAGGAAGAGCGGCGCGCCCCCAATCGTCAGCCGGAAGGAGGCGGGACAAACCTGCGCCAGCCGGGTGATGCGAAATTGCGCGGCGGCGGCGAAGGCCAGCATCGCCAACAGAACATCGGCACCAGCGGCCACCCATTCGGACGGCATAAAGGGGGCACCCGACGCGCGATAGGCAAGCGAAATCGTCGCGCCGGCAACCAGCATAATGGCAGGCGCGCGCGCGACATTATTCACCAATTTGGTGATGCCGATTTTGGGTCGGTTTAGAATCGAAAAGAACACGGCAAAGAAGGCCGCAGCCAGCAGTAAAGTCATAGGGAACGTTTCGACCGCCATTGTCGTTCGGCGCTACACAACATCGCCGAATCACTTAAGCGGATAGTGGATTGATCCGACTACAATTGCAAATTGAATTTTTGATAAGAAAGACCGCATGCGGTCTAATTTTTTCCGCAGCTTTTCCGCAAAAATTTTAACAGCCATCTTCGCAGTCAAAATTGAAAATGAGTGTCAGGAAAAACTGTCGCGGTTCGATCCTAACACGGAAAAATTTTTGGTGGATAGATATCCACGGTATTTTTTTTGCCCGTAAGGTTCCGTCCATTACATTTTGTTGAGGCGGTTATGTCAGAAGAAAAAACAAAAGGGCGAATAAAGCGGGCGATCGTCAATATTGCGCCGGGGCTTGCGACAGCGCTTGGCGGGCCGCTGGCAGGGGCGGCGGTTGCGCAATTGTCGCGACTGATTTTCGGCAAAGAAAATATCGATGAAGAAACACTTTCTGCTGCGCTTGAAAAAGCAACACCGGAAACAATCCTCGCGATCAAAAAAGCCGAGCAGGAATTCAAAATTGAAATTGCAAAAACCAATGCAGAACTGCTTCGCGTTGATGCAAGTGACCGCGCCGATGCACGCGCGCGACAAATCAAAATGAATGACTGGACGCCGTCAATTTTAGGGGCGCTTGTCATTGTCGGATTTTTTGTGGTGCTTGGATTTATGATTGCGCGGAAATTGCCGCCGGGCACCGAAACCGAGTTTTCGATTATGCTGGGCGCATTGGCGACCATGACCGCGGCGGTAGTCAATTATTTTTTCGGCTCGTCTGCCGGATCGCGAGAAAAAACACAGCTCATTGCGTATCCCGCAACGTCGCCAAAAGATGACGGGGCGGTGAGGTGACAAAGCCCTCCGTGATGGTCATAAGAGCCGGATAATGACAGTGAAGAATTTTGACATTGCGATAATTGGCGGCGGCGTGATCGGGCTTGCGCTCGCGCGCGCATTGCAAGATAGCGCCGGGTCGGTCGCGGTCATTGACGCCGCGCAGGAAATTCCGCCTGCGAGTTTTGCGGCGGCGGGGATGTTGTCGCCTTCGTTTGAAATTGCCGAACGCGGTGCCGCAATGGCCGAGCAGCTTTATCGGTTCGGTGCTTATTCATTGTCCCTATGGGCGGACTATGCCCGTGGCCTCGAAGACGAAACCGGCTTGTCTGTCGATTATCGGGCCGACGGCACCTTAGGCGTCGCGCAATCAAACGAAGAGTTGGACGCGTGGAAAGAGCAGGCCCACCGCGTGTCATCGATGGGCGGGAATGTGTCGCTCATTTCCGGCGAAGAATGTCGGGCCCTAGAGCCCGCTTTATCGCCAAACATTGTCGGGGCCATGCTCGCGCCGTCGGACGCGCAGGTTGATCCGCGCCGATTGACGGATGCGCTTTCAAAAACGCTTTGGGGAGATCAAGTCAACGCGCGCATAACCGAGATTACGAAATGCGGTGACGCCTATCGGCTCGTGACGAGTGACGGAACCGAATATGGCGCGGGCCGTGTTGTTATTGCTGGCGGCGCGATTAGCGGTCTCGTTTCGCGGGAGATGGTCTTTCCGGTAAAAGGCGAAGCTACGGCGTTGCATTTTGCGGAAGGGACCGTGAAGCGGGTGATCCGCAGCGACGGTGCCTATCTCTGTCCGAAGGCGGGCGGACGTTTGGTGATTGGCGCGAGTGAGACGCGCGGCCGCGATGATTTTGAAATCGATGCGGCGGCGATCACGGCGCTCAAAAGAAATGCGGCGGCACTGGTGCCGGTGCTCACCGATAGTCGCGAGTTGGAGCGCTGGTCCGGGCTTCGGCCCGGCACGCCCGACGGCGCGCCAATATTAGGCAAGGATGAGAGCGGGTGTTTCCTCGCGCTCGGTCATTACCGGAACGGAATTTTGCATACGCCCGCCGCGACCGAAGCCATGGCGGCATTGATCCTCGGTATCGAACCCGCAGCTGAGTTAAAAGCGGCCCTTGCCGCGTTCGGGCCGGCGCGATTGGCCCAGCGATAAATAGTTAGCGCTTTATTGACGATTTAGCGTCAAATTACCCTTGAGAGAGGCAATTCATGACGACAGAAATCGCCGCCAATGCGACCTCGGGTGCTGCGCTTGTCACAAGCGCGGTTAAGCGCGCGAGCACGTCTACGGGCGCGGGTTTTGATTTCCTTATGAAAATGGCGGCGCGCGAGAGCGGTTTTGACCCGAACGCAAAGGCGCAGACCTCGACCGCCTCTGGCCTGTTCCAGTTCATCGAACAGACCTGGCTTTCAACGGTCAAAAAATATGGCGCAGATCATGGCATGGCCGCTGAGGCGAATGCGATCGCGCGCAATGGCAATGGCCGTTATGAAGTTTCGGACACCGCCACGCGCGAAAAGATTTTAAACATGCGTTTTGACGCGAATGCGGCGTCCGCTATGGCGGGCGAGCTTGCGAATGAAAACAAGACCATGCTCGAAGGCCGCTTGGGCCGTGCTGTTTCCAGCGCTGATCTCTATACGGCGCATTTTCTCGGGCCGAGCGGGGCGGTAAAGCTTTTATCCGCCGCCTCAAATGCCAAGGCCGCTGATCTTTTACCGCAAGCGGCGAAGGCAAATCATAATGTCTTTTATGATGGGAGCCGGGCAAAGAGCGTGGGCGAAGTCGTCGCCTCTATCGCAAAGTCGATGCATGGTGATACGCCAAATGTGCCGCAGAATGTTGCTGTTGCGTCGGAGCCGGAACCCGTCAAACGATATGCGGGACAGATTTTCGATGCCTTCACCGCGCCGACCGTAACGCGCCCAGTGCCAAGTGGACTTAGCGCGATGGCGATGGCTGTGCTTGATGCGCTCGACCCAACGGAGTTACGTTCAGAGCGTAATGAGCGCGACCCGCTCCGCTAATCTCAGCATCTTGGTGCAGTAACATTTGGGGGGAGTTTTGTATCCCCATCGACGCAAGCCGATGCGAGTTGTTCCGTCGTCAGATTAACGGCAGCCGATAAGTCGGCACCATAAAGCTCAGCGCCGGTTAAATCCGCAGCTTTCATGTCAGCGCCCGCAAAGGTGCTTTTATGCAAAAGAGCATTTGTAAATCTAACGCCAGTCAAATTCGCCCCTTCAAAACGGACCTTTTTGGCTTCAACACCGACGAAACTCGCACCGGCACTATAGGCCGCCCGGAGGTCAGCACCGTTTAGCGTAGAACCAGCAAGACTTGTGAAAGAAATATCCGCGTCGACGAATAACGCATTTGAAAAATCGGCTGCGCGGGCTTTGGCTTCGCGCAGTTCCGCGCCGGAAAAGTCTGCGCCTGGAAACATGGCAGCGTTTAAATTGGCTTTGGCCATACGCGCGCCCTTAAAATTTGTTGCTTCGCCCGATGCGCCTTCAAGACTGATTCCGTCCAATAGCGCGCCGTTGAATTGCGTCTCGCTTAGAGTAGAGCCCGCGAAGTTCATATTTGGCAGATCAAGATTGGCGAATGTTTCGCCGGTCAGATCTTGCATGCTTCGGCCTGCGTTCTTTGCGGCGTTTTTACTGCCTGAAAGAGAAGGGAGTTTAATCCCGGTACGTTCTAGCGCGGAGCTGAGTTCCGGGCCAATATGATCTGCCTGTGTGAGCGGTTTGGCGATTTCCTTACCCAGATCAACAACAGGGTTTGGTTTTTTATATGTTTTAGAACCCGGTGTTATCGTCGTCACTAACGACATCACCGCGATCATCAACAATATAACGAGCGCAACCAACTTCATTTTATGCCTACTCCTATTCGATCAGGCAGTTTACGCTGAAGGTGGTCAAGGATCGCTTAAGGATAATAAATTAATTTGCTGTACCAAAATGGGACAGAACTAGGCCGTATCAGGAACATCCGGTTGATGCGCCGCAGCTTTCGCATTTGAGGCACGCACCATTCCTGACCATCGTGAACTGGCCGCAATCGGGGCAGGCATCGCCTTCATAGCCCTTTATGCGCGCGTCCTGACGGGCATTGTTGCGCGGGGTCGCCAATACGCCGCGCGGCGCTTTTTGGTTGACCGCATCGGCAAGTTTGGCCACCTGCGCTTCAATCTCGGGCGCGGTTTCAGCCCGCACGGGTGCGTCTTCTTCCGGCTCGATTTCAACCGTATCGGTTTCAATGTTCTCGTTGCTTGGGCGCCGGCTACCGCTTTCATTGGCGGAGTCGCGCAATCGATCGAAATCGCCGCCGCGCAAAATCACCAGATTGTCCGTCACCGTCGAGCGTGAAAAGCCCTTTGAGATAAGCCGTGTTGCATCGGCTTGTGTTTTCTCTTCGCTGACCCCGCGGCCAATCGCGTCAACCGCAGATTCTTCGGGATTCACATGGGCAAGATCGGTCCGGCCAAGATAGGAGATCGCCAACTCGCGGAAGATATAATCGAGGATCGACGTCGCGTTTTTAATCTGGTCGTTGCCTTGCACCGGTCCCGAGGGATCAAACCGGGTAAATACATAGGCGTCGACAAATTCCTCTAGCGGCACGCCATATTGAAGGCCAAGTGAAACCGCGATTGCGAAATTATTCATCAGTGATCGGAACGCGGCACCTTCTTTGTGCATGTCCACAAAAAGTTCGCCTAATTCGCCATCATCAAACTCACCGGTGTGCAGATAGACTTTGTGTCCACCGACGATAGCTTTCTGGATATAGCCTTTGCGCCGGTCGGGCAGGCGACGGCGGCCGGGCGTGCGCTCTATAATGCGCTCGACAATACGTTCCGCGACGACTTTTGATTTCTGCGCGGCGGGCGCTTCCATCAATTCGTCATCGATCAGGTCGTCATCTTCGTCTTCGTCACTGTCAGCGGCGAGCAGCGCAGACGAAAGTGGCTGCGATAATTTTGACCCGTCCCGATAAAGTGCAATGGATTTAAGGCCCATTTTCCAAGCCATCATATAGCTTTGGGCGCAGTCGCCGATGCTCGCATGATTAGGGAGGTTGACGGTTTTTGAAATCGCCCCGGAAATAAACGGCTGAACCGCAGCCATAATCTTCAGATGCGCCTCAACCGACAGGGCGCGGGTGCCAATCCGTCCACATGGGGTTGCGCAGTCAAAGACAGGATAATGCTCAAGCTTGAGATGCGGCGCGCTCTCGACCGTCATCGCGCCACAGCAATAGAGATTGGCCTGATGGATTTCTTCGTCGGAAAAACCGAGGAAGCGCAGAACTTCATAACCCGTGGCACCAAGCTGCGACGCATGAAGCCCCAGCACATGGATGCAAAAATCTTCGCCGAGTGCTTGCGGCGTAAACGCATAGGTAAGGTCGAAGATTGTTTTCAGGCGATCTTCGAGGGCTTTGATGTGGCGGTCTTCAAACCCTTCGCGGCGGAGGTCATCAAGATTGAAACCAGGCGCACCTTCAAGCGTGCCGCGTCCGGCCGCATAGTGGCTGATGTCGTCAATTTCCTGATCGCTATAGTCCAGCGCTTTTAACGCGGCGGGTACGGACCGGTTGACGATTTTCAACATTCCGCCGCCAGCAAGCTTTTTGAATTTGACCAGCGCGAAATCCGGCTCAATGCCGGTCGTGTCGCAATCCATGATGAGGCCGATGGTGCCGGTCGGGGCAACGACACTGACCTGCGCATTCCGGAAACCATTGATTGCGCCGAGCTCATAAGCCTCGTTCCAGACCCGGCGCGCCGCAAGGCTAAGTTCGTTCCATGGGCAGGCATTGGCATCGAATACCAATGGCTCAACGTCCAGCCCTTCAAATTCGCCGCCAATTGCGGTGCCTACACAGGCACGGCGATGATTGCGCATCACCCGCATCATGGCGTCGCGATTTTTCGAATATTTGGCGAATGGCCCGACCGCGGATGCCATTTCGGCAGAGGCGCGATAGGCGGAGCCCGTCATAAGCGCGGAAATGCCTGCGGCCACTGCACGTGCTTCATCGCTGTCATAGGCGAGACCCGATGACATCAAGAGGCCGCCAAGATTGGCAAAACCAAGGCCCAATGTTCTGTAGTCAAAGGACCTCTGCGCGATTTCCTGTGACGGGTATTGCGCCATCATCACCGAAATTTCGAGGGTCAGAGTCCAGAGGCGACAAGCATGTTCAAACAGGTCTGCGTCAAACCCTGTTTCGGTTTTGAACTTCAGCAAATTGAGCGAGGCAAGATTACACGCCGTGTCGTCAAGGAACATATATTCCGAACACGGGTTTGAAGCGCGGATATCACCGCCCTCAGGGCAAGTATGCCAGGCGTTAATCGTATCATGAAATTGCACGCCGGGATCAGCGCAGGTCCATGCGGCGGTGCATATCTCACCCCAGAGATCGCGGGCGCGGATGGTTTTCATCGTTGCGCCATCAGTCCGGCGGGTGAGGTGCCAATTCAGGTCATTATTGACCGCATTGAGAAAATGATCCGTAACCCGAATAGAGTTATTGGCGTTCTGCCCCGAAACCGTCCGATAGCTTTCGGAATCCCAATCCAGATCGAAAACTTCAAGCTCAATCTCTTTGAATCCCTGGCGGGCAAAATCGATCACCCGGCGGATCGACGCATCGGGCACATAGGCTTTTTTTGCGTCTTTGATCGCAGATTTCAGTGTCTCGTTTTTCTTTGGATCGAAACGAGTTTCATCGTCACTACTCGCCCAAACCGCGTCGAGCACTTTGGGCAAATGTTTCGCGAGGGTCTTTGATCCCGATACAAGCGCTGCGACTTTTTCTTCTTCGCGGATTTTCCAAGAAACGAATTCTTCAATATCGGGATGGTCAACGTCGACAACCACCATCTTTGCGGCACGCCGGGTTGTACCGCCGGATTTGACAGCGCCGGCTGCGGTATCACCGACCTTGAGGAAGCTTAAAAGGCCAGAGCTTTTTCCGCCGCTCGAAAGCGGTTCATTCGCGCCGCGAATATTTGAGAAGTTTGTACCCGAGCCTGAGCCGTATTTGAAAAGCAGGGCTTCGCGTTTCCAAAGATCCATGACGCCGCCATCGCCAGTGAGCGTGTCATCGACTGCTTGGATAAAACAGGCATGGGGTTGTGGCCGTTCATAGGCGCTTTCGGATTCGGTCAGCAGGCCCGAAGCATGATCGACAAAATAGTGTCCCTGACCGGCAGCATCGATACCGTAAGCCCAGTGCAATCCGGTATTGAACCATTGCGGGCTGTTAGGCGCTGCGATCTGCATCGCGAGCATGAAGCGCATTTCTTCAAGATAGGCGCGCGCGCCATCTTCGTCGTCGAAATATCCGCCCTTCCATCCCCAATAGGCCCATGCGCCGGCCATCCGGTCGAACACCTGTTTCGCCGAGGTTTCGGGGCCATAGCGCTTTTCGGCCGGTAATTTGGCCAGCGCCGCGATATCAGGCATGGAGCGTTGCAGAAACGCAGGAACGCCTTTTTCCTTAACTTTCTTCGTCTTGGCCGGAACACCCGCTTTTCGCAGATATTTCTGCGCCAAAATGTCGACTGCGGTCTGGCTCCAATCCTTGGGGACCTCCAGATCGCGCATTTCAAAGATGGTTTCACCGGAAATCGAGCGAATTTCCGAATCAGCACGGCGAAAGACGATCGCGCCATAGGGCGCGGCGGTCTTGTCGGAAAATCGCCGATCGATTCGCATTTTATCACCTAATCTGGGCTATTCGGCCGTTCAGACCCCAAATATAGTCATTCCAACCTACTGGCTCCACCCGTTTTCGCCTGAATTCAAGGGGAAAACGGTTAATTCACCTAAGTTGGTGGTGTGGCGCGGTGGTCTATTGCTCGACTGGCCAACGGGCGCCATATTCGCGCCGCGAGAGGCGGCTATTATGGTCGCAAAAGAATTCGGGATATCCGCATGTTTGCAAAGCTATTCACTTGGTGGAACACCTCCACCCTCGGCACATCCTTCACCCTATGGCGCAAAGGTGCGCGGCTTGTCGGCACCGACGAGCAGGGAAACCGCTATTATGAAGAGGCAGGGTCGAGCCTGCCCGGTAGCGAAGGCACGCGGCCACGGCGCTGGGTCGTTTATCATGGGATTGCCGAAGCTTCGCGCGTACCATCCGATTGGCATGGCTGGCTGCACCACACCTTCGACGAGGCACCAACAGTGGCTCCACTTACGCGCCGGGCTTTTGAAAAAGACCACCTTCCCAACATGACGGGGACACCACTGGCCTATCATCCCAAGGGGAGCCTTGCCCTCGCGGATGGTCCCAAGAATGTGAATGATGATTATGAGGCATGGTCACCTGAGAACGTATAAGATCCGGTGATCTGAAACGAGGGGAGTGCTCCCATGTCACGCGCAGGATTCTTTGAAACGATTGTTGGGCTTGCTGTAATCGCGGTGGCGGCGGCGTTTATGGCCTATGCTTATGGTGCCAGCGGCAAGGCGATGGGCCGGGATCAGTATCGCGTGGATGCCGTTTTCGGCAAAGTGGATGGCGTGACGGTCGGGTCGGATGTTCGCATTGCGGGCGTGAAGGTTGGATCAGTCGCGGGCAATTCGCTTGACCCACGAACCTATGAAGCAAATGTCGAGCTTGCGATTAATGATGGGGTGATGATCCCAGAGGATTCCATCGCGAAGGTTGTTTCAGACGGTATTCTGGGCGGCGCACATATCGCGATCGAACCGGGAGCCGCCGAAGAAATGCTCCGCGAAGGCGATAAAATCACGATTACACAGGGGTCTGTGGACCTGTTAGGGCTTGCGGTTCAAGCGTTCACAAGTCAGGCTTCGGGAAACAAGGCTGGCAATGAGCCAGAAACGGATCCTTTGGGGGATTTTTAATGCTGAGATTAGCGGCGATCGGTTTTTTGGGTTTGGTTGCATTGCCAGCGTCCGCGCAAAACCCCGAAGACGAGCTTGAAGCACTATTAAACGGAACTGATGCGACGGAAGAGGAAAGCGAGCTTGATGCGCTTTCCCGGAATGAAGACGATCCGTTTGCGGGTGTTATTGAGACCGAGGAACGTGAGCCTGTTTCTGTTACGCTTCGTGCCCTGAACAAGATTACTGCGCGATATACTGACATCGAAATTGAAATGAACCAGATCGCGAAATTTGGTTCGCTCGAAATACAGCCGCGGACATGCGACAAGCGCCCGCCAGAGGAATTTCCGGAAACAACGGCTTTCCTCGAAATTTTCGATCTTGAATACAATAGCCGGCAAAGTGATCTAAAAATCAAAGAACCGGAAATCATCGAAGATGAGATCGAAACAAAAGAGCTTGAGGTCCTGCCGGGTACCCCGATTGGCGAGCCGCCAGTTCAGTCAGAGCCGCAGGAAATCCGTGGCCCGCTTCCCATCGTGACCGAAGGCCCGCAGGCGGAAGGTATCAATATCTTCAGGGGGTGGATGTTTGCTTCTTCACCGGCGCTGAACGCGTTAGAGCATCCGGTTTATGATGTCTGGGTAATCGACTGCAAAACCAAGCTGGTTGAGAATTGATCGGGAGCCGCAAAAAAGTCGGCATCCTGCATTAAAGCATCGCGCAAAATGACCTGATAGTCTTTGTCCACCATACCAATCAGGCCGAATTGGGTCAGGTGGTCATTATAAAACTGCGCGTCGATAAAGTCGAAACCACCGACAATAAGCCGCCCAATTAGGTGAACCATCGCGACCTTGCTCGCATTGGTCGCCCGCGAAAACATGCTCTCGCCACAAAAAGCAGCGCCGAGCGATACGCCGTATAAACCACCGACGAGCCTGCCATTGTCCCAGCACTCGACTGAATGGGCCAGCCCCTGAAAATGAAGCTCCGTATAGGCTTCGATGATCGCATCATTGATCCATGTATCGGGCCGCGCTTTTGTCGTTTCCGCGCATGCGTTAATCACCTGATCGAAGGCAGTATTGATGCGAATCTCGAATGGATCTTTTTTTACAAATCGCAAAAGGCGTTTTGGAATATGAAAATCATCGAGCGGGATAACGCCGCGTTCGTCAGGCAGGATCCAGACGGTCTGGTTATCGTCGCGCGACCGGGCCATCGGGAAATAGCCAAGCGTATAAGCCTTTAACAGCTCATCAACAGAAATTTCATTTGCCGAGTCACGGGCCATAGGGGCGATTATGCGCTGTAACGCCGCTATGGTCCAATGACTATTTTAGGAGGCCCTAAGCGTCCGTTTTTTCGAGCCACTCTTCCAGCCAGTGAATATGGTAATCACCTTTCTGGAAATCCGGGTTTTCGATGAGGTCGATAAACAGCGGAACCGTGGTTTCAATGCCGACGAAAACCATTTCAGCCAGTGCACGGCGAAGGCGCGCAATGCAATGTGCACGGTCATCGCCATAAACGATCAACTTACCGATCATTGAATCGTAATAGGGCGGAATGCGATATCCCGTATAAACCGCACTATCGAAACGTACGCCGGGGCCACCCGCTGAGTGGAACTGTTTGATCTCGCCCGGCGACGGACGGAACGTGCGCGGGTTCTCTGCGTTTACCCGGCATTCGATCGAGTGACCGGTGAATTTGATATCGTCCTGACTGAAGCTGAGCTTATGGCCTGCCGCGACCATGATCTGTTCACGGACAAGGTCAGTGCCGGTCACCTGTTCGGTGATTGGATGCTCCACCTGAAGGCGGGTGTTCATTTCGATGAAATAGAACTCGCCATTCTCATAGAGGAATTCAACGGTGCCCGCACCCAAATACCCAAGCGATTCAATCGCCTTACGGACCGTGTCACCAATTTTGACGCGCTCTTGAGCTGTGAGGGCAGGCGATAATGCTTCTTCCAGCACTTTCTGGTGCCGACGCTGTAATGAACAATCGCGCTCGCCAAGTTGCACGACATTGCCGTGTTTGTCAGCGATGACCTGAATTTCGATATGACGTGGCTGCTGGAGGTATTTCTCCAGATAAACCGCGTCATCGCCAAAAGACGATTTCGCTTCGGATTTCGCGGTTGAAAGCGCCTCTTCGAGATCGGCCGCAGTTTGGGCCACTTTCATGCCACGTCCGCCGCCACCCGATGCCGCTTTTACCAATACCGGATAGCCGATTTTTTCTGCGGCTTCGCGTGCTTCTTCAAAACTATTTACGGCACCGTCTGAGCCCGGCACAAGCGGGATGCCTGCATTGCCAACAGCGTTCTTAGCCGCAATTTTGTCGCCCATGATGCGGATATGATCTGCATCAGGACCAATAAACGTTATGTTGTGAGCGGCGACAATTTCCGCGAAACGGGCATTCTCCGAAAGGAAACCATAGCCCGGATGAATTGCGTCTGCGCCCGTGATTTCCGCCGCTGAGATAATCGCCGGAATATTGAGATAGCTATCTTTCGGAGCAGGAGGGCCGATGCAGACACTCTCATCTGCGAGGCGAACATGCATTGCGTTTTCGTCTGCAGTTGAGTGAACCGCGACCGTCGCAATGCCGAGTTCTTTGCACGCCCGATGGATACGAAGGGCGATTTCACCGCGATTGGCGATCAGAACCTTTTTGAACATCTTATTTCCGTTACTGGGCCGGGTTAAGCACCCGGCAATTGGTATTACTCGATGATGATGAGCGGCTCATCGAATTCCACTGGCTGACCATCTGAAACGAGGACTTTTGAAACTCGGCCAGATTTCGGTGCTGCAATTGGATTCATTGTTTTCATTGCTTCGACGATCATCACCGTTTGTCCTTCGGTCACTTGTGAACCTTCAGCGGCGAAAGGTGCTGCACCTGGTGATGGTGCGAGATAGGCGGTGCCAACCATTGGCGATTTCACTGCGCCGGGATGGTCATTTGCGGGGGCTGCCGGGGCCGGTGCCGGTGGTGCGGCGGGAGCCGGGGCTGGCGCGGCTGCAGGCGCGGGAGCCGCAGCAATTGTTTGTGCAACGCCACCTTGTCGAGAAACCCGTAATCGCACTGTATCTTTTTCGATCTCGATTTCGGTGAGCCCAGTTTCTTCGAGGATCCCGGCAAGTTCGCGGATCCATGCCGCTTCTAATCCGTGGTCCTTGTTTTCTTTTTTGTCCGACATGCGTTTCCCGCTTCTTCCTACACTAAACATCTGGCTTCCTGCGCGAATCGCTAGGAAGCTTGACTTTCTATAAGGCTTTTAAGTGCTTCTATCGCCAAACGATACCCCGAAGCACCAAAGCCCATAATAACCCCATTTGCCGCCGCCGCAGTGACCGAATGCTGCCGGAATGCCTCGCGTGCGTGAATATTCGACAGATGCAGCTCAATAACCGGAATCTGTGCTGCTTTCAGCGCATCTAAAAGGGCAATCGACGTATGCGTATAAGCGGCCGGGTTTATTATTAATCCCGCCCCTTTTGAATTGGCTTCCTGTATCCAGTCAACCAGTTGGCCTTCACTATTGGATTGGCGAAACTCAATGGAAAGGCCAAGCGCACGCGCCCGGGTGGTGCAGGCGGCCTCAATATCGGCAAGCGTGTCAGAGCCATAAATTTCTGGCTCCCGCTGGCCCAAGAGGTTCAAGTTTGGCCCATTGAGCACATATATAGTCGTCGACGTCATAAACTTCTGCCAATCTTCTTGCGGGGCCCATAGCGCCTTAATAGAAGGGCGCCTAGATATAAAGTGGCTTACCTGACCCCCGCAATAGAGGGAAGAGATTGAATTTTCATGGATATTACAATTAACGGAGAAAAAAAGGCACTCGACGGGCCCCTGACGATTGCCGGGCTTTTGGGCGTTTTGGCGCTGGAGCCGCGAAAAATCGCGGTTGAGCGCAATCTCGAGATTGTTCCCAAGTCCAAATATGACGAAACGCCCCTATCGGATGGGGATAAAATCGAAATTGTGCAGTTTGTAGGTGGTGGTTGATATGTCTGACGGAAAAGAAAAAGCGGATATCCTTGAGGTTGCGGGGCAGAAATTCAATTCGCGGCTGATCATCGGCACCGGCAAATATGAAACCTATGCCCAGAACGCAGAGGCCGCTGAAGCCGCTGGCGCGGAAATGGTTACGGTCGCCGTGCGGCGGGTCAATCTGACGGACAAGGACAAACCGATGTTGGTCGATTTCCTCGACCCGGACAAATATGTCTATCTGCCAAATACGGCCGGGTGCTTTACCGCAGAGGATGCGATTCGCACATTGCGCCTCGCGCGCGAGGCCGGCGGCTGGAACCTCGTAAAGCTTGAGGTTCTATCAGATCAGAAAACGCTTTATCCGGATATGGAAGAGACCCTGCGAGCCGCAAAGCTTTTGATCAAAGAGGGCTTTGAGGTCATGGTCTATTGTTCCGATGATCCGGTTTACGCGCGCAAGCTAGAGGACGCCGGATGTTGTGCGATTATGCCATTGGGCTCCCTTATCGGCTCTGGCCTCGGGATCATGAATCCCGTCAATATTCGATTGATTGTCGAGCAATCATCTGTACCCGTTATTGTTGATGCAGGCGTTGGCACAGCATCTGATGCGGCGATGGCAATGGAACTGGGATGTGATGGTGTGCTGATGAATACGGCGATTGCCGAGGCGCGTGACCCGATACTTATGGCGAGTGCGATGAAGCATGCCGTCATCGCCGGGCGAGAGGCTTATCTCGCTGGCCGGATGCCGAAAAAACGTTATGCGGATCCATCAAGCCCGCTAGCGGGGTTGATTTAATCTGGCACAAACGGTGCGGCGAATTGATGTAAAAATCAGCCGCTCCGTTCCCTTGTGTGACTATTAATCGACCCTATCTATGAGTGGACGTGGTGTCGCCGCAAAGCGGGGCACTAGTGGGAAGTGACGCTCAGATGAGGTCGATATGCAATTTGAAAATTATACGGATCGCGCTCGCGGCCTGATACAGGCTGCTCAAACAATTGCCCTGCGCGAGGGGCATCAGCAATTCACACCAGAACATGTTTTAAAGGCACTGCTTGATGATCAGGAAGGCCTTGCGGCGAACCTTATCCGGGCGGCCGGTGGGCAGCCGGAAACGGCGCTGCAACTGACGGACGAGGCGCTTGCAAAGCTGCCGAAAGTAGAGGGCGGTAACGGCCAGATCTATATGGCTGCGCCAACGGCAAAGGTTTTCGCCAATGCCGAGGAAATCGGCAAAAAAGCCGGTGACAAATTCGTAACTGCTGAACGGCTTTTAACGGCACTCGCGGTAGAGGCCGATGCGCAGACATCAAAAATTTTAAAACAGGCAGGCGTCACGGCAACCAAGCTGAACGCCGCGATCAACGAAATCCGAAAGGGACGCACGGCAGACACTGCCTCCGCCGAGCAGGCCTATGATGCATTGAAGCGCTATGCACGCGACCTGACCGAAGCCGCCCGCAACGGCAAGCTGGATCCGGTTATTGGGCGCGACGAAGAAATCCGCCGCACGATGCAGGTGTTGTCGCGCCGTACAAAGAATAACCCCGTTCTCATTGGTGAGCCAGGTGTTGGTAAAACCGCTATTGCCGAAGGTCTTGCGCTACGTATCGTAAATGGGGATGTGCCAGAAAGCCTTCGTGACAAAAGTCTGTTGGCGCTTGATATGGGATCTTTAATCGCCGGTGCCAAATATCGCGGTGAATTCGAGGAACGCCTAAAGGCTGTCCTACAGGAAGTAACCGGTGCCGCTGGACAGATCATTTTGTTCATTGATGAAATGCACACGCTTGTTGGTGCCGGCAAAACCGATGGCGCGATGGACGCGTCAAATCTTTTGAAACCTGCTTTGGCGCGTGGGGAGCTCCACTGCGTGGGCGCTACGACGCTCGAAGAATATCGGAAATATGTTGAAAAAGACGCCGCCTTAGCGCGGCGCTTCCAGGCCGTTTTTGTCGATGAGCCGACTGTTGAGGATACTGTTTCCATCCTGCGTGGCTTGAAAGAGAAGTATGAGCTGCATCACGGTGTGCGGATTTCCGACAGTGCGATTGTTGCGGCTGCGACTTTGTCCAATCGATATATCACTGACCGGTTTTTGCCGGATAAGGCGATCGACCTTGTGGATGAAGCCGCATCCAGGCTGCGGATGGAAGTGGATAGCAAGCCCGAGGAGCTTGATGAGCTGGATCGCCGGATCATTCAGATGAAGATTGAGCGCGAGGCACTCAAGAAAGAGGATGACCGCGCATCTAAAGACCGGTTGGAGAAGCTCGATAAAGAGCTTTCCGAGTTAGAACAGAAATCTGCTGACATCACGGCGCGGTGGCGTTCTGAAAAAGATAGTCTGGCCTCTGCGACCAAGGTTAAAGAGGCGCTAGACCACGCACGTCAGCAATTGGCGGATGCGGAACGCCGTGGTGATCTGGGGCGGGCATCAGAACTCAAATATGGCGAAATCCCCGCACTTGAAAAACAACTGACGCAGGCTGAATCGAATGCAAATGAGAACGCCAAAACCTTGGTGCACGAAGTTGTCACCGATGAGAATATTGCGTCAATCGTTTCTCGTTGGACGGGTGTTCCCGTTGATAAAATGCTTGAGGGCGAGCGTGAGAAACTTCTCAAAATGGAAGATAATCTCGCTGGCCGTGTTGTCGGTCAAAGCGAAGCCGTTAGCGCTGTGTCATCGGCTGTGCGGCGAGCGCGGGCCGGCCTGAAAGACCCTAATCGCCCTATGGGTTCATTCCTGTTTCTTGGACCAACTGGTGTTGGGAAGACCGAGCTGACCAAAGCGCTCGCGGAGTTCTTGTTTGACGATGAAACCGCTATCGCGCGGATTGATATGTCCGAGTTTATGGAAAAGCATTCCGTAGCAAGATTGATCGGTGCACCGCCAGGCTATGTCGGTTATGAAGAAGGTGGCGTGCTGACCGAACGTGTTCGACGCCGGCCTTATCAGGTCGTTCTTTTCGACGAGATCGAAAAAGCCCACCCGGATGTTTTTAACGTCTTGCTACAGGTGCTTGACGATGGTCGCCTGACGGACGGCCAGGGGCACACAGTCGATTTCAAAAATACGTTGATTTTGATGACGTCGAACCTAGGTGCGGAACACCTTGCCGCGCTTGGTGATAATGACAGTGTGGATAAAGCGCGGCCATTGGTGATGGATGCGGTACGTGCGAATTTCCGTCCGGAATTCCTCAATCGTCTCGATGAAATCATTCTATTCCATCGCCTTAGCCGGGCGAATATGGACCGGATTGTTGATATTCAAATCGGCCGTTTGCAAAAACTGCTGGTCGAGCGAAAGATCACGATTGAGCTGGATGATGACGCGCGTGCCTGGCTGGGCGATCATGGTTATGACCCGGTCTATGGTGCGCGGCCGCTGAAACGCGTCATTCAGAAAAAACTGCAAGATCCGTTGGCAGAGTTGCTGTTAGCTGGTGATGTTGTCGATGGCGAGACACTAAATGTCTCCGCTGACGAAAATGGATTGACGATAAATGGTCAATCCGTCGGTGGGCGGGATACGTTCTCGCTTGATGAAAGCGGAAAGTCGGAACCGCCCCCTGGCGCGTTACTGAATTGAGGACACTGATGACAAAATCAGATTGGAAACCGGACGAGGAAGCCGCGCTCAAGGCGCTGATCCGGGCGACAGTGATGAATATCGGTCCGATCGACCCGGCGACGCTTCCGTCAAAGGTGCGTAAGCGGATCAAAGATCAGATTTCTGGTGATTTTGATATTGACGCCTATGTCCGTGAAATCCTTAAAGAAACGCAGAAAAAATAGCGGCTTTAATGTGATTGGAAAGCGGGGATTTTTCGCGTTATGAAGCAGTCTCGGATAAAGGGATTGCTTCATGACTGATAAATTCAAGATGGCCGCCATTCAGGCTGCGCCCGTGCTTTTCGATAAGCGCGCGTCGACCGACAAAGCGATTACGCTTATCGCCGAAGCAAGTAAGCGGGGCGCAGAGATCGCTGCATTTGGTGAATGTTGGTTGCCGGGCTATCCATTTTGGGTTGATGGTCCCGTGGTTGACCTGACATGGGAAGCAAGCGCGGTTTTTCTTGAGAATTCTGTGTGCCTTGATGGACCGGAAGTTAGTGCTCTTTGCGCTGCCGCCAAAGACTATGAGATCGACATAACGATTGGGGTTGCCGAGAAAGATCCGTTCACGCAAGGCACGGCCTATTGTACCGCACTAACGATTGGGCGTGAGGGCAAGGTGCTGAACCGGCATCGGAAGCTGAAGCCAACCCATGCAGAACGCATTATTTGGGGCGATGGAGATGCCTCTGGATTACGCGTTATCGACCGTGACTATGGCCGGACTAGTGCGCTCAATTGTTGGGAACATCAAATGATGTTGCCCGGCTATGCATTGGCCGCGCAAGGCACGCAAATTCACTCGGCGCTTTGGCCCGGCTGGGAGAAAACACCGCGTGAGGGTGAATATTGTTGGGCGCGGCAACATTTATTATCTCGCGCCTTTGCAAGCCAGTCTGCTTCATATGTTATTTGTGCGGCCGGTTTACGGCTCAAAGAACATATTCCGGATCGCTGGAAACCATTAGGCGAATGGGAACATTCGGGCGCTTCTGCGATCATTGACCCGCGCGGTGAGATTATTGCACAAGCCGGTGAAGGGGAGGAGATCCTGATTGCCGAAGGATCCCTGGAGATCGTGCGTGCAGCGAAATCCGCTTGCGATATTGCGGGGCATTATTCGCGTCCGGATATTTTTGACATACGGATTAATATTGCTGAGACGAAGCCGCGCGTTGAATTTAATAACCCGGCGGATGCAACGCTTTATGCTGACGAAGAAGAATAAACGCCTAATTCATTAAGCGCATTCTCCAAGCGATTGAACGCGCTATCCCAGCTAAAATGTGCTTCTACGAAAGAGCGGGCGGCAGCGCCCATTTCATTCTTCTTCGTATCATCATCAAGTAGGAAATTGATCGCGTCGGCCATTTCCTGTGGCGAATGCGCAATCTTCGCTGCGTTAGCATTTGCATTTATCCCGGTCATGGCTTCCGGGCTTGCGACGATGGCTTTGCCTGCGGCCATGGCTTCGAGGACTTTGTTCTGTATCCCGCGGGCGACCCTTAAGGGAGCAATCATGACTGAGGCTGAGGCGAGCCAAGGGCGAATATCGGGCACGCGACCTGTAACGGTAATTCCGTCATGGTGATTTAGCGCGGTAATTACTTTTGTCGGGTTTGAACCAATTATATTGAAACGCGCGCCGGAGTTTTCCGCGCGAATTTTTGGCCAAACCGCATCCACAAACCCCAGAATGCCTTCGATGTTGGCTTGATAGTCCATCGCACCAACAAATGCGATTTCACATCGTTTTTCCTCGTCGGCGGAAAATTTCGACAAGTCGAAATATTCTAAATCGACCCCGTTTGTGTACCAATCAACCTTTCGATTGACCGCAGCTCGGTTGTTAAAGATGTCCGCTTCATCATTTGAAACCGCGAAACTGTGATCGGCCCAATTCGCTATTTTATTTTCTGCCGCGGCTAAGGTTTTCCCTTCGCGCCGATACAACCGCGAGAGCGGAAGTCGGGCGCGCTCCGCATATTGCAGCCATTTTTCCGAATCTGCGTCACAGAAATCGACAATCCGTTTGCGGTCACCAATTTGCCGTTCAATATAAGGGGCCATGGTTGAAGAGAATGCGAATTCCGCGGCAAGTTTTTTTGACCGTAAATTCGCGACGATATTTTGCATTTTCTGATGGCGGTAAAAGAAAAAGCTCTGCGGATCACTGGTGAGCAATGCGGGAACACTTTTTGCTTTCGCCCAGAAAGGTTTGATCTCGACAAATGCCGCAGAAGCGCATTGGCTTCTCAAAAAATCTCGATACTCAAGGTCCGGTGCATCATCGACGAAGCAGGCCAAATGGACACGAAAGCGCGCATTCAAGAATTTCAGTAAATGCCATGACCGTATTTTATCGCCTTTATCAGGCGGATAAGGGATACGGTGGGTAAGGAGTAAAACCTCGTCCATAACGCTACGGGAAATTAGGGGCGAGCATAGGCCCAACTCGGTTGACGATTGGTGCCGGTATTTTCGGCCAGAGCTTTACGAACGCCGCATATTTCGGGTTGTTTGGGCTGATATTCGGAATGCTGTCGGCTTTAATCGGCTTAATCCGGTAGCGCACTGGTTCGGGATTAAATCCCCATAATTTCTTATAGAAATAGGGGCCGCTATCAATCTTGCTGCGGCCGAAATCAAAATAGGAATACCCTTTTTCAGACGCTCGGCGCATCGTGATCCAATATAAGTAGTCAAAAGCACGGGCTTCGCGCGCAGCATCATTCGCGCCAATATAATAGGGGAGTACAGTGTCGCCAAAATAGAAATTGACGAGCGAAGCAACCGCGTCACCGCGATAAGTAAGCGTCAAGATTTCGGTGTGGTTGCGGAATTCATCGACAAGGTTAGCGATAAACCGTTTTGGAAAAACGGGCGTACCAAGACGGTGTAAAGAGTGGGCATAGAGCCGATAAAACACATCTAAATTGCGGCGCTGATCGAGAACGAGGTCTCCAGCCTCTGCAAGGGCAATTGCCTTTCTAACCTCCGCGCGGCGTTTGCGTGGAATGGCAGCCAAAGCCTCTTTTTCGTTTTTTATAATCGGCGCTTTGAATCCTGCATGGGTGCCAGATTTATCTTGCCAATGATCAGCTGAAAAATCGCTACGCAACTCGATGTAGTCGACATTGCGATTTGTGCCGACTTCTTCCGCAGCGTTTAATAGCCGCGAAAGCGCCTCTTGATCTATCGCTAGCGGGCCGCCGCCAACTGAAAAGGCCGTCGATACCAATGAACGCCCGGTGAGGGGGGCTTTCACGTGAGACAAGGAAAGAACGCCCACCAAACGATTGTCGCGGCGTGCGGTTATATATACCGGCGCATAATTATAAATTTCGTGGGCAATCGCACTCCAACCGGAGAGATGAAAAAAGCTCGCCTCTGGGTGGTTGTTCACAAATGAATCCCACTCCGAACGGTCGACTTGGCCGGATACGTGAATTTCGGTTGAATTGGTCATTGCGGTTGGCATCACGCGGTTTCCAGGGCAAGACATTGGTCAATGCGTCGCCACGGATAGGCTGTTAATGTCTTGTCGAGCTTCGATTCCATCGCCCCTAAATTAATGTAATGACGAATTTTCGATTTGAGGGACGCACGTTTAAGGCGGGGTTGTTCGGGGTCAATTTCCCACGGATGGAAATAAAAAATAACCGGACCATCAAGGCGGTTCGCCGCTCGTTGAATGAGCTTATCGGTAATGAGGCGGGGGAAGGCGCGATACCATCCGCCCCCGGCTGTGCTGATCCGTTTACCGAAAAGGTCAGTAGTCGCCACCGGTGCCTCTATGAAATGATGACCTTCGACAGGAAAGAACGGCAATTGAGATGCCTGCGCATCACCATAATGATCGTGCGCAATTGGATGGCTGCTTGATGAATATTCATAACCGGCCTCGATCAGTACTTCATGCGCCCAAGGTGTTGAGGCATCAATGGAAAATCCTGCGGCGCGATAACCGCGAACGGCAATGCCGCCGATGTCCTCAAGCATTGCTTTGGTTTTTTTGATATCGGCAGCGAATTCTTCGCGAGATTGCTGGTTAACCTTGGTGTGGTCATAACCGTGGCTGGCGAGTTCATGGCCGCGATCCACGATTTCTCGGATGAGGGATTTATCGCGTTCAGCAACCCAGCCCAATGTAAAAAATGTTGCCCGAACATCGTTGCGTTCGAACAGGTCGAGGCACCGGCGGGTTGTCTCGCCTACTCGTAATTTATACCCGTCCCAAGAATCTCGCGTGACAATGTCGGAAAACGCCCAGACTTGAAAATAGTCCTCCACATCAATCGACATGGCGAATTTTCCAATGGCTGATGGGCCATTGTCGGGCGTATTGGTTTGCTCAGCACGGGGCATAATTTGCGATTGTCCCACGCAATCAGGTGAATTAGTTACGTGTTTCGTTCAACGCGCTTAATAGCTCTTCCGCACGGGTCAGGCTCTCGACAATTTTGCGTCGACGATCCTTGCGTCGTTCGTCGAGCGTGACGACCGAACGGGTGAGTTTCATGATGTTCGTGTTCGCCGCTTTCAATTCTTCGCGTGTCTCGTCAATCGAAGTCGCCAGAGCTTTGCGCCATTGAGGCGTATCTTTGTCTCCAGCAGCTTTAATTGCCTCTGCTTCTTCGGCCGGAACCTGCGTATCCGTTGCGCCGTTTGATGCCGCTGCGATTGCCGAGGCTACGTCATTCAAGGTCGCCTCTTGACGGTCAGTAGACGCGTCAGCGTTATCTTTCTTCGCGCGCAAGCGATCAAATACGCTTGTTGAGGCTGTCGGCAGACTAGGCGCAATTGGCGCGTCATCCGCTGGTTTATCTACTTCGACGGTCTCGGTCGTGTTCGGTTTCGGCGTTTCTTTCTTTTTCGCCTCTACCGGTTTTTCTTCTTTCGTCGCCGGCTTCGCTTCCTCTTTCATCGTCTCCTCGCTTTCGACTTTTGAAACAGGCGGCATCGCAGCGGCTTGTTTTCGAGCCTCAAGTTTTTCTTCGCGCAGTTCCGCGCAAACGGTTTCGACAATTTTGGGGGTGATTTCGTGCTTTTTCTCGAGTGAGCAATAAAGCATCAGGCGATTACAAAGCGTATTGATACGTCGCGGTAGGCCCGTCGTTTCTTCAAAAATGATTTTAAACGCGCCATCGGCAAATACCGGATCTTCCTGCCAGCCCGCGACCGAAAGGCGATGCAAAATATAATCTCGCGTTTCTTCTTCGGAGAGGCTTTCGAGGTGATAGGAAGCAATAACGCGCTGTCGCAGTTGTTCCATTTCACTCGACTCGATGATCGTCCGGAACTCAGGTTGGCCAACTAAAAATACCTGGAATAGCGGCGTGCCTTCGTAATCAAGATTAGAAAGCATTCGTAACTCTTCAAGGGTTTTGAAGGGTAAGTTCTGTGCTTCGTCGATAATCAGAAGCACCCGGCGACCGCGATTTAGCTGATCGAAGAGATAGTCTTCAAACGCCTCGATCTCGCCAGTGCGGCCTTCACCTTCGGCTTCGATCCGGAATGCAGAAAGGATCTGACTGAGCAACTCATTCGGTTCGACATTCGAGGTGAGAAGGTTAGCGGCAACGACATTTGAAGAGTTTAACTGATCAAGCAGATGTCCGATGACCATCGATTTCCCAGCGCCAACAGGGCCGGTAATGACGATGAATCCTTCAGCCTGTTTCAAGCCATAATGTAAATAGGCCATGGCTTTATTGTGGCTACGGCTTCCGTAAAAGAATCGCGGATCGGGATTCAACCGGAAAGGCGCGTCGGACAGCTTGAAATACTCTTCATACATACTAAAAGTCCAAGGTTATCCCCGCGAGAACATTGGTTTCGCTATATTCAAGAAGCGGGTTGGGTGCGAAGCGCTCAGTACGCGAGGCTTCGACAAAAATTGAGGCGTTTTCGTAAAGATTATACGAAGCCCCAAGACGTCCAATGAGGGTGTTCGTGACACCATTATCGGCCGCCAAATCGTTACAGCTCATAACCGGATCGAAGAGCGGGTCTGATGTATCGAACCCAAAGATCAACGGATTGGCTTGGCATGTCGCTGGATCAAAGGCCGTATCGGCATAGCGGTAAGTGACCGAGCCATAACCGGTGAGGCGGCGTGACATACGCCGGCGCAAATCGAGTCCGCCGCCGATGGTTTCGATCTGGCGATAGCCAAAATTATCATCCGAATAAAAGCCGTTAATCGACAATTCGGTTCGGTCATAGGCACCGGTCAAAGCAACCGAAGCATTATCTGATACCGAAACGCCAGAGGTTTGAGCCTGACCAAAATTCAGGCTGTTCGCGTACCAGTTTGCTGACTCAATTACAGAGCGCGCAGACAATTCATCGCCTTCACGCAGACGATCTGCAAAATCCAATGTCTGCCGTTGAGTTGTGCGATACTGTGTTGAAATTGACTGCGCCCGTGTGCGGAATGACCGGCTTGCGGCGGCTGAGAATGTCAGGCGTTCTGAAATTTGGTAGCGCGCATCGGCATCGATAAAATCATCGCCATAGCGTTCGCCATATTCTATGCGGAGCGATGAGCGCGGACCCGGTTGTGCGGTAAAGCCAGCACGCCAGAAAAATCCAGATAGCAAATCATCGTCAAAGAAGAGGGCGGTCGCAGCATTGGTTTCAATTTCGTCATAACCAACCGCGCCGGAAAGGGCGAAATTCTGTGTAAGCGCAAATTGCGCATCGGCCGACAATGAACCTTGGCGATATTCGAAGTCCGGGAAAATATCGACGCCGTCTTCGGTGGTGTCGCTACCATAGGCGGTAAAGCGCATTCTCAGGCGTTCATTTTTCCGGCCCGTATCGTAACGAGCGATGACCTCATGCGTGAGGGAGTCGTTAAGAGAACTACCGCGGAACAGCGACGCCAGCGATTGCTCGCCATCGACAAAAACCTGAGAGAAGCGGTAGCGAAGTTCCATCGACGATTCGTCTGCGAACTTATGAAAGATATAGGGGCTTGCATTATAAGAATGAACGTTTACCCGTTGTGACCGCCCGGCATTGATGTTGCCGGAAAAGCGCGCATTGTCACCAGCGAGCTGACGCGAGCTAGAACCCGAAAGGTCGAAATAAAGCCAATTATCGACCGCGGTGAAGGTGCTTGTCGCACCAACATTCTGGTTCACCGCAAAATCCGCATCATCAATGAGATAGGAAAAGTCGAGATCCCCCAATATCATTGCTGTGACACGCGGTGTGGAATAAATCGCGCCACCCGTCAGCAATGTCGAGGCGATAATCTCATCGTCCTCAAGCCCATCGCGAGCGAGATTTATATTGTCGGAATATGACATGCGTGCCGAGACGCCCGCGGCATATCCGAAATAGTCCGTTTGCAGCTTAAGTGGTGCCTCGGGTGCTGCGACCTGGGCGATGGCTGCGCCGGCGAAAACGCTGAGTGCGACGCCGCAAAGAATAGATTTTTTCGTCGTAGATTTTAGTTTTGGATTTCCGAGTTGCCCCATTTGGATCATCCTTTATCTGATTGTTTCGCTGTCGCTAGCGATTCTTCGCTGTCCGCGCGTTCGTAATACTCATAGGAACCGTAATGCGCTCCGCCTGCGCCGATCTGGCACCGGTTGAGCATGACACTGATATTTGGGTTGATTTCCACCAATTCGTCTATAGCGGCGGCAACGGCTGGTTCTGGCGTTGAATTGGCCTCGACGACAAAGACGATTTCATCCACATATTTCGCGAGAACGACCGCATCCGTCGCCGCTAGTACGGGCGGCGCATCTAAAATAATGAGCCTGTCTGATTTTTCCATCGCGACTTCGGTCCAAAGCCGCTGGGCCTCAGGCGATCCGAAAAGATCCGTCGGACGTTCGCTGCGTGCGCCTTCGGGTAAAATGCTCAATGGGCCGTTATTCAAACGCCAGCCCATATCATTCACATTGAGGCGCGGATTACTTAGGCGGTCTGACAGTCCGGGAAGGTGAGGCAGGCCAAGCCGGTCTCGTACTTTCGGACGGGCGAGATCCGCATCAATCAAAAGCGTTTCGATATTGTCTTCTAATGCCAGGCTCAGTGCGATGTTAATCGCGGAAAAGGTTTTGCCTTCGCCAGCGCGGGTTGATGTCACCAATATCAAGTTGCGCTGCTTGCCCGGTGTCCGATAGGCTTGGCGTTCACCGCTTGCGCGCAAATAACCGATGCGGCGCAGTAAGCGCCGCTTCACGGCGCGCAGTTCGAGCGCCAGCTGCGTTGAACGGTCGTTATTATTATAAAACCCGTTCTTGGCGAGTTCTTCGAAATCGAGTTCCAGTTTTTCGGGGCCCACATTCGCGATATCGCTATTGGTGACTTGTTCGGTAACCTGATCGCGATCTTTTTTCTTTTTCTTGTTCTTCTTGCCGAACGAAGTCTTCAAAATATTACTTCCGGCTTTTTCAACGACGCTCATGTCCGTGCCTCCCCGCCAGTTGGCACCATAAACGCGTTCTCCTGCGTGCCCACTGGCGCAGAAGGTAAACGATAAACGGTTAGATAGCTGTAAATACCGGCAACGGCGACGAGCCCAAAACAGGCTAGCGCCAGCCGCGTTAAATCTCGCTTCCGGGCAGCGATAACATTCTCGGACGGCACTTCACTTAATGCTCCAAGAACAGGGAGCCCAAAGGCCTCCTGAAGCTCGCTGGCTTGCGTATAGCTCTTATCAATAAGGACAAGGGCCAATGCTGCGGCCGTGCCAGCGCCCGCGGCGATGATGATGACGCCAAGAATGAGCAAAAAGCGGGGCGGATCGCTTGGGATAAGGGTTTCGGTTGGATATTCGAAAACCTGATATTCCACGCCGCGCCCTGCGGCACCAAGGTTACGCGTGAGGTTCAACCGGTCACGGCGCGCCAATAGTTCTTCGTAGGTTTTTTGCGTTTGTTCATATTCACGAACAATTTGGCGTAGCTCAGCCTCGACGGCAGGGGCTTGCCCGTGCGCCGCGTCCAATGCGTTTAATTCTTCGATCAATCGGGTCTCGCGCGCTTCGAGCGCTACAACGGCGTCGCGCGCAACGCGTAGTTCTGATTGCAGGCGTACATATTCAGGATTGAGCGAGAGCGAGTCGCCGTCCTTTTCGAGCTCCTCAATTCGGGCAAGTACGCCGCGAATATCCGGATGGTTTTCCTCATATTGACTGCGAAGTCCCGCTAGCTCGACTTTCAATCGGTCTAGCTCTCCACCAGATGCACGGCGGGGTGTTGCTGAAAGCAGGTTTTGAATTGTCAGGACACGCCCTTTGGTGCGTTCTAGCTCATCGCTAGTTCGCGTAAGTTCGTTTTCTTTTTGCTCATGCTGGCGGTTGGTGCCGAGCGTGGCCCCAAGCTCGAGCGCATGTTCACTTCGAAATGCAGCAACGCGGCGTTCATTGTCTGTGAGCTTTTCTTCGAATTCTTCGACCTGCAGATCAAGACGCCGGCGCGCAGCTTCGCTTTCTGTGAGGCTCGCTCCGAGATCTTGCTCTATCAGCAGGTTCAGCACAGCGTCCACGACCGCGCGGGCCACCTTTGGATCGCCATTGCGATAGGAAATAATGAAATACATATCTCGCGGGCTTTGTATTTCGATTTCACCAGCAACCCAATCGACCATGCCTTGCATTTTTGCCCGGCGTTCAATTGGGGTCTTGGCTTCGATGGTTTTATCAAGCCCGGCCCGCAGAATGATTTCCTCCACATTCGGACGGGTCAATAATTGAAGTCGCATGACTTCGACGCGTCGGGAATAGTCCGGACGCGCCGTAAAGCCAGTTAGCACAGGTTCGAGAATGGTTTCCGTTTGAACGAAAACCTGAGCCCGTGATTCATACTGATCGGGGATGAGCCATACTGCAAACCAGCCGGCCAATGCCGTCAACCACGTAACGGCAACGATAAGCCAACGACGCCTCCAAAGCCCGTTCAGGCTTCGGAGTACTGGTTGCGGCAATTCAGAAAACTTAAACAACTAAACTCATCCCTCAAAGCCGGTCGTGCGTTCCGTTAGAACGCACTTTCCGGGATCAAAATGACATCCCCAGGCAAGACCGGGACGTTTGCCGCGATGTTCCCTTTACGGAGGAGGTCATCAAGGCGCAGTCGATATGACTGGCGATCCTCGCCATGGCCACGGATAAGAACGGCGCGATTACCCGCTGCAAATTCTGTCAAACCGCCAACAGCCACCATAACGTCCAGCGTGGTCATGCCAGCTTGATAGGGAAGGGCGATCGGCTTTTGCGCCTCACCAAGCACGCGGACCTGTTGGTCAAATGTTGACGAGAAATTGCTGACGATGACGGTAACTTCCGGCGCACGGACAAACTCACGCAAAACGCCTTCGAGATCCGTTGCTAGGGTCGATGGTGTTTTACCGGCTGCGACCATGTCTTCCACCAATGGGGTAGAAATGCGGCCATCCGGGCGAACAGTTACATTGGTTGAGAGTTCCGGCGCGCGCCAAACAAAGATTTCAAGCTGATCAAGCGGCCCAATCAAGTAGTCTGGTGCGGTTGCGGCTGCTGCGCTGGCGTTAGTCGGCGCTGCCTCTAATTTTTCGCCTCCGATAGACGAACAGGCAGCAAGAATTCCGAATACCGCGACGGCAGCGAAAAGTCGTGCAAATTCAATTAATTTATTCATATTCCTAACCTCTATGGCGTCCAGTGAGCTATGGGTCGGCGCGATAGCCCCGTTTGTCGCACAATAGTCTAAAGGCAACGCAAATTCTTTGCCATGCCCCTTAAGTTTTGCGCCGTAAAACGTCGAATTTTGGCCTGAACTGAAAAACTGGCCATTTACCCTCTCAGAGATGTCCGCTGATTCCGGAAAAATCCGTACCGCAAATGCGTAAATTATCGGCTTCCTAGGCCGAAAAGGGCCACACGGACGGTCATCAGAACAATCATTAAATCCAGCAATGGGGAAAAGTGGCGCATGTAGTAAAGGTCATAACGAAGTTTATTGCGCGCGCCTTCGACCGAAGCGGCATATTCGTATTTTACCTGTGCCCATCCGGTAATGCCTGGTTTAATCAAATGCCGGCAGTGATAAAGCGGGATTTCCTGTTCCAATTCGAGAACGAATTCAGGGCGTTCTGGCCTTGGGCCGACAAAGCTCATCTCGCCGCGCAGAACATTGATCGCTTGCGGGATCTCGTCGATTCGAAACTTGCGAATCACGTGCCCAACCCGGGTTATGCGACTGTCTTTTACCGCGGCGTATTGCGGTCCGTTCGCTTCGGCATTGGTGATCATTGAGCGAAATTTATAAACCTCGAAAACGCGCCCACCATAGCCAACACGCTTTTGACGATAGAGAATAGGGCCGGGGCTATCGAGTTTTATGAGTGCGGCTGTGACCAAGAGCAAAGGGGCCAGAAAAACCAGCAAGGACAAGCTAAAAGCGATGTCCAATAGGCGTTTTATCCCTGCACTGACCGGTGCATTCATCTTGGCGGCGGCTTCGGTCAGCTCGCGTGATTGCGCCATTTCATCTGGATTTGCAGGTGTTACGGGCCCGCCGCCAGTCGCGCTTTCGGGCGCGCCTTCGCGACGATAAATAATATCGTGTTCTAGCCTAAATTCACCTGCGTGCAGCAAACGCGCTGATGCAACGATGCAAAGCATCGCGAGCAAAAGCGCGAGCGCATAGATAATAATCATCCCCCACTCCAACTATGCCACGATGCAGTAAAGTGATTGTGCTACTGCTATGGCCCTTCCACTGTCCGAAAACGCAACAATCGAAGTCCTCTACCGCATAATGCATGCCTAACAAAAAGTTAAGATGGTAAATGGGACAATGTTGTGAATTACGCGGTTTTTATTTGGAGTTTTAAGGTGAGGATGGCGAAGAAATTAGAAGAGCGAAAAAATTATCGCCCACATACCGCCAGCAGTTGCAAACCACACCAAAGCACACGCACATACTGGGAGCCGGTCGGCTTCGACAACCGATTGTTCGTCAGTAGATTTTATTGTTGCTGTGGTCATAGTGGTTCACTTTCCTAGCGAATGAACGAACTCTATGAGGCATAGCTTCAAGAAACTCTTAATGAATGCTCAGTCTACGGGACTATTTTAACATCCGCTCGTTAAGAATGTTCCATATTATGCGCCTTACGACACTAAAACCTACGGACTTTTATGCGTATCCTGCTTTTTTCGACGTTGTTTCCCAACGCAAAACAGCCATCACATGGGGTGTTCGTTGAAAATAGATTGCGCGCCTATCTCGAAAATTACGATGCAGACATAAAAGTCATTGCGCCGGTGCCTTGGTTTCCTTTTCGCCATTCGGCATTTGGCGAATATGCAGTGTCGGCAAGTGTGCCATTTCGGGAAAACCGGAACGGCATTGATATCTTGCACCCTCGGTATGTCATCCCGCCGAAGATAGCGATGCATGTTGCGCCTAGTTCACTTACACATTGTTTGGATAAAGCTGTTCGAAATCTTCGGGATGAGGGGTGGGATTTCGACTTTATTGACGGACATTATCTTTACCCGGACGGTGTTGCAGCGACAAGGATTGCACGCCGCTATGACAAGCCGATTGTTTTGACCGGGCGAGGAACCGATATCAATTTACTGCCGTCTTTCAAGGGGCCTCGAAAAGCGATTTTAGAGGCCGCGAACAGAGCAGATCATATCATCACAGTTGCCGCAGCGCTGAAAGATGAACTGGCCCGACTGGGCGTCGCGAAGGAAAAGGTCTCGGTTCTGCGAAACGGTGTTGACCTGAAATTATTTCGCCCTGCCGACCGGGATGAAGAACGCCGCGCTCTTGGGGTGGATGGACCAGTTCTCGCGAGTGTCGGTCATCTTATTGACCGCAAAGGCCATGACCTTGTAATTCAAGCACTTTCTGAAATTGAAAACGCCACATTGATTATCGCCGGAGAGGGACCGGAACGAGATAATCTCGCGACGCTTGCAAAGCGTTTGGGTCTTGAAAACCGTGTTAAATTTTTAGGACGCATTGCGCATAACGAGCTTTACCGGGTTTATTCCGCCGCCGATGTCTTGGTTCTCGCATCCTCGCGAGAGGGGTGGCCAAATGTTCTGTTAGAGGCGCTTGCTTGCGGAACGCCTTGTGTCGCCACAAATGTCTGGGGTTCTGGCGAGGTTATAAATGCGCCTGCGGCCGGGCGATTGGTGAACAACCGTACGGCAAAGGAAATCGCAGCGGAAACAAACACACTGTTAAATGACTTGCCGCCCCGCCAGGAAACAAGAGTGTATGCGGAGCAATATTCGTGGGAAGAAACCGCGCATGGCATGCAACGCATTTTCAAGGCGCTGCATGAGAAAGCAACTGCCCGAAAGTCAATTTCCATCAATCCAATCACGCCGCTAAACGCCGACAAGAGACCAAAGCTGATTGTTACAGTTGATACGGAAGAGGAGTTCGACTGGAATGAATTTCACAATATGCGCTTGTCCGTTAGTGACATTCGAGGCGTTCAAATATTTCAGGAAGTTTGCGAAGCATTCGAAGCAAAGCCGCTTTATTTTGTAACGTCGCCTTTATTGGAGGATAAGCGAACGGCCGAATATTTTCGCGCCTTGAAAGACGCGCGACGTGCGGATTTCGGAATTCATTTGCACCAATGGGCGACGTCGCCGGGCGATTTTCCGAGCGAATATTATTCTTTCCAGATGAACCTGCCGCGTGAAGTCTTGCGAGAAAAATTACAAAATATGGCTGCGCAATATGAGGCAGCGTTTGGCGACATTGCACGGAGCCATCGGGCCGGGCGCTATGGCATTGCGCGAGAGGATTATGCCTATCTTGCTGAAATTGGGATAAAATATGATTTCAGCCCGAGCGCGGGATTCGATTTTCACACTGTCGGCGGACCTGATTTTTCAGATATGACGAATATGCCATTTATGATCTCTGGACCGGATTGGGCAATAAACGTTACGCCTGTCTCTGGGGCCAAGGCATTTGTAAAGTCACGAAAATTTCTCTCGCAGGAAATCAATAGCCGCAGCTTTTCTCATCGTAAGGATGATCGCCTGAGTTCGGTGAAGCGCGCTTTGCGATTATCGCCTGAGGGGGCTGGCCTTGAAGATTTGAAAGCGCTGACCAGTCATCTGATCAAGGAAGAAACGCCTGTTCTCAGTTTCAGTCTTCATTCGACGTCGTTCGTGCCAGGCGGCAATGATTACGCGAAGAGCAGTAGCGATGTCGAAGAAATATTACGCAGAACGGCGGATTATCTGGCGTGGTTTAAAGATGAGATTGGCGGAGACATTGTCGATCTCTCAGCCCTAGAGCGGCTATACGCCAAGCCTTTCATCGCTTAACACCCCGTTAATCATAAAGCGGGTATTTTCTCTATATTGCGAATATAGGGGATGCCGTCATGTTGGCCTCTGAAATACTGCGCGTCGTTTTCGGATTTGTCGTTGTGCTCGGCATGATCGGGCTTGCGGCATACGCTGCGCAAAAAGCGGGGCTCAGCACCATGAATGGTGTTACGGGGCGCAAGAAACGGCTTTCCTTGCGAGAGGTTTTGCCGCTTGATGCACGTCGGCGTGTAGCGATCATAAAATGTGACGATACGGAATATCTAATCATGCTCGGGCCGCAAGGTGAAACCGTGATCGATAAGGAGCTGAAGCCTTCGGTTGAGCACGCCGAAACTGAAGACCAGCTGCAAAATGCTTTGGCAGGGCCGCTGGGAAATATCGCAAGTTTCGCTTCGAAAATTCGTGCTACCGGAAAACATGCTGCCTAACCGTACGGGGTGCGCCGCAGCAAAAACCTTTATACATCCGTGATGACCCATCGGCTTATGCCGCTTGGCTTGCTTTGAAAGAATAGGTAAGCTGTTAACCAAGGGTATTGGTAAAGACGGGGAACCTGCAATGATAAGAATTATTCTACCGCTTGCGATTGTTGCGGCGATGTTTTTGGGGCCTATGTATTCTTACCCATCGGATAATCCGGTGAGTGGGCGGTCTGAACAATCTATTGTGACAGGTGATAAATTCATCGGGGGTGTCATTAACTGCGTGCGCAGATTGGAAGTCCCACTCGGTAAAGAGTGCGCGTCGGAAGCGGTTGTCAATAAATCAAAATTGCCTAGTCAGGTCATGTCTCTCGCCGCGGTGATCTCCATCGCAGCCGCAGCGATCGGCGTTGTTGGCTTGCTGCCATTCATTGGCCGGCTGACGAGTATCGTGACATTGCTGGCTGGTTTGTCCGCGCTCTGTGCGATGGGTATTTTCCTCGCAACGATGATGGGCACGAAAACAGGTTTGCCGGCGGTGCAGTGGGGGGCTTATCTCGCAGCGGGTCTTGCATTGGTGACCACAATTAGCGGCCTATCAGGCATGCGGGGACGATAAACGGTTTTTCTATCAAAGCGTTTCGAAGGCTATTCCGTAATCTGACAAGTCAGTGGAATATAAAAAAAGCCGCTCCTATGAGCGGCTTTTTCAATTTGGATACTGCTGTCTCGATTAACGCAGAGGTGAACGGCCCGCGTTCAAAAATGACGGTGTCTCATTTGCAGCCGCTGGGCGTTCCGCCATTTCGGCAGTTTCATCGTTGGATGATGTAACCGGGCGAGGGGCCGGTGCTGGTGCCGATGGACGTGCCCGCCGGAAATCTTTCGCAGACGTCTCGGAGAGTGGGTCATCGGAATGACGGCAGTTGCCCTCGAAATGCGCGCCAGTTTCAACCGATAGCGAGCTATGAAGAATGTCGCCTTGAATATGCGCTGTAGAAGCAAGAGAAACCGACTTCGCGCGAATGCCGCCTTCAACGCGGCCACGAACGGTTACGGTTTCGCAAATCACTTCGCCTTTTACAGAAGCTTTTTCGCCAATGATCAAAGAGCCAGCTTTGACGTCGCCTTCGAGCGAGCCGTCGAACTGAATTTCGCCCGCTGAGTTGATATTGCCGCGCATGACAACGTCAGATGAAATGATTGATGGTACTCCAGCTGACTTCATTACGCCTGATCCTTTTCTCGACGATTGTTGTGCATTGCCTTGCTGAGCAACGACCTCTTTTGGTGGATTGCCCTGCGACTTTGAGTCGAGAGATTTATTCGGTTTAGCTTTCGAAAACATATCTACCTGCCTCAATGAATCGGCGAGGATTGAGTGGTTTTCCTTTGAACAGCACTTCGTAATGTACGTGCGGCCCGGTTGAACGACCACTTGATCCCAATTCCCCCACCTTGTCGTGAAGTTTTACCTTCTGCCCCGTCTTAACTGATATGCGATTCATATGCGCATAACGCGTAACAAACCCGTTCCCGTGGTTGATTTCAACAACCCGCCCAAAACCAGAACGTGTGCCCGCGAATTTTACCACACCATCCGCGGTCGCTGTAATGGGCGATGCCCATGGTGCAGCAAAATCTACGCCATAATGGCGTGAATACTTGCCGTTAATTGGATCGCGGCGGATACCAAACGAACTTGTAAAGCGTCGGCCAACGATGAGCGGCGATGAAAGAGGAACATTCTGCATTGCTTTTTGCAGTGCAGCTAATTCGTCTACCGCTGCTGCTGTGCGGTTAGCGTGCTTATAAAACTTGGCCGCTGCTTCATCGCCACCAGAGATATCGATAAAGGGGCCGCCCTGCGCTAACGTAATATTTGAAATCTTTGCCGGGGTAACAACGGAATCTAACGGAACCCCTGCGCTTTTCAGGATCATTTGTAGCTGTTCACGCTTGTTATTCGCTTTTTCTTCGAGCGACGCGAGCAGTAGCATCTGTTCGGTATAAAGATCCGCAGCCGCCTTATTCATGGAATGGATTGCGTCCGAGGCAGTGCCGCCAGGCGTAATATCCCGAACTTGTTCGGCCCCTTGGCGGCGTGTTGCTTCGATCCGCGATTGGCGCGGTGTTGGTTCGCCCGGCGTTACGTCAATCATAACACGATTGCCGTTTGTCGGCCGTTGACCACTTGGCCCGCCGGCTTCAGCCAGACCTGCGGCGAGGGTATCTAGGCCCTGATCGATCGCAGTTTTCCGTTCAACCATATTTTGCAGCAGCTGATGCCGCGCGGAGATGTCCGCCATGGTTTCATCGAAATTCTGTTTGATGATTAAATTGAGCTCGCTGACATCGTCATAGGCCTCCTGCGCATCGCGGATACGCTTGGAGTAGGTCGTTTCCATGATCCGGCTGTCGCGATCCTTTGCAACGATGATTTGTTCTTTAAAAACAACGTTAACCGAGGCATAGGCGACCCAGAGCAGGGCAGCCCCTATCACTGTGGCAAGAGCGATCTGGCTCTTGCTCGACATGGAAATAAAATGAACGACGCCATCACTACGATGATAGATCTGCCGCTCTTTAAAGATACGGCTAAGAACGCGCCTGACTTTGCCGGAACGACGGCTCATTAAACATACGCCCCTTGGAAGCGCGAACTCACGCTACGATGCCACCCCTGTCGGTATAGCAACCCAAAACTGAACATTACGCAATACTTATGTGATCGTGTAACGCTAATTTCCGCATTCTTTATCACAGAATTCTGTTTTACGCCCGGTTTAGTTTCAAATCGGTTCATAAAACGGACGATTGAGACCAGCTTTTTCACGTGCATCATGGTTAAAAGGCGGTTTGAGCTCACCAGCGAAGTATATTTTCCTGAGCTTATGGAATGTTTCTGTGACATTTAGATTTCGCGCAGCGCAAATTCTGTCGAACCAATGTTTTCCACAGGCCACGTGACCGACTTCTTCACGATATATCACAGCCAATATATCAGCACTTGCGTCATCGCCCACAGAGCGTAGGCGTGCCATCATATCCGGCGTCACGTCAAGTCCTCTCGCTTCCAAAATGAGTGGTGCAATTGCTAACCGGGCGAGAACATTTTCTTTTGTTTTTTCAGCGCTCTCCCAAAGCCCATTATGGGCAAGGTGGTCGCCATAACACGCACCTAATTCGTTAAGGCGGGCCTCGATCATACTGAAATGGCGTGCTTCCTCGCCGCCGATCCTTACCCAATCCTCAACAAAGGCGTCAGCCTCGAGCCCTGTTGCCGCGATCTCGCTGGCAAAGCGCGCGGCCATGTCGAAGGCGAGGTCGATAGCGTTAAATTCGATGTGCGCGACCGCATGGAGCAGTGAAATCCGTCCCTCAACGGAACCAAAGCGCCGTTTTGGCACATCGCCTGGATTGGCCAATATCGGCCGATCGGGCCGGGCCGGCTGGGCTGGCGGGGCGGGAAGGTTGCTGAGGTCAATGTCGAGCCGCCCTTCCCGCAGCGCATCGGCCTTTGCGGCCGCCGCGACTTTATCTGCCGGGGCAGCTGCCGAGAGAACTGCAATGGCTGCGTCCAAAATCATCGCCTAAAGCTCTTTGACCGCCGCCAAGACCTCTTCGGCATGGCCAGCAACCTTAACTTTGCGCCAAATTTTTTGAATGACGCCTTTGTCGTCAATGAGAAACGTCGAACGCTCGATCCCCATATATTTGCGGCCATACATGTTCTTTTCGACCCAAACGCCGAATTTCTCGGTAACGCTGCCGTCTTCATCAGCCCCGAGTACAACTTTCAGGTCATGTTTATCCTTGAATTTCTGGTGTTTTGCGACCGTATCGCGAGACATGCCGATCACCACAGCGCCCGCGCGCTTAAATTTGGCAATGTCTTCGGAAAAGGCGATCGCCTCCTTAGTGCAGCCCGGCGTGTCATCTTTTGGGTAGAAATAAAGAACGACTTTTTTGCCGAGATAATCTTTGAGGCGCGCGCTTTCGCCATTATCGAGTGTAAATGAAACCGCAGGTGCTTTTTTTCCTTCTGCAATCGTGATGGCCATAATCTATCCCTAATCTTGTGCTTCTATGGCGGCGCAACATATCTGGCAGATTGAAATTCGCCAGCCTTTGCTATCAACAATTCTCTCATAACTTGCGGATAAACAGATTGGCCACTACCGGTATAACATTGCGACGTCCAAATGGGGCTGGCATTGTGCAGCAATTGATTAGTGTCGCGGGGTATGCGGCTGCATGAAAAAGCGGGCCTTGAAATCGGCTATTGTAGCGTTGGAAGTTGTCGCGATCGCGATTGCTATCGTCGCTGCCGCTTTATTCTTCCTTTATTGGCGACTAGGCCAGGGGCCAGTGTCGCTCGATATATTCAAGCGCAGCGTTGAATATTCTATCGAGCAACGGACGCCTGATGATTTCGGCGCGTCGATTGCGTCGATTGAATTGTTACGTGCTGACGCGCGCGACGAATATATGTTGCGCCTTAAAGATACCAGAATTCTCGATGCGGATAATGAGGTTGCGGCCGCCGCACCTGAAATTCTGCTTACCTTCACACTGGGTGATATTTTCAATGGTGAGATAGGCCCAAAGACCATCTTGGCGGATGGGGCGAGCTTTCGAATTATTCGCCGCAAAAATCTGAATGTTGATATCCCGATCGTTGGAAAGAAAACGCCCAAGAAAAAAACCACGCCGCGATTTTCCAATATCAAGAATTTGCCAATCCTGAAAACTGCATTTTCTTCCGCATCGATCAGCAATGCAAAAATTACCTTCCTCGACGAAGCCTCGGGCCGGGCATGGGCGACAGAGAATGCTGAAGTGAATCTCACGAGAGATGATGAAGGCTTAATCGCCTCAGTGCTCGGCGCAATCGACATGGATGGCCAGCAGGCATCAATCGATGCAAATGCGAATTATCGTTCTACGAACGGCGTTGTAAATGTTGTCGTCGATGGTGTGAATTTTCCGATTGGTGACATCTTAAGTACCTTTTACGGAGATGGAGCGGCCTTTATCGATGCGCCCGCGAGTGGCCGCGCCGTTATCGCATTCACGGCCAGCGGCAATGTGTTGTCTTCTCAATTCGATGCACAAATTGGTGAGGGTTATCTTGAATTCGCCGGAGACCGTCGCGCCATTTCGATGATCGAATGGGAAACCGGCTTTGATCCTATACGGAATATTTTTACAATCGAAAATCTTGCCTATGAGGTTGAAGGCGTGAGCGGTGCACTTGGGGGCGAGGTCGCGGTCTCCTTTGGTGATGATATTCGTGAACCTGAGCGAATTTCGTTTGATTTAGAAACTGATGAAACGGTCCTTGATTTGCCGGGATGGCTGTCTACGCCGATGAGCCTGCAATCCGGTAAGTTGGTTGGGCAATACCTATTGGCTGAGCGCCGCCTAACGGTGCGATCACTAAAAGTCGATGTCGCTGAATTAAGTGCGGATGGCTCATTGTCTGTCGTATTACCGCGCCGTCGTGATGATGGTATCAAACCTTCACCCGGTGTCATTGCGAATATCGATATCGATGGCACACTGAACCCGGAGCGACTATTAGCGATCTGGCCAATGACAATCGCAATGGGTGCGCGCGATTGGGTGGTTGACCGATTAAAAAACGCGACCATAGAAAATATCGACTTTTCGATGAACTTGGTTCCCGGTGCAGTCGGTCCCGATGGCGGTCTTCCCGACGAAGCCATGGCGCTTTCATTTGACGCTAAAAATGTCCGGGCGAATTACATCAAGGGCATGACCCCGCTGACGAATGGCCGCGGACGAGGGATGCTGCGCGGAAACTCTTTTCTTCTCGAAGTGGACGCAGCGCGTTTGGGCGACATCGCCATTACAAAAGGCGAGGTTTCATTCCCGGTATTTATTCCGAAATGGGAACCAACCTATTACCGCTTTACCGCCGAAGGTGAAGCGAGTTCGATGCTGTCTGTCCTCGACGAAAAGCCATTATCGTTATTATCCAAGGCAGAATTCAAACCGAGCCAATTTTCGGGAAGTGCCGTTGCGCAAGTTGAGATCATGCGCCCCAATAAGCGGGACGTCGCGCCGGAAGAATATGAATATAAGGGCCTTGCAACATTTGACGACATGCAGATCTCTGAGTTGATCGGCGACACGCAGATTTCAAACGCCAAAGGGAAGGTCGAATTGGCGACGCGTTCATTGACTGTTTCAGCGGATGCGAAACTGGCTGATGATGCGCCCATCAATCTTATTTGGCGGAAGAATTTCTACCTTCAGGATGGCCCGTCTTCGATCAAACTGACCGGCGAATTCGATAGTTCAACCGGTGATCTATTTGGTATCGCTTCACGGCAATATCTCCGTGGACCCGTTAAATTCGATGCGGCGGCAACCGGTGAGATCGGTGCGTTCAAGCAGATGGATCTCTCGGCTGATTTTACGAACTCCGCTTTGACATTTGATGCGTTGGGTTGGCGCAAACCAGCGGGGACGGCGGCAAGCGGTAAGGTTTCAATCGATTTTACATCGGATGAGATCACCGTTGACAGTTTGTCGATCAATGGGCCGAGCGTGAATGTTGGTGGAGAGATTGCCTTCGCTCCTGACGGCGAGCTGCTCAGCGCTTCACTAAAACAATTCTATCTCGAGAACGCAGCCGATCTGGCGCTGACTGCGGAACGCGATGCAACTGGCGTTCTGGCGCTCACGGCGATTGGCGATTTCTTGAACGCAGGCGCGTTTATTGAAACGATATTGAGTGACGCTGGCGGCACCGGTGGCGGTGGATTTAGCTGGGGTAAGGGCATTTATGTTCAGGCGCGAATTGACCAGATCGCTATGCGCAATGGGGTCGAATATCGCGTTGGTGCGCTTGATTTGCGGCGCGATGCGGAGAGACTTCAGGAGCTCGATTTCTCCGCTTTTGATATGAACGGCACACCGATCAAAGCAAACATGACGTTCACTGGCGCTGAGGAAGGATCGCAACGGGCGATTGAAGCACAAACAAGTCAGATTGGTGATTTGATGCGGGGTGTGTTTGGTGTTGAGTCCATTAATGGCGGCGAGGGGATTATGAAGCTCGCGCTCCATTCGACGGGCACGCCCGGCTTTGAGGGCGAACTCGAAGCACGAAACCTGACTGTCGTGGATACACCGCTTCTCGCGCGGATCTTTTCGGCCGGATCCCTTGATGGGCTCGCCAATCTTATGAATGGTGCCGGCATTGATTTTTCCTATGCCTACGGAAAATTTGATTATGGCGACGGTCGCCTAGAGGTCGACTCCATGAGGGCCACCGGGTCATCAGTTGGGATTAGCGCCGAAGGTCATATTGATATTGGTGCCGATGGCCACGCGGATTTGTCCGGTGCAGTGGCTCCGATATACGCGATCAATTCCGCCTTAGGAAACGCGCCCATCATTGGCGATATTCTGGTTGGTAAAAAAGGCGAAGGGATTTTAGCCTTTTCCTATCGCGTGTCCGGTGAGGTCGGAAATCCTTCGGTTTTTGTGAACCCGCTCTCCGCGCTGACGCCCGGTATCTTCCGGCAAATATTCCAGCCGCAGAACACCGATGATGTTGCGCCCATGGCGGAACAAGCGCCGCCTCCAGCACCTGAACCAGAGTTGGATCAGGTGCCAGAAAACCCATGATCAGGAAATTCGGATTATTGCGTGTTTCTTCTTCCCGACGGAGATTTTGATCGCATCGTCGCGAATATCATCCGTAGAAAGATTACGCTCTTCCTTGACCGGCTCGTCATTAACTTTGAGCGCGCCGGCCTTTATGTGACGCCGGGCTTCGCCTTTTGACGCGCAAAGCCCTGCGGTGATGAACTGATCAATCAACGGTGCGCCCGCTGAAATTGCATCGGCGCTAAGATCGACCGTTGGTAAGTCACCGCCCAAGCCGCCTTGTTCAAAGGTTTTTTGTGCAGTTGCCGCGGCCCGTTCTGCGGCTTCGCGGCCATGGAGAAGGGCCGTGGCCTCGGTCGCAAGGATCTTTTTCGCTTCGTTGATTTCAGCGCCTTCGAGTGCTGCCAATCGGCGGACCTCATCCATTGGCAAAATCGTGTAGCGCGCGAGAAGCGTTTCAACATCTGCGTCTTCTGCATTGCGCCAGTACTGCCAATAGTCATAGGGCGAGAACATATCTTCGTTTAGCCAAACAGCACCGCCGACAGTCTTGCCCATCTTGCCACCTGACGCAGTGGTCAATAGCGGCGTCGTCAGTCCAAAGACTTCTTTACTGTCGACGCGTCGACATAATTCCACGCCATTGATGATGTTTCCCCATTGGTCAGAGCCGCCCATTTGAAGGGTGCAATTCTGGCGGTTCAACAGTTCATGGAAATCATATGCCTGCATCAGCATGTAATTGAATTCTAGGAATGTCATCGGGCTTTCGCGTTCAAGCCGCAGCTTCACGCTGTCAAAAGCCAGCATGCGGTTGATGGTGAAGTGAACACCATAGTCGCGGAGAAACTCGATATACCCAAGTTTGGAAAGCCAATCATCATTATTGACCATGATCGCATCAGTGGGGCCATCGCCGAATTTCAAGAATTTCGAGAACACGGTTTTGATCGAATTCATGTTGTCGATGATATCCTGATCGGAAAGCAGCTTACGCTGTTCGTCTTTCCCGGTCGGATCGCCGACTTTCGTCGTTCCGCCGCCCATCAGCGCGATAGGGCGGTGTCCTGTCTGCTGCATCCAATAAAGCAGCATGATCTGGATCAAGCCCCCGGCGTGGAGTGACTTTGCCGTCGCATCAAAGCCGATATAACCGGTGACAATCTCTTTGCTGGCGGCGTCATCAAGACCCTCAAGGTTCGTGCCTTGGGCGATAAAACCGCGTTCATTGAGAATGCGTAGGAAGTCGGATTTGAAACTCATTGCGTCTGTCATTTTTATCTCTGTCGTCGGGGCATAATGCCAATATGTGCGCCCCCTAGCATGATGGGCCCGGATTTCCAACGAATTCGGCCGAGGTTTGGGAATTGATTAAGATTGCCTTCAGGCTTTGTGGCGACTCTGGCTAAGTTCAGGGAGTGCAACTAGCAGGTAATATGAGTGAAGTTCTGACCGCTATTGGTTTGATGAGCGGTACCTCTGTCGACGGGATTGAGGTCGCACTGCTAAACACCGATGGCGACGTCATTCTGGAAGCCGGGCCAACGCTGCAATTTCCCTATAGCCGCGATCTCAAAGTCTGGATTCACCGGGCGATGAAAGCCGCGCTAGAGGGACGGGATGGGGCATCCGAAATCGGCAAAGCCGCCGGCGAAGTCACCTTGGCCCATATATCGGCGGTGGAAGCTTTCCTTGAGGAAACTGGCATCAAGCGTAAAGATGTGGACGTAATCGGATTTCATGGTCACACCATTTTACATAATCCGCGCACCCAGCCGGACAGCCTCGGACGCGCATGGCAGATCGGAGACGGGAGCGTTCTGGCTGAAGAGACGCGCATCGACGTAATCAACAATTTCCGAAGTGCGGATATTGCGGCAGGCGGCGACGGCGCACCATTCATGCCAGTCTATTATCGGGCGCTCATTGCGGCCATGGAAGAGCGCCCCGAATGTGCGGTCGGTGTGATTGATCTCGGTGAGAAATCCACCATTACCTATGTGCCGGAAAACGCGCACGCGACTGAATTGATCGCTTTTGACGGCGGTCCGGGCAACAAGCTTGTTCGTGAGTGGTTGGCTCTGAAAACAGGCGAGCCAAGAGATGAAGACGGGGCAACTGCGCTAGCCGGTAGGGTGGATGAAGAAGCGCTCAGAATGCTGTTGCTGTCGCCCTATCTTCGGCGAAAACCGCCAAAAACTCTCGATCGCTTCGATTTCAAATTAGACCACCTAAAATCGCTCACAGTCGAGGACGGGGCCGCAACGCTTACCGCGCTGACCGCGGCTTGTATCGAGCGGGCAGAGGCGTTTTATCCTGAATTGCCGGGCGGGTATATTGTGTGCGGCAGTGGCCGCCATAACCCAGCGATGATGCAGGCATTGCAAGAACGACTAGACGCGCCAGTTGTCTCCGCGGAGGAAGCAGGCTGGCGAGGCGATGATCTTGAGGCGGAATGTTTCGCTTATCTCGCGGTGCGCAGTCTCAAAAAACTGCCGCTTAGCTTCCCCATGACGACCCGGGCACCGCGACCGATGCTCGGTGGGGTATTTCACCGAGCACCAATTTAAGCTTCGCTTGGGGTTTCCTCCCGTGGCCGGCGTATGCGGCCAAATGCAATGAATAGCATTGCCAAGGCAGTTATTTCGAGCACACCCGCAAAGATGAAGGGCGCACCGGGGAAATAGAATGGTGCGCCATCAGGGAAGATCGTCAGGCTAAATAGTGTGTATGGTGTGTTGGGCGAAGAAAATGCCGAAAAGGTCTGGGTCATCACCCAAGGCCCGATAATCATCGACAGGCTCATGATTGCGGCGATTGCCCCTTGCAATTCACCTTGCGCATTGGCGGGCATGGTGCGTGACATAATTCCCTGAAGTGACGGCTGCGCTAATCCGCCGAGCGCGGAGAAAGCGATAACTGCATAAACCATCCATCCCTGTGATGCGAAAGCAAAAAGGACATAAGCCGTTGCGGTGATGCTCATAGCCGTAATGGCGGATGCCCGTTCGCCGATTTTGGGTATGATGATCCGGGTCAGGCCGCCTTGGACAATCGCAGACATTAAGCCAACGAACATCAATGAGGCTCCGATCAATGACGGCGTCCACGCAAATTTTTCTTCGGCGTAGTAAGACCAAATCGATGGATAGGTCCAATGGGCAATCTGCGCAAAGAACAATACAAGCGCAATCGGCAGCATTGTTGGATATTTTGCGAATTGATTAAAGCTGCCAAAGGCATTCGCACGTTTCCATTCGAATTTTCTACGGTTTTCCGGCTTTAAAGTTTCTGGCAGCGCAAACATGCCAAAGATGAAATTAATCGCGCCGGTCGCCGCAACAAAAAAGAACGGTGCGCGGGGACCGTAATGATCCCCTAACAGCCCGCCTATACCGGGGCCGATGATAAACCCTAAGCCGAAGGCTGCGCCCATCAGGCCAAAATTTGCGGCGCGCTTTTCGGGTGGCGATATGTCGGCAATATAGGCATTGGCCGTTGAGAATGTTGCCGCAAACGCGCCGGCCAACATTCTTGCGATCACAATAAGGCCAATCACAGGCGCAAGTGCCATGACCAAAAAATCAAGCGAATAGGCTGCAAGCGACGTTAGCAAAACGGGTCGCCGTCCAAAACGATCAGACAATCCGCCAATAATCGGCATCATGAGGAACTGCATCGCGGCATAGGCAACGGCGAGATAGCCGCCCCATTTTGCAGCAGCGGAAATGCCTTCGCCGGTTACCTCCATAATCAGTTGTGGCATGACCGGCATGATCACACCGTAACCAATCATGTTGAGCATGACGGTGATGAAGATAAATAACAGGGCGTAGCGGCCCGGGGCTCTCGCCATTATCGCTGACTTTCTTGAGAAGCGGAATTAATGATTGGTGTGATCTTGAGTGCGGTTATCTGATTGCGTCGCCGACGAAGAATTTTGAAACGGAAACCGTGGAATGAAAATGTCTGGCCAACATCGGGGATAGATTGTGCATCATGTATCACGAGACCGGCGACCGTTACGGCTTCATCATCTGGCAGGTTCCAATCCATAGCACGGTTCAGGTCTCGAATGGTGACATCGCCATCAACATTTAGTGAGCCATCGCCTTGCGGGCGCACACCGAGCACCGGACTGTCATGCTCGTCTTCGATCTCCCCTACGATTTCCTCAAGGATATCTTCGAGGGTCACGAGCCCCATCAGCGCCCCATATTCATCAACGATTAGCGCGACATGTTCCTGTTTACGCTTAAAGGCATCTAGCTGTTCTTGCAGCGTCGTCGTCTCTGGCGCGAAATAGGGATCGCGCGCCAACGCTTCAAAATCGATCGCATTGGCATTGCCTTCTGCATCCCATAAGGCGCGCAACAAATCTTTGGCGTGCAGGATGCCGATAATATTGTCCGGGTTCTCCCGATAGAGCGGCAAACGTGTATGCGCGCTTTTCAGGGCCTGACGAATGATCGCGTCTTTTGGGCTGTCGAGATCAAGCATCTCAATTGATTTGCGGTGGACCATGATCTCTTCTGTGCGAATATCTTCGAGATCAAGCGCGCCGCGAATGAGGTCTCGCGCATCTTTATCAACACGGCCCTCGGAATGATGAAGATCAATCGCACCGCGCAATTCTTCCTGCGCCGTGAAAACCGCGCTGTCCTTGGAGATATCAAGACCAAAAATTTTAAACGCCGTGCGTACGATCATCTGGATCAGCCAAGTGATGGGCGCAAAGACGACAACCACCCAACGCATAAGAGGCGCAACGAGCATTGCAAAGGCATCGGGCCGGGCAATGGCTGCGGTCTTAGGCGATACTTCAGCAAAGACCAGAACGAGGACGGTCATCGTCGCGGTCGCAAGGCCTGTAGCCACGATAGATGCGCCGAAAAGCGTGTTAAAAACACTTGCCGCAATGACCGATGCCAGAATGTTCACAAGATTATTGCCAAGCAAGATCGCACCGATCAGGCGTTCTCGATCTCTTATCAATAGATTGACGCGGCGCGCATTCGCATTGCCGTCACTCTCAAGCTTATGCATCCGCGCTTTTGACGTCGCGGTGAGGGCTGTTTCCGATCCTGAGAAAAAGGCGGACAATGCCAATAGGAAAAATATAATTCCTATAGAGACAAATACGGATGGGTCTATTTCTGACATAGCGTGATTGACTGGCATCAGCGGCCAGTTTTCTCCTTTAGGAAAGCAGATACGTCATCAATGTTGGCGTCTTTTACGATCCGGCTGCCGCCGATAGCGTCGGCAAGAATGAGCGTAAGGGCACCATGTTCGACTTTTTTGTCCTGTTTCATGAACTCAACCAAAGTTGACGCGGGGGGCACTTCGGGGAGGTCATGAACATCGACGGGAAGGTCACATGCCCCTAAATGCGATTTGACGCGCTCGGCATCATCAGGGTTGCACATGCCAAGCCGCGCCGAATATTCGAATGCCAAGACCATCCCAAGCGCGACGCCTTCGCCATGAAGTAATTTTTCGGAATAGCCAAAGGCAGCTTCAAAAGCATGTCCGAAAGTATGGCCGAGATTTAAAAGTGCGCGCTTGCCACGCTCTTGTTCATCCGCGCCAACAATTGCGGCCTTGGCTTCGCAGGATTTTTTGACGGCCCGGATACGCGCAGAGGCATCTCCGGCTAAAAGTGCTGTGCCTTGTTTTTCGAGCCAGGCAAAAAACGGCTCATCATCGATCAGCCCGTATTTAACAACTTCAGCATAACCCGCCCGCAACTCGCGGGGCGAGAGCGTATTGAGGCTCGCAGTATCGGCGATCACGATCGAGGGTTGATGGAACGCGCCAATAAGGTTTTTCCCTTGCGGTGCGTTGATGGCGGTTTTCCCGCCAACGGCGCTATCGACCTGCGCCAGTAAAGTAGTCGGAATCTGCGCGAATCGGCATCCGCGCCGCAAGACTGCGCAGGCAAAGCCCGTCAAATCACCGATCACCCCGCCGCCAAAGGCAATGACAATATCGTCACGCTCGACGCCTAAATCTAAAAGCCGACCCGTCAGTTTCTGAAATTCGTCGAAAGATTTTGTGGCTTCACCGGGTTTTAGAATGATGAAATCGGTTTCAATGCCAGCAAGTCCGGCTTTTAGCGAAGCGCCCTGAGCGGCGAAGACATTTTCATCCGTGACAACGACAACCCGCTTGCGTTTGAGAAGTGGCGAGAGGAATTCACCAGCCTTACCGAGAATATTCTCGCCAATCTGGATGTCATAAGCGCGATCACCAAGCGGGACGCGTACAATTTCTGTCGTCATTATTTGTCTTCCTCGCGCGGGCTTAAAAGCCACGGGCTCGAATCAAGCTTTTCCAAAATTACTTCAACGGTTTTGTTATGCGGCCCCGGTTGGGTGTGCACATGAATATCTGCTGCGCGATAATAGTCTTCGCGCTCTTTTAACAGGCGTTTTAGCGTCTCACGCGGATCGCCATTTTGCAAAAGAGGGCGTGTATCGCGGCGTCCCGCTCGCTTAATGATTGTTTCGATATCCGCCTCAATCCAGATCGAAAGAGTCTTTTCCGCGATCAGGGCGCGGGTTTCCGCATTGGTCAGGGCACCCCCGCCAGTTGCGAGAACATGGGGCGGTCCGTCCAAAAGCCGCTTGATTACACGGGCTTCACCCTCGCGGAAACTGGCCTCGCCATGGGTTTTGAATAGGTCGGAAACGCTCATTCCGGCGGCTTTTTCGATTTCCTGATCGGCGTCGAAAAATGGTAGGCCGAGATGGGGCGCGAGGCGCCGCCCGATAGTGGTTTTACCTACACCCATCATGCCGACCAATACGACGGGACGGGTAGTTTTTAATTCCGGATATTTGCGAGATTGCGTCATGACGGGTAGATGTAGGGGAGCACGCAAGCGGATGCTAGCCGGAATTCAGTATTTCCCTGAGCTTCGGCTAGGTCTAATATTGCGTTTGGGGTCTAGGCCGGACAAAGTCTGGCCGGGTATTGCTGGGGTTAGATAGGGCCGAACATTCGTGCGGCCTCTGTCACATATTGGAGGAGCAAGGGCGTGCGTTTCTTTGCGATCGTATTTTTATTGGCATTAGCGGGTCTTGTTGGGTTGTTTGTGTATGGCCAGATGATGGAGCCCGAAGTTCGCGAGATCGAAGTGGATGCCAACTATGTTGCCCAATAAGCGCTCAAAAAATCTAAAAGGACTAGCCGCAATTATCGTCGCCAGTGCGGTCACCCCCTTCGCGGTGGCGCAGATCGCCGCACCGGACGTTGTGGAAAGCGCGCCAATTGCGACGGATGCATTTGCGATTGGTGGCATTAGCCCCGCCGAAGGGGCGTTGCCCAGCTCGCTTTGGGATAGAAGCGACCCTCAGACACTTGAATATTTGCTCGGTCATTTACCGGCGCGTCCGGTATCGCCAAGTATTGGTCAGGCAATGCGTCGGACTTTGTTATCGTCTGGTACGAAACCAAGTGGTGCAAGCCCATCGCTGGGCGGGCGGAAATTGCTGGCGCTGACGCGAGCAGGCTTCGTTACGGAGGCACGCGACATTGCAAGTCTCGCAACATCTGGTCGATCTGACCTGACTGTCGCCGAGGCCGATGCGACAATCAATTTGCTTACGAATAACCTCGAAGCCGCGTGTCGCCGCGGTGCGTCGCTTAATGGCGGGCGCGAGGCATTGTTCTGGGTGCGGCTACGAGCCTTTTGCTATGCGCGCGCGGGTGAACTTGATGCGTTTGACCTCACCATGAATCTTCTGCGCGAGCGCGGCGCGCTGAAAGGTGATGACGAAACACTGCTATTGGCGGTGGCGGGTGCTGAGCCGAAAACCATGCCGACCGTAACTACTGCTATTCAATATGCTGCCGCGAAGTCGGCCGGGCTTTCACTGGATGCGGGCGCGGTGGCGAATGCACAAGGCGGGGTGTTGGCTGCGATCGCGGACGACACAGAAGCCGATAAGAGCTTGCGAATTGCGGCATTGGAACAATTGGTTGCCATGGGAGTCGCGGATATTACGCAACTTAAAGGTCTGTTCAATGAAATGAGTTTCGAAGTCGCAGAGCTTGGTGCGGTGATGGATATCGCCCAAGAACGCCCTGCGGATGCGGGCATTGATGCGATGCTCTATCAATCCATTGGGGCAATGAACGCACCGGAATTCATTCGCGATAAGGCGCAGCGTATCTCCTTTGCACTCAGCCGCGCAGATAGCTTCCATCGCGCATATAGCCTTGCCCATCTTTATGCGGATGAAATCGCAAGTCTTGAGGGTGTATTGGTAACGCCAGAAGAGGCTTCACGTTTTGCCGTCGCGCGCATGGCTGTTGGTGATAGCGTCGGCGCAGGTCGCTGGCTAACGGCGATGATCGGCACCAATGAAAGTGTTGCTGCATTGCCAGAACCACTCGGACTGGCTTTCATTGATCGCGTCAATCTTTTGTCCAATCTCGACCCACAGACCGCTGCCCGCATCGCGCGGGCGGCGGGGGTATCGCTGCTGACTGATGAGCCGGCGCAAGCTGCAGGTGTTTCATCTCATGAAGACCCAAGCGTCACGGCCCGGATTTTAACCGCTGCCTTTGATGCGGTTGCTGGCGAGAAACAGGGGCAGGCCAGTCTTGCGGCCCTCGCAGCCTCAGCGGGAAAGGGGCCTGAAAATGGCGAAGTGGAAATGGTCGTGATCGGCGAAGGGCTTAATGCGGCGGGTATGCCGGAGCTTCGCCGATTGCACGAATTTGAACGCGCTTGGGCAGCGACATTTGTTTCAGGCGCATCAACCGAGGATGCCACTTCGCACGACGGCGACGGATTTGTACCGCGCATTAAACCGCGGGTGAATTAATAAAACTGAATGAATGAGCCCAAGGAGATCAGGCAATCAAATGCGCGCCTGATTGAAGCATTCCTGGAAATGATGGCGGTCGAACGCGCGGCCGCCGCAAACACGCTCAAGAATTACGGACGTGATCTTGAGCGCTTTGCGAGTTTTGTCCTGCCACGCGGCGACGCACTCCAAACTGCCGGGGCAGATGACATTGCCGCATGGCTGTCCGCGCTGGAGGCAGAGGGCCTTGCCGCGTCGACGGCTGCGCTCAAGACATCAGCGCTCAGGCAGTTCTATCAATTTCTCTACAGTGAAAATTACCGTGCGGATAATCCGACGGCATCGATTGAACGGCCCAAAACGCGCAGACCCCTGCCCAAAGTGCTAACAGCAGAAGAAGTCACCGCCCTGTTTGAGGCTGCGGAACAAGATAAAAGCCCGAAGGGGATGCGCATGATGGCGCTTCTGGAGGTCCTTTATGCGGCGGGCTTACGGGTGTCAGAGCTTGTGGGATTACCGCTGGCAGCGGTCCGCCGGGGGGAGCGGTTACTGATTATTCGCGGAAAAGGCGACAAAGAGCGCATGGCACCGTTGACCGGACGGGCGCTAGAAGCCGTTGATGCGTATCTGTCATGCCGTGATCGGTTTCTGTCCAATGAGGGGGATAGCTCACCATGGATGTTCCCCTCGCGGGGGAAAACCGGACATCTGACCGCCGCGCGGTTTGCGCAAATGTTGAAGGACCTTGCGGTTGAGGCCGGGTTAACCCCGTCGAAAATATCTCCGCACGTGCTGCGGCACGCCTTTGCCACCCACCTATTGGAAGGCGGGGCGGATTTGCGAAGCGTACAGCAAATGCTGGGGCATGCGGACATTACCACCACCCAGATTTACACCCATGTGGCACAGGATCGCCTGAAAGATCTGGTGTTTTCCAAACATCCGTTAGCAAAGAAGCAGGGGAAATAACTCTAATATTGGGGTCAAATCGGCCTGATTCTGGTTTGAAATCGCCGTCGGCCCTCTGTAGTGTCCGGAAAAAACGATGAGTAAGTAAAAATTATGCGCACCTATCTCGATTTTGAAAAACCAATCGCTGAGCTAGAAGGCCGGATTGCGGATTTGCGCCAGATGGATGGCGACGCTGGGGTTAATGTGGACGAAGAGATCGAAAAGCTCCAATCCAAAGCAGATGCGATGCTTGCGGACTCCTATGCCAAGCTAACCCGCTGGCAAAAAGTGCAGGTGGCGCGTCATGCGTCTCGCCCGCATTTTTCGGACTATGTCAGCCAGCTTGTCGATGATTTCACACCGCTTGCCGGGGACCGCGCATTTGGTGAGGATGCGGCTATTCTTGGCGGGCCAGCGCGCCTGCGCGGCCACCCCATTATGCTGATTGGTCACGAAAAAGGCGCCGATACCGCCAGCCGTGTTGCCCATAATTTCGGCATGGCACGGCCAGAAGGCTATCGCAAAGCAATGCGCTTAATGGATATGGCCGAACGGTTTAACCTGCCTGTCGTAACCCTTGTTGATACGTCCGGAGCCTATCCGGGGCGCGGCGCGGAGGAGCGCGGTCAGGCAGAGGCGATTGCTTCGTGCACGGAGAAATGCCTTGGGCTTAACTCGCCGCTTGTGTCGGTTATCGTCGGCGAGGGTGGTTCCGGTGGCGCGGTTGCGCTTGCTGCCGGTAACAAGGTTCTGATGCTTGAGCATTCTGTTTATTCAGTCATCTCGCCGGAAGGGTGCGCGTCGATCCTATGGAAAGACGCCGCCGGTAAGGGCGAAAACAAAGCGCCTGACGCCGCGGAGGCCATGCGTATTTCCGCTCAGGATCTTCTGGAATTAGGCGTGATCGACAGCATTATCCCCGAACCAATTGGCGGTGCGCATCGCGATGCGCGGCTGACGATTGAGCGATTGGGTGATGCGGTGGAAACCTCGCTACGTGAGCTCGAACAGCTTGCGCCCGAAGAGCTCAAACGACAGCGCCGCGAGAAATTCCTCGCGATCGGTCGTGTCGGTCTGTCTTAATAAGACCAGATCAGCAAGGCCAACAGGAACAAGGTTCCGCCGAGCAGCAAAAAGAATACGGGCGATAATCGCGGCCCCAAGGAAAGCTTCTTCGGCGGGACGATAAATTCGTCTGCGTCATCTGCGTGATCATTTTCCATTGGGTGGTTTTCCCAGCCTTGCTGCGTTGCGGTAGTATTTAACCGCGCGAAAGCACCCCAGTCAAAACAACATCGCCATTTTGGCGGATTTCAATATTGGAACCGTCATGGAAATCGGGAAGGGCATGGCCCTTCGCTGAGGAAAAGCGCCCCACGGCGCGGCCATTTTTTATGGCAATGGTTGCAGCGTGACTGCCATCAACGTGAATTTCTGCAGATCGGCCCGCAATACCGCGCAGTACTACTGAGAGAGATTTGGTGCCGTTTTTACCCTGATATAGGCCAATCATGCCGCGGCCGGTGAAGCCGCTGACCCCGATCAGCACCGCCTTGTACCCAGATCGAATTCTGGGCATCAGGTGTAAGATATGGCCAAACATTTAATGTCCCCCCGGACAGCTTTTCGAAAGGCGACTATAGCGCAGAAAAGTTAATCCGGGGAAAAGGTCATGAAAATATAGCGTTAGCGCTATTCTTCACCGTGATATTCGCCTTCTGGCGTCTCATAGGCGAGGCGACGATCAAGATAGGTTTCGGCGGTCGAGATAAACTCCTCGACATGGTTGGTGAAGAAGTGATCAGCACCGGGGACCGTCTGGAACTCGACCTTGCGGCCTTTTTGGGTGCGCGTCCGCTCTACCATGCCGCTTGTTTCCTCTGGCGCGCAGATCCGGTCCATTTCGCCGTGAATCACTACGCCTGATGACGGGCAAGGCGCGAGGAAAGAGAAGTCGTAGAGATTTGCGGGTGTAGAGCCGGCAATGAATCCAACAATTTCAGGACGGCGCATAAGAAGCTGCATTGCGATCCATGAACCGAAGGAAAAGCCAGCAACCCAGCTAAAGGGCGCATTCGGGTTGATCTGCTGCATATAATCGAGCGCTGTCGCGGCATCTGCCAATTCGCCCTGGCCTTGGTCGTATTCGCCCTGGCTACGGCCAACACCACGGAAATTAAACCGCATTGTCGAAAAGCCGCGGCGCACGAACATCTGATAAAGTTCATAAGTGGCGCGGTTATTCATCGTCCCGCCAAATTGCGGATGGGGATGGAGCACAAGCGCAACCGGCGGATTTTCGCCCTTTCCTTTTTGATAGCGGCCTTCAAGGCGTCCTTCCGGACCGGCGAAAATCACTTCTGGCATCGTCACCCTTCTCAATAATCTCGGGCTGGGGATGAATACCCCAGCATTTTACTTCGAACTCGACCCCGAGATTGTCACAAATCGCTGAAAAAACAGGTTACACCGCGCATTTTTTGGCCGTGTTAATGTTGACTGTTTTAGTCGGATTTCTTATCTCGGCTTCAAACGGGGTCCTCTGGCGGGCGCGTATAGCATGTTTTTGCCGTGGCGCCAGCCAAGCAATGGATCAGATGAGTTGCAAACAGGCGGAATACAAGAGTGAAGCTGACGACTAAAGGCAGATATGCGGTAGCGGCAATGACTGATATCGCGGCAACGAGCGCTGATAATGATGCGCCGGTGTCGTTGTCTGATGTCGCGCTGCGCCAAGGGATTTCGCTCTCTTATCTTGAACAGCTGTTTGGCAAATTACGCCGCGCGGGACTGGTTGAAAGCGTGCGCGGGGTTTCAGGAGGGTATGCGTTGACCGCAGCGCCCGCCGACATCCGTGTTGCAGAAATTGTTGCGGCGGTGGACGAAGAAATCCGAACGACCGCTTGTACGCCCGGCGCTTCAGTAGGGTGTAAGGGAACCTCGGCGCGGTGTCTGACCCATGATTTATGGGATGAGCTTGGCCGCCAAATCGAAATTTTCCTGAATGCGGTGACGCTGGATGACATCCTGAACAAGCGGGTTCTAGGCATGGCGTCGGTCAATCCACCCAGCGAAGGCGCAGAGGCATCGTTACTGCCAAACAATTCGGTTGCGGAGGTGGTGCAATGACCCGTCACTATCTCGATCATAATGCGACATCGCCAGTGCGGCCTGAAGTTATCGACATTGTCGCCGAGACTATGCGGCTGGATGGTAACAACTCATCCGTACACGAAGAGGGTCGGCGCGCGAGTAATATTGTCGAAGACGCTCGAGAGAAAGTTCGTGCGCTGGTGAATGCGCCCGTAAACGGCATTGTCTTTACCAGTGGTGGCACGGAATCGATCCATTATGCGTTACACGGTTCAGTTAAAGCCCAAGGGTTAGGGCGGATTTTTGTTAGTGCGATTGAACATCCTGCGGTTCTTGCCAATGCGCAAACGACAGGCGCGGAGATCGAAGTCATTCCGGTAACGACGTCTGGTGTTTGTGATGTTAACTGGTTGAAAGATCGCCTTGACGGCTATGACCAAGACCAAGAAGGCAAGTTCCTCGCTTGTGTCATGTATGCCAATAACGAAACCGGCGTTATCCAACCGATCGCAGATATTGCGGGCGTCGTTCACGATGCCGGTGGGCTTTTGTTTTGTGATGCGGCACAGGCCGTTGGCAAGGTGCCGGTAAATTTCGTCATGTCGGGTGCTGACATCCTTAGTTTCACAGGTCACAAATTTGGTGGGCCTCTTGGTGTTGGTGCCGTTGTGGCGGGACCAAACCTGGCGCTCGATCCCGTCTTGCGTGGCGGCGGTCAAGAGATGAATCGCCGAGCCAGTACCACAAACACGCCGGGTATCGCGGGGCTTGGCCGTGCATGTGAACTGGCGCAACGCTCGCTCGCGCGGGCACAAGAAATTGCCGCGTTGCGCGACAAAATGCAGAAAGTTGCCGAAGCAAGCGGCGCAAAAATCTGGGGCGTAGAAGAAGCGCGCCTTCCGGGGACGTTATGTTTGTCTGCACCCGGATTTTCTGGCGCGACACAATTAATGACAATGGATCTTGCTGGGCTAGCGGTTTCCGCGGGTTCTGCGTGTTCCTCAGGCAAGGCAAAGCCGAGCCATGTATTAACGGCGATGGGCGCAAGCGAAGACGAAGCAACGTCGGCCATCCGGGTTTCACTCGGGTGGAATTCCACCGAAGCCGATGCTGAAGCCTTCATCCGCGAATGGCCCCAAGCCTATAACCGAATTAAAGCGAGAGCGGCGTAATGTCCGAAGTAAAAGAAACCATCAGCCGTGAAACGGTAGAAACAGCAAAGTCGCTGGAAACCTATAAATACGGTTTCACGACCGATATCGAATCCGAGAAGGCCCCGAAAGGACTGTCGGAGGAAACGATCCGTTACATCTCCGCTAAAAAAGAAGAGCCGGAATGGATGCTGGAATGGCGTCTTGAGGCCTATCGCCGTTGGTTGACGATGGACGAGCCAACATGGGCGATGGTGGATTATCCTGAAATCGATTATCAGGATGCGTATTACTATGCTGAGCCGAAAACGGGCGCGAAATACGAATCCATTGACGATGTGCCGCCGGAAATTCTGGCTGACTTTGAAAAGTTAGGCATTCCGCTGCGCGAGGCCGAAGTGCTTTTGGGCGTGGAAGGCGCAGGGCAAAGCCCCGGTGATGCGCGGACGCACCCTAATGGCGAACAGCCGAAGGTCGCAGTCGATGCGGTGTTTGATAGTGTTTCCGTCGCAACGACGTTTAAAAAAGAGCTTCAAAAAGCTGGCGTGATTTTCATGTCGATTTCCGAAGCTATCCGCGAGCATCCGGAGCTCGTTCGAAAATATATTGGTACTGTTGTTCCGACTTCTGATAATTTCTTCGCGACATTGAACTCGGCCGTGTTTTCGGATGGGACATTCGTTTATGTGCCTGAAGGCGTACGCTGCCCGATGGAATTATCGACCTATTTCCGCATCAACGAAGCCAATACCGGACAGTTTGAACGCACATTAATCATCGCGGCTCCGGGGGCTTATGTTTCCTATCTCGAAGGGTGTACAGCGCCCATGCGCGATGAAAACCAGTTACACGCGGCTGTGGTTGAGTTGGTGGTCGAGGATGATGCCGAAATCAAATATTCAACCGTCCAGAACTGGTATCCCGGCGACAAGGACGGCAAGGGCGGTATCTATAATTTCGTGACCAAACGCGCTGATTGCCGCGGGGTCAATTCCAAGGTGTCATGGACGCAAGTCGAAACAGGGTCTGCTGTGACCTGGAAATATCCATCTTGTGTTCTCAAAGGAGATAATTCGCAGGGCGAGTTTTATTCGATTGCGATTACCAATAACCACCAACAAGCTGATACCGGTACCAAGATGATTCATCTCGGTAAGAACACCAAATCACGGATCATCTCAAAAGGGATCTCCGCCGGTCAATCAAACTCGACCTATCGCGGGTTGGTGAGCATTCATCGTAAAGCCGGTGGCGCGCGGAACTTTACACAATGTGACTCGCTCCTGATTGGGAATAATTGCGGCGCGCATACGGTTCCCTATGTGGAGAGTAAAAATCCGCACGCTATTCTCGAACATGAGGCAACCACTTCGCGCTTGTCCGAAGACCAGTTGTTTTACTGTCAGCAACGGGGATTGTCGGAAGAAGAATCCGTGGCACTATTGGTCAATGGTTTCTGTAAGGAAGTATTGCAGGAATTGCCGATGGAATTCGCCGTAGAAGCGCAGAAACTAGTAAGCGTCAGCCTTGAGGGCAGCGTCGGTTAATGCCGACACCGAACAGGACGCAAATCGATCAAACGAATGAAATGAACTGAGCCATGTTGAAAATTGATAATTTAAAAGTTTCCGTTGGTGGAAATGAAATTCTAAAAGGCCTTACGCTGGATGTTCCAGCGGGTGAGGTCCATGCGATTATGGGGCCAAACGGGTCGGGTAAATCGACACTTTCCTACACAGTTGCTGGACATGATGATTACGAAGTGACCAATGGCGGTATTTCGTTGAGTGGCGAAGAACTGCTAGATCTGGATGCGAACGAGCGCGCGGCGAAGGGCCTGTTTCTCTCGTTCCAACATCCCATGGAAATTTCTGGCGTTCAGACAATGACCTTCATTCGGACGGCCTTGAATGCGCAGCGCAAGGCGCGCGGCGAGGAAGAAATTTCTGCAGCCGATTTTATCAAGCTGGTTCGAGAAAAAGCAAAACTCGTTGGGCTCGACGATAAAAAACTAAAGCGTCAGTTTAATGTTGGTTTCTCCGGCGGCGAAAAAAAGCGCATGGAAATGCTCCAGATGGCGATGTTTGAGCCGCGCTTTGCGATCATGGATGAAACTGACTCAGGCCTTGATATTGATGCGCTAAAAATGGTCGGTGATGTCGTTAATGCTTTGCGCGGCCCGGAACGTGGCTTTTTGGTCATAACCCATTATCAGCGCCTGTTGGACTATATTAAACCGGATGCGGTTCATGTTCTCGCCGGTGGTCAAATCGTGAAATCTGGCGGCCCGGAACTGGCCCTGGAGCTCGAAAAGTCGGGCTACGAACAATTTATTGAAGCGGCGTAGAAAAAATGGCGCAAACAAGTGTTGATAATAAAACGACACTGGAAACGGCGCTCGAAGCGTCGTTCCGGGGACGGTCGAGTGTAAATGAAGCGCAGGCCGCGGCCTTTGAACGCTTTGAAAAATCACGTTTTCCAAATCGTCGTGTCGAGGGCTGGAAATGGTCGGATTTTGCCACGCGCTTGCGCAATTTCTCCCCGGCGCGTGAGTCTTCAGCGCTAACCACAATTGAGCCGTCGCGTTTTGCGTCATTGAACCCGCTAGAATTTCGATTGTGTGATGGCCGCATTGAATTGCCGCAAGAGGACATGCCTGAGGGCCTACGATACGGTATTTTGGATGCGGTTGCGACGATTGCTGAACTTGAAAACAATCCGATCGCGAATTTGAATGTTGCGATGACGCGAAAAGCGTTGGGCATTGAAATTGGTGAAGGCGTAGATTTCAAACGGCCAATCCTCATTCGTCATATCAATTCCGGTAGCGGGTTTGCGTTCGCGCAAACGATGATGCGTATTTCCGTCAACGCGAAGGTACAAATCATTGAGACCTATGAAGGGGAGGCGACGGGGCTTTATTCCCACCTGTTTCACCTCGTGGTCCGGGACGGCGCGTCGTTTAATCGAGCGATGATGCAAGATACGTCACAAGAAGCGACGATACATGCGATATGCGCTGCGAAAATTGAAGGAGACGCTGCGTTTAATCAGTCGGCTCTATCGACCGGCGGGCAGTTATGTCGTCACGAAACCCATGTTCATTTCTGGTCGCCAAATTCTCGCGCCAAAATAAACAGCGCGTCATTATTGTCGGGCGACCGGCACGCGGATTTCACGTCTGAAACCCGCCATCTCGCGCCAGATTGTGAGACAACGCAGCTACACAAAGGTGTTGCGCGTGACCGTGCTCGGAATGTTTTCCAAGGCAAGTTCTTCGTAAAACGCGAAGCGCAGAAAACTGACGCAAAGATGACTGCGAATGCGTTGTTGCTATCTGATACGGCCGAGGCTAACCATAAGCCGGAACTAGAGATCTATGCGGATGATGTTGAATGTGCGCACGGATCGACCGTCGGGGCGCTTGATCAGGATGCGCTTTTCTACCTGCGGCAGCGCGGCCTGTCAGAAGAAGAAGCGCGCGCATTATTGGTTGATGCCTTTGTCGGCGAAGTGATTGGCGATATCGACCACGAACAAATTCGAGAAATATTCGAAACGCAGGTTCAGAACTGGTTGGCGCAATCATGAGCAACGTTCAGCTAGATATTGATGCACTGCGGGCAGAGTTTCCGATCCTGTCTCGTGAGGCCTATGGTAAGCCGCTTGTCTATCTTGATAGTGCGGCTTCGGCGCAGAAACCGCGCGCCGTTATCGATGCCATGTCGCATGCGATGGAATATTCTTATGCCAATGTGCATCGCGGATTACATTTGTTGTCGAATGAAACGACAACGGCATATGAAAATGCGCGGAAAACCGTTGCCGAATTTATAAATGCGGAAACGGCTGACGAGATTATCTTTACCTCCGGTGGTACAGATGCCTTCAACCTTGTCTCCTATGCGATGGGGGCCACGATTGATGGCCACAGTGCAATTGAGGAAGGTGACGAAATTATCCTTTCGATCGCCGAGCACCATTCGAACATTGTACCGTGGCATTTGTTGCGCGAGCGCAAAGGGGTTGTCCTCAAATGGCTCGATATATCTGACGATGGCATTGTCGATCTGGATGCTTTTCGCGCGCTATTTACTGACCGGACAAAGTTTGTCGCGATTTCCCATATGTCAAATGTGCTGGGAGTAACGACGCCTGCCAAAGAGCTAACTCGGATCGCCCATGAACATGGCGCGAAAATATTGTTCGATGGGTGCCAGGGCGCGGTTCACGGGCATGTGGATGTGCGCGACATTGGTTGTGATTTCTATGTCATGACCGGCCATAAACTTTATGGCCCGTCCGGCATTGGTGTGCTTTACGGTAAAAAATCAATCATGGATAAATTGCCGCCCTTTAAAGGTGGTGGCGAGATGATTGATCTGGTGACCACTGAAAACGTTACCTACAACGAATCGCCGCACCGCTTTGAGGCGGGTACACCGCCAATATTAGAGGCAATCGGGTTGGGCAAGGCGCTTAACTGGATGCAGGAAAAAGGTGTTGGTGCTATCGCCGCTCATGAGGCAAATCTGCGTGAGCATGCGATTGATGAGTTGTCTAAACTCAATTTCGTGCGCATCTATGGTCTAGCGCCAGAAAAGGCACCGATCATTGCTTTCACCGTGGAAGGAGCGCACCCGCATGATGTATCGGCAATTCTCGATAGAACCGGCGTAGCGGTCAGGGCCGGTCATCATTGCGCGCAACCGCTGATGAAAAGATTGGGCGTGAGCGCAACCGCACGCGCGTCATTCGCCGCTTACAATACGCACAAAGATGTGGAGGCGCTGATTGCGGGCCTTCACAAGACTTATGAAATGTTGGGCTAAGTTTAGTATATGGATAATCAACGCGACATCATTGACGTAAACCCGCCGGCACCGGAACCGACGCCGCAGGCGGAAACCTCCGGTGCGTCGTCTATTCCGGCGGACGAGCTAGAGCGCATTACCAGCGAAATCATCCGCTCGCTCAAGACGGTTTATGACCCGGAAATTCCGGTTGATATTTATGAATTAGGCCTCATCTATAAGGTCGACCTCGATGATGATCGCCACTTGACGATTGATATGACACTGACGGCACCGGGTTGCCCTGTGGCAGGCGAAATGCCCGGCTGGGTCGAAGGCGCGGTTCGCGGCACAGAGGGTGTCGAGGATGTAACGGTCAATATGGTTTTTGAACCACCGTGGACGCCAGAGCGGATGTCAGATGAGGCAAAACTCGAACTGGGATGGTTATAATTATGGCTCGTCCAAGACCAAAAGTTATCACGCTGACGGACACCGCGGCCGCGCGCATGAGCGAAATCATGGCCGGTGCGGATGAAGACTATATTGGCGTGAAGATCGGCGTGAAGAACGGCGGTTGCGCGGGCATGGAATATACCATGGATTACGCAACCGAGGCTGCACCGCTTGATGAAGTCGTTGAGGAAAACGGAATCAAAATTCTGATCGATCCGAAAGCAATTCTGTTTTTGATCGGTACAGAGATTGATTACGTGACCGAAAAACTATCGCAGCGCTTTGTGTTCAATAATCCGAACCAGACTGATGCCTGTGGTTGTGGCGAAAGCGTAACGATTATCCCGGCGAAAGCTGACGCATAGTCGAACGGGGAGGGCGTTGTGACAGTTTCCTCCTCTTACCTAAGTCACCTCAAAGATTTATTTGCGCCATTTGGCGAGATTACGATCCGAAAAATGTTTGGCGGAGCCGGGATATATTGCGACGGCAATATTTTCGCGATTACTGGCGAAGATGGTCTTTGGCTAAAAGCTGATGATGTTTCGCGCGCGGAGTTTGAAAATGCCGGATGCGAACGTTTCACCTACGAGTTTGAAAATGGCAAAACCGGGTCAATGTCTTATTATTCGGTACCTGAGGAAGTTTTCGACGATTCGGATGCCTTAGAGCACTGGACGCAGCTCGCGCTCGGGGCCGCATCCAGATCAATAAAGAAACCGAAAAAATCAGCTAAAAAGCGTTAGCCGAAAAGCTCTTCCAGAAATTCAATAGTGGACTGCCATGAACGACGGTCAGCATCTGCGTCGTAGACCGTGCCAAAATCCGGATCATTGGCTTCCGGGTTGGTGAAGGCATGCATCGTTCCGCCATAGGCGTGAAGCTGCCAATCGGCGTTTGCTTTCGTCAGCTCCTCGCCAAGAGCAACCACATCAGTGGGCGGAACCATTGGATCGTCCCAACCATGAAGAACCAGCATTTTTGGTTTGATTTCGTCTGCAGTTTTATCCGGTGCCGCGAACAAGCCGTGGAAGGAGATTACGCCTTTTACGTCGGCATTTGCGCGCGCGGCATCCATGGCGCATAGGCCGCCGAAACAATACCCCGCCACAGCGACATTGGAAGCATCCACATCGTCGAGTTTTTTCATCTCGTCGATATTCGCCAAGAGAAGATCTCGCAACTTCCCGCGATCTTCCATGAATGGGGTAATCAGCGCCTGGCATTCATCCGTAGACGACCCAACAACATCGCTGCCAAAAAGATCGATTGCGATGGCGGTATAGCCGAGCGCGGCAAATGCGTCCGCTTTCGCATTTTCTATGTGGGTACGGCCAGCCCAGGCATGGCACAAAATCACTGTTGGGGCGGCTTTACCGTGACTAGCAATATAGGCCTTATATTGCTTACCGTTGATTTCATAAGAATGCGTGCGGGTCGAAACTGTCATGGCAAAATCCTCTAGCGGCTCAACGAAATTGTGCCGCTAGTTTTGCCAGCCTTAGTGGACTTTGTCAGCCTTTGTTTTTTCCGCATTGTCTTTTGCGGCCGATGGTGGCTTTGGGCCTTGCTTTGACGGATTGCCGGGGCGTGCGCCTAATGTGCGCGAGACGAATACCCGCAATCGATCTAGCGATGAGTTTTCGGGATAATTTGATGAATTAATTTTCATGGGATTTCTCCGCTTAACGGGATTAGCGCCGCAAGATGATAAAGAGCGCGTGGATGATGCCGGGGATATAACCAAGCAAGGTCAGCACGACATTGATCCAGAATTGTGCTGTGAACCCGACTTCCATCGCAACGCCAACTGGCGGCAACAGGACAGATAGAATTACCTTTAATAGATCGCCTTCAGAACGTGCCATCGCCGTTCCTCCTTTCAGACCTTAGGTGCTTCGGATGTTGGAAATGAACTGCCCAAATGTCTGAGCAGTCTGGTTGATCGCCCGCGAAATCCATTGGGGGACTTCTTCTGTTGCGCTTTGTTCCGTAACAGGCGCGGTGTGCTTTCGGTCAGTTTGCGCGACAAGGGCGTTTACCTGATTGTCGGCAGTAATCACGAAAAATCTTTGACCGGAATTACCATCACGCATGATGCCCTCTCTCCATACTATGCGAAGAGAACAGGCCGATCTGTATTTGGTTCCCCGAAAGGCGTGGTGTTTATTCTGGCGCGCCAATGCGGCTGATTTTCAGCGTGTTGGTTTTTCCCGGGCGCCCAAAAGGATAGCCGGCCAAGATGATAATTCGCTCACCGTCCTGACCGCCATTCGATTTGGCCAAGACATCGGCTTTCTCGATCATTTCATGAAAATGCGAGATGTCTTCGGTTACGACCGGGCGGACACCCCAAAACAAACCGAGTTGTCTCGCAACATCAGTGTCTGGTGTCGCCGCGATTACCGGGCAATGCGGACGATCGCGTGAAAGACGCCGTGCGGTTGACCCGGTTTTGGTATAGGCGACCGCATATTTGCAATCCAAAACTTCGGCAATGCGCCGGGCGGAAAGGGTTATCGCATCGGCAGTTGTGTATTCATCTTCGGCGCGCTGAACATTTTTAAAGCCGTCCGAATCTGTGTCGCGCTCGGTGGCTGCGATGATCCGGTCCATAATTGCAACTGCGGTCGGTGGATGACGCCCTACGGCGGTTTCCGCCGAAAGCATGACGGCATCGGCCCCTTGATAGACGGCGGTTGAAACATCTGAAGCTTCGGCGCGGGTTGGGGCGATCGATTCGACCATTGATTCCAGCATGTGCGTCGCAACGATCACCGGTTTACCAGCGCGGCGGCAATTGCGGATGATGCCTCGTTGAATGAGCGGTACATCTTCGGGCGCGCATTCGACCCCCAGATCGCCACGGGCGACCATAATCGCATCAGAAAGTGAAAGGATATCGTCAAACTGATCGACGGCTGATGGCTTTTCGATCTTTGAAATTATGCCCGCACGTCCATTGATGATCTCTCTTGCTTCGCGCACATCATCGGCTTGCTGAACGAATGACAGGGCGATGTAATCGACCCCTAAATCGAGGGCAAAATCGAGGTCAGCCCGATCTTTTTCGGTCAGTGCGGATATCGGCAAACGACGGCCGGGAACATTGATCCCTTTTTTGTTTTTCAACTCGCCGGGTGTATCTGCTTTCGCAATGATGTGATGATCGTTCCGTTCCGAAACGGTGATCTGCAATTTTCCATCATCGAGCTTTAATACGTCGCCGGGCTCCAAAACATCGAGAAGCTCTTTATGCGGAATGGGAATGACATTTTCGTCGTTCGATTCTGCCGATAAGGTGAGTTTATATTCCGCGCCATATCGCAGCTTGATTGAGCCGCCTTCGAACGAGCCGGTACGAATTTTTGGGCCCTGAAGATCGGCAAAAATCGTCGCTGGCGTGCCGGTTTCGCGCTCAATGTCGCGAATGGCCTTGGCCACCAGGGTGAGCTTGTCATGCTCGCCATGGCTCATATTCAGCCGGAAAATATCGACCCCTGCGTTCTGGATAAGCCGGAGCATCGAGGGGGATGCGCTGGCTGGCCCAATTGTCGCGACGATTTTGCAAAGGCGATTTCTCACGGCGTTTCGCTCCGTTATTACTCTTTGAAGAGAGTTACGCCTTTTTGGTATTTCTTGGAACCATACCGACTAAATTATTCGGCGTTAAATTGGTCTTGGGGAAAAACCACATCCTGATCATAAAGTGATATGGTAGATATCGCCATTTTAGCAGATCCTTCGATCGGGCGGCGGCTATATACTACGTATATCAGGGTGTTGTTGGCCTCATCGAAGATCCTGCGGACAGCGATGGATTTAAAGACCAAGCTCATTCGCTGCGAAAAGACTTCTTCGCCGTCGTTGCCGAAATCGATATCGCCAATTTTCAGCGGTCCTGTCTGGCGACAGGCTATTGACGCATTCGACGGGTCTTCGAACCAGTTTCCTTTTGAAACGCGATCCCAAAATCCGCGATCAAAATGTGTCAGATGACAAGTAACGCCGTCAACTTTGGGGTCAGCCAAGGCCTGAACCTTGATTTCATTACCGACAAAATCGTTCTTGAACTCACCAACTTCGTTTTCGCTATCGCGACCGCAGGAGAGCAAAAGAAACAGGCCGAGTACTGCGGCGCTGATGCGGATTGGGGATTTTGACTTTCTCATAGGAAGTATATTGGCGCAGTCCCGTCATAAATCCACAATGAATTTATTGCCCTTACGAATTTGCGTTGGATTTAGCTTTTGTGCGGGTCGCTGCGCCGACAATGCCAAGGCCGATCACCACCAATACGCCGGCACCGATCCAGATGGGCGGGGCGCCTAATAGATGCGCACCGATTGCGAGGCCAATTGTAAAAACCGCCATTCCGACGAGATAGGCTGTAAATGCAGACATAAAATTACTCCGGCAAAACAGTGTCCTGCCGGAGTAACGAAAAATGGAGCGGAAAGTTCCGTCAGCGCATTAAATGTTAACGGTTACACAAACCCGCTTTTGCGGTTTCGTATTCGCGTGCCATTTTATCCACGAACGCAGCAGTTGAGGACACTTCGTTAATTGCGCCGACGCCTTGGCCGCCGCCCCAAATATCTTTCCAGACTTTCTTGGCGTTATCCCCACCGGATTTGAAATCCATTTTGGTGGGATCGCTTTCAGGAAGGTTATCAGGGTCCATGCCAGAGTTCCGGATGGAGCTTTTGATGTAATTGCCGTGTACGCCTGAGAAGTAATTCGTATAGACAATATCATCGGCATAGGCCTCGACAATTCCGTCTTTATAGGCTTGATCCGCATTTGCTTCTTCGGTGGCGATAAATCCGGTACCTACATAACCAAAATCCGCGCCCATCGCTTCGGCGGCGAGTACGGATTGCCCCCTTGTGATACATCCTGAAAGGGCAAGCGGGCCGTCGAACCATTCGCGAATTTCCTGAACCAATGCGAAGGGTGATTGAACGCCCGCATGACCACCAGCACCGGCGGCGACGCAGATAAGCCCGTCAGCCCCTTTTTCGATGGCTTTTTTCGCGAAGGAATTATTGATCACGTCATGAAGGACGATGCCGCCATAGGAGTGGATTGCCTCATACACTTCTTCGCGCGCTCCCAAAGAGGTGATCACGATCGGAACTTCATGTTTTACGCATGCCTCGACATCATGCATCAAGCGGTTGTTTGTACGGTGAACAATTTGATTTACCGCATAGGGCGCAGAAGGCAGGTTCGGCTGCTCTTCATCGTGGCGCGAAAGGGTTTCCTTGATTTCGGTCAACCATTCATCGAGCTTTTCTTCCGGGCGCGCATTCAATGCGGGGAATGAGCCAATCACACCCGCCTGGCATTGGGCGATAACGAGCTTTGGCGTTGAAACAATAAACATAGGTGCCCCGATAACCGGGATGCGCATTTTTGATTTAATTTCGTCGATAGACGTCATGAAATTCTCCTGAAATGGTCCCCTTAGGTACCCGCAGGTCACGTAGACCTGCAACCCGCAAATGCAGTTCTGCCCATTTCACTTTGCGGAAAGCTTTGTTCGAGGCATACTTTTGAAAACAACAAGTCAGGGAGAGAAATGAAGCACGCAGATATCCTCAATCCGCCCATCATAGCTGACCTTGTTCGACTTCAGGCAAATGCGCGCCCCGATAAAATTGGCCTTTCGTTTGAGGGGCGTGATTTCACCTATGCACAGATGAATGAGCGCTCAAACCGGGCTGCTCAGGCGTTGATCTCGCTTGGGGTAAAGAGTGGTGACCGAATCGGCTGGCTGGCCCGCAATGTATCGACATTTTGGGACGTTCTGTTTGGTGCAGCCAAGATTGGCGCGGTTGTCACCCCTATAAATTGGCGGTTAGCACCGCCAGAAGTCGCACAAATCCTTGAAGACGCGCAGCCTGCGCTTTTTGTCGGCGAGAAGATGTTCGTAGACGCGCTTCCGGACAATGCGCGCCGCGGTGACTATCGCACGATGCTGTTGGAAGATGGTGGGGATAACTGCTTCGATACATTGATCGACGAGCAAGACGCGACCGAACCCGATTACCAAGCCTCAACCGACGATGTTTTGATTCAGCTCTATACCAGCGGGACCACCGGACTGCCCAAAGGGGTGGTTTTGCCCAACCGCTGTTATCACGCTGTTGGCGAAGCGGGGCGGGTTGCGGATATCGTTCTCCCCCGCACAGATGACGAGGCAGCGCTGCATGCCTTGCCGCACTTCCATGTGGCCGGTGTGAATTTCGGCCTTATGGCAATAGCGCGCTCTATGCGCATCATTCAGCACCGCCAATTCGATCCCGCGGCAATCGTTAAAGAGGCGCAAGGTGCGGTGCCGCTCAACTCATTTTTCGTCCCTGCAATGATCATGATGATCATGGAGGCGGCTAAAGCCATGGAGCTTTCGCTCGCTCGGTTTGTCGGTATCAGCTATGGTGCAGCACCGATGCCGGAGCCTTTGTTGGATGCGACGATGAAGGCGATGCCGAATGCCATTCTTACGCAATTTTATGGCATGACTGAAACCACTGGTGGGGTTACCGTTCTCGACCATGACGACCATGCGCCAGGCAAGAAGCAGCGGGTGTCTGCAGGTAAACCGCTGCCAGATTGTGCGGTAAAAATTTGTGACCCGATTTCTGGCGAGGAGGTCGCGCAAGGACAAACCGGCGAGGTCGTTGCGCGTGCCGATTTTATTATGGATGGCTATTGGAATAAGCCGGACGCAACTTCAGAGGTTTTGCGCGACGGATGGTATTGGTCCGGTGATGCGGGGTACAAAGATGAAAATGGTTTTGTCTATATTGTCGACCGCATAAAGGACATGATCATATCCGGCGGCGAGAATATTTACCCCGCTGAGCTGGAGGGCATACTGGCCCGTTGTCCGGGTATCGCAGATGTCGCGGTGATTGGCATTCCCGACGAAAAATGGGGCGAATGCGTAAAAGTTTATGCGGTTAAACGGGTTGGGGCGGAAATCGACGAGGAAGGCGTGATCGGCTTTCTGAAAGGCAAGGTCGCCGATTTCAAATTACCGAAAAGTGTCGCATTTATAGACATGCTGCCGCGAAATCCGTCAGGAAAAATTCTCAAAACGGAACTCCGAAAGCGCGAATCGGGCGGCTGAGGTTACGCGAAGATCGCCCATTTTGCTGAAAATGGCTGCGTTTTCGTCAGTATGGCGAGCGCAATATGGCTGTATTTCCTCAGCAATTTCGCCTGATGGGTGTGCGAACTGCGGAATCTCTGGTTTTACGTAAGAATTTTATTAAAAAGCAGCGGGTTCTCCTTTCGGTACGGCACCGAAATTGATAGTATTGTACCGAACTACTGTTCTAGGGGGAACATTATGAAAAAGCTTTTGATTTCCGCGCTGGGATTGGGCTTCGGGCTCATGGCAAGTGCGAACGCCGCCGAGATGACGCTTGGCGGCATTACTTTCGACACCGACAATTCGGCATCGACTGTGCTCTGGGCGCAGGGCGGTGTTTTCGCCGGTAATCTGGATAATCGGCGCGAAGCCTGTGTTGATCCGACCGATTCGTCTTCGACGGTAGGTGCCACAGGCGTTGAGTGTCGCGCGCTTGAAGTGACAGGTTTTGATCTCGATACGGATGTTGAACTAGACGAGAACAATACCGTTACTCAGGATCCGGATGTCCTTTCAGTCTTCTTTGACGATGATCTGATCAATGGCGACGGTTTCGATATTATTGTATTCGAAACCCAGGATCAGGATGATCCGCCTGCGGTTACGATGATCCTTAATGGCACGCAGCTCATTGGTGAGCGCATTGCGGTTGTTGAGGTTGATGGTGATACCTTCACGATGTGGGGTTTCGATTTTGCAAACCTTCCATTCGATTTGGCTATGGGCGCGACCATCAGTGCACCGCTTTATCTTCAAACAGCACGTGACGATGAAAATACTCCTGTTGGTTCATCTGATATCGCTGCGATTGTCGGTTTGAATTTTGGCGTACCAACACCTGAGATACCGCTGCCAGCGGCAGCATGGTTATTCATCGCCGGTATAACCGGCCTTGGGTTCGCTGGACGCAATAAGCGCAAAGCCGCTTAAATAATTTTTTCGCAACTGAACAGCCCGCTGTGGTCCCCGCGGCGGGCTTTTTTATGTGCGGGTCGCGCGTGAAACGATATCGATCCACGCTTCGATTACCGCATCGACCCGTCGTTTATCGTCTAAGAGGCTGTCGTGCACGAGCAGGCCGGTCATCATGCATCGGCCTATGGTTAGCATCGCATTGAGCTCATCAGTGTTGCGTGCGATCGGCGTTAAAAGATCACGCATTTCATTTTCAATTCGCTCGCGCCATTTTTCGAGTTTTGGCGCAATGCGTTTTTTAAGCGTCGGATCGGTCCGTGAAGCCACCAAGATTTGCAAGAGCGCTTCATATTCATGGGTGGAAAACTGGTCCTGCCATGACCGGCGCGTGACCGTGCCAAAGGCGCTTCGATCTTTTTCGAGTTCCGTTTTGATCTGCGTGAACCATTTTATCGAGCGGCCGAGCAAAAATGCCGCCGTTGCCGCAACCAACTCTTCCTTGCTGGGGAAGTGATGTTGTAGCGCCCCTTGCGACACGCCAGCGACGCTTACTACCTGTTTTATCGAGGTGCCGGGATAGCCAATCGTCGCGAGGCAATGGGCGGTTGCTTCGCAAATGCGCCTCCGCATTGCGGCTGATTTCTCCTGCTGGCGCGAGGGGGCTGTGCTCGATGCTTGACCTTGTTCTGGCATCTTTTTAAAACAATATGATCATATTGTTTTGTCAAGCCCGCGACAGAGAAGCCATGCCGATATTCGAAAGCGACATTGATGTTCACGCATCCGGTTTCAAAAAAAACCGGGAAGACCACCTTAAACTCATCGAGCAATTCCGTTCGCTCGAGCAAAAGATTGTCGAGACGTCGGCACGGGCGAAACCAAAGTTCGAAAAGCGGGGGCAATTATTGCCGCGCGAACGATTGGCGCTATTGCTTGATCGCGGTGCACCCTTTGTCGAACTATCGACCTTATGCGGATACAAAATGCACGATGACGATGGCGATCAGGCCATCTCTGGCGGCGGATCAATTTCCGGAATCGGCTTCGTTTCAGGTGTGCGGTGTGTGGTTGCGGCTTCGGACAGCGGCATAAAAGGCGGCGCTGCAACCCCAATGGGGGTTCATAAAGCACTGCGCGCGCAGCAACTCGCACTCGAAAATAAGCTTCCCTTTGTGCAGCTAATCGAAAGCGCCGGCGCGAATTTGATGCGGCAGGCAGAAATGTTTGTCTCGGGCGGTAAGACATTTGCCAATCTGGCGCGCTTGTCTGCGGCTGGGTGCCCGGTAGTTTCCGTTGTGCACGGATCATCGACAGCGGGTGGTGCCTATCAAACGGGACTGTCGGATTATGTGGTCGCAGTGCGGGGGAAGTCGAAAGTCTTCCTTGCGGGACCGCCTTTGCTCAAAGCGGCGACGGGCGAGATTGCGACTGATGAAGATCTTGGCGGCGCGGAGATGCACTATCACACGTCCGGCACAGCTGAGTATATGGCCGAGAATGATGCCGATGGTGTGCGTATCGCGCGAGAAATTCTGTCGAAACTTGGCTGGGACCGCGCCGAGCGTGAGCGCCGATATGATCCGCCACTATATGACCCTGAAGAGCTGTTAGGCGTTGTCCCTGTGGATTATCGTCAACCGTATAACTCGCGCGAAGTCATCGCACGATTGGTTGATGGCTCGGATATTCTCGGCTTCAAAGATGGCTATGGTACCGCGACCGTCTGTTCGCAGGCCGCGATTGCCGGTCATCAGGTCGGCATAATATCGAATAATGGGCCAATTGATTCGGACGGTGCGGCGAAGGTGGCGCAATTCATTCAGCTAATGGAACAGGCGGGTACGCCTGTTGTCTTTTTGCAGAACACAACGGGTTATCTTGTTGGTACGGATGCTGAGCAACGGGGAATTGTAAAGCACGGCTCCAAAATGATCCAGGCGGTCACAAATATGACGGTGCCTAAGCTTACGCTGCATATTGGTGCATCCTTTGGCGCGGGAAATTACGGCATGTGTGGCAGAGCATTTGACCCGCGTTTTATTTTTGCCTGGCCGAATAACCGGATTGCGGTGATGGGCGGGGAACAGGCAGCAAAGACAATGCGCATTGTCGCGGAAGAGGGCGCGCGCCGAAAGGGGCAGGAGCCGAATACGGAATTCCTCGACGGTATGGCGAAGCATATCGTGGATACCTATGACGCAGAATCGCGTGCGCTATTTGCGACTGCGCGCCTTTGGGATGACGGCCTGATCGACCCAAGGGATAGCCGCAACGTTCTGGCCTTTTGCCTTGATAGCCTCGCTGAAGCGGAAAGCCGCCAGCTAAGACCGAATCTTTTCGGTGTTGCACGGATGTAGGAGAGGAATATGAAACTGACTTCTGAACATGAACAAATTCGCGATATGCTCAAACGCTATATCGACGAAAAGATAAATCCGTATGTGGATGAATGGGAAGAGGCAGGGATTTTTCCTGCTCATCAGGTTTTCAAAGGCTTGGGCGATCTTGGGCTTTTGGGCGTGACCAAGCCGACTGAATATGGCGGGATGGGCCTCGATTGGTCATATGGCGCAATCGTTGCGGAAACGCTCGGCTATATTAATTGCGGCGGGATTCCAATGGCGATTGGCGTTCAGACCGATATGGCGACCCCGGCTCTTGCAAAATTCGGTACCGAAGAAGCCAAAGAGGATTTATTGCGGCCCACCATCGCGGGTGATTATGTGGCCTGCCTCGGAGTGTCTGAGGTCGGTGCCGGGTCTGACGTGGCGTCGATTAAAACAACCGCCAAGAAGGATGGTGATGATTACATCATCAATGGCGGTAAAATGTGGACGACGAGCGGTACTCAAGCGGATTGGATGTGTCTATTGGCAAATACGTCTGATGATGGTGCGCACAGAAACAAAACCCTGATTGCGCTTCCCTTGCGGGACGAAAAGGGAAATCTCCGCGAAGGAATAACGATCGCGCGTAAGCTAAAGAAACTTGGCATGCGGAGTTCTGATACGGCAGAATTCTTCTTTGATAATGTCCGCGTTCCCCAGCGCTATCGCATTGGCGAAGAAGGGGCCGGGTTCATGTACCAGATGCTCCAGTTTCAGGAAGAGCGCTTATGGGCGGCATTATCAAGTCTCGTAAGTCTCGATAATACGATTGATGCGACAATTGAATATACGCGCGAGCGAAAAGCCTTTGGAAAATCGATCCTTGATAATCAGGTTGTTCATTTCCGCATGGCCGAACTCAAGACGGAGGTCCAGGCTCTGCGTTCTTTGACGTGGGATGCAGTTGAAAAAATGATGTCCGGCGAGGATGCAACCATGCTTGCCTCGATGGCAAAACTGAAAGTTGGTCGTCTTTCGCGCGAGGTCAATGATTCTTGCCTCCAATATTGGGGCGGTATGGGCTTTATGGAGGAAACCCCAGTTTCGCGTTCGTATCGCGATGGTCGATTGGGATCCATTGGCGGCGGTGCCGACGAAGTAATGTTGTCGATCATCTGTAAATATATGGGCACATTACCCGGCAAATCCTGAGCGGAAATTTACCTATGAAAACGATCCGTAGATTGCTTGTCGCCAATCGTGGCGAGATTGCCTGCCGCATTATTCGAACCGCTAAGATACACGGTATAGAGACGATCGCGGTTTACTCTGCCGCAGATGAAGGCGCATTGCATGTAAGGCAGGCCGATCAAGCGGAATTTATTGGCCCGGCGGAACCGGCAAAAAGCTATCTCAATATTGATGCGATTATTGCCGCAGCCAAGCGTTCAAATGCGGATGCTATCCATCCGGGTTATGGTTTTCTTTCGGAACGGGCGGACTTTGCCGCTGCTTGTAAATCGGAAAATATCATATTTGTCGGGCCACCCGCGGATGCGATTAGTGCCATGGGCGACAAAGCCAGTGCGAAAGAGCGGATGATCGCTGCGGGCGTGCTATGTATACCGGGCTTTCAAGGCGCTGACCAATCAATTGAGCGGCTAACCAAGGAAGCTGAGAACATCGGTTTTCCCGTCATGGTGAAGGCTTCCGCTGGTGGTGGCGGACGCGGTATGCGGATTGTCGAAGATCCCAATAATCTCTCGTCAGCATTGAAATCAGCGAAAGCCGAAGCTGAAAGCGCCTTCGGCGATGGGAATTTGCTGTTAGAGCGTGCGGTGATCGGTGCAAGGCATATCGAAATTCAGATATTTGCCGATGAACACGGTAATTGCATTTATCTCGGCGAGCGGGATTGTTCTTTGCAAAGGCGCAATCAAAAAGTCATCGAAGAAGCACCGTCACCGGTGTTGTCCGATGACCAACGGGTCGTCATGGGTGAAGCGGCGGTAAAAGCGGCAAAAGTTGTCGGATATGTCGGGGCCGGGACGGTTGAATTTCTTTACGACGTGACGCGGCAGGAGTTCTACTTCCTTGAAATGAATACGCGGCTTCAGGTCGAACACCCGGTAACCGAAATGGTTACGGGGCTTGATCTCGTCGAAATTCAGCTCGACGTCGCTGCGGGAAATCCACTGCCGATAACGCAAGCGGATATTGAAATTAGCGGCTGGTCGATGGAAGCACGTCTTTACGCCGAGGACCCTGCCAACGGGTTTGTTCCGCATTCCGGCACTGTGTCGCGTTTCGAGCCCGCACCCGGAGTTCGCTGTGATACGGGGATAGAAACTGGCGATGTTTTGCCAAGCCATTATGACCCGATGGTTGCGAAAGTCATTGCCCATGGCCGCACGCGCGACGAAGCCCGTAGAAAGCTAGTGCAGGGATTAAATTCGACTGTGTTGTTCGGGGTGGTCAACAATCGCGGATTTCTCGTCTCGCTATTGGAGAGCAAAGAATTTGCCTCAGGTGATGCGGCCACTGACTTTATCGAGAAAAACATAGGAAGATTAGGGACGAGGCAAAGCCATCCACTCGCTGTTGCGCTCGCGGCGGCGGCAATGATTGATGTTCCGTTCGAGAGCGAACTAACGGGATGGAACTCTCGTGGTATAGCGGAATTTCCGTTGATGTTGGATGTAGGAAGTGATGGACTAATCCGCGCTACGGTTTCGCTTAATGGCCGCGACCTCACCGTGCGCGTGAATGACGAGGTTTCGGAAATTCGGGTCGAGAGAAAGACAGAACAAGAAATTCAATTCTCGTCGAATGGCGCAAAACAAAGAGCCATAATATGCCGCCTAGGTGACGCTATCGACGTTCAGATCGACGGAGTATCCCACGAGTATAAAGACGTTACGTTGGCACCGGCATCCGATACGGCCGGCGGGGATAGTATAATAAAAGCGCCAATGGCCGGATTGGTGACCTCTGTCTCGGTCAGTGCGGGGGATAAGGTTTCAAAGGGGCAAACTGTGGCGACGATTGAAGCCATGAAGATGGAACACCAATTAAAAGTCCCGCGCGACGGTGTTGTATCTGATGTCATTGCAAAAACTGGCGATCAAGTCGCCATACGTTCGAAGCTGGTCATTCTGGAGGCGGAAAATCAATGAGTGAAAAAGCAATAATAACTTGTGCCCTGACCGGTGTTTTGACCAATCCGGAACAGCACCCGGTGCCAGTTACGCCAGAGCAAATGGCGCAAGAAGCGAAACGTGCTTTTGATGCAGGCGCGTCAATCATGCATGTTCATTACCGCCAGCAAGAAAAAGGAAAGGGACACCTTCCGACTTGGGATCCGGTGATTTGTAATGAGATAAATGAGGCCATTCGCGCGGCATGCCCCGGCGTTGTAATTAATATGACGACTGGTGTTGTCGGATCGGAATATGGATATGTGCTCGATTATTTGCGCGCCTGTAAGCCCGAAATGGCGGCCTGTAATGCGGGAACACTGAATTATTTGAAAACCCGGAAAGATGGTTCTTGGGCGTGGCCGCCGATGGTTTTCGATAATCCGGCTTCGAAGGTAAAAGACTTCATCGACGTGATGAAAGAGTGCAATATCATTCCGGAATTTGAATGTTTCGATATTGGTATTGTTCGCTCTGTTGGGCTCTATATCGAAAACGGCATGACCGATCATGCGGATTATAATTTTGTGATGGGTGTCGCCAGCGGCATGCCTGCTGATCCCGACCTGCTGCCATTGTTAGTCAAATACAAAAAAGCTGGCATGCCTTGGCAGGCGACCGTTATCGGTCGCCAGGACGTTTGGGCGGTCCATGAAAAAGTCGCTGAACTTGGCGGTAATCTAAGGACTGGCCTTGAAGATTGTTTTTATCTGCCAGATGGCACCAAGGCTTCTTCGAATGGCCCGATGATAGAAGCCCTTGCAAATTGCGCAAAAAAAGCGGGGCGCGATGTTTCGAGCCCCGCTGAAACCAGAAAAACGCTGGGGTTAAACTAGTCGGCTTCGACTTCTTCTGCCGCCAATAGTTTCTCGGCCTCAAGCGCTGCCATACAGCCCATACCCGCAGCGGTTACGGCCTGACGATAAATGTCATCCGTGACGTCGCCGGCGGCGTAGATGCCGGGAATATCGGTTGCGGTTGAATCCGGTTTGGTTACCAAATAGCCGTGATCTTTCATCGGCAATTTACCTTCAAAAAGTTCGGTTGATGGCTTGTGCCCGATAGCAACGAAAACCCCATCCGTCGCGATGTCGCGGGTCTCACCGGTTTTCATGCTTTTCAAACGAGCGCCCGTAACGCCGAGTGGGTTCTCATCGCCGAGGATTTCGTCAAGCGTATGGTCCCAGATGACTTCAATATTTTCCTTCGCGAATAATCGCGCTTGAAGAATCTTTTCTGCGCGCAATTCGTCGCGCCGATGGACCAGCGTAACTTTTTTTGCGAGACCTGCAAGATAAAGGGCTTCCTCGACGGCTGTATTACCGCCACCGATAACAACCACGTCTTTGTTGCGATAGAAAAACCCGTCACAGGTCGCGCATGCGGAAACGCCGAAGCCTTGGAATTTTTCTTCTGATGGCAAGCCAAGCCATTTTGCCTGAGCGCCCGTTGCAATGATGAGCGCGTCGGTTTCATAGGTTTCGCCGCTATCACCCTTGAGCGTAAAAGGGCGATTTGAAACATCGACGTCTGTGATCAGATCATTGATGAATTCCGTGCCCACATGTTCGGCTTGCTTTTGCATCTGTTCCATCAGCCATGGGCCCTGAATAACATCCGCAAAACCGGGATAGTTCTCGACATCGGTTGTAATGGTCATCTGACCGCCCGGCTGTAGGCCGTGAACAAGAACAGGCTTCAGGCCCGCGCGGGCGGCATAAATCGCTGCGGTCAATCCGGCAGGGCCGGAGCCTAGAATCAACAAACGTGTCTTTTTCACTTCTTGTCCTCGTTTCTCGTATCGGTCGCTCAATGCGCGCCGGTCACATCAAATGGCGGGTAGGCCGCAACAGTTCAAGCCGACTAAGCGGCTGGCTCGCGCAGGCGTTACCAAACCGAGGGCCATTGGACTAGCCCCCGGAACCGATGAACCCCGTGGGCCGTTTTCTTTAGGCCGAAACGACTAGGACCCTTGCGGGAATGCGGAAAAAATGGTAACAAATGTTACTAATTGAATTTGGGTAATTGCCCATATCGCAGGAGGAGCCCCCAATGGCACGGAAATGGATCACCCCGTCGCGAATCGAAGGCGAGGCATCACGGCAGGCCCATGCGGATATGCCCAAGGGGACCTATGAGCGGGAGATTTCGAAAGAAGGCTTTTTTGGCCCAGCCGCTTTCATGCATCACAAGCGGCCACCGACCAGTTGGGTCAATTTCGAAGGGCCATTGCGGCCGCGCGCGTTTGATCTCGCAGCGCTAAACCATTCATATAAATCACCGTGGACCGCTGACCGAATCCTGCACAATAACGCGACTGAAATCAGATTTTGGCGACTGGATCAGCCGATGGATGTCCTCGCGCGGAATGCCGATGGCGATCAGTTATTGTTCATTCATGACGGCGAGGGCGATCTTTATTGTGATTATGGCCATCTGAGTTTCGAAGCGGGGGACTATATCATGTTGCCGCGCGGAACTATGTGGCGGCTCGCCCCTTCAAAAGCCGTTTCGATACTGATGATCGAGGCGACTAATAATCACTATACCCTGCCGGACAAAGGCTTGTTGGGTCCCCATGCGATTTTTGATCCGGCAGTGTTGGAAGCGCCGTCGATCAATGATGCATTCCGCGAGCATCAATCGAACGATGACGAAACACATGTCGAAATAAAAAAACGTGGGCAAGTCTCGGTCGCGACTTATCCCTATAACCCGCTTGATGTTGTCGGATGGCATGGCGAATTAGCACCAGTGAAACTGAATGTCCGGGATGTGCGGCCCATCATGTCGCATCGTTACCATGTGCCGCCATCGGCGCACACGACGTTTCTTTCGGACAGATTTGTTGTTTGTACTTTCGCGCCGCGTCCATTCGAGACAGACCCAGGCGCGCTCAAAGTGCCGTTCTTCCATAATAACGACGATTATGACGAAGTTCTGTTTTATCATGCAGGTGATTTTTTCAGCCGTGATAATATCGATGCGGGTATGATGACATTTCATCCGTCGGGATTTACCCACGGGCCGCATCCGAAAGCACTTGAAAATATGCTGGTGTCGAAAAAGCCAGCAACCGACGAATATGCCGTGATGATCGATACGCGAGACCCGCTTGATGTTGGGCCGGATGTTGATGCAGTCGAAAACAAGGACTACGTCAATAGCTGGCGAACAAGCGAGTAAAATGAATGACGCGTACACAACACCCTGATCCTGAATCCCTTTGCTGCGAATCCATGCAGGCAGCGTTGGAGATGAACTGCGATAATCACGACGACCCATTTGAGTGTCCGGACAGTCTTATTGCTTACAATGAGGCATTTAATCAGTTCGGATTGATTGTGCATGATGGCGGAAGGAACGTTGTCATCATCCGTCATTGTCCGTGGTGCGGCGTAAGCCTGTCACTCTAAATTAAGCAAAAATGCTGGAGGTACTATGAAATTAGCATCGTTAAAGAGTGGCCGCGACGGCAAGCTCGTTGTCGTGTCAAATGACCTGACCCGCTACACAGATGCGGGCCGTGTCGCGCCGACATTGCAGGCCGCGCTCGATGATTGGGAGAATGTCGCGCCCGGATTACGCGAACTCGCGCAAGGCGTTGAGACCGGATCCGTTCCGGTAGAGCGTTTCCACGAACGCGAGGCAGCGTCACCATTGCCACGAGCCTATCAGTGGGCGGATGGTTCGGCGTATATCAATCATGTTGAGCTCGTGAGAAAAGCACGCGGCGCTGAAGTGCCAGAGAGTTTTTATGAAGACCCTCTGATGTATCAGGGCGGATCGGATTCGTTTCTCGGGCCGCGCGATGCCATCCGTATGCCACAGGATGAAGGCTGGGGCATCGACATGGAAGGTGAGGTCGCTGTTATCACCGGTGATGTGCCGATGGGTGTCAGCGCTGACGAAGCAGGCGATTACATTCGATTGGTCATGTTGGTGAATGATGTTTCATTGCGCGGCCTAATTCCCGGTGAGTTGGCAAAGGGATTTGGTTTTTTTCAATCCAAGCCGTCCTCGGCCTTCAGCCCTGTTGCGGTTACGCCGGATGCGTTAGGCGATGCGTGGAAAGATAGCTCGCTGCATCTCCCGCTGTTGGTTCGCTATAATGGAGAGCCTTTCGGTCAGGCCCATGCGGGTAAAGACCTGACCTTCAATTTTGCGCAATTGATTGCTCACGCGGCGCGATCGCGGCCTCTTTGCGCCGGTACGATCATTGGGTCGGGTACAGTCTCAAACAAGCTGGATGGCGGACCCGGCAAACCGATTTCCGAAGGAGGCGATGGTTATTCCTGCATTGCCGAAATTCGAATGATCGAAACCATCAAGAATGGTGAGCCAAAAACACCCTTCATGCGCTTTGGTGACACGGTAGAAATCAAGATGAAAGATAGCGATGGGCGGTCTATCTTCGGTTCTATCGATCAGAAGGTAGAAAAATACGAGCGTTAATTGTAGAGACTCCGTAAGCTTGGTTTCGGAGTCTCTCTTTTGAAAAATGCGCTCTTTGTCGGTTTTGTATCATGGTCAGCTCTGACGGGGAGCGGCGTTGCGTCTGCGCAAGATGGTGTCGTGGTCACCGCGGAGCGGCGCGCGCAGTCGCTTCAAGAGGTGCCCTTAAGCATTTCCGCAATCGACCAAGATGAATTGAAGCTAATTGACGCCGATCACGTGTCGGAAATTTTAGCGCGGGTGCCCGGTGTTGCCCTACATCGGGGATCCGGGGCTGAGCACCTGACCGCAATTCGTTCGCCCGTCTTAACGTCTGGCGCGGGGGCAGGGTCTTTTTTATTCCTTGAGAATGGCGTGCCTATTCGGTCCGCTGGCTTTGCCAATATCAATGGGCTGTTCGGGGCGCATTATGAAATTGCAGATCGGGTTGAGGTCGTGCGCGGCCCGTCCGGGGCGGTTTACGGTGCCAATGCTATTCACGGGGTCATCAATGTTCTGACGCCCTTGCCAACGGAGGACACATCAATCTTCGCAGAGGCATTTGGCGATACTGAGGACCGTTATAAATTCAAGGGCACGGTTTCTGGCAGCAACGGCGCACATGGCTGGTTCATAGGCGGTTCCGTGGTGACCGAAGCGGGATATCGCGATGATGCTGGGATCGACCAGCAAAAGCTTACCTTGCGGCATGTTTTTGATGATGGCGGCGTTACGATTGATACCATATTCTCGTTTGACAATCTCGAACAGGAAACAGCAGGTTTCATATTCGGTGAGGATACGTTAAACGATCGAGCGCTTAGACGGACAAATAATTTCCCATTCGCTTATCGTGACGCCAAGGCGGCGCGACTTCAATCAACCTTTATCATCGATACCGGCGAAAATACTCGAATTAAATTCACGCCTTATGCGCGTTGGAATCAGATGGAGTTCCCGCAGCATTTCCTCCCCTCCAATGCTTTAGAAGAAAATGGTCATTGGAGTATGGGTGCCCAAAGCGCAATCTACCATGATGCGGGTGCGCTTTCACTGATTGCAGGCACCGATATTGAGTACACGGATGGATATTTGAGCGAATTCCAATCTGCGCCAAGGATTTTTTCTTATACGCCCGGTCAACATTACGATTACGATGTCTCTGCTGTGAATTTGTCAGGCTTTGTACAGGCATCATATGAGCTAACGCCGCGCACAATCGCAACGGCCGCAATGCGGGTTGACGGCACATTTTACGATTATGACAACAAGATCGACAGCGGATTCGAAGGGCGTTTTTTAAGGCTTGATGATAGGTCAGATGAATTTGTGACGGCCAGTCCGAAATTCACATTGATGCATCACATCGATGATCAAACTTCGATATATGCGAGCTATTCACGCGGAACTCGACCGCCGCAAACGTCGGACCTTTATCGGCTACAAATTAATCAAACCGGTGATCAGGCACGTCCTGAAAAAATTGACGCCTTCGAAGTCGGCGCGCGCGCCCAAATTGGATCGATTGTCGATCTCAGCCTATCCGGCTTTTTCATGGATAAGCGCAATTTCTTTTTCCGCGACGCGGATGGGTTTAATGTTGCGAATGGGAAAACACGTCATTTAGGTATTGAGGGCGATATAATGATTGCCCTTCACCCAACGCTTAGCTTGCAAAGTGCGGTGACCTATGCGGCGCATACGTATCGTTTCGATCGGATAACCGGACAGGCGACCGAGACAATCAACTTTGGAGACGATGTTGATACGGCACCGCGCGTCATCGCGAATACGCGGCTGAAATGGACACCGACAGAGCGCGCGACATTGGAAGCGGAGTGGGTTTCGATGGGCTCTTATTTCACCGACGCTGCCAATGACCATGTTTATGATGGGCATGATGTATTGAATTTACGGGCCGAACTTGGCGTAACGTCCAGGCTTGCGGTTTTTGCGACCATTCGAAATTTAACGGATACGCTTTATGCGGAACGAGCGGATTTCGCATTTGGAAATGATCGATATTTCCCGGGGGAAGAGCGCACTTTCGGCTTCGGTATTCGTTATCGGCAGTGACCGGATCTGCTGTTGAGACTTTTCTTGTCTGTTATTAGCGCATAGCCTCTGCGCAGATAGATGGGAGAATAGTTTTGGCTAGTCTGCGCGCAAATTTCTTTAACTGGTATATCAAGGCGACATTTCGCTCAAAGCCAATTCATCTCATGCCGCCTAAATCTCTCCGCGAGGGGGCGGAAAAATTGGCACCGGAAAAGCCGCCAGCAGGCATCACGATGGAACTTGTTCAAGAGCCGAACATTCGCGGGGAATGGCATCGCGCCGTCGATGCTGCGCGCGGCAGAACAGTTTTTTACATGCATGGCGGCGGTTATGTTTTCGGATCACCAAAATCTCACCGCGATGCGACTTTCGCCCTCGCCAAGCAAGCAAGAGCGGATGTTTTCTCGCTCGACTATCGCTTGGCACCGGAGAACCCGTTCCCCGCGGCGGTGGAAGACGCTGTCATGGCTTATGAATGGTTGCTAGGGCAGGGGTGCGATCCTGAGACAATGGTATTGGGCGGCGATTCCGCTGGCGGTGGGTTAACGCTCGCGCTTTTGTTGTCGATTAAGGAAAGAAATCTACCAATGCCGTCGGGGGCGTTGCTTTATTCTCCGTGGACAGACCTTGCGGCGACGGGCCATTCGATAAAAGATAATGACGCAAGCGACGCGATGTTCAAAGCCGTTTATATTGTCGAGGGGGCAAAACGCTATCTGGGCGATGCTGATCCGAAAAATCCATTGGCGTCGCCGCTTTATGGTGACCTTTCGGGGCTACCGCCGATATTGACTTTTGCGAGTAAAGCCGAGGTGTTATTGGACGATTCTGTGCGTCTGCATCTAAGGCTTGAAGAGGCAAGCGTTGATTCGACCTTGATCCTTGAGGATGGACTTTGTCATGTCTGGCCGATCTTTCCTAGCCGTTTTCCCGAAGCTATGATGGCCGTTGAAAAGGCTGCTTCATTTATAAGCAAACAGACCGGAGAGAATACGCTCAAATGAAACCTGCGACCGGAAAGCTCATAATTTCGATCATTCTCGATTTGTTGGACTTCACGATCGGTCGAATACCGGGGTTAGAAATGGTCGTAGACGGATTATTAGGCGTCGCAGCGGTCGTGATGTGGGGCTGGCCGGGCTTAATTGCGTTTTGGGAAATTGCTGACCCGACCGGGCAGGTCGATGCCTTTGTCCCTACGCTTACGCTGTTGGCGCTTAGCCAGATGCGGAAAGAAAAATCTGCCCGTCCTGATCGTTAAGCGACCAAGACAGGCAGTGGCTACTGTTTATGGACGACCCGGTCCATATGATCGGAACTCGCCATTTTCCCACCATGTGTCACCGGTGCGCGGGTCCACATAATAATAGCGATTGGTATAATTATCGTAGCGTCGCTCGCCGTCATCTCGCGCGCGGCCGAAACAGTCATCCGCACGGGAACAACCGGCAATTGCACCGCCAACGGCACCGACACCAGCGCCAATCGCGGCACCGCGTCCGGGCTTACCGGCAATGACTTCGCCTGCGACTGCGCCAGCAGCTGCGCCGGCTGCAGCACCATAGGCGGCATTCCGTTCCGCGGTTCCCGAGGAGGTGCACGCGGAAACAAGTAAAAGGCTACTGGTTGCTGCGGATAAAAGTAACTTCATGGGTACTCCCTCATTCAGCACCCGATTGTCATCGGGCCATATAATGGGGGAACACAATGATTGGTGCGCCGTTCCGAGACCTTACGAAAGTGAAATAAGGAAAACCCGGCGCAGTCATCAGACTGGCCGGGTCTTGCAACGCAACTCCAGTAGTCGAGGGATTAGTATCTGCCGCGGCGTCCCTGCCGGCGGCCATAATCACGGAAGGAACCATCGTCCCAATAGGTGTCACCGTAATATGGATCTTCGTAATAATAGCGACCAGAATAACGATCATAGCGTCTGTGGCCGTGATCTCGGGCGCGGCCCCAACAGGTTCCGGCGCGTGAACACCCTTCATAGGCGCCTAGCGCCGCGCCAACGAGCGCACCATAGGCGGCCCCTTTGCCTGGACTACCGGCGAAAACCTCACCTGCGATGGCACCACCCGCTGCGCCGAGCATTGCCCCGGTCAGCGCACCTTCGCCCGTAGATTGACACCCTGTAACGGCCAACATCATGGCACCAGAGGCGATCAAAATATTCTTCATTGTGTTCTCCTTCGCATGGGTAATGCGCTGAAATTATTCGACTTACTCAAACCATGCGGCCCCTGCCGCTCTGTCACAAAGAGTTAACCAAGCCCGCAAGGCAAGAATGAGGCAGAGCTGCGGCGGAATTGGGCGCTACTGCATCACACTCTTGCGAGGTGGCCAGATTGGCATAGGTTGCAGACAAGCCATCCCCGCATGAATCCGGGGGTAAAGCGACGACAGAAAAGGAGATCGATATGAGCGCCACTAAAAGCAAGGCCGTGTTCCTAACCAGTTATCCGGCCGGAATGCCCGGTCACGAGCATTTCGAAACGCGCGAGATCGACGTCGCAAAGCCCGGCGAAGGTGAAATGTTGTGCCGAACGGTTTGGATGTCCGTTGATCCGTATATGCGCGGGCGAATGCGGCCGGATGTCAAAAGCTATATTCCGCCATTCTCATTAGATGCGCCGCTCGAAGGCGGTGCCGTTTCCGAAGTCATCGAATCGAATGTTCCCGGTTTTGAAGCGGGCGATTATATCGTCGATTTTCTTGGCGGCTGGAAAGAATATTACATCTCAAAGGGCGAGCGCACACAAAAGGTCGATCCCAACCTCGCGCCGCTTTCCGCCTATCTCGGCGTGCTCGGAATGCCGGGCATGACAGCCTGGGCTGGTGTCACGCAGATTTTGAAACCTCAAGAAGGTGAAACACTGTTCGTATCGGGTGCTGCGGGCGCTGTTGGGTCGGTGGTGTGTCAGTTGGGTAAGGCAAAAGGTGCGCGCGTTATCGCGTCAGCGGGTTCAAAAGAAAAATGTGAGTGGCTCGAAAAAGAAGCCGGCGTAGACGTCGCGCTAAACTATAAGGACTACAAAAATGCTGGTGAGCTGACGAAAGCGCTGGCAGAGGCCGCGCCGAAAGGCGTCAATTGTTATTTCGAAAATGTTGGCGGTATGCATCTCGAAGCGGCGCTCAACTGTATTGCGCTGGGCGGTCGGATCGCGCTTTGCGGGATGATTGCGGTTTACAACAACAAGGAAGCTGAGCCCGGACCACCCAATCTTGTTAATTTGATTGGTCGCGGGGTGATGGCGCGCGGATTCATTGTCTCTGAATATATGGATAAAGCGATGGAATTCGCCGCCGAAGTTGCACCGCTTCTGGCGCAGGGTAAAATAAAATATCAAGAATCCGTATACGATGGAATTAATAAGGCACCGGATGCCTTCGTCGGTTTGTTCAAAGGCGAGAATTTGGGCAAGGCGGTTGTCCGCGTCGGGCCAGACAAACAATAGGCGATCATCGAATTGATTTTAAAGGGCCCGACATTGTTCGGGCCTTTTTTGTACCTGCTAAGGGGTTTTGCGCCGGGCCCAAGCTGGTGCTAGCCTATCGTCCTGCAGATGGGAGGTGCGGATAATGAAATATTTGTTGGTATTAATTGCGACGGTCGGGCTTGGTGCCTGTACGACGGTGGGCCCCATGACCTATGGACCTGCGGATGCCAAGGGCTTCGGCTACGAAGACACGCAAATCGAATCAGACCGTCATCGCATCACCTATCGCGGTTCTGGTGATATGCCGCCCGAACAGGTCGAAGATTATGCGCTTTTACGTGCCGGTGAAATCACCATCGCAAAAGGATATGACTGGTTCCGCGTTATCGGACGTGACGTGAGCGGCGAAGAACGCGGCGGGGTCGGTATTGGTGCTGGTTTTGGCACTGGCTCCTATGGTCGGCGCAGTAGTGTTGGCGTCGGTGTTGGCGGTGACCTTGGAACCGTCGGTGGCCGGACTTTCTATACAGCGCGTATTGAAGTGCTGCTGGGCCGCGGCGCACCACCAGATGACGGCCAATATTTTGATGCGCGTGAAATAATCGATACAATCGGCGGGCGGGTTTAAATGAGCACCGGTAAAATGGAATGGCAATCGCTTCGCCGGGTCGTGACCAGCAATGACGAAAATGGTCGCTCACGAGTGTTGATCGATGGATCCGCAGCGAAATTGATCGCGCTAGAAGAAGCAGGGTTGGCAGAAATTTGGTCAGCGGAATTGTCTGAGAAAAGATTATTCGATGCGTCAGACCGCCTTTCAGATATTGATCTTGCGCTCGAACCCGAGGCCGGCACGGTCAAAGTCAGATGGTTCTCGGTTGCGCCCGATGACGAGGAAAAAACCACTGAGGAACTTGAGGCCGCTGCGGCTTTTGCGTTCGGCGCGGTCGATGCATCCCATTGCCGGGTTGATACCAGCCGTCACCCGATGATGCATAAAACCGACTCACTAGACGTAATTATTCTCGTTAAGGGCGCGGTTGATATGTTGTTGGATGATGACGAAGCCACGTCTTTGAAGCCCGGTGATGTGGTCATTCAGCGCGCGACCAATCACGCATGGGTCAATAAAGGCAAGGAAACAGCGCTTTTAGTTGCAGTTTTGATAAACGTAAAAAATTGATTGGTCGTCCCAATGAGCGAAGAAAATCTGGCAGACACATTCAATAAAATGAATGCGCCTTTTGCGAAAACAATGGGCGTGCGGATGACATTGGTCACCAAATCCCGCGTAGAGGGCGAATTGGATGTGACCGAAGAGAACTGCACCATACCGCCAACTCTACATGGCGGCGCGATCATGGCCTTCGCCGATAATATGGGCGGCATTGGTGCGTTTATGAACATGCCGGAAGGCGCAATGACCTCGACAATTGAAAGCAAGACAAACTTTCTGCGCGCCATCCCGGTCGGGCAAGTTGCCAAAGGTGTTTCGACGCCGGTCAATATTGGCAGGACGCTGCAAGTCTGGAAAACAGAAGTTTTTCGCGAAGATGGGAAGCTGGCGGCGGTGGTGACACAAACCCAGATTATTCGTCCGGGCGATTAATGTCGCTCAAAAAATGCTGCCATTTTTTTGAATTGATCGACCGATAACTCTTCAGCGCGCTGTGTTTCTGTGACATTTGCGGCTTCCAACATAGGTCCGAGCTTTTCACCGCAAAGGGATTTAAGTGAAGAGCGCAGCATTTTGCGCCGCTGTGAAAAAGCCGATTGGGTTATTTTTTCAAGCGCATCAATATGCGCGAAAGGCGTATCCGGCTGTTCAAACAAAACGACCGTCGATTCCACTTTGGGCGGCGGTGTGAAGGCGCGCGCCGGCAAATTGAATGCCCGCGATGGGCGCGATGCGACTTGAGAGATAATCGACAAACGCCCAAAGGTTTTTGACCCCGGAGCGGCTAGAATGCGGTCGGCGACTTCTTTTTGGAACATGAGCGCCATAACCGACCAAAGTGCTGGACCGGCCTTCAGCCATTTGATCAGGAGTTCCGTCGAAATATTATAGGGAAGGTTCGCAACAACTTTCACAGGAACCTTGTCGCCAAGGACGGAGATTTCGTCCACGCGCATTGCATCTGCCTCGATTACGTTGAGGCGATTGTCGAATGCGTCATTTACTTGCGCCAGGGCATCGATACACCGGTTGTCTCGTTCGATTGCAACAACATTGGCCCCGGTTTCAAGCAATGCTCTGGTCAATCCGCCGGGTCCCGGTCCGATTTCTAGGACCTGATCTCCTTGAGATACATTCGCCGCCCGCGCTATTTTCCGCGTCATGTTAAGGTCAAGCAGAAAATGTTGGCCTAAAGACTTTTTCGCGCCTAGGTCGAATTGCTCAATTACATCGCGCAAGGGCGGAAGCGTGTTATTCGGAGAGGTCATTGGGCGGAGGCTCGGCTTTCGGCCATGGTTGCTGCTAGGCGAATGGCGGCGAGCAGACTATCTGCGCGCGCGAGGCCTTTGCCTGCAATATCAAGCGCGGTTCCGTGGTCCGGTGAGGTACGGATGATTGGCAAGCCAAGTGTGACATTGACGGCGTCGTGAAAGGCCAATGTTTTAGCCGGGATGAGTGCCTGATCATGGAGCATGCAAAGCGCAGCGTCATAGGTTGCCCGTGCCTCTTCGTGAAACATGGTGTCGGCCGGTAACGGGCCGCGTGCATCGATGCCTCGTTTTTTAAGCGAGGCAACCGCAGGTGCGATCTCGGCCAAGTCTTCTTTGCCAAGCGCACCGCCTTCGCCAGCATGTGGGTTTAATCCGGATATTGCGAGCCGTGGATTGGCGACGCCAAAATCGAATTGCAGCGCCTCAGCAGTAACCTTTGCTGCTTTCTCGATCATTGTCGCAGAAAGGTCGGTGGCAGCCGAGGCGACTGATTGATGAATGGTCACGGGCACGGTTTTAAGGGCAGGGCCAGCCAACATCATGACGGGTCCACGCGTCCGGCCGTTGGGCATGGGCGTATCATTGGTAAGGTCCGCCAAAAATTCAGTGTGGCCGGGAAACTTGAAACCCGAGGCGATCAACGATGATTTCTGGATCGGGTTCGTGACAACTGCCGATGCTTCGCCGGAAAGGGCATATCCGACAGCCTTTTCTATGCTGGCTATGACTGCGGAGGCATTTCTGGGCGAGGCTTCGCCAAGCGTCATGGATACAGATTGTCCGAGTGGCAAAACGGGCAATGCGTCGTCGAATATCTTCGCCGTTTCGCTGGGGGCATTAATCTCGCGGATTGGAACGCCAGCTCCTTTAAAGAGATCGACGCTAGACAGGACAAAAAAACAAAGGCCGGAGCCGCGCAGTTTGTTCCACGCGCTGACCGTAATTTCCGCGCCAACGCCGCCGGGCTCGCCCATGGTTAGAGCGAGCGGGTTAATGGCACCGCGCTGTGTGGTCATGGTGTTACCCGTTTGATTGAAGCAGCGACTTCATGCGTACATCCACCATCGCGTCACGCTCTACGTCGCGTAGATATTGTTGCGCGATCCGTGCGAGCTGGCGGGAGTAGATCCGATTTTCCAACGCTTCCCGTGACGGCAGGCCAAGCCCTTCGTCCTTGTCGCAGACATAGGCCGAATGATAGGCGTTGTCGGCTTTAATGACCGGGCTTTGCTCATCACGGCTCAGGTCTTCGATATGTGGCCGGAAACGCTCGTCAATTTGGTCAAGGGTTACATTTTCAAGAAGGCTATAACCAACGCCTTTGCCCAGATCAATGCGCAATGAACGCCCCGAGCAGAGTTCTGCGGATTTGATCTTATCAAGGGCCGCACGGGCTGCGTTATTGCCTAAAGATTCATCAGCGGCAGCATAAGCAAGCGTGAAGGTTGGTTCGCCTTTCTCCGTCGCCTGACGTTTATCCCGCACAGCAAGGATCATGAATGCGCCTTCAGATGGAATAGGGTTTGTAACCGAGCCCGGCGGCAAATCACGAATTGCGGCGTCGAGTTCCTCTGAGAGTTCGCCCGAGCGTACCCATCCAAGATCGCCGCCAACTGCGGCTGTCGTACAAGCTGAGAATTGTTGCGCGACGACCGAAAACGGAACACCGCGGCGCATTTGTTCGATCAGCTGCATCGAACCTTGATAATATTGCTGCGCCTGAGACGGATTATCGACGGGAATACAAATCTCTGAGACAAGATATTGCTCCTTGCTCGCATCTTCACGCATGCGCTCAAGGGTGTTTTCGATTTCGTCTTCGCTCACGCGCACCCGGTCGCGATACCGGCCCTGGACCAACTGTGGCCAAGCGATCTGCGCGCGGATTTGCTCGCGCAGGGATTTAATCGAAACGCCGGTACCTTCGAGCATTTCGATCATTTGTTTTAGGGTCAGCCCCGATTGAGCCGCCATCATATTCAGCTCGTCATTGATCTCTTCGTCGGTAACCTGAAGCTCGTATTTTCGGGTTTCCTGTAATTTGAGCCGTTCTTCGATCAGGTCGCGAAGGGCCTGCGCCTGCAATTGCGGGAAGGCCTCCTGTGGGAGTTTACCACCAGAAGAGATCACCATCATTTTCATGCGCTGGCGAACGTCAAAAGTCGTCACGACCGAGTCGTTAACAACGGCCGCAACTGCGCTTGCCGGGACGCCTGATCTGGCAATAACCTCGTCACTGGTGGGGCGTTCTTCAGATTCGGGGGCTTGGGCGAAAGCTGAGGCCATGCTTAAGAAAATGCTGCAAGCCACTGAACTTAATAACGAAAATCGCATTAGCGTACTTTATCCTGTATTTACTATCATCGTCCGGCCCAGTGCGAAAATAGACTGAATTGTGCGCGGTGCAAGCGCTCACTCTACCAGCGATTTAAGTGTGAAGGTAAGAATGATTGCATTGTCGCGTTTTAAATTGGCGTCAAAGGTCCGATTTCGTCTGTAGGTGATGCCGAAGGTCGAACACTCGTCCTCATAACCGACGGTGAAATCTTGGCGAATAGTTTGATCGCTTTCAAGATCGACCCGCCACGCACCGCCGACCGACCAGTGATCTAGGACTTTTACGCGGCCGGTTGCGGTCAGTTCTTCACGGCGCGTCAGATTATTAGCGACGTTTTCCTCGTTCAGGCGAACATAGCTCAAATTCGCGAGGAACCGCTTTGAGCGATAAAAGGCGAGGGACTCTGCGCGTTGGATGCCGCCATTCTTATCGTCGAGGCGGAAACGGTTTTCGATACCGACATTTTTATACCGAACATTGAGTGATCCAACGATATCCGAACTTTTCTCACCAAGGCCGGACGAGGAGTCAAAAGCGTTCGTGTTCTGAATACGGTATTGCTGGCCGATGGCCCCTTCGACGGAAATACCGTTCGGGAAAATTGCCGATGCGGTCAGGCCGATATTCATCCGCTGGCCGTCTTCAAACGCGTCATAGCCCGTCGATTTATTATAATCGAACAAGCCCGCATAATCGAATTCAATACTCTGCGAGTCTTCGTTGAGGATCTCGACAGGGTTTTGATCTGCCAAGCTGGCGACGATCTGGACCCGAGGCTCGAGGAAAAGACGCGCTCCATGAAACTCCCGCGTTAGCGGATAAGACCATTCAGCACCGATCGTTGGTGCAATACGGTTTTCAAAATCGGATGTTTCGGTCGTAGAGAAACCGGGGAAGTCATTCACACAAGACGAGGTTGCGCTCGTGCAGATCTCTGTACCCAAATCGAGATCCTGAAAACGATAGAGGTCGGCGCGGGCCTCAGCGAAAACATTAAAGCGATGGCCACCGCGGGTAATGAAGTCCCGTTCCCAATTTGCTGACGTCGTCAGACGCTGAGAGTCGATCCCTTCGGTACGGTAAAGTACGGCCATATTCGCCCCGATTGAGGCGCGGCCACCAAGGATCTTGTCATCGAACTTATATTTATAATCTACGAGCGGTAGGACATAGGGGATCGTCGCTGAATCATCAGACGATCGAAGGCCCTGAAAGACGAATGTGTCAAAGGTCAGATTTGACCCGCCGCTTTTCCATTCGACTTTGGCGTTACTACGAAGCTGGTTGGTCTGGCCGCGGTCAAGCTCCTGCCGGAGGTCACCGCGTCGTTCAACGTCATACTGGCGGAGATAGGTGTCATCCGACACGCGCTCAATGTCATAGCTGACACGCCAATTATCACCAAAGTCGCGATAGCCGCGACCAAACAGGTGCCACCTTACGCCGGGGACATCTTCGGTTGGCTCGCTTGTATTGTCATAGTCGATGACACCGCCAGATAGGACGTGATAGCCGTCATTCCCCTTGCGCCGCCATTCACCCTGCCACAACACACCGTCTGACGTTGTGAATTTCGGGAAAAAGGTCGCATCCTGATGATTGGAAATCGCCAGATAATAAGGCAGCTCGATATTGAAACCGAGGCGGCTCGACGTTCCGATATTCGGCGGTAGAAAACCGGACTGGCGTTCAACCGACGGATCCGGCGTTTGCAGGAAGGGCGCATAGATAATCGGTATGCCCTTCATTTCGAGGAATGCATGATGGAAACGAACGACTTTTCGTTCTTTGTCGCGCGTGACCCTTAGGGCCTTTATCCGCCAAGTGGGCGTCTTGCCTTCGCCCTGTTCGTTACACACATTACACGAAGTATATACGGCGCGGCTGAGACGGGTGCGCGCACCTTGTTCCTGAATGGCGCTATCGGCCGCGAGCCGGGCATTATCTTCGAGAAGGGCAGAGAAATTTTCTGCGATGCCGTCGCGAAGATCGCCGGATAGTTCGACCCGTCCAGCGAACGCAGTTTCAAGATCGGAGTCCGTGATGGAGACATTGCCCTCTGCGATGACAATATCGGTATTGGGATTGTAGATCAGCTTATCGGCCCGCAAATAGCGCTCACCGAAATAGGCCCGAACATCACCTTCGGCGATGATGGGGCCTTCGTCGAAATCTCGGGTGACGGTATCCGCCTCGAACAGGACCGTTTCCTGTTCTTCTTCGTCTGGAATGGATACGGGATCGCTCTGCGCCATCGCGCTGGTGGTTATGCCGGACGGAACAAAACCGCCACCGACGCTAGCCAGCACCGTTGACATTAATAGGCGCGCTATAAGGCGGTTATCAGTCGACACAAAAAAAGGCCCTTCGCAGCGCGAATCAGTAAGAAAAGGTTTTTGTTAGAGATATATGAGCCGTTCGGCGAGGTCTAGTCGATCTCTCATTTCAGGTGGAAAATCAACCATCTTCGAGGTGTAACATTGCCGTAACCGCGGCGAGAGAGGCAACAATTGCCGGGGTCCACGCCGCTAGCGACGCCGGCGCAAGCCCAGACTCGCCTAATGCTGTCGCAATTTCCGACAGGACATAGAGCGTAAAGCCCGCGAGGATCGAGAGGATTGCCAATTGGATGGCCCCGCCGGTCCGGGGCGGTCGCATCGAAAATGCGGCGGCGATCAACACCATCGCCAATAGTTTTAGCGGTGTCGAACAGAGTTCGTGAAAACGAATATTATACCGGATGGTGGGCAGGCCGGCGGCATCGGCGAGCAGGATGAAATGCGGCAATTGCCAAAGGGACATGGTTTCGGGCGGCGACACCCGTTCGCGCAAATTAGCCGAAGTGAGGGTCGTCACGACCGCATAGATCGGAACGTATGTTTCGGTTTCACTATCTGGCGTTCGCAACCGGGCTTCGTGCAACTCAAGCGTATTGCCAGAGAGGAATGCTTCCTCCGCATCTATGCGCTCAAGAAAGGCGCTCTCTCGGTCGAAACGCCAAATGATGACATCTTCGAGCACTTCCTTTTGTTCATCGAAATTGCGTGAGTTGATTATCAACTGACCTGCTTCATCGCGCTGGCGTAACCAGATGCCATCGCCGAAGACCCGGACCAGATTACCTTCGACCCCTTGTTTTTTGCTTTTGATATTTTCGGCATGGGACATCAAACTGGCCGAAAGCGGATCTATGGCCGTTATGACAATAAAACCAAACAGGGCGGCAATGAGCGCCGTTGGCCCCAATAACCGCCAGGCCGAAAGACCGGCCGAACGCATAACCGAAATCTCTGAGCGTTTGTTGAGCTGGTGAAACATCCAGATCGAGCCAAACAGAAATACGAACGGGATTAACGCCTGCGTCAGGGATGGTGCACGCAGCAAGGTGAGGTTCAAGGCAAGGCCAAAATCGCCATTAGCGACTTTGCCTGCAAAGCGCATATTCTCGATCAGATCGACCAAAAGTACCAGGCAGGTAAGGATCGCGAACAGGCCGCCAACGGCAATGACGGTTCTTAGGGCGATATAGCGGAACAATGTTGCTGGCGGCATCAGGCGACACTCCGCTGGGGCAAGATCCGCCAGTTTTGTGGCGCGTATATCAAAAATGCCGCTGCGCCAATTGCGGCAAGGGGCGGCGCATAGAGCATCCAGACCGCACCGGTCTCACTGGCAAAACCTTGAGCAAGAAATCCCGCCACGCGCAGGCCAAACACAACCACGCCAGCCCCCGCAACCCGGAGGAAATAACTCCGCCGCGTATAGGCCCCGCCGATTAATGCGTTCAACCCGACGAGCACATAAGCAAAGGCATAGAGCGGCGAGGCCAGACGGGCATGTCCCTCGGCAATGAGCTTGCCTTCATTCGCCCGATCATAAGGTTTTGAAAGATCGGGGTTTAAAAGCTCGCCCAAATAGCGCTCCGTTAGTTCAAGTTGTAACTCGCCGGGGCCATCATTCAGGGTTGATACATTTACGGCCCAGTCATCGAACCGAATGAAATCGACTTTATCGCCGTCGCGGCCTTCGCGTTGGATATTGCCGTTTTTAAGGATCAATAAGGGTCCGGCTTTTGTTTCCTGTAAGATTGCCCGCTGCGCCATATAGGTCTCGCGCTTATCTTTGTTGCGGTAATCATTGATCAGCAAACCCACAAACTGATTTCCCGGGCGGGACTCGTCTACGTAAATTGTAAATCCGTCTGACGCGCTAATGAACTCGCCGCTACGCAGAAGCGACGTCGCAAAATCTGCGCGGATCTCCGCCACGGTTTGCTTCAATACGCGATAGCTCCGCGGCATCAAATCTACATTCACGTAAAGCGTCGCGCAGGCGGTCAGCAATGTAATGAACAAAAGGGGTAGGGAGATCCGCCAGCGGCTGATCCCCGCGGCGAACATGACAGCAATTTCACTATCGGAATGCAGCCGGTAAAGGGCGTAAACCACGGCCCCGAAAAGCGCGAATGGGATGATGATCGCAAGCAGGCTGGGGATAATGAGCATGCTTAGATAGAGAAAGACCAAGAAGCCCTGGCCATATTCCACAATGATCTCAATCCGCTGGAGGCTTTGTGTCATCCAGACAATCGCGGTGGTGACCACCAAAATCAGGATTAAGGGCATCAAACACTGGCGCAGGATATATTTGTCCAGACTGTTCAAGTTTTTGTGCTCTTTCCTTATTGTGCGACGTGAGTAGAGTAACGCCGAACGATCGAATACCGGCCTAGCACAAACCGGACCTAAGCCGAAAGCACCCCGCCAATTTTGACTGCGCTATGCTATAGAACGGTCAACAGGTTTGAAGACAAAAAACAAACGATACAAGAGGACATCCATGCAAATTACGTTTTCCGCTGCCGCACTTCCCAAAACTGGTGCGATTGTCATCCCGATGTTCGAGGACGGCGGCAAGCCGAAGGCTTATGATGATCTTGATAAAGCCACCGATGGTGCCGTTGAGCGCGCGGTAAAAGCGGCGGGCTTCAAGGCGAAAAAAGGCAAATCCCTCGATATCGTCGCGCCGTCAGGAATTAATAACAGCCGGATCGTGCTGCTTGGCGCGGGCCCGTCGAAATCTTTCTCGCTACATGAAGCAGAAACCGTTGGCGGTAATGCCGCAGCAAAACTGCTGGGCGGGTCCGAAAAATCAGGCGTGATCGCAGTCACAGGATTAACAGCCAAGGGCGTCGATGCGGGAAAAATGGCAGCGCATATCGGCCTAGGTGCGCGGATGAAAACCTATCGGTTCGATAAATACCGCACCAAAGAAGAAAAAGAGGACAAGCCGAGCCTCACAAAAATTACAATTTCGACAAATGCGACATCGGCAAAAACCGTATATGGCGATCTCGACAAGGTGGGTGATGGTGTCTTCCTCACCCGCGATCTTGTTTCGGAACCTGCGAATATTCTTTTCCCGGAAAGCTTTGCAAAACGGTGTCAGGCCCTGAGCAAGCTGGGCGTTAAAGTCAAAGTGCTCGGTGAAGCGGAAATGGCCAAGCTTGGTATGGGCTCGCTTTTGGGTGTCGGTCAGGGTTCGGTTCGCGAGTCAAAGCTCGTGGCGATGGAATGGAATGGCGGCAAAAAAGGCGACGCGCCCGTCGCATTTGTCGGAAAAGGTGTGACTTTTGATACCGGCGGTATTTCGCTGAAGCCCGCGCCCGGCATGGAAGATATGAAATGGGATATGGGCGGTGCTGGTGCCGTTACGGGTGCAATGGCGGCGATTGCCGGCCGTAAAGCGAAAGCAAATGTGATTGGCGTTGTCGGCCTCGTGGAAAATATGCCCGATGGCAATGCGCAGCGCCCCGGCGATGTTGTAACGTCGATGTCTGGCCAAACGATTGAGGTCCTCAATACCGACGCGGAAGGGCGACTGGTGCTCGCAGACGCGCTTTGGTGGACGCAGGAAACCTACAAGCCAAAAGCTGTGATTGATCTTGCAACATTGACGGGCGCAATCATCATTTCACTTGCCCATGAATTTGGCGGCATGTTCACAAAGGACGACAAGCTCGCCAAACAACTTGATGCCGCTGGCGAAGCGTCTGGCGACAAGCTATGGCGCATGCCGCTAACCAAAACCCATGACGAAATGATCAAGTCCGACATTGCGGATATGCAAAATATCGGGGGCAAGGGCGCAGGCTCTTCGACCGCTGCGGCATTCCTCGGCCGGTTTATCCAAGATGGCGTATCTTGGGCGCATCTCGATATTGCGGGCATGGCATGGAACACCAAAGACAAGCCGACCTGCCCGAAAGGTGGTTCTGGCTTTGGCGTTCGTTTGCTCGACGAATATATTCGCGCAAACTACGAGAAATAAAATCATGCGGGAGGCGATATGAAAGTTATTATACTGATAATATTGGCGTTGATTATTCTCGCCGTCAGCTTTTTTGTCGTTCTCTCGATTAAATCACGAAGTGGCAGTGCACCGGGCTTAGTCGATGGTGCACTGGCCCCTTGTCCTTCATCACCGAACTGCGTTTCGAGCGAAGACAATGCCGATGAGGCTCATCGTGTCGCCCCGTTCCCGATTGATGTTTGGGAAGCGCTGCCGGAGCTTATCGGTAAAGAGGGCGGTGTGGTTGTTGCGATCAACGATAATTATATCGCCAGCGAATTTTCGTCCCCGCTCATGAAATATGTTGATGATGTTGAGTTCCGAAAAGCAGAAGACTTTGTGCATGTGCGCTCTGCGTCGCGCGTTGGTCATAGCGATCTGGGCACCAACCGCAAACGGGTCGAGGCGCTGCGCGCGGCCTTGACGGCGCAAAAGTAAACTGGAGTTCCGCCATGGCGGCGTTTTTTGACCGACTGAATGAAAAGCATATCGCGTTTATCGAGCGCCAGCCCATGTTCTTTGTGGCGAGCGCTGCCGCCGACGGGCGCATCAACCTGTCGCCAAAGGGAATGGACACGTTTCGCGTGCTCGATGCGGCGACGGTCGCCTATCTCGACCTCACCGGCAGCGGGAACGAGACCGCCGCGCATATCAAACGCGACGGGCGGGTCACCGTGATGCTGAACAGTTTCGACAAGGTTCCCTTGATCCTCCGGCTTTACGGGCGCGGGCGCGTCGCGGCGATGGGGTCGGCCGAATTCGCCGCCCACAAAGACCGCTTTCCCGACTTGCCGGGCGCGCGCCAGATCATTTTCGTCGATATTGACAGCGTACAGACAAGTTGCGGTTACGCGGTGCCGGAAATGGCGCTTATCGCGGAGCGCCAGGTGCTGGTGCAATCGACGCTGGCGAGAGGCGAAGAGGGCTTGCGCAATTACCAGCGCGAAAAGAACATGACGAGCATTGACGGTTTTGAAACCGGCCTTGTGGTTGCGGATCACAAATGACGGAAGTTCTTTTTTATCACCTGGAGCGAGGCGGGGTCGAAGGGGTCTTGCCGGACCTATTGGAAAAGACCCTTGGGCGCGGATGGCGGGCGGTCGTGCGAACGATCAATCGCGAGCGCGTGAATATGCTCGACAACCATTTATGGGTCTATCGCGATGAAAGTTTTCTGCCGCATGCTAGTGCGGGCGATGGCGCGGGGCAGCCGGTCTGGCTGACCGATGGTGAGGATGTGCCGAATGGCGCTGAGCTATTATTTCTGGTCGATGGCGCAAAAACCGAAGCGAGTGCGCTTGATAATTTCGTCCGCTGCGTAACGATTTTTGATGGGCGCGATGACGAGGCGCTCGGTGATGCGCGGCAATTCTGGAAAGAAACGAAAGCTGCTGGTCATGACGTTGCCTATTGGCGGCAATCGCCAGAAGGGCGCTGGGAAAAACAGGCATAATTGATGATCGATCTGGATGCCTTTCGATTGAAATTATTGGCGCGTCGGGACGAGCTTGAGACGCTTTCAAACGAAAGCAAAGACACCAGAAAACCGGTCGAGCTTGATCAACAATCCGTCGGTAGACTTTCGCGGCAAGACGCGTTGCAGCAGCAAGCCATGGCAAATGCGCAAGAAGCCAGACGCATAAATGAACAACGGAAAATCGACGCAGCGCTGAAGCGCCTCGACGAAGGCGAATACGGATATTGCGCAGAATGCGGTGAACCCATTGCCGAAAAGCGGTTACTCATCGATCTGACTGCTAGCTTTTGTGCGGGCTGCGCGCGTTAAATCTGAAACACTAAATAGCCAAGATAGATTGCATAGGCGAGGGCCATCAGCGCGCCTTCCCATCGCTCTAGCTGGCGCTTGGTCACAGCAAAGGCAATTAGCGCGCCCGTCGCGCCGAGCATGACCCAATTATCGAATGCGAGAATTGTTTCCGGCACGGTAATCGGCTGTACCAAGGCGGTTACGCCCAAAATTCCCAACAAATTATAGATATTGGATCCCAAGACATTCCCAAGCGCGAGATCTGACTTGCCGCGCAAGCTAGCCATCACCGACGTCATCAATTCTGGCAGGGACGTGCCAACGGCCACAACCGTCAGTCCAATGAGGGTCTCAGGGATATTCAACATTGTTGCAATGCCAATTGCGCCGTCGACGAGTAATCGCGCCCCGATCACCAAAAACAAAAGACCAATCATCGCAAATCCGATGGCGGGCATGGTCTTGCCCGGATTACCCATAGAGGCGACATTTATGGCCTCGGCGCTTGCGCTTGGCTTGGCCCTTTCGCCGCGGTACGCCCATCCGACATAGGCGATCAGCGCCACGATAAAACCAATTCCCGCTAGCCGCGAAAGTTCGCCGGTAAACATGATTGCGATAGAGCCAAGTGTTACGCCGCCTAAAACCAACGCATCGCGGCGAAAGCCGAGCATTTTGACATTGATCGGCATGATCGCGGCGGACACACCAAGAATAAGAAGGATGTTGGCGATATTGGAGCCAACGACATTTCCCACCGCGACGCCGGGCGAGCCCGCGAGTGCCGCACCGACACTGGAGACAAGCTCGGGCATAGAGGTTCCGAACCCAACAAGCGTCAAGCCGATCAGTAATTCAGATAGGCCAAAACGGCGGGCGATGCTGGTTGCACCTCGGATCAGCCATTCGGCCCCGAGAGTTAATAGGACGAGCCCCGTAATGACGAACATCCAGAACATGCTGACCCTCCGCTAGTGAATGTCCGCCGATATGGGGCGGCGTCCTGAAAAGACTAGTGGTTTATCGGCATGGAAACAAAATTATTTGCTAGGCGTTCCAATTCTGAAACGGAAATGGCCGATCGCTACGGGTGTATTTTCGTCAGATTGCCAGCCCACCGCTTCGACGAAGGCGAGGCGTCGCCCTATACGAATAAGTCTGACACGCGCTGTCATATCATCGGCGCTCGCCGAACTTAGGTACTCTATATCGGTGTTTACGGTGGCGACTTCGCTGGCTGGGTCGAGTGCTGCGTTTAGTTTTGCGCCCGCCGCGAATTCGAGGAATGTCGCAATGGCACCGCCATGCAATGCGCGGATCATCGCATTTCCAATATGGTGTTCAGCAAATTTGAGGAAGAAAAATGTCTCGTCGCCGACCATATCGGCTGAGAATCCCAGCCATTTTGAAACCGGTGCGGCTTCGGCATAGGTGCGAATTTTCTCAAGTTCTGTTGTCATAGCCTCGACGCCACATTTGAACTGCGTGTCCCGATCATAAATGCGCCGGTCGCAGTTGCGACTTGCTCGTCGGTTTGTTCGGCTCTTAAGTCGCCAACCACATAGGCGACATCGCCGCGCAGTTTTATACATTCCGCGGCGCAGATTACACGCCCGCCAGCTTTTGTATTAGTTAAATAATCGGTACGGAGATTAATTGTTGCAATCGGGTTGAATTCATCAAGCGCGGTAAAAGCGGCAAGGCCGAATATCGAATCCATAATGATGGTCAATAATCCGCCATGGACGTAACCATTTGCGTCCAGAAAGTCTTGTGGCAGGTGGACAGAAAATGTCGCTTTATTCCGCCCAATTAAAATGGGCTTTAGATCGAGCGAATAAAACAACGAATGTTCATGCAAAAGCCAATCCCTTGCGCCGCTCAGCATCTTGCCGATGGCAGGATTGATCTCGTCACTGCTCATTTTTCACGCAGTCTTTCTTCTTCATATTGAATGCCCCAACCGATGATTTGACGCCAAAGTGCCTCGGCCATTTCGGGGGGCATGCCAGCTTCTTCTGCGCGTGATTTCACCTTATCGACGACATCGCGGTTTCGCCAAGGAACGGACGCTTCGTCAGGAGAGCGTTTGAAAAACCATGCGCGGTCTACATAGGTCCAGCGTTCAGCGAGCAGATCAACGAGGGCGCGGTCCACCCGGTCAATTTCTTCGCGGACCTGATCCATCGTTTCGCATTCAGCGGCTTTTCTCATGACTTATTCCTTTATCAAAATTGAAGTTAGGTCGAATTTCTTGGGCAAACAATGAAGAGTAGCAGTTGGGTATCCTACGCTCCCGCTTCAGCTTTAGCAGTTTCATAGGCTTCGAGCGCCGACAGCCATTCGGTCTCTGCATTTTCGATTGCAGACACGAGCGCGCTCCGTTCTTTGGATAATTTGGTCGCGCGGGGCAGGTTGTTTTCAAAAAGACCGGGCTCCGCCAATGCTTCATCAAGGCGAACCAATGTGGCGTTTAGTTTGTCGACTTTGGTTTCGAGCGTTTGGGCCGCTTTTTTCAAAGGTTGCAAGGACTGGCGCAGCTCGGCTGCATTTTTTCGCGCGGCTTCTTTGACGTTCTCTGAGGCTTTCTTACTGTCAGTCTTGCTGACGGTTTTACTCGCCGCCAATACAAGCTCGCGATAATCGCTCAGGTCGCCTTCATAAGGCTCCACTTTACCTTGATTGACCAACCATAAGCGGTCTGCGACGGCCGATGCCAGATGGGAGTCGTGCGTAATGAGCAAGACAGCGCCCTGAAAATCGTTCAGCGCTTCAATCAGTGCTTCACGCGCGCCCATATCAAGATGGTTTGTTGGTTCGTCCAGAATCAGCAAATGCGCGCCGTGAAAGGTAATCAGTCCCAATAACAAACGGGCTTTTTCGCCGCCCGATAGTTTTTCGATGGCGGTATCGGCCTTTTCCGGCCCAAAGCCCAAACGTGCGGTTGCCGAGCGTGTCTCGGCCTCTGTGGCATCGGGAATGAGCGCGCGAACATGTTCGTAGGCGGATTGCTTGGGCTTTAATTCGTCCAACTGGTGCTGGGCGAAATAGGCGATAGATAATTTTTTGTGCTTATAGACATTTCCCGATAGCGGTGACAAACGTCCGGACAGCGCTTTAACCAAAGTGGATTTCCCCTGACCATTCGGGCCGAGGATCGCAATCCGATCATCCTGATCAAGACGCAAATTCACCTTGGACAGGATTGGCTTTCCTTCTTCATAGCCGAGTTCGCCATCGACCACCCGCACGATTGGCGGTGCCATCGCTTTTGGATTGGGAAAATGAAACGGTATTGTTTTGGCGGAAATCGGCTCTGCGACGACCTCCAGTTTTTCCAGCATTTTAACGCGGCTTTGCGCCTGTTTCGCTTTTGACGCCTTTGCGCGGAAGCGGTCGACAAAGGCCTGCATATGGCGACGCCGCGCTTCTTGCCGTTCGCGGAACGATGCGGCTTGCGCACGCGCTTCGGCGCGCTTTTTTTCATAGGTATCAAAGCCGCCGGGGCTGACGGTCAGCTTGCCGTTTTCAAGAGCAAGAATGTGGGTGACAGCATTGTTCAGCAATGTGCGGTCGTGAGAGACGATCAACGTCGTATAGGGATAACGCCGCAAATAGGTTTCGAGCCAGATTGTCCCCTCAAGGTCGAGATAGTTCGTCGGCTCGTCCAGTAGCAAAAGATCTGGCGCAGAAAACAACACACCGGCCAGCGCTACCCGCATCCGCCAGCCGCCGGAAAATTCAGAACAGGGGCGGCTTTGTTCCTTTGCTGAGAAACCAAGACCCGAAAGAATTGCGCCGGCACGCGCTTCGGCAGAATGGGCGTCGATATCGGCCAGCCGCGTTTGTATTTCCGCAATTCGGTTCGGATCAGTCGTTGTCTCAGCTTCCGCGATGAGACTTGCCCGTTCTTTATCTTGTTCCAGCACCGTATCGAGCAGGCTGACATTAGACGAGGGCGCTTCTTGCTCTACCGAGCCTAGTCGCCGATTTTTGCGTAAGGAAACTTCGTCGCCGCCGGTATAGATTTCGCCCTTGATGATTTTGAGTAGGGTCGATTTGCCCGATCCATTTGCCCCGACAAAACCGACCTTCCAGCCATCTGAAATTGCGGCCGTCGCCTGATCGAACAGAACGCGGCCTTCGATTGAATAAGAAAGGTCATTTATATGTAACATGGCGGGCGCTTTTATCGCCTGTCCGCTTCACGAGAAAGGGGGCGGGCGAGATCAATGTGCCGAATGGCCGGCATCTTTCTTGGACCGAACCTCGAATGTCAGCGTCAAAGGTTCCGCGTTTTCGAAATTAAGGGTGATTGTCGGCTCGGAATCGGAGGTTATCTCCTCGGTCAGTCCCATCAACATGATATGGGTCGATCCGGGGGCGAGCACAGCGGCTTCGCCAACGGGCAAAGAAAGCCCATTTTCCAGGGGACGCATGCGGGCGACATTGTTCTCGTCGACGGTGGTTGTATGGATTTCCGCAGCGTTTGCACCGCTAAAAGAGACGGAAACCAGCCGGTCCGCCGTTTCACTGCCATTACAAAGTGAGAGATAGGCTGCGCTCATGGGGTGTCCGGGGCCTGCCTCGCGTACCCAAGGATCACTGGCGACGATTGTGTCAGCGCCACAGGCATTTTCGGTTTCTCCGCCACATCCGGCCAATAGAAGGAAAGGAAACAATAAGGCGGGTGAACGATGTTTCATGGCAAAAACTCCGGAAAAATTGCTGAATAAACAGCCGCCAAGGGCGGTTGGCACCTGCTTCGGATACGGTTAAGAGGGTCTCACGAAAAGGACAAGAGTATTATGGATAACGTAGATATTGCCCGCCTTCAGAAATATCTGAGCACAAAATTTGGCATGGATAACCTGACGGTGCGTGGCCGGCCGAATAAAGACGACTCTGCCGAGGTCTATATTGGTGATGAATTCATCGGCGTGATTTTCCGCGATGATGAGGAAGGCGACGTATCCTATGACTTTAACATGGCAATCCTCGAAATAGACCTGCCAGAACGGCCGGCGAACTAAGAGGTCGGATCTTGTCGGGCGCGCCATCCGGTTTTTTCGGGAAGCTGTCGGCTGAGCGCCCGATTTTGCTCGGTGGTGTCGTCGGGCTGGGGCTAGTCGTATTGGCGGTCATGGGCATGCGCCATCAGGGCGATGCCGCCGGTGTTGACCTCCTTTTGCTTCGTAACGCGATGAGCGCGCTGATCGCGATTTTTGTGCCGCTCGCCCTTGCGGCTCTGACGCCGCGCAAACCAATTCTTCAGGGAACTTATGTTGCGGTGGTGGTCATCGCCGGCGGGCTCCTAAGCGCCTATGCGATGGGAGCCTTTGGTGCGCCGATTGAATTTTTGCAGCCATTGATATTTGCGGCCGGGCTCGGACTGTTTGTCTTTCTGAGCGCGCTTATGCCAATTTTGCGCAATCTTTTGCGGCTCGGATTTGTCGGGCCGCTTGCATCTATTGTGGGGATCATCGGTGCAATCGGATTTCTGGCACTGGTTGATCTGTTGCAGGTTTCCTTCGCGGCTCCATTGCTGACGCTTTATCTCGTGGGGGGCCTTTGTGTCGGGATGAGTGTCGCCGCCGAATTCGCGCAGCTTTTTGCAAAAGGATATTCGGCGAGAGGGGCGGCGGGGGCCGCAGGGCATGCCGCGCTAGCGCCCGGGAGCTTCTGTATTCTTTCGACCCTTGCCTATGGGATCGTGATGTCTCTCGAATTAAACCTCGGGGAGCTTGATCTCCAGACGATTGCGTTCATCAGCATCGCAACCGTGTTAGTGGCGGCAATGAGCCTGATCTGCAGCACAGGTGCGCTCGCACTATTGCGCCACACGGAACAGGTCGCGGTGGACGAAAATTACCGCCGGCAACGATTCGCTGAAAGCTGGCGTCCGATGCGACGCCTATTGCCGGGCTCAACGGCCATTGCGGGCAGCGCCATTATCGGCGTTTTGGTTGTGGTTTCGGGATTTGAAACGGGGATCGCGGATCCGTTGAGTTTCTTCCTGTTTATCGGGTTGATCATGATCGCGTCCGGTGCTGCGTTTGTTTCTGTGCGGACAAGTTCATTGATCGCGATCATGCTTTTTGTGAGCGCAATTTTTGCAGCGCTTGCCTATCAGGCGATCGGAATCGAGTTGCCAACGCTCCAAGACCGGCTATTGGCGCAGACCCTTGCGGGCATGTCTTTTGCGCAAATTACCGTGAGTTGGCGTAACGCGGGCGATATCTGGCGTAATGCCCGCGATATCACCCAAAACGCGATGAGCGATGGCTTGCGGCGTTTCGTATTCCTCGCAAGTGTCAGCGTGAGCGCGTTGATTGTTTCGTCCATCGCCATGAGCTGGCCGAACGGATTAGCCCTTGTGAGCTATTTCGCGGTTATCGTCGCCATTGGTCTGATAATATCGCCGATCCTGATGGTTGCTCTTAGCGCGCAAGCTCAGCGTTTATAATTATTGGGTGACTTGCTTTGACTGGTCGAGCTTTGTCACTAAATTGATGACCGCCTGATCGATCGCGCGCCATTCAGGCAAATAGGGCCGTTTGAATCGATAGCTCACTTCGACCTTGTCACCATATTCTAATTTCCGCCAGCATTCGGGGCTGATTACGTCATCCTGGTCCTTGAAGCAGAAAACCGCTGCGGTCGCGCCAGCCTCGTCATTGCCGACAAACAACTCTGTGTCCGCATAGCCATTGGTCGGCACATTGGCGCGCTGTTCTTTGAAGGTGAACTTCGTCAATTGGTAAGGTGTGCGCACGCCACGTGGGTCTACCGTTTGCGGCAGATATAACCGTTCGAATCGTTCGGCTTCGTTGAACATCGATGTGCGCTTTGAAATCGTAATGTCGATTCGGCGCGTGTCCGGGGCGTTCTCGATGAATTCTTTGCGCTGCGCCGGGGTGTAACCGTGCATGGTCGGCCAAAGGGCATAGAGATTGACTTCATCGCGTACGCCGCCGCGCCGTGCCCGTGGATAGACCGTGTAATTGGCGGGCGGGGCGAAGATCGTGCCGCCGATTTCGACGCGCACCGGTTCTTCAGTGATCGCGGGGCTTGGCGTATTGCCGCTAAAATCCTCAACACTTGGGCCGACATAGTAATAAAGAAAGATCGCGCAAAGCACGAGCGTCGCCATGAAAATGCCCAAGGGATAACGCCAGCTGGATTCCTGCTTAATCTCACCGTCGCCAAAGCCGTAGCCGTTACTCATGCCGTCCGTCCTATTTTTCAGTCACAAGCGGAAGGCCGTTCAATACCATGAGGACGCCCGTAGTGAAATCCCGTGGGGATGATTCGCTGCGGGCGTGCCTCCGGGGGATCAGAGTGCGTCGATCATTTCCGCTACCAATGGGTGCCGCACGACATCCTCGCGTGAGAATCTTACGGCGCGCACATTTTCGAGCATTTCCAATTTCTCGATCACGTCATTGATCCCGGACATTCCCGGCAATAGATCGCTTTGCGCCGGGTCTCCGGTAACGACCATTGACGAATTCCAGCCAAGCCGGGTCAGCAACATTTTGAGCTGCCCATAGGTGCAGTTCTGGGCCTCGTCGATGACAATATAGGCATTATTGAGCGTGCGCCCTCGCATATAGGCGATGGGGGCAATTTCGATGACGCCTTCGGCCATCAACGCCTTCAGGCGCTTGGAGGATATCCGGTCACAAAGTGCATCATAAAGTGGCCGGAGATAAGGAGAGAGCTTTTCTTCCATATCGCCGGGCAGGTAGCCAAGGCTTTCGCCGGCCTCAACCGCGGGGCGGGATAGAATGATGCGTCTCACATTCCCGGCGTCAAGCGCCTCTACCGCTTTGGCGATCGCGAGATAGGTTTTTCCCGTTCCCGCTGCACCTACTGCAAAAACAAGTGGCGCTTCGTCAATCGCGTCCATGACCTGTTGCTGGGATTCGTTCTGTGCACGGAGATTTTTGCGATATTTCTGATCCCGGTTATTGTCATCTGGGATTGGGGACCATTTGGGTTCGTCGAATAATCGCCTTACGTTGTTGTCGTCTCCATATTGCGCGAACTCAGAATTGCGCCGCGCTGCGCGACGGGCAGAACGTTTCGTCATGTACGCCTCCAGGTAACAAGGGGAAGGGGATGGCGCTGAATGAGGGGAGTGAGTGACAATCTGATTGTTTTATCGCCGAACAGAAGCCCTTGGCGCATATTGCGCTATTCCGGACGCTTCTTATGCCATTACACTGCATCTCGACGATTGTCGCTCCCGCGAATCAGTCACCATCTTCACTATACCCCGTTTTCTGGCCCATGCCGAAATAAATCGGCGGCGTCAGAAAAAATTCACGAAGGCAGTCACAAAATGATGCAAATTTACAAAGCGAGGAAAAAATCGACGTAAATTTCGCTTAAGCCTGTTTCGTATTTACGAAAGCAGCAGTAAGCTTTGAATTCACCGTCGGTGCGTAATTGCTCCACGATGATCGACCGCGTGTTGCGTCGACTACGAAAATTGACTCGCTACCGCGTAAATATGGCGCAATAGCATTCCGTACACCAACGGCTGTCATTTCGCACGATATCGTCCAGACATTATCTGCAATCCTGAAGGCAGGGCCCAAGCCATAAAGTGCGGCCTCGACGCGGCTTGCGGCACCGCTGACCACATCGAAAATAACAATGAAGTTTGCTGTCTTTGGTTCTGTCGATTTGCGCGTCTTGATCTCTGCGCTGATCGGGATGGTTTTGTCTGCAACTTTTTCGGGACGCTGCGTAATCTTCTCATCTCGTTTGCCAAAGGCATTTTGATCCGATTTTTTTGGAGAACCATCCGCGCGATGTACGCCAAAAAAGTTCGCAAAAATCGACTCGTTACGGGCTTCGCGCCATGTGCGTCCACCAGCGGGCGATACGAGCGACCAAGATGCCAATCGACCCTCATGGGCGAATTTACGCATCTGTTCCGTCGTATACGGTCCGTAAACCTTGTCTTCGACTTTAAGACACCAGTTTTCTGCAGCGAGCATTATTCTTCCTTATAGGCTATTGGGCGCGCACGCCCTTCTTGCCAAATGAATGAGCAAAACCCGGGCCAGTTGTATCAAAAGGCTCCATGCTCGCTGAATCTGTAAGAACGTCTTCCATCTTCCGCTCGGAAGAGCCGGTAAACACAACCCCAACGCCCTTATCGTGCCGGCGGACCACTTTTGCGGTCATGCGCCCGAGAATCAGGTGCATACCCAAAGGTGGGCGGGGTTTGATCTCAAGTGATGCGCCGGTCAGGGAAATGTCCAAAATGGAACATTCCATGGTTCGACCATCCTCTAATTGTACAGTTGCATGGGTGTCTTGATTTATGCGGGGGCGGGCACGTCGTTCTGCGCCATCATGCTTATTATTCAGGGCTTGGGTCAGATGATCGGCGATTCGGGCTTGGCGGGAGCGTTTTTTCGGATAGGCCACGGCAAATGCGCGGTCATTGGTGCGGACGACTCTTCCTTCAATACGGCCAATCTGATCAATATAGAGAATCACCTTCTGATCGCGGTCCGGCGGGAACCGGGTCTGCAAAATCGCACCGCCCGCAGAAATATTGACAACAACGCCCGCGCGTTCTTCGCCGCGCTCGGTTAGAAAGCGGGCTTTAAGCGGGAGCGCGGCGCGATGATGCTTGCGCCGGTCTGTACCGATTTCAGGCGTTTCCGATACGTCGCTATTTTCCGGTGTATTGTTAGTCATGTTTGGTCCGTGGGTCGCGAGCGATTGTGTTGATATTAAGCGCCTTTCATGAACAAAAGTTTGCACGATTGAGGGTTCGACGTTAATCAAACCCTTAGGATCATTGCGAGCGTTAACCAAAATGAGAACAAATACTGACCGCAATGATTGGTTAGGATTTTTCAAGGACCCGCCGGATACTGTATCCAGTATCGTGCTGGCGCTGGCGACAATTCAGATATTCATGTCTTTACTGCCCATTGGGGCGATGCGCCGGATTTGGCGATGGTTCGAGCTTTCGCCCGCAAGAGTGATGCATGCGCTTGAAAAAGGTGATGTCGTCACCGGGCTTGTACGTCCTATTTTGGGACACATGGTTTTTCATGTGAATGTTATGCATATGGTCATCAACTTGCTCGCGCTTGGATTGATGGGGTCATATGTTTACCGCGAGATGGAAAACGCGCCCGGCGCAAAAACCCATGACGTACCTGTGGTGTTTATTGCCTTTCTTATATTGTCCGGCATGTTTGCCGGTTTCTTCTTTGTCTTGATCAATCAATCTTCCTGGCAGGCCATGATTGGTGCCTCGGGCGCGGCTTCGGGGCTCTTTGGTGCGATTGTCTGGATCAATCTAATGCGCCAACGGAAAATTGATGACGCTGTTCAGGGCGCTCATTCGATATTCATATCGATACTGATGATATTCGGTGTGTCCGCATTAATTATCGGCGCGACAATCTTTTTCGACACATCCAAGCTTAGTTATATTTTGTTTAAAAGCGCGAGCGCATGGCAGGCGCATGTGGGCGGGTATATCTTCGGACTGTTATTTTATCCGTTGTTTGA
>NZ_CP157210.1:430000-3241686 GCF_046736345.1 Hyphococcus formosus
TAATGGGTCAGCGACTTAGTCTCTCTAGCAAGCTTAAGCCGATAGGTGTATGCGCAGCGAAAGCGAGTCTGAATAGGGCGATTTAGTTAGAGGGATTAGACCCGAAACCCGGTGATCTAGATATGAGCAGGATGAAGGTAAGGTAACACTTACTGGAGGTCCGAACCCGTACTTGTTGAAAAAAGTTGGGATGACTTGTGTCTAGGGGTGAAAGGCCAATCAAACCGGGAGATAGCTGGTTCTCCGCGAAATCTATTTAGGTAGAGCGTCGAGTGAATACCTTCGGGGGTAGAGCACTGGATGGGCTATGGGGGCTTACCGCCTTACTGATCCTAACCAAACTCCGAATACCGAAGAGTACTGCTCGGCAGACACACCACGGGTGCTAAGGTCCGTGGTGGAAAGGGAAACAGCCCTGACCGACAGCTAAGGTCCCAAAGTCATAGTTAAGTGGGAAAGGATGTAGGAATCCCAAAACAACCAGGAGGTTGGCTTAGAAGCAGCCATCCTTTAAAGAAAGCGTAACAGCTCACTGGTCTAAATAAGGGTTCCCGCGCCGAAAATGTAACGGGGCTTAAACTATGCACCGAAGCTTCGGGCGTGCTATGCACGCGGTAGCGGAGCGTTCTCTATGCGGATGAAGCCGTACTCGTGAGAGGCGGTGGACGTATGAGAAGTGAGAATGCTGACACGAGTAGCGATAAAGAGTGTGAGAGACACTCTCGCCGAAAGTCCAAGGGTTCCTGCGCAATGCTAATCAGCGCAGGGTTAGCCGGCCCCTAAGGCAAGGCCGAAAGGCGTAGTCGATGGGAAACAGGTGAATATTCCTGTGCCAGAAGATGTGTGACGGATTGAGTAAGTTGTTCAACCTTATTGGATTGGTTGGGCCGCGAATCAGTCCCTGGAAATAGCCTCTTCAATAGACCGTACCCGAAACCGACACAGGTGGACTGGTAGAGCATACCAAGGCGCTTGAGAGAACTGCATTGAAGGAACTCTGCAAATTACTCCCGTAAGTTCGCGAGAAGGGAGCCCATCTTGGAGGCAACTCTGGGGTGGGGGCACAAACCAGGTGGTATCGACTGTTTACTAAAAACACAGGGCTCTGCGAAGTCGTAAGACGACGTATAGGGTCTGACGCCTGCCCGGTGCCGGAAGGTTAAGAGGAGGGGTGAGAGCTCCGAATTGAAGCCCCGGTAAACGGCGGCCGTAACTATAACGGTCCTAAGGTAGCGAAATTCCTTGTCGGGTAAGTTCCGACCTGCACGAATGGCGTAACGAATTCCACACTGTCTCCAATGCAGACTCAGCGAAACTGAATTCTCCGTGAAGATGCGGAGTTCCCGCGGTTAGACGGAAAGACCCCGTGCACCTTTACTACAGCTTTGCAGTGGTATTAGCGTCAACATGTGTAGAATAGGCGGGAGGCTTTGAAGTGGTTGCGCCAGCAGTCATGGAGCCACAATGTGAAATACCGCCCTTGTTGTCGCTGATATCTAACCGCGGTCCATGAACCTGGATCCGGGACCCTGCATGGTGGGTAGTTTGACTGGGGCGGTCGCCTCCTAAATGGTAACGGAGGCGCGCGATAGGTGGGCTCAGACCGGTCGGAAATCGGTCGTCGAGTGCAATGGCATAAGCCCGCTAGACTGCGAGACTGACAAGTCGAGCAGAGACGAAAGTCGGCCATAGTGATCCGGTGGTTCCTCGTGTGAGGGCCATCGCTCAACGGATAAAAGGTACGCCGGGGATAACAGGCTGATGATGCCCAAGAGTCCATATCGACGGCATTGTTTGGCACCTCGATGTCGGCTCATCGCATCCTGGGGCTGGAGCAGGTCCCAAGGGTTTGGCTGTTCGCCAATTAAAGCGGTACGTGAGCTGGGTTTAGAACGTCGTGAGACAGTTCGGTCCCTATCTGCCGTGGGTGTAGGAATATTGAGAGGAGCTGTCCTTAGTACGAGAGGACCGGGATGGACATACCTCTGGTGGACCAGTCGTCATGCCAATGGCGCAGCTGGGTAGCTATGTATTGAACAGATAACCGCTGAAGGCATCTAAGCGGGAAGCTGGCCTCAAAACAAATATTCCCTTGAGAACCGTGGAAGACCACCACGTTGATAGGCCGGGTGTGGAAGCGCAGCAATGTGTGAAGCTTACCGGTACTAATTGTTCGATTGTCTTGATTGTCCTCATGCTATCGTCTTCGGATGATAGGCATGAAGCTATAACTCATGCGTGGCGAACGATCCGTATAGGGTCGTTTTCCTAAGTCATTTTAGTGATCCGCACAGGATCCGCACTCTCGCATTAAAATCGTTTTTGCCGGCCCGGTGGTTATGGCGGGGAGCCTCCACCCGATCCCATCTCGAACTCGGTCGTTAAAGTCCCCAGCGCTGATGGTACTACGTCTCAAGGCGTGGGAGAGTAAGTCGCCGCCGGGCCTGCCAAGATGATTTTACCCTTTATATCAAGATTATAGAAACCGCGCACAGGCGTTTGTCTGGCGCGGTTTTTTTGTGTCTATATTTTTGCAACATTGTCAGTGTCTCAGTGATGCTTTATCGGACATAATGTAATTGAAATCGGTCAGATGCGGCCGTCTTCATTCTGAGAGTCTTTATGCGAACGAAAACAGACCTGCTGAAAACGAATATAGGCGCAAGCTTTCTGATAGCGTTGCTGGGCGCGTGTACACAACCAACGAACGAGGGCGATGCGGGTCCGGACGAATCCGTTGAGGCTGTCGTCGAGCAGCATGATTATGTGGACGTCTGGTTGGAGCAGTTAGAGGTCGGGAGCCGCGAATTATACAGCGCTCGCGAATCGGTAGTCGATTCGGTTGGCTTGAGTGAAGGGGATGTGGTCGCGGATATCGGTAGCGGAACCGGCTTATATTCTTTGTTATTCGCTGAAGAAGTCGGCGCGAGTGGTCGCGTTTTTGCTGAAGATATCGAACCGTTGTTCCTTGATCTCGTTAATCAGCGCGCCGATGATTCGGGAATCGATAATATCACTGCGGTTTTGGGCCGGGAGAATGACGTTTCTTTGCCTGAAAAGTCGATTGATCTCGTTTTTATAGCCGATACTTATCATTATTTTGGTGATCGGCAGGCGGTTATGAAGTCCGTTTTTGATTCGATGAAGCCTGGCGGCGAATTAGTAATCGTAGATTATGACCTCGAAGAAGGGGAAACCCGGGCGAGTGACAAACAACATGTGCGATTCGGCAAGGCGGGTGTCATATCCGAATTGGAATATATCGGCTTTGAGTTTTTAGAAGACGTTGCCGTCGAAGGACTCTCAGAAAATTATTTCGTCCGTTTTAAACGACCGGAAGAATAGTTGGGCGGATCTCAGCCCACGAGTAAATTCGAAAAGACTAATCGATCCTAATTCGTCCTTGGACGGATAAAAGGTGATATTTGCCATGTGCGATGAGGAATCGAATCGGCATTCAATAAATATCTAGGGTTCGCACCGGCCTGCTGAAATTATCTCTTTTCCAAAAACCTCGGATCAGGAAAATTTGAGTGCGCCCTGTGCGGCGGGACACCGATAAGTAATCGAAATAGTCGAATAGTTCTTTGATTGAGTGTCCTAATTCGCTGGCGTCCCCGACAGGATTCGAACCTGTGGCCCCCAGATTAGGAATCTGGTGCTCTATCCTACTGAGCTACGGGGACGCAGCGCGGGTGACTTTAGCGGCTTTCGCAGCGCACCAAAACTCTGTTGGCGGTCGTCGGGGCCAAATTTCCTGAAATGGTCGCAGAATTGTTTTCCTTCTGTTGATTAAACGCCATAATTGCCGTGCATGCCGGTTGGGCATCACGATAAGAGGGTGGAGATTTCGGATATGGCGCGTAAGCACGGAGCCTTGATTGCCGCAGCTATTTTAGGTGCGTTCGCTATTGGATTATTGGTTGGGCGATTCGTTTCCCCCAGCGGGTCTTTGGATGACCCCAATAGTCAGCGGGTCGTCGGTGCGGAACCGCGTACCCCATCGCAACGCCGTCCCTTTCAGGAGCGTCGGGCGGATGACGCAGAGCGCCCCGAAGAAGATGTCATAGAAGGCTTTGCGTATCGCCGTTTACGCTTAGATACCGGCTCTGATACGCCTCAGGCGTGCCTACAATTTACCCAAGCGCTGGATGATAGCGGCAATACGAATTACGCGGATTTTGTTCGGATAACGCCGCAGGAAGGCATAGCCATTTCAGTCGATGGTCAATCTTTGTGCTTAAACGGATTGGCTTTTGATAAAGATTACCGCGTGCGCCTGCGCAAAGGTTTGCCGAATGCGAACGGTGACCGGCTTGAACGCGCTGACGAAGTTGTCGTCGCCTTTGGAGATAAGCCGGCCTATGTCGGATTTGCGGGCGATGGTGTGATCCTACCCCGGCTTGAGGCAGATGGTGTCGGCATCGAGACGGTCAATGTCGAAAAAGTTGAGATCACGGTTTACCGCGTATCGGATCGGTCTTTGGCCCGTAAAGACATCGTCGCGGGCGAAGCGACCGGTGCGGATCGTTATTCCTATGTGTGGGACCGTGAAGACGGAAAAGATGTCGGTGTTGAGGTTTGGAAGGGCGAATTGGAAACGCCCGGTGAAACAAACGAAACAACGACAACAGTTTTTGCCCTTGGCGCTGCACTCGATGAACTCGAGCCCGGAGCATATTTCCTCAATATAGCAGATGTCTCTCCGGGTGCCGATAAAAATCGGAAAGCTGAAGCGTGGCGTTGGATTGTTTTCACCGATATGGCATTGACGACCTATTCCGGTACAGACGGCATGGATGTTTTTGTTCGCTCGATTACGTCTGCGCGCGCAATGGACGGGGTCGAATTAACACTCATCGCTGCCAATAATGAAATTCTGGCCAAGGCCGTGACAAATGCTGATGGCCGCGCGCGTTTTGATAGCGCCGCCGTGAATGGAGATCATCCGCTTACGCCTCGAATGTTGATGGCCTATGGGCCGCAGGCCGATTTTGCTGCGCTTGATCTAGAGCGTGCCCCATTGGATTTGTCTGACCGTAATATTGGCGGACGTTCCGCGCCCTCAAAAATTGACGGCTATGTATATCTTGATCGCGGTATTTATCGCCCGGGTGAGACAGTGCATGTGTCGGGCATGTTACGCGATGCGGCCGGTCGGGCAATCGACAATAGGCCAATTACAATTACGATCTATCGGCCTAATTCCACCGAAGCAGATGAGCGCCGTATCGAAGACCTGTCCGTTGGCGGATTTAGTTTTGATTACGATGTGCCGACGTCGGCACCGCGCGGTGTCTGGCGTATTGCGGTAAAAGCGGATGGCATTGAACGAACAATTGGCGATACGAGTTTCTCGGTTGAAGATTTCGTGCCGCAGCGCCTTGAAGTGAAACTCGAAGGCGATGAAAAAACGCCAATCCGTCCCGGCGATAAGCGCGAGCTGAATGTATCGAGCCGCTATCTTTATGGTGCGCCGGCAAGTGGTCTTGCGGTCGAAGCCGAAGCGCGGCTACGACTTGATCCGAATCCGTTCCCTGATTTTTCAAAATATCGCTTTGGTCCGGTCAATGGCCGTTTTGATGAGCGGTTTCTGACACTTCCCAATACAACGACTGATGCCGACGGAAATGCAACAGTCGCAATAAACGTGGATAGCGCGCCCAAAAATTACGGCGCGCCATTGCGAGCCGATCTTGTTGTCGGTGTGGTTGAGCCTGGGGGGCGTGTGGTGCGTGAAAGTGCGCGTATTCCCGTGAGGCCGGATGACTTTTATCTCGGCTTGAAACTTTCCAATGACGAACAAAGTTTCGGTCAAGACGAAGAGGTTGCTGTAAATGCGGTACTCTTGGACTGGGAAGGGAAACCTGTTGATGGCGAACTTGAATGGCGGTTAGTCGAAGAAGATTATTGGTTTGATTGGTATCGTGAGAATGGCAATTGGCGCTGGCGTCGGTCATTCCGGGATGTTTTGATCGCCGAAGGACGCGGGAAAACAACGCCAGAGCAGATAGCGACCTTGATCAATCAACGGGTTGATCCGGGGACCTATCGATTGACTGTGTCACAAGCGGGCCAAAAGACAAAAAGCGATATTCGCTTCTACGTTGGTTGGCGTTCTTATGCCTCAGGTGCTGATACGCCGGATCAGGCGTCGATGACCCTTCAAACCGATAAAGTTGTTCCCGGTGGGCGCGCGCGTCTGTACCTCAACCCGCCTTATGCAGGCGAAGCAATCATCGCTATCGCGACAGATAAAGTGCATCTCGTTCAGCGCATGAAGGTCGAGAAAAAGGGCCGCGAGATCATTATCGATACTGACCCGAGTTGGGGTGCAGGATTTTATGTAATGGCCACGGTCGTCACGCCGCGTGATGCGGGTTCACGCCCGATCCCCCGCCGCGCAATGGCTGTTAGCTATGTTCCTTTCGATATGTCGGCGCGCAAGCTGTCGGTTCGGTTGGACGAGCCTGATGTTTTCCGGCCGCGCCAGAAACTTGATTTGCCGGTTACGATCGAAGGCGCTGCGCCGGGGGCTGAGGTTATGTTGACGCTTTCCGCGGTCGACGAAGGTATCTTGCGATTAACGAAATTCAAATCACCAGATCCGGTCGATTTTTATTACGGTAAAAAACGCCTGGGCGTTGCAATTCGTGATGATTACGGACGAATTCTTGACGCCAATCTCGGTGCGGCTGCGCGCTTTGGTGGTGACCAGTTGGGCGGTGAGGGGTTGACCGTAGTGCCGACAAAATCGGTCGCGCTTTATTCAGGTCTCGTCAAAGTCGGGCAGGGCGGAAAGGTTACCCTCCCTATCGATATTCCTGATTTCAACGGTGAATTACGGTTGATGGCTGTGGCCTGGTCGAAGGACAAGCTTGGCTCTGCGTCGGAGCCATTGACGGTCCGAGATCCTGTCCCGGCCGAATTGGCAATGCCGCGGTTCCTTGCACCGGGCGATCGGGCGTCTGCAACCCTGTTGATAGACAATGTCGATGGCGATGCCGGTGATTATCGTGTGTCTCTAACCGGTGAAGGCCCTGTAGAACTCTCCACCAGCGAGCTGTTCACGCTCGCCAAGGGGGAAAAGCAAACTAAGGTATTCTCATTCTCTACTGGCGAGGTTGGCATCGGGGCAATCAAGCTTGAGGTCGAAGGGCCGGGTGGATTTAGCGTCTCGCGGTCCTATCCGATCCAGTCACGAACGCCTTATTTCCCCGTCACAGAAGTGCGCACCGCTGCACTAGACCCAGGCGAGCGGTTTGAAGTGACGAAGGCTGTTATCGATAGTTACGTGCCCGGATCAGCCGAGGTTGCGGTTTCATTCTCACGTTTGCGGGGTGTTGAGCCGGGCCCGCTATTAGATTCGCTTTATCGCTACCCTTATGGGTGCACGGAACAACTGACGAGTTCGGCCTTCCCGCTCTTATTTGTCGATGTACTTGGCGGCCAGGTGGGGCGCGGGCCGGAACGTGCCGTAAGACCGCGCGTACAAGAAGCGATTAACAAACTCTTGAATCGTCAAAGTCCGGATGGAGCGTTTGGTCTTTGGCGGGTGAATGACCGCTGGGCCAATCCGTGGCTTGGTGCCTATGTCACAGACTTTATGTACCGCGCCAAAAATGAAGGTTATGCGGTTCCTACTGAAGCGCTGGATCGCGCATATGATTCGCTTGCGAGTATGGCGCGTTTTGATCGTTGGTATTTGACTAGTTATCAAACCAATGTGGCGCAGTTTGCAAACAACAATGACACGCGTGAATATTTGCGGCGTCGTTCTGCAGCATATGCGCTTTATGTCTTGGCGCGCGCTGGCCGAGCAGACCTTTCTGATCTGCGCTATTTCCATGATACCCTTTTGGACGATACGCCAAGCCCGTTAGCGCGGGCGCATATTGGTGCAGCGCTCGCTTTGATGGGTGATCGCGCGCGTGCAAATAGCGCGTTTACGAAAGCTGCCGATGCAGTCGGCTGGCAAAATCGTGGCGACTATTACCAAAGTAGCTTGCGTGATGTTGCGGGTGTGTTGGCTTTGGCCGTCGAAGCAGAACAGACTGATAAAACTGAGGCAATTGCCGAGAAGTTTGTCGGCCTGATGAAAGACCCTACATCAATGCATACGCAGGAAAAGGCATTTACGCTTTTGGCTGCGCAAGCGATGTTGCGTGATGGCGGGCCGATTATGTTGTCCGTAGACGGTGAAAAACTAGGTGACTTGCCGCCAGCGCCAAGCTTTACGCCAACGACTGCCTCACTCGAAAATGGTTTGACCTATAGCAATGATGGTCAAGACCAGATTTTCCGGTCACTCACTGTTTCCGGCTCACCGAAAAGTGCGCCTAGTGCCACTAGTCAGGGCTTCTCAATTACCAAACGGGTAGCAACACGCGATGGTCGCCCTGCAGATCTTGGAGCAGTCCGGCAGAATGATCGATTGGTTGTGGTTCTCAGCGGTACTGCTTCCGATCAACGTTTGCATCCGGCCGTTATCGCCGACCTCTTGCCCGCGGGTTTTGAGATCGAAACGGTGCTAGAGCCGAGCGATGCGGGAGGGCGGGGCAATAACGGCCCATATAAATGGATCGGTGAATTAACCCGGCCCAGAATTGCCGAAGCAAGAGATGATCGTTTTGTGGCTGCAGTCGATATTCGAGGCAATCAACGGTTCACGCTTGCCTATGTGGTCCGTGCAGTGACACCCGGTAAGTTCGTTATGCCCGGCGTGGTCATCGAAGATATGTACAAGCCGGGTGTATTTGCGCGCACTACCGTGGCGCAGGTTTCTATTGCGGCAGCAGAATGAAATTGACGTTACCCAAAATAGGTAAGTGGCGGCGACACCGAATGATTGTTCCGGTAATCGCCGTCCTTACCATTTTGGTCGCGCTCGATACTCTTTTTCCGCCTCCACTAGAGCGCGCAGAAAATGTGTCGCCGCTTGTGCTTGATGTTCACGGTGAGTGGCTACACGCATTTTCTGCAAGTGATGATCGCTGGCGTTTCCGCGCTGACTTAGATGAGGTCGACCCGGTATTCGTCGAGCGGCTTTTAATGATCGAAGACAAGCGATTTTATAATCATATCGGCGTGGATTTTCGTGCGGTACTACGTGCCGCGACTTCTTCGGCCAGAGCTGGCCGCATTGTTTCTGGCGCTTCGACGATAACAATGCAAACGGCCAGATTGCTTGAGCCGCGACCTAGAAATATCGGGTCAAAAGCTGTTGAAATGATCCGCGCTCTGCAGATCGAGCGTCGGTTGACGAAACGAGAGATCCTTGAGCTTTACCTGACCCTTGCGCCCTATGGCGGCAATATCGAAGGCGTTCGAGCGGCAAGTCGTTTTTATTTTGATAAAGACCCGATCCGATTGACCGATGCGGAACAGGCGTTGCTCATTGCATTGCCGCAATCACCTGAGGTTCGTCGCCCGGATCGGCGGCCTAAGGCAGCCAGAAAAGCACGCGCTGAAATTCTTCAAAAGCTTGCGGACGCGGGTGCAGTCTCGGCGAAATTGAGGGATGAAGCGAATGCGGCAGTTTTGCCTCAGAACCGACACCCGTTACCGAAAGTCGCCTATCACGCGGCATACAGACTAAGTTCAGCCTCACACGGCTATGTCGTGCGCTCAACATTGAATGCTCGTTTGCAAAAACAGGCCGAGGCGATGGTCGCAGCCTATGTTGATAAATATGATGATGGCGCGACGGCTTCGTTAATTTTAATCGAAAATGAAAGCCGCGCTGTACGTGCACTTGTGGGGTCGTCGGGCCTTGATGCAAAAGGCGGTTGGATTGATCTGACCGCAGCAGCGCGGTCGCCGGGCTCGGCGCTAAAGCCCTTTATTTATGGGCTTGCTTTTGAAAGTGGTTTGGCAAGCGCAGACACAATCATAGAAGACATGCCGCGCGCATTTGGCGATTATGCACCAGAGAATTTCGATCAAACCTTTCGCGGCGAGGTCCATGTTCGAGAAGCCTTGCAGCATTCATTGAATGTGCCGGCCGTGCGGACGTTAGACCGCATTGGTGCTGGCCGATTCGCATCCGTATTGCGGGCGTCAGGCATTAATCTGCGTACGCCAGATCGGGCTGATAAATCATCCGGACTTGCGCTGGCTCTAGGTGGTGCCGGTGTTACTGCGCAGGAGCTTGCGATGTTATATGCCGGGCTCGCAACCGATGGGACAGTTCTGCCGTTGCAGTGGACCACGGATGAAAAGCGCGAAGCCAAACCTTATCGATTATTTTCAGAACCGACCGCCAAAAAAGTCAGTGCGATTCTGGCCGATGCCCCTGCACTTGAAGGTCGTGCACCAGCAGCACTTTCACAAAAGGCATTGAAGGTCGCGTTTAAAACGGGAACGTCATATGGCTTTCGCGATGCTTGGGCGGCTGGCCATGCGGGCGGATATACGGCGATCGTCTGGGTCGGGCGAGCGGATGGCGCGCCGAGGTCCGGCGCTACGGGGCGGAATACAGCTGCGCCGCTATTGTTTGACATATTCGATATGATCGAAGCCGAGGGCGCGCAAAATGGCCCGAACCAGCTTAACGATGATCCCGCCTTGGTGATGGCCAGGTTTGACCGGCCTACCTATCAATCGCCGCCACAGATCATATTTCCGCGCAGCGGCGTTGAAATCTTCATGGGGAGTGCTGATCGTGGATTTGCATTGGCAGCCCGCGGTGGAGGTGGCGACTATCGATGGTATGTAAATGGCGACCTCATAAAACCTGACAGATCAAATGGCAGGCATGTTTGGCATCCCGATACCCCAGGATTTTATGACGTGACCGTGGTCGATAGAACGGGAAACCAAGCCAAGTCTAAGGTCCGGGTTACTGCTGGATGATGCGACGAAGCTTTATCGCGGGGGCAATAGCCAGTTCCGTTTCGCCGGTATGGGCAAATAGGGCAGTCGCATTATCGGGTGACCGCTTCATCATGCAGGATCAAGAATTTCAGCTAGCTGATGTTGCTGCACCGGGGTTGTTTACGCTGCAACAAAATCAAAGCGCATATTTTGACGATGCGAAATCTGCTTTGACGGACCTCTTATCGGCACCGCTAGAAATTCGGGACTGCATGCCGAAAAGTCGATGGGGTGTAAGGCGCGTAATCGTTCGGTCTGGCGGAGCGACATTGCAGGAACGTTTAGTCACGCGCGGCGCGTGCCGGGTTCGTCCAGAAAGCGGTGAGTATGATTTCATTCGCGGGCTTTTAGCGTTGGAAGATGAGGCGCGAAAAGCGCAGCGTGGTTTGTGGTCGTTATCGACCTATGCACTCTCAACCGCCGACTCAGCTAACTATAAAATCGGATCCTATGCGATCATCGAGGGGATACCGCGCCGCATTGGAAAATATGGTAGCCGCCTATTTATCAACTTTGGCGACGATTTCCGAGAAGATTTTACTGCGAGTGCAACAAGCACCAATCACCGCAAGTGGAAAAATATTGGCATTGATTTCAATGCCTTAGAAGGCCGTATGATCCGCGTGCGGGGGTGGGTAGAGTCGATAAATGGGCCGTCTATCGATCTGCAGCATCCGCTGCAGATCGAAACTCTTGATGGCGAGCCAGTTTAGGCGGCCGCGTTAGCTGCGGCCGTTTTCTTTTTGAGAACGCTTTCAATTTCTTCAATCGCCTTGCCGAGATCGACATCACGAACGGCTGCAACTTCGCGAGCCATGCGGTCCAGCGCCGCTTCGAACAATTGGCGTTCAGAGTAACTCTGTTCTGGTTGGTCATCACCGCGATAAAGGTCACGAACAACCTCAGCCACGAGTTTCATATCGCCAGAATTGATTTTCGCGTCATATTCCTGGGCGCGACGGCTCCACATTGTCCGCTTGATCCGTGCACGTCCCTTGAGTAGGGTGATTGAATCCTTGACCGTCTTTTCGTCGGAAAGTGGGCGCATGCCCGCAGCTTTTGCTTTGCCGGTCGGAACGCGCAATTTCATTTTTTCCTGATCGAAATCAATCACGAACAATTCAATCGCAATCCCAGCGACCTGTTGTTTTTCAAGATCAATGATGCGGCCTACGCCATGGGCCGGGTAAACGATCTTGTCATTGACTTTGAAATCCTGCTTCGCAGTTTTTGACGCGGACGCATCTTCGGATGCTGCGGCATCAGCCTGCGGCGCATCCTTGGGAGGTGTCGTTGTCGGTGTTGGGATTGACGCAGCGAGCTGAGTCTTTCTTGGTGCCTGACCAACATTCACCGGACGCGGACGTGCCGGTTTTGCTTTTTCGGCTTTGGCTTTGGTTTTTTTGGTTGTTGCGGTTTTTGTAGCGGTACTCTTTTTCACTGTTGCTTTTTTTGTTGTCGTTGTCTTTTTCGCCGCGGTTTTTTTTGCGGCGGGTTTGGCGGTTGCGGCCTTTTTGGTGGTCGCTTTTTTAGTGGGGGTCGCAGCTTTTGTCGCGGTTTTTTTGGCAGTTACCTTTTTGGCTGCCGATTTTTTGGTGGCAGTTTTTTTCGTAGCTGTTGCTTTAGCGGCAGTCTTTTTCGCAGCCGGCTTTTTTACGGCTTTTTTCTTAGTGGTTGTTGAAGCGGTTTTTTTCGTCGCCGCTTTCTTTGCGGTGGTTTTCTTCGCCGTTGTTTTTTTCTTTACGGCCTTCTTGGCCGTGGTTGTTGCTTTTGTCGCCATGACTAACCTTGTGCTCGATTGGTCGGCCTAAGGCCGACGCTCGGGATGTCAGGATTGCGAAGCGGCTGTCATCGGAAATCGTATTCCGAATTTCGATGCGCATTCGTCATTGCACTGCAACAGCAATCAATTCGGGCAATACAACGGACCGAATTGATAATAAATTACAATAAGATGACGAGCTTTCCGAATGTTCCAGCTTAACGGTAAGTGCCGCGATGCTACCCATGATTCAGCTATGATATTAGCACAAAATATCAACAGAAGCTATGGGGATATTTAAGGCCCTAAAATTTTGGATTTAGGATCCTTCGCCAGGCTTTTCACTGAAATATTTGTCGAATTTGCCTTCTTCTTCGGCTTTCGCGTCTGCATCAGGCATAGCGTCGATCTTTTCAGTGATATTTGGCCAAGCCGCCGCATATTTCGTGTTCATTTCGACCCATTTGTCCGCGCCTGGTTCGGTGTCCGGGATAATGGCTTCTGCCGGGCATTCAGGTTCGCAAACGCCGCAATCGATACATTCGTCAGGGTGAATCACGAGCATGTTTTCGCCTTCATAGAAGCAATCCACGGGACATACCTCTACACAGTCGGTGTATTTGCACATGATGCAGGCTTCGGTGACCACATAAGTCATAGTGCGGACGCTCCTTAATTCGCGCGGTTTTTGACTTTCTTACCCGCTACGCCGTCAGACGCAAGCAGTTGAATTAGCGCATGGGCTCATTTTTTTGTGCGATTTTCGCCGCAACCCGGTTTCGTGCAGCTCCGCTATCTTGGTCGTCTACATATACTAAACCACATATCTTCCGAATGAGCGTATCTTCATAGGAATCCTTGACGCCGTCGGAAAGGACGATTTCCCAGAGTTCTTCGATCAGAGCGATCTTATCTTCCTGCGGCATGGATTTAGCGATTTTAGTAAACCGTTGAATGTCGAATGCTGTTTCTTGCGCTGTTTCCGCCTCGGCCCGCAGGGCGGCGGCTTCGCTTGCGGTCATATTGAATTTATTGGTGAGTGCGCGGTCAATGATCGCTGCTTCATCGTCACCGTAATGTTGATCGATCCGCGCGGTTTCAACCATCAATGCCGCAAAAGCCAGCGCCAGTTCATTCGTCTCGTTATTAGCGGGTGCATCCGCTGATTTCATTTTTCTAAATAGCTTGTCGAACATCGATGTTTCCTTGGTTTAGTCTTGGGCGCGCAATGCAGAGATCGCACGGCGATCTTTTTTGGTCGGGCGTCCGGTACCTTTGTCCCGTTCGAAGGGCACTGGCGTGGCCTCAGTTTTGATTACAGGCGGGGACTGATCGTCATATAATTCTTGTGCCTCAGTGGCTGGCCCGCGACGGTTACCGCATTTCAGTACCATTACAATGCGCGTGCGGTCATTGCGCGTAAACACGATAATATCGCCGGGGCGAATGGCTGTTGCCGCCTTGTCGGCGCGTTGGGTATTGTCACCTCGCGTTATCCGAACATTCCCGTCACTGACAAATTTTGCTGCAAGTGTCCGGGTCTTGAAAATACGCGCAAACCATAACCATCGGTCCAAACGTTGGGTGGTTCCCTCCGCCTCAGCCGATTCTACGCTCATTCGGTTTTCTCTGGCGCTTTCGATTTGGCGTTTTCATCACCATCGGATAATTCAGCTTTTAACCCGGCTAGAACCGCGAAAGGTGAGTTTGGATCGGCTTTCTTTTCGCGCGGTGGTCGGTTGCTTCCGCCTTTGCCGTGGCCGGGACGTCCGCCAGCATTGCGGCTAGCATTTTTCGGTCCGCGACCTTTGCCTTTGTTTTGGTTCGGTCCGCGTCCGCGATTATCCCGTTGTTCTCCTTTATTGCGGTTTTGCGCTGGCTTGCCAGTGTGCTTTGGCCGACGCATGGCTGGCCGCCAAAGGGAAACCTCAATTTCCTGTTCCTCGGCTGCTTCCTCAGCTTTTACGCTGCGTTGTGGTGCGGCTTCAGGTGCTTTGTCCCCCATTGCCGCTTCAGGCGCAGCATCGTTGGGGGTACTTTCCGGCGCAGTCGCAGTGTCATCAGCGGGGGTAGCCGGTGCCGCTGCAGGAGCGTCGTTTTGTTTTTCAGGTGCCGCCAGATCTTTGGTGACGGGTACTTTTCGTTTAACGACATTTTTTCTAAAGCCGAGCGAGCGCAAAATGGCTTCAAAATCTTCACCTGAGCAACCGACCAATGACATCATCTGCGCATTGGTTTCAAAACCTTCTTTTGGATTGCTCTCATTGCGTGCGGTACGGATCAAGCCTGCCAGGCGCTCAAGCATATCGATGCGGACAGCGCGCGTACCGGACGGGCGATAGCCGCCAGCATAATAATATGCATGCGGAAGGCTTTCGTTTAGCTCGATCGAGACACGACCCGCAGATGGCGGCGGAACATCACCCGGACGACGGTCTGTCCACAATGCCCAGAGCAAGGTCAGGAGTGATGCAGGGGCAGGTTTAAGCAAGGCAGGCATGAAGAGGGTGAATTCACCAAAGCGCATGCCAAGTTTGCGAAGTTTTGCGCGCTCATCCTGATCGATCTGTTTTAGATCGTCGCCAATTTGAGAGCGCGATGTCGCACCGAAGTTCTCGGCCAATCGATAGGCGACGCCTTTTGTAAGACCTTTCAGGCCATTTTCGCCTTCGCTATTCGCTGCGACTTGAAGCGCGACCAGAGGCCCTAACAGTCCTTCGATCTTGTTCGTGACAAAGGCCTTTAGGCGGTCTTCGACGCGGCCGCGCAGATTGGGTGTAATGTCGCCGATGCCGGTGACGACGACTTCAGGTCGCAATGGGGCGGGACCTTTTTGAATTTTGGCAACCGGGCCCGAACGCCACAAGATAGTGCCGTCTTCATCAAGTTGCAGTTCTTCGCCCTCGGCATTTGCCAATGCTGCAGCGCGCGCCGCCAAAACCGGCGTCAGCGCTTTCTCGCCTGCTGCACGTAGTGATTTCGCCTCCGCGCCACTTGCGCGTGGATCCACGATAAATTCGAACCCTAACAGGCGGCCGATAAATTGGCCTTCCACAATAACTTCTCCGTCTTCGGTGACGCCCGCTAACAGGGGCGCATTATCTTTTAGGCGCTTTAACAATGTCGATGTGCGTCGATCGACAAATCTTTGCGTCAATTTCTCGTGTAGCGCGTCCGAGAGACTGTCTTCTATCGCGCGCGCGCGCTCTTGCCAATAAGGGGCGCAGTCAATCCATGCGCTGCGATGGGAAAGATAAGTCCAGGTCCGCACATGGGCCAGTCGCGAGGATAGTGCATCTATGTCTCCGTCTGTGCGATCAAGGCGTGTGATTTGTGGCTCCATCCAGCTTTCTGATATCCGGCCGTCATTCATGATATGCGTATAAATATCGCCTAACATCCGCGCATGCTGGTCTCCGCCAATCTTGCGAAAATCCGGGATCTGACAAATGTCCCATAGGGTCGCGAGCGCTGCGCCGCCTTTGGCAATCTCTCGAATTTCTGCACGATTACAAAGGCGATGAAGTGCGTCCTCGTCGTCTTCGCGGCGAGAGCGGACAAAGAAATCCCGCGGTGGTGGTTGGTCGAGCGAACGAATAAGCGCGGGCAGTGATGAAAAGTCTAATTTCTCAGTTCGCCACAATAACTTTGTCACACTGTCGAATTCGTGATTTTCAATTGCCGTGACCAGGTCTTCGTCTATCGGCGCGCAGTCGCCGGTTACGCCAAATGTACCATCACGAATGTGTCGACCGGCTCTGCCAGCGATTTGCGCCATTTCGGTAGGCAGAAGGTTTCGGGCGCGGTGGCCATCGAATTTTCGCGTGGCGGAAAACGCAACATGGTCAATGTCCATGTTGAGCCCCATGCCGATCGCGTCAGTCGCAACGAGGAAATCGACTTCACCAGATTGATAAAGCTCTGCCTGTGCATTCCGCGTCCGGGGGGAAAGGGCACCTAGCACGACGGCTGCGCCGCCACGCTGACGTCGGATCAGTTCCGCGATTGAATATACGGTGTCGGAAGAAAAACCGACTATCGCAGAGCGGCGCGGTAGGCGCGTCGCTTTTTTGGAGCCCGTATAAGAAAGGTTCGAAAAGCGTTCGCGCGACAAGAATTGGATATTGCCAAACATCCGCTGAAGGATTGGGCGCATCGTGTGTGAGCCAAGAAGTAATGTCTCGGATGTCCCGCGCGCATGTAAAATTCGGGAGGTGAAAATCCGGCCGCGCTCGGTGTCTGCCGCAAGTTGAATTTCATCGATCGCCATAAATTCGACCGTGCGCTCAAGAGGCATGGCTTCCACCGTGGCGACCCAATAGCGCGGATTGGGCGGAATAATTTTCTCCTCGCCTGTTACCAGCGCAACTTCGCGAGGGTTTTTGGACTTTAGGATTCGGTCATAGATTTCGCGGGCCAAAAGGCGAAGTGGCAGGCCAATCATGCCTGATTTGTGCGCCAGCATACGCTCCAGCGCGTAATGGGTCTTCCCTGTATTGGTGGGGCCCAAAACAGCGCATACGCGCCCACCGCCAGTGGGCGAGAATTGGTCAATCATTGCAGGGGAGGACACTTCGATACTGATCTTTGCGGCTTTAGGGCAGGATACGGCTTTGTCTATATATGCGTTCTTGGGGGCTTATCCCAATCGGGGCGTGAAAAATGGCTAAAATGCTTGACGCGTCTTTCTAGCTCGGTTATGGGACGCGGCTTCTTACAAAGGTTTCAATTGCGGGCAACAGCAGCCAGATTAAGGCGCAGTGCCCCGAAAATACAAGGCTAGAACCATGGCGCGGCGTTGCGAATTGACAGGTATGGGACCACGGACAGGTAACAATGTCTCCCACGCTAATAACCGGACAAAACGTCGTTTTCTGCCCAATCTGTGCAAAGTGACGCTTCACTCCGACAAGCTTGGCGAGGGATTCAAGTTCCGAATCGCCGCTTCTACGCTGCGCACAGTTGACCATATGGGCGGACTTGACGTTTTCCTGAACAAGGCAAAAGACGAGCAATTGTCACCTTCAGCCTTGAAAGTTAAGCGCAAACTGGCGAAAGCTTCCTAAAAGGCCGCGCAGCCAATTTTTCGCGTCTGGCCTAATCGGTAGGGCATGATGGAAGCGGCTGTCGAAAAGCATCAACCTCGTGAAACTGCGATGCAACGCTTGGCGCGCCATTCTGGCGCGCTTTTTGTTGCGCTCCTTAGGCTCGCAGCGCTTGCAGCCATCATGCTGCCCGTGATGCTGGCCTCAATGCTGACGGTTGATATTCCCGTATATGTCTTTGATCGATTTGTGGGGGATGCGATTGCCTCACGGCCATCCAATTGGTTGTCGCGTGGATTGTTTATCATGGCCTTCGTCCCGCTGATCGTGATTCTCTTTTCGCGGCGGTTCGGTGGTGACGAGGCATCGCGCGCGGTGACTGCGGCATGGGGCCTAGCTGCGGTGGCGGTTTTTGCAGAGCTGTCCTACCTCGCGCCTGTTCTCGAATCGAGTGATCTGCCAAGCGTGCGTTTTACCATTGCATTCACGGCCAGTGCCATGGCGGCGCAATATGTGGCCGCGAGCGTATATGACGTGGCCCGCGGCGGTGGTCGGTGGTGGCGTGCGCCGCTGTTTGGCGCGCTGGGCGGCTACTTTATCGGCGGATTGATTTACTTCCCGGCAATTTACCTAGGTACAGGCGCGCCATGGTTTAACTGGATGATCGGCAGTTTTTCGATCAACTCAGTATTGGCCTTTGGCTTTCTGGCCACCTATTGGCTGTTGCGGAAACCATTGCGCCCACGCGGTGGATTCGGCGGACGATAGTTACGGCCGTTTGGTGATTAGCCGCGCCGCATCTGCTGCAAAATAAGTAATGATGCCATCAGCGCCAGCGCGTTTGAACGCCAATAATGATTCAAGCATTGCACGTTCACCGTCGATCCATTGGTTTTCTGACGCTGCCTTAATCATCGCGTATTCGCCAGAGACCTGGAAAACGAAAGTCGGCGCACCGAATTCGTCTTTTACTCGCCGCACGATATCAAGATAGGGCATGCCTGGCTTGACCATGACGCAATCCGCGCCTTCTGCCAGATCCAGTGCGACCTCACGTAATGCTTCATCGGAATTTGCGGGGTTCATCTGGTAGGTCCGCTTATCTCCCTGAAGAACGCCAGCGGACCCAATAGCTTCGCGATAGGGCCCATAGAATGCCGAGGCATATTTCGCCGCATAGGCCATGATCTGGACATTCGCAAAACCGGCTGCATCCAGTCCGGTACGGATTGCGCCGACGCGGCCATCCATCATGTCTGACGGTGCCACAATATCGAAGCCCGCTTGCGCCTGCGTAATCGATTGTTTCACGAGAATGTCGACAGTTTCATCATTAATAATTTCGCCGTCGCGCATAATGCCGTCATGGCCGTGATCGGTGTAAGGATCGAGTGCGACATCTGCCATCAATCCGATTTCGGGGACTTCATCTTTGATCGCCCGCGCCGTGCGGCACATTAGGTTATCCGGATTAATCGCCTCTTCGCCGCGTTCAGTCCGGCCCTCTGCATCTGTGTACGGAAAGAGTGCCAAAGCGGGAATCTTCAGGTCTCGCGCTTCAATTGCGGCTTTAACTGCCTCATCCGGGGACAGTCTGAAGACGCCAGGCATAGCGGCAATTGGCTCGCGGATATTTTTTCCGTCTTTTAATAATACGGCCCAAATCAGGTCATTTGTTGACAAATGGTTTTCTTCGTAAAGTCGACGAGACCAGTCTGTTTGGCGCGGACGGCGCAAACGAAGGGCGGGAAAGCGGGCGAGGGGTTTCTTGTTCATTTTCTGTTATGAGTTTCCGGTTTGCTAACCAAGCCTATTACTGCCCTCATTATAATTTGATTTCAAATTGAACAGTTGGCCTTAACGGCGCTTTTAGACCTCGTATGTATAACACGCACTCAAATTTGGTTGAGTGAGATTTTATGATGGCAGTAAACGGGGCTATTAGAGAAGTAATCGGCGAAAGCATCAATACGGTCGGCCAAGACCCAGAGGCGCTCGAAACCGGCTATCTTCAACTTTTGCATCTCGTGGAGCGGCTACATCGCCAGCTCTTGGATGTGATCAAGGATGAACTGGAACGTCTAGGCCAGACGGACATCAATTCAGTTCAGGCACTTTTGTTGTACAATATTGGTGACGCCGAGCTTACACCGGGAGAATTACGTTCTCGTGGGCATTATTTGGGCTCAAATGTCTCCTACAACCTCAAGCAACTCGTGGAAAAAGGCTATATCCGCGATGAGCGGTCAAACACGGATCGCCGTTCAAAGCGCGTTTCGCTAACGGAAATCGGCCTAGAGGTGCGCGATGCGATTACCGCGCTATTCCAGCGCCAATTGGCCTCAGTGGAGCATGTGGGCGGTGTTAACAATCAGTTGATCGAAGACACCAATAAAACGCTTCAGCGTCTTGAGCGCTTTTGGGCGGATCAGGTTCGTTACCGTCTCTAATACGCGCTTCTAATAATCATTCTCATAAACTCTGTGAACTGCCAACGCGCCTCCATTTGAAGGCGCGTTTTCTTTTGTCTCATCAACGCTTATGTCTACTATTCCTGTGCGTCGTTCGGTCCGCCGAATTGGTGTCCATTTGCACTAGTCATTGGTGCTCGGAGTTGAGTAAGAGTAATTTGAATTGAGGAAAATGTGGGCATTGAGCCCCGGCGAGTGTGATGGTCGATTACAACGAAGCATTTCGAGCGGCAGTCGAAGCTGTTCGAGCAGAGGGCCGCTACCGGGTTTTCGCAGATATTGAGCGTATCCGGGGCAAGTTTCCGACAGCATTGTATCATGGCGGTGCAGAGCCGCGTGAGATCACGGTCTGGTGCTCAAATGATTATTTGGGGATGGGGCAACACCCTGCGGTTGTAGGCGCGATGCAGGACGCGATTGATCGTGTCGGCGCTGGCGCGGGCGGAACGCGGAATATCGCGGGTACGACCCATTACCACGTGAAACTGGAGCGCGCCCTTGCGGATCTGCATGGCAAGGAAGCAGCCTTGTTGTTTACATCCGGATACGTATCGAATGAGGCGACGCTCTCGACCCTATCAAGAATATTGCCTGATTGCGTGATCCTTTCTGATGAGTTGAACCACGCATCCATGATTGAGGGAATTCGGGCAGGCCGTTCCATTAAGCGTATCTGGCGGCATAATGACCTTGAGCATCTTGAAGAGATGCTTGCCGAACTTCCGATTGATCGCCCAAAAGTGATCGCGTTTGAATCTGTTTATTCGATGGACGGCGACATTGCTCCGCTTAAGGAGATTTGCGATTTGGCCGAGCGCTATAATGCCTTCACCTATCTGGATGAGGTGCATGCGGTTGGCCTTTATGGCAAGCGCGGTGGTGGTGTCGCAGAACGCGATGATGTTGCGCACCGGATTGATATTATTGAAGGCACGCTTGGCAAGGCATTTGGTGTGATGGGCGGGTACATTACTGGTACGGCCTCGATCATTGATGCAATTCGTTCGTATGCATCAGGGTTTATTTTCACCACAGCATTGTCGCCTGTTCTCGTCGCCGGTGCGTTAGCCAGTGTCGAAACATTGAAAGAGTCGAACCACCTTCGTGAGCAGCATCAGGAGCGCGCCGCGCGCCTTAAAGCATTGCTTGCTGAGGCGGGGCTTCCGGTTATGGAATCCGTCAGTCATATCGTGCCGGTCAAGGTTGGCGATCCCGTGCAGTGCAAGCGGGTGACGGATTACCTGCTCGATGAGCATGGTATTTACGTCCAGCCGATCAATTATCCGACAGTGCCAAAAGGCACCGAGCGGCTGCGCCTGACGCCGACGCCGCTTCATGGTGATGACCTCATGGGCCGGCTGATTGACGCGCTTGATGACGCTTGGAACGTCCTGAAACTGCGGCGCGCCGCCTGAATCGGCCATAATTGTTAGGGTGGGCGCGTTTATGGGGGCTGGCACTCGGTCCCCTCAATGCCTATGTTCCGCCAAATGACGATGCTTGCTGATATAAAATCGATAAACGCTCCGCAGATTGATCTCGGGGTGCCTGCTGGCTCGCGCGTGATTGTCGCGATGTCCGGCGGTGTCGATTCATCCGTCACGGCCGCGCTTTGTAAGCTTTCTGGTTATGACGTCGTTGGGGTTACGCTGCAGCTATACGACCATGGCGTTGCAATCCAGAAAAAAGGTGCCTGCTGCGCGGGTCAGGATATTCATGATGCGCGCCGTGTGGCCGAAGCGATGGGCTTTCCGCATTATGTGCTGGATTATGAAAGCCGGTTTGGCGAAGCGGTAATGGAAGATTTTGCCGATACCTATCTGGCTGGTGCAACACCGATTCCGTGTGTCCGGTGCAATGAGCGGGTGAAGTTTAAAGATCTATTGGAAACGGCCCGCGACCTTGGCGGCGTTGCGATGGCAACGGGCCATTATATTCGTCGCGTCGATGGGCCAGATGGCGCAGAAATGCGCCGGGCGGCGGATGCGTCGAAAGACCAAAGCTATTTTCTTTTCTCAACAACCAAGGACCAGCTTGAATATCTGCGGTTCCCGTTAGGCGAAATGCCAAAATCTGAGGTGCGCCGGATCGCGGGTGAGTTGGGGTTGGTCGTCGCTGACAAACCCGACAGTCAGGACATCTGTTTTGTGCCGGAAGGGAAGTATGCGTCGGTCGTCGAACGTTTACGTCCCGGCGCGGTCGAGCCCGGTGAGATTATCCATATCGACGGTACTGTGATGGCACGCCATCAGGGCGTAATTCACTATACGGTTGGTCAACGGCGTGGCCTCGGGGTCGCGACGGGTGATCCGCTATACGTCGTCCGTCTTGATGCAGATAAACGCCAGGTGATCGTCGGGCCACGAGAGGCCCTGATGATCTCGCGGGTTTTTCTTAAAGAGGTAACCTGGATTGGTGATGGTGACGGTCAGAGCGCGGCGCGTGCGGGCTTCGATATCGCGGTGAAAGTTCGATCAACCCGGCCACCGGCTCCCGCAAAATTAATCTGGGATGATGAAAGCCCAACGGGCTGGGCCGTAGATCTGGTCGATGCTGAAGAGGGCGTTGCGCCCGGCCAAGCGTGTGTATTCTATTCACCGGACCCGGCAAATGACCGCGTGTTGGGTGGGGGCTGGATCGCGGGTACGAAGGCGGCAAAGCAATGACCAAAATTCGGCGATTGTCAGTTGATGACGAAGCCGGATGGCGGAAACTTTGGGCAGGTTATCTAGAATTTTATAAGAATTCAGATCTGCCCGAAGCGGTAACTGCCAACAGTTTCAATCGCTTCTTAGACAATGATGAATGGTTTGCTTTTGTGGCGGTGGAAGACACGCAACTCGTTGGGTTTGTGCATGCGCTTTTGCATCCTTCAACCTGGTCCGAAAATGATGTCTGTTATTTGGAAGATTTGTTTGTTGCCCAATCGGTTCGAGGGGGCGGCGTAGGCAGGGCGTTAATCGAAAAAGTGTTTGAAGAAGCGCGCAGCCGAAACTGTCATCGTGTCTATTGGATTACAGAGGAATCCAACAAGCAAGCGCGAATCCTATATGATGACCTTGCAACGCTCACCGGTTTCGTTCACTACCGGCGTGAGCTTTAGTAAACGCGCGGAAATTCCATGGCCAAGAACCTGTATAATTGTCTTAAATGTTCAGCCTATTGCTGTTCCTATACCCATATCCCGACAACCAAGACGGATATTAAACGGCTGGCGAAACATTTCGAGGTGACCCCGGCACAGGCCGAAAAGAAGTTCACGAAAAAAGGTGACGAAACAAACCCTCGGGTTCTTCGCCATACCGAAGATGAGCACTTTGTGACCTCGTGCATGTTCCTCGACAAGGACACCCGCAATTGCACGATTTATGATGCGCGGCCAAAAATTTGCCGGGAATTTCCAACCCAAAAGCGTTGTGGCTATTATGAGTTCCTGAAATGGGAGCGCGAGGTTCAAGACGATCCAACATGGGTAGCAACGACCGACTAAAGTGCGATGTCTGATCGCGTCGATGCCGTAGTAATCGGCGCGGGTGTTATTGGCCTCGCGACAGCCCGTGCCTTGGCCCAAGCGGGTCGTGACGTCATTATTCTCGAAAAAAATAACGCCTTCGGCGAAGAAACGTCTTCTCGCAACTCCGAAGTTATACACGCAGGAATTCAATATAAGCCGGTCGGAATGCGTGCTCGCTTGGCGGTGCCCGGGCGCGATGCGCTTTATGAGTTCTGTCGGTCTCATCATGTAAATCACCGCCGATGCGGAAAATTGCTTGTGGCGATTGGCGAAAAAGAAGTCGCCGGATTGCTGCCCTTAAAAGCAAATGCAGAGCGTAATGGTGTCGATGATCTGGAAATTATCGACGGCCACGCCGCGCAAAAATTAGAGCCGGGCTTAGCCTGTGATGCGGCTATTCGATCACCTTCATCCGGTATCGTTGATAGTCACGGCTTGATGCTGGCACTGCTCGGCGACATTGAAGATGCGGGTGGCGTGTTGGCGCTTGCGGCACCTGTGACATCCGGCCGTGTGCTGACAAATGGGATTGAGCTATCTGTCGGCGGGAAAGAACCAATGAATTTGACCGCCGATTTAGTTATCAATTGTGCCGGCTTATGGTCGGACCGTGTTGCACGGTCGATTGCCGGTATTCCCGATAAGACGATCCCGACCCTGCATTACGGAAAAGGACAATATTTCACTTATTCCGGGAAAGCCCCGTTCTCTCGGCTCATCTACCCGCTTCCATCACCAGCTAGTCAGGGCGTTCACTACACATGCGATTTGGGCGGGCAGGGGAAGCTCGGGCCAGATATCAGCTTCGTTGATTCTAATACAAATTATGACGTCGATCCTGACCGTCGGGACTCGTTTGCTGCTGCCGCGCGCCGGTTTTGGCCAGACCTCGACGCCACAAAACTTCAGCCGGGATATGCAGGTATTCGGCCCAAGCTGAAAGGCCCAGGCGAGGAAGGGGATTTTCTATTCTCCGATCCATCCCAGCATGGTGTCGCAAATTACCTTGGGCTTTATGGTATCGAATCGCCGGGATTAACCACCTGTCTTGCTGTCGCCGATCATGCGCTTTCAATTGTAAAACAAATGTAGCGACAGGGCGTTAGGTATTATTGGCCGCTAAGCGAACTGGGTATTGTCGAAAATCATCTGATTTACGGAATTTGCGGCGACGGAGGGCCTTGCAGGGGCGCTCAGTCAGCGCTATAGACCACGGCTCCCGGCGCAATGCGATAGCGGCGCTGGCCCGATTTGGGGCGGGGTAGCTCAGTTGGTGAGAGCGCAGGATTCATAACCCTGAGGTCGGCAGTTCAAATCTGCCTCCCGCTACCATTTTTAATCCATATGTTTTTTGACGCAGTTTCGATTCTGACGGCTACGTAGTTGAGCACGTCTTAGACATGTCGCCATTGTGGGCGGGTTGAATTCGTCTCACGGCTGAGGCGCATGTTGTATTCATATTGGTCCGGCCGATAGAGGCTGACATGATACATGAACGGGACATTGTCTCGCCCATAAACGGTTCTGCGTAATTGGATTAAGGCCGATCCGATGGGAATATTGAGTTTTTTGGCTGTATCGCCTTGCGCCAAAACTGCGCTCAAGAGTTGATCCGCAGCGACCGCGAGGAAGCCGGTACGTTCAATTTGATAAAGTAGCGGCTCGTCACTGATATTATTGGTGTCGAGGTCCTTCATCGCAAATGGCGCTGCGAAAAGGCGCGTGATCGAAAACGGCTGCTCCCCGTGGTAACGTAAGCGACTTAGGTGAAAGCATTCCGTGCCCAATTTCAGGCGAAGTGACTCGCTAACGTCCTTGGGTGGTGTGGTCCAGCCCATTTCGAGGTTATTCACTTTGGAGGCGACGCCCCGCGTCAGCAGATTTTCAACCGGACCTTCAAATAGAGGAGGATTATCCTTAGGGCCACGATCGAGCACAACAGTTCGGGCACCACGACGACGGCGAACCAATCCATCTTGCTCGAGTTGTTGTAATGCATTTCTGACCGTAATCCGAGAGACGCCATATTGGGCTGTCATCTCATTTTCTGACGGCAAAACTTCTTCGGCAGCATATTCGCCATCGCGAATTTGCTGCGCGAGCAGAACGTAAAGCTGGTAATAAGCGGGAACACCACCACGCTTGTTACCGGAACCTGTCGCTGTTGCGTCGACCCCGTTACTCTTTCTTCCCGATTCTTGCGGTTCTGCCTTTTTCACAATGGTCTCTGACATTCTGTGCCCGATAGGGCGCGTAGTAAAAGTTGCAACTGACGCGTTTTGAAAAGCATCAGTTGTCTACGTAAGTAACAATAACAAATTTACTACCACTACTTAATAGTAGAGTTTAGTCAAAACACCAAATGTGTTTGAATTTATTGTTTTTATTCGACTCTGTTGGGGTTAGATGCTCTTTGCGCATCATATTTGTGCACCGCCAGAAAAATTCTCAAAACTTGACGGATAGGCTCACTGCGCCAAATTCCTGAGCACTTTCCTGCTGAGCAAATTCTTTTGTCCGAACCACATAGGTGTAGGCTAACTGTACGCGACGCACCTGCATCGCTATTCCGGCCTGAAAATCTCCGAACAAAACGTTGCTATCGACCGATGGGTCGCCGTCGCGGAACAGGCTTCCATCAAGAAAAATATTGTGCGCTACTGCGGTGCCGCTAGCGCCAGCAAATACATACCAGCTGAATCGTTTTTTCGGGGCGAAGAACCCGCTGCCTGCCAGAGAAGGGCGGACGCGCGGTGGTCCATAATCATTTGTCAGATCGGTCCCGATACGGAGCGTTAAACCGACCCGTGCATTTGTATGGATATTGCCGAGTGACCAACCAAAGCTCGGGGTGACATCCGCGCCGAAAGATGAATCGCCTAAGTTGAACAATGCGCGCAGTTTTCGGTCATAGGCGATAACCATACCAAATTCGTCCTGGATTTGATTATCCCACCCGTTCGCTGGGTCACCATTGATTAATTTATGCCAATTGTTTTGAACGAATTCGCCTTTTGCACTTGGTCCAACAATGCCTGTCTGCAAAGTGAATTGATCGACGACATTTTGTTGCTCAACAATGACAGTATATTCGCCATAAAGCCAACCAGCATAGGGGTGTTGATCGGGCAATGGAGCAGACGTTGAAATATCTTGCGGTGTAAAAATTGAATGTCCGATCGCAAAGCCGCGCCTTATGCCGGCGTCCTCGGTTGCGTCCAGAATGTTTTCTGCGACGAACTTCGAAACCCCGTTTGGTTTTTTAAAACCTGAAATGTAGGAAAGCCTGACGCCATTGGTGTAGTTGCGATCAGTATTTGCGAAATAATCGTTTTCCCAGACGAATGTCCATGTGCCGCTATTGTCAAAGGGCGATAAAAATTCGCGCTTCGTTTCTTGGGCATTGCTAGACGGTACTGCTGCGGACGAGATCGTTATTAAAATCGCGGCGAAAATTCGGATACGCATTAATATTCCAGACATTACAAAAGACCATAAGCCTAATCCACGCGCGGAGACGACGCGCAGGTTAATCGCGACCTATAACTGATTTATGATTAAATTACGGCAGGCGAATGTGACTATTTGTACAGGACACCCGGCAACCAAGTCGCAAGTTGCGGGTAGGCTGCAAGTAGGCCCAGCGCTAATAGCTGTATGAAAATATAGGGAATAGCGCCGCTATAAATTTGACGGGTTTTGACTTCAGGCGGCGCGACCCCTCGGAGGTAAAATAACGCAAATCCAAATGGCGGTGTTAGGAACGAAGTCTGGAGATTGATCGCCATCATCACGCCGAGCCAAATCGGATCAAGCCCGAGTGCCAAAAGCGGTGGTCCGACAAGTGGCACGACGACCAGTGTAATTTCGATAAAATCGAGGAAAAACCCGAGAATAAACATCACGAGCATGACGGCGATGACTGCGCCGATGACGCCCCCTGGTGTCGCTTCTAATGCGTGACGCACAGTGTCATCGCCGCCTAATCCGCGGAACACCAATGAAAATAACGCAGCGCCAATCAGGATCGTGAAAACCATCGTTGTAACACGCGCCGTTTGATCGAGGATTGGCCGCAATGTTTTTGCCTTGGAAAGCTGAAGTAAGCTCGCAAAAATTCCCCACGGCGTAATTGCGAAGAGCAGGAGGGCAGCAATGATCCCCGCAGTTTCTGCGAGCGGTAAATTTTCCCGGCCCAAACGCAGGTCGAGGAAAGCGGTCAAGATGATCAAACAGATAATCGCCAATGTGGACGTGACCACCGCAGGCAATCCGGCCAATATCGATCCTTTTGGTGCCAAGCGCGCACCAGCAATCAATAAAGCGCCCATTGCGCCAACGCTTGCCGCTTCTGTTGGTGTGGCGATGCCGCCGAGAATTGAACCAAGAACAGCAACGATCAATAGTAATGGCGGCGGGAGAACCTTGAGCGCATCGATGAATACTTCGCGTCGCGTCCCCATTTCGTGAGCTGGAATGGCGGGTGCGCGTTTTGGGTGTAGTATTGCGACGATTACCTGCCAAAGCAGATACATACCAACCAGCAATAAACCGGGGAGGAGAGCACCCGCGAATAAATCACCTACCGAAACAGTCTCGGGCGCATACACACCCATATCCAGTTGAGCCTTTTGGTATGCGTTCGAAATGACATCGCCCAACAGGATCAATACAATCGATGGCGGGATGATTTGACCAAGCGTGCCCGCGGCCGCAATAGATCCGGATGCAAAAGCCGGATCATATCCGCGCCGCAACATGGTGGGCAGACTGAGTAAACCCATAGTCACGACCGTCGCGCCGACAATGCCTGTCGAAGCCGCTAATAGTGCTCCAACGATTGTAACGGAAATCCCTAATCCCCCCCGCAAGCTGCCAAACAATTTTGCCATTGCTTCTAAAAGTTCTTCAGCAATTTTTGCCTTTTCGAGGATGACGCCCATCAAGACAAACATTGGCACGGCGATTAGCGTCGTATTGGTAATCGAGCCAAAAATACGCGGCGAGAAAGGCCGCAAATAACTCAAATCAAAGACGCCAAATGAAAGTCCGATGACGGCAAAGATGAGTGCCGTCCCCGCAAGACTGAACGCAACCGGATAGCCCGCCATTAGAAGCGCGCAAAGGAAAACCACCATCGCAATATCAAGCCAACCTGCGGCCGCGCACATGCAAAACTGCATGTCACCAATGATAATATCCATTAGCGGAGCCCCTTCAGCGTTTCGGCGGCGCGCGATGCGATGGAGAATCCGGCGAGGATCATCAGGAGCGCGAAGGCAGGAATAAGGCTTTTGAGTAGAAATACGGCGTGAATACCGGAGCCTTGCGGAGATCCCTCGCTAACAGCCCAAGAATTGCCGACATAGGGTGAAGCGGTCCAGAGAAGCAGCAAGCAAACCGGAAATAGCAAGAAATAAGTACCAAGAAAATCAATAAGCGCTTTGCGCTTTTCCGGCGCTTCGCCATAAAAAATATCAACGCGGACATGGTCATTTGTCAGAAGCGCATAGCCCCCGGCAAGCATGAACACGGTTCCGTGTAGATAGGTAATGGATTCTTGCATGTAGATTTTGTTGATGCCGAATACATAGCGCAGAACAACAATACCAAATTGAACAAGCGCCATGATGATCAAAAGCCACATCACCAAATTGCCTGTTCCGCGTACAAATTCCTCAGCTGCTTTCACGGTTCGGTCCGAAAATTTTTCTAACCCACCGGATATTAGGATCACGCTGGAAAGAAAGGCAAAGCAGCTTCCAAATACGATTAACTGATTTGACGATGGAACAACTCGCAAGATAGGAACCAGATAAGCAAATGCGATTCCCATAAATACGACGGCAATCACTGTCGCGATCCATGTTGCGGTTTTGCCGCCTAGCAATCTCGCAAGCGGAATAAATAATGCCGGAAATAAAATTCCTGCGGCCACCCAGTTGAATATATCACCGATCAAATTCAGCATATTAGAGCGAGAACACGTTGCGGCGTATATTCATATACGCCTCGTCAGATATGCGGCTCCACGCCTGTGACCGTTCGAGCGAAGTTTTGTAACTCTCGAAGATGCGTTTCGCGATGTCACTCACCTGAGCTGTTTCTTCGAGAACAATTTTACTTTCCCGGGCAAGCGCAGCCATGACATCATCAGGCATTTGGCGAAGCTGTACGCCATGTTCGTTCACGAGTTGATCAAGGGCCGTGGCGTTGTGATGGATATATTCGGCAATGGAAAGGTGGTTCGCGCGGTGGCAGGCCCCTTCGATAATTGACCTTTCTTGCAGGGTTAGCTCATCCCAAATGTCGAGATTGACGCCAACTGATAATTGGGCACCCGGTTCGTGAAAGCCCGGCCAATAGTAATATTTGGCTTCTCGATAAAATCCGAAAGCAAGATCATTCCAAGGCCCAACCCACTCAGTGCCATCAATGCCACCTGACTGAAGGGCCTGATATATTTCGCCGCCAGAGAGTGCAACTGCCGCCGCGCCCAGTCGTTGAATAACATCGCCGCCAAGACCTGGCATACGAATTTTCATACCGCGCAAATCTTCCACCGAGTTTATTTCGCGTTTGTACCACCCAGCCATCTGGTGACCGGTATTCCCCGCAGCGAATGGTTTTATGTTAAATGGGGCCGCTAACTCATCCCATAGCTCTTGGCCGCCACCAAATTCCGTCCACGCCATGATTTCATTTGCGGTCATGCCAAATGGAACGGCGGTGAAAAACGCAAATGCAGGGGACTTTCCAACCCAATAATATTCTGCACCGTGATAAAGGTCTGCGGCCCCATTTGAAACGGCGTCAAAACTCTCAAATGCGCCGACCAGTTCACCCGCGGAAAATACCCTAACGGTCATTGCGCCGCCGGACATTTCAGTGATGAACTGCGCGGTGCGCTCTGCCATTGTGCCAAGACCGGGAAAGTCTTTTGGCCACGTCGTGACCATTTTCAATTCGCGCGACCTGAGCGAGCCGGGAATATTTCCCCCATTTGCTGGTACGCCGCATTCGCATCCAGCGAGTAAACCCGCGCCGCCCAGCGCACCGGCTGAAAGCAGTTGTCTTCTTTTGATCATCGACTGTGGCGTCTCCTCCGGCACGACGTATTTTCGTCGTCAATTCTTGTTAGTTTTCTGTTTCTGATGCGCGCTCCCGCGCTTTTTCTGCCCGCCAGCGTTCGTAATCCGCTTCTTTCTCTGCGCGGCTTTTGCTTGCCCCAATAGAATCTTCAATGGCCATCGACGAACCAGCACCATCATAGCCATTTATCGTGCAGGCATTTTCAGCGCTATAGCAGCGCTGGATACAGGCTGATCGCGCAGGGCCGTTATCAATATTTGTGCAATTGGCCTGGCATTGGTTTTGTTGGCCGGTGCAACGATTTTCAGCGTAACCAAAAGGCGCAGATGTGCACGCGCCCAAGAGAAGGATCAGGCTTCCGATAATGTAAAATCTGAACAGACTCATGCGCGACCCCTTTTTTCGCTCGGACAGTACAGATGGGTAGGGCGCAACACCGTACTCGACGCCGCAGGGGGCGCAAAGTGTTTGGGGTGGGCATCGGTGATTTTTTTCGGATTAGCGGGGGCTAATGCGATCCATCCGCGTCCAGCCGGTCGAGGTCAGCATCTCAAGCGGTTGGAAGTCTTTCTTGTAGTCCATCTTTGGAGATCCGTTGACCCAATATCCCAGATAGACATAAGGCAATTCAAGCTCACGCGCTAAAGCGACATGATCGAGCACCATGAATTTACCCAAGCCGCGTGCGCTCTCATCTGGCTCAAAGAAGCTGTAAACCATTGAAAGGCCGTCGGTGAGCCGGTCACTGAGCGCGGCTCCGATCAGGCGTTCATCACCGGTTTCCTCGTCAAGGATGCGATATTCGATGATCATCGTGTCGACCGACGTCTCTTCGACCATGGACGCATAATCGAGCACTGTCATTTCGGCCATGCCCCCGTCGCTATGGCGGGTGTCGAGATAGCCACGTAACATCGAAAATTGTTCGCTGGTCGCCCGCGGTGGACGGATCCGACGGATCAGGTCCGCATTTTTTGCGAGATTGCGGCGGCGGGATTTGCTGAGCGCAAAGTCATCCGCAACGATTCTAACAGGAACGCAGGCATTGCAGCTCTCGCAGGCGGGAAGATAAATCAGGTTTTGGGAACGCCGAAAACCACGACGCGTCAGCAAGGCATTGGTACTTGGTGCACCTTCTCCGGATAGGTAGGAGAAGATCTTCCGTTCTTTTTGGCCCTTCAGGTAAGGGCAGGGTGCCGGCGCGGTGATATAAAACTCACCACCGTCAATTCCGAACCGTCGCGCGAAATCTTCATTACTCATAACATCCAACTTAGGGGATAAACCTTAGCGGGCGATTAGCATAACCGCAATGAATCGGTTCTTTCTGGGTGTCAATTCAACCCAAAATAGAAAGGCGCGACGATCGTATAGACAATCCAGAGTAAAATGATGAGCGGCCCACCAACCACAAGAAAGTCGCGAAACTTGTAATGACCCGGTGTCATGACCAACAAATTTGTCTGATAGGCGATTGGTGTCGCGAATGAACAATTTGAGCCAAAAATTACGGTTAACACCAGAATATGCTCATCCATACCCAATTGATGCGCGGCTGCGACGGCAACGGGAGTGAACAACACGGCCGTTGCATTATTCGAAAGCACATTGGTCAGCGCGGCACACATTATGAAAAATGCCGAAATCAGCATGGTTTGCCCAAATGCGCCCGCGCTGCTCGCAAGGGCTTCACCGATAAAAGCGGCACCGCCAGTTCGCTCTAGCGCGACCCCCATAGCGAGAGATGCCCCGATTAAAAGGTAAATCCTACGGTCGATTGCACGTGCGGCCTGACGTACATTCAAACAACCGGCGGCGACCATTGCTGTCGCGCCGGCGATGGCCGATACGGCAATGGGCGTGATCCCACTGGCGGTAAATCCGATGACCGCAGCAAAAATCAGCGCAGCAATACGGGCATTCCGCTGATCGGGTAGACCCTGCATTGACCATTCAAGCAGCAATATATCACGGTCGGACCGTAACGCGCGGATGTCTTTTATATCGCCCAAGATCAGCAGGACATCCCCGGCCTCAAGTCGGATTGTGTTCATTTGTGTCCGGATCATGCGGCTGCGCCGTTCAATCCCCAATATGACGCAATTGGTTTGGGCGTGGAAACTGATCTGCGCGACAGAGCGACCGATCAAGCGCGAGCCCGGCGCGACGATGGCCTCAACCATCGTTAGTTGAGTTGATCGTTGCACGGACCCGTCTTCGTCATCAGCGATTGAGGTCTCTGCCATCAGGCCTTCGAGCATTTCAGGGTTAGATTTGAGCAAGGAGGTGAGGGCGGTTCGTGTGGCGGCGACAATTACCACATCACCGGCTCTGAAGGTGAAATCTTCAAACGGCGGAAGGATCGCTCGTTCCCGGCGTTGTACCATGCGAACCGTGATATCGGGCAAGTCAACAAATAGCCCCGCAACCGGTCCGATGCCAATTAGCGGATGTCCGCGATTGATCTCGATTTGGGCGATGAAATGTTTACCCTCACGCTCATTCGTGCCCGGCTGGTTCGGATTTTCCCGCGCAGGCAAAAGCCAACGCCCGGCCGTCAACATATAAACGACACCCGCGCTTGCGAGGATTAAACCCATCGGCGTGAGCTCGAAGAAGCCGATTTCGCCGCCCGTGGTTGCTCGATAGGATTGCGCGGCCAGCAGGTTAGTCGATGAACCAATCAAAGTGGTCATGCCGCCCAAAATCGAAATATAGGAGAGCGGCATCATAAACCGCGAAACACGGATTTTACTTTGTTGTGCGATCGCCGCCATGATGGGGATGAACATCACGACAACCGGCGTGTTATTCAAAAACGCGCTGACCGCCATGATGAAAAGAAAAACTAGGCCGGTGACCAGAACCGGCCGCTTGTCAAAGGCGCGCAATAAATATTCGGTCGGATGTTCCAGCGCGCCTGCCTGAAACATGCCTTGCCCAATAATCAAAAGGCCTAGAATTGCGAAAAGGGCTGGGCTTGCAAATCCAGCAAGCAATGTCTCCGTTGATAAGACATTCTCATTTTGGACTTCGAGCGGCGCGAGCAGGAACAGGATTAAAAGCGCAACAATTGCGCCAGCGGATACAAGCTCTAGTGGAAAACGATCGAGCGTATAAAATACGATCGTCACGGCGATAATCGCCATCGTGGCCCACATCTGCCACGGGGCTGAAAGGAAAATTTCCATCATATAAGAGTGTCGTGACCCGGCTTGCTTGTGAAGAGTACTGCCTCTGTGAATATAGCCTGCGTTTTGTATTTTCGCGTTTTGGTGCTAACGCCACAAGCCCTATATGCCGGTATATGGCCAAAACTGCCAGAGCTGGCGGAAAGACTGGGTAATGACAGACAAATACAGGCCGCTAAAAGACGCATTCGGACGTTTCGTTACCGGAATAGTCGTCGCCACATGTAAGGATGCAGACGGTAAACTAATAGCGATCACCGTGAATTCGTTTACATCCGTATCGCTGGAGCCGCCGCTTGTACTCTGGTGTCTCGACAATCGCGCGTCGACTTATAGTGCGTTCATGGGGGCTGACAGCTACGGCATCAGTATATTGCGCGCGGACCAGCGGACCGAATCTGATCGTTTTGCGCGCTATGCGGGCCCGCCAGTGACAGAGGCTGAGGTTGAATATTGGAATTCAGGGTCACCAATTCTCAAAGATCGCTTGGCCGGTTTCGATTGTAAGGTCGTGGCGCGGCACGATGCCGGTGACCATGTAATCCTTGTCGGTGAGGTCACGAAGTTCGATAGCGCCGAAGGTGAGCCACTGATTTATTTTGCGAGCAATTACATTCCGGATTCTGAATGATGACACAAAAGGTATCTTTTCTTGGATTGGGCGTGATGGGTTACCCAATGGCCGGACATCTGGCGCGCTGCGGATATGACGTCACGGTTTACAACCGTACTGCGGCGAAAGCCGAAGCCTGGGCGAAAGAGCACAAAGGCCGCGCAGCACCAACACCAGCGGAAGCGGTGGCAGAAGCGGAGATTATATTTGCCTGCCTCGGCGATGATGGTGATGTGCGCGCGGTGTTTGACCAAGCTGAAGGGGGCATCAAAAAAGGTGCAGTTCTTGTAGATCACACGACCGCGTCTCCAAGCCTAGCGCGCGAGTTGCACAAACAATTTAGCGTTAAGGAAATCGGGTTCGTGGATGCACCTGTTTCTGGCGGGCAGGCTGGGGCCGAAAACGGAAAACTCTCCGTTATGTGCGGCGGCGACGAAAAGCACGTGGAAGCCGCCCGTGAGGCAATGGAATCATTTTCGGCGCGTATCGTTCATATCGGTCCATCGGGGCATGGACAACTCTGCAAAGCGGTCAACCAGATCTGTATCGCTGGATTGGTGCAGGGTCTTTCGGAAGGTGTGCATTTCGCGGAGAAAACTGGACTTGATATCGATAAAGTTCTTGAGGCGATTTCCGGCGGTGCCGCGCAAAGCTGGCAAATGGAAAATCGGGCCAAGACGATGGCCGAAGACGAGTTCGATTTTGGCTTTGCGGTTGATTGGATGCGGAAAGATTTGCGCATAGCACTCAATGAAGGACGCAATAGCGGCGCGCGTTTGCCCGTCACTGCATTGGTCGATCAGTTCTATGCGGATGTTCAGGCGATGGGCGGTGGCCGCTGGGATACGTCTAGCCTCGTGCGCCGACTGGCGAAAAGCAATTAAATGCATACTGATTCGCGGCGCTGATTCGTTAATAAAACCTTTTAAGCTGCTGATACGTGAGGTGATTTTTCTCACGTTGAATTCATGTTATCTAAATCTAGTTGCGTGAGTTTGCCGATGAATTTCCGGCAGGGCGAACTGGTCTGTCGCATGAGCACACACGGTATAAAGGCTTTATCATATGTATAAGAACGTCGCGACAGGCGCGCTGACAATTGGCGCAGCAATGTTGTTAAGCTCAACCTCAGCTATGGCATCTGCTTTCGCACTCAATACGCAAAGCGCAGAGGCCTTGGGTGCTGCCACGGCGGGTGCCAGTGCAACACAGGCAACGCCTGGAAACGCATATTTCAATCCAGCGTCCATTGTTGGTATCGATGGCTCTGAGAGTTCTTTCAGTATTATTGGTGTTTTCAACGACACATCTTATGAAAATGCCGAAGGGTTATTGCTTGGCACAGTGCCTGTTGCGGGAGAGACGAGCGGCGAAGCAGTAATCGGTGACGGGGTATTCCCGACCGGGACATTTGCGACGAAGCTTAGCGATCGGGTGTTCGCTGGCGTTGCGATCTACGCGCCCTTTGGTTTCAATACGTCTTATGATGATACATCTGTGATGCGCTATCACGGTACGTTTTCACAGGTCGTGTCCGGTTCGCTCTCGCCAATCTTGGGCATTCAGATGGCCGATGGCTGGGCGATTGCTGGCGGGCCGCGTCTTCAATATCTCGATATCGATATTGAAGGGGCAACGGATGCCGCGGGTGCTGCTGCGGCGCTTTTGATGGATGGATCAATTCCGGGAACGGATGATTCCTTCTTTGATATTTCTGCAGGTGATTGGGGGCTTGGTTATAGTTTTGGTATTCAGGGAACGCTGGGTAACGGTATTCAGATCGGCGCCAGCTTTTCGTCCAAGGTCGAGCATGATTTAGAAGGCGACGTCGAGTTTGACATTAGCAAGTCGACGGCCGCGCAAAATCTGGCGATGGCGGCTGGGCTGTTTCAAGATGGACCTATTACAAGTCCCTTTACGACACCGGCGAACATTCAATTTGGTGTAGTTGTACCTGTTTCCAATCAAACCCGCTTGCTTGTTTCTGCTGTGCAAACGCGGTGGTCGAGTTTTGATCAATTACTGACGGACTTTGAAAGCCCGCTACAGCCTGACGAAGTTATCACCCAGAATTGGAAAAATTCTTGGTCCGGCGCATTGGGCGTCGAAACCGATTTAACCGCACGTGATACGGTTCGTGTCGGCGCTATGTATGAAGATGACCCGGTCAATCCGGACTTCTCTTCTCCGCGTGTGCCTGGGGCAAAGCGCGTTTGGATCGCCGCAGGCTATTCGCGCGATTTATCCGAACGGGCGACCCTTCAGTTAGCGGCATCTTATGTCTTTAGCGACGAGCAACCGGTCAATCAGTCCGGTGCCTATCCTGAAAACCTGTTGCGCGGTGCGCTGTCGTCCGATGTGCAGATAAATGCGCTTCTTCTTGGTCTTGGCATTGATTGGCGCTTCTAGGGCGAATGAGGCGTTTCGGCCGCTAGCTGCGCGAGATTGTTGCTGCTAGCGGTCGGCTGTGCGATTTTCCAGCAAAGTCATAATGCTGGAGTGAAATCATGGCCGTGCTGCAAACCGAAACGCCTTCCTGGAAAACCGACGATCTTGTCCTCTTTGAAGAAGAGATCGCAAAATTCTTCACCCGTGAACTCGCCCCCCATGTCGAGGACTGGCGAGACAAAGGTTGCGTTGACCGTTGGGCATGGAACAAGGCCGGCGAGGCCGGACTTTTATGTATGTCGATGCCCGAAGAATATGGCGGCGCAGGTGGCCATTTCGGCCATGAGCAGGTTTTCATCGAGCAGCAATGTATGGCTGGCGTTGAGGGATTTGGCGCTGCTCTGCATAATTGCATCGTCGCTCCTTACATCTTGCACTACGGCACCGAAGAGCAAAAGAAGCGGTGGTTACCGCGTATGGCATCGGGTGAACTTGTTGGTGCCATCGCCATGAGCGAACCGGGGACTGGGTCCGATCTTCAAGCGGTTCGCACGACCGCGCTTAAAGATGGCAATCAATATGTCCTTAACGGACAGAAAACCTTCATCACGAATGGCCAGACAGCAAACCTTATTATCGTGGTCTGCAAAACGGATCCGAAAGAGGGTGCCAAGGGTGTCTCGCTGATGATTGTCGAAACCGACGAAGTCGAGGGTTTCGAACGCGGACGTAATTTAAAGAAACTCGGGAATAAAGCGCAGGATACATCCGAGCTGTTTTTTACGGACGTGAAAATTCCTACCGAAAACCTTCTTGGCACTGAAGAAGGTCAAGGATTCTTTCAGCTGATGGAGCAACTACCGCAAGAACGCCACCAAATTGCCGTGCAGGGCATGGCCGGTATCGAGCGCGCGATCCAGCTAACGATTGATTATACCAAAGAACGCGAAGCCTTTGGGCGTCCGGTCATGTCGTTTCAAAATACGCAGTTTAAACTGGCTGAATGTAAGGCGAAAGCGACGATGGCGCGGGTTTTTGTCGACTATTGCACAGGACAATTGATCGAAGGCAAGCTTGATGCGGTGACGGCATCCATGTCGAAAATGCTAATCTCTGATCTTGAAAACGAAATCATCGATGAGTGCCTCCAACTGTTCGGCGGGTATGGATATATGGATGAATATCCGATCAGCCGGATGTATGCCGATGCGCGCGTGCAGCGGATTTATGGCGGTACGAACGAGATCATGAAGCTTCTGATCGCGAGATCCCTATAAGCTGAGATATCAATATGCGCCTTCGCCCGGCTGTTCGTGATGATGTTCCGCTACTGAAAAAGTGGGACACGCATGAACATGTTCGGGCGGTGTATGGTGGTGATGCTTGGTATGATTGGGAACGTGAAATACCGCGAATGGAGAATTGGGGTGAAATCCTGATCGCGGAAAAAGATGGCACCCCCATAGGTGTCATTGATATTATCGATCCGTCGAAAGAGCCTAGCCAATATTGGGGCAAGGTCGGGCCGGGTTACCGCGCCATCGATATCTGGATTGGAGAGGCATCAAACCTTGGTCGCGGTTATGGCAGTCAAATGATGACGCTCGCCCTCGACCGTTGTTTCGAAAGTCCGATAGTGCATGAGATTTTAATCGATCCCTTAGATAGAAATCACCGAGCCAAACGGTTTTACGAGCGGCTCGGATTCACATTCGTAGAATTGCGGAAATTTGAAACTGAAAACTGCGCCATTTATCGGCTTGACCGATCAACATATTTTGCGCGAAAATCATGAAATCTCACTAAATTATATCTCTTGCCGCAATCATATGAATCGTCGCTAAGCTGAATTATGGAGACGGTTCAGCTTTTCAATGCGCTAACGACAATAGGGTTGTTCGTGTTCGCTATTTCGGGCGCGCTCACGGCCCTGCGCAATGATATGGACATTTTTGGCGTGTCGATGATCGCATTCGTCACCGGCGTCGGCGGCGGCACGATCCGTGACGTCATGCTGGGTTCATTCCCGGTTTGGTGGATCGTCAGCCCCTCGGCAGTCTTTATCTGCCTTGCAGGTGCCGCCATAGCGATACTCGCGCAACCTTTGATCGACTCGCGGCTTAAGGCGCTGATATGGGCGGACGCGGCAGGACTTGCGGTGTTTTCGGTCCTCGGTGCGCAAGCGGCATTAGCGGTGGAGGCTCCTGCGGTTATCGCTATTTTCATGGGGGCGGTCACGGCCACCTTCGGTGGTGTCGTCAGGGATGTCTTGCTTAACGAGCCGCCTTTGATCCTCAAGCAGGATATCTATGCCACAGCCGCGCTGATCGGGGCGGGGGTCTATGTCGGGCTATTGGCGGTGGGCGTGGCGACCAATTACGGGGTGGTAATCGCCTCGCTTGCGACCTTTGCCATTCGCGGCGCCGCGATAATTTTCGATATTCCATCGCCAAAATACGCGCGGCCGCGAAAATCGGAACAAGAGTAGGCAAATCTGGCCTTGCACCAGCCGAGATTTTTGTTATCTAGGGCGGCTCTTGGATAACGCGGGTATAGCACAATGGTAGTGCAGCAGCCTTCCAAGCTGAATATGCGGGTTCGATTCCCGCTACCCGCTCCAATTTTTCCTTTCATTCAGGCGATAGAATGAAACGCGGTTTCTGGTTTTCGGTTGGTATTTTGGCATTCGGCGCGGCAATCGCTGGCGCGGCTTTGCCGCTTTTGCCGACAACACCGTTTTTGCTTGTCGCTGCGTTCGCTTTCGCGCGTTCGTCGCCACGCATGCATCAATGGTTGATCGATCACGCGGTGTTTGGGCCGCTCATCAATGATTGGCGTGAACATGGCGCGATTAGTGTTCGCGCCAAGTTCTGGGCGTTAGTCTCGATGGCTGCAGTTGTCGCTCTATCTGTATGGCTAAAGGTGCCGGCCTTTGTTTTGTCGATACAAGCGATTGTGCTTTTAGTAGTCGGGATATTTATTTTATCCCGACCGTCTGGGCCTAGGCTTTAGTAGCGCTTACGATCCATGCGGCCCCGCCCAATTTAACGGTACCCTGATCATCGGCGCGGGACTGCAACACTTCTTTGACGATACTGTCTACGACGTCCATGTCAGCTTCAAGCATTTCTGCCAGCTTTCGGGCGGGCCCATTGCGCGATATGAAATCTGCAGATTTCTCGGCTGTCGACCCCGGTATGGTCAACTGGTCTTGCCACGGATCGATTTCGATATTGGTCCAGCCTGATTCTGTTAGTATATTTCGAACGCGGTCTTTATCCGCAAGAGCAAAAGGGCCGGGTGCAAATGGGTCTGTTGGTGGTGGTGCTTTTTGAAGGCGGCTAATAATGGCTGCCACGGGGCCCGCAATCCATTCATTTTCCATCATTGATTGCCAGCAAACGAAACTGAGTTTGCCTTTCGGTTTCGTAGCGGCATTTATATTGCGAAAGCTAGCGACAGGGTCATCAAAAAACATAACACCGAACCGCGATGCGATTGCGTCTGCGGGAGTTTGCGGCTGCCATTGAGCAGCGTCGGCCTTGACGAAATTCGTTTGCGGGTAGTCATTTCCTCGGCGCGACTGCGCGAGATCAATAAGCGGGTCGGAAATATCTACACCGGTAACGGCTCCCGACTCTCCAACGATATCGGCGATTTCGAAGCTCAGGTCTCCGGCCCCACACCCAATATCGATGACATTATCGCCGCTACTTAAATCCAGTTTATCAACGATTAGCTTTTTAAATGGCGCTAATAATTCGTCGAGTTCTTGATTATCCGCAACCCAGCGATTTCCGCCATCATTATTCCAGTAGTCTTCCTGTTCTGCGTTCACCATTGTTCCCTCGGTTTGGAATGAGCAATTTTACTTGTCTTGCATTTCCAGCTTAGGTGAACCGATACAGGCACGCATTAGTGCTCTCAATTAAGTGAACGTCGACATATTCATTCATGATGCCTATTTGCGCACAACCTGTTGTGCGGAGGAATGTGATAACATTCGCTACAGGCGCGCATTGAGTTGATAACCAGGGCGATAACGGAGCGTCATGGTTGTAATGAAAATGTCATCAAGCCAAGTCGTGCGATCAACCGTAAAGAGCGCGGCACCAATATCTATTTCAAAGGCCTCTGCCTCTCTTTTGGAAGCGGCGCTTGCGGAAAAGACCACATCGCCGTTTGAATAGGGGACTTTGCGGATGAGCCATTCATTAGCGCTGATCTCATCAAGTGGTGCACTGATGATTTCGGGTGCGGCGGCAAGGTTCACCCATCGATCTTCAACCGCATATACGCGGCGGTCGCTCAAATGCGCCGTTACAAGATGGAATAGTTTTTCGCCTTGACCGAGGTGTAATTTCGCCGTGATATGATCTGGTGCACGCTTTATCTCTTTCAATAAAATATGCGGCCGATAGCTGGCACCCGTTGCCTCTATCTCGTGGCGAACGATCGGGATTTTAAATGTTGTCTGGCGCGTTGGAATTTCTTTAACCCGTGTTCCCGCGCGTCGTTTGCGTTCTATCAAGCCGTCATCAGCGAGATTCTGCATGGCCCGATTTACGGTTGTGCGAGAGCAGCCATATTCGGCGGCGAGATCGGCTTCGGCAGGTATAATTGTACCCGGTTGCCATTCCCCGGACTCAATCCGTTCACGAATGGCCTTCCTGATTGAGTGGTGGTTGATTACGTTCATAAGGATTTTCGAAGATTTTGAATGACGGAAAGAAAATTATTGCGAATTGTGTCTCGATCTTTATGTCTGCCATTACGTACCACATGTCGGCCTGCGGACCAGACATTGTCGACGAAACGATCATCATGGGCAAAAATCCAGCTGTCTAAAATTTGATTGCCGACCAATCCCTCGAGCTCAGTCCCGCCGGTTTTAAGCGAGATCAGGTCCGCGAAGAAGCCCGTCGCGATTTCCCCTGCATTTCGACCGATCGCCCTTGCGCCTGTCTGCGCCGCGTGCTGGTACAAAAACCGACCGCAGGACCCGTTCACCCCGGCGAGCACGTTTCGTCGTCTGTTGTGAAGCCGTTGGCTGTATTCCAACAGCCGTAATTCTTCCGTCAAGGAAATACGAATATTTGAGTCGCTTCCAACGCAAAAATTTCCGCCGGCGCGAATGAACTCTGGCGCACTGAAGATGCCGTCACCCAGATTTGCCTCTGTTATAGGGCATAAACCAACGGATGCATTTGACGTCGTGATCGATTTTATCTCGTCTGCGTTCATATGAGTCGCGTGAACAAGGCACCATTTGTCATCCAAGACTACATTGTTAGCCAGCCACTCTACAGGGCGCGCGCCCAATGCCTCCTTGGCGTCTTCGACCTCCGCTGTTTGTTCCGCGATGTGGATATGGACCGGTCCGTCGGTGCAAAGAGCAATTGCGCTGCTTAGCGCTTCTTTGTTGACGGCTCTTAACGAGTGCGGCGCAACGCCGAGGGTGAAATCTTGCGGTAGGTCCGTCAGGGCTGATTTGGATTTTTCAAATAGCGACGAAAATTGATCAATGCTGCATCTAAAACGGCCTTGCTCTTCCGTTAGGGGACGATCATCGAAACCGCCGCGCATATAAAGAACGGGAAGGTGCGTGAAGCCGATACCAGTTTGATTTGCTGCATCGAATAACCGAGCGGAAATTTCAGAAATATCTGCATATGGTTTTCCGTCAATTTGATGGTGCAGATAGTGGAACTCTCCGATCGACGTGAACCCGGCCTCTAACGATTCTAGTTGGACTTGCGCGGCGATAGATTGAATGTCGTCGGGGCTGAGGTGTGCCAGAAACCGATACATCAACTCCCGCCAACTCCAGAAATCATCTTTGTTTCTGGCGCTACGGTGCTCGGTCAGTCCAGCCATTGCCCGCTGAAAGGAGTGGCTGTGAACATTCGCCATACCGGGCAGAAGCACGTCGACAATTTCATCGCTTGCTTCGGGGCTGCCATGTCGCAAAGCGCTGATCGTGCCATCAGGATCGATAGATACGGACAGGTTCTCTACCCATCCGTCACTTGTGAGCACCTGTTTTGCGTGGATCGTCTGTTTCACTTGTACCTTCGATTAATATGTGCATACATAATATACTAAAGAGCAGACATATCAAGCACAGTTTCATTGGTGGAGGGTAAATGGCGATCCTACTGGAGCCCGGCAAAGCATCGCTTTCAGTTCTCGAAAAGCTATATCGAGAGGGGGCTGCGTTCCGTCTGGACCGTGCGTCAAAAGAGGGAATTGAAAGCGCAGCGCAGCGGGTGGCGGAAACCGCGCAGGGTAACGCGCCGATTTATGGAGTGAACACCGGGTTCGGGAAACTCGCGTCAGTTCGGATCGCTGCTGACGATATTGAAACGCTGCAACGAAACCTGATTCTATCCCATAGCGCCGGTACTGGTGTGCCGCTTTCGCGCAATGTGACGCGATTAATCATGGCACTGAAATTATTGTCACTCGGTCGTGGTGCGTCGGGGATTCGTTGGGAAATCGTCGAATTGATCGAGGCGTTTATAAACGCGGATATTACGCCGGTTGTGCCCGCGCAAGGTTCGGTTGGTGCTTCTGGTGATCTCGCGCCGCTGGCGCATATGACTGCAGCATTGATCGGTGAGGGCGAGGTGTTTTATCGGGGCGATAGAGTGCCCGCGAGAAAGGCAATGGATGACGCTGGCGTGCGTCCGATCGTGTTGACTGCGAAAGAAGGCCTCGCGATGATCAACGGTACCCAAGTATCGACTGCGTTGGCATTGGCTGGTTTATTCGATGCTTGGCGAACTGTGACGGCTTCAATCGCAACCAGCGCGCTTTCAATTGATGCGGCGATGGGAACTGCTGCACCTTTTCATGATGAGATACATCAGTTGCGTGGCCATCGCGGTCAAATTGAGGTGGCGGCGCGATTGCGGTCTTTGTTGGATGGCTCGGAAATTGTTTCGAGCCATTCTGAGCGTGATGAAAGGGTACAGGATCCATATTGTCTACGCTGCCAACCGCAAGTGGTCGGTGCGTGTTTGGATCTTTTACGGCAAGCGGCACGAACACTCGAAGTAGAGGCAAATGCAGTCACGGATAACCCTCTTGTTCTTGGGGACGGAAACATTGTCTCTGGCGGAAATTTCCATGCGGAGCCTGTGGCATTTGCCGCAGACCAAATTGCGATCGCAGTATCTGAGGCGGGTTCGATTTCTCAACGGCGTATATCGTTATTGGTAGATCCAAGCTTGAGTTATGGATTGCCCGCCTTCCTGACACCGACGCCGGGTTTGAATTCAGGTTTGATGATCGCCGAGGTGACTTCAGCCGCTTTGATGAGTGAAAATAAAGCGCTGGCGAACCCGCGGTCTGTGGATTCGACGCCGACTTCAGCCAATCAGGAAGACCATGTTTCTATGGCATGCCATGGCGCGAGGCGGCTCGGCGATATGACGCAAAATCTAGCGCGTATCGTCGCGATTGAGGCCATGGCCGGCGCGCAGGGCGTAGAATTACGTTCGCCGCTGAAAACCAGTCCAAAATTAAATGAGATTATTGGGGCAATTCGTGAACGCTGCCCCAAACTCGATAAAGATCGTATGCTGAATGACGATATAGAATCGCTAAAATCGCTTGTCCTTGACGGCGACGTATTAAGCAATCCTGCCAATACAGTCGAGTTGGTCGTAGGCTCGTCATGAACCCCGTCACCGTTCAGCAGGGAACAAGCCCTATCATTTTAGGCCAACCCCATTGCGGTACATATTTGCCGGATGATATTATTGGGCAATTGAATGAAAACGGTCGTCAATTATTGGATACGGATTGGCATGTCGATCAACTATATGATGGCGTGTTCAAGCGCGCGAGTATTGTTCGCGCAAATTTTCATCGATATGTAATTGATGCTAATCGAGATCCGTCAGGGCAAAGCCTATATCCCGGTCAAAATACAACTAGCCTTGTGCCGATTATTGACTTTGAGAATAAACCTATTTGGAGAGTAGACCCTACACCCGAACAAATCGAAAAGCGTCGCGCGCAATTTCACGCAGCTTATCATGACGCCTTAGCCAAAGAAGTAGATCGCGTTAAAGCGATCCACGGTGTTGCCGTGGTTTATGACTGTCATTCTATCCGGTCAGCACTTCCATTTCTATTTGACGGTGTTCTTCCCGACCTAAATATCGGCACGAATAATGGGACGACATGCAGCGCTGCATTAGAGCGTGCGGTTGAACAGATCTGCGCGGCGTCAGAACAATTTTCTTCTGTATTGAATGGCCGATTTAAGGGCGGGTGGACAACGCGCCATTATGGAAATCCAAAGTCAGGCGTGCACGCCATCCAGATGGAAATTGCGCAATCTTGTTACCTTTCGAGCGAGGCACCGCCTTTTGAGTTTGATCCAACAAAGGCGACGAGCTTACGCGCGATATTAGAGAAAATTCTTCGGCAAATTGATGAAATTGCTCGGCATACGACATTAGAGGAAACGGCAAATGATTGATCGATTGAAAAACAAGCGCGACGTTAAAAGTCCGATCGGACCTGAATTGAATTGCCGAAGTTGGACAACCGAAGCCCCATATCGGATGCTGCATAATAATCTCGACCGCGAGGTTGCGGAAAATCCCGATGAATTAGTGATCTATGGTGGTATCGGTCGCGCCGCCAGAAGTTGGCAAGACTTTGATGCAATCGCCAGTAGTTTGAAGAGCCTTGGTGAAGACGAGACATTATTGGTTCAATCCGGAAAGCCCGTTGGTGTTTTTCAAACACACAAGGACGCGCCGCGTGTTTTGATTGCAAATTCCAACCTTGTTCCCCATTGGGCAAATTGGGATAAATTCAATGAGCTCGATAAAAAAGGCCTGATGATGTACGGCCAAATGACTGCGGGGTCATGGATCTATATCGGGACCCAAGGCATCGTTCAGGGTACATATGAAACCTTTGTAGAAGCGGGACGGCAACATTATAATGGTGATTTGAAGGGGCGCTGGGTGTTGACCGGTGGTCTAGGGGGAATGGGCGGTGCGCAACCATTGGCGGCCGTTATGGCGGGGGCTTGCTGTCTGGCGGTTGAGTGCAATCCAGATAGTATCGATTTCCGATTGCGCACGCGTTATCTCGATGAGCGGGCGGACAACCTGGACGATGCGCTTGCTATGATTGAAAAATGGACCGCCGCGGGGGAGGCGAAGTCAGTTGGGCTTTGTGCCAATGCGGCAGATATTTTTCCTGAATTGGTCCGCAGGAATATCCGGCCTGACTTGGTGACCGATCAAACATCCGCACACGATCCGGTAAATGGATATTTGCCAATCGGTTGGAGCATGAGTGAATGGCGTGAGAAACGCGAAAAAGAACCGGCGCTTGTCGCGAATGCCGCAAAAGAATCCATGCGAAGACAAGTCGAGGCGATGTTAGCTTTTGCCGAGCGCGGCATTCCCACATTCGACTACGGTAATAATATCCGCCAGATGGCATTTGAAGAGGGGCTAGAGAACGCGTTTGATTTTCCGGGTTTTGTTCCGGCCTATATCCGTCCTCAGTTCTGCCGCGGCGTAGGCCCTTTCCGTTGGGCAGCGCTGTCGGGAGATCCAGAAGATATTTACCGTACGGATGAAAAGGTCAAAGAATTGCTGCCGGATAATAAACACCTTCATAATTGGCTCGATATGGCCCGTGAGCGTATCGCATTTCAGGGTTTGCCTGCGCGAATTTGCTGGGTTGGACTCGGCGATCGTGACCGGCTTGGATTAGCGTTTAATGAAATGGTCGCCAGCGGAGAGTTGAATGCGCCGGTCGTTATTGGCCGGGATCACCTCGATAGTGGGTCTGTTGCAAGTCCGAACCGCGAGACGGAGGCAATGCAGGACGGCTCCGATGCGGTTTCAGATTGGCCGCTGCTGAACGCGCTTTTGAATACGGCATCGGGCGCGACTTGGGTGTCATTACATCATGGGGGAGGGGTTGGTATGGGCTTCTCGCAGCATGCCGGAATGGTCATTGTTGCTGATGGAACTGAGGACGCGGCAAGGCGTTTGAAGCGGGTTCTTTGGAACGATCCAGCGACTGGCGTTATGAGGCATGCTGACGCGGGCTATGGCGATGCAATCGCCTGTGCGCGTGAGAAGTCACTGAATTTACCCGGAATTTTCTAGTAACTTTGCGAAAAATACCTATTTAATTGATGTGTTGCAGCAAATGCGACCATAGCGCTTGCTGTCTGGCGGTCGTTTAACTATCCCTTTGCCGATAAATTTCAGCGACTGGGAAGTTTTATGTCAGGTCTGTTAGAGCCATCCTCGAAAGTTGTAATAATTGGTGCCGGTCATGCTGGCGGGTCTGTGGCGGCCTTTCTCCGTCAATTTGGATTTGAGGACGCGATTACGCTGATTGGTGATGAAAGTGCGGCACCGTATCAACGTCCGCCCTTGTCCAAGGCGTGGTTATCTGGTGAGACCGATATCGAGACATTATCCCTTCGCCCAAATGAGTGGTATGCGGATAATAATGTTACGCTGAAATTAGGCGTCTCGGCGAATGCGATTGACCGCGACAACAAAACGGTGGCGGTGAGCGACGGTAGCAATGTCGATTATGATGTTCTGGTAATCGCGACAGGTGCATGCCCGCGCTGGACGGGGGCCGAAGGCGAAAACCTAAAGAACGTATATAGCTTGCGGACCGTGGAAGATGCGGAAGCGCTGAAAAATGCGATATCGCCCGGCGGGCAGGCTGCTTTGATCGGCGCTGGATATATCGGTCTTGAAGTTGCCGCGTCCTTGCGAAAAGCCGGCATTAAGGCAACCGTGATTGAACGCGAATCCCGTTCTTTGGCCCGTGTTGCGAGTGAACCGATCGCGAGCTTCTTAGAGGATTACCATCGGGCGCAAGGTGTCAAATTCCTATTCGATAAGGAAGTCGAAAAATTCGCAGGCGACGGCAGCGTCAATGCGCTCGAGTTAAAGGACGGCTCAAAGATCGATTGTGATATCGCTGTAGTCGGCATCGGTGTTGTGCCAAATGATGCTATTGCGCGCGATGCGGGGCTTGAGTGCGGGAATGGAATAATTGTGGACATAGATGCCCGTAGTTCCGACCCGTCGATTTTCGCTATAGGCGACGTGTCTTATCGCCCGGTGCCGCATTATGATTGCACGTTTCGTCTCGAAAGTGTGCCCAATGCGCTTGAGCAATCACGGCGCGTCGCCGCTGTGCTTTGCGGACGTCCCGCACCGGCACCAGAAATACCGTGGTTCTGGTCTGATCAATTTGATCTGAAAATCCAGATCGCGGGCCTTACCCTAGACTGCGATGAAATCGTGACGCGGGGCGATCCTGCGAGCAAAAAATTTGCGGTTTTTCACCTTCGAAAAGGGGTGATTCGCGCCGTTGAGGCCGTTAACGCGGCACCGGAATTCATGATGGGGAAAAAGCTCATCGGCCAAGAGGCATCGGTCGATGCCTCTAAGTTGGGCGATATTTCGGTTTCAATGAAAGAAATCGCCAGTTAAATAGCTCTGGCATATATGGCAGCCGTATTTTTAGTTGCCATATAGTGCGGGCCTATGTTTATTGGCCCGAACGCGGACGTGGTGGAATTGGTATACACAACAGACTTAAAATCTGTCGAGCTACGCTCATGCGGGTTCAAGTCCCGCCGTCCGCACCAATCCTAGAAAAACCCTGAAATTGAATGGCAGCAGATGCAGCTATTCATGTCCCGTAGCGGATTTTGCCGCCAACAATTGTTTTCATGATTTCGGTTTTGGGAATGTCACGTACCGATACGGACGTAATGTCTCTGTCCATAATGGTGATATCAGCGAGGAAGCCCGGCGTTAGCTGCCCGGTAATTTTCTCTTGAAACCCGGCATAGGCATTCTCGAGCGTGTAGGCCGTCATCGCTTGTTCTGTGGTGACTTTTTCGTCGGGTAGCCACCCTTCGGGATTAGCGCCGTCAATGGTCTGGCGAGCGATTGCAGCGTGAATACCCATGAGCGGATTCATTGGCGCAACCGGCCAATCGGAGCCAAAGGTGACATGCGCTCCACTACGAATTAGCGCGCCAAAGGCATAGGTACCGTGCAAGCGGTCTTCGCCGATCCGGTGCACCGCCCACCGACCATCATCTATTGCGTGATATGGTTGAACAGAGGCGATTACGCCCTGTTGGGCAAAGCGGGGAATTGAGTTCGGTCGAATGTGTTGTGCGTGTTCAATCCTGAAACGTCTGTCGCGCTGTCCATTCTGTTTTTCAACGGATTGGAAAATGTCCAAGACATCATCATTCGCTAGATCTCCAATCGCATGTACGCTTACGTGTAATCCCGCTTTATCAGCTGCTAAGACGGCCGCTTCGAGTTCATCATGCGGTATGACGCGAACACCCGAAGTTTTCATATCATCGGTGTAGTGATCATAAAAAAGGGCGGTTCGGGACCCCAAAGATCCATCAGCTAATCCTTTGACTCCGCCCCACCGTACCCAAAGGTCGCCTTTGCCTTCTTCGGTGACTGTTTCTGCGATTTTTTGCCAATCTTCTAACGGAACCATTGAATAAAATCGCAGCCCCTTGTCACGCGCAACAGGGCTCCGCCGCAACGCTTCATGAGCACGCCAATCAATTTCCGGAATATGGACTTGAGCCACACCATTTGCGTGGCACAAATCAATTGCGCTTCTGAGAGCAGATTCTTCGTGTTCCGCAGAAGGTTTTGGGATCACGCGCTCGACCAATGTTTTGGCATTGTCACGCAAAATACCCGTAGGTTCGCCATGTTCGTCGCGATCAATAACGCCACCATCTGGATCCGGGGTGTCACGAGTAATTCCCGCAAGACGTAGCGCGAGCGAATTTAGGAGCAAGAGGTGAAGATCGGTACGCGGAACAGCAACCGGCGTTTCGGGCGTTACGGAATCGATCCAATGCCGTGAGGGTAACTCACCCCCCATCCGTTGCTCGTCCCAACTTTGCCCTGTAATCCATCGACCGGGATGCGAGCGTGCGGTTTCGCCAATTCGCGCGATAAAATCTGCCGGTCCACTGACATTCAAAAGATCAGGCTGAGAAATTGCCAATGCGGCTTTCAAGAAATGAGTGTGATTATCGATAAAGGCGGGCATGCCAAACGCACCGTCTATATCAATGATTTGTGTCTTGCGAGACGTTAGCTTTCGGACGGCATCCCCGCCGACGGCGGCGATGCGGTCACCGATAATGCCGATCGCGTCGGTTGCAGGAAATAGCGGATTACCAGTCCAGAAGTTTCCACCCACAAGGGCGAGGTCAAGATTGGTATTCGAAGCAAGGGCGGGGTGGGTGAGCGCGAGCGCCATGCTACCGCCCAGAAATTGGCGGCGGTGCAATTGGCCGGAGCGCATGTGTTTACGCATCATTGCTCTATGCTCAAATTATCGCGCCTCATACGCAACTTACATGGCGGGTAAGGTGGCGTCCATCCGGGTAATTCAAATGGCCCAAAGATAGAGTTTATAATCTCAATAAATTGTGCCGTAACTGACAATTCGTCGAAGCTTAATTTGGTGACAATCATTGTTACCCGCCTTTCGCGGGCTTTACCCTGAATCACGCATCGTCCTTGGCGCAGAGTCTTGATTGTATATTAGTGGCAAAAGGGATGTCAGTTTGAATTTTACCTGAAGTTTTTGGCGACGCAGGACCAGTAAATACAAATGAGGGGCTCATCCATGGTCAGAACCAACCTAAAAAAATCCGTAGTTTCAAAACGAAAAGGGGTTTCCGTACTGATGTCATCGGTATGCGCGGTTGCCTTCGCTGGCCTCGCACACGCGCAGGATCGCGGCCCGGAAGCGCTTGAAGATGATGTCATCATTGTTCAAGGGGAGCGCGCTTTTGTTGGTACGAAATCTGAAACGCCGATTACGGAGATTCCGCAATCGATTAGTGTGATTTCCGCGGAGGAATTCCGGGATCGAGCCGCAATCGATTTTCAGGATATTTTCCGCTACAGCGCTGGTGTTGGCGCAAGTAACAGCATCGACTCGCGCGGTGATTTCGTCACCGCTCGCGGTTTTGACTCCCAGCAATATGTCGATGGCTTGAAACGCATGCCCGATTTTATCTATGGCGCGCGTCTCGAGGCCTATTCACTCCAGAGCGCAGAAGTTCTTCGTGGGCCGTCATCAGTGCTTTATGGTGCTAACGGCCCTGGCGGGGTCCTCAATGGTGTTAGCAAAAAGCCTCAATATGAATTTGGCGGCGAACTTGGCGTTGTTGCCGGGACGGATCAGCGTATTCAAGTTCAGGGAGATATAACCGGGCCGCTTGTCGGTGATTTTGCTGGCCGCCTAGTTGGGCTTTGGCGCGATGGTGAAACACAGTGGGGCACGCCCGATGATCGGAAGTTTCTCAATCCATCAGTGACATGGTCGCCAAGCGAAGACACTGAAATCACTTTTATCGCGTTATACCAAAAAGATGCGAACGGATCGCTTGGCTATCTTCCTTTATCAAAATCATTGCTTGCGCCTAATGAGGACGAGAAGGTTGATTTCAATTTTTATCAGGGAGAGCCAGGATTTAATGGAATGGATACGGAGTTCTGGTCGACTTCGCTCCTGATAAATCAACAGCTTACGGATAATCTTTCATTCAATAGCCGCACGCGTTACAGCAACATGAATACGGATTATCGGGAAATCTATAGTGATACAGCTGATGGCGGATTTGTAGCAGCTGTAAGTCTTTTTGCTGATCCCGAAGAAACGTTCTTACGCCGCGAATTTTATGTAAATCGTGAGCAGAGCGAAGTTGTAAATACAGACAATAATATTTTGTATTCGTTCAATGTCGGCGCAATCGAGAATAGCGTCCTTGTCGGTGTTGATTATACTTGGTTCGACCAAGTTAAAAATGAAGGGTTTTCCTGTAGTGGATACCCATTCCCGCCTTGTTGGGAAGGCGGAAGCCCGCCACCGATCAACATTTATGATCCAGTATATGGAGCAGACTTTACATTTGGTGCGACGAACTTTTTAGAATATGGCAGCACCCAACTTGGTGTTTACGTTCAGAATCAAATGACGATTGCTGACCGGCTACATATTCTTCTGGGTGGCCGACGAGATAAGGCGACGTCGACGCGAAATGGCGTTGAAGAACTTGATCAAACAGCGTGGACATTCCGCGGCGGATTTATCGCCGACCTTGCCTTTGGCGTGTCACCATATTTCAGTTATTCCGAATCTTTCCTCCCGGTTCCCGGCGGAGACTTCTTCGGCAATCCCTTTGTGCCACGGACTGCGCGTCAATACGAGGCTGGCATAAAATGGCAGCCCGTAAATGGTGCGCTCATCACAGCGTCATTGTTTGACATCGAAGAGTCGAACTATATTTCAGCGGATCCGACCAATATTCAAAATTTCGTGCAAGGCGGATCGGTAGGGTCGAAAGGTTTTGAGCTTGAGGCGTCATTACGCATGCCGGGCGCTTTTGATCTGTTGGCGGCTTATAGCTACACTGATGCCGAAGTTTTGGCATCAAGTCAGTATCTAACCGCCGGTGATCGGCTTGTCGGTGTTCCGCAGGATTTAGCTTCCGCCTGGCTTTCCAAGGATATTGATCTCAACGGTTCGTGGGAACTGCGCGCGGGAGCTGGCGTTCGCTATATTGGTGACGTGATTGATACGACGCAGTCATTGCTTACTCCATCTGCGACGCTCGTGGATGCGCTGGTCTCGTTCAGCTATGATGATTGGGTAGTTTCCGTAAACGCGAGCAATCTATTCAACAAAAAGTATTTCGCACTATGCGAGCTTGCTTCGCCCCCTGACGGTTACTGCATTGCTGCAAAAGACCGAACGGTTATGGGGTCGATCACGCGCAAATTTTAAAAGTCCCTCTCTGGGGACGGAGGCGTGTGTATATTTTGCGTCTCCGCCTTGGCGGGCAAAAAGGAATAATAATGTCTGTGTCTTTTAATAAAACATCTTCGATATCACGCGTGAGCGCGATAATGATCGCTATATTTGCCAGCGCGTGCTCAAACGGCAGCGAGACAGCTGGTGACGCCGAAATAATATTCAAAAACGCAAAAGTATATACGGTTGAAGAAAGCCAGCCTTGGGCGGATGCTGTCGCGATCGCTGACGGAAAAATTATCGCCGTCGGCGATATGGCTGCGGTTGAAAAAACACTGAATGACGAAACGCAGATCGTAGACCTGCAAGGGCGGCTTTTAATGCCGGCATTTGGCGATTCACATGTGCATCCGGTTTTTGGCGGAATCGCCTTTTCACGTTGTTCTTTGCATAAAGGCGAAAGTATTGAGGACTACCAGGAGATTATTACTGGCTGCGTTGCGGATAGTCCGGGAGATGAAACGGTTTATGGTGTTGGTTGGGAAGATTCGCTGTTTCCACCTAATGGCGTTCCGAACAAAGAGATTCTCGACCAGATTTCAACAGATCGTGTACTGATATTTGAATCTGCGGGTGGGCACACTTATTGGGTTAATTCTAAAGCGCTTGAGGTTGCGGGTATCGATAAGGATACACCGGACCCTGAAAACGGCATCATAGACCGCGATCAAGAAACTGGAGAGCCAGTAGGCGGGTTGCAAGAATCGGCAATGAAATTAGTCGGGCATATGGTGCCCGAACCAAGTGACAAAGAGATGCAAGATTCCATTCTCTATGTTGCGAATATGTTCAATAGTTTGGGTATTACCTCATGGCATGATGCCGGTATAGACCTCGATGTCGATGGAAACAGTAAGACGCTTTCAGCCTATAAAGAGGTTATAGATCGCGGCGATTTAACTGCTCATGTGTCCCTCGCCTTTAAGTGGGATAATGCGCAAGAGTTGGAACAAATTCCCGTAATCCTTGAGGCCGTCGCCGGCGCGAAATCGTGGGGGCTTCAGGCAGATAGTGTTAAATTTTATTTGGATGGTGTTATACCCCAGCGTACCGCAGCAATGATCGAACCGTATGAGGGCGCAGGTGATATCCGCGGAGAGGTTCAGATTGAACCAGAGGTCCTTTCCAAAGCTGTGGCAAACTTGCAGGAAAGCGGAATTCAGTCGCATGTGCACGCGATTGGTGATCGCGGCGTTCGGGTCGCGCTCGATGCGTTTGACTATGCGAAATCAGAAACTGGTGCGATAGATCGTCCACTGATTTCCCATTTAAATGTTATCGATCCGGCGGATCAGGAGCGGTTTGGACCAATCGGAGCGATTGCCGTTTTCCAACCAACATGGGCGAGTAATTATCCATACATGGATCTGACGAAACAGGCTATCGGGCCAATCCGATCAGAATATATCTATCCGTCAAAAGGCGTCCTAAATTATGGCGGAATGATTGCGTTCGGTGGAGACTGGCCGGTGGCAACAGCAGATCCATTACTGGGATTAGAGGTTGCGGTCACGCGCACGAATTTCGATGATCCAGACTCCGGCCCGCTTTTGGCTGAACAGGCTATTACATTGGAGCAGGCGATCGAAGCGCACACCCTGAATGTGGCCTATGCGAACAATCTTGATAAAATTACTGGATCTATAGCGCCAGGAAAAAGCGCAGATCTGATTGTCCTAGATTCGGATATTTTTGAGATGCCAGCCGCCGATATTTCCGAGGCGAATGTCATTCTGACGCTATTTAAAGGACGTCCGGTTCACGGAAAAATCGAACAGTTTAATGAATCCGAATAAGGTTTAGGGCCATTGCATTGCCGCGCGGAGCGTTTTCGTTACTGCGCGGCTCGGGACCGTAATATGGGTTTCTCCGTCAAGAATTTCGTATTCGCTACGCAATCCGTAGGCGGATAAGGTTTCGAGCCGTTTTCCAAGAGCAATGCTATCTGAAACAGTGACCGGTGTTTCTTCCAGTTCGCCCGTATATATGAAAACGCGACTGGCGGCGCCGAGCAGACGGTTTTTCTTTATACGCTCCGCATAGGCGCGCTCTTCCGCCAATATAAATTGGTCGTCCCACCAAATAGTCGGACTGGCTGCGATAATGGAATGGAAAGCGCCCGGATTAGAATACAAGACATGAAGGGCGAAAAGCCCGCCAAGCGAATGACCGAATAAAGATTGCCGATCTTCATTTACGGGATATCGGTTGGCAATTTCGGGCCGAACTTGTTCGAGTAAAAATTTCAAAAAGTCGTCACGGCCACCAGAAGCATAATCCTTGTAAAGAGCCTTTAGCTCAGGGTTTTTGATGGATGGTGTGAAGTCGTCCATCCGGCGTCCGTCATAAAGTTCGTTATTGGGGTAGCCAATCGCGACGACGATCATTTTGTCTAGGCCGCTATTATACACACTTTGTATCCGACGCGCTTCCGCAAAGCCGGCGAACATCGCATTCCCATCAAGGACATATAAAACCGGATATCCACCATCTGGCGCGTCGCCCTCTGGACGAGAGACATATAAACGGTACTTATCGCCATGAGCCGTTTCCATATCCCACACTTCAGTTTCGGGCATGACATATGCGTTCGTGGTCGTAGCAGATGTTTCGGAATTACGCATTTCTGCAAAGGCTAATGCGGGGAGGAGGCAGGCCGCTGTGGCGGCTATGCTGACGCCAAGAAATAGTCGTTTGGTTACAGACAACATAATTTTACCTTTCCCTTTATTCTTATATCTATCAGCTGGTTTGTTCTTCCTGATTAGACAATCTGGGTGATCTCGTGTGTTTAGGCATCATCCGTAAGAGTACGAGATATAGAGTTGCGGCGAGGATGGCTGCATCCAGTGCCGGTACGGTCGTTAAGGTCATGCCGGCCGCTGTCGCTGGCATAGTTACGGCCAAAGACCCCAGCCAAACGGCAATCGCCAGCCACCGGAATGAAGGCGGCGTGCCCGCTTCCATTATTTTTCGGCGTGAGGGCGTAAATCCGTCAATGACGTAAATTGCGGCTATGGGCGGTATAATCAGGCCGAGTGTTACCAGGAAGGGAATAAAGGATTCGATGATGCCCATTAGAGCAAAGCTACAGCCAATAGCGCCGCCGGTAATCGTGAAGACTGAGCCGCGAATTTTCGGAAAGGTGGCAGACATTGAAAGACTGGCGGAGTAGAGGTTGAGCGCATTAATCGTCCAAACGGAAAGCAGCAACATTGCCAATGCTGGCGCGCCGAAACCAAGCCCCGCAACCAATTTCATGATGTCAGTTTCGCCACTAGCCAGAGCGATTAGTGCGGAAACGACCATTAATAACGGCGCAGCAACCGGGAAGGAGAGGGCCATACCTATAATCGCGCCACGCTGTGTGCGTATGAAGCGCGATAAATCGGGCATCGCCGCAACGGTTAGCATATTGCCGCCAATCAACGACGAGAGAGCAATGCCGAAGCTCATTGAAACAGGTGGCGTTTCAGATGGTGCAAGGTTTACGGGGTTAGTATTCAATAATTTAAAGCAAACAGTTAGCAAAATAACGCCAACCAATGGGACCGCGACCATAGCCAACCGGTCGAGCGTGCGAAAACCGTAAATTGTTGAAAAAGTAATCAGAATACTGCCGATAATCACAAATATGCCGAAGTCGCCCGGGATGCCATAACCTTCGTTTGCGGCAGCTACCATGGCATTGCCGAAAAAGGATACATTCACCCCAAACCAGCAATAGTGAATGATTGCGATAACAATATTGACGAGCGCGGCACCTTTTATCCCAAACGAATGCTGCACCAACAAATAGGTTGTTAGTCGAGTACGTACACTAATCAGCGCTGTTAGAATTGCACCGCCACACAACGCTAGCCCTGCCAGAATGGAGACAAGAATTGCTTGATGAAACCCAAGTGCCAATCCAATTTGTGCGCCGTTTAAAAAGCCTGGCAGGGAGAAGGTGAAGCTCATGATAATAAGAGCGACCCGCCATCCCGGTACAGTCATATTTTCCGGCAGCGCGGTACTGGCATAGGCGTCATTCGACGGGCGTTCGCTCATGAAGTGTCCTTAGGGTTCAGTTGTTCGATCGGTTCGAACGCTGTCTCAAGTCCGAAGGCATTCGGTCCGACGAATGTAAGGGCTTTTTCTTCGCGCAACATGGCTGGTGCAGCGGCTCCAACAACTTTGACACGCTGCCCATATTTCAACTTCTCGGTTGTGATTGTATCAGCCGTTTCGCGGTCCATAACTGTGATTAAGTCAGGGGTTACCGCACAAATTTCGCCGTTACGTTTAGCGATAAGGTTCTCATTCTGGAAATCGATTTCCATTTGGTCGTTTGCCCCAAACCCATCAATAACGACCTTGCCAACCGAAAAACCTCCCCGAGTTTCCCGTTGTAGATCCGTGATCTTTCCATCGAACAACGTAATGGCGTAAGGGTAAAGTCCTGTTTGTCGTAACGCCTCATTTAATGCTGCAAAGGGGTCGGCACCGCGCTCATGTGCTTCGCGAATTGCAGCACCAGTCGCAAGGGCGGCGCTAACGCTGCCAGGGATGGCGTTTGCTTTTGCTTCCGCTCCAGTCAACGGGTATTCAACCATGTGAGCAATCCCACCCAGTGCAACCGAAAGATTTCGTGCCGCGCGCTCATGTGTGAGGTTATTGTCTGTCTCCAGAACGGCGAGAGACCCGCAAGCAGCCGTAATAACCGACGGGCAAGCCGACAAATTCCGAATATTGAATATTGTCATTTGAGATTCCGGAAAAGCGCGTCCCATTCCGTCGCAGTCGACGATGGGGACACCTAGTTCCGCTGCTGCGATTAGGGGCGCAAGTCCATTGCCGCCACCAATCTCAATCGGCAGGACCGCATCTATTTTCTGCCCGACTATTTTTTCCAGGCGTTTCAGGCCGGATACGGTTTCTTTTCCATTCGGAAGCTTTTCGACAGATACCGTTGGGGCACCGATCCATCCACATGGCGCGACGAGCGCTCCGTCGGGCAATTCATCCAACGATATAAGCTCAAAACTACCAACCCGTTCGATGGCGGCCTCTGCGAGAAGAAGGCTATAATAGGGGTCGCCGCCGCCGCCGGACCCAAGAAAGGCGGCACCACGGGCGAGATCAGCAAGCATGGATCGCTCAATGCGCATGGCTAGCCTTTCGGAATGAGTGATCTGATATATCGGCAGTCGCATTTAAATCAGCGAGATCGCCTACTGCTTTCATTCTCACTTGCGCAGCACGTCCCGGAAGATAGCTAAGCGCGACTTCGTCAATTTCTACGATTTCAATTGTGTCGCGCATGGCACCGGCAGCAACGACGCGCGATGAGACAGCCTTGCGCAATCCGGCAAGCGCTGTGTCGCGAGGAACTTTGTCATAATCAATAATTTTGTCGATTTGAGCACCAACTTGAGCGATCGCCGCGCCAACGGCATTGGCGACTGAAGCGTGCTCGGGCCGTACGACCTTTGACGCACCTTTGATCGTATCGCTTATAAAGAAGTGACCGCCGCCGACTGCAATGATCGAGGTGTCACCGGAAGATGTTTTCATTCGGTCGACACCATCTTCCAACATCGACTGGATGCATTGCCAGATCGTATCTTTTACATTGGCGCTCAATTTTGGGGCGTTGGTCGGATCACCAAAACTCACTTTTCCAGCCATTACGGCAATATCGCTTGCGGTTAGGGCCTTCCCGCCAAACAAATAACTTTCTTTTGTGATTTGGTAGCCGACAGAATCCGGTCCAATCTGAAAATCCTCGGAAGAAATCTCTTCGGCTAAATATTTGTCTGGATTGAGATGAATTCTCGTGCCGCCACCAAGCCCAATTGCCAATATGTCCGGCATTCTAAAGTTAGTACGTATGCCACTTATATCGTCTGCGATGGAAGACTCGCGCGGCATGCCGTTTGACAACACACCAATATCGCATGTGGTGCCGCCCACATCCATAACGATGCCGTCACGAATACCAGTCAAAAAAGCAGCGCCGCGCATACTATTCGTTGGCCCCGACCCGATGGTCATGACGGGATAGCGGACGGCTTGCATGGATGAAATTAGCGTTCCATCATTTTGCGATATGAATAGGGGGGCACTTAGTCCAAGCTGGTTAAGGGCATGCTTGAAAGATGCGATAACATGCTGAGCCAATGTCGCGAGCGCAGCATTCAGGATGACACCGTTTTCACGTTCAACGATGCCGAGGCGACCAATTTCATGAGAAAGACTAATAGAAGCGTCTGGATGCTCTTCGCGCAGTATTTTGGCGGCGTGCAATTCCATCGCCGGATTCATCGGCGCGAATGCGCAACTAATCGCGAAACTTTTTATGCCTAACGCTTTGCAATGACGCGAGACATCCCGCAACTTGTTTTCATCAAAAGAAGAAATCTCGCGGCCATCGAATTCATACCCACCGGGTAAAAGAAAATAGTTCTGACCGATCTGGCGCGTTAATTTCTCTGGCCAAGCCATCATTGGCGGCAGTGCGTCACCAGAAGGGCTGGCAAGGCGAATAACGGCGACTTTATCCAGACGAGCGGATTCGACCAAGGCGTTTGTAAAATGCGTCGTGCCAATCATTACCGCACGGATGGCATTGGGCGAAACATTCGCGCTCTCCAATACCGCATGAATGGCATCGATTATGCCTGCGCTGATATTCTTTGTTGTTGGCTGTTTTACGGAGGCAAGAACATGCGAACCATCAATTAAAACAGCGTCGGTATTTGTTCCCCCGACGTCAATACCAATGCGCACGCTCAAAGCCCCTTGTTTTATTTATGGTCTATTTAAGTCGTAGAGACAGGCCGAAACCCGTGCAATGTGGGAAACGGGTGCTGTGCGGTGCGAATGGGTAAACCTATTGGGCAAGCGGGTAATCAACGCTGTGCGGGGGGCTATATCCGGTTGCCAGAGCTGTCATAAATCCGTAACCTAATTTTTTAGGGGAGTTATGTAACGGTAACAGTGAGGGCACGCTGCGCATGCAGGACGTAATTGCCGCCAAGTTTGATCCGCCAATATGGATCGGAGGCCAAATACAACGTGCGCACTTACTCTCGGTTCTTGATCGTGTTTTCGCGCATCGTTTAACCTTGATTCATGCACCGGCAGGCTACGGCAAGACGAGCCTGTTAGCGCAATGGCGCGAGCGCCTTGATGATAATTCAATGCGCATTGCATGGTTAACGCTGGAGCGAGATGACCGCGATCTAAAGCGCTTCGTCAAATGTCTATCGGTCGCAATTAGAGAGGCCGAAACTCAAAAAAAACGTAAGCCGATATCAGGTGACCTGCCGCCACGGGCAGCGCTTTCCGCTATCATCAATGAATTAGGCGCAAATGATCAGCCATTTCTATTAATTTTGGATGATCTTCATCATGCGGAGAGTCCGCAAGTTTGTGAATTTTTGAATTCGCTGATCAGATTGGCACCGCCAAATTGTCACTTCGTTTTTGCGTCACGTGATAATCCCAGTCTCGGGCAATCAGTCCTTGCGGCTGAGGAACAACTTCTCGAGATTACGGCGCGGGAATTGAAATTTTCTGAGCAGGAAGCGGAGACCCTTCTGACAAGTATGGACGAACCGCTTGAAAAGGCTGGCATTGAGAAAATTCTTGCTCGAACTGAAGGGTGGCCTATTGCTGTTCAATTGGCCTCACTTTCCTTAAAGCGTGGTGGCGATCAGAAAACTGTCATCGAACAATATAGCGGTTCCAGCGCCGATTTAGCGCGTTATTTATCTGATCAGGTTTTAATGGGCCTGCCGGAAGAAACGCGGGATATTGTCATAAGAACGTCTCTGCTCGATCGGCTGGATGGTGATCTCGTAAACCTGCTATGTGACCGGGAGGATGGTTGGTTAGTTCTCGAAGGGCTAGAGCAACAGGGAGTGTTTTTAAGCCCGATGTCGGCGAACCGGCGCGACTATCGATACCATCAGCTTTTTGCAGAGTATTTGCGTGATCGGTTGGAAAGATCGGATCCTGCAAAGTTTCGAAGCTTGCAACAAAGTTTAGCGCGGTGGTTTGCTGAAAAGGGGATGACCACAGAAGCAATCAACCACGCTATTTTTACGGATAATAACGAGTTTCTTGGCGATATTCTCATTGATGCTGGTGGCTGGCGATTGATTCCGCAGGGATTACAAAGTGTCGTTGAGCGGGGCCTTTCGAAGCTGACGCCGGCCTATATTCGTTCGCGACCGCCTCTGATGCTCGCACATGTCTATCTTCTCATTAAAATTGGTGAGCTAGGTGCCGCGCGTGCTCAATTTGATCGCCTTGAAGAAGAAGGGGACTACTCTGCAGATTTACGCACCGATATTCGTGTCGTTGGTGATACCTTAGCGGATTACGAGAATCGACCGATCAGTCTTGATGATTTGCTGGCACGCGAAGCGCTATTACGAAAATTACCAGCCGATGACCATTTGGTGCTCGCCCATATTACGGAAACACTCGGAGCAAAATACTTCGAGGGCGGATGGCTTGAGCGCGCATTACAGCCAACACTCGCAGCGCGTGAGCATTATCAGGCCTTTGGCTCTGTTTATAGTGACGTGTTCACGCGGTTTTTAGAAGCGCGAATAAAACGTAGCCAGGGGAAGGCAAAAGAAGCTGGCGCGATACTGGATGAGACACGAAAAACAATTGATGAAAATTTTGGTGACCGCTCTGATTTAGCGGCAAATTGCGCGGCTTTTCAGGCGGAATTGTTATATGAGGAAGACCGCGTGAGCGATGCGCGTGCGCTCCTCAATTGGGCATTGCCCCATATGGAGCAATCTGACGGGTGGGTCGATGTTTATTCGGTGGCCTATCTCACTGAAGCGCGCGCACTGATTGGTGAGGGCTCAGTAGACGAAGCCAGCGATATTATAAGTCGAGCACATCGTGTTGCTTCGCGTCGTCGATTGAACCAGCTAAATTTATTGGCGACGATATTCGAAATCGATCTGCAGATATTGTGTGGCGATGGCCCTGATGCGGCTCGCGAAGCTGCGAAAAGGCTGAACCTAGATCAGTATGCGGATATGATGTCCGAAGAATCACCGCTTTATCGTCCTGTTGCTGTATCCGCATCTCTGTGCCGCGCCAGATTATCTCTCCTTGAAGGAGATTGTGAGCCGGCAATGTCAGATTTGAAGCGTTTGCAGTCTTGGGCCAATCAACGTGGTGCCGGTCGATTGTTAATCGACGTAAATATACTAGCCGCTTATGGTCACCGTTTATTGGGGGCTGCTGCGGAGGCGAGAAGTTGTTTCGATGATGCAGTCGGGATCGCTATGTTTCAGGATATTATTCGTCCGTTTATCGATGCCCGGCATTTCGTGCGACCTTGCCTTGAGGATGCGATGAGCACCGACGCGCCGGTTGATCGGTTCCGGGAGCAATTTTTGAAATCAATGGAGAAGTCGATCAATGCGTGTCGCAATAATGTAACTGTGCTCGGTGTATTCAGCGAAGCCGAGGCGGAAGTTCTCTATTATCTGGAACAAGGTTATTCCAATAAAGAGATTGCGCGATTGATCGGGATGTCGCCAGATACGGTCAAATATCGATTGAAATCTGTTTTCAAAAAGATGGGCGTCAGCAAACGAAAAGACGCTGTCCGAATTTCGACGGAGCGGTGGAATTTACCAAAGCCTTCGTCGAGCGCGGTATTGCAGAATGGCGCTCAAGCAGAACGCCATTCAAATGATGCAGTGTAGCGATTTAGCGACGTGCCGCTTAGGTAACCGTTGCTACCGGCGTCATTGTCTTTTTCGTCGGTAGAAGAAAGAGCATCGTTGCTGCGACAAGTCCGCCTAACCCCATAGTAAGGGCGACAGTCAACAAGCTTGCACCGTTAGCGAATAGGCTGCCAGCGATAATTGGACCGACGGCTGATCCGCCGCGCCCTACGCCAATTACGAAACCGATTCCGCTTGCCCTTAATTGCGTAGGGAAGGTGACCGCAAAAATCGGATACATACCAACGGCCCCTGCATTGATAAAGAATGCGGCAATCGCAATCGCTATAGATAAGGCACCGAGGCTGCTTAATCCCGATCCGAAAACGCCGATCGCGATAAAGCCGAGAACCATAGAGCCTATCACCATAGGGCGTACACTGAAACGCTGGGCAGCAATGCCGATCAACACGGCGCTGAGGAGATTACCGACATTCGCAGCGACGAGAACCCTTCCGGCCTCTGCGGCGCTGTAACCCATATCCACGACAATTTTAGGGGACCATTTCACGACGAAGTAGAACAGCATGATCTGTGCGAAATAGGCGATGGTCAGCAGAATGGTGACTCTTGCAAATTGTCCGGAAAACAATTCGCGTATGGAGCTTTTTGGTTCATCGGACCGCACAGCCGGCAAGGCGGATAACATTGCATGGCCAAGCTGGGCGAGTGTTTTGTTGATCTGTTCGAGCGCTTGTTGTGGTCGCCTCGCCATTAAGGAGTCGATCGATTCCGGCAAGAAGAACCAGGCAAGCGGAAAGCCGATCACGGTCATGATACCGCCAAAGAGAAACACGCTGCGCCAATCGCCGGTAACCTCAAGTAGTTGCGAGGCAACCAGCCCGCCCAATATCGCACCGGTAGAATAGCCCGCAATATTGAGCGCCATATTCAGGCTGCGCCTACGCGCATTAGAATATTCTGCGACCATCGCGCTCGTCGAAGATAGCATTCCGCCAATGCCCAGACCGGTCAGAAGTCTTGTGAGCGAAAGGAATACAATATTGCTTGCAAACGCGGCGGTGAACATCCCCGCAGCCATTACGGTGATACAGGCAAGGATTGTGGGGCGACGTCCGATCCGGTCAGCGATATTGCCCATAACAACCGAACCGACAGCCATGCCGATCAATTCCATGGAAAGGACAATTCCTAAAACGGCCGGATCAATGCCCCACTCTGCCGCAATGCCGGGAGCGGCAAAACTGATCGACAATACGTCGAACCCGTCAAGGGCGTTCAATCCGATGCAGATAGCGACGACAAGAATCTGCCGCCAATGCATTGGTGCGGCGTCGAGTGTTTCTCTTGGGTTATCGCTCATGGATCAACGCGCCGTAAAGCCGCCATCGACGGGGAGGGCCACGCCGGTGACAAAGGTGGCTTCATCGGAAACCAACCACAAAACTGCATCAGCAACTTCACCAGCTTTGACCAACCGGCCCATGGGAACTGCTGAGACTACCTTTGCTTCATTCGCAGCGGCTTCGGCGGGGTCGCCGGATCGCCCTGTAAAGCCAGCTTTCATCGGCGTATCTGCCAGCCCAGGGCACACAACATTGACGCGGATATTATCGCCAGCAAGCGCAAGAGCGAGAGATTTCGTGAGACCGACGACGGCCCATTTGGCGGCTGAATAAATCGGGCTCATCATTGATCCAACGAGACCGGAAATAGATGCCGTAAACACGATAGAGCCGCCGCCCCGTTCGCGCATATGTTTGGCCACTTGTCCCGCACCCACAGTTGCGGACATGACATTCAGGTCCATAGCTTTTTGATATTCACCAAGGTCAAGATCTTCGACAGAGGCTGGACCCGGCATGCCAGCATGAGCCCAAAGAATGTCGGCACCGCCAAGTGCGGATACGGCTTCGTCGATACTGCCGCGGGCACCATCGGCTGTCGATAAATCAGCGACAATCGGAACGACTTTATCGGACCCGAATTCGGTCACAAGTTTTTCGAGCGCAGGGGCGCTGATGTCGATAGCGGCGACACGTGCTCCTTCGCGAACAAAGCGTTCAACGCCCGCTCGCCCCATTCCAGACGCTGCGGCAGTGACAATAGCAAGTTTGTTTTCTAGGCGCATGTATTACACTCCTCAGCCTACGAATGGATCGGGGAATTGTCCCGTTGTCGAAACAATTGTGGTTCGTGTTTCCAGATAGGAGTCGAGCGCTTCGAGGCCATTTTCGCGGCCCCATCCGCTCGTTTTGAAACCACCATAAGGCGTTGACCAGCGGATATATCGGTAGGTATTGACCCATACGATGCCAGCTTCGATCTGAGCGGCAACGCGATGAGCGCGCCCGACATCATTTGTCCATAACCCTGCCGCCAGTCCGTATGGCGTGCCGTTTGCAATCGCAACGGCCTCTTCTTCGCCTTCAAAAGGAATGATCGAAGCAACCGGTCCAAATATTTCTTCTTGGGCGATACGCATATTTGGCGCGACATTGGCAAAAACGGTCGGTTCGACAAAATACCCGCCTTGCAAGTCGGCATTATCAATCCTCGAACCGCCAGCGACCAGATCAGCACCTTCATCACGGCCAATCCCAATATAGGAGAGGGTTTTATCAAGCTGGTCCTGGTGGGCTTGTGGTCCCATATGGATTGCAGGATCAAGCGGCATGCCAACCTTGACCCGGGATGCCCGTTCTCGAAATTCTTTAACTACGCGATCATATATTGACCGCTCGACAAGAATTCTTGATCCCAGTGCACAACTTTGTCCGCACAGAGCCCAAGCTGAACCCGTCGCTGCGTTCAATGCTTGCTCAATGTTTGCATCATCGAAAATTATATGGGGTGCTTTGCCGCCAAGTTCGAAGCTAAACCGCTTTAGCGTATCGGCTCCGGTTTTGAGTATCGTTTTAGCGGTCGCTCCTTCGCCGGTGAAAGCAATCTTATCGACGCCGGGGTGTGCAACAAGGTGCGCGCCTGCGACCGGACCATCGCCTGGAACAATATTCACAACACCCGGCGGGAAACCTGCCTCTTCAAATATACGTCCGAGGGCAAGCGAAGATGCCGGTGTATGTTCAGCTGGTTTTAAGACAACCGTGCAACCAGCCGCGAGAGCGGGGCCTAGTTTCCATGCGGCCGCCATTAGCGGAACGTTCCACGGGGTAATCGTCCCGATCACGCCAGCAGGCAATCGGGAGGTGAAAGCATGAACGCTATCGTCCATGGGAATCGTGCGCCCCGATAGCTTGTCGGATAGTGAGGCAAACCAGTGATAATATTGCGCATGCAGACCTATATCTCCGCGCGACTCCCGTATGGCGCGGCCATTGTCACGCGATTCAATTTGCGCAAGCGCTTCGACCTTGGCTGCATAAAGGTCAGCAAATTTTCGTAATAATGCGGCGCGTTCCCATCCGGGCATTTTGCGCCACGGTCCTTCAAACGCTTCTCGCGCCGCAGAAACTGCGCGGTCGATATCCGCCTTGCCGCCAAATGCGACATCGCCCCAAGGTTCTCCGGTTGCGGGATCGATACTGCCGCGCAGCCCACCGTCTATCGGTTCTACCCATTCTCCCCCAACGAATAACCGATCAAATCGCGACTCGCCCAACGTCATCTCCCTTGTTTATAGATTTGTTTAGTAGAATTGCTGGATGCAGGAACGGATTCGGTCAACGGCCAGCGGCTTGGAAATAAGGAAATTACCCGAATTCGATTGCTTTACCCGTTCCGTAACGTCTATTCCGGATTCCGTGGTGTTGCCTTGCACCAGCGATTTGTATTGCGGTGCGTCGGTCGGGATAATCGGGTTTGATTTGGCCGTTTAAGCCTAACGTATACGGAGTAGTCTGGGCGTTAGACTTTTCTGCGACGTAGCCAAAGAACGATGCCCAGTATCGTCATCGCCGCGAGCCAAATGCCAACCATCATTGCGAAAATACGTCCGGGTAAGCCGGCGAATTCTCCGGTGTGAATTGGATAAAAGGATTTCACAAAGGCCGAACCAGCATCGAGATCAGTTGCCGGATAGGCACCGCGGATGGTTGCATCATTGGCATCAACAATAACTAAGCTGGCCCCGTAACCGCCTCGATAAAGTTCACCCGGCGCGCGTACCCACGCATAATAACTAGCATCTTCCGGTGATGGTAATGTTGTACCGACAAAACGACTACCGGGTATCGCATCGACAGCGGCCTGAGCGGCGGCGGCAAAGCCGACCCCGGTGCCCGTCGGTGGATTTGCTGGCAACGAAATGTCTTCCGCATCCAAAACATGTGCGATTTCATGTTCGAATAAAATTAATGTTCCAGCACCGACGACAAAAAATGCCGGAATAAATATCCATAATCCAAGCGCGCGGTGCCATGAATAAATCTGTGCCGTGGCGGTACCCGATCCATGTGGTTTCAGCGCATGTCGCCACGTGCCTCGGCGGGGCCAAGCGGTGATAAGCCCTAGGATCAAATTCGAAATAAGGAGAACACCAGAGAACGCTAAAATCCAGTGGCCTATACTACCAGACAGGAGTGTCAGGTGAATTTCACGGATAAACCCTAAAAATGTCAGGTCCGAAGCAGGGCGGTCACGCATGATGTTCGCATTACCATCAATGCGCATATTGCGGTTTTCACCATCGGCACCCGCAAATGATATGACATAGCGATCGGGCAGTCCGGCGGAGGTCCAAATCCAATGGACTGTGGCTTCAGGCCCCGATGACGCCAGAGATTCCATACGGTTTTCTATTGCTTGGAGATCGGTTGGGTAGTGTTTCGGAGCGTGGACTGCATCTTCGATTTCAAAGTGAAACGTCAGGATTATTCCTGTTAATGCCTGTATCAACCAGAATGCAGCAGCACCAATACTAAGCCAGCGGTGTATTTTAACCGCTGTGGGTTTAAACCCAGATCGGGCTGGTGGTTGGTTTGCCGGCATGGAGGCTCCTATCCTGAAGTCACATTTGCGTTAGCGGTTGATACGTATTTTTGACACGAAGGTGAATGTCCGCCAGTAGGGAAATTGCGTCTAAGCGAGGAATTACCCGAATTTGCCGGGTGTAACCCATGTCATGCCTGTATGCGCTGCTTGCTCTTATTCAGGTGAGGATCGATCAAAGCTGAAAAGAATGCGTTGGAAGGAGCAATCTCAATTGCTTGTCGATTAAGGCTAGCGATTTAACGCCGATGTATATCTTCGAAAGTGTTTGCTCGGCGAGTTGGATGACATTAGATGTCAACTTTGGGGCTTGTGTTCGGCGATCAAAGTCTAAACTCGCAATTATAACTATAGGCAGTTTTATGTACGATCTACTGAAGGGAATACGCGTAATTGATCTGAGTACGGTTGTACTAGGTCCGTATGCGACGCAGCTTGTTGCCGACATGGGCGCCGAAGTCATCAAAGTTGAGCCGAAGGGTGGTGATGTGTTTCGTGCAGCGCGCCCAGGCCGCGATGGTGGGGATGGGGCTGGTTTTTTAAATCTGAACCGCAATAAAAAGTCTATTGCGCTTGATCTTACAAATGACGAGGACCGGAAGATCCTGAAGGATCTCGTGGCGACAGCCGATGTTTTTGTGCATAATTTGCGTGATAATGGGGCACGCAAGCTCGGGGTCGATTATGCTGCTATCTGCGCAGAGAAATCGGATATTGTATATTGCTCAGCCCGTGGTTTCGGGCGCGGAAAATATGGTGATGAGCCGGCCTATGATGATTGCATTCAAGCGGCGTCAGGTCTTGCCTGGCTGAATGCTGATGCCAGCGGAACGCCGCGGTTCGTACGAACGGTATTATGCGATAAGGTCGCGGGATTGCATCTGGCATTTGCGATCGCCACAGGTCTAGCTTCTCGTGCGCGCACAGGTGAGGGGTGTTGTATCGAGACGCCAATGTATGAAGCGATGGCATCGTTTCTTTCTATTGAACAGCTCAGTGGGCAGACATTTATTCCGCCGATGCCAGATCGCGGATATGCGCGGTTAAACGCAGCCGGTAGGCGTCCATACCCAACAAAAGACGGCTACGTTGCGATAATGCCTTATACCGCGGCTCAATGGCGGCGGTTTTTAATGCTCATTGACATGGAAGAGCTCGCAGATTCGCCGCAGATCATTGATAGCGAATTACGATCAAGAAATATCGAAACGCTTTACGAAATTATCGAGAATGCCGCGCCAATGCGAACAACCGAAGATTGGCTATCGGTTTTACGGGAGGCCGATGTTCCGTGCGCGCCCGTCAATCGTGTGGAGGATTTGCCAGCGGAGCCTCACCTTGCCGAGAATGGATATTTCAAAACAATGACCCACCCACATGAGGGTGAACTGCTATATGCGCAATCTCCATTTGCCTTGGAAAATGCCGATCAACATCCAGACGAACCCGCGCCGGCGCTCGATGCCGATCGCGATGCGATACTATCTGAGTTAGGGCGTGACCAGTGAATGATTTGATCATCGATATGCGTTAAACTATTCAGATTGTGGCGCGCAAATTGAGCAATTTCCGATATTGTAAACCATACAAGCTATATGAGTATTAGAAGGAAAAAATCCTCACCCCGAATATTCGGAATTTCTTTTTTCTTTTATTTATCCGTCTAATGTGTTGCGCGGTTACGTCTTTGAGGCAGAGGATCGTTCCGTTAAAAGCAAGCTTTTACGGAGCGATATTAAATGCATTTTTCAACGTCACTACGTGCTGCCTTGGCGGTAATCGCATTTTCGATGACGGTTCTATGTTCAGACGCATCTGCTCAATCATTTGATCGTTATGATGGTAACTTTCCTGAAGGGGTTTCAATCACCTATCATCAGATGGTTGAGATGCGCGACGGCGTTGCCCTCGCGACAGATATCTATCTTCCGAAAAAGAAAGGGAAGTTCCCGACGCTTCTTGTAAGAGATATTTACTCAAACGGATCGTCGCAAATTCGGCAGCGATACGCAAAATTCGCGACGAACAACGGTTATGCTTTCGTGTTTCAATCTGTCCGTGGACGTTACGACTCTGAGGGAGAGTGGTATCCATATTTCCAAGAGATTGAAGACGGAGACGATACGCTAACGTGGATCGCGAAGCAGCCTTGGTCAGACGGTCAAGTTGGTATGTTTGGCTCGTCTTACCTCGCATCCGTACAATGGCTCGCGGCTCTTAATAAAAACCCTGCGCTTGTTGCAATTGCGCCAGCAATGAGCCCCGGCAACTATTACAGGGATGTTGCCTATCCGGGCGGTGCGTTTTCGCTTTTGTCTCGAGCGCGTTGGGGGATTGGCCTTGTGGGTAGCAGGACCAATATGTCGTTTTCGGTTGATTGGATTGGCGGTATTGACCATTTACCGCTCGAAACACTCGCTGAAAGTGTCGGGTTTGATGTAAAGCACTTCCAAGATTGGTTGGATCATCCGTCATATGATGAATATTGGAAGCCGCTTAACCTTGAAGGGCGCGCTTCTGAAATGGCGGTACCTGCGCTAAATATCGGTGGCTGGTACGACGTTTTCTTAAGAAGTACAATTGGCAGCTACCAGACCATGAAAGCGGAGGCCGCAACAGAAACGGCACGCGAGGGCCAGCGAATGATTATTGGTCCGTGGCCGCATGGGTGGAATCGTTCAACAAAGACCGGCGAAATTGACTATGGCGCAAACTCGATGATCGATGCTGAAGCGCTTTTGCTTGAATGGTTTGATTACTGGATGAAAGGTGGCTCAGCGCCAACCGGTGGTCCGATCAAAATTTTCGTAATGGGTGAAAATGTATGGCGTGACGAAGAGGTGTGGCCGCTTAAAGACACTCAGTTTACGCCGTTTTATCTGCGCTCTGATAAAACCCTATCGACAGATGAGCCAGTAGATGGTGGTAAGTTGCAATATCGGTATGATCCAGCCGATCCGGTTCCCACATTGGGCGGGAACATCATGGAGACAACATTGCGCGGCCCATATGATCAGGCACCGCTCGATAACCGCCGTGACGTATTACGATTTGTTTCCGAGCCATTTGCTGCCCCAACAGAAATTACTGGGCCCATAAGTGCTGAGATCTATGCGGAGAGCAGCGCTAAAGATACCGACTTTATGGCGAAACTGGTTGTGGTTCGCCCAGATGGAACCACCTTCAATCTGGTCGACGGTGTCATTCGGGCACGTTACCGCAATGGGTTTGAAAAACCGGAACTCATAAAGCCGGGTGAAGTTTACAAATACACGATTGATTTGTGGGCGACGAGTTACCTACTTGCGCCGGGAGAAAAGCTGCGTGTTGATATAACCAGCAGTAATTATCCGCGTCTGGCGCGAAATCTGAATACCGGTGCGGAGTTTGCCAAAACTACCAAGATGAAGGTCGCTCGGCAGACGATCCATATGAGCAAAGAGCACCCATCGAAAATCGTTTTGCCGATTATTCCACGGTAAGGGGTATATCGGAGCTCTGCCGTGAGGGGCTCCCTCACGGCCAATGGAATTTGATCTATACAATAGACGTTAGGGCTAAAAAGGGTGGACATTTAGCAGATGCTGGGTGCAAACATGCCAGATTGATAACTATCTTTGCATCTAGAACCGTGAAACACCATAGCCATAAATTTTGCGTAGCGCCTTTAATGGACGGAACTGACCGGCATTGCCGGTATTTCCACCGTTTAATGTCAAAACATGCGCGGCTGTATACCGAAATGATAACTGTGGATGCAGCGATCAATGGGGATCGCGATTATTTGTTGGGATTTCACCCGAGCGAACATCCGGTTGCGCTTCAGTTAGGCGGTAGTGATCCCATAAAGCTGGCTGAGGCCTCAAAGATTGGTGCCGATTTTGGATATGATGAAATCAATCTGAATGTTGGTTGTCCTTCGGATCGGGTGCAGTCCGGTGCGTTTGGGGCTTGTCTCATGAAAACCCCAGACCTTGTTGCGGAATGCGTCGCTGCGATGATCGATGCGGTGGATATACCGGTGACAGTAAAATGCCGGATCGGTGTCGATGATCAAAACCCAGACGAGAGCCTGTTCGGGTTTGTGGATAGGGTCGCAAAATCCGGATGCAAACTATTTATCGTTCACGCCCGTAAGGCGTGGCTTCAAGGCTTATCACCAAAAGAGAATAGAACAATTCCGCCATTAGATTACGATCTTGTCCGTCGCCTAAAGCGCGAACGATCGGATCTCGATATTGTGCTGAATGGCGGGATAGAGACAGTCGCCGATGCTGCCGCGCTTGCCGATGAATTTGACGGTGTGATGCTCGGTCGCGCGCCCTATGGTTCGCCATATTTGCTGGCATCCGTCGATGAACTAATCTTCGGTGAAGCGAACCATGCGCCGAGCCGGGTAGAGGTCGTGCGAAGAATGTCGGAATATCTGAAACGTCAGTTTAATGAAGGTGTAAAACCGAATTCCGTCACGCGGCATATGCTGGGGCTCTTTCACGGTGCGCCCGGTGCTCGCGCGTGGCGACGGTACATTTCTGAGAATGTCAGTAAAGGGGATGTTGATATTCTCGATCGCGCACTTGAAGCGATGGCCGCGGCTCAGCGCGCGGCATAATCAGTGGAATTAATCGCGCAGCACTGGGAATTGATGATCGCGCTACTGGCGGTTGGTTTCGCGGCTGGTTTTTCTGGTGGATTGTTCGGTATTGGCGGCGGCGTTATCACGACGCCGGTGCTCTATGCGTTATTTCAGGTCATGGGGTTTTCCGATGAAACCTGTCTAAAGACAGCGATCGGTACCTCGCTGGCGATTATAATCGTGACATCTTTGCGCTCGTTATTGACGCATCATCAGGCTGGGTTTGTTGACGGGAAAATTCTGAAAGATTGGACACCGTGGATCGCATTAGGTGCCGGTGCTGGCGGATTTTTAGCGCGATGGGCTCCGGCAGAATTGCTGACAATTATCTTTACCGGTGGTGCCTTTTGGGTGGCGTATCGACGTTTGTTCAAGTCAGGGCATAGTTCGGGCAAAGTAACTGATTTAGGGCGTAAGCGGATGAAAGTTCCGCTCGGAATAGGTACTGGTCTTTTTTCCAGCCTTATGGGGATTGGTGGCGGTGCTCTGGGGGTGATGATCATGACTGTCGCCGGGCGGCCGATGCATCAGGCGATTGGAACGTCAGCGGGCTTTGGCGTCGCTGTTGCGGTCCCCGGCGTACTTGGATTCATCTATTCCGGGAGCTCAACCCTCGATTTACCCCCAATGTCGCTTGGATATATGAATATTCCCGCATTTATGGTGATGGCCGCAATGGCTGCAATCGCTGCACCGCTCGGTGCAAAAGTAGCGCACCGCATTCATGGTGATCTGCTTTCAAAAATATTTGGGGCCTATGTTTTTATTGCTGCCTGTGCGCTGGCATATGACATATTTTCAGGTTGAGGCGCGCTTTTTTCGCGGGTGCGATAATTTTACAGTCGATCATTAAAACCAATACGCCTAAGCTGAAAATCTTATTTACGGGTATAGGCGGAGCGTATCGTGGCAGAAATAGAAACAATTATAGCAGGTGTAGGCTCTCATCTGCCGGAGAAGGTCGTCACAAATGATGATCTAGCAAAGCAGGTCGATACCTCTGATGAATGGATCAGGTCACGCAGCGGGATCGGACAGCGCCATTACGCTGCCGATGACGAAAGCACATCGGACCTTGCCACAAAAGCGGCGTGGAATGCGCTTGACCAAGCGGGGTTGAAGCCGCGAGATATAGGCTTGGTTATTGTCGCTACCGTAACACCGGACCGGACATTTCCGTCGACGGCGGTGTATGTCCAACAAAAATTGGGCGTTCCGCCTGGGATTGCTTTTGATGTGTCGGCGGCCTGTGCCGGGTTCTTATATGCTTTAAACGTGGCGCATGATTTTATCCGGACCGGTCAAACGAAACATGCATTGGTGATCGGTGCGGAAAAGCTCTCATGTTTTCTTGATTGGGAAGACCGCAGCACTTGCGTCTTGTTTGGGGATGGCGCGGGCGCGGTTGTGCTAAGTGGTGAGGCCCCATTGACGGCGCGGCGGCCTCGCGGTGTTCTTGCGACTTATCTTTCATCCGATGGGCGTATGGCTGATCACCTTTACGCCGATGGTGGACCGTCGACCACTGCGACTGTCGGGAAGGTGCGGATGAACGGTAAAGAAGTGTTTCGTAATGCGGTCGAGCAAATCTCCAATGCGGTATTTGAGGTAACAGAGCGCGCTGAGGTTAATCGGTCAGAGATTGACTGGTTTGTCCCGCATCAGGCCAATATCCGCATTATTCAGTCATGCGCGAAAAAACTCGATCTTGAAGACGAGAAAATCATCGTGACGATTGATAAGCATGCGAACACGTCATCGGCTTCCATACCGCTCGCTCTTGACGAAGCAATTCGCGACGGACGTGTAAAGCGCGGCGAGTTGCTTGTCTTCGCCGCGCTGGGTGGCGGTCTGGCTTGGGGCTCTGCGCTCGTCCGGTACTAATAATTATTCTGCGGGCACGATTTCTTCGGTTTTTTTGTCACGAATAACCGGCCACAGTAATTGTTCGCTCGCAGAAGTGTAGGGCAAGTTTTCGACGCCCATGCGCTCCGGGTAACGCCGCGTGATTTTCGCTGTGCCAAACAGAACATCCCAGAAAAACAGGAGATTTCCAAAATTTCCTTTGTAGTTGGTGATACCATCAGCCGCGAATTTTCCGTGATGTGCACTATGGGTGGCTGGCGTTGAGATCGTGCGTTCAACCACCCACATGACTGGCGAAAGCCATTTTATTTTATAAAGAGGCTCGTCCCAACGCACATCGGAATGTGCTCCATAGATGACGGCCATTTTTACAATGATATAGCCCGCATAGACCCAGCCGAGCCCTAAATAAATCAGCGCGCCGGAGAACCAGAGGCCGGGCATCAGCAGATAGTAAAAGATATTATTTCTGTATACGACGCGAATTGAAAGGTATTCGGCATTATGATGAGGGCGGTGCAATTTATAAAGCCATGGCAAACTATGCGATGCGCGATGCCACCAATATTGCGTAAGGTCGTCGAAGATCAGAAATAGGCCAATCGCGGCGAGGAGAGGTAGTCCAGCAAGCGCACCGGCGGCATTTGGGGCGACTAAACTTGCGACGAAGCCGCCACAGAACAATGCGATCGGTTGCGTAACAAGAATTAAGGTCAAGGTGCTGATGATTTCAACGGTTGCATCCTCACGTGTTTGGCCCGGTTTTTTGAAGAAACTGGTGAACACGACCTCCAAGAAAGCAAAGGTCAGAAGGATACCGAGGATTACAAGCATTTCCGGTTTCATGGTGCGCACTCCCTATAGTTCCGCCTTCTTTGGGCGCTCTATGGCTTCTCATAGCAGTGAAACCGAGGTATAAATGCTAAGAATTTAGCATTTGGATGGCCGATGGTTGATTTGCTGGAATTTGGTGGACCACCATTTTTGGCGCTCTTGCCCGACGAATTGGCGGCACGGTTAATAGAAGCCGGAGTTTCCGTGTTTTTTGATGACGGCGAGTCTATTCACTTGCGCGGCGATATTCGGCCCGGTCTTTCCATCGTAAAATCCGGTGCGGTCAGGTTCTCGGTGCCCGGAATTGATGGATCGAATATCACTACATCTATTTTGGGTGTTGGTCATTGTTTCGGCGAGGCGACGCTTTTTGCGCATCTACCGCGGACCCATGATGCGGAAGCAGTAGGGCGGACCAATATCATTCAGATCACTGAAAAACGTATCGATCGTCTGTTTGATGAAGAGCCAAAACTCGCGCGGTATATGCTTGAAGCGACGACACATCGGTTATACAGCCTCGTTGAATTTACCGATGATCTGCGACGCCTGCCGATTGATGTGCGTATTGCGAAGATACTTTATTCAATGGTCGTACAAGCAAAGCTGGAAAACACAATCGATGCCAATCAATCCGACATTGCCTTTACGCTTGGCGTGTCCCGTGTTTCGGCAGGAAAGTCACTCAACCGATTGCAATCTTTTGGCTTGATTGAGCTCGGTTACGGCAAGATACGGGTTATAGATAAAGAAGCGCTTTTCGATTGGATCGACGATAATTCAGTAACGGCACCGCTCATAAGAAGTATGGAGAATTAGGATGGAAATTGCAGCACTCGTAAAGCGCATCGAACGCCTGGAAGAGCGTTCTGCATATCAGGATCAAACGATCGATGAATTAGTTGAAGTTGTAAATGAGCAGCGTAAATCAATCGAGGATTTACGCCGCGAGTCTGTGCGCCTTAAAGAAGAACTTCAGCAGGTCGAAGAACTTGCGATAAATGGAGAGCAGCAGGAACCACCGCCACCCCATTATTAATGGATTAGATTTTTTGGTTATATTCACCGACTTCGGGATGTTCGCGCAGGACGGCATCCATTTCTTCGAACATCTTTTTCATATTTTCTTCCGAGGTCGGGCTTTCAATAACGACTACCAGTTCGGGTTTATTAGATGAAGCCCGGATCAATCCCCAAGTGCCGTCTTCAGCGGTAATCCGAACGCCATTTACCGTAACGACATCGCGAATGGGTTGGCCAATTATGGTCCCACCATTTTTCGCACGCTCTTCCAGCTTGGCGACGACTTTCTTGACGACGTCATATTTAATCTCGTCGGCACAATGGGGTGACATTGTCGGCGACTGCCACGTCTTCGGCAGTGATTTTCGCAGGTCCGATAGCTTTTTGCCGGGATTGCGGTCGAGCATTTGAAGTAGCGCGATAGCGGCCACAAGGCCATCATCATAGCCGCGACCAACCGGTTCATTGAAAAAGAAGTGGCCGGATTTCTCGAAACCCGCCAATGCGTTCATTTCATGGCTTTTGCGTTTGATATAGGAATGACCGGTTTTCCAATATTCGGTTTTTGCACCGTTTTCGATCAGGACAGGATCGGTCACGAAGAGACCGGTCGATTTTACATCAACCACAAATTGAGCGTTTTCATGAAGCGCTGACAGATCGCGTGCAATCAGTACACCGATCTTGTCTGCAAAAATCTCTTCGCCTTCATCATCAACAACGCCGCAGCGATCGCCATCTCCATCAAACCCAAGGGCAAGATCCGCACCGTGCTCTCGAATTGCGTCTTGCATGGCGTGAAGCATTTCCATGTCTTCTGGGTTAGGGTTGTAGCGGGGGAAGGTATGATCAAGTTCCGCATCCATCGGAATAACCTCGATGCCGAGGCGCGATAGCGCTTCGGGTGCAAAGGCACCAGCTGTACCATTGCCACATGCGGCGATTACTTTGAGTTTGCGCTTTATGCTGACGTCTTTGACAACGTCTTCGATATAACGCTCGCGTAGGCCTTCGACATATTTATATGCGCCACCCGGAAATGATTTGTATTCGCCGTTCAAAACGATTTCTTTTAGGCGGCCCATTTCGTCCGGACCAAAGGTAAGAGGCATTTCCACGCCCATCTTCACGCCTGTCCAACCATTTTCATTATGGCTGGCGGTCACCATGGCAACGCAGGGGATGTCGAGATCAAACTGAGCGAAATAGGCAACCGGCGAAAGCGCAAGGCCAATGTCATTGACTTCGATGCCCGCTGACATGAGGCCGACGGTGAGGGCTTGTTTGATCGAAAGGGAATACCCGCGGAAATCATGGCCGACCACGATTCTTGGGGTTTTCCCCAATTCTCGGATGAGGGTACCCAATCCTTGGCCCAGCGCCTGTATGCCCAATAGGTTGATTTCTTTTTCAAATAGCCAGCGAGCGTCATATTCGCGGAAGCCCGTTGCTTTGACGAGCGGCGCGACCTCATAGGCGAGGGTATTTGGTTTTAGATCAGCACTAGGCGTTGGCAACATGAATTATTCCTTCGGAAAACCTCAATTTACGGCGCACTTTAGGCGGCTCGTCGCGAGGTGCAAGCTTCAAAGAAAATGCTCAGAATCAGTGACATTTGCTTCAGCCTTGCGCATAGTCTGCGGCTGTCACAAAAGGTTCGTGGGATTAGCGCGATTGATTGGAGCCGGGATGCTTTAAGCAGCCTCGCTCGCAGAGGGTTTTTACGAGGGGTTCATGGATTTGCCATTTGAGTTGAGCGATATCGGCGTGCGCGGTCAAAGTGCTCTTGGGTTGGTCGCATTCGTCTGCATTGCTTGGCTTTTTTCTAGTGGTAAAGGCCGATTCCCATTTTTCGCAGCGGTCTGGACGGTCGGCGCGCAGATTATAATCGCTGCGGTTTTGCTCTATTTCCCGCCTGCGCGAGAAGCATTGAAAAGTCTTCGCGCGGTGGTCGAGGCACTACAGGCCGCGACGACCGTCGGTACCTCTTTCGTCTTTGGCTATCTCGGCGGCGCAGAGGCCCCGTTTGAGGTGACAAACCAGAGTGCGATGTTCAATTTCGCCTTTGGTGCGCTACCATTGGTGATCTTTTTCTCCGGATTGTCGGCTTTGCTTTGGCATTGGGGGATATTGAAGTTTTTCGTGCGGGGATTTGCTTACCTTTTAGAGAAAGTGTTTCGGGTCGGTGGCGCGGTGGCGCTTTCTTCGGCGGCCAATACATTCCTGGGCCAGACTGAAGCGCCGCTCATGGTTCGTCCGTTCCTGAACCGCGTTTCGCGCTCAGAACTCTTTATCATTATCACTGGCGGCTTTGCGACCGTCGCAGGTTCGGTGATGGCCGTTTACGCAATTATTCTGGGGGACATCGACCCTTCAGTTCTTGGGCATATCATCGTCGCATCGATTATTTCGGTGCCTGCGGCGATATTGATGGCGCAGATTATTATTCCCGCCGAAAAGCACGAGCTTCCGACCTCCGCCGACGCAGCCGATGATTTCAAATATGCCAGTTCAATGGACGCATTCGTGCGCGGTGTCACAGATGGATTGGGGCTTTATCTCAATATCATTGCGGCTTTGATTGCGTTTACGGCCTTTGCAGCGCTTATCAATATTTTACTTGCCACTGCGCCTGATGTGGCCGGGGCACCGCTGACCCTTGAGCGAATTCTTGGTGTCATGTTTGCGCCCTTGATGTGGCTCGCGGGCGTGCCGTGGAATGAAGCCTTCAATGCTGGTTCATTAATGGGCGTTAAAACCGCCGTGAACGAACTGGTTGCTTATGTACGCTTGGCCGATGTCGCGGATGGCACATTCAGTGATCGAACCTTCCTTATTCTGGTTTATTCTCTTTGTGGGTTTGCCAATTTCGCGAGCCTTGGGATTGTCATTGGCGGATTGACCGTATTGGCACCAGAACGCCGGCAAGATGTTATTGAATTAGCGCCGCGGGCGTTAGTTGCCGGTACTTTGGCGACCTTAATGACCGGTGCTGTGATTGGCCTGATATGGGTAGGTTAGCCCTCACAATATTGTTCAGAACGATAATTGCCTGATCGTGTTACACATCAAGTATGGCTAATTTAAAGTCGCTCTTATCGGATATTCGCGCCTGCCGGATTTGCGTGGAAACGCCGCGCGGCGCGCCACTTCCTCATGAACCGCGACCCGTCGTTCGTGCATCGACCAAAGCAAAAATTGCGGTTTTCGGGCAGGCACCGGGCCTGCGCGTTCATCAGAGCGGCGTGCCTTTTACGGATCCGTCGGGGGATCGTTTGCGCGGCTGGTTGGGGCTGGATGAAGACGCGTTTTATGACGAAAGCAAAGTCGCTATCGTTCCATTGGGGTTTTGCTTTCCTGGCTATACGGAGAAGGGCGCAGATAAGCCGCCACGGAAGGAATGTGCGGCCGCTTGGCGCGCGCAATTGATGGCGGCCCTTCCAAATATTGAGACCGCAATTCTTGTCGGTGCCTATGCGCAAAAATGGCATCTCGGAAAACGTGCGAAATCTAGCCTGACGGAAACAGTGTTAAATTGGCGCGACTATGCGCCGGACTATTTCGTCACGCCGCACCCATCTTGGCGGAACAATAGCTGGCTGAAAAAGAACCCGTGGTTCGGTGATGAGCTATTACCGGAACTTCGTAAGAGAGTGCGAGCGTTAACTAGCGCCTGAATTTGAACCAGTCATCGACCCGCGCATAAATCACATAGAGCACGGCAAGAATAATCAGGATCAATAACGCAAATTGGATCTGGGCTTCGACCGCGTGCACTTCGTGTTTGGACGGGCGTTCATCGGAGGGGATGCCAATGGTCTCCGTGGTTTCCCCATCCTCCAATTCCTCGCCGAAATGGTCGTGATCATCTGTTTCTGGCTCCGACGTACCGTCATCGCCGGTCTCTGGCGCACTGCCATCTCCCATTGCGTTGGGAACTTCGGTTAAGCCGGTTCCATCTTCTATATTGCTTTCGAGATTGTGTAGCTCCTGCGCATCCTCTCGGCCCATAGTGGAGGAGGCAACACCAGCACCGCCAGCGATGGCGGCACCTTGGACAGTCCGGCTTTCCGCAACATTACCGCGGCGAGGAGAATCTTCGATTGGAGTAATTCGGGTATTATCGTCGAGTGTTTTTTGATCACGCACCTTAACCGGCTGGGTCGGTGTCAAGAAAAGCGCTCTTTCTGCCGCGCGGCGGCGGGTTAGCCCAAGCACAGGACGCAACACACCGCCAACGGTCGCTTTGTTCCACCAGGTCAGCGCATCAGCGGCACCGATGCGATTTCCCTTGTTCAATCGTTTGAGTGCCGTCGAACTCCGAAGGGCACCAGCACCAACATTGTAAACGAAGCTGACCAGCGCATCGAATTCGTTTTGGTTTAAAGGGACTTTTGTAGCACTTTCAACGGCTTGTTCGCGAGATTTTAGGTCTCGGCGCAATAGCTCTTCGGCTTCGCGCTCGCTGATTTTCATTCCGGGCTGAACGTCTGGTCCGGTGTGGCCATATCCAATCGTCCAGATACCAGCAATATCCTGATAGGCCTCGAGTTCGAGCCCTTCGAATTGCTTGATTAGCTGAATTCCGCTTTCTGATGTCTTCATCGAAAAGCCCCCACACCCCGTTGCTTAAATTTACCATAACGTCAAAACACGGCAAAATGTAGGAGGTTACATTATGATTTTAAGATTTTCGAACTTATGTGATCGGCTGTGATTTCCCTGTTAGGGAATACACGCAAGGGCAGAAATGCCGTAAAAAAATCAATCAAATAAAAAATGCCGACTGGTTTTGACATTCTAGGGACTACGCCCGGCAATTTTTGAAAAATGGTCAAATTTGGGCGATCTGGCCCACTAATGGGTCGCTCTGGCCGGTATTGACTGAGCGGTCTTTTCGCGCCGCTCGGAAATTTTCTCAAGCAAAAAGCGTTGATGAGCAGCATGCGCTTCGAAACAGGCGGTCATTTCGCGGAGTTCAAGGAGCACTTCCGGGGCCACCGTGCGGATCGTATTCCGGTCTGCGGCAACATTGCGGATGGATACCGCATAGGAGGCTGCCAACCGAGCTTTATCTGCTTGATATTGCTGAAGTTCGCTCACCTGTTGTGCAATAAGGGCAGCATTTTCGTGCTCAAATATTTCATTGAGAGATTGAGTGATTTCGATCAGCGCCTGAACACGTTGTGTGGCGCTTGTTTCTGCTTCCGAATTCGCGGGCGGCATTTAGTTGCTCCTCATTAGTGAGACGAGCAATAAGGAGTGGCGGAAAAGAAACCGTTTCGTATTTCTTTTTAATTTGTTCTATTTGCCGGTTTGTTGCCTGTGTTTTGTGCTGCAGCGCAGCGATTGCTGCCGGGGGTTGGTATTAGCCGCGAAATAATTGAATAAGCGGTACTAATGTAAAATGCCCGCAAATTTTACGCTCACAAAAGAAACTTAAAATCAATCTTTCAATTTTATGAAATTCGCCGCTTATGGCAGCAGTTTTGCTAATAGCTGCTTGAGCAGAGCGCACCGCGTGGCTATAGAAAGCCGCGACTCGGTTGATAAAGGGTAACCGGGGGCAAAAGGTGTTAGTTGGGAGATGACTATGTCAGCATCTGAGATAGACGAGTATCGTCCGTCTGAAGACGAACCTTTTATGAATGATCGCCAGAAAGAGTATTTCAAAAAGAAGCTTCTTTCGTGGAAAAACGATATTCTGAAGGAAAGTCAGGGGACTCTGACAAATTTGATGGAAGACAATAATCACCTTCCTGACGTTGCGGACCGTGCATCAAGCGAAACCGAGAAGGCCCTTGAGCTTCGTACCCGCGACCGCCAGAGAAAGCTCATCTCTAAAATTGATGCCGCATTGCACCGTATTGAGACTGGTGAATACGGTTATTGTGAGGAGACCGGCGAGCCTATCGGGGTACGCCGTCTGGATGCCCGTCCGATCGCAACGCTCTCGCTAGAGGCGCAAGAACGCCACGAAAGAGACGAAAAAGTTCACCGCGACGACTAGCGCAAATAGTACCCATATACTTATTCCCCTTGCAGTCAGGCCCTTAAAAGCTTATATCCCAAGCGCAATTTCTGTTTTGGGCCGCTGCCGAACGCGGCCGACTCTTCTGTCTGCTAAGCTCTTCGACCTTTCCAAGACACAGGTTGCGATGCACCGGCCACGCTTGAATGAGCGGGGTCACTACTTCGTCACGCCGACTTTGCGTGGCGCGCCTAATGTCAAGGAGACGAAAGATGGCAACTGGTACAGTTAAATGGTTTAACGGCCAAAAAGGTTACGGATTTATTCAGCCTGATGATGGCGGCAAAGACGTGTTTGTTCACGCGACTGCTGTTGAGGCTGCTGGCATCGGCCAATTGGTCGAAGGTCAGAAAATCGGTTACGAACTGACCAATGATCGCGGTAAAACTGCGGCAGGCAACCTAAAAGCTGTCTAATTCATTCGAATGATTGAATGAGAAACGGCACCCCTAAGGGGTGCCGTTTTTTTATTCAGTGAAGGGATAAATATACTTAGGTTGGGATAGGCTAGCGCATCGACTGATAATTAAGAGCGTGAATAGGCGTTACTTGTTATTTGGCGTCAAGCAACCCAGCAGGCGATAAGGTCGGGTCTTTGCTCAGGGATCGAGCTGTGGGGTTGGTCGCCATAGATTTGCCTATCGACGGAGATTGAATGCCGCTGGCCCAGTCTGACGGCTTCTCACGCCAAAATTGTGAAGCGGGAAGTTAGAAATTTTCCGCAAAAAGCAGTTGAAAGCCACATAGACTCAGCTATGAAGGCCCATGGAGCGACGCAATAAATCGTCAAAGCCTCCCAGCCAGACTGGGAAACGGCGCAAAAAGGCTAAGAAAACCAATATCGCGACGACCGCGCTTGGTGCAGAGCCTGAAAAGCGCTCGCGCAAAAAAGATGCGCCAATGGCCGGTGAGGCCAAGCCTCGTGATTTCAATGTCCATGTTAAAACGGCGAAAAGGCGCGATTATGCCTCGACCTTATGGCTCAAGCGGCAATTAAACGACCCTTATGTGCGCAAGGCCAAAGCTGAAGGCTATCGCTCGCGTGCCGCTTACAAGCTCATCGAGTTAGACGAAAAATTCAGCCTGCTGCGCCCAGGTGCGCGTGTGGTGGATTTGGGCTGCGCGCCGGGCGGTTGGTGTCAGGTCGCAGTGAAAGCGGTGGGCAAAACGGGTCGGGTTGTCGGGATTGATTACCTCGGTATGCCGCCGGTTGCCGGTGCACATGTGCTGGAGATGGATTTCCTTGATGGCGAGGCACCGCAAAAGCTACACGACCTTATGGATGGCAAGGCAGATATTGTCTTGTCCGACATGGCTGCCCCCACGACAGGCCATCGGTCTACGGATCACCTACGGATCGTAGCGCTCGCAGAAGCCGCGCTCGACTACGCTGAAGATGTGCTTGCCGAGGGCGGCGCATTTGTCTGCAAAGTGTTTGCGGGCGGTGCCGAGGGCGATTTGCTGACACGCTTAAAACAGAATTTTGAATCGGTGAAGCACGCCAAACCAAAGGCGAGCCGGTCCGATTCAGCGGAGAAATATGTCGTCGCAACCGGATTTCGAGGTGCGGCGAACGCAGAGAATGGCGAAGACTAAGGAACGATAGTTATGGAAATCCGTGAAGCGCTGACATTTGATGATGTTCTTTTAGAGCCAGGCCCGTCTGACGTCATGCCTTCAAGCGTTGATGTAAGAGCACGCCTGACCCGTGAAATAACGCTCAACATTCCGATCCTGTCATCGGCGATGGATACGGTCACCGAGGCTGAGATGGCGATTGCCATGGCGCAAAATGGCGGTATTGGCGTATTGCATAGAAACCTAGCGCTTGAAGAACAGGTCGAGCATGTAAGGCGTGTTAAGCGGTTCGAGAGCGGCATGGTTGTAAATCCGCTGACGCTAACGCCTGATGATTCTTTACGGACCGCGCAATCAATAATGGTTGAGCGCCAGATTTCGGGCTTCCCTGTTGTCGAAAACCCAGATGCGAATGGCGTTGGCAAGCTTGTTGGTGTGCTGACGAACCGCGATATGCGTTTTGCTCAAAATCTCGACAAACCGGTTCGTGACCTTATGACCGCCACTGATCTTGTTACGGTATCGCCTGGCGCGAGCCAAAAAGAAGTGCGCGAGTTATGTCATCGCCGACGCATCGAAAGGGTGGTCGTGGTCGATGATCAATATCGCTGCGTTGGTTTGATCACTGTCAAAGATATGGAAAAAGCGCGGGCGTATCCGCTTGCGAATAAAGACGACCAAGGCCGGCTGCGGGTGGCCGCAGCATCAAGCGTTGGTGACGAGGGGTTTGCGCGCATTGAAGCGTTAATCGATGCAGGTTGCGATGTCGTTGTCATCGATACGGCCCATGGCCATTCTGCGCGTGTCGCGGAACAGGTGGTTCGCGTCAAAAAGCTCTCTAATGCCGTTCAGGTAATTGCGGGCAATGTCGCGACTTACGATGCAACGAAATCATTGATCGATGCCGGTGCTGACGCGATTAAAGTTGGTATCGGTCCGGGCTCCATTTGTACAACCCGGATTGTCGCGGGTGTTGGCGTTCCGCAATTGACAGCCGTGATGGATGCTGCGCGTGCCGGCCGCGAAGCCGATGTGCCGATTATTGCCGATGGCGGCGTCAAATATTCGGGCGATATGGCTAAGGCACTGGCCGCTGGTGCGGACTGTGTGATGGTCGGTTCGCTTTTGGCGGGTACTGATGAGGCACCCGGAGAAGTTTTCTTGTATCAGGGCAGATCCTATAAATCCTATCGCGGAATGGGATCGATTACGGCGATGTCGCGTGGGTCCGCTGATCGTTATTTTCAAGCGGATGTGAAAGAACAGATGAAGCTCGTTCCCGAGGGGATCGAAGGACGGGTACCACATAAAGGTCCCATCGGTCCGATCTTGCATCAATTGGTTGGCGGTGTGCGCGCATCCATGGGTTATGTGGGCGCGCCAACTATTCCGGAAATGCAGAAACGTGCACGCTTTGTCAAAATCACCAATGCGGGGCTAAAGGAAAGCCACGTACATGATGTGGCGATTACGCGCGAAGCGCCAAACTATCCGACGCCAAATTGATTTTTGTTGAGGAGTTGGATTAAGCCATGCGGCTCAGTGGTCGGCTATCAGCCGCGATAGAGATTATTTCTGATTTTGAGGCGCGCAGGGTTCCGCTTAAAACGGCTTTAGCGGACTGGGCGCGTGGCGCGCGTTATGCAGGCGCAAAAGACAGGGCGTGGATTTCCGGCCTATGCCTTGACATATTGCGAAATCGTCAATCGCTCAGTGCAATGATGGGTGATGAAAGTCCGCGCGCAGCGGTAATCGCCTGTCTGCATTTTGAATGGGCAATCTCACTTGATGATCTTCAAGGAGCACTCTGTGAGGAGCCGCATGGGGCAGGTGCTTTAACCGAGCCTGAGCGGGTTCGTTTGGAAACGCCAAATTCGCTTGACGATGAACCGCTCCATGTCAGGGCAAATTTCCCGGAATGGTTGGCCCCCAATATCGAACGTGTGTTTGGCACGGATGCGGTCAAGATAATGTCTGCGTTTGCCGATAGGGCGGATGTGGATTTGCGTTTGAATGGTTTGAAAACGGAACCCGAAAAGGCGTTGTCTGCGCTAAAATCGGTCAAGGCGAAGCCAATTCCACTATTGAAAAATACGGCGCGGATTGAAGCACCGTCACCGAGCGAGAAAGCACCAGCGGTCACGGTTATACCGGCTTTCAACAAAGGCTGGGTCGAGGTGCAGGATCTTGGCAGTCAGATCGCGGGGGCAGCCGCCGGTGAGGTTAAGGGGGCGCAAGTCCTTGACTATTGCGCGGGCGGAGGCGGCAAAACCTTGGCGCTCGCCGCAATGATGGAAAATACTGGCCAGCTTTACGCATATGATCGTGACCCACGCCGGCTGAAACCGCTTTTCCATCGCGCAAAACGCGCCGGTGTCAGAAACCTCCAAATCCGCTCACCTGCGGGTGACGAAGGCCTTGATGACCTTGTCGGGAAAATGGACGTGGTTTTTGTTGATGCGCCCTGTACCGGTGCGGGTACATGGCGCAGGCATCCGGATACGAAATGGCGACTGACCGAACAACAATTGCAGCGCCGAATGCAAGAACAAGTCATTGTTCTCAGGCAAGCCGCAGAGTTTGTGAAACCCGGCGGACGGATGATATGGGTAACTTGTTCGTTCCTGATGGAAGAAAACGAAGACCGGTTATCGGAATTTCTTTCTGCCAATACTGATTTTAGTTTTGAACCGGTGATTGACGGCATAGAAGCATCGAATTTGTTATCTCAAGAAGGCCATGGTGCAATAAAGCCAATGATAACGCCTGAGGGCGCAATTCGTTTGTCGCCGGATAAGTTGAGAACCGATGGATTTTTTATCGCAACCATGCGCAGAGCCAGCTAAGAGACCGCTATGACACTTGACCCACATGCAAAAGTACATGACCGTGTACTGATTATAGATTTCGGTAGCCAGGTAACACAGCTAATTGCGCGGCGCCTGCGCGAAGCGGGTGTGTATTGCGAAATCCATCCGTTTAATCGGGTAGACAAAGAATTCCTCGATGAATATGCGCCGAAAGCCGTTATCCTTTCCGGCGGTCCCGCAAGTGTAAAAACGGAAACCAGCCCGCGCGCAGCGAACGAAGTTTTTGAATTGGGCGTGCCGATCTTAGGCATTTGCTATGGTGAGCAAACAATCTGCGCGCAATTGGGCGGCGATGTCGAAACTTCAGACCACCGGGAATTCGGTCGCGCGAAAATCGAAATCGTAAAGAACTCAGCGCTATTCGACGGTGTTTGGCAGGTTGGTTCGAGCTATCAGGTTTGGATGAGCCACGGTGATCGTGTGAATGCGATTCCACCCGGCTTTGAAGTCGTCGGAAAATCCGATGGTGCGCCATTTGCGGCGATCGCGAATGAAGAGCGCAAAATCTACGCGGTTCAGTTTCATCCGGAAGTGGTCCACACACCGGACGGGGCCAAACTACTCAGCAATTTCGTGCGAAATATTGCTGGCCTTAAAGGCGATTGGACAATGGCCGCGTTCCGCGACGAAGCGATTGAGCTGATCCGAAAGCAAGTTGGCGACGGGCGCGTTATCTGTGGACTTTCTGGCGGGGTCGATAGTTCTGTCGCGGCTGTTCTTATTCACGAAGCGATTGGTGAGCAGCTTACATGTGTCTTCGTGGACACCGGGCTCATGCGCGCTGGCGAAGGGGAAGAGGTCGTACGGCTTTTCCGCGATAGCTATAATATTCCGCTTATCCATGTGGACGCCTCAGATTTATTCTTAGGCAAGCTGGCAGGTGTTGATGACCCTGAGAAGAAGCGCAAAATTATTGGTGCGACTTTCATTGATGTTTTCGACGCTGAAGCAAGCAAAATTGAGAACGCGAAGTTCCTTGCGCAAGGTACGCTTTATCCCGACGTGATCGAAAGCGTTTCCTTTGATGGCGGCCCATCGGTGACGATCAAGTCCCACCATAATGTGGGCGGCTTGCCGGAGCGGATGAACCTCAAACTGGTCGAACCGCTTCGCGAACTATTCAAGGATGAAGTACGTGCGCTGGGTCGTGAATTGGGCCTTCCGGAACATTTCGTCGGTCGTCATCCATTTCCGGGACCGGGCCTTGCAATCCGTATTCCCGGCGAGGTCACGCAAGAAAAAGCCGATATTCTTCGTAAAGCCGATATGATTTATCTCGAAGAGATTCGCAAAGCGGGTCTTTATGACGATATCTGGCAGGCATTCGCCGTTTTGCTCCCCGTTCGAACTGTGGGGGTGATGGGTGATGAACGGACCTATGACCATGTTCTTGCGCTGCGCGCCGTAACGTCAACAGACGGTATGACAGCCGATTATTATCCGTTTACGCACGAGTTCCTTGGCGCATGCGCCACGCGGATCATCAACGAGGTTCGTGGCGTAAACCGTGTTGTCTATGACGTGACGTCGAAGCCACCCGGAACAATCGAGTGGGAGTAATCGGTAATTTGATTGTTGTGACCTGCCGGAATTGATGTCGGTTTAATCGTGCATGCGATTTGATCTCCCTTAAATTGCATGCGCGCACTGCTTAATAGCGTCACGATCTAAGGTTAGCTGTGGCGGAACAGCTGCGGTTAGTTTCAATCTCGATAGTGATAGCCAGATCATTGCGGTAACACCTGCCCAAGGATCAGGTTTGGTAGATATTGTTGCCACAAGTTCATATGGAAATGCGACGGCGGCAAATGTGGGCCGGGAATTGCCTCTATCACCCCAAATAGTGGCACAGTGACCGGCGGAACGAGCGTCACAATCAATGGTAGCTATCTATCTGACGCGTCGGCCGTTACTTTTGATGGCGTGGGTGGGACCCGCTTTACCATTGATAGCGACACGCAAATTACTGCGGTAACGCGGCCGCATGCGGTTGGCCTGGTTGATGTGATTGTTACTATGTCAAGTGTAAGCGCGACCGTCGCGGGCGGAAATACCTATTTCGTCGAGCCGACATTTGAGTTCACGCCTCAGTCGGGTGACCTAGCTGAAGGTAAAAGGGGTGTTGACGAGGTTTATTCTCAGTTCTTTGTGGCGCTGTTGATAGCAAAAGCGCCACAATTGGCTTCATCAAATTACATGATGCAAAAGCAGAGCAAAAAAATAGCGAGCCTCGGCTCGCTATTTTTGTAGTCGGATTAGGTTGTTTCTTAGTAGGGCTTGTCGCCTTTAACCCACATGCGGTGGATGTGGCGCGTATATTTGTCGTCTTCGAACAGCGATCCGGTGTGGAGCGTACAGCGATTATCCCATGTAAGAATGTCGCCCGGCTGCCATTTATGTCTGTAGACGAATTGTTCCTGTGTGACGAATTCAACAAGCTCTTCGATCAACTTGGCTGCCGCTTCATCTTCCATGCCGACAATACCGCGAACGGTGCCTGTGCTGACCCAAAGTGCTTTGCGGCCATCGGCAGGGTGGGTCCGAATCAGAGGATGGAAAACGTCCGGATTATCGCGGATCATCTCTTCGGATAGTTTCGCGCGGCCATATTCACGGGTTTCCATGAAATATTGATAGCTGTGATGAAGAACGAGATCATCAAGCTCTTTCTTGCGCTCATCGGAAAGCGCTTCATAAGCCGCAACGCAATCCGCCAAAAGCGTGTCGCCACCGACCGGCGGAACTTCGAGCGAGTAAAGCATCGTGTTCATGACCGGCTTTTCTTTATATGAATAGTCTGTATGCCAGCCGACGCCGTCATTATGCGCGCCGATTGGTTTTCCATTTTCCGTCTTATTGGAAAGGATGAAAATCTTAGGATAACCAGGCAAGGTATATTGAGTTTGGGTGTGGCCTTCTGGCTCCCCGAACGCGTTGATAAAACGCATCAGGTCATCTGGGTCCATCGACTGGCCGCGTATAAGCATCGCGCCATGTTTGTGGAACGTATCGACGAGCTCCTTATGAGTTTCGTCAGATGCCTTGGCCACATCAACGCCCGATACTTCTGCGCCGAAGCCGGGTTTCAATTCTTTAATCTGCAATCCGTTGGTCATAATATCACGCGTGTTGAATGAAAGTGTTCGTCGACAATACACGTCTCAGTGCACTGAGTTATTGAGTAAATGCGCACCAAGTTTTGTCGAGGATTAAATCCTGATTTTGTGAGCTTTTCCGCGACCGCAATAGCGTGGTCAAAAGCTCGCGCAAGTTGTAGTGCGCAAATAGACAAAATGCACAGGTGGGGGAGGCGAAAAAACGTGGTATCAGATAAAATGCGTCAAATCCGGTTCTGCAAACCGGTTTTGGGCGGTCTGGGAGGGCCGAATGGCTAAGGGTGTTTACTGGTTAATTCCCGATATTTCGAGCGTTTTGCCCGAAATTTTCAATTGTGCGAGGTGTGCGAGCCGGTGAGTGGCGAAACCCAAAAAGCGTGGCGATTCTCGACCGATTCTGTCCCGGAAGCAGACCGGGCGAGCGTTTGGCGTCAGATGATGACACGCTTGTCGCTACCGGTCGGTGATGTCACGACTGACCGTCCATTCGACGGCGAAATCACCAGTATTATCTCACCGATGGGCATTCGCTTCGCAGTGGTTGAGGCCGAAGCCCAGAAAATTGCCGGACAATTCCCGCAGCAGCCCAGTGAATTGTGGTTGTCTGTTTTACTTGACGGCGATGCCTATCTTCAATTCCGCGAAAAGCGGATCGATTTAAATGTCGGCGATATGATTTATGGCGCGACTGGCAAAGCTGATGCGTCATTGAATTTTGAAACGCGCTTTCGGCAAATATTTATTCGCGCGCCAAGTGCAATTTTAAACGAGCGCATCGTTACGCCGATGTCTCAACGGTTGGGTTATATCCCTGCGGCATCCGGTATTCGGCGCATATTTTCGCATATGTTGACCAGCATCGCCGATGAGATCGATGGGATCGAGGCTGATCAGCTGCGGAGTTTTGATCAAGCATTCATGGAATATCTCATCGCCTGCACTATTGATGATGGTGATATTTCAGTTGCAGGTCGGCGCGATGAACCGCAGGCGGATAATTTATACAAGATCTGTCAGACAATCGAGTTATTGCTCGGTGACCCGGCTTTAACGCTATCGAGCGTTGCCGAAGCGCATGGCGTATCAAACCGCTTTATTCAGGATTGTTTCGCGCAAAATGGCCGGACATTCGCGGACTATGTGAAGCGCCGTCGGCTGGAGCGCTGCCGCAATGATTTGGTGAGCCCGCTCTTTGCGCAGCTTTCCGTCGCTGAGATTTGTTACCGGTGGGGGTTTAGCGCCCCGGCACATTTCAGCCGGATTTTTAGGATGATGTATGGCGTACCGCCAAGTGAATATCGGCGGTTGGGTTCGATGGGGCGGGTCGGCGCAACTGACGCAGCATAAAATAATTGTGGACGCAGGTGGATTCTTCCAATCTGTCATGATCCAGAAATAAATTTGGAGGCGAAGAGTTGAGTAATAGTGAATTAAATCAAGCGACTGAACGCGATAGCGCGGGTGGCGCTTCAATAGTCGGTTTCGTGCGAAAATGGGCCGGATTCTCTATTGTCAGCTTCTTTTTCTTCCTCGTAACGGCGGGCACCTTTACGTCGCTGGGCGTGGTTCTGCCGCATATGATTGGTGAGCTGGGTTGGAATTACTCGCAGGCGGGTGTCGGGTTTTCGCTGCTCGCTTTGTTGGTCGGCTTAGCGGCGATGGTGCCCGCATGGATTATTCGCCGGTGGGGGATCAAGACTTCCTTTGCCGTGGGTGGGGCCTGTCTCGCAATCGGGTTCGCGCTGTTGGCGACCGCGACGACCTTAATGCAATATTTTCTTGGGGCGAGTTTTGCCGGGTTTGGGTACACGCTGTGTGCAATTGTTCCTGCGGTTCACTATTTCAATGCGAAAGTTGACGCCAAGCGCCGTGCCGCCGTTATCGGCGCTTACCTTACGGTTGGTGGGCTTGGCGGCGTCGTGGGCCCGTTGTTGGCGACTGGCGTTGTAGAGCTGCTTGGCGATTGGCGTTTTCATTGGTGGGTGCTCGCGAGCGTAACGGTCGTTATGACATTGCTCGCGGTGAGTTTTGTTGATGATAACAAATCCGCGGCGGTTCTCGCCGAAGAAGAGACGGCAAAATCCGGTGAAGCTGGAACTGACGCGCCCTATGAGTGGAGTTTCCGTCAGGTTCTTCGGACTAAAGAGTATTATATAATCGTCTTTTCAATGACGCTGACACTTGTCTGTGGGCTGACAATGAATAGCTGGGCCGTTGCACATATGGGAGCATTGGGTGTTTCCGGCGCAATAGCGGCGGGTGCGCTCAGCATGCACGCATTGGTCAATTCATTCTCGCGGGGGATTGGCGGATTGCTCGCTAACCGTATCGATCCGAAATGGTTGTTGGTGTCCGCATTGTTCGCAGAGATTATCGGTATGCTGGCGTTATCGAGTGCGGATAATTCATTCATGATCGGCTTGTTCGCAATCGCCGAGGGTTATGGCTTTGGCATGTGTCTGTTCGCCACCACCTTGTTGCTCGTTAACTATTATGGAACGGCAAACAATCCGGAAGTGCAGGGATCAATGCATTTCATCACAACGCTCGCCATGGTCGGTCCTGCAGCGGCTGGTTTGGTTGCGGATAAGATTGGAACATTTTCCGTCGTGTTTGTCGCGTATGCGGTCATGTTGTTAGGTGTGCTTGTTGCAGCGATTACGATGCGGAAACCGAAACCACCGGTTTCCACTGGCGCAGCGGGTTCGTCATTCATTGCGAGCGATTTGCAACCAACCGCAGAATGATTGTTATGCAGAATGTTTGGTTAAGTATTACACTATGCATAACGCCGGAGCAGGAAATTGGTTAAATATCAAGGAAGCTGTGGTTATATTGCGGCAGTTTTCTCAAAAATGAGGGCGCAGGTAGAATAATCTATTGATCAAATATGTGTCAGATTTCAAGATCAGAACTTCGGAGGAGCAGAGGGTAAAAGGAAGGGTACGGATGGAAAAGTCCAATTCGTGCCAATTGCGGGTGAATTAATACGAAAGCTAATGGGGCGGTGCCAGGCTGGTCTGGGGATGCCTACAAGGAATGCTCGCGTAAGTGTGCAAGCAAATAATGGAGGTAGAATTGTTAACGAGTACGAAAAAGAGGGCTGCAAGCTCCGATATGAATAATTTGAAAAAAGCATTGCTGGGCAGTAGTGCCGTAATGAGCGCAGTCGCGTTCGCAGCAGTGTCACCGGCCGTCGCGCAAGGCAATGATGAATCTTACGATGAGATCGTTGTTTACGCTGACCCTGTTGGTCTTTCCGAAGAAACGTCATCAGATTCTGTCTTTGGTGTTTCTCGGTCACTTTTGGAGACACCGCGTTCAGTCAGTATCGTTAGTGATACGACAATGGAACGTTACGGCATCGAAGATATTGACGACTTCATCACAACAACGCCGGGTACTTTTGGCGGTAGTTTCTTCGGTGTTCCGGGTGCAATCTCAATTCGCGGTTCAGTTTCGGAAACCTATTATCGCGGATTCAAACGCGCGCTAAACCAAGGTTTGTTCCCAACGCCAATCGGTTCTAGTGACCGCGTGGAAATTGTTCGTGGTCCTGTGCCGGTTATTTACGGTGCTGGTCGCGTCGGTGGTTTGCTTAACTTCTATCCAAAGACAGTGGACGGTGAGGGCATCACTACCGATGATGGTATTCACGGTAGCGTAAGCTTTACCGGCGGCAGCTATGGCAAGAAAAATGGTTCAATTGAACTGATTGCGCCATTCAAGCTTGCGGGTCGCGAGTCTGGTATTTCGGTCTATGCGGAAATCGAGGATTCAAAACACTTCTACCGCGGTCGTGAGCCAGAGCATCAACTTGTTCAGTTCGCATTTTCACACGAATTGCCAGCGGGAATGAGCTTTGAAGCTGGCGGTATGTATTACCACTCTGACGGCTATTATCAGACGCCAGGTTGGAACCGCGTAACGCAAGACCTCATCGACAATGGCACCTATATCACTGGTCGCGATACAGACCTTACTGATATTGACGGCAATGGTCGTCTGACGCCAAACGAGGTTGATGCGGCTGTCGGTACGTTCTTTGGTGCGTCAAATATCCGTACGCTTGTCGATTTTGGGGTCTATGGTATTCCGGATGCGTACAAACTCGATACTGGCGTCGGCACAGGGCAACTAGATCGGCGTACGGTGTTCATGTCCGATCAGGAAATTGCCGAATCCGAGTCATTCACGGGTTATGTTGATCTGAAAAAAGAGTTTGACGACGATTCAACATTGTCGCTGCAACTTTTCTACGACCAGATCGATGGTGATCTCTTTGTGAGCTATGGCTTTGCTGCTCAACACGAAATGAAAGTATTTGAAGCCCGCGCTTCTTATGATTTCGGTGTAGAGCTCGGTGACAACGCCAATCTCGACATGTTCTTCACTGCATCGCACCGTCGTTACGACGCCGAACTGCGTGAGAACTTCTTGTCCGGTTATTTGGTTCTTGACCGCCGCGATCTTCTTGCGGGACCACAAGGGAATGATATCTTCGATAGTCCGTTCTCGGAAGAGCCAGGCGGAATTGGCATCGGCTGGGATACAGACGGCGACTCACGTTGGACAGACACCGGCGTTGCAGCTGTTGCGGACCTTAAAGTCGGTGACCTAGGTATCGTTCTTGGTGGTCGTTACGATCATTATGATACGACGGCGATTGATACTGGTAACACAGTGTTTGATCCATCGCTTGCGAACACTCGCTATGACGGCAAAGAGGGTGATTTCTCATACTCAGCCAGTGTGAATTACACAACGCCATTCGGGCTTGTTCCTTACTTCACTTATGCGGAGGGCTCGGAACTGAACGATAGTGCGAATGGTGGTATCACACCGGGTGCGGTTCGTGACGAAATCCTGTTCGGATCCGAGTTGCTTGAGGGCGGCGTTAAATTCAGCCTTCTCGACAACAAGCTGTTTGGTTCGGCAACTGTCTACAAGCAAGAACGTCAACGCGTTGACTCATTCGGAAATAAGAGCCCAGAGGAATCAAAAGGCTTTGAATTCGAAATGAGCTATATCATCACCGAAAACTGGTCGATGACGGGTGCCGCGACTGTTCAGAACTATAAGATCCCGGCTCCGGGCGCTTGTGGTTCAGGTCAGGGTGAGTATCTCGTGATCCCGCCAAACCACCCATCAGCGAACTTGTTTGGTTCGCCAGTGGCGCTGGAAGATGGTTATGGCGGTCTGTTCGCAGCGCTCAACGCAAGTTGTATTCCTGAGCTACAGAACGGTTATGACCTTGCGGGTATTCCGGACACGGTGTTCTCATCCTTCCTGACTTATACCTCGGATGAGACGCAGTACGGTACCTTTGGTGCGACCTTCGGTGGTACACGGGTTGCTGAAACAGGTGGCCGGATTGACGGCGCGATCGTATTGCCAGCTTACACGGTATTCCGTGCGGCAGCGTTTGCGGACTTTGGTCGGTTCCAGGTCACGGCGACGATCGACAACCTGTTCGACAAAACCTACTTCCAGCCATTGCAGGATGTTTACCAAGAAGTTGGTGCGCTCCCAGGCGTTGGCCGGACGTTCCAGATCAAAGGCGTGATGAACTTCTAAGTCTTTGAAAGAACTCTAAAATCATGATGCGCTCGGGATTGCTCCCGGGCGCATTTTTAGTATCAAAGCCCAGGCCCTCGCGCATGTCGGCGTTCGGTCTCAATCAAGTCAATTCTTGCGATCTGTGCGATGAAGAAGCAGTGAGAATCAATGGAATCATGCCGTCTGTGCATGTTTGAATATTAGGAGCATTTGGATGTCCGAAGAAAAACCAAATCACGAGCTTCGCCCGAAGAAGCCATTTTGGACGCATATTGCCCTTCATGTGAATGATATCGATGAAACGATCGCGTGGTATGAAGAATTCACGCATCTTAGTCTTCTGCACCGAGGCGAAGACGAAAATGGCTATAATGCTTGGGTTGGCGATGCGTCGCAGGCGGAGTCGCCGTTCGTTTTGGTGTTGGCGCAATTCCATGAGGGGAAAGACCCCTTTGCGCCCGCAAAGCATCCGGTGCTTGGTCCATTTGCGCATATCGGTATTGAGGTTCCGACGAAAGAAATGGTCGATGATATTGCTGCCCGCGCTAAAGACGCTGGGTGCCTTGAACTAGGCCCGATGCAAATGCCGAAGCAAATCGGTTACATTTGCTTTTTGAAAGACCCGAACGGCAATATGGTCGAGTTCTCCTATGATCAGGGCGTATACGAGAAAGCCCGTGAAATCTGGGGTTCTGACGACAAATAGTAATATTTGGGCGATTTATTTTTTCCGCAAATGTCCGCAATTATTATTGCGGACATAGCAGCCCGTGAGCGCATAATAGGCGAACCCATCAGAGGAACTCCATGAATACGAAACCATCAAGCGAGCAGCGTTCTTCGGTGGATACCGTTATCAGCGGCGCAACAATTATCACGATGAATGAGTCGCGTCAGATTATTCGTGATGGCGCGATCGCGGTGAAGGATGGTTTGATTGTTGCTGTCGGGAAAACCGATGAAATCGCCTCTGCTTTTGATGCCAAAGAGAAAGTTGATGGGCGCAATTTTGTTATCACGCCAGGCTTCGTCGATGGTCATGTTCACATCACGGGTGATCCGCTAACACAAGGCGTTCGCCGCGGCGCACCGGGTGAGGATTTCACCGACGTGCTGACCAAGTGGGTGATCCCGCTATTTCATGCCCACGAACCACATGACGAGAAAATTTCTGCGCAATGCTCGGCAATGCGGATGCTTCATTCTGGCGTCACGTCATTTGTCGAAGCCGGAACCATCCGTCATCTGGATGCCGTTGCTGAAGGTGTCGCTTCAACGGGCGTTCGGGGCCGTATTGGCGGCTGGGTTGAAGGGCGAAACTTCGCTGCGAATGAAACCGACACGGCGACGATTGATGAAGCAATCGCGACCCTCGAAGCGCAAGTCGAAAAATACAAACAAACGGACAGCAGCCGTGTTGCTGCGTGGCCTTTATTGATTGGACATACGGTCAACCCGGACGAGGTCTGGTTAGCGGCAAAACGGCTGGCGGATGAAAACGGACTTTGCATTTCCGCTCATATGAGCCCGCATCAATCAGATCCGGATTGGTTCTTGGAAAATACTGGCAAGCGGCCGATTGAACATCTGGCGGATATCGGCGTTTTGGGCGACAACGTGATGATCACACATGCTGCCTATGTGAACGAGCGCGAAGTCGAAATTTTCGCGGATACCAAAACCAATGTTATTTTCTGTCCGCATGCGGCGTTAAAGGGCGCGTTTGGCGTCACTAAGATTGGGTTGTTTCCTGAAATGGCTGAAGCCGGCGTCAATATAATGTTGGGAACTGATGGTGTCTTTGTTGACCTCCTGACCTGTGCGCGACTGATGACCGGTTTGTTCAAGGATGCACGAATTGACGAGCATGTTTTCCCGGCAACCGAGGTGCTGGAGATGGTCACGCTCAACGGTGCGCGCGGCATGAATATGCAATCGTCGCTTGGCGCGATTGAACCGGGTATGAAGGCCGATATTGTTTGTTTCGATACGGATCGCCCGGAATGGTTCCCGGAATTTGACGTTGTCGAACAAATCTTGCAGGCAAATGCGGGTATTGGCGCGCATAGCGTTTGGGTCGAAGGCGAGCGTGTGATCGAAAATTACCGTTCGACAAAAATCGACGAGGACGAGCTTTTTGCGGAAATCCGTAAGTCCAGCCAAGCTATTGTTGATCGTGCCGGCATAAAAGTGCATAGCCCTTGGCCGGTGATCTAATAGCGGGTAGCCGCAAGATTTGGCACTTTCGATCCGATTGTATCGAAGAATTGAAAAATTACGTCATACTAAGATCGTGAACCTTCGTTATGGTGCATGACGATGGCGAATTGCGGCCAGCAGAATGAGTGATCTATGGAAAAAACGGATATCCAAACGGTAACAGATGATACCACTGAAAAGGGGTCAGCACATTTCATTCCCGTCACGGCGTTTGACCTGGTTGTTTTCGGTGCCGCTGGTGATTTGTCATTGCGCAAACTCATTCCGTCTTTATTTCACCGCTGGCGCGATGATCAAATTCCTCCAGAATCGAAAATCATTGGGGTGTCGCGCAGCGCCTATGATGATCAGTCATTTCGCGACCTTGCATTTAAGAGCTTTCGAGAATTCCATCCTCAGGAAGAAATAAGCGACGAGGAATGGAAAAAATTCTCTGAGCAGCTCTTCTATAAAGAGCTAGACGTCGTCAGTGACGATGTGGATTGGACACCGCTTTGCGAGCTGCTCGATACGTCTGGCGCAAAGCAACGTGTTTTTTATCTGGCGCTTGCGCCCGATTTATATGGCGCGGTCAGTGCTAATATAGACCGTGCCGGGCTCAAATCGCCTGATGCGCGGATCGTTCTCGAAAAACCAATTGGCCGTGATCTATCCTCAGCGAAAGACATTAACGAAGCTGTCGGTGCGGTTTTTGATGAAGGTGCGATTTTCCGAATTGATCATTATCTAGGCAAGGAAACTGTTCAGAACCTGACGGTTCTACGGTTTATGAACTCGCTATTCGAACCGGTCTGGAATGCGAACGCAATTGATCATGTGGAAATAACCGTTTCCGAATCTATCGGGGCGGGAACGCGCGCGAGCTATTACGATAAATCGGGCGCACTGCGGGATATGGTGCAAAATCATTTGCTTCAGCTCTTGTGCCTGGTCGCGATGGAGCCGCCATTGGATCTTGATCCAGACACGGTGCGTGATGAGAAAATTAAAGTCATGCGTGCGTTGCGGCCTATTACGGAAAAGAATGTTCGAGAAACGACCGTGCGCGGACAATATCATCGTGGGGCATCAAACGGCGCAGCGGTGCCCGGTTATGCCGAAGAGTTAGGCGAGGACAGCGATACCGAGACTTTTGTTGCGATCAAAGCGAATATCGATAATTGGCGTTGGAAGGGCACACCGTTTTACCTCCGCACCGGTAAGCGAATGCCTGAGCGTTATTCTGAGATTATCGTTCATTTCAAGGAAATCGCACACGCGTTGGTCCAGAACGGAAAAGCGGGAATTCCGCCGACGCGGATGGTTATTCGCCTTCAGCCGGATGAAGGCGTAAAACTGTTATTAGTGACCAAAGATCCGGGGCCGGGCGGCATGCGCCTACGATATGTTCCGCTTAATTTGTCATTCGCAGAGACTTTTGAGGCACGATATCCTGATGCCTATGAACGCCTTTTGATGGCTGTCGTGCGGGGTGATTTAGGGTTGTTTATGCGCCGTGATGAAGTCGAAGCGGCGTGGAAATGGGTAGACGGTATTCTTGCCGGTTGGGAGCAGGACGAAACGCCGGTTCATCCTTATGCGGCGGGTACGGATGGCCCTGTGCAGGCAGCGATGTTGCTCGATCGAGATGGACGTGAATGGTACCATGGACAATAAAATTGAAATAATCAGCTTTGAGTCTAGGCAGCAGATGGCGGAGCGGGTCGCCGATCTTGTTGAGGTTCATCTTTCACGAGCGCTTCTAGAACGAAAGACCGCGCAATTGGCCGCTTCAGGTGGCTCGACGCCAGCTGGGTTGTATAAAACCCTTGCGGAGCGCGATGTAGCATGGGATCGCGTGATGGTACCGCTAGTGGACGAGCGTTGGGTCGCGCCCGGTGAGCCGGGGTCGAATGAATCTTTTGTCCGCAAAATGCTGCAACAGAATAAAGCCCAAAAGGCGCAGATTGTTGGCCTGTGGTCCGATTGCGCTTCGCCATCGGATGGTGTTGATGTTGCGGCGGAGAAATTGAACGACACGGGGGCAGAGCTTGATGTCGCAATTCTTGGCATGGGCAATGATGGGCACACGGCATCATGGTTTCCGCACGCGGAAGGATTAGAAACCGCTCTATCGGAAGAGGACGGGGCAATCGTCGCGGCAGTGAAAGCCAAAGAGAGTGAAGTGACGGGATCGCACCTAGATCGGCTTACCATGACACTGGGGCATGTGAAACGAGCTCGTTGCGTTTGCTTGCTGATCACCGGCGATGAAAAGAAAGCTACATTGCAACGTGCGATAGAGCGAGGGCCAATTGAAGAGATGCCGGTGCGCGCCATATTAAATGCGCGTCCTGACATATGGATTTGCTGGGCACCCTGAGGAGTAGTCCGTGGTACATTTGAACGATACGATAAGGCGCGTGACTGACCGAATTCGTGAACGCAGCCGAGATTTACGAAATCAATATTTAAAGAAAATGCATGAGGCAGCGAGCAAAGGCCCCCATCGATCGAATGTATCGTGCGGAAATTTGGCGCATGCGGCTGCTGCTTGTTCGCTAGCGGATAAAAAGGCACTTGCGAAAGGTGATGGTCCCAATATCGGCATTGTCACCTCATATAATGACATGCTTTCGGCCCATCAGCCGCTTGGTGCTTATCCGGACATTATAAAACAGACATTAAATGAGATGGGTGCGACGGCGCAGATTGCTGGCGGCGTGCCGGCGATGTGTGATGGCGTTACGCAAGGGCAACCGGGAATGGACTTGTCCTTGTTTTCCCGCGACGTAATAGCAATGGCGACCGCTGTTTCGCTATCTCATAATGTTTTCGATGGCGCACTTATGCTCGGCGTTTGCGATAAAATCGTACCCGGATTATTTATTGGCGCGGCGCGATTTGGTCATTTGCCTATTTTGTTCTTGCCAGCGGGTCCGATGACCTCTGGTATTTCGAACGATGAAAAAGCGCGCGTTCGGCAACAATATGCCAAAGGGGAAATAGGCCGCGAAGAACTGCTCGCGGCGGAAAGCGCGAGCTATCATTCCGCAGGAACATGTACCTTTTACGGCACGGCCAACTCAAACCAAATGATGATGGAAGTCATGGGGCTTCATCTGCCGGGCTCCGCCTTTGTGAATGCCGGAACTGTCTTGCGTGACAAAATCGTTGAAGAAACTGCACGCCGCGTTGGTAAGACAACGGCGCTTGGCGCGGAGTTTATACCGTTTTACGAAGTCATAGACGAGCGTTCGATTGTGAATGCGATAATCGGGCTTCATGCAACGGGAGGCTCGACCAATCATCTAATCCATCTGGTGGCCATGGCGCGATCGGCCGGTATCTTGGTGAATTGGGATGACTTTGCGGAGCTATCGACGGAAATACCACTCCTTGCCAGAGTTTACCCAAATGGCTCAGCAGACGTGAACCAGTTTCACGCCGCTGGCGGGTTGGCATTCATTATCCGTGAGCTGATCGATGCCGGGCTGTTGCATGACGACGTGATGACCGTAATGGGCGAGGGGCTTCGCCCCTATAGCACGGTGCCATCCCTTACTGACGATATGCTTTCGTGGGAAAATATTGAAACCGAAAGCAAAAATGCAGAGATATTGCGCCCTGTCGCAGAGCCCTTTGCGGATACAGGCGGGCTTCAAGTTCTTGACGGCAATATCGGTCGCGGCGTTATCAAAATATCTGCGGTAAAACCGGAAAACCGATATATTGAAGCACCGGCCATTGTTTTTTCATCGCAGCAAGAAATCATCGATCGATTTAAAGCCGGCGAGCTAAACAAGGACTTTGTCGCGGTCGTCCCGTTTCAAGGGCCGAAAGCCAACGGCATGCCGGAACTGCATAAGCTGACGCCGCCGCTCAGCGTTTTGCAGGACAAAGGGTTTAAGGTTGCTCTCGTGACTGATGGTCGAATGTCGGGCGCATCAGGAAAGGTTCCGGCGGCCATTCATGTTGTTCCAGAAGCGTTGAATGGCGGCTCCATCGGGAAGATAAAAGACGGCGATATTGTTCGTCTCGATGCGGAAAAGGGAGATCTGAGAGTTCTCGGTGACGAAGATATTGATTTGCGCGAAACGCGGAAACATGACCTTTCAAATGATCGTCGCGGGTCTGGGCGCGAACTGTTTGCCGGGTTCAGATCATTGGCTGGCGACGCTGAGGCTGGTGCGATGGTGTTTGGTTGGGACCTCGAAGACTAAATCCGGATTTTAAAATGAACATTGAAACAATTTTGAGCAACGCTTCGGTCATTCCGGTGATCGAAATACCAAACCTTGATGTCGTGTCGGAATTGGTCGCTGCGTTAACTGGCGGCGGATTGAAAGTCATCGAGCTTACATTGCGAACCGATTGCGCCCTAGAAGCGCTCTCGACTATGAAAGCGCAAGCACCCGACCTTTTTATCGGCATGGGAACAATATTGAGTGAAGATGACGTCGAAAAAAGCATTGATGCTGGTGCGGATTTTCTTGTGACGCCAGGGGCGTCGCTATCATTGCTCGCCGCATTGAAGAGCGCAGGCAGACCGGCATTACCGGGCGTTGCAACGGTATCAGAGGCGATCACCGCGATTGATGCCGGATTTAATGCGCTTAAGTTTTTTCCTGCGGAAGCGTCGGGCGGATTACCGGTTTTAAAGGCGATTCATGCAGTAATGCCGAATGTTTCGTTTTGTCCAACGGGTGGAATAGACGCTAAAAAAGCGACGGACTATTTGGCGCTTCCGAACGTCCCCTGTGTGGGTGGATCATGGATCGCGCCTAAAAATCTGATTGCGAACCAAGACTGGAACGCAATCGAACATAATGCGAAAATTGCTTCCGCGTTGAAATAAAAGAGCCAGAGATAAAAAAGCACCGGATCGAAATCCGGTGCTTTTCTTTATCCGAGTAACGTCGGATTAGGTGGGGGAGCCATATCCGCCGCCGCCCGGGGTCGTCATCAGCACTTCGTCCGTCGGTTCCATCGGAAGTTTTTGTGCGCGCATCTTTGCTTCACCATTGACTTCGAATGACCCGGGCAGGCCAGGCTCACCGCCAGCAAGCCCTTCGGCAGCAATATTCAACCGGCTTGGAATTGCATTGAGCAGCCATTCATTGCCGCTGCGCATTTTAAAGCCGATTAACTGGCCATCGCCGCCCCGTTGTTTACCTGCGCCGCCGCTACCGATTGCGACTTCTTTGCGAGTAAATTCGATCGGGATAGATGCTTCGAGGACTTCGATCGGCACAGCCGCAACGCCCGTCGGGTAGCATGTCGCAGAAAGACCGTCTTTTTCGGCCCGGGCACCCATTCCGCCGGAATAGTTGAACATCGAACTGATGAAAGGCTCGCCATTTGAATCGCGGCCCTGAATCTGGATTGTCCAAACAGCACCGGAACCTTCAGCCAAAACACGATCCGGAAGAATTTGTGAAAACGCCTTGAGGATCGGAAATGGTACATACATGCCGACAACATGGCGCGCATTCACCGGTACCGGATATTCTGCATTTACAATGCAATTTGACGGTGCCTTCACCTTAATCGGATTAAGGCTACCAGCATTATTCGGAAGGTCAGGGTTCAAAATACTGCGGATCGCAAAAGTAGAATAGGCGTGGGTATACGCCATCACCACGTTGATACCGGCTTTTGAAGGAGGCGAGCTACCGTCAAAATCGACAGTAATTTCACCAGCGTCTGTATCCACGGTGACTTTGGTTTTAAGCGTTATGACTTCGCCGCCAGGTACGTCGAAACTTGTCTCGCCAAAGTAATCGCCGGGAGCAAGCTTGCGAATGGCATTCTTCGTTGCGGTTTCCGACCGGCTAATGATTTCTTTGGATAGCTCGACAATATCGTCAAGCCCGTACCGGTCACACATCATATTGAGCCGTTCACCGCCCATTTTCCCGCTTGAGACCTGCGCTGAGAGGTCGCCAAAAATAGCGTTTGGTGTGCGGACATTTTGACGAATGATCTGGTGAAGCGTTTCATTCGGTTTTCCAGCTTCATAAAGCTTGAGAACCGGAATCCAAAGACCTTCCTCGTGGATATCCCGTGCACCGGCACCAACGCCATACCCACCAATATCTGTGTGGTGAATCGTTGATCCGCAATAGCCAAGAATTTTTCCGTTACGGAAGATTGGGGTCAGAACCGTGATGTCGAAAAAGTGTCCAGCAGACATCCACGGATCATTGGTAATGAGCACGTCACCGGGCTCAAGATCTTCTGGCTTAATAATCGCAATCAGGTTCTTTGCTGCCGCGCCGAGCGAATTGATATGTCCCGGTGTTCCGGTAATCGCCTGTGCGACCATATTTGCGTCAGCGTCAAACAATGCCGTTGCAAGGTCACCAGCTTCGCGAACGATCGGGCTAAAGGCAATTCGTTGAAGGGCTTTAGCTTGCTCGCTAACGATGCTGACAAGGTTGCCCCACATGATTTCTAATTCAATGCCGTCCATTGGTATAACTCCTATTTCTTCCTGTCCGCGATGAGGCTGCCATCTTCGTGTACGGACAGTGTCCAATCCGGCAGGATGAATGCGGTTGTCTCGCGTTCTTCAACAATCACAGGGCCGCTAATTTTCTGGCCAGTCGCGAGTGATCGACGGTCATAAACCGGAACCGAAACTTTTTCGGTTTGATAGAAAACATCGCGGTGAGCTTTTGGCTCTGCCGGTTTTGTCGGTAGCGTATGACGTGCTTCGCGACCGGAATCCGTGCTGCTTGCCGTGACGCGGAGATTGACAATTTCGATACCGATATCGTCGAGTTGAACGCCGTAAAGCGTTTTATAGCCCTCTTCGAAGCGCTTGCGTAAATCGGCCACATTTCGGCTCTGCGCCGGATTGTCGTCGAGCGTTACAGTGACTTCATTCTGCTGACCGAAATAGCGCATATCGATCGAGTATTGATAGGTGATCGCGTCTTTTTCGATACCAGCTTCGTGAAGAGCTTCTTCACCTTCGGCGAGCATCTCACCAATCCGATCACTGATGATCGCCCAATCAACAGATTCGAGCTGCGTCACAGCACTCCGTACGAGATCAAGGCGGACAGGCGTAATCAACGTACCGAAAGCACTAAGAACACTCGCCATCGGTGGGTAGATAACCTGATTACTATCAAGCCGCTCAGCAACGTAACAAGCGTGAACCGGACCGGCCCCGCCAAACGCCAAGAGAGGCAATCCGCGATAATTAACGCCGCGATCTGTCGCGTGTGCGCGGGCAGCAGCGGCCATGGATTCGCCAACGACGCTATAAATACCGAATGCTGTCTCTTCGACCGATGTTCCGAGCTTGTCACCAAGGCGCTTGAGTGCAGCGCGGGACGCATCCGCATCAAGCTTCATGTCGCCGCCAAGGAAGTTATCCGGGTCGAGAATGCCAAGGGCAACATCGGCGTCGGTTACGCATGGGTTCTCTCCGCCACGGCCATAACAAGCCGGGCCGGGGTTGGAGCCAGCACTGTCTGGGCCAACTTTAAGCAGGCCAAGATCGTCAACGCGCGCGATTGAACCGCCGCCAGCGCCAATCTCGATCATATCGATTGATGGGATCGTGATTGGCATGCCGCTGCCTGGCTTGAAGCGATAGCGTCTGTCGACTTCGAAATCGCCGATAACAAGTGGGTTCGCGTCCTGGATGAGGCAGGCTTTTGCCGTTGTGCCGCCCATGTCGAATGACATCAGGTTTTCAATGCCATGTTTGCCAGCAAAATAACTTGCGACAAGCGCACCGGCCGCAGGACCAGATTCGATCATACGAACAGGGTAAGATCCGGCTACATTTGCGCCAACAACGCCGCCATTGGAAAGCATGATCAATGGCTGTTGTTCAACTTTTCGGTCGCGCAAATTCTGGATGAGGCCATCAAGATAGGGGCGCGTAATTGGCACCGTATAGGCGTTTAGGGCCGCCGTACTTGTGCGCAAATATTCGCGCATCTGCGGCGCAACATCGCTCGATAGAGTAACATAAATCTCTGGCGCAACTTCGTTGATGACTTTGCGGAGCGCTCGCTCGTTATCGGTTACAAGGTAGCTATTGAGCAGACAAATCGCGACCGATTGAACGCCCTTGGCTTTCATTTCTTCGGCGACTTTACGCGCTTCTTCTTCGTCAATTGTTTTACCGACCGATCCATCAGCATAGACACGTTCATTGACCGACCATGTGGTGTCACGTTCGATCAAAGGCGTTGGATATTCGATCTGCGGATCAAACATGTCATAGCGATGTTCGTCGCGGATATAGAGAACGTCTCGAAACCCTTCGGTCGTGATAAGTGCCGTCGGAAAGCCTTTACGCTCGATTAGCGCATTGGTCACAACGGTTGTTGCGTGTGCAACCACGTCATTGACATCTTCGAAAGAGATTCCCGCTTTTTCGAAAACCAAATCGGTTGCGGTAAAAAAGCCTTTCAAAAGGTCTTCATGCGTAGTGAGTGTTTTGTCGGTCCATGCTTGGCCGTCATTCCGGATAAGGACTACATCCGTGAATGTCCCGCCAATGTCGACTGCAATACCATACTTGGCAGTCATGCAACTTTCTCCTTAAATGTAAGTTCAGATGAAATTTTTCGGCTCGCGTTTTGAATATCTTCAATCAGCTTATCGGATGGTGTGGGGGCGACATGCTCGGTTGAACCGAGAATCGAAATTGTTCCTGCAAGCTCTCCGACGCCGTCGAAAACCGGGGCCGCAAGAGCGTTTATGCCGGGGATGACTTCGCCAGGGGCTACCGCCCATCCGCGTTCTTTCACGGCTTCAAGTTCGTTTTGTAATTTATTGAAATCACAAGTGGAATTCGCAAGTTCGGCGCGACGACGCGCGACATCGAGCAATTGACCGGTTTCGTCATAGGCGAGGGCGACTTTACCCTGCGCGGAGCAATAGAATTCAAAAAATGAACCTGGCGTTGAGGTGATTTCAACGGCACCGCCGCCACGCAGGATTTCGAGATTTCTAATTCCGTCGGCCTCGACCTCGCCAACGGTGACTGTTTGCCGGGTTTTGTCACGCAATTCGATCAGGTGCGGGCGAGCAATGCTCAGTAGTTCAACGATGCCATGGCTTGCGCGGCTGATATACCGGATTTTCGAGGTCAGAAAGTAGAGGCTTGACTGATCCTGACGGACATAGCCGAGCAATGCCAAGGTTTTTAAATGACGATGAATGCGCGGTTTGTTTGTGCCCATTGCATTGGCAAGAAAGGTGATAGAGACCGGGCCGCCAGCTTCCGCCATGAGTTCAATAATATGAAAAGATGCGACTACGGAATTTATAGGTACTGAATTTGACATTACTTCACCGAAATTTATTTGTCGCTCAGATTGCGGAATTTATCAGCAGATTCGATAGCGGCCTTGCGTAATAGCGCCTGATCTGTTGAGGCTGTAAAAAAGCTAATGCCTTTTTCAAGATAGGTATTGGCACCTTCGCTTGTGCCGACGAAAATACCGAGAGCCATTTTTGAATTCTCAAAGGCAGTTTTTATGTCGTCGATGGCGCGCTCTACTTTCGGGCCACCAAACTGTTTCTCGCCGAGCGAGTTGGCGAGATCCGCCGGTCCGATAAGAATACCAGACATACCAGTTTCCGCTGCAATTGATGCAGCATTCTTTACGCCATCCGCGTCTTCGATTTGGCCAATTAAAATAAGGCTTTCATCGCTTTCGGCCGTATAGTACCAAGCTTCGCGCGCGCCGTAGTCGGCCGCGCGTTGGCTTGCCGAAAAGCCGCGTCCCGCGCCGCGATATTGCGCGGCGTCGACGACGGATTTTACATCATCACTGGTCTGAATATGCGGCACAACGATACCCGATGCGCCCATGTCAAGCACGCGAAGAATCGTATCGTGGCTTTTATTCGGTATGCGTACCAGCGCCGGGAGCGAGACAGAGCGGGCGGCGAGAAGGCACATATCCAATGAAGCAGTATCAAAAGGCGCGTGCTCTGCATCCAAGACGATGAAATCAAGACCTACATTGCCCAATATTTCGACAATATGCGGTGAGGGTGTTTTGACAAAGGTGCCAACTACCGGTTCGCGCTTTTCGATACGATTGCGCAGGGCCTTGGATATAGCGAGATAATCACTCACCGTCTTCAAAGTCCTTTTCCTGATACTCGACCAAATGCCGGTAATCTTCGCGAATTGGAGAGAAGACATCGAGATTGAGAACAGTTTCGTCGCCGATCGGGTGCCCGTAATGCTCTACATTGGGCGGGATACGAATAAGGCTGCCGGGTCCGCCCTCGACCACGTCATCACCGACATGGAACCGCATCTGGCCCTTAACGATATAGACAACCTGCTCAAACGGATGGCTATGCGGGTTTGTTTCCATACCCGGTTCGAGCCAGTTCATGACCATAAGAACATTGTCACCGCGGAAACCTGCGCGAGACACGCCTTCGCGGACGGCTTCACGCTCAAGGTCATCCCAGTTGTAGATCGGTGTTTTCTTCGACATCTCGGCTCCTTATGGCAAAAATGTTATGCATAACATAATCGAAATATTATCTAGCATAATCACAGCAAGTTTGCTTATATTCGTCAAGTGCGATTCCGCAATCGTGCCAAAAGAATCAGTAGACGGAGAAAGAATCCGTGAATATTGCGACACATTTAAAGCGCGCGGGCCGCGCTTTTCCGGGGGAAACAGCGATCGCGATTGGCACCAAGCCTGTCGTTAACTATGGACTGTTAAGCGAGCGGGTTAGCAAAATATCCTGTGCCTTGCGTAACCGTTATCAATTGTCAGAAGGCGACTTCGTCGCCATAGCAGCGGAAAATTGCCCAGAATATTTAGAGGTGCTTTACGCTTGCTGGTGGGCAGGATTGGTGGCTGTGCCGATCAACGCAAAACTCCATGCCAAAGAATTTGAATATATCTTAAGCCATAGCGGCGCAAAGCTTTGTGTGACCTCACGAAAATTAAGTGCGGCGATTGGTGGTTTGAATATCAATACGCTCGATAAGATTATCGAAATCGGGTCTGCTGATTATTTGTCGATGTATAACGAGCAAAGTTTGGAGATCGTGCATCGCAATCCAAATGATGCTGCGTGGTTATTCTATACGAGCGGAACAACAGGCAGACCAAAAGGGGCGGTGCTAACCCATCAAAACCTTCTTGCGATGTCATTTTGCTATTTTGCGGATGTTGATCAGGAAAGTCCGTGGCGAACGATTATTCACGCAGCACCTATGAGCCATGGTTCAGGGCTGTATGCGCTAGCGCATGTGATGAAAGCGAGTTGCCACGTCATCCCGGATAGTGGAGGTTTCGATCCCGAGGAAATTTACGGCCTAATCAATGCGCATCAAAGTGTCGTCTTTTTCGCGGCACCGACAATGGTATCGCGACTTTTGAAACATCCAAAAGAGACCGATACGGACAATTTGAAAGCTATAATTTATGGCGGTGGTCCGATGTATCTCGAAGATTGCCTTGCTGGCCTTGACAGGTTTGGCCCTAAAATGGCGCAGCTTTACGGGCAGGGTGAAACGCCGATGACGATCACGGCGTTAAGTAGTCAGGCCCATGTCGAGAATAACCACCCTGATAAATATGACCGGCTTAGTTCGGTAGGTATTCCGCAGAGTGCGGTAGAGGTGCGTATCGCTGATGAGCGGGGAAATTTTCTGGATGCCGGTGAGGTCGGAGAGGTTGTCGTGCGCGGCGCGACCGTGATGCGCGAATATTGGAAAAACCCAGAAGCGACGCGTGATACGATTCGTGACGGGTGGTTATACACTGGCGATTACGGCGTATTTGATGATGGCGGTTTCCTGACTTTAAAAGATCGGGCCAAAGATCTGATCATTTCCGGTGGTACTAATATTTATCCGCGCGAAATTGAAGAAGTGCTCTTAAAGCATAGTGACGTCGCTGAGGTCTCCGTAATCGGCCGAAAAGATTCGGATTGGGGCGAGGTCGTAGTTGCGTATGTGGTTGCGCAAAAAGGCAAGACAATCCAGCCAGAAGCGCTTGATAATCTTTGCCTTGATGAAATTGCGCGGTTTAAACGACCAAAAGACTATGTTTTTGTAAATGAACTGCCAAAGAATAATTACGGCAAAGTTTTGAAATCCGAACTAAGAACTATCGATGAGAGCAATAAATAATTCGACTACAGAATAAAGAGGCGTTATGAAAAACTGGTTAATTACAGGTGTTAGTAGTGGTATTGGCCGCGCGCTTGCGCAAGAAGTATTAGCGAATGGCGATAAGGTTGTGGGTACGGTTCGCAACGAAGCCGATAAAGATGCCTTTCAATCGCTTCATGCTGAGAATGCATTTGGTATTATTCTCGATGTAACCGATCACGAAAAAATTCCGGCTGCGATCATGGAGGCAGAAGCCTGCACTGGCGGTCTTGATGTCTTAGTCAATAATGCCGGATTTGGAATGATCGGCGCAATCGAAGAGGTATCGCTCGAAGAACTCCGCAGGGTTTTCGAGGTAAACTTTTTCGGCGCATTTTCTGTAACGCAGGCCGTATTACCAAAGTTTCGTGAACGCGGAAAAGGCCAAATTGTAAATGTGACCTCGGTTAGTGGGCTTGCGCCATGGGCCGGTTCCGCGGCGTATGGTGCCAGTAAATACGCGCTTGAATGTCTTGGCCAAACACTGGCGCAAGAGGTTGCGGAGTTTGGAATTAAAGTTACCAATATTGAACCGGGTGCAATCGAAACGGATTTCGGTAAGCGATCACTAGTGACTGCTGAACAGCAGATTGACGCCTATAAGGGAACAATTACTGAATTGCCTCGAAAAGTTCTTCTGGACGAGAGCAGTTATGGCGGCGACCCGAAAAAAGCCGCGAAGGCAATCGTCAAGGCGTTGAGTAGCGACGAGCCGCCTACGCATTTGCTGTTAGGCGAGGACGCCGTTTTCTACGCTGGCGAGCAGTTGAATACCTTTATCGGTGACATGACAAAATGGATGCCGGTCACGATGAGCATCAAGAAATAGGTGGTTTTGAATATGGCCGAAGGTAATACGCCAAAAGATGTTGCGGTTCGTTATATCGAATCCTTCGCGTCGGGTGATCCGGAAACGGTAGCGGCTAATGTGACGGAGGATTTCGTCAACAATCAATCCGGGGCATTGGGCAAGGGGTGTGAAACCCGCGCCGTTTATCGTGAGCGATTGAAAGGTTTCCTAGGGGCATTCGAAGGGCTTCAATATGAAGTCAAAGACGTCATCGAGGATGGAAACAAAGTTGCCATAACCTATCAGATGCGTGCCAATAGCGATGGCCATTCAATTGATATTCCGGGTGTTATGGTTATCGACGTCCGAGATGGATTGGTTGCGGAACGTCAGGATTACTGGGACGGCCTCACATTTCTTCAGCAAACGAAGCAAGCATAAGATACAGGATATTACTATGAGCCGAAATGTACGCGTAATTGGCGGTTTCCAAACCGACTTCTCGAAAAACTGGGCGCGCGAGGAAAAAGACCTGACCGCGCTCTTCACTGAAACGCTGCATGGCGGTTTAGAGGCAGCGCATATAAATTCAGGCGAGATCGAGAGCGCCCATGTCGGTAATTTTACCGCGGAACTCTTTTGCGATCAGGGACATTTGGGCGGTTTTTTCACGGCTGCTGCACCTGAAATGGCGGGTACGCCCGCGATGCGGCATGAAGCAGCTTGCGCATCGGGTAGTATGGCGCTTTTGTCCGCCATGTCAGAAATTGAAGCGGGCCGTTATGATCTGGTCGCCGTGCTCGGCGTAGAGATGATGCGCAATGTGCCCGGCGCACAGGCTGCTGCATTTATTGGTTCTCCCGCGCTTTGGGCTGGGCGGGAATGCATTGATGTTAAATATCCGTGGCCACACATGTTTGGGAAACTGGGTGAAGAGTATGAGCGGCGTTACGGCCTAAAGCGCGAACACCTTTCTGAGATTTCTCGAATTAATTTCGAAAACGCGAAGCGTAATCCGAATTCTCAAACCAGAAAATGGGGCTTTGACGAGAAAAGCTTCACGTCCGACGATGAAGCGAATCCGACCATTGATGGCATGATTAGAAAGCATGACTGTAGTCAAATTACCGATGGCGGCACAGTTGTATTTCTCGCAAGTGATGAGAAGGCGGCCGAGATTGTCGCACGTGCCGGTCGTACACTGAGTGACGCTCCCAGAATTTCAGGTTGGGGGCATAAAACAGCGCATATTGGTTTGAATGAGAAACTAGATGAAAGCCGTGATGCGGAATATGTCTTCCCGCATGTTCGTGCGGCGATCCTTGATATGTATCGCAGAGCTGGCATAGACGGCCCCGCGGGCGTTGACGGTTTTGAAGTCCATGACTGCTTTACCCCCACGGAATATATGGCGATCGATCACCTCGGCATTACCGCTCCCGGCGAGGCATGGAAAGCAATCGAAGCGGGTGATGTCGCGCTTGGCGGTAAATCGCCAATTAATCCGTCCGGTGGTCTAATCGGATGTGGTCACCCTGTTGGGGCAACTGGTGTGCGTATGATGCTTGATTGCTGGAAACAGGTAACGGATCGCGCCGGTGACTATCAGGTCGAAAATGCGCAACGCTTTGGTATGCTGAACCTTGGCGGCAGCGCTACGACTGCCGCCGCATTTGTCCTCGACAAAGGGTAATTTAGTTCCGGCCCATGAAGTCAGTCACTTCGTCATGGGTCGGAAGGTTGGTGCGGGCACCGTGTCTTGTAACCGATAATGCAGCCGCAGCGCAGGCATATTTCGCCGCTTGGCCAAGCGCCTCGCCGCGAGAAAGCGCAGCGGCCAGAAACCCATTGAATGTGTCGCCTGCGCCAGTCGTATCAACAGCATCGACGCGATAGGGATCAATAAAGATACGTTCCTTTGCTGAGCGTACAAAGCAACCGCGCGCGCCGAGTGTAATGATGACGTTTTCTACGCCGCGGTCGAAAAAGATTGCACTGATTTTATCGAGGCTATTTTCGTCCTCGGCAGGGATACCAGCGAGCGCAGCGGCTTCAACCTCATTTGGTGTGAAATAAGTAACCGGACCGAATTCTTCATTTGCCGCTGGCGCGGGGGCCGGATTAAATATAACCGCTGTGCCGTGTTTCGCCGCAAGTTTCATTGCGTGGCGGACTGTATCAAACCGAACCTCTAATTGAACGACCAGATGCGAGGCGTCGGCAATTACAGATTCGGCTGCGTTTATATGGTCAATTGTCAACGCTTCATTCGCGCCCGGTGCAACCGCAATGGCATTATCGCCATTTTGATCAACAAGGATCGCTGCCAATCCGGTTGCGCTGTTATTATCGCGAATGACGTGGCTGCAATCGACGCCAGCATCAATTAAGCCTTTCATTGATTGTTCGCCGAATGCATCGACGCCAACCTTACTAATAAAGCTCGCTTTTCCGCCCGCTGCTGCGACGGCAGCGGCCTGGTTTGCGCCTTTTCCGCCGCCGAAAATTTCATAGCTACCTGAGCCGATAACGGTTTCGTTCTTTTCGCAGATATGCGGGACCCGAATGGCAAGATCGATATTGGTGCTGCCGACGATTGCTATAGTCATTAAAAACCTCAGTGATCTGGCGGAATTGTTTGGCGGTCCAGAATTAGTTAAAGAAATTTGCCTTGATGATAAATCATCGGTTTAGCAGTGAGTTCTTTTTCAACCTTCCGACCACGGCCAATTAAAATATCGTGATCGCCGACGCTATAAGTGTCGTGAAGATCGCAATCGATAAAGACCGGCGCACCGGAAAGGCGAGGGGCACCACCATCTGTGTGGACAAAATCTAAACCTTCAAACCGATTGGTTTCCATTGGCGTAGCAAAGCGCATGGCGACGTCCATGCCGTCTGCGCTCAGGATATTTACGCCAAAACGGCCTTTCTTCTTGATTGGCGCGAGCGCCGGATTGTTATGATCAAGGCATACCAGCAAAAGCGGCGGCGTTAATGAGACTGAGCAAAATGCGCTAACGGTTGTCCCGACAGGTTCGGTGCCGTCCCAACCCGTTACGACCGTCACGCCAGAGGCAAAATACCCCATCACGCTGCGCCAATCATCGGGGGACACGATTTGCTCACTCATACGGAAATCCTTTTTCTTCGCGGCTTTTAGGTTAGAATTGTCGAATACGCTTTGGCGCAGAGACCCTATTGGCGTAATTTTACCTGCGCTGCAATGTGGGCGCATGACCAGAAACGCCCGGTTACGTAACTGTTCAATTGCTGCGTTTGCGAACGATTCTTAGTAAACTGTTCGGTCAGTAAACACATTCTATTGCGTTGTTTAATGCAACTCTTGGGGCGTATTGAGACAAGATCAAAAACGCTGTCGAGGCGAGCCTTATGTCTCTGGAAAGTTTTTTAATACCCGTGAGGAAAGCGCCAAATGAAAACCGGCCTGAAAATGAATGACGAATTTTTCCGTTCCCTGGATAGCTCTATTCTACCGGTGGAGCAGGCTGAAACGCTGCCACCGGAATGTTATACGGATGATGATTTTTTCGAGCTGGAAAAGGAAGCACTCTTTAACCATGAATGGTTATGCGTTGGCCGTGAATCCTGGGTCGAAAATCCCGGTGACTACTTCACAACCGAAATAATCGGTGAGCCACTCGTTATTTCGCGTACGCGCAAGAATGAAATCAAGGCGATGTCGTCCGTGTGCCAACACCGGGCAATGTTGGTTGCCGAAGGCCGCGGGAATACGCGCGGATTTGTTTGCCCTTATCACCACTGGGTTTATGGGCTAGACGGATCATTGATTAATGCGCCGGAAACGCAAACCACTTGTAACTTTAACAAAGCTGACGTTCGACTGCCTGAACTGAAAGTCGAAGTTTGGCTTGGGTTTATTTTCGTAAACTTCGATATGGATGCGCCGCCGCTGGCACCGCGCCTTACAGAAGTCGAAAAAGTATTGAAGCCATACGATCTCGAAAACACCGAAGGGCCACACCCGGAAAAAGCTCAACATCTTCCTTGGAATTGGAAGGTTATGTTTGAGAACAACAATGACGGTTACCATGCTAGCCGCCTGCACCAAGGTCCGCTTCATGACTTTGTGCCTAGTGAAAAGGCGGTATTCCCGGAATTGCCAGAAGATACCGCAGGCTATTTCCGCACAAACGGCTCTCTCCACAAGGACGCTGCGTTCAACGCGACGCAAAAAGCGCTGTTCCCGGTATTCCCGGGCTTGACGGATGATGATCGGATGCAAATGGTGTTTGCGAATATCCCGCCAACGCTTTCGCTGGTCATGACATCGGACATGATCATCTATCTGATCGTCCGCGCCGAAACTGCGGAAACGCATTACATGGATACGGGTGTTCTTTTCGCAAAAGGCACCATGAGTGACCCTTCTTATTCCCACAAGCTCGCCATGACGATGGCAGCAGCCGAAGAAATTATGGAACAGGACCAGCATGTCGACGAACTCGTGCAAATTGGTCTGCGTTCTCGCTTTGCTATCCGTGGTCGTTATTCATGGCAGGAAGGCGCACAAAGCCAGTTGAATGGATGGCTGGTTCCGCGCTATCAGGCCACTTGGAAAAAGATGAATAAGAACGGATAAAGCAATGGCAAATTCAAGAATGCCCGTAATTTTCTATGGGCACGGTAGTCCGACCATTGCGCGGGAAACAAACAGCACGACAAAGACTTGGCGAGAAATTGCCAAGTCCGTGCCAAAGCCAAAAGCGATTCTGTCGATATCGGCGCATTGGCTGACGCGCGGTGTGGGCGTTACCGCGATGGAGCGCCCGCAAACGATCCATGATTTTGGTCAAGGGTTGGGTGCGGATCTCTTCCGTATTCAATATCCTGCACCGGGCGACCCGCAATTGGCGAAACGGATTAAAGATCTGTTGGAGCCTGAGGTTCCTGTAACGCTTGATCAGCGTTGGGGGCTTGATCATGGTACTTGGTCTGTCTTGATGAAAGCGTTTCCGGATGCCGATATACCTGTCGTTCAGCTAAGTATGGACGCAACCAAAGAGCCGGAGTGGCATTTGGAGCTAGGCCGTAAGTTACAGCCGCTCCGCGATGAAGGCATTTTGATAGTTGGTACGGGGAATATCGTCCATAATCTTGGTGTTATGGAATGGAACGAAAAAGCGAAGCCCTATGATTGGGCGACGCGCTTTAACGACTACATCAAGGACTGCGTTAAAAAGAAAGATACTGATGGCCTCGCTAACTACCTGAACGCAGGTCAGGACGCGGTTCGGTCTGTTCCCGGCAATGACCATTATTTGCCGCTTTTATATGCGGTTGGTGCCGCTGGCGACGATTACGAAGTGAAATTCAACCCGGATTTCATCATCTATAAATCGCTTAGCATGACCAGCATCACCTTTCGCTAGGCCTCCGGTACAGTCTGTTTAACGCGCACACTAAATCGACTGTACTTTCTCCCGAGCGCCGGGGCGGCAATGTTCGTCCCGGTGACTTCGGCTTTCATGCATATAGCTTTTTGGGGGTGAACGGCAGTATAAGCAGCCGTTTAAACCATTGGCCTTTGATTTTATGAGTGTCTGGAAATACGCCACCGCCGCAGAAAGCGACGCAAATAGCGTCGCCCATTGGCGTGAGGCGATGTCACGAATCAACCTGCCGGTTGAAACCGTAGAAGATCCTTCGACTTTCCGCGGTTCGATTATTTCGCGGGAATCGCCACTCGGAATCAAAATCTCCGTGGTTGAGGCAGAGCCGCAAAAAATTGCCGGGAAATATGGCAATCAACCGAATGCGATCTGGATGGCGGCGATGATCAAGGGCGACGCGCAGCTTGATGCCGAAGGCATGGACTTGAAGATTGCGCCTCGTGATATTGTGTACGGGAGGACAGGCGGCAAGCAGGCGTCGCTTTCCTATAAAACGCCTTACAAGCAGATTTTCATTACTGCGCCGCCGCTGGTCATTGATCCGCGTTTGATTAGCCCCGTTGCCTTGCAATTAGGCTGCATCCGTATGGATTCGAGTATCGCGCGAATTTTTTCGAACCTATTGCTCGATATTGCTGAAGATTTCGAGACCATGGACACATCGGAATTGCGTCCGATCGAATTATCATTGGCCGAGTTGTTGATCTCCTGCATCATGGCTGAAGGCGGCGAGGTGGCACTCGGGGGCGCTGCTGCGAACCGCACCGCGCATCTCAACCGAATTCAGCAGACGATTGAGGCATTTCTCGGGGACCCCGCACTGGACACGAAATATATTGCCGATCGCGAAGGGGTCTCTATCCGCTATCTGCAAAAACTGTTCTCGACCTCAGGGCAAACGATCGCGACCTATATCCGCATGCGCCGTCTCGAACGGTGCAAGGATGACCTCCTCAATCCGGCTTTTGATAATCTCTCAATTACGCAAATCTGCTTCCGCTGGGGGTTTAGCTCGTCCGCCCATTTCAGTCGTGCTTTTCGCGACCAATTCGGCGTCTCACCTCGGGAATTCCGCAAGCATATCAGGCCTTTAGGGGATAGCTGATTGTTGCGTCGAAGGGTGTGTGCCGAGAGGCAAATTTCGGGACGCTTCTAGTCAAGACCGTATGGCCGACCTTCTCTACCACTAACAGATACAAAGGGTTAGGTGCGCAATCATGAATGATGCGCCGAAAAGGTTAGAGGAATACATGGCATATCCGAACACACTGATTTTTGTTGACTTGGCATCCGATGACCCAAAAGCGGCTGGCGAATTCTACGCTGCTGTTTTCGGTTGGGAGAATGATGCGCGTCCAGAGGGTGTGTTCCACCGTATGGTTCCCGGTCAGAACTTCCGCCTTTCCGACGGTTCGCAAAGTGAAGTCGGTAATCTTCATCTTGGTATTTTTGACGCGGCGAATGCGCGTCCAAATCCAAATCCCGAAGGTGTTGAGCCGCGCAAGCTAGCGGATACTGGCCGTAAAGCGCGTATCTGGATCATGGTCAGCGAGGATGATTCAGTTGATCGCATTCTTGGCGAAGCTGAGAAGCGCGGTGCGACCGTATTGTGGCGCAATCACTATTGGAAAGAGTTCAACGGATTCAATCATTGCTTCCGCGATCCATGGGGCAACGAAATTCTGCTTTGGGTAAAGGGTGGCGACAACCCTCAGATCCCTGAAGATTATACTCGCGAATAAATAACTCGGCCGGAGTAGTTCAGAACGAATGATCTGGCCACCAATTATTGTTTAGCGTCTTTGCGGCGCGATTGAGCCGTTGGATCATCCAACGGCTCTATTTTTTATTGGTGTTTGTTAGCTACGCCGGAGCGTCATTTGAATTGGCCCTTCGGCACGTCCGTGAACGAATTGATCAACCATCGGATTACCGGAATTATCGATTTCATCTGGCGTGCCGCGCCAGATAATGCGGCCTTGATAAAGCATTGCAATTTCGTCGGCGATTTTTCGCGCTGATGCCATATCATGTGTGATTGATATGGCCGTTGCGCCAAGGGCTTTAACGCGATCAACGATCAAATTGTTGATAACATCCGCCATGATTGGGTCGAGGCCCGTCGTTGGTTCGTCGAAAAAGAGAATATGCGGATCAGAGGCGATCGCTCGTGCAAGGCTGACGCGTTTTTGCATACCGCCTGACAACGCAGCCGGTTGGAGATCTGCGACCTCAGGGGCCAAGCCGACCTGCGTCAGGCAATCAATGGCTTTTTCGCGCGCTACGCTTCGCGATTTCTTCTCAGCGTTGAGCAATCTGAAGGCGACATTTTCCCAAACCCGTAAGCTGTCAAAAAGGGCCGAGCCTTGAAACAACATGCCCGATTGTTCGGTCATGTATTTCTGATCAGCATTGGTTTGGCGTGCGATATCGCGACCATTGATTTGGACGGTGCCTCTATCGGGCCGCAAAAGCCCGAGCATGCATTTCAGCAAGACTGATTTGCCGGTACCGGAACCGCCGATGATCACCAGCGACTTGCCCTTGTCGATATCGAAATCAACACCACGCAAAACCTGTTTGGTGCCAAAGCTTTTGTGCAGATCGCGGACGGAGATTGTGTGTTTGGCTTTACTCATGCTCAAGTCTCAACGAGGAGGGACGTCATGAAATAGTTCGAGGCGAGAACGGCAACCGCACCGGCGACAACGGCGGTACGGGTTGCAGCACCAACACCCTGCGCGCCGCCGCGACTATGATAGCCGTAATAGCATCCCATGACTGCGATCAGGAAACCAAACACGGCTGCTTTCATAATGCCCGAGACCACATCGCGTGTCGTCAAAAAGTCGGCAAGGTTTGTAATGAAAACGGGCCCGGAAAAATCGAGCGCATATACGGCCACGAGATAGCCGCCATAAATGCCAATGATGTTCGCGATCAAAACGAGCAAGGGCAGGGCGATCGTCGTCGCTAAAATTCGCGGTGCGATCAGATATTTGAAGGGATCAACGGCGAGCGTCGACATGGCATCGATCTGCTCGGTTACGCGCATCGTGCCGATCTCCGCCGCCATCGCAGACGAACAGCGTCCGGCGACCATCAGTGCCGCGAGAACAGGGCCCAATTCGCGGACAATGGAAACGCCGAGAATTTGCGGAAGGAAAGTCTCGGCATTGAACCTAAGGCTGCCATCATAAATGTTGAGCGCAAGCGCGGCACCGGTGAATACAGCCGTGAGCCCGACGACGGGCAACGATGTAAAGCCGATCCTTCCAAAAGCGGAAAAGAAAGCCCGCCAATAGAAAGGACCCAATACCCAAGTGACAGCACCGCGCCCCGCAAAATTGGCCATGCGGCCTGTTTCGCGCAGCGCCTCTATCGTCATGCTGCCGATCATGGCAATCACGTTCATCGGCGGAGATCCCCCCTTTGGTGGATATTAGAGGTAGCGGCGATCGACCCGTCCGCCAAGTCCTGTAAGCAAATCATAAGCGACCCGATTGGTGATCCTCGAAGCTTCGGTAAGGCGTAAATTCGGACCAAAAAACTCTGCAATATCACCGGGTTCTACGGATTTCTTCAAGCCGGTTATATCAATTGTGATGAAGTCCATGGATATCCGGCCCGCAATCGGCGCGCGTGCGCCGCTCACAAGTGCGATACCGGCTGGCATGTTATTGCGTGGATAGCCGTCACCATAACCCAGCGCAGCGGTTGCGATTTTCGCCGGTTTCTTTGCGGTGTAGGTCGCGCCATATCCAACCGCCTCCCCAGCAGCAATATCCCGAACCTGGACGATCGGAGCCTTGAGCGAGGCAACAGATTTGATTCGCAAATCGTCCTCGTCAAATGGTGAGCCGCCATAAAGCGCGATGCCGGCGCGGATCATGTCGAAATGATATTCCCGGTCCATCAGCGCGCCCGCGGATGCGCCCAGGCTCAGCCGAGCATCCGGGAAGTGGGTGGCCGCGGCGACAAAACGCTCACGCTGTGTCCGATTGAGCGGATGGTCCGGCGACGACCCGCAAGCCAAATGGCTCATGACCAGACTAATATTCAGACTGTTGAGTGCCGCAATCTCATTCACGGCGCTCTGTTCTGCGCCCATTCGATTGATGCCAGTGTCGACATGCAGCGAGGCTTCTTGCCCGGGCCGGTTACTGGCCCAGTGTTTCGCCTGTTCGAGACTGTTCAGAACCGGAATGAGGGATGCCTGATCAAACAACGGTAAGGTGTCATCGTTTTGCCCCGCGAGGCAAAAAATCCGGGCGTTCCGATCGGCTAAGGTCTCTCTAAGGGCCAAGCCTTCTTCGGGGTAAATTACGAAAAAGGTCTCGCAACCAGCGCGTGCCGACAGCGTATGGGCAATTTTCTCATGTCCCAATCCATAGGCATTACATTTGACGACCGCCGCGATTTCACAATCACTCGTCACATCGCGCAAAAGCGCATAGTTCTCACAGAGGTTGGATAGGTCAATATCGACCCAAGGTCCGTGACGCGGCGTGGATAGCGAAGTTTGGCTCATACAAGCCAGCATTAGGCGGCTTTTGCGGTCGGGAAAAGAGGTATAAGCGCGCAGGACGCGTGTAGAGCCTACAAAACCACACGATTAGTGGTCGTGCTCACCCATATAGCGGTCATCCGCCAGATTAGAGAATTTCGTGAATTTCTCTTCAAAGTGCAGATCAACTTTACCGATTGGGCCGTGACGCTGTTTACCGATAATAACTTCGGCGGTATCGCCGACTTCGCTCATGCGGGCGAGCCATTTTGCATGCTCTTCGGTGCCTTCACGGGGTTCGGTCCGCCCGAGATAGTATTTTTCACGGAAAACGAACAAGACAACGTCGGCGTCCTGCTCGATCGAACCCGATTCGCGAAGGTCAGCGAGCTGTGGTCGTTTATCTTCGCGGGCTTCAACCTGACGTGACAACTGCGAAAGGGCAATCACCGGAACATCAAGTTCCTTTGCGATCGCCTTTAGGCCCATACTGATTTCAGTGATTTCCTGCACCCGGCCATCAGAGGCGCGTTTGCCTGAACCGGACAGAAGCTGCAGATAGTCGACGACAATCAGGCCGAGCCCATGCTGCCGTTTTAAGCGGCGCGCGCGCGCGGCCAACTGGCCGATTGAGATACCGCCGGTGTCATCGATATAGAGCTTGAGTTTTTCAAGCTCTCGAGCCGCATGATAAATCTGGTCGAATTGTTCCTGATCGACTTCACCGCGGCGAATCTTTTCCGAAGCGACTGTCGCAAACTCAGACAAGATACGGGTTGCGAGCTGTTCAGCTGACATTTCAAGGGAGAAGAAACCGACGACCGCGCCGTCAACGGCCTTCATGGTGCCGTCAGGTTGTTTTTCTTCGCGATAGGCTTTGGCCGCATTCACAGCAATATTGGTTGCGAGCGACGTCTTACCCATAGAAGGGCGGCCCGCGAGAATAATCAGATCAGACGGGTGCAAGCCGCCCATCATGCGATCAAGGTCGCGCAAGCCGGTCGAAACACCGGCAAGACCCCCGTCGCGTTTAACGGCGGCATTCGCCAATTCAATCGCTTCGGTAATGGCTGTTCGGAATGATTTAAATCCGCCGCCATATTTGCCGGTTTCCGCGAGTTTATAGAGCGCCTGTTCGGCGTCTTGAAGCTGCGCGGACGGGCTATCATCAAGCGTTGCGACTTTTGCCCGATCCGCCATCTCTGTGCCGATCGACATCAAGCCACGGCATACAGAAAGGTCAAAAACGATGCGCGCGTAATCCGCCGCGCCCGTCGTTGATGGAACATTGGCCGCTAGTTGTTCTAGATAACGTTTGCCGCCTGCATCGAGATAGCCTTGCGCATTTGCGAGATAGGTATCGATCGTAACGGGCGAGGCGAGGCGACCGGAGTTTACAAGGTCACCTGCGGCTTCGAAGATCAGTTGATGGACGGGGTCGAAAAAATGCTCGCCTTTCAAGAAGATAGAAATGCGATGATAGATTTCGTTGTCAAAGAGAATGGCACCCAGAATGGCCTGCTCGGCATCAAGGCTTGCGGGGAGTTTATCCTCCGCACCCGAACTAATTTGTGAAGCTGCCCCTGATCCGTCCGCCATGGTTATGTTAGATCAAAAAAATCGCCGGCTGGAAAGCCAGCCGGCGACTAAATTATTCCCCATGACGGGTAAACAATAAGAAGCGCTATATTAAGCTTCGGTAGTGTCGGCGGCTTCGCCTTCTTCCGAATCAACAGCGGCTTGTGCCTCTTCGTCAAAGAACTCGGCTTTTGCTTCTTCGTCCTCTGCGGCTTCACGGTCGGCTTCGCTTGCCAACACGTCTTCACCACGGGCTTGACGTTCTGCTTCGTCTTCTGACCGCGCAATATTGATGTTGATATTCGCGTCGACTTCGGGGTGAAGCGCAATGCGAACAGGGAAAACACCAAGTGCTTTCAGCGGCTTGTCGAGTCGAACCTGTGAACGCTCGATGCTGAAGCCACCAGATGATGCGGCATCCGCAATGTCACGGGTTGTCACTGAGCCGTAAAGCGCGCCCATATCCGAAGATTGGCGGATAAGAACGTAGCTTGTGCCTTCGATTTTCTCAGCAACAGCTTCAGCTTCTTTTTTGCGTTCGAGGTTGCGTGCTTCAAGCTGAGCGCGTTGGGCCTCGAAAGCTTTCTTGTTGTCATCATTAGCGCGGAGCGCTTTTTTCTGCGCCAACAGATAGTTGCGCGCGTAACCTGGGCGTACATTTACAATATCGCCCATTTGGCCGAGATTTTCGACCCGCTCAAGAAGGATAACTTGCATGGGCCTTACTCCGATACATAGGGAAGCAAAGCGAGGAAACGCGCGCGTTTAATTGCGCGGGCGAGCTCACGTTGCTTCTTGTGTGAAACGGCTGAGATCCGCGATGGAACAATCTTGCCACGCTCTGAAACGAAGCGCTGCAACATTTTCGGATCCTTGTAGTCAATCTTCGGTGCGTTATCACCGGAGAAAGGACAGGTTTTGCGGCGTCTGAAAAATGGTTTAGCCATGATTTATGTCCTCTTCTCTTACCGGCGTCCGCCGCGGTCACCACGGTCTCCGCGATCGCCGCGGTCTCCACGATCATTTCTGTCGCGGCGGCTCAATACGGGTGATGGCTCGGCATCCAATTCGTCAACACGGATCGTCAACGAACGCATGACGTCGTCGATAATCTTTTCCTGACGCTCAAGTTCAGCGATTGCCGCTGCCGGCGCTTCGATGTTGAAAAGGCTGTAATGGCCTTTGCGGTTTTTGTTGATTTTGTACTGGAGGTTACGAAGACCCCAATATTCTGACTTCTCGATTTTGCCGCCATTGTCGGTGACAATCTTGGCGAGCGTTTCGGTCAGACCTTCGACTTGCGCGGGGGAGATATCCTGACGCGCAATAAAGATGTGCTCATAAAGCGGCATAGAGCCAGCTCCTTGTTTGGCGATGGAGACCCCGGGGTGCTGCTGGCGTACCCGGCTGGCCTTTGGCTCACATGACTAAGGGACCATCCCTTAAACCCGGACAAAGATGTCCGAGCGCCTGCGACCATCGCTCGTGAAGACCGGGGCAATAAATGAGGGTGTGGAGATTTGCAAGCCTGAAACCAATGAATATTGAGGGATTTTGCCGGTTTGGCGCGAAAAAGACATGGCCGGAAAGCTGTTATCTTGTGGCATCTAGCGAAAGGCGCACTAGATGCGTATTTTGATATTTCGATTCGAGAGCGTGTGGTTGCGCCACCGGACGCTGAAACTCGAACCAGTACCCGGTTCGTGACGGTAGTCGATTGAGCGACCGATTTAGCATTGCGAGTTGCAAGTAAAACCAATCAATATTGCTAATAATCACCACCCTGATGAGTTCACCGATGCAAAAATATTGAGCACCAAATGCGCAACGGGACGCGCATGGTACGCGTTTGTTAAAGAACTGTAGCAATTGTTATGCATGGCGTTCCTATATGCCGTTCAATTCGCAACGGGTTTGGCATTCATATAAAGTAAAAAAGATCCCTGTACGATGTAATGAAGTAAATATTCATCTGCGAAGTCTGGTCAGTATTTTCGTATAAAAGAATTTATTACCATTCCGGCAATGCACAATTTGTTTAAAAAACAATCGCAAAAGTTTCATCAAAAGTCGGTTCACAGAATAAATCCGTTAACGCTAGAAGCGCGCTGCGGGTTGTGGGGGAAGCAGCACGTAATTTTGCTCATTTAGTCGGCCCCGTAGGTGCCGGCGCAAATTCTGGGGATACTCATGAAGAAATTATATCTCGTAGCATCTGTTGCTGCGATTGCGGCTAGCATGGCTGTGTCAAATGCGGCATTGGCACAAGATGCGAACGGCGAAGATTCAATTGTCGTAACTGGATACCGATTGCAAAACCGTTCGTCGATTGCTGCGAAAGCCGACGAAGATCGTATCGCTGACTTCCTCAGCGCGGACGAGCTCGGTCGCCAGCCAGACCTCAATGTTGCAGATAGCCTTCGCCGTATTCCGGGCGTGGTCACAGTTTTCGACGAAGACGAAGGCCGTTATGTTGGCCTGCGTGGTCTCGATCAGCGCTACACATTTATTTCAATCGATGGTGGTCAAATCGCATCGACCGATCGTTCGGATCGCGACATCAATATCGAGTCTATTCCGCCAACAGCGGTTAAGCGTCTTGAAGTCATCAAAGCGGTAACGCCAGATTATGACGGCCACAGCGTTGGCGGCGTTATTAATCTCGTTACGCGTTCAGCATTCGATACTGAAGGTCTTTACGCTGTTGCAAACGCATCTGTTGGTCTTCACAATAATACGGGCCAGCTTCCAAACAGCTTCTCAAACCCATCATATCGTTTTGACGGTGCGGTCTCTCATACATTCTTTGATGATACAATCGGCGTCCTTTTCGCCGGTACGTATTTCGACAAGAAGCGCGATCAGGGCCGCCCAATCATCGGTGTCGGTTCAAACGAAATCGGTGATTTCGTCAATGAAGCGCAGCCGCTTGATTACGCAAATCAGATCAAGCGCTGGAACGGTCTTGCCAAGTTTGAATACAAACCGAATGACAATTTCCATGTCGCGCTTTCCGCGTCGCGTTTCGACTACCAGTATGACGAAGTTCGTACGCAGTTCCGGATCTATGAAGAAGGCCTGACGCAAACCTCTGCGACTACAGGCAGCTATGATGCTGGTCAGGGCTATCTTCGTTTTGACAAATTCCCGCTCGGTCAGACGATCGACAACCTCCAGGGCACAATCGAGTTCCGCCCAACGGAACGCGGCCTTCTAGAAGTCGGTGCATATTATTCGCACGGTGTTCAGGGGCACCCATACCCGAACGCGTCATTCCGCACCGGTAGCCTTGCTGGCTTTGGTTACAGCTATGACTTCGAAGGCGAAAGCATTGATGATGGTCAGCTCGCGACTGTCGTTCTGAATGACCCATCACTGCTCCAGAACGGCCTTGATCAGTTCCAATTCCAGAACTACTTCCACGGCAACTTCCGCAATGAAGAAGACGTGACTGAGTTTAAAGCTGATTATAGCTGGAATCTCGAGGGCGACGCGGAAGGTCTTGGTTTTAAGGTCGGTGCAAAATATCGCAATCTCGAAAAGAACCGTTACGACGAAGCGACTAACTTCACTCTTGCCGATCCAGGTACAGTATTGACCGTTGAAGATTTCATCGACGCTGGATCACAGTCTTACACCGTCGAAGATCTTGGCATTAATTACCCACTAATCGATGAAGATCTGTTCACAGACTTCCTTTTTGCAAACCCGGACCTCTTCAACGCGGTTGATGCTTCGAATGCGAATTCATTCTACGACATTCAGGAAGATGTCATGGCTGGCTACGGTATGCTTTCATACCGCCACGGACCGCATACTTTTATCGGTGGTGTTCGCTATGAGCGCACTGAGGTAGCAACTGTTGCGACGCTCAATGGTGGTCCTGAGCAAATCGCGCGTGAGATCGAGTATGATCACTTCCTACCGTCTATGGTCTACACATTCGAAATCACTCCGCAAATGAAGATCCGTGCGGGCTTCGCCGAAGCCCTTGGTCGTCCGAACCATCCGGACCTAGCGGGTGCGGAAACTTTTGACGAAGTGAACCTCACAATCCGCCGGGCGAACACGGCGCTTAAGCCGCGCGAATCGAAAAGCTTTGATCTTGGTTTCGAATGGTATATCGACCGCGGTCAATTCTTCTCGGTTGCAGCGTTCCACAAGATTATCAAAAACCAGATTACCTCTGAGACATTCGAAGAAGTTATCAATGGTGATACATACACTGTAACGCAGCCAATCAACCTTGATCAGGTAGAAGTTTCTGGTCTCGAAATCTCCTATGCGGACGATGCTTTCGAATTCCTTCCGGCTCCGTTTGACGGTTTGGGTATCGCTGCCAACCTTACGCTGATGGACGGCATCAATGGTCCTGCACCGGGCGGAAACCTGTTGTCACAGCCTGACTATCTCTACAATGTGGCTGCACTTTATGCGAAAGGCCCATTCTCGGCGAAAGTCACTTATAACTATGTTGATGATCGTCCAACGAGCGCAACGCGTGCCGAAGCGTCTTATGAACAGCTCGACGCGCAGGTTCGTTGGCAGTTGAATGACAACTTCCAGTTCCAGGTAGAGGGACGGAACCTTCTCAATAATCCACGTACAAATTACTATTCGGACTTGAACCACCTTCGCGAAATCAATGATTTCGGGAACTCTTACTGGTTCACGATTTCCTACAAATACTAATTTGTAGGCTCTTGATCGCGGGAACGGTCGGCACCCTGTGCTGGCCGTTCCTTATTCCATTCGAAAAAGGAATTTCGGTTATGTTTAAAGCACTATTGTCGGGAATTTGTGCGGGTGCGGTTTTATGTGCGTCTGTTTCCGCGGAACCGCTGCGCTTCGCCGTATTTGGTGACATTCAAGAAGAGACTGCGGAAGGGCATGCGAAAGATTTGGCACTCGCAGAGCGCATTAACGAAGCCAATCCTGAATTCACTGTTTTTGTAGGCGATATTCAAGGCGGTGGACCGTGCACAGATCAACAGCGCGAAGAGGCGGTTGAAGTATTCAGCCGGATCAATGGGCCATTGGTGTTCGTGCCGGGCGACAATGCGTGGACAGACTGCAAGCTCAAAGGAAAAGGCGACTGGCATCCGTTGGAGCGCCTTGAGAAACTACGTGAAGCCCTGGTCCCCAAGGGTAAAAGCCTTGGCAAAAATCCGATGCCGCTAGTTCAGCAAAAGGGTGAGTACCGCGAGAATGCGCGGTGGATGCGTAAGGGCATTGTATTTGTGACACTCCATATGCCGGGCGGAAATAATGGTCTGTACCCCGACCGCTACGCTTTTGAAGAATATGAACGCCGCAACAAGGCTAATCTTGAATGGCTGCAAGCGGCTTATGACGAGGTAAAATCAAAGAACGCGAAGGGCCTAGTGGTTCTGTTCCACGGAAATCCCGGTTGGGACGATATTTATTGGCGCGCCACCGCCTATCGCGATTTCAAATCTCTATTGGCCAATGAAGGTGAAGAACTGGGCGTGCCTATCCTCGCGGTTCACGGCGACTCGCATATTTTCCGTGTCGATAAACCCCTCAAATTCAAAGACGGCCGTACACGTGCAAATCACGTAACGCGACTTGAAGTCTTTGGCTCACCCGAGCGGGGCTATGTGCTGGTTACCGCTGATGAAAATAATCCAGAGATTTTCTCATTCTCTGCGGTCGAAGTTGAAGGTCATCCGGGTCAATAGGGTCCGGATACCCAAATTATACAGGCATAAAAAATGTTGAAATTTTCGCGGTGGATTGTTGCCGCGCTACTCCTAATGTTGTCCGGGTGTATGGCCCTTAAAGAAGGCGTGCGCACAGGGAAAATCGTTTCTTGTCGTTCGGATTCCGTTCTTGCGTCGATCCGGCACGATCGGACTGGGCGCATCCTCGTAACCGCGCATCGCGCCGCGCATGACACAGCGCCGGAAAATTCAATCGCTTCGATAGAGCGCGCAATCGCTCTAGGTGTCGATATCGTCGAGCTTGATGTCAGGCTGACCAGCGATGGCGTTCCGGTCTTGATGCATGATGCGACGGTTGATCGAACCACCAACGGCGAGGGGGCCGTTGACGGATATACGCTCGCGGCATTGCGGCGATTAAAACTCAAAATGCCCGATGGTACGCTTACTGAAGAGAGGGTGCCGACATTGAGCGCCGCGCTTAACGCAGCGATGGGCCGTATTGCTGTCAATATCGATCTGAAATCGACGGAAATTGCCCCTATCGCGCATGTGGTCGAGAGAAGCGGCGCTGCATCTGGGGTCTTTTTTTACCACAGCAAAATGAGCGTACTTGATGAAGTGCGGTCATATTTACCTGACGCGGTGGTGCAGCCGATTGCGTCTTCAGCCGAAGAGGCGCTTTCATTAGCGAAGCAGAACAACTTGGAGCTTATTCACCTTCGCGAGGAATATGCCTCTCAAGAATTATCCGACGCGCTCGATGAAATCGGTGTATCCGGTTACATCAATATCTTAGGCATGCCGGATCAGATGCTCCGGTGGGGTGATGAACGCCTAGTGCGCGCGATTATTGATACGAACCCGGATGTTATTCAAACGGATGAACCAGCGGCGTTAATTTCTATTCTCGATGAGCTAGGCGTGCGAAAGGATCTTTCGCGGGCTTGTAGCTAATGTTTACCGAACCAATTCTTCAATAAATCGGTGAAGAATTGGATCGTATTGTCCTCGCTGCAATTCTGCGCGGCGTAGTTTTTAGCGTTGTGGCCGATCCGCATTGCGAGTTCCGGGTCATCTGCCAATGTCTTGATCGCTTCGACCAGCGCGGCGCTGTCTCTCGCGGGGACGAGAAGTCCAGTTTCGCGGTCCTTGATGTAGTCCGCGGCACCGGCTGCGTCGGTGACGATTTGCGCCTTGCCGAGATGCATCGCGCCAACCAAGGTCACGAGCCCGCAGGGTGTTTCTCGGCTGCGAAGCGGAATGATCGCCGCTTCGGCATACTGGACGATGGCCCACGCTTCGTTGAACGGAAGGTTGAACCTAACCTCCAAATTGGGCGGCGGGTTCAGGCCGTCAAAATTATGCGGGCGTGCGACAACGATAAATCGGATTGCTGGAAGCGCGCGGGCCGCTTCGCATAAGACTTCATAATCGCGGGCTTCGCCGCCAAGTGCCGCAAAATAGGCCTCTGAGACGGCGCGAGGCTCGATTTTGGTGAGCGGCGACGAAACACCCCAAGGCGCACGCAAAAACCGGCTTTGGTCGATGTTGAAGAGATCCGCGTAAAGCCCTTGTTCTGCATCGGTAAATACCGCGAAACCGTCGACATTTTTGAATGCCGATTGCATGAGGCTTTTTCGGACCCCGGTCGGCAAATCCGTATAGTTGAAGGAAAATGCCAGATGCTTTGCGGCGTTAATGGCGGGCCCAGCGACCCATTCCGTCCAAGCGGTGGCCCAAGGGCCATGGGAAACAACAAGGTCAAAGGGCTGTTTGCGTGCATCTCGGGCTAAGGCGCGTGCGCCTTTTAAACGGCCGAGCGCTGCCAATCGCGGCGATTTTGCCGCCATGGAATAGCCCGTCCATTCGAGTGAGCGTCCATTCACGGTGAGGTCACGGGGCATCAGATCCCGTAGCCACACCCAATCCGGGTCAGGGTTATTCGAAATATTTGCGATGCGGATGGGCGTCTTATTGGTCATATGGCTCGTTCGTTGCCGCGCAATCCGCCTTTACGGCGCTGCACAAAAATCTATCAATCATCAATGCTGATAACAGCGCCCGGCAAATGCCGCAAAATATAGTTGATTTGTGCCAGTAATTTACGCTGGTTCTTGCCCTAAACGGTGGTGAAGGCTATGTCCGCGCTCTCAAATGATTCCAATGAAGGGCAGACCAGATGGCGCGTGCATATGTATTTCCAGGGCAAGGTAGTCAGGCCGTAGGCATGGGCTCAGATCTGGTCGATGCATTTCCCGCGGCGCGGGAGGTTTTTCAGGAAGTTGATGACGCGCTTGGCCAGAACCTGTCCAAATTGATGCGTGAAGGTCCAATGGAAGAGCTTACCCTGACGACCAACACGCAGCCCGCATTGATGGCACATTCAATTGCGGTGGTGCGGGTTCTGGAGGCAGAAGCCGGGCTCGATATTGCAAATGCGATGTTTGTCGCCGGTCATTCGCTCGGTGAGTATTCCGCGCTGTGTGCGGCGCGCGCGATTAGCCTTGCGGATACGGCAAAGCTCTTGCGGATCAGGGGCGAAGCCATGCAAGCGGCTGTACCGGTCGGCGAAGGCGCAATGGCAGCATTGATTGGCGTTGATCTGGACGCTGCGCAAAAAGCAATCGATGCGGCTGAGGGCGACGGGGTTTGCGAAATCGCTAATGATAACGCACCCGGTCAGGTGGTTATCTCGGGCGAGAAAAAGCGCGTCGAAGCAGTATGTGCCGGCGCGAAGGAATTCGGTGCCAAGATCGCTAAATTGTTGCCAGTGTCAGCGCCATTCCACTCTTCTCTCATGCAGCCTGCGGCAGAGCGAATGGAAGACGCTTTGTCGAAGGCGGAAATATCAGCGCCAGCGACTGCATTGGTTGCAAACGTAACGGCGAAAGATACCGTGAGCCCGAGCGATATTCGCGCGCTACTAGTAAAACAGGTTACGGGGCGTGTACGTTGGACTGAAAGCGTTCAATATATGATTGCACAGGGGTGCGATAATTATGTTGAACTGGGATCAGGCAAAGTCCTGAGTGGCCTGATTAAACGGATCGACCGCAGCGCAACGATTTCCAATGTCGGTGCGGCTGGCGATATTGATGGTTTTGTAAAAGGCTGATTACACAAATTCACTTCTTCCGTAGACAGAAAAAAGGGATACGGCATGTTTGATCTTTCCGGTAAACGGGCACTTGTCACTGGCGCAACGGGCGGCATTGGCGAAGCGGTTGCGAAATCACTGCATAAGCAAGGGGCGGCCGTTACCATCTCCGGAACGCGCGCCGAAAAACTTGAGGCGCTGGCGACTGAGCTAGAAGGCCGCGTTCATGTTGCGCCTTGTAACCTTTCCGATCTTGATGCGGTTGATGCACTACCAAAACAAGCAGCCGAGAATATGGGCGGGCTCGATATTGTGATTTCGAATGCGGGCGTGACTCGCGACAATCTCATGATGATGCTCAAGCCCGATATGTGGGATGAGGTCATCAAGATCAATTTGACCGCGTATTTCCGTCTGGCGAAGGCGAGCCTCCGGGGCATGACCAAGCAGCGATTCGGCCGCATTATTGGCGTTACCTCAGTTGTAGGTGTGACCGGCAATCCTGGACAGGCGAACTATTCTGCCTCTAAGGCCGGCATGATTGGCATGTCAAAATCACTGGCTCAGGAAGTGGCGAGCCGTAATGTGACCGTGAACTGCATCGCGCCTGGATTTATCGCGACGGCCATGACCGATGCCCTGAATGATCAGCAAAAAGAAGCGATTCTGGGGAAAATTCCTGCCGGCGCGATGGGATCACCTGATGACATTGCCAGCGCGGCTGTATATTTGGCATCGGAAGAGGCGCGGTACGTCACGGGCCAGACAATCCATGTCAATGGCGGCATGGCGATGGTCTAGGGCCAGAATTGCGTCAGTTAGTGACTTGAAAGTGGTAGTTTTGACGTTGCAACAATCTGCAATATGCCGTAATTGCGCCCCGAATGACATCTTTCTGGCTGCAGCGGACCATCTTCAAGTTATCTGTCGGAAAGTATAAATAACTGTTTTTACTAAGGAGCGTTGAATGTCTGATCTCGCGGAACGCGTAAAGAAAATTGTTGTCGAGCACCTCGACGTGGATGCAGCTAAAGTTGAGCCGAAAGCGAGCTTTATCGATGACCTCGGTGCCGATAGTCTTGATATCGTCGAGCTGGTTATGGCGTTCGAAGAAGAATTTGACGTTGAAATTCCTGATGACGCTGCTGAAACGATCCAATCGGTTGGCGACGCTATCAAGTTTATCGAAGAGCAAAAGAAGTAATTTGCTTTTCTTGTGTTGACGTGCCGCTTGGTGGTTTTGCGCCAGCGGTGCCGTTTGCCTGTATTGTTGATGCCTGCATCGGTGCCTGACTTAAGCGCTTACCATCTCGGCTCAATTGTATTTGATCGGAGTTGAATGGCATGCGCCGTGTTGTGGTCACTGGTATTGGAATCGTTTCTCCACTCGGGTTCGGGATTGAGCCCGTATGGTCGCGACTCATCAATGGCGAATCTGGAGCCGGAGTTGTTGAGAAATTCGACACCTCTGGACTTCCTTGCCGTATCGCAGCGGAAGTTCCCAAAACCAATGGTTATGGCGGCGGCGAAAAAGCCGGTGAGGCTGCGTTCAATGCAGATGATTGGGTCGAGCCGCGCGAGCAGCGTCGCATGGACGACTTTATGGTCTATGGCGTCGCAGCGGCGCAGATGGCCTTTGAAGACTCCGGTCTTGAGCTGAAAACCGACGAAGAACGCGAACGCGCTGGTGTGATGACCGGCTCGGGTATTGGCGGGCTTCAGGGGATTGAGCGTGAGGTTCTTGTTCTCAACGAAAAAGGGCCGCGCCGTGTATCGCCATTCTTTATCACCGGTAATTTGATCAACCTTGTCTCCGGGCAGATTTCAATCCGCCATGGGATGAAGGGGCCGAACCATGCAGTTGTGACCGCCTGTTCATCGGGGGCACATTCAATCGGTGATGCTGCGCGCCTGATTGCATTTGATGATGCTGACGTGATGTTGGCTGGCGGCGCAGAATCGTCAATCTGTCCGATCGGGTTTGCCGGCTTTGCTTCATGCAAAGCGCTGACGACGCATTTCAATGACACGCCGGAAAAAGCATCGCGCCCCTACGATACCGACCGTGATGGTTTCTTGATGGGTGAGGGCGCTGGTTTTGTCATGCTCGAAGAATATGAGCGCGCAAAAGCCCGTGGCGCAAAGATCTATGGCGAGGTCATCGGTTACGGCTTGTCTGGTGACGCCCATCACATCACTGCCCCGGCAGATGATGGGAATGGTGGTTACCGGGCGATGCAGATGGCGTTGAAACGCGCTGGACTGGCCCCCAAAGACATTGACTATGTCAACGCGCATGGGACCTCGACCCCTGTCGGTGATGAAATTGAATTGCGGGCGGTTGAGCGCCTGTTCGGCGATGCCGCCGAGAATCTGGTGATGTCTTCGACGAAATCGTCAATTGGCCATCTGCTCGGTGCGGCCGGTGCGGTTGAGGCAATTTTTTGCCTCTTGGCGATGCGTGATGGCGTTGCCCCGCCGACGCTTAATCTCGATAATCCGTCGGTTGAAACGCCGATCAATCTTGCGCCGAATAAGGCCGTCAGGAAACCAATCAACGTCGCGCTATCCAATTCCTTTGGATTTGGCGGCACCAATGCTTCGCTCATCATGCGGCGGGTCGATGGGTAATCGCCAAAAATCTGGCGAAAAGTTGGTTTCCCCTTCATGCAAAAACGCTCTAAGCTTGCTGCGCGCATGGGTTCACCATGCGCGATCAAAGCGCAATTTGGGGACTTTGCGGGGATGGGCAGGATGAATTCGACGAGTAATCTTAAGCGCGGCCAGCGCGGTGGAGCCGTAAAATCATTTCTGATTTTCATTGTGGTGATCGGATTGATCGCCGGCTTACTGGTTGGCGGTGGTGCCTATTATGCCTATCGCGAAGCGACCAATCCCGGACCGAGCACCGAAGATACGATCGTTCTTCTAGAAAGCGGAAGCGCAGTTTCGACTATCGCCCAGAAGCTTGGCGATGACGGGGTAATTAAACACCCCAAGCTTTTTGTTGCGGCAGTGCGGTTACGTGGGGTGCAGAGCGCTCTTAAGGCCGGCGAATATCGCATTCCGGCCGGCGCGAGCGTCATGGATGTGATTGACCTTCTGATAGAAGGCAAAAGCATTCTTCATTTCTTCACTGCGGCGGAGGGGCTGACAACGGCGCAAATCCTTCGCCTTGTTGAGAGCAATGAAACTCTCGAAGGCGAGATTTCCTTGAGCCCGGCCGAAGGGGAGTTGTTGCCAGAGACATTTGCCTTCACGCGCGGTGAAACGCGCGATGCCATCATCAAGCGCATGATGGACGACCAAGTTGCATTGCTAGAGGAGTTATGGCCCAACCGCGCTATGGAACTTCCCTTCGCAAACCCGCAAGAGGCGATTATTCTCGCATCCATCGTTGAAAAGGAAACAGGCTTACCGGAAGAGAGACCGCAGATTGCATCGGTTTTCGTGAACCGGTTAAAGCGAGGTATGCGCCTTGAATCAGATCCGACGATTATCTACGGCCTGACAAAGGGCGAGCCATTGGGGCGCGGCATACGCCTGAGCGAACTGCGCGGCGAAACCCCATATAATACCTATGTCATTAAAGGATTGCCCCCGACGCCAATCGCAAATCCCGGTCGAGCGTCGATAGAGGCGGTGCTTAATCCGGCGGATACGGATTATATTTTCTTTGTCGCCGATGGTACGGGCGGACACGCATTTGCTTCAACGCTAAGAGAGCACAATCGTAATGTTGCTTCATGGCGGAAGATAGAGCGCGAACGCGCGCAACAGGATGGATAGTGAAGAGTAAAATCGCATCAATGACCGGTTTTGCGCGCAGCGAAGGCGCGCAAGATGGCTGGCGCTTTGTTTGGGAAATTCGCAGCGTCAATGGGCGCGGTCTTGAGTGGCGCTGCCGCCTGCCGCAAGGGTTTGAGGCGTTAGAACCAGAACTCCGCAAGCGCACTAAAAAGAAATTAGCGCGCGGTTCCGTCAATTGCACTTTGACATTAAATGCCGATGCAACTGCCGCCGGCTATCGGGTCAATGAAGACATGCTGGCCGAGGCTGTTGCCATGGTCGAAAAGCTTCGTGTGCAAATAGAGTGTGCGCCGCCACAGCCAGAAGGCATTTTGGCACTACGCGGCGTAATCGAGGCGGTTGATGGTGATATTGACGATGAGGCGCGCTCGCATCTGATTGATGCGCTGATCAAGGGATATGAGGAAGCGCTCGATGGTCTCGTGGCGTCTCGCCAAAAAGAAGGCGAGGCGATGCATGCCGTCTTGAAAAGCGAGTTCGATGAGATCGAAAAGCTGACCAAAGACGCTGCGGATCATGCTGCCGTGACGCCTAAGGCCATACGCCAGCGCATAGAAGCGCAGCTTCAGGAATTATTGGGTGATAGCGGCATCAATGAGGAACGGCTGGCGCAGGAGGCGGCGCTTCTGGCCATCAAAGCCGATGTGCGGGAAGAATTGGATCGATTGAAATCCCATGTTGAAAGTGGGCGCGCGTTATTGGCGAAAACCGGCGCGGTCGGTCGCGATCTTGATTTTCTAATTCAAGAATGTAATCGCGAAGCAAATACGCTTTGTTCCAAAGCGGCGGATATGGATTTAAAGCGCATCGGGCTTGACCTCAAAAAGGTTATCGATCAATTGCGTGAACAAGTGCAGAATATTGAATAGGACTGGCCAATGATTGGTGGCGATCTGAAAGTGGCCCGGCGGGGCCTGATGTTTATCCTCTCCAGCCCATCAGGGGCGGGAAAAACAACGCTGGCGGATCGCTTGCTCACTAAAGACGGTGAAATGGTTTTGTCGGTTTCCGTCACGACCCGGCCGCGACGCCCCGGCGAAGCTCACGGAAAAGACTATTATTTCGTGTCTGAAGAAGAATTCTTCCGCATGCGCGATAATAATGAATTTATGGAATGGGCAAACGTATTTGGCTATTACTACGGAACGCCGACAGCGCTCGTTCAGGAGACCTTACGTCAGGGTAAAGACGTTCTTTTCGATATTGATTGGCAGGGCGCGCAGCAGCTAGACGAGGTTGCTGGTGAGGATGTTGTTAAAGTCTTTATTTTGCCGCCGTCGCGGGACGAACTTGAGCGCCGCTTGAGAAAGCGGGCGCAAGACCCGGAAGACGTCGTTCAAAAGCGAATGGCGAAAGCCGACGCTGAAATGTCTCATTGGGCGGAATATGATTATGTGATCGTCAATTACGATCTTGATGAATCAGAAGAGCTATTGCGCTCTATTCTGTTTGCAGAACGGTTGAAACGACGCCGCCAAGTCGGGTTGGCGGCAATCGTCAAAGACATGATCGGCGATAACTAACCCCGACCATAAAGCATAAAATGAATTGGAATTTTGCATCCCGAATGAACATCCGGGATGCCTCGAATTATTTGAATTCGACTTTTGCGATTTCGTAAGAGCGCGCACCGCCAGGGGCCGAAACCTCTACCATGTCGCCTTCGCTTTTGCCGATTAGGGCGCGAGCGATTGGTGATGAAATCGAAATCCGGCGCAATTTAATGTCGGCTTCGAGGTCGCCAACGATTTGCCAGACTTTTTCTTCTTCGGTCTCGTCGTCGATCAATGTCACTGTTGCGCCGAATTTGACGGTGTCACCATCGAGCTTCGCAACGTCAATGACCTGCGCGCGCGTATATTTGTCTTCCAGATTCAGAATCTGGCTTTCGATCCAACCTTGACGCTCTTTTGCTGAATGATATTCGGCGTTTTCTGACAGGTCACCATGTGCACGCGCTTCCGCGATCGCCTGAATGACTGCAGGGCGTTCTTCGTTTTTCAGTTTTTTAAGCTCAGCTTCCAGTTTCTGGTAGCCGTCGAGCGTCATAGGAAATTTTTCCATCATCGCGCCCTCTCTCTCCTCCAACCAAGGCCGGTGCCTTGAATAAAAGCTAAAAAAAATAGCGCGGTCTGGCGGTATGCCGGACCGTCGCTGATTTAGCAAAAACCGTATCTAGGATGCCCAAAGGGCAATTTCAAGGCCTGTGGAAAAGCTGTCATTTCCCACAGGCCATTGTTAAACTTAATAGTTTTACTAACTAGCAGCCTTGAAAAAGTCCTGAAGCGGCGCAACTTCAAGGTCTCCGGCACGCATTGCCTCGATTGCCCGGACTGCGGCGCGAGCCCCTGCGGCGGTGGTAATACACGGTATTTTCTGGGCGAGGGCGGTGGTTCGGATCGACCGTGAGTCCTTGATGGACTGTGCCGCTTCGGTCGTATTGAACACCAATTGAACTTCGCCATTCTTGAGCGCATCAACGATATGCGGGCGCCCTTCGAGCACCTTATTGACCCGCGAAACGTCGAGCCCCTGTTCTTTGAAGAAGTCGGCTGTGCCGCCGGTCGCGATAATCGAGAAGCCCATATCGAGCAATTTGCGGGCTGCGCCGACCATTTGTGCCTTGTCGGAATCTTTTAGCGAGATAAAGACGCACCCTGTCATAGGAATGCGCGCGCCGGCACCGATCAAGCTTTTTGCTCGTGCCTTGTCGAAATTGACATCGATCCCCATGACTTCGCCTGTCGATCGCATTTCCGGCCCGAGGACGGTATCAACGCCCGGGAAGCGCGAGAACGGGAAGACCACTTCTTTGACCGCAACATGCTTGAATTCTGGCCATTTGAGATCGAGATCCTTGATCTTGACCCCGGCCATGACTTTTGCCGCTATCCGCGCAACCGGTAGGCCAACAGCCTTGGCCACGAATGGCACCGTCCGGGATGCGCGCGGATTGACCTCAAGCAGATAAATCACATCGTCTTTGATCGCATACTGAACATTCATCAGGCCGACGACGCCAAGCGATAGCGCGAGTTTTTTCGTTTCTTCTTTGAGCGCCTCAATCGTCTTGTCAGAAAGCGTATAGGGCGGGAGCGAACACGCACTGTCGCCGGAATGGATACCGGCTTCTTCGATATGTTCCATGACGCCAGCGATAAAGACGTCTTCACCGTCCGCAATCGCATCGACATCCACTTCGACCGCATTCTGAAGGTAATGGTCAAGCAGTAGCGGCTCATCAGGATTGATTTCGATTTGCGCCGTGGCGAGATAGCGTTGCAATGACGCTTCATCGCGTACTATTTCCATGGCGCGTCCACCAAGCACATAGGACGGACGGGTCACCAACGGATAGCCAACCTGTTCGGCGATTTTTGCGGCAACGTCACGGCTGGCGGCGGTTGCGTTCTTTGGCTGCAATAGACCAAGTTGTTGCACCAATTGCTGGAAGCGCTCGCGGTCTTCCGCAAGGTCAATCGCGTCATAGGGCGTACCAAGAATAGGCACACCTTCATCCTCTAATATTCCAGCAAGTTTGAGCGGTGTCTGGCCACCATATTGTACGATGACGCCCAATAGCTCGCCGCTCTCTTGTTCTTTAGCGACGATTTCCAGAACGTCTTCGGCGGTGAGGGGCTCGAAATAAAGCCGGTCCGAGGTGTCGTAATCGGTCGAAACTGTTTCAGGGTTACAGTTCACCATGATCGATTCAATGCCAATATCCGCGAGCGCAAAGGCCGCGTGACAGCAACAATAGTCAAACTCGATGCCTTGTCCGATACGATTCGGGCCGCCGCCGAGGATAATGACCTTTTTTGCGGTTGATGGTTTGGATTCGCAAACTGCATCGCCCGCAAAGACAGATTCGTATGCGGAATACATATAAGGGGTTTTGGCGGCGAATTCTGCCGCGCATGTATCGATACGTTTATAAACCGGCTGGACTTTGCGTTCACGGCGGAACTGGCGCACGAGTTTTTCGTTGCTTTCGCAAAGTTGCGCGAGGCGTTTGTCGGAAAAGCCCATTGCCTTTAACGCGCGCAGGCGTTCTGGATCACTCGGCAGGCCTTCGCGTTCCACTTGCTTCTCGGCAGCGACGATTTCGGCAATCTGCTCAAGGAACCAAGGGTCATATTGAGTAATCGAACGGACTTGCTCAATCGGTAATTCATGGCGTAGCGCCTGCGCTGTCACGCGAAGGCGGTCGGGCGTAGGGGCGGCAAGCGCAGCACGGAAGGCATTGATATCATCGCCCGCGCCGAGGCCCGGTATCTCAATCGGGTCGAGACCACAAAGGCCCGTCTCCAGCGAGCGAAGCGCCTTTTGCATGGATTCTGCGAAATTCCGCCCAATGGCCATGGCCTCGCCAACAGATTTCATCGCTGTTGATAGCATTGGTTCTGCGCCGGGGAATTTCTCAAATGCAAAGCGCGGAATTTTCGTAACGACGTAATCGATTGTGGGTTCGAATGCCGCTGGGGTCGCGCCGGTGATGTCGTTTTCCAACTCATCGAGGGTGTAACCAACCGCCAGTTTCGCGGCGATGCGTGCAATCGGGAATCCTGTTGCCTTTGACGCAAGCGCGGATGAGCGCGACACGCGCGGGTTCATCTCAATGACGATTAAGCGGCCCGTTTCAGGGTGAACAGCGAATTGCACGTTTGATCCGCCTGTTTCAACGCCGATCTCGCGCATGACGGCGATCGATGCATTCCGCATGATCTGAAATTCTTTATCGGTCAGGGTAAGTGCAGGAGCGACCGTTATTGAATCGCCTGTGTGCACGCCCATCGGATCGACATTTTCAATCGAGCAAATGATGACGCAATTGTCCGCTTTGTCGCGAACAACTTCCATCTCGAACTCTTTCCAGCCGAGAAGGCTTTCATCAATCAGAACCTGACCAACGGGCGAGGCTTCGATACCGGTGCGAACATAATGTTCAAACTCTTCGCGGTTATATGCGACGCCGCCACCAGTACCGCCAAGCGTGAAGGCCGGACGAATAATTGCGGGAAGGCCGATCTCATCAAGATATTTCATCGCATTCGCGATACCCGCCGGGCGGTCATAGCCGATGGTCTTTCCGCTCTCATTGGTAATCGCAGGCGATGATGCAATTGCAGAGCGCGGGTTTTCGAGACCGATTTTTTCCATCGCCGCGCGGAATTTTTCGCGGTCTTCGGCTTTTTCAATGACATCGGCGCGCGCGCCAATCATCTCGACATTGTATTTTTCAAGAACGCCAGCCGCTTCGAGATCGAGTGCGCAATTAAGCGCGGTCTGTCCGCCCATAGTCGGCAAAAGCGCATCGGGCCGTTCTGCGGCGATTACTTTTTCGACGAATTCGGGCGTGATTGGCTCGACGTAAGTCGCGTCTGCCAATTCCGGATCGGTCATGATCGTCGCCGGATTGGAATTGACGAGGATGACCCGGTAGCCTTCCTCTTTGAGGGCTTTAACCGCCTGAACACCGGAATAGTCAAATTCGCAGGCTTGTCCGATCACAATAGGACCGGCACCGATAATAAGAATAGATGAAATGTCTGTACGTTTGGCCATGAATACTCGCGCGCAAACCCACGCAGACGAACGAACCAAAGATTGGCCGCTGGCCGCGCAGTAGATGAATCAATTGTCGATTAAAGCGGTGTCTTAGGTGATGTGTGCCGCTAGGGGAAGCCCGTTGGGCAAAGTAAGCGCAGGTTTTTTTTACCTGCGACCATTCAACCGGATGGGTGGGTTCGAGAAGGTAACTTTCGTGACTGAATTGCCTTGACACGAAACCAAAAGGTTACCTATAAAAGCGTAACCGAAAGGTTTCGTAAATGCTTAATCAAGATGCCGACCAGCCAGTCTTTCGCGCGTTAGCTGACCCAACCAGGCGAGCTATCATAACGATGCTTTCCGAGGGGCCTCGGGCGACCGGTGACATTGCTTCGGAATTTGAAATGTCGCGCCCGGCCGTGGCCAAACATTTGACGATATTGCGCGAGGGCGGGGTTATCGAGGTGAAGCCACGCGGACGAGAGCGGATCAATCACCTTAATCCGCAGGCGCTCAAGCGAGCGGCGGCCTGGCTGAACTATTTCGATCAATTCTGGGATGAACGACTAACCAGGCTTAAACAGCTCGTGGAGGAGTAAGCGATGACGAAAATGCAGATCGTGAAGACGCTTTTTCTAAAAGCACCGCCGGCCCATGTATGGAAGTTTTTGACCGAAGCAGACCGCCTTGCGGAATGGTTCCACCGTGGCGGGAGCGACCTCAAGGAGGGTGGGGATTATATCCTTGAGACCAATAGCTATGGGAAAGAGGGGGAGACTCTCTGTTGGGGGCGTGTTCTTGAAATGAAAGAGCCAGAGCGGCTTGTGCATACTTTCACCCACAACTTTATCGATGGCGCTGAAACCAAATGCACCTGGACGTTAGAAGCCGTGGCAAACGGAACGATTTTGACGCTGGTCCATGATGGTTGGGAAAATGTTGCTGAAGAGCGGTTTAATGCGGCCGCCAGCCATGATGTCGGCTGGGACGAGCATTTTTCACGTTTGCGCAGGGTCACAAACTAACAAAAATTTTATCGAAAAATCTGGTTTCCCGCGGCGTTTAACGGTCTCGTTCGCCGCGGGCTATGCTAATATTTCCGTCTTGGGGCAAATTTCTCACCAATATCGGAGGTAAAATGCAATTTACACGGATAATTGCGGCGGGATCAGTTTTCTTATCAATTTTTGGGGCCGGATTTTCTGCCGGTGCCGAAACCGTTGAAATTCGCGAATGGAAGGTTCCTTACGAAAATACCCGTCCGCGCGATCCATTTGCGGAAACAAGTGATTCCGTATGGTTTGCGGGACAGCGCGGTGGCTATTTAGGGCATCTCGATGTGGAAACAGGGACGATCGTCCGCGTTGATCTTCGCGAAGGGTCGGGGCCGCATAATTTGATTGTGGGTTCCGACGGCGTAGTCTGGTATGCGGGCAATCGGCATGGCCTTATTGGTCGATATGATCCGTCCACAAAGGAATTTGAAGAGATTCCGATGCCGGATGAAGCGGCCCGAGATCCGCATACGCTCATCTTTGATGAAAACGAAGAAAATATCTGGTTCACCGTGCAGGGCGGGAATTTCATGGGGCGCATGAATATTGAAACCCGAAAGGTTGACCTGATCCCGTCAAAGACAGAGCGGTCACGGCCTTATGGTATCAAAATGGCTCCGGATGGGTCGGTTTGGGTTGTCTTATTCGGGACGAACAAACTCGCGCATATCGATCCAGAGAGCTTGGCGCTTACCGAGATCGAATTGCCGCGCGAAGAGACACGGCCACGCCGCATGGAAATTACTGAAGATGGCCGGATTTGGTATGTGGATTACGCAACGGGAACCTTAGGGGCCTATGATCCGAAAACCGAGAAAACCAGCGAATGGCCCATGCCGCAGGGCGAAAACGCGCGTCCTTATGGAACAGCGTCTGATGCGAGTGGCCGTATTTGGATTGCGGCGAGTGGCCTAAGCCCGAATGTGCTGGTTGCATTCGATCCGGAAACGGAAGAATTTATAAGCGCTACGGAGGTTCCGTCCGGCGGCGGCACGATCCGCCATATGCATTATCATGAACCAACGGGCGCGATCTGGTTTGGTACGGATACCAATTATATTGGCCGTGCGATCGTAGAACCTGAACTGCAGAACTAAAATGAAATTGCACAGGGTTGTTGGTGCCGCATTGGCATTGATGTTTATGACGGGTGCTGCGCTCGCTAATCCCGACGGCGCGCCTTGGGGCGCGTCGAACCCGCAATCGGTTCAGAATTGCCATTCGTGCCATTTCGACGGAAAGGCAAATCTCAATTCCAGCGCAATTACGCTGGAGGGGGTGCCCAAAGCGATAAAGGCCGGTGAAACCTATCGCCTGACATTGAACCTTGCGAAACCTGAAAAAACCGTTGCCGGTTTTCTTGCATCGGTGTCGCGCGGAAAATTTTCGGCGCAGGCCGGTGATCTTGAGGTCATGAAAGGGCAGATCCGATCAACGGAACCCAAATTGGAAATAGCCAAATGGGTTTTTGATTGGACTGCACCAGAGGAAATTGACGGCGAAGTAGTGTTTATGATCGCCGCCAATGCAGCGAATGACGACCAATCCAGCTTTGGTGATGAAATTCACTTTAGAACCTTCACCGTCAAATAGAATGTTTCTTATTGCCAGCGTTTTGAGAGCTTTTGATCGATCTCATTCGCTGGCTTTTTTTCTGCGCCCTGATAGCCGGTCACATGATCTGCAACAAAGGGATTATTCTGGCGCTCGCGGTTAAAGCTTGATACGCCGCCATGTCCGGGGACGAACTGAACGTCGCCCAAAGGCCAGAGTTTTTGCGTAATTGAATTGATCAAAGTCTGGTGGTCGCCGCGCGGGAAATCGGTCCGGCCAATTGACCCTTGGAACAGGACGTCACCCACGAATGCGATATTTGCGCCTTTGTGATAAATCACAACATGTCCCGGCGTATGGCCTGGGGTGTATACGACGTTGAATTCGATACCATCTAGATTGAGGACGTCTCCGTCATTGAGCCATTTATCTGGCGCGCAATTCTCGCCCATACCCGGATGACCATATTTCGCCCAATGGTCAGCGATTTCATCTAACCAGAATGTATCTTCCTTGTGCGGACCAATAATCGGTGCGCCGGTTTCGCGCTTGATTGCTTCGGCGCCGCCAGCATGATCGAGATGACCATGCGTGAGCCAGATCTGCTCGATTTTGGCGTCGAAGGCTTTCGCTGCTTCCAGAATTTTTTCCGGCTCACCGCCCGGATCGACTACGGCTGCCTTGCCGGAAGGCGCACGAATAATCGAACAGTTTTGCTGGAACGGCGTCACAGGGACGACGCGAACCTGAAAGGGCGGGGTCTGTGTCTGGTCAGTGCTCATAATTGCTACATAACCCTTAGGCCCGGCGATTGCTAGGTTTCACTTGGTCGCTTATCCCGTAGCAAATAGCGGTAGATGCCGATGACGTTGATTGCAGTTAAAACGATATTTTGCAGCAATAAGCCATTCTCGTTCTCGATGAAGGCAAAGGTGATCCATAACGTCGAGGAAAAGGTGAAAATGATAAAGGCAATGCCCGTGACACGCGTACTAATATGCGCGGCAACCAAGGAAGCGGCGGCGATTCCGGTAAAGGTCGCCGCCCATTGGATGAGGTCTACAGGCAATGGTTCTAACTCCGGGCCGGTCTAGGCGGCCTTAAGCTCGTCTTCGTCGAGCGGCATGATCGCAGCGAGCACAACCTTTTTCCGTGCGTCGAAACGCTCGCCCATCAGCTTTGCGGTTTCTTCCGATAGCAATTTTTTTGCTTCCGGGAAGAAATCGTCTTCTTCTTCATCCATATGGTGTTCAATGATCTCGGAAAGGGCACCAAATTTAACGCCCCATTCCTCAGAGGTCACTGGGAATGTATCCAACTCTTCGAGCAAACCATTAGCGACATGATGCTCGTTGAGGGCTTCATAGGAATCTTTGCTCATCTTCGTATCGTCGCGAAGAAAGCTATAGAAAACCGCTTCCTCGACTTTGTGATGCGCCCACATATCGTTTTTGAACTTGGTGAAAAGTTCAGTCCGCGTTTTTTCCGCGCGCGCAGTGGTTTCCTTGAGCTTAGACATAAGCTCGCGCGCGTCGTCATGATCCTTCTTGATACGATCAAAAATATTCATGCTCATCCTCCATATTTCGGGAGGAGAACACGAATAGGAAGCGATTGGTTCCGGGCGCGCTTAAGCGGCGGCTTTCAGCCCCTCAACAAAGCGACGGAAGATATAGAAGCTGTCTTCCGGGCCGGGCGAGGCTTCCGGGTGATGTTGAACCGACATAGCTGGCGCGTCTTTCAGCCGGATACCGGAATTGGTGCCGTCAAAGAGCGACACATGGGTTTCCTCGACATTATCGGGCAAATTATCACCGTCTACCGTGAAGCCGTGATTCATGGAAACGATTTCCACCTTGCCAGTCACAAGGTCTTTGACCGGATGATTTGCGCCATGGTGACCTTGCTGCATCTTTTTGGTTTTGGCACCGGCAGCAAGGGCCAGCATTTGGTGGCCTAGACAAATACCCAGTGTAGGAACTTTATTTTCGATCAGTTTCTTGATGACCGAGACGGAATATTCACCGGTCGCCGCTGGGTCTCCGGGGCCGTTTGAAAGAACGACGCCGTCAGGGTTCTTTTCCATGATCTCTTCATAGCTCGCCTGCGCGGTCACGACAGTAACCCGGCATCCTTCACTGGCGAGGCGACGCAGAATGTTACGCTTCACTCCATAATCAATCACGACAATATGCGGGCCATTTCCGGTTTGGGTTCCGTAGCCCGCATTCCATTGCCATCCGGTTTCGGAATGCTGATAGGTCTGAAGGGTCGTGACATCTTTGGCGAGGTCGCGACCTTCGAGGCCATCCCAATCTGCCGCGCGCTTTGCCATCGCTTCGATATCGAACTGTCCTGATGGGCTATGGGCGATGACCGCATGGGGCATGCCTTGTTCGCGAATGCGCGCGGTGAGGGCGCGTGTGTCGACACCGGCGATCCCGATAATGCCGCGCCGACGCATCCAGGCAGAAAGATCAAGCTGCGCGCGGTAATTTGACGGGCTGGTGACTGACGCCCGTAAAATTGCGCCACGAGCAGCGGTTGATGCGGCGGGAGAGGCGTTTTCAATGTCTTCGCCATTCACGCCCACATTGCCAATATGAGGGAAGGTAAAGGTGATCAATTGGCCCGCGTAGGACGGGTCTGTGAGGATTTCCTGATAGCCCGACATGGCAGTATTGAAGCAAACTTCGCCGACGGCTTCGCCGGACGCGCCGAGGCCTTGACCGTAAATCGTTGTTTCATCAGCTAAAACCAGAGCGGCGGTGGGTTTTTCGGCAGGTGCTTGACTAATCTTCATGGATGCATATCTCTTCCCGGCTTAATTGCTTCATTCGCCAGCGCACAGGAGCGGACGAAATCGGTTCACGCGGGCGCGTAAATTGGCCGGAAGCTAAGCGAAGGGCCACCATGGGTCAACAACGGATAAGAACGAATTTATCCATAGATAACAACCACCTAAACATTAAGGAGCGCCAGCGGCGCAAATCTTGAATAAAGAAGTGTGCTCGGCGACGGAGAATCAGATGCTCAGAGAGCAAATTGAAACAGGTTTAAAAGCGGCAATGAAAGCCAAAGATTCGAAGCTGCGCGTGGCAACGCTGCGGCTCATCAATGCTGCCATCAAGGATCGCGATATTGCGGCGCGGAGCGAAGACCGCTGTGAGGGCGCGACCGAAGAGGAAATTTTGTCGATCCTCACCAAAATGGTGAAGCAGCGCGAGGAAAGCGCAAATGCCTTTGAAAAGGGCGGCCGGCCCGAACTGGCCGAACAGGAGCGCGCCGAAATCGACGTGATTCGCGAATTCCTGCCGCGTCAGCTGTCTGCGGATGAAATCGAAAAAGCCGTTGCGGAAGTCATCAAGGAATATGATGCCTCGGGCCTTAAAGACATGGGTAAGTGCATGGGTGCGCTCAAAGATCGGTACAACGGATCGATGGATTTCGGTAAAGCCGGAAAACTCATGAAAGAAAATCTTTCCTAGATTTTCATCGCGGCGCTAACCCTTTGGCTAGCGCCGCATTTGACCAAGCTTAAAAAATCATCCTCTATAAAAAAAGCTGTCCGTCAGGCGGCTTAATGGGGGGTGAGGTATATGGCTGTCTCCGACTCTGTAACCGGTGCATTCGCGACGATCGATCGACGGCGGTATGACCTCGACTGGCTGCGGGCCATCGCTTTTGGTCTATTGATTTTTTATCATATCGGCATGTTTTACGTGAGCTGGGATTGGCACGTAAAAAGCGTTTATGCGGGGCTGGCCGCCGAGCCCTTGATGCGCATCGTCAATCCATGGCGGCTTGCGCTTTTGTTTTATATATCCGGCGTCGCTGTTCGGTTCTCGACCGATAAACTCCCGTCACGATCTCAATTTGCATCATCTCGACTATTGCGGCTCGGTCTTCCGATATTGGCGGGCATGGCTTTTTTTGTGTCGCCGCAAGCATATTTCGAGCTTCGTCAAGCGCAGCTGATAGAACCGGGTTATTTTCCGTTCTATTTAAATTACCTCGATTTCAATCAACTTTACCCGATCATCACGCCGACCTGGAACCATCTTTGGTATATCGTCTATTTATTGGTGTACATATTATTGATCACACCATTTCTTCCAATGCTGCGGAGTTTGGCGGAAGGGCATGTGGCGAAAGCGTTAAACTGGATCGCTGGCGGCCCAGTTCGGCTTATCCTTTTCGTGCCGATTCCGTTCATCATTTACGAATTGTGGTTGTCGCCGCAATTTCCAACGACCCACAATCTGGTCTATGATTGGGCAAACCATGCCCATCGCTTTTCGATTTTCTTACTGGGTTATTTCACCGCAAAACATATACGATTTTGGGATAGCGTTGACCGCACGCTGCCATTGGCAGCAGGCATCATCATCGGTGTTTTGGCGCTTCCGCTTGTGAATATTCCGGGATTGGCGGATATTCCGTTTTTAGGGGCAGTGGTCGGCGTTTTATATGCGTGGTCGTTTATCGTTTTATTGATGGCCATGGCGCAGCGCTATTTAAACCGCCCGTCGGCGGCACTAAGATATGTAACGGGCGCGGTGTTTTGTTTTTATATCCTGCACCAGACAATTATTATCATCGTTGGCTATTATTTGACGCAATTGAATTTGGGCGTATGGCCTGAGTTTCTCGTGCTGACCGTCTCGACGATTGCGGGATGTATCGCAGGATATGAGACCGCCCGGCGTATTCCCTTTGTGCGGATCATGTTCGGCATAAAGACGAATAGCGGGAAGGCGCAAAGCCCATGCAAAACCTCTAACGCTCTATTGGGTTAATGCAGCGGCGCGCCGATATTTTGTTTTCTAAACAGGCTCATATTATGCCCTTTCAGGAAAGCAATCTCATTGTCTATATTTTGGTGTTCCGCTGCGAAATAGGAAAGTGCGTCCTCGTCTACTTGTGGCGCGGTGGTCACAATTACTCTCAGTGACTCGCTTCGCTCGAGTTTATGTTCGAAATAATTATTTCCGACATTGACGCAATTACCGATTTTTAGAGTCACAAATAGCGCGAACAAAGTTGGCAATATGTGACGCGGGAATGTCACTTGCGAGAGCCCTTTGGTTGTCAGGAAAAACAATCCTACTAGGCCGAGCCAGAGAAAATTACCGAAGGAAATGTAACGGCTGACGAACGCCTGATCTGGCCCTAACTCGGCGGCGCGACCAAAGGATGTCAGGGATGCTGCACCGAGGGCGTAAATGATAAACGCAAGAAAGGGAAGCAACGGGAAAATCGTCTCGGCCTTAATTGGGGTCTTGCGTGCGATCAAAGTAAGGCCAACGCCGATTATAACCAGCAAGGGTATCGTCAGGTTAGAAGCAAAACGCACAACCGGGCTCGCGATATAGTTCGTAATAAATGTCAGATGAAGAATTACCGCTTCAAGGCCAGTGACTTTGTTTTCGACATCCATAGTCATCGGGTCGCCATTTGGCATGCCGAGATAAATCCATACCACCGCGCCCGAAAATACTACCCAGCCGAAGAAACATAAAAGTGTTTTGTTCAGTTTGAATTCTTTGGCTGACCATCGAACGAGCAGGATTGCCAGTCCGATCGGTAATAGCGCAAGTCCAGTGCCAAAGGCGAGAATCGCGATGGTCGCGGATATACCTGCACCTATAGTTGCGAGGGCGGTTAGGTGCCTTTGGGTAAGGAAGTTAATCGACCAAATTGCACCGGCTGTGTTGATGAAAACCGCGACCTGCCAACCCCATAACCAGTTTGCAGACTGATCGAGTGACCACCAGATCAATGCCGAAACGCCAAGGAGCCAAGGAAAAACATTACCGGCGTCCAGCAATTCCGTTGATCGCTGGATAATGCGGAACAATCCAATAAACCCAACAAAAGCAAAGCCAAGACTCGCGACGATTTCCCAATCATGATTGAGGCCAGTTATTTTTGCGATGGCCAAAAGGACAACATAAGCACTTGTATGCCAGTGGGAACCATGCAGTTCAAAAAGGTCCGCCCATTTTAATGATCCGTCCTCCATCCGTTCATAGATACGAACGAGATCCCAATGATCCATATACGGAAATTCAAAATGTAAAGAGAGCGCGAAAATCGCGGTAATAATAAAAAACAAAAGAGGAAAGAGGTAGATATGCATCCATGGGTGCTGTCGCCACCATGATTGCAATCCTTGCTTCGCTGAATGAAGATATCCGATCATTTCTTGTGCGTTTTGCAGGGCATGAGCCGCCAATTATTGAATGCTCTTACTATTCTTATCAATATTAGCGCAATTCTGTGAATATTTTTTGCGGGGCGCACAAATTGCGGCGTTGGGGGCTGCTAACTAAAAAAAACGGCACCCAATGGGTGCCGTTTAATTCTGGGGATCGCTAGCCAACCTAACGAGTGAGAGCTCTCACTCCATCAGCCTTGAAGATTGTCCTTCGCGCGCTTTTTGCGCAGATGCGGTTTCAAGGCAATTTTCCGAAGGCGGATAGATTTCGGTGTGACCTCCACCAGTTCGTCATCATCGATATAGGCGATTGCCTGTTCGAGCGACATGCGTTTCGGCGGGGTAAGCTTAACCGCATCATCCTTGCCAGCGGCGCGGATATTGGTTAGCTGTTTCGCTTTTAGCGGATTCACATCAAGGTCATTCGGCTTTGCGTTTTCGCCGACGATCATGCCCTCATAGATTTGCTCGCCGGGCTGAATGAACATCACGCCGCGTTCTTCGAGATTCCAAATCGCATAGGGCACCGCAGTACCATCGCCGTTCGAAATCAACACGCCATTGCGGCGTCCTTCGATCGGGCCTTTATGCGGCGCATGCTCAAGATAAGATCGGTTCATAACGCCGGTCCCGCGGGTATCCGTCAGGAACTCGCCATGATAGCCAATCAGCGCGCGCGAGGGCACATGCATGATGAGGCGCGTTTTACCTGCGCCTGCCGGTTTCATCTCGACGAGATCAGCTTTTTTCTGGGAAAGCTTTTCAATGACGACACCGGAATAATCATCATCTACATCAATGACGACTTCTTCGATTGGCTCTAGTGCCTGACCATTTTCATCAAGGCGTGTAACAACGCGCGGACGCGATACCGCAAGCTCAAACCCTTCGCGGCGCATATTCTCGATCAAAACGCCGAGCTGCAACTCGCCGCGACCAGCGACTTCGAAAGCGTCCTTGGATTCCGTCTCAGTGATCGTAATCGCCACATCGCCTTCGGCCTGACGCATCAGGCGTTCGCGAATGACGCGCGATTGAACCTTGTCACCTTCGCGGCCCGCAAGCGGTGAATCGTTCGGTGCAAGGGTGATCGAGAGGGTCGGCGGGTCAATTGGCTGTGCGGGCAGAGCATCCGTGACCGCCATATCGCAAAGCGTATCCGAGACAGATGCTTTAGAAAAACCGGCAATCGCAATAATATCGCCCGGTGCCGCTTCATCGACCGGTTGGCGTTTCAGACCACGGAACGCGAGCACTTTGCTGACGCGCGCCTGCTCAATCAGGTTTCCATCGCGCGACAATGCTTTCATGGTAACGCCCGGTTTCGCCTTACCGGAAATGATCCGTCCCGTGAGGATACGGCCCAGAAACGGATCGGCCTCCAGGGTTGTCGCCAACATGCGGAATGGTTCGTCCGCCGCATTTTCGGCAACGGTGGGGGCAGGGATACGGTCGAGAATGGTTTCAAAAAGCGGGATCAAATTCTCGCGCGGACCTTCGAGCGAATGATCCGCCCAGCCATCACGGCCAGCGGCATAGACAACGGGGAAATCCAGTTGCTCGTCATTTGCGCCGAGAGCCGCAAACAAATCAAACGCCGCATCAAGCGCAGTGTCCGGATCGGCGCTCGGGCGATCCACCTTGTTGAGAACCACGATAGGCTTCATGCCGAGTGCCAACGCCTTTGAAAGAACGAACTTCGTTTGCGGCATTGGCCCTTCGGTCGCGTCAATAAGAAGTAGGCAACCATCCACCATCGATAGGATGCGTTCGACTTCGCCGCCGAAATCTGCGTGTCCGGGCGTATCGACAATATTCAGTCGAACCGGCTCGTCGCCGCCTTCCCAAAGAACGCTTGTACATTTCGCAAGGATGGTAATGCCGCGTTCCCGTTCGATGTCATTAGAGTCCATCGCCCGTTCGGCCATATCGGAATTTTCGCGAACCGCACCGGACTGGCGGAGCATCTCGTCGACAAGGGTGGTCTTTCCATGATCGACATGTGCGATGATGGCTAGATTGCGGAGGGGTATATTGCGTTGCGTCATAGTGGCGGGACGTGCGCGTTTTCTGGAAATATAGCAAGCCCTTTGGCGTAGAAAAGAGCGGTAAAGGCATGCTATGCGCCGCGTTCGGTTGCGCTTATACATCTATATCGCGCACTGTTTTCGTCAGCTGCCAAACCTGATTGAGCCAATATGGTCCGTTTCACACCTGATTTTCTAGATGAACTGAAAGCCCGTTTGCGGCCTTCGGATGTCATCGGGCGATATGTGAAGCTAAAGAAGCAAGGCAATGAATGGGCTGGGCTTTCGCCCTTCAACCAAGAGAAAACGCCAAGCTTTTTTGTGAATGATCAAAAGGGCTTTTACCATTGCTTTTCGACCGGCAAGCATGGCGATGTCATCTCCTTTCTGCAGGAAACCCAGCGCCTGACCTTTTATGAGGCGGTGGAGCGACTAGCCGAAGAGGCCGGATTGCCGCTTCCTGTCGAAACGCCCGTCGAGGCCGCCCGGGCCGAAAAAGCCAAAGGCCTTGCGGAGGCATGCGGCGCGGCGGCGAAATTCTTTGCCAATATGCTGCACCGGTCCGATGGCCTTGGGGCAATGGATTATCTGCGCGGTCGGGAAGTAACGGATGCACAGATTGAGCAATTCCAGATCGGCTACAGTCCCGGCGGACGGAATGTCCTCAAGGATTATCTGATCAATCAGGGTTTTACTGACGAGGTCCTGATTGAGGCAGGGCTTGTCATCAAACCCGAAGATGGTTCGGCGAGCTATGACAGATTTCGAAACCGGATCATGTTCCCGATTTTTGGGGCCCGCGATCGCGTGATCGCTTTTGGGGGGCGGGCGCTTGATCCAAATGCGCGCGCGAAATATCTCAATTCGCCCGAGACACCCTTATTCCATAAGGGATCGGTGCTTTATAATTTCACGGCGGCGCGGATGGCGGCGGCGGAAGACAAGGCCCCGCTCATTGTTTGTGAAGGCTATATGGATGTGATCGCGCTTTGGGGCGCTGGCATTCGGCGCGCGGTTGCACCATTGGGCACGGCACTCACCGAAGATCAAATCGCGCTTTTATGGCGCGCATCCGATGAACCGGTTTTGTGTTTCGACGGTGACAAGGCTGGTATCGGGGCCGCTTATCGTTCGATTGATCGGGCCTTGCCGCTATTAAAGCCCGGAAAGTCGCTCAACTTTGCCTTTTTACCGCACGGACAAGACCCTGATGATCTTGTGCGGTCCGAAGGGGCAGGCGCGATGAATGAGGTCCTCGAAAACTCGCGTCCGCTTGTTGATGTGCTGTGGGAGCGAGAAATAACGACCCGTTCGCTCGAAACGCCAGAGCGCCGCGCGGCTTTGCGTGCGCATATGCGCGATCTCGTAAAAGCGATTACCGATAAAGACGTTCGTGGTGCCTATGGCGAAGAGTTGAGCCAGCGCTTGAGTGCGCAATTCAAACCGGCTCCGCGCGGGGATTACAACCGAGGCGAGCAAAAGCGTTTTACGCCTAAGCCTCAAGGTAGTCGCGGGGGCGGGCGAAAATCAGGGCAGGGCTTTCGATTTGCCGATGCGCCGCGACCAACACCGGGGCTTAAGGGCCCATCGCAATGGGTGCGCGAAGCAACTTTACTATTGGCGGCGATAAACCATCCAGCGTTGATCGAGCGCCATGAAAACGCGTTTTTTGGTCTCGAACTTGTCGATTCTGACCTTAAACTGCTCCTCGCAGAGGTTTTAACCGCAATTTCCACAGACCCAGCACTTGACAGCGCTGGGTTGAAAAGCCATCTCAGCCAGACCGGCGCAGCAAGAAGCTTGGAGCGGATCGTTAAGGATTCACAGCTCTCGAAACATAAATTCTTGCGCCCCGACACAGAGATTGACGAGGTAGAACAGGGGTTCGTGAACGCCCTGGCGCATCACCTGTTTGAATCGACCCACAAGCAGGAGGTCGCCCGCTCGGCGTCTCAGATATTCACAGATGGCGACGATGCATGGAAAGCGGCGACGGCCGCGCGTGAGGAATTAATCAATTCGAGCAAAGGGTCCGGGGAAGATACCGCAGACGGGGGTTCGTCTGGTGGTCTGGTTGATGCGCTCGAACGGATGAAACAAACCGTAGAAAAAAAATTCGGTCGGTAAGGAATTTTGCGAAATGGCGAATAAAGCGGCGGCGAAAAAAGAGGCGGATACACCAGAAAGCGGTGATGGTCCGATCCTCGATCTTACAGACGCGCATGTGAAAAAGCTGATTAAGACAGCAAAAGCGCGCGGATATGTAACCTATGATGAGCTGAACAAAGTTCTGCCATCCGAAGAAGTCTCTTCAGAACAAATCGAAGACATCATGTCCCAACTCTCTGAGATGGGCATCAATGTCGTTGAAAACGAAGAGGAAGATGACGACGATGCGGCCCCCGAAGAGGAACCGGCGTCGAAGTCAAAAGCCGTTGCCGTCAAAGAAGAAAAGAAATCCGGCGTTGTAACGACCAATACCGGCGCATCAGCCGACCGGACGGATGATCCGGTTCGGATGTATCTGCGCGAGATGGGCACGGTTGAGCTTCTGTCGCGTGAGGGCGAGATCGCCATCGCAAAACGGATCGAGGCGGGGCGCGAAACAATGATCCGCGCGCTTTGCGAATCTTCGTTGACCTTTGAGGCGATCACAGTCTGGCGTGACGAGCTTCAAGAAGGCCGCGTTTTGCTGCGCGATATTATCGACCTTGATGCGACCTATGGCGGTGGGCCCGAAGCCCGCCCAGACATGACCCAGCCGGAAGTGGCCGAACGGGTCAATCGCGAGGAAGCCGAGAAAGCGGAAACGCAAGAAGACGATGATGACGATTTCGACGAAGGCGCGCTATCGCTCTCTGCGATGGAAGCGGAACTTCGCGATGGCGTTATGCTTACCTTCGACGAGATTTCCGAAGACTATAAAAAGCTCCGTCGCCTTCAGGACATCATGATCGAAGAGCAGCTCAAAGGTGATGACCTTTCTGCTTCTCAGACGCGGCGTTTCAAAAAGCTGCAAAAAGAGATTGTCGAGCGGGTTCGTTCGGTTCGCCTAAACAATCAGCGTATCGAAGCGCTGGTTGAGCAGCTATACGACATCAACCGCCGCTTGATGGCGCTTGAAGGCAAGTTGGTTCGCCTGGCTGATAGCTATGGCGTCAATCGTCAGGAATTCTTGGCGGACTATATCGGTTCGGAACTCGACCCAGAGTGGTTTGACCGTATCTCGAAAAAAACCGGAAAAGGCTGGGTGAACTTCACCACCAAAGCCGCCGATCAGGTTCAGTTAATCCGTGATGAGATCGGTGATCTTGCGACGGAAACTGGCCTCACGGTTCAGGACTTCCGCCGTATTGTTTCCATGGTGCAAAAAGGTGAGCGTGAAGCGCGCATCGCGAAGAAAGAAATGGTCGAGGCGAATTTGCGTCTCGTGATTTCAATCGCCAAGAAATACACCAATCGCGGGCTGCAATTCCTTGACCTCATCCAAGAGGGCAATATCGGCCTGATGAAAGCGGTGGATAAATTCGAATATCGCCGGGGTTATAAATTCTCGACCTATGCAACATGGTGGATTCGTCAGGCGATTACCCGCTCCATCGCGGACCAAGCTCGCACGATCCGTATTCCGGTGCACATGATCGAAACGATCAACAAGATCGTCCGGACATCGCGCCAGATGCTGCATGAAATTGGCCGCGAACCAACGCCGGAAGAGCTGGCGGAAAAACTTTCCATGCCGCTCGAAAAAGTTCGTAAGGTGATGAAAATCGCAAAAGAACCAATCTCGCTCGAAACGCCGATCGGCGACGAGGAAGATTCGCATCTTGGTGACTTCATCGAAGACAAAAATACGATCCTGCCGATTGATGCGGCGATCCAATCGAACCTTCGCGAGACAACAACGCGGGTTCTGGCGTCACTAACACCGCGCGAAGAGCGCGTCCTGCGGATGCGTTTTGGCATTGGTATGAATACAGACCATACGCTCGAAGAGGTCGGTCAACAATTCTCGGTTACGCGCGAACGTATCCGCCAGATCGAGGCCAAAGCCCTCCGTAAACTGAAACACCCAAGCCGCTCACGCAAATTGCGCAGCTTCTTGGATAACTAATTAAAAAAGCCCCGGTTTTCCGGGGCTTTTTAGTATGCAATTTCCAAAATCGGCGAAATGCGCCTTTCTAGATCGTGTCATCGGCTGTTGGGCTATTGGCTTAACTAACCGCGACAGGTCTGCATGATTCTCATTTGTACATCTCTTGAGAGGATGCTTCCATAGTTGAGAATTTCACCGCTGGTCCATGCCTCGGCAATATTGGTTGAAACACAGTCGCAATAGGCATCAACGTCGTCGATACCGTCAGAAAACGACGCAGTCTTTTGACATTCCGTCAGTTCGAAAAACGCAACTTTTTCGCCGACACGACAAACCTTCATGGCGAGAATTTCTTTCATCACCAAATCATTGCTGTGTGAGTCTAAATCGGGGAAAGTTTCCAGCTGTTCAATTTCCTCTTCGAGATACGCAATTTGCATATCCTGTTTTTCGGCTCGTGCGGGGTCGGTTTCTTTCGCCCGTTTTTGTTTTGCCCGATCGTATGCATATCGTTTAGGGAATAGCATCAGCTTGTTTTCTTCAAAACTTTTCTGGCTTCGCCTTTCGCGGGCGGCATTTGCATGCTGGTCAACGCATGCGCAATCCCACAGGTTGTTATGGGCTGGTGTATCCGCGCAAAATTGCGCCGCTGGATCGGAATAAGACGATGCCGATGCGGCGGCCTCGATAAGAGCAGGGGCATTGGCCTGTTGCGCTGACGTTGATTTTGTTTCTCCCGCGTCGACGCTTGCGCGATAGGCATTATAGGTATTGACGCATCGGGTTCCCAAATTTGTTGCCATAGAGACCCGATGTCCTACGTCAAATGCACGTTTGCAGGCTTTCTGGCATGCGCCGGCCAGATTTTGATCGCGGTTGCTCTGGCAATAAGATTGAATGGCGTCCGCTTTTTCTCGATTGATGACGTCTCCCGCCATTAGATAGTCGAGACCGATTTTTGCTGGCAGGTTTTCAGCGCTCGCTGCACCGACTAAGAAAACAAGAAAACTCAAAATTACGATTACAGGTTTCATCTACTCCCCTCCGATAGAAACGCCGCGAACCTAGATTGCGTTTTGCAATATTGCAAATAGTTAGAGTAGATTAGGGCCTCTTAAATAAGCAGCCAAAATTCGAAAATAAAAACGCCCGACATAATGTTATGTCGGGCGTTATATTTCTTGGGCTTGAGATCGTTTATGACCGTTTCAGATCAAAACGGTCTGCGGTCATGACTTTTGTCCATGCTGCGATAAAGTCATTGAGGAATTTCTCCTCGGCATTGTCATAGGCATAGACCTCGACGACCGCACGAAGCTCCGCATTCGAACCAAAAACGAGGTCATTTTCGGTTGCGGTCCATTTGAGATCACCGGTCTGGCGATCACGACCTTCGAAAACATATTCTTCGCCCGATGGTGCCCATTTGGTCGACATATCCAGCAGATTGACGAAAAAGTCGTTGCTGAGCGTACCTGGTGCATCGGTCAGGACACCATGTTTTGCACCGCCCGCATTTGCGTCAAGCGCGCGCATGCCACCGATCAAAACCGTCATTTCAGGAACGGTCAGGTTCAACAGGCTCGCCCGATCAACCAGCAATTCAGCCGGAGAGCGATCATTCCCCGCATCGATATGATTGCGGAAACCGTCTGCCGCCGGTTTCAGCAGGTCAAACGATGCGACATCGGTTTGCTCTTGCGAGGCATCCATTCGGCCCGGTTCAAAGGGAACGGTAATCGTATGACCAGCGTCGTTCGCCGCTTTTTCGATTGCCGCAGCACCGCCAAGCACGATCAAATCGGCTAGTGATACTTTTTTGCCGCCCGATTGAGCGTCGTTAAAGCTCTGCTGAACACCTTCCAAGGCAGAAATCACTTTTGCGATTTCCTCCGGGTTGTTCACCGCCCAATCTTTTTGTGGCGCGAGGCGAATGCGGGCCCCATTGGCACCGCCGCGTCGATCCGTACCACGGAAGGTCGAGGCCGATGCCCACGCCGTGCGGACGAGTTCCGGAACGGTTAGGTCCGTAGCCAGAATATCGGCCTTGAGCGAGGCGATGTCTTGAGCGTTGATCAAGGCGTGATCAACCGCAGGGATCGGATCTTGCCAAATCAATTCTTCGTCCGGCACTTCGGACCCAAGGTAAAGTGCACGTGGGCCCATATCGCGGTGGGTCAGCTTGAACCATGCTTTAGCAAAAGCCAGTTCAAATTCCTCCGGGTTCTCGTAAAAGCGTTCCGAGACTTTACGGAATTCCGGATCAAATTTGAGCGCAAGGTCCGTCGTGAACATAATGGGCGCATGGCGCTTGTTCGGATCAAACGCATCGGGCGCTAATTGCGCGGCCGCTTCTTCGGTGGGTATCCACTGAACGGCACCGGCAGGGCTGCGGGTCTGCTTCCATTCGAAGTTAAACAAATTGCCGAAATATTGGTGCGTCCATTCCGTTGGATTAGCCGTCCAGGAGCCTTCAAGGCCACTGGTGATTGTATCTTCGGCGTTACCCTTTCCGCATTTATTCACCCAGCCGAGGCCTTGTTCTTCCATGCCAGCGGCGGCGGGTTCTGCTTCGAGACATTCTTCCGGCTTGTGTGCGCCATGCGCCTTACCAAAAGTGTGACCGCCCGCAATGAGCGCAATCGTTTCCTCGTCGGTCATTGCCATACCGCGGAAAGCCTGACGAATGTCATGCGCAGCGGCGAGGGGATCAGGATTTCCATTCGGGCCTTCGGGGTTTACATAGATAAGCCCCATCTGTGTTGCCGCTAGCGGCTTGCCCAATTCGCGTTCACCGTGGAAGCGTTTGTTCCCGGCCAGCATTTCGGTTTCCGGTCCCCAATTGACAAGCTCCGCCTCCCAATCATCTTCCCGGCCACCGGCGAAACCAAAGGTTTTAAAGCCCATGGATTCCATGGCAACGTTACCGGTCAGCACCATCAGATCGCTCCAGGAAACGGAGCGGCCATATTTTTGTTTGATTGGCCACAATAAACGGCGGGCTTTATCGAGGCTGACATTGTCCGGCCAGCTATTGAGCGGCTCAAAACGTTGCTGACCGCCGCCAGCGCCGCCGCGCCCGTCATACATTCTGTACGTCCCGGCAGAGTGCCACGCCATGCGAATAAAAAATGGTCCGTAGTGACCATAATCGGCTGGCCACCAGTCTTGCGAGTCCGTCATCAACGCTTCGATTTCTTGTTTCAAAACGTCAAGATCGACTTTGGCAAACTCAGCCGCGTAATCGAAATCCGCGCCCATCGGGTCAGATAGGTCGTCATTGCGGCGCAGTGGGCTAAGGTCTAGCATTTCCGGCCACCAGAACTCGTTCGATTTCGCCACGTCTTCGCGTGCAGCAGACGCAGTGGGCGTTTCGTGCGGCATCTCAGCGTCGTGATCTTTCGTTTCACTTGCTAATTGTTCGCTGGTCGTGAACGCTTTTTCGTCGGTTTGTTTCTCGCTGGAGCAAGCCGATGCGAATGCAAGCGCCAATGTCGCGGCGGTTGCATAAAGCACCGTTTTTGAATTGCGTGTCATGATTAGACTCCCAAAAAATATATGGTGAAGAGATGATTACAAAGGCCGCGCGATCTCTGAGTTCAAAATATCGACATCTTCGCTCAGTGTACAATTGATAGTCTTGATGCGACGAATCGGTCCGCTCTATATATGCGTGAAAATGCCGTAATTACTGGCCCTCAAGCCGGTACAGAAGTCACCGAATCACATGAAAAGAAGCTCGTAAACAAGGAGTTCCCATGACATCCCCAGTTGGATCAAAAGCCAATAAGTCACAATTTGATTGTTATGATGACCTGAGTGATGACGAGCCTTATTTCGTCATTCGCGCGGATGACCCATTATCGGACGCGCTAATTGAGCTGCATGCCTATATCGGTGCCGGACAATCCGGTGCTGCGCACAATAAGCTTGCGGAGATCATGGAACTCACGCGCGAGCGTCCGCCGCGTCCATCGGACTCACCAAAATATCGTGAGACCTTTGCGATTTCTCAAGCAATGGAAGTCTGGCGCCGTAATAATAAGCGCTAGTCACTTTTGTTATCGTAATATCAATCCAATAGCGGCTGCGCTACACTCTTGCGTGTAGTTGCGCTTTCGCTAAGGTTTGCAGCGAATTTAATCGCGGCCTTACCGAAGGCCGAACAGGAGGAAAAGATGGCGATTGACGGTAAATGGAACATCACGATTAAGACGCCAATGGGTGACCAGAACGCTGTATTGACGCTTAAGCAGGATGGCGATGCGTTGACCGGCGAAATGTCGGGTTCTGCGGGTCAGTCTGAGATTGAAAATGGCAAGGTCGATGGCGACAAGTTGACTTGGGCGGCTAAAGTAACATCACCAATGCCGATCACACTCGAATTTGAAGCACTCACGGAAGGGGACAAAATCTCCGGTAACGTGAAGCTTGGCGCATTCGGGACCTCGACATTTACGGGCACTGCGGCCTAAATTCTATCCATGCATCGTTTCGCCGCCGCCATAGCTGCTGGTCTCGCGCTTGCTGCTTGCGGCGGCGAAAATGCTGACGACACCCAAATTTCTCTGGGGGGTACCGCCCCGCCCACAGAAGAAGAGCGCTATATCGCTTCGGCGGAAAGCTCGGCCAGCCTCGATTCCATCGCACAATCATTTGTCCAATTGGCGCTCGCGATCGGCGAGCATGATCCGGCATTTGTTGATGCCTATCATGGCCCGGAAGAATGGGCCGACGAAGCAAAAGCGCAATCGCGTTCACTCGAACAATTGGAAATGGAAGCGCAAGGGCTGTTGATTTCGGTCGCGCGTGCCAATGCGGATGGCGAAACCGTTCGCGGCGCGATGCTCGAGAAATTAATCCGTGCGGCGCTTACCCGAATAGAGATGACACAAGGCGAGGCGTTTTCTTTCGATGAAGAAACGCGCCGCCTTTATGATACCGTCGCGCCTGAATATTCGATTGCTGAATTTGACGCTGCGCGGGCGGAGATCGAAAAGCTGTTGCCGGGCGATGAACCTTTACATGAGCGGGTAGAAGCGTTCAGAAATTCATTGGCGATACCATCTGATCGATTGAGAGCGGTTTTCGATGCGGCCATTAAAGAATGCCGCGCACGCACCTTATCCCATTATGATTTGCCGGCGGATGAACGGTTCGAGCTTGAGTTTGTCACTGACAAACCATGGAGCGGTTATAATTGGTATCAGGGCGATTTCGAAAGCCTGATACAGGTCAATACCGACTTGCCAATCGTAATCGACCGAGCCGTCGATCTCGGCTGTCACGAAGGTTATCCGGGGCACCATACCTGGAATGTGATGCTAGAGCGTGACCTTTTGAATGACAAAGGGTGGATAGAATATTCTGTGTACCCGCTTTTTTCTCCATTATCGGTAATTGCCGAAGGGTCAGCGAATTATGGCATTGATCTAGCGTTTCCCGGCGAGGAAAAGATCTCATTTGAACGCGATGTATTGTTTCCCCTTGCGGGGTTGGACCCGGCTAAGGCCGAATTATTGGCAAAGGTCAATGAACAGCGCGATAAACTCGCGCAATCGCGGAACCATGTTGCACGTGAATATCTCGACGGAAAGATAAATCGAGAAGAGGCCATCGAGATGATTATGAAATATCTTCTCGAAGGGCGGGATAGAGCCGAACAGACCGTCCGGTTTATCGAAACCTATCGCGGGTATGTTTTGAATTACGAACTGGGCCGGGACCTTGTTGCGGGATTTGTCGAACGCAATAGCAATAAGACGACCAGTCGTTGGAATGCTTTTGAAACCTTATTGACGACGCCCCTCGCTGCGTCGGATATCGCACCATAATGACATTCAAATCGCTAATTCAGCGCGTTCACCTCTGGGCTGGTTTGATCCTTGGCATTCAAGTACTGCTTTGGATGTTGAGCGGCGTGGTGATGAGCTGGTTTCCGATTGAACTTGTAAGAGGTGAGGTCAGTGCCTATTCCGCGCCATCGATACCGCTAGAGGCGGAGACATTTGCATCGCCCGGCGGAATCATCGCTCAAGCCGAAGGGGCAACTTCGCTTGAGCTAAAGCGATTTATGGGGAAAACAGTTTACATTGCTCGTGGCGAAAGCGGCATTGCCAATGGCATATATGATGCGTCCAGTGGCGAACGCATTACACCGCTGAATGAAGCGACTGTCCGAAAGATTGCGGAACAGGACTATGTCGGGGCCGGCAATGTGGTCCGCGCTGCGTTATTATCTTATCCGCCTAAAGAATATCGTGCCGAACGCCCGGTGTGGCGCGTTGATTTTGATGACCGGTTTCATACGCGCCTCTATATTGCGCCCAATACCGGCGAGGTCCGGGCCAGGCGGAATGATATTTGGCGGCTTTATGATTTTTTCTGGATGCTGCACATCATGGATTATGGTGAGCGGGAAGATTTCAATAATCCGCTTTTGATGGCGGCTTCATTGACGGGATTGATCTTTGCTGTGTCGGGGCTGATCGTTGTTGGCTACCGGTTGCGGCGTGGTCGCTTCAACAATGATATTTCCCTTTTGATCGGTAAGCGTTCAAAGAAAGTGACAATGCATAAAAGCGAAAAATAAAAAACGCCGAACTCAAGTTCGGCGTTTATCTTGGATTGCTTTTTTGCGTATGATCAGAACGCGAAATAAATAGGCTCGGGTGCTGCGAGGGAGGGCTCTTCTTCGCTCTCGTCTTTATCGGCCTTTGCCAATCTTTTTTTGCTCTCTTCAGGGCAGGTCGCATCGTCATGGTCAGCGGCAGAATTGGTTCCTGCACCGATGACAAATGATAAAAAAGCACGAGGTTTACTTTTCTCGGCTTTTGCTTCTTCGCCGATGCTTGATCCCGCGGTTGATGAGAAAATAGGCCCTGGCGTAGCTTGCGCGGCGCTCAGCATCATCGCGATGACGGCCGAGACACTTGCGGCTGAGTGTACAAATTTGCCCATGATAAATTCCTCTCCAAGGAGAATATGCCCGTGACCACTCAGTCAAGGCAAGAAAATTTATCTATGAACACGGGTATGTTACCTTACCATGAAGTAATGTTCTGGCGCGTAACTATGCTGTACCGCAACAATATTCCGGAATGCAGCCCAAGACCGCATTCCGGTAGAGAAATACTTGCTTAGAGCGCTTCAAGCGCCGGCGTGAAGTCTGAATTCAAGGCTTCGGCAACGGCCTTATAGGTGACCTTACCGCGGTGCACATTAAGCCCTTCACGGAGATATGGGTTCTCGCGCAGGGCTGCGGTACCATTATTGGCGAGCATCAGGCCATAAGCCAATGTCGCATTATTGAGCGCATGCGAGGAGGTGAGGGGAACGGCACCTGGCATGTTTGCGACGCAATAATGGATCACGTCATCAACCACATAGGTTGGGTCCTGATGAGTTGTTGCTTTTGATGTTTCAAAACAACCGCCTTGGTCGATCGCTACGTCAACGAGCACCGAACCATCCTTCATGCCTTTTAGCATCTCACGGGTAACGAGTTTTGGTGCGCTGGCACCGGGGATCAAAACGGCTCCGACAACCACATCCGCGACGTCCGTTTCTTCGTCGAGCGCCTCAAAGGTCGAATAGCGTGTTTTTGCACGGCCGTTGAAGAGTTCATCAAGCTCTGCGAGGCGACGCTGTGAACGGTCAAGTATGGTTACATCTGCACCAAGACCAACCGCCATGCGCGCCGCATGCGTACCAACGACACCGCCACCAATGACGAGGACCTTGGCTGGCAATACGCCGGGCACACCGCCCATCAGAAGCCCGCGTCCACCTTGGTGCGCGGTTAGGGCATAGGCCGCAGCCTGAATGGAAAGCCGTCCGGCGACTTCACTCATCGGTGCCAAAAGCGGCAGGCCGCCACGGGGATCGGTGACCGTTTCATAGGCAACGGCAGTTACGCCAGATTCGATAAGGCCGCGCGCCTGATCGGGGTCGGGGGCAAGGTGTAGGTAGGTATATAGAATTTGCCCTTCGCGGAGCTGGACCCATTCGCTGGGCTGGGGTTCTTTGACTTTGACGATCATGTCTGATTGTTCAAAGACTGATTTCGCGTCCGGAGCGATTTTGGCACCAGCGGCTTCGTAGTCTGCATCAGTCGCTTTGATCCCGGCACCTGCACCGGTTTCGATCAGTACTTCATGCCCGTTCTGCACATATTCGCGGACGCTCCCAGGCACGAGTCCGACGCGGTATTCATGATTCTTGATTTCCTTAGGCACACCGACGCGCATAGGATCCTCCATGTTAAAAGCTGCGGGGCAAAATAATATTCTTCCTTTTCGCGTATTTCATCGATAATTTTTGGCTATATAACGTTTGTCACGAAACCCATTCGCGAATTAGCCAGTTTTCGCGAATTTGATGCAGTAAATTGGAAAACGCATGGACAAATTCGACGCCGCTATTCTTAAAATTTTACAAGAGGACGGGCAAACGCCTTTTGCGGATCTGGGCGAGCGGGTCGGCCTGTCTCCTTCTGCGTGCCACAAGCGGGTCAAAGAGCTTTGGCGAAGCGGCATGATTGCCCAGCAGGTGGTGATCGTAGACGAGGCCAAAGCTGGGCTCGAAACCTCGGTTTTTGTGCAGGCGACGCTCAAGAATCAGCAAGAGGCAACATTATCGGCATTTGAGAAAGCGGTGACGCGGCACCGGGAGATCATGGAATGCTATTTGATGGCCGGATTGTCCGATTACTTGCTTCGAATCTTGTGTCGCGATGGGGCGGATTATGAACGGATTCACGCAGATATTTTAACGCGGTTGCCGGGGGTTGAGCGCGTCATCACCAATTTTGCGATCCGCAAAGTGTTCCGTCGGACGGCGGTTCCGCTCTGATCCGTTAAGGTTTCGATAAGAAAGTTAAATTTGAAATTAAAGCGTTAAGCGGTCGGCAAAAATTCAGCCTCATTCTGTTTATGCAACAAATGAGTGAGGGCTTAGATGCTTACAACCGCACGTGTCGATATTCCGGGGACGGTAGCGGCGAAATTGAGGCGGACTGCTAATTACTCGGACAACGTCAATGATTATGCCCGTGAGGATCTGTTGGGCTTTAGTCGGCCAGTAGCGGCGGCATTTGCGCTATTAGCGCCGCTGACATTGGCATTTACGAGCTATTCCAGCGGCTTGATCGTGACCGCACAAATCGCGACGATCATTTCCGGGCTGGTTGCTTGCGGGCTCGTGGTTATTGGCCGGGAAGAATGGCCGAATATCGTCGCCAAATTTCAATCCTGCGTTTCGATGAAGCGGCGGGCGATTGCCGATCTCAGATGCGGCTTCGGCGAAGCCTCATTCTTAAGCAATGGCCGCGCACCGCGCATGTTCACCTATGAGCATGGCGTTTTGGTATTGGCGGATGCGGGTGACCTGAAAACCCTGTTTTTCGACATTGCGAATGACGGATCAGATCCACGATGGGATATCTATGAATCGGGCGAGCTCAATCGCCGTGTCTGGCGTTGGTTGCGCCTGCCGGTGTCACGAGAAATTGTCCAATTCTCCACCGAAGGGTCGCGCCTCGTACTGGAACGTGAGAGCGAGCACATTGGCTCAATTGAAGCATGGGAATCGATAAATCTCGCGATGGGAGAGCCCTTGGACGGGGCGATTATCCACCAGCCATTCGACGAAATTGTTGAGATGATTGAGCGGCTTCTGTGATCTTAAGGTAATTTAGCCTCTTACAATCTTTGGGTGCCGCTGCTAAATGGCCCCTATGGCGACACTGATTGATAATGTGAGCGCGGAGGCAAAGCCCCGCCACCCTGAAAAGCAAAAACGCGCGGACAGTCCGATCCTGCGGAAACCGGAATGGATTCGGGTCAAAGCCCCGGTCTCCAAGGGGTTTAACGAAACCCGCGGGATTGTGCGGTCGAAAAACCTCACGACGGTTTGCGAGGAGGCGGCTTGCCCCAATATTGGCGAGTGCTGGGACAAAAAACACGCGACCATGATGATCATGGGCGACACCTGCACCCGCGCCTGTGCCTTTTGCAACGTGAAGACCGGCTTACCGCAAGCGCTCGACGCGCAGGAGCCAGCGAATGTCGCGGCCGCCGTTAAGGAAATGGGCCTCAATCACGTGGTCATCACGTCAGTTGACCGGGATGATTTAACCGATGGCGGTGCGGAACATTTCGCAGCGGTGGTGCGGGCGATCCGAGAGCAATCTCCTAAGACCACAATTGAAATTCTGACACCAGATTTTCTGCGTAAGGATGGTGCGGCGGAGATTGTTATCGACTCCAAACCAGACGTGTTTAACCACAACCTTGAAACAGTACCGCGCCTTTATCTTTCGATCCGTCCGGGTGCGCGCTATTTCCATAGTTTACGCCTATTGGAAAAGGTCAAAGAGCGCGACCCGCAAATGTTTACGAAATCCGGTATCATGGTCGGATTGGGCGAGACGCGCGAAGAAGTCATGCAGGTCATGGACGACATGCGTTCAGCGGGCATCGATTTCATAACGATCGGCCAATATCTTCAGCCGACCCGGAAACACGCACCCATTGACCGTTTTGTTCATCCGGATGAGTTCAAGTCCTATGAGACAGTGGCACGTGCCAAAGGGTTCTTGATGGTTTCGTCTTCGCCGCTAACGCGTTCATCTCATCATGCTGGTGAAGATTTTGCGCGTCTTCAGGCGGCCCGGGCTGCCAAGCGCTAGTCGGAGAAGATCATGATAAAGCTTTATGACCTCGCTCTCGCGAATGAAGACGTACGCCCGAGTCCTTATTGCTGGAAAGTCAAATTTGCGCTGATGCATAAAGGGCTCGAATTTGAGACGGTTCCATTACGCTTTGCCGAAAAGGATAATTATCCGGATAGAGAACATGGAATGTTACCGGTCATCGAAGATCGGGAGCAGATCATTTGCGACAGCAACAACATCGTTGCCTGGCTTGAGAAAAACTTTCCCGACAAACCGCTGACAGAAACCTCAGGTGAGCGTGCAGCTGTTGAGTTTTATAATGCGTGGTTGACGTCAGACTTGATGCCAATTCTCGCGCCGCTTTTGTGGGTAAGAATTCATGCGGCGGCTCATGACGATGACAAAAATCATTATCGCACGACCAGAGAAAAGCGTCTCGGGTCGACCTTGGAAGAGGCAGCGGCCAAACCGGGCCTAAAAGCCGAAGCGGAAGCGGCGTTCAAAACTTTGGCTATGCCGCTTGCGGGATTTCGTTTCCTTGGAGGCGATACACCCAACCTAAGCGACTATACGGTATTCAGCTTTGTTATGTGGATGCGGTCGGTCGTCAGTGATGATTTTCTTGATCTCCCACAGCCGGTTGTGGCGTGGATTGAGCGTATGCTCGATCTGTTCGACGGATATGCGCGAGAGGCAGTACGCGCATTGTGACGGCCAGAAAGACGACAACTGACGTTCCTTATACGGCTGAACAGATGTTTGATCTGGTCGCCGATGTAAAACGGTATCCGGAATTTCTACCTTGGTGCAATGCACTGCGCATCGTTAAAAGTGATGTCATTGACGGGCAGGGTACCCTGACGGCGGATATGGTTGTCGCCTACAAGGTTTTCCGCGAGCGGTTTCGCAGTCATGTCACGCTTGATCGCGCGCAAAAGCAGATCGAAACCGCTTATGTTGACGGGCCGTTTAGTAATCTGGAAAACCGTTGGCGATTTGAGGACCTGCCGGAAGGCGGGTCGCGCATTCATTTCGAGATCGCTTTTGAGTTCAAAAACTTCCTTTTACAGGCAACGGCACAGGCGGTTTTCGATAAAGCTTTTGGCCGCATGAGCGAGGCTTTCGTCAAGCGCGCCCATGAGGTCTATGGCGGTTAATCCGCGCTGCGTAACTGTGTGAGCAACAGGTGCAGCGCAGTTTCGGTTGCTTTCGCGCGCACAAAACTACGGGACCCATCGGCAAAAACGCGGCGTTCAACGCGCGTCACGCCGTTCTGATCACATAGGCCAAACCAAACAAGACCAACGGGCTTTCGCTCGGTACCGCCGCCGGGGCCAGCGATGCCGGTCACCGATACAGCTAGGTCCGCCCGGGATTTGTTGACGGCACCAATCGCCATCGCGCGCGCGACCGGTGCACTGACCGCGCCATGCTGTTCGATCAAGCTCAGGGGAACGCCGATCATTTCGTTCTTGGCTTCGTTTGAGTAGGTAACGAAGCCCCGCTCAACGACCGCAGACGATCCGGGGACATCCGTTAGCGCCGCAGCGATAAGCCCGCCAGTGCAGGATTCGGCAGTTGCAATCATCAATCCTTCGGCACCGGCCTTGTCGATGACAGACTCCGCGAGCGACCATATGCGATGTGTCTGGCTCATGATTCATTTGCCGGTATTGCGACGGTTGCTGTTGCCATCGCGGCAATGCCTTCGCGCCTGCCGGTAAAGCCCAATTGCTCCGTGGTCGTTGCTTTTACGGATATGCGTGCGTCGCTAATATTCAAAATCAGCGCAAGTGCAGCGCGCATGCGGTCACGGTGAGGGCCGATTTTCGGTGCCTCGCACATTAGCGTAACATCGCAATGGGTGATCTTTCCGCTTCGGGCTTTCACAAGGTCCCGGGCTTTTTCTAGGAATATGTGGCTTGGTGCGCCTTTCCACTGCGGGTCAGAGGGCGGAAAGTGATCGCCAATATCGCCTTCGCCGATTGCACCTAATATCGCGTCCGTGAGGGCATGCATGCCCACATCGGCGTCAGAATGACCTTTGAGCTTTTTAACATGCGGGATTTCTACGCCGCAGATAAAAACCGCATCGCCGTCTTCAAAGGCATGAACGTCAAATCCATGACCGGTTCGATATTCCATTGGCTTTTCTTTCCGTCCAAGAATTATTTCTGCCATGCCAAAATCTTCGGCTTGCGTGATTTTCATATTGTCTGGCGACCCAGCGACGAGCGCAACGTTCAGGCCCGCTTCTTCGGCGACGGCAGCATCATCGGTAAGCTGTTTACCGGCGGCGGCGCGGTGGGCGCTCAAAATTTTGTCGAAATGAAAGCCTTGCGGGGTTTGTGCGCGCCAAAGCGAATCGCGCGGAATTGTTGTTTCGATTAAATCGGTGCCGCGTTTGATAGTGTCATGTACGGGCAGGGCGGCAATCGCACCGTCATTTTTATCGAGGGCATTGATGACGCGCCGAATGGTTTTCTCATCAATAAAGGGCCGGGCTGCATCATGGACCAAGACCCGCGATGGTTTTTGCTCCAATAGGCTTTCGATGCCTAAACGAACGGAATCCTGCCGCTCCGCACCGCCCGTGACGGGCGGCAATAATTTGCGGTGTTTGAGCAGCTCGCCCATCGCGTTTTCATATTCTTCGTTATCATCCCGGTGAATAATCACGCGAACCGCATCAATATCGCTATGGGATAAAAACGCCTCGGCCGTCCAGGCGATCACAGCGCGACCGGCGAGATCACGATATTGCTTCGGGCCACCGGCTCCGGCGCGGGTGCCGCGTCCAGCGGCAACGATTACAGCGATTGTATTAACCATGGTTTCCTGACGCGATTTGTAAGCCGACGGTTTAACGGCTAAATAGCCGGTTCGCCAAGGATGCCTATAGAGAATGATCCAGATCGCCGACCATAAACTCAAGAATAATGTCGCACTGGCCCCCATGTCAGGGGTGTCGGACCTGCCTTTTCGTCGGGCAGCGGCGCGCTTTGGCGCGGGATTGGTCGTCTCCGAGATGGTCGCGAGCGAGGAATTGGCGCGGGCACGGCCGGATGTGGTGCGCCGTGCCGAAGGGGATGGCGAGATCTTTCCCTTCGTGGTGCAGCTAGCGGGCCGTGAAGCGCGCTGGATGGCCGAAGGGGCGCGCCTCGCGCAACAGGCCGGCGCAGATATAATCGACATCAATATGGGCTGCCCATCGCGGCAGGTAACGGGCGCGCTTTCCGGCTCTGCCCTGATGCGCGATCTCGATCACGCAATGAGTTTGATCGAAGCCACGATTGGCGCAACGGACCTGCCGGTCACGCTCAAAATGCGGCTTGGGTGGGATTGGGATAGCTTAAACGCGCCAGAGCTTGCGGCTCGTGCGGAAGCTGCGGGCGTAAAGCTGGTTACGGTGCATGGGCGTACGCGCAATGATTTTTATAACGGCACAGCAAATTGGGCGGCCGTCCGCCCCGTAAAGGAAGCGGTATCGATCCCGCTGATCGTTAATGGCGATATTGTTGACGATGCAACGGCGCGCACGGCGCTTGAGCAATCGGGCGCTGATGGGGTGATGATCGGACGCGCAGCGACCGGCCAGCCTTGGCTTGCGGGTTGTGTTGCAAAGGCACTCGCAGAGGAAACGGCACTCACGCCGCCGCCCCTAGAAATTCAGGCCGAAGCCGCGCTCTGTCACTATCGCGAGACAATTGACCATTACGGCGTGCCGCTGGGCGTGCGCATGGCGCGCAAACATCTCGCGGCCTATGTCGATCTCGCGCCGATTGATATTGACCCTGTTGAGCGCCGCTCTTTCCGCGCCGCAATTTGCCGGATTTTCAATCCCGAGCGCGTGGTCGAAGCGCTTGAGGGGTTCTATGCGGGCGACTTGCGCCGCCTTGAAAAGTCTGCGGCCTGACGCCCAATTTTGTGTTTTCCATAGGGCGGTCTGGTCGCTGTTTCATTTTGGCAACAAATGTGTTGATTTTCTGCAACAACGGACGCAACATCCGTTCTTCTTTCCCGTGGCCCCATTCTTTTTTCCCGTGGCCTAAGGGTTGCACCCGGTTTGGGGCACGGCGAGAGGAAGCGTTGTTATGGATAATAGCCGGCGAATAAGCCGGGGATTACGGGCGGTACGCTCAACAGGATGGCGTCAAGTTTGAGTAACAAATCGAACACCGACAACAAGGCACCGCAGTCGCCGCGTATGCTCGCGCCGCAATGGGTGCTGTCGAATGCGACGGCTGCCACGGCGCTGACCATTGCCGGTGTGATCGCATTTCTGACGACCTGGTTCCTGATGTCTCCGCTGGTCGAGCGGGTCGATCGCAGCGTGATGATGTGGATGATCATCGCCAATATTGTGATCGCAACTGGCTTTGCGACACTGGTTGGTGTCCGGCTTTTCCATGTGTGGTCCAGTCGCCGAAACCAACTGGCCGGGTCACGGACGCATATTCAACTTGTGGGTATGTTTTCATTGATTGCGGTGGTGCCGGCGATTGTCGCCTTCCTGTTCGCATTCTCGATTTTGCGTACCAGCCTCAATGATGTGTTCAGTGAACGGATTGATAAGTACCAAGATACCGTACGCGGTCTCGCGAATTCTCTTATCGGGCTGAAAGCCGCCGACATGGAGCAGCGGATGCGCCTTATTGCGCAGGATGTTGCGCGACAAGAAGAGGCCGGAGTCGGGTTTGAAGAAACCCCGATCAGTTTTCGTCGTTACCTTTATGCGCAAGCGCAGGTGCGGGGGCTATCGGCACTTTATCTAGTGGATGGTTCCGGCCGGATTATCGTCCGTGCCGAGGTCGATCCCGGCCAATATGGGCTGCCAAGTGAGGAACGCCTTACCGAACTCCGTAATAGCGAGCCGGGCGAGCTGTTTGTGTTCGGTGTGAACAATGATGTCACGCTCGATACGTTCCGTGGTGCGCTTCCGCTTGGTTATTATGATGGTGGTTATTTGATCGGTTATCAGCCGATTGATCCGGCGACGACCAAACAGCTTTTTGCGGTGACAGACGTTCGGGCCGATTGGCGTGAAGCTGAATTGGGTCGTGCCCGTCTGGAGCGTGTGTTTCTGGCCGGCTATGTGGTGCTGGCGATCATTATTCTCTTTGGGGCGATCTGGCTCGCTCTTTGGGCTGCAACGCGTATGGTTCAGCCAATCGGGCGACTTGTGAATATGGCCGAGCGAGTATCCGGCGGCGAGCTGGATGCGCGGGTTGAGGTGTATAAGGAAGACGGTGAGTTAGGTGTTCTGGCGCGCTCAATGAATCACATGACGGCGCAGCTTCAGACCCAACGCGACGATCTTATTGATACGAACCGCCAATTCGATGAGCGGCGTCGCTTTACCGAGGCGGTTTTATCTGGGGTATCTGCGGGGGTTATCGGCCTTGCGTCGGATGGCGTGATCACCATTGCGAATAAGTCTGCGGTGGAGCTCATGGGCGAGGAGCCCGGCCGCGTTACGGGTCGTAATATCACCGAAATCATGCCCGAGCTTGCGGCGCTTCTTGAGCGTTCGTCCAATTCCCCGTTCACCGAAGTGGGCGATCAAATCGATGTGACGCGGCACGGACAAACCAAAACGCTAAATGTGCGTTTGGTGAAGGATGCGACCGGTGGCGGCACGAATTACGTCGCGACCTTTGATGACATCACACAGCTTATCTCAGCGCAGCGGAACGCCGCATGGGGTGACGTCGCGCGGCGTATTGCGCATGAAATCAAAAACCCGCTGACGCCGATTCAATTGTCGGCAGAGCGGCTACGCCGAAAATATTTGAGCGAGATCACCTCAAATCCGGAAGTGTTTGAACGCTGCACGGAAACAATTATCCGTCAGGTGAGCGATATTGGCCGAATGGTCGATGAGTTTTCGTCATTCGCGCGGATGCCGAAACCGGTTATCGGTTCCGAAGATGTTCGCGAATTGGTAAAGGCCGCTATCTTCCCGCAGAAAGTGGCGTTCCCGGATATAGAATTTACGCTCAAAGCGCCGGACAAGCCAATTGTCGCGCAATGCGATGGCCGATTGATCGTGCAGGCATTTTCGAACCTATTGAAAAATGCAGCGGAATCGATTGGGGCGCGCCTTGCGGAAGACGGCAATGATACGCCGGGCCGGATCGAAGTCCGGGTCGAAGCCAAAGGCGCATATTCAATCGTTCATATCATCGATAACGGTATCGGCTTGCCAAAAGCCGAGCGGCATCGTTTGGCCGAGCCCTATATGACCACCCGGGCCAAGGGGACCGGCCTTGGCCTCGCGATCGTGAAAAAGGTCGCGGAGGAACATGGCGGCTCACTTCAATTTGCAGATGATCGTTCGCTCGGGCCAACGGGCGCGCGAATGACGGTAAAACTTCAGCGCGAATTATCACCGGCGGTGGATGCCGAAGGTAATTCGCAAGTGACGGCAGCGGCAGAGTAGGGCGAAGTAGGAAAAGGTTATTAGCATATGAGTATTGATGTTCTGGTCGTCGACGATGAAGAAGACATTCGCGAACTCATTTCCGGCATTCTGGAAGATGAGGGCTTCAGCCCGCGAATGGCAGCGGATTCAAAATCGGCACTTGAGGCCGTTCACGACCGTTGCCCTTCATTGGTCATTCTCGACGTCTGGCTGCAAAACTCGGAGCTAGACGGGATCGAGATTCTCGAAGCGCTTAAAAAGCTTCATCCAGATCTGCCGGTCGTTATAATTTCCGGGCACGGAACAATAGAGACCGCTGTCGCAGCCATCAAAAAGGGTGCGTATGACTTTGTTGAAAAGCCGTTCAACGCAGATCGCTTGATCCTCGCGGCGAACCGCGCGCTTGAGGCTGCGCGGCTGACCCGAGAGAATATCGAATTACGCGAGCGTGCGCCGGATTGGGGGCTGATCGGTTCGTCGAATGCGGTCTCGTCATTGCGCAATGTGATTGAGCGCGTTGCCGATGCTCGTTCCCGCGTATTGATCTCGGGTCCGCCCGGATCAGGCAAAGAAATGATAGCGCGGTTGTTACATACCCGCTCCAGCCGGCAAAACCGACCCTTTGTTGTTGTCAGTGCCGCCTCAATCGCCCCTGAGCGGATGGAGGAAGAGCTTTTCGGTACCGAAGGCGAAGATGGCCAGATGCGTATGGTCGGCCTGATGGAAAAGGCTCATGGCGGTACGTTGATGTTCGACGAAATCAGCGACATGCCGCTTGAAACCCAAGGCAAGATTTTGCGGGTCCTTGTCGAGCAGCGGTTCAAACGTGTCGGCGGACAAAAGCCCGTAGAGGTTGACGTACGGATTGTTTCAACGACCTCGGCAGATCTTTTGGAACTCGCAAGCGCCGGTAAATTCCGCGAGGACCTTTACCATCGCTTGAATGTTGTTTCGATCAATGCGCCGGGCCTTGACGAGCGCCGCGAAGACATTCCCGCTTTAGTGGCTTATTTTGTCGATCGCATTGCGAAGTCGTCTGGCTTGCCAAAACGACGTTTATCATCCGAAGCCTTGGCGGCGTTACAAGCCTGCGCATGGCCGGGAAATGTGCGTCAGCTCCGTAATGTGCTTGAGCGCACTCTAATTTTGATGGGCCGTGATGCGGAAATTGAAATCACTTGCGAACATTTGCCGACCGAAGTGATGGATTCGGGGCTCTCTATTCCTGCAGGTGAGGGGCTTGAGCAAATCATCACCCTGCCGCTACGGGATGCGCGCGAGCGGTTTGAGCGTGAATATCTGATTGCGCAGATTAATCGCTTCGGCGGGAATATTTCGCGGACGGCGGCCTTTATCGGCATGGAGCGTTCTGCGCTTCATCGAAAACTAAAAGCCCTTGGCGTAAACGGTCAGCCGCGCGTAGAAAGCGCCTGATAACGAAACCGGTATGCGTTTCATCCCGCCTTGCGGGGCAGAAAAAGGATTGATTAGTCATGCGCGTGATCGTTTGTGGTGCCGGCCGTGTTGGGGTCGGCATTGCGCGGCGGCTGTCGCGAGAGAACAATGAGGTAACAGTTGTCGATCAGTCGAAAGCGCTGATCCGCAATGTGGCCGAGCGGCTTGATGTGCGCGGCGTCGTTGGTAATGGCGCTTATCCGGAAACACTCGAAGAGGCCGGTGCGCGCGAAGCCGATATGATCATCGCAGTTACCTTTTCTGACGAAGTGAATATGGTCGCCTGTCAGATCGCGCATACGCTATTTAAGGTGCCGACCAAAATTGCGCGCATCAGGGCGCAAGGTTATCTTGATCCACGCTATTCCGATATTTTCTCCCGCAACCATTTGCCGATTGATGTTGTCATTTCGCCAGAGCGCGAAGTTTCAGAAGCGATCATTCAACGCATGTCGACGCCGGGCGCGTTCGAGATCAAGTCCTTTGTGGATGGACGCATCTGGGCCGTTGGGGTCAAGTTGAGAGATGATTGCCCGATTGTGAATACGCCGCTTCGGCAGGTTGCTGAGCTGTTTCCCGATCTAAAAATCACAATTGTTGCCATCAAGCGCGGCGATAATATCTGGCGGGCTCATTCTGGCGATCAGTTGGAGCCCGGCGATCAGGTCTATTTCGTTTCTGACCGGCAGGATGTCACGCGCGCGCTTGAGATCATGGGCGAAGCCGCGCGTCAGGCACGCCGCGTCATCATCGTCGGCGGCGGCAATGTTGGGTTGTTCGTTGCCAAGGGGCTTGAAAAACTTGGCTCGATGAAGATCCGACTGATCGAGCGGGATCGGAAACGCGCGGAGCATATTGCCGAAGAACTCGAACGCACGATTGTTTTACAGGGCGACGGTCTTGATCGTAGCGTCCTGAGCGAAGCCGGTGTCGCCGATGCCGAAACCGTGGTTTCGGTGACCGATAATGATCAGGCAAATATCCTGACATCGGTCGTTGCAAAACGCGAAGGGGCCCGTCGATCAATGGCCCTGATTAACGATCTTGATTACGGGCCGATAGCCGAATCCGTTGGTGTTGACCGGCATGTTGACCCGCGGTCGATTACGATTTCCACCATCCTCCAGCATATTCGGCGTGGGCGGATTAAAGGCGTTTATTCGCTTTCTGACGGAGCGGCGGAATTGATCGACGCGATTGCGCTTGAGACTTCACCGTTGGTGAATAAGCCCCTGCGCGAGGCTAATCTGCCAGAGGGCGTTATGATTGGCGCGGTTTTCCGCGACAACGAAGTGCAAATGCCGACCGGGGATACCATCATCAATGCGGGCGACCGCGTTGTTCTGTTATCGACCCGGGATAACGTAAAAGACGTGGAACAAATGTTCCGCGTCAGTATTGAATATTTCTGATTGCCCAAATGGCTAAGGCAAGCACATGGCTGTAGGAAATATCCTTCGCTCTTTCGCGGTGATGTTATTCGTCATCGCGATTGCGATGATAGCGCCAATGCTTTTGTCGCTTCTCGAAAATCAAGCGGCTACTGGCGCTTATGTCTATGGTGCTGTGGCTGCCGCACTTTGTGGCGGTGGGGCCTATGCGGCATCATTGGGAAAGAGGCCGCCGACGAGCTTTCGTGGTGCACTGATCATTATCCTTTTGTGGTGGGCGGTGATACCGGTATTTGCCGCAATCCCATTTATGGGCGAGGGCCTCACTTTCACTGATGCTTATTTTGAGGCCGTGTCTGCGCTGACGACCACCGGGGCGTGGCTATCCAACGAAGCTGCATTTGCAAGCCACGCAAGGGCGCTTTGGCGCGCAGAACTTAGCTGGCTTGGCGGGCTTGCTTCGTTGGCGATTGCGGCGGCGATTTTTATTCGTCCTGCCTTTATCGGTATTGATACATTGCTGCCACCCTATTCGCGTGGTGATCGCGGTTCACATTTGCGCCCGTTGCGGAATGCGGTTGTCTCTTTTGTGGGGGTCTATTCGATTATGACCGTCGCAGCATTCTCTTTGATCGCGCTTGCCGGTGCGCCGACGCTTGAAGCCATCATTCTTGCGATGACGACGGTTTCATCAAGTGGGTTTATTCCGAACTCAGAGGGGCTATCGGCCTATCCCACTGCGGTTCTGTTACCGATTTTCGTATTCACGGTATTGGGCGGGGTTAATTTCATTCTGATCGCGCGGGTGATGAAGGGCGAAAGAGAACGCCTACGGGATATCGAAACAGGCGCTTATTTCCTGATCGTTCTTTGGGCCGCGTTGTTATTCTGGGTGACGGCCGGGGCCGGGGATGTTGATCTGCTGATCCCACAGCTTTTCAATGCGGCTTCCCTCGTGACAACCAATGGCTATCTGATCGGGGAAGCGCCGCCGCTATTGGTTGCCCTTGTTACGGCGATTATTGGCGCGGCAGCGATTTCGACTGCCGGTGGCTTTAAGGTGCTGCGATGGCTTGTGATCATGCGCCGGGCCAACGAGGAAATCCAAAGGCTGATCAATCCGAGTGCGATCTTTGGTGAGCGTCAGGTCGCGAATGAACTGGGCGTCTGGATCCATTTTCTTGTGTTCACCTTCACGCTTTCGGGATTGCTTCTTGCGGTCACATTGGCCGGCCATAATTTCGAACTTGCTGCGGCTGCTGCGACGGCTGCCCTAAGTAACGCCGGGCCATTAATAGGGCTTGCGAGTGGCGGTGCAGAGGGCTACGCGGTGTTTGAATCGCCGCTGCGGTGGTTATTGCTGGCAGGGATGATTTTGGGCCGCCTCGAAGCGGCTGTTGCTTTGGCGCTGATCAACCGCGCCTTTTGGAGATGGTAGGCAGAGGATGTCTCGGATTGCATATGTGAATGGTCAATATGTGCCGCATGGGTCGGCACAAATTCACGTAGAAGATCGTGGTTATCAGTTCGCTGATAGTGTCTACGAGGTCTGCCTCGTCGTCGATGGCAAGTTCTGGGATATTGATGGCCATCTGGCCCGGCTTCGTAGATCGCTCAGCGAACTTGATATCGAGATGCCGATGCCCGAAAGCGCATTGCGGATCATTATGGAGAATGTCCGCAAGCGAAACCATCTTAAAAGCGCGCTTATCTATATGCAGGTCAGTCGCGGGGTGGCACCGCGCAATCACCTGTTTGCGAAGGGCCTGGTTCCGTCAGTAGTAATGACCGCCAAGCGGTTCGATCTCGATCAAAGCGATGAAAAGGCCGCAAAAGGGATCAGCATTGTTTCGCAGCCCGATATTCGTTGGGGACGCACCGACATCAAAACCACGGGGCTATTGGCCAATGCGATGGCGAAAAATGCGGCGCATGAAGTCGGAGCAGCCGAAGCGCTATTGGTCCGCGATGGATTTGTCACTGAATGTTCGTCGTCAAATGCGTGGATCATCACTAAAGATGGTGTTTTGGTTACCCATCCGAAAGATCACAAAATTCTTGGCGGAATTACCCGGGCGACCGCGTTCGAATGTGCGCAAGAATTGCAGCTTTCGGTCATCGAGCGGCCCTTTACGTTGAACGAAGTCTTTGCGGCGAGGGAGGTATTTCTAACCTCGGCCTCGTCGATTGTTATGCCGGTCGTAACCGTCAATGGTCGCCAGATTGGCGACGGGGCACCCGGACCGATCACAATTCGCCTTCGTGAAGCCTATAAAGCCAAGGCGAGAGCCCTTTGAAATTGGGCCTCGGCGCTTGCAAACCCATGAAATCCTGCCGATTTTGAGCATATTTGACGCTTATTCGCCTAAACAGGTTGCAAGCACCAGTTTTCCGGGCCAAAATGATTGTTGCGATGCAGCAAAGCCAACCGACTCGGAGAAGCGGGACCAATGAGTGAAAAAAAACAAAACCTACAAGACACCTTCCTGAACCACGTCCGTAAAACAAAAATTCCCGTCACCATCTTTTTGGTCAATGGCGTGAAATTGCAGGGCATTGTAAGTTGGTTTGATAATTTCTGTGTGTTGTTGAAGCGTGATGGCCAGTCACAGCTGGTCTATAAGCATGCGATTTCGACCGTCATGCCACAAAGCCCGGTATCCCTTTGGGATGGTGATGACGACGCAGAATAGCGTCCCCGATTTTTGAAAAATCGTTCGCGATAATTCGCCCGCGCCATCGCGCGGCGCGGCTTCGTCGTGTTATAGCTATTCTTTCTTGTTTCGAATGCAGAGTTTGATTTGTCAGAGTCCACGCTACCCGATCGTACAAATGCTATTGTCCTTCATCCGGCGCTCAAGGGCGGCGGCGGTGTTCGTGCGCCAGAAGCACGGCTTGAAGAAGCGGTTGGTCTGGCGGCGGCAATTGACCTCGATATTGTCACGTCTTTTGTCATTCCTATAAATAGCCCAAATCCCGCGACGCTGATTGGCTCGGGGAAGGTCGAAGATATCGGCGCAATGCTTGATGCGCATGAGCCGCGACCGTCGCTCGTGATTGTCGATAGCGCGCTCTCGCCGGTTCAGCACCGAAATCTCGAAAAAGCATGGAATGCCAAGGTTCTTGATCGGACGGCCTTAATCCTCGAAATCTTCGGTGATCGGGCGCAAACTGCGGAAGGGCGCTTGCAGGTCGATCTGGCCCATCTTGATTACCAACGCTCTCGTCTTGTGCGGTCATGGACGCACCTTGAGCGGCAACGGGGTGGCGCGGGTTTTTTGGGCGGTCCCGGTGAACGCCAGATTGAATCGGACCGCCGTGCCCTTGACGACCGTATTGTTCGGCTAAAGCGCAAGCTCGATGAAGTAAGACGCACACGTACCTTGCAGCGCGCAAAGCGAAAACGTGCGCCGCATCCGGTGGTGGCGCTTGTCGGCTATACGAATGCCGGTAAATCGACATTGTTCAACCACCTGACCAAATCAACGGTGATGGCGGAAGATTTGCTGTTCGCAACCCTGGACCCGACCATGCGCGCAATCGACCTGCCTTCCGGTATTCGCGTGATCTTATCCGACACGGTTGGTTTTATCTCCGATCTGCCGACGCAATTGGTCGCCGCTTTCCGTGCGACCCTTGAAGAGGTGTTAGAGGCCGACATCATTGTTCATGTTCGCGATATTGCCCACGAAGACACGGATGCGCAGCGCGCAGACGTATTAAGCGTGCTCGCGGAGTTGGGCGTGAAGGACGATGACGAACGCCCGGTCATTGAAGCGCTCAACAAAATAGACCTCTTGCCCGAAGATGACCGTCTTGATGTGCAGGCAGTTGCGCGGCACAGCCAAGACAATCCCGATACCGCCATCAGGGTTGCGATGTCAGCGCAAACCGGCGAAGGGGTTGAGCAGTTAATGATGCTGGTTGAGCGTTCGCTAACCGCACAGCATGATACGATCACTGTTTTCATTCCGGCACCGATTGGCGCTGCGCGGGCATGGCTTCACGCCAGAGCGGATGTCATTGAAGAAACCGCAGATGGTGAGAATCTGATATTGGTGGTTCGTCTTTCCAAGAAAACCGAAGGGCAATTTTTCAAGCTTTATCCGAATGCGCAGGTCGCAACGGAAGAAGGAGCGTCCGTTAAGCGCGCATGATTATCGATCCGTACAAAGTAGAAGCTATCATCGCCGAAATCGCCGAGGAGGAAATTTCCTCGCGCTTTGGCGTTCTCAAAGACAGCGATGTGTCAACAAAATCAGGCCCAAATGATTTTGTAACCGCAGCGGATCAGGCGGCGGAAGAGCGCCTTGAACGCGCGCTTAAAGATCTGTATCCGGCAGCTTCGTTTATAGGCGAGGAAGCTGCGGCAGAAGATCCGGAATTGGTAAACCGGCTTGAGCACGAGCGCGGCGCATTCTGGATTGTTGATCCGCTGGATGGCACCCGAAACTTCGTTCAAAAGCGCGAAGAGTTTGGTTCAATCGTCGCGCTTATTGAAAATGGCGAAACCCGGCAAGGGTGGATATATGCTATTCCGGAAAAGGCATTTGCCACGGGATCGCTCGGCGATGGTGTGACATGGCAAAATGAGCAACTTGGACCAGTTTCGAAAACCGGGGACGTCCCTGTCGGGTATCGTTCAATCGGCAGTCTGGCACCCCAGTGGCAAGACAAGTTAGTACCGGCTTTGCGGGATAAATTTGAAACCGGGCCTGCGCGTTGCTCCGCATACGCTTATATTAACTTGGTCCAGGGATTGCGTGACTTTGCGCTCTATTCGCGGGTTCATCCGTGGGATCATGCGGCGGGCGTAATGATGTTAAATGAACTCGGTGGGCGTGTTGCCTATCTCGATGATTTGTCGCCCTATCGGCCACAAATGACGGTGGGGCGTCCGTTATTGGGTGCTGGTAATATCTCGAACTGGGAACGAATTCGCGCCGCTTTGTCGTAATACAGAACAGTTCTAGTAATGGTTGTTTTTTATGGTTAATTTCGCGTCTTAAATTTTAGAAGTAACCATAACTAATTATTGACCATTTTACCAAATTCCATGTAATTACAACGCATATGCAGCAATGGGAAGTGTGAAGTATGCGTTCAATTTTTACGATGATGATCGCCGCTGCCGGAACGGTAATCGGCGCGTTGGCAATGCCAACGGCGGCAAATGCGGCAACAATAACAGTAAATGGCGACACAACAGGTGCTCCAACATGGAACCGGCCATTTAATCTTGCGGGGAACTTATCCGGCACTGGAACGGATACGCCATATGATGTGATTGCATTCAGTGTCGACACCACGGGCGATTATGAATTTGAAATTACTTCTGCAAATTTCGACACTTATATTTTTCTATACGATGAAGCGGGCTTTGATCCGATGAACCAAAGTCTCGGCCTTCAGGCACTCGACGATGATGGTGGTGCGGGCCTTTTATCGCTTATTACCGATGCGAACGGCGATAATGCAACGCTGACGGCAAATCTTGTTTATTACATTGTCGTATCTGGCTTTTCGAACAGTGCATTCGGCACATATGCACTGGAAATTCGCGGCAATGGGAATGTCTCTCTGGGCGCGACTGAAGTTCCGCTTCCGGCGGCACTTCCGCTATTCCTCGCAGGTGTTGCAGGGATTGGTGCTGTTGGTCGTCGCCGTAAGGCAAAAGCCGCATAAACAATCGGCATACGAATTTAAAACCGGCCTCGCATTGCGATGGCCGGTTTTTTTTATGCCTTCAGGTAACCATTGCGCTCAAGGTAATCGACGATTTTTGTCGCTGCAACTTCCGCTGAAATTTCCGCCGTATTGAGATCAAGTTCGGCATTTTCAGGTGCTTCATAGGCGCTATCGATACCGGTAAAGTTTTTGATCTCGCCTTTGCGTGCGCGCGCATAAAGGCCTTTGACGTCACGCTGCTCACAGACTTCGAGCGGGGTCGAAACATAAACCTCGATAAACTCGCCCTCGGGGAGTAGTTCCCGGGCCATGCGGCGCTCGCTCTGGAATGGTGAAATAAACGACACCAATACGATTAGCCCTGCATCGGCCATTAGACGCGCAGTTTCACCCACGCGGCGAATGTTCTCAACGCGATCCGCATCGGTAAAGCCAAGGTCCTTGTTCAGGCCATGACGCACATTATCGCCATCAAGCGTATAGGTATGGCGGCCAAGGTCATGGAGGCGTTTCTCAACGAGATTGGCAACCGTTGATTTGCCTGATCCCGACAAGCCGGTAAACCACAAGACGCATGGCTTCTGGTTTTTCGCACTCGCGCGTTCGGTCTTGTTAACGTCAAGATCCTGCCAATGAACATTCTTTGCACGGCGCAAAGAGAAATCGATCATTCCGGCACCGATGGTCGCATTTGTGCGCCGGTCGATCAGAATGAAAGAGCCCGTACGACGGTTTTCTTTATAGGCGTCAAACGCGATCGGCGAGGCGAGGTTGAAATTACAAAAGCCGACTTCGTTAAGTTCCAATGTTTTCCCGGACATGTGCTCAAGCGTATTCACATTGATCTTGTGCTTAAGCTCGGTGATCGTAACCGGCACGATACGGTTCGCGGTTTTCAATAGATATTGCCGACCGGGGAAGAGCTTTTCTTCCGCCATCCAAAGAAGATGCGCGGCGAATTGATCTGTCTGCTCTGCGGGGGCTTTGCCGGCGCAGATCACATCCCCGCGCGAGATATCGATTTCGTCTTCAAGGGTCAGCGTAACCGCCATGTCTGGCGTCGCTTTGTCGATATTGCCGTCCATAGTGACGATGGATTGGACTTTTGATCGCTTCGCAGAGGGCAGAACGACGATTTCATCGCCGGGTTTTACGGTTCCCGTTGCGATGGTCCCCGAGAATCCTCTGAAATCGAGATTTGGGCGGTTCACCCATTGCACCGGCATGCGAAATGGCTTTTCGCTCAAATTTCCGCGTACACTGATGGTTTCAAGATAGGGGAGCAATGCTGCCCCATTATACCAAGGCGTCTCGCGACTTTTGGTTGTGATGTTCACGCCCTCAAGTGCAGAAACCGGGATGCAGGTGATCGATTCAAATCCGAGTTCTTTTGCAAACTCGCGATAATCCGCTTCGATCTGATCGAATGTCGATTGTGCGTAATCGACAAGGTCCATTTTGTTGATTGCGATGATGACGTGGCGAATGCCAAGTAGAGACGCAATGAAGCTATGGCGATAGGTTTGGGTCAAAAGCCCTTTGCGTGCATCCACAAGGATAATGGCGAGATCCGCTGTGGACGCGCCCGTCGCCATATTGCGCGTATATTGTTCATGCCCCGGCGTATCGGCGACGATGAACTTCCGTTTTTCCGTCGAGAAAAACCGGTAGGCAACATCGATGGTTATGCCTTGTTCGCGTTCGGCGGCTAGGCCATCGACCAATAATGCGAAATCGATTTTCTCGCCTTGGGTGCCGTGTTTTTTTGTGTCGCTTTCGAGCGCAGAGACTTGATCGTCGTAAAGCAATTTTGAATCGTAAAGCAGGCGACCAATAAGGGTCGATTTGCCGTCATCAACACTGCCGCAAGTGATAAAGCGCAGCATGCTTTTCCGTTCATGGGCGGATAAATAAGCAACGACGTCGTCATTGATGAGTTCGCGGTCGGCTTCGGTTGTGGCGGACATTTTAGAAATACCCTTCCTGTTTTTTCTTTTCCATCGAAGCCGCTTGGTCGTGGTCAATCACGCGGCCCTGGCGCTCGGAAGTACGGGCCACCAGCATTTCCTGAATGATTTCCGGGAGGGTCGTTGCGTTCGAGCGAACAGCGCCGGTCAGCGGATAACAGCCGAGCGTGCGGAAACGCACCATTTCTTCTAGGGGCTTGGTGCCGTTTAGCGGCATGCGATCATCATCGACCATGATGAGCGATCCGTCGCGATCCACGACCGGGCGATTGGCTGCGAAATAAAGCGGAACAATAGGGATATTCTCGCGATAGATATATTGCCAGATATCGAGTTCGGTCCAATTGGAGAGCGGAAACACCCGTATCGATTCGCCTTTCGCGATACGGGTATTGTAAATGTTCCAAAGCTCAGGACGCTGATTTTTCGGATCCCAGCGATGTTCGGCGGATCGGAAAGAGAAAATGCGTTCTTTCGCGCGGGATTTTTCTTCGTCGCGCCGCGCGCCGCCAAAGGCTGCATCAAATTTATATTTATCAAGAGCTTGCTTAAGCGCCTGCGTTTTCATCACGTCTGTATGAAGCTGGCTGCCATGAGTGAATGGGCCGATGCCTTGATCGACGCCTTCCTGGTTTATGTGCACGATAAGATCGAGGCCGAGGCGCTTTGCGGTTTCGTCCCGGAATTTAATCATCTCACGGAACTTCCATGTGGTGTCCACATGCAATAGCGGGAAGGGGGGCTTTGACGGGTAAAATGCCTTTAAGGCGAGATGAAGCATCACGGCAGAGTCCTTGCCCACTGAATAAAGCATCACCGGGTTTTCGGCCTCGGCGGCGACTTCGCGCATGATGTGGATCGACTCCGCTTCGAGACGGTCGAGATGCGACATGGCAGCAGGGGATATCAGCGCGCTGTCAGAGGGCGCGGGCGATGAGGTCACCGTTTGATCGCTTTCCAGTTCGGCGAGGCGCGTGCGCGCTGTTTCGAGCGTTTTCAACGTGCATTGGCCGCCTGCCTCTAGCCGGGCGATGGCTTTGCCGTCGTTGAATAGCTTTCGCGATATCGTCGAGACGGTCAGCCCCTTGCGGTCAGCGGCGGCGCGGGCGCGGGTGAGAAGTGATTGTATTTCCGACATATTGGGATATTTCCCACGATGTTTGCGTTAAAGTTTCAGAACCCTACCGATTTATGAGGATCTTTTGCAAGCGATACTATCTAACAATGTTATTAGATGGGGTTAATCCCACGATTGTGATCGCGCGTTATTGTATTCGGAACAGATTGGGCGCGTTCGATCATTCCCTTTCAGCGCGGATTATCCCAAGACCGTCAGAACTGTTCGGTTTTGCCTCATAAGGATCGCAGATTTGTTGGAAGTGGAATTGTGGAAGGTCGGCCTGTTATTTCTGGCGGGCGTTGCGTCGGGCTGGATCAATGTACTGGCTGGCGGCGGGTCAATGTTGGTGGTTCCGGTAATGCTGTTCATGGGCATGCCCGGGCCGGTCGCAAATGGCACTAACCGCATTGGCGTCATTGCGCAGAATATTGCGGCGATTGGCGGCTTTTTCCGGCGTGGATTTTCTGACTTCCGTTTAAGCGCAACGCTCGCCGCGTGCGGTGCGTTTGGCGCTTTTTTCGGGGCGCAAGTGGGCGTGAAGCTTGACGGCGTTTGGTTCGACCGAACGCTTGCGATCATCATGATCTGCATTCTCGTCATTATGCTTACGGGGCTTGGGCAAAAGCCAAAGCTGACCGACGGTAAGCCTAAAAATCTCCTGTTAGGACATTTCCTGTTCATTATCGCCGGGTTTTACGGCGGCTTTATTCAAATCGGTGTCGGTTTGATCCAGTTGCCGATTCTCAATCGGGTGATGGGGCTCGATCTCGTGCGCGCCAATATGCACAAAGTTTTTGTTGCCATGGTGTTCTCGTTTGTCTCGCTCGGGGTTTTTGCGTCGCAAGTCAAAATTGAATGGGCGCTCGGCCTTGCGCTGGCGCTTGGCTATGCGATTGGCGGCTGGCTGGGGGCGAATGCGGCGGTATCAAAAGGCGAGGGGCTCATTAAGAAAGTCTTTTATCTCGCGCTGGTGGCCATGGCGATTAAGTTGTTGTTTTTCCGGTGAAGAATATCTTTACCGGTTTTGTGGCAACAAATACGCATTAATCGCGTTCGTACGGCATTGAGTTAGGTAAGTGGGCGAATGAGCCAAAGTAAGTTAGAGCAAGCGCGCCCCATCTATTTCCCTGCATTTGATTGGTTGCGACTGGTCCTCGCAATGACGGTGGCGTTATCCCATGACGGCGTGCCGATGGATCACAATGCGCCCAATTTTGCAGTGCAGATATTCTTTGCACTGAGCGGCTGGTTGATTGGCGGTATCTTATTCGACAGTACGAAACAGGACTTGCCGCGATTTTACTTCAACCGCGCGACGCGGATTTGGGCACCTTACTATTTTTCGGTTGCACTCATTTTTGCTGTAAGTCTGTTGAAAGAACCCATTGACTGGCATTGGATCGAATATCTTTTCTACGATCTGACCTATACACATAATTGGTTCATTTCACCGCGGATTCTTGAAATTCAAAAAGATCTCCCGCTTGGAGGGAGTACGAACCATTTTTGGAGTTTGAGCGTTGAAGAACAATTCTATTTGTTTGCCCCGCTCCTGATCCTGTTTTTTGCGCGAGGGCGCTCGATTGTTTTATGGGCGGCAATCGCAGCACTCGCGGTAACGTTTAAAACATTTTATGGCGCGATTGCTCTTGGCGTTTTCGCTGTTGCGCTTCAGCGGCGCTATGGCGATTGGCATTTGAATAACAATATCGCTCTATCGTTAGGTATTGCGTTGATCGGTTGCGTCGCAGCCTATCTCGTTAAGCCAGAGGCTTATTTATACATTGCGCCAATAGCATCGGTTTTGATCGTATTGCTGCTTGCGCGGCCGGGCACAAAATCGACATTGGGCGCGTTTGTCGGGGGTATTTCCTATCCGCTGTATCTCAATCATTGGATCGGAATATTCGCCGCACACGAGATCGTTGAGATGGTCGGCTTTATCGGGCGATGGTCGGGTGTGTGGCTCGGGGCGATTCTCAATATTGGCGTAGCGTCGGTATTATTTTTAGCGATCGACGAGCAAGTTCGGAAAAGACGAAACCGGCTCTTTTCTACGGGGCGGGGATGGGCTGCGGCCCTTACAGCCTATGGTCTCGTCGTGCTCGGTGCGGTCGGCGGGATCGCGATCTTCATCACTCGCCTTTAAATTGTGAAAAATGCTAACTAATTGAAAACTATAAATAAGTTTTCCAGAGGCGTTATGACGCCGATTTCCCCAATGGACAGTCTGTCGCAGTTGCGCCATTGAAGGCTCACCAAATTCGGGCGTGACCTGACGCGCCTTAGAAGATCGCAAAAATACATATTCAACAACGAGGTTATTTCCATGGAAACCCATGACGTTCGCGCCCACCGATCAAAAGATGAGTTAAAGCGCGAAGATCAACTGGCGTGGAAGATCGCCAGCGTTGCTGCCGACCCGGTCGAGGTCGATGCCGAAGCAACGGATATGATCATCAACCGCATCATCGATAACGCATCTGTTGCGATTGCATCGCTCAATCGCGGCCCCATTAAATCAGCCCGCGCAATGGCGAACGCGCATCTTCGCTCTGGTGGCGCGACATTGTTCGGTATGCCAGCCGATCACACCGTGTGCGCAGAATGGGCTGCTTGGGCAAATGGAACCGCCGTTCGTGAACTCGACTTCCACGACACGTTCCTTGCCGCCGACTATTCACACCCTGGCGACAACATCCCGCCGGTGCTTGCGGTTGCGCAACAATGCGGCAAAGACGGTCGCGACCTCGTTCGCGGTATTGCGACGGGCTATGAAATTCAGGTCAATCTCGTGAAGGCGATTTGCCTCCACGAGCACAAGATTGACCACATCGCGCATATCGGTCCATCTGCATCTGCGGCGGTGGGTACGCTTCTTGGTCTGCCTACGGAAGTTATTTTCCAGTCGGTTCAACAGGGCCTGCACACAACGGTCACCACGCGCCAGTCGCGCAAGGGCGAGATTTCCTCATGGAAAGCTTTCGCACCGGCATATGCGGGTAAGCTTGCGATTGAAGCGGTTGACCGCTGCATGCGCGGTGAGGGTGCGCCAAGCCCGATCTATGAAGGCGAGGACAGTGTAATCTCGTTTATCCTCAATGGCCGTACAGCGCGCGATCAGGGCAAGAGCCCATACGAGCCAACCTACCATGTGCCGCTTCCTGGCGCGGGTGAGGCCAAGCGTGCAATCCTTGAGACCTATACCAAAGAACACTCAGCTGAGTATCAGTCACAGGCGTTGATCGACCTTGCGTTCCGCATGGGTAAAGAGATCGACGATTTCGATAAAGTGAAGTCGATCGTTCTTCATACATCGCACCACACACATTATGTGATCGGCACGGGTGCCGGCGATCCACAGAAAATGGATCCGAATGCGTCGCGTGAAACACTTGATCACTCGATCATGTATATCTTTGCGGTCGCGCTTCAGGATGGCGAATGGCACCACGTTAAATCCTATGCGCCGGAGCGGGCACAGCGTCCTGATACGGTGCGTTTGTGGCACAAGATTTCAACGATCGAAGATCCGGAATGGACACGCCGTTATCACAGCCATGATCCGAACGAAAAAGCATTCGGCGCAAAGGTTGTCATTACGATGGAAGATGGCCGCGTGATCGAAGACGAACTCGGCATTGCGAATGCGCACCCATTTGGCGCACGTCCATTTGGCCGCGAAGAATATATCAAGAAATTCCGTACGCTAACGGATGATATTCTAGAAAAATCAGAATCAGAACGCTTCCTTGATCTGGTTCAGCAATTGCCAAATCTGAACGCCGAACAGGTTCGCACCCTGAACCCGGTCGCGCCTAACGGTTATTTGGTCGAAAACCCTGCGAAAGGGATTTTCTAATCCGGCATTCGCAGTCTTAAAAAGATAGGTGGCTATGAAAACGGAAGTAGAGAAAACGTTGAAGCGGTGGCACGAAATGGTGGCCACCAAAAATCTGGATGAATTGGCTGAGATCATTCATCCGGATGCGGTGTTTCGCTCTCCCGTCGCGCATAGCCCCTATCATGGTCGAGACGCATTACTTTTGGCGCTCTCGACCGTCATCACGGTGTTTGAAGATTTCACTTATCACCGTGAATTCGTTGAGCCGGGCGGCAAGGATGTCGTTCTGGAATTCAGTGCGAATGTAGACGGAAAACAATTAAAAGGGGCCGATTTCATCAAGTTCGATGATGACGGCCTAATCGTAGAATTTGAAGTCATGATTCGACCGGCCAGCGGCTTGATGGCGTTGGGACAGCGCATGGGCGCTGCAATCGGCGACAGGATTGGCGAGTACAAATAGGAGTCAGTATGCTATTCACTCAAAAATCGGCAGCGGAAAAACGCGCCGAATTCCGCAAAGGGCTCTCATCGGGCAAGCTATTGCAATTTCCGGGTGCTTTTAATCCGCTCTGTGCACAGATGATTGAACGCAAACAGTTTGATGGCGTTTATATCTCGGGTGCGGTAATGGCGGCGGATTTGTGCTTGCCGGATATTGGTCTTGCGACAATGACCGAGTTTGTCGAGCGCGGGCGTCAAATCGCGCGCGTATCGGACCTTCCTTCAATCATCGATATTGATACAGGTTTCGGTGAACCGATGGCCGCCGCACGAACCATCATGATGATGGAAGATGCCGGGCTTTCGGGATGTCACATCGAAGATCAGGTCATGCCGAAACGCTGTGGTCACCTTGATGGAAAGGAAATTGTATCGACCGATACGATGATCCAGCGTGTGCGTGCCGCGGCAGACGCAAAACGCGATCCGAACTTCGTTCTCATTGCGCGTTCTGATGCGCGCGCGGTCGAGGGGCTTGAGGCTTCGATTGACCGTATGAAAGCCTATGTTGACGCTGGCGCGGATATGATTTTCCCCGAGGCGATGAAATCAGAAAAAGAGTTCGAAGCCGTCCGTGCAGCGATTGATGTTCCGATCCTTGCGAATATGACCGAGTTCGGTAAGTCGCGCTTGCTCAATAAAAAAGAGCTCGAAGATCTTGGGTTCAATATGGTGATATATCCGGTCACGACATTGCGCTTGGCGATGGGGGCTTGTGATCGCGGGTTGGATGCGATCCTTGAGACCGGTGATCAAAACGGCATTCTTGATGAGATGCAGCACCGTCGCGATCTTTATGACCTGTTGCGTTATCACGAATACAATAAATTCGATGAGTCCATCTATAATTTTCAAGTCGGCGACACGCCACTGGAATAGTATTTTCGTTTAATGGACGGGTTTGATTGGAGAGCAGAGATAGACAGGACGGGGCTTCGGCAATGGAATTTGCTTTGACGAGTATCGTTTCAGGTTTCTGTGTTGGCGGAAAAAATGCCCTCTAGTGCAATCAAACCCGGCTGTTACGCCGCCATTTTTTCAAGCCAGCGAACCGATCAAGACGCGCGTGGCTATGAGGAGATGTCGAAGCGGATGGAAGCGCTGGCAAAGACAATGCCCGGCTATCTCGGGATTGAGTCAGCGCGTGATGAGAACGGTTTCGGGATTACGGTTTCCTATTGGGAAAGCGAGGAAGCTATCGCGAACTGGAAGAAAAACGCCAATCACGCCGAGGCGCAGCATCGCGGCAAAGTCGATTGGTATAAAGAGTATTCAGTGCGTGTCGCGAAAGTTGAACGCACTTATGAAATGAAGAAGCAAAGATAGGTAGGATAGATTTATGACGGATACAGATATCAAATATGGTCTGGCTGGCGTTTTGGCGGACGATACGGCGATCTCAAAGGTGATGCCGGAAACCAATTCACTGACCTATCGCGGTTATGCGGTGCAGGATCTGGCCACACAATGCCGTTTTGAAGAGACTGCCTATCTGATCTGGAACAAAGAATTACCGACCCAATCGCAACTTGACGACTTCGTTGCTTTGGAAAAAAGCCAGCGCGGCATTTCCGATGATCTCATCGAGGTTATGCGTAAATTTCCAAAATCAGCGCATCCGATGGCGACCTTGCGCACAGCGGTTAGCTTCCTAGGTCTTGAAGACAAAGAGATCGAAGATCACGCGACCGACAAATTATATGACCGCGCGATCAGCCTTTACGCAAAAATCCCGGAAATCGTTGCGGCGGACTTCCGTCTACGGAATGGTAAAGACCCGATCAAGCCGAACAACGATCTCGGCTTCTCTGAGAACTTCTTCCATATGTGTTTTGGTGATGTGCCGGCGGCTGAAACCGTAAAATGTTTCGATACGTCAATGACGCTTTATGCTGAACATTCGTTCAATGCATCGACCTTTACGGCGCGCGTGATCGCATCATCATTGTCTGGCATTTATTCTGCGGTGACGGGCGCTATCGGTTCGCTCAAAGGCCCGCTTCATGGCGGCGCGAACGAAGCCGTTATGTATATGCTCAAAGAAGTCGGCACGGCTGATAACGCGAAAGCTTGGATGCTTGACGCATTGGCGACGAAAAAGAAAATCATGGGCTTTGGTCACCGCGTTTATCGTTCCGGTGATAGCCGCGTTCCGACAATGACGGCCGCATATAAAGATATGGTCGATATTATTGGAACCGATGAAGCCAAAATGTATTGGGAGATGAGCAAGATTCTCGACGAGACGATGGTTGCGGAAAAGGGCATTTACCCGAACCTCGATTTCCCGGCGGGGCCTGCTTATTACCTGATGGGCTTTGAAATTCCGATGTTCACGCCTATTTTTGTGATGAGCAGGATCACCGGTTGGACGGCGCATATTATGGAACAACTTGGCGACAATAAGTTGATCCGGCCGCTTTCTAACTATACAGGTCCAGCACAACGTGAGGTCACACCGATCGACAAAAGATAGGATCAAAAATGGCGGCGACTCATAGGGAGAGAACCGAGGAAGAACGCGAACGGGCGAAAGAGGCCGTTCGCGAGCTAATCCGCTGGGTCGGCGACGATCCAGACCGCGAGGGGCTGCGCGATACGCCCCGCCGGGTGGTCGATGCATATCTCGAATATTTCCAGGGCTATGAGCAATGTCCCGAAGAATATCTTACTCGCACCTTTGAACAGGTCGGCGGGTATGATGAAATCGTACTTCTTCGGGATATTCCGTTTCATTCACATTGCGAGCACCACATGGCCCCGATCATCGGCAAGGCCCATGTGGCTTACCTACCGACTGATAAGGTGGTCGGTATCTCCAAATTGGCACGGGTCGTTCAGGCCTATGCCAAACGGCTTCAGGTGCAAGAACGCCTGACTGCGGAAATCGCCGATTGTATCCAAAAAGTGCTTGAGCCACAGGGCGTGGCCGTCGTGGTCGAAGCAACCCATGCTTGCATGACCTGCCGCGGTGTCGAAACACCGGGCGTGACCATGACGACAAGCCGGATGATGGGCGTATTCCGTCAGGACGACAAAGCAAGATCAGAAGTTATCAAGCTGATCGGTTATTAATAATTCAAGGCAACAGGATTTCCCCCATGGCATATGAATGCATTCTTACCGAGAGCGATAGTGGCGTTGGTATCATTACCCTTAATCGTCCCGATGCGCTGAACGCGTTCAATCAGCAATTAATGAACGAAGTCACCGAGGCTGTCCGTAAGTTCGAAGCGGACGACGCAATCGGCTGTATGGTGATTACCGGGTCCGAAAAAGCCTTCGCCGCCGGTGCCGACATCAAGGAAATGGCATCAAAGAACTACATCGATGTCTTGAAAGAAGATTTCATCACGGCAAATTGGGAAGAGGTTTCCAAAACACGCAAGCCTGTTATCGCTGCGGTAGCCGGATATGCGCTTGGCGGCGGTTGTGAGCTTGCATTGATGTGCGATTTCATTCTGGCCGGTGAGAATGCGAAATTTGGCCAACCTGAAATCACGATTGGTGCCTTGCCGGGCGCTGGTGGGACCCAGCGTCTCGCACGGTTTATCGGCAAATCAAAAGCCATGGAAATGTGTTTGACGGGCCGCATGATGGACGCCGAAGAGGCCGAGCGTTGTGGGTTGGTAAGCCGTATTGTTCCCGTTGGTGAGCTACGGGCAGAGGCAATCGAGACCGCCAAGAAGATCGCGAATTTCTCGCGGCCGATTACGACGCTCACAAAAGAATCCGTCAATCGCGCCTATGAAACAACCCTCGCGGAAGGAGTTCGGTTCGAACGCCGGGTATTCCATTCTGTCTTTGCGTTCGAAGATCAGAAAGAAGGTATGGCGGCCTTTACCGAAAAACGTAAACCGGTTTTCAAGCACCGGTAATCGCTCATGGTGCGTTGTTTCTTGCAAGGCACCGTGACACTCCATATAAGCTAGCGTTCCCCTCGGCGGCGGTGTGCATGACGGTATGCAGTCGCCGATTGGCCGCATATAATGTGCGGCGACGACATTTGAGGAGCCAGCGCTGATGGATAATCTCGTACTCGCCGTTGCGATCATCGGCGTTCTCGGTATCGGCGCGCAATGGCTGGCCTGGCGCTTTAATTTCCCTGCGATCGTTTTGATGTCTATTGCCGGCGTATTGGCGGGGCCGGTCTTCAATATTTTTGCGGCACCAGGGGCAGGGCCGGGTGATCCGCCCATGGAAGCCCTGTTTGGCGAGTTCTATCGCCCGATCATCGCAATCGCGGTTGCGGTTATTTTATTCGAAGGCGGATTACAGCTTAATTTTTCCGAGCTTCGTGGTCTGACCCGCGGCGTCAGACGACTGGTGTTTCCCGGCGTTTTGATCGCTTGGTTTTTGGGCGCGGGCGCGACCTATCTGATCGCAGGGCTTTCATGGCAGGTCTCTTTGCTCTTTGGCGGGGTCATGGTTGTCACCGGGCCTACGGTCATTATTCCGCTTTTGCGGCAATCCAAATTGAACGCGCGACCAGCGACCCTCCTGAAATGGGAAGGGATCATCAACGATCCGATTGGTGCATTATTGGCGGTCGTCGTTTATGAGTTTCTTGTTATTGGTGAGCATGGCTCATCATCATCGGATATTATCAGCTCACTGATCCTTGCTGCGATCCTTGCGGCTGGAGCGGGCTATGCGTTCGGTAAGTTTACTGCGATTGCTTTCCGGCGCGGTTGGGTGCCGGAATATCTAAAGCCGCCGGTATTGCTAGCGCTTGTTCTGGTTTGCTTCGAACTTGCGAACCTGCTGCAACATGAGGCCGGTCTTCTTTCGGTGACGGCAATGGGCGTGACGCTGGCCAACTCGCGTATCGCATCAATCAACGATTTGCGCCTGTTTAAAGAGAACATCACCGTGATGCTGGTTTCGGGCGTGTTCATCATTTTGACCGCAAACCTGACCATGGACTCGATCCGTTCGCTTGATTGGTCGAGCGCGATGTTCCTGCTTGCGATGTTGTTTGTTGTGCGGCCACTGACGGTTTTCATTGCGACGATTGGATCGGGCCTGCCGTGGAAAGAACGATTGCTTGTTGGCTGGATTGCGCCGCGCGGGATAGTCGCCGTTGCGGTTTCCAGTTTCTTTGGTGCGTCGCTCGTCGCGGAAGGATACGCAGATGGCGCGCAGCTCATTCCGCTCGCATTCGGGATGGTGTTTGCCACCGTGGTGCTTCATGGCTTTACGATTTCGCCAATGGCCAAGGCGTTGGGGCTCGCCTCGCGCGAACGGCCCGGCGTGTTGATTGTCGGGGCCTCGCCGTTCTCTGCGGCTTTGGCGGCGAAGCTGCAAGATATGGAAGTCCCTGTTACCGTAGCGGACACCAGTTGGCGGCGCTTAAAACCGGTGCGGCTTGCAAATGTGCCGACCTATTACGGTGAAATCCTGTCGGAAGTGACTGAACACCATGTCGATCTCAATCGGTTCGGTTATCTTTTGGCGCTTGGCGGGAACGAAGCTCATAATGCGCTTGTCGCCACCGATCTTGCGCCGGAATTAGGCCGCGCCGCGATCTTTCAGGTCAATGCTCGCGGCAAAGACGAGGAAGACCGCAAAGCGCTGTCCTATACTCTGCAAGGGCGGACATTCCTTCATTCTGCGGCCGCATTGGATGAGTTGATGCGCCGGCATTATTCCGGCTGGGTTTTCCAGCGCACGCGCCTGTCGGAAGAATATCCGCCCGAGCAGTATAAAAAAGATCTGAATCCGGAAGCGGAGATCGTTCTGGTTGTTCGTAAAGGCACGTTGATATTTGCCTCGCCCGAAGCAAAGGTGACACCGGAAATCGGCGATGTCGTTTTGGCGTATATTCCCAAGCCACCCGAGGTAAAACCGGAAAAAGCCAAGGAAAACGGGAAGAAAGACGCCGACGAGAAGGATAAACCTGCGGTCGACAAAGAAAGCCAGAAATCGAAACTGGTTTGATGTCGGGCGGCATCCGTTAAGCAAAAGTAAACCGTGTACGGCGAATTTTACCTAATTCGCCATGACCCTCGCTGTGCAGAATCCTTGGAATGCTTAACGGCGCATTAGCCGTTGCCACCTATGGTTTTGCATGACCACCCAAAGTTGGGTTGAGATTGAGGGTTATGCGTACGTTTAAGCCATTCATAGAAGCGAAGGGGGGAAGGCTCGCGGATTATACGGCGCGTATGGCGGAAACGCTGGTTCGGCGTAGGGCCGAGATTGCCGTTCGCGCTGCGCGGGTTGAAGCCGAGCTTTCGATCAAGGCGCGGTCAGAATTTCTGGCCAATATGAACCACGAACTGCGCACGCCGCTAAATGCCATTATCGGCTTTGCGACGATGCTCCGCGATAGCGAAGAATACGGCATCGGTCCTGATCAGCGTCAGAATTATTCCGAATATATCCTGCAATCAGCGGATTTGCTGCTTGGCCATATCAATACAATTCTCGAAGTCGCATCGCTTGAGAGTGGCGGTATCGAGGTCAATGATGGCGCTCTGAACGCCAGTGAAATTTTAGGCGAAGCCGTTGAGCGCGCAAAAATTCGCGCTGATGCGGCCGGGGTCGAAATCATTCGCCGCGACGGACTGGCTGATTTGAGCGCATGGGGGGACGCAGCGCGCTTTAGTCAAGCAACGGACCATTTGCTCAATACCGCAATCAAGCTGAGTGACGAAGGCGGCAAGATCTATGTCAAAGTGACAAAGGTCGATCAGGGTTGGATCGAACTTGCGGTGCGTGACGAAGGCGATGGCTTCACGAAAGCAGAGCTAACGGAAGCATTGGATGCATTCAGTCATTCCAATCGTGGATTGGATCGTTCCTTTTCCGGGCCGGGTGTCGGCTATGCGGTTGCCAAGACATTTATCGAACTTCAAGGGGGGCGGTTTTCAATTGAAAGCCGCAAGGGGCAGGGCACGCTCGCGAAAATTTCGCTGCCGCCCGTAAAGGCTGAACGAAGCCGTGTTCAAGAAACTGAACGTCGGATTGAAATAAAAGCGGAGAAGAAAAATGATGCCGCGTAGACCATCAAAGGCCGCATTTTCACGCAAGGGCGCAGCGGCTCCAACCGCTGAGGCGTTTGATATGGCGTTTCAGGATAAACCCCGTGTGGGAACGGTTGTTTCGGTCACCGGATCCCATGCGATCGTCATGCTTGACGAAGAAAAGGCGGAATCAGATCGCGCGTCACGGCCACAGCTAGGCGCGATCATGAGTGTTGACGCTGGCTCTTCGATTGTCCTGGGGCTTGTGTCCGCGATGAGCATGCCTGCGCCGAGCCTTGATGTTGCGACACCTGAAATGCGCATCATCGAGATTGAATTGATCGGCGAATTTGTAAAACCGACCATCAATGCGCCGGCGCGGTTCCGCCGTGGTGTATCTGCCTATCCGACATTGGGCGACAATGTTCACGTCGCAACGCGCGATGAATTAACGGCGCTATTCGCTGTTAATGGGGCCGCGAGTGTTCGTGTTGGCGTCGTGAAACAGGATGCGCAAATCCCCGCGACGGTGAATGTTGATGAAATTTTCTCACGTCATTGCGCGATTTTAGGCACCACCGGCGCAGGTAAATCATGCGCGATTACGCTTTTGTTGCGGGCAGTATTGCAGCGCTTTCCGCACGCCCATGTTGTTGTGCTCGATCCGCATAATGAATATTCGAAAAGCTTCGGCGATGGTGCGGTGATTTTTGACCCGACCAATTTCAATTTGCCATATTGGATGCTTACCTTCGATGAGTTGGTCGAGGTGCTATATCCGGGCCGCTCGCGCGACACCGAAGAAATTGAAATCCTGGCAGATCTATTGCCGGCCGCTAAAAAAATGAATCTCTCCGGCTCGGGCCGCGTCGGGCGATTACGTACAGACATGACCGCGATCACTGTCGATACGCCGACGCCTTATCGTATTTCTGAACTCTTGGGCTTGATTGATCGCGCGCTAGGTGGACTAGATGGAAACCGCAATGTTGCGCCCTATAAACGCCTCCGCAGCCGGATTTATACAATCAGCCAGGACGCGCGCTACGCCTTTATGTTCGGTGGGCTGACGGTACAGGACACCTTAAAAGACCTCCTTAGCGATCTGTTCCGTATTCCGGTTGACGGTCGTCCAGTTAGCGTCATTGAGCTTGGCGGTCTTCCCGCAGAAGTGGTGCAGGTTGTTGTTTCCGTAGTGTCGCGATTGGCCTTTGAGTTTGGTCTATGGAGCAATGGCGCAACGCCGATTGCCCTTGTCTGCGAGGACGCACACCGTTACGCGCCTGCGGATCCGAGCGAAGGCTTTGGCCCAACGCGGCGCTCGCTTGTGCGGATCGCAAAAGAAGGCCGCAAAACCGGCGTCTCGCTCTGGCTTGCATCGCAGCGGCCAACAGAGCTTGATCCGACAATCCTCTCTCAATGCAATACGATCTTCGCCATGCGCCTTGCCAATCAGGCCGACCAGGACGCCTTGCGCGCTGCGGTTCCTGATGCGTCTACGAGTCTTTTGAGCTGTCTACCTTCTTTAGGGCTTGGTGAAGCGATTGCTGTTGGTGAGGGCGTTCCGATGCCCACGCGGATCCGGTTTGATGCCTTGCCGAGCGCGGCTGTGCCGCGCAGTCTGACGGCCTGTTTTACCGATGGTTGGTCGGTCGATATCGAAGACAACAGCTTCATTGACCGGATCGTCGAGCAATGGCGCGCGCAACGGATGTTGACCCCGGACCTCGACTAAAAAACTTGATCAGCTTCGCTTGCTCTGTAATCAATGGAGCAAATGGGAGAGTGATCAATGCGGCTAATCTTTTGTCTTTTCGCGTTTGTTTTGGCGGGCTCCTCCGCGTTTGCCGAAGACCGTGACGCGCCAATAACAATCGTCATCCACGGCGGAGCCGGCGCGCTGGAGCCCGGTCGCTACACGCCCGAAGAAGAGGCCGCCTTTAAAGCCGAGCTGCGTGAGGCCCTCAACGCAGGATATGGCATTCTTGATAATGGTGGCAGCGCGCTCGACGCGATCGAAGCGGCAATCATCCGGATGGAAGATTCGCCACTTTTTAATGCCGGGAAAGGCGCAGTCTTTACGCGCGATGGCAAGAACGAACTCGATGCATCGGTCATGGATGGGGCCACATTAAACGCCGGTGCGATTGCCGGGGTGACGCGCGTCAAAAACCCAATCAAACTCGCGCGCGCCGTCATGGAAAATTCCGAACACGTTATGTTCGCCCGGGATGGCGCCGAAGACTTTGCCAAAGAGCAGGGTCTCGAATTCGTTAAACCCCGCTATTTCAAAACTGAAAAGCGTTGGAAGTCATATAAGGACGCGCTTGAACAAGAACGCCGCAAGAAAGACAGCGCGCTTCCTCATGATTTCAAATATGGCACGGTGGGTGCCGTTGCGCTTGATGCGAACGGCAATATCGCAGCGGGTACATCAACCGGCGGTATGACCTTAAAGCGCTATGGCCGGGTCGGTGATGTGCCCATAATCGGCGCGGGGACTTTTGCGGACAATAAATCATGCGCAGTCTCTTCGACCGGATGGGGTGAGTATTTTATTCGCCTGACCATCGCGCGGGATATCTGCGCTCAAGTGGAATATGGCGGTGCGACGATTGGGGATGCGGCAAAAGACGTGATCCACAACCGCCTTGATGGCATGGGAGCCGATGGCGGCGTTATCGTGGTCGGGCCTGATGGAGACTATGCGATGGAGTTCAATTCCGCAGGCATGTTCCGCGGCGTCAAAAATGCCGAAACGGAAGCTGTCGCAATCTATGGCGATGAATAGTCTATTGCGGCGTACCGTTTTCAAAAAGATTGGTCACATCGCTTGTTTTAAATAGCGCTGTGCCTTCGCTCATGCGGGTCGCGCCAGCGGCCGCCATGCCGAGCTTTAGCGCGTCTTCATTGCTGTCACCGCGGGCGAGGGCGGTCAATAATCCGCCCACAAATGAATCGCCTGCGCCGACGGCGCTGCTCGCGCGGACCTTATAGGACGGGGCGAAATCCAATCCGTCTTTTGTTGCTATGATTGATCCATCAGCACCATGGCTGATGACCATCGCTTCGGTTTTGCCATCGGCAACGATTTGCTGCGCGAAATCTTTGATCTCTTGTGGCCATTTGAGCGTTTTGCCCGACAGGGCCGGATATTCGAATTCATTCTGGCGGAGCATGTAAACACCTTCAGCCAGTGCGGCGTCTAAACCAGAGATTGAATCAAGCACAAAGCGCGCTTTCTTTTGTTTGACGATTTTCGCGATCTCTGCCCAAAAATCCTCAGGCGCGCTTGGGGGCAGGCTGCCGCTTGCGACTACATAGTCACCGGGGTCCGTTTCTTCCCGAACTGCATCAAAAAACTGATTCCGTTCCGCTTCGCTCAATTCGGCACCGGGAAGATTGAAGCGATATTCGTCATCGTCGCGATGATTGCTGACATGAAACGCAAGGCGCGTGTTGCCCGCGATAGGTATCATCCGCATGGGTACATTTTCACTGGCAATCGCTTTGATCAGGGCATCGCCATAAACGCCGCCGGCGGTGAAAACTGCGAGTGCATGCGCCCCAAGGCGGGATGCGGCGCGGGCAACATTAATCCCGCCGCCGCCGGGATGGGTTTGGGGATCGCGGCAGCGTATTTTGCGGTTTGGTTCTACAAAGTCCGCATGCACAGCGTAATCAAGGGCGGGATTTGGGGTGAGGGTAATGATGCGAGGCATAGTGCGACCTTTTAAATAGGCAATTTGATTATATCAGACCAAGGCTTTTAAAGCTCGCATGATGTTCATGACCGATCACCAAATGGTCGTGCACCCGGATATTAAGCGCGGCGGCCGCGCGTACAATCTGGTTGGTCATATCAACATCAGCTTTTGATGGTGTGGGATCACCGGACGGGTGATTGTGCACCAATATGATCGAGGAAGCACCAAGTTCGAGCGCGCGTTTAACCACCTCGCGCGGATAGACCGGCGTATGATCGACCGTGCCTCGCTGTTGAACTTCGTCGGCAATAAGAATGTTTTTCTTGTCGAGGAAAAGAATGCGGAACATTTCTGTTTTTTCGTCGGCCATCGCAGCACGGCAATAGGACAAAAGATCATTCCACGATGAAATGACGGGCCGATTGAGAACACGCGCCTGCGTAAGCTTTAGGGCTGCGGCCTGAATAATTTTAAGCTCTTGCGCCACATTGTCGGAAATGCCTTTGATTTCGGTCAGGCGCTCAACCGGCGCGGCAATGACTTGGCTAAAACCACCAAAGGTCGCGATCAATTCCTTGGCAAGAGGTTTTACGTCACGGCGCGGAATGGCGCGGAACAGAATAAGCTCCAAAAGTTCATAGTCCTGTACGCCATCGACACCGGCTTTTTTGAAACGCGCGCGCAACCGCTCGCGATGACCAGCTGCGTGATTGGCGTTAGCCGTTTCTTTTTGCTGGCTCATATTTCGCGATCAATAAGGGGGGCGGTCCAAGCCTTTTGGCGATTTGGTGAAGATCTCTACGCCGTCTTCGGTAATGCCGATGGAGTGTTCAAACTGTGCTGACAGGGATTTATCACGTGAGACCGCGGTCCAGCCATCTTTGAGAAGTTTTACTTCGGGCTTGCCGTCATTGATCATTGGCTCAATGGTGAAGAACATGCCGGGCTTTAGCTCGGTCTCGTCCGCTTGATGAACGCCGCCCCATCTATCGCGATATTCCGCGTAATGAACAACATTCGGCGCGTCATGGAAAACACGCCCCAGCCCGTGGCCGCAAAAATCCCGAACGACGGAAAAACCTTCGCCTTCAGCAAGGGTTTGAATGGCGCGACCAATATCGCGCAAGGTTGCACCCGGTTTTACTGCGCCAATCCCGGCCATCAGTGCATCATAGGTCGTATCGACCAAACGCCGCGCTTTGACCTTGGGTTCTCCGGCATAGAACATCCGGCTCGTATCGCCGTGCCAGCCATCAACGATGACGGTCACGTCAATATTCATGATGTCGCCCTTTTTTAAAACCTTGGGGCCGGGAATGCCGTGACAGATAACATGATTGAGCGAGATACAGCTCGCATGACGATAGCCGCGATAGCCGATCGTGGCGGGAGTGCCGCCATGGTCGAGCATATATTCACGGGCAAGATCATCAATCGATTGTGTCGTGACGCCCGGTTTCACATGCTCGGTCAACATATCCAGACAGGACGCCGCTAATTGGCCAGCCTTGCGCATGCCTTCAAAATCTTCAGGCTTGTGCAGTTTGATCTGTCCGGTCCGGACTTCGATTTCGTCGTCGAGGGCGATGTCGGTCATTATTGTTCCAATTGTATTTCAAGCGCCTTGCGCAGAACTACTTCGCTGTGGGTCACTTCGCAATCATAGCACAAGAGTTCAACCCCTTGGTTACTAACGGCTTTCAATGTCTCCGCATAGGCCGGGTCGAGATCGGCGGCTGGGGAAAACCGGTGGCAATCGCTGCGCTGGACGATGAACAGCATCACGGCGCGGTCGCCCTGGTCCGCAATTTTTGCTAACTCATTCAGATGCTTGGTGCCGCGCGCGGTAACGCTATCAGGGAATTCAGCGAGGCCCCTTTGGCGCGACAGGTGCACATTCTTGATCTCGACAAAACAGGTTTTTTTACGCCTTCCGCCTTCGAGTAACAGGTCGATCCGGCTGCTATCGCCATATTTCACCTCGCGCCGAATGTCCCCATAGCCGGTTAATTCCGGAATGATGCCCGCTTCGACGGCCTCGAAACCGATTTTGTTCGGATTGGCGGTATTGATCGGCACCAGCGTATTGCCGAGTTCGATCAATTCCCAAGAAAAGGCGAGTTTTCGTTTGGGATCGCCATGTTCATGGACCCAGACGCGCGCGCCTTCGACCGCAACCGCAAGCATTGATCCCGGATTGGCACAATGCGCAGTGATTTCTCGGCCATCGTCGAGCTTAATATCCGCGAGAAAGCGTTTATAGCGTTTGATAAGACGCCCCGACTGGAGCGGATTAGGAAGTCGCATGGATCAATATTCACCTATTTACCCCGCCGGTTAACGGGGTTCGCCCCAAAATTCCAAGTCTTGGCGACCCATGCGCCAGAAAACTTCGCGAAATATCGTAAAGACGTTAACCGAGTTTTCTAATACATTTTTATCGGTTTCCCCCGATAAATGAAATGCGGTAGTACACCTGTGTCTGAGGGAAACCCTTGCGTTCATTATTTCGGGATAGATCTGGCAATATCGCCATTTTAAGCGCGCTCGTTTTGCCGGTTATTCTCGGCTTTGTGGGCGGCGCGATTGATTTCTATCGGTGGCATAGTGAACGCGGCAACCTCAAGGAGCTTGCCGATACGCTGGCGACGCGCGGGGCGCGCGAGTTTTTATTGGCCAACGCATCAGGCTCTCAGGTCGAAGCCGTTGTTCAAAATATTATCGATAGCGGCTTTTCGAAAGAATATGGTTTTGATCGCGTCCGGTCGCGCGTTGTCGTTGATCCAGAGAAAGGTGAGGTCAGTGTTCGTCTTGTGGTGCCGCCTTCGGATGGCCTGATCCTGACGAATTTCATGCCGTTTATGGCTGATCTCGATATTACGTCGGTTGCCGTCGCGTTGGGCGGCATGAATGTCTGTGTTGTTGCGCTCGAAGAAGCCGATCCTGGTGCGGTGGCCATTCAGGTCAATTCAAAATTGATTGCCGATGAATGTTCATTGATGTCGAATTCCACATCGACACAGGGCGTGATCGCGACGGGGCTTTCCGATATTGATGCCGGTATGATTTGCTCTGCGGGCGGCGCATTTGGCGGGGCGCAGAATTTTAATCCGGCACCGACGCTGGATTGTCCGGTATATGAAGACCCGTTGTCTGAGCGTGTTGCACCATCGGTCGGTCCGTGCACGCATTATGATGCTTCCTATGGGGAGCGGGTTACTGAAATCGCAACGGCCGCCGCAGCGGCTTTGGTGACCGGCGTTTCTGGAACGCTCGATGAGGTCACAGGTGGTTTGACCGGCGGATTAACCGGCGGTGTCGTTGAGGGGATTGGTCGCGGGTTGACGAAGACCTATAATCTCAGTCCCGGTGTCTATTGCGGCGGTTTGGGGATTGGTCAATTTGCCGATGTGCATCTCGCACCGGGAACCTATGTGATCAAGGATGGTCCATTGCTTGTTGGTCTTGGCGGCAAGTTTCATGGCGAAGATGTCTCGTTCTATATGGTAGGCGACGACGCGACTTTTTATTTCGGCCCAGAAGCCATCATCGAGCTGAGTGCGCAAAAAGCGGGTCCGCTCGCCGGGATATTGTTCTTCGAAGACCGTCATGCCCCGATGGGCCGACTTCATAATATTATGAGCGACGATGCGCGGACATTATTGGGTACGTTTTATCTTCCCCGTGGTGTCTTGAATGTTGCGTCCGTCTTGCCGGTCGCGGACCGGTCTGCCTATACGGCGATTGTCGCGCATAAAATGCAGATGACCGGCAGTCCGACATTGGTTCTGAATGTCGACTATAACGCGACCGACGTGCCGGTGCCCCAAGGGATCGGCCCCGTGGGCGGGACAACCTATCTCCGCGAATAGACTGCGGTTGAGTGCTCGACGCTTTCTGCCCGTTTTCGACGATTTTCTGCACGAAACTCGCTATTGGTGGATAGATATCCCCGCAATAGCAAAGCGCGTTATTGTCGTGACCCAAAATCATTTGCACCCACCCGTCGAACTCGACATAAGCATGGGTATGGCCGTGAGGGTTCGCGGCGGATGAGTTATGAAACGGCGAGATTGATATGGCGAAGCAAAAGACCGCAGCAATTCTTGCGATTGGCGATGAGCTTTTGTCCGGTCGTACGCAAGACGCCAATATGCACTATCTCGCCGGTTGGTTGACTGAACGCGGCGTAGAGCTTCGCGAGGCCCGCTTTGTTACCGATGATATGGACGATATCGGCGAGGCGTTGAACGCGCTCCGCACGAAATATGATTACGTGTTTACCTCGGGCGGGATCGGCCCGACCCATGACGACATTACGATTGATGCGATAGCCAAAGCGCTGGGCGTTTCCGTCATTACCCATCCGATCGCGAAGAAAATGATCGAGAAGTTTTATACCGCGCAAGGCAAAGAAGTGACCGAGGCGCGGTTGCGGATGGCGCGCACGCCCGAAGGGGCTCGGCTTATCGTGAACAAACTTTCTGGTGCGCCGGGTGTATGTATAGAGAATATTTTCGTCATGGCGGGCGTTCCGGGAATTTTCCGGGTGATGTTGACCGCCATAGATGACGAAATCGAACGGGGCGAGGTTGTCCACTCGCGCGCGGCAACTGCGTATGAATTGCCCGAATCTGTGATTGCCGGTGCGCTCGGTGAGATTCAGACCGAGATTAAGGGCGTTTCGATCGGAAGCTATCCGATTGATGGCGATGATAAGGGTGTCACGGTTGTTGCGCGGTCAAGAGATGCCGCCATTGCAGACAAGGCGATCGAAGCTGTTGCGACGGCAATAAAGGCTCAAGGGTTTGAACCGGTAATGAGTGATCGGAAAGAGAGCGAAAAATAGAACATGCTCGGTGTTTTTGATATTTTCAAAATCGGTATTGGCCCTTCATCGTCCCATACGGTTGGGCCGATGCGGATCGCGCGGCGTTTTCTCGAAGAGGCGCGCGGGGACGGATCGCTCGACAAGGCTTCGCGCATACGAATAGACTTACACGGATCATTGGCGCTCACCGGTGTTGGCCACGGAACAGACAAGGCCGCCATATTGGGCCTGTTGGGGTTTTCGCCGGAGACAACAGACCCTGACGAAGCGGAAGCGGCGTTTCAGAACGCAAAACAGGCGCAGGAAATTACGCTTCATGGCGGAAAGACCATTCCGTTTGATGCAAAGCGCGACATCGACCTTCGGGGCGATGTCACGCCGACAATGCACCCCAATGAAATGTATCTGGTCTTGTTGGATAGCGCCGACAAACCAATTTTCGAACAGACTTATTATTCGGTAGGCGGCGGATTTATTGCGAGTGCAAAACAGCTTTCCACGCCAGCGGAGGACGATCTTATCTCTCGTCCTCGTCAGGGGCGACATTTTTTCGGGTCAGCTGAAGATTTACTCGCGTTGTGTCAGGATAAAAACCTGTCGATTGACGAGGTCATTCTCGAAAATGAGGATGACCACCGACCGCGTTTCGAAACCGAGACCATGCTCGATCAAATCTGGTTTGCGATGCGTGATTGTATTGACCGCGGGTTAAAGACGCATGGCGTGTTGCCCGGCGGTTTAGAAGTTAAGCGGCGGGCGCATTCGCTCTATCAGAAATTGCAAGAAGCGCCTTTGGCGAATGAACGGGAACAGCTTTTTGACTGGCTCAATGTTTACGCGATGGCCGTCAACGAAGAAAATGCCGCTGGTGGCCGCGTCGTAACTGCGCCGACAAATGGTGCGGCAGGCATCATACCGTCTGTGCTCAAACATTATTGCGCGAGCGACGGAACAACAAACCTAAAGCATATCCGAAAATTCCTTCTGACTGCCGCGGGCATCGGGATTTTATATAAACAACGGGCCTCGATTTCCGGTGCGGAGATGGGGTGCCAGGGCGAGGTTGGCGTTGCTTGTTCGATGGCGGCGGGTGGTCTCGCGGCCGTGTGGGGTGGCACCCCCGCGCAAGTTGAACATGCGGCCGAGATTGGCATGGAACATAATTTAGGTCTTACGTGTGATCCGGTCGGGGGCCTCGTGCAAATACCCTGCATTGAGCGCAATGCGATTGGCGCGGTGAAAGCGGTGAATGCCGCGCGTCTTGCGCTGCGCGCTTCCGAAGAACATAAAGTCTCGCTTGATCAGGTTATCGAAACCATGCGCCAGACCGGAATCGATATGTCGCGCAAATATAAAGAAACATCCGAAGGCGGATTAGCGGTGAACGTCGTTGAGTGTTGACGTGACTCTTCCAACGCCGTCATCCCGGACTTGATCCGGGATCCATCGGCAGGAACAACGCAAAAGGTAAGCGCCTTTGTTGTTGGATTGCGGGTCGGAGCCCGCAATGACGCTTGTGGTTAGAGCGTGAACGTCGCCACTGTCATCCCGGACTTGATCCCGGGTCCATCGGCGTGAACGAGGCAAAAGGAAAGCGGCTTAATTGCTGGATTACGGGTCGGAGCCCGCAATGACGCTTTTGGTTAGAGCGTGAACATCGCCACCGTTATCCCGGACTTGATCCGGGATCCATCGGCGTGAACGAGGCAAAAGGAAACCGGCTTAATTGCTGGATTGCGGGTCGGAGCCCGCAATGACGCTTTTGGTTAGAGCGTGAACATCGCCACCGTCATCCCGGACTTGATCCGGGATACAGTACCAGAGAATTACTCTTCATCTGGACCCGGAGGGTTAACGAGAACAGGCAAGACCATGCGGAATTGACCGGGGTTGAGTTTTTTGCTGCCGGCCCCGGAAGAGAAATAAGGATTGATTGCTAAATCCTCGGGGTCATAGACCAAGCGCGGCCCCTTAGGTTGGTCGTCCGGGTCGCCCGGGTTCACGAATATCATGCCAGCGAATACTTTCTCCCGGGAGGAAATCGCGCGGTTATATTCGCGGCGACATATTTCAACGGTCATCGGGCAAAATACCCCAGCTGTACCGTCAGCAGGTTGATAGCCTTCGATGTCGGCATCCTCTGTGTCACCACTTTCTTCTTCGGTAGGCTCACCAACAGTGACCGAGGCACCGGATGTTTCTCTTTGACGGGCTGCGTGTTCTTCTTCCGCCTCGCTTGTCTCATGCGGTTCAGGGTTAATATAGACCCGTTCTTCAGTAACGTTCCCGCGTTTGTCAGTGTCTACTCTCTCGGTATAACGAACTTGGCCATCGGCGAAAACCACGACAAAATGCGTTTTCCCGCCGGCATCGTTATCAGAACTGCCCTGGATGATGTGACTTCCGTCGTCGAAAACAATAGTTTCCGTGTACCCCCCATCGGGATTTCGCCGAATGTGATAAGAGTAACCAGCGAGGGAACCTTTGGATGGCAGGCCCGGCGTGAATTCATTGCCTTCATAATCGCCGAGTTGGTCCGGGCGCATAATAATACCATTGGAATGCCCTCCCGCATCCCAACCGGGAACATATTCAATGCGTTCGATGGCTATTGGCCCGGATCGCAAAAGCGAATCTAATTCGCGCAAAGCGGCAAAGTCCAATCCTGCCTCTTCAATCTTTTTGGCTTGCTCATCTAGTGCGGTGCGGCCAAGCGAGGTTTGATTAAAGTGGTCTTTTAGGACGTTATTTAGACCTTTCACATCCCCATACCCATTAATCGTGAGGCCCATTTTATCCGCTTCCGAAAAGGCCTTTTCTCGCGCCCCTTGGATGCGATCGATCATGATGATCGTGTGATCAAGCTCTTTTGTCTTGATTGTGGTTGATTGCGTTGATGGCTTTTTTACGGATTCTTTGGGCGCGGCAGTCGCTTGGTTTATTAGTAATGAAGCTACCGAAATCGCAGTGAAATTCAGAATTCGGCGCATGGTGATTATCCTCCCCTGACAAACACGTAACAAGGTGAGGCTAAGGCAGGGTGAAATTCGGATCAAGATATATTAGATGTCGAGCACCTTAATTATTCGAATGAAGAAAACCTCGCAGTTTCCATTGCCTCCTTTTAATGTTGATAGTCTGGCCAGCTAATTCGATACGTATAGAAATTGAAAGTTTAAATTAAATCGTGATGGATTACGGGTCGGAGCCCGCAATGACGCTTGTGGTGAGAGCGTGAACATCGCCACTGTCATCCCGGACTTGATCCGGGATCCAACGGCAGGTGTAATGTGATGAAGGGAGGCCCTTGCTTATTGGATTGCGGGTCGGAGCCCGCAATGACGCTTGTTGAAAGAAAACTTTTATTGATAATAGCCGACCGATTTCTATCTATTACCGCTTTTTCTTCCGCGATCGCGGCTTGCTGCGTACGTTGCTAACGGTGCCTTCTGATTTTTTGATACGGCCATCAGAAGTCGCTTCAACCCGTGCTTCGATCGTAGACTGCCGGGCGAGGGGATCATCAGCGATAGCCAATTCGACCTCTTGAAGGCGCTTGATTTCATCGCGCAGACGCGCCGCCGTTTCAAACTCAAGATTGGATGCCGCTTCGTGCATTTCCTTGGTGAGGTGATCAAGATGCGCCTTGAGATTATGTCCCGGTGCGCCTTCGAAGTCGGCCTCATCCTCCGCAAAGCCAGCGCGGTTGGAAATTGCTTGAAAACCTCTATCGCCAACAAATGTCTGGCCCATTGCGGCTTTTGCGCCCTCGTCGTCACTTGAGGCAATTTCGGCGATTTTTGCCTTTGTGCTCGCGGGGGTAATGCCATGCGCTTTGTTGTGGGCAATTTGCTTCTCACGGCGGCGATCCGTTTCGCTCATCGCCCGTTCCATAGAGCCCGTAATTTTGTCGGCGTAAAGAATGACGCGTCCGTAGACATTTCGCGCAGCCCGGCCAATGGTCTGAATCAACGAGGTTTCTGAACGCAAAAAACCTTCCTTATCGGCATCCAAAATAGCAACCAATTGACATTCGGGGATATCCAACCCCTCCCGCAAAAGGTTGATGCCGACTAATACATCGAACGCCCCAAGCCGCAGATCGCGAATAATTTCTATCCGCTCAAGTGTGTCGATATCTGAATGCATATAGCGCACGCGAATACCTTGTTCGTGCATATATTCGGTGAGGTCTTCGGCCATGCGCTTGGTCAAGGTCGTTACCAAAACCCGGCCGCCCTTTTTGGCGATTGTCTGGCACTCGGCAATCACGTCATCGACCTGATTGGCTTTTTCGCCAGTAACCGGACGCACTTCGACAACCGGGTCGATCAGGCCAGTTGGCCTGATGACCTGTTCGGTGAATACGCCGCCGGTTTGTTCCATTTCCCACTTACCCGGCGTTGCGGATACGTGTATGGTCTGCGGGCGCATCTTTTCCCATTCTTCGAATTTCAGTGGCCGGTTATCGAGGCATGATGGCAGCCGGAAACCATACTCGGCCAGTGTCTTTTTGCGCGCGAAGTCACCGCGAAACATTGCGCCGATCTGAGAAACGGTGACATGGCTTTCGTCTGTAAAAACGAGTGCGTTTTCGGGTAGATACTCGAACAGGGTGGGCGGCGGTTCGCCAGGCAGGCGGCCCGTCAAATAGCGCGAATAGTTTTCGATCCCCGCGCAGGCACCGGTGGCGGCCATCATTTCAAGATCGAACTGCACCCTTTGTTCAAGCCGTTGGGCTTCTAGCAATCGGCCTTCTTCACGCATGACCGGAATGACTTCGTTTAGTTCTTTTTTGATCCCGGTGATGGCCTGATTGAGTGTCGGTCGCGGCGTTACATAGTGTGAGTTTGCGTAGAGGGTGACCTCTTCGAGATCGCCCGTTTTCTTTCCGGTCAATGGATCAAATTCGGTGATCGTTTCGATCTCATCGCCGAACATTGAAACGCGCCAGGCGCGGTCTTCATAGTGTGCCGGGAAAATCTCAATCGTGTCGCCGCGCGCACGGAAGCACCCCCTCGCGAAGGCATTGTCATTGCGTTTGTATTGTAGCGCAACGAGATCGGCCAACAGCTTTTTCCGCTCGAGCATTTGGCCAACTTTGAGCGTGAAGGTCATCGCCGTATATGTTTCAACCGAGCCGATACCGTAAATGCACGATACGGAAGCTACGATGATGACATCATCCCGCTCAAGAATTGCGCGTGTTGCGGCGTGACGCATCCGGTCAATCTGTTCGTTGATCGTGCTCTCTTTTTCGATATAGGTGTCTGTGCGCGGAACATAGGCTTCCGGCTGGTAATAGTCGTAGTAGGACACGAAATACTCGACCGCATTGTCCGGGAAGAAGGCTTTGAATTCGCCATACAGCTGCGCAGCAAGCGTCTTGTTCGGCGCGAGGATCAGCGCCGGGCGCTGGGTTGCCTCGATTACCTTGGCCATGGTGAAGGTTTTACCGGTGCCGGTCGCGCCTAATAGCACTTGGTCCCATTCGCCCTGCCGGATCCCTTCGGTCAATTCGGGAATAGCGGTTACCTGATCGCCCGCAGGCTCATAGTCAGAGACTACCCGCAATGGTTTCGACAAGCCCCTTTTTTCCGGGCGCTCAGGGCGGTGTGGTGTCCATGCTGCCAATGGCGGCGCGAGGCGGTCATGATAGCTCGCCACGGCTTCCGCAAATCCGTGATTGGCAATCGCGGATTTTGGCGTGGTGGGCTGACTGGTCGGTTTGTTTTTCGGCGCTGGCATAAATGCGAACATAATGCGAACGGCCCGAAATGGAAGAGGCTTTAACCGCGCTTCACAGCGAATTTAGAAATCCCATTGAGGAACAAAGAAAGCCCAATCGGGTTATTAAGGTAATATTGTTGAGGAGGCGAATATGACACGGTTTATCACGATAATTGGCGTGGCATTGATCGCAGCGGTCGTGATTTGGATGGTCTTGGACCAGCGTGAACCGGCGACTACGACGACATTACCGGCAATTGATACACCTGCAAATAATAGTGACGAAGAAGTCGTGCTTGATGACGATGCCGAGGCATTATTGGGCACCGAAGAGGTCGACATTCGGGTTACTGAACCAGGGGATGAGAATGAAGGTATTCCCGATGTCACAATGCCGGAAGAAGGTGTCGAAGCTGATGGAAATCTGACTGAGTCGGAACGGGAAGAAGCTGAGGAAGTGGACGCTGAAGCTGACCCTATGAGATAGGAGTGAGCTTCAGGCTATTGAGGTTTATAAATAGGCTTTCGAATTAAAAGAAAAGCCTCAGTCAGTATTAGAAGGATGCGTTAAATCCTACGCCCCACCAAACGGCGCTGCTTTTGGTTGTTCCAGCAATTGAGTCATCAATGACAGACCCGCCCGGCAGGTCAGAGCCGCCATAACGTATGCCCGTGTAAAATGATCCGTTATCGCTGATCGCATAGGATATATCAGCGGATGCTGTTCCGTAGACGTAATCAGTACCGCCCGTATCGTCGATGACATATCCAATATAACCACCCAGATCAAAGCTCGTTTTCTCAGCTATAGGTACTGAGTAAGATGCGTTGGCCTGAAAAGTTGTCGTGTCAAAATTAAAGTCGTGATAGACATAAATCGACGGCGATAACGGAATATCAAATGATAGTCCAACATAAGGCTCAATTGTATTCGCGCCTAACCCGTTGCCATCTTCTTCGTACAAATCAAAAAATCCGCTGGCCAGATCCGGGAAGGTGTAATAAGTGACGCCGATATCAGCCGTCACGATACTGCTCACAGGGAAGCTGTATCCGGCAACTAGATCTAATTCCTCTCCGCCCGGAGTAACAACAAGATCATCATCACCGATAGGCAAATTGAGCCACGCGCTCATATAAAAATTGCCGTAACTTAAATTGATTGCAGGCTGGAAACTTGTTTCAGCGAACTGAACGCCCCGAAATAGATACCGAGATTCAAATCCGACCGTTGTAGATACTTCCAGCGACTCGGCTTGTGCTGATGTTGAGATCGCGGTCGTTGCCAGTGCTGCTGACAGAAGTGCGCTTAGTTTACGGAACATACAGTCCTCCTTTCACCCCGCTCGGTTTTTTTGGAAACGGTGTGTGCTGATGAAAAACATTGGCTTACGGATTAAGCTTGAATGACCTCGTTGCGCTGCACAATAACAAAAATGCAACAATCTCAACTATTCGAATAAAAAGCGATTATGAGCCTCATAAATAGAGAAAAATGCTACAAAAAAGCGCGAAACAGCTATTAATCGGCGCATCGAATTCGCAATTGCAGCAATTTTTTGTTGCGCGGCCATTGAAGCGTTGATAGCTTAGTGGCGAATCTTCAATTGTGCATGTCGTGCTTTGCGATCTGCACGGAAGGAGGGAAGGCAATGAAATATATAATCGCGGTCGTTAAGCCGCATAAGTTAGACGATGTCCGTGCTGCGCTGACGGGGATTAGCGTCGAGGGGATGACGGTTTCGGAGGTGAAGGGCTTTGGTCGTCAAAAGGGGCATAGCGAAGTTTATCGCGGTGCGGAATATAGTGTCGATTTCGTGCCAAAGGTGAAAATAGAAATTGCGATCGAGGCGTCACGCGTAACAGAGGTTGTTGAAGCTATCTGTAACGCCGCAAAAACAGATCGCATTGGTGACGGCAAAATATTCGTTCTAGATCTTGAAGAATCGGTGCGGGTCCGCACCGGCGAGCATGGCGCAGCAGCACTATAGAAAGCGTAGGGAAAATCCATGAAAATCAATAAAAAAATGAAAGCTTCTCTATTGGTTAGCGCCATTTCTGCAATTGCACTCGGTTCTGTTCCTGCGATTGCACAAGAGGCGGCCGCAGAAGTGCCGACGGCTTCAGATGCGTCCGTGTTTGTATTCAATACGTTGTTATTCCTTGTTTCGGGTATGGTCGTTATGTTTATGGCGGCTGGTTTTTCGATGTTGGAAGTTGGGCTGGTTCGATCCAAAAATGCCGCAACAATCTGTTTAAAGAATATCGCCCTGTATTCTATAGCGGGCATAATGGTTTACTTGTTTGGGTATAATCTGATTTATACCGTCGGGGAGGGCGGATTCCTGGCGCCATTGGATGTCTTTTGGGGTGCCGACGATAGCGCGCCGATTGATACCGGATATTCTTCGCACTCGGACTGGTTTTTCCAGATGGTGTTTGTTGCGACCGCTGCATCAATTGTGTCTGGCACATTGGCGGAGCGGATTAAGCTGTGGCCGTTTCTCGCTTTTGTCGCGATCTTGACTGGTTTTATTTATCCAATTCAGGCGTCTTGGGAATGGGGTGGCGGCTGGCTTGATGCCATGGGTTTCTCAGACTTTGCGGGTTCAACGCTCGTCCATTCAACCGGGGGCTGGGCGGCGCTGGCCGGTGCAATGGTCGTAGGGCCGCGCGTCGGAAAATATGTCGATGGGCGCGTAGCACCTTTACCAGGTTCATCTTTGCCGATGGCGACGCTGGGTACCTTTATTTTGTGGTTAGGCTGGTTTGGTTTTAATGGTGGTTCTCAGCTAGCGCTTGGTACTATCGAAGATGCTATCTCAGTCGCCAAGATTTTCGTCAACACCAATATGGCAGCTTGTGCGGGCGTTGTTGTGGCGATGATCCTTACGCAAGTTCTCTATAAAAAAGTGGATTTGACGATCGTCTTGAATGGCGCAATTGGTGGTCTGGTCTCGATCACCGCGGAACCGCTGACGCCTAGCATCGGGCAAGCATTGTTTATCGGTGCGGTCGGTGGCGCTATTGTTACGCTAGCCGTTCCGGTGCTTGATCGGTTCAAGATTGACGATGTTGTCGGTGCGATTCCTGCGCATTTGCTCTGCGGCATATGGGGCACAGTGATTGTACCGCTTTCTAATTCCGAAGCCATGTTCCATGTTCAGGTCATAGGTGTGCTCGCGATTGGCATTTTCGTCTTTGTTGTGAGTTTATTATGCTGGTTGGCGCTGAAATATACAGTTGGCGTCCGCGCAAATGAGGAAGATGAGCGTTTAGGCCTAGATAAAACAGAATTGGGTCTGGAAGCTTATCCAGAATTCGCTAAAAGCTGATTTGAATAGCTGACATTGTATGGTTGGAGGCTGACATTTCAGAGCGGATGTTAAAATTTGTCTCGCGCGATCGCGAGACTCCAGTGAAAAGAAATCCCGGTGATCGTCGCCGGGATTTCGACGAAATATATTTACGGTTTGCGGATGATAAAGCGAAAGAGCAGGCATCACGTTGTAGTCAGTGTGGCGTTCCGTTCTGTCAGAACCATTGTCCGCTCGGGAACGATATTCCTGATTGGCTAAAGCTCGTTGCTGAAGGCCGAATGGAAGAAGCCTACGCGGTTTCTTCTGCGACCAATAATATGCCCGAAATTTGTGGACGAATTTGTCCGCAAGACCGACTTTGCGAAGGTTCATGTGTAATCGAACAATCTGGGCACGGTACGGTCACGATTGGTTCGGTCGAACAATATATCACCGAAACCGCCTGGGCGAATGGCTGGATCAAACCCTTGTCGCCATCACGTGAACGGCCCGAGTCAATCGGGGTAATCGGTGCGGGCCCTGGCGGGCTTGCGGCGGCCGAGGAATTACGTCGTGAGGGGTTCAAGGTTAAGGTTTATGACCGCTACGATCGAACCGGCGGCCTTTTGGTTTACGGTATTCCTAACTTCAAATTGGAAAAGGATGTCGTCGCACGCCGTACAAAATACTTGGAAGAGAGCGGTGTCGAATTTGTTCGAAACTTCAATGTGGGCCGTGACGCATCATTTGCGGACCTACGCAAAGAGCATGACGCAATCGTTGTTGCGACAGGCGTCTATAAAGCGCGTGACCTTGCCTGCCCGGGAGCCGGGAACAAGGGCGTTGTTGCTGCGCTTGACTATCTGACAACGTCAAATCGGCTAGGGCTTGGCGATAGCGTGCCTCGTTATGAAAATGGCGAGCTCAATGCCAATGGTAAAAATGTTGTTGTCATTGGGGGCGGTGACACTGCGATGGACTGCGTGCGAACGGCGGTACGTCAGGGCGCGAAGTCAGTTACGTGTTTGTACCGCCGTGACCGTGCAAATATGCCGGGATCCGTGCGCGAGACGTCAAATGCCGAAGAGGAAGGCGTCATTTTCGAATGGCTTGCCGCACCGAAAGCTGTGCGTGGTGATGCGGCGAAGGCAAATGGGATCCGCGTTTCGCGGATGGAGTTAGGGGCGCCGGATGAGTCTGGCCGGCGTTCTCCAGTAGAGATTTCAGATGCTGAGTTTGATCTCGATGCAGATCTAATCATCAAAGCACTGGGATTTGAGCCGGAAGATCATCCGGCAATGTTTGGCGAACCTGAGCTGAAAGTAACAGCAAGGGGTACGTTGCGCGTTGATCCAACGACTCTCGAAACAAGCTTGCCGGGTGTTTATGCGGCTGGTGATATTGTTCGCGGTGCTTCGTTGGTCGTGTGGGCGATTGTGGATGGTCGCAAAGCTGCGGCCGCAATTACGGAGCGGCTAACCGCCGCCGAAACGCGCCCGCTTGCCGCAGAATAAAAGCGGCAAGCAAACCGCCAAGTGACCACCTTAAAATAAAGTAGAATATAATGACTGAATGGGTATCAAAATATCTGCGTGAGCGCGACGCCTTAATTGAGGCGAACGCTTATGATCCGTCCTCTGAGCATGATGCGTGTGGTGTTGGCCTTGTTGCTGCACTTGACGCTGAGCCTAGGCGCGAAATTGTCGATATGGCCATTGAGGCGCTTAAGGCTGTTTGGCATCGTGGTGCCGTTGATGCTGACGGAAAGACCGGAGACGGTGCCGGTATTCGGCTGAATGTCCCTCAGGAGTTATTTAAGGAATTCGTTGCTCGTACTGGTCACACGGCAACGGATTCGGATATCTGCGTCGGCATGGTTTTCCTGCCGCGTACGAATTTTGCTGCGCAAGATGCTGCGCGTGCGATTGTTGAATCGGAAATTCTAAATCGCGGCTTTTATATTTATGGCTGGCGACAAGTGCCGGTACAATCGCGCTGTCTTGGCGCAAAAGCGAATGCGACTCGTCCAGATATTGAGCAAATCCTGTTCACGGACCCAAAGGGGCGGACGCAAGAAGAGCTCGACCGAATTCTTTATGCGGTTCGCCGCCGTATCGAAAAACGGGCGCGGCTTCAAGGAATTCATGAGCTATATATTTGCTCACTTTCCTCGCAGGATGTCGTTTATAAGGGGATGTTCCTCGCCGAGGAGATTGATAATTTTTACCCTGACCTTCAGGATGAACGTTTCGTATCTCGCGTTGCGATTTTTCATCAGCGCTACTCGACAAATACGTTTCCTGAATGGCGTTTGGCGCAACCTTTCCGGATGTTGGCGCATAACGGCGAAATCAATACGCTAAAAGGTAATGTCAACTGGATGAAGAGCCATGAAATTCCGATGGCTTCGGAAATTTTCGGCTCCGACGGCGAAGACATCAAGCCTGTCATTCAGCCAGGATCGTCGGATTCCGCGACTTTGGATCAGGTGTTTGAATTGCTCGTACGGGCAGGTCGAACCGCGCCGATGGCGAAGGCTTTGTTGATACCCGAGGCATGGTCGAAGCGGGTTTCGGTTATGCCGCCAAAATGGCGTGCTTTGTTCGAATATTGTAATGCCGTTATGGAACCGTGGGACGGGCCAGCGGCCGTTGCGGCCTATGATGGAAAATGGGCGATTGCGGGTCTCGACCGTAATGGTCTTCGTCCGCTTCGTTACGCGATTACCGAAGATGGTATTCTTGCTGTTGGTTCTGAAACCGGCATGTGCCCCCTTGAAGGGCGCGAGGTCAAAGAACGCGGTGCAATCGAGCCGGGCCGAATGATCGCCGTTGATATGGAGAATGCGTCTTTCTATGATTCAGAACAAATCCTGAATCTTCTATCAGAAAAACATCCATATACAGAATGGTTGGAGAATATTACGGAGCTCGAGCCGGAGATTGGCCCGGGGCCAGAAGAGCGCCTTTACGAAGGTGAAGACCTGCTCCGCCGACAGGGCGCGGCAGGGTATAATCTTGAGAATCTCGAGATCATTCTACGGCCAATGGTCGAAGACGGCAAAGAGGCCATCGGTTCGATGGGCGACGATTCGCCTATAGCCGTTTTGTCAGAAAACTACCGTCCGCTTTCTCACTTCTTCCGCCAGAATTTCAGTCAGGTAACCAATCCGCCGATTGATCCATTGCGTGAAGATGGCGTGATGAGTTTGAAAACGCGGTTCAAAAACCTTGGTAATATTCTTGTTACGGATAAAACGCAGACCGACGTATTCGTGCTGGAAAGTCCTATTCTTACAAACGGTATGTTTACAAGGTTGAGGGGCTATCTCGACCAGAGGATAGCTGAAATCGATTGTACCTATGATGTTGCAGCAATCGAGAATAATGGTGAGGCGCTGAAGGCTGCGCTTGATCGAATTCGCCGTGAAGCGGAGGCCGCCGTGCGCGATGGCGCGGGCCATGTGGTCCTCACAGACGAGCATCAAGGGCCCGGCCGCATTGCCGTTCCGATGATCCTCGCCGCTGGCGGCGTTCATGCGCACCTCACGAAAGCTGGTGTGCGGACCTATTGTTCTATCATTGTGCGTTCTGCTGAATGTGTTGATGCGCATTACTCGGCTGTTCTCGTCGGCGTGGGTGCGACTGCGGTTAATCCATATCTGGCGTTTGATTCTGTGGCGCATGCGCATGCTCAAGGCCGGTTCGGCGATATGCCGATCGGTAAATGCGCATTTAATTATAAAGCGGCGCTGGAAGCAGGTCTTCTCAAGATCATTTCTAAAATGGGTATTTCAGTTATCTCCGCCTATCGGGGCGGCTGTAACTTCGAAACGCTTGGTCTTTCGCGCACGTTGGTGGAAGAGTTTTTCCCCGGCATGACAAGCCGCATTTCAGGCATCGGTCTTGCTGGTCTTGAAATGAAAACGGCAGCGATCCATGCCGAGGCATGGAATAGCGATGCGCCGCGTCTACCGGTCGGTGGGTTTTATCGTCATCGTCGCCGGGGCGAGCATCACATTCTAGAGGCGCAGTTGGTTAGCGATTTACAGACCGCTGTGCGCAATGACGATCCGGCGGCCTATGCGCGTTATTCTACAGCGCTTCAAAACCAACCACCCGCTCAAATCAGGGATTTGCTTCGTGCGCGGCCTATGGGCGATGCGATCGGTCTGGATAAGGTCGAGAATGCGAACGACATCCGCCGGCGGTTTATCACGCCCGGTATGTCGCTTGGTGCGCTGTCACCAGAGGCGCATGGGGCATTGAATATAGCAATGAACCGGATTGGTGCGAAATCGGTTTCCGGTGAGGGCGGGGAAGTGCCCGAACGCTATACGCCTATGCCGAATGGCGATAACGCCAATTCGGCGATTAAACAGGTTGCGTCGGGCCGCTTTGGTGTCACGGCGCAGTATCTTAATCAGTGTAAAGAGTTAGAGATTAAGGTCGCTCAAGGCGCAAAGCCAGGTGAGGGTGGTCAGCTTCCCGGGTTTAAGGTGACTGAATTTATTGCGCGTATGCGTCACTCAACACCGGGCGTTACGCTAATCTCGCCGCCGCCGCATCACGATATTTATTCGATTGAGGATCTGGCGCAGCTGATTTACGACTTGAAGCAAATCAATCCAGAGGCACGTGTTTGCGTTAAGCTTGTATCTGCTTCGGGCATTGGCGCGATCGCAGCGGGCGTCGCGAAAGCAAAAGCCGACGTGATTTTGATTTCGGGCAATGTCGGCGGCACAGGCGCAAGCCCACAAACCTCAATCAAATTTGCAGGGGCTCCGTGGGAACTTGGCCTGGCGGAAGCACATCAAGTTCTAACGCTGAATAACCTGCGCGAAGGTGTCACGCTTCGTACTGACGGCGGTATTCGTACCGGCCGGGACGTAGTGATCGCGGCGATGCTTGGCGCAGAGGAATATGGCATTGGCACAATATCGCTCGTTGCCATGGGCTGTTTGATGGTGCGCCAGTGCCATTCAAATACCTGTCCGGTAGGGGTGTGTACGCAAGATGATGATCTACGCGCGCGTTTCCCGGGCCTGCCTGAACATGTCGTGCACCTGATGACCTTCATCGCAGAGGAAACCCGCCAGATCCTTGCATCGCTTGGGGCATCCTCGCTTGAAGACGTTATCGGACGGGCAGATCTGCTTGATCAGGTCAGCCGCGGCGCAGCGCATTTGGATGACCTTGACCTCAATCCGATCCTGACGCTCGTCGATGCCGGTGAACGCCCGAAACGCTCAACGCGCAAGGGTCGTAAAGAGGTCGTCGATACGCTCGACCAGCGCATTATGCCGGATCTCGAGCCGTTCCTAGAACGCCGGGAGAAGGTTCAGATTTCCTATCCGGTTAAAAATACCGATCGGGCGATTGGTGCACGAATTTCGTCCCATATCGTACGGCTCTATAACAAAGATGATTTAATGGACGACCATGTAACGATGCGTCTCAAAGGATCCGCCGGGCAGTCGCTGGGCGTATTCTCGGCGCATGGATTGAAAATCATCGTTGATGGCGACGCCAATGATTATGTTGGTAAAGGGCTTTCCGGCGCGTCGATTGTTGTCCGTCCTGCAGATAACCAAGCGGACGCAAATGATGCAATCATCGGCAATACCTGTCTTTATGGTGCGACGTCGGGCAACCTTTTTGCCGCGGGCCGGGCCGGTGGGCGGTTTGCGGTTCGGAATTCCGGGGCGACAGCAGTTATCGAGGGGTGTTCGGCAAATGGCTGCGAGTATATGACCGGCGGAGCCGTGGTCATTCTCGGATCGGTTGGCAATAATTTTGGTGCGGGTATGACTGGCGGTATCGCCTATGTCTATGACGATAACGGTACCTTCGAAGGTGCTGTTAATCCCGAAAGCGTAGCCATTCGCGGGTTTGACGATGGTGAGGATGATTTTGAATGCCGCACATTGGTTGAGCGGCATTGGATCGAAACCAAATCTCCACGAGCGCGGCGTATTCTTGATGATTGGAAGAATGCGCGCTCGAAATTCTGGGTGGTTGAGCCGCGTGAATTGCTTGCCCGTAAACGTCAAATTGAGGAATCCGCCAAAATCGCGTGACTTTAACAGTTAGTCTCGATAGAGATATGCGCGAAATTTGGCGGTACCCAATATGACGAATACGGAAGAGTTTCATCGGATCAAGCAGCTTCCTCCTTATGTTTTCGAGGAAGTCAATAAGCTCAAGGCCAAATTGCGGGCCGAAGGGCGCGATATTATTGACCTTGGCATGGGCAATCCTGATATGCCCACGCCAGCGCATATCGTTGATAAGCTTGTTGAAACGGCCCGTAACCCCAAAGCACATCGCTATTCTGTTTCACGGGGTATAATCGGGTTGCGCCGGGCAATGGCGCGATATTACGAGCGGCGATTTAATGTATCGCTGAATCCGGAAACAGAAATTGTTGCCACAATTGGGTCGAAAGAAGGATTTGCTAACCTCGCTCAAGCCATTACTGGCCCCGGCGATGTTATTCTGTCGCCTAATCCGGCTTATCCTATTCACGCCTATGGATTTATTATTGCGGGCGGGGTTATTGCGGCCGTTCCAGCGCCGTCGCCGGAGGCTTATCTTTCCGGTGTCGCTGAGGCTATAAAATTATCGCATGTCAAGCCGCGGGCGATGGTTTTGAATTACCCATCAAACCCAACAGCGCAGACTGTCGATATAGATTTTTATAAGGACGCAGTTGCGCTCGCGAAAAAGCACGACATCATCATATTATCTGACCTTGCCTATGGTGAGATCTACTTTGGCGATGTGCCACCGCCGTCGATACTTGAGGTAGAAGGCGCAAAAGACGTTGCCGTAGAAATTAATTCGCTTTCGAAAACCTATGCGATGGCTGGTTGGCGCGTCGGCATGGCTGTCGGAAACGAGCGTCTGATTAACGCGTTAGCGCGCGTTAAATCCTATCTTGATTATGGCGCTTTTACGCCAATTCAGGTCGCGGCGGTTGCCGCCCTTGATGGGCCTGCGGATTGTGTAGAAAGCATTCGTGAGACCTATAAGGCGCGCAGGAATGTCCTGATTGAGCATTTCTCAATGGCGGGTTGGGATGTTCCGTGTCCTGAAGCATCTATGTTTGCCTGGGCACCAATTCCCGAAAAGTTTCGCGAGATGGGCTCGGTCGAGTTCGCAAAATTGCTGATGGAGAAGGCGGATGTTGCGGTCGCGCCGGGGCTTGGCTTCGGCGAATATGGCGACACGCATGTCCGGATTGGGCTGGTTGAAAACCAACAACGTATCCGTCAGGCCGCCCGAAATCTGAAAAAGGTTTTCGGCACTGCAAAATAGATTAGCAGAAACGGCTAATTTCAATAAAAAATTGGTACACCCTGTTGACGAGTTCGCAATTGCAAACTATCAACGCCGATAACTCATCTAGACCAGCCGAGGGATAGGCCCTTTGACGCTGGGGCAACCGCCGAGCATGCCGGGACCGGTTTTTTCGGAAAGGTGCCAATTCCTACGAATTTGGATCTCCAAATTCGAGAGATGAGTCGGACGAAGAACGGCAAATATGTCGTCCGATTCAGGTCTCATGCGAATTGCTAGTCGAGTTGTTGGCGAGTGACGCAAGAGACTGAATATGAGTGTATCGACCAAAGAAACTTCGGATGACTGTACGCAAAAGGCGCAAGCGTTTTGTGATGTCACTGTCTTTCTGCCTAAAGAATTTACCCTTGATAGCGGTGAGAGCCTGAGCCGGCCAGAGCTTCGCGTTCGCGTTTACGGCGATCTTGAGAAACCAGCGGTTGTTGTAACCGGCGGTATTTCTGCGGGTCGCAAGGTCGCTGATGCGAAAGACGGGAAGGGCTGGTGGCGTGATCTGGTTCATTCGGGCGGCGCGGTCGATCTCGAGCAATTTTGCGTAATTGGTTTCGATTTTCTGCCGAATGCAGGCGAGACAGCACGCACCATTACAACCGCCGATCATGCAAAAGCACTCGTTGATGCACTGAATGTTTTAGAGATTGAGAAAGTCCACGCTTTCGTAGGTGCGTCCTATGGCGGGATGATCGGTCTCGCTTTTGCTCAACATTTCCCTGATCGCGTCGAGAAGCTTTGCGCAATTTCTGCACCGGGACGTCCGCATCCGTCAGCGACAGCGCTGCGCGGTATTCAGCGGCGGATCATAGAATTTTCATTGAAGCACAACGATCCAGAAGCGGGCGTCGCATTGGCGCGGCAACTGGCAATGGTGACTTATCGGACCGCTGAGGAGTTTGGCGAGCGTTTTGAAAGTGCTGCAGGCGAAGCGGCCGGCGACCCTTATGACGTATGCGAATATCTGATTTCACGCGGCAATGCCTATGACATGGAAGCAGCGCGTTATTTGACGCTTTCTGATTCCATTGACCGGCACCGCGTTGACGCAGAAAAATTAGAAGTTGAGACGTTGATCCTTGCGGCGACCAGTGACCGTCTTGCACCAATCGAAGACCTTCGCCGCCTTGCGGGCGATATCGCCAAAGGCAAATTCGTAGAAATAGATTCTCTCTATGGTCACGACACTTTCCTGAAAGAAGTGTCGGTCATAGGGCCCCATATCCATTCATTCCTTGAGGAGAAATAACCATGAGCGAGTCCGTTCAACTTGAAACTATTGCGGCGACCGCTGGTGTTGGTTCTGATCCTGCATTTCGGTCTGTAGCGCCGCCGCTGCATCTTTCGGCGAATTATGCCTGGAATGATCCGCTTGATAAGCCGCAATATGATTATGCGCGCTCTGGTAATCCGACGCGTTCACAACTTGAGGAAGCGATCTGTGCTCTTGAAGGTGCAGCAAAAGGCGTTGTCGTTTCCTCCGGCATGGCCGCTGTTGATTTGGTGCTCAATCTCGTCAACCCCGGTGACCTCGTTCTGGCACCGCATGATTGTTACGGTGGTACGCATCGGCTTCTAACGGCACGCGGGAAGCGCGGTCAGTTCGAGATTGAGTATGTCAATCAGACCGATCTCAACGCGTTGCGTGCTGCGTTTGAACGCAAACCAAAGCTCGTTTTGATTGAAACTCCGAGCAATCCGCTATTGCGAATTACCGATATTGCTGCGGTTGTTGAACTCGCCAAAGAACATGGCACGATTACGGTCGCAGATAACACGTTCTTGTCTCCGGCGCTTCAGCGTCCGATAGATCTCGGATGTGATATCGTCATTCATTCGACCACGAAATTTTTGAATGGCCACTCGGATGTTGTTGGCGGCGCTGCCGTCGCTAAGTCACAGGAGCTGGGTGATGAGCTCGCTTGGTGGGCCAATTGCACTGGCGTAACAGGCGCGCCATTCGACAGCTTTATGACTTTGCGTGGTATACGAACCTTGTTCCCTAGAATTGAACGTCAGCAGAAAACTGCGCAAGACGTGGTGGAAGCACTTGTTGACGATGCTCGCGTGGTGAAGGTCAATTATCCCGGTCTCGAGTCTCATCCTGGACATGAAATCGCGAAGCGTCAGCAAAAAGGCTTCGGTTCAATGTTTTCAGTCGAATTCGATGAATCAGTGGATGTGATTGAGCTTCTGCGCAAGCTTGAGACGTTTACGATTGCCGAGTCACTTGGTGGTTTTGAGAGCCTTGTTTGCGTTCCTGCGGAAATGACTCATGCCGCAATGACGCCGGAAGCGAGAGAAACCGCCGGAATCTCTGATCGTTTAGTTCGTTTTTCCATTGGGCTTGAGCATACCGATGATCTTGTGCGAGATATCTTTTCAGCGCTCGAACAGGCAGCGGTCACGAGCGCTGATAAAGTAGCATATTTACCAAACAAGGCAGCAAGCAAATGTGCCTAGATGTAGAAGATAAAATAAGCATGGTTGGATCTGGCGAAGAATTAGCGACACGAAGACTTAGAGTAGCGGTCGCTGGACTTGGCGTTATTGGTGAAGGGGCGGCCCTTCGACTTGCGAGTGATAACGAGCCTTATGCGTTATGTTCGGCGTTGGTCCGCGACCCGAACAAAGAACGCGCAGAAGAATTGTCACAGCTTCGAATTTACACTGACCCTGAGGTGTTGCTTGTCGAACATCCGGATGTGGTGATCGATGCATTGCCAACCGGTGAGAGTGGACGTCGCTTAATTGAAGCAGCGCTTTCGCGCGGTATTAGCATCGTTACTGCAAACAAGCAGGCGATTGCTGGTGCCATGTCGCCGCTAAGCATGCTGGCGACACAGAACAAGGCGACTTTCGCTTATTCCGCATCTGTTGGCGGGGGATCTCCAATGGTTGAGACTGCGCGGAAAGCCAAATCGGTCGGTGAAGTTCGGTCAATAACAGCAATTCTGAACGGTACGGTGAATTATATTCTTTCTTCGATGAAAGAAGGAGCGAGTTTTCTTGATGCCGTTAAAGCAGCCCAAGATGCCGGGTTCGCTGAGCCTGATCCTACGGCAGATTTATCGGGTGAAGATGCACGCGCGAAAATTTCCATCCTCACCTACGAAGCCTTTGGGCGCGAGATTGAAAACAGCGCCATAAAGGTTGAAGCGCTCGATTCAATGCTCGCTGAAAGCTTCGTGGAAAAAGGCGGAAACTGGAAACAGCTTTCGGTGATCAACAAGAAGTCTGACGGTGGGATTACGGCACGTGTCGGTTTTGCGCGCGTCGATGACGATCCATTTTTCGATTCAATTGGTGGTGAAGGTAATGCACTTCGCATCATCAATATGGATGGGCGAGACTTTACGTGTCAGGGCAAAGGAGCAGGGCGAGAGCCAACGGTCGGGAGCATATTCTCCGACCTTGAAGCAATCGCCCGCCAACCGGTCGGGCGTTAACGCCCAAATCGCGATTGATGACCAATGAGGCCGTTTTCTTTCATAACTACGAAAACGGCATTCGACCTGCCTGTGTTTTTGGTCGCGTAATTGTGGCGTTTCGCCGTTGGTAAAAACGCACTACAAGTCTGCCCATGACCCAACTTACGGAAAAACCAGCTATTAACGCCACGTCTGAAATGCGGGCCGCGAAACGCCTTGTAATAAAGGTCGGATCGGCAATTCTGTGCGCGCCCGATGGAGCACCGCGCAGCGAGTGGCTTTCCAGTCTGGCCGATGACGTTGCGTCTTTACGTAACGATGGGCGCCAAGTTGTGATCGTGACATCTGGCGCGATTGCGCTGGGACGTCACAAGCTGGGACTAAGCGGTGCGCTGCGTCTCGACGAAAAGCAGGCGGCGTCGGCTGCGGGGCAAGTCGCACTGGCGGAAGCCTGGCAATCGGCATTTGCGCCGCATGGAATTAATATTGCGCAGATCCTGTTGACGCTCGACGATACTGAGGGGCGGCGGCGATACCTCAATGCGCGCACGACGCTTCGGACATTGCTCGATCTTGGTGCTTTGCCATTGGTGAATGAGAACGACACGATTGCCACGAGCGAGATTCGATATGGCGATAATGACCGGTTAGCAGCGCATGCTGCGCAATTAATCGGCAGCGATTTGCTCGTCATTTTGTCGGATATTGATGGTCTCTATACGGCTGATCCACGCAAAGACTCAAGCGCGAAACATATAGACGTTGTTGATGTTATCACCCCAGAGATTGAGCAGTCTGCTGGCGGGGCCAATGCGTCTGCCGGTGTGGGATCTGGCGGCATGGCGTCGAAAATTGCCGCTGCGAAAATTGCCGGTGGGGCAGGATGCGCGGCTATAATTGCACCGGGTACAGGCAACAACCCCATTAAGGCAATTCTTGATGGCGGCGCATCAACATTGTTTCGCCCATCGACGACGCCTGCGAATGCGCGTCGTTTATGGATCGGTGGCCGCCTTAAACCAGCTGGCCAAATCATGATTGACGACGGCGCAGCCAAAGCCCTTCAAAAAGGGGCGAGCCTTTTGCCCGCTGGCGTCGCAGAAGTGCGCGGTAATTTTACGCGTGGTGACGCGGTCGAAATAATCACCAAGGGCGACAAGGTAATCGCGCAAGGGTTATCCGCATATTATTCCGAAGAGATGCGCGCGATTGCCGGTTGCAAATCAGATCAACTTGAAGCGGTTCTTGGTTACAAGCGAAGACCTGCTGTCGTTGAAAAAGATGATCTCGTTCTAAGGACAGAGAAATGAGCATAGAAAATATCGCTGAATATATGGACAAGATTGGCCAGAACGCGCGCAATGCGGCGCGTCAAATGGCGACTGTCCCAAGTGATAAAAAGAATGCGGCGTTGCGCGCTGCAGCTCAGAATATTCTGGCGAATAAGGATGAAATCATTTCGGTAAACAAGTCAGAATGTGACGCCGCTAAAGAGCGCGGTCAGGACGCAGCATTCATTGACCGCATGGCGTTGAGCAAGGATCGCATTGCCGGCATTGCCCAAGCGCTTGAGGAAATCGCAGCGCTGGATGACCCGGTTGGAAAGTCTATTCGCAAATGGACGCGGCCAAATGGCCTTGAATTTGAGCGCGTGCGCACACCAATTGGGGTGATTGCGATCATTTATGAAAGCCGGCCTAATGTGACCGTCGATGCCGCGGCAATTGCCGTAAAAGCTGGCAATGCGGTTATCCTCAGGGGCGGCTCTGAATGTATTAAAACTTCAAAGGCGCTTTTTGATTGTTTCCAACGGGCCGTCAAAGAACATGGCTTGCCCGTTCATGCGGCACAATTTGTCGAAACGACTGACCGTGCAGCGGTTGGCGAAATCCTCTCTGGCCTGAACGGACGGATTGACTTGGTTATTCCCCGAGGCGGAAAATCATTGGTCGGAAGAGTGCAGGCCGAAGCCCGTGCGCCAGTGCTAAGCCATCTCGACGGAATCTGTCATGTCTATATCGATGGTGAAGCTGATCCTGAGAAAGCGGTCGCTATAGCGTTGAATGCAAAAATGCGCCGAACAGGCGTTTGTGGCGCAGCCGAGACGCTTTTGATCGATAGGGCCTGCGCGCAAAGCATCTGGCCGACGCTCGGAAAAGCATTACGTGATGAGGGGTGCGAAATCAGAGGCGACTCTGCGCTCCTTGAAATCGATAATTCTGTTGTCGAGGCAACAGAGAGCGATTGGGAAACGGAATATCTTGCGCCTATTATCTCGGTCGCGCTTGTCGATGGCGTAGAGGGTGCCATTGATCATATCGCGCGATATTCCTCAGCGCATACGGAATCGATCATCACGGAAAATGAGGCGACAGCAGCGCGTTTTCTGTCTGCTGTCGATAGCGCAATTGTCATGCATAACGCTTCGACGCAATTCGCTGATGGCGGAGAGTTCGGGTTCGGCGGCGAGATTGGTATCGCGACCGGGCGTCTACATGCGCGTGGTCCTGCCGGGGTCGAGGAACTGACCACCTATAAAAACCTTGTTCGGGGTAAATCCCATACGCGGCCGTGACGTCTTGGCTTGTTTTTAAGCTTGTTAGACGATTATGCTAACATTTATGGGTGAAATAATGACCTTGGCGAAAAAAGTTGAAAAACCCGACTTTTTTTTCTTGTTAACTGAGCGTGGTCTATTGTATTCGCGTGTGGCGCATCGCACAAAAAGCAGCGCAAGTTAGAGCCGGAATTATGGATAGCATCAACAATGCAGGAATTACGCAAGTCAGCGCAGAGTTATTGAACTCTGTGATCGTTGCTGTGAACCTCCTCCTTGTGGTGGTGGTACTCCTTATTAGCCCCATTCGGGGAGCGGCTACGGAGCCCGCGCGCTAACGCAAAGCAGCACGGACCTCCAACACCCCGCTCCCGAAAGGAAGCGGGTTTTTTGTTGTCCGGAGGTTCGAAAAGAAGAGAACGGAAGAGCATGTCAAAACGATCAGACGCAATTACCAAAGGCCCGGCTAAGGCTCCCGCACGTGCGATGCTGCGTGCTGTTGGCTATGGCGATAAAGATTTCGAACAACCCATGGTCGCGGTCGTCAATACCTGGTCAACGGTGACGCCATGTAACATGCACCTCGCAGAATTGGCGGAACCGGTTCGTGAGGGCGTGCGCGCTGGTGGTGCGACCCCAATTGATTTCAATACGATCGTTGTTTCCGATGGCATCACTATGGGCGGTGAGGGAATGCGTGCTTCGCTGATTTCACGCGAGGCGATTGCGGATTCAATTGAACTCGCTGTGCGTGGTCATTCGCTTGATGCTGCAATTATTCTTGTTGGCTGTGATAAAACCTTGCCGGCTGCGGCGATGGCGCTAGCGCGTATGGATATTCCGGGCGTTATTTTTTACGGCGGAACCATCATGCCGGGCAACTGCGACGGTAAAGACGTTTCTATCCAGGATGTGTTCGAAGCGGTTGGTGCTCATTCAATGGGCAAGATGTCGGACGCCGAATTAGATAAGGTTGAGCGCACTGCTTGTCCGGGTGCGGGGGCCTGTGGCGGACAGTTCACGGCGAATACGATGGCGATGGCTTTGGCCTTTTTGGGGCTTGCGCCATTGGGTGCCGGCGATCCGCCAGCGATTCACGAGGCAAAAAATGCCGAAGCTGTTCGTTGTGGTGAGTTAGTCGCGAAGCTCGCGAAAGATGGCACGACGGCACGTAGCTTTATTAACAAAGAAACTTTGCGAAATGCTGCAACATCAGTGGTCGCGAGTGGTGGTTCAACAAACGCGGTTCTGCATTTAGCGGCAATTGCAGCAGAAGCCGGCGTCGAGTTCTCAATCGATATTTTTGACGAATTGTCGCGCACGACTCCAGTCATCACTAACTTGAAACCCGGTGGACGTTTCCTTGCCCGCGACCTTTACGCCGCAGGTGGGGTTCGCTTGTTTGGTAAACGCTTGATGGAAGCCGGAAAAATCGTTGATGCACCAACGGTTAGCGGTGAAAACCTCTTTGATGAATTGAATAAGGCCGAAGAGGCGGAAGGGCAAGAAGTTGTTCATTCCGTAGATAATCCATTCAAAAAAACGGGCGGCTTACGGGTTCTCTATGGTGACGTTGCACCGGAAGGTTCGGTTTTGAAAACCGCTGGTTATAGCGATGGTGCCTTTTCCGGACCGGCACGTATATTCGATGGCGAAGAGGCTGCGTTCAAGGCCGTGACCAATCGCGAGATTAAAGAGGGCGATGTTGTCGTTATTCGTTACGAAGGACCGCGCGGTGGTCCGGGTATGCGTGAAATGCTGGCAGTTACTGCCGCAGTCGCAGGGCAAGGTCTCGCAGGCAAAGTTGCACTGATCACGGATGGTCGCTTCTCTGGCGCGTCGCACGGGTTTGTAATTGGTCACGTCGCCCCCGAAGCAGCGTTAGGCGGTCCAATCGGCCTAATCGAAGAGGGCGATATAATTAGTATTGATGCGGAGGGACGCCGGATCGACGCGAATGTCGATTGGGAGGCGCGTCGCGCCACGTTCAAACCAAAGGCACCAAATCGAATGGGCGGCGTATTCGACAAGTTCGCAAAACTGGTTTCATCCGCCTCTAAAGGCGCGGTTACCATTCAAACATTTAACGAGTAAGGCAGAAGGAATTTTTAAAATGAGAGTCTACACCGAAGATGATGCCAGTCCTGAATTGGTAAAATCAGGCCCAGTCGCAGTCATTGGCTATGGTAGCCAGGGCCGTGCGCACGCGCTGAACCTTAAAAACTCTGGTTGCGACGTGGTCGTCGGCGTTCGCGAAGGTGGCCCCGGTGCAAAACGTGCCGCTGAGGACGGTCTTGAAGTCGCAAGTGTTGCAAAAGCGACTGAGGGCGCGAAGCTGATTGCGGTTCTCACACCTGACATGACGCATGAGAAAATCTTCAATGAAGAAATTCTGCCAAACTTGAAAGACGGCGATGCGCTTTTATTCGCACACGGATTCACAGTTCTTTATGGGCGCGTAAACCCGCCAAAGAATGTTGACGTCATCATGGTTGCGCCTAAAGGACCTGGTGGTCTTGTGCGCAGTGAGTATGAGCGCGGTCGCGGTGTGCCGTGTTTGTTTGCGGTTCATCAGGACGCAACAGGCCAGGCAAAAGATAAGGCGCTTGCCTATACCAGCCTGATCGGCGGTGCGACTGCGGGTGCGATCGAAACAACATTCCGCGAAGAGACAGAAACTGACCTGTTTGGTGAGCAAGCAGTTCTTTGCGGTGGTGCATCAGAGCTTGTTATCGCTGGTTTCGAGACATTGGTTGAAGCGGGTTACCAGCCAGAGATCGCTTATTACGAATGTCTCCACGAGCTAAAGCTTATTGTGGATCTATTCTATGAAGGCGGTATCAGCCGGATGCATGACTTTATTTCTGAGACCGCTAAATATGGTGACTTTGTTTCTGGTCCGCGCGTGATTAACGCAGAAACAAAAGAGCGTATGCGTGAAGTTTTGACGGATATTCAAAACGGCACCTTTGCGCGTAACTGGATTTTGGAGAACCAAGCTGGCAAGCCGCATTATCAACAAATGCTGCAGGCTGATCTTGATCACCCAATTGAAAAAACAGGCGCAGAATTGCGCGAACGCATGTCTTGGTTGAAGCCAGGCGCGAACACAAAATAAGTTGAGGATATCATGACTTCTCCAGACGCTACACATTTGAACAAGCAATCGGCAACCATCGTTAAGGCGGGTGCTGAACTTCTTCTTGATGCGCTGGAGGAGCAGGGTGTCGAAGTGATTTTCGGCTATCCGGGCGGCGCAGTTCTGCCGATTTATGACGCTTTATATCAGCGGGATTCTATCCAGCATATATTGATGCGCCATGAGCAGGGCGCGCTGCATGCAGCCGAAGGTTACGCCCGTTCGACTGGTAAGGTTGGGGTTGCACTGGTGACGTCTGGTCCTGGTGCAACCAATGCCGTTACCGGATTAGCGGATGCCTTACTAGATTCTATCCCGGTTGTTTGTATTTCGGGTCAGGTTGCACGACCATTAATCGGTACGGACGCCTTTCAGGAATGTGATACGACCGGAATTACCCGTTCGTGTACAAAGCATAATTATCTGGCTGAATCCGCGCATTCTTTGTCGAATGTCGTGCATGAAGCGTTTCATATTGCGCGGCGTGGTCGGCCCGGGCCTGTTTTGATTGACATCCCGAAAGATGTTCAATTCGAAGAAGCGCAATATACGAGCCGAAGCAATTCCAATAACCGGAATTGTATTGTCGTACCTGAGGTCAACAAGAGCCAGATTGATCAGGCCGTTGATTTGATGCGCTATGCTCGTCGACCCGTGTTCTATACCGGCGGCGGCGTCATTAATGCTGGTGTTGAGGCGAGTGAAACTTTGCGTTCGCTTGCGCATGAAACCGGATTCCCGGTTACCTCAACATTGATGGGGCTTGGCGCTTTTCCGGCATCCGACGAGCAATGGCTTGGAATGCTCGGGATGCATGGCAGTTTTGAAGCGAATAATGTGATGCATGATTGCGATCTCATGATCGCAATTGGTGCGCGTTTTGATGACCGCGTTACAGGTCGCCTTGATGCATTTTCACCAAATTCACGCAAGATCCATATCGATATTGATCCGTCGTCGATCAATAAAAATGTACCGGTTGATATTGGCATTGTCGGTGACGCCAAAGAAATAATGGATGCGATGCTGGCTGAATGGCGCGCGCGAGAGAAACAAGAGAAGCATGAACGCGAACGCATCGCTGATTGGTGGACGCAAATTGCTGAGTGGCGCAGTAAAAAATCATTTTCGTATGCGCCACATAAAGAAGTCATCAAACCGCAATATGCGGTCGAACGTCTTTATGAGCTGACCCGTGGGAAGGATGTTTATATCTCGACCGAGGTTGGCCAACATCAGATGTGGGCTGCGCAGCATTTTCATTTTGACAAGCCTAACCGGTGGATGACGTCTGGCGGCTTAGGAACAATGGGCTATGGCTTACCTGCTGCGTTGGGCGTTCAGGCGGCGTATCCGGATGCGTTGGTGATTGATATTGCCGGTGATGCATCCGTTCAGATGACGATGCAGGAAATATCTGCGGCGGTTCAGCATGATTTGCCTATTAAAATATTCATTCTGAATAATGCCTATCTCGGTATGGTTCGTCAGTGGCAGCAATTGCTTCATGGCGGACGGTATTCGCATTCTTATTCCGATAGCTTGCCGGATTTTGTTAAGCTTGCCGAAGCCTATGGCGGTGTCGGTTTGCGCGCTGAGACGCCTGATGAATTGGACGAGAAGATCATTCAGATGATCGAGTCCAAAAAGCCGGTATTGTTTGATTGTGTTGTTACACAAGAAGAGAACGTCTTCCCGATGATCCCGTCAGGTGCTGCGCATAATGAAATGCTTTTCGATGATATGAAGGGCGATGAAGTCAGTGACGAAGGAAAGGTACTCGTCTAATGGCAAGTAATGCGACATCACAATCGGTATATCCCGTTACTCGTGAAGAGGGCGGGGTCCGAGAGGTTATTCTTGCGGTGATCGTTGATAACGAGCCGGGCGTACTTTCGCGTGTTGTCGGGATGATTTCCGCACGCGGCTATAATATCGAAAGCCTCACCGTTGCTGAAACCGACATGGAAAAACATACTTCTCGTATCACCGTGGTCACCTGCGGCAGCCCCGGGAAAATCGAACAGATCAAATCACAATTGGGACGTTTGGTGCCTGTTCGCCGCGTCATCGATGTCACGAGCGAAAAGGATGCGCTGGAACGCGAATTGGCGCTGGTTAAAGTCGTCAATACGGGCGAAAATCGCTTAGAAGCCATGCGTCTGGGCGACATATTCCGCGCTAGGGCGCTCGATACGACGCATACCTCCTTCGTATTCGAAATTACCGGTGCGAGGGAAAAGATAAACGCCTTTATTGACCTGATGAAGCCACTGGGTTTATCCGAGGTCTCGCGTACAGGCGTATTGTCAATCCGACGTGGCGCGAACAAGGACTAGCGTAATGAATAGTCGTGGTCATAACTCAAATTTTCTTCAACTCCTTAGCCCCGCGCGGTGAAATCTCCGCGCAATACAAGTCGGCATGCTGTATTTTAAATTAAGGAATTTGACGAATGACCACCGAAACGGAAACGAACACAGACGAAGATCATGTGAAGATCTTTGATACGACATTGCGCGATGGCGAACAGGCCCCGGGCTTTTCGATGTCGACAGATGCGAAACTCATTGTTGCGCGCGCATTACAAGATTTGAATGTCGATATTATTGAAGCGGGTTTCGCTGCTGCTTCACCTGGCGATTCTGCGTCCGTAAGTGCAGTCGCATCCGAGATCGAAGGACCGACAATCTGCTCATTAGCGCGGTTGAATGAGGGCGATATTGAGGCTGCGGCGCGGGCATTGGAGCCTGCGACGAAAAAACGAATCCATACCTTTATCGGCACCAGCCCAACGCACCGTGAAGCAAAGCTGAAAATGTCGAAACTGGAGATCATCGATAAGATTTCCAATGTCGTCGGTTTTGCGTGTTCTTTGAGCGATGATGTTGAATTTTCGCCCGAAGATGCGATTCGGACCGAACGTGATTACCTGGTGGAAGCGATTGAGGCGGCCATCGATGCAGGCGCAAAAACCATCAATATTCCGGATACGGTTGGTTATACAACATCGGAAGAAATTCGCGATCTGTTTGCCTTTCTGAAGGAGAACGCGCGCGGTGCCGAAGATGTTACCTTCTCTACCCATTGCCATGATGATTTAGGTATGGCGGTCGCTAACAGCCTCGGTGCGGTCCGTGGTGGTGCGCGTCAGATTGAATGCGCAATCAACGGCATTGGCGAGCGGGCAGGAAATTGCTCCATGGAGGAAGCGGTCATGGCGCTTGCTACGCGCCGTGATTTCTATGGTCTCGGAACACAGGTCAACACGACAAAAATTTATCAGGCGAGTGTGGCGCTGGCTCGGGTCACCCATAATCCGATCCCCAGAAACAAAGCCATCGTCGGTAAAAATGCATTTGCGCACGAGGCCGGTATCCACCAACATGGTGTTTTGGCTGATCGACGCACATATGAAATCATGGATGCTGAATCTGTCGGCATGCCGTCAAATTCAATTGTCCTTGGCAAGCATTCGGGAAAACACGCAGTTGCTTCGCGTGTAAAAGCGCTTGGATTTAATGTCTCCAAACAAAAAATCGAGGATATTTTCCCTTCGTTTAAACGCTTGGCCGATACCTGCCGAGAAGTTACCGATGCGGACCTTGTTAAACTCGTAACCGGTAATGCGCAGACGGACGGAAGAGCCGGGCCGTGGCGAATGCGTAAAACTGAATTGCACGTTGATTTTGAAGTTGATACCCGGCCCCATGCGCGTATTACCATGGAACACGATAATGGTGATCGCCGAACTGTCACGCATGAAGGTGAGGGGCCAATAGATGCGGCCTTCGCCGCCGTGTGCGCGATCACTGACGTTCCGGGACGTATTCATATATTAGACCTTCATCATATCGCGGCCGAGGGAATAGTACGTGCCGAAGCGGTGATCGATGTTGAAGGACATCACTTTTCAGGAAAATCCGAAGAGGTAGACGTTGCTGATGCTGCTGTGGCGGCGTTTGTCGCGGCTATTAATCAGGCAGTTGCAATTCGCGGCGGGGTGGTTTCGGACCATAATGAGGCGAAAGTATCATGACCGATATTTCTAGACCTAAATCACTATTTGATAAATTATGGGAACGACATATCGTTGTTCCGGAAACGGATGAATCTCCAGCGGTTTTATATATTGACCTGCATCTGGTTCATGAGGTGACGTCTCCTCAGGCATTTGCGGTTCTTAATCAGCGCGGTCTGAAAGTGCGGCGGCCAGATCGAATTGTTGCGACAATGGATCATTCAACGCCGACCTTGCCGGCCAATGAGAATGGTGAATATCCCTACGCTAATGAACAGGCAAAAAATCAGGTTGAAACGCTGATTAAAAATGCCGCTGATCACGATATTGAACTATTTAACATGGGTGATCCGCGCCGCGGCATCGTTCATGTTATTGGACCGGAACTAGGTGCAACACAGCCGGGCAAAACGATAGTTTGTGGCGATAGTCATACATCGACACACGGCGCTTTTGGTGCGCTGGCCTTTGGTATCGGCACGACCGAAGTCGGTCACGTTCTGGCAACGCAATGTATTCTTCAGCGGAAGCCTAAATCCATGCGGATTACCTTTGAAGGTAGTCTGCCCCCGGGTGTAGGCGCGAAAGATATGGCGCTTGCTTTTATCGCTCAAATTGGTGCCGACGGCGGTCAGGGCTACGCGGTTGAATTCGCTGGCGAGGCGGTCCGTGACCTTTCGATGGAAGGTCGGATGACGCTTTGTAATATGTCGATTGAAGGCGGTGCGCGGTCAGGCATGGTTGCACCGGATGAGAAGACATTCGAGTTTCTAAAGGGCCGTGATTTTGCACCAAAGGGTGCAGATTGGGATGCGGCCGTCGAAGATTGGAAATCGCTGGCAACGGATGATGGAGCGCCGTTTGATCGCGAATTCGTCGTCGATGCTTCGAAAATCCGTCCCATGATTACTTACGGTGTGTCTCCGGATGCTGCTGGAGCGGTCGATGGGACGACGCCTGAACCAAAAACAGAGCCGCAGTTACATGCAGCTGAATATATGAAGTTTGGGGCAGGGCGACCATTCTCGGAGGTCGAAGTCAATCGGGTCTTTATTGGTAGTTGTACAAATTCAAGGATTTCGGATTTACGCGAAGCAGCGATGGTAATGCGTGGTCGCAAAGTGAGTGATGGCGTTATCGCGCTGGTCGTGCCCGGCTCGGAGGCCGTAAAGCGTGCGGCGGAAGCGGAAAACCTTCATAAGATCTTTATCGAAGCCGGTGCAGAATGGCGCGAACCGGGATGTTCTATGTGCCTCGGTATGAATGGCGATCAGGGGCAACCGGGCGATCTGGTGGTTTCAACCTCGAACCGAAACTTCATTGGCCGGCAAGGCAAGGGCGTTAGAACCGTATTGGCGAGCCCGGCAACGGCGGCGGCTTCAGCTATAGAAGGACGGATCGCAGATCCGCGACCCTATCTGTCCGATCAAAAGGAGAGTGCGTAATGTCCTTTGAACCATTTGGAACACTTGTTTCCCGAACCGTCGTAATTAGCCAAAAAAATATTGATACGGATCAAATTATTCCGGCGCGATATTTGACGACCACCTCCCGTGAGGGGCTGGGCCAAGCGGCTTTTTATGATTGGCGCTATGATGAAAATGGTAACCCACTGAATTCATCGCCGCTCAATGGTGTGAATGTAGACACCCATAAAATTTTGGTGGCCGGGTCAAATTTCGGTTGTGGTTCTTCGCGAGAACACGCGCCATGGGCTTTGACCGACTTCGGTTTTCGCGCGGTCATCAGTTCAGATATTGCGGATATTTTCAAAAGTAATTCACTCAAAAATGGTTTGCTTCCGATAATCGTTGATGAAGAGACGCATTCTTACCTTTTGAAAAACCCGGGCGTCGAGCTAACGATTGATCTCGAAAAATGTGAGATTGATCTTGGCAATGGGACGTCAATTGATTTTGAGGTTGAAGCATTTGCACGGCGCTGTCTGTTAGACGGTGTTGATCCGCTTGGGCACTTACTCAATCAAATTCCAGAAATTGAAAAATACGAGGAACGTGTTCAATGAGTGCCAAAATTGCTTTTCTTCCTGGTGACGGTGTTGGGCCAGAAGTCGCAAATGCGGCCCGAAGAGTTTTGACGCAGGTTGCCAAAAAACACGACCTATCGATTGAGTTTAAGGAATTTGTCTTTGGTGGTGCGGCGATTGACGCGTGCGGTGATCCACTTCCAGAAGAAACCAAGGCGGCTTGCCTTGAGGCTGATGCAATTCTACTTGGCGCTGTTGGCGGTCCGAAATGGGATATGTCGGAGAAGCGTCCGGAGCAAGGGCTGTTGGCTTTGCGGTCCGCGCTTGCCGTTTATGCAAATCTTCGCCCGATCCAAGTCGCTAAGGGCATGGAGGCACATTCACCACTGAAAGCCGAAATTGCGGCAGATGTTGATATGCTGATCGTTCGTGAGCTGACGGGCGGTATGTATTTCGGCAAACGGCAAGAAGGCAAAGACAAAGCCACAGACGAATGCCTGTACACGCGCGGAGAGGTCGAGCGTGTTGCTCGGATCGCATTTGATGCAGCCAGAAAGCGTAAAGGCCGGGTTACGTCTGTCGACAAAGCGAATGTATTGGCGACAAGTCGTTTGTGGCGAAATGCGGTAAACGAGCTGCACGCGAGTGAATATTCCGATGTCGAATTAGATCACATGCTTGTCGATGCCATGTCGATGAAGTTGATCCAATCGCCTTCTGCTTTTGATGTTGTGCTGACGGAAAATCTGTTCGGCGATATTCTTAGCGATGAGGCGTCGGTGCTCTCGGGGTCAATCGGGCTTGCGCCGTCTGCGTCGCTCGGTGATGGTACGCGCGGTCTTTACGAACCCATCCATGGCTCTGCGCCGGATATCGCAGGCGAGGACAAGGCCAATCCTGTCGGGACATTGGCGTCGGCCGCGATGATGATGCGGTATAGCCTCGGCAAAGGCGAAATCGCCGATGACATCGAGAACGCCGTAGCGAAGGCATTAGCTGCCGGTCGCGGAACCGCGGATATCGGCGGAAAAGATAGCTGTACATCGTTTACGGACTATATTTGCGAGATTGTATAGTCATTCCATTATGTCCTCGTTCCACAATGCCGGATTTTCGCGGATGAATTTGGACATTTGATCGATTGATGGTTTATGCGCGGTGTCGATGACTTCGATACCGCGCTTTTCTAGAAATTTCTCATTACCACCAAAATTTTTGGTGTCATTTATGATGACCCGAGGAATTTTGAACTGCACGATTGTTCCCGAACACATCATACAGGGCGATAGAGACGTATATAGAGTCATGTCGCGATAGGTTTTTTGTCGTCCGGCTTTTCGCAGACAATCCATTTCTCCGTGCGCGATCGGGTCACCTTTTTGAACACGCTGATTATGGCCCGACGCGATCAATTCCGGTCCGCGCGCAAGAACCGACCCAATCGGCAGGCCGCCGGCATCGTAACTTTTCTTGGCTTCCGCGAAGGCAAGTTCTATAAATTCATGATCCCAATCATTGAGCATTTCAGGATGTCCCTTTTTGGCCAATAGACAAGTGGCGGGCGATCATCGATAAAAGTAGCCGAACGAACAACATAAAGAGGTTTCATGACCGAGAACCTGACAATCGTTGATCATCCATTGATCCAGCATAAGCTGACGATTTTGCGAAACAAGGATACCCCGACAGCTCATTTTCGTCAGGTGATACGAGAGGTCGCCATATTGCTCGGCTGTGAGGCCACAAAGGATTTGCCGCTTGGCAATATCGAAATCGAAACCCCGCTTGAAGCGATTAAGTCGCCTTATCTAGAAGGCAAAAAACTTTGTTTTGTATCCATTTTGCGTGCCGGAATCGGATTGCTAGATGGTCTGCTTGATTTGATACCCTCGGCCCGGGTCGGTCATGTCGGGATGTATCGTGACCACGAAACATTGGAGGCACACCGGTATTACTTCAAAACACCGGACGACCTTGGTGGTCGACAGGTCATTATGGTTGATCCAATGCTGGCAACCGGAAATACGGCCATTGCCGCCGCAACAGAATTAAAAAATGCGGGCGCGTCGGCACTAAAGTTTATGTGCCTTGTCGCGGCACCAGAAGGCGTCCGTGCGTTTAACGCGGCACATCCAGATGTGCCGATCATCACCGCAGCGCTCGACCGAGAATTAAATGATCGCGGCTATATCTTGCCGGGTCTCGGCGACGCGGGTGATCGAATTTACGGAACCAAGGGCTAAACGCCGGTATCTGCTTCGTGGCTTATGCCCTCAAGCTCTTTGGGAATGTAATTCTCGTCATGCTTGGCCAGAATAGTTTCGGCGACGAATACGCCCTCCGCATTGAAACGGCCTTGGGCGATGACGCCTTGTCCCTCCCTAAAGAGGTCGGGCAAAATCCCTGAATAGATGACAGATTTCGTTGCGGTGCCGTCGGTGACTGTGAAGGCGATTTCAAGCCCTTCGCCGTGAGAAACACTTCCGGTTTCGACCAGTCCACCAAGACGGATGCGGGTATCGGGCGGTATCGCAGCGATTTCCGCCTCGCTAGGCGTATAGAAATAAGAAATATTCCGTTCGAGCGCAGCAAATACGAGCCATGCTGCCCCGGCCAGCAAAACTGCGCCGATCCCGATAATTCCTAGTCGCCGGTTACGATGAATTGGTTTCATAGGTGGTTTTTATCGCTTTCTGAGGGGCGGGACAAACGCCTTCGGGACGGGCCGATTGTCGCGCGCGGCTTGCCTGATGGCGGGAACTTGTCCAAATGTGGGGGCTAACTTACCGAGAGAACAGCCCGGAACGCATGGAATGGAGCCTTACGCTCACCCGATAACACTGGAAGCGACTGATGTCGGGTGTGATCGCGCTGGCATACCGGTCGTGCGCGGCGTGTCATTCACGCTCAAACCGGGGCGAGCAATTCAGCTTTTCGGCCCCAATGGGTCCGGGAAGTCGAGCATGCTTTCGATGTTTGCAGGCCTCATACCCCCAACGGAGGGCGAACTTGCATGGCATTCGGATGGGGACAAGCGTGCTAAACCATTTGATGGAATGACTTTGTTTATCGGTCACGAAACAAGTGTAAAACTCGCGCTCACAGCCAAAGAGAATCTTCAGTTCTGGACGCAGTTATACGGGATAGAAAAACCGCGTCGCGACGAACGAATAAGTCAGGCGCTTGACCTTGTTGGTGCAAGCCATTTTAGCGACATACGGACCGGCAGATTATCAGCGGGGCAGCGCCGCCGAATTGATCTGGCGCGCGCGGCAATTGCCGACCGACCGATCTGGCTTCTGGACGAACCAGCGGCGGCCATTGACGCGACCGGCGTGGCGGTCATTGGTCGGATGATTGAAAAACATCTCGAACAAGGCGGAATTGCGATTGTAGCGACACATGACGAGCTCGGTTCGAAATTCGATCGGCTGGAGCTAGGCCGATGACAGCGCTCCTCGCCATATTGCGCCGTGACTTTGTTCTGGCCTTCCGTTCAGGCGGCGGATGGTTTTACGCATTGTTTTTCTTTGCGGTCTTTACTGCTTTGTCAGCGATTGCGTTTGGCCCGTCGCTCTCTGCGCTCGCAATCGCGGCCCCAGCAACGCTCTGGTTGGCGATTGCATTATCGGTGCAATTTTCCGCGGCAGATCTGTATGAAAACGATATACGCGATGGATCTTTGCGGGTAATCGCCGCTGAACAACCAAGCCTACTCAGCTATTGGGGGGCGAAGGTTTGCGTTCTGATGATAACCGCAGTCGTTCCGATGATTGCTACCGCGCCGTTCTTTTTGACCATGCTCGGCCTCAGTTTTGGGCAAGGCGTCATTCTGGCGATCATTCTTTTCATGGGCGCGCCCGCATTGGTATTTATCGCCGTAATGACGGCGGCGCTCGCAAGTGGTCTGCGGGCAGGTGGATTGCTCGCGATGATAATAGCCGTCCCGTTCTCGGTTCCTGTCCTCGTTTTTGCAGTCCGCGCGTCTAAAAGCGTATTGGCGAGCAGCGGTCTGGTCACGCCAGAAAGCTTGATTTTATGCGCTATAAGCTTGTTTATGGCAGTTTTGACGCCGGGATTTACCATCGCCGCCTTGCGCGTCAGTCTTGAATAGAAAGTGGATTATGTGGAGCCGATTTTCCAATCCTGCGAAATTTGAAGAAATGGCCCGCATTGCGGGGCCAATTTCGCTCGGGCTGTTCATCGTTACCGCATTGATCGGACTAGGCGGCGGGCTGTTTTACTCACCGCAGGATTACCTTCAGGGCGAAGCTGTAAGAATGATGTATGTGCATGTGCCGGCTGCGTGGATGGCCATGGGTGCATATTCATTTATTGCGGTAATGAGTTTGGTTGCCTTTGTCTGGCGGCACACACTTGCGGATATTGCTGCGCGCTCCGCTGCTTTGCCAGGCGCTGTTTTCACGGCTTTAGCGTTATTTACCGGTGCTGTCTGGGGCAAGCCGACTTGGGGCGCATGGTGGGTTTGGGACGCGCGCCTGACGTCGATGCTGATTTTGCTTTTTACCTATTTTGGCTATATGGCGATTTGGCAATCCGTACCCGAACAGGTCCGGGCTGCGCGGTTCGCCCGTATTTTGGCGCTTGTGGGGTTTATCAATATCCCGATCATAAAATTTTCGGTTGAGTGGTGGAATTCGCTTCATCAGCCCGCGAGCATTTTACGCGCTGACGGGCCGACAATTCACCCAACTATGCTCTTACCGTTATTTGCGATGATCATCGCTTACACGGCTCTGTTTACGTGGCTGGTGTTTCTTGAAATGCGAACGAGCCTGCTTCGACAACAGATCGAAAAACGCTCCATTAGAGCGCCGAGCCGACCGGTGAATATTTCGGTAGGGGACGAATAAATGTTTGGTGCTCACACCCCTTATATCATTGCGGCCTATGGCGTTTCATTTGTGTTGATCGCCGGATTGATTGTGCTTCGATTACGCAATTACCGGAAAGCAAAAGAAGCCGCGAAGCGCCAAGATATCCACTAAGGTTTCGGCCCTTCGAGCATCCAGAAAAGTGCCTTGGTCAGACCGATCGGGAATGTGGATTTGTGGGTTGCGCCGGGAATGATCTCGGAGCGCACTTCAAGGCCGTCATAATTTCGGCTTTTCAAATCTGAGACAAAACGCATTTGATCTGCCACCATGTTCCGGTCACGTCCGGGATTTGTTTCCAGTTCCCCAACTGCAAAATAAACGCGCGCAGGCATTTTTATATAGAGATCGTAGCTTCGCCCTAAATTCTGCGAGGCAATGGTGCGTACGATACTGCGCGGCACTTCGTAAGCTGGCCACTCAGTATCGTTCGCGATTGCTGGTGTGTTCACGAAAACGGCAAGCGCAATGATGCTCGCAACCAGCTTTATAAGTTGCATTGGCAGGCCCTTAGGTGGGAAAGTCAGTTTAGCCAGCGGCTTTTTTGGCTTCTTTAATTTTCGCTTTCAGGGCGTCTTCGTTGAAACCAACAAGAACATCCGCATAGCTACCATCGACTGCAGCGATGATAAAGGCGGGTGTACCATCAATACCAAGAGCCGAGGCGAGGGCGTGATTATAGGACACCATGTCCGGTATATGCTCAGATTCGATCGCGGATTTCATTTCTTCGACATCGAGCTTTTGCGCACGCGCAATCGATTCAACACGTTCTTTGCTGAGCGTGCCATTTGTATCGAGCAAGGCGAAATGAAGGTCAAGGAACTTGCCTTGCGCTCGCGAGGCAAGCGCCATCTCCGCGGCGTAATCTGACTCTTCTTTCAGGATTGGTAGCTCCCGGAAAACGATTTTTACATCCTCATCAGACTCGAGCAGTTTTTTCACCGGCGCAGCCGCGCGCTTACAATATGTACAATGATAATCATACATTTCGATAATCGCGACTTTGGCTTTTTCCGGGTTTTTCCCGGCAACAAAGCTTGTTGCTGGGTCAAGAAGTGCGGGCAGATTTTCAATTGCGGCCTGACGGGCGCTTTGTTCTTCGGCTAAGCGCTGCTCCATGGCGAAGCGATTAACCGCGTCAATGATGACGTCTGGATTCTCGAGGATATAGGCGCGGATAAGTGCGTTCAGCTCTTCTTCCTGCTGCTCAGTGAATGAGGTTGTGACTTTTTCTTTCGGCGCATGCGATGCGTTTTCGTCTGACTGAGCAGATGAAAACCCAACGACTATCGCGCCAAGTGCAAACGCCCCAGCTAAGGCAGTACCAATTGCGATCCGTGTAGGCGTTAGCATGTTATCTCCTATAAATCCTGAACAGGTGAGTATCTGACAATAATGTCGTTTTCTTATTCAATGATAATGGGGTCCGGCACATCCGGCTTTTCGTTTTTAGGTTTCGGTGCCGGTAGTGGCGCGGGAGCGCTCGTCGTTTCGCTGATATCGTCTGCCGCCGGGAGCGGGGTTGTGCTTTCTGCGGGCTGGGTCGCGAAAACAATATCGGCCGCGTGTCGCCAATCCGGTGAACCGCGTTTCAATCCGCTCATCGCGCGCAGTGCAAACTGATTTGCGTCCTGTTTCGCGCCTGCCTGGAAACGCGACTCGGCGGTTGCAAGATTTGCCATCGCCTCGTTGCCCTGTTCGCTATAGGCGCGAGCGAGTTCGTACCACGCAAAACCATTATCGCGTTCAAGGATGGTCGCACGTTTTAATTCTTGTTCTGCTTGTTTGATCTTGTCCGGTTCGCCGCTCGCTAATAATGCGCGCCCAAGATTGATGCGCAATAGTGCGTTATCGGGGAGGAGGTCGACGGCCATTTGGTGCGGGGCAATGGCTTCGTTCGTGCGCCCATACTCAAATAAGATTTGTCCCTCAAGCTCGTGGAAGTAAGGGTAGTCGGGCCGCTTTTCGGTTAGCGTACGGACTTCTTTAAGTGCTTTTTCAATGTCGGAATAGCGGTAATAGGCGACCGCACGGGCGTAATGCGCAGGTTCCGATTGATCCGAAAGCGGATATTTCACTAATGTTTCGTTTGGATCATGAAGAAAGCCCATGATCTTCGCCTGAATAAGGCGATAGCGCGCGATTTCCTCTGGTGGGTCTTTAACGTCGAAATAGGGTGATTTTTCTGCGCGCTCGGTTAGGGCTGTCAGGCGTTCATTCGCGAGGGGGTGGGTGAGGAGATAGGGATTGATCCGCGCGCCGGTGATGATTTGGTAATTGCGGACCCGGCTCCATAATTCCATTGCGCCTTTGCTCGACTGGCCGAGGCGGTCAAGATAGGTAATTGATGATTGGTCAGCCGTCGCTTCCTGGCTGCGGCTATATTTCAGGTAATTGGCAACGCCGACATTCTGACCCAAGCCCATAAGGCCGATACCGGCCTCAGGTGCGCCAGCTGCAATCGCGCCAGCCGCAAGCAATAGACCCAATAGCATCGGGCGACCCGCATTCGCCATTGCTTCGGCGGATCGCGTTGAATGCCCCCCGGCGAGGTGTCCTGCTTCGTGGGCAATTACGCCTTTTAATTCGTTCGGCGTTTCAGCGAACGTAATCATCCCGGTGTTTACGCCCATATACCGACCGCCAGCAAAGGCATTCATGTTTGGGTCATTGACGAGAAGAATTTCGATTGAACTAGGATTGAGGCCGGCTGCCTGAAAAATCGGCCGTGAATAATCATCGAGCATCTTCTCGATTTCCGCGTCGCGCAGAAGAGAAATTCCCTGCGCATTTGCAACCGGGCCACTTAACGCCGTCATTGCTGCTGCAATACTGGCTAGCGCTGTTTTTACTCGCGATTTTTTTCGAACACCAAACGAAGACATGCCTGTTCCTTCTGCACGCCCCCCTAGTTTAAACGCGCTTTGCGGCAATTTCGAGATGGTAGAAGCGCAATGCCGGATTGGTGAGCATGCGCTTCTGCCATCGATCCCCTAGGCGTCGCTTCCGCGTCGCCACCAACCCCGTTTCTTGGGTTTCGGTTTCTCATTTTCAGTTGAATTAGAAGCGCTTTCCTCTGGACTGTCTTGCGTCTGTGGATCGGCTTCTTTCTGCTCTACGGTGTCCTGATTGCCATCGTGACCATTCGCACCATTCTGCGGTGGGTGCGCGCCATTGGTTTTGACTTCCGGTTCTGCCGCGACCTCAACCTCTGCCTCTTTGGCGGTGGTTTTTGGTTCCTCAGCAGGTTGATCGTCTGACTTTTTATCGGCGCTGTCATCGGCTTGGGCACTTTCAGCCTGAGCGGATTCTGCAGAATCGTCCGACGACGCGGCTACACCGGTCTCGTCATTGGACTCGCTGGTATTTTCGTTGTTGCGGCCACGACGGTTACGGCGTCCGCCACGCCGTCCGCGTCGACGGCGCCGGCGGCCTTGTTCTTCTTCACCGTCTTTCGATTGTTGTTCGTCACTATCATCCGATGCGTCGGTGGTTTCGCTCGTCGCATCAGCATCTGATGACTGGCTATCGCTGGCCTGTGCGCTGGTGTCTTTGTCCTTGCGACGACGACGACGGCGACGTTTTTTCCGCTCGCCGTCCTTTTCTTCACTCTCGCTTGCTTCATGCGTGGGATCTTCCACCGCTTCGATCATGTCGGTTTGATCGGCCTGAATAACTTGTGCAACTTCCGACCGCTCGCGCGGTGTGCCGCTTTTCTCGATGTCGTAATCATCGCCCGCACGATCCGTATTCGGAATCATTTGAACCGTAACGCCGTAATGATCTTCGATACGTTTCAACCAGTCACGATGATTGTTGAGAACATAAACAGTGACATCAAGCGATGCATGGGCTGACAGAATTCCCGCTTTGCCCGAAATTGCTTCTGCTTCGAGGGCGCGCAGAATACGTAACGCAGCCATTTCAGCGGAACGAATAACACCCGCACCGGCACAAGTCGGGCAGGACTGTGTCGTGCCATCAATAATGCCAGAACGGCGACGTTGCCGCGACATTTCGAGCAATCCAAAATTCGAGATGCGACCCAATTGGATACGCGCGCGGTCATGTTTGACCGCATCTTTTAGTGCCTTTTCAACCTTGCGATTATTCTTCGGCTCTTCCATGTCGATGAAATCAAGCACGACAAGGCCAGCAAGGTCACGCAGGCGGAATTGACGCGCGGCCTCATAGGCGGCTTCGATATTCGTCTTTAACGCCGTTTGTTCAATATTCCGTTCGCGGGTGGCGCGTCCGGAGTTGACGTCGATTGCGATGAGCGCTTCGGTCTGATTGATGACAATATAGCCGCCAGACTTGAGGCGTACTGTCGGCTGATACATACCATCAAGTTGTGCTTCGACACCGTGTTTGAGGAATAACGGCGCTTTATCTTTGAATGGTTGCACGAACTTTGCGTGGCTCGGCATCAGCATTTTCATGAAGTCTTTGGCTTCACGATAACCGGCTTCGCCTTCGACCAGAACTTCCGAGATATCTTTGTCATATAGATCGCGAATCGCGCGTTTGATCAGGCTCGCTTCTTCGTAGATGAGGCAGGGCGCGATCGATTTTAGCGTCAGGGTACGAATGTTTTCCCAAAGCCGTAATAGATAATCATAGTCGCGTTTGATTTCGATCTTTGTACGTTTCGCGCCCGCTGTGCGGATAATCAGCCCCATGCCCTGTGGCACATCAAGACTATCAACGACACGGCGTAAACGGCGGCGATCCGTAGAATGAGGAATTTTGCGCGAAATGCCGCCGCCACGTGCCGTGTTAGGCATCAATACACAATAACGACCGGCCAAAGACATATAGGTTGTAAGCGCCGCACCTTTATTGCCGCGCTCTTCTTTAACAACCTGAATTAACAGGATCTGACGGCGCTTAATAACTTCCTGGATCTTATAATTGCGCAGGAGGTTCGCGCGTTTGCGTTTTGCTTCTTTATAACGCTCAAACAGGGCCTGGCGGCTTTCTCCGTTTTGGCCGCTGGCGTCATCCTGTTCGGCTTCGTCGCTTTCTTCTGCTTCGTCAGCGTCGTCGTTGCTGACTTCTTCGTCATCCGCAGCTTCGACAGTTTCATTCGCAGAAACTTCTGATGCTTCTCCGTCGTCGGAATGCTCCTCAGAAACATTTTCAGTTTCCTGCGCTGTGACTTCGGTGGATCCTTCCGTGTTTTCGTCAGAAGCGGATTCGTCTGAAGGGACTTGATCTTCTTTTGTCAGTTCAAGCGTATCTTCAGATGTTTCTTCTTTGGCAGCTTTGACCTTGCCGTCTTGGTCTTCTTCGCCGTCCTGTTCTTCTTCCTCTTCTTCGTCGCGATCAGGCTCAGCGATTTCATCCGTAGGATCATCGTCGCTATCCGATTCGTCGCCGTCATCTGAAGAGAGGTCATCATCATCCGCTTCTTCATCATCGGAAGCAGACCGAGCCTTTTTCTTTGGCTTTTCGTCGTCTTGATCGTCGTCGTCATCGCCGCGTTGGGTCAGTTCCAACTGCGCTGCGAGTTCAACCACTTCGGCTTCAGCCTCTTGGAGGGCCAGCCGATCAGAAACAGGGATTTGATAATAATCCGGATGGATCTCGCTGAACGCCAAAAAGCCATGGCGATTTCCGCCATATTCAACGAAAGCGGCTTGGAGAGATGGTTCAACACGGGTGACCCGTGCGAGATAGATATTGCCTCTAAGTGGCTTGCGAGATTCGGATTCGAAGTCGAAGTCTTCGACTTTGCCGTTGTCGAGCACCGCAACGCGCACCTCTTCCGGGTGGGCCGCGTCGATCAGCATCTTTTTTGTCATTTTTTGTAGCTCCGCAATGTGGCGGCGAGGCCGGCACATTGGTTTTGTTAGTTCGCTGGAGCATAGACGCGCGCAAATCCCCGCTCACCCGCAGGGCGGTGTCGGAAAAGATATGGGCGTTCGTTGTCATCAGCGAATGATGTTTCCTTGCCGGAGGTTCCGGCGGTTCTTGGTGGCGCAGGCTGCGCCTTTAAATTTTGCTGGTGCTGTGCGCACCAAATGCTCCTCGCGCTTCGGATCAACCGATTTCGCGGGCCGGCGGACGGAGCTGCCGGCGTTAAGTTTCTGAAAAGTGGGGATTATTCCTGCTTTTCCGAAAAATTCCTCTCAATGTGCCTATATATAGGCATTAATTCCTGAAATTTGCTTTCCGAAATCACTTTCATCGCCATTTTCTGATCTGGCTGATGTGATTGCAGTTCGCAAGTCCTTTTTGACAATGCCTGAGTGCGGGGAAAAAGAAAACCCATGCTTAACACCGACTCAGTGTTCCCTATATGCGGCGTCGAAATATTAATGCTCCGTTAACGCTAGCGAAATCATATTGCGCTAATTACAAACCCCGCTACGGATTAGGGCGATTTTAGTGAGGTGCGGCGTTAATATTGGCTGGCAATCAGCGAGCTGCGCGCGCGTGTGGATGGGTGTAATGGCTTTAGTCATTGAAATCGTTAAATTATTTCAGCGCTCGCGCAGCATGTTCGCTGGCGGCGTTCTTTGCCTTTTTGCGATTTTCTTTGCTGGCGGCGTGAGCGCCCATGCCGCAGAGCTGAAAAATGTACGATTCGGCCCCAATAAAGACGCGACTCGGGTGGTTTTCGATATAAACGGTGCGCCTGAATATCAGGTGACGGGCGACGATGACGGTCTGGGACGACTTTATATTGATTTCGCTTCGCTGGAATTATCCGTATCGGAAGCCGCTTATAAGCCGGGAAAAGGTCACATTGCCCGTTATGGTTTTGCCCGGAAGGGTGAAAACGGTACCCAAGCTATCTTGGAATTCAAAAAAACGGCTAAAATCAAAGAGGTATTTGTCCTCGAGCCTAAAGGTAATGTTTCACATTACCGGTTGGTTGTGGACTTGGAGACCGCGAGTAAATCTGCGTTTCTAGCAAGCCTGCCTGAAGTCTATGGCGATATCGGCGCTGTCATTGAGCAGGTCATTGCCGAAAACGACCAAGGTGATCCAGCGCCTACGATAAATTTGGCGGAAAACGACAACGTACCGCCGGCACCTTCGTTGAAAACGGTGCGCGAACCTGTCGAACAGCCTGCCGCGACGAAGCCAGATCGAAAATTGACGATTGTGATCGATCCCGGACACGGTGGACGCTATCCCGGCGCGACGGGGCCGGGCGGCACGCTTGAAAAGACGGTGACCATGGCGGCGGCGTTGGAATTGTCAAAAATCCTGAAACAGCGCGGGCAATATGAAGTCGTTCTTACGCGCGAGTCCGATGATGATCCCCGGATCAAGCGGAGCCAGAAGGACGAACTCGCCCGGCGGGAAGCATTGGCCCGTGAGGCAGGCGCGAAGCTCTTTATCTCACTTCATGCTGATGCTGTGGCGCAACCCGATCTGCGCGGTGCATCCGTTTATACCCTGTCGAATGAAGGATCGGCGCGCTCTGCGACCTTGGCTAAATCCGAAGGAAATTACGCGAGTTATGGCCTTGAGCTTCGCAAATTTGATCCGGTGGTGGGCAGTATTCTGCTCGATAAGGCGCAGGACACAACGCTGACCCAGTCGTCGAAATTCGCAGAGATTTTGATCGATAATCTTGCTGGCAAAACCCCAATGCTAAACCGTTCACACCGTAAAGGTGATCTGCGCGTTCTGCTAGCGACCGATGTTCCTGCAGTATTGCTTGAGATGGCGTTTATCTCGAACCAACACGACGAAATTAACCTGCGGTCCAAAAACTGGCGCAAGCGGACAATGACCGCGGTCGCGGACGCGATCGATGAATATTTCAGTGAAGAATATGTTCAAAGGCATGCTGGACTTTCAAACAGCGCTGCGAATTAGCCAAATCCTGTCGAAAATGAGGGATTTGCAAGGATATTGCGCCTCGCTGTTGCCGAAATTATGCGATAGAACGATATTTGGTTTCGCGTCTTCGGCGCGTTCATATTGTCGTCAGAAGGTAAAAGGGGACGCGTTACGGAATTGGGGGAGCGCAATGCTTGACCTGTCCGAGGCGTATTAGCGGATGAGTGATCATAAAGACGACCGAAACGGTAACGGGCCGAACGAGCCTTCTGCGCATGATCGTGACGATTCGAATTGGGACGACACGGCGTCGGCAGAGGATGTTAGGGAGCGCGAGCCCGATGATGCGATTGAACATGATATGTTCGGTGATGAAGACGCATCGTTTGAGGACGATCCCGAAGATTACGAAGACGAGTTGGTCCTCGGCGACCTAGATGAAGACGTCGACGAGAGCGACGTTGTTTTGACCGAAGAGGATGAGGCGGAGGAGCCGCCAATTGCTGCGCCCCTCGCAGCGCCACGGCGTGCGACCCCGAAGGCAGAAGCAACAAAAAAGCAACCTAAAAAGTCCGGTTCTGGCAATGATGGTGGAGCGATAGGCGTCGTGTTTAGATTAATGGGACTTGCATTGGCCATTGGCGCGCTCGGCATAATTGGCGTTGCTGGTTTCTCTGCCTGGTATTTGAACAAGCTCAATGCTGATCTTCCGGATTATCAGGCGCTGGCGAATTATGCGCCGCCGGTGACGACGCGGGTTTATGCGGGTGACGGATCACTGGTCGCTGAATTCGCTCGCGAGCGTCGGCTTTTTGTTCCGATTGAATCGATGCCGGATCACGTGAAATACGCATTCGTATCCGCCGAAGACAAAACTTTCTACGAGCATGGCGGGATTGATCTGCGCGGTATTACCCGCGCTCAATTGTCGAATATCAGTAACGTGCTTAGAGGCCGCCGTCTTGAGGGTGGTTCAACCATCACGCAGCAGGTTGCCAAAAACTTCCTTTTGACCAGCGAGCAGCGCATCGAGCGTAAACTGCGCGAGATGCTGATCGCGCGTAAAATGGAACGCACCTATACAAAAGACCATATTCTCGAACTTTACCTCAACGAGATTTATCTAGGGAATCGCTCTTATGGTGTAGCGGCGGCGGCCCTGAACTATTTTGATAAATCGCTCAGTGACCTTTCAATTGCTGAAGCGGCTTACCTTGCTGCGATTACCAAAGGGCCGAGTAATTACCATCCGATCCATAATGAATCGCGCGCGGTAGAGCGTCGAAATTGGGTTATCGGACGCTTGCGCGACGATGGTCACATCACGCCAGATCAAGCCGAGGAAGCGCGCGCGCAGCCATTGGGCGCACAAATCGCGCCACCACTTGGTGCGCGTGATTGGACCATGGAATATTTTGCCGAAGAAGTCCGTAAGCGGATTGTGGATCTCTATGGCGTTGAGGCCCTTTATGATGGGGGGCTATCCGTCCGGACATCAATTGACCCGCATCTTCAGAAAAAAGCTGGTGAGGCCCTACGAAAATGGCTCGTGACCTATGACCAACGTCATGGGTGGCGCGGCGCAATTAGCTCGATGGACGTCACTGATGACTGGGCGGAAGTATTTTCCGAAAAGATCGACGAGCTGCGGAATGCGCGTAAGGTCTCTGATGACATGGCACCGTGGCGGCCAGCATTGGTTCTTTCGGCGAATACTGAAGCGGCAAAAATTGGTTTCCCTGATGGTGAAGAAGCATCGATACCGCTCGAGCACCTGACTTGGGCGCGCCAATATATTTCTGCAAATGATCTGGGTGAAGAGATTACCGCTGCGTCTGCGGTCCTGTCGCGCGGGGACGTCGTTTATGTAGAGCGCGTTCAGGAAGGCACAGATGTCTACGCATTGCGTCAGGCACCAGCGGTTAATGGTGGTCTCATTGCCATTGATCCGCACACGGGCCGCGTTGTGGCGATGGTCGGTGGTTTCTCCTTCCAGCAATCGGAGTTCAACCGTGCGGTTCAGGCAGAACGTCAGCCCGGCTCGACGTTCAAGCCGTTTGTTTATTCTGTTGCGCTTGATAGCGGTTATACGCCGGCGTCAATCGTTCTTGATGCGCCATTCGTCGCCCCAAGTCTCGATAGCTGGTATAAACCGGGCAATTATATTGCGGGCCGCTATTACGGTGAGAGCACGCTAAGGCTGGGCATTGAGCAATCACGAAATGCGATGACCGCGCGCCTGGCGCAAGATCTCGGCATCGGGCGCATCATCGATTACGTGAACAAGTTCAATCTGTCTGACAGCTTGCCGCGCGAATTGGCAATTTCCCTCGGAGCCGGGGAGACAACCCTGATGCGGATTACGGCCGGGTATTCGGTGTTTGTAAATGGCGGCAAGAGTGTCGATCCAGTTTTCATCGATCGTATTCAGGACCGCACGGGCAAAACCATCTACAAGCGCGATACACGGAATTGCCCATCCTGTAATGCAGAGTTTTGGTCCGGCCAGTCAGAGCCACAACTTTTGGACACGCGGGACCAAGTCATTGATCCGCGTACGGCATATCAGGTTACATCTTTACTCGAAGGGGTTGTTATTCGCGGCACAGGTTCTGCCATTCGACGTGCGACGAACAAGCCACTCGCGGGTAAGACAGGCACCACCAACGATTATAAAGATGCGTGGTTTGTCGGGTTCTCGCCAGATTTGGCAGCGGGCGTATATGTCGGTTTCGATTTGCCGCAAACTTTGGGGCAGGGTGAAGCGGGCGGCAAAGTCGCAGCGCCGATCTTTGCGGACTTCATGGTCGAGGCACTAAAAGACGAAGCCGGTATCCCGTTCCGGGTTCCCTCTGGTGTGCGGCTTGTTCGGGTCAATGCGAAAACGGGTCGACCGGCAACTGGTGGTGATCGCAATGTCATCCTTGAGGCCTTCAAAGCCGATGATGTGATTGGCGCTGACCCAACGCGGGACGAGTTATCGCTTGATCCTCTAAGTGCGGCACCACGGGCCGAAGATGCGCAGGACGATTTGAACGGTCTTTACTAGAAGGCCGTATTCACCCTATATCCAACGACCGCGGCAACAATACGTTGCTGCGCCACGTACTATTTGCAGGAGAGAGCGCAGATGCGCGCTGAATTGGAATCCCTCGTTGAGGAAATTAAGCAGTCGATGGAACTGCTGAGGAGGCGTCTTTGACTGGGATGCAGCCAAAAGAGAACTCGACGAACTAAACGCTCGTTCAGAAGACCCGACGCTTTGGGATAATCCCGAAGAGGCACAAGCGCTGATGCAAAAGCGCACCTCGCTTGAAAACCAGATGAACGCCGTTGGCAATTTCGAAAGTGAACTCGAAGACCTGACCGCGCTCGCTGAAATGGCGACCGAAGAAGGCGATGAGGAAAGTCTCGACGAAACGCAGGAGTTGATGACTGCGTTGCGCGACAAAGCGCAGAACGCCGAGATCGAAGCGCTTTTATCGGGTGAAGCCGACGGCAATGATTGCTTTGTTGAAATCCATCCGGGTGCCGGCGGTACAGAGTCCAATGACTGGGCGTCGATGTTACTTCGAATGTATGTGCGTTGGGCCGGACAGCGCGGCTATAAGGTTGATGTGATTGAGCAGCAGCCCGGTGACGAAGCTGGCATCAAATCGGCGACGATCCAGATTAAGGGGCACAACGCCTATGGCTGGATGAAGACGGAGTCGGGGGTTCACCGGCTCGTGCGCATTTCGCCTTATGATTCTAATGCGCGGCGTCACACTTCGTTTGCATCCGTCTGGGTTTATCCCGTGATCGACGATAAAATTGATATTGAAATCAACGAAAGCGAATGCCGGATCGATACGTTCCGCGCTTCGGGCGCTGGTGGGCAGCACGTCAACACGACGGACTCTGCTGTGCGGATAACCCATATTCCGACCAATATCGTGGTTCAGTGCCAGAATGAGCGGTCGCAGCATAAAAACCGCGCAACCGCTTGGAACATGTTGCGCGCTCGGCTTTATGAGCTGGAGTTACAAAAGCGCGAAGAGGCGGCCTCCGCCGAGGCGGCGTCAAAAACTGATATTGGTTGGGGGCACCAGATCCGGTCTTATGTGCTCCAGCCCTATCAGCTTGTGAAAGATACGCGCACGCAAGTTGAACATCAGGACCCAGATGCGGTTTTGAATGGTGCAGTCGACGGATTTATGAGTGCTGCACTTGCACAACGTGTTGGTGGTGACGCGGCTTAGAAAGCTGCGCCGCCGCGCAATCTTGCGCTCAAAATATTAGTGAAAATATAAGAAAATTTACCTCTTGTTAACCAAGGTTAACAGGGTGTTAAATCGTGAAAATGGTTAACGCGTTTTGTTGTTGACCTAAAGGCAATTTAGGCGTTCGATAGTCCTTATAGGTACTATCCCCTCCTTGTACCGACGAAATGGTGAAGCAGACGAAGGAGCATTGAATAGGCTTGCCGCTAGCGGCAATTGTTACATGGATCCCGACCCACGCAACAGAACATACTCGGAAAAATAGCGAAGTCTGGTTTGCTGGCTAAGGATAAATGGGAAGGGCGCGATCGCAGCACGCGATCGCGCCTTTTTTTGTCATTACTTTCTATAATCAAGCGGTGGTTCGCGGTCACCAAGAAGCGACTTATATTTATAGTTTTCGCCACGCGCTTCTTCGAATTCTTCGCGGGCGGCTTCCAGCAGATCTTTGTTGGTGTACAGCTCAATCGCACCAAGCGTCATCGCTTTTGCGGCAATTTGCGCACCTTTATATCCGATCGACGTTCCGCTTGCGGCAACGGCTTGCCAGCTATGCGAGGATGTTCCTGGAACCCAGGTTGCCGTGCGGATGCCGACAGTTGGGGTCGCATAAGAAACATCGCCGACATCAGTCGAACCATAGCCGAGAGAGCGCGAATAGGGTTGAATTTCTTTTTCGCTGCCCAAGTCGAGGCGAGGGTCGTCAAATGATTTTCGTATCTCTTTGGCGAATTTTTTCTCCGCAGGGGTATAATTTATACCACCCACTTCACGGAGTTTTTGGTCCATCATTTTTGCCAATGTTTCATTGACCAAAAGCGGATTGTTGCCGTGGATAACTTCCCATTCAACTTCGGTTCCGGTGCCGAGCGCCGCACCGCGCGCTGCATCTTCGACACGCTCCCAAATTGCTTCAACGCCGTCCGCGTCAGGGTGACGGACATAATAAAATACTTCCGCGAAATCCGGCACAACATTCGGTGCCAATCCGCCTTGTGTAATCACATAGTGAATACGTGATTGTTGCGGTACGTGCTCGCGCATCAGGTTGACCATATTGTTGAACGCTTCGACCCCATCAAGGGCTGAGCGTGCGCGGTGCGGTGCGCCAGCGGCATGTGCGGAAACACCGCTAAACCGGAATTTTGCAGATCGATTGGCGAGGGTGGTTCTCGCGGCGGCGGAGTTCTCGTCTCCCGCATGCCAATGAAGCGCAATGTCTACATCGTCGAAAAGGCCGGCACGTACCATGTAAACTTTACCGCTGCCGCCTTCTTCGGCAGGCGTGCCATATAGACGGATGCGTCCGGGTGTGCCGGTTTCTTCAAGCCATTCAGCGATTGAGATTGCCGCCGTCAAAGAGCCTGCGCCGAACAGATTGTGGCCGCATGCGTGACCTGCTGCTTTTCCGTCAATAGGTGAACGGTTTGGTGAAGCGTCCTGATTGATGCCGGGAAGGGCGTCGAACTCGGCGAGGATCCCGATTACCGGTCCGCCCGTGCCAAATTCTGCGGTGAAGGCAGTCGGAATATCTGCGACCCCTTTGGTGATTTTGAAGCCAGCCGCTTTCAGGCGGTCTTGCAATAATTCAGATGACCGCTCTTCCTGATAACCAACTTCTGCCCATTCCCACAATTTTTGGGCGACCATCGCAGTGTCATCGTATTTCGCATCAATTTTTTTGAGGACATTTTCATCAGCATTCGCAACTACTGGAATAACAGCAAGTGCAACAGACAAAAGCCAGCGTTTCATGGTGTTCCCTTCGATTATTGAATCAATGGGAATAGTGCCATGAAAACCGGCTTGTTGTCATGATTTCTGAGTATATTTTGAGTATCTCTATTGTGATAGGCGGCAACATAAATTGAAGCCGCCTATGCGTTTTGGTTATACACCGAATTTATATTCGAGATTGATTCCAAAGCTCTCGGCGTTGGATGTATCGAATTCATAGTGGGTGTAATCGGCGCGGATGGCCATGGATTCAGTGAGGTCATAGGCCGCAGATGCACCGACCGCAAAACCGTCATCGGATCCGCCGAAGACCAATTCGTTGCCGCCCACGGTCGCAACAGTTGAATCGATTTCAGCGAACGCATAACCGGCTCGGGCGGAAACGTCGAAGCGATCACTCAAAGGCATGGTTGCGCGGCCATAAAAACCAATCAGGTAATCAAGGCCGAGATCGCCGGGACCGGCGATAACATCGTCGAAATCACTATCTTCGTTGTCGTCGAGGTCGAAATCATCTTCGTCGCCATCAAAATCAAACTCGCCATTATCAATGCCGAAACTGGCGTCGGCTTCGACGCCGAAATTAGGGTGTAACTGCCAGCCAGCGCGGGCTGTGATGGCGCTTACATGTGCGTCGCCACCAAGGTCTTCATCGAAATCGAGATAGTTGTATCCCCCTGAAAGATAGGGGCCGGTTGTTTCGGTTGGTCCATTATAGTTTTGAGCATTTGCTGTTGCGCCAAAAAGAGCAGCACCTGCGGCTATCGCAGCCGAGTTCAGCAGAAACGTCGATTTATCCAAAGACATAGTACCTCCAATACGCATTTCATTACTTGCTCGTGTGGTCCCAACAGGGATGGAGGAGAACGGTTTCATTGATTTTTGTTAGGATGTAATCGGCGGTATCACCGAAGAAAATTTGCGTAGCACGGCAAATTTGGTCAGATTATCCAAAAATATCAGGGAGATAATTTTATGACCGGAGCTTCCTCTGGCGCAGCGATGCAGCAAAAGGGCTTTCTGGGATGGGTCGAACGGACGGGCAATCGCTTGCCTGATCCGGTCTTCATCTTCTTCTATCTTATCATTGTTCTCGTTGCGATCAGTATCGTTGCGGCATTAGCTGGATTGTCCGCGCCGCATCCGACGCAAACCGTGGCGGGTACGGATGACCCCTATATCATTGAGGCCGTAAGCCTTTTATCGGCAGAAAATATCCAGAGGCTTTGGGTCGATATGCCGAAGACGTTCACCCATTTCCACCCGCTTGGTTACGTGCTTGTTGTGATGTTGGGAGCCGGTGTTGCTGAACGAACTGGCCTGTTCGGTACGGCAATGCGCGCTGCGGTTCGAAATGCGCCGAAATTCCTCTTGACGCCAATGGTCGCTTTGGTCGCGATGGTGGGCAATCTGGCCGCTGATGCCGCTTATGTTGTTCTCATTCCATTAGCTGGCGTTCTGTTTGCGGCGGCGGGGCGTCATCCCATCGCGGGGATTGCCGCTGCTTTTGCGGGGGTATCGGGTGGTTTTTCCGCGAATTTACTGCCTGGCCAGCTTGATGCTTTGCTGTTCGGTATCACCGAATCAGCGGCTGAATCGATTGTTCCTGCATGGGACGCCAATATTGCCGGTAACTGGTATTTCATCTTTGTGATGACGTTTATTTTTCTCCCCATCATTTGGTTCGTAACAGATAAAATTATTGAGCCACGCATGGGCGGCTATGAGCCACAAGGGCCAGCGGGTGAGATGGTCAAAGACGGCGATAAGCCGCTGACGCAAGAACAAAAAAGCGGCCTTGCCCGAGCAGGCATCGCAGCATTGTTGGTTTGTGCATTGTGGCTTTTCTTTACGATCGGGCCGGGCACACCGCTAATTGACGAAACGGCGCGACCAGAAGCGCGATTATCGCCGTTCTATAAATCGCTTGTGGCCGGGTTTCTGGTCCTGTTTTTGGTAACAGGCTGGGCCTATGGTGCTGCTGCGGGAACGGTTAAAGGGCATCGCGACATTGTCCGTATGATGAGCGAGGCGATGGCCGATCTTGCATATTATCTTGTTCTTGCATTTGCCGCTGCGCATTTCGTTGCGATGTTTGCGTGGTCAAATCTCGGCTTGATCTTCGCCGTGCAAGGCGCTGATGTCATCGAATCGTCGGGTATGCCGATGCCGATCACACTCGCTTTGCTTGTTTTATTGACTGGCGTGGTCAATCTGTTCGTTGGTTCTGCCAGCGCAAAATGGGCGCTGTTAGCACCGGTTATGATCCCGATGTTGATGCTGTTGGGAATTAGTCCTGAAATGACAACGGCAACCTATCGCGTAGGTGATTCCGCGACCAATATCATCACGCCGTTGATGGTCTATTTCCCATTGATCCTGACATTCTGTCAGCGTTGGCAAAAAGGATTTGGCCTCGGAAGCCTGACAGCGACGATGTTACCATATTCAGCATTCCTGATGGTCGGCGGCTTAATTCTGGTGATGGCGTGGGTTGCGCTCGGTCTTCCGCTTGGGCCGGGAGCACCGCTCGAATACACCTTGCCGCAGCAATAAACAAAAAAAAACGCCCGCTCTCGAGCGGGCGTTTTAATTTTATCGTGTAGTAGGATTTTAGGCGACACTGACTTCCGGTGCAGATTCCGGCAGGTCCTCGCCAAAGGCACGCTGATAAAATTCAGCAACCGTTGGCCGTTCAAGTTCGTCGCATTTATTCAAGAACGTAACCCGGAAAGCGTAACCGATATTTTGGAATATTTCTGCGTTCTGGGCCCAGGTAATGACGGTACGGGGGCTCATGACAGTAGAAATATCACCAGCGATAAACGCATTCCGCGTCATGTCCGCAACACGGACCATTGCGTCGATCGCTTTGCGACCTTCCTCGGAATCGTAAAGCGGCACTTTGGCTATGACAATTTCTGTCTCCTCGTCATGGGAGAGGTAATTCAGCGTTGTCACCACCGACCAACGGTCCATCTGACCTTGGTTGATTTGCTGGGTACCATGATAAAGCCCGGTCGTATCGCCCAAGCCAATTGTGTTGGTTGTCGCAAATAGCCGGAAATAGGGGTTCGGTGTCAGGACCTTGTTTTGATCGAGTAGGGTCAGTCTGCCTTCAGCCTCAAGAACACGCTGGATGACAAACATCACGTCCGGGCGGCCAGCATCATACTCGTCGAATACAAGTGCAACCGGTCGTTGGAACGCCCACGGAAGAATACCTTCTTTGAAGGCAGTGACCTGAACGCCATTTTCAACCACGATGGCGTCCTTACCGATGAGGTCGATCCGGCTCACATGGCTGTCGAGATTGATCCGGATGCAAGGCCAGTTCAATCGCGCGGCGACCTGTTCGATATGGGTTGATTTACCGGTGCCGTGGAAGCCCTGAACCATGACGCGTCGGTTATGCGCAAAGCCAGCCAGAATCGCCATCGTCGTTTCAGGGTCAAACCGGTAGGACTCATCAACCGGCGGAACATAGGAGTTCGGCTTGGAAAAAGCGGGAATTTCAATATCGAGATTTACGCCAAATGTCTTTTTGGCCGACACCATTGTGTCTGGCTTTTCGAGGAAAGTATCATCAGAAATTACGGTCATGGACAGTATGCTCTTTATCTTTTGCACATGCGAGCGCGGACCCTCGCGCGAAAGGGCCCTTCTGACAAGGGCCAAAGGCATATCTGACCTCTTGTGAAGAGCGAACAAATTGACGCGCACACGGCGTCGCGAAGGCGTCCGCGAGATTATAGCGGCACCTAGGGTGCCGCTCCATAGGGGGCGCAGGCTAGACGAACTGCGCTTTTTTCAAAATCGTATGGGCTTTGACGACCTCTGAGAGCTGTTCTTCGGCGCTACGGTCGCCACCATTGGAATCAGGGTGGAAGCGCCGCACAAGCTCCGCATAGCGCCGCCGAATCTCGGAACTGGTGGCGTTATATTGTAAGGCCATCGTGTCAAAGGCACCGACTTGAAGTTTGGTCAGTTTTTTGCCGCCGCGGTAATGGCCACGTTCTTCGGCGCGCTCTTTGACAGATTCGGCCATCAGCCCGAATGCGTCATCCGCATCGGCCGGGCCACGGGCATTCGCCGCCGCGCGGGCACGATCATTCTTACCCATCGACCACGTGGGTCGGTCACCATACTGGGCGGCCTGACGGACTTTGGCGGCTTCGTCTTCGGATAGGCCGTCAAAATAGTTCCAATTGCGGTTATGATCCCGCGCATGAGCAAGGCACAGCCAAATCCGGGCCCTAGGCTCCCGCGGCGATTTCGGCAGGCTACAGGCAGCCTTTTCGTCACAGTCGGTAGCTGCGCATGAGTGATCACCAGGCTCCGACCAAGCCGGCGCTTTTTTGGTTCTGCCGGGTGGTTTAACTCTGATGTCAAATCCCAGCCGCGGTTTGTATTCTTTACGTGTCATAGCCCTAATATGATGCGGGTTGCGTCTTGACACAATCTTGACGTTTGTGCCCTTTATGGTGTGACTGGGGACATGTCAGTTTCAGAAAAAATCCGCAACAAATTAATTCACTCGCTAGAGCCTGAGCGGGTCGAGGTCATTGATGAATCCCATTTGCATGCCGGCCATGCAGGCGCGCGGGAGGGCGGTGAGTCACATTTTCGTGTGCTCATTGTCTCAAAGCAGTTTGAAGGCGCGTCCCGAGTCGCTAGGCAACGAATGGTCAATTCGATATTACGCGAAGAACTTGCGGGGCCGGTTCATGCCCTTGCAATGAAAACCCTCACGCCGCAGGAATTCGCGAAAGAAGAATAAGTCAGCGCGCTTTGATAAAAGAAAATAGAGAATAATAATGGAAATATCAGGTGCGCCGGCGACCTATGGGTTAGTGATCGCAAATATAATTGCGAGCGTTTACGGCCTTTCATTTGACCGCGGTTTCGTCGGGAGCTTCCTGTTCAATGTCGGTGCGCTAAAGAACGCGAAACAGCATTATCGGATATTCACGTCGTCATTCCTGCATGGAGATTATTTCCATCTCCTGTTCAACATGATGACGCTTTTGATTTTCGGTCCGGTGGTCGAAATTGCACTCGGCACGGATGGATTTCTGGTCGTCTATTTTGGCGCTATTCTCGCAAGCGGTATCGTCTCGTTCTACGTTAATCGCGATAATCTCAATTATAGCTCTCTTGGTGCGTCCGATGGGGTCTCTGGTGTGATCCTCGCCTTTTGTATGTTCGCGCCATTTACGCCGATCTATTTTCTGTTCGTGCCTTTTGGTATTCCGGCCTTTCTCTATGGCGGGTTATTTATTCTGATCTCAGCCAAGATGGTGGGGACTGGTGGCCGAACTGCGCATGAGGGGCATTTGGGTGGCGCGTTGGCTGGGGTTGTGTTGACCCTGTTAATGCGGCCGGACATCCTTACTGGTTTATTCGCTTAATCTAGAATTATCCTGTTCACCAAAAGATCAATTTTTACAGTCCCGTAGTGCGCCAAAAATAGGCCGGGCCCGAGCGTGGTTTTGGTGTTGTGGTCTATTGGGCGGGCTGTGTTATAGTCTGCGCCGTAGTGTTTCTTGGGTAGCCGGGGGATTTTATGGGGCGCGTGAAATTACCGGATGGGGTTCCAGCCGATAATCAAAGTTTATCCTTAGCCAAAAGCGATGAGCCTAACGTACCCGACGTCGCAACCCCTGAATTTAGCGAGACACAAAACAAATCAACGGCAGCCACAAAACCTAATTTTGACGGACAACGCTTTGCTCAAGGACCAGTGAAATCACACGGTCTTCCAAACGATGATGACGATGAGCCTGTGATCCCCGTTTGGGTTCTGATTACGATTGCGATCGTATTTCTTTTGGTCGGGCTGAGTGCCTATCTTATTTCCCATAACAGCCAGCCGATGCCGCTTTGTGCCGATCAGCCGGAGTGGAACCAATATAATTGCAAGGTGCGTTAAAAGACTGCGCGGTTGCCCGCTGAACGCAAAAGATCCGCGCAATATTTAAACAGTGCGGGCGGTGGTGTTTTCGCGCTCTTTCAGAATTTTGCGGTAGGCATAATTGACCTTTTGGGTCGCAAGCACGGCTGCCTTTTCGATATCTTCATCAAGGCAGAGTGAAGCCAGCGCATCAGGATGCACCGCCTTTATACGAGCTTTATAGGCCGCGCGAATTTCGTCGAGCCCAGCGTCAGGCGATACACGCAAAAGCGAGTAGGGATCACCGGTCTCCTTTGCGGACTTTCTTATCTCGCTTTGAGGATTGGTTTTGTCGTCAAAATTGCGGCTTTTCGTGTCCGGTTTTTGCTCTTCGGAGGGAAGTTCCAAAATTGAGGCGATCTGGCTTTTCGCGACGATAATCGTGTCGCCGCTCTCAAGCCGTATCGGAATAAACGCGCGTTGATCGTTCAACAAATCTGATGCGCGCTCACCAAGGCTTGCGAAAATTGTCGCTGCCATTGGCTCGCGATCGCCCGTAAGGCGCAACTGGACGTTAATCTCATTACGATGACGGAAGGTGCGCGCTTTGCTGTCAAAGGTACTCATATCGGCCTCTTACCGTCCTGATTGGACGGGTTCAGCCAAGGCGATGCAATCGGCTTGCCAATTTAACCTTTATGGAAATTAACGATCTTTTGGCGGGCTATTCATCCAACGCAACAGGTATTTAGTCGGAAACGCCCATGCGACCCCAGCGATGATATAATAGGGGACCAGCAATAATTGGTTAAAGGGAATGCGTTCGCCCAGCGCCGCTGCCGCAAAAAAATAGAGCGCAAGCGCGGGCAGAAAGAGGGCAAATCCGATCAGTTTTTTGACGCGCGGTTGCATGTCGCAGGTTCAATTCCGTTGGCTTCCGGTTGGCGCGACGCGGGGTCGCGGGCAGGCGGAGGCTAAATGTCTTAAAGCATGAGCAGACGCATCTAGCAGCAAATTGGCTGCTTCGCAAAAAATAGGAAAAGGACTGAGAGATCGCTGAAATGACACAGGCAGGTGCATCATCCCCCGCGGCGGCGCGCCGTATTGCGATTTGGCTATTGGTCATGTGTGGCCTTGTTGCGCTGATGATCATTGTCGGCGGAGCGACGCGGCTAACGGATTCCGGTTTGTCGATTACCGAATGGCGGCCGGTCACCGGCGCAATTCCGCCACTGAATGAAGCGCATTGGCTCAGCGAATTCGAAAAATACAAAACCATTCCTGAATATGAAGAAGTCAATTACGGAATGACTCTGCAGGAGTTCAAAGCGATTTACTGGTGGGAGTGGGGGCATCGCTTTCTTGGTCGTTTAATCGGTATTGCCTTTCTGGTGCCGATGGTTGTTTTCATGGCAACCGGTCAGGTGAAAAAACCACTTGCGCTGAAATTGCTCGGATTGTTCGTACTCGGCGGGCTACAGGGTGTGCTCGGTTGGTGGATGGTCAGCTCAGGGCTTGCCGACCGTGTGGATGTTAGTCAGTACCGGTTAGCGGCGCATCTATCGCTTGCGGTAATTGTATTCGCGGCGCAGTTCTGGTTGGCGCTGGATCTTTGGCCCGTCAAAACACTGGTGGTGGAACCAAAACTCCGTATAGGCGCGATTGCACTGTCGATTGGTATCTTTGCGCAAATGATCTTGGGGGCTTTTGTTGCGGGGCTACGCGCGGGCCGCACGTTTAATACATGGCCCTTAATGGATGGAAAAATTATCCCGGACGGATATTTTACGGCGCATCCGCGATTTCACGATCTGTTTGAAACCATGGCGGCAGTGCAATTTAATCACCGCTTGGGCGCATATTTGCTTGCGGGTGCCGTTCTTTGGTTTTGGCTCGCCGCACGAAATTCCACGCTCAAGCGGCGCACGAACATGCTGGCAGCAATGATCGGCCTACAAATTTTATTGGGAATCTGGACGGTACTCGCGGCAACGCCGATTGGCCTTGGCTTGGCGCATCAGGCCGGTGCAATTCTTGTTTTTGCAGCCAGCCTATATGTTACGCATGGTGCGCGCGATCATTCCGGTTGATAATTTGTCGGAATTTTAAGCCCATCTTCCGGCGTTTCTGCCAATTTCCCGCGCGGGGAGATCGGGTCGCCAACCGCAACAGAAAGCCCGTTCATCAGACTATTGCCGGGGACGAGGCGAACCAATGGTTCATTCGCGCTATCGGCAATGCCAAAGGCAGCAACGCCGTTACGGTAGATCGCGCCGAGATTAGTGCTCGTCGCGTTGAACACATTGGCGTTTCCGGTCGCCGGCTGATTACTGGCGTCGTTGAATGAGATGACCCCAAGCGCCAAACCGGAATTTCGATCAAAGGCGTGAAGGTGACCGGTCGATTTATCGAGCAATAAAAGCTGGCCCGTGATGGCGCTATCCTCGCCGCTTGTACTGGCCAGAACGACAATATCACCGGCATCGGCAATTTCGCCTTCAGCGAAGGGGGTGTCGAAAGCCGTTTCATCAGTAAGGCGATATATTGCACCAGAGGTGCTTGCCAAAATGGCTGTGCCATCGACATCGACCGTACAACTCACCAAATCGTCCGGCGTATCAATTGTGGCCTCGTTCGCAACACGGATGCCTTCGCTACCAGCAGCAAGATTGAATACCTGAAGCTTTGCTTTCTGAATTACGAAAAGCGTCGGCGCATTTTCTGACGGAGCGCGACCGAGACAAAATCCACGGACGGCCCCTCTGATTTCCGGCCCGGTTTCGAGCGGGATAAAGGCTCTCGACGCATTGTCGATACCGTAAAAACGGAACGCGCTTTCATCCGTATCAAGAAAGGTTACAAAGCCTGCTGCCTGTGACCCAAAGCCCGCATAACCGACCGCTAGCCCTTGCGCTTTATGATCCCCAATCCGGGAAACCGCATTCCCATCTTCCATATTATAGGAGGTCACACCGCTATCGTTCGCGACAATCAATGTGCCGTTGAATGAGAGGGTGGGGTGGTCCCAAAAGGCGAGGCCGGTCGCTTCGCCACCGAGCCCTGGGAGTTCGTCACTGAAATTGACTGCGACATCTACAACTGGAACGGGTTTTTCGACTATTTCTTCGCGTTTTTGGTCGCATCCGCTGATGAGTAATAACCCGGAAAACGCGAATATAGAGGCGATAGCACAATTTTTACGCAAGATAATGCTCCTGTTGGTGGCCATGAATTTTGGGCAGGCACGGCTCTGCCAATCGATCGGCAAATACAGGAATGAAGAAAATTGTCCTAATATTCAATGGGTTTACAGCGAATTCAGGAAACTTGCGATGTTTTCCATACCTAACAGACGGATGTTCCATGCAGCAAAACTGCCACTCCTCACTACAAAGAATATCCGGTTGGAAAAAATGGTTAACAAAATGTGCGCATAGCGGGCAATTGGTGCTATACTACGACGGTCGCGAGTCTTACGGCAGTAAGGTGCGATGGGGGGCGTTGGGAGGTTTGAGACTATGAAGAAACTCGTTTTCGGATTAGCGGCGACCTTGGCGGCTTTTGCCGGTAGTGCGCACGCTGTCTATCTCGATTTTGTGGATGAGGCCGCAGGAAATGAACGGGGTGTCGCAGACGGCACAACGATCAATTTCGGCGGATTAGATGTGACGTTCACGTCTTTAAGTGCTGGTGCGTTTTTTGCGTATTTCGATGACTTAGACCAAGGGAAGCCAGCGGGACTTGGTGTTTGCGAAGTTTTAGTTGCGGGTCCGGGATCGGTATGTGCTGACCCGTCGGATGACAATATTCGGGCAGGGGATGCGGTGACTTTGACTTTCGATACCGAGGTCACCGTCAGCAATTTCTCTTTCACGGATGCTGATCATGATGACCTGAATTCAAACAATGTCGATACGCTTTGGATTGCGATCAATGACCCTAATGCATTTGTTCAGTACACGTTTGCTGAAGCGGTCGCGTTGGTGATCGCGGGCGTCGAGCTTATTCGGTTTGCATTTGATGAGGTCGGGAATGGTCGCCAGTTCTATGTGAATGGATTTGAAGCGGAACCCGTACCGGTGCCGACCGCAGCGCCATTGCTCCTTGCAGGACTAGCCGGGCTTGGCTTTGCCGCGCGGCGCAAAAGACGCCACTAAGGATCCACGAATACCGGTCTTAAGCAGTTAGAGCGGGTAGGGGCAAATATTGGGGGAGTCCCTATTCGCTCGACCCGATCTGACTGTAGTTAATTTTCGGTTTGCGCTTGTTTGTTTTTCGACGCTTGCGTGATGCTCGTCAGCCGCCGAAGCGCCTTGCGCCGATCCTGCCAGCGTTTCTTTGCCATGTCCTGCATGTCGACGATCTGGTCTGTCTCATCAACAATCTCTGAGCCCAACAAAGTTTCGATGACATCTTCCATCGTCACAACGCCGGACATACTGCCAAAATCGTCAGTAACCAGCGCAATGTGATCTCGGGTTTCGATAAAATCATTAAATAGCTGGAAAATACTGTAATTTTCAGGAACGGTAACGATATTCCGTTTGAAATCGGCGAGCGTTTTTTCGCCATCATCGTCGATCAGATGCTCAAGAATTTCGTCTTTCAGAACATAGCCAACAAAGTTCTCACTATCAGGGCTTTCGCGCAAGGGAACGCGCGAGAATGTAAGCTCTTCCTGATGGTCATAAAATTCCCGTGCCGTCATGGTTTGCGGCGCGGAGACCGTAACCGTACGCGGGGTCATGATCTGTCGCGCTTTGAAATTTTTGAAATGCAGAATGTTATGGATGAACTCGACTTCGGCTTGATCAAGCGCGCCTTCCTCTGAACCGATCTGCGCCATTGCCAGAAAGTCGGTTCTTGAAAAAATGCTCTGTTCTTTGTTGCGCGTGAAGACACGCGTCGTTAGCTGGCAAAGCCAGACAATCGGCGCGAGAAAGAACAATATGAATTTCAAACTGCGTACGGTGAAGGGCGCGAGCGCCTTCCAGTTTGTAGCGCCAATCGTTTTGGGAATGATCTCCGAAAGGATCAGGATTGCTGCCGTGGTCGCTGCAGGCACGGCAAGGCCGGTAATCAGCGGATTGCTTTCAGCCCAAATTTTTGTGGCTTCCTGACCAACGCCAATCGCGCCGACGGTGTGGCCGATCGTATTCAGCGTCAAAATACCTGCGAGCGGCCTGTCGATGTTATTTTTGAAATTGCTGAGCGTCTCGCCGATTTGGTCTCCGGCATCGAGCTTTACCTTCATATAGGACGGAGAAATGCTCAGCAGGACCGATTCCCAGAGTGAACAGAGAAATGAGACAACAATTGAAACGAGTAAAAACGCGAATAGCGATGTGAGCATGATTGGATTGAAAGCCCGCCCGTTGTTGAAATTGTAGGAACTTTCTATTTAGGCATGATTCAAGCGTTTTTTAGCCTGAAACGGTATCGGCTTGTCGAAATTAGCTCGAAATTTCAATTAGCTCTTCGCGAGGCAGTCTATTCCCAAGGGCTCAAACGGTGAAATAACGCCGTCATGGCCAGTTTCGTCGTGTGAGGGACCGGCAGACGGCCGGATTCGTAGTTGATGATGGTATTGCGATGCACATTCAGCGCCTTTGCGGCTTCCTGCTTGCTCTTGAAGCCCATCGTGTCAAACCAGCGTTTAAAGAGAATAGGGTCGTCTTTCGGGTCGTTGTTCATCGTTCTTTGGTCAACCAGTAATATATGAGTGTAGATTTAAATATTACTTGTTTTGATTTACTTTTGAATTCAACTCCTTTGTATGCGGTATCTTTTTGCTCAATGGGGCAGCGGGCGATCAATTAAAAAATTGTCCTCTGAAAAGCTCCCAAAAAATGTGCTAAGTGGTTGATATGATTTATGTGGTATTATAATGCCACATAAATAATAGCCTGTTTTCAATGAATTTATCGGAAGGGTGTTGACCTAACCGGTATCTGAGGGTACCTGCCACGCTTCCAAAGCGGGATGTGCCCTTTATCGGGCGGTGCCCGCGTGAGAATTCAGGATAGAGACATGAAAACCTACGCCATGAAACCGGCGGAAGCGGAAGCCCAGAAAAACTGGATCTTGATTGATGCAGAGGGCCTTGTGGTTGGTCGCCTTGCATCGGTGATCGCAACCCGCCTTCGCGGTAAACACAAACCCGCCTATACGCCGCATGTTGATTGTGGCGACAATGTTATTGTTGTGAATGCGGACAAAGTCGTCTTCACCGGTAACAAATGGAAAAACAAGAAGTTCTTCTGGCACACCGGTTATCCGGGCGGCATCAAAGAACGCACAATGGAAAAGCTCCGTGATGGTGCATATCCTGAGCGCATTCTTATGAAAGCCGTTGAGCGCATGATGCCAAAAGACTCTCCGCTTGCCCGCAAGCAGATGACACATTTGCGCATTTTCACTGGTGCTGAGCATCCGCATGAAGCGCAATCACCTGTTAAGCTGGATGTTGCTGCAATGAATTCTAAAAACCAGAGAGACGTCTAGACCATGAGCATGACATCCCTTGAAGATCTGAAAGACGTTGCTACTGAAGCTGGTGCGGTTGAAGCGCCAGAAGAAACCACGCTACGTGAGCCAAAAATTGATGAGCTTGGCCGTTCTTACGCAACAGGTAAGCGTAAAACTGCTGTCGCTCGGGTCTGGATCAAGCCAGGCGCTGGCAAAATCACTGTGAACGGTAAAGACCAGACAGAATATTTCGGTCGTGCGGTTCTGCAGATGATTATCAAACAGCCATTGGTTGCTGTTGAGCGTGAAACCCAGTTTGACGTCGTTTGCACCGTTTCTGGTTCTGGTCCTTCAGGACAAGCTGGTGCGGTTCGCCACGGTATCGCTAAGGCGCTCACTCACTACGAACCAGCGCTTCGCTCGGTTCTGAAAAAAGGTGGCTTCCTGACCCGCGATAGCCGCGTTGTTGAACGGAAGAAATACGGCCGTAAAAAAGCCCGTCGTTCATTCCAGTTTTCCAAACGTTAATTTGCGTTTGGGCTGCTTGTGGGGGATTATTCAATCCTCCCACATATACGAGTTTCCAAAAGCGCCGCCCTTCGGGGCGGCGTTTTTCTTATATAAATACAATGCGTTATAGCCGTTATTTAAGGCTAAAAATCTTTTTCCCAGTTCGCCGAAATGGTCTGGTCACCATCCTGTTCGAGCTCTGTTTCGATGGTGATATTGTCTGTGACCTCATATTTAACCCGAACTGAGCCATTGCCGCCATCGGTGTTTTGGGTTGCCGAAATGAACACCCCGTCGGCAACATATTTCCCTGCGGTGAGTGATCCGCCGCCTTGCTCGGGGTCGATATCCACATTGAGAAGGTCTAGCCCCACAGATTGGCGCAGTTTGCCCGTTAGGCCTACGCCGCCGAATGGCCCGATACCGCCGAGCGAGGCGAGAGCCTCAGCAGTTTGAATAGATTCAAAAGCCGAAAGGTTCTGTGCCGGTTTGCCGAACAAGATGAGCGACATGACGTCTTCGGAAGGCAGGGACGGCGTCGATTCTAGCGCAATGTTCGGTTCGGTCGCACGGCCAGAAATCACGATGGCGGCGGTTACGCCGTCGCTCGTATCAAGTTCTGCGCGAATATCGAGTAGCGGATTGTTGCGGCTGATCCGGTCAAAGACGATTTGCCCACGCGTTAAGTTAAATCTGCGGCCAGAAAAATCGAGCCAGCCTCGGCGCAAGTCCAATTCGCCCAAGATCAATGGTTCACCGCGATCACTGTTCGCAGTTACGTCCGCAGACCATTCGCTTTCAAGGCCGCGACCGCGAATGAAAATCCGGTCGTCTGCATTGATCGAAACATTATATTCAAGGCCAGAATCTGATTTTGGTGCCAATGGCTCAGGTTCACCATTTTCGTCATTATACGCAATAACCTCGATATCAACAAGGCCGGTACTCTCGGGCGTAACAATCTCGGCATCGAGTTCGGTTATGTCGATATTGCCTTTTGCCACTAACTTAGCGAGTGGCCCGGTGATCTTGATTTTGCCGTTGGCAAGAACCTTGTTTACCGGCTCGGCCGATAGTTCTGCGCCGTCTGCCGTTAGGTTAAAGTCGAGATTGGAGTTCTCGCCCAGGCTAAACGTGCCGTTGAAAGAGATCGTATCGGCACCAGATTGTTCCGCCCCATGTCCGCCACCGGTGATGGTCAGTGTGCTTTGTGGCCCAGTGTAATCCGCTTCGGCTTCCATACGGATACCAGCGAGAGAGAACCCGGTTTCAATCTCTGTATAGGCACCATTGGTGAGCGCCGCACGCCCCGAAATTTGAGGATTTTCGGTGTCACCGCCGATTGTAAAGGTCGTTGATAATGAACCCTCTATTGTCTGAAGTGTCGGCGGCAAATAGGCGGCGATGGCTTGAATGTCGCCATCATAAGTGATTTTGCCTGAGATCTCGCCGGTCGTGTCCACAGTGACAGACGGCTTGCGGATTAACTTCGCCGGTAATCGGATATCCATATCCAGACGTTCGTCGGATTTGTCGTCCAATATCTGTATGTGGGTGCCGTCCCAAACGATATTGCCCGCAATAGAGGCTTCTTCTTCGGTGAGGAGCAATGAGCGCAAGCGAAAATCGCTTCGCGCTGGGATGTCGTTGTCCGTGTCTAGCGCCAGCGTCATTGATACCCGTCCATCGGCATTCGGAATGTTGACCTGATCGAGCGCCAAATCGGCGCGCCAACGGGTCTGTTCAAGAATACCGTCAAGAGCGATGCTTCCTTTTGCACCATAGGCGAGGCGTAGATTCTGAATTTCGGTTTTTTCATTGAGGGTAATGACTGTCGGCGCGGTTAGCCGTGCATCGGTCGCAAAAACGAGGGCGCTAAAATCATTTAGGCTTATCGTTATGTCATCGCGCGCGTCGATTTGTGCTTTCGCAGCGATATTCTCGATGGGCTCCATTGAGGGCAGTGAGAGACGATCCGCATTCAACGATACCGATATCGCACCGGGCGGTCCTTCAGCGTTTAATGAAAGACCAGTTGACCTAATGTCATTATAGGCGATCTCTGTGGCCGTAATCGCCAGATCATTCAGCGCCTCATCGCGCGATAGAACACCGTCAATCGTGACGTCGCCAGACAGGTTGATACCCGGCCATGGCGTTGCGTCTGGCTCTCCGTCATAAGCGAGGTCTAGGATTATGGTGCGCCGAGCGCTATCCAAGTTTGCGCTGCCGCCGAGATTAAATCCGCGCCCGGCATATAAGATGGTCGGAAAGCGCATGCTCCCGTCGTTAGACGTTCGTACGCTCAGATCGAGCTTTCGCGGTCCGCCGTCAGTCGCGCGTGCGGTAATATCGCCATTGGGATAATTGGGTAGACCGGCAAGGCCGGCAGTAATGGTAAGTGCCGGAACCACACCGTTATCGGTCGTCAGTTTGGGCGATACGATATCCGCATTCACGGTCATTCTATCGAAGGTTCCGTTGACTTCCATCGATCCGGAAATGTCACCGGCGGCATTTATGCCGCTAGAAAATAACGCAAGATATTTTGGCGTAATATCAATGTCACCATCGGCTTCGATAGTGTTGGTATTCAGATTGATAAGGCCATCTGCGGTGATCGATGAACCGTCTCCGGTTTCGGCGCGAAGTTGTGTGAACCGGATCTCGTTTTCTAAATCCGCATTGATTGCGGCATTGGCGGTTAATCCGTTTGCAAGGGCTTGCGTAAACTCGGAATTGCGATTGAGCGATAGCGAGACATTCCCGGTAAAGTTCTTGCTTAGGTCAGATTCGCCATCAGCAATCTCTATAGTTCCGCGCGATCCTGAAATCGTCGCTATCAGGCCGTAGTCATTTCGCCGCCAATCGAGGACTGAGACTAGGTTGATCGATTGACCCAGCAAGGCCTGTATTTCTGTACGATAGTCAGAGGCGAAGGCGACGGTGATATTCGAGGAAACTTCGTCGACAATACCGTCAGGGGCGTTCCAGGCAATCTGACCATCCACATTACCAACCGCAGACGATAGACGTTTTAGCGCCAGCGAACCGCCATCAGAACGCGCATCATACCGGCCAGTGAAATCAATAGGCGATGATAGTTCTGTGGTCTCAACGAGACGGCTTCCCGGTACAAAATAAAGTATGATATCCCCGCCAGAAAATCGGGTGAAATCCGATCGGAAAGTGGCGTCGATCTCTCCATAATTGCCGGCGACAGATGCGACTTCGATTGTTGCATCGCTCAAGGGGCTGTCACCCTTGGCTGCAAATTGTAATGGGGCTTCTAATCCGGCGAGGGTAGCGATGACGCCGCCGGGTTCCGCGCTAACAGTCGTGTCGATATAGAGCCGATCATTACGAGGCGATTTTTGAAACGCGATATCAGCATGGTCTTTGCCGCCATCGCTCGTAATGGTGAGGCGTATATCAATATCGGCACCATCCAGATGGATCGCCCCTGTACCGTCGATACGTTGTTTCGAGCCGTTGAAATTCGCGTTTATATCGGTCAATTGAATTGAGGCAATATCGATTTTAGGAAGATCACTGATGGTTTTAAGCTGCCGTGCATCTTCGTCATCAGTATCGTCGCCCGCTGGCGGTTCTCGCAGCAGATATACACCCGTCAATGAAAGATCTTTGACCGAAACCCGCTTACGCAATAGCGCCAGAGGGTTCCACCGAATTTCGAGTTCCTCTGCCAAAAGCCAATCACCTTCGGCATCAGAGAGCACAACATCGGTGACGATGATATGATTGGGCAAAGTGCCTTTGATTTGGCCGATGTCGGATTGGCTGTTGAGGGCTTTGCTCAATTGGGCTTCGGCGAATTCAGATAAAATTGCGCGCCCGGGCCCCGTATTCGGAAATACATAAATTGCCGTCAGTAAAAGACCAACGAGCAAGGCGAGAATAACAAAGCCAATAAAGGCGATTTTTTTGGGGTGCATTGTCATTAGAACGGCTGCCCCAACGCAATATAGATTTGGAAATCGCTGTCGCTTTCGCGCTTATCGATCGGAAATGCGATATCGGCGCGGATTGGGCCAATGGGCGTATAATAGCGCACGCCCGCACCATAACCGAAAAAGAATTCATCATTGAAGCTCGGCACCGCATTAGTCGAAACTGAACCCGTATCGATGAAGGCTGCGAATTGTAGGTTCTTTATGGTTTTGACCCGTGCTTCGAATGCGCCATCAATTCGGGACCGTCCACCAATCGGGTTGAGGTCTTCATCAAGGGGACCGGCTTCCTGATAGCCATAGCCGCGTACAGAACCAGCGCCGCCCGCATAAAAGCGCTTATTGAGGGGGAGGGCATCGAAAGAATTTGCAAAGGTTGCCGCCAGTCCGGTCCGTGCTGCCAAGGTAACGACATCATTCTTTCCGAAGTTCACCCGCCCCCGCGCTGTTATCTCTGATTGCGTGAAATTTTCTGAACCTGCGTAGGGCGTGACTGTCCAGCTAGCGCGAAATCCTTTTTTGGGATCGAGTAAATCATCTTCGGAATTCCATAATACGCTTAGCGGTGTCGATACGAAATAGGTGCGGTCTTCGCTATCGTCGGAGCGGACATTAGACGTTTCCAATTTGAGCGCGCCGCGCGTTTCAAGCCGACCGTCCAGCCATTTTTTCGAAAGCCCGCCAAGAATTTCGAAGGTCCGTGCATCATACGCGTCTGTAGTCTCATTCAAAAAGGCGGAACTGGCAAAAGCCCGGGCACCGAAGTGCGGTAAAGGTCTTGAGATCGATACATTGACCGATTGCTCAATCTGCGAGCCGGTCAATTCCGTAGTTAAATTTTCGCCATGACCGAATATGTTGCGATGTTCGAAAAACAATCTGCCGCCGGGGCCTTCGGTCGTAGAATAGGAAACACCTGCACCTATCGTACGGCTTTTGCGTTCTTCGACGTCCACAAGAATAGGTGTCAATCCGTCTTCGCCGATTTGTCCGGGTTCGACCTCGACCGTTGCGAAAAGCCCGGTTTCACGAAGGCGGTCATAATAATTCGCCATTTTCGCGCGTTCGAATTCCTCGCCAGTCTCCCACGTTTTCATTCGTGCAAGGAATGAGTTGTCCGTTTTTTTGGTCCCGCTAATAACTGGCTCGCCAAAACTGGCTTTTCGACCACTATTAAAAACAAAAATGGCAGAGGCTTCTGCGGTTTCAAAATTTGCAATCGCTCGGCGGTTTACGATCTCGGCAGTCGGATAGCCATTATTCCACAAATAAGTCAGGAACGTTTCTTGTTGATTGCGCAGCGTCGCACCATCGGCGGCACCGGTCGGCGTTATGTTCGCATCGGCCAGCGTATCGGGACGGTCCGTGCCGTCATCTTGAAAGATGATGTTATAATCAGTAACGCGAAAGGCCGGGCCGGGCGAAATCGAATAAATCACCAGAGGCTTCTGGCCATCTTCTGCGGGGATGAGTTCGAAGCTCGCCTGCGCATCGTAATAACCGGCGGACTGGAGGGCGTTGTTGAAAGCGTCGATGTCGCGTCTCGCCGCGCGTCTCAATGCGGCGGCGGTCGGGTATTCGCGCGTCCCTTTCATGAGCTCGGAAATGATCGAAAGTTTCGCCCCTACGCTGTTGGGTGCACCCTCGATTTTAGCGCTATAGCTTTCGGCGGCATGACCATGGCTTGCGGCCGCTAGTAAAAGCGCCGACGAAATGGTTGAAATTACAATGCTTTGCCGTTTTCTACGCAACTTTCTCTCGCTCGACTGCCGCACCAGGCGATCACTTTTGTTTTCTTGCTGGACACGCTTTGCGGCAGCCTGTCACGGCATGGTTAATCTAGTGCTGCCAAGTGGCAGATTTAAGGCCAAAATCGTAGCAATCCCAGTGATTTATTTTTCGCTTTTTGCGACGGATTCTGGCGATTGCGTGCAGACTGCGCTATGCCCCTGATTTGATTGAACAGGGTAAAGGTCGAGAGGTTCCATGGCGCATCCGTTAAGCGGCGCAAATCTTGGTACGCTGGCAACTGTAATCGGGCGATCGGGAATGCCGAGCAACCTGATTGACAGTTTGGCAATCGGCGGCGCGGCGATTGGTCGATGGCCAATTTCAACCGCTGAAAAATTGATTATGGAAAGCCGGATCCCATCACTCGATGAGATGCCACCTCCGGTATTCATTCTTGGGCATTGGAGATCCGGTACGACCCATCTTTACAATGTGATGTGCCAAAGCGGAGAATGGGGCTACGTGCCGCCGGTGGCGACGGGGCTGCCGTGGGATCTGTTTGGTATCGCAAAAGCGTTTCAGCCCATGCTCGAAAAAGCACTGCCGGAACATCGTTATATCGATAATATTCCGGTGACCCCGACCAGTCCGCAAGAAGATGAAATTGCCATTGCGAACATGTCTGACGTGTCGTTTTATCACGGCATTTATTTTCCGCGCGCATTCAAGGAAAACGTCGAACGCGGCCTGTTTTTCGAGGGGTGCTCAAACGCAGAAATTCGCGGTTGGCGTAAACAGTTTTCTTATTTCCTCCGAAAACTTTACCTCCATCAGGAGCGACGCCCGCTATTAATCAAGAACCCGGTCTATACGGGCCGATTTGCGATGCTGCGCGAGATGTTCCCGACGGCCAAGTTTATTCACATTCATCGTAATCCGTATGACGTTTTTGTCTCTATGCGGAATTTTTATAAAAAATTGTTTAAAGAACTCGCGCTGCAAAGCTACGATCATGTGGATATCGATGAGACGATATTGAGCGTGTATGACCGCGTTATGCGCGCCTACGAAAAAGATGCGGAGGAAGTCTCCGAGGAACAGTTGGTCGAGCTACGCTATGACGAACTGGATACAGCGCCAATTGATTCGATCGAAAAGATCTATAATGCGCTCGATTTGCCGGGATTTTCAGCGGCCAAACCGCACTTTGAGAACTATCTTGCATCCGTCTCGACCTTCAAGAAGAATGATTTCGGATATTCCGATGAGGCAGCTGCCAAAGTAGAGGCGCGTCTGGGCTATTTCATCGAAAAATGGGGATATGAACGGCCGGGACCGAAGGCCGATTGATGATAGGGGCGCGTCATGAATCAGGTGAAAAACTCGCTTATCGCTGGATTTTGCCTGAGTTTGGCGGCCTGTAGTGGTCCGGACATCGAAGCCCCGCAATTCGCACTAGATCAATGTTATCGATTACCGCTCGTTGACGCCTCAACCGGCAAGGCCGTGTTAGGTGCCGAGGATCTTGTGTGGGATCAGGCCCATAACCGTATATTCATCGCTGCTTATGATCGGCGCGCTACGGAAAAGGCGGCGAAGAAGAAAACGGATGATCATCCGCCGAGCGGCGGTATTTATGCGATCGGTTTAGGTCAGTTATTTGAGCCAGTTGGCGACGCTTTGAAATTGACGCCGCTCGCGTTGCCGCATGAATTTTCCGGCGGGTTGCGCCCCCATGGCATGACTTATGATGCGGCGAATAGAGAACTGATTTTCATCAACCGAACTTATGCGAAAGACGGACGCAAATGGCGCATGACGCCAAAGCTGCAACGTCTTGGTGCGAATGGCGAGGTGTTTGTCGGCGTTGCGTCCGAAGCGCCTTGTTCAGCAAACAATGTTGTCGCCGCTGACGGAGAGATATTTACATCGTTCGATCATGCGTCATGTGGTTGGCAGGGCGGGATAGAAAACCTTTTCAATCTCGCAAGTAGCGGTATCGCCAATGGTACTGAACATGTTTTTAAAAAAGCACGGTTTGCTAACGGAATAGCGGTGACGGATACGGGCGACGTCGCGCTGGCCGCAACGCGCGAACAAGCGCTTTTATTGCTGTCGCGGACCGAAAACGGCACTATATCCGAGGCCGGACGCATTGAGGTTCCGGGTGGTCCGGATAACCTTTCGATAGCGTCCGATGGCGGCATCGTCGCGGCGCTTCATCCGAACATGTTCAAACTTGCTTTGAACAGAAAGCTTGGATTAGGCCGCGCGCCTTCACGCATTGTTAAAGCGGACCCGGATACGGGGAATGTCGCAATATTGTTTGATGATCCTGATGGTTCGAAATATAGCGCCGCGACCGTGGCAATCAGCCTGCCGCAAGGATTGGTGCTTGGTTCGGTGACCGATTCGGGATTGCTAATATGCCGTGAGGGCGCGTGACAGAATTTACATTAGTTACAGGTGGCGCGGGCTTCGTCGGTAAAGTGCTGGTCGCCATGCTGCGCGAAAATGGCGAGCGTGTACGAAGCTTTGATCTCGCGCCCCCCAGTCATCCAGATGATATTCAAGGATCAATTCTCGAGCCGAGCGATCTCGCTAATGCCTTGGACAGCGTATCAAGTGTCTTTCATCTAGCAGGTAATGCACAGCTTTGGGCGCGCGACCGAAAAATCTTTGATCAGGTCAATCATCAGGGTACGCAGAACGTTATTGCTGCGGTAAAAAACGCGGGTAACGTGAAGCTTGTTCATTGCTCCAGCTTGACCACATTGGTAGGGCGGGAAACCCCAATCGGGCGATCTACAGCTAATGAAGAACAGCGATTAGAGGCCAATTCAATGCTCGGCGCATATCCGCGCTCGAAGCTATTGGCTGAACGGGCTATCGAAGGGGCGGTCGCTGACGGGGTTGATGCCGTCATTGCTATTCCCACAGAGCCTATTGGTGCTGGTGATATTGGGCTGACCCCACCGACCCGGATGATTCTGGATTTTGCGAATGGTCAGACCCCGGCCTATATTGATTGTGTATTGAATTTTGTACCGCTAAATAGCCTTGCAGAAGGCTTGATCGCGGTTCGCGATCGCGGCAGACGTGGTCAGCGTTACATTCTCGGTGGCGCAAATACACTGATGGGTGAATTGCTGCAATTGATCGAGGCCATTACCGGACGCGACATGCCAAAAACCAAACTGCCATATGCCGTTGCTTTGGCCGCCGGTGCCATTGATACCGGCATTGTATCGCAGGTTACGGGAAAGCCGCCCAAAGCACCCCTAACAGGGGTTCGTCTGGCAGGGCGTCAGGTCTCATTTTCGAGCGAGAAGGCGGCCAAGGAACTCGGGTGGCGGGCTGCTGGGCTGGAACCCGCATTGCGAGAAACCTTGGATTGGATGCGGGACGAGGGACTGCTAAAACCGGTTTAATTGTGCTTCTTGTTCGTTAAAAATACGAGCGGAGGTCATTATGCGTTATCTGGGTTTGCCTGATACTTTCGCCCATTGGGTCGATGAAAATCAGTTCATGGCGTTGCGAGAGCAACTTGACCAAGACGGCTATGCGGTCATTGAAAACGTTCTTGATAAAGAGCAAATCAATACGATCAAGGGCGCGCTATCCCCTTACCTAAACCAGAACATCAGAGGGCGCAACGAGTTCGAGGGGCGCGACTCAAACCGGGTCTATGCCATGCTGGCGAAATCACCGGTCTTTGCCGAACTGGTAACCCATCCGCTGGCAATGGCATTTGTCGAAGCTGATTTAGGTACGGATTGCCTGTTATCGGCGTGCCTTGCAATCAACCTTCATCCGGGAGAAACAGCACAGCCTTGGCATTTTGATGACGCTCACTGCACGATCCCGCGGCCGCGCCAATCGCTGGGCGTGAGTAGCTTTTGGGCGATTACGGATACGACCGAAGATAATGGTGCCACAGAGATCATTCCCGGCAGTCATCTGTGGGGGGATGAACCAGTGAATGGCGCGTTAGAAGACACGGATTTTGATAAAACCGGTCGGCGAGAGGGCGATCCCGGTGCGCGTGAAGACGCGAAAAAAGTGATCATGCCAGCCGGTTCGTTGATGATTGCAAAGGGCACTTTATGGCACCGGGGCGGCGCGAATAATTCCGACGCGCCGCGGTTATTGATCACCCCGCAATATTGCGCCGGATATATGCGCCAACTTGAGAATATGCTTTTGGCCGTTCCGGCGGACATTGCGAAAACCCTGCCGAAACGTGCGCAGGAACTTCTAGGTTATTCAATTTGTTCGCCTTTTATGGGCTATGTGGATGGTCGGCACCCGGCTCGATTGTTAAGCTAAACATCGCGCGAACGACTGGCCTTTGTTTCGCCCATGCAATTGGACAAAAATGTACCTATATTAAAAGGATAGGTAACGATGGAGGCTGTAACGTGAAGTTCAACAAAATCATTGCCGCAATCGCTCTTGAAGATGACCTGGCGGAAGGTGTCATTAAAGCGGCCTATAGTCTTGCGGAAAAAGATGGCGCGACCCTTGAGGTCTTAAGTGCGTGGCCATTGCTCACTTCTGCAATGCCGGTGACATCAGGGGACGTGGCGGCAAACTCAACAGTTGTTTCCGAAGCAATCGTTGAGCAGAACCGTGCAGCGCGACGCGAAAGTCTGGACAAACTCACCGAAATGCAAAAACGGCTTGCGCCTTCGGCAAGTTGTCAAATCCTTGATGGTGAACCGGCAGATGCGATTGCCGAATATGCCGAAGAGCAGGGCACGGATTTAATTGTTACCGGATCGCATCAACGCAATTTCTGGAGTTCTTTATTTCAGGGAAGTGCGTCGCGCGATTTGATCCGTGAAGCGCCATGCGCGGTTTTTCTCGTCACAAAAGCCTACGCAGAAAAGCACTAGTAGCTTCTGCCTTTCCATTGTCCGCCTTCGCCGCGCCAGTGTCGTAATGCGGAGGAAAACGTCATCGCTGCATATAACCCGGCAGCAACGGGAAGCAAAACGGCCTCCCATGGCGCGCGACCATAAAGCCGTAAAGTTGGCCAATAGGTGTATGCCATCAACGCACAGGCAATGCCGGAGAAGATAAGCGCGAACAAATTCCAGTGATAAAACGCGGATAATAAAATCAATGGAGCCGCCAAATAAACGAGAATCATACCCAGCACGGTGCCGAATAGAAACACGGGGGAATAGGCAAGCTGCGCATAGGCCGTGCGTGCCACCATATTCCAGATAGAGCTTAGTGACCGATTATCCCTCAGGCTGACGGCTTCATCAGACGCCAGACCCAGCCAAATTTTTGTAAATGGTGAAAGGTCCTTGATCGCCTTTGCGAAGGTGCAATCATCAATCAACGCATCACGGATTTTTCCCATGCCGCCGATCGCCGTGACCGCGTCTTTCCGCGCAAGCATGCACCCACCAGCAGCCGCTGCTAAATTATCATCCGGATCGTTTGCGCGCGGGAATGGATAAAGCTTTTGAAAAAAGTAGATAAACGCAGGGATAAGAAAGCTTGCCCATGGCCCTCGTGCGTCTAGCCGCGCCATGAGGGAGGTAAGGGCCAAATTCTCATTCTCTGCTTTAGCGACAAGCCGAGAGACGGTATCAGGCGCAAGCTGGATATCGGCGTCGGTCAGTAAGACGTATTTCGCGTTCGGCGAGGCCAATTCGCTGTGCTGGATCGCATTTTCAACCGCCCATAATTTGCCGGTCCAACCTTCCGGCACTGGGGGAATGTCGAGCACCTCATGGGCACCGCTTGCGCGGGCAAGCTCTGCGGTTCCGTCGTCGGAGTTGTCATTCGCGACGATCAGCGTGAAATCACCGGGATAGTCGTTTTTGATGTGGGCCTCGACTACGGCACCAATTGTCTCGGCTTCGTTGCGCGCAGGGATGATTGCAACCACGGCGGGCCATTCTTCCGGCGCTGGCGAATCGGTTAGCCGCTCTGAGGCGCGCCAGAAATTCCCCTGTAAAAGCGTGAGCCCGAGCCAGGCAATGCCGGCAAAAAGTGCTATAATCGTCAACATAATGGTATAGGCTTTACGCGTCTGTGGCCTTTGCGCCAAGCCCTGTGGGGAAAGCGCATTGAGACAATAGTTTGCCTTGGATTGCGCGGGAAAATCCGTAAGGTGCGGACCATGACGACACAAGCAGAATCATCTTCCGCTGATAGCGATTTGGCGCAACCGCTCGCTGAAACCCCGTCCGGGAAAGGCGCGAAGGACGAGAATTTTCCCGTCGGCTCGTTTCTGCTGCCAAAACACCTTCGGCCGCATGTTGCGACCTATTACAATTTTGCTCGTGCGATTGATGATATCGCGGATAACCCGGCCCTGAGCGGTGCCGAAAAAATTGAGCGGCTCCGGGCGTTTGACGCGGCGCTTAAAGGGGAGCCGGGTTACGGACCAGAATTCGCAAAAGCGCACGCCCTGCGCGAAAGTATGGCCGCAACCGAAGTTACAACAAAACATGGCTCCGATCTCGTCGCCGCATTCGTGCAGGATGCGCGACAAAACCGATATGACACCTGGGATGATCTCGTCGGCTATTGCCTGCTTTCCGCTTGCCCGGTTGGCCGGTACCTACTTGATCTGCACGGTGAGGATCAGAATACATATCGCTATTCCGACGCCCTATGCATTGTCTTACAAGTCGTCAATCACCTACAGGATTGTGGCGATGATCGCCGCGAACTCGACCGCGTTTATATTCTGGGTGACTGGCTCCGCGAAGAGGGCGGAGCGATCAGCGATATTGATCGTCCTTCCGTATCGCCGGCCTTACGCCGCGTGATGGATCGCATGCTCGATAGTTGCGAAGCGCTGATGGTCGATGCGCGGAAATTGCCGCAGGCGATAAAGTCAAAGCATCTCGCAATGGAATCAGCAATTATTGTGCGTCTCGCTGATCGATTGATTACGCTGTTACGCAATGGTGACCCCTTGGCGACGCGCGTTGCCTTGAAGAAAACCGATTTTGCCTCTGCCGCAATTCGTGGTGCGGTGTCCGGGTTTTTATCTGCGGGAAAAGGCGTCGATCCATGACAACCGCAATTACGCTCGAAGAAGCGCGCAGGCATACCTATGAAACTGTGAAACGGTCGCGGACTTCCTTCGGTCCGGGAATGCGTATCCTCTCAAAGCAGCGACGTGAAGCGATGTATGCGGTTTATGCGTTTTGCCGTGAAGTTGATGATATTGCCGATGAAGAGGGCGATCTTGGTGAAAAACGCGTGGCGCTGGCGGCGTGGCGCGCGGAAATCGACCGGCTCTATAATGGCACCCCAGAATTTCCGACCGGCATTGCGCTACTTGAACATGTCCGCGCTTTCGATCTGCCTAAAGAGGAATTTCTTTTGGTGATCGAAGGTATGGAGATGGACGCTGCCGGACCAATTGTTGCACCAACGATGGAAGAGCTATTCGCCTATACGCGGCGCGCAGCGGGGGCGGTCGGTCAGCTTTCCATGCCTATTTTCGGGGCACCTCGTAACGAAATTGCAGATAATTTTTCGATCTCTCTGGGGGATGCATTGCAGCTCACAAATATTCTTCGAGACATTGAAGAAGATGCCGCGGAAGGACGAATTTATTTACCGCGGGAGTTATTGGAAAAGCATGACTGCCCTTTGACGCCGGATCAAATCGCGGACGCAAAGGGGTTACCGTTGGTGCGCGAAGAAATGGCCCATCTGGCGCGCGGTAAGTTCGCGGCGGCGCGAAAGGCGCTGCGATCACTTGATTGGCGCATTTTAAAGCCCGCTCTTTTGATGATGGGCGTTTATGAGCGGTACCTCGATAAAATGACGGCGCGGGGGTGGGCAAATGGTCAGCCACGCATTGAGATGACAAAGGCCGAAAAACTATCGATTGCGGCGCGGTGGCTTTTTTCACCGAAATTAGTGGACAATAATCAACAATGAGCCGTGTACATATTATTGGTGCCGGGCTGTCTGGGCTTGCGGCGGCTGTTCGCCTTATCGAAAACGATGTCAAAGTCACCGTCTATGATAGTGCGGGCCGCGCCGGCGGCAGGTGCCGTACATTCTTTGACAAGCATCTCGAAAGAGAGATCGATAATGGCAATCACCTGATTATGTCAGGGAATAAATCATCATTGTCATACCTTGATCGTATTGGTTCGGTCGATCCGCTAACCGGGCCGAAATTCGCAATCTATCCATTTGTAGACGTAAAGACGAAACAGCGCTGGAATGTTCGCCTGAACGAGGGACCGATACCCTTTTGGGTCTTTGACGAAAAGTGGCGGGTGCCGAACACAAAGATCATTGATTATCTGCGTGCGGCGAAGATCGCTTTTGCCAATGATGAGAAAACAGTCGCCGATATGGTCGACCCGAAAAGCCCATTATATGAGCGCTTTTGGGAGCCATTGACGCTTGCTGTATTGAATACCACCCCAGAAAAAGGTCAGGCAAAGTTATTATGGCGTGTGATCCGCGAGACATTCTTGCTTGGCGGTCAAGCGTCGGTGCCGCTAACGGCGAAGACCGGGCTTGGCCATGCCTTTATTGATCCCGCAGTAAAATTTATCGAGCAGCATGGCGGTATTGTGCGGCTGGGTGCGCGCTTGAGAAGCGCGTGGATGGAAGGTGGCGCGGTTACCAGTCTCAACTTTTCTGATGAGACCGTAACGCTTGAAGAAGGCGATAAAGTAATTTTTGCAATTCCGCCGTCTCGGTTGAAACAGCTACTACCAGACATAGACCCGCCGGGGGATGATGCGAGTATTTTGAATATTCATTACCGTTTTGGCAGGCCTGTTCCAAAAACAACGCTGGGCGACGGGCCGTTTCTCGGCATGGTGTCGAGTGCGGCGCAATGGACCTTTGTCCGCGATGATGTGATTTCGATCACCACCTCAGCGTCGGATGCATTGGGTACGGATGACATGCCCAATGATCAGGTCGTATCACAGATCTGGGGCGAAGTGTGTATTGCGCTTGATCTTGGCGATAGCGAATATGAGCGTGTAAGGGTCATTCGTGAAAAACGCGCAACGCCGGATCAATCACCCGCGGGCGTGAAAAAACGCCTCGCGCCGGAAACCGCTTATCGCAATTTGTTCCTCGCGGGCGATCATACCGATACGGACGTGCCCGCAACGATCGAAGGCTCTATTCGGTCGGGCGACCGTGCGGCCGAATTAGTCATGCGCACACAAGGGTAAGATGTGAGCTTTATTGGCGTCATCTGTGGGCTGAAGTCGGAAGCGCAAACCGTTGAGCGGGCTGTTGCGTCGAACAAGCTGCGTATTGGCATTTCAGGGGCGAATGCTGCCCGCGCGGAAGAATGCGCGAGTTCGTTTTGTGACGAAGGAGCGGCGGCGATTATCTCTGTCGGCGTTTCCGGCGGGTTGGACCCTGCTTTAGAACCGGGTCAATTGATTGTCGGTGACAAGACAATTGCCGGTGACGGATCAATCTATGCGAGCGACCACGCATTGCTTGAAGCGGCGAAAGCGAGCTTGCGCGATGCGGGCCACGAGGAACCATTAGTTTCGTCGCTATATGGCTCGGATGAAATCATCGATAGCGCCCAGAAGAAACAAGCATTGCGCACACAGTTTGGAACAGTCGCCGTGGACATGGAAAGCCATGGTGCGGCGAGGGCAGCAGCGCGGAAGGGCGTTCCTTTTATTGCGCTTAGGGCAATCGCGGACCCGGCTGATCGGGCCTTGCCTGCGGCGGCGTTAAATGCGGTTGCGCCAGATGGGTCGACCCGCATCATCGCGACACTCGGCGCGGCAATGCGGGACCCAAAACAATTCCCTGCACTGATGAAATTAGGAGCGGACAGCGCCGCCGCGACGAAGGCCTTACGCCGCGACCTCGGCCCGCTCTTTCTTGGCTTTTTTCTCAGCCTCAATCTTTGACATCTCGGCTTCGACAAGCTGTTCGTGAACATCGACAGCCGGACGAGCATTTGAAAGATCAATTTCCGGTGCCATTGGGCCCTCGGTTTTGATTTTGAACATGTTCGGGATTTTGAACATCTTGAACGGGTTCTTCACTGCGTCCATGGCTGCTGTGGGCTCATAGCCGCAATGCGCCATACAGTTCGCGCATTTTTCATATTTGCCCGTTCCATATTGATCCCACTCCGTTGTTTCCATCAATTCCTTGAACGATGAAACATAGCCTTCGCCAAGCAGGTAACATGGCTTTTGCCAGCCAAAGACATTGCGTGTTGGCGAACCCCACGGGGTGCATTCATAGGTCTGGTTGCCTGCGAGGAAGTCGAGGAACAAGGATGAGTGCGATAGATTCCAAAGACGGCCGCGCTCTTTTCCGATTTTGAAGATATCGCGGAACAATTGCTTGGTTTTTTCACGCGACAAGAAGTGATCTTTGTCTTCAGCGCGCTCATAAGCATAGCCCGGCGAGATTGAAATATTCACGCCAAGATCGGTCGCAAAATCCAGATAATCCGCAACCTGTTTTGCAGTCATGTTGTCAAAGATCGTTGCGTTGACATTGACCTGAAAACCGCGCTCTTGCGCCGCTTTGATCGCTTTGACAGCAATTTTGAACGTGCCTTTCTGATCAACCGCATGGTCATGCTCTTCTTCGAGACCATCAAGGTGGACCGAGAAAAAGAGGAAAGGTGACGGCTTAAACAGGTCAAGTTTCTTTTCTAAAAGCAAAGCATTGGTGCAAAGCGAAACGAATTTTTTGCGCGCAACAATGCCTTCGACAATTTCGCCGATTTCTTTGTGGATCAGTGGCTCACCACCGGGGATAGCCACAACGGGTGCACCGCATTCGTCAACCGCATCCAGACATTCCTTTACAGACAGGCGCTTGTTGAGGATTGGTGCAGGGTAATCGATCTTGCCGCAACCGGGGCAGGCGAGGTTGCACCGGAACAATGGCTCAAGGAACAGAACGAGCGGATATTTCTTACGTCCTGTCAGCGTTTGCTTCATGACATAGGCACCGATGCGAAGTTGCTGGTGGAGCGATACTGACATTTTTATTCTCCGGACGATTCTGAGTGTATTTCGTGATTTAGGATTACCGATCAGGCGTTGCTGACGGCCCAGGCTTCCATTGCGTCTTTCGGGCGAGGTACATCTGCCAATTCCTTCGGCAGTTTGAAGTGTACGTTTTCCTCAACGCCATCAAGTGTTTCAACCGTGACATTGCGGTAATTTTTGAGGCGCGAAATTGTTTCCTGAACCAATGTTTCTGGTGCAGACGCGCCAGCGGTCAGGCCAACGGTTTTAACGCCTTCAAGCCATGCCGGATCGAACATGGAGGCATTTTCGATCAGATAGCTTGGGATACCGAAATTCTCGCCGATCTCACGCAGGCGGTTCGAATTCGAACTATTGTGCGCACCAACCACAAGCAAGAGGTCGACCTGTTTCGCCATGGCGATAACAGCGGTCTGGCGGTTTTGAGTCGCGTAGCAAATATCGCGCGTATCAGGCCCGACGATATCGGGGAAACGAACGCGCAATGCGGCGATTACGTCTTTTGTGTCATTCACCGAAAGCGTCGTCTGCGTGACGAAGGCAACGCGGTTCGGATCAGCGACGTTGAGGTCAGCGACATCTTCAGGTTCGGAAATAACATGCACCGTACCCGGAATTTGACCGAGTGTACCTTCAACTTCCGGATGGCCGATATGACCAATCAATACGATGTCATATCCTTTTTCCGCGTAGCGGCGACCTTCTTTATGGACTTTCGTAACGAGTGGGCAGGTGGCATCAATCACATCAAGCTCACGGACGAGCGCACCGTCTTCAACTTTGCGCGCAACCCCATGGGCCGAGAAAACCGTGACTGCGCCCGTTGGGATTTCGTCGATCTCTTCGACAAAAATTGCACCGCGCGCGCGCAATGTTTCGACCACATATTTATTGTGGACGATTTCATGCCGCACATAGACAGGTGCGCCGAATTTCTCCAGCGCCCGTTCTACGATGTCGATCGCCCGTTCTACGCCCGCACAGAACCCGCGCGGTTGGGCAAGAACCACTTTAATTTCTTCGTTCATTGACGTCATTACCACTCGCCCCCGCAGCCATACCAATTTTGGATCGGCAGATTTCGTTAATTACTTGAATGCTTTATTTCACGCAGCGGCCTTTCCAGCAACCACCTAAATCTGCATTCCTGAAGACATATATCGCGTGTTGCACTGCGGCGCAAAAGAAGCTCGCCCAAGGTAACGCAGAATTCATCGAACGTTGCCAAAGGGGCACGGGTCTATAACCCGCTTGGCGGCCAATCTTTGCTGGTGTAGCCTTCTTGTGGGGAATAGCTAAGTGGCTGGGGGGAATTGTGTTTACACGGTTTTCAGGCGGAGAAAGCGGCGGGTGGCCGCTATCAAAGGTTGTGGGCGTGCTGGAAGACCAGTTCGGCGCGCTTGACCTATTGGGCGAAGACGGGCCGCTAAAGGTCTATGGTATCCAAGAAAATGGGGTCAATTTCGTTGTTGCCTTGATGCAATCGGAGGCTGGTTCCGGCCTTGTCGAGGAATATGGTTTCCTCGCGCGATTTGTAGGCTTCAGCGTAACCGAGCAACTACTCGATAGCCTCAATCGAAATCTGCATGTCAGTATGGTCGCGATAGAAGCGGGCGATCTGTTTTTAATGGCGAGTATGCGCGCAAGCGGAAAATTCGACCCCGGCCAATTTAAAGTTCACCTTGAAAGCTGGCGTCGTGATTTGATGATGACGCTTTATGAGTTGTCCGATGCTTATCCATCAATGGCGGTGGCCTTTCCTGCTGCAAAGCTCGAATCAGCGCGCGACTTTGCGGTCAATGTTGCACCGGCCCCGACTGAAGATCGGCCCGTGGACCTTTTGGCAAGTTACCTCGGGGCGAGAAGCAAAAAAGCCATATGCCTTGAATGCAATGGACGGGGTAAGCGCGGCTTTATCGCCAGCACCTGCCGCAACTGTGACGGAACCGGATTGACGAATACACGTCATTAGCCTTGAGGCTTTGGGGCGGTCAGGCTAACAAGCCTCCAAAATTCGCAAGCGGCAAGGGCATAACATGACGGCGTTCTCAGAGACTATCAAAGAAACGGCAACACTGGTCGAGACGGCGCTTGACGAATTCCTGCCGCAACGGGATGGCCCGCTGGGCCGTGTGGTCGACGCCATGCGCTGGGGCGCGCTTGATGGCGGCAAAAGGCTGCGTCCGTTTTTGGCGATTGCGGCGGCGGATATGTTTGACACGCCGCGCGAACGATCAATCCGCGTCGGGTGCGCGGTGGAAATGATCCATTGCTATAGCCTCATCCATGATGATTTGCCGGCGATGGATGATAGTGACCTGCGCCGCGGGCGGCCTTCGGTTCACAAAAAGTTCGATGATGCGACCGCGATCCTTGCGGGGGATGCGTTACTGACCCAGGCATTTGAAATTCTTGCGGAAGCAGACACGCATCCAGACGGGAATATTCGCTGCGCGATTGCGCTCGAACTAGCGCGTGCGTCCGGAAAAATCGGCATGGTGGGTGGTCAGATGATCGATATCTATGCTGAGCAAAAGGATTTTGACCTTGAGGGCGTGACCGAACTTCAGCGCTTAAAAACCGGCGCGCTTATCCGGTTCTCAGCTGTGGGCGGGGGCATTGTTGGCGGTGCCAGCGAGGGTGAAGTTGCCGCCCTAAGCGCCTACGCAGAAGATCTCGGTCTCGCCTTTCAGATCGTCGATGATATTCTTGATGCGACCGCAGACGCAGAAACCCTTGGCAAGCCCGCGGGGCAGGACGCCGAGATGGACAAAGCGACTTTCATCAAACTGATGGGTATGGATGGCGCAAAAGCCAAGGCCGCTGAGTTAGTCGATCGGTGCAAAGCACATCTTGACCGTTTTGGCGCGCCAGCAGAGCCGCTCAAAGGTGCAGCCGATTTCGTCTTTGAACGGAAAAGCTAAATTGTATTGCAGTAGAATACGCGCTCGACAGGTCGCTTAAGCCGCTTCACTTTCGAGGCGGCCAAGCAATTCATCCACGCCATTGGTCGCGACGAAAGACGAAAATTCCTCTCGTTTGACCAGCATGATCGAGACACCGGAAACGATGATGTCGATGGCTTTGCGATCGCCAGAGCGCAATTTGCGAACGCGCCAGTCAACCATAATCGGTGAGCCTTCCTTGCGGTCGAATTTCGTACGTACGATCACGTCACGCGCACCCAGTTCTTTGGCTTCGACAACCTCTAACGGTTTACCGACAATTTCCTGAAACTGTTCGGCATAAAGCTTTGTAATATATTGCGGGAAGATTTCGTCATATCGAGAGAGCTGATCGTCGCTCATGGATTTGCGCGTATCGCCGAGCATGAACTTGCCAATAATATCGAGCGCCATGCCGTCCGCCAGGACACCACGAAAGGCTTCGAGCTTTTCGTCTTCGCTTTTTGTTTCGTCGGTCAGGACTGCGGTCGCGTTCGCCGTCAGGTTTTTAGCGAAATCAACCGCACCATCGACGGCACTAACTTCCACTTCCGCAGGGGGCTGGGTTTCCTGCGCAATTGCTGGTGACACAGCAGATGCGGCAAGCAGTGCGGCGAAAACGCGAACACGGGACATGAACATAGTCGGAACCTCAGAATTGTAACCGGCGAGACTTCGCCTCAGGCAAGTTTGATCAATATGGGACGATTATGGCTGAAATCCAGCACCAAAACGCCAAAGATGCGGCCCGAAATGAAAGTTTTGTTATCCGTCAGTGGGTTAAGGCCCGTTTGGAGACCAAAAACGACGCCAAACATTGCGCGAGGGCAACTACTCCGCCGCCCGAGCCAATCGCCTGTTGGTTTGGCGTTCCTCCAACTGAAACGCTGCGGGAAGCACAATAAGAGTGCAGACAAGCGTAAACGCGATTGCAATCGATAATAGCTCGCCCATGGATGCGGTGCCGCGATGGGGCGAGAGCATCAAGCTTCCGAATGACGCAACGGTAGTGAGCGCCGAGAAGAAAACCGCACGGGGGGTCGAGGTTCCATATACGCCTTCACCCGCCTTGACCTGTTGGTTGCGCAAGACAAGGTGAATGCTGCTATCGACCCCAATCCCAATCAAGAGCGGCAGAACGATCACATTTGCGTAATTGAATGGAATATTCAGGAGAACACCAGTTGCCGACGTTAAGACGGCCGCGAGTGCCAGTGGGAAGAGCATCAAAATCACAGTGCTGATTTTCCGTACGAGCAACCAGAGGAAAACCGAAATCACCGCGAACGCAATGCCAGTTGCTTGCAACATCGCCGCGGAGATTGTCTCGCCGGCCTTGCGCGCCTGAAAGGCACCGCCAGCAAGTTCAGGGACAACCGCTTCGACGTCTTTGACGAATTCATCAAGTGCGCGAAAATCGCGGACGTCATTTTTCGGCAAAATGTCGATGCGCCATTTTCCGCCTTTGCTGAGGTAGCGCTCGCGCAGGGCCGTAGGCAGTGTGTCGATGTCGATGTAATCGGCATTCATCTGGGTACGAAGCTGCGTAATTAATCGCGGCCAGAACGCGAATACATTCGCCTCAAGTAAATCCTCCCGGCCGTTCAAATCCGCTAATGCTGCCGACAGACGCGCACCTGACCCTTCGCTATAGGCTGCATCTAACCGTTGCCGCAGGGTTTCAATACCGCTGGCCGCATCGGGGCCGGCGACCGAGCCCGGTTCCGCATCAAGCGCAAAAACGAGCGTGCCAGCACCGAAATCAATAAGCTCTAGCTTTTCGTCCTGCTCGTCCGGGACGAAGTCAGGTAACAGCCTGACCGCATCGACGGTTTCGAGCTTTGTGATCTCTTTGGCCATTGCTTCGGCTTCGGCCTGTGTCGAGGTAAGACTGCTCAGCCGGTAGGGGACGGTTTCCGGGTTTTCAAATAGCAGGTTGAACCCTTGTACCGATTGCGAATTTGGATTGCGCAGGGCCATTTGGTCGGCGTCAAACCGGACCTGGGGCATTAAGAAGAGAGCGAAAAAGCCGAGTGCAATGGTGGCCAAAGCGACAGGGCCGGAGATCTTGCTGATCGCGTCGAAAATACTGCGGATATTGCCGGTCGGTTTTCGTTTTGGTTGCCCTTTGAATAGAGCGAGCGCGGCTGGGGCAAAGGTAACGGTGACGAGAAATGCAATGATAACCCCTGCACCCGCAATGATGCCCAATTGCGCGATGCCATCAAATTTGGTCGGCACAAAAGAAAGGAATGCAATGGCTGTCGTCGGCCCGGCAAGGGCAAGGGCAGGACCGACTTCGTGGATTGTTCGCCTAAGAGAAGATTGGTTTTCTCGTCCCGCCGCCCGATGTTCCTGAATATGCAATAGCAGGTGAATCGAAAAATCGAGACCAAGGCCAACAAGCAAAACTGTGAAGGCAACAGAGACTAAATTTAATTCGCCAACGAATGCGGCGGCAAAAGCGGAGGTAAAAACAAGGGTAATTACCAATCCGATAAGGGTAAGGGCAGCCATCGCAATCGAGCGGTAACACAGCAACAAAAGCAAGCTGACGAGTATCAAAGAGAGCAGCATCGAAAGGCCGATCCCCGTGGTAACCGCCTCTAGCTCTTCAAGCCGAAGAGCAGGGTCGCCCGTTATGTAGGTATCGACGCGGCCGCCATATTTTTCACCCAATGCTAATGTTTCTGCACGGAGGACATTGATCGCCGCTTTGGCAGGCTGAAGGCGCGTATAATCGAGCGCCGGGGTGGCGTAAACGAGGCGCGTATAGGTTTCACCTTCGCGCTGACCGGCGTCGAGTGCGCCCATCCATGAAAAAGGCCGCCGTTCTTGATTGGCGCTGGCTTCGACTACCTCAGCAAGCTCGGCATAAAGCTGTTCAAGGGTTTCCTTGCCGAGGTCAGAGCGTTCGGCGAGCGCGTCGTTTTCCGCCAGGGTTGTGAAAAGCGTCCCGATCGTGGGGCTTTTGATCAGGGTTTCTATCAGCCCCGAAGCCTTGGACATTTGGGTTAGCCGCGCTTCAAGCTCGGCTTGGTCTAGATATAGAAGGCCATTTTCCCGGAAAAACGGCTCCTGAGCAGGTGCAAAAACTGCGGTGAAGTCTTCCTCGCGCTCTAACAGGCGCGACCGCAAATCGGTGGCAAAAGCGTCCGCCTCGTCCAATGTTGGCGCGTTAATCACGACGATAACGTCGTCTTTTAGCTGCGGAAATGCCTCGCGCAGCTCTGCGGCCCGTTGCTGAAACGGTAGGTCCGGATCAAGCATCGCGCTGGTGTCGGTGTTCACTTTAAGGTGCGTTGCCGCGTAATAACCGGCAAAACAGGCAGCCACGACGATAAGCGCCGCTAAAACGACCCCCATTCGGCGCGCCGTTTCGGCCCACGCCGCCAAAGATTTCTCAATTACTTTTAACATCCGCCTATGTGAATGCCCTTTGTTTTTATTAACTATAGGCTGCTTCGTAGTTTGAGGGAATGACAGAGCGATTACGAAATCAGACAAGCCTGCCTCACTTGCGGGGAATTGCAGGCTTCGCTACTGCTGTCATGGTATGACCCATTCGCACAACCTGATGAACGACCTCGCCTTTCTGGACGACAAACGCGCCCCAATGACAGAACAGTTATTGGCTTGGTGCGGGATAAACTCCGGCAGTACCAATCTGGACGGACTGAAACGCATGCATGCGGCCCTGTCTGACGCTTTTGGCGGTCTGGGCGCAGAAGTGGAGACCATTCCATCCCGGCCTTTACCCGTCGTAACGCGCGAAGGCGAAATCGTTGAACAACCGATTGGCGATATGCTCCGGCTGGTTAAACGCCCTCAGGCCCCGGTCCGGGTATTATTGACCGGCCATATGGATACGGTTTTCCCGGTCGATCACCCGTTTCAGTCCGAGACATTCCTCGATAGCGATACGCTCAACGCTCCCGGCGCCGCCGATATGAAGGGCGGGCTTTTGGTGATGCTTTATGCGCTCCTGACGATTGAGCAATCACCGCTCGCGGATCAAATTGGCTACGAGATCCTGATCAATGCCGACGAAGAGATCGGCTCTCAAGGCTCGGCCCATATGCTTACCGAAGCGGCATCGCGTGCGCATTTCGCTTGTGTTTATGAACCGGCGCTTGCGGACGGAACGCTCGCAGGCGCGCGTAAGGGAAGCGGGAATTTTGCGGCGATCATTAAAGGTAAAAGCGCTCACGCGGGCCGCGAACACCATCTTGGTCGCAATGCGCTTGTGGCTGCGGTAGATTTTATTTCTGGTATCGATCGATTATCCGGGCAACGCGAGGGGCTGACGGTCAATGTCGCGCGGGTTGATGGCGGTGGGCCAAACAATGTTGTGCCTGACCTTGCGGTGGTGCGTTTCAATGTGCGGTTAGAACAGCCTGATGATTCCGATTGGCTGTTATCCGAGGCAAATAAGCTTATCGCCGATATTGATAGCCGCGAAGGTTTTTCCGCGAAACTTGAGGGCGGCTTCACGCGCCCGCCGAAACCGATGACGCCGCAACTTGATGCGTTTTTCCGCGCGTTGCGCGCCGCAGGTGATGAGTTAGGTATTGGTGTCGATTGGGTGCCGACGGGCGGTTGTTGTGACGGTAATAATATCGCTGCGGCGGGCATTCCAGTTATCGATACGCTCGGTGTACGCGGTGCCCATATTCATTCCGCCCAAGAATTTGCAAAGCTCGATAGTCTCGTCGAGCGTGCGAAATTATCCGCCCTTTTATTGCTCAAGATCGCTGCGGGGGAGCTTCCGAACCCCGGCCTCTTTGAGAAAACGGAGAAAAACTAATGTCGCTTGCCTTCATGCGGCCTGTTCGCCGCGATGATTTTGACCAAGTGCTTGCCTTGGCGAAGCAATCCGGTGGCGGAATGACAAATTTGCCGTCCGACGCCGAAGCTTTGCGGCCGCGGGTTGAGTTTTCCGTTGAGAGTTTCGAGGCCAATGCCGAACGACCATCAGGCGAAGTCTATATGATGGTCTTGGAGAAAGACGGTAAAGTCATCGGCACATCTGCCGTATTTTCTGCGGTGGGGCTCGATTATGGGTTTGTAAATTATCGGATTAACAAGACCGTACACGCATCAAAACAGCTAAAAAAGCGGATTGAACGCAGGCTATTGGTACCGACCCATGATTTTACCGGCTGCGCAGAGGTGGGTACGCTTTTCCTGTCCCCCGATGCGCGCGGTGGTGGATATGGTAAAATCCTGTCAAAGGCTCGTTATCTTTTCATTGCGCAACATCGCAAACTGATAGCGGATCCGGTATGCGCTGAAATGCGCGGTTGGCGCGGCCCTAATGGCGAGCAGCCTTTTTGGGATTCTCTGGGCCGACTTTTCTTCGATATGGAGTTTGAAGACGCGGACCTTGCGAATTCCTCCATGGGCAACCAGATGATTGCTGATCTGCTGCCGCGTCATCCCATCTATGTTGCCCTATTGCCAAAGGCGGCGCGGGATGTTCTTGGCAAGCCCCATGACAGTGCGTTGCCAGCGTTCAACATGCTGTTGAGCGAAGGTTTTGCGTTCCGGGGCTATATCGATGTGTTCGATGCTGGCCCGTTGGTCGATGCGCGTATTGACGACATCAAGACCATACGTGAAAGCAGTATCAAAAAAGTATCTATTGGAAAGTCCGATTCCGAGACGCAATATCTCATATCGGCTGGACGACTTTCCACCTTTCGCGTGGTGCGCAGCGAAGGGACGATTGATGGCGATACCATCACGATTAGCGAAGAGGCTGCCAGAGCGCTCGGCACCAAAAGTGGCGACGAGGTTCGTGCAGTGAAGTGGTAACTTCATGAATGAGCCTGCGTTGTATTATTTTTGAGGCACAAAATGACAGACAAGATTTTAATCGACGGCCAATGGCGTATTGGTTCTGGTCCTGAGTTTTCGAGTTTTGACCCGTCGACAGGTGAGGCGATCTGGACCGGGAAGAGCGCAACCAAATCGGAAGTCAACGAAGCTGCAAGTGCAGCACGCGCCGCTTTTAAATCATGGGCGTTGACACCGCTCGGTGATCGCATTGCGATCATGGAAAAATATCGTGATCTGATTAAACGCGACAGCGAGGAACTCGCACGGTTGATTTCACGCGAGACCGGAAAACCTTTTTGGGAAACGAAAACCGAAGCGGCAGCAGTCGCTGGCAAGGTCGATATCTCTATCCGCGCCTATTATGAACGGACTGGTGAAACAGAAACCGCGACCGGGGCTACGCGCGGGGTTCTTCGCCACAAGCCACATGGGGTCATGGCTGTTCTGGGGCCATATAACTTCCCAGCGCATTTGCCAAATGGTCATATCGTTCCTGCGCTTATTGCCGGCAATACGGTTGTTTTCAAACCGTCGGAAATGACACCCGGACCAGGCGCATTCATTGTGGAACGGATGATCGAGGCTGGCGTTCCTGCGGGTGTGGTCAATCTGGTCCAGGGTGGCCGAGAGACTGGCGAGGCGCTGACCGGCGCTGAGGTCGATGGGGTTTTATTTACCGGCGGCGCAAAGACGGGTCTTGCGATCCATAAGCAATTTGTCGACCGGCTTGATGTCATTCTTGCCCTCGAACTTGGTGGGAATAATCCGTTGATTTGGTGGGATTCTGCAGATGTTGAGGCCGCAGCCTTCACGGTGGTTCAGTCAGCATTTTTAACTAGCGGGCAACGCTGTACCTGCGCACGTCGTTTGATTTTACCGAAAGGCGAGGCAGGCGATAAAGCGATTGAAGCGCTGGCGAAGTTGACCGACCGTATTCGAATTGGTGCACCTTTTGATGATCCGCAGCCCTTTATGGGTCCTGTCATTTCGCCAAAGATCGCCGAAGGGCTTGAACGCGCGTTTGATCATCTTGTTGAAGGTGACGGTGAGGCTATCCGCAATTTGAGCATTCGCGAAGACGGAAGCGCCTTTGTCAGCCCCGGGATCGTTGATGTGACACGTCGCGATAATGTGGCGGATGAAGAGCACTTCGGCCCGCTTTTAAAGGTCTGGCGTGTTGATGATTTCGATGAGGCGATTGACCTTGCAAATAAGACCAAGTTCGGCCTTTCGGCAGGTATTTTGACCGATGACATGACAAAGTGGGAAACCTTCCTGAAGCTTTCTCGCGCGGGTATTGTCAATTGGAATCGTCAAACCACTGGGGCGTCCGGTGCGGCACCCTTTGGCGGAATTGGGGCTTCGGGCAATCATCGTCCATCTGCTTACTATGCAGCGGATTATTGCGCATTTCCTGTCGCGTCCATGGAAGGTGAAAAATTACTTCCGCTTGCTGATGATCAGGTAGGTATTAAATGACCTATTCCGAGTATAATTTTGATGGCCTGATCGGCCCAACCCATAATTATGCTGGCCTGTCATTTGGAAATTTGGCTTCGGCAACGAATGCGGGCCGCGCGTCTAATCCGCGGGAGGCAGCGCTTCAGGGGCTCGCAAAAATGCGCGAGGTCATGTCGCTTGGCTTGGGGCAGGGTTTTTTACCGCCCCAAGATCGGCCCCATTTAAAAACACTTCGTGCTCTTGGGTTTTCGGGGACCGACAAACAGATCATCGAAAAGGTGGCCAATAAAGAACCGCAATTGCTCGCAAATTGCTATGCGGCGTCACCAATGTGGACAGCCAATGCCGGTACGGTAGCGCCGTCGCCGGACACAGCCGATGGCAAGGTCCATTTTACGGCGGCAAATCTCGCGGCGAACTTTCATCGCTCCATTGAGGCTGACACCACGGCAAGAGTTCTGTTGCACATTTTCGATGATGAGAATTTCTTCGTGCATCATCAACCGCTACCGGGGGCGATGCATTTCGGTGACGAGGGCGCAGCCAATCATGGACGTTTATGCGAGAACCATGGCGATAAAGCTGTGCACCTGTTCGTATATGGCGAGGATGGTCAGAAATTCCCGGCGCGGCAAAAATTGCGTGCCAGCGAGGCGATCGCGCGGAACCACAAGTTGAGCGATGATCAATGTGTCTTTGTCCAGCAATCGGCGACAGCCCTTGACGCTGGTGCATTCCATAATGACGTTGTTGGCGTTGCAAATGGCCGCGTATTATTCCTGCACGAACAAAGTTTTGCGGACCGGGATGCAGCCTACGCTGCGATCCGCGAAAAGGCACCCTTTGTCGAAATCATCGAAGCACAAGCGAGTACGGTGTCGCTTGAGGATTGCATAAAATCCTATCTGTTTAATTCGCAGCTTTTGACCCTGCCGGGCGGTGAGATGGCGCTTTTGTTGCCGTCTGAGTCCGAAGAGAACCCGCGGGTTAAGGCGTTTCTCGATGAAACCCTTTCAAAGAATAATCCGATTAATCGCGTCATCTTCAAGAATGTGCGTGAATCGATGCGCAATGGCGGCGGGCCGGCCTGCCTCCGCCTTCGGGTTGTTCTTTCGGAAGAAGAGGCCGCAGCCGTAAATCCGAACTTCATTCTTGATGACGCGCAAATCACCCGCCTAGAGGAATGGGTGAAAGCGCATTATCGCGATCATGTCTTGCCGGAAGACCTTCGAGATCCAGCCTTTATGGAAGAGAGTTTCGCCGCGATGGAAGCGCTGACGAAAATTCTGTCCATGGGAAGTTTTTACGACTTTCAGCGTTAGGAAGAGCATAACTTGTTCCAAAATGGGACATGTTGAACTGCGCAAAGTAGGTGAGATTTAATCAATTCCGCGTACAAGGACTCCAAAATTGGCCGTTGAAATGGCCGTTCGGAGTTTTGGATGACAGAAGCCAGCCCTGTTGGGGAGCAGGAAGGCGCGAACAGTAAGGCCTCAGCACTTTCTGGGGTAATCGCAACTGCTATTGCGCGACGAAATCAATTGAGCGTCCGCTTTTTAATTGCGGCGATCGGAGCAGCCATCCTTTGGGGGGCTGTTTCTCCATTAATGGCGATCGTTTGGTTCGCCGCTATGGCATTGAGCCAATTCGTTGACAATTATTTATGGGCCCCATTCCGCAAACCTAATCGCAAGCGTCCTATATCGCGTACCGAATGGGCAGGTTTGATTGTCGCTTCGGTTCAGGCCAGCGCGATCTATTCATTCTTTCCAACCATGCTGTGGATGTATTGGGGTGTACAAGGAAAGATATTCGCGATCCTGTGGCTGAGTGGTGCATTGCTTCACGTCTCGATGCACATGCATCATGAAAGACGAACTTTTATTGCCGCCTCTATTCCTCATTTATTGTATTATATCGGCTTGCCGCTTCATTCATTAATTACCGGAGCAGAACCGGGGCATATGGGGGCGGCGACATTGCTTCTCGCGGAGTTCATGTATCTCGGCCATTTGATTGCAGCCTTTAAGGAGTATCGTGCATCCAGCTTGTCTTTGCGGTTAGCGTCCGAGCGCGCGGCCGAAAAACAATTACAGGCGGAGCAGGCGAATAGTGCGAAATCTATCTTCCTTGCCAATATGGGGCATGAAATTCGTACACCAATGAATGGCATTTTGGGTATGGCGTCGTCACTTGGCGATAGCGATCTGACGCCGGATCAACGTAAAAAGCTCGATATCATCCGCGATTCCGGCGATGCTTTGATGACGGTATTGAATGATCTGCTGGATTTCTCGAAAGTCGAAGCAAACAAAATTGCAATCGAGAAAAATCCATTTTCATTTTCGGAATTGGCTCAGCGTGTCGAGAACCTTCATTCAATCCGTGCTGAAGAGAAAAATCTTGAATTCAAGATCAGCGTGATTGAAGGCGACAGCGGTAATTGCCAACGCATGGGTGATGGTCATCGCATTTTGCAGGTAATGCACAATCTGGTTTCGAATGCGGTTAAGTTCACCGATAGCGGATCGGTGACGCTCACGGTCGACGCAACCGATAAGGTGAACCATCGCATCGAAATCAAAGTCGCGGATAGCGGTATCGGCATGACCAAGGCGCAAGTCGAAAAGGTATTCGATCCCTTCACGCAGGCCGATGAAACGACGACACGGAAATATGGCGGAACGGGATTAGGTCTCTCAATTGCGAAAGGTCTTGTTGAGGCTATGGGCGGCGAAATTTCCGTCAGTTCCGAAGTCGGGCGCGGCAGTACATTCACGGTCTCAATGGTTGCACCGCCAGTTATGACGGCATCTGTCGGAATAGATAAGTTGCCCGAGCCTGCGAATGATCCAAACACCGTCCAGGATGCGCGGAAGCTTAAAATTCTTGTCGGCGAAGACAATTCGGTCAATCAGGCTGTCTTGACCGCGTTTTTAACCACGCGGGAACATGATCTCCATTTCGGACAAGATGGCCTCGACGTCATCTCGGCGTTTAAGGATGATGAGTTCGATCTGATCTTGATGGATATTTCCATGCCGAAACTCGACGGGCCAGAGGCGATGCGTCAGATCCGTTTTCTGGAGCGAGAACAAGGTAAGGCAGTTCCCACGCCGATAATCGCGGTATCCGCCCACGCCATGCAGCAGCAGATCGACCAATATCTGGAGATGGGTTTTGACGGCTATGTCACAAAGCCGATCAGACCCGATGATCTACACGGCGAAATCAATCGCGTGATGGCCGCCAGCAATCAAGCAACGCGTGAAAGCAGCGTTGCTTGAAAAGGAAAAATCCAGCTTAGCGAATGATTGATTGCGGTAGTGGCGTGACGATTTTGCGCGCAACTTCACGAAGGGTGAAGCTGGATTCGACGGTCGCAATATTCGGCATGCGGAGCATCGTTTCAGAAAGAAACGTCTCGTAAGTCGCCAAAGACGGCACGACAACCCGAATGAAATAGTCGAATTTCCCGGTCACGAGGTAACATTCCATCACCTCTTCACGGTCTTTTATGGCCGTTTCGAATTCGCGCAGCGTCTTGTCATCTTCACGTTCAAGCTTGACGAGAATGATAACAGTGACGTTCACGCCAAGGGCTTCGCGGTTGATTTCTGTGCGATAGCCTTTGATGATTCCCTCTGTCTCAAGGCGGCGTAGACGCCTGAGGCATGGGGTCGGCGAAAGGCCAACACGTTCGGCAAGCTCGGCATTGGTGATGCGAGCATTTTCCTGCAAGTGTTTCAGGATCTTGTGGTCGATATGGTCGAGCTTCATAGGTTCACTTCCAATAACACGCTATCTATTTAGCATTTAATGCTAAGCGTCAAGCGTAAATACCCTATATTTGACATGAAGCGCTCCACAAAATCCGCTACCTAGCCACGAGTCAGTCGTGCAATTTGGCGGACTGAGCGCACCATAAAAAGGAAAGACATAATGGAGTCTCGTATATTGCCGGTGGACGGCTGGAGCAAGGTTGTACATTTCACAGATAAGGAATCTGGTCTCGAGGCGATTATTTCAGTTCATGACGCGACACTTGGTCCGGCATGTGGCGGGTGTCGCATTTTTCCTTATGCGAGCTTCGAAGCGGGTCTCGAAGATGTGAAAAACCTTTCACGCGGGATGACCTATAAAAATGCGCTTGGCGGAATTCCTTTTGGCGGCGGGAAAGCCGTGATCTTTGCGGACCCGAAGAAAGACAAAAGTCCTGAGATGCTTCGCGCCTTTGGTAATGCGGTAAACAGCCTTGATGGGCTTTATTACACCGCCGAAGATTCCGGTGTTTCGGAAGACGACATGAAGACCATTCAGTCAGTTACGAAATATGCGGCCGGCATTCATGCGCAGGGCGTCGGCGGTAATCCGTCACCCTTTACCTCTCGGGGTGTCTGGCGCGGCATGCAGGCAGCGGCGCGTCAAAAATTCGGCGCGGATTCGCTCAAAGGTCTGACCGTATCCATTCTCGGTGTCGGTGCCGTCGGTATGGAGCTTGCCCGTCTGATCAATGAAGAAGGCGGACATCTGGTCGTTGCGGACGTTAATGAGGCAGCCGTTGCAGAGGCGGTGAAACGTTTCGACGCGAAGGCAGTTTCGCCTGAAGACGCAATCGCCGCAGATGTGGATATTTTCTCACCTTGCGCGCTGGGCGGTTCGATCAATGTCGATACGATCGACCAGATCAAGGCGAAAGTCATCGCCGGTGCGGCCAACAATCAATTAAAAACGCCGGATATGGACGAGGCGCTTCGCGCGCGCGGCATCCTATATTGCCCGGATTATGTGATTAATGCGGCTGGTGTCATCAGCGTTGGTCTCGAGATTCTGGGTACCTGGACCAATGACGAGATGAACCGCCGGATCGATAAAATCGGCGATACATTGACTGAAATCTTCAAGCGCGCAGATGCGGAAAACGCGCCAACCGGCGCAGTCGCAGATCGCCTGGCGATGGAAGTCATTGAAAAGAAAAAAGCTGAGTAAGAATTTTCACGTAGAAAACTTAAACCCTTGCGCGCCCCCGAATAAAATTGATTAACTATGCTTCGGGGGCGGAGCCTTGGGGCCTTGAGGGCATGTAATCCGCCGGTCATTGTTATGATGGAGGGGGTATCATGTACCAACAACTATTGTCTCGCGCGATTGGGTTTGCTGGCGCGGGACCGCGAGAAGATCTTCTGTTAGGCACGCACCGTGGGCTCGATAGTTCGGTCCGTTCGGGTGTGGTGAATATTGGCTTCCAAATATTTGGTCCACTGATCGTTGCGTTTTTCGCGGGGTTGATCTTTGTCGGTGCGATGCAGGTCGAATTTTCTCAATTTTCGAATTGGTACATTCGAATAATTTTTTCCATCTCGATCTTGTTCCACCTGCTTTTGTTATTCGCCTATGGAGGGCGGATGGGCTTTTGGGGAATCGCGCTTGTTTTGGTTTCTTTTGCGTTCACTGTCTTGCAAATTTTGGCCGCTTTAAGCCTTGTTCAACTGGTTCTCGGCGTTGAGCTGAAAGATGGTTCCTTGTTGCAGCAATATCGGGATTTAGTCCTGAATGCGGTTACCTTGTTTGGGATGGAGACGCGTCTCGACGAGCAGATCGGACAGGTCGGAAAACTCGCATATAAAGTTTCGTATGATCTCTTGGTGCAGGTTGGGGCAGGGCTTGTTCTAGCGGGCATTAGTGCGATTGGCGCGGCTTCACGCAAGGGTTAGGCAATCTAGGAAATTCATGACTAGCCAAATCAACCGGTGGCGTGCGAATTGATCGCGCGCCACAATTTTTTGTGTGTTGAGGCGGGGGCTTGGGCGCTGTAGTTTGGCCGCAACGTGCTGCGACCCCGCGCGGCGTAACCAGACTTGGAAAGAGCGTAAAATGACCCAATCAGACCCTATCGTTATCGCTGGCATGGCCCGGACCCCAATCGGTAATTTCCTGGGCGCTTTCACGGGCGTAAAGACAACAGAACTTGGCGCGCGCGCAATCGACGCTGCGCTAGAGCGTGGTGCGGTAAAGGCAGATGAAGTTGCCGAAGTCATCATGGGTTGCGTGCTTCCTGCCGGTCTTGGACAGGCACCCGCGCGTCAGGCTGCGCTCGCCGCAGGTATTCCGCAAGCAGCGGGTTGTACGACCGTCAATAAAATGTGCGGCTCAGGCATGAAAGCCGTGATGATGGGCCATGATGCGATCTTGGCAGGATCATCAGAGATAGTCGTCGCCGGCGGGATGGAGTCCATGACCAATGCGCCGCATCTTTTGCCAAATGGCCGTACAGGGATCAAATATGGTGCGGGCGTCGTCTATGACCATATGGCGATCGACGGGCTAGAGGATGCGTATGATCCGGGCAAGGCCATGGGTGTTTTCGCAGAGCTTTGCGCCCGTGAAAAAGAATTCTCCCGCGAGCAGCAAGACGAATATTCGATGCGGTCGGTTACACGCGCGCAGGAAGCGATTAAAAATGGTTCCTTTGCGGATGAAATCATTCCGGTTGAGGTCAAAACCCGAAAAGGTGTTGTCACGGTTTCTGACGATGAAAAGCCGGGCGTTGTTGACGCTGCGAAAATCCCAAGCCTGCGTGCCGCATTTGAAAAAGACGGGACCGTGACGGCGGGGAATGCCTCGGCAATTTCTGACGGCGCGGCGGCAGTGGTATTGATGCGCCAATCAACCGCTGAGGCTAAAGGCGCAAAACCCGTTGCGCGCATTCTCGCCCATTCGACCCATGCGCAAGCGCCGGAATGGTTCACAACAGCACCGGTCGCGTCAATCAAGACAGTTCTGGATAAGGTTGGCTGGTCGGTGAACGACGTCGATCTGTTCGAGATCAACGAAGCATTCTCGGTGGTGCCGCTGGCGGCGATGCGCGAGCATGATATTCCGGCCGAAAAGGTGAATATTCATGGCGGGGCAATCGCGCTGGGGCATCCGATCGGTGCCTCCGGTGCGCGAATTCTCGTAACCTTGATTAGCGCCCTGAAACAGACGGGCGGCAAACGCGGCGTGGCCAGCCTGTGTATTGGTGGCGGCGAGGCGACCAGCATCGCGCTTGAGTTGATCTAGCCATTATTGATCGGTAATCGGCCAAAATTTTGGCCGAAAATGCGGTGCTGAGGCTATTCTTTCCGTGGTTTGCGCTTTATCAACAGCGCAAACCTCGATGGGAGGAAGCGCGCGGCACCCATTTGCCTACGCGGTCAATAATTGATGATGGTAGACTAATATTATGAGCAAACAGACTTTTGATTGGCAGGACCCGCTTCTGCTCGAAACGCAGTTGAGCGACGAAGAGCGGATGATCCGTGAGGCGGCCCGTGGTTATGCGCAGGATAAATTGATGCCGCGCGTGATTATGGCCAATCGCGAGGAAAAATTTGACCGCGAGATCATGACCGAGCTCGGCGCGCAGGGTCTTTTGGGCGCGACTGTCGCGGAAGAATATGGCGGCGGCGGCGCGAGCCATGTTGCCTATGGCCTGATTGCCCGTGAGGTTGAGCGCGTTGATAGCGGCTATCGCTCGGCCATGTCGGTACAGTCTTCGCTGGTTATGTACCCGATTGAGTCATTTGGCACCGAAGAGCAAAAAAAGAAATACCTGCCGAAACTCGCAAGTGGTGAGTGGGTCGGTTGTTTTGGGCTGACCGAGTCTGATGGCGGTTCTGATCCAGGCGCGATGCGCACCAAAGCTGAGAAAGTGAGCGACGGTTATAAGCTCAATGGCTCAAAAATGTGGATCACCAATTCGCCAATCGCTGACATTGCGGTTGTATGGGCGAAACTCGATGGCGAGATCCGCGGCTTTATCGTAGAGCGCGGCACAAAAGGATTCTCGACGCCAAAAATCGACGGCAAGCTTTCCCTTCGTGCGTCCATCACCGGAGAGATCGCGCTTGAAGATGCGGTCGTCCCCGAAGAAAACCTGTTGCCGAATGTGAAGGGCCTTCGCGGTCCGTTCTCATGCCTCAATAAGGCGCGTTATGGTATCTCATGGGGTGCGATGGGTGCTGCCGAAGCGTGCTGGATGTATGCGCGCGATTACGCGATGGATCGCGTGGTTTTCGGTAAGCCGATTGCGGGAACGCAACTTGTTCAGAAAAAACTGGCCGATATGCAAACAGAAATCGCGCTTGGCCTTCAAGGCTCGTTGCAGCTTGGCCGGTTGCTCGATCAGGGTGCGTTCGTTCCGGAAGCGATTTCCATGCTCAAGCGGAACAATTGCGGTAAAGCGCTGGAGATTGCGCGCGTTGCCCGCGATATTCATGGCGGTAACGGAATTTCCGATGAATATCATGTTCTGCGTCATGCGATGAACCTTGAAACGGTCAATACCTATGAAGGTACCCACGACATTCACGCGCTGATCCTTGGGCGCGCGATGACCGGTCTTCAGGCCTTTCAATAATCGCTAAAACCAAATCAACGAAACGGCCCCGAATGCGGGGCCGTTTTTATTTGCCGCTAATTTGCGCCTGTAGGCTTCGAGACGAAGTCGTGTGTTGGAATTTCAGCTTCTTATCCGGGAAGACATAGTGAAACGCGCCATGCGCCATCAGCGCCGCCTCATGAAAACCGGATAAAATCAATTTGAGTTTTCCGGGGTAATGCGCCATGTCACCAATGCAGAAAATGCTGGGTACGGAACTTTCAAATTTTTCCGTGTCTACGGCGATGCGGTTTTCTGTCAGGTCAAGGCCAAATTCTGCGATGGGGCCGAGCTTCATGGTCAGGCCGAAAAAAGCAAGCATCATATTGCAGGGTATTTCGCGATCACCGTGATCGGCTGACGTCGTTTTTACCGCACTGATTTGACCATTCGTGCCTTCCAGACCGGTGATCTGCGCCACATGGAAATCGACTTTTCCCTCTGCCGTGAGGGCGTGCATTTTCTCGACACTATCGGGAGCTGCACGGAAGTCAGGGCGGCGATGGATGAGCGTTACTTTTTCTGCGATCGGGGCGAGGTTATTCGTCCAGTCCAGCGCACTGTCGCCGCCGCCAGCGATGACTATATTCTTGTCACGGAACATATCGCGCTTTCTCACGGAATAAAAAAGCGTTTTATTTTCAAATTGTTCAATGTCTGGAATCGGTGGTTTCTTGGGTTGGAAGGAACCGCCGCCGGCAGCGATACAGATTACCGGTGCGGTTATCGAAGTGCCCATGTCGGTTTCGATTTTCCATCGTCCGTCGTCTTTTTTCTCAAGCGAAACAGCCATTTCGTTGAGATGAAATTCCGGGTCAAACGGCGAAATTTGCTCGATCAATTGTTCGGTTAATTGTTGTCCGGTGATCGATTTTATAGCCGGAATATCGAGGATCGGTTTTTCCGGATATAGCTCCGCACACTGACCGCCGGGCTTGTCAAGGATATCAATCAAATGGGCTTTGATGCCCAATAGGCCAAGCTCAAACACTGCGAAAAGCCCGACCGGGCCTGCGCCGATGATAATCGCATCGGTCTCGTATGCGCCGCCCATCGGGGCGCTTTCAACGAGCGCTGACGTCATGCGGGAAAACCTCCCCCCATTACTGATGGAGGGAAGTTAAACGCGTTTTGCGAGCGATGAAAAGGGGTCAGACCGTGAGAACGACCTTCCCGGTTGCTTTACGCTCTTGCAACATATTTAGCGCCTGCGCGGCATCTTCGAGCGGGAAGGCGGCTGTAATTCGTGGGCGAATTTTTCCCTCTTCGTAGAAGCGGAACATCTCTTCCACATATTCCGCATTCAATTGTGGGTTGCGCATGGTGAATGCGCCCCAAAACACACCAACAATTTGACAGCTTTTAAGAAGCGTAAGATTGAGCGGAATTTTTGGAATACCCGCGGGGAAACCGACAACCAGAAACCGGCCTTCCCATGCCAAAGCTCGCACGGCCGGTTCGGCATAATCGCCGCCGACCGCATCATAGATGACATTCGCGCCTTCGCCGCCGCAAAGTTTTTTGATCTCTCCGGAAAGGGCTTTTTGGCTATCGCGATCAAGCTCGCGCGGATAAATGAGCGTTTCATCCGCACCGAGTTCGCGGCAAAATTCCGCCTTCTCTTCCGATGAGACGCCGGCCACAACTTTAGCGCCGAAGGCTTTGCCGAGTTCAATGGCCGCTGCACCGACGCCGCCCGCTGCACCGAGGATAAAAAGAGATTCGCCCGGCTGAATATTTGCGCGGTTTTTCAACGCATAGTGCGATGTTCCATAGGTCAGCATAAATCCCGCGGCTTCGTCGAAGGGCATCGAATCCGGGATTTTGTTCGTACGTGCAGCATCGGCCACAAAATGCGTTGCGTAGCCGCCATTGACGCCGCCGGCCAAAACGCGATCGCCCGGTGCGAGCCCAGTTACATTGTCACCAACAGATTCGATTATGCCAGCGACCTCGCCACCCGGCGCGAAGGGACGGGGCGGTTTGAATTGATAAAGATCTTTAATGATGAGCGTGTCGGGAAAATTTACCCCTGCGGCTTTGACGGCGATCAATACCTGACCCGGACCCGGTTTTGGCGTATCAATCTCTGTGAGTTTCAACGTCTCCGGTCCACCCGGCTCGTGGCTCAACATTGCTTTCATAATAGTCTAGTGTCCTTCAACCTTGCTCTACGGATTTATCTTACGCATTGTGATACGACCAATAAATGATCAATCACACATGATTGTGCATCCGGGAGGGTTGTCATGCGCCGAATGATACTGAGTAGTTTAGTTTTGTTATTACTCGCAGGGTGCGCAACAGCAGCGCGGTACACACTTCAGGATCGCTTCCGCGCCATCGGTCTGCCCGATCAGACAGCCGATTGTATGGTGGATGAACTCGATCAGCGGCTATCCAGCCAAGACCTGTCTGATCTTGCGCAATATACGCTGCGCCTAAGTCGGTCCGATTCAACCTTGGGTGCGATCCGCGCGCTAATGTCGATTGATAACCCGCGTGCGGTTACGGCCATCGGTGCATCCGGTGCCGCTTGCGTATCGAGCTTCCGTCTATGAGCGAACTTAGTGTGAAGTCGCCTGCCGCAAAACCGACGGCGTCTGTTTACCGCTTTTACGTTCTGTTTCTACTGACCGGTGTTTACACGTTCAACTTTGTTGACCGGCAAATTGTTGGTATTTTATCACCGGCAATTAAAGCCGATCTTGGCCTTGCAGATTGGCAACTCGGTATACTGAAGGGTTTTGCCTTCGCCGTTCTTTATACGACGCTCGGCATACCGATTGCGCGACTGGCGGATCGGCATAATCGGGTAACGATTATTTCTGTCGCGCTCGCTCTTTGGTCAGGTTTTACGGCCCTTTCCGGATTGGCGGCTAACTTTACGCAACTTGCCTTGGCCCGTGTCGGCGTTGGCATTGGCGAAGCCGGTGGTTCACCGCCGGCCCATTCGCTGATTTCTGATTACTTCCCCAAAGAAAAGCGCGCAGGAGCCCTTGCCATATATGCGATGGGGATCCCGATCGGTATGGCGCTCGCATTTCTTGGGGGCGGGTGGCTGACGCAAACTTTCTCCTGGCGCGTGGCCTTTGTCGTTGTTGGCTTGCCGGGTGTCTTGATGGCGATCTTGTTAAAGCTCACCGTCAAGGAGCCGCCGCGTGGTCGGTTCGATGCGGATGAAAAGCCCGATCAATTTGCGCAAAGCAAGATCGAAACGCCGAAAGGGCCTTTCGAGAAATTGATCTATAAATGTGCGACTATCCTGCCCGCGAATGCGGCGTCCGCGACCTTTCATGAGATCGCTACGATATGGCGTGCCGCGAAGTATTTACTGGCGATTCCAACCTACCGCGCGGTAGTAATTGCAACGACAGCAATATCATTTACCGCCTATGCGAATGGTGCGTGGATCGTTGATTTTTACACCCGCGCCCATAGCGACTTTCCATTGATGCAAATCTACATGTGGCTTGGAATTGTGTCCGGTACGGCCTATGCGGCGGGGACATTTCTCGGTGGTTTTCTCGTTGATAAATTCGCGATTAAAAACCGAAAAATGTATGGCTACATTCCCGCAATTGCATTGGTGCTGAATTTGCCGGCGTTTCTATTGGTGCTTTGGCACCCAAGCCCGGTTGTGTCATTGGCGTTTCAGTTTCCGGTACAAATGGCGATTGGTTTCTATCTCGGCCCGGCATTCGCCTTGGCCCAAACGCTTGCGCCGGTATCGGTTCGCGCGCTTTCAACCGCTGTGTTCTTTTTCATCCTCAACATGATCGCTCTAGGATTGGGGCCAACCGTCGCCGGTTTCCTGTCGAGTGCCTTAATTGAGCCACTCGGAGAGGATATTGGCCTCAGGGTTTCGTTGAGTGTCGTTTCGCTTGCGGGCCTTTATGGCGCATGGATGTTCTATCAAGCGACCAAAACCATCAACAAAGATTGGGATAAGGCAACGGGAACGGGATAAAAATTAAAGAGGGGTAAGATTTTCATGGCAAATAGTCCAAAAACAGTACCCACGAAAAAGAGTGTCACCAAGTTTATTGCTGATGTCGAAAGCGACACGAGGCGCGAGGATGCAAAAACCCTCCTTGCGCTGATGAAAGAAGTTACCGGTGACCCGGCGGTCATGTGGGGACCGTCAATAATCGGGTTTGGTCAGTACCATTATTGTTATGACAGTGGCCATGAAGGTGATTTCTTCGTCGTTGGATTCAGCCCTCGAAAAGCCCATCAGGTTTTATATGTGCTTGGGTGGATGGATGACGAAGATCCTTTGCTTGAGCGCCTGGGCAGGTACAAGCGCGGCAAGGCGTGTTTATACATAAACCGGCTCGCCCATATTGATCTCGGCGTTCTCGAGAAGATCATCAAAACGTCATATCGTGAGACGAAAAAGATATGGCCGAATTGAGGCGTTGATCAAACCTCTATCACAACGGTGTGCGCCTACTTTTAACCGTAATTCAGTCAATCTATCTCCGTCTTTCCAGCGCAATATGACAATGGGGTCATAGATCTGGGGAGATTGATATGAACTACTTACTCGGAGCAAGTGATGCTCGTTACGATGTCCGGCCAGAGGGCGAATTTCGCTCAAATTGGGGCGGACCCATTGGAAACATCTCGGCCTGCGTAAAAGACGTGTCCCAAGGCGCTTGCGCTGGGTTTTTGTCGCTAATGGGGGCAACCCATCTGACTGGCGGCGAAGGTCTGGGGTCCGTCAGTAGCAATATCGGGTTTCTCGATCAGATTTGGTCATCGCTCGCCGTTAATGGCATGGCGGGACCGGTCGAATTGCTAGCCGGTATTGCCCTGTTTCTGGCGGCACGCCGTACGATTTCGCGGACCCTTGGCCTTGGCTTGTTCATTGCCTTTATTGCGGCTCAGGCGAACGGATATGACGTTTCAGACATGTTGAAGCTCTTATCCAACCTGCTGAAAAGCGCCGCTGGCGCGCTCGAACAGATCCCGGTTGCTGAGACGACAGCCTAAGGCAGGGCGAAAGGTCGAGCCAAAGCTAATTTCGGTTGGTTTCTTGTAGAATCCCGCCGCTTACGGCTATAGACCGTGGCTTGTCCTAGGAAAGTCCACGCATGTCTCGCATCCTTATTACTTCCGCACTGCCTTATATCAATGGTATCAAGCATTTGGGGAACCTGGTGGGTTCCATGCTGCCCGCAGATGTCTATGCGCGTTTTCAGCGCCAGCGCGGTCAGGACGTCCTCTATATCTGCGCGACCGATGAACACGGAACCCCAGCCGAATTGGCGGCGCGCGCATCAGGGCAGGATGTCGAAGACTATTGCCGCGAACAATATGAGATTCAGCGCGACGCTGGCGCGCGCTTTGGGCTTTCTTTCGATCATTTTGGCCGTTCTTCTAGCCCCGCCAATCACCGTTTGACCCAACATTTTGCGAAAGTGCTCGAAGATAACGGCTTGATCGAAGAGCGCACCGACCGACAGGTCTATTCCGTTGATGATGAGCGATTTTTGCCTGACCGCTATGTTGAGGGCACATGCCCGCATTGCGATTACGAAAAAGCGCGCGGCGATCAATGCGATAATTGCGGCCGATTGCTCGATCCGATCGATTTGAAGGAGCCTTATTCGGCGATCTCCGGGTCGAAGAATGTTGAAATTCGCGAAACCCGGCATCTCTATTTGCTGCAGGCACAGATGCAGGAGAAAATCGCAGACTGGGTCGCATCTAAGCCGAACTGGCCGCAATTGACGAAATCGATTGCGCAAAAATGGCTGAAAGAGGGACTGAGGGACCGTTCAATTACTCGTGATCTGAAATGGGGGATTCCGGTCGCCTACGAAGGCAAGGCGCGCCCCGGTTTCGAAAATAAAGTCTTTTACGTGTGGTTTGACGCGCCGATCGAATATATCGCTGCGACGGAAACATGGGCCGATAAAAATAGCGGCGACTGGGAAAGCTGGTGGCGCACAGACAAGGGCGCTGATGACGTGCGCTATGTCCAATTCATGGGCAAAGATAATGTTGCGTTCCATACGGTCAGCTTCCCTGCAACAATTCTGGGATCGCAAGAGCCTTGGAAAACCGTAGACGCGCTTAAATCTCTAAACTGGCTCACATGGTATGGCGGTAAGTTTTCGACCAGCCAAAATCGCGGCATTTTCATGGATCAGGCGCTCGACCTTCTGCCTGCGGATTATTGGCGTTGGCATTTGATGGCGAATGCGCCTGAATCCGATGATGCGTCATTCACGCTCGAACATTTCGCGAGTGTTGTGAACAAAGACCTTGCGGATGTTCTTGGAAACTTCGTCAATCGTATTACGCGTTTCTGTATCGCGCGCTTTGGTGAGGAAGTACCGAGTGAAGGTAGCTATGGCGATGCGGAGAATGCGTTAATCAAGGAGCTTGATGAACGTATTGCTGCCTATACGGATAATTTGGAGAATATGGAGTTCCGCAAGGCATTCACGGAATTGCGTGCAATCTGGGTTGCCGGGAACGAATATCTTCAGGTTGCGGCCCCGTGGACCACGATCAAGGAAGACCGCGAAAAGGCGGCAGCATCCGTGCGCTGTGCGCTGAACCTCATTCCACTATTCGCCAGCCTCTCGCGCCCGGTTATTCCATTCACGTCCGACAAGATGTTTGCAATTTTCGGTCTAGACCCCGAGAGCGCATCCGCTTGGCCAAAGGACGCCAAAACCGCGCTTTCATTCCTGAAGGGCGGCGAGAAATTTGCGCCGGCAGAAGTATTGTTTGCCAAGATCGAAGACGATACCGTTGAAGAGTGGCGTCAGAAATTTGGTGCCGAATAGGGGGAGATTTATGCGGCGTTTGCTCGCTATTTTCGCATGCCTCATTTTCGTTACGGCGTGTTCGCCGGACGCTGAACGCGCAGCGCCAGTCCCGGCAGCGGGGCCAAAAGTCGAGGTTGTAACCGGCTTGATGGCTGCGTTTAATGCCCATGATGCCGATAAGATGCGCGAATATTGGCACTCAGACGTGACCTGGATTGAAATCACCGGGCAGCAATCGAGTGTCGTTACATCGACGGCGGCACAGCTCCACACAGAGCTAATTGCCTATTTCGAGGCCTATCCCTCTGTGTCATCCAAGCTTGATAACATCTCTGTAAACGGTAACTTCGTCACCGCAATTGAGCGTCCCGTATGGGAAGTGGCCGGTGAACGGAAAAGCCAAGCCTCTGTGGTTGTCTATGAAATCATAGATGGAAAGGTAAAACGGTTCTGGTACTTCCCGCCGCAATAAGGAAGTACGACCATGATGAAAGATTTGTTTTCGCTCAAAGGGCGCGTTGCGCTCATTACCGGCGGGTCGCGCGGCATTGGCAAGATGATCGCCCGCGGATTTCTGGAGCAGGGTGCAAAGGTCTATATCACTGCACGCAAAGCCCCGGCCTGTGACCAGACAGCCGAAGAGCTTTCAGCCTATGGCACATGTATTTCTTTGCCTCATGATGTTTCGACCGTTGAAGGATGCAAGTCACTTGCGTCTGATTTTTTAACGCACGAAAATTCTCTCGACATTCTGGTGAACAATGCCGGTGCTGCGTGGGGCGAGCCGTTTGCTGAGTTTCCCGAAAACGGTTGGGATAAGGTCATGGACCTCAACGTGAAGTCGCTCTTTTTCCTGACGCAGGCGCTTCACGATGCACTTAAGAAGAATGCTTCAGCGGATAATCTCAGCAAAGTTATTAATATCGCGTCTATTGATGGGATACGGATCAACCCGTGGGAGACTTATTCCTATCAGGCATCGAAAGCGGCGGTCATTCATTTGACGCGCCGTATGGCTGCGCGGCTCATTGATGACCATATCGGCGTTAGCGGAATCGCGCCCGGTGCCTTTGCCTCTGAGATGAACAAAGCTGCCAAAGACCATGGGGACAGCATTTCGAAATTCATTCCGGCAAAGCGGATTGGCCGGGATTCTGATATGGCAGGGGCTGCGGTCTTCCTCGCGTCACGGGCAGGAGACTATGTCATTGGCGATACGCTCGCTGTTGATGGAGGCGTGGCCTATTCCAATATCGCGCAGGTCTAAGCCGCGTCCATTCGAATAAATCCGATTGACTGAAAAGGCGGACTGTGTTCGCCTTTCGGTCGGTTATTCACGTAAATTTTGAGGGACCACAATGAAAAAATACTTGCTTGGCGCGGCCGCACTTCTCCTGACATGCCTTCCGGCCCATGCGGATGATTTGGCGGATGCGGTTGATCAGGACTACGAGTATATTTTCAATCTTTACAAGCACTTCCATGAAAATCCGGAGCTTTCCTTTAAAGAAAGCGAAAGCGCAAAACGCATGGCGGCGGAACTTGAGCCGCTAGGGTTCGACGTCACAACTGGCTTTGGTGACAAATGGGCCAAGGAAAAAGCCAAGCGCGATGCGGGGCAGGTCTATGAAGGTGTTGGGGGCTATGGTCTCGTTGCCGTGATGAAAAATGGCGAAGGGCCGACGGTTATGCTGCGCGCGGATATGGACGCGTTGCCACTCGAAGAAAAAACCGGGCTTCCCTTTGCGTCGAAAGTCGTCTCGCAAGATTATTTAGGTCAGACCGTACCCGTCATGCATGCCTGCGCGCATGATAGCCATATGGCAATTCTGATTGGGGCGGCGCGTCGCCTCGCGGAAATGAAAGATCAATGGTCCGGAACCTTGGTGCTTATCGGTCAGCCTGCGGAAGAATTGGGGCTCGGCGCGCTCGCGATGCTCGAAGCCGGGCTTTATGACAAATTCCCGAAACCCGATTATGTCCTCGCAACTCATACGTCCGGTTGGGACCCTGCGGGTGATATAGCTTACACACCCGGTTGGGCGCTCGCGAATGTCGATAGCGTTGATATCTTCGTAAAGGGGATCGGCGCACATGGCTCTGCGCCGCAAATGGGCAAGGACCCGATCGTCATTTCCTCGCAGATCGTCAACGCGCTTCAAACATTGGTCTCGCGCGAGCTTGATCCGTTGGATTCAGGTGTCGTGACTGTTGGTGCATTTCAGGCCGGATACAAACACAACATCATTCCCGACGAGGCGCATCTTCAGATCACCGTTCGTTCCTATGAGGACAATGTTCGGGCAAAACTCCTCGAAGGAATTGAGCGAATTGCAATTGCCCAGGCAAAATCGGCGGGTCTGCCCGATGATTTAATGCCAGTCGTAAGGTTCGAAGATGAATACACGCCTTCGACGTTTAATAATGAAGAGCTGACGTCGCGCGTCATGGGCGCTGTCGCAGCGGAGCTGGGACCTGAGCGAGTTTATGAACGTGCGCCAAGTATGGGCGGCGAAGATTTCGGTCAGTTTACGCGGACTGCCGAAAATATCCCGACCTTGATTTTCTGGACAGGCGGGAATGATCCGAAAGCTATGAAAGCCGCTCGCGAAGGCAAGGGGCCGTTGCCGCCGGCCAATCACTCGCCATATTTTGCACCGATCCCGGAGCCGACCCTTAAAACCGGTGTTCACGCAATGACCATCGGCGCATTAGAGCTGTTGCAAAAGAACTAGGTTATTTCTGTTCAAGCAATAGCTTGCCTTCGCGCTCTACCTTGCCGGCGACGGTCTCCGCGATTGTCGCCAGCATGCCGGGTAACACCGCTTCGATGCGGATATGCTGCGGGAAAATATCAATCGATCCGACAATATTTTGTCCCAGACCCTTGGCGGTAAATGCCAGGCGATCCTCGCTCGTCCACTCCTCTTGAAATTTGAACATCACACCGCCGGTCATCGCGCTTTTGAGTTTGTCAAAACCATCGCGAACGCGCTTGCGCGCTTCGTCTTTGCCGAGATCATGGGAAATCGTAATCGTGACAGGTCGTGCCATTAAGCGTCTCCTTAGCAAGTGCACAACAAGTGGGGATGATCAGTATTGATTCAACCAAGAGGTGAGCGCGCTTTCACGAAGTACTCTGTGCAAATAAACACTGAATGGTGTAGGGTCCCGCGGGGTTAAACGCTAAGGGGCTAAATAAGTATGAGAGTAATCATTACGCTAATTTCGTTAGCGGCGCTGGGCTGCGCCCTAACAATTGGTTTTGCAGGACCGGGCACCCAAATGGGATGGTGGGATTATGGTACCGGGCTTGGCTTAATCAGACAGGTCTCCGCGCCAATACAAATTACTGAGGGTATCGGCATATCGCCGATCTTTACCTTGGCGGGGCTCGCCGCAATTGGCGGTATAATTGCGCTTATAATACGGCCACGGGGGCTTGGCGTATTTGCAATTGTTTGTGCGTTGGTTGCATTTGGTGCTGCGCAGGTGCCGCTTAAAATGCGTGCGTTGGTCGAGGCAAACCCGTTTATTCATGACATAACGACGGATTTTGATAACCCGCCGCCGATCATCGCCGGTGCATCGAAAGAGCGCAAAAACCCGCCGGAATATGTGGGCGATAGCTTGGTATCCAGATCAGAAATGACGGTGGCTGAAGCACAGGCGGAAGCCTTCCCTGATCTGAAGCCGGTCAAATTCAATGCGGCATTAGATGAAACCCGGGAAATAGTTCGCCACATCATCGAAGAGATGAATATGGAAATCCTTGATGAAACGCTGAATGATGACGGTTGGTTGATCGAAGCGGAATTCAAATCAAAGTGGTTTGGTTTTTACGACGATTTTGTCGTGCGCCTGTCGCCAGAGGGATCATTGACCCGTGTTGACGTTCGTTCAAAGTCGCGGGTCGGCGGCTCTGATTTGGGCGCAAATGCAGCGCGTATCAAAACCTTTTTCGAAAAACTGAAAGAAGCGCAACCGATTTAATCGGTTGGCGGATTAATAAGCGTGCCATTAGCGGCGACCGAGTCATCATAGATGACATTTGCCCCTAATAGGCGCGCTTTATTTTCTAAAAGGAGCTTGAGACACGCCGGATAGAGCTTGTGTTCTTGCTCTAGAATTCGCGCGGCCAATGTTTCTTCCGTATCACCCGGTAAAACCGGCACTGCGGCTTGCCCGATAATTGGTCCCGCATCGACATCAGCCGATACAAAATGCACCGTACAGCCTGCGATTTTCACGCCTGCCTGTATCATTCGCTCATGGACATGCAGTCCTTCAAATGACGGAAGTAGCGACGGGTGGATGTTGATCAATCTTCCGCGCCAGTCATTCGCAAAGCCCGCGGTCAATACCCGCATGAAACCCGCGAGGCAGATGAAATCGATCTTGGCTGTTTTAAGCGCATGATTAAGCGCCGCTTCGAAATCGTCACGGGATTCGAAAACCTTGTGATCGACAACTTCAATAGGGATGCCCGCTTTTGTTGCGCGTTCAAGCCCACCCGCTTTGGGGCGGTTCGAAATCACAAGCGCGATTTCACCGGGGAAATCCGGCTGCGCAGCGGCGTCGATAAGCGCCTGAAGATTGCTACCGCGACCAGAAATTAAGACTGCAATTTTGGTCCGCGCCATTACGCGTCTTTCCCATTGCTTGCCACGATATCGCCAATGACGCGCGCGTCTTCGCCTGAGGCCTTTAATTTTGCCAGCGTATCATTGACGGCGTCGGGCGCACAAACAACGACGCCCCCAATGCCGCAATTAAAGGTTCGGCGCATATCGCTTTCGCCTAGCGAGCCGGCTTCTTTTAACCACGCGAACAAGGGCGGCAAAGTCAGCGCGCCCTCGTCATAGCGCGGGGTGACGTCGTCACTCATGACGCGGGGTGTATTATCGGTCAGGCCGCCGCCAGTGATATGCGCGAAGGCTTTAACGCGCTCATCATCGAGCAAAGGCAGAATGCTTTTCACATAGATCCGGGTTGGCGCGATCAGGGCTTCGCCGAGGCTACGGGTGTTATCGAAAGGCGCAGGCGCATCATATTGCGCGCCGCTATCGCTGACGATTTTGCGAATGAGAGAATAGCCATTTGAATGTGCGCCCGAGGATGCAAGCCCGATCATCACGTCACCGGCTTCGACTTTCCGCGGCAAAAGCCGGTCACGTTCGGCCGCACCGACACAGAACCCCGCAAGGTCATATTCGCCGTCCCCGTACATGCCGGGCATTTCGGCGGTTTCGCCGCCAATCAATGCGCAGCCAGCTTGGCCGCAGCCATCGGCGATACCAGCAACGACGCTAGCCGCGGTGCCTTCGTCTAGCTTGCCGGTTGCGAAATAGTCGAGGAAGAAGAGCGGTTCAGCGCCCTGAGCAAGAACATCGTTTACGCACATGGCGACAAGGTCGACACCAATCGTTCCGTGCATGCCGGTTTCGGAGGCGATTTTCAGCTTGGTGCCAACGCCATCGGTACCTGAAACGAGAATGGGATCTTTGAACCCAGCCGCTTTGAGGTCGAACATGCCGCCAAAGCCGCCCAATGCTGCATCAGCGCCGGGCCGTGCCGTCGCCCGCGCCAAAGGGCCAATGACCTTTATCAGGCGATCTCCAGCATCAATATCTACGCCAGCTTTTTTATATGCGTCGCTCATATTCGCCTTGGGGTTAGGGGGCTTGAAATATTTGCGCTCTCCTAACCGTTGCCGGGGGTGCCGCGCAAGGTCGAAAGCCCAGAGATTAGCTCAAAGCTAGGAGTTTCGGGCGAGTTTTGCCGGTTTCCCCGATTGATTGGCCCCTGAACGGAAAATCATTGTGCGGCACCGCGATTCGGGGTCGTTTCCGGGCGCAAGGGCCGCTATAAATTGCCATAATCGAGCATTAAGACGGTTCTATCCTTGGGGAATACGCGAAAAAGCGGAGTATTTGATGACGATTTTACGGATTTCAGCGGCGTTTTGCGCGGCAATTCTGGCGATTATCGGGTCCGCTTTGGCGGCGGGTGACGATGTTTTCGTTGTCCCGCGGGTGACCGTACAGGCCCAAGCCGACAACGCGACTGCGGCCAAGCTGATTGCACAGCGATCAGGTCGGCGTCACGCGTTACAGCTCTTATTGCGCCGCCTGACCGTCGAGGAAGATTGGCCCTATTTGCCGCGCTTTGCGTCTGAAACTTCCGAAGTGTCGCCTACAGGCCCAGAAGATTTTTCAATGCTGGCGGAGCGCACAGTCCTGACGCTTGATCATTCGATGCTCGAAGCGCTTGAATCCGGTTTCGAAGTTTATAACGAGAAAAGTTCTGCACGGACCTATCGCGCCTATATCACCTACCGGTTCAAACCTGCGGCGATCCGGAAATTATTGCGCGACGCACAAATCCCATACTCCGAAGCGCAAACCCGGATGGCGTTGGTGCTGCCAGTCCTTGAAACCCAAAACGGGCTTTACCTTTGGGAAGAGAATAATCCGTGGATGGCCGCGTGGAAGGTTCGTCCTTACAACAATGAATTAACCCCGATGACGGCACCGCTCGGCGACCTAGAAGATGCGTCGACCATAAGCCCCCGTCAGGCACTCGCGCTAAACGAAGAAGCGCTCGCGGCGATGGCAGAGCGGTATTCCGTCAGTCAGGTGATCGTCGCCCACGCATTTCTCAAACAGGTCGATGGCCAACATCAATTGCGCGTGCGTCTTGTGAATGGTTTCCGCGAGTCTGCTGATTTCTCCGCCGACGCTGAGCTATCGCAGATCAATACCGCGCCGGGTCAGTTTGGCTTTGACGATGTACAGCAGGGGCCGACAACTAATGCTTTTGCGCCCGCCCAAGTTGGCGACGTTCTGGCGCAAGCCTTGTTTAATCGCGAAGCGGGGAATTTCCCGGCGCTTGCGGAAGAGGCCATCGAAGTCGTGATCGCAAAACACGCGAAACCGTGGAAGGAGCGTACGCTCATCGATCATACGGAAGCCGCATTGCTCGAAGCGAGTGCGTTTTTCAACTCGCTCGGTGATTGGACGAAGATTCGCTCCGCGTTGATTTCAACGCCGCTTGTTGGTTCGGTTCAGGTTCGCTCATTGTCGCGCACCGGGGCAGAGATGTTGATCCGCGCTTATGGCGATCCGGATAAATTGATCGTTGCTATGGAAGCGCAAGGCCTTGCCCTTTGGACCGAAGACGGCGTGAGCTGGATGATCGCAACGCCATCAACCGCGCAGCGCGTCCGGGAAAAACAACGCAATCGGCGAAATCGTTTCGGCGAATATCAAAATGGTGCTTTACCCGTGCAGCCAGCGGCGTATGAAGGGCAACCGGATCCGCGGTATTAAACCGAGGATTAAAAACAACACAATTGAGATCTGAAGAGATGCGCAGCAGTCAATCAATGCGTCAACTTTCGCTCGCCCTGCCGGAAAACAATCCGAAGATGGATCGAGCGTCTTTTGTTCGCGCAGCATCCAACGAAGTGGCTTGGCGTACCGGAACTGCATGGTTGCATTCCGAAGAGCCAGCGCTGGTGATTTGCGGGCCATCCGGTGCCGGTAAAAATCACTTGGCATCGGCGCTTGTGGAAGGGTGTGAATTTTTCCAAACAACAGCCGAAGCGATGGCAGATGGGACGGGTACGTATAAAACGTCACTGGTTATCGTCGATGATATGCCTGCGGTCGATCCGCGCGCGTTTTTGACAGCGTTCGAAACCGGCATTTCGTCCGGGCATCGGTTTTTGTTGATCGGCGAGGGACATCCATCGGTCTGGGCGCTGGGCCTCAAAGATTTACGGACCCGACTCGAAGCCGCACCGCGTGCGGTTTTGGCTGACCCGGATGAAACCTTGCTCCGTGCCGTCATGGCAAAAGGTTTTCGCGATCGTCAGGTCGCTGTAAGTGACACTGTGATCGAATATGTTGCACCGCGCATTCCGTGCACTTTTGCGGCTGCACACGGATTTGTCGCCCTTGCAGACCGAACTGCACTCGAAGAAAACCGAAAAATAACCACACCTTTCGTACAAAAGCTCCTTGATAACCTTTCTGAAGGCGATTGAACGTCATAAGTAAGGTGTTGAAAATTTCAGGGAGCGTTTGCGTTGGCAGCAGATGATGGCATTGCGGGAAGCGTTACGGGATCGGCTTTAATCACGCCAGATTCGCCGAACCGTTTCATCAATCGAGAATTGTCCTGGTTGTCTTTCAATAGCCGGGTTCTCGAAGAGGCATTCAATCCCCAACATCCGCTTTTGGAACGACTTCGCTTTTTGTCGATCTCGGCTAGCAATCTTGATGAATTTTTCATGGTTCGCGTGGCTGGTCTTAGGGGACAAGTGCGCGAAGGGGTTGTGGCGCTCAGCCAGGAAGGCATGACGCCGCAAGAGCAGCTCAATATGATCTCGGAGCATGCGGCGGCCTTGATGGCCGAGCAGCAACGATGCTGGCGCGAGCTAAAGCCACTTATGCGTGATGCGGGCGTCGTTATCCTTGGTGATGAGGACGAGCTGACCGATGAGGAAGCCGCTTGGCTCGAAAATGAATTCCATACGAATATTTTCCCGATCCTGACACCGCTGGCGCTTGATCCAGCGCATCCATTTCCGTTTGTGCCTAATCTTGGTTTTGTTCTTTGTTTTGATCTTAAACGCGCTGACGGACAGCCGCTCGAAGCAATCTTGCCGGTACCGGTCAAGATTGGCCGTTTCATTCGCCTGCCTGATCGGCCATCATCGGATGATACGCGCTCGCCGGCGCGTTTTATATCGCTTGAAAAAACGATTGTTCGATTCATCAATAGCGTTTTCCCAGGGTTTGAAATCGTAGCGCATGGCGCATTTCGCGTTTTGCGCGACTCCGATGTTGAGGTCGAAGAAGAAGCCGAAGACCTCGTGCGCGTTTTCGAAACCATGCTCAAACGTCGCCGCCGGGGTGATGCGATCCGTGTCAAGATTGATGCGCGGACACCGGAACATTTGCGCGAGTTGATCCGCGAGCGCCTTCAGGCGACACCACAAGATGTAATTTATGTGGACGGTATTTTGGGCCTTGCGCAGTCAAGCGAGTTGATACCCTCAGACCGTCCGGATCTGCAGTTCGAGCCTTTTGAGCCGCGCTTCCCGGAGCGTATCCGCGAGCATGGCGGCGATTGTTTTTCTGCTATTCGTGCAAAAGATATTCTCGTCCACCATCCATATGAATCTTTTGATGTGGTGGTGCAGTTTCTCAAACAAGCCGCCGCCGATCCTAAAGTGGTCGCAATCAAGCAAACACTTTACCGGACGTCAAAACAATCACCGATCGTCGAGGCGCTAATCGAAGCCGCGGAAGCCGGTAAAAATGTAACCGCGCTGGTCGAATTGAAAGCGCGGTTTGACGAAGAAGCAAATATTCGATGGGCGCGCGCATTAGAGCGCGCTGGCGTAAATGTGGTCTATGGCTTCCTAGAATATAAAACCCACGCCAAGCTCTCGCTCGTTGTTCGCCAAGAGGCAGACGGCGCGCGAACATATGCGCATGTGGGAACGGGCAACTATCATCCGATCACGGCGAAAATTTATACCGACCTTTCGCTGTTCACCTGCGATCCCGCCATTGGCCGGGACGCTGCAAAGGTATTCAACTTTATTACCGGTTACGCAGCCCCGGATGCGTTTGAGAAGTTTGCGGTAGCGCCGTTGAATGCGCGCGAGCACATAACAAAGTTGATTAACCGCGAAATTCGCAATGCCAAAAAAGGCAAGCCGGGCGCAATCTGGATGAAGATGAATGCGCTCGTTGATGGTGAATTGATCGATAAGCTTTATGAAGCATCGAATGCTGGTGTTCAGGTCGATCTGATTGTTCGGGGTATTTGCTGTTTACGGCCCGGTGTTCCCGGCTTATCCGAGAACATCCGTGTCAAGAGTATTGTTGGTCGCTATCTTGAACATGCGCGGATTTATGCGTTTGGTGCTGGTGACGCGCTGCCGAACCCGCAGGCGAAAATATTTGTCGCTTCCGCAGATCTGATGCCGAGAAATCTCAACCGCCGGGTCGAGGTCTTTTGCCCTGTGGAAAACCCGACGGTCCATAGCCAAATTCTGGATTATATCCTCGTTGGGAATTTAAATGATGAGGCGCAAAGCTGGCGTCTTAAGGCTGATGGGTCATATGAACGGGTCGCCGCCGTCAAGAAGGCTGGTGGTGATTCCGATAGCGAGAGCTTCAATATTCACACCTATATGATGACCAATGCCTCGCTTTCTGGCCGCGGTGCATCAATTGAATATAACGCGCCGAAAGAATTGAAGCGCCGGAAATAAACGCACTAAGTGCGAATCGCGAAATGCTGTATATCGTCGTCATGTATAGAAATCGGGATTGACGGGGATAATGGAGAACGTCACGACCATTGCGCCAGAAACGACGCCGCGCGAGAAAAGACGTGCCGTTATTGATATTGGCTCAAATTCCGTGCGTTTGGTGGTTTACGACGGGCCGGCGCGCGCGCCCATTCCAATTTGCAACGAAAAATCGCTCTGTGGTCTGGGGCGCGATATGACCCCCGAAGGCGGATTAAACCCGTCTGCGGTCGAGGATGCGCTCGCGACATTGGCGCGGTTTCGCCATGTGCTTGATGATCTGGGAAACCCGCCCGTGCGGGCAATCGCCACCTCTGCCGTGAGAGAGGCCCATGATGGGCCGCAATTTGTCGAGGCCGCGCGTGCCCTTGGCTTTGATGTAGATGTGGTGACCGGCAAAGAAGAGGGCGAGTTGGCGGCGCTGGGCGTTCTTTCGGTCGAGCCCGGGGCGACTGGCCTTGTGGGCGATATGGGCGGCGGCAGTCTTGAGCTTGCAGTCTTGAATAAAGGCAGCCTCAAAGACCGCGGTAGTTTGCCCATCGGCCCGCTTAGTCTGATGCATGATGTGGGGGCTGATTTTAAGCAGGCCCAGAAAATCATTGATAAACATCTTGCGGGCGCAAAGTTCATCAAATCGGGAGCGTTCGATACGCTCTATTCTGTTGGCGGCGCGTGGCGCGCAGTTGCCCGAATTCATATGTCGATCCGAGGATATCCGCTTCAGGTTCTACAACATTATGAAATGACAGCGGCACAAACCATCGAAGTTTGCAATTTGATTGCCCGCCAAAGTCGCCAGTCTCTCGAAGAAATAGAGGGCATCCCGCGCAGGCGTCTTGATACCTTGCCCTATGCGTCAACTGTTCTGAAAACCGTCATTCAACGCTATGGCATCAAGCATGTCATCATCTCAAGCGGCGGCGTCCGTGAAGGGCTGCTCTATCAAAAACTGTCCAAGGCAGTTCGCAAACAAGATCCGTTTCATGTGGCGTGCAGGTTTTATGCGGACCGGTTATCGCCTGATCCGGCATTTGGTGCAGCCGCCTATCAGGTTATTGAACCTCTCTTTGTAGAGAGCAACGGCGCGCATCAACGATTGCGTTATGGCGCAAGCCTATTGTGTGACATTGGGGCTTATTTCCATCCGGAAATGCGGGGGCGTCACGCATTTGATACCGCGCTTCGCTCTCCTTTTGTGGGGGTAACCCATAAAGAGCGGCTGTGGACCGCGCTGGCCTTATTTCACCGCCATCAAGGGCGCTCATCGACACCGCCCAATGAAGAAGCAATGTCTTTATTGTCAGACGAAGAGCGAACCAGCGCTACGCAATATGGGCTGGCATTGCGGTTTATCTCCGCGCTTGCGCCGAAAAGCGCGACATCACTTGAAGGCTGTACGCTCGAAAAGCGCGACGATGAAATCATCTTCCGCGCTCCAAATGATCGCAAGGCGCTCATGGGCGAAACACCGCGACGGCGGTTTGTATCATTGGCATCCGCCTTTGAAGCAAATGCCGGTGAGATCTACGACGACTAACTTTTTCGGAAACGGTCCAATCCGGTCACCCGCTCATAGAGGCGGTCGGAGATTCCCGAAGGAAGCATGTTGCGTAGTGCCAATAGGCCCATCTTGCTTTTGGGTATGGTGTAGCGCGCTTCTGGTCGGCGCGCGGTCAATGCATCGTGAACAGCCTCGGCAACGATGATTGGTGAGGGCGCGGTGGGATGGCCTTTCGCATGCCACGCCTTGAAGGTCCTGACCTGATCCGCATAGGGGCCGTTTGTTGCGAACCTATCTAGTGCGTCTTGTTGGTCTTGGCCCATCGCGGTGTTGATGAAGACTGGGCGAATGACACTGACTTTTATTCCGTGCGGAGCGACTTCGCGGCGTAACGAATCGGACATGCCCTCAAGTGCATGTTTCGATGCCGCATATGGGCTTTGGAATGCCGCCGCGATGCGTCCGGAAATAGAGCCGATATTGATGATCCGCCCACGGCCGGCCTCGCGCATTTGAGGCAATACAGAGCGGGTCAGGGCGACAACGCCGAATAGATTGACCTCGAATTGCTTGCGCCAGTCATCGAGACTGAGTTCTTCGAAGGGGCCAATAACGGATATGCCGGCATTGTTCACAAGGCCGAAGAGCGTGTTTCCCTCCGAGCGAATGCGGTCCAACGCATCATTGATTGAGGATTGATCGGTTACATCCATCGCAACCGGATGGATACGGCCCGAACCGAGCGCAGAGAGCTGGTTCAGTTTTTCGATCCGCCGAGCGGCCGCAAAGACCTTAAATCCCTTGTGGGCGAGATGTACCGCAGTGGCTTCGCCAATGCCGCTTGATGCGCCGGTTACGAGGATGGATTGGTGCACGCGCTGATTCCTGATGGCTTTCGGTGGACTTTATCGCGCCAGCCGGATTTGCGCAAAGCGCATAAAGAAGGCGCGACAGTGAACCTGTCGCGCCAACTTAGAGCAGTTGCGGGCGGGGAGGGGTACTGCTCTTAAGCTGTTTTTTTACGCCGCGATGCGAAGCCAAGTCCGGCGATACCGGATAGCAGCAATGGAAGCGCAGCGGGGATCGGCACTTCACTTACCGCGGCATTGATATTGAAGTTGTAATCAGGAAGCGCAGCCCCTGAGTTCAAGAATGCAATACCGTCGATTGAGAAATTCACTGCCGCGTCAGAAACGAACGACAGGAAGAAAGACTGTAGTGCAACACCGCCATCGGTCGTGCCATCACTGTTCGTTACGGTAAAAGAACCGAGAGACGTCACACCTTGGAAAAACTCGATCGTTAGATCGGAGAAGCCAGCAGCGACGGCCGACTGGCCAGCGAGAATCTCATCGAATGCTACGTCGACAAAAACGTCAGCGCCAGCAAGACCAGGCGCGATGGCAAAGCTGCCCTCAGCGGAATATGGTCCCGGGGTTACGTCATCGTCTTGGATTGCGATCGGATTAGAAACGGACAAAGGTCCGCCATCTGTAATCTCGCACGTACCAACGGTGCAGGGTGCAGCGTTAGCGGCGAAAGGCGCAATCGATAGTGCAGCCGTAGCAGCTAAAAGCTTTAGTGTATTCATAACGAAGTCCACCTCATTTACTATAGGATGTGTGGGCAACAGGGCGGATCGCTAATAGTTCACGGAAAATCCGAAAAAGTTCCGATTTTTTTTAAATTGTACTTTTAACCAGAATTTGGTTGCACGTGTTCGCGCAATCGTTGCGCAAACAAGCAAAACACAAGTCAGTTTCTAAACTGACCCGTGTAATGACGAAAATTTAAATCGGAAATTCTGCTAAACTAAACGGGATCGTTTAACCGCTGCTTCGATGAACGACGCGAATAGCGGATGCGGTTCGAACGGACGCGACTTCAATTCCGGATGGTATTGTACGCCGATAAACCACGGATGGTCCGGGATCTCCATGATCTCCGGGAGTTTGCCGTCAGGCGACGTTCCCGAGAAGATGACGCCATGTTCCGCCAAACGTTCCGCCCACGCCATATCGACTTCGAAACGATGTCGGTGGCGCTCAACAATTTCTTCCGTGCCATAGGCTTCGGCAACGCGGCTGCCGGGTTTCAGCTTGGCTGTATAGGCACCGAGGCGCATGGTACCGCCTAGATCGCTGTCCTGAGAGCGCGTGACGGTCTCATTGCCTTGGATCCATTCGGTCATAAGGCCCACAATCGGCTTACAGTCTTGCGTAAATTCGGTGGAGCTGGCTTCGCTTTCACCCACAAGGTTTCTTGCGGCTTCAATGACGGCCATCTGCATGCCGAAGCAAATGCCGAAATAGGGAATTTCCTTCTCGCGCGCGAATTGGGCCGCTTTGATTTTGCCTTCCGCACCGCGCTCGCCAAAGCCGCCCGGTACGAGAATGCCATGAACGCCTTCAAGCGCTGAGATGGCTTCTTCTTCTTTTTCAAAGACGTCGGATTCGATCCATTCAATATTGACGCGCACATTATTGGCGATACCGCCATGGGCGATCGCTTCGATCAGTGATTTGTAGGCGTCTTTGAGGACCGTATATTTTCCGACGACGGCAATCGTGACTTCGCCGTCAGGGACGGTGATGCGCTCAACGATGTTCTTCCAGCCATCAAGTTTCGGCTCTGGCGGATTGCGCACGCCGAAGGCATCCAGAATTTCCCGGTCAAAGCCTTCGCGATGATAGCTAAGCGGCACTTCGTAAATCGTCCGGCAATCAAGCGCCTGAACAACCGCCGTTGAACGGACATTACAGAACAGCGCGATCTTTGAGCGTTCGCTTTCCGGGATCTCTCGATCCGCACGCACCAAAAGAACATCCGGCTGAATACCAATCGCCCGCAATTCCCGAACCGAGTGTTGCGTCGGTTTGGTTTTTAGTTCGCCTGCAGACGGAATATACGGCATCAAGGTCAGGTGAAGATAAACCGCATCGCCGCGCGGCAATTCATTGCCCAATTGGCGAATAGCCTCAAAGAACGGCAGCGCTTCAATATCGCCCACCGTGCCGCCAATTTCACAAAGTACAAAATCTGCGCCGCCGGCATCACCCAGCACGAAGGATTTAATCGCATCCGTGACATGAGGGATGACCTGAACCGTCGCGCCCAAATAATCGCCGCGCCGTTCGCGTTCGATGATCTGGGAATAGATCTGTCCTGTCGTGATGTTGTCGCTCTTGGAGGCAGATACGCCCGTAAAGCGTTCATAATGCCCAAGGTCGAGATCGGTTTCCGCTCCGTCATCCGTGACGAAAACTTCACCGTGCTGATAGGGCGACATGGTGCCAGGGTCTACATTGAGATAAGGGTCTAGCTTCCGCAAACGGACCTTATAGCCGCGTGCCTGAAGCAACGCACCCAAGGCCGCAGAAGCAACACCTTTTCCAAGAGACGACACCACGCCGCCGGTAATGAATATGTACCGCGCCATGGAAGCCCGTCTTACCGAAGAATTCGGCCCAATCAAACTGAATTTTCAGAGAAACTGAAAAAGTTAGCGAAAGGCCCATAAAATGGGCCGCGAAGGTCGGAAAAAACCCAGATTAATTCGGGGTTTCTGTATCCGTTTCTGGGGTTGGTTCTGTTTCCGCCGGTGTTTCTGTTGTTTCTGCCGCTTCAGGAACTTCACCGCCCATTGATTCGATCAGCGCCTCGGCGTCTGTCGTATCATCGGCCTGAATTTCCAGCGTATTCAACAGATCTTCCGCGCGAATATCGCCATCCGGGTTTTCTTGCACCGCCTCTACGCCCGGCGTACCGGTGAGTTCGTCCGCAATGTCATCGGCGCTTTCGCCGCCGCCAGCACGGATGGCCAGAATAAGCGAAGTCGCAAAAAATAACGCCGCCAACACAGATGTCATCCGGGTCAGAGCATTTGCTGCACCGCGGCCAGTCATAAAGCCGCCGCCGCCACCGCCGCCTAGTCCTAAAGCCCCACCATCGGAACGCTGCAAAAGCACAACGCCAATAAGGGCAAGAACGATAAGGGCATGGATCGTAAGAATAACGGCTGTCATGAAGAATGCTCTCTGGGCCGGACGGGTTAAAGCCGGCACATTGCCAGCAAATGCTATGTAATAGGTCAGGGGTGTATTGCAAATGCCCCCGGTGCAAGGTGCTGGGCATTAACGGAAACCACGCCAGCCCGCAAGTCCCCAATAGCCCCGCAAGTCCCCAATAGCCAAGTCGCCAGCGGCCCCTGCCGGGGTTTCGGGAATTTAGGGGGCAATAACGAACCACGGGAAGCAAGGGCCCGCAGGCCCTTGCTAATGTGGATTAATTCGCTTGTTGTTCAGCGATCCATGTGTCGGTGACCTCATGGAGAATGCCCAGCGGCATCGCGCCATTCATCAAGACCATGTCGTTGAATGCCTTGAGGTTGAAGTCATCACCAAGTTCCTGTTCCGCCCGTGCCCGCATTTCCAGAATCGCGAGCTGGCCGGTTTTGTAAGAGGTCGCCTGACCGGGCCAGACCACATAGCGCTCGATCTCGCGGGTGACTTCTGCTTCGGTCATGCCCGTTTTCTCGATCATATAGGCGATCGCTTCTTCGCGAGACCATTTCTTGGCATGCATGCCCGTATCAACCACAAGACGAACCGCACGGAAAATCTCGGCCTGAAGGCGGCCAAGATCGGCAAGGGGATCATCCGCATACATATCCATATCTGTGGCTGCCATGCGCTCCGCATAAAGTGCCCAACCTTCGGTGTAGGCACCGAAAAGCGAAAGCGTCCGCAGGACCGGTACATCTTCGATGAGCTGAGATGCTGAAATCTGGAAGTGATGGCCTGGTGCCGCTTCATGATAAAGAAGTGTTGGCAAGGTCCAGCGCGGATTGTCGGCTGTGTTCTTCAGGTTGATGTAGAACCGGCCCGGACGCGATCCATCAAGGGCAGGCGGGTTATAATAACCGCCGGGTGCAGAATCCTGCGAGAAGACCGGGACCCGAACAATCTCTAATGGTTGTGGCGGGATGGTGGTGAAATAGTCCTTCGACTTTTCGAGCACCTCGTTGTTCAGTTCAACCAAATAGGCGAGCATTTCTTCGCGGCCTTGGTCAGTGTTCGGGAATTGCCGCTCAGGATCGTTCATCAGAATTTTGACGCGATCCGCCACTGACCCTTCGGTCAAACCTTGCGAAACCAAAATTTGATCCATCTCGGCGGTGATACGGTCAACTTCGGCGAGACCCACCGCATGGATCTCATCGGCGGTCATTTCGGTGGTCGTGAAGGATTTGAGCGCGACTTCATAAATCTTGTCGCCATTCGGCACGCGCCAGATACCGGCATCATGATCTGCGGTTTCGAGCATATCCCGGTAAAGTGCGATCATCGCCTCATAGCCCGGGATGACCACGCCTTCGACAGCCTCTTGGGTCTGCGCAACATATGCGGCGCGCTTTTCTTCGCTCAGGCCGTCAATCGTTTCGAGCTTGGCCGGCAGGGTCGTCACCAGCGGATTATCGGCCGCGCCGTCTTCGATGAAGGCTTCCATGACACCGATAGATTTTTCGAGAATGAAGTCCGGCGGCACGACGCCTTTTTCGCGATCAGCCTCGACCCGGCTTTTTACCTCGCTCAAAACCCGACCAAATTCGTTCACGCGCGAGATATAACGCTTAACGCTTTTCTCGTTTTTGATGACGTGGCTATCGGTCAGAAACTGTGGGATGTCGGTTGTAACACCGCTTAGCTGCGTGACGCGGTAACCATAAGGGTCAATTGCGGTTTGGCGCAGAAGGTCATCGAAAAACCAGACCGCGACCTTCCAGCTTAGGAGTTCTTGCCCTTCAAGCCCGTCAGGACCGTATTTATCGAGCCCGGCTCTGATCCGTTTGATTTTTTCAATGGTCTTTTCATTCTGCTCTTCGGTGTAGTCGGCCAGCTTGCCGCTATGGAAGTCGAGCGGGGTATTATCGATAATCCCGAGCTGAGTGATGATTTCCGGGTCGTCTTTGGCCAGTTGGATCATTGATTTGTTGATGTAATTGTTCACGCCAACGGGTGTGAACCAGAACCACATCGATGCCCCGATAACGGCCAGAACCAGCAATAGGAACAAGCCGCCAAAAATTTTTGCGATCAGTTTCATTTCTAGAATCCCCTCGGATGCGTTTTCCGCACTTTTCACGACTTTCCCTTATGTCACCAGTTTTGCGTCCTTGCGACGCCCTTGGACAGAGAAAGTGAACGGACCGTCTCATAATTGGCTCCATATGCCTAATTTGCCCGGGGGAAATTGGTATAAACCTGTGCCAATTGCGCCATATCGATTGCGTGATCAAAGTTGGCTCTTGTTCTTTAGGCCGTAGTCCGGCTAGGAAGGGCGCGCTAATTTTGGAAAGTTGAGATTAATCAATGCCAACGCCGATTTTGATGCCTGCCCTTTCTCCGACCATGGAAGAGGGAACCCTCGCAAAGTGGAACGTCAAGGAAGGTGACTCAGTCTCTTCTGGCGACGTCATTGCCGAAATTGAAACCGATAAAGCGACGATGGAAGTCGAAGCTGTAGATGACGGTATCATCGGCAAGATCCTCGTTTCCGAAGGAACGGAGAACGTAAAGGTCAATGACCCGATTGCGGTGCTCGTCGACGAAGGCGAAAGCGCTGACGACATTGACGCCAGCGCGCTTAATGGCGCTGCTGCTCCGGCCCAGTCAGGTGACGAGAGCGCAGACACCAGCTCCGATGAGGATGCTTCCTCAAGTGACGACGGCGCGCCGCAACCACAATTGATGACCGCTGCGAGCGATCCGGAATTACCGGACGGCGTCGAGATGGTACAGACCACCATCCGTGACGCGCTGCGTGATGCTATGGCCGAAGAAATGCGCCGCGACGGCGATGTTTTCTTGATGGGCGAGGAAGTCGCAGAATATCAAGGTGCCTATAAGGTTAGCCGTGGCCTTTTAGAGGAATTTGGCTCTCGCCGTGTGGTTGATACGCCAATCACCGAATATGGCTTTGCCGGCCTCGGCGTCGGTGCCGCTTTTGCGGGCCTTAAACCAATCGTTGAATTTATGACGTGGAACTTCGCCATGCAGGCGATTGACCACATTATCAACTCTGCGGCGAAAACCCGTTATATGTCCGGTGGCCAGATGGGCTCGCCGATTGTGTTCCGCGGGCCAAACGCTGCTGCGAGCCGCGTTGCCGCGCAACACTCACAGGATTATGCGCCGTGGTATGCGAATATCCCGGGCCTTATTGTGATTGCGCCTTATTCCGCGTCAGATGCAAAAGGTCTCCTTAAAGCGGCGATCCGCAACCTAAACCCGGTTGTCTTCCTTGAGCACGAATTGCTTTACGGCGACACAATGGACGTGCCTGACGTTGAAGATTGGGTTCTGCCGATTGGTAAGGCGAAGATCGCGCGCGAAGGTTCGGACGTAACAATTGTTTCCTATTCGCGCGGCGTGAAATTCTCACTCGAAGCCGCTGAAAAGCTTAGCGAAGAGGGTATTAACGCCGAAGTCGTCGATCTCCGCACGATCCGCCCGATGGATGTGGAAACCGTCATCGAGTCCGTGAAAAAGACGAACCGCGTTGTGACCGTAGAAGAGAGCTGGGGACCATGCGGCATTGGCTCAGAGGTCGCATGGCAGGTAACGCAACATGCCTTTGATTATCTCGATGCGCCGCCTGCGCGGGTTTGCCAGGAAGACGCACCATTGCCTTATGCGGCAAACCTTGAAGCGATGAGCCTCCCGAGCGCGGAGAAAGTCGTCAAGGCTGTCAAGCAAGTGATGTATAAGGACTAATCATGCCAACGCCAATCCTCATGCCCGCCCTGTCGCCCACTATGGAAGAGGGCACGCTTGCAAAATGGAACGTCAAGGAAGGGGACAAAGTCTCTTCCGGTGACGTCATTGCGGAAATCGAAACCGACAAAGCGACGATGGAAGTCGAGGCGGTGGACGAGGGCACTGTTGGCAAGATCATTATCGCCGAAGGCACTGAGGCGGTTAAGGTCAATGCGCCGATCGCCGTATTGCTTGACGATGGCGAAAGCGCCGACGACATTGATATGAATTCGCTCGGCGGTGATGCATCAGCGGAAGCGCCAAAGGCCGAAGACAAAAAGTCAGAAGAACCCAAAGAAAAATCGACGCCGGCTCCTGCGCAATCTGCGCCGAAATCAAATGGTGCCGCGAATGGGCGGGTCTTTGCTTCGCCGCTCGCAAAGCGGATTGCGTCGCAAAACGGTATCGATATCAGCGCCGTGAATGGCACTGGCCCGCGTGGCCGTGTGGTGAAGCGCGATGTTGAAAAGGCGATGAAAGAGGGGACCGGCAAGGTCGCATCAGCCGCCGCGCCCGCGCAGATTGCACCGGCCACAGTCGATGAGCGGCTTTACCCGGCCGATAGCTATGAGGCGGTTAAGCTTGACGGTATGCGCAAGGTTATCGCCAAGCGCCTGACCCAGAGCTTCAATCAGGAAGTGCCGCATTTCCCGCTGAATATCGACATTGAACTCGATACGCTGTTGGAGGCACGCAAGCGCATTAACGCAACCTCCCCGAAAGAGGGTGACGGCGCGTTCAAGCTCTCGGTTAATGATTTCATCATCAAAGCGTCGGCGATGGCGTTGAAACAGGTGCCAGCCGCGAATGCGACCTATACGGACGAAGCGATTCTACTGCACAAACACGCCGACATCGGCGTTGCCGTTGCGATTGATGGCGGTTTGATTACGCCAATCGTCTGGAAGGCGGAAGAAAAAGGCCTCAAGCAGATCTCGGCTGAGATCAAGGATATGGCGGCCCGGGCGCGTAATAAAAAGCTGAAACCGGAAGAATACCAAGGCGGTACTTTCTCGGTGTCTAATCTGGGCATGTTTGGCATCACGTCGTTCTCTTCGATTGTGAATCAACCGCATGGTGCGATCATGTCCGTTGGCGCGGGCCAAGAGCGCGTTGTCGTTAAAAACGGCAAGATGGAAATCGCGACCATGATGACCGTGACCCTGACCTGCGACCACCGCGTGGTCGATGGTGCAGTTGGCGCGCAATTCCTCGCGGCGTTCAAAAACTTCATCGAAGAACCAACCTCGATGCTGCTTTAAATTGTATTTCAGCGGATGCGAGTGTCCGCTGAAGCAACGCCAATTTCTGCCATGTAAATTCGAAACCGGTGTTGCGACCGCATTCGCCAACGCAAAAGCGGGGCAGGTATGTATCGCATAACCTGTCAGATTGCGTGTAAAAAAACACGAATTTACAATGGATTAGTTGGTAAACTTAAGTCGTTTTGTTCGGTGTGGTAACGCCAATGTTAGGTTGCACCGCAAAAAGACCACAATTTCGCCGCGAGAAAATTTCATTTCGTTGCAATATTCCACTCATCGCGAGGGCGTTGAGTATTCCGAGCGACGGCGAGGCACTCAGCCATTTCTCTCCCCCCGTGCTGGATCTGCCTCGCCACTCTTTTTTTTGAATTCCACTTTAACGTGTATTTCGATTGCCGACTTGCCTCAGGGCGGATGTAAGTTTATAACATCACGAAAGCGCGGCGCGTATCGCTGTGGCTTCGTAAGTTAGTTGCGTAGGTGTATGTGGCGTTGTGTTTCTGCGGGCGGCCTCAAGTCCCCCAATATCGAGGCCGCCCGTTTTGCTTTTCCTCGAAAATTTATGCCGCATCCTGTTTTGCTCTTGCGAAGCGGGCGGGGCTGCCCTAATACCCACGCTTTCGCGGGAGGTTTTCGGCAAAGTCCAGCCGGAATCGGACCGCGACCCTTCAACGGACCAAGTCGTTAATTCGGCGCGGTCATACAAAACGAGAAGGCTATAAAATGGCTAAGAAAATCTCAGGTTACCTGAAGCTTCAGGTGCCGGCGGGAGCGGCAACACCGTCACCGCCAATCGGTCCAGCGCTCGGTCAGCGTGGATTGAACATCATGGAATTCTGCAAGGCGTTTAACGCCAAGACGCAGGAAATGGAAAAAGGGATGCCAATCCCTACGATCATCACGATCTTTTCCGATAAGTCTTTCACATTCAAAACGAAGACTCCGCCAGCTTCATTCTATCTCAAGAAAGCAGCGAAGCTTCCAAAGGGTGGTTCACTACCAGGCAAAGAAGTCGCCGGTACCGTCACTGTTGCTCAGTGCCGTGAAATCGCTGAAGCAAAGATGAAAGACCTCAACGCCAATGACCTCGACGCAGCGACCAAGATTATCATGGGTTCTGCACGGGCCATGGGCCTAGCGGTGCAGGAGTAAGATCGATGGCGAAACCAGGAAAAAGAATTCGCGCTGCGCGTGAAGCGATTGATCGCAACAAGTTTTATTCGGTCGATGAGGCCGTAAAGATTCTCAAAGACAATGCGAAAGCAAAGTTTGACGAGTCAATTGAAATTGCGATGAACCTCGGTGTTGATCCACGCCACGCTGACCAGATGGTTCGCGGCGTTGTTTCACTGCCAAATGGCACAGGCCGTTCGGTACGCGTTGCGGTTTTTGCAAAAGACGCAAAAGCGGAAGAAGCAAAAGAAGCGGGCGCAGATATTGTTGGCGCAGAAGATCTGATGGAAAAAATCCAGGAAGGTTTCATGGATTTTGACCGCGTGATCGCGACGCCTGACATGATGGCTGTTGTTGGTCGCCTCGGTAAGGTGCTTGGTCCTCGCGGCCTGATGCCAAACCCGAAGGTTGGTACGGTTACACCAAACGTTGCCCAGGCAGTTAAAGACTCTAAAGGCGGCGCTGTTGAGTTCCGCGTTGAAAAAGCCGGTATCGTTCATGCTGGCGTTGGCAAAGCAAGCTTTGGTGCGGACGCACTTGCCGAAAACGTCAAAGCGTTCATCGAAGCTGTGAACAAAGCCAAGCCAGCTGGTTCAAAAGGCACTTACGTCAAGAAAGTATCGCTTTCTTCGACAATGGGTCCGGGCCTAAAGATCGAGACTTCTGGCGCTGCTTAATTGATTTCCGTTTTCAGAACGGTCATCCAATTCCGAATATTATTAAACCCGTCGCAATAATTGCGGCGGGTTTTTTAGTTTGAATTCGTTTCCACGATTTCCATGACCAAATCCGCAATTTCCGACGTAAATTGCGGATTGGAACGCATAAGGGCCGCAGCGCGCCGACCTTCTTCGAGGTTGTGCACAACGCTTCTCAAGCGAGGTACACTATTGGCTGCATCGGTTTTTAATCCGTATGTGGAGTTCCCGCGGCTGATCCTGCCTGCCTTTTCTGCTGCCGTAAGTCGTCTTTCACATCTGCAGGCGGCAGTCTTGGAAACATTGCCGCATCGCACATTCATGAAAGCCAAAATGGCATCACGACTTCGCTTCAATCGTTGTCGGTAGGTTGCTGGTGCAATTTCCAGCGCTTCAGCGGCTTCACTATCGGATAATTCGAAAATCTCACCGAGCACATAGGCCAATCTAGCTTCTCTTTTGAGGCAGGTCAGCAATGCGAGCGTACAGCCGATCTTGATTTCATTTATTGCGAGTTCAGTTTCGGGGTCGTGGGGTTCAGTGCTGGTTGAAACATCAAGGCCCCGCGCGAGATCATCTGCGAACCCATCAAAGGTTAGCCGCATTGCTTCAACCCGACCGCGTTTGGAACTGGCGATCAGATGCCGGCAGGCAATCCGCATCGCCCATCCGCCGGCAGCCTCCACATCCCGGATAGAGCCGAGGTTTGTTATGATTTTTATCAGGATTTCCTGCGTTGCATCTTGCGCATCCTCAGGATGGGCGAGCATGCGCATTGCGAGATTATAGACCGGTCGTTCAGCATTTTTGACAATAGCTGAAAGGGCGGCGCGGTTTCCTTGCCGCGCCGCGATGACCAGTGAAGCCGCCAGTCGGATCATGCTTCGAGCATCTCCTTTAGCGCGATAAGTTCTTCGCCAAGAATTTTAATTTGCTCGGCTAGTGCACCTTCAAGCATTTCCAATGGCACCGGCGGTGCCATCAACGTAAAAGAATAGATACTTCCGGCGTCGCCATTTGGCGTGACACGTGAAAAGGCGGTGCCCACGGTGCCGTCAGGGAAGGTCATACGCCAATCCACGGTGCCGAGTTCCTGGTTGGTATTTGTGTCGAGTTTGATGGGCAGTGCGCCGTCGGGCGTAACGAGTTTCGCTGTCTGGTCATCCGCCTGCGCGAATGCGTTGGTCCATTTTGGCAAGTTTTTCGGATCAGCGACAAAATCGAATACTTTCAATGCGGGTTTCGCGATTTCGATAGACTGAACGTCGTGGGTTTTCATCTCAATTTCCTTTTACCGGCGCATCGGCCATTCCGCGCGCTCATAGGTAAGGAGGGTCGTGAGAAGGAAACCGTGACAAAAATTCTGAAATGAATGGGCATTTATCTGCGGCATTAGGGCAGATGAATTTCCCTTGCGGATTATCCGAATTGCCCGTTATTGCTGGTCCTACTGTACTTGGGGAGCGGTCGTGAGGACCAGTTTGCTAAAATTATCATTCACGCTTCGGCTTTGCCTGTTTGTGCTCTTTGCACTCGGGCAGTTAGTGCCGGCGGGCTTGGCGTTCGCGTCGCAGGGCGATGATTTCACGATCGTTATCTGTACGATGGACGGTGCGAAATCCGTTTCCTACGCAGAGCTGACCGGCGAGCCGACACCCTTCCAATCGCAACATGATGACGCTGAAAATGTCTGCCATGTCTGCGTGATCGGCGCGTGTGCTTTTGGGGCCATACAGCCACCTTCGGCGAGCATCAAAGTTGCCGTTCTGACACATGGTGATTTGGGTGTCGTTTATCGTCGTAAAGTCACTGCGCTCTATGCGACTGGACCGCCATTGCCGTCACGCGCGCCACCCGCACCGGTTCTGACCTAACGCATCAGTAACCGGTGTTTCTCCTATGAAACGCCACACTTTTTCGCGCTTCTTCAGGAGTAATCAATGCGCACCTTATTTCTTGGCGCGGTTTTGGCCGTTGCCGCCGCTATGCCTGTCTCTGCCGATCAGAATAATGCCAAAGACCACGCACCGATTGGGGTGATGGGTGACCATATGCATAAAAAGGGGGAGGTCATGTTCTCCTACCGGTTTATGCGTATGAACATGGAAGGCAACCGAATTGGCACCAATTCCGTAACGCCTGATGAGATCGTCACCACGGTGCCGAACCGGTTTTTCGGCGCGCCGATGCAGCCGCCAACGCTTCGTGTTGTGCCGCTCAAAATGACGATGGACATGCATATGCTTGGCGCGATGTATGCGCCGTCCGACTGGCTGACCCTCATGGTCATGGGTAATGTGCTGAGCAATGACATGGACCATCTGACCTATCAGGGCGGCATGGGCACAACGACATTGGGTGAGTTCACCACAAGTTCGTCCGGATTTGGCGATACGAAAATTGGCGGGCTGATCCGCATTTTCGACGAGAGCGCGAATGGCGTTCGTCACCATGCGCATTTCAACGCAAATCTGTCACTGCCGACAGGATCGACAACAAAGACCGACGAAATCCTGACGCCAATGGATATGACGCCGACCGTGCGTCTGCCTTACCCGATGCAGCTTGGTTCCGGCACGTTCGATTTTCAGCCGGGGGTGACCTATACGGGCGCAAGCGATCAATTTTCGTGGGGCGCGCAATATCTTGGTACGTTCCGCGCGGGCACCAATGACGAGGGCTATGCGCTTGGTGATCGCCATGACGTAACCGCATGGGCGCAATGGGGACCGCAGCCTTGGGTCGCATTTTCCGGCCGCCTGGCCTTCCGTTCACAGGAAGAAATAGACGGCATCGATCCGGCGATTATGGCACCGGTTCAAACTGCGAACCCGGATTTTCATGGCGGTGAACGGATCGATATGGGTTTCGGCGTCAATCTGGCCGGGCAACATGGCGCGATCAAAGGCCACCGCCTGGCAGTCGAGGTCTTGCTGCCCGTGCATCAGGATCTCAATGGCCCGCAAATGGAAACCGATTGGACACTGACCGTTGGTTGGCAAAAAGCGTTCTAATCAAAGGGGCCGCTTTCTCAGCGGAAAGTGGCCCTGTGCCTTTTTGAAAGGAGGGCATTCAATGAAACTCAAGTTTTTTGATCTGCGCGTGGTTTTCACCGTACTGCTAACTTTGCTTAGTGCCACAGCGCTTTCCCATGAATTTACAAAAGCGGGCTTGCTAGTAGAACATCCGTGGGCGCGGCCGACACATGCGAAATCTGTCCCCGCAGCGATCTATTTCAATGTGGTCAATAAAGGCGAGGGCGATGACCGGCTTTTGTCGGTAAAATCTGCGCGCGCGAAGGCCGTGGAAATTCATCAGACTGAGGTCGATGAAAACAATATCGCCCGGATGCGACCGCTCAAGGGCGGTCTCGCAATTCCAGCGGGAGAAACAATATCCATGGAGACCGGCGGCTTTCACGTGATGCTAATCGGCCTTGATGCGCCACTGAAAAAAGATGAACGGTTTCCGGTTGTTTTGAATTTCGAAAAAGCAGGGGAAGTCACCGTGGAAATCTTGGTCGAAGACCGTGAAGCGGGAATGATGCATCACTAAATGCTAAATATTTTGCGTAGTTGAGACGGCCCCTTGGTGGGCCGTTTCTTTTTTTAGGCCAGATTTCGCTTTTTAGGCCGGATTTCGCTGGGGGCCCTTGATTTCTGGCGAAAGGCCGGTAGAAGCACGAACTTCATCGGCGTTTCGGCGCGGGTGAAACCTGTCCGAGACTGCGGGTGTAGGTTTCCTACTTAATCTCCCGCATAGACAGAGGGAAAGGATCAGCCGGTTTCCGGCACGTCCGTACGACCTTCTGGGGCAGGCTCTCTGCGTTTGGCGCGGGAGCCTTTTTGGTTTCCGACATCAAATGCGAGATTGAAGCCCCCTGTATTTATACAGGGATATCCTGAGGCTAGTAGCATTTTGCTATTGGCCTTGTTCGAACCGAAGGGACCTGCCGTATGGACAGAACCCAAAAGGCGGAAGCGGTCGAGTGGATCGGTAACGTGTTCGATTCGAATGCGGTTGTTGTGGTGGCTAATGGCGGTTTGACCGTCTCCGAAATGGAGTCTTTGCGCGGTGAGCTGCGTAAAGCCGGTGCCAACATGAAAATCGTCAAGAATCGCCTCGCAAAGATCGCGATCTCTGGAAAGCCGAGTGAAAAACTCTCGGACCTCTTCCAGGGACCAACTGCAATCGCATTCTCTGAAGACCCGGTCGCAGCGGCGAAAGCCGTGAAGGACTACGCGAAGGATAATGACAAGCTCAAAATCCTTGGCGGCGCGATGGGTGAGGAAATTCTCGATGTGAACGGTGTGAACGCACTCGCGTCTATGCCTTCTCGCGAGGAGCTTCTGGCCTCTATCGTGATGACCATCACGTCTCCTGCAGCGAATATTGCCGGTGCAATTGGTGCACCAGCGTCAAATATCGCTGGTATTTTGGAGACCTTGGAGAGGCGCGAGGCAGCGTAAGCGGCCCGACCGAATTTTCGTTAATCTAATCAATCAACTAGGAACTAAACAAAATGGCTGATCTTAAAAAACTAGCTGAAGAGCTTGTTGGCCTGACGCTTCTTGAAGCAGCAGAGCTGAAAAATATCCTTAAAGACGAGTACGGCATTGAGCCAGCTGCTGGCGCAGTTGCTGTTGCTGCTGCTCCTGGTGCTGCTGAAGGCGGTGCAGGCGAAGAACAAACTGAGTTCGACGTCATCCTCGTCAGCGCTGGCGACAAGAAAATCAACGTGATCAAGGAAGTACGCGCGATCACGGGTCTTGGCCTCAAGGAAGCAAAAGAGCTCGTCGAAGCTGGCGGCAAGCCAGTTAAAGAAGCTGCAGCGAAAGCTGAAGCGGAAGACATCAAGAAGAAGCTCGAAGAAGCTGGCGCGAAAGTCGAACTTAAATAGTTCGAATAATTCGCGTGTAGGCGTGAATTTTCGTGTCCGCAGGGGTTGCGGTCGCGGACAAGCACGCCTATTACACCCAATCGCCGCCGATGGATCCCTGTCGGCGGCTTAAGGTTTTGCGGCGACGTGCTTCGGTTAATCGAGATCAAAATTTAGTCATCCGTGCCCGCGGTCGAACATTGTGCGACTGACGGGACTTTTTCGTATGCGTTAACCCTGTTTGACGCCGGGTTTGGTCGCGCACGCTGCGAAACGGTTGACATCCGCTTGTGAGGAAAAGATGGCGCAATCCTTCGTTGAGAAGAAACGCATTCGTAAAAATTTCGGTCGTATCGGCGATGCGGCTCCAATGCCGAACCTTATTCAGGTTCAAAAAGACTCCTACGAACAGTTCCTGCAGCGATTCATCAAGGCGGAAGATCGTGAGATCGACGGCCTCGAAGCTGTATTCCGGTCTGTGTTTCCGATTTCGGATTTCACAGAGACCGCAACGCTGGAATATGTGTCTTACGAGTTCGAAGATCCCAAATATGACACCGAGGAATGTCAGCAACGTGACATGACCTATGCAGCGCCGTTGAAGGTGACGCTGCGCCTTATCGTCTTTGAGGTCGATGAGGAGACTGGTGCGAAGTCCGTCAAGGACATCAAGGAACAAGAAGTCTATATGGGCGACATGCCGCTCATGACGGACAATGGTACGTTCATCGTGAACGGTACCGAGCGCGTGATCGTATCGCAGATGCACCGTTCGCCGGGTGTGTTCTTCGATCATGACCGCGGCAAGAGCCATTCATCGGGCAAGCTGTTGTTTGCTGCGCGGATTATTCCTTACCGTGGTTCGTGGCTTGATTTTGAATTTGACGTGAAGGACATCGTCAATGTCCGTATCGACCGTCGCCGTAAATTGCCGGCGACAACGCTGCTTTATGCGCTCGGTATGGATCAGGAAGAAATCCTCGACGAGTTCTATGACCGCGTTTCCCACCGGAAGATCGAAACCGGTTGGACAATGCCGTTCAACCCAGAGCGCTGGAAAGGCGTGAAGGTCGATCGCGACCTGATCAACGCTAAGAATGGCGAGATCGTTCTGGAGGCCGGTAAAAAGCTTTCTGCGCGCGCCGCGAAAAAGCTGGCGGAAGAGGGGCTCGAAGAGCTTCTGCTTTCTGATCAGGAAATGGTTGGCCGCTATTTCGCTTCTGACCTTGTCAATTTCGACAATGGTGAGATCTATGCGGAAGCTGGTGAAGAGATCACCGAAGACCACCTTGAGACATTTGCGGAAATCGGCATCGAAGCGTTTGATACGATTGACGTCGATCACCTCAATATCGGTGCGTATATCCGGAACTCGCTGAACGCGGACAAAAACCGCAATCGCGAAATGGCACTGATCGATATTTATCGTGTGATGCGTCCGGGTGAGCCGCCCACATTGGAAACGGCTGAAGGCCTGTTCTATTCGCTGTTCTTTGACCCAGAGCGCTATGACCTTTCATCGGTTGGCCGGGTTAAGATGAACATCCGTCTCAATTTCGAGACCGAGGACACGCTTCGCACCCTGCGCAAGGAAGACATTCTTGCGGTTCTGAAAACCCTGACCAATCTGCGTGATGGCCGCGGCGAGATCGACGATATCGACAATCTCGGCAACCGCCGTGTGCGTTCGGTCGGTGAGTTGATGGAAAATCAATATCGCATCGGCTTGCTCCGCATGGAGCGCGCGATCAAGGAACGCATGTCATCAGCTGAGCTTGATACGCTGATGCCGCATGATCTGATCAACGCGAAGCCGGCTGCGGCGGCGGTGCGCGAGTTCTTTGGTTCGTCACAGCTTTCCCAGTTCATGGACCAGACAAACCCGCTTTCAGAGATTACGCATAAGCGTCGTCTCTCAGCGCTTGGTCCGGGCGGTTTGACCCGTGAGCGTGCGGGCTTTGAGGTCCGTGACGTTCATCCAACGCACTATGGCCGGATCTGCCCGATTGAAACGCCTGAGGGGCCGAATATCGGTCTGATCAACTCGCTCGCGACACATGCGCAGGTGAATAAATATGGCTTCATCGAGAGCCCATATCGCCGCGTTGAAGACGGTAAGGTGACCGACGAGGTCATCTATCTGTCGGCGATGGAAGAGCAGCGCTTTGCGATTGCGCAGGCGAATGCGGAAGTCGACGAGGAAGGCCGTCTGGCAAACGAATTCGTCAACTGCCGTGTTGGTGGTGACGCAACATTGGTACCGCGTGAAGACGTGGCCTATATCGACGTTTCGCCAAAACAGCTTGTTTCTGTTGCTGCGGCGCTCATCCCATTCCTTGAGAATGACGATGCGAACCGCGCGTTGATGGGATCAAACATGCAACGTCAGGCCGTGCCGCTGCTTCAGGCAGAGGCACCGTTTGTCGGTACCGGCATGGAAGCGGTTGTGGCGCGCGATTCTGGTGCTGCGGTTTCTGCACGTCGTGCAGGTATCGTTGAGCAGGTCGATGCGCAGCGTATCGTTATCCGCGCAACCGAAGAGAATGACCCGACGAAGCCGGGCGTTGATATCTTCAATCTGCGCAAGTTCCAGCGTTCGAACCAGAACACCTGTATCAACCAGCGTCCGCTCGTGAAAATCGGTGACATTGTTCGCGAAGGCGACATCATTGCCGATGGTCCGTCGACGGATCTGGGTGAACTGGCGCTCGGTAAAAACGTGCTCGTGGCGTTCATGCCGTGGAACGGATACAACTTTGAGGACTCGATCCTCATTTCTGAGCGTATCGTGCGCGATGACGTGTTCACTTCCATCCACCTCGAAGAATTCGAAGTGATGGCGCGGGATACGAAACTCGGCCCGGAAGAGATTACCCGCGATATTCCAAACGTATCGGAAGAAGCGCTGCGTAACCTCGACGAGGCCGGTATCGTTGCCATTGGTGCTGAAGTTCATCCGGGCGATATTCTCGTTGGTAAGATCACGCCAAAAGGCGAATCGCCAATGACGCCGGAAGAAAAGCTTCTGCGCGCGATCTTTGGTGAGAAAGCGTCTGACGTTCGTGATACTTCGCTGAAACTACCGCCAGGTGTTGCTGGTACAGTTGTTGAGGTTCGTGTCTTTAACCGTCACGGTGTCGACAAGGACGAACGCGCGATCGCGATCGAGCGTGAAGAAATCGAACGTCTCGCAAAAGACCGCGACGACGAACTCGCGATCCTTGAGCGCAACATCTATGGCCGTCTCAAGCCATTGCTTCTCGGTAAAGAGGCCGTGTCAGGTCCAAAAGGATTTGAATCCGGTCAGGTCACCGAAACTATTCTCGAAGAGCAGCTTTCACGCGGTCAGTGGTGGAAGATCGGTGTCGCCGACGAAGCGGTCATGGGCGAAATCGAAGCGCTCAAGAAACAGTATGACGACTCTAAAGCTCGCCTCGAAGCGCGCTTTGAAGACAAGGTCGACAAGCTCAAGCGCGGTGACGAACTACCGCCGGGCGTGATGAAGATGGTCAAAGTCTTTGTGGCCGTGAAGCGTAAGCTTCAGCCCGGCGACAAGATGGCTGGTCGTCACGGAAACAAAGGTGTGATTTCGAAAATCGCACCGATGGAAGACATGCCGTTCCTTGCTGACGGTACGCCGGTCGATATCGTTCTTAACCCGCTCGGCGTTCCTTCGCGGATGAATGTGGGTCAGATTCTCGAAACGCATCTTGGTTGGGCGTGTCGAGGTCTTGGCCGTCAGATTGGCAATGTTCTCGAGGAATGGGACAATGGTTCCAAGACTCGCGAAGATCTCATTGCTGAGCTGAAACATGTTTATGGCGACGAGCAGGTTCTTCCGCGTTCCAATGAGGAACTGAAAGAGCTTGGTACGAACCTCATTCGCGGTGTTCCGATTGCGACGCCAGTCTTTGATGGTGCGCGCGAAGCGGAAATCATCGACATGTTGCAACGTGCCGGTCTTGAAGATTCCGGTCAGGTCACGCTCTATGATGGCCGGACGGGTGAAACCTTCAAGCGTAAGGTTACGGTGGGGTATAAATACCTCCTCAAGCTGCATCACCTTGTCGACGACAAGATCCACGCGCGTTCGATTGGTCCATACTCACTGGTCACGCAGCAGCCATTGGGCGGTAAAGCGCAATTTGGCGGCCAGCGCTTCGGTGAGATGGAAGTCTGGGCACTCGAAGCCTATGGCGCGGCTTATACGCTACAGGAAATGCTGACGGTTAAGTCAGATGACGTTGCGGGCCGGACCAAGGTTTATGAAGCGATTGTTCGTGGTGATGACTCGTTCGAAGCGGGTATCCCGGAAAGCTTCAACGTCCTTGTTAAGGAAATGCGTTCACTCGGCCTTAATGTCGAGCTTCAGAACGGGTGACGCTAACGCGTCCCCCGTTCCCTTTAGTTATTGATTTGCGGACTGATCATCCGCTCCGAATTGAGAGGCTCTTATGTCCCAGGAACTGCTGAACGTTTTTAATCCGGCTGCGCCCGCGCAGACGTTCAATAAGATCCGTATCTCGCTTGCATCGCCAGAGAAAATTCTCTCCTGGTCATTTGGTGAGATCAAAAAGCCTGAAACTATCAACTACCGTACGTTCAAGCCTGAACGGGACGGTTTGTTCTGTGCTCGGATTTTTGGCCCAGTAAAAGACTATGAATGCTTGTGCGGTAAATATAAGCGCATGAAGTATAAAGGCATCGTCTGCGAGAAGTGCGGTGTCGAGGTTACGCTTACCAAAGTTCGTCGTGAGCGGATGGGCCATATCGAACTGGCTGCGCCGGTTGCGCATATCTGGTTCCTGAAATCGTTGCCTAGCCGTATTTCGCTCATGCTCGATATGACGCTCAAAGATCTCGAGCGGGTGCTTTATTTCGAGCAGTATATCGTTATTGAGCCGGGTCTTACGGCGCTGACACCAAACCAGCTCCTGACCGAAGAAGAGTATCTTCAGGCGCAGGAAGAATATGGCGAAGACAGCTTCACCGCCGGCATCGGTGCGGAAGCCATCCGTGAAATTCTTTCTTCGATCGATCTTGAAGCGGAATGCGAAAAGCTGCGCGTTGATATCGCTGAATCAACCAGCGAGCTGAAAACAAAAAAATACGCAAAGCGTCTCAAGCTCCTGTCTGCGTTCATCGAGTCTGGCAACAAGCCAGAGTGGATGATTATGACGGTCATTCCGGTTATTCCGCCGGAACTGCGTCCGCTTGTTCCGCTTGATGGCGGCCGTTTCGCGACGTCTGACCTCAATGATCTTTATCGCCGCGTGATCAACCGGAACAACCGTCTGAAGCGCCTGATTGAGCTTCGTGCGCCGGACATTATCGTTCGGAACGAAAAGCGGATGCTGCAGGAATCGGTTGATGCGCTGTTTGACAATGGCCGTCGCGGTCGCGTCATTACCGGCACCAACAAACGTCCGCTGAAATCGCTTTCAGATATGCTGAAAGGGAAGCAGGGTCGTTTCCGTCAGAACCTTCTCGGTAAGCGCGTCGACTATTCCGGTCGTTCGGTTATCGTTGTTGGCCCAGAGCTGAAACTCCACGAATGTGGCCTGCCAAAGAAAATGGCGCTTGAGCTGTTCAAGCCGTTTATCTATTCGCGTCTCGATGCGAAGGGGCTTTCGGCGACCGTCAAACAGGCGAAAAAGCTCGTTGAAAAAGAGCGGCCCGAAGTTTGGGATATCCTCGATGAGGTTATTCGCGAACATCCGGTCATGCTCAACCGCGCGCCGACGCTCCACCGTCTCGGTATTCAGGCCTTTGAGCCGAAACTGATCGAAGGGAAGGCGATCCAGCTTCACCCGTTGGTCTGTACTGCGTTTAACGCGGACTTTGACGGCGACCAGATGGCGGTACACGTACCATTGTCGCTCGAAGCGCAGCTTGAAGCTCGCGTTCTCATGATGTCGACCAACAACATCCTGTCACCGGCGAACGGTAAGCCGATCATCGTTCCGTCTCAGGATATTGTTCTTGGTCTTTATTACATCACGATGGAAAAAGAGGGCGAGCCTGGCGAGGGCAAGGTCTTTGGTTCTATCGAAGAAATCGAACACGCGCTTGATGCGGGCGTTGTAACCCTGCACACAAAAATCAAGGCGCGTTGGCAAGGTCTTAATGCCGATGGTGAGCTGGTAACAGAGATCGTTGAAAGTACACCGGGCCGGATGAAAGTTGCGCAGGTTCTGCCGCGTAACTCAGATGTTCCGTTCTCGGTCGTCAACCAACTCCTGACCAAGAAAACCATTCAGGGGCTGATTGATATCGTCTACCGTCATTGCGGTCAGAAAAAGACGGTTATCTTTGCTGACCACATCATGGACCTTGGTTTCAAGGAAGCATGTAAAGCTGGTATTTCGTTCGGTAAGGATGACGTTGTCATTCCTGAAGCGAAGAAGAAATTCGTTGAGGAAACCCGCAACCTCGTGAGTGAATTCGAGCAGCAATATGCTGAAGGTCTCATTACGCGTGGTGAGAAATACAACAAAGTGATCGACGCTTGGGCGAAGTGTACGGATAAAATTGCCGACGCGATGATGGCTGAAATTTCTGAAACCAAATACGATTCCGATTCAGGACGTCAGCTTGAGCCGAACTCAATCTACATGATGTCTCACTCAGGTGCGCGTGGTTCCCCCACACAGATGCGTCAGCTTGGTGCGATGCGTGGTCTGATGGCCAAGCCGTCAGGCGAGATTATCGAAACGCCGATTACGTCAAACTTTAAAGAAGGTCTGACCGTGCTTGAGTACTTTAACTCAACCCACGGTGCCCGTAAGGGTCTTGCGGATACGGCGTTGAAAACGGCGAACTCTGGTTACCTGACCCGTCGTCTTGTTGACGTTGCGCAAGATTGCATCGTGCGCGAAGTCGATTGCGGAACCACAAACGGTATCACCATCGAAGCGGTTGTCCGTAGTGGTGAAGTCGTTGTGCCGCTATCGCAGGTATTGCTTGGCCGTACATTGCTTGAGGATGTTACGCATCCTGAAACTGGTGAGATCGTCGGCAAAGCCAATGACGAAGTCGATGAAGCGCAGAGTGAACTTATCGAAGCGTCTGGCGTTCAGAAAGTTCGCGTACGTTCGGTTCTGACCTGTGACACCAAAGTCGGTATCTGTACGAAGTGTTATGGTCGTGACCTTGCGCGTGGTTGCCCGGTTAATATTGGCGAATCCGTCGGTGTTATCGCGGCGCAGTCAATTGGTGAGCCGGGTACACAGCTTACCATGCGTACATTCCACGTCGGTGGTACAGCGCAGGTTGGCGATTCATCGTTCATCGAAGCAAGCCATGAAGGTACGATCAAACTCGAAGGCCGGAACGTCGTTAAGGACTCTCAGGGCGAGTTGGTCATCATGGGTCGTAATACGCTGGTTAAAATCGTCGACAAGGACGGTAAAGAAAACGCGTCTTACAAAGTTTCCTATGGTGCGAAACTTCGCGTTGACGATGGCGATAAGGTAACCCGCGGTCAGCGTCTTGCTGACTGGGATCCATACACCTTGCCGATCCTTACCGAAGTTGGCGGTAAGGTAAAATTTGAGGACCTTCAGGAAGGTTACTCAATGCAGGTTGTTGCCGATGAAGCCACCGGTATTGCTAGCCGCGTTGTGATCGACTGGCGCGCTAATCCGCGTGCGGCCGATATGAAACCGGCTGTTGTTCTCGTGGGCGAAGATGGTGAGCCATTGAAACTCGCAAGCGGCGGTGAAGCGCGTTACACGCTTCCGGTTGATGCGGTTCTTTCTGTCGAAGACGGCGAGACAATCACGTCTGGTGACGTTGTTGCGCGTATCCCGACCGAGGGTGCAAAAACGCGGGATATCACCGGTGGTCTGCCGCGTGTTGCTGAACTCTTCGAAGCACGTCGTCCGAAAGATCATGCGATCATCGCGGATGTCGATGGTAAGGTTGAATTCGGCCGCGACTATAAGAACAAACGCCGTATCAAGATCATCCCAACGGATGAAAGCCTTGAACCTTCAGATTACCTCGTTCCAAAAGGCCGCCATATTGCGGTTCAGGATGGCGACTTCATCGCCAAGGGCGAATATCTGATGGACGGCAATCCTGCGCCGCATGACATTCTGGCGATTATGGGGATTGAGGCGCTTGCCGACTTCCTCATTGACGAGATCCAGGAAGTTTATCGCCTGCAGGGCGTTCCGATCAACGACAAGCATATCGAAGTGATCGTTCGTCAGATGCTTCAAAAAGTTGAAGTGACTGATCCGGGTGACTCGCTCTTCCTGAAAGAGGAGCAGGTTGACCGCTTCGAGTTCGAAGAGACGAATGAGAAACTCGAAGATCAGGGCAAGCGTCCGGCAAAAGCGACGCCGGTTCTGCTCGGTATCACCAAAGCCAGCCTGCAAACGCGGTCATTCATCTCGGCTGCGTCGTTCCAGGAGACCACGCGCGTTCTTACGGAAGCGGCGGTCAATGGTAAGATTGATATGCTTGAAGGCTTGAAAGAAAACGTGATTGTTGGTCGCCTTATCCCTGCGGGTACGGGCGGTGCGATGTCACGTCACCAGCTCGAGGCCGAACGTCGTGACCGCGAGCTTATCGAAGAGCGCGTTAAACGCGCCGGTGTATCTGACGTACCTGCGCTTGAGGCCTCACCGGAAGCGGTGATGGAATCAGAAGGCGCATCGTCGGAAGGCGAGGAAGGCCCAGCAAATCAGGACGCGGCTGAGTAATTCAGCGCGTCCAACCTTAAAAACAAAAGCGGCGGCCCTCGGGCCGCCGTTTTTTATTTGGGCAACTCGGCCAGAATTGCCGGCAGATTTTGGTGTTTCACCTTTTCAATCGACGCGCCGTCTTCCCCCAGCCAGGCGTCAATTAGCGCGCCCCAAGTGAGGTCACATTTAACCCGGTTCCAAAGGGCTTCGGTCGCGGCGGAGGCGGCACCATAGGCGTTGGCGTCTGTTAATAGCGTCGCGATAGCGTCGGCGAGTTGTTCGGGGCTCCGCTCGGGGGCCATGCGGGCTGCCGGTGTCTCAGCGAAATAAAGCCGGAACATGGGGTGATCCGAAAGCGCCAGGGGCGTGCGTGTCGCCAGAGCCTCGTAAATCGTCATGGGCAAGCCTTCTGGATAGATATGATGGCTTGGGGCGAGGGCGATCGTCGCGGATTTCAATTCCTCGACCACAACGTCGTGGGGTTGCCGGCCAGCCAAGCTGATTTGGTCGCCAAGGCCAAGCTCCGCGATCAAGGCGGCGGCTTCGTCGGTGAAATCACCAGCGCCAATCAGGTTCATTGAAAAGGGGATTTCGCGATCACGCAGGATTTTTCCAGCTCTGATGCAATCGCCAACGCCCTTTGACTGGGCCAGCGAGCCAACAAAAACAAGCTTTGCAGGCTGATCGCTCAAGGCTTTTACAGCATTGTTTTCAGGGCGTAATTCATGTGGCCAGTCCCACGGATAGATCTTGTCTTCGGGCACGCCAATCCGCCGAAGCGAAAGACAGGACGGTATATTGTGGTTGCCGACGGCGCGAATGCGCGGATTTGAAAGCAATTGCGCCAGCCGAAAGGCCCGATAGCGATAGCGCAACCCGGATTCCTCGAAACTATCGGCCAGCAGGGGCAGGGTATCGATGTTGTTTTTCAGGGCCCAGCGCAGCACTGGCCGGATCGGTGCCTGCAATATCAGGCGATCCGGTTTCCATGCTTCGAGTTGTTTGATGACCGTTGGCGAATCGACCCCGCCCTTCGAATCGCGCGGAATACAGACCGAGTGCAATGAGTGCGATAGTGCCGATTCGCTCGGTTCGTTGTCCAAAACGCCAATTACGCCCACGAAATCATGGCGTTCTGATAACGCTGCGACGTAATCGACCGAATATCGTTGCGCATAATAGGTTTCTTGACCACCCGCCCGAAGCGCTTCGAACCGGTCATGCAAAACTCCGTATTGGATGATGGCAATGCGCAATTTTCTCTCCTCAACCCGTCTTAAATCAGCGGAAACCTGCGTGAAGCGTATAGTTTAAAGGCCTTAACATACGCCTCCTTCACCTTCCCAATTTTTCCGAGATGGTGTATATCCCGGCTCGCGATACATGCTTGTGATCCTGTGTATCGTTTCGCTGCTAAAAAACAGCGAAAAGGTGGCTTTATTTTCCCTTAAGCGTATTGACCCCGCTGATGGGGGAAGTTATGTGTCGCGCCGCTGAATGGCTGGCCGTCAGGTCTTTCGAGAGATCGACACTGAAACGCAGTCAAATTTAGATGATGACAGTTGAGGTTCACTGAGCGGCGTTCCGAAGGGCGGGGCGCCTCTCGTTCGTGTCATGGATACCTGTCCGTGACGCGGATTTATTTAGGGTTGGCGCCCGCTGATAGCGAAAGCCTGGAGACGCAATGCCTACTATTCAACAACTCATCCGCAAACCGCGGAAGCCCAAGCGCCGAATTAACAAAGTTCCGGCGCTCGAAGGAAATCCGCAGAAGCGGGGCGTGTGTACACGCGTTTATACGACGACACCTAAGAAGCCGAACTCGGCGCTTCGTAAAGTTGCGAAGATTCGCCTGACGAATGGTTTCGAGGTGATCGGCTACATTCCGGGTGAGGGCCACAATCTCCAGGAACACTCAGTTGTCCTGATCCGCGGCGGTCGTGTGAAAGACCTTCCCGGCGTTCGCTATCACATCGTTCGCGGTGTTCTTGATACGCAGGGCGTCAAAGACCGTAAGCAGCGTCGTTCGAAATACGGCGCGAAACGCCCGAAATAGGATAAAGCGATATGTCACGTCGTCACCGCGCAGAGAAACGAGTTGTTCATCCGGATCCGAAATTCGGAGACAAAACTGTTTCTAAATTTATGAATTACGTCATGGTCGATGGTAAGAAGCCAGCGGCTGAAAAAATCGTCTATGGCGCTTTTGACCGTATCGAAGACAAGCTTCGCCGTCCGCCGGTTGAGCTTTTCAAAGAGGCTCTTGATAACGTAACGCCAGCGATTGAGGTTCGGTCTCGTCGTGTTGGTGGTGCGACATATCAGGTCCCTGTCGAAGTTCGCCCTGACCGTAAGCTTGCGTTGGCAATGCGCTGGATTATCGCGGCTGCTCGCTCACGCAACGAAACGACAATGGTCGACAAGCTTTCTAACGAATTGATGGACGCAGCCCAGAACCGGGGTGCAGCCGTAAAGAAACGTGAGGATACGCACCGGATGGCCGAAGCCAACCGCGCATTCTCACACTATCGCTGGTAATCGGAACTAACAGTAAAGGCAGCCTCGTCATGGCGCGCACGCACAAAATTGAGGACTACCGGAATTTCGGGATCATGGCGCATATCGACGCCGGGAAAACGACAACGACGGAACGCGTCCTGTATTACACAGGTAAAAGCCACAAGATTGGCGAAGTTCACGATGGCGCTGCCACGATGGACTGGATGGAGCAAGAGCAGGAGCGGGGTATTACGATTACCTCTGCTGCGACGACTTGTTTCTGGAACGACAAGCGTCTGAACATCATCGACACTCCTGGACACGTTGACTTCACCATCGAAGTTGAACGCTCATTGCGGGTGCTTGACGGTGCTGTTGCGCTTCTCGATGCGAACGCTGGTGTTGAGCCTCAGACCGAAACGGTTTGGCGTCAGGGCGACAAATATCGCGTGCCGCGCATGTTCTTCATCAACAAGATGGATAAGATCGGTGCTGACTTCTATTATTCAGTCGACACCATTCACAACCGTCTTGCTTGTAAGACTGTTATTCTTCAGCTCCCAATTGGCGCGGAAAGCGACTTTAAAGGCGTTGTCGATCTTATCCGGATGAAAGCGATCATCTGGGAAGAAGAAAGCCTCGGCGCTGCGTTCCACGACGAAGAGATCCCAGCGGACCTCGTTGAAAAAGCGAATGAATACCGCGAGAAAATGATCGAGACCGTCGTCGAGCTCGACGAAGAAGTTCTCGAAGCTTACCTCGAAGGTAACGAGCCAGACAACGACACGATCAAGCGCCTGATCCGTCAGGGTACTTGTACGGTTGAGTTCCACCCAGTGCTTTGTGGCTCTGCATTCAAAAACAAAGGCGTTCAGCCAATGTTGGATGCGGTTGTTGATTACTTGCCGAGCCCGGTTGAGGTTCCTGCGATCAAAGGTCATCTGCCAGATTCAGACGAAGAAGTTGTTCGTAAGTCTTCTGACGACGAGCCGCTTTCAATGCTCGCCTTTAAGGTTATGAACGACCCATTCGTTGGTTCGCTGACCTTCTGCCGGATTTACTCTGGTAAGCTTGAGGCCGGTTCTCAGCTTCTCAACACGGTTAAGGGCAAAAAAGAGCGCGCTGGTCGTATGCTCCAGATGCACTCAAACAGCCGCGAAGAGATCAAAGAAGCATACGCTGGCGACATCATCGCGGTTGTTGGTCTTAAAGACACGACAACTGGCGATACGCTTTGCGAGCCAGGCAAGCCGGTTGTTCTTGAGCGCATGGAATTCCCAGAGCCTGTTATCGAGCTTGCGGTTGAGCCAAAAACTAAAGCAGACCAAGAGAAAATGGGTATCGCGCTTCAGCGTCTTGCTGCTGAAGATCCTTCGTTCCGTGTTTCGACTGATGAAGAGTCAGGTCAGACGATCATTAAGGGTATGGGCGAGCTTCACCTCGACATCCTCGTTGACCGTATGAAGCGTGAGTTCAAGGTCGAAGCGAATATTGGTGCACCGCAAGTTGCTTATCGTGAAACGATCACCCGCGAAGCCGATATCGACTACACCCACAAGAAGCAGTCTGGTGGTTCTGGTCAGTTCGCGCGGATCAAGATGCGTGTAATGCCAACTGAGCCGGGTGAAGGATATTCATTCGAAAGCCAGATCGTTGGTGGTTCAATTCCTAAGGAATATATCCCGGGTGTTGAGAAAGGCATCGACTCTATTCGTGAAACCGGTCTTTTGGTCGGCTTCCCAATTCTCGACTTTAAAGTCGAGCTTTATGACGGCGCGTTCCACGACGTTGACTCTTCTGTTCTTGCGTTCGAAATCGCTGCCCGTGCAGCGCTTCGCGAAAACAAGGCAGAACTTGGCATGGCGTTGCTTGAGCCGGTCATGAAGGTCGAAGTTGTGACGCCTGAAGAGTACACCGGTACGGTTATCGGCGATCTCAATTCACGTCGTGGTCAAATCCAGGAGCAGGAAATGCGCGGCAACGCAAATGTTGTCCATGCGATGGTTCCGCTCGCGAATATGTTCGGCTACGTAAACAATCTTCGTTCGGCGACCCAGGGTCGTGCTCAGTACACTATGTTGTTCGACCACTATGAGCGCGTACCGAAGGCAGTTGAAGAAGAAGTAAGAGCGAAGCTTGCCGGCTAGCCGGAAATTTTAATCCGCCCGATTGGAAATCGGCTTTCGGGCGAAAAGTTTAACGACAGACGTCAAAGAAGACGGAGAGAAGTGAAATGTCGAAAGAAAAGTTTGAACGCACAAAACCACATGCCAACGTCGGTACAATTGGCCACGTTGACCATGGTAAAACTACTTTGACGGCTGCGATCACCAAATATTTTGGTGACTTTAAAGCGTACGACCAGATCGACGCTGCACCGGAAGAAAAAGCACGTGGCATCACCATTTCAACTGCACACGTTGAATATGAAACTGAGAACCGCCACTACGCACACGTTGACTGCCCAGGTCACGCTGACTACGTGAAAAACATGATCACGGGTGCTGCGCAGATGGACGGCGCGATCCTCGTTGTGAACGCAGCTGACGGTCCTATGCCACAGACACGTGAGCACATTCTTCTTGCTCGCCAGGTTGGTGTTCCTGCGATCGTTGTTTACCTCAACAAAGTTGACCAGGTTGACGATGAAGAGCTTCTCGAGCTCGTCGAGATGGAAGTTCGTGAGCTTCTTTCTTCATACGACTTCCCAGGCGACGATATTCCGATCATCAAAGGTTCTGCGCTTGCAGCTATCGAAGATCGCGATCCAGAAATTGGCGCGGAATCAATCAAGCAGCTTATGGAAGCTGTTGATAGCTACATCCCAACACCTGAGCGTCCAGTCGATCAGCCATTCCTGCTTCCAATCGAAGATGTGTTCTCGATCTCAGGTCGTGGTACGGTTGTAACCGGTCGTGTTGAGCGTGGCGTTGTTAACGTCGGTGACGAACTTGAAATCGTTGGTATCCGCGACACCAAGAAAACCACCTGTACTGGTGTTGAAATGTTCCGCAAGCTGCTTGATCGCGGTGAAGCTGGTGACAACGTTGGTGTTCTTCTTCGTGGTATCGAGCGTGATGGCGTTGAGCGCGGTCAGGTTCTTTGTAAGCCAGGTTCTGTTACACCACACACGAAATTCGTTGCTGAGGCCTACATCCTCACCAAAGAAGAAGGTGGCCGTCACACGCCATTCTTCACGAATTACCGCCCACAGTTCTACTTCCGTACGACTGACGTGACCGGCGTTGTTACGCTGAACGAAGGCACGGAAATGGTTATGCCGGGCGACAATGTTGAAGTGAACGTAGAGCTTATCGTTCCTGTTGCTATGGAAGATAAACTCCGCTTTGCGATCCGCGAAGGTGGCCGCACGGTTGGTGCTGGTATCGTCGCCAAGATCGTTGAGTAACATCTAGATAACCGGTGCGGGCCGCTGCTAAGGCGGCCCGCGCTTTCGACTCTTAAAGTAATGAACAAGAATTTCACGAAAAGCGAAGCGTAGAACCATGCAACAGAATATCCGCATTAGGCTCAAAGCGTTTGATCATCGCGTGCTCGACGCTTCGACGTTGGAAATCGTCAATACGGCGAAACGCACCGGCGCGAACGTTCGCGGGCCGATCCCGCTACCGACACGTATCGAGCGTTACACCGTTAACCGGTCGCCACACATCGATAAGAAGAGCCGTGAACAATTTGAGATGCGCACACACAAGCGCATGCTCGACATCGTCGATCCGACGCCACAAACGGTTGACGCGCTTATGAAACTCGACCTCTCGGCTGGTGTCGATGTCGAAATCAAGTTGGGCGCTTAAGGAGCATTTGAAAATGCGCACGGGAATAATTGCGAAAAAGATGGGCATGACCCGCATATTTAATGCGGAAGGTCAGCATCTGCCTGTCACTGTGATGCAACTGGAGGCCTGTCAGGTCGTTGGTCAGCGCACAGAAGAAAAGAACGGCTACACGGCCGTTCAGTTGGGCGCTGGTGCCAAGAAAGCCAAGCGCGTGAATAAAGCTGAGCGCGGCTATTTTGCGAAAGCAAATGTTGAGCCGAAAATGAAGCTCGCCGAGTTCCGTGTTTCTGAAGAGAACCTTGTTGATGTGGGTGCTGAGCTTTCAGCCGAACACTTCTTGGTTGGTCAGAAGGTGGACGTAACCGGCACCTCAATCGGTAAAGGTTTTGCCGGTGCGATGAAGCGCCATAATTTTGGTGGCTTGCGTGCATCGCACGGTGTTTCGATTTCGCACCGTTCGCATGGTTCGACTGGTCAGTGTCAGGATCCGGGTAAGGTCTTCAAAGGTAAGAAGATGGCCGGTCAAATGGGTGCAACGCGCGTTACGACACAGAACCTCGAAGTTGTTCGTACGGACGCAGATCGCGGTTTGATTTTGATCCGCGGCGCTGTTCCTGGCCCTAAAGGCGGCTGGGTGTTGATTAAGGATGCTGTGAAGCGCCCGACACCTGCTGATGTTCCTACGCCAGCGGCTCTTAAAGAGTTGAAGGCTGAGGAAGAGAATGTTGATAGCCCGACGCCTGCGTCTGCTGAAGCCGAAATGGTTGCAGAAGGTGCGCCGGTAGAGAACCCAGAAGCAACGAAGAAAGAAGGGGACGAATAATGAAAACCGACGTCCTCAAAATTGATAACAGCAAGGCTGGCTCGATCGATCTCGACGATGCGATCTTCGGTCTGGAGCCGCGCAAAGATATTCTGCACCGTTGTGTCGTTTATCAACTTGCGAAGCGTCAGCAGGGTACGCACCACGCGAAAGAGCGTAACGAAGTCGCTGCGACCTCGAAGAAATTCGGTCGTCAGAAAGGCGGCGGCGGTGCTCGTCACGGTAACCGGGCTGCGCCGCAGTTCCGTGGTGGCGGTAAAGCGCACGGCCCACGTCCGCGTAGCCATGCAATCGATCTGCCTAAAAAGGTGCGTCGTCTGGCTCTTAAGCATGCCTTGTCTGCAAAAGTTGCTGACGGTTCACTGATCGTTATCGACGAAGCGAAATTCGCTGACACGAAAACCAAGGCAGTTGCGGCAGCATTTGAAAAGCTGAATATCGGCAATGCTTTGATTATGGATGCGAGCATCGACGAACAGTTCGGTCTTGCAGCGCGTAACCTGCCGGGCATTGATCTTCTTCCTGTCGTTGGCGCGAATGTTTACGACATTCTGCGCAAGGAGAAGCTCGTTCTGACCAAGGCAGCAGTTGAAGGCCTGGAGGCGCGTCTCAAATGAGCAATAAATCGGAAACCGGGGTCGTTGAGGCCCATTACAATACGCTGATTGCTCCCGTGATTACGGAGAAGTCGACGATTGCTGCGGAGAACAACCAGGTTGTTTTCCAAACGCCATTGGAAGCGACGAAGCCGGAAATCAAGGAAGCGGTTGAAGCTCTGTTCAAAGTGAAGGTGAAAGCCGTCAACACTTTGCGCGTTAAGGGCAAAAACAAGCAGTTCCGCGGGCGTGGTTATACGCGCTCTACAGTGAAAAAAGCGGTCGTGACTCTCGAAGAAGGTCACTCGATCGACGTGACGACCGGACTTTAAGGCGGGTAAGACCAATGGCATTGAAAAAATTCAATCCGACGACTCCGGGCCGCCGCCAGCTTGTGCTGGTGGACCGCAGCGAACTTTGGAAGGGTAAACCTGTCAAATCGCTGACTGAAGGCCTGACGGAAAGCGCCGGACGCAATAACACCGGACGTATCACAATGCGTCGTCGTGGTGGTGGCGCGAAGAAGACTTATCGGATTATCGACTTCAAACGTCGTAAATTTGATATCGAAGCGAAAGTTGAGCGTTTGGAATATGATCCAAACCGGACAGCTTTTATCGCTTTGGTCAAATATCTCGATGGTGAGCAGGCTTACATTCTTGCGCCGCAACGTCTGAAGCAGGGTGATAAAGTCATCGCCGGCGAAAAAGTCGACGTTAAGCCGGGCAATGCGATGCCGCTTAAATCGATCCCTGTGGGAACGATCGTTCACAACGTCGAAATGAAGCCGGGCAAGGGCGGTCAGATCGCACGGTCAGCTGGTGCATATGTTCAGCTCGTCGGTCGCGACAGCGGCATGGCGCAGGTTCGTTTGCAGTCTGGCGAAGTTCGCTTGATCCCAGGTGAATGCATGGCGACTGTCGGTGCGGTTTCAAACCCGGACCACATGAACCAGTCGATTGGTAAAGCTGGTCGCAACCGTCACAAAGGCAAGCGTCCTTCGGTACGTGGTGTTGTGATGAACCCTGTCGATCACCCGCATGGTGGTGGTGAAGGTCGTACGTCGGGTGGTCGTCATCCGGTTACGCCTTGGGGTAAGCCGACTAAAGGTGCCAAGACCCGCAAGAACAAGAAAACTGACAAACTCATTCTGCGCTCGCGTCATGCGCGGAAGAAGAAATAGGCCGGAGTAAAAGACATGCCACGTTCAGTCTGGAAAGGCCCGTTCATCGATCGTTATCTTCTGAAAAAAGCAGAAGAGAGCCAGGACGGAAAACACAAAGGCGGGGTCAAAACCTGGTCACGCCGCTCAACCATCCTGCCGCAATTCGTTGGACTGACTTTCAACGTTTACAACGGTCAGAAATTTATTCCTGTCCATGTCACTGAAGACATGGTCGGCCACAAATTCGGCGAGTTCTCTCCAACCCGGACTTACTACGGTCACGGTGCGGACAAGAAAGCGAAGAGGAAGTAGTCATGGGGCAGAGCAAAAATCCCCGTCGCGTCGGCGAGCAGCAGGCAATGGCAAAAGGCCGTTTGATCCGCACATCGCCACAAAAGCTGAACCTTGTTGCTCAGCTCATTCGCGGCATGCCAGTTGAAAAAGCCCTCGCGGAACTGACTTTTTCGCGCAAACGTGTTGCGCAGAACGTAAAGAAAGTTCTTGAGAGCGCGATTGCGAACGCAGAGAACAACCATGATCTGGATATCGATTCTCTGGTCGTGGATCAGGCATTTGTCGGCAAGAATATGGTGATGAAGCGTTGGCGCGCTCGTGCGCGCGGCCGCACCGGTAAAATTCTTAAGCCGTTTTCCGAAATCACGATCGTCGTGAAAGAAGTCGAGGAGGCCGCTTAATGGGTCAGAAAGTTAATCCTATCGGCCTGCGTCTCGGTATCAACCGTACTTGGGACTCTCGTTGGTTCGCCGGTAAAGCGGCGTATGGTGATCTTCTTCACGAAGACCTCGCTATCCGGAAGTATCTTGAAAAGCGCCTGCAGCAAGCTGGTGTTTCTCGGATCATCATCGAGCGCCCACACAAGAAGTGCCGTGTAACGATTTATACTGCGCGTCCTGGTGTTGTGATCGGTAAAAAAGGTGCGGACATTGAAAAGCTTCGTCAGGAGCTTTCGAAATTGTCTTCGTCTGAAACGGTTCTGAACATTGTTGAGATCCGTAAGCCAGAAGTTGATGCGACACTCGTTGCAGAAAACATTGCGCAGCAGCTTGAGCGCCGTGTTGCTTTCCGTCGTGCGATGAAGCGCGCGATGCAGACAGCACAGCGCATGGGCGGCCTTGGTATTCGTGTGAATGTTTCTGGTCGTCTTGGCGGCGCAGAGATCGCGCGGATGGAATGGTACCGCGAAGGTCGCGTGCCGCTTCATACGCTGCGTGCGGATATCGATTACGGTGTCGCAACGGCGCAGACGACTTACGGTGCCATCGGTATCAAGGTCTGGATCTTCAAAGGCGAGATCATGGAACACGATCCGCTGGGTCAGGAAAAACGTTTGATTGAAGCGCAAACCGGCGGTGTCAATCAGTCGCGTAACAATTAATCGCGACAGAAGGGATTTGGAGGCGACTGAGCAATGCTGCAGCCGAAAAAAACAAAATACCGCAAACAGTTCAAAGGGCGGATCAAAGGCGTCGCGAAAGGCGGCTCAGACCTTAACTTTGGGTCGCATGGCCTGAAAGCGGTGCAGCCTGAGCGCGTCACTGCACGCCAGATCGAAGCGACACGTCGTGCGATCACCCGTGCAATGAAACGTCAAGGCCGTGTATGGATCCGGATCTTCCCTGATGTGCCGGTTACCAAAAAACCTACCGAGGTTCGGATGGGTAAAGGTAAGGGTTCGGTCGAATTCTGGGCAGCGAAAGTAAAGCCCGGCCGGATCATGTTTGAAATCGATGGCGTAAGTGACGAAGTCGCTCGTGAAGCACTTCAACTTGGTGCCGCGAAATTGCCGATCAAAACGCGCATTGTGACGCGCATTGGCGAATAAAGGACGAATTCGATGAACGCCAGCGAAGCACGCGATATGACAACAGATGAGCTGAAGGACCGCCTTCTTCAGCTCCGCAAAGAACAGTTTAACCTGCGCTTTCAAAAAGCGTCTGGTCAGCTAGAGAAAACCGCGCGGATCAGCGAAGTTCGCCATGATATTGCGCGCATTAAAACCATACTCGGCGAAAAACGCCGGGCAAACGCTAATTAAAGAGACGCACACATGCCCAAACGCATCCTTCAAGGCGCTGTAGTCAGCGACAAAGGCGAACAGACAGTGGTTGTTCGCGTCGAACGTATGTTCACGCATCCATTGTACAAAAAAGTTGTTCGTCGTTCGAACCGCTTTCACGCCCATGATGAGAAAAACGAGTTCAAAGTAGGTGATCTCGTTCGCATTCAGGAATGTGCACCAAAATCCAAGCTTAAGCGCTGGGAAGTGATCGGGCTCGGCTCGAAAGAATAGGTTAGTTCGTCAAGGTAAAAACCGAAGCGAATTGAGAGTTAAACATCGGGCCAGGAGCCCATCAGGAGGATCACCATGATCCAGATGCAAACAAATTTGGACGTAGCCGACAATTCTGGCGCTAAGCGCGTTCAGTGCATCAAAGTGCTTGGCGGCGCGAAGCGTAGATATGCTGGCGTAGGCGACATCATCGTTGTTTCCGTAAAGGAAGCTATTCCGCGTGGTCGCGTGAAAAAAGGCCAGGTCATGAAGGCTGTTGTCGTTCGCACTGCGAAAGACATTAAGCGTAAGGACGGCACTGTCATCCGTTTTGATAACAACGCTGCTGTTCTTATCAACAATAACAAAGAACCAGTTGGCACACGTATCTTTGGCCCAGTGACGCGCGAACTTCGCGCTTCCAAGCACATGAAGATCGTGTCGCTCGCGCCGGAGGTGCTGTAATGGCTGCGAAGATTAAAAAAGGCGACAAAGTCGTCGTGCTTGCCGGTAAAGACCGCGGCGCAGACGGCGAAGTCATCAAGGTATTGCCAAAGGAAGATCGCGTGATCGTCCGCGGTGTAAACCTTGTGAAAAAGCATCAGCGCCAAACGCAAACCGAACAAGGCGGGATCATCACGCGCGAAGCGTCAATGCACATTTCGAATGTTGCATTGAAAGATCCTTCAACCGGCAAAGCGACCCGCGTTGGTTTTAAAGTTGAAGACGGAAAGAAAGTACGCGTCGCTAAGGCGTCGGGTGAGGTCATCGATGGCTGAAGCACAAACATACACTCCGCGTCTTAAGACGCTTTATAACGAAACCATCCGTGGCAAGTTGAACGACAAGTTCAACTACTCCAACGTCATGATGACACCGCAGCTTGAAAAAGTTGTCATCAATATGGGGGTTGGCGACGCGGTGAATGATCGTAAAGCGGTTGATGCTGCTATTCAGGATCTAACGCTTATCGCGGGTCAAAAGCCTGTTGTGACCAAAGCCAAAAAGTCGATCGCTGGTTTTAAACTGCGTGAAGGCATGGCGGTTGGTGCGAAGGTGACTTTGCGTAAAGACCGGATGTTTGAATTCCTTGATCGTCTGGTGACGATTGCGCTGCCGCGCGTTCGTGACTTCCGCGGTCTGAATCCAAAAAGCTTTGATGGTCGCGGCAATTACGCAATGGGCCTGAAAGAACATATCGTTTTTCCGGAAATTGATTACGACAAAGTCGACAAGATCCGGGGTATGGACATCATCGTTTGCACAACAGCGCGGACTGACGACGAAGCGCGTGAACTTCTTCGGGAACTGAACTTCCCGTTCCGTAAATAGAAAAGGCATTAGGCAAGGTCCGCATTTCGCGGAAACCAGCTTGAGAAGGAGATAGAATGGCCAAAAAAGCAATGGTGGAGCGCGATCTTAAGCGCCGCCGCATGGCGAAAAAGTTTGAGTCCAAACGCAACCGGTTGAAGGCGATCATTAAAGATCAAGATCAGCCAGGCGAGGATCGTTTCATCGCAGCGCTAAAGCTTGCTGAGCTTCCACGGAATTCGTCGAAGACCCGCATTCGCAATCGCTGCCTCGTGACCGGTCGTCCACGTGGTTACTATCGCAAGCTCAAGATGTCGCGGATTTCACTTCGTCAACTTGGTTCGGCTGGGAAGATTCCTGGCCTTGTGAAATCCAGCTGGTAAGGGAGCCGAAGAACAATGTCTATTAATGATCCTGTCGGCGATTTGATCACACGGATCCGCAACGCTCAGATGCGTCGCCATTCGACAATGAATGTGCCAGCGTCCAAGCTTCGCGGTTGGGTTCTCGACGTCCTTGAAGCTGAAGGTTACATCCGCGGCTATTCTCGTGTTGAAAAAGACGGTGAAAAGCCAAGCTTTGACGTAGAGCTGAAATATTATGAAGGTGCGCCCGTGATCCAAAAGATCAAGCGCGTATCCAAGCCGGGCCGCCGCGTTTATTCGTCGGTTCGCGATTTGTCGACTGTCCGCAATGGTCTAGGGATTTCTATTGTCTCGACACCTAAGGGCGTCATGTCAGACGCAGCAGCACGCGACGCCAATGTTGGCGGCGAAGTGCTTTGCGAAGTTTACTAAGGCCAGGGAGCAAAAAACCATGTCCCGCATCGGTAAAAAAGCGATCCCGGTCCCAAGTGGCGTAACGGTCACGGTTGATGGGCAGACGGTGAAAGCAAAAGGTCCGAAAGGCGAACTCGAATTCGTCGTAACGGATCTTTGTAAGGTCGCGCTCGACAACAACGAAGTCTCGGTGACACCGGTCAACGATTCCAAGCCTGCACGTTCGCAGTGGGGAATGAGCCGTACGCAGATCGCCAACATGATTCATGGCGTTGCGAATGAGTTCACCAAGACACTCGAACTCGTCGGCGTTGGTTATCGCGCGCAGATGAAAGGCTCAGCGCTGAGCCTGGCGCTCGGTTACAGCCACGACATCGACTATCCGGCACCAGAGGGTGTCAAGATTGCGGTGCCAAAGCAGACGGAAATCGTTTTGTCTGGTATCGACAAACAAAAGGTTGGACAGGCCGCTGCGGAGATCCGCGCGTTCCGTCCGCCAGAGCCTTACAAAGGCAAAGGCGTGAAATACGCTGATGAATATATCTTCCGTAAAGAAGGTAAGAAGAAGTAACGCTTGGCGGACAAGGAAATCGGGCAATGGCCGATAAGAAGAGAAAAAATTTGAACTCGCGGGCGAGCCGCACAAGAGGAAAGATTGCACGGGTATCAAGTAACCGTCCACGTCTCTCTGTGTTCCGTTCGTCTAAAAACATCTCTGCGCAGATCATTGATGATGTTGCTGGCAAGACGCTAGCGTCAGCATCAACACTCGAACCTGATATGCGCAAGGAATTGGGCAAGGGCTCTGACAAGGATGCTGCTGCGAAAATCGGTAAGGTTTTGGCAGAACGGGCAACCAAAGCAGGGGTCGAGAATGTCGTGTTTGATCGCGGCGGTTATATTTATCACGGTCGGATTAAGGCGCTTGCGGAAGCCGCGCGCGAGTCCGGTCTTAAATTCTAGGGAGTAAACGACATGGCGCGTGAAGAAGGACGCGGTCGCGGTCGCGGCAGAAATGAACGTGAAGAGCGCGATGAATTCGTTGATCGCCTAGTCGCGATTAATCGTGTTGCGAAAGTGGTCAAGGGCGGTAAGAACTTTGGTTTTGCTGCACTCGTCGTCGTTGGCGACCAAAAAGGCCGTGTTGGCTTTGGTAAGGGTAAAGCCCGCGAGGTGCCTGAGGCGATCCGTAAGGCAACGCAGGAAGCGAAACGTAACCTCGTTCGTGTTCCATTGCGTGAAGGCCGTACGTTGCATCACGACGCATCAGGCCGCTGGGGTGCAGGTAAAGTTGTCCTTCGCTCAGCGCCTCCTGGAACCGGTATCATTGCCGGTGGTCCAATGCGTGCAATTTTCGAAACACTCGGTGTTCAGGACGTTGTTGCGAAGTCACTCGGTTCTTCGAACCCATACAACATGGTTCGCGCAACTGTTGACGCACTGAAAAATCAATCCAGCCCACGTTCGATGGCTGCGAAGCGCGGCAAGAAAGTCTCCGACATTCTTGGCAATCGCGGTCGCAATTCTGACGCTGGCGCTGCTGACGCTGCCTAAAGGAATAGATCATGGCGCAGAAGAAAACATTGAAGGTTCGCCAGACTGGCAGCCCGATCCGTCGCCCAGCAGACCAGCGCGCAACGCTGGTTGGGCTTGGTCTCAACAAAATCGGCCGTGAGCGTGAGCTAGAAGATACGCCTGCGGTCCGCGGCATGATCAAAAAAGTGTCGCATCTGGTTGAAATTGTTGGCGAATAGTATATCGACAACTTTTCTGGCCCCATAAGGGGCCATTTTATAGGCGAGGCGGCGGTTCTTTTTACTGAGAACTGGTCGTCGCAAGTCGAGGACATGACATGAAACTAAACGAACTTTCCGACAATAAAGGCGCGCGTAAAACTCGGATTCGGGTTGGTCGCGGTATTGGCTCTGGTAAGGGCAAAACCGGCGGACGCGGCGTCAAAGGTCAAAAATCACGCTCAGGTGTTTCTGGCATCCGCGCTTATGAAGGTGGCCAGATGCCGCTTTACATGCGCTTGCCGAAGCGTGGCTTCAATAAGCCAAACCGGGCTGCATTTGCTGAAGTCAATATTGGCCGTATCCAGCAGGCTGTAGACGCAGGCAAGCTCGACGCAGCGAATTCAATTGATGCTGCTGCTCTGGTCGCTGCCGGTGTTGTTCGCCGCGCGAAGGACGGCGTACGTCTTCTTGGCGTTGGTGAGCTTTCAGCGAAACTCAATCTCGTTGTCGCCCACGCTTCTGCAGGCGCAAAAGCTGCTGTCGAAAAAGCTGGCGGCACTGTCACGGTTGAAGCCAGCAAGAAAGCTGGCGAATAAGGCTCCGGCCTTTTTTGGGGTTGCGGTTTGTGACCGCAACCGCCACATGGCGATTGGGCTTTAACCATAATTCCTCTCGCCATTGCCAAAATGCCCCCATTTTGTGCACCGGGGGAAGACGAGCGGGTGATAGACTGAAATGACGTCAGCAGCGGAACAATTCGCCTCTAACATTAATCTTGCTTCTTTTGCGAAGGCAGAAGAGCTGAAGAAGCGTTTGCTGTTCACGCTTGGCGCGTTGATCGTTTACCGCCTCGGTACATTTGTGCCGATCCCGGGGATTGACCCTGTCGCGTTCAGTCAGGGCTTCCAAAGCCAGCAAGGCGGCCTTTTGGGTACGCTGAATATTTTCGCTGGTGGCGCGGTTGAGCGTATGGCGATTTTCGCCCTCAACATCATGCCCTACATCTCTGCGTCTATCATCATGCAGTTGATGTCTGCGGTTATTCCATCGCTTGAAGCCATCAAGAAAGAGGGCGAGCAGGGGCGTCGCCAGATCAATCAATATACCCGTTATCTGACAGTGTTCCTTGCAACCATGCAGGGCTATTTCATCGCCGTCAGCTTGATGGGGCAGGCCGGAACGGTCATCAATCCTGGGCCATATTTCCTTGCGACCACAACGATTACGCTTGTAGGCGGGGTGATGTTCCTGTTGTGGCTCGGCGAGCAGATTACGGCGCGCGGTGTCGGTAACGGTGTCTCGCTGATCATCTTCGCTGGTATTGTGGCTGAGCTTCCACGCGCGATTGCGGGTCTTCTCGATCAGGGCCGTACGGGCGCAGGTATTGGTGGCGGCGCAATTTTGATTATTGCCGCTTTGGCGCTCGCTTTGATTGCGTTTGTTGTCTTTATGGAACGCTCGCAGCGCCGTATTCTAGTGCAATATCCGCGTCGTCAGGTTGGCCAGCGGATGACACAGGGCGAGAAATCGCATCTCCCGCTGAAACTCAACGTATCTGGTGTTATTCCGCCGATCTTCGCATCGTCTCTGTTGCTGCTGCCAGCGACGGCTGCCGGTGCTGTGGGTGAGGGGTCTCCAGAATGGCTCCAGACGCTGACCTATTTCTTTGCGCCCGGCCGCCCGAGCTATATCGCGCTTTATGCAGCGCTGATTATCGGTTTCACCTTCATCTACACGTCCGTTGTGTTCAATGTTGAAGACGTTGCTGACAACCTCAAAAAATATGGCGGTTTCGTTCAGGGCTATCGTCCCGGTGCGCGTACGGCGGAATATCTTGATTATGTGCTTACCCGTCTGACGGCGATTGGCGCGCTTTATCTGACCTTTGTCTGTATTTTACCTGAAGTCCTCAAGGCGAGTTATAGCCAGTCGATTCCGGTCTATATTGGCGGGACGTCCCTATTGATCGTGGTCTCGGTGACTTTGGACACGGTTTCTCAGATTCAAGGCCATCTGGTGGCTCAGCAATATGAGAGCCTGATTAAGAAATCCAAGCTTCGCGGGGGGCGTCGGTGATCGTAATTTTTCTAGGGCCGCCCGGAGCCGGTAAAGGCACACAGGCGAAGCATATCGTTGAGCGCTACGGTATTCCGCAATTGTCTACGGGCGATATGCTCCGCGCGGCAGTTAAGGCAGAAACAGCGATTGGCCTAAAGGCGAAAGCGGTAATGGATGCGGGCAACCTCGTATCTGACGAAATCGTCGCCGCGATCGTCGAAGAGCGGATCGAGGCCGAGGACTGCGCCGAGGGCTTTCTCCTTGACGGATTCCCGCGGACAGTGCGCCAAGCAGAGATGCTTGGAGGCATTCTCGCTAAAAAAGGCCGGGAAATTGACGTTGTTATAGAGTTACAGGTCGATGAGGGCGCGCTGATTGAACGGCTGCGGACCCGCATCCAAGAGACCAAAGCGCGGGGCGAAACCCCACGCGCTGACGATAATGAAGAGACATTTGCGAAACGCCTCGGCGTATATCGCGATGAGACGGCTCCACTGATCCCGTTTTATGCGGATCAGGGCAAATTGCGCTCGATTGACGGCATGGCACCAGTGAAAACTGTGTCTTCTGAGATCGAAGCAATTCTCGACCCAATCAGTACGACGAAATAAGTACTGAAAACGGTTGACGGGAAGGGGAACGCGGCTATATCTACGCGCTCTCCGCCTTAAGGAGACTGAGCTCGCTCGGCGCCGCCTTTTTTGTGCGCGCCGTCGCGGGCTTCGTTGCTTGGGTTAATGGTCCGCTTTTGGGCCTGATCTGGGCGACCACACTTAGATTACGGCCTGCCCGGCCGAGAATGAGGGCGGAGAACGAACGAAAAGGAACTACATCCGTGGCCCGTATTGCAGGTGTCAATATCCCGACGAACAAGCGCGTATGCATCGCGCTCCGCTATATTCACGGCATTGGTCCGGCGAAGGCGAACGAAATTTGTGAAAAAGTTGGCATTACGGCCGAGCGCCGCGTCAACGAATTATCGGATGCTGAAGTTCTTCAGATCCGTGAAACAATCGACGGCGACTATATGGTTGAAGGTGACCTTCGCCGTGAGGTTGCGGTCAACATCAAACGTTTGATGGATCAGGGCTGCTATCGCGGTCTTCGCCATCGTCGTGGTTTGCCGGTTCGTGGCCAGCGCACACACACTAACGCGCGTACGCGCAAAGGCCCGGCTAAGCCGATCGCCGGTAAGAAGAAATAAGGATAGACCCAGATGGCGAAAGCAGCTGCAAATACGCGCGTCAGACGTCGTGAGCGCAAAAATATCACGACTGGTGTTGTCCATGTGAATTCATCATTCAACAACACCATGATCACGATCAGCGACGAACAGGGAAATGCGATTTCCTGGTCATCAGCTGGCGGAATGGGTTTTAAGGGTTCGCGTAAGTCTACTCCTTATGCGGCTCAGCTCGCAGCAGAAGACGCAGCGAAAAAAGCAATGGAGCACGGTCTCCAGACAGTAAGCGTAGAAGTTCGTGGTCCCGGTTCTGGTCGGGAAAGTGCTTTGCGGGCGCTACAAGCGGCTGGTCTGACGGTTACGATCATTCGTGACGTTACGCCGATCCCGCATAATGGTTGCCGCCCTCGCAAGCGTCGCCGCGTTTAATCATCCTACTGAATAGAGAGAGCGATCCAAACATGGATTCAACAAACATTCTCGAAAAGAACTGGCTGGAATTGATCCGCCCAACGAAACTGGAAGTTTCGCCGGGTGTTGATGCAAGCCGTAAGGCGACTATCACTGCGCAACCATTGGAGCGCGGTTTTGGTCTTACGCTTGGTAACGGTCTGCGCCGTATCCTGATGTCATCGCTTCAGGGTGCTGCGGTTACGTCGCTACAGATCGATGGCGTGGTTCATGAGTTTTCATCGATCCCGGGTGTTCGTGAAGACGTTACTGACATCGTCCTCAATGTAAAACAGCTGGCGATCCGTATGCATGCAGACGGTCCTAAGCGTCTTGTCCTCAAAAAGGACACGCCAGGCGTTGTGACAGCTGCTGACATCGAAGAGACATCGTCTGTCGACATTCTCAACAAAGACCATGTGATCTGCCACCTCGATCAGGGTGCAAATCTGCGCATGGAACTGACGGTCAATACCGGCAAGGGCTATGCACCTGCTGAGCAGAACCGTCCGGAAGACGCGCCAATTGGTCTTATTCCGATTGATAGCCTTTATTCACCTGTGAACCGCGTTTCTTACCGCGTTGAAAACACACGTGAAGGTCAGGTTCTTGATTACGACAAGCTGGTGATGGAAGTTGAAACCGACGGTTCGCTTTCACCTGATGATGCGGTTGCTTACGCGGCGCGGATCCTGCAGGACCAGCTTCAGATCTTCATCAATTTTGATGAACCTACAAAAGACACTGGTACAGATGCTCGCGAGGAGCTTCCGTTCAACCCGGCATTGCTGCGTAAGGTTGACGAGCTGGAGCTTTCAGTTCGCTCTGCTAACTGCCTCAAGAACGACAATATCGTTTATATTGGCGATCTGATCCAGAAAACCGAAGCGGAAATGCTTCGTACACCGAATTTTGGCCGTAAATCACTAAACGAGATCAAAGAAGTTCTCGCAGGTCTAGGGTTGCATCTTGGTATGGATGTGCCTGACTGGCCTCCAGAAAACATCGAAGAGCTCGCGAAAAAGTTTGATGAATAAGACTGACAGGTTGTCAGCGTAAGGAGAAAAAGCCATGCGACACGGGTTGGCGCAAAGAAAACTAAACCGCACCCATGAGCACCGCAAAGCGATGTTCGCAAACATGGCTTGCGCGCTTATCAAGCACGAGCAGATCACGACGACGCTGCCGAAAGCAAAAGAGCTTCGGCCGATCGTTGAAAAGCTTGTGACAATGGCGAAGCATGCCGACAAAGATAGTGATCGTGCGTTGCACCTGCGGCGTCTGGCGGTTGCTCGTATCCGCGATAAGGATATGGCGAAGAAGCTGTTTGATACGCTTGGTCCTCGCTATTCCGAGCGTGATGGCGGTTATATCCGCATCATGAAAGCGGGTTTCCGCTATGGCGATAATGCGCCGCTTGCTGTGATCGAATTTGTTGATCGCGACGAAAGCGCAAAAGGTCAGGATTCAGGTCCTGTCATCGCTGTTGATCAGGATGATGACGAATAGGAATTGAGGTGTTCGCGTATGCGAATGCTCGATTGAATAAAGGACGCGCAGGGTGGTAAACTCTGCGCGTTCTTTCGTTTGTGGAGGTCTCGACGATGATACGCGTAATAACTGCCTCAGTGGCGTGTTTTTCTCTGTTGCTTTCCGCCGCTTGTGCACAGCCGGCACCGGGCAATGACGACGCTCAGCCAACGATAGAAGAGATGGACGGCGCGACGATCGCGTCTTCGCCGCGCGCTGTGCCGCAATCAATGGCGGAGGTGAAGCTTTCATTTGCGCCCGTGGTTGAACGCGCCGCGCCTGCGGTTGTGAACATCTATACAAGCCGCGTGGTCAAACAGCGCAGTGCATTTGCAGGGGATCCATTCTTTGAACGGTTCTTTGGCGGGAATATGGGTGCCCCGCGTGAGCGCGTTCAAAATGCGCTCGGTTCTGGTGTCATCGTTAGCCCCGATGGTGTGGTCGTTACGAATAATCACGTGATCGAGGGCATGACCGAAATCAAGGTTGTGCTCAATGATCGCCGCGAATTCAAGGCCGAGCTTGTCCTCGCTGATCCCCAAACGGACCTTGCGGTTTTACGGGTCGATGTTGACGAACCATTGCCTTATCTAAGCTTCGCAAACTCTGATTCCATTCAGGTCGGTGATGTAGTTTTGGCCATTGGTAATCCTTTTGGCGTCGGTCAGACCGTGACCAACGGGATTATCTCTGCGCTTGCGCGCACGGCGGTATCGGTCTCTGACTATCAGTTTTTCATCCAAACGGATGCGGCCATCAATCCCGGTAATTCCGGCGGTGCACTGATCGATATTGACGGACGTCTGGTCGGGGTCAACACGGCGATTTATTCCCGCTCGGGCGGCTCTAACGGGATCGGTTTTGCGATCCCGTCCCGGCTTGTTCAGCAAGTCATTAAATCGGCCATTAGTGGTAATGCGCTTGTCCGGCCATGGCTTGGTGCCTCTAGCAGCACGGTTACATCAGACCTTGCAAAAGCGCTGAAGCTCGACCGGCCCGCAGGGGCGATCATTGACGATGTTTGGCGGCGCGGCCCAGCCGATCTTGGCGGCATCGAACCGGGTGATGTAATCATCGAGGTTGATGGCCAGCCGGTCTATGACGCGCAAACATTGCAATATCGCATTGGGGTTACGAACGAAGGTGACACCGCCGATGTGGTTTATCTGCGCAACGGCAAGACCCGGACCGCGAAAGTAAAACTAAGCCTGCCGCCGGAAACACCAGCGCGTGATCCGCGAACGCTCGACGGGCAACACCCGCTGAATGGCGTTACGGTTGATAATCTTTCGCCGCGCTATAACGAGGAAATCGGGCTTGATCCGTTATCGACGGGGGTGGTTGTGGCTGAGGTGCAATCCCGCTCATTCGCCTCACGGCGCGGGCTTCGGCCGGGGCATAAAATTCTCTCCGTTAACGGAGTGAATGTCCGAACCTCGGCGGAACTTGCGCGAGAGATCGCCAAGCCGCGCACCAGCTGGGAAATTGAAATCGATACGGGCGGCCGCGTTGTACCGTGGCGCGTCGGCAGATAAGGTCCGACACCATGCACGATCAATCAGGCACCGCGAGGGGGCGGTTATCAATAGATTGTCCTCTTAAATGACTGCGATTACCCAAAACAGCGCGCCGCAACCGGGCACAAGTTTCAAAGATTTGTTCACCCCGAAGATCGTTACGGTGCTGCGCGAAGGGTATGACGCATCGGCGCTGCGGGCTGATCTGATCGCTGGTCTCACCGTCGCGATTGTTGCGCTCCCCTTATCCATGGCGATCGCTATCGCGTCGGGTGCCTCGCCGGCGCAAGGGCTATATACAGCGGCGATTGGCGGTTTCATCGTCTCTCTATTAGGGGGAAGCCGGTTTCAAATCGGTGGCCCGGCGGGCGCGTTCATCGTGTTGGTCGCGTCAATTGTGCATCAACACGGTATGGACGGGCTGTTCTTAGCGACAATCATGGCCGGGTTCATGCTCATGGCGATCGGTTTTTTCCGCCTGGGAACCTATATCAAATTCATTCCCTTTCCGGTGACAGTCGGATTCACGGTCGGTATTGCGGCGCTAATTTTGACGAGCCAGCTAAAAGACCTTTTAGGGCTGACAGTAATCGGCCCGGAACCGCTGGAATTTGCCGAAAAAATCCCTGCGCTTTGGGAAGTGCGAGATACAGCGAATATGGCTGCGATTGGCTTATCAGTCGGGACCATTGCCGTGATCGCTGCTTTGCAACGGTTCAAACCCTCCTTGCCCGGAATGTTAATCGCGGTAACAGGCGGCGCAATCGCGGCGGGGTGGTTTGGGCTGCCGGTCGAAACAATCGGATCGAAATTTGGCGGCATCCCTTCGTCACTGCCCGTGCCTGCATTGCCGGTGATCACCACGGCAAAAGTCATCGAGATGCTGCCCAGTGCTTTTGCACTTGCCTTATTGGGCGCAATTGAATCGCTTTTGTCCGCTGTCGTAGCCGATGGCATGACCGGACGACGGCACCGGTCGAATTGCGAATTGGTGGCGCAGGGCGCTGCGAATATCGTGTCGCCGCTTTTTGGCGGGATCTGCGTGACCGGCACCATTGCCCGTACCGCAACGAATATCCGAGCGGGCGCGCGCAGCCCCTTTGCGGGGGTCTTACACGCGATTTTTATTCTCGTGTTTATCGTCGTTGCGGCACCGTTAGCGTCGTTCATTCCACTCGCGAGCCTTGCCGGGGTCCTCGTTATGGTCGCGTGGAACATGATCGAAAAAGAAGCTTTCGTATCGCTTTTAAAGGCATCGCGCGGTGACCTCGTCGTTCTTTTGACCACCCTTGGTCTGACGATCTTCCGGGATCTGACGGAGGCCATTGTCATCGGATTTGCCTTGGGGTCAGTGATGTTCATCCACCGAATGTCAAACGCAACGACGGTCGCCGCCCATATACCCTTGGTGCCCGACGATCAGGCCGATGACGACGAACGAACGCAGCAACCCTTTGAGGCCGATCTTGCCCATGACCCGGCCATAGCGGTCTATCGGATCAGGGGGGCGTTTTTCTTTGGGGCGGCAGCGTCCCTCGGTGCGGCCTTCGATAATCTGGCCGATCAAAAGCGCGCGCTTATATTGGATTTTGCGCAGGTCCCGCTGGTCGATTCCACCGGCGCGCAAACCATCGAAGGATTTGCGCGAAAGGTCGCAAAAAGCGGGGTCACGCTTTATATAAGTGGTGCATCGCGCGAAGTTGAACGCGATTTAAAGGCGAATGGAATTTTGCCACCGTTAGTATGTTATGAAGAAAGTGTCGCTGCCGCAGTTTTATCGGCGCGAGAGACAATAAACGCTTCGAAGACGGCTTCTTGATCGCCGCCGGAAAGCGATCATGAGCCCATATGTCAGACCTGTTCGCCAATGCTGGATTTGAAAAAGACGCACCGCGCCCGTTGGCCGATCGTTTGCGCCCGGAATCGCTTAGCGAAGTCGTCGGTCAAGACCACCTTTTAGGGGCCGGTGCACCGCTGCGGCGAATGCTCGATACGCAGCGCTTGTCTTCGTTGATTTTGTGGGGACCGCCGGGCGTCGGCAAGACGACGATAGCGCGTTTATTGGCCACCGAGGCGAACCTGGAATTCGAACAGATCTCGGCGATTTTTACCGGGGTCGCTGATTTACGGAAAGTTTTTGACAGGGCAAAAGCGCGCCGTTCGGCGGGGCAGGGAACGCTATTATTTGTCGATGAGATCCATCGGTTTAACAAAGCTCAGCAAGACGGGTTTCTCCCCCATGTCGAAGCCGGTGTGATTACGCTTATCGGTGCTACGACGGAAAACCCGTCTTTTGAATTAAACGCCGCCTTATTATCGCGCGCGCAGGTCTTTACGCTAAAGCGGTTGGACGAAGACGCGATTGAACGATTGTTTCAGCGGGCGGAAAAAGAATCGGGCCGAAAATTACCGCTTACGGAAGAAGCGCGAAAAGCGTTGGCCATCATGGCCGATGGCGATGGGCGGTTTTCACTCAATCTCGCTGAAGAAATTCTAGCGGAGCCTAAGGACCGAAAACCGATTGAAGTTAGCGAGCTGGGTGCGATCGTGCAGCGCCGCGCGCCGGTTTATGATAAAGGCCAGGAGTCGCATTACAATCTTGCGAGCGCACTACAAAAATCAATTCGCGGCTCCGATGTTGATGCCGCACTTTATTGGGCAGCCCGAATGGTGGTCGGCGGCGAAGATCCGAAATTTATCTTCAGGCGGCTTGTTGTTATCGCGTCTGAGGATATCGGAAATGCAGACCCGCAAGCCTTGCCGATGGCCGTTGCCGCGAAAAATGCGTTTGAGTTTCTAGGCCAGCCCGAGGGTGAAATCGCGCTCGGACAATTGGTGGCTTATCTTGCAAGTGCGCCGAAATCGAACCGCGCCTATGCAGCATTTAAAAAGGCGAAAGCATTGGCGCGCGAAACCGGTTCTTTGCCGCCGCCGCCGCACGCCATGAACGCACCGACAAAGCTGATGAAGTCACTCGGCTATTCTGACGGCTATGTTTATGATCACGATACGGAAGACGGGTTTGCGGGATTAAATTATTTCCCTGAGGACCTGCCACGCACAAAATTCTATGAGCCAACACAATTTGGCTTTGATAAGGAAATCGCCAAACGCCTGCAATATTGGGAACGCAAGCGGCGCGAAAAAGAATAAGTGGCGGATAAGATGATCACCGCTACATATGATTTCCTTTTGTCGTCGGGAAGCGCAAAAATTTATATCACAGGGCTGGTATTCATCGCGCTCTTTGCGATTGAGCGCGTGGTGAGAGCGGCAAAGGCACCTGATGGTAGCGCGCGGCTGTTTCGTAATTTTGGCCTGATGGCAATTATATTTTTGATGTCGCCGCTTATTATTGCGCCGCTAACGGCGCATGGAGCCAATAATTTAATCTGGACACGGCCTGAATGGGCGAATGTCGGCATTGCCGCCGCATTGTTCATTTTGATCGACCTTGTCCTGCTCGATTGCTGGACCTATTGGATGCATCGGTTTTATCACCGCGTGCCTTTGATGTGGCGTCTTCATAAGGTTCATCATCTCGATGAGTTTTTAGATACGACCAGCGCGTTCCGGTTCCATTTCTGTGAGGTTGTCTTATCGGCGATATTGCGGTTGATCCCGATCATGATTTTGGCTCCAAGCCTTGGCACCGTGATCCTTTACGAAACCCTCTTGGTCGTGACTGCGCTTTTCCATCATTCCAACGTCAAACTTCCCAATAGGGTTGAGCGGGCCTTATCGCGCATTATCGTTACGCCATCGATTCATTGGGTACACCATCATGCGGTGAAAGCGGATACAAATTCGAACTTTGCAGCGGTATTCAGCTTTTGGGATCGATTGTTTCGCTCAAAAAGCCGGGCGGAGCGCGACTTGGCTATGAAAATTGGGCTTGAATCCATTGAAGATAAATCACTTTTCGGGTTAATCCTCATGCCGTTTATAGGGAAAGAACAATGAACGGATTTATCTGGTTGGCCGTGGCCGCAGGCGGTGCGATTGGGGCTATGCTGCGCCATGGCGTATCGCGCCTATCGCTGCATTATCTGGGCCCGAATTTTCCGTGGGGAACCTTGAGCGTTAATGTTGTTGGGTCTTTCGCTATGGGCATGCTCATTGTTTGGTTGAGTAGTCGCGAGCCGCAAAGTGCGGCCATGCGGGCATTTTTGACGGTCGGTCTTTTGGGCGCATTCACAACCTTTTCCACCTTTTCTTTGGATGTGGTATCGCTTTACCGAGACCGCACGATGATGATAGCGGGCGCATATTTGTTCGCGTCGGTCATTCTATCAATTGGCGGGCTGCTTGGGGGATTGGCGCTCGGAAGGCAACTTTCATGAGTGGTGTACAGATCAAAACAGTCACCGATGACGAAGCGGGCATGCGGGTCGATCGCTGGTTCAAAGCGCATTTTCCCGCTCTGCGCCATGGCGATCTTGAGAAACTCCTCCGAAAGGGGCAAGTGCGCGTTTCCGGTGGCCGTGTAAAGGCGAACCGGAGATTGGAAGCAGGTGAAGAAGTTCGTGTACCACCGCTGCATCTGTCGCAGCGCCCCAACAAGCCAAAGGAATTTCGCCAAGAAGACGCAAAAGCCATCCGAGAAATGATTGTCTTCGAAGATGATGCGATGATGGCTATCAATAAACCGTTTGGATTGGCGGTGCAGGGCGGTACGAATACGAAACAACATATCGATGGGATGCTGGCGTCGCTTGAAAAAGATGGGGAACGACCGCGCCTCGTACACCGGCTGGATAAAGACACCGGCGGGTTGTTGCTGCTCGCAAAAACCCGTCAGGCCGCACAGCGCTTGGGCGATGCATTCAAAGGGCATGATATCGAGAAAACCTATTGGGCATTGACCGCTGGTGTTCCGCGTCCGCGCGAAGGAACGATCGATATGCCTATCGCCAAGCGAATGGTGCGTGTGGGCGAGGGTGAAGAAGAGCGTGTCGTACCGGCCGAAGGCGAGGACGCAAAAAAAGCTATTACGGACTATCAAACGATTGATGATGCCGGCAACGGCGTGGCTTTTCTGGCGATGCGCCCCGTTACCGGGCGAACCCACCAATTGCGCGTACACGCGGCGGCGGTCGGCACGCCTATCATTGGCGATCGCAAATATGGTGGCGCGCGATCAAGCCTCGAGGGCGTATCAAACAACCTTCATTTGTTTTGCCGGTCGATGACCTTTCCGCACCCAAAGACAGGCCGCAAAATGACTCTATCAGTCCCGCTTACGGGACATATGCTAAAGACATGGATATTTTTCACATTTGACGCCAATGCGAAATGCGAATGGCCAGAGGATATCCGGTGAAGACAGAAGAACCGAAACCCAAGCGATTTTATGAAACCGTGTCGGTCCAAGAGACCGATGGCCGGTTTGAAATATTGCTCGATGGTCGTGTGGCGAAAACGCTCGGCGGTAAAGCATTGGCTGCGCCTAATGCCGATCTGGCCGCTGCGGTTATGAACGAATGGGACGCGCAGAAAGACCATATTGACCGCAAAACCATGCGCCTAACGGGAATTCTCTCGGCGGCGATTGATGGCGGCAAAAAAGGCCGCAAGGAATGGATCGATGAGATCCTGAGCTATCTCGGATCGGATCTTGTTTGTTATCGCGCTGATATGCCTGAAGCGCTCAACAAGGCCCAGGCCGCATGTTGGGAACCTTATATCGATTTTATGCGGAACGAATTTGGCGCAATGTTGGTGTCGACCACCGGCGTTGTCGCAATTGGCCAGCCGGATGCGACGTTCTCGACGATGCGAAAGGTGCTTGAGGCGGAACCATCGGAGCGCTTATTTGCACTTCAAATCGCGACAGCTATTTCCGGATCAGCAGTTCTGGCTATGGCCTTATGGAAGGGCTTTAAAGACGCGGAAGAGATATTCAACGCCTCGCGGGTTGATGAACATTTCCAACAGGAGCGTTGGGGCGTCGATGACGAAGCGAAAGCGCGCGAAGAAGTTTTACGCAACGACTTCCTGACGACCGCGAATTTTCTATCGTTACTCTAGATCGATTGTTTCACCGCGATTGATCGCGCGAAAACGCAAAAGCTCGTCATCGGTTAAAATCATATCTGAATTCGCGTCCATGGAATCGAAATCGAGCATATATTCCCGGATGTAATCTTGCAGGGATAGCGTCTCGGCGGCCCCTGCCATGAACGAAAATTTTGAAAGCGCGAAGGCTTCGGTTTGCGCGCGCGCGGCGTCGGGATCAATTTCTTCGATAAAGGCATCATATTGCCGTTGGCGTGCGATTTCTTCCGTAGGCGCACCAGATTGACGTACTTCATTATTGCGCCAGCTATCGACAAGATCGGCGAATTCTTGCGCCGATAATTGGCCATTGCGGTTTTTATCGGCGATGGCGAAATCGAGTTTCGCTTCTTCAAAAGCCTCGGTACGCGTCAGCGCTTCACCATCAAACGCCATGCGCAGATTTTCGATGGTTGTCCGGCCAGCTTCGGTTTCCCGATAAGGTTGGCTCCGGTCAAAAGTCACCGTGCGCTTATCGGTTTCAATGACTTCACCATTTACGCTTCGCTTGAGCGTAACCGTCTGTTTGAGTTGTTGGGCGCTATTGAGGGAATCCGCCATCTCATCGGGATCGAACGCGTCGGACTCTTCTGCGGCACTTGTTTCGGATGGGGTTGCCGTGTCCTCTGCTGGTTCTTGCGCCGAAACCGATGTTGCAAGTGCTAAGGCTGCAATGGTGCTGATCGCAAGGCTAGAACCGACAATCTTCATCACGAAACTCCCTTTGAACTAGAATTTTCATAGCATAACAGGTGGGGAAAGGTCTTTCAAAACAAAGGCCATGGCACCATCAAGATTACATTAAATCCGCTTAATGACCGGGTTCAAGGTGCAGCGCGAACCAAGAGTTGATACAGGAGCCAGGAAAAGTACGGCTCTATCGTGTCATCGGAGATATTCCGTAATCGGAAATCAAATGGCTGGCGGTTTCGCCGGTATGGTCGGGCCAAACAATTGCTCGAAAGCTTGTTTAAGCGCGTCGTCGCTTTCGTCCATTGTCACAGGCAGGCCGAGGTCGACAAGGCTGGTGACGCCAAAACCGGGTGTGCTGATACCGCAAGGGGTGATCCCGCCAAAATGGGAAAGGTCAGGTTCCACATTGAGTGCGATCCCATGGAAGCTGACCCATTTGCGAATACGAACGCCAATTGCCGCGATTTTGTCTTCGCGCTGCGGGCCGCCGGGGTCGGTCCGGTCAACCCAGACGCCAACGCGGTCATCTCTGCGCTCGGCTTTGACATTGAACCGATCAAGCGCCTCTATCAGCCATTGCTCTAGGCCATAAACATAGGCGCGAATATCTTTGCCTCGTTTTTCGAGATCGAGCATGACATAGGCAACCCGCTGGCCAGGCCCGTGATAGGTATATTCGCCGCCGCGTGACGTCTTGTAGACCGGGAACTGGTCTGCGTTCAAAAGGTCCTCGGGCTTGGCGCTCGTCCCGCCCGTATAGAGCGGCGGGTGTTCCAGCAGCCAGACAACCTCGTTCGCTTCGCCTTTGCGGATCGCCGCAGCGCGGGCTTCCATTGCTGCCACCGCGTCGTCATAGGAGATACGCGCGCTCGACACAGCCCATTCGACCGGCGAATCGGCCCGTAGCCTTTCCAGTGTCGCATCGATATTGGTAGAGGTTCTGGCCACGATTGAAGGCTCCAGCCGCTGCAAAAGGCTGAAATAGGGGGCTTTTGCTATTTGAACAACTCGGAGAGGGGCGCAAACGCCAGAAAACGGCCAGTAATCGCGCGGATTTGCGGTTCCTGTGGCGATCGGCACGAATTCCTGCACTTTTGGGCTTCACACAGCCGGTGGCTTTTGCTATCTCCGCCGCTCCTCGCTAGGACGTGCGGTCGTGGCGGAATTGGTAGACGCGCAGCGTTGAGGTCGCTGTGGGGCAACCCGTGGAAGTTCGAGTCTTCTCGACCGCACCATTTACCCCGGAAATTTTGGTTTTTGCGACGGCGATTGCCGTTCGTTCTGAACGCTCGATTTGTGGCCGGTATTTGCAACCGACCAATAATGGCGATCTGCGCTAAGGTATGTCCAATGTTGGTTTGGTCGTAGAAACAGGGCTAGGTAGCACCTACATTAGGTGTCGATCAAAGCCATAAAAGAAAATCATGTCGAAGCTTGCTGATAAAGAATTTGAATTTACAAAACTTCATCCGGGTGATGAAGAAAAGATTCTTACTTTATATCGGACCTATCGAACCAACACCTATCCGCCGCAGATGGTGCGGCAACTTTTGGCTGATTTTCCTTCTGTGGGTGTTTTTCATAAAGGTGCGTTGATCGGCTTTAGCTATTTCGAATATTTCGCGCCGGACATAATCGAGCTCGGCAATATCTTCGTTCATAAAGAATGGCGGAATGCGGGTTTGGGAAAAAAGATCATTGCCCTGATGGAAGCGCATGCGGCGGCGCTAGGGTATAAAGCGATTATCCTCACCAATAGCTTGGGGTATGAGACGGTTGAGCCGAAGGAACATGCGTCAGGGTTTTATAAGCGCAACGGATATGAAAATGTGCTTCATACGGAACAGTCAGACGTGTTCGTCAAATATTTAAGCGGTGCCCAGTAATTCGCGCGCTGTATCCGCCGGGAGGCGTCCCGTTACCTGGCCCTGCCATACGGAATCAAAATCCCGTCGATGTTGCGTGATCGCTTCGGAACTGAAATAGGCGGTGCTGCGCCCTAATTTATAATCGGCGCTCGCCTGTTGGTCCTCGACGAGGACAATGGCATCGTCATAAAGGATGAAATCCTTGCGTAAGCGCTGGGGGAGGTCATCGAGCATGAGGAGGCCGATCTCCACCCCGATATTGATTTGCTGTTTGTATAACTCGCGAAGGGGCGCGAGGAATTCTTCATTCGCGAAATCGTCTGCGCGCACCATATAAACCCGGCGAATTCGGCCACCATTTTTGATGAATCTTTCATTCGCGGCGTTATATCTATGCCGTTCTAAAAGGCGTTTCGGATTTGTGGTCATGTCCAGCGTATCGATTGATTTGAAATCACCAGATTCGACCCAGCCCGATTGAACGCTTTGAACCTCTGTTCCATAAAAGGAAATATATCCCTTTTGGAGAGATTGAAAATTCTGAAGGTATTTTTCCTGTTCTTCCTGAACGACCGAAATCAGCTTTGTCGGATTGGCGACATTTGTAAGTCCGATCGAGCCTTCGCCAAGGGACTTTTCTTTTTTCAGGATTTCAAGAACCAGCGACGCGACGAAAGAATCCCGTATGCGGAATAAATAATTGAATTCCCGCGCCATCAACAAGGCCTGAATGCCGCTTGTGCCTTTATTCAAATAACAGACAATGCACTCTTCCGATGGTGCGCTTAATATGCGGGTGGATTGATATAGATCGCCTTCCATTTCGTGGATGACATGGGAAAGTAAATTGTGAACCAGCTTCGCATCGCCCAGCACGGATACCGGTACGTTCTTTTCAACCGCGTCGCGGATAATCCATGGAATTAGATCACCGCTTTTCTGCGGGTTGACGATGACAATTTCTTCCGCGCGCGCACCGGCTTTTTCGGCAAAGGGCATCAACCGATCAGCTTTAATTTCCGTCAGTGAATGTTTGGGCCGATAAAGCGCCGCGATGATAATGATCAAAATACCAAAGGCGAGGGCCCCGCCGATTGCGATTTCGTTCGAGAAATAGGGCTTATCGGTCAGTAGCGCTAATGTAGAGAAAACCGTGAGTGCGAATGCGGCAACGCCAAGCCCCGTATTTAGCCATGCTGCGTCTCGCATTTCATTTTCCCCCGTAGAATGACGTTGTTCTGGATAGCAAAGGCCAAGGATAAATAGAAGCTTTAAAACAAGGAGATATCAATCAGTCATGGGTGAGCGACAAATTCGTCTGGGCTTCGATTAAAAGCCAATTCCACAATGCCTTTTCTGTGCGTTGGCGCGGCGGTTCATTTCTGCGCACAAGCGCCATAAAGCCGCCCGGCAGCGAATTTTCAGACAGCTTGATCAAAATACCGCGGTCAATCGCGTCCTTAACAAGAGCCCGGCTCAAGAGTGCAACGCCTTGTCCGGCAATCGCCGCCTGATAGGCATGAAACTCATCGCTGAAGCTTATGTCGGCCGCGGCCTCGTTTTTGCGACGCCGGATTTTATGAATGCGCAGCCATTTCTCCCAATTCTGGTCGTGTTTTGAGATGTTTTTAAATTCGAAATGAATAAAGGGCAGCGAATGAAAATCGCTACCCGGTTTGATGTTCAAAGTGGGGCTTGCAACGGGGATCATCTCGTCTTGCCCCAGCCAGTGAATATCAAGGTCCGATTGATCTCGTTTTTCTGCGAATATCCGAAATGCAAAATCGGCTTCATACGTATGAAGATTAATTAGCTCTTCTGATGCAAGCACCCTAACGGCGATTGATGGGTTTTCCTGGCGCAATTTCGCAAGACGCGGCGTCAACCAAAGCGCTGTGAACGTTGAGGTTGCGGTGATCGTAAACCGATTGCGCGCCGAGTGGCGCTCAAGCGCGGCAATGCCATCGCGCAATTCGCTGATCCCCGCTTGGGCAAAATGGGCGAGTGTTTTGCCAGCTTCGGTCAGCTGTACCTGCCGGACCTGCCGCTCAAATAGCTGGACGCCTAATTGAGCCTCCAGATTTCTGATTTGGTGCGAGATTGCGGCCGGCGACAGCGCAAGCTCATTGGCGGCAAGTTTAAAGCTGAGATGGCGGGATGCGGCTTCGAACGCCAAAAACATCGATAAAGGCGGCAATCGCGGCTCATTCATAGATGAGGAATACTTGTCCATAGGCTCATACATATCATTTGTACTATCGCAATGAAACCATACTTAGCCAGCAGTCGCAGATCGATAGATTAGGAGAGTTTGGCTATGGATACGGTTCTTGTCATTGACGGCAGCGCGCGGACCTATGGTTCAGATATTGCGAGCTTTGGATCGCATACACGGCGAATTTCGCACCTGTTCGCGGAAACATGGCGCTCGCAGCGCCCCGAAGATTTGATTTTACATCGAGAAGTTGGGGCCGTGCCGCCATCGCCCGTTGATGCGGATTGGGTTCATGCCGCCTTTACGCCTGCGGAAGAACGCACTTTCTGGATGCAGCAGCGGCTCGCCGAGAGTGACAAGCTCGTGGATGAGCTTATTGCCGCTGATGTGATCGTCGTTGCCGCCCCCATGTATAATTTTGGATTGCCAGCGCAAATCAAAGCCTATGTCGATAACGTCGTTCGGGTTGGGCGCACCTTCGGATTTGACCGGTCACGCGATGGTGAACCCTATTGGCCGCTCCTTGAGGGGCAGAACAAAAAACTCGTCACGATCGCTTCGCGGGGCGATTTTGGTTATGACGACCGCCTCAAACATATGAATAATGTTGAAACAGGTATAGAGATTCCGTTCTCGTATATCGGCATTACCGACCATTACCGCATTGCTGTAGAATATGATGAGTTTGCGGATGAACGGCTGCAGGCATCAATTAAACGGGCCGAGGAAAATACCAAGGATCTCGTTGCGACGCTTATTGCAGCATAAATTTTCGATACCGGGCCGCAGCTGAATTTGCCTTCACGTTATTCAGCTGCAGGATTGGCAACCAGTGATTGCTTTTCTGCATAACGCTGGGCGAGCATTGCACAGACGATTAATTGCAATTGATGATAGAGCATCAAAGGCAACAAAATCAGGCCAAGCGAGGGTGAGCCGGCAAATAGAATTTGCGCGATTGGGGCCCCATTTGCGAGGCTCTTTGTTGAACCGCAAAAGACGGTCGCAACTTCATCTTCTGTTGATAGGTTTAATCGCCGTGAGGCAAAGATTGAAACGGCGATAGCCGCGAACAGCAAAATCATCACGATGATTGCAGTTACGAAAAATTGCATAATGCTGAATTGTGTCCATACGCCGCCAAGGACGGAGCTGGCGAAAGACGCATACACAATCATCAAGATAACGCCGCGATCAAACCGCGATAAGATCCATTTATGTTTCGCAAGTATCGGCGCAATTATTGGGCGCATCAACTGGCCGAGCACAAAAGGCGCGAGCAAGGTCAGGGCGATGTCGACGATGGCGTCTCCAATTGAAAGGCCGCCCATTGTTGTTGTGCTGACAATTCCCATCAATGCGGGCGTAATAATCATGCCAATAAGGCCCGAAAGCGTAGCGTTGAATACCGCAACCGGCACATTACCCCGCGCAACGCCCGTTAGCGCGACGGAAGAAGAAATCGTCGAGGGAAGCGCTGCAAGGAAAAAGAAGCCGAGGCGTAATATGTCAGGTAATAGTTCGCCCGTCGCAAAAAAGATAATGAGGCCGATGATCGGGAACAAAACAAAGGTCATTCCCTGGATCAGGGTGTGAACACGCCATTTTTTAACGCTGCTAACCAGCTTTTCTCGCTCCAGATTGGCACCATGCAGAAAAAACACCAGCGAAATACCAATCGCGATGATCCGTGTAAGATTGATCGGACTGTCATCTGCGGCAGGGAAGGGAAAGATAACCGCAAGAATAACCATCGCGATCATCAATAGAATAAAGGTATCCGGTAAAAAGCGTTTCATATGCTTGATCTAATTCTTCTTGCCATTATGGGTTTTAAATAATACCGCCATTGATCGCTGGGTCTCGGCTAATAAATCTTCATTACCTATTAGCTTGGTGTATTGCTTTGTGTTTGATTACTGCCGCCCAAAAATTTTCCGTTTTCTGACGCCATAAATTTCAGTGCGCCACATATCAAGAAGAATTTCCAGCTTCCGTTTCTGCTTGGACGGGTAGTTGAGGAATTTAATTGTGGCACTTATTTGCGAACCGGGACAACAACGCGCCGATACCAAACCAGGCGCACTTCATCATTTAAAAGCGACACCGGAAACAGTTCACTGGGGGTATTTCCACCCGAATATCAAACCGGCGCTTCGGGTTAAAAGCGGTGATCTAATACAGGCCGAAGCGGTTACGCACCATGCAGGTGATGCGCCCGACCTTATGATGGACGAAGGGGTCAAGGCGATATGGGAAGGGGTTGCGCCGGAAGATAGAGCGCCCGGCGTTCATATTATGACCGGGCCAATCTTCGTCGAAGATGCGCAGCCGGGTGACATGCTTGAAGTTCGGTATTTCAAGATGATCCCGCGTTGTAATTACGGCTCCAACCTCGCTGCCAATTGGGGGCATCTCTATCAGGAGTTCGACGAAAAAGAGCGCGTCACGATTTATGAGCTGGATCCCAATGCGAATACGGCGCAAGCGCTTTATGCTTATGATTTCGAGGGGAAATATCTAATTCCGGGAACTGTTACCCACTGCCCGGAATGTGACAAGGAAGAGGCGCTGACAGGGGTGCGTATTCCGGCGCGACCACATTTGGGGACGGCAGGGGTCGCGCCGGCGGTTGATGAGCGTGTCAGCACAATTCCGCCGGGCAAACATGGGGGCAATATAGACAATTGGCGCATCGGGGCAGGGGCAACAATGTATTACCCGGTGCAGGTCGAGGGTGGGTTATTTTCGATTGGGGACCCGCATGTGAGCCAAGGGGATGGCGAGATCAGCGGAACAGCAATCGAGGCGTCGCTTGATGTTCTGTTCCAGATCATATTGCGCAAGGACTTCTCGTTTCCGTCGCCACTTCTTGAAACCGATGATCATTGGATCGTCCACGGGTTCCAGGAAGATCTCAATAAGGCGATGAAAAATGCAGCCGTCGACATGCTTGAGCTACTGACGGAGCATCAAGGACTAAGCGCGAATGATGCCTATTCGCTAATGAGTGTCGCCACCGATTTCGGCATCACGCAGGTGGTCGACGGCACGCAGGGAATTCACGCGCGCATTGATCGCGGAATCTTCCCGAACAAGGGAAGTGTTAAAGACCCGGATTAAAAACATGACGATTTAACCAGCCATTACAGATGATTTTTGAACGGATCAGTTGACGTTGCCGACTGATCCGTGCGTTACTTTTTTTCTGTAAAGGTCGATAGTAATTTTGTCGTCGCGCGGGTTTGGTGATGGCGGCACAGTTGCACCGAGCCGAATGCGTATCAAAATCGGGCGACGTTAAATTGCTTTTCACAACGAATGCATATCCCAAGCAGCAGCGGCGCGATGCGTGGAGCTTCGTGCTACAGCGTTATTCGTTCATGCTCCATAGTTGCGATAATTTGCTCTATGGGGAATTGGCGAGCTTCAAGAGCAGTCAGGATGTTCAGTTCATCCGAATTGCATCAACCGCGCAGTCGATCCAGCTCAATCTGGAGGATGATACGGGCAGCTTTTGGCTGATCCTCGTTCAGGACGGTACGGTCACCGCACGCTCGGAGGTGAGCGAGTTCGACGTCCATGCGGGCGACATCATCTATGGCGGCGTGGATGTTCCGGTTTTGCTGCAATCCGATGGCGAGCATCGAATGTTGGTCGTGCTCGTGCCAGCTTCGTTTTCATCGCTTATGCCGGGGATCAATTTCGACAAGGATATGTCGCCGATTGCCCATGAAACCCCGATTGGGCGAATGATGGCCGGGCTTTTGGATTCGGTCGCTGAAACAATTGTCGATTTGACGGACGATCATATTCGCCCCGTCGAAACCGCACTGCCGAGCTTCATGTCCGCGACATTGATGCACAATGCGCCCGTCAAAGAGCGGGGTGGCACCGCCGGAGCCAAAGCCGCCCTTTTGGAACGGATCTACCATTCGATCGAAATGCGGCTTGGTGATCCTGAACTCAATGCGGATATGATTTCAAAGGAGCATGGGCTTTCGACGCGCTATCTCCAAAAACTGTTCGAGGCTGCGGGCGACAGCGTTAGCCAATATATCAAAAACCGACGGTTAGAGCGGTGCCGGCTCGATTTGCGCAGCCCGCTTCATGCGCAACGTTCAATCTCGGAAATCCTGTTTCAATGGGGGTTCAACGATTCGGCGACCTTTAGCCGTTCATTCCGCGAAAAATATGGAATGAGCCCGCGTGATTATCGCCGCGCCCCGCCAGAAGAGGTGGAAATCGCCGAAGTTCCGCAACGGGGGCGGCCACCAACGGCAAAGGATCAACAAGTCGATCCGCATAAAGAGGATAAACCCGGTAGCGAGACTGAAAAGAGTGAAGCCCCCTATGACGGAGTTCAAAATCCTGTCCGGCATCATCATTTGCCGGCGTCTGTTGAGAATGTGCATTGGGGGTATTTTTCTAGCGCGCTAAAACCTGCGTTATCTGTCCGGTCCGGCGATTTCGTAACTATCGAAACGCTGACCCATCACGCCTATGACGATTATGAACGCATGATCGAAGGGGACGCCGCCGTCGAGGCAGTGTTTGAGTGGACGCCCGAGAGAAAAGCGATTGAACGTCGCGGTGCCGGCCCGATGGATGCCTCGGTTGCGGGAAGGGGCGCAGGTGAGGGCTTTGGCGTTCATATCTGCACGGGACCAATTGAGGTTCAAGACGCTGCGGTGGGCGACGTTCTTGAAATTCGAATTCTCGACATAAACCCGCGCCCGAGCGGCAACCCGCGTTTCATGGGCCGCAGTTTCGGCAGTAATGTCGCCGCCTATTGGGGATATCATTACGGCGACATGCTGACGGACCCGGTCCAGCGCGAAGTCGTTACGATCTATGAAATCGAGCGGGCCCATGGGCGGTCAAATGCCCATGCGGTTTATAATTTCCGCTGGAAGACGCAAACCGATCCATCCGGTGTCGCGCATGAGCGATATGACTATCCCGGCGTTCCGGTCGATCATGATTTGATCGAAAAGAACTATGACGTTTTAAGCAATGTCGAAATTCCCGTGCGGCCGCATTTCGGCGTGATTGGTGTCGCGCCGCCAAATAGCAAGCTGGTGGATTCGGTGCCGCCCTCCAATTACGGCGGCAATCTCGACAATTGGCGGATTGGACCGGGTTCAAGCCTGTTCTTGCCGGTCGGCGTGCCCGGCGCGCTCCTGTCGCTTGGTGACCCACACGCCTCGCAAGGGGACTCCGAGCTTTGCGGGACCGCCATTGAATGTTCCATGACGGCGATGGTGCAATTGGTGCTTCATCCCGCGTCGGGCATGCAAGGGCAGGTCAGGGATCTCGATTACCCACTTTTAGAAACGCGCGATGAATGGGTGATATTCGGCTTCAGCTATCCGAACTACCTCAAAGAGCTGGGGAATGCCGCGCAGTCTGAAATCTATAAAAAATCGTCGATCGATTTGGCGATGCGCGATTGTTTCCATAAGGTTCGGCGTTTTCTTATGTCAGCTAAGGGCCTCGATGAAGATGAAGCGATTTCGTTGATCTCCGTTGGCGTTGATTTTGGTATCAGTCAGGTCGCCAATGGAAATTGGGGCGTGCACGCACTAATCCGCAAAGAAATGTTTACATCGTAACGTCGCGCAACGGTGTCTTTGTTCTCTGACTTGTTTCGTCAATCACGTTGACTGAAGCCAGGTTTTGAATAGCCGAACATCTCGAAATGGATATTCAAGTTCGGGAAATTTCGACATAAAGAATCCCGCTGGCTCGCCCTCACTAAACCGCACAGTGAAATACATCTCCTGCGAATCTGTCGTCTGATTTTTTGTTTTAGGGCGCTTGCAATGAGAACAAAAGGAGAATATAGAACATAAACGGAACAGAAGAGGAGTTGGCTATGGAAAACGAAAGCTTGCGTGACGTCGTCGGACTCGGCGTATTGATCTTGGTAATCGGCGCGGCGCAATTCTGGGGCACACTTCTCGGAGCCTGATCGCGCGCTTTTTCAACTCCGTTAACGGCGGAAGGCTCTGAATGGCATCGCACTTCGTCCATCTCCATCTTCACTCGGCGTATTCCCTTGCGGAAGGGGCCATACCGGTGAGCCGGATCAAGGATCTCTGCCTTGAGGATGGAATGCCAGCGGTCGCGGTTACGGATACTAACAACCTATTTGGGGCGCTTGAGGTCTCAACCACTTTGGCGGGTGCCGGTGTTCAGCCAATTATTGGCTTGCAGCAGGCTTTCGACGCGAAAGAGTTCGGGCTTCAAATTGCGCGCGGCTCGCGCAATCCGCCGTTGGTTTTGTTGGCGCAATCCGAAGCCGGTTACGAGAACTTACTGAAGATCACCAGCGAAGCCTTCCTCGCATCTCGGTCGGAGGAAGGGGCTTGTGCGTCTCTTGAATGGCTGGAAGGGCGTAGCGATGGTCTGATCTGTCTTACTGGTGGGTATGACGGGCCGATCGATAAATTGCTCCGCGAAGACCGCGAGGGCGACGCCCGGGAGGCGTTAAAGCGGCTTCATGCGCTTTTCCCTGACCGGCTATATGTTGAATTGCAGCGTCACGAGGCGCGCAATCATGAAAGTGTCGAGCCGACGCTAATCGATCTCGCTTATGAACTTGAGTTGCCGCTGGTGGCGACCAATGAGCCATTGTTTCCTGCGCCGGATGATTACGAAGCACATGACGCTTTATTGTGTGTCGCCGATGGCGCTTATGTTCATCAGGATGATCGGCGCAAGGTAACGCCGGATCATTATTTCAAAACCAGCAAACAAATGATCGAGCTGTTTTCGGATCTACCGGAGGCCATCGACAACACGATTGAGATTGCGCAGCGTTGCGCCTATCGCCCCCGTTTCCGCGACCCGATTTTGCCGAATTTCGCAAGCGAGGGATCGGTTGCCGATGTGACCGCCGAAGCGCAAGAGCTCGAACGCCAGGCGCGCGAGGGGCTCAAGGCACGGCTCAAGGCGGTGCCGCCGGCGGCACCCGAGGAAGATTATTGGGATCGATTGCAAATCGAGCTCGATATCATCAACCGGATGGGTTTTCCCGGTTACTTTCTTATCGTTTCCGATTTTATCAAATGGGCAAAGAACGAGAACGTACCCGTTGGGCCCGGCCGTGGTTCTGGTGCTGGTTCGCTCGTCGCTTGGTCCTTGACCATTACCGATCTTGATCCGTTGCGATTTGGGCTTCTCTTCGAGCGCTTTCTTAATCCTGAACGGGTCTCAATGCCTGACTTCGATATCGATTTCTGTCAGGACCGCCGCGATGAAGTTATCCGCTATGTTCAGGAAAAATATGGCCGTGATCGCGTCGCGCAGATTATTACTTTCGGTAAATTGCAGGCCCGCGCGGTGCTTCGCGATGTCGGGCGCGTATTACAAATGCCCTTCGGTCAAGTGGACCGGATTTGTAAGCTGGTGCCCAATAATCCGGCTAATCCGGTTACGCTGAAAGAGGCGTTAGAGACTGAGCCGCGTTTGCGCGAAGAGCGCGATAGCGAAGAGGCCGTTGCGGCCCTGATCGAAAAGGCGCTCAAGCTCGAAGGGCTTTATCGTCACGCATCTACGCACGCAGCGGGGGTTGTCATCGGTGACAGGCCGCTTGACGAACTTGTGCCGCTCTATCGCGATCCGCGTTCCGATATGCCGGCAACGCAATTTAACATGAAGTGGGTTGAACCGGCAGGGCTCGTAAAATTCGACTTTCTCGGGCTCAAGACGCTTACCGTGATCGCGCGTGCGGTCGGGTATGCGGCCGAGCGCGGCATCGAAATCGATATCAGCGAAATTCCGCTCGACGATAAGCTGACCTTTGACATGTTGGGCGAGGGGGCTGCGACTGGGGTCTTCCAGCTCGAGAGTACGGGCATGCGTTCAACGCTGCGCGCGATGAAGCCTGATACGCTTGAAGATATTATCGCGCTCGTATCGCTCTATCGTCCGGGCCCGATGGAAAATATTCCAACCTATATCGAACGTAAACAAGGTAATCAGGAGCCGGATTACCTGCATCCCCTGCTTGAAGGTGTTCTAAAGGAAACCTACGGGGTTATCATCTATCAGGAACAGGTGATGCAGATCGCGCAGATCCTTTCCGGTTATTCATTGGGCGAAGCGGATTTGCTGCGTCGCGCGATGGGTAAAAAGAAAAAAGAAGAGATGGATCTTCAACGAATTCGTTTCGTTGATGGCGCGAAAAAGAAAGACGTCGATCCGAAAAAATCATCGTCAATCTTTGACCTCGTGCAAAAATTTGCGGGCTATGGTTTCAACAAATCCCATGCTGCGGCCTATGCCTATATTGCGTATCAGACGGCGTGGCTGAAAGCGAACTACCCCGCCGAGTTTCTGGCAGCGTCGATGTCGCTCGACCGTGCGAATACGGATAAGCTTGCAATTTTCTTGAAGGAAGCAAGGCGGATTGAGGTTGAGGTTCTGCCGCCTCATGTCAATCATTCAAAGGCGGATTTCTCGGTAAAGGATGGTGCCATTGTTTATGCACTCTCTGCTGTCAAAAATGTCGGCGAGGGCGCGATGGCACATATCGCGGATGAGCGCGAGAAAAACGGGCCATTCAGAGATTTATTCGATTTTGCCGAACGTGTTGACCTAAAACAGGTTGGCAAACGGGCGATCGAAAACCTCGCGCGCGCCGGTGCTTTTGATGGTCTGTGCGGTTCGCGAACCCAAAGCTTTGCGTCGGCTGAGCTTCTTATTCGGTATTCCGCTGCGATATTTGAAGAGCGCAATAGCGATCAAGGTGGCCTATTTGCGATGGACAGCGCGCCATCGCTCGATAAACCGAAATTGCCGCGTCCAGAAGAATGGTCGCAGCAAGTCCGGCTTGATGAAGAACGCGCAGCGGTCGGCTTTTATTTCAGTGGTCATCCGCTCGATGATTATGAAACCGAATTGCGTCGGCTTAACGTCGTTTCCTATAACGAAGCTTTAGCCCGGGCCAAATCGGGGCGCGCTGCCTTGCAGATGGCTGGGGTTATTCGTTCTGTCCGTATGCGTCGTTCTAAATCCGGTAAGCCATTCGCCTGGGTTGAGCTGTCGGATGCGAGCGGCGAATTCGAGATTACGGTTTTCTCAGAAACGCTGAATTCTTCACGCGACCTTATGGAATCGGGCGCAATGGTCCTGGCGACGGTGACTGTCGAGGATCGTGATGGGGATGTGCGCTTTACCTGTGAAGGAATGCGAAATCTCGATGACGCTGCGGCGGCGTCGGTTTCGCAATTGCGGGTTAGCGTCACAACTGTCGATGCTCTTGATGGATTAAAACGGCGGCTAGATGCCGTTCGGCCTGCGAGCGCCCGCGAAAGCGGGTCGGTCGTGGTTGTGATGCGATTGCCCGAAAGCGGTCGTGAAGTTGACCTTGCGCTTCCGGGCGTAGCGGCCTGTACTCCGGCCATGCGCGGTGCACTCAAAAATATCGAAGGGGTTGCAGACGTCGAGCTGATTTAAACGGCGTTTTGGATAAAATCCTTTAGGCCATCAGCAAATTCCGGCCGCCTTAAGCCGAGTGCGATATTCGCTTTGAGCCAACCCAGCTTATCACCGCAATCATGGCTTTCGCCTTCATATTCATAGGCGAAAAATTGCTGCGCTTTCATCAACTCGTCCATGGCGTCGGTCAATTGAATTTCACCGCCAGCGCCGCGCGGGGTGTTTTCCAGCAATTCGAAAATTTCAGGCTGAAGGATATAGCGACCGGTGATCGCGAGATTGGATGGCGCTTTTTCTGGTGCAGGCTTCTCCACCATGCCTGACATTTCAAACATACGTCCGCCACGTTCACCCTTGGGTGCAACAATACCGTATTTGTTTGTCTGATCCTGCGCGACTTCCTCGACCGCGATGATATTGCCGCCGGTTTTGTTATATTCCGCCACCATCTGGGAAAGACAGCCCGTCGGCGCTTTGTCGGTTTTCGCAATGACAACGTCGGGCAGGGAAATTGCGAATGGTTCATCACCGATGATGTCGCGTGCGCACCAGATCGCATGGCCCAGCCCCAGAGGTGCTTGCTGTCGAGTATAGGATAGCGCGCCCGCCTTGGGGATCGTGCTGCGAACGCTCTCAAGAATTTCGTTTTTGTTTTTGGCAGCCAGTCCGGCTTCCAGTTCGAACGCATGGTCGAAATAATCTTCGATCGCACCTTTGCCCCGCCCTGTGACGAGCACCACATGTTCGATCCCGGCCTCAAATGCCTCGTTCACCACGTAATCAATCAACGGGCGATCGACGAGCGGCAAGAGTTCCTTAGGCGTTGACTTCGTCGCCGGTAGAACGCGGGTTCCATGGCCAGCGACCGGAATGACAACTTTGCGAACGGGTTTCATACACACTCTCGTTGTTTAAGGCTTCCACAGCTCGGATGAGCGGCCAATTCAATCTTATCCCCATGCCCGCTTCCAAGATCAACTCCGGCTTATGGCGATTGAACATGTCAAATTTGATAATTTCTTATAAATAATCGATTTTTTGCCTTTCTTACGCCATTGAAACAATCGGATAATATGCGGTGTTATAGAGATACCTTGTAGAGCGCGCCGCGGGCACGCATATGATACGGAATTGCGGCCGCTATTCAGATATGAGCGATAAATGAGCCAAGACAACGAACATAAACACAGCGATCATGGCGACCATAGGGGAGGCCATGGCGGGGATACCCCGCTGATCCAGCCACAAAAGCAAAGCTTTTTCGGCAGCCTTTGGTCGAGCTTTCTGGCGGGTGTCGTTGTGGTCGCGCCAATCGGCATCACGATCTGGCTATTTTATCTGTTGTTCACGGGGCCGATGGCGAAGCTTGACGCCTTCGTGAAACGAACCCTGCCGGTCGGCGATACCACGCTTGAAAAAGTGCTTCAGGTTTTGCCCGGCGTTGGCGTTTTGGTTGCTTTTATCGTTCTTGTGATCCTCGGTGCGCTCGCCAAGAATTTTGTCGGCCGCTCTTTCATTCGCGCAGGTGAGCGATTGATTGAAAGCGTTCCCGTGGTTCGCAATGTATTTGGCTTTTTCAAGAATGTTTTCGAGACCGCGTTGCGCCAGTCAGACCGCTCCTTCAAGGAAGTCGCGCTGGTTGAATATCCGCGTAAAAATGCGTGGGTGATGGCTTTTGTTGTAGGCGAAACAAAAGGCGAGGTGATGGCGAAGCTGGATGATCAGGGCGACGCCCTGACGTCGATCTTCATTCCAACGGTCCCTAACCCTACATCCGGTTTCCTGCTTTTCGTGCCGCGTAGTGACCTTCGGATTTTGCGCATGTCGGTGGAAGAGGCCGCAAAGGTCGTGTTCTCGCTTGGTCTTGTCGTCCCGGAATATACCGATGGCGCGGCAGCTGCTGCGAAACTTGAGGAAATGGCTGCGTCGGCGGCTGAAAAGGAACCACTCAGAAAGCGGCTTTTTAAAAGCTGGAAAGACTAACCTGCGCTGAGCAGTTTAACCGCATCATCGCGATTAAAGAGGTATAAGAGCGCCCTTAGCGCTTCGCCGCGTTCTGATTTTAGGTCGGCATCGCGGCGAATGATCAGTTCCGCATCATCGCGCGCGGCGGCCAATAACTCTCCGTGTACGGCAATATCGGCAAGGCGAAATCGCGGGAAGCCTGATTGCGCAGCGCCCAAAACATCGCCCGCGCCCCGCAGACGCAGGTCTTCTTCGGCAATCACGAAACCGTCTTCTGTTTCCCGCAAAACATTGAGCCGTGCTTTGGCGGTTTCGCCCAAGGGGGCCTTATAAAGCAGAATACAGCTTGATTTTTTATCGCCGCGGCCGACCCGACCTCTAAGTTGGTGTAGCTGCGCAAGGCCAAACCGTTCGGCATGTTCGATGATCATGATGGTGGCGTTCGGCGCGTTGACGCCGACTTCGATGACCGTCGTTGCGATCAGAACTTTTATCTCGCCATTGTAAAAACGCTCCATGATCGCGTCTTTGTCTGGCCCTGCCATTTTCCCGTGAACCAAGCCAACCTGATCGCCAAGCGCGGCTTTTAAGGTCTCGAAGCGCTCCTCGGCGGCCGTCAGGTCGAGAACCTCTGACTCTTCGACAAGCGGACAAACCCAATAGGCCTGTTCACCATTTGCGGTCGCGCGCCTAAGACCCGCAATGATCTCCTCGATCCGGTTCATCGGGATCGTTCGCGTATCAACCGGTTTTCGCCCCGGCGGTTTTTCGGTAATGCGGCTATGATCCATATCACCATAAGCGGTGAGGGATAGCGTGCGGGGGATCGGAGTTGCGGTCATGACCAAAAGGTCGGGCTTTGGGCCTTTTTGCGTTAAGGCAACCCGCTGGCGAACGCCAAAACGGTGTTGTTCATCAATAATGACAAGGCCAAGATCCTTAAAAACAACGTCGTCTTGAAATAAAGCGTGGGTGCCGAGCAATACATCAATTTCGCCATTGGCGAGTTTTTCAAGCGTCGCCCGCCGCTGGCTGCCTTTGTCGCGACCCGTCAGTATACCAAGCGTTATGCCCGCAGCATCCGCAAGCATCGAGAGCGATTCAAGATGTTGCCGCGCCAGAATCTCGGTCGGTGCCATAAGCGCGCTTTGCGCGCCGCTTTCGGCGGCAGCCAGCATGGCGAAAAATGCGACGATGGTTTTCCCGGACCCGACATCGCCTTGCAACAATCTGACCATTCGCTCGGGCGCTTTCATATCCGTATAGATATCATCAAGCGCTTGTTCCTGCGCGCCGGTAAGCGCAAATGGCAGGGCTTTTCGCGCTTTGTTGCGCAAGCTATTGTCGCCGAAAATAGAGCGGCCGCGTGACTTGATCCGCGCCTTTCTAATCAACAATAGCGCCAATTGATTGGCCAATAGCTCATCATAGGCAAGGCGCTGACGCGTGGGGGCCATTGCGGATAATTCCGCCTGACTTTCGGGCGCATGCATGGCGAGCATGGCTTTTTTCCAATGCGGCCAATCCCGCGCTTTAAGCCAGCTTTCATCTTGCCATTCCGCAATGTCTGGCACGCGCTTTAGGGCTTGCGCTACGGCTTTGCGCATAACGCCGGCGGTCAGGCCTGCCGTCAGCGGGTAGATCGGCTCGAATATTGGCATTTCGTCCGGCTTGTCAGGGTCAGTGACGTAATCCGGATGGGACATTTGGCGCGCGCCATTAAACTCTTCGACCTTGCCAGAGATCAGCCTTGTTTCGCCCTCGGGCAGAATGTTTTGTAAATAATCGGCACGCGCGCGGAAATAAACGAGGGTGATAAAACCTGTTTCGTCGGAACAGATAACCTTATAGGGCAGGCGTCGGCCTTTTGGCGGCGGATCGTGCTTGTTGACGGTGACGCGTAGAGTCAGGATCTTGCCGGTCGGCGCTTCGGCGATTTTTGGCTGGAATGATCGATCAACGAGGCCCGCTGGTGGTGTCAGGATCAGATCAACAACGCGCGGCCCCGCTGCGCGGCCAATTAGCGCTGCGATTTTTGGCCCGACACCGGTTAAAACCGTAATATCGGAAAATAGAGGATTGAGAATCGAAGGCCGCATCGTGATGTATTAGCGCTGTTTTTAAGGCTTTTCCATTTGCCAGTTAGAGATAAAAGAGGTCCCGGAGGACAATAACATGATCAGACTACTCGCCGCAGCGATCATAGCGGTTATTGCGGGATTTGCCGTAACAAAGTTTGTCGAAGCAATCGGGGTCGGATTTACCGGCGCTGACGTCACGGTCGGCTATAAAGCCGTATTGGCTGTTAGCTGGTTTATCGGCTCGTTTGTTGCCGCGTTAATTGCGCTCTTGATCGGTCGGCGATGGGCACCTCTGGGCGGGCTCGCGGCGAGTTCGATTTTTCTGGCGGCAATGATTGCGATGTTTTCAAACCCATTGGGCTGGGTTTTGTGGGTCTGCGCTGCGGTATTAACTGGCCTTGGCGGATATGCAGCGATTAAACTGACAAAGGCGTCGAACATTCATCCGAATTTGCGGCCAGACGAAAGTATTTTTGATGAGCAATAAATACATTCCCGCGGCGACAATATTGTTGTTGCGGGATGAACCGTCATTCGAAGTTTTGATGATCGAACGTCATGCGGATACACCTTTCGCTGGCGGCGCTGTTGTTTTCCCCGGTGGCCGGATTGATCCGGGTGATCATATTGAGGCGTGGACGGAGTATAGTACCGGGTTGGATGCTGTTCCGCCTGAACAAAAAGCACCCCGTGTGGCGGCAATAAGAGAGGCCTTTGAAGAAACCGGCATGTTACTCGCGCGGCGTGATGGAACACTAATTGACCACGAAATTTCGGCAGAGCTCGCTTCCTGGCGCGATATTGTCGAGCAGGATGACAGCCAGTTTTTTGAGATGGTCAAAAGATACGAGCTAAGCCTCGCGATCGATGCGCTGCATCTCTATTCGCGCTGGAGACCACCCGAAAATGCCCCGCACAGGCGTTATGACACGTGGTTTTTTGCGGCGAAAGCACCGGAACATCAAACCGCGCAAGCGGATGGCGGTGAGGCGCTGGAAATTTTATGGACATCGCCAAAGGCGGCGATTAGCGCGCGCGACGAAGGTAAGGTCAAAATGATCTATCCGACATCGCGCAATGTGGAATTACTGGGTGTCAGCGAAACGGTTTTGTCCGTTTTCCAAAATGCGGCGGCGCGCAAAATCGAGGCGATCACGCCTTTTGTCAAAGAACGCGACGGCAAATCATATTTGGCGATCCCGGAAAATTTGGGCTATCCCGTTACGGAAGAGCCGCTCGAAACAGCGTTCAGAAGCTAGTCAAAATTCATGGATTTGATCGCGCGGCGCGTATATTCGAGCGCAGCAGCGTCATATAGCGCGTGGACCACAATAGGCGTCAGCAAATTATCCGTAATCGCATAAATGATACCTAAATAGGCACCGACGCATCCTGCGATTAAAGCGTAAAGCCATGTCCGCATATGCAAAAGACCGAATAGGATATTCGTCAGCAGGATCGCAAAAGCGATTGGGAAATAGACATCAAGCCATGTCTGAAAAACACCCCGGAATAACAATTCTTCACAGACACCGGCGGCAATCGCCATTGCCGCAATCCGCGGCGGTGTGAATTCGAATCCGATTTGCGAAAAAAATTTAATCTGTGCCCGGCGGAAGGAAGAAAGTTTCTCAAGCGTCGTATTCGAAAACCACCATAAAAATGCAACCAAGGGTACCGTGGCAATAACACCGATGAGAAGATCATTAATGTTAAACTGAATTTGCGGCGCAAGCGGAGTCCGCAACACGAAACTCAAACCGATCGCCACAAGCCCCATGAGGGCAGTGCCCATCATGACAACGGCGAACGGTTGCGTCGGTGTGTCGTTGGGTTGTTGGTTCATGCAATTAGCGCCGCTTCAAAGTGCCAAGCAGACCGCGAACCAGTTCACGCGCGAGCGTGCGAGCGGCGGATTTGAACGCGGCTTCGCCGACGGTTTGGCGATTCGAGCGGCGGCGTGTGCGTGATTTCGTTGTGCGTTTCTTACTGGCAGATTTATTCGCCTTCGCCTCTTTTTCGGCAGCTTTTTCCGCGGCTTCCGCTCTTTGTTCGGCGCGTTTTTTCAAATCCTCATAGGCGCTTTGGCGGTCAATGGCTTCGTCATATTTATCCGCCATATCGGAATAGCGCATGATGTCTTTGCGCTCTTTTTTGGTCAGCGGTCCCATCCGCGAAGACGGCGGGCGGATCAATGTCCGTTCGACGATACCGGGCGCACCTTTGCTCACGAGTGTTGAAACAAGCGCCTCGCCAATTCCCAACTGGGTAATCACATCAAGCGTTTTAAAGGCAGGGTTCGGACGAAATGTGTCTGCGGCCGCGCGCACAACTTTTTGCTCGCGTGGGGTAAAGGCACGCAACGCATGTTGAAGGCGGTTGCCGAGCTGGCTCGAAACGGAATCCGGAACATCGAGCGGGTTTTGCGTGACGAAAAACACGCCGACCCCTTTTGACCGGATTAACCGGACAACCTGTTCAACTTTTTGGAGCAGCGCTTTGGGGGCGTCATCGAATAACAAATGCGCTTCGTCGAAAAAGAAGACCAGACGCGGCTTGTCCGGATCACCGATTTCCGGCAATTCTTCGAACAATTCCGAAAGCAACCAAAGCAGGAAAGTCGCATAGAGCTTTGGCGTATGCATTAATTTATCAGCAGCAAGAATATTGACGATCCCTTTGCCTTCGTCAGTGGTGCGAATGAAATCCATCAGATCAAGGGCGGGCTCACCAAAGAAATTCTCAGCGCCCTGTTCTTCGAGTGCGAGTAAGCGCCGCTGAATAGCCCCGACTGACGCACGCGAGACATGACCATATTCCGCGGAAAGCTCTTTTGCGCGATTTGCAATCTCGACCAAAAGCGCCCGCAAATCCTTTAGATCGAGAAGCAAGAGCCCTTCATCATCCGCAAGCCGGAAGGCGAGGGTCAAAACGCCTTCTTGTGTGTCATTGAGATCGAGAAGGCGGGATAATAATAGCGGCCCCATTTCTGAGACCGTTGCGCGGATCGGATGTCCTTGCTTGCCATAGAGATCCCAAAAGCAAACCGGGAAATCGCGCGGCGTATAGGGATTAAGGTCAATCTTTTCGGCGCGCTCAAGAAGGAAGTCTTTCATCTCAACCGGCTGGCCGAGGCCCGATAGATCGCCTTTCACATCGGCGACGAATACCGGAACACCAGCATCGGAAAATCCTTCAGCCATGATTTGTAAAGAGATGGTTTTTCCCGTTCCGGTTGCACCGGAAATCAGCCCATGGCGATTCGCGTATTTCAGCTTCAGTTGTTCGGCTTTCTCGCTCTTTCCCAGAAATATGGATTGATCCGACATTTGCCCTCCTGAGGCTGAGAATTGCTCTTAACAAGCCTGTAACGCTTGGTTTTAGCGGGCGAGCGCCATATCGCAACCGCCAAATGCCCGTAATTACTGACATATCTGTAATCGACAAGCCACAGTTGGTTGTAGGTGGCGGCATTTACCCGCTCGCGTAAACAAGGTAAATTAAGACTGTTGCGTATGGAAATTAACGCTGCAGTGTGCAGCCAATCGGGGCCACGTAACGCTAATTACATCGGACAATGAGTAAACAAAGGAAGGGGCGATCATGCTCAGAATTCTTCTCGTTATCGCCGTCGCACTGGCGGTTATCTTAGGACTAACGACGCTAATGGGTAATGACGGCGACTCGGTCAATGACGCCGCCGAAGAAGCCACAGAGGCAACGGAAGATGCAGTAGATGCAATGGACGAAGCCGCTGACGATATGGGCGAGGCAGCGAACGATGCCGGCGAGGCGATGGAAGACATGGCGGACGAAGCTGCTGCGGAAGCCGATGAAGCGTCTGGTGATTGGATGGACGAAGCTGGCGAAATGGCGGAAGACGCCGGTGAGGCCATCGGTGATGCCGCTTCCGACGCGAAAGAAGCTGCTGGCGAAATGGCCGACGAAGCTGGTGAAGCGATGAGCGACGCCGCTGCTGACGTTAAAGAAGCTGCAGGCGACATGATGGGCGAAGCCGAAGAGGCTGCGGATGAAGCGGCTGATGCTGCGGAGCAAGCCGCGGATGAGGCGGAAGAGGCTGCGGATGAAGCTGCTGACGAAGAGCCAAACAACTAAGACCGGCTTTTCAACCTGAAATACAGTTGAATTAAAACACCGTCCTTCGATTACGAGGGGCGGTGTTTTTTTCTTGTTCTTAACGAACCGTTCACCATGACATTTAAAATTTTAATAGCCTCTCAGGATTTTGCCCCTACCGTCGGCAATCAATAAGCAAAAAGCAAATATGCTCTAGGGTGCGAATGTGACAAAGCAATTGATCGATATGGAACATTTGGAGAAATATGTGTCCGGTGATGTCGCCTTGCGCGATGAAATATTGGGCATATTCGCCGAGCAGATCCGAAGCTTGCTGGCGCAATTCGATGTCGATCTCGAAGACGAAAACTGGAAAAACACCGCACATACCCTAAAGGGCGCATCGCGCGGTGTCGGTTCTTGGGAAATCGGAAATTTATGCGAGCAGGCCGAAGCGCTGATCGGTAATGTCCGCGCGAAACACGAATCCCGCGCGGCATTTCTGGTGACGTTACGTCACTTGGTCGATGCGACGGTTCAGGAATGTAACCGCCTGAGAACCCCTGTTAGCGCTTAAGCTCGTTCATTGCGTTCTCAATACCGCCCAGCGTTAGCGGGAACATTCTGTCTCCGATCAGTTCCCGAATTAATTGGGTCGATGGCACATAATCCCAGCTGTCTTTTTGAACAGGATTGAGCCAGACCACACGCTCATAAATGTCGGTCAGGCGCTTCATCCAGATCGCGCCGGCTTCTTCATTGAAATATTCAACTGACCCACCGGGTACGGTGATCTCGTAAGGTGACATCGACGCGTCGCCGACAATGATCACCTTGTAGTCATGTGGATATTTATGAAGAACGTCCCAGGTTGGAATCTTTTCGGTCCAGCGGCGGCGATTGTCCTTCCAGACATAGTCGTAAAGGCAATTATGGAAGTAGAAATATTCCATATGTTTGAATTCAGCGCGCGCTGCGGTGAACAGTTCTTCGAGCGTTTTGATATAGGGGTCCATTGATCCGCCAACATCAAAAAACAAAAGCACCTTGATCATATTGCGTCGCTCGGGGCGCATCTTGATGTCGAGATACCCGGCGCGGGCCGTGGCATCGATCGTGTTATCAAGGTCAAATTCGTCGGGCGCACCTTGTCGCGCGAATTTGCGTAACCGGCGCAGCGCCATTTTTATGTTTCGTGTGCCCAGTTGCACATCGTCATCCAGGTTCTTGTATTCGCGCTTTTCCCAAACCTTGACGGCGCGGCCCTGGCGTTTGCCTTCGTTGCCAATTCGGACCCCTTCGGGGTTATAACCGCCCGAGCCATAGGGTGAGGTGCCGCCGGTACCAATCCACTTATTGCCGCCTTCATGGCGCTTCTTTTGCTCCTCAAGGCGCTCTTTGAGCGTTTCCATGAGTTTGTCCCAACCGCCCAGCGCCTCGATCTCGCGCATTTCCTCCTCGGAGAAATAGCGCTCGGTCATCAGGCGCAGCCATTCTTCCGGGACTTCGGCCGAGATTTCCTCTGAAATGGTCTCAAGGCCTTTGAAGACGTGCGAGAATACCCGATCAAATTTGTCGAGATTGCGCTCGTCTTTTACGAGCGACGCCCGGGACAGATAATAGAAATCTTCGACCTTACGACCGGCAAGATCGGCGTCCATGGCCTCCATTAAGGTCAGATATTCCCGCAAAGAAACGGGTAAGCCAGCGGATTTCAATTCGTGAAAAAACTTTGTGAACATGGTTGCTATTGTAACGGCGCTCGCGATGAGGGAAAGAGCGCTATACATCTGGCATTCAGCCGCAGGAAGGCCCCCCTGTACTTATTGGCCGATCATGCTACAGCCGATTACATGCGCATCTAACCGGAGCCGGAAAAATGGACCACGGAAATAATCAATTTGCCTCGAACGAATCCCTGAAATCTCGCCGCGACGACGCTTGCCCAGTGGGCTTGCCGTCAAAGTCAGGCATTTATGCGGCGCGCGCTCAAGGCGCTGAGCTGTGGGACGTTGAAGGCAAGCGCTATATCGATTTTATCGGCGGGATCGGCGTTTTGAATGTCGGCCACAGCCACCCAAAAGTCGTTGAAGCGATTTCAAAACAGGCCAGCAATTTTGTGCATACGGCCTTCGGTATTGCTCAATATGAAAGCTATGTCGAAGTTTGCGAAAAGCTCAACCGGCTGACACCAGGCTCTACGCCAAAGAAAACCGCGCTCTTTAATTCAGGGGCAGAGGCCGTTGAGAACTCGATTAAATTCGCGCGTCAGATTACGGGGCGTCCCGGCGTTATCGCTTTCTCCGGTGCCTTTCACGGCCGCACATTATTGGCGACAACACTAACCGGGAAATCGAAACCCTATAAGGTCGGCTTTGGCCCATATGTACCGGCGATTTTCCACGGGGAATATCCTGATGCCTATCACGGCGTGTCTGTCGCGGATGCGCTCGCAAGTGTCGATCATATTTTCAAATCGATGATTAACGCGAATGAAGTGGCGGCGATGATCGTTGAGCCGGTTCAGGGCGAGGGCGGGTTTAACCCGGCACCGAAAGAATTCCTCGAAGGGCTTCGTGCGAAATGCGACGAACACGGAATTTTGCTGATCGCGGACGAAATTCAATCCGGCATGGGCCGGACCGGTAAATATTTCGCCTTTGAAAATGCAGGCGTTGAGCCGGACTTTATTTGTATCGCAAAGTCGATCGCGGCTGGTCTGCCGCTTTCGGCGCTGACCGGTAAAGCCGAGCTAATGGATAAAGTTGTTCCCGGTTCAATGGGGTCAACCTATGGCGGCAATCCGGTCGCCTGTGCTGCAGCGCTCGCGGTTTTTGACATCATCGAAGAAGAGGGGCTGTTAAAGCGCGCTCTTGAAATCGGCGAAAAGACCGAGAAACGCTGGCGCGAGCTTCAGAACGGGGTCGCAAAAGGCGTTATTGGTGATGTCCGCCGAGTGGGCGGCATGTGCGCGGTCGAATTCGTAAAAGACGGCGACCCGAGCAAGCCAAATGGCGAAGTTGCTGCGGCGATCCTCACCGAGGCGCGGTCGCGCGGATTGATCATGACAACCGCTGGTGCTTATGCGCAGTGCTTGCGTTCTTTGGTTCCGCTGGTGGTCAGTGATGAGCTGCTGGACGAAGGTCTCGATATCTTTGCCGGTGCTACGGAAGCTGCGTTAAAGGCTTAGTCCTGTTTTGCTGGATCCCGGCTCAAGGCCGGGATGACGGTGGTGGGGTTTCGACCCGAGCCTCGGGCGTCATTGCGGGCTTCGACCCGCAATCCAGTAGAGAGCACAGCGCAGGCGAGTAGATCCCGGCTCAAGGCCGGGATGACGGTGGCGGGGTTTCGACCCTGGCCTTTGGCGTCATTGCGGGCTTTGACCCGCAATCCAGTAGAGAGCGCAGCGCAGGCGAGTAGATCCCGGCTCAAGGCCGGGATGACGGTGGCGGGGTTTCGACCCTGGCCTCTAGCGTCATTGCGGGCTTAGACCCGCAATCCAGTAAAGAGCGCAGCGTAGGTGAGTAGATCCGGGCTCAAGGCCGGGATGACAGTGGCGGGGTTTCGACCCTGGCCTCTGGCACCATTGCGGGCTTAGACCCGCAATCCACTAATCTTTTTTCCAGACACTACCTTTGCGAAGAGCGTCGGCGACTTTGCCGGTGCGCTTTCCTTGGGTCGGGTGATGGCTCCAGAAAGCATCATCAAATGACGTTGCCGGCGCGCGATAAATCACGCCAAGCGGCATGGGGAAGCCCTCTTTCGGCAGGGTCAACAACATCTGCGCAATTCCGCGATTGGTCTCGTCATGGACAAGAATTTCAGATTGCGGCGTGTGGTTATCGCCCACATCAACAATCTCCAGCGTGAGTGTCGCGGTATTTAGTTTCAGGCCCTTTGTTCCGTTTGCGAACAATAATGGCTGGCCATGCTGCACATGAAGCTGCGTTTCTTTGGCTTGCTTCTTGTTGGTGAAATCCTCGAACACGTCCTTGTTGTAGACGATGCAGTTTTGGAAAATCTCGACAAATGCCGCGCCTTTGAACTCGCGCGCTGAGGCCAAAACAGGCGACAGGTTTTTCGCATCAGTATCAACCCCGCGCGCGATGAACCGCGCACCGGCACCAAGCGCGAACGCACCCGGCGAAACCGGTTGGTCAATCGAGCCCGCTGGCGTTGATGGCGAACGCGTACCCGGCCGTGATGTCGGCGAATATTGCCCTTTGGTCAGGCCGTAAATTTCATTATTGAACAACAGGACCTGCACATCGACATTCCGGCGCAGCACGTGAAGCAAATGATTGCCGCCGATGGAAAGACCGTCGCCATCACCGGTCACGATCCAGACATCGAGGTCCGGATTGGCGATTTTCAGACCGGTCGCAAAAGTCGGTGCGCGCCCGTGAATTGTGTGAAAGCCATAGGCATTCATGTAATACGGAAAACGCGAAGAACAGCCGATCCCGGAAACAAACACCGTTTGATCGGGGTCCGCCTGAACATCGGCCAGCGTTTTCTGCACGCATTTCAAGATCGCGTAGTCGCCGCATCCGGGGCACCAGCGAACTTCCTGATCGGTTGCAAAATCTTTTGCGGTAAGTGGCTTGTTCATTGTTTCGTTCCTATTCCGCAGCCTGTATCTCGCCAGGGAGGTTGGCGCGGATCGCATCTGATATTTCGGTAATCTTGAACGGCTGGCCTGATACTTTATTCAGTTGCACGACTTCCACGCCGAGCTTGTCGCGAAGAAGTGTTGCACACTGACCAAAATTCATTTCGGGCAACAAGATACGGTCGTATCCAGCCAAAAGGTCGCCCAGATTTTTCGGCAATGGATTGAGCCAACGCAGGTGGATTTGCGCAACATTCAAGCCTTCTTCGTTAGCCTGATGCACCGCGCGCCAGATTGCGCCATGGGTCGATCCCCAGCCGACAACCGCGAGGCGGCCTTTGCTTGGCCCCTGCTCGACCTCTTGGTCCGGAATGAACTTGGCGATGGCGTCAATTTTCGCGGCGCGCATTTCGCCCATCACCTGATGGTTTTGCGCGTCATAGGAAATATCGCCGGTTTCGATGTCTTTTTCGAGACCGCCAATACGATGCGCTAGGCCTTTCATACCCGGCGCGACCCATGGGCGGCCAAGGCTTTCGTCATCCCGTTTCCAGATCGCTTTTTTAACGTCGGTCGGATCATCCGTAGACGGCGCTTCCGGTGCGGCATGAGTTTCAATCGGTGCGAAATCTGCCATATCCGGCAAGGCCCATGGCCCCGCAGCATTGGCGATATAGCCGTCGGTCAACAGGAAGATTGGCGTCATATGGCGAACCGCAACCCGCGTGGCTTCGATCGCTGCATCAAAGCAATCGCCGGGTGATGAGGTCGCGATCACTGGCAATGGCGCGTCGGCGTTACGGCCATAAACCGCCTGATAAAGGTCTGATTGCTCGGTTTTCGTCGGCAGGCCGGTCGAAGGGCCACCCCGTTGAGAATTGACGATCACGAGGGGCAATTCCGCCACCATGCCAAGGCCAATGGCTTCGCCTTTAAGCGCAATACCGGGCCCTGATGAGGAGGTTACGCCAATTGCGCCGCCATAGGATGCGCCGATCGCTGCGCAGCAAGCTGCGATTTCATCTTCCGCTTGAAAGGTTGCAACGCCAAGCTCACCCATTTTGGAAAGGTGATGCAGGATCGGTGAAGCGGGCGTAATAGGATAGGAACAGAAAATCACGTCCCGATCCGCCAGCTCGCCCGCAGCGGCAAGGCCAAGCGAAAGCGCTTCGGCACCAGTTATCGAGCGATAGTCGCCTGATTGCATCGGCGCTTCACCAATCACGAATTGCGGCAGCTCCGCAGAAAGCTCAGCGGTTTCCGCAAAGGCATGGCCTGCGTCTAATGCAGCAAGGTTGCCGGTAAGCACTTCCGGTGCTTTTTTCGCGAATTTTTTGTGCGCCCAATCGATAATGGGTTGGCGGTCACGGCCAAACATCCAAAGGACTGTGCCTAGCGCCCAGAAGTTTTTGCACTGCTCGGCGTCGCTCTTGGAAAGACCATGCGGCTTCACGGCTTCCAGCGTTTGGGTCGAGATGTCGATCTCAACGACTTGGTAGTCGTCTAATTCACCGGTCTTGCGCGGGTCTGCGGCCATGTTGGCTTTTGCAAAATTCCGGTCGTTGAAAGCATCCGTATTCAGAATAATCAGCGCGCCCTTTTGAAGGAGCGGTAAATTCACCTTCAGCGCAGCAGGATTGAGCGCGACGAGTACGTCAGGTTGATCGCCGGCGGTTGAAATACGTCTCGCGCCGAGATTGATCTGGAAAGCGGAAACACCAAAGGTTGTTCCTACTGGCGCGCGAATCTCAGCCGGAAAGTCCGGGAAGGTCGAGAAATCAGCACCCGCAAGGGCGGTTGATTCCGCAAATTGCGATCCCAATAGCTGAACGCCGTCGCCGGAATCCCCTGCGAAGCGGACAACGACCGAAAGATTATCCGGAGTAATTTTTGTCATGGATTTAGACCCATTTGCCGTTTAGCCGGCTAGCATGGCAATATTGCCCATAAAAACAACCGCGTGCCTATCAGGAATTGCCTTTTTGCCCGCGCACTCGAAATTGCATATCTCAACCTCCGGCGAAGAAAACAAGCCCCTAAAGGGGTGGTCTCGCAACTTGGTGATAATTCGTCGCGGATAGGCCAATTTTTGCTTTTCTGCTGATTAGAAAAACTGCGAAACTCAGCGACTTAGGGCAGGATAGTCTCTGCGCGCGCTGAGGCTATCCTGAACGGACAGTCCGGGTTAATAGGGGGCTTTCCGAGGCCGATTTAGATGATGAACAAGAAAGACTAGCGATGAAATTCTTTGTGGACACCGCAGAAATTAGTGAAATCCGGGAGTTGTTACCCTTGGGGGTTGTGGATGGCGTAACGACCAATCCGAGCCTGATTATGAAATCCGGCCGCGATTTCCGCGAAGTAGTGGCGGAAATCTGTGAATTGGTCGATGGACCAGTCAGCGCCGAAGTTACCGCGCTTGAAGCCGCGAAAATGGTCGAAGAGGGCAAATCGCTCGCGAAAATCGCCAATAACGTCACCGTTAAGCTGCCCCTGACGGTTGATGGCCTGATCGCCTGTAAGGCGCTTTCCTCCGAAGGGATCGACACCAATGTCACCCTTTGCTTCTCCGCCAATCAGGCGCTTTTGGCCGCAAAAGCAGGCGCGACGTTCATTTCGCCCTTTATCGGGCGGCTTGACGACATCAATATCGATGGAATGGACCTAATCCGCGAAATTCGCATGATTTACGATAATTATGATTTCCGCACGGAAATACTTGCGGCTTCCATTCGGTCACCAAATCACGTTAAGGATTCTGCGATTGCAGGTGCGGATGTCGCGACCGTTCCGCCAAAGGTTCTAACGTCGCTCGCAAAACATCCGCTTACGGATAAAGGGCTGGAAGCATTCATGGCTGATTGGGAGAAAACCGGCCAGAAAATTATCTAGCACTACGGGAAAGCATATATGAGACAACCAGCGCCATCTTCGCAGGTTTCAGATTCAGGGCCGCCTTTTGTTTTTGGTTTTGGGTTTAAAGATGGCAAAGCCACGGAGATGCGCTGGGAAGATGCAGCCGTTCAGGCGGGCGATTTTGACTTCGTCTGGCTGCATCTCAATATGAACAATGACGAGACCAAAAAATGGATACGGTCTCAATCAGATATTCCCTATGCTGCTGCGAGTGCGCTGCTTGCTGGTGAGACACGTCCACGGGTCAGTAGTTTCGAAACTGGCCTCGTGGTCAATCTCCGCGGTGTGAACCTAAATGAAGGTGCGGAACCGGAAGACATGGTGTCGATCCGGATATGGCTAACTCAAAAGCGCGTAATAACCACACGCCGACGCCGCCTGATGGCCGCGCAGGATCTGCGCGCGAGCCTGATTGACGGCGCAGAGATTGCTTCTCCCGGATTATTGCTGGCAAAGCTCGCAACCAAGCTGACCTCGCGCACAGAACCTTATGTGCAGGAGATCGAAGAAGAGGTCGATGACCTCGAAGCGGCTATGCTGGACGAAGACAGCAGTCAGGGTCTGCGGCCAAAGCTGGCCGATACGCGTCAGGCGGCGGTGCATTTCCGGCGGTTCGTTGCGCCACAGCGGGATGCGCTCAACCGACTGGCCAATGACGAATCGACGCTTTTTGATGCGCATACGCGAACCGAGCTTCGAGAGATCGCAGACCGGGTGACCCGCATGACAGAGGATATTGATGCGGCGCGGGAACGGGCGATGGTGCTTCAGGATCAATTGACCGACCAACGGGCCGAAGAAATGAATCGGAACATGATGGTGCTTTCCGTTGTTGCTGCCATATTCCTGCCGCTTGGTTTTCTCACAGGCTTATTCGGGATCAATGTCGGCGGTATGCCGGGGGTCGATTCGCCGGCTGGATTCTGGCTTGTGGTTTTCGGCTGCGGCGTTATCGGATTCGGATTGTTGATTCTATTCAGGTTGATCAAATGGCTGTAACCGCAATGCGCCGAATTTCTCTGGCGTTCTTGATCATTATATCGGCATTGGTCTTTGCGGCCGGTTACGCGCATGCACAAAATGAGCGAGCGCGCGAAATTGAGCGCGCGAGCGAGACAATCGCAGATATTCGCGAAAGCCTTGATGATGACCGGCTGAAAAATGCCGATGAGTATGAAACCACGTTGCGCGAATTGCGCGATGGCTCGCGGCGGCGCTTGTCGGCGATTGAACGCGAGCTTGAGGCAATTCGTGTCCAAGCTGATTTATTGGGGCCTGCGCCCGGCGAAAATGATCCGCCGGAAAGCGACATCATTGCATCTGAGCGAAGCTCACTTGAAAGCGAACGAGCGCGGCTGAATGGGGAGCGAACGCGTGTCCTTGCCAATATTTATGAAACCGGCGAGCTACTGACGCGTCTGTCCGGTGCGCGCCTCGGCACATTGTATCGATCGCTGTTAGAGCGCGGAAAAAGCCCGCTAGCGCCGTCGGTTTGGGGCGGGGCTTTGGGCTCGGCTTCTGAGGTCGCGTCGCGAATTGGCCAGTATTTCTCGAAGTGGGGCGATGAGAAACGATCAGGTGGGGATTACAATTTTTCCGTAATTATCATCGTTGGCGCATTGGTTCTGTCGTTCCTGATGTTCGGTCCGGTCAATCGCTGGGTGATGAACACCTTTGCGGCGCGTATCGAGAAGAGCAAACCAACACCATCGCGCCGGATTATTGTCGCCGGCATGAAGATGGCCGCCCGGACTGTGCCCGGTGTGATCGGTGGCCTGATCATCATTGAGACATTGCGCGCCCAAGGGCTGCTTACTGCGGAAGGCATTTCCGCCGCGCGTGCATTCTGGATCGGGGTTTTATCCATTCTCGTTGTTTCCGGATTCACTGCCGGGTATTTTTCACCAAGTTCTGCGGATTGGCGGATCGCGCCGATTGATGAAAAACGGGCGCGGGCCGCAAGCCATCTGGCGATCGCAGTGGCGATTATTCTTTCTTTGAAAACGCTCCTTAGCGCGATTGGCGTCGCGGCGAATGCCGAAACGGATTTATTGTGGTTGATATGGGCCAGCGGCGCGATTGTCATCGCGGTATTGGTTTTTGCGCTTTGCCGAAGTGCGCTCTGGCGCGTTGACGGCGAGGCCGCTGGCGGTGGTTGGCGATTAATCCGCCGCTTTGGCCGAGTGCTGGCTATTCTTATTATTGCAGCGGCTTTGGTCGGCTATGTTCGCTTCGCAGATTTTGTCGCAACGCGGCTCTGCTTTGTGGCGCTTTTCATCGGCCTTGCCTGGATATTGCGGGCGATGCTGGCGGAAACCGCGTGGCATATGCGCAGGAGCCTTTTGCCGGCCGAAAAGGCGAAGGACGATGGTGTATCCGAAAACTTTGTTTTCTGGTCGCGCCTTGTCATCAATACATTGCTCGCAATGGCGCTCGCACCGGTTTTTGCGATTCTGTTCGGGGTTCCGCGCGATGCGGTGGCCGATATCGCCGGTCAGGCATTGTTCGGCTTTAATATTGGCGGGGTGCATATTCCGTCGGTCGCAAAGCTGTTCGCCGCGGCGATTGTCTTTGTGGTTATCATGGCAATTACGCGGCTTGTGCAATCAGGCCTGCAAAAAGGGCCGCTTGCCCATTCCCGGGCGGATATTGGCGTTCAAAACTCTCTCACGACGCTTTTAGGCTATGCGGGGTTGGTGATCGCGCTATTCGCGTCGATTTCCGCGCTTGGTATCGATCTCGGAAATCTCGCCCTGATCGCCGGTGCGTTATCGGTTGGTATTGGTTTTGGCCTTCAATCCATCGTCAACAATTTCGTCTCGGGGCTGATTTTGCTATTCGAGCGCCCGATCAAAGTTGGCGACTGGATCGTCACGACCTCGGGCGAAGGGACCGTTAAAAAGATCAGTGTTCGTTCTACCGAAGTCGAAACTTTTGACCGCTCGTCGATCATCATTCCAAATTCTGAATTGATCTCATCGACAGTGACGAACTGGACTCACAAGAACAAAATTGGCCGCGTGATTGTACCCGTCGGGGTCACCTATGATGCGGACCCAGAACAGGTGCGGGATATCCTGCTCGAATGTGCCAAGGCGCATCCGCTTATTGTCGCCTATCCTGAACCTTACGTGACCTGGATGGATTTTGGTCAGTCATCGCTGGATTTCGAAATCAGGGCCTATCTCAACGATATTTCAAAAGGGCTTTCGGTCCGTACGGAATTGCGATTTGAGATCTTCAAGAAATTGAAAGAGGCCGGCATAGAAATTCCGTTCCCGCAGCGGGATGTGCATATCAAATCCATGCCGAAAGAATATGATAAGCTGCCTGACCGTCGCCCCGAAGGTGACGGAGAGGAAGGAACAGATGCTTGAGCTCCGACCAAACTGTGAGCGATGCGACAAAAATTTGCCTCCGGATGCCGATGCGCGGATTTGTTCGTTTGAATGTACCTTTTGTGTTGAGTGCGCCGAAGAGGCGCTGAAAGGGGTTTGTCCAAATTGCGGCGGCAACTTTGTGCCAAGGCCCGTCAGGCCCTTATCGCTGCTCGGGCGTTTTCCGCCATCCACAAAACGCGTTTTGAAAAAGCCGGAGTAAGCCGTGGCGAATTACATGGTCCTTGCGGGCGCAATCATCTTTTTCGTTCTGGGCTTATTGCACCTGATCCTGAGTTTTCTCGACGTAAAAGATCCAAAGAGATTTATACCGGCCAAGACCGAGCTTCTTGCGGCGCTGAAAACGACCACGATCAACATGCGCAAGGATGCACGAAACTTCTGGCTCTCATCATTGGGTTTTCATTTCAGCCATAGTATCGGCGTTATGTTTTATGGCTTTATTGTCGGCTATTGCGCATTGGTTCGGCCAGATTTTTTCGCCGATTACATCATACGGATTGTGATCGTTCTGATGGGCGCATCCTATGTGGCAATTGCCCGGGCATTCTGGTTTATCATTCCGGTCATCGGTTCATTGATCGGCGTTGCATTCATTGGCATTGGTTTGGCCGTGCTATATCCATATTGAGGAATTTCAAATGAGTTTCGTAATTGACCCGCCCGTCCAGCCATCCGTTTCCATAAAAGGTGGCGGTAAATTCCCGGTGCGCCGGATCTTTTGTATTGGCCGCAATTATGATGACCATGTCCGGGAGATGGGCGGCGACCCGAAAAATTCGACGCCGGTATTTTTTACGAAACCCGCTGACGCCGTAGCGCCTGATGGTGCGACGCTTCCCTATCCGCAGGGGACGAGCAACCTCCATTTTGAAGGTGAATTGGTGCTGGCGCTAAAATCGGGCGGTCGCGATATCAAATCTGCCGATGCCGCAAAGGCGTTGATCTATGGGTATGCTGCCGGATGTGATCTGACGCGCCGCGACCTTCAGAACAAGGCAAAAGATGCCCAAGGCCCATGGGATACAGCGAAGGGTTTTGACCATTCGGCTCCGATCGGTGAGATCGTACCGGCAGATGAGTTGCTTGGCGGCCTCGCGAGTGCGCAATTAGCGACCACCGTAAATGGTGACGTGCGCCAGCATGCGCCACTTTCGATGATGATCTGGTCACCGGAAGAGATCATCATGTTCTTATCCGAGCTATTTGAGTTGAAAGCTGGCGATCTGATCTTCACAGGCACGCCGGAAGGGGTGGGCGAGCTAACGCGGGGTGATCAATTGAATGTGACGATTGGCGTTCATTTGAGTCTCGACTTTGCGATAGCATCGTGATTGGAGAGGGCAAGGAGCAAGCCCAATGACCAAAGAAGAAAAAGCCAAACAATACGAAACGATCGCCAAGGAAATCGCGGCGGTGATCGATGGTGAAGATAATATCACCGCGCGCATGGCGACGGTGTCGAATATCTTGCATCACGGTTTCGATCATTACTTCTGGACCGGGTTTTACGTGGTCGATCCAAACAAGCCCGAAGAGCTTGTGATTGGGCCTTATCAAGGCACGCTGGGTTGTTTGCGTATTCCGTTCGGGAAGGGTGTCTGCGGCACGGCGGCATCAACCAAGACAACGCAAGTGGTCGAAGATGTTCATGCCTTTCCCGGTCACATCGCTTGTGATGCGCGGTCAGAGTCAGAGATCGTGGTGCCTGTCCTCGACAAGACCGGTGCATTGATCGCGGTGTTGGATGTCGATAGCGATAAACCCGCCATGTTCGACGAGGTTGATCAGGACGGGTTGGAAGCGATCATCAACGCAAGCTTTGGCAATTAGCGATCGTCGTCATCTTCGTTGATGCGGCGGCGTTCGCGCTGATCCTCGCGCAGAGCCGATTTCGCGTTTTCGATCAGGCGGCGAAGATTAATCGGATTGTCGAGATCGGGCAGGGTGATGACGCCAACCCCGGTGCCGCGCAGCACCAGCTTGCCATAGCCAAAAATCCGACCCCAGATCGATTGCTCCAGGGTGATCTCCTCGATCTTGTTGAGGCTCACTTCCTGCGTGTGTCTCGCGACAAGGCCCGTTTTGTAGACAAAGCGATAGGTGGTCACGACGATTTCGGTCGTGATGAGAACGATCATATGATTGATCAAAATGAGTCCGCCGCAAATCGCCGCGATGATCGCGCACCACCAGCCAATCCGTAATTTGTCAAAAGGGACGTCGGCGGCGAACTGAATGAAAAAGAAAAACGCCAATGTGGCCATCCCTAGGGAGAACCACAGCATGGGAAAGAAACTATAGGTCCAGTTGAAATTTGCGCGGTGGATGATTTCCTCACCACCGGCCAGTGTTTTACCTACATAACCCGACATTGAACCCGATCCCCGCTTTGTTTCCCCATGCATTTATCTGCACTTATTACCATATAAGGGAAGATTGGCAGATCGAAAACGCTGCTTTGCGTTGAATTGACCCGTAAGGCGGGATAAGACGCGGCGCTGTTCCCCACTTGCAACGAAATTAAAGCTTTAAGGAGCCCCGAAGGCCATATGTCGAAACACCAGTTCATCTATTTCATGTCGGGCCTGTCGAAACAGTTCACAGGCGGCAAAAAGATATTGGAAGACATACACTTACAGTTCTATCCAGACGCCAAAATCGGGGTTGTCGGGGTCAATGGCGCGGGTAAATCGACGCTTTTGAAGATCATGGCCGGCGTCGATAAGGAATTTGTCGGCGAGGCTTATGCCGCTGATGGCGCAACCGTCGGATATTTGCCGCAAGAGCCCGAACTCGACCCATCCAAGACCGTTTTCGAGAATGTCTTGTTGGGCGCAGGCGAGTTGAAACAGAAAATCGACGATTTCAACGCAGTCTCCATGGAGCTTGGCGAGAATTACTCTGACGACTTGATGGATAAGATGTCTAAGCTGCAAGAAGAAATCGACGCGGCAGACGGGTGGGACCTCGACTCGAAAATCGAAATGGCCATGGAAGCCCTGCGCTGCCCGCCCGGTGATTGGGCGGTGGACAAGCTATCGGGTGGTGAGAAGCGCCGGGTTGCGTTGGCGCAGCTTCTATTGTCGAAGCCTGACCTTTTGTTGCTCGACGAACCGACCAACCACCTTGATGCGGAATCGGTTGCTTGGCTTGAGCACCATTTGCGGGAATATCCGGGTGCGGTGGTATTGGTCACGCACGACCGATATTTCCTCGATAACGTCACGGGTTGGATTCTCGAACTCGATCGCGGTCGGGGCATTCCTTATCAGGGCAATTATTCCTCATGGGTCGAGCAGCGTCGCAAGCGCCTCGAACAGGAACAACGCGAAGAAAGCAACCGCAAGAAGACCCTTGATCGCGAGGTTGACTGGATCAAGGCCAGCCCGAAAGCGCGTCAGGCGAAATCAAAAGCGCGTATCAATGCCTATGATGAATTGCTCAACAAGGCTTCGAAAGAAGAGATCAATCTCGCGCAGATTCAAATTCCGCCGGGTCCACGCCTTGGCGGTGTCGTGATTGAGGCTGAGAACCTCAAAAAAGGATTTGGCGACAAGCTGTTGTTTGAAGATCTGTCGTTCAAATTGCCGCCCGGCGGAATTGTCGGCGTAATCGGGCCGAACGGTGCCGGTAAAACCACATTGTTCCGCATGCTGACTGGTGAAGAGCAGCCGGATGAGGGGAGCCTCCGCATAGGGGAAACCGTGAAACTCGGCTATGTGGACCAAAGCCGCGAAGATCTGGACGGAAAGAAAAACGTTTGGGAAGAGATCTCAGGCGGTCTTGATATTATTCCGCTGGGCAAACGGGAAATCTCGTCCCGTGCCTATGTTGGCTGGTTCAATTTCAAGGGCGGCGATCAACAAAAAAAGGTGGAAAACCTATCTGGCGGTGAGCGCAACCGTGTTCAGTTAGCCAAAATGCTAACAGAGGGAGCGAATTTGCTGCTCCTCGACGAACCGACAAACGATCTTGATGTTGATACATTGCGCGAGCTTGAACGCGCTCTCGAAGACTTCGCCGGTTGTGCGGTCATCATCAGCCACGATCGCTGGTTCCTTGACCGGATCGCGACGCATATCCTCGCATTCGAAGGCGATAGCCATGTGGAATGGTTTGAAGGTAATTTCGAAGACTACATGGAAGACAAAAAACGTCGTTTAGGCACCGCAGCGGAAGTCCCGACACGGATCAAATACAAGCCACTGACACGATAGTCTTTGTTGACCGGCGGTGATGATCAATCGTCACCGCCGCCACTGCCAGCGCCTTCTAGCTGCACCTTTGTTGTGAGGCGCGGCCAGCGAATGGTCTGGCGCGTAAAATGAATGGGTGTATCCATCACGCGATTGGTAATTGATGGCTGATAGGTATAAGACATCTCGACGATGATCAGCGACGCAATGCTCGGGATGATTGTGTCGTCGGAGAGTTTCGTAAATTCCTGCCCTTCGGCATAAGGCTCGCCGCCATTATTGTCACGGCTCCAGTGAACGACGGGGTTACCGTCTTCGTCCAATACGACGCTAGAAAGTTTTAAAGTCATATTGGTCGGGTCACTGGGGCGAATAATTTCCATGACACCGGCAAACAGATCATCGACCTCGGATTCTTTGATCTCTTCTGACTGCGCCACCAAATCCGCCAATGTGTTGGCCGAGATCGCGACTTTCCGATTTACCGTCATTGCATTCGAGGCTTCGATCAGGCCAAAAAACAACAGAACCAGCACCGGAAGTAGGACAGCAAATTCCGTCGCTGCTATGCCTGAATCAGCTTTTCTCCATCGGCGAAGGACGCTCGTTGGAGAATATTTTTCTGTTATGTTTCGCATTTGACTGACCATTAGTCTCGCTTCTTCGCGTTTGTTTCAAACGGTTCATTTCTGAAAATCAGACTGGAAATCAGTCGCCGTTTGCCGGATTCGGATTCCGCCAGATTTACGCCAATGGCCGGATTTAGCGTGTTATAGATATAACAAATTCGGACACGAACAATTTCCAATTCACCGCCAGGAACGAAGGGAATCGCATCGAGCTGATCAGGCGGCGCGTCTGCGCATGTCGGCGGATTATTATCCGCAGCCAGATCGGTAAAGCTCGAATAGGTGTTCACCTCGACCGTAAGGCGGTTTTCACAACCGCCGAAGGTTTTCAGGATGTTACATACTTTTGTGTAAATCTGCTGATATTTGTCGTCGCTGGTACCGCCAGATTTCTGTAGCTGGCCGGTTTTGATCTGACGCCCGGCATCACTGACGGCTGCGTCAACAACAGAGTTCGCATAGAAAAACCAACCGACCTCAAAAATCGAAAACATCGCCATAAGAAAAACCGGCGCGATGATCGCGAATTCGACCGCTGTCGACCCGCGCGAGTCCCGTAACAATCCCGGGTGCCTCCGTTTTCCTGTTGAAACTAAAACACTCATCAATGGCTCTACTTACTAATGTGGAGATCTACGAGGTCAGCAGCGATTTGCCCAAAGGCTTCTTCGAGGTCTTCGCCGTCAACGGCGTCGTGGAAATAGGGTTCACTCGGTTTCGACGCACAGGCGCGGAAAACCTTTTCTGTGCTGGAGCTATCAAGGCCAAACATAATCGTATAAACGAGATAGCCTTCCTGCTTCATGCGATAGCAAATGCGTAGCAGCTTGTTATCGAACTCGTCTTCCATGTCGTCCGCATCATCCATATTCTTACCCATGCGGCTTTCGCGTTCGAAACCATAGGCGGTCAGGTCAGAGCCCCAATGGGTGTCGAGGTTCGACGTGGTATTGTTACCATCCGTCATGATCACGATGGCTTTTTGCCATTTCTCGTAATCAGTATCCTCAGGACCAATACCCTCGGTGAACGGAGCTTCAGGCGATAAAAGACGCCATCCCCAAATCGCACCATTTGCCGAATTGGTGTTACCATTCGTCCCCAGTGAATTCACGTGAGTCTCGACTGTCGTCCGATTATTGGTCAGCGGTAAAACCGGGCGTGCGCAATCGAGATTTGGTCCGCGATCACTCGTCACGCTAGGTGACAGGTCGTATTTGTATTTGTATGTCTTGGTAGTAGCGTCCCACCATCCGACATAAGCATTGCGCAAAATGAATTCATCTGAATTCGCTGTTGAGCTGTCGTCAGCCGAGGTGATGTCGGTGTCGTAAAAATCCTCGACACCTAATTCAATCATTTTATTGCGCCAGTTTTTTTGCCTGTTATTCAACAGTGCCGTAGGCGTGATATCGAGCATCCGGAAATCCTGAACGATCTTTGCGTACCGTCCCGTATTCTCGCCCTCATATCTGCCGATATAACGCTGGTCATCGATGAAATTACGGTTCCAGTAATCACTGGCGTCGTAGTCCGCATATTCTGGATCTACGAACCAACTGCGCCAGAAATTTTGAACATGCGGTACACCTTCGATAGTGAAGGTTTCAACGCCGGTCCAATAGGAATTGCCGTTTGAAAGCGGGCAGCGCCCCTTCCAATCGGCGTTACAATCTGGTTCGTCGGGATGAAACATCGGAACCCATTTGAAATTCACAGGGTCCGTAAGTTCGCTTGTATCTAATGCAAATGCAGGCGCATCATCAAACGCATCATATGTCCGTTTTTCATATTGATCAGAACTCGACGCATACTGGGTCGGGTTGGTCATAGCCGTATTAAGCGTCGTGGTCGTAATTGTTGAGATCGGGGCGACGTCTAATTCATCTAGCGGATAGGGCCGTGCCTCGACGCAGCCACCCCAGGATGTACCAGGTGTCGAATCGAACAGTTTAAAATGATTAACCTTCCGGTTTACATTCACAACACCTTTCTTGGTCACGTGAATGAAGCGGTCGCCATGATAAACTGCTTTCGCGGTTCTATCGGACCAAGCATTTTTCCAGCTCGCAGCCTCGCCGACATTGACATATGCATTAAACGGAACAACACCGATTTTGATGTTATCGCTTTCAGTCTTTTCGCCATACATAACGTCAAGAAGTGTTTCGACCGCGTCCTTCAAGCTGTCTATTTTCTTTACGCCATCAATTTTGTTGCCCATTGAGCCAGTGACATCGAGAACAAGTGCAAGCTCGACACGTCCGGACCCGCGCTTGGTGATTTCAACACATTTATCGATGTCGAGCTTTTTAATCCCTGCGACCCCAAGCAAATAGGTCTTCAGCTTGCCGGTCACACAGGTCAATACGACCGCTTCATCATCGAGCGTGAATTCAATATTCCAACCGGGCAAAAGATTATTTTCGTAATTGAAGTTCGCCTCGAAAAATTTGCGGCCATAGGCCTTCAATTCCTCAGTTGTTAAGTCAGGATCGGTCGCGGATAGCTGCGCGAGCGCGAGGCTGGACGCGTCCATGGATTCGATCATGTCAGCGCGGACCGCGTTCCAGCGCGTGTAATCAACCGCGCCGCCAGCGAACAGGAATAAGACGGAGAGCATAAACGCGAAAAGAAAAATGATGTTGCCATCATTGTTACGAGCAAACCGCGGGTGCCGGGAAACGCTCGTCCGTGTCCGGTGTTTCGATAGCTTCGAATCTGATTTTCTATCAACGACCCACATAGGGTACTCCCCGCAGAAACTTTAGTGCGGATAGAACATCTGCGATTTGTCGTTAAAGGGACGTAAGGATTTGTGGTTAATCAGCAGAAAATAGATAAAATTTTTAGAAATGTTTCATTGACCACAACTTGTTGTGTTCAAATGACAACAATTGTCGCTTGTTTCGACGTCTGTTGTTAACGCACCATTAATACTTTCGGTCTGCGCGCGCCGTGCAATTGCTTTTATCGGTTGACGATGCTTGAGGATCGGATGACCATTACCGAAATTCGAATTTGAGGGGCGTCATGTCAGAATGGTCAGTCGCGATCACTGCAGCTATTGCGGTGCTTGCATTCAATAAAGCTCAGGCGGAAACCTTCTATGTCACGGCGGAACGGCTGATTGATCCGCAAAAGGGTACTGCAATCGCGAACGCGGCACTTATTATAGAAGACGGAGAAATCACCGCTGTGGGCACCGCCGCAGAGGTCGAAAAGCCCGCGGGTGCGGAGCATATCGACCTTGGCGAAAAGACGGCTTTGCCGGGTCTTATCGATATGCATACGCATATTACTGGCGATCCGACCAAGGGGGGCGGCTATGCGTCCTTGGTCATTCCTGTTGAGCGGACGATCATTTGGGCCGTGGAGAATGCCCGCAAAACCCTGATGGCGGGGTTCACGACGATACGGAATGTCGGTTCTGACGGTTATGAAACCTTGTCGATCCGCGATGCGATCAATGCGGGCGAAATCGCGGGGCCGCGTATGTTCGTTTCTGGCCCGCCTGTGGGGATCGTTGGCGGTCATTGCTCGGATAATAATTTGTTACCTCCATCCTATGAAGCGAGTGGCGAAGGCGTAGCGACGGGACCGTGGGAAATGCGGGCAAAGGTTCGGCAAAATATCAAATATGGTGTCGATCTGATTAAGACCTGTTCGACGGGCGGGGTCTTTTCGAAGGGGACATTGCTCGGCGCGCCGCAAGGAACTGTCGAAGAGCTAACCGCCATCGTCGATGAGGCCCATTCGCGTGGGTTGAAGGTGGCTTCTCATGCGCACGGAACAATCGGCATAAAGAACGCCATCCGGGCAGGGGTCGATACAGTCGAGCATGTTAGCTATCTCGATGATGAAGCGATCCGTATGGCGAAGAAAGCCGGCACTTATTTCTCGATGGATATTTACAATACGGAATATACGCTTAGCGAAGGCGAGAAAAATGGTGTCCTGCCAGAGTCCCTTGATAAAGAGCGGCAGGTCGGCGGCATCCAGCGGGAAAGCTTTAGCAAGGCCGTGAAAGCAGGCGCAAAGGTCGTGTTCGGCACCGACGCCGCGATCTTTCCGCATGGGGACAATGCCAAACAGTTCTCGCGCATGGTGCGCTTTGGCATGACACCGCTTCAGGCGATTAGGGCGTCGACTTCACTCGCCGCCGAGGCGCTCGGCCGTGAAGGCGAGCTTGGCTGCGTCGCCGTCGGCTGCCGGGCTGATCTCATCGCGGTTTCCGGCGATCCGCTATCGGATATCTCGGTGCTGGAAGAGGTCGCCTTTGTGATGAAAGATGGCGTTGTTCACAAAGATGATTAATTCCGACCGTCATTTGTGAATAATTACAGCGTAATAGATGGTTAATCTGTTGGTTAACATCATAGGCACAACACTGCAGAATTAGACAAAATTTCACGTCTATTCTGCGCACATTTTCTCGCAAAACGTGTTATTAACCATAATTCCAGATGTCTGATCGGAGGGGGATTATGGCTCAGTTTCAACTCATGCGGCGCGGCATCGCGGTTGTTGCGCTAATGGCAGGATTTGCAGCAGCGTCGCCAGCAATGGCCGGGCGGTGCGGGCATTCCTATCCGGTTGATGCGCCGACCACGCTGTCAAAGGTCGCGCGCGCCTGCAATGTTTCGCTTGCGGCGCTCAAAGAGGCTAATCGCGGTGTCGACCCGAATTATGTCCGCCCGGGCGAGCATTTGGCGGTGCCGGATGAAACCGATTATCCCGGTGAGGTGCCAACGATTGTGACCGAGGTCGAGACCCCCGATCCGGTCTATCATTATGAACCGAGCCCATGGCCCGATAAGAGCGCTAAAAAGACCGTGGCGCATACGCCAGAAGCGGCAACGGGGCCGTTTTACTTGGAGGCAAGTCTGGGGCGGTCGGCGAGCCCACAGGGAAGCCATCTGAGCTATCAACAGGAATCCGCGGCGCGCATTCGTAATGCTGGCCTGACCATGAACCCGGTGAATACATCACCGCGCCCGACCGAGATCAGCGTGTCGTCGTTTAGAAAGGTACCGCTTTCTGCACTGATGGAATGCGCCGTGCTGCGTCGTCAGCCCGACGGCAAGATCGCGCAAGTCCGCGAATTCAAACCGCTGCCCGAAGGCCGTGATGCGCCGATGCACTGCACACAGCTCACAAGTGGAACGGCCACCGCAATTCCAGCGCCGACATTCCACGCGAATGCCGCGGGATCGCAAGCGGTGCTGCGTGGCTATGTTAGCTTTGTTGATAGCGAATGCGTAACCATGCGCACCCGTGACGGTATGGAATGGCGGATTGCGGCGGATGATCGTTCGCGTTCGCTCCTCGGAAAAGAAGCCACGATCTGGGCAGATTTCACCAACGCCGAGTCATGCGGCGGCATGGTGATGGACCGTGCGATCTTTGTTGAGCAGCTGGCAACGCGCTGAACGGAATTAATCCGTAGACCGAGAAATAAGCCGCGCAAGACGTTGCGCGGCGATTGCGCGATCAAATAATACCCGTTCAAATGGCATTCTGTCGTGCGAAATATGTCAAAACGCCTTTAATTTCGCCGCGATGTTGCACGATTGTCGTCGTGAAACTATCGGATTTGTGATCTACTTTTGGCCTGGCATCCGGAAGAAATGGGATGCGATTTTCATTGTGGGCCTTTTGCAATGCCAATTGAAACACTGAGATCGCGGGTGAAATACGGGCTTGAAAAACGGCTCGATAAAGCCGCCCAGAGTTATCTGGGCGATCCGGTATTGGCCAAGGTTGATTTTGCTGAACCCTTTGGCGAACCAGCATTGACGGATCCGAATTCCATTTCCTGGCGGATATTCAAAAATCCGGTTTCGCTTTTTATTGGCGGCGTGACGGCGGTGATCCTCGAATTCGCCGAGCCGCGCGTGCGGACCGGCGTTTGGGACAATACGAGCTTTCGCACTGATCCTGTGCGTCGCCTCAAGCGAACGGGCCTCGCGGCGATGGTGACTGTTTATGGGGCCCAATCGGTGAGTGCGCGCATGATCGAAATGGTCAATCGGATGCACGGAAATATCGCCGGGGTGACGCCCGATGGTTCCCCCTATGCGGCGAGCGACCCTGAGCTTTTGCGATGGGTCCATGTGACCGCCGCTTTTGGATTTTTAGAAGCCTATTCGGCCTATGTTTCCCCCCTCACAGATGAAGACCGCGACCGCTATTATTATGAAGGGCGTAAAACCGCCGCGCTTTATGGCGCAAAAGATGCCCCGCAGTCACTAATGGCCCAGCAGACGCTGTTTCGCGAAATGCTCCCCAAGCTCGAAGCATCAGACATTATCTTTGAATTTCTGACGATCATGAAGCGGGCCAACGCCTTTCCGCCACCGGCGCAGATCGCGCAACATTCACTGGTCCGGGCGGCCATCGATATTGTGCCCACCGAAATCCGGGCGGTTCTTGGTCTCGATAAGCGTTATGGATTGCGGCCTTTCGAGGGGCGAATGGTACGGCGAATGGCGCGGCGCGCGGATCGGCTCAAGCTGCGATCCGGTCCGCCAATTCAGGCCTGCAGACGCATGGGCCTCCCTGAAGACTATCTATATCCGCGTAAGTGATCGAATTTCCCGCAACAGCGTTTGCACCTGAGGCGCAACCGGCCTATTGAAGCGGCGAAGTTTGATCCACGGATTCGCATGACCACCATTACCCCTGAAATCGTCGCCGAACATGGCCTTAATCCCGAAGAATACGAGCGCGTCAAAGCCCATATGGGCCGCGAGCCCAATCTCGTTGAATTGGGCGTATTCTCCGTCATGTGGTCGGAGCATTGTTCCTATAAATCATCCCGCCGGCACCTGAAAAAACTGCCGACTTCCGCGCCATGGGTGGTGCAGGGACCGGGCGAGAATGCGGGTGTGATCGACATCGGAACCGACGATGACGGCGTGCCGCTGGTGGCGATTTTCAAAATGGAAAGCCACAATCACCCGAGCTTCATCGAACCCTATCAGGGGGCGGCGACCGGGGTTGGCGGGATTATGCGCGATGTGTTCACCATGGGCGCGCGGCCAGTGGCTAATATGAATGCGCTTCGTTTTGGCGAGTGGGACCATTCCAAAACCCGCCATCTGGTCAGCGGTGTAGTTTCGGGCATTGGCGGCTATGGTAATTGTATGGGCGTTCCGACAATTGGCGGCGAGACCAATTTCGACAAGGGTTATAATGGCAATATCCTTGTGAATGCCATGACAGTCGGCGTCGCTGAAAAAGCCAAGGTGTTTTACTCCGCCGCGCGTGGTGCCGGAAATCCGGTTGTTTATGTGGGCGCGAAAACCGGGCGCGATGGTATTCACGGCGCGACCATGGCGTCAGCCGAGTTTGATGATGCGTCCGATGAAAAACGTCCTACGGTACAGGTCGGTGATCCGTTTACGGAGAAACTGCTGCTCGAAGCCTGCCTTGAGTTAATGGCGTCTGATGCGATCATCGCTATTCAGGATATGGGCGCGGCCGGTTTGACCTCATCTTCGGTTGAGATGGCGGCAAAAGGCGGCGGCGGGTTCGAACTTGATCTCGATCATGTGCCCCAGCGCGAAGAAAACATGACCGCCTATGAAATGCTGCTTTCTGAAAGTCAGGAGCGCATGTTGATGGTGCTCAAGCCGGGCCGGGAAGACGCGGCACGCGCAATCTTTGAAAAATGGGGCGTTGATTTTGCGGTGATCGGTGTCACCACCGATACGGGCCGTCTTGTGATTAAACATAAAGGCCAAATCGAAGCCGATATGCCGGTACCGCCGCTTGCGGATGATGCGCCGAATTATGACCGGCCTTATTCGACGCTTGAAAAACCTGCGCCGCTGAAAGACCCGACCGTGACCTATCGCGAAGCGGAAGCGATTTTGCGCGGGCCGGGAAAATCCGAAGCGGAAATGCGTGTTATCGCTGATACGTTGATCGCCGATCGTTTGTCGGATGCAGAACTTGTTGAGGCCGTTGGCCTGAGCGTTCGTGACGGTGAGGCGCGGGTTTATGCGCGGTCCAAGCCCGAAGGGGTCAGTTTCTCGGGTTTTGAAGAGGCGGCGAAAAACCTTGCCACAAGCGGCATGGTTGAAACCGCAGAGGTTGAACAGCGCGAAGAAGAAATCTCTCTCGCGGATGCGCCCGGCGGCGATACGATTTTGACGGCGCTGGCCCGGATGATGGCGCAGCCTGATCTTTGTTCGCGCCGTTGGATCTGGGAGCAATATGATCATTCCGTGATGGGTGAGACAGTTGTTGCACCGGGCGGCGATGCGGCGATGGTGCGTGTTCACGGCACCAATCGCGGTCTGGCGGTTTCAACTGACGTGACGCCGCGCTATGTGAAGGCTGATCCGTTTGAAGGCGGGAAACAGGCCGTCGCGGAAACTTATCGCAATATATGCGCAGTAGGCGCATCGCCCTTGGCCATTACCAATTGCCTCAATTTCGGTAATCCAGAACGCCCGGAAATCATGGCGCAATTTGTCGGTGCAATCGAAGGCATCGCAGAAGCCTGCGAAGCGCTCAGCTATCCGGTCATTTCCGGCAATGTCTCGCTTTATAATGAAACCAATAGTGTCGCGATCCCGCCGACCCCGGCGATTGGCGGCGTTGGTGTTCTTGATGATGTGACCAAGGCGGTTCGCGTCGGCGGTGCGGAAGCTGGCGAAGAATTGATCGCAATCGGCATTACGCGCGGCCATTTAGGACAATCGCTCTATATGCGTGATCTCTTTGAGATCGACGAAGGGGCACCGCCGCCGGTTGATCTGGAGATCGAACGCAAAACCGGCGAGCTTATCCGTAAGCTGATCGAAGAGGGGATCATCACGGCCTGCCACGATGTTTCCGATGGTGGCCTATTGGTCGCCGCTGCGGAAATGGCGCTTGCTTGCGGGCGCGGGCTTAATCTGACGACGCCAGTGAAAGCGCGCAAAGCCGCTTTCTGGTTTGGCGAAGACCAGGGCCGTTACCTCGTGGCTGCATCACCGTCAGCGGCTGATACGCTATTGCTGAAAGCCGCGATGGCCGGTGTACAGGCGTCTAAGCTTGGGCGCTTTGGCGGGCCGGACATTACACTTGATGGCGACGATGCGCTTTCGTTGCTTGACCTTTCTGACCTAAATGACCACGCGCTGCCCAATTATATGGAAGCGCAGACGCCTAAGGAGGCTTCACCTATGCCAATGGCAGCTGATGATATTAAGAAATTCATTCTCGCGGTATTGCCCGATGCGGAAATCGAGATTGAGGATTTAGCCGGTGATGGCGATCATTACCGCGCGCGCATCGTGTCGAGTGCGTTTAATGGGCTAAATCGTGTGCAGCAACATCAATTGGTGTACAAATCACTCAAAGGCCGGATGGGTGGCGAACTCCATGCGCTCGCCCTTGAGACTGAAGCGCGGGAATAGTTAACCGATCTGCACTTCGAAATTGTGTATCGAAAAGCGGGGCCTGATGGGCCCCGTTTTACTTTGGCTGTGCTGTACAACTTGCCTTGCCCGGTTCCGCAGAGCCCGTTAAGGTTCGGTTTTTCTCACCTATAAAAAAAGAGCGTTCTGCATGTCATTTGCCCGTACCTTGTTCGTTTCAGCGTCATTTGTTGCAATCGCCGCCTGTTCGCCAAAAGATAGCCAACCCACCGAGGACACGACCGTCATCGTCGCCGAGGAAGCGGAATATGTCGAACAGGACGAAATGGAATTCATGGTCCCGGGCGAGGAACGCGAGGTTGTTTGGGATGCGCTGACACCCGAAGAAGCGCGCGACAAGTTCACCTACTCGAATTACAACGATGCGCGGGTGACGCATCTCAATCTCGATCTGACGGTCGATTTCGACACCAAGACGCTTTTCGGCACAGCGGAAATTAACTTCCGCAAGCGCACACGCGGCACGGCAACGCTGATCTTGGACACCAGCAAGCTCGACGTTTCAAAGGTCGAGGCGTTTACCGAAGGGCAGTGGGTAGAAACCGACTTTACGATGGGGCCGCACGACCCAGTGATGGGATCGAAATTCGAAGTTTCGCTACCGGATCGCGCTCGGAAAATTCGCGTCACCTATCGCACCAGCCCGGAGGCCGAGGGCATTCAATGGCTCTCGCCCGAGCAGACCGCCGGAAAAGAGCACCCATTTCTGTTCACCCAGTTTCAAGCGCTTAATGCGCGCACGATGGTGCCGATCCAAGATACCCCCGCTGTGCGCATTACCTATGACGCGCGGATCAGAACCCCAAAAGACCTATTGGCGGTTATGAGTGCGCGTCAGGATGTAAGCGGCGATTTGGACGGTGATTATTCGTTTAAAATGACCCGGCCAATTCCGTCCTATCTGATTGCGTTGGCGGTCGGCGATATCAAATTCAAGAAGATCAATAATCATATTGGTGTCTATGCAGAGGATTACATTCTTGATGCCTCAGCGGAAGAATTTGAAGATACGCCAAAAATGGAAAAGGCCATTGCCGATCTCTATGGTCCTTACCGTTGGGGCCGGTATGATCTGATCGTATTGCCGCCCAGCTTCCCGTTTGGCGGCATGGAAAATCCGCGCCTTTCATTCATGACGCCGACCCTCATTGCCGGTGACAAAAGCCTGACCAATGTGGTGGCGCATGAACTTGCGCATTCGTGGTCGGGCAATCTTGTGACCAATTCAAACTGGCGTGACGCTTGGCTGAACGAAGGGTTCACAAGCTATGTCGAAAACCGCACCATGGAAGCGCTATATGGCGAAGGCCGCGCGGTGATGGAGCGTTTGCTCGATAAGCAATCATTGATGCGCGATGTCGAGGCGGCTGCGCGCCCTGAGTTGACCGCGCTTAAAATGCCAGCGGATTTAGGGCATCCCGATGATGCGTTCAGTCAGGTCTCTTATGCGGGCGGAATGTTTTTCCTTAAATTCCTTGAAGAGCGGTTTGGCCGTGATCGCTTTGATGAATTCCTGCGGGCCTATTTCAATGAATTCGCATTCAAGAGTATTACGACCGAAGATTTCCTGACCTTCTTTGAGGATAATCTGTGGGCCGATCAACCGGATGCGGTGACAGAGGCGGAAATCAACGAATGGATTTACCAGCCCGGATTCCCGGATTCGATCGAAAAACCACAATCGGAAGCCTTTAATAAAGTCGATGCCCAAATTAATGCGTGGATGGGCGGCGGCGATGTTGATGGGTTAGAGACAAGCGCGTGGACGACCCATGAATGGCTTTATTTCATCGCGCAATTGCCTGAATCGCTGACGCCGGAACAGATGGCGGCGCTAGACGAGCGCTTTCAATTGTCTACGTCGCAAAACGCTGAAATCGCGAATGCGTGGTATCTGCGCGCGATCAATGCTGGCTATGAACCGGCGTTTGAGCCGCTTGATGCATTCTTGATGCGAGTGGGCCGGGGTAAGTTCATCTACCGGCTCTATGCGGCGTTGATTGAAAATGGGCGCAGAGATTGGGCGGAAGAAGTCTATGACCGGGCGCGTCCGGGTTATCACCCCATTGCTCAACGGCGCATCGACGATATTTTCGCGCAATAAGCGCTCGAAATTATTGCGGCTCGTTCGTTTGGGACGGGCCGCGTAATAAAATTTCGAGCATTGGGCAAACCATCACGTGACCGTCAAACACCGCCCCGACGATCAGCGTGTTGTCCCATACGGCACCAACAGAAGAGCCGTTAATCTCGCCATTTACCGACATCAAGACGTCTGAGGTCAAACCGCTGCGCGGGTTGAGGCGGATGACATGCGACGGCGCGATTTCACGCGCATCTTCTGCGTGCTTTACGAAGTCGAAAATTTTGGAATGACCGGCAACCCAGATCGCGCCATCACGTGAAACCTCGATATTATCGGGCGCGGTATTCACCCGTAGGTTTTTCACGTGAGATAGCTTTCCGCTTTCCGGGTCACGGTCAAAAACCGCGATGCGGCGCTTTAGGAGTTCAGCCACATATATCGACGATCCGTCAACGGATTTATTGATACCATTCGCATAGGTGAGGCCGTCTTTGACGATGCGGCCCTTAACGCCATCATAATAGGCGACGCTGGTAAGCGGCAACGCAAAGTAAGATTCCAGATGTCCCAATAAGCCGTTATCAAATCGCCGGTCATTGGTCACATAGAACTGGTTCGGGCCAACCGCGACAATATCATTCGGCGAATACATCGCGTCAAACGAGATGCTTTCGAGGTGGGTCAGTTCCCCATTTGCTCCGACGTCGAATAACTCGACGACTTCTTCGCCAGTGGTCGGGTGATTGACAACAAACAATCGTTTGGTGCCGTCATTGCCGCGATAAAGGCTGATCCCATGCGGCAGGAAATTATCCATCGCTGGCGAGACGCGGCGGATTGCATCGCTGCCGTCAAGGCTCATGGCATAGATGCCATTTTTCGGATTGATCGCGCTCGACCCGCCATCATTGTACCAGGCTCTGCGATCAGCCGCGGAGATAAAAGCGAGTTTCAATTCTGGGTCAATTGTGACGTCTTCGGTGCCCGGGGCGACATCAACCCGGCGACATTGATCGACGAGCTTTGTTTTCAATTCAGCGCGCGCACCGGATGCGGGAATGATATGCAAAAGGGACCATCCGATCGCTAAGCCGATAAAGGCCAGGATGCCAATCAGAAAATACCGCATATTATACCGCCAACTCCCACACAGAGCGTATCGGGCAGAGCCAGACCGCTTTTGTTAACAAGCCTAACCCAATAGCAGTAGATAGGCTAGCCACGTCGCCATTGTCGGCTACAAACATAAAGAAAGACCAGCTACAGACGAGGGTTCATATGACCAAGCGAGTTATTGCGACGCCAAGGCAAATGCCGTCAGCGCTCGCAGGAATGTTGCGGATGAATTATGATGTGCGCGAGCCCGCTGAACCTGTGGCGAGCCGCGAGGCGTTTATCGCATTGGCCGAAGGTGCAGAGGCGATATTTTCGACGGCCTTTGATGAGCTTGATGCACAATATATCCGCGCGTTACCCGATAGCGTCAAATTGATTGCTTCCTTCGGTGTTGGTGTCGATCACATTGACCTTGATGCTGCAAAGACGCGCGGTATCGCAGTTTCAAATACGCCCGAAGTGACCACAGCCTGTCTTGCAGACACGACAATGGGCCTGATCATCGCCGCCTGTCGTCGTTTTCGGGAGGGGCTTGATATTGCCCGAACCGGCGAGGGGCGCGGCATGCTTACGCCCGAAAGCTGGGGGCAACGGGTCACCGGCCGGACATTGGGGATTATCGGCATGGGTAATGTCGGGCGTGAAGTTGCAAAACGCGCGCAAGGATTTGACCTAAACCTGATCTATCATACGCCGCGCCCGTCAGAAGAAATCGACCGCGCCTATAATGCGACGTTGGTTTCGCTCGAAGATTTGTTCCGGCAAGCCGATATAATTTCGCTACACTGTCCCTATACGGAAAAAACCCATCATATGATCGACGCGGCGGCGATTGAGTTGATGAAGCCATCGGCTGTAATCATCAATATTTCGCGCGGCCCCGTCATTGATGAAATGGCAATGATCGACGCGCTGAAATCGGGCCGCATTTTCGGTGCGGGGCTCGATGTTTTTGAAACCGAACCTGCGCCCATTCGCGAAGAGCTTTATTCGCTGCCGAATGTTTTCTGTTTGCCGCATATTGCCTCCGCGACGATGGAAAGCCGCGTTGCGATGGCGATGCGCGTTCTTGAAAATATCAATGCGTTTTTCAAAACCGGGGAGCCGAACGACCGGGTTGTATGATGCAAGATCCTGTCATTCTGACATTACAGCTTGATGAAGAGACGACCGCGTTTCTTAACGCCGAGCGCGAGAAACATTTCCCGGCGGGGCTGAACAACGTACCGGCGCATTTGACCTTGTTTCATAATCTCCCCGGCGCGCATTTTGATGAAATTCTGAAAATGATCGGCCGGACGGCCGCCAATCAATATGCCTTTCCGATCAAGCTATCAGAGGTGATGCGGCTTGGGCGCGGCGTGGCCTATCGGGTCTCCGCGCCGCCTTTATTGCCCTTGCGCGCCAAATTGGTGACCGCATTCGGGCGATGGCTGTCCGGGCAGGACCGTCAGGGGTTTCGCCCCCATGTGACGATCCAGAATAAAGTGACCATTCAAGAAGCCTCGGCCCTTCACGCGCATTTGTCCGAGGGGTTTTCGCCGATAGATGGCCGGGCCGAGGGGCTGCAACTCTGGCGGTATTTGGGCCCGCGCGGGCGCGGCACCCATTGGCAGCCAGCGGGCGCATTCGCGTTTCGCGACTAGGCAAGGGCCCGAAACCCTTGACGCAGGCGGGGCGGCCTCCTAGCTAAACCCTAGACTTCAGGAGTTTTAAGAATGAGCGACATCGCTACCGACATCAAAGCAAAAATCGACGCAAACAACGTGATGCTCTTCATGAAGGGTACACCGCAATTTCCGCAGTGCGGATTCTCGTCGGTTGTCGTTCAGATCCTCGACCATTTGGGCGTTGAGTATGATACGGCCAATGTGCTCGAAAATGACGAGCTGCGCGACGGCATCAAGACCTTCTCTGACTGGCCGACGATCCCTCAGCTTTACGTAAAAGGCGAGTTTGTTGGCGGTTGCGACATCATCCGCGAGATGTTCGAAAAAGGCGAGCTTCGCCCATATCTCGAAGGCAAAGGCATTAGCCTCGCGGCTTAATCCTGATTTTGTTCAGATTGATCTGGCTGTCGCCCATTAAGTGAAATCTTAGTGGGCGCGCCGAATAGCTGTTCGTTGACCTGCGCAGTTTCCTGATCACGGAGACGACGGAAGAGTGCATCCGCTCGTGTGCTGCGCGAAATCGACGTCGTTCCTAAGCGCAGGAACAAATCCTGCGTTGTCATGTCCATCCGGCTCATACCGCCCCCCGGCTTTTCAGTTTTATAAATCGTGATTCGTTAGGGTTAACAAAAAGTTAACGCGCGGGGTGCCAGAGCCGAATCACGGCCGAATTTACGACGGAACCTTCACATAGCGTCCGGGGGCGTCCTCGATAGGCTCTAATTTGCCATCACCGGGGTGCCGCGCAGGGACGATGCCGGGGCTGACCTTGTCCAGCCATTTGATCCAATAAGGCCACCAGGACCCTGTGTGGCGGACCGCATCTTTCTTCCATTCGTCCAGCGTGTCGGGCAGGGCGGTATTGGTTGAGTGATGATATTTCTTTTTGTCCGGGTGGTTCACGACGCCGGCAATATGACCCGACCCGGCGAGCATATATTGCACATTGTCATTCCCCTTTGCGGCATAGAGTTTTGCGGTTCTGTACACGGAATTGTGCGGCGCTATGTGGTCGGTTTCGCCCGCTTGCATGAAGATCGGGATCTGGACATCCCCGAGATCGAGGGTCTCGCCATCCATGACCATTTCGCCCTTGGCGAGGCGGTTATATTGATAGAACTCGCGCAGATAGAAGAGATGCACATTTTTCGGCATGCGTGTGGCGTCGGAGTTCCAGAACAGCAAGTCAAATTTCGCCGGGTCTTTGCCTTTGAGGTAATTGTCGATGACGAAAGACCAGATGAGGTCATTAGAGCGCAACATATTGAAGGTGGTGGCCATCGCGCGCCCTTCAAGAACGCCGCCCGCTGCGTCCATCTGTTTTTCGATCGCATCCAGTTGGCCATCGTCGACAAACAACAACAGATCGCCCGCTTCCGTGAAGTCGGCCTGCGCCGTAAAGAAGGTTGCGGTATTGATCCGGTCATCGTCTTTTTTCGCCATGAGCGAAAGTGCAGTCGAGAGCATGGTCCCGCCAATGCAATAACCAATCGTATCGACCCGTCGTTCGCCCGTTGCTCTTTCAACCGCATCCAGCGCCTCGAACAGGCCGTCCTTGATATAATCTTCAAAGGTCTTTTCGCGTAATTCCGGGCCCGGATTGACCCATGACATGACAAATACGGTCCGTCCTTGCGAGACCAACCAGTTGATGAAGGAGTTTTGCGGTTGCAGGTCGAGAATGTAAAATTTGTTGATCCATGACGGAATGATCAACATCGGCGTTTTCGCAACCTCTTCTGTGCTCGGATTATACTGAATGAGCTGGAAGATCTCGTTTTCGAAAACGACCTTGCCGGGGGTGGTCGCGACATTCTCGCCGAGTTTGAAATATTTCAAATCCGCCTGACGGATGGATAATTCGCCGTGACCGCGATCAAGGTCTTCGAGATAGTTCTTCATGCCCTTGAGCAGGTTTTCGCCCTTGCTGTTGATCGTTTCCTCGATCACTTCAGGGTTCAGCATGGCAAAATTTGACGGCGCGAAGGCATCAATAAATTGCTTGGTGAAAAATTCTGCCTTTTTCTTTTCGTGCTCGTCCATGCCCTCGACCTGAGACATGGTTAACTCGAGCCAGCGCGCCATAATGAGATAGGACTGCTTGACGAAATCGAGCATGGGATTTTCTTCCCATGCGGGGTGGGCGAATCGGCGGTCGCCTTCGGGCGGTTTGATCGCCGGTTTGGTGGCTTCGCCAGCGATGCGTCGCTGCATGGTTGCCATGAGCTTGGCGTAATCGCCCCAAAGATTGAATTGCCGCTGCATGACCGTGCCAGGATCGGCAGAAAGACCCTTCATGACCTCCTGAAAGGCTTCGTTGATATTCATCGGGTCGGCTGGCAATTCGCCCGTATAGCGGCGCAGGTCCTGTTGTTTGGCGAAATAATCCCGCAAGACTTCCTGGCTGGTGCCGGTGACCTCGGTCAAATATTCCGAAAGGGCGTCGAAATCCTGAAACATGGAACGGGCGGCTTTTTCGTCCTGCTCGGGCTTTTTCGCCTTAGGCTTTTCCTTCGGCGCGGAATTCGCCTTGGAGGCGGAATTCGCGGATTTCCCGGTGGACTTCGCTTTTTTTGTCGACTTTTTCCGTTTTGGGGCTGTCGATTGCTGTTCTGATTTCTCTTTCACTTGCGTCACACCGCCGGATAGTTGTTTAAGGGGCCTGTATCTTCCTTATAGGATGGCATTGTGTCCGCTGTAAAACAGTCTAACGCCCTAAGGCATGGTAAATGCGTGCTTTTCGCCGCTTTCGGATTAATTGTGCTTAATGGCTGCGCCAATTCCCAATTGGCCCGCTTCGCGCCGCCCGGCATTATCAAATATGAAGATATCGCCAGCGAAAAACCGCAAAGCGAGGAAATCAAAGCCCGCATCGAGGAACGCCGCGCCGAACCCAATACTGGTAAATTTCCCGTATTGTCGGAAACGCCCGGCGTCGAGCAGCGCCCGCAATCACGCCCGCCGGCCGTGGTCGAGGCTCAAATCAATGCGCTAGACCAGACTGCCAAGGAGATAAAAGAGGAAATCGAAACTCAGCGACAGCTAACCGCTGAGGAGACGGCTTTGAACTTAGGCGAAGAAGCCGACCAGCTCCGCGAGCGCATTGACCGAGACAGTGCCGCGGCAGCACGGGAGAGACGGGAACAGTTAACGGCACCCGAAGACGACGAGAAATAGAACCACAGGGGGGCCTTGGTGCCCATCAATTGTTGATTAGCATACGGAAAGAATGACTATGTCCGCAGATGAAAATTTACTAGACCGCGTCCTGACGATCGAACTGGGTCGTTGTACCGAGGCCGCCGCGGTCGCCGCGTCCACAAAAATTGGTCATGGCGATAAAGAAGGCGCCGATCAGGCTGCTGTCACGGCTTTGCGTGCCGCGTTGAACAAGCTTCATATCGACGGAACGGTCGTGATCGGTGAGGGCGAACGCGACGAAGCGCCAATGCTCTATATTGGTGAAAAAGTCGGAACCGGAACCGGACCAAAGGTCGATATCGCGCTTGATCCGCTCGAAGGAACAACGCTGACGGCGAAAGCGATGTCGAATGCGCTTGCGGTCGTGGCGATGGCGCAGGGCGGAACGCTGCTGAACGCCCCTGACGTTTATATGGACAAGATCGCCTGTGGGCCGGGCTATCCTGAAGGCGTGATCGATCTTGACGCTTCCGTCGAGGACAACATCACCGCACTTGCCAAGGCTAAAGGTGTACCGGCTGAGGAAATCACACTTTGTATTCTCGACCGTGAACGTCACCAGCCATTGATTGATGGCGCGCGTCGGCTTGGATCGCGTGTGTTCCTGATCCCTGATGGCGATGTTGCGGGTGTATTCCATACAACCGAAGAAGCGACCGGCATCGACATGTATATCGGTCAGGGCGGTGCCCCTGAGGGTGTTCTTGCTGCAGCGGCGCTTCGCTGCGTTGGTGGTCAGATGCAGGGCCGGTTGCACTTCCGCAATGATGACGAGCGCAGCCGCGCTGAACGTATCGGCATTACCGACCTCAACCGCAAATATGGCCTACGGGACCTCGCATCCGGTGATGTGATGTTCGCCGCATCCGGCGTGACCAATGGCACCATGCTTGACGGTGTGAAGTGGGAACGCGGATATGTGAATACCCATACAATCGTCATGCGCTCGAAAACCGGGACAGTGCGCTATATTCGCGCCCGCTCGCCGCGTTAATCAAAAGAGTTGAACGATGACTGACACACTCCCTGATCGTCTTAGCGTAAACCCGAATAGCAAATATTACGACGAGAGCATTTTCGAGCGCGAAGTCGGTATTCGGTTTAACGGCGAAGAAAAAACCAATGTCGAGGAATATTGTATTTCCGAAGGCTGGATCAAAGTCGCGGCAGGCAAAAGCCTAGATCGTCATGGGCAACCGTTGACGATCAAATTAAAAGGCACGGTTGAGCCTTACTTTAAGGACTAAACCGCAAGAAACGGGCGGCCATGCCAGCGCCGCCCGCCTATGCTGAGCCCGCGAAGGAGGCTCAGTATGTCGACAACAATCGATGAAATGCGTTGGAAGGCCGTTGTGGCGCGCGATGCGCGGGCAAATGGCCAATTCTGGTCGTGCGTGCGCACAACCGGCGTCTATTGCCTGCCGTCCTGCGCGGGCAGGCCCAAGCGCGAGAATGTGATTTTCGCGGCGCGACGCGCCGATGCGGAGCGTGCGGGCTTTCGTCCGTGCAAGCGCTGCCGACCTGATCGGTTTGTTTCCGGGAATCTATCTGAGCGTTTGGGCGCAATAGACTGGTCGCGGGTGACAACAGACCTCAATCAAAATGGCTCTGCATCATTAGGCCGTATCCTGAATGATTCAGAATGTGCGGACCTCATCGACAATTACGACACGCCAGAACGTTATCGCTCAACGGTTCATATGCGGCGGCATAGCTTTGGCGAAGGGGAATATAAATATTTTTCTTATCCCTTGCCGCCGCTCGTCGCGGAGCTGCGGACAAAGCTATATGCCGTCATCGTCCCTGTCGCCCGCGCATGGATGGGCCAGAAATATCCGGCCGATCACGCTGACTATCGACGCCAGTGCAAAGCAAAAGAGCAAACCCGGCCAACGCCGCTGATCCTTAAATATGGTCCGGGCGATTATAACCGGCTGCATCAAGACCTTTATGGCGATGAGGTCTTTCCCATTCAGATTGCGATCTTGCTGTCGCAACCGGGCAAAGATTTTGACGGCGGCGAATTTGTCATGACCGAACAATCACCGCGCAAGCAATCGCGCGCGATGGTCGCGCCGCTTGAAAAGGGATTTGCAATCGCTTTTGCGGTCAACGAACGACCCAAAGAAGGGGCGCGCGGAACCTATAAGGTCAAGATGCGCCACGGGGTTTCGGAAATCCGTAGCGGTGCTCGATACTGCCTTGGCATTATTTTTCACGATGCAAATGGCTGATTGCGGGGCTGTGGAAAGAAGCGGGCGCGTGGGGTAGAACCCAGTTTTCGCGAATCAGTGCCATTTGTATCCATGACCTCCGTTGCCCAACACCAGACCATTGATGAATTAATGCCCATTGTGGCGCTGCCGGCGATGGGCGTCCCTGCGTCTGGCCGGAAATGGCAATTGCGCGAGGCCGATACCCGTCTTGCGCTCACGATTGCTCAACAAAACGGGATCGATCCGACGATTGCGCGCATTCTGGTGGCGCGCGGCGTCGCGCCTGATCAGGTTGAGCGTTATCTCGCCCCAAGCCTGCGTGAAGAATTGCCAGATCCGTTGGTTCTGAAAGACATGGACCGCGCAGCAGAACGATTATGCGCGGCCGTCAATAATGGCGAGACCATCGGCATTTTTGGCGATTATGACGTGGACGGAACAACGGCTGCGTCGATCCTGAAGCTATATTTTGATGAAATTGGCGCGGCGTCGCAAGTTTATCTCCCGGACCGTATCACCGAGGGCTATGGCCCTTCGGTTCAGGCGTTTAAACAACTCGCCGCTGACGGCGCGGATTTGATCGTGACGGTCGATTGCGGTGCAACCGCGCATGAGCCGATCGAAGAAGCCGCCGCCGATAATATTGATATTGTCGTTTTCGACCATCATTTGATGAATGGTCCGCCGCCTGAGGGCGCGACAGCGGTCGTTAATCCGAACCGGCCTGATGACATTTCCGGCCTTGGCAATCTTTCGGCGGCTGGTGTGGCCTTTATGGCGGTTGTGGCGCTTAATCGGGCCTTGCGCGAAAGTGGTTATTTCAATGAACGCACTGAGCCGCGCTTGTTGCGGTTTCTCGATCTGACGGCGCTCGGTCTTGTCTGCGACGTGATGGAAATAAAAGGCCTGACGCGGGTATTGGTTGCGCAAGGGCTCAAGGTTCTTGGCGGCAACGGAAATCCGGGGCTTATTGCGCTCGGCAAACAGGCCGGAATGAAAGGGGCGCCCAGCACCTATCATATGGGGTTCTTGATTGGTCCACGGATTAATGCGGCGGGACGCATTGGTCATGCGCGGCTGGCCTTTGAATTAATGACCACCGACGATCCCGCGCGCCGTGCGCAACTGGCTGAACGGCTTCATGTGATGAATTCGGAACGCCAGGAAATCGAAGCCGACGTTCAGGCGCAGGCCCTGAGAGATATTGAGAGCAATCAGCGCCATGCAGATGATGTGATCGTCACAGCGGGCGAGGGGTGGCATCCCGGTGTCATCGGTATCGTCGCCGGAAGGCTTAAAGAGATTTATGACCGGCCGGTCATCGTCATCGGCATTGAAGATAATGTCGGCAAAGGCTCTGGCCGATCGATTACCGGCGTTGATCTTGGCGGTGCCATCGGTAAGGCGCGCAATGACGGTTTGTTACTTTCGGGTGGCGGACATGCGATGGCGGCCGGGCTTTCGGTGGACCCGTCACAGATTGATAATTTCCGGATATTCCTCAACGACGCATTGGCTGCCGATGTCAGCCTCGCCCGTGAGAACCGAACGCTATCGCTTGATGCGGTGATCGGGCCGAACGCGGTTTCGAAAAGTTTCGCCGATCTCGTGGAAATGGCGGGACCCTATGGGCCGGGAAACCCCGAGCCGGTTTTTGCCCTCACCAATCTTCGCGCCAAATACACGAAAGTCGTCGGCAAGGGCCATCTCTCAGTGACGCTGGAAAGCGATACGGGCGAGCAAATTCGCGCCATCGCATTCCGGGCCGAGGGCGAATCGCTTGGCCAGATTCTCACCTCCGGAAAGCGCTTTCACGTGGCCGGAAAAGTGCGCGCCGATGACTGGCGCGGCGGAGACGCGGGCCAAATGCAGATCAGTGACGCCGCTTTAGCCCCCTGACCGAGGGTTTTAGGCGAAGAATTTTGAAAAAATCGCCCGAAACCGTAAAATGGGCTTGCATGGTCGGAAGCTGCCTCCTATACAGCGCTTCCGTCGCCACAGCGGCAGCTTGTGTGGGCCCTTCGTCTATCGGTTAGGACGTCAGGTTTTCAACCTGAAAAGAGGGGTTCGATTCCCCTAGGGCCTACCACTACCTATATAAAACAATGACTTAGAAGGCTGTTTGTCAATTGTTTGTCACTTTCCGGTTTTGGTCTGCGCGTTTTAAAAGAAAATTTCGATCATGCCTGAAAGGTGCGCATAATCGTGCTCCTTGATATATCCGTTCGATATGAATAATGCGTTTGTCGCAGATATTGCATAGTTTCGGCGATTTTAATTCCGACATTGACAATGCTCATGGCAGCCTCGTGCCGAAAGGTTGCCAACGCATTCGGTGGAACGATTTGCGTTCGTGAATAAGGTATACAGGCCAACAGCGGCGAGCCGACTGGCGCTCCATTTAAATCGGCGTTGAGTTGGAATTCGAGGGATGCCGTTAATTTATGGCAGTTTCTGTTGCGACATCGGTGAAATGGTTCCCGGCTGCCGTCATAGTGTCACTAAAACGTTGCCCGACAAAAATGTACGCATATAATATTTCCACAGTATAGGTGGAAACCTCATGAATGAACTCTGTAATTGCCCCGTTTGCGGCGGAGAAAAGTTGTCTCTCGACTTTGTTGGATACTCAATTCGACATAATGATGGTCGGAAGTGGCCAGTTGTTAGATGTGATGATTGTCAGCATGGATTCATGAATCCACAACCTGGGCCGGACCTTCTTTCCCAATACTATACAGACAAATATGATCCGTATGAAGCGGACCATGGCCTCACGGAGCTCGACGCCGAGATTGAAGCGGCGAAGGCAAAGGGCGAGTTTCGTCATATCAAAATCACCCCCGGTTTAAGAATTCTTGATGTTGGTTGTGGCGGCGGTGCGTTTTTACGTGTCGCGAAAGCGTTGGGGGCGGTTGTGCAGGGCGTTGAGCCGAGCGAATTTGGCGTGGCGACGGCGCGGAAGTCGGGGATTCCCGTTTTTCACGGACAATTAGACGAATACATTAACAGCGAGGGGTGCGAGGAACAGTTCGATGTGGTCACGTCAAACCATGTAGTGGAGCATCACCCAGATCCCGTTCGTCTTTTGGGTGAAATGCGGTCGTTGTTGGCACCGTCTGGCTATGTTTGGTTTGGCGTGCCTAATGCGGATAGCCGGACCGCGCGCAAATTAAAAAAACATTGGCACGCGAATGATCTGCCATACCACCTTATGCAATTCACGCCATCAAGCGCAGCTTTGGCGGTCGAAAAAGCGGGAATGTCGATCCGCCGTCAATACACCACGTCGTTACCAACGGCGACGATGGCGTCACTCTATGATATTTGGCGCTATCGATATTTCATTCCGCGAAAAGTGACGCAAAAATTGCCGTTCCTACGTCCTTTGGGCGTTCGCGTTTCGAAAGACATGGACGCAAAGGGTGAGGGCGAGGCTATCATTATTGAGGCGGTTGCGTAGGAGGCTAGCGCTTGATCAGGCGATTGCTGGTCAGGATCAGCGCCGTCCCGACGATGGCTCCGGTTATAACCTGGCCGGGAATACCAATAAGAAATACAATCGGTTCACCGTCGCCAAATAAGTTGATATGAGAGCAATCGCCCCCGCAATGCAGCCTTAAAGTATGGCTTTACAGACCGTCTATTCGCCCTTGCGTGCTATTTGTATCCCATTGTAATTTTCACGGCATGTTGCCCATGCTCCAGGGAATGGCACTTTAAATTCATAGGTACCTAACAAGCCTGTTTGTCACTTTCCGGGTTTGATCGGCGCGGTTTCAAAGAATACACAACCCGTTTACTGCGAAAGTGTTTTTCTTAGATCACGGAATTATCAGTTCATCCCGAAACAGAACTCAATATTATAACGCATGAGCTAATCGAACGCTTTTGAATAACGCCACGCATTGCAACGCTGATGGAAAAAACTTTTTGCCCCATCTCAGCGCGCGCGTGGTCAAGATTGTATTGAGTAAAAATATGGAGAATTTTCTTGCCCTAACGATGGTCTCAGCTGCGTTGCTTGGATCACCGGGGCCTGTACCCATAGCATTGGCAGGGGTAGGGGCTAGTAATGGTGTCCGCAAAGGCGTTCCATTCCTTATCGGTATACTTTTAGGGCTATCAATTGTTGTCATTGCTTCGGTTGCTGGGATCACGGCGCTGATTTCAAAAAGCGAAATCATCGCAAATACTCTATTCTTCTTTTCTATTTCATATTTGGGCTACGTCGCTTGGAAAATCGCGAATTCACCGATTAATTCGACGACTGATAAAAGTCGCATTCCGACGGGCCGAGATGGGTTCATTTTAAATCTGACAAATCCCAAAGCCTACGCAGCAATTTCCGCGATTGTGAGTTCGTTTACATTATCTATTGAGCCGCTCAGCCTAGCGCTTGTCATAACAGGCGGGGTTATTTTGCTTGTCGCAATGATTGTTGACGCAATCTGGTTGTTTGCTGGAAGCGCTCTATCGCCGCTCTTTTCGAGTGCGAAATATGGGCGTGCATTGAGAGTTTTCTTTGCCGCTACAATGATAATCGTGGTGGCGATTGGTGTCTGGGGTTCAAAAAATTAACTTGTGCTGTTCGTGGGCAATGACTTCCGCCCGCGCGCAAGGTTGTCATGCTTTTGCAAATCCAAGTTTTACATTGCGCGATTGATTGCTGGCTTCATTGCTACTGACATTCGGGAATGTCTACGTCTCTAGCCTGCTATCTATTACCAACAAATCTGTACAGCGATGTTCGGGTGGGCGAGCTCTTATTTCATCGGTTAGCGTTTTAATTTCAGCATGGGAAAGGGCGCGTTTTTGTTTTCGGTTCATGCCGAGATCGTAAACTTTTCCAATTCTTGAAAGAATTTCGAAGAAATCGTCGAGCGGTCCCATACGCTCCATAATAGTCGGGGCATATTCAAAGATCCCTGCAATGGGCTGTCGTTCGATGGTCTCTTTCATTCCTTCGAGCACAAGAAACTCTGCGCCTTGAACGTCCATTTTCAGGAATACGGGAGCTTCAGTTTCTTCCATTAAGCTGTCGACTGTTACGGACCGACAAACCATTGAGTGCCATTCATTGTGCGTTCCGACAGCCATTGATCCGCCGAGTGTGTGGGTATTGGAAACCCCAATTTGGGTAAATCCGACCTTGTTGCTCAAAGCTGCATGAACAAGTGTAACTTCGGGGACGTTGTGGAGTGCAACGTTGACTTGTGCCATGTGAATAACAGGGCCGGGTTCTATGCCTATAACAGCAGGTTTGTCCGTAGGCACGTCAAAGCCAAGCGAACGGCGGAATAATGCGTATCTTATTCCTTCGCGACCGTAATTTGCTCCGCCGTCAATTAGAACGGTGTCACGGTTCGTTCGTAGCATCGATTGGATGATATCAAACTCAACGCCAGTAAAATCGTTACACTCGCCCGGAGAAATGCCCGATTTCTCAATCGCGTCGTTTAACTTTGAAAATTTTACATGGGAAGGAAGGTGTGTGTCAGGCCAATCGCCGTCCAAAACGAAGTATAATAGACCGTTCCAGAAGACGACCTTGTGTCCACGCGCCGAAGTATGAAGCGTCGCGAGCTCTTGGTTTGTTAAGCGCTCCATTTCTACCTGATAACGCAAAACATCCCCCCTAATCGAAAATCCTAAAGTAGGATTTCAAAGCACCAAGCTAAAATCAAGTGTAATACCTTTTTGAATTTGTACTGCAAAGTACAGTCCATGCATTGCAAAGAGAGAACAAGAAGTAATCTCCTGATTAGACTATAAAATATGGTGTTCGCAATTTTGGCAAAAAGCGACGTATCGCCGTGTTTCCCGCATCGACGCCCATAAATTGGGTGAGCGATTCAATCGGCGGGGAGGCTGAATCGGGTTTGAATAAATTCAAAAAGGCCCTAAATACACGCACCCATTTTTTCTAAAAAAACCGGCGAAGTTTGCGTGACCTTGAAAGTTCTGTTCTTCCAACTCGGGACAGTATGGCTAATGTGCGCCGCGACTTAAAAAACGCCGAATACATTATCAACCGGGTGGTCATCCACAATTGCCGTGAATTTCGGTTTGCGCGGAAACCAGGACAGGAATTGATCCATGTCGATAGGGTCATGAATATGGCCGTCAATACGCCCATGTGGGACTTGGTAGGTTGTTGAAACCATAACGGTTTCACCTAGCGAGCATAGTTTTTCAGCGAAGGCTCTCGCGTTGGGAATGTGTTCGATTGTTTGATTGCTGATTACGAGATCGAATTTTCGATCAAGCGTAAATGCGTCCGCTTTCATAAATTTTACCCCCGTCACGTTAGCCCAATTCTCGGTGAAGTTATTGAGATCAGAGGCAATTCTGTCGGGTATCCAATCGAGGTCACAAATGAACCCGCCAATATAGGAACCAACATCGATGGCCGTTCTGGCATTGGCTGCATAATGCCGGGCCACAAGGTTCATCGTCTTATATAGGTTTTTATCTTTCCGAAGCTCCCAATAACCCTTGTTGATTCCGTGACGAGTCATAGGTCGGTCAATTGGATAGTGCATCGATACTCCCTCATATCTTGGGGGATGCTTTCAAAAAATAGAAATTAAATCAAGAATAAATACAGAGTATAAATAGACTAGAACAGAATTGCGTATAACAAGCGTATGGCAAGCAATAGACGCCTGTATCATAATAATTCTGAAAAACCGCGGATTATTCGTTCCAATGGCAATAAGCGCGCTTAAGCGCCTTGCTCGCCCATCGGCCGCCATGAAATGCGTGAGCGATCCAATCGGATAATGGCGCAAGAGCTATCGGCGTTATCGGTAATGGGTTCGACCAGAGCGCCTATGATTTTTCCGCGAAAATTATCCGAAAATCGCGGTAAACCACCCAATCTACCGGCCTCGACGCCAGGCGTTTCATGACTCTGTCGTTGATTTCAGTGCCATTTTGACGTCTATTAAACATAGTTAATCGCGTTCGACCGGAGGGGTAAGGTCCATGAGGGGAATTCTCGCAATTGCAGCCGCCGTTCTAATGGCATTTGCGCCGATTTCATCGGCATTCGCTGGCAAAGTTACGAAAGACGAAATTGAAGAAAAACTCTCGACGCAGGGTTATGCGGTTCAGGATATGGGACCGAACACCCTTTTTGTACGGGTCGCGAATTACGACATTCGGATCGATATCCAAGGTCCTGATGGCGACATTTCCTATCGCGCATGGTTGTTCGAAGTTGACGGCAAAAGCATCAGCTACAAAGTGCTAAACCAGTTCAATAATGATGTGAAATTCGGTCGGGTTTATATCGATCAGGATGGCGATGTGACGTTGCAAATGGATCGCAACGGCGCGGGTGGTGCGTCGATCGAAAATATCGAATCAGATTTCGATGTTTTCCTGATGCTCATCAGTTCGTTTATGGACCATCTCGAATCACAGGTTATCGCGTAGGCAAATTGTCTGCGTGCAGTCTATTTCGGCAATTTTAGCCGTAATGTTATCTAATAACCACAACTACACGGCGAAAATTCCATATACCTATACTAAAATAGTGCATTTTTTGCGTGAAGGGCTTAGCCTTTTTCTGATACTGCATTATAGTTAACTATAATAACAAAGTAGCTTAGGGCGCGACGGGGGTACCAAGAGCACATGGACGATCGGTTCGACGCATCGCGTGACGACGATGATACGCCTGACGCAGAAGAGCATTTCACTGTTAAAGGCGTTGTGAAATGGTTTGATCCAACCAAGGGCTATGGGTTCATCATCACCGATGCCGCCGATAGTGACATCCTCATACATTCTTCTTGTTTAAAAGAGGCTGGCATGACAACGGCGCGCGAGGGCTCGACCGTTGAATGCCTGGTTGTGCGGCGCGAAAAAGGCTTGCAGGCGTCGAAACTAATCAAGATCGATGAATCAACTGCGGCGGCTGTGCCTGTCATGACGCCGATGCCGACGCAAACACCGGCCGGCGATTTTGTTCGCGCGACAGTGAAATGGTTCAACCGCGCAAAGGGCTATGGCTTTTTGACCTGCGGCGATGATACCGAAGATATATTTGTTCACATGGAAACGCTCCGGCGCTATGGAATGGGTGAGCTTGTTCAGGGCGCACGCGTGCAGGTTTCCTATGCTGCGGGGTCTAAAGGGCTGCTTGCGATAGAAGTAAAGCCGGACCCGGAAAACTGATCGGGCTTTGCCGGCTTTTATCGAGAGGTTGGCAATCATGCTTATCATCCGTCGACTGATTATTCTGAATTTTGTGCTGGCGCTTTTCGCAACGGCGGGCTGCGCGCAAAACGAGCGGATCGGCGCGACGGGCGGCGGTCGTGACCGTTTGGTTATCGAAACCGCAAGCGGCGACGAACACCAGTTTTATGTCGAACTGGCTGACGACCCGGAGGAGCGCCGGACCGGCCTGATGTATCGGACCGAGATGGCGGAAGATGCGGGAATGCTCTTTGACTTCGAAACGGTGCAGCCGATTTCCATGTGGATGAAAAACACGCTGATCCCGCTCGATATGGCCTTTATCGACGAGGAGGGGGTGATTCGCCGAATCGCGCCCATGACCACGCCAAAGTCGCTTGTCAGCGTTTCCTCTGGCACGCCGGTGCTTTCGGTGCTGGAGGTCAATGGCGGGACCTTTGAAAAGCTTGGAATCAAGGCCGGAGACCGGGTGCGACATCCTCTTTTCAACAAATAGCAAATTAGGTCTTTACAACCGGGCCAAGATGAACCATGTCACTCGCTCGCAGTCGCATGCGGGGCGTAGCGCAGTCTGGTAGCGCATCTGGTTTGGGACCAGAGGGTCGCAAGTTCGAATCTTGCCGCCCCGACCATGCGGACCGCTTTTTCCTCTCTGAAAATGGATGATCGGCCCAAAAATCGCGGCGCACCTGCGACCAGGTTATCGCTTGAATTGATCTATGGGCCCGTGTAAGTGCTTGGTTTCTCGCGGGGCTTTGAGCAATACAATCGAATTTCCGTCGAGTGGATCAGGTTGAATTTATTTGGCGGGGCCACGCCCCGGATAGAGCAGGAACAGCGCCATGTTCGCACGCATCTTCAAGCCCGCGAAAACCGCAATGCAGTCTGGCAAGGCGAAAACCAGCCAGTGGGTTTTGGAATTCGAAGCGGAAACCGCGCGCAGAATTGACCCGCTCATGGGCTGGACCAGCGCCGACGAGACCGCCTCGGGTCAGGTGCGCCTGAAATTCGACACGCAAGAAGAGGCAATCGCCTATGCGGAGCGGAATAAATTACCGTTCCGGATTGACGCGCCGCGCGAGCACACGCCTAATCCCAAAGCCTATTCTGATAATTTTGCCTTTCAACGCCGCAAGCCCTGGACCCATTAAGGGCGGCGAGATCAGGCCCCGTAGCTCAGCTGGATAGAGCACCGGCCTTCTAAGCCGATGGTCGCAGGTTCGAATCCTGCCGGGGTCGCCATTTCACTTATAATTTTTGCGCCTAATCCAATTCCGGAAGCGCGACTTCATCAACCTCTTCGCTGGCGGCGGCCAGTTCGAGCGGGATCGTGACCGCTTTGCGGCTAGGGCGAAGGGTGAGGTTCAGTGATTTAAACCCGGCTTTGGCGATGCGCGCTTTGCGCGGTTCGTTGATCTTGATGGTGCAGGGCGTTTCACACTCGCCATAGCCATGCAGGGTCAATAACGCGCCTTGGGGGGCTGAATTGATGGTTAGCGTCTCGCCCGGACCGGAGAGATTGCCAAGATCGATTGTCTGGCAGCCACCCAATATCAACGCCGCAATTCCACTCGCCAATAAACGCATATCTCGCCCCTATTTATTTGCGTTCGCCATCGCGATGAAGGCCCGGTCGAGATCGTCCTTCAGATCGTCCACATCTTCAAGCCCTGCGTGAAAACGGAAAAGCGGGCCTTCTTCATCCCAGCTCGTCGCTGTTCGGTGCGCTGCTGGCCTGGAATGAATCGCAAGGCTCTCATATCCGCCCCATGAAAAACCAATGCCGAAAACTTTGAGCGCATTGAAAAACGCCTTGATCGCCGGGAGCGGTGTCGGTTTCAGCAAGACCCCAAAAAGGCCCGAAGCACCGGTGAAATCGCGTTTCCAGATCGCATGGCCCGGACAGGTTTTCTGGCTCGGATAGATGATCCGGTCCACCTCGGGGCGTTTTTTCAGATATTTGATAAGCTCCGCCGCGTTTTCCTGATGGCGCTCCATCCGCGTTGACAGGGTGCGCATACCGCGAAGGGCGAGAAACGCGTCATCCGCCGAAACATTCGAGCCGATCTGAAGAAGCGCATAATAGATCTTGCGCGCTGTTTGTTCGTCTGCGGAACATAACGTCCCCACGAGGCAATCCGCATGGCCGACCAGATATTTTGTTGCGGCCTGAACCGAAACATCGGCACCGAGCGCGATCGGTTTATAAAAATAGCCCGCGCCCCAAGTGTTATCGACCACAAGCTTTGCACCGCCCGCATGGGCCACCGAGGCCAGCATAGGCAGGTCCTGAACTTCGAAGGTGAGGGAGCCGGGGGATTCGGCAAAGATCACTTTGGTATTGGGCCGCATGAGGGCGTTCATGCTCGCTTCATCCGCAACCGGATCATAATAGGTCGTCTCGACCCCAAACCGCTTGAGGAAATTGTCGCAGAATTTCCGCGTCGGATCATAGGCGGAATCGGTCATCAATATATGGTCGCCCGCGCTAACGAACGCCAGGAGCGAGGCGATACACGCCTGAAGCCCCGATGGCGCGAGGCGCGTTTCAAAGCCGCCTTCGAGCGCATTGACCGCTTCTTCAAAGGCTCGGTGCGATGAAGTCCCGAGGCGCCCATAGGTAATGTTTTTTGCGCCTTCCAGATAATCGTCATAGGTCGGAAAAAGATAAGTTGATGCCCGTTCGACCGGCATATTGACCGGATGGGCTGGCCGGTGATGCGGACGGCCACTGATCGTCAATTTTGTTTTATCTTTCATAGGGGATTTCTGCGGCTTTTTATTTTTGTTGATTGGGGATGAGACGTTGAACGAAACCCTGTCGGCGTCCTGTCACTTTGAATCCGAATTTTTGATAAAGCGGCAATGCAGCCGGGTGATCCAGCGTGCAGGTTTCGAGCTTCAGACATTGCGGCGCGCGCGACCAGGCGAGATCAAGAACATTCGTAAAGAAATAGCGGCCCACTCCGAGACCCGTGAAATCAGGCGCGAGACCGAAAAACTTAATTTCATGCGTGGTCTCGTTACGGGCATCGATCTCCGCAAGGCCCGCCGGTGCGCCGCCAACATAGAGAACGTAGAAATATACATTCTCATCATGAAGGATCGCGGCGAGATCGTCGTCGCTCATGGTGCGGCGGCTGATCCAGTTAAAAGGCGCGCCCACAAGATCATACATATACCGATAGAAATGGACCGGCGGTTGTTCGACCCGCATCAGCGCAACATTCCGCCGCTGGCCAATGCTTGGGGCCGGCGGCATGACCAGCGCCGGCCGCTCTGTCTGTTCGAGGTAGGTAATGGTGACAGCAATTTGATTGCTGCTAAGGGGGTCAATCGACAACTGGGAATAATTGCTCGTCATTTTTCTCGTCTCCCCATTCGGCCCATGATCCGTCATAGACCGCATGGTTACGCGCACCGATAGTTTCCAATGCTAGAGACAATATAGCAGCCGTCACCCCTGATCCACAGCTTGTAATGACGCGGGCCTCTGGATCGACGCCGAGGGCGGAGAATGCGCTGCGGATCTCTTCTGGCGGGCGCATTTGCCCGGTGTTCGCGTCCACCACGGCAGAGGTCGGCAGGTTGAGTGCTCCCGGCATATGGCCAGAGCGAAGGCCCGGGCGCGGTTCTGGCGCGCGCGCGGCGAAACGATCGGCGGGACGGGCATCGACCACCGCAACGCCCGCACCGAGTGCGTCGCGCACATCGCTGGCAAAGGCATAGCGCGCTGGTGTGGGGGTGGGTTGATATTCCGCCGGCGTGATTTCGGTTTTTTGATCCGTTACCGGATTATTCTCGCGCTTCCATTTTGGCAGGCCGCCATCAAGAACCGCGATATTTTGGTGCCCCATGGCGCGGAAGCTCCACCACACACGCGCCGCAGAAAAAATCCCGGCTTCGTCATAGACGACGATCGTGTCGTGCGCGGTAATGCCGAGCGCGCCGACGCCTTCGGCAAATTGACCGGGTGGCGGCAGCATGTGGGGAAGGTCGGTTTCCTGATAAGCGATCTTGTCGATATCAAAGAATACCGCGCCGGGAATATGTTCTTGGTCGTAATGCTCTATCGCATTGCCATTACCGAGCATGCGCCAAGAACCATCAATGATTTTGAACTGGCTCAAATTGGCCGCTAATTCAGAGGTCGAAATCAGCGGGCCAAATTCGGTCATGTCATTTCCCTGATCGGTTTAGCTAAGCCATGGCGGCACGGGTAAGTCTTTTTCCCGCAGGAATTCAGGGTTGTAAAGCTTGGACGCATAGCGGTGACCATAGTCACAAAGCACCGTTACAATCGTATGGCCGGGTCCAAGCTCTTTTGCGAGCCGCTTTGCCCCGGCAATATTGATCCCCGATGAACCGCCGAGGCATAGACCTTCTTCGGTCACCAAGCGGAACAGGGTCTCCAGCATTTCCGAATCGTGGATGCGGAACGCATCATCAATCGGTGCGCCTTCGAGATTGGCGGTGACGCGGCCTTGGCCGATACCTTCGGTGATCGAGCCGCCTTCGGTCGTCAGTTCGCCTTTTTTGTACCAGTCATGGATTTTCGAACCACCGGGGTCGCTAACGGCAATTGTCACGTCGCTCTTGCGTTCCTTCAGCGCCATTGCGACGCCCGCAAGCGTACCGCCGGTACCAACCGCGCAGGTGAAACCATCAACCTTGCCTTCTGTCTGTTCCCAGATTTCCGGGCCGGTTGTGGCAATGTGAATATTGCGATTGGCGACATTATCGAACTGATTGGCCCAGATCGCGCCGTTTGGTTCTTTTTCCGCAAGCTCTTCGGCAAGGCGGCGCGAGTAATGAACGTAATTATTCGGGTTGTCATAGGGCACGGCATCGACTTCGACGAGTTCTGCGCCATGCAGGCGAAGGGCAATTTTCTTTTCTTCGCTCTGGGTACGCGGGATTACGATCTGCGTGCGATAGCCAAGCGCCGCACCGACCATCGCAAGGCCGATTCCCGTATTCCCGGCGGTGCCTTCGACGATGATCCCGCCGGGCTTCAACGCGCCGGACGCTTCGGCATCGCGGATGATCCCCAAAGCGGCACGGTCTTTGACCGATTGGCCCGGATTAAGGAATTCGGCCTTTCCATAGATCTCACAGCCGGTTTCCTCAGATACGCGGTTAAGGCGGATCAAGGGCGTTTTGCCGATTAAATCGGTGAGGGACTGGCTCGTGGTCATTTTACGCGGTCTCCGGACAGAATTTTGGCCATTTCGGCCATGACGAAAAAATCGCACATTGCCCGCTAATGGCTAGGGATTGAACTCAAAAATTCTAATAAGCCTTAGAGATATCGTGGCATTGCCCGCATTGTTATCCGTACAGAGATGACCTATTTCGCGGATTTATCGATTTCCTTGGCCTCGTTCCAGATGGCTTCCATCGCCTCAAGGCTAGCGTCAGCAAGGCTTTTTCCGTCTTCCTTCATGCGCGTCTCGATATGATTGAAGCGGCGAATGAACTTCTCATTTGCCCCCCGAAGGGCCGCTTCGGGGTCAATATCAAGATGCCGTGATAGGTTGGCGAGGACGAATAAAAGGTCGCCATATTCCTCTTCTATATGGGCCTTATCGCCAGAATTCATAGCATCATTCAGTTCTTCGGTTTCCTCTGCGATCTTGTCGAGAACATCCCGGGCGTTTTTCCAGTCAAATCCAACTCTGGCCGCGCGCTTTTGCAGCTTTACCGCGCGTGTCAGCCCCGGAAGGCCCGCAGGGACATCCGCTAACAGGCCGTTCTTTCCCTTGGCGGCGCGTTCTTCGGCTTTTTGCTTTTCCCACGCATCGGTCTGTTCTTCCGCGGTGCGCATGGTTTCGTCGCCAAAAACATGGGGGTGCCGGCGGATCATTTTATTGGCGATTGCCTCTGCGACATCGCCAAAGCTGAACAACCCCTTTTCTTTGGCCATCTGGGCGTGAAACACCGATTGGAATAGCAAATCACCCAATTCTTCCTTGAGCCCCGCCATATCTTTGCGTTCAATTGCATCGGCGACCTCATAGGCTTCCTCGATCGTGTAGGGGGCAATCGTCGCGAAATCCTGTTCCAGATCCCACGGACAGCCATTCTCTGGGTCGCGCAGACGCGCCATCACTTCGAGCAATGCCGTGATCTTGCTGGCGTCAGAATCGGATTTTGACATGAAAAACCTCTATTGGGCCGGGTCATCGGGAAAGGGTGAAATCTGCTGATTTGGGCTGACTTAGTGGGAAATCCGCCTCAGGGCTAGCATATGACGTGGTTGATTCCATCCTTTGCTTGATTTTACCGCTACTCTCAGCCATTCAACCGGCTCAAGCCGCAAAAATGGCACATCAGGAAGGAACTAAAAAATGCCTATTCAGGAAGCAAAGCTGATCTGGCGAGACGGCAAGATGATCCCTTGGGCGGAAGCAACCACCCATGTGTTGACCCACGGTCTGCATTACGGGACGTCTGTGTTCGAAGGTATGCGCGCCTATAACACCAAAGACAAAGGTGTGTGCGTGTTCCGGAATCGCGAACATATCGAACGCTTCCTGTTTTCTGCGCGTGTCTATCAGATCGGCATAAAATATTCGGTTGAGGATTTGATGCAGGTCTGCCGCGACGTTGTACGCGAGAATGGCCTCGATAGCGCTTATATCCGTCCGGTTGCGTTTCTCGGCTATGGCGAAATGGGCCCGGCATCGAAAGCGGCTCCTTCAGAGGTTGCAATCGCGGCGTTTCCTTGGGGCGCTTATCTTGGCGAAGAGGGCCTGAAGAACGGTATCGACGTTGCGGTTTCTAGCTGGCGCCGATTTGCACCGGGGACGGTTCCTGCGGGCGTTAAAGCGGGCGGTAATTATCTTTCAAGCCGTCTGGTTTCTATGGAAGCGAAAGATCGCGGCTTCGCCGAAGGGATCGGCCTTGCCCATGACGGCACGGTGAGTGAGGGCGCAGGCGAGAATTTATTCCTTGTCGTGAAAAACAAGATCATCACGCCACCAGCATCGGCATCGATCCTGTCGGGGATTACACGCGATACGGTTATGACCCTTGCGCAAAAAGCGGGCTATGAAGTCGTCGAGCAAACCATCGCGCGTGAGAGCCTTTATGCGGCAGACGAAATCTTCCTTACAGGAACGGCCGCGGAAGTTACGCCGGTTCGTTCGGTTGACAATCTGACCATTGGCAATGGCGATCGTCCGGTTACGTCGAAATTGCAAGAGATGTTCTTTGGTCTCTTTACCGGCGAGACAAAAGACGAATGGGGCTGGCTCGATCCGGTCGCCTAAAGCAAAAATATATGAACACAAAAAACGGGCCAGATTGGCCCGTTTTTTATTGGGGATGGGTAGGGCGGTTACTCGCCCGCGCGGGAGCGAAGGCGCAAGGCATCATCAATCACATGAAAGATGTAATTCTGTTCAACCACGCCGCCGAACAGGTATGCACCGGGCCCTGACGCATAAATCGTTACGTCCTGACCGCCATGGGTTTCGCTATAGCTAGGGACAAGCGCCTGTTGCTGGAAATCTTTATGGGCGATTTCATCATGATCCAATGCCGGGCGGCCATCGGAAAGGTCGACGTTTTTATTGAAGACGGCGCCGGGGCCATTTGCGTAACCAAGCGTAGTATATGGCTTTCCGTCGAGCGCTTTCATCGGTTCGAGTTCACCATCATCATCCGGCATTGCCGCAAAGCCAAGAATATCATTTCCTTTAGCCGGATAGCCGGCAAAGCTGATCGTATGGCCGTGATCGGCGGTCGCAATGACGAGCGTGTCAGCTTGATCGGTCATAGCGCGCGCAGCGGCGATGGCTTGGGCAAATTCTTGCGTATCCGCCAATGCACGCGCAGCATTGCCGCCATGATGGGCATGATCGACGCGGCCAGCTTCGATTACCAGAACGTACCCGTTTTCGTTGCGAGAGAGGATTTCAATGGCCTTTTTGGTCATTGCCTCTAATGACGGCTCACCATCGCTGTCGTCGGGACGGTCGAGTTCATATTTCATATGAGAACGCTCAAACAGACCAAGAATTTTCGGATCGGTAGACGGATCAATCCGGTTAAATTGTTCTTCGTTCCAGATGAAAATATGCGAATTTGATTTGGTCATCCATTCGGCAGCGAGATTGCGGCCGTCTTTCCGCGCGCCGGATTTATCCTGATCTTCCGGATCGGCGAAATCTTCCGGTAAAAAGTTTGAGCGACCGCCACCGAGCGCGAGGTCAACACCATCGCCATATTCGAAATCGATCAATTGGCTCGCAATATCGCGGCAGCCGATTTCATAGGCACCATCAGGGAGTTGGGTGTCGTTCTCCCAGTCGCGGTCGGCTGCGTGTGCATAGGTGGCCGCCGGTGTGGCGTGGGTGAGGCGCGCCGTCGAAACAACGCCCGTCGCCATGCCGGCGCGTTCGGCGAGTTCAACGATAGTTGGCGCGTGAGCCTCAAGGCTTGATGCGCAATCGCTTCGTTCGGCGGTATTATCGAGCGAGATGATACCGGCCTTGGTTTTGTAGCCGGTCGCCATCGCTGTCATTGTCCCCGCAGAATCAGGCGTCTGCATATCCGTATTATAGGTTTTTGACATGGCGAGATAAGGGAAGCGTTCAAACGACAGAAGGTTTTCTTCGCCATCCTCGCCGCGCGATTGGCCATCATAGATGCGCGCTGCCGCGACGGTCGTCGGGTCCATGCCGTCAGCCACGAATAAAATGACGTTCTTTGCCTTGCTTTTGTTCGCTTTGATCGCCTTGCGCTCGGCCAGTGTGGTTTGCGCGCCGTCATACCAATAATCGCCGGTTTTTGCCGCAGCTTGTTGGCCGGATTTCGTCAGCGCAGCCGTTTGCGCGCAGGCACCCAAGCTAGCAGAGCATAAAAGAAGAGCGGCATATTTGAGCATTATATCGGTTCCTTACGGCTGTAATTTGGCTGCTTTATTATTTGGTTTCCGAGCATAAAACCATGACAATATCATGATAAATATCTTCGCTGCGCCGAAGCAATAAATAAGACCAAATATAAGGGGAACGCGATTATGGGCGGTTGGATAAGATGGGGCGGTGCCGTTTTCTTTGCGGTGCTTGTTGCGGTTTTTGCTTATCTCAAAACACCTGTCCCACCCGCTTTTGACAAAAAGGCGGCGATTGACGCTGCCGCTGCGTTTGATGCCCGAATCATCCGCGACGGATTTGGCGTTCCGCATATATATGGAGATCGCGACGCCGATGTCGCCTTCGGCCTTGCTTACGCCCACGCAGAGGATGATTGGGCCACCATCGAAGATGTCATCTTTTTCTCGCGCGGTACGCTCGCGCAGCGCAAAGGAAAATCCGCAGCAATTCCGGACTATCTGATCGCCGCGCTTGGCATCAAAGCGTCGATCGACGAGAAATATGAGACAGACCTGTCGCCGGAAGCCCGGGCTATCGCCGAAGCCTATGCGGCGGGGATCAATTTTTACTGCGCCGAAGAAAAACGCCGATGCGCGCGCGGGGCTGCGCCGGTCACCGGCAAGGATATCGTCGCCGGGTTCACTTCACGGACACCGTTTTTCTATGGGCTCGATCAGCAACTTACGGAAATATTCGAAGGCGATGTCGAGCTTGCCGAAACCGCGAAACAAACCCGTGAAGCTTTTTTGCGGGTGCCGCGCGGCTATGAAACCGGCTCGAATGCGATGGCTGTTGCGCCGTCCCGTTCTGCGGATGGGCATACGCGCCTGATGGTCAATTCCCATCAGCCGTTTGAAGGACCAGTGGCGTGGTACGAAGCGCGCGTCAAATCGGGCGAGGGCTGGGACATGATCGGCGGGCTATTTCCCGGTGCGCCGTTGATATTGCATGGCGCAGGGCCGGATTTAGGCTGGGCCTTCACGGTGAATAAGCCGGACTTGGTCGATGTTTATGCGCTTGAGGTCGATAACGCCAAAAACCCTAAGCGCTATAAATTCGATGGCGGATGGCGCGATCTTGAAATTCGCAAGGTGAAATTCCGGGTCAAATTATTCGGCCCGCTCAGCCTGCCTGTTACGCGAAAAGCCATAAAATCCGTTCACGGACCAGTATTCGTAACGGACAATGGCGTATTTGCGGTTTCTTATGCGGGCGAGGGGGATATCAGAACCCTGGAGCAATGGTACCGCATGAACCGCGCAAGCGATTACACCGAATGGCGCGATGCTTTGTCGATGCTTGCGATCCCGAGTTTCAACGTCGTCTACGCCGATGGTGACGGGATTATCGCCTATTATTACAATGCGGCCCTGCCGGTGCGCGCGGCGGATATTGATTGGTCACAAGCGCAACCGGGATCTGACCCGGCGCTTTTATGGCGCGGAACCCGTACGCTCAACGAAGTCCCGCAGGTTGTCATGCCCCGGTCGGGCTATGTGGTGAATGCCAATCATCCGCCCTTTGCCGCATCAGGCAGAGAGGATAACCCCAAGATCGAAGACTTTCCGCCCCATTACGGCATTGACGGACGCACGACCAATCGCGGCCTTCGTATCCAGGCGCTTTATGGCACGGATAAATCAATCACTGCCGAAGAGTTTGTCCGCTATAAATTTGATAATCGCTATGCGGAGGGATCGCGCCTGATTGCGATGGTCAACGAGATCCTCGAACGCGCCGATGAAACCGAATTCGCCGATGAGGTCGCGCTTCTTCGGGGTTGGGATGGTGCGGTTACGCCCGATAGCCGCGCCGCGCCATTGGCGGTGTTAACAGCGCAAAAGGCGCGCGGAGATTTGCTGAATGATGTTAACATCAAAGAGCCGGATTACGTTGAGGCATTGCGCAAAACATCAGCAGAGCTGCGCGCGGCCTATGGCCGGGTAGACCCGACTTGGGGCGAGGTTGTTCGGCTGTCGCGCGGTGATCAATCATTGGTGGTTGCGGGCGGGCCGGATACGCTGCGCGCGATCTATCCGCAAGGAGATTTGAGCGAAGGTCCGCTCAAGGCCGTGGCTGGCGATAGTTATATTCTTTATGCGGATTGGTCGGGGCCGGGGAATGTAGACATTCGCACGATTCATCAGTTTGGCACGGCGACGCTTGATGAAACCTCGCCGCATTATGCGGATCAGGCCCCAATATTCGCCGAAGAGCGCTGGAAAACCCCGCCAATGGCGCTGGAGGATTTATTGACCGAGGCGACAGCGGACTACCGCCCCGGACAGACCCGTTAGGCGATGCCAAATTTCTCTAGCGCGGCTTTGGCGATAGGTTCGCCCCATTCCTGCACGAAATGACCGGCGTCATCGACCTTCATTGGCTCGGGGCAGTTTTTAATGATCGAATGCAGGAACGCCATGGCAGGCGGGCCGAGAACCGGGTCCTGCATGCCGATTGCCATGAAGCTATCGCCCGACCATTCCTCGGACCAGAACGTCCGCGCCTTGCGAGAGGTCTCAACCCCTTCGCGGGAAAGTTCGGTCAGATCATCATCAGGGCCTTCTTTCAGCATCACAAGTTCGGGGAAACGCCGTACACCCCCTTTATAGGATTTATCCGGGAAGGGCGCGTTATAGGCGTGAACCTCAGCGTCGGTCAGAATCGGCGTTGCCCGCTTCATCAAACCGCCGACATCAAGATCGGGGTTCGCGCGATTATAGGCCCGCCACGCCGCAAAACCTTCGCCCGCATTTTCACCGGTGGGCAGGCCGGTATTCATCACCAAAAGCCGGGAATAGCGATCGGGCGCTTCCATCGGCAGGGTCAGGCCCAAAACGCCGCCCCAATCCTGCACCACCAGACAGACATTTTTGAGGTCCATCCGCTCGACAAATTCAAGCAGCGAATTGCGATGGAAATGAAAGCGGTAAACATCGTCATCGACCGGCTTGTCGGACCGGCCAAAGCCAAACATATCGACCGCCACGGCGCGATGCCCCGCACCGGTAAAGACGGGAATCATCTTGCGGAACAGATAGGCCCATGACGGTTCGCCATGGATGCACAGAAACGTCACCTCGGCGTCTATGGGCCCTTCATCCACATAATGCATGCGCAACCCCTCATATCCTTTGAGGTCGTCGATGTAATGCGGCGCATAAGGCCAGGCATCGAGATTATGAAATCGCTCATCTGGAGTTCTTAATGCCTTGATTGCCATATAAATTCCTTCCGGTTGTAATCTGGTCGGCTCTGGTCTTAATAGTCCCGCAAATGGCCCTGAGACCCAAGGCTCAAATGCAGCTAGAGCGATAACAAAAAGGCGATGTGACAAATGGCAGAAGTAAATTGTGATCTCGTGGTGATCGGATCAGGCCCCGGCGGCTATGTGGCGGCGATCCGCGCAAGCCAGCTCGGCATGAAAACCGCGATTGTAGAGCGCGATGCGCTGGGCGGTGTCTGCCTGAACTGGGGCTGTATCCCGACCAAGGCGCTGCTGCGCTCTGCCGAGGTCTATACCAATATGAAACACGCCGAGAATTATGGCCTTAAGGTCGAGGGCCTCAGCTTTGACCTTGATGCGGTCGTCAAGCGCTCGCGCGGGGTCTCCGCCCAGATGGAAAAGGGCGTTGGCTACCTCATGAAGAAAAACAAGGTCGAGGTCATCAACGGCACGGCCCGTCTGGAAAAGGGCGCGAACGCCCCAACGGTCAAGGTCAAAACCAAAGACGGCGAGACCACGGTCAAAGCCAAGCATGTGATTCTCGCGACCGGTGCGCGCGCGCGGACTATTCCGCAGGCCGGATTGGAGCCGGACGGCAAATTCATCTGGACCGCGAAAGAAGCGATGGTCCCCGATGTGATGCCAAAGAAACTCCTCGTGATTGGCTCCGGTGCCATCGGGATCGAGTTTGCGAGCTTTTATAACGCCCTTGGCGCGGAAACCACGGTCGTTGAAATGGTAGACCGGATCTTGCCTGCCGAGGACCCGGAGATTTCCAAATTCGCTGAAAAGCAATTCAAGAAACAGGGGATGAAGATCCTCACCAGCGCGTCGGTTGAAAAGCTCGACAAAGGCAAAGACAGCGTCAAAGCCACGATCAAGCTAAAAGACGGCAAGACCGAAACCGTAGAGGCGGACCGGGTTGTCCTCGCCATCGGGATTACGGGCAATACGGAGAATATCGGGCTGGAGAGCCTGGGTGTCAAAATCGATCGCGGTCATGTGGTCGTCAATGAATGGCTGGAGACCGGCGTTAAGGGGCTTTACGCGATTGGTGATCTCGTGGGCGCGCCGTGGCTTGCGCACAAAGCCTCCCACGAGGCAATCATCTGTGTCGAGAAGATCGCGGGCGAGAAAGACGTTCACCCGCTCAACACGAGCCTTATTCCCGGCTGTACCTATTCGAACCCGCAAATCGCGTCTGTGGGCCTCACGGAAGCGAAAGCAAAAGAGCAGGGGATCAAAGTCAAAGTCGGGCGCTTCCCGTTTAACGGAAACGGCAAGGCCGTGGCCCTCGGCGAGCCGGAAGGCATGGTCAAAACCGTGTTTGATGCAAAAACCGGCGAGCTATTGGGCGCGCATATGATCGGGGCGGAAGTCACCGAACTTATTCAGGGCTATGGCCTCGCGCGGTCAATGGAAGCGGTCGAACAAGATCTCATGCACGCGATCTTCCCGCATCCGACCCTTTCGGAAATGATGCACGAATCCGTGCTCGACGCCTATGGCAAAGTGATCCATATCTAATTCACTTGGTATCGCGCGCGAATATTGACCGGGCGGCGTAATACCCGCCCGAGAAATAGGTGTATTCGCGCGCTTTGCCGCTTTTGATCATGAGCGCGGTGACATCGCTTCCGTCGCTGCGGAAACACTGGCCGACAATCCGTCCGTATTTGTCAGTGTCGATCTGTTTACAGACCAATCTGCGCCCATTGACCAAACGCCGCAACTCCGCCGTGGCCGCAGGCCCCATAGCGTGATGACGTTCGGGCGCATCAAGCCCCCAAAGCCGAATACGCCGCTTAACACCGGAAAGATAAAGCGTATCGCCATCGACCACGCGTGCGACAACGCCCTCATATTGTTTGGCTGGCAAGAATGGCTTTGCAATCCCCGATTGGGCAACGTAGATCGCGCCGAGCACCACTATCGGCCCAATAATTCCGTCCGAAAAACCGCTGCGTCGCCGCATGAAAAAGCCCTCCGCGAAACAGTCTTCGCCAGAGAGCCTAAGCAACTATACTTGCACTCTATTTAAGAAAGATGGTTAATCCCGGGGTGGTGTAATTGAATTTATTTTATCAACTGGTCGCTGAAGGCGGTCCTAAGCATGTGATTTTCGAACTTCCGGCTCTGTTGGAGAGGGTGCCGCAACTGTAATTGATGGTCTTTGGCAAAGTGATCCGTGCCGGAATCAATTGCCATCGTGCGCGAATATTGACCGGGCAGCGCAAAACCTGTCAGCGAAGATGTTATATACTATATTATTTACGTATATTGGTTTCTTTTGTGTATATGTGCAAAATATTGAAATTGTGAGTGAAATATGTAAATAGATTTACATCATAATTATAAGCAAAGGCGGTTTACGAATGTCGCAAGTGGGTCAAAAAACGGAAGTTGGCACCCTCGACGGTACCCCAGAAAAGCGTCTATTTTGGTCTATAATTAGTGATTATGATCTTAGGACCGCGATTTGCGAATTGATTGATAATTCGGTGGATCAATGGATGCCGACGAAGGATAAGGCATCTCTTAGTGTCTCAGTAAAACTGGACGACGCAAAGCAGTTCATATCTGTAATGGACAATGCAGGTGGCGTAAAAAAAAGTGAGTTGGATTTGCTTATTACTCCGGGCGGGAGCAATAATGACCCACTCAAAGAATGCATTGGCATATTTGGGGTAGGCAGTAAACGCGCCGCTGTGGCCCTTGGCGAACGGATTGAATACAAAACTCGTTTTCGGACACAAGAAACCTATCAAATCGATGTCACAGAAGATTGGTTATCTTCGAGCGACTGGGAAATCCCAAGTTACCAGATACCGAACATACACAAAAATACTACGCTAATCGAAATAACTAAACTCCGTAAACCAATAAATTCTGAACAAATAACTGAATTGACGACACATTTACAGGAAACTTATGGGAAGTTTCTACAACACAATTTTGAACTTGAGGTAAACGGTGTTGCGCTGGATAGTTTTGAATTCGCTAACTGGTGTTTTCCTCCAGATTATCCTCCGCGGGAAATTAGTTTCAATATAGAACTTCCCGACGAGCAAAAAATTTATGTAAAAATAACGGGCGGTTTGATTTCAGATCGAGATGCAGAAACGGAAAACTATGGTGTCTATTTCTATTGTAACGATCGGCTAATTGTAAAAGAACTCAAAAGTCGCGATGTTGGGTATTACGTTCCGGGGGAGGCAGGTGTTCCGCACCCGGATGCATCTCTGTCGAGAGTTATTGTGGAGCTAAACGGACCGGCAAAATATATGCCGTGGAATAGCAGCAAAACAAGTATAAACGTAGATCATATTGTTTTTCAGCAGGTTAGACAGAGTATCATTCAGTTGAACTCATATTACACCAGCTTGTCGAGGCGTTTAAAAAATGATTGGGACAATAGCATATATAAGTATGTCGACGGCGATATCGATAAAAAATCGGTGACTAATCCGACGAGCAAAGAACCCGTAAATCTTCCTGAGTTACCGAAAGTTAAAAAACGCAAAGTTGAGCAATTAATTGCAAAGAACAGAAAGCAAATAAACTCTCAACCGTGGACTGTAGGGTTAGTCGAATCCATTGCATTTCTTGAAATAATAAAACGTCAAAAATTCGAAACTGGAAACCGTATTGCGCTTATAGTTTTGGACAGCAATTTTGAAATTGCATTAAAAGAATTCATTGTGCATAGATCAGATATATTTCCGACTAATATCTATACGGAGAAAAAAATACGAGAGTTATTCAGAACAAGAAAGAAGGTAGTGAACGAAGTCGCTAAACAAATATCTTTGCCAAAAAGTTTGACTGATAAAGCGGACCATTACTACCAGATTCGAAACAAGTTGATCCATGAGAGAGCAACTGTTGGGATCACAGATAGAGAAGTTGAGGACTATCGCAAAGTAGTAGTTAAAATACTCAAGTTATTATTTGATCTTCGATTCTAAGGTATATAGCTTTCCATAATTTTGCTGGTGATTTCGGTTCCCCCTCCCATTTTACCACCGCTTTGAAACCCGTGGATAGATATCCACGGGTTTTGTTTTGGGCTTAGGGTCTTGCGCGTGTCTTTTGAGGCTAATGCTTTGGCGCGGGCGTTTTTTACGGCGCGCAAACCCCTTATGGCCCCCAAGACGCCGGGACCGGATTGCCGGTTCGGCTCTTTGACAATCTGGAATTTGCGCGCGCCGGTGAACAAGATTTCATGCGGGTTTGCTGGGGCGCGCGGGAACAAGAGGGCAAGCGCTATTGTTGGCGTGGGCAAAAGGGAGTTTTGCTATGCCGACCACCGAAAAAACCTCGCCTTCGCATGAACAGCCCAAACCCAATAGGGGTGAAGAGCAAGAGCCGAAGAAACAGCAGGAGCACGAAAAGCTCGACGAGAAAAACAAATATGGCGGCCGCTCAGAAAAGCCCGATGGCGATGTGAACCCCGCCCAGGACATGCATATCGACGAGGACGAGGACGAAAAAACAGCGCATACGGAACATCACGATGCGCTCAACCGCAAAGACCGCGATGATCCGCGCAATAATTAATGATCGCGCCGCAAGACACGACCGGCCTTGAGAGCATTCTTGCCGAATTTCTCGCGGATCGCGTCGATGGCTTTTTCCTGTTTGGCGATGCGGGCGTTATCTTCGCCGAATAAATCGGTCTCGAAATGTTCGGCCGCGTCCGACAGGCCGGAAAACCCAACCCCGATCAAACGATAGGCGCGCCCCTGCGCCGCTTCATGTAAAAGGGGCTTTGCCGCCGCAAAGGCAGTCCGCGCGAGGTTCGATGGCGACTGCAGGGTTTTCGCGCGGGTGATGGTTTTGAAATCCGCTGATTTCAGCTTGAGTGTAATGGTGCGGCCTTCGAACCCGCTGGCCTTCATCCGTGCCGAGACCTTTTCGCATAGCTCCCACAACACATCTTCGAGCCACCCCACATCGCGAATGTCGCTATTGAAAGTTGTTTCTGATGAAACGCTTTTCGTCTCGCGCTCCGGTTTGATCTTGCGGGTGTCATCACCTTGCGAGAGGCGCGCAAGGCGCAGCCCCATCTCGCCATAGCGTTTCGCAAGGGTGCTTGCCTCCATGGTCTGAAGCTGGCTGACCATTTTGATACCGTCTTGCTCCAGCTTGCGGGCCATGGCGGCACCAACGCCCCAGATCATGGTCACCGGCTGCGCGGCGAGGAAGCTTTTGGTCTCCGCCTTGCCGATCACGGAAAAGCCGCGCGGCTTATCGAGGTCCGACGCCATCTTGGCGAGAAACTTGTTATGTGAAAGCCCGATCGAGGCGGTGACGCCCATTTCCTTTTGCACGCGCGCCTGAAGCTTTGCGAGGGTGATGGCGGGCGGCGCACCATGAAGCCGGGTCGTGCCGGAAAGGTCCATAAAGGCCTCGTCAATCGAGAGCGGCTCAACCATCGGGGTCAGATCGCGCATCATCTGGCGAATCGCGCGGCCAACCTTGGCGTATTTTTCCATATTGGGCTTGATGACGACCGCATTGGGGCAGGCGGCCTTTGCCTTGAACATCGGCATAGCGGATTTGATGCCATAGGTCCGCGCCACATAACACGCCGTTGCCACCACGCCGCGCACCCCGCCACCGATGATCACCGGCTTGTCTTCGAGGCTCGGATCGTCGCGTTTTTCGATTGCGGCGTAAAAAGCGTCACAATCCAAATGGGCAATTGAGAGCGAAAATAGCTCGTTATGGTGAATGATTCGGACCGATTTACAGGAATTGCATATCGACGCGCCCATTTCCGTGGGGGCGTAACAATCGCGGCAAAAGCCAGTAAATCCGGTGAAATCAATCATTTAACGAAAATTCTAAGGAATAGGACGATCAAAAAAATACGCGTCTTGTTCGTAAGATAAACATTCAATTAAGACCTTTTGCGCAAAACTTTCCATCGGCCGTATTGATTCGTGATGCGGTCTCTGAAGTTGAGACATAAAGGCGTACTATGTCGGCCATGGAAAAGCTCGATTACTCGGCGCTCCCCAAGACGGTGCTCATTGTTGAAGACAATGAGTTGAACATGAAACTGTTCCGCGACCTCCTGGAAGCCCACGGTTACAACACGCTCGAGGCCCGAACCGGCCCCGAGGCATTGGAACGCCTTTCAGAAAGTCGTCCCGACCTCATTTTAATGGATATTCAATTACCCGAATTTTCGGGTCTGGAAGTTACCCAGAAAATTAAAAGTAATAGTGATTTGGCTGATATTCCGGTTATTGCGGTCACTGCATTCGCCATGAAAGGCGATGAAGAGCGCATTCGTCAGGGGGGATGCGAAGATTATATCGCAAAACCGATCTCAGTCGTCTCGTTTCTTGAGAAAGTGAAAAGGTATTTGGATTAGACTGGCTCTATCCGAAACCCTTTAAGTTAACGGGGGCTGCATGACGGCGCGCGTATTAGTCGTCGACGATCTTGAACCGAACGTCAAATTGCTCGAAGCGAAATTGCGGGCAGAGTATTTTGACGTAATCGGCGCTTATTCCGGTCAAGAGGCAATCGACCTCGCGATGCGGGAGAAGCCAGATATCATCTTGCTGGACGTTATGATGCCCGGCATGGATGGGTTTGAGGCCTGTCGCATTTTAAAGAACGACCCGGAAACCATGCATATTCCGGTCGTGATGGTGACGGCGCTCGATCAGCAGGCGGACCGCGTCACGGGCCTTGAGGCTGGGGCGGATGATTTCCTGACAAAACCGGTTGAAGACCTGGCGCTGTTCGCGCGGGTTCGCAGCCTGACACGTCTTAAGATGATGACCGATGAATTGCGGGCGCGCCATGCGACCGGCAAGGATCTCGGCGTTGTCGGCAATATCGACCCGGATTCCGATGCTGGCGAGGCGCGGGTTTTCCTGATTGACGATAATGAAGATCAGGCCGCACGCCTGATCTCGTCGATGAGTGATGGCAATTATCAGATTACCCATGAAGTTGATCCGGAAGTAGCCTTGGGCCGTGCGCGGCTCGGCGATTTTGACCTTATTATTGTGAACCTTTCGATCGAAGCCATGGACCCGCTGCGGCTATGCTCGTCGATCCGTTCATTCGAAGAAACACGCCTGACGCCGATCCTTGCGGTCGTGCGCATGGGCGATACGCGCAAGCTCGTCCGGGCGCTTGATATTGGCGTGAATGACTATGTCTCACGGCCCGTTGACAAGAACGAGCTAAGCGCGCGAATTTCAACGCAGCTGCGCCGCAAGCGCTATGTGGACCAGCTTCGTTCGTCCTTCCAGGTCTCGCTTGAAATGGCAGTGACAGACCAGCTGACGGGGCTTTACAACCGTCGTTATCTGGCAAGTCATTTATCGGCGATGTTTGATCGTGCGTTCTGGACCGGGCGTCCGCTCGCCGTGATGATTATCGACATTGATCACTTCAAGGCGATTAATGACGCACACGGACATGACATTGGTGACCGCGTTCTGCAGGATTTCGCTGAGCGGCTGTCGAGCTCTGTCCGCGGGATTGATCTGGCGTGCCGTTATGGCGGCGAGGAGTTCCTGATCGCCATGCCGGATACAGATCTCGCTTTCGCATCGGTGGTCGCTGAGCGCATCCGTCAGGAAGTGGCGAGTTCGGTGTTCAAGCTCAATGGTGGCCGCGACGAGCTTTCTGTGACGGTCAGTATCGGCATTGCCTCGACCGAAGAAAGCTCCGAGGAAGATACGGCGCAAAAGCTCATCAAGCGGGCCGATGAAGCGCTCTATGAAGCCAAGAATGGCGGCCGGAACCGGGTCATCAAAAGCGCGGCGTGACCCGGCGCAAATCCCAAAATTCGAGTAATAAAAAAGCCGCCCGAAAAGGCGGCTTCTTAAATTCGTAAGGGCAGGCGATCTTACTTGATCTTGCCTTCCTTGAATTCAACATGCTTGCGCGCAACCGGATCGTACTTTTTCAGCACGAGTTTCTCGGTCATTGTACGAGTGTTTTTCTTCGTGACGTAGAAAAAGCCTGTGCCGGCAGAAGAGTTGAGCCGAATTTTTACTGTTGTTGGCTTAGCCATGAGTCGCTCCTCAGCGCCGAAATTCTCTTAAAACGAGCGCGGAACATACAGCCAGACCTTTAAGTGTCAAGTCAGAAACCGCGCTTTTAAAGGTCTAGGGGCCTAAAACCGCTCGAAAGCCCTAGGCGTCGGCTTTGGGGTCCGCATCCGGGCCGCCAAAACCATGCATCCGATTCGCCCATTGCAGGCCGATCATCGCGCCTTTGGCGATGGGCAGGGTAAACCAAGATGAAATCAGGAGAATCGGCAGCCATGCCAAAAACTGGACCCACATGGCAGGATCGAACTCCGCCTCAACCCAGAGGGCAACGGGAATGATGATATGGCCAACCAGCATGATGGTCAGATAGGGCGGGGCGTCATCAGCGCGGTGACCGCGGAAATCCTGGCCGCAAACGCCACATTCATCGTGGTTTTTGACATAGCTCTTGAACAGCTTGCCTTCGCCGCATTTCGGGCATTTGCCCATCATGCCGCGTTTCATGGCCTCCCAGACGGGGCGCTTTTCAGTCGCGGTACCACCAAAGGTATTGAGTGCGTTTGTCATGGCTAACCTTTTTCAACGTGGCGCTGTTTATGGGCATGGGGCCATATGGCCTCAATATGCCGAAAGCGCGCAAGGGCAATCTGCCACAGCAAAAGCCGCCCCAAAAGGGCGGCTATTCTTTAGTTGATCAAAAGTGAGCCAGATAAAACCTAGTCTTTAAAGACCCGGTCAAAGATCACATCAACGTTTTTGGTGTGATAACCAAGATCGAACAGAACTTCGATTTCTTCGGCAGATAGCTTGGCCGTGACGTCGCTATCGGCTTTGAGGTTGTCGAGAAACGCGCCTTCACCCCGCCATGCAGGCATCGCATTGCGCTGTACCAGACGATAGGCTTCCTCGCGCGATGCACCGGCCTGGGTGAGGGCGAGCAAGACACGTTGCGAGAAAATAAGGCCGCCAAGACGGTCCATATTTTCCTGCATCCGTTCAGGATAGACCACGAGGTTCTCAACCACATTCGCAAGACGGTGTAGCGCAAAGTCGAGATGTACGGTCGTGTCCGGGCCGATGCCGCGCTCGACCGATGAATGGGAGATATCGCGTTCATGCCAGAGAGCGACATTTTCCATCGCCGGAATAACAGACATCCGCACAAGGCGCGCAAGACCCGTCAGGTTTTCTGTCAGGATCGGATTGCGCTTGTGCGGCATCGCCGACGATCCTTTTTGGCCTTTGGAGAAAAACTCCTCAGCCTCAAGAACTTCACTACGCTGAAGGTGGCGCACTTCAACCGCAAGCCGCTCGATTGACGAGGCGATTAAACCAAGCGCTGCGAAATAAGCCGCATGGCGATCACGGGGAATGACCTGTGTTGAAGCCGGCTCTATCTGAAGGCCCATTTTATCGGCCACATGGGCTTCGACCGATGGATCAATATTGGCGAATGTGCCGACCGCACCGGAGATCGCGCAAACCGCAATTTCTTCGCGCGCGAGTTCAAGCCGGCGTTTGGCGCGCGAAAATTCGGTGTAGAACGTCGCGAGCTTCAGGCCAAATGTTGTCGGCTCGGCGTGAATGCCGTGCGAGCGGCCAACACAGACGGTATCTTTATGTTCGAGTGCGCGTTTTTTTAGCGCTGCGAGAACGCGGTCCATGCCAGCGAGTAGCAGATCCGCCGCGCGGGTCATTTGAACCGACAGGCACGTATCAAGGACGTCAGAAGACGTCATGCCCTGATGCACGAACCGGGCTTCATCGCCGACGATTTCCGCAAGATGCGTCAGGAAGGCGATGACGTCATGTTTGACTTCGCGCTCAATCTCGTCGATCCGCGCGACGTTGAATTCGGCTTTCTCGCCCTTTTCCCAGATAACTTTAGCGGCCTCTTTCGGAATGACGCCAAGCTCGGCCATCCGGTCAGCCGCATGGGCCTCGATTTCAAACCAGATCCGGTATTTCGCTTCATCGGACCAGATCGCGGCCATCTCAGGACGCGTATAACGAGGTATCATTTAACGGCTCCGTTCGTGCGCGGATGGTGTTTCCGCGCTTATGTCATAATCAATATTAAGGGTGCCCATAGGGGCGTCACGTTTTTGAGGCGGGGCGGGCGGACGCGAATTTGCGCGCGTCCCCCAAATCCACCAGCCAATGCCAAGACCAATGGCAAAGGCGGTGAACAATAAAAACCACATATGAACTGCCAGCCAGAGCATTCGAGTTCCTTCCGTGGTTGTAAGCGCTAAATTTTAGCGCTTGTTGATGTCTACATAATCGCGCTGTGCAGCACCGGTGTAAATCTGGCGCGGACGCCCGATTTTCTGGTTCGGATCTTCCACCATTTCCGACCACTGAGCAATCCAGCCCACTGTCCGTGCAAGTGCGAACAGAACGGTGAACATTTCAGTTGGGAAACCAAGCGCACGCAGCGTGATACCCGAATAGAAGTCGATATTCGGATAGAGTTTCTTCTCAACGAAATATGGGTCTTCGAGGGCAATCCGCTCAAGTTCCATCGCAACTTCAAGAAGCGGATCTTCCTGAACGCCAAGCGCATCAAGAACTTCGTGGCAGGCTTTACGCATAACTTTCGCACGCGGATCGTAGTTTTTGTAAACCCGGTGACCAAAGCCCATGAGGCGGAATGGATCGGATTTGTCTTTCGCCCGCGCGATGAATTCCGGAATGTTGTCTACATGACCGATTTCTTCGAGCATGTTGAGCGCCGCTTCGTTTGCGCCACCATGCGCAGGGCCCCAAAGCGAGGCGATACCGGCTGCGATACAGGCAAACGGATTTGCGCCTGATGAACCCGCAAGGCGCACAGTCGATGTTGATGCGTTTTGTTCGTGATCCATGTGAAGGATGAAGATTTTGTCGAGCGCGCTCGAAAGCACCGGATTGACTTCATATTCTTCAGGCTGAACCGCAAAGCACATGCGCATGAAGTTTGATGTGTAATCAAGATCATTGCGCGGGAACACAAATGCCTGACCGATTGAATATTTGTACGCCATGGCCGCAATTGTCGGCATTTTCGCGATCATGCGATGGCTCGCGATCAAACGCTGTTTCGGATCATTGATGTCAGTTGAGTCGTGATAGAACGCTGAAAGCGCACCAACGACACCAACCATGATCGCCATTGGGTGCGCGTCACGACGGAAGCCGTTGTAGAAATTTTTGAGTTGTTCGTGGACCATGGTGTGCATGGTGATGGAACGATCAAAATCGACCAGTTCCTGATCGCTAGGCAGTTCGCCTTTTAGAAGAAGATAGGCAACTTCGATGAAATTTGAGTTTTCCGCCAGTTGGTCGATTGGATAGCCGCGATAGAGGAGAACGCCTTCGTCACCGTCAATATAGGTGATTTTCGATTCGCAGGATGCCGTAGAAGTGAAGCCAGGATCGAAAGTAAAAGCACCGGAATTTTTATAAAGCGCCCGGATATCGACGACGCTGGGGCCGTGTGTCGCTTGGAATACGGGTAGTTCTGTGGTTTTGCCAGAAAGTGTAAATGTAGCTGTATCTGTTTGATTTAAATCACTTTTCATTAATCAGACCTCTTCGTTTGCGGCGCGTCATCGCTTGTTGCGGCGCACACTAGCCAGTTTGTTGCATTGTTTCTAGTACCGGATCACTGGGCCTGATCCGAAAGCCGGGCTAGCGATTCCTCGCGCCCAAGCCCGTATAGCACCTCACCCAAGCCGGGCGAAGGGTGTCCTGCTGTTAAAGCTGCACGTGCAGGCTGGCCAATTGCGCCAAATCCGATGTTTCGGTCTGCGACAAATGTTTGCAGGCGTTCGTCAAGGGCGTCAGATGAAGTCCAAACAGCAGGATCTTCCAATAAAGCGACAATATCCGCCAGTATTTCTCTTGCGCCATCCTTTTTGAGCGGTTTTGCTGCTTTACCCTCGATCGTCAAAGGCCGGTCCAGAAGCAGGAAAGCGGCGGCTTTATTGATTTCGGCCAAGGTCGCGCAACGCGACTTCAAAAAGCTCACCGAACGGCGCAGACGTTCCTTTTTATCCGCATCAAGATGAGTTCCCCCGACCTCCAAGAACGGCGTTACCGCATCGATAAAGGCGTCGTCACTGAGCGCCGCAACATAATGGCTGTTCACATGGATGAGCTTGTCGAGATCAAGCCTTGAGGGTGATTTTCCGACCCCGGATAAATCAAACAGGTCTTTGGCGCGCTTATAGGAGATGATTTCTTCGTCGCCATGACCCCAGCCAAGGCGCAAGAGATAATTCGCCAATCCTTCAGGCAGGATGCCCATATCGCGATAAGCCTCGACCCCGAGGGCACCGTGACGTTTTGAAAGTTTCGCGCCGTCTTGTCCGTGAATAAGCGGAACATGCGCAAAAACCGGAACGTCCCAACCAAGCGCCCGATAGATTTGTGACTGGCGCGCAGCGTTATTTAAGTGGTCGTCACCGCGCACAACATGGGTAATACCCATATCGTGATCGTCGACAACAACCGCGAGATTATAGGTCGGAACCCCATCACTCCGTAGAATGATCAAATCATCGAGCGCCGCATTCGGGAACGTAACGCGGCCCTGAACGGCATCCTCGACAATGGTTTCGCCCTCTTGGGGTGCCTTGAATCGGATCGCATAAGGCGCACCGGCCGGCGCGGTTGCCGGGTCCGCTTCGCGCCATGGGCTTTCAAAGCGGATATTCGTGGCTTTCGCTTTTTCCCGTGCGGCTTCGAGTTCGGCGGGGGAGAGGTAACAGCGATAGGCTTTGCCTTCGGCCAGAAGCTGGTTGGCAATTTCTGCGTGACGCTCTGTGCGGGAATATTGGGAAACGGGCTCTTCGTCCCAATCAAGACCAAGCCAGGTCAGGCCATCAAGGATGGCTTGAACAGCGGCTTCGGTATGGCGCGCGCGATCCGTGTCTTCGATCCGCAACAGGAACTTGCCACCACGGCCACGGGCGTAAAGCCAATTGAAAAGTGCGGTCCGCGCACCGCCGATATGAAGATATCCGGTTGGGGACGGGGCAAAGCGCGTAATGACGGGTTTTGAATTGCTCGATTGCGGCATGACTTACAGGCCGACTCCTATTTGGGTATTGTCTGCGTGAGGGGGATAGCACAGGATTTTTGCCAGTGCCTATGCCATGTTTGGGAACTCAGGGCTAGAAGCGGCAAAAGACATGACGGTAGAAACCGCCCGTCCGCAGATACAACGCCCGATTGTGCGAGCAGTCAGCGGAATATCGGTGGCGCGTTGGCGGTTTTTGATTTCCCAGACCGCGCTTTTATGGGCGCGCACAGAGCTAAGGCGCATTTCAATCTGGTCGCCTGTCGCCATCGCAATCGGGGCGGGGGCGTATTTTGGTCTCAAACAAGAACCGCAAGGGCATATCGCTGTATCCGCGCTCGCGTTGCTGATCTTGGTTGCGGTGTTCGTGACACGGGCGTCCTCCTCCCGGATCGCGTTGTTGAAAATTCCCGTCTTTACGGCGCTGTTGACGGTGCTCGGCTTTGTTGCGGCCGATTGGCGAACGGAAAGGGTGTTTGCGCCGCAACTCAGCCGCGATCTGGGCATCAGGGAGATTTCCGGCCGATTGGAGACGTTGGAGGTGGGCGATAATGGCCGGCGCATTGTTATTGCGCTTGACCATATCGAGGGCATCCCCCCGGCGCAGCAGCCCGCGAAAGCGCGTATCACCTGGCGCGGGAAGGCCTTTGATACGCTGCCGGGCGATCACATCACCTTGCGCGCAGGGCTTTCGCCGCCGCCGCCGCCGGTCACGCCGGGCGGTTTTGATTTTGCGCGCCAGCTTTATTTCTATCGAATTGGTGCCGTGGGCTATGCGGTCACGCCGCCAATGGTAGATGGTGATGCGCCGCGGACGATAGGCCAACATCTGGCGACCAAGATCGAGATCATGCGTGTTGAGATGTTCACCCGGATTGTCACAAAAGCACCGGGCGAGGGCGGCGCGATCATTGCGGCGATTGTAACCGGTAAGCGCGACGCGATTTCAGAGCGTGCCGAGAATGTTTTGCGAGATACGGGACTTGCGCATTTGCTTGCGATATCCGGCCTTCATATGGGGCTGGCTACGGGGCTGGTGTTTTTTGTGGTTCGCGGCGCATTGGCGGGTATCGGGCCGATAGCCCTTCGCTATCCGATCAAGAAATGGGCGGCGGTGACGGCGCTCCTATCCGGTGCGTTTTATCTGGTTTTATCAGGGGGCGGATGGTCCGCACGGCGCGCTTTTATCATGGCGGCGATCATGTTTATCGCAATCCTTGTTGACCGGCGTGCCTTATCGCTGCGCAATGTTTCGGTCGCGGCCGTAATCATTCTTTTAACAACGCCAGAGGCGCTGTTCCATCCGGGGTTTCAAATGTCGTTTGCGGCGGTCACCGGATTGATTGCGACCTATGAATGGCTCGCATCCCATGCGACGCCCGACCAGCGATTTGGTTTTATTGCGCGTTTGCGGCGCTATTTAATCGCGCTTGCTGCGACCGATATTATCGCCGCCATCGCGACCGCGCCCTATGCGCTTTATCATTTCAATCGGGTCGCGCTTTATTCGCTTCCTGCCAATATGGCGGCTATGCCGCTCATGGGGTTCTGGATCGTTCCGACAGCGCTTGTGGCGCTGTTGCTCTCGCCGGTTGGGCTTGATGGTTGGGCATGGCGGCTATCGGCTTGGGGGATGGAAATCGTGCTCGGGATCGCATCGGAAGTTGCGTCATGGCGCGGCGCTGTTTCGGTCACCCCGCAATGGCCGCTCGGGGCGATGTTGGCGCTTACCTTTGGCGGGGTCTGGCTATGCCTTGCGCGTGCGCCATGGCGCTTGGCCGGGCTGCTCGCAATTCCGATTGCGTCGATCATGGTCGGCGTTGCGAAAATTCCGGCGATGTTTATCGCGCCATCCGGGCTGAATGCCGGGATCGTCACGGATGGCGAAATCGCGGTTTATAAAACCCGCAAAGACAGGTTTGCGATTGGCCGATGGAAAGAAGCCGCCGGTTTGGACCCGCTAAGCGCGAAAACCAGCGTCCTCAAGGAACATTATCCGTGTGATGAATGGGGATGCGTGGCCAACTTATCTCCCGACGTCACCGTCGCCTTTGTAACGCACAAGGATTCCTTGCCCGAAGATTGCGCGCGGGCCGATATCGTCGTTGCGTTTTATCCGGTGCGGCACATGGACAAAGAAGGCTGCAAGGCAAGGCTGATTGATCGGCGTGCTGTCTGGCGCAGCGGCGCACACACGATTTTTGTCGATGGAGAAAAGGTCAGACTTAAAACCGCAAATGAAATTCGCGGGCAGCGCCCATGGACCGCCGCAGCACAATGAACGCAGCACAATGACCGCAGCGCATTGACTGGCGCGCAATCGCGCCTGGGTCGATCTAGTGATACCGACGCATAAGCGCCACAAGTTTGCCTTGAACCGCCACGCGATCAGGGCCGTAAATCCGCGTTTCAAAATCAGGGTTCGCCGCTTCGAGCGCGACTGACGCACCTTTCCGGCGCAAGCGTTTCAGGGTTGCTTCCTGATCGTCGACAAGCGCAACGACGATTGCGCCGTTCTCGGCATCGCTGCACCGCTTGATGACCGCATAATCACCATCATTGATGCCCGCTTCGATCATCGACTCGCCCTCGACCTCAAGGATGTAATGCTCGCCGCCACCAAGAAAGGCTTCGGGTGCGGAGAAACGGTCAACCTCATGCTGGATCGCATCAATCGGCGTACCGGCGGCGATTTTACCGAGAACCGGAAGGTCAACACTGCCGGCAGCGGGGTGCGACGGTTGCTGCGTCCGGGCCGATGGACGCGATAATTGCCGCACGGGTTTGAAATTGGAATTGACGATCGCCGGTTTAAACCCGCGTTGTGTTGGCGCGGGCGGGGCGGCCGCCGTCATGTCGTCAGGCATTTTCAAGACTTCGAGCGCCCGGGCACGATGCGGCAATCGCCGGATAAACCCGCGTTCTTCAAGCGCCGTTATCAGACGATGGATCCCTGACTTGGAGCGCAGTTCCAGCGCTTCTTTCATCTCGTCGAAAGAGGGCGACACACCGCTTTCGGTGATCCGGTTGTTGATGAACAGTAACAGCTCATGTTGTTTTTTCGTGAGCATGGTCCGGCCTCGCATTCTTTTGGCCATCGCGCCAACGGGTATGGCAAAGCTCCATACAATTGGCAGCAGTGGCGAATAAGTGTTTGATCTTTCAACGCAAGGCTGTTTACACAGCCGAAACGACAAGAGAACAAAACAACAACGATGTTCTATTGTTGTTCTTTTTCCCCGTCAACTCCTAGTTGGATATGCGGGTCTTTATGAGCTGAGGCCTTTTGAGACCGACCGAATAAGATTGGCGACATTGTCTGCCCGCCGGGGCATCTGTCGGCCCAGCTTTTGAATCAACCACAGATCATGGTGGCAGCTGTGCTCAAGAGGCAGGACCTCTAGCTTATCGCGGTTCGGGAAACTATCGACCCCGCTTCGGGGAAGAAGCGTGTAGCCAATGCCTTCGGCCACCGGCGAAGGAATCTGGCTTATCTGATTGATATAGGCGCGAATGCGAAGCGATTCTGACCCGGCATAGCTGGTTGGAAAATTCTTCGGAAAGAGTTCATCAGCGTAAGTAAACCCATCGGGATGGGCGATAAAACCGAGGCGGTCGAGCGCAGCGAGAGTGATTTTTTCGCGCGCGGTCCCGGCTGGTGCGACCAAGCATAATTCTTCGCGACCGAGAAAATGCCCCTCAATGCGTGGGTTCGAAGGTTCCTGGCTGACAATGCCGAGATCGAAATCACCGCCAATAACCCCTTCGATGATCTTGTTTTGCGGTGTCGCTTCAAGCTTAAGGACCAGATGAGGGGCTTTCTGCATCGCCTTTATCAACGCTGGATAAAGCAGCATCGCAAAGCTACCGGAAGAGGCGATGACGACCTCCCCGGAATGCGGGTCGTCCTCGGTGATCAATTCGAACAGGCCATCTTCTTCTTTGCGGCGCTTCTGGCCAATGGCAAAAACCGCTTCCCCGGCAGGGGTTAGGGTAAAGCTTTTGCCTTGTTTGGTTATTAGTGGCTGGCCGACTTGCTCTTCTAGATTCCGTAGATGCTGGGAAACACCCGGCTGCGTCATGTTCAGTCGGGAGGCCGCGCGGGTGAAATGCGCGGTCTCACAAAGAACCGTAAAGGTTTCCAGCCATTTTGAATTCAACATGGATCATAAGTAGGCGTTATCATAAATAAATCAAATAATAATTTATAATACGCGCTAGCAGGGCCTATTTCAGTGTCTCCAGCAAATTGAAATGGAGACCACGATGCGTCCAACACCACGAAGCTTCTCACATATTGGCCTGTCAGTTCCGGATCTGGATGCTGCAGTTAAGTTCTATACGGATGTTCTAGGGTTTTATACCATCATGGAGCCCACCGAGATTGTCGAAGATGACAGTGCGGTAGGGCAAATGTGTACGGATGTTTTTGGGCCGGGCTGGAAGAAGCTGCGCATTGCGCATCTATCGACCGCAGACCGAATTGGCATTGAGCTTTTCGAGTTTACTGACAATTACGCACCAAAAGAAAACCTGTCGTTCCGTGAACACGGGATGTTTCACTTCGCCGTTCAGGACCCGGATGTCGAAGGGCTGCTTGAAAAAATCATCGCCGCGGGCGGCAAGCAACGTATGCCGATCAGAGAATATTTTCCGGGCGAAAAACCCTACCGCATGGTCTATGTCGAAGATCCGTTCGGCATTGTTTTCGAGCTATACAGCCACAGCTACGAGCTGACCTATTCAGCGGGTGCCTATCAATAAAAGGCATGGCGAAAAGCCGGTAGCGTAGTCCATAGGACTACGCATCTAGCGGCGCTTATCAGGCTGCGCTTATGGGGGCCAAAAGGATTTTGGTCGCCGCTTCGACGTCGTCATGGCGCATCAGGCTCTCACCCACAAGGAAGGCCTTCGCGCCGTGACCGGCCAGGGTCACAAGATCGGCGTGGGTGGAGATTCCGCTTTCACTCACCAAAAGGGCCGTGGGCGGAGCAAGCCGCGCAAGTTCAGCGGTCGTATCGAGCGTCGTGACAAAAGTTGCGAGATTTCGGTTGTTTATACCGATAAGGTCAGCATCCAGCTTGCTGGCGCGTTCCATCTCTTCGGGGTCATGGGTTTCAACCAGAACATCAAGGCCCCATTCTTTGGCGGCGGCCATGAGTTCACTTGCTTGCGCATCCGACAGGCAAGCCATGATTAGCAAGATGCAATCGGCACCCCATGCTCTGGCTTCGATCACCTGATAGGGGTCGATCATAAAATCCTTGCGCAAGATCGGCAGGGATACGGCTTTGCGGGCTTCACGCAGAAAATCAGGCGCACCCTGAAAGCTCGGTTTGTCAGTCAGAACCGAAAGACAGGCGGCACCACCAGCTTCATAGGCTTTGGCAATTTCGGTCGGATTGAAATCGGCACGGATTAGCCCCTTTGATGGGCTTGCCTTTTTGATCTCTGCGATCAGCGCAAAACCATCTGATGCTTTTTTCGCAAGGGCATTTTTGAAACCGCGTGCGGGACCCAAATCTCGCGCAAGGGTCTCAAGAGCGGCACTCGGGATATTCGCCTTGGCCGCTGCGACTTCGTCTTTTTTATAGGCAACAATATCGTCGAGAATGGTCATGATGTTTCGTTTGAAATTCTAACTAGATTTTCGAGCGCTGTCTTTGCGCTACCGCTATCGATGGATTGTTCCGCTAACCTTGCGGCGTCGTTGAGATTGTCCGCTTTGCCCGCAACGATCAGGGCCGCTGCTGCGTTCAACACCGAGATGTCGCGATAGGCAGATTTCTTACCGTCCAGAAGGTCACGCAGCGCAACGGCATTCTCCGCCGGATCGCCGCCAGTCAGGTCCGATGCCTTCGCGCGATCAAGACCCGCATCTTCCGGGGTGACGTCGAACTCGCGCACTTTGCCATTTTCTACGGCGGCCACATGGGTTTTGCCGGTCGTCGTTAACTCGTCGAGCCCGTCTTCGCCGTGAACAACCCATGCATTTGTGACGCCCAACAGCGGCATGACCTCTGCGATTGGCCGAACGAGATCGCGGGCAAAGACACCCATGACCTGACGCTTGGCGCTAGCCGGGTTTGATAGGGGGCCAAGCACATTGAACATCGTACGGACGCCCAAGGTTTTTCGCGCATTGACCACATGCCCGACCGCCTTGTGATGAAGGGCAGCGAACATGAACCCGACATTGGCTTCGGAAATGCAGCGGGTGATCAGCGCCGGCGGAATATCGAGTTTGACACCCACCGCTTCGAGAACCTCAGATGAGCCAGACTTGGACGAGGCGGATTTATTGCCGTGTTTGGCGACGCGCGCGCCCGCACCAGCGACGATCAGTGCAGCGGCCGTTGATATATTATAAGTGCCGGCACCATCGCCGCCGGTTCCGCATGTATCGACGACATCATCGGGCGCATCGACCTTCAGCGCATGGTCGCGCATCGTTTGTGCTGCCGCCGCGATTTCTTCGACCGTTTCGCCGCGTGCCCGAAGCGCGCAAAGGAAGCCCGCAATCTCGATATCATTGGCATTGCCCGAGAAGAGCGCATTCATCGCTTCGCGCATTTCATCAGGCGTCAGCGGCGTCCCCGAGGTGGCGCGCGCCAAATGCGGTGTGAAGCTACTCATTTTGCTCTTACATCCGTCAGAAAATTCGAAAACATTTTGGCCCCATATTCGGTCGCGATGCTTTCCGGATGGAATTGCACACCGACAATCGGCAAGGACCGATGCGCCACGGCCATGATCTCGTTATCATCGTCCGCTTGCGCGGTAATGGTCAGTTCCTTCGAAAGGCTGGCCCGGTCCGCGACCAGCGAATGATAACGAACAGCCGTGAAGGGCGAGGGCATCTCCGCAAAAACACCGCCGCCGTCATGAATGATCTCGCAGGTTTTGCCGTGCATCAGCTTGCCAGCGCGCTTAATGATCCCGCCGAAACTCTGCGTAATAGACTGCATCCCAAGGCAGACCCCGAAAATTGGCGTGCCGGATTCCTTTGCGGCATCCACAAGATCAAGGCAGATCCCGGCTTCGTTGGGGGTGCATGGGCCCGGCGAAAGCACAATCGCCTCAGCGCCCATGGCAATTGCTTCCTGGGCGGTCAGGGCGTCGTTACGAACCACCTTTGTATCTTCGCCCAATTCGCCTATGAGGTGAACAAGGTTAAAGGTGAAGCTGTCATAGTTGTCGATCAATAGGATCATTAGAGCCGAGAATCAGTGATAGTGACCAAAGAATAACGGTTTAACGCCACCACCCGCATGTGCAAGCGCGGAATGGAATTGGTGTCAGTCAAAAAATGAAGATGACGGCGGCGCAAAGATAAGAATGACGCGAATGCGCAAACATAAAAAGCGGGGAAAATCGCCAGACTATGCCGGAAATGCCGGCATTATCGCGACGATTGCCATCGCTTTCGCGGGCGTCATTGTTGGCTCGCTCTCTGCCTATCTGGGGCAGAAAGGCGCAGATGCCGCGGCGAGTGCGAGTACCAATCCGGTCAGGGTTTCGAGCAAAATCGTCGATAAAGCGCAAATTGACCGGGAAAAGCTGATTTCGAGAATTTTAGCGGGCGAGGCACCGCCAGAGCGATTAACCCCGCCGCGGAGTACCAATCTATTGGGGGCGGACACCGAAAAGCCGAAAATCATCCTTATCATCGACGATCTGGGGATTGATCGCCGGGCAAGCCAAAAAGCGATTGACCTTCCGGGGCCGATTACCTTTTCGTTTCTGCCTTATGGAAAACATACGCTCGACCTAACCAATGCCGCCCATCAGCGCGGTGCCGAGATCATGTTGCATTTGCCGATGGAGCCGCAAGGATCTGCGGACCCCGGTCCGAAGGCACTGGTGTCAGGTATGACGGGTGCGGAGTTTTTGAAAAATCTCGAATGGAACCTGTCGCGTTTTGGCGGGTATAGCGGCGTCAATAATCATATGGGGTCAAAGCTGACCACCGATGTCGCCGCGATGAAAACCCTGCTTTCCTATCTCAACCACAAAGAATTGTTCTTCCTCGACTCCGTCACCACCAGCGATACGGCTGTGCGCCGGGCGGCGAGAGAAATCGGCGTCAGCGTCTATTCGCGAGATGTGTTTCTTGATGATGTGGTTGGCGATCCCGAGGAAGTGAAAAAGCAATTGGCCTTGGCAGAGCGGATTGCCCGCGAAACGGGCTATGTTGTCGTGATTGGCCATCCGCGCCGCGAAACACTTGATGTATTAGGCCCGTGGCTGACGACCGCGAGTGCGCGCGGATATGAGCTGGCCTATGCCAGCGCGCTCACCACTATGGGCACGTCGGGACCGGTTCAAATTGCGAGCGCACCAAAGATACGGTTCTGATTTAGCTTAATTGCCTTGGCGGGCGAGGGCAGCTTCGGCCGCGGCCAGGAGCGCTTTGGCTTTGTTCTCGCACTCGCGCTGTTCTGAGGCCGGGTCCGAATCCGCGACGATCCCGGCACCAGCCTGAACATGCATGACGCCATCTTTCACCACGGCGGTTCGCAGCGCGATACAGGTATCGACATTGCCATCGGCGGAGAAATAACCAATTGCGCCCGCATATATGCCGCGCGAATTTTTCTCTAACTCGTCAATGATCTGCATCGCGCGTATTTTCGGCGCGCCTGAAACTGTGCCCGCCGGGAAACCACTGGCCATCGCATCGACCGGATGTTCACCCTCGCGTAATTGCCCGACCACATTCGAAACAATGTGCATCACATGGCTATAGCGTTCGATCGTGAATTGATCGGTCACGCGAACGCTACCGATTGCGGCGGAGCGCCCCACATCATTGCGCCCAAGATCGAGCAGCATCAAATGCTCGGCGCGTTCTTTCGGATCGGCCATTAGATCAAGCTCATGTTGCTTGTCTTCTTGTGGGGTTGCGCCCCGTGGCCTTGTGCCTGCAATTGGGCGAATGGTGATTTCACCATCGCGCACGCGCACCAAAATCTCTGGGCTTGATCCAACAATCGAAAAACCATCGAGATCGAAGTAAAACAGAAATGGTGACGGGTTAGAGCGGCGCAGCGCCCGATAAAGTTCAAATGGCGACGCTGAGAATGGCCGGGAAAAGCGCTGACTTAGAACGACCTGAAAAATGTCACCGGCGCTGATATATTCTTTCGCGCGTTTGACCATACCCTCATATTCCGTGGGCGACGTATTAGAGGTAACGTCCGTGTTTATATCGGTGTCTTGCTTCTCGCGCGGCGGCAAAGGGAGCGGGGCCTCCAGATCGCCGATCGCATCGGACAGGCGCTCACAGGCGCGGGAATAAGCGGCGCGGGCGGAAACTTCGGGGTTTGGACGCACCGGTGAAAATAGCTGAATTTCCTGCCGAATATTATCAAAGACCGCAACAATGGTCGGGCGGATGAAGATTGCATCAGGTGTGTCGATGCCGCCTTGCGGGCGCGCGCCAAGCGTTTCCATCTGGCGCACCATGTCATAGCCGAAATAGCCGAAAACACCGGCGGCCATTGGCGGCGCGTCCGGTGGCGGCGTCAGCTCGGATTCGGCCAATAGGCGCTTTAGGTTTTCGAGCGGTGCCCCGGTCTGGGGTTTGAACGCGGTTACATCAGCGGCCGCGTCTTCGTTGATTTCCGAGCGTTCGCCAAAGCAACGCCAGATCAAATCAGGCTTCATACCGATGATCGAAAACCGGCCTAAATTTTCGCCGCCTTCAACCGATTCAAGCAGGAAAGCATTTTTCTTGTTTCCCGCAAGTTTCAAATAGGCGGAAACCGGCGTTTCAAGATCATTGACCAGCCGCCGACCGACGAGCTGTGTCTCTCCTGCCTTGTAAGCTTGTTCGAACGCGGAGTAATCGGGAGTTACGCTCATTGCGGCTTAGTAACCATCCCGGAACAGTGCTTCGATCTGATCATTATTGACCTTAACGCCCATATCATCGCGAATGCTCAAGACAAAAGCTTCGAGCAATTCCTGATCAAGCTGAAAGCCGAACATCTGCCGGATCTGCTCAACTTCCTGTGGCGCAATTTGATTACGGCCATAGCCGATTGCGCGAATTTCCGCGACGACCTGCGCGCCACTTGAACCCGCGGGCGCAGAAACAAGATCGCCTTTGTTCGCAAAGAAGATCTGTTCGTTAAAGCTTGGCGAGATCACTTCGTTCTGGAAACGGCGATCAATCGTCGTAACGATAGGCGCACGAGAGAATTGATCGGCAACTTCCTCAAAGCTTTTACCGCTTTCGACTTCATTGCGGATGAGGGTAACGGTATTTGAAATCCGCTGCCGGCGTTCGCGATCACGCCAGCGTTGCTCGGCGTCGTCACGAACATAATCAAGCGGTTGAAGCGCAGGCGGCGTTACTTCGCGCAGCGCGACAAAGAAATACCCATCATCTTCGGAAAGGCGGAGGGCTTCGCTCTGTTCGCCTTCTTCGAGATTGAATGCTTCTTCTAAGACCTCACCGGGAATATCACTGATGATCGCGCCGCCCGGGGCGAAGCTCAGGCGGTCAACAGGCCCAACCGAAACGACACTGAAGCCCGCGGCTTCAGCTGCCTCGTCTAGCTCGGCACCGGTATCGCGGACTTCTTCGATCTCGTCGATCGCGTCCTGCATCCGGCGGCGAATATCCTGCGCGAGGTAATCAGCCGCGAGTTCGTCCCGCACTTCCTCAAAGGTCGTGGTTTCCGCGGGTTCGATATTGGCGATCTGAATGACGGTCCAACCAAAAAGACTGCGGATCGGATCGGGCACATCACCCTCATTGAGGCCTTCGGCAAGCGCGGCGCTTGAAACCGACGGATCGACAATCGCGCTTGCATCATCAAGGGTCGCTGCGTCTAGGGTCATGCCGCGCGCTTGCGCAAGGTTTTCAAATGGCTCGCCCTGACGTAGCGAAGCGACAGCGGCATTGGCCTCGGCTTCGTCCTGGAAGGTCAGTTGATAAAGCGAGCGTTTTTCGGGCTTATCGTAAAGGCGTTCCTTACCCAGATCATAAAGCCTGCGCATTTCTTCTTCGGGAACCTCAAGCCCTTCGCGGAAATCGTCATCGCGCAAGACGAGCATGTCGAATGTGCGATATTCGGGCGAGGTGAATACGCTCTCATTTTCATTGTAGAACTGTTCAATATCCGCGGGCGTCGGTTCCGCCGCGACACCGGCCATCTCGTCGGTCACGGTGATATAGGCGATATTGCGGCGCTCGGTTTCGCGCAGCAAAAGCGCTTCGGTAAATGGATCAGGCGCAGGGCCAGATGCGGCAACAGATTCGACCAATTGGCTGCGGGTCAGATCTTCTTTGATAATTTGTTCAAAGCCCGAAACGGTGAGCGAGTTATTTTGCAAGATCGTGTCGAGCATCAAGCGGTCGAACTGACCGGTCGCAGGGTTCTGGAAAGACTCGTTATTTTGCAGATATTCCCGAACCGCCTCGCGCGGGATCGCAAGGTTCATTTTCTCAGCATATTGCGCGATTGCCGATTGCGTCGTGACCATATCGATCACCTGTGTGGGCATGCCGCTGGCAATGGCGTCTTCACGCGAGAGCGCGCCGCCAGATTCGCGGGCCCGGCGCTGATAAAGCTGGTCAAACTCGTTGACGATATATTGCTGAGAAAAGGACTCGTTGCCGACCTTAACCGTTGACCCGCTGGTGAAGTTAGCAAGCTCAGGCACGCCAAAAGCCGCAAAGGCCACAATCAAAAGCCCGACAACTATATAGGCAACCACCCCTTTGAGCGTGTCGCGAACCTGACTAAGCATTTATACCGCCTCGATTTATCGGCCTCTGGGGCCGTTTTTGCTGAAGTGGCGCGTAACCTAGACATGGTGCCCCAATTCGACAAGACCGCTGAGCGAGGGATGTTGTCGCTTTGTATTTCCCGATCGCGAGACGGCACCGGAAAAAGCGCATATACTAGACATAACAGGCGTCATCGCTTACCCCGCCTTGGTGTTAGCCAAGACATAACAAAAAAGGTGGAAACTCATGAAATCCCTGATTGCTGGTAATTGGAAAATGAACGGCATCGGCCAAGCCCGGGTCGAAATCGAATCGCTGATCGAGCGGTTTGGCGGTTCAATGCCCGGCGACCGCGATATCCTGATCTGTCCACCAGCGACGATTTTGCGGGACTTTGCCCGGTCCTACAGCGATGAGGGGATTCAATTTGGCGGGCAGGACTGTCACGCCAAAACGAACGGTGCCCATACAGGCGATATCAGCGCCGAGATGATTGCCGACACCGGGGCCTCACATGTGATTGTGGGTCATTCCGAACGCCGGGCCGATCATGGGGAAAGCGACGAAATCGTCAAAGCAAAAGCCAATGCAGCACTGCGGGCGGGTCTGACCCCGATTATCTGTGTCGGCGAAACCCGCGAACAACGCGAAGCCGGGATTGCCCAATCCGTTGTGGGCACGCAGCTCGAAGGCTCGCTCCCCGATGCGGCGGGCGTTTTCGTTGTGGCTTATGAGCCGGTCTGGGCGATCGGCACGGGGCTAACGCCAACCACACAAGATATCGCCGAGATGCATGATTTCATTCGGGCAAAGACCCCTGAAAGAACGCGACTTCTTTATGGTGGCTCGGTCAAACCGGGAAATGCGCAAGAGATCTTGGCGATTTCCAACGTCAATGGCGCGCTAGTGGGCGGTGCCAGCTTGAAAGCGGATGACTTTTTCCCGATTATCAGCGCAGCACCGGGCCAGATGTAATGACCTTTAAAGAGGAGAATTCATGCGTGTGAGCCTCCTCATTGTTTTTACATTTTTGTTGATCCTCGTTGGCGCATCTGGCTGCGCTACGTGGAGCGCCGAGAAAAAATATCCGCCGATTGGCACCTTCGTCGAGACCAACCCCGCGCGAATGCATGTGGTTGATATCGGCCCGCGCGAGAGCGCTTTGCCGCCGGTCATTCTTATTCATGGTGCCAGTGTTAATCTGCGCGATATGAAAATGGCGCTGGGGGATGAGTTGGCGAAAACCCGCCGCGTGATCATGGTTGATCGGCCGGGCCGGGGATATTCATCACGGCCAGACAATGGGTATGAACTTGCAGCGCAAGCCCGGTTGATAAAATCCGTGGCAGATGATCTCGGGCTGGAGCGCCCGGTCGTCGTAGGGCAGAGTTTTGGCGGGGCCGTCGCGCTGGCCTATAGCCTTCAGTATCAGGACGAAATGCATGGGCTGGTCTTGCTGGCGGCGGTCAGTCATGAATGGCCCGGCGGCATTGCGTGGTATAACAAGGTCTCACAATGGCCGGTTCTCGGCGTCGCGTTTAGACGATTAGTGATCCCGGTCTATGGTCAGCTATCGGCTGAGGACGGGATAAAGGAATCTTTTGCGCCTGATGAGGCCCCGGCAAATTATTTTGATCGGGCGGGTTTGCCGCTTTTGTTCCGCGCATCTGATTTTAAGGCCAATGCGCAGGATCTTGCCAATCTCAAGCGCCAGATCATCGCCCAGCAAAGCCGCTATAGCGAAATCAAACTGCCGGTTGCGATCATCACTGGTGATGCAGATACGACCGTCAGCCCGAAAATCCATTCGCGGCAATTGGCCGAAGACATACAAGGCGCTGATTTGACCATTTTACCTGATACCGGTCATGCGTTACATCATGCCGAAACAGATCGGATCATCGACCTGATCGATGAAATTTCACAGCGTTAGAAGATTGAATGACAGAAGAAACAGACGTCCGGCGCAAGCGCCTTTTATACATTGCGACCTATCGCGGGTTTAAAGAGGCGGATTTGCTGATCGGTGGTTTTGCCAAGGCCAATATCCCATCTATGAGCGAAAACGAGCTTGATCAATTTGAAGCGCTTTTACAACAAAATGACCGCGAGCTATACGCCTGGGCCACCGAAGGCATAAAAGCGCCACCAGAACTCGAAGGCTCTGTCCTTGATGCGCTGCGCGAATTTAAAATTGCGCCGTTTAAGTGATCGCCAATTAGTTGCGCATTCGACGCTAACTCCCTAAATGTTGCGCCCCGACGCGACCGTCAAATCTGGCGGCCGCGCATTTTGTGTTGTGGATAAGGTGTATTTGCTCATGGCTGAGCCATCAAAAACAATGACTTCCGGCGTCGCGCTCATCAATGCGGAAGCGGCTTGGCGCACTGAGGGCCGACTTGATGTTTTTGGTGCGCCGGAAGGCGCGGATGCGCTCGTCATTGCCGAGGCCGCACGAAAGAGCAAAGGGCTTGTCCTTCATATTGCGCGCGATGGCGCTCGCGCCGCGACAATGGTCCAGAGCCTGAAGTTCTTCGCGCCAGACATCCCGGTGATCGAATATCCGGCATGGGATTGCCTTCCTTATGATCGGGTCTCGCCATCGCCTTCTACCGCATCGCGCAGAATGGCGAGCCTCGCAGCGATTTCGACCCGGGCGGAAGGCGCATTCATTGTGGTCGCCTCGGTTAATGCAGCCGTTCAAAAAACACCGCCGAAAGAAATTATCGCCAATGCGGCCTTGTCACTCGCGCCGGGCGCATTGATGCCGCTTGATAAGCTAACACAATATCTGAGCACCAATGGCTATGCGCGTTCATCGACTGTTCGCGAACCCGGCGAATATGCCGTGCGCGGAGGGCTTGTGGATATCTTCCCGCCCGGTGCCGATGAACCGGTCAGGCTCGACTTTTTTGGTGACAGCCTTGAAAGCATCCGCGCCTTTGATGCGGAAACCCAAAGGACGACGAAACAGCTATCCGGCTTTTCCCTTGCGGCGGCCAGCGAGGTCTTGCTTTCCGACGAAACGATTTCGCGCTTTCGTAAAGGCTTTATCGCGGCTTTCGGCCCAGCCGGGGACGATCCGCTCTATGAGGCCATCAGCGCCGGCAGAACCCATGCGGGTGCGGAGCATTGGCTGCCCTTGTTCTATGAGCGTATGGATAGCTTGTTCGATTTTATCGGCGACTCGCTCGTATTTATGGATCACCTTGCCGAAGAAGCGGTTGATGAGCGTTTAGCATCGATCACCGATCATTATGATGCGCGGGCCGAAGACGCAAAAACCACCAAGCCGCGCAATAGCGATTTCGCAGCGCCAGTCTATCGGCCGTTAGAGCCCTCAGCGCTTTACCTTTCCGACGACGAATGGAAAGGCTGGATGTTCAATGTGAATTTGCGGCCGCTCTCGCCATTTGCACCGCCCGAGAACACACGCGGCTATAATTTCGGCGCAAAACTAGGGCGGAGTTTTGCGGCTGAACGCGCAGCGGAAACAATCAACGTCTTTGACGCGGTCAGCGATCATGCAAAATCGCTGATGACGGGCGGCAAGAAAGTTATCATTTCCTGCTGGTCGGATGGATCGGCAGACCGTATGCGGACGGTTTTGAGCGATCATGGTGCTGTATCAAGCCCCAATGATATCCCGCATGCAGAGAACTGGTCTGCGGTAAATAAATCCAAAACCAACTTTATGACGGCAGTCTTAGGTCTTGAAGCCGGTTTTGAAACGCCGGATGCGGCGTTTATTTCAGAGCAGGATATACTCGGGGATCGTCTTGTCCGGCGGGGGCGTAAAAAACGGGCCGAGAATTTTCTCTCTGAAGCATCGAGCCTTAATCTCGGTGATCTCGTTGTGCATGTGGAGCACGGCATTGGGCGCTATCAGGGCCTTCAAACGCTCGAAGTGCAGGGCGCACCTCATGATTGCCTGCATCTAGAATATGCGAGCGGCAAACTGTTTCTGCCGGTTGAGAATATCGAATTGCTATCGCGGTTTGGCTCTGACGATGCGGGCGTACAACTCGACAAACTCGGCGGGGCTGCGTGGCAGGGCCGTAAGGCGAAGATGCGCGAGCGCATCAAAATGCTGGCGGAGCAACTCATTGCGATTGCCGCGAAGCGGACGATGCGCCATGCCGAGGTCGTTACCCCGGCAACAGGCACCTATGACGAATTCTGCGCACGCTTCCCCTATGCGGAGACCGAAGATCAGGAAAATGCGATTGCCGATGTGATCGAAGATTTCGCCAAGGGCCAGCCGATGGACCGGCTGGTTTGCGGCGATGTCGGGTTCGGCAAAACCGAAGTGGCACTGCGCGCGGCCTTTGTGATGGCGATGACCGGGCGACAGGTCGCCGTGATTGCGCCAACGACCTTGCTCGCGCGCCAGCATTACCGGAATTTTGCCGAACGTTTTAAGGGCTTTCCGGTGAATGTCGCCCAGCTCTCTCGTATGGTCAGTGCGAGCGATGCCAAGGCCGCAAAAGAAGGTCTCGCCGATGGCCGGGTCGATATTATCGTTGGCACACATGCGCTTTTGCAAAAGACGATCAAGTTCCGCGATATTGGTCTTGTGATCGTTGATGAAGAACAGCATTTTGGCGTCAAACACAAAGAACGGCTCAAAGAGTTCCGGGCAGACACCCATGTTCTGACCCTTTCGGCGACGCCAATTCCGCGCACGCTGCAACTGGCCATGAGCGGCATTCGTGATCTTTCATTGATTGCGACACCGCCGGTTGACCGTCTCGCCGTACGAACGACCGTCGGGCCGTTTGATGCGGTTGTCGCGCGAGAGACATTATTGCGAGAGCATTATCGGGGCGGCCAGAGTTTTTACGTTGCGCCGCGGATCAAAGATCTCGACGACATTACCGAGTTTTTGAGCACGCAATTGCCGGAGCTTAAATATAAAGTGGCACACGGACAAATGGGCGCGGGCGAACTCGAAGATATCATGACTGCGTTTTATGAAGGCAAGTTTGATGTCTTGGTTTCGACCACAATTATCGAGTCGGGTCTCGATATTCCAACGGCGAATACAATTCTGATTCATCGCGCTGATATGTTTGGCCTTGGTCAGCTTTACCAATTGCGGGGCCGGGTGGGCCGATCGAAACAACGCGCCTATGCTTATATAACAACGCCGGCGCGCGGGAAATTGACACCGGCTGCGGAACGCCGCCTTAAAGTCATGCAGTCGCTCGATACTCTTGGGGCGGGCTTCACGCTTGCGAGCCACGACCTCGATATTCGCGGTGCGGGCAATCTTTTGGGCGAGGAGCAATCGGGCCATGTCAAGGAAGTCGGGGTCGAGCTTTATCAGCACATGCTAGAAGAAGCCGTTGCGGAGCTGCGCGAAGGCGGCTCTGTGGGCGAAGAGGCATGGTCGCCGCAAATCAATCTTGGTACGTCGGTGTTGATCCCCGAAACCTATGTGACCGATCTTGATGTCCGAATGGCGCTCTATCGCCGTCTTGGGGATATGACAACGCAAGACGAGATTGACGGATTTGGTGCCGAACTGGTTGACCGTTTCGGGCCTATGCCGCGCGAGGTCGACCAATTGCTGGAGATTGTCGCGATCAAGGGCATTTGCCGCCGGGCCGGTATCGCGAAAATCGATGCAGGACCAAAGGGCGCGGTGATCAGCTTCCGCAATGATCAATTTGCAAATGTGGCGGGTCTGATTGAATTTGTTTCGACCTCTCCTTTAGACGTCAAACTGCGCCCCGATCAGAAATTCGTATTCCGTCAGGAATGGGCAGACGACAAGGCACGCTTGCGCGGTGCGCGCAAGATTGCCGGGATGATCGCGGAAATCGCCGAAAAAGCCTAACTGCTCTGCACCTGGCCGGATGGATATTCGCGCAAGGTTGCAAGAGCGAAGGCTACGGATTCTTCGATGCAAAGCCCTTGCGGTCGTGTGCAAGCGGCGATGTCCACTTCGATCCCATAGAGAAGTTCGTCATTGGCGCTCCGAAACACGGTGTTTTCGATGACGCCCTGAATACGCAAAGCGGTTTTGGTTGCTTCCCCTTCATTTGTGGCCGGGGCAAGAACAAGAAACGTATCATTGGCAATGCGCGCGACCAGATCTTCAGCGCGCGTGACACGATTGATAAGCCGTGCAGCCTGATGCAGGGCTCTTCGTCCCGGTTCAGGTTCGCCTGAGCCTTTGGCGCTACTGTATAACCGTAGGACAATCATCGAGAGCTGGTGATCGGTTTGATCCGCACGGGCACAAATCCGCGACCCATGTTCGGTTAAAAAGTTCGTGGTGAAGGCACCAGACGCCGCGTCACGCACGCCTTCGCCGACACAGCTATTTAAAAACCGCCGCATTGACTTCAGCAATCGGGTCCGGCGCGTCGCCAATTGTACCTTTGGCGCAAGATCCGCCGCTACGTGATCGGTCAGAATAAAGTCCGATGCACCGCGTTCTACGAAAACGGCCATGTCATCGGGGTCGGGTAGCGGAAAGATAATCGGCATGCTTGCGTGTTTTGGATGGCGACGCAGCGCACGGGCAAGACTCATCAATGGGTCGTTCTCCCGCGTCGGTAGAAAAACCGCACAATCGAATTTTGAATTTTCTATTGCGCGCAGGGCTTGCCCCGCAGAGAAAACGCAAACGCACTGTTCCGATATGGGCTTAAGGGCATTGATGGCCGCAAGGGCAGTTGGCCCCGCCTCGCCAGCGATTAAAACCCTGAGCGGCGTTGATGGCGCAGCAATCGGCGGGAATTCATTTAATCGGCTTAAAGTTGCAAGCGATTTCAATCGTTCGCCCGTTTCCTCAGCGATGTTTCTCAGCCGCAAAATCTGTCGGCACCGTTCAATAAGCCCCTCGGGCTTTGTAAGTATGGTTACCAACTCACCATGCCGACGCAGGGCCTTGCGCGCAGTCGCATCAATATAGGGATCTATCAAGATCAGGATTGAGGAATCCGGCGAGGATTTACGCAATTGACCCGCGACCGCCTGTGCCTTTTTGCTCGAAAGTTGTTTCCCGCGCAGGTCTATCAGGCCGATATCGGCCTTCTGTGCGTCTTCATGTGAGACAAGGGAATATCCTGCATCTGCAAACGCAGATGCCAACGCTTCTAATGCTTCTTTGTCGCCCCCAACATAAGCAATACGCGCGATTGAAAATGCGCTGTTTTTATCTTGCATGTACCCATCCGGCCCGTGGTGCACCAATCCACAATTCTGCTTTAACGCGGTGACGGTGCTGCCGGGAGTTTATTCAAGATACGGGCCGACTTGTCATCCTCTTGAGACATTTCAGCGTCTGGTTGCATAGCGTCTTTTTCAGTCGCCATGGCTGTCCTCTGGGGCTTTGACGAAAGGCAGATATCTTCTTCACCAACATTGGGGAAAATTCCGTTCGCCGCGCGCTCCTGATAGCAGGGAAGGGCAGCCAGAAATTCCTGGGGTTTATGCTGCGGGCCTGCCTCGCGATAAAGCCGTGCGGTGCTGACGCCGACATAGCGCCAGTGCCACGGCTCGTAGGTGTCTTCACCCGGCAGGTAATTATTATTGGGCGGATAGGAGAGAATGAAACCGAACCGATAGGCGTTCTCTTCGAAGCACTGATAGCTGCGATCGCTTTGGCGCATGAAGCGGCCATTGACGTTTATATCTGCTGCGAGACCGGTTTGATGTTCGGACATGCCGGGCGGGGTGACCGTGCCGAGCGAGCCGATGCGTTCATAAAGACCGTATTGGGTTTTATAAGACCGGTAGCCGGAGCGCAGCGACAAACGCTCGCCGGATTCAGAGCGGCAAAGGGAAATAAGTTGCGCAAGCCGCGCCGGCAGGTTGGCCTCGCGCGGATCGGATTCCGGATCCGGTGCCAGACGTAATTTCATCTCGTCTATATTTGGCGATTTCGCCGTTGGTACAGAATATTCCGAAGCGGAGGTCAGGTCCGTCGGCGCATAATCTGCATCAAGAAGAAAATATTGCGACACAGGCCGGTTCATGTCTTCGCGTCGGTCGCGTTCACGATTAGCCGCATAACGCTGTGCGCCGAATGCATCGCGGAACAAATTGCGCATGTGTTCCTGAAGGGCTTGTGCCTCTGTCAGGCGGCCTTGTTGTTCATAGACGCTACTCAGTAGGCGGATATAAAGGCTTAGATCAGGGCTGTTCGCGCCTTTGAGTTGTTCCTGCGCATGGAATGCCTTGAGGTATAATTTTTCGGCGTCATCAAGCCGGCCCATTTTGGCATAGACCGGTCCAAGCATCAGCGTAAGCTGAACCGTGTCTTGATGTTCAATGCCTTGTAGTTTGGAGCGGATGAAATAGGCAGACGACAAAAGGCCGGCAGCGGCGTAATTCCCGTCCTCACGCGTCGCAAAAAAGGCACCGAGCGAGGCCATATTATTGGCGGCAGCAAGTTGCGTTTCGCGGGTGCCGGTCGTCGGTTGATAGGGGTGCGCATGGTTCAATGCGGCGGTGAACAGGGGGGCAGCATTGGCAACGGCTTTGGCGTATTGGGCGCTAATCGATTTTCCGGTTTCAAACCCGCCGCGCGCCGCATCGTCGCCTGCGAGTTCAAGGAAAGAAGCGTAAATGGCGACCGATGCTTCAATATCGCCTGACCATAGCGACGCGCGCGCTAATTTGTCTTCGTAGCGGAGCCGTTCTCGCGCCGTAAAAGATTGCGCAGTTTTGGTGCCCAATGCGTCGCGATATAAAGAGGCGGCGTCTTCAAAGTGCCGCCGCGCGGTCTTCGCATCAGCAACATCGAGCATCAAAGGCGCAAGCTCATCTGATGTATGTCCTTCATTGCGCAGCAATGACAAAGCGCGGACACCATGCCGGGCGGCGCGTGCCTGCGCGCCTTCATTCATCAATTGTTCAAAACGAAACTTAGCAGCGCTGCTGTCTACGCGGACGGCAACGTTGAAATAGATTGAAAATCCAATCGCCAGCAGCAAAAACGCGCCAGCGAGATAAATAGGCGAACGAAACGCCATCGCCACTATCGTCCCCTCAGTTCCCCAGACCTCACTGAGAAGTAACTTTATCACTCGTTTGCCAAACTGGCGAGCCTTTACAGCCAATTTCCACAAACTCAGCTGCCTGGGCGCTTCCGAGGCTGGTGCTTGCAGGAAGTTTTCGCTATGCCCCAAAGGAAATAGAGATCACGCAAATCAAGACAGGGCAGTTTAATGACGAGTACCGGAAGACGACGCATATATTTAATGCGCCACGGTCATGTAGATTATTTCGACTCGGAATTGACGGACCCGCGTATGGTGGACCTGACCGATGAAGGCAGACGCCAGGCCGAAACCGCCCGCGATGCCCTTAAAAATGCGCAATTCGATATTGCCGTTTATTCTGGCCTGCCGCGAACAAAGCAAACCGCCGAGATCGTTCTTTCCGGCATTGAGGACGCGCCTGAACTGATCGCGCATGAGGGTTTGGAAGAGGTCAAAAGCGGTTGGATCAAGGCCAAGTCACGCGATGAATTGGCGGCGCGTTTGGCCTATGGTTTTGATAACGCAGAAGAAGAAAACGCATGTTTTCTACCTGACGGCGAAACTTTTGCGGAAGCGGAAAAGCGGATCACCGCAGCGATCGAAGAGTTGGTCTTCACCAAGGATTGGAAAACGGCACTTATCGTTGCGCATGAAGGGGTAAACCGAATTACCTTAGGCTGGGCCTGTGGTGGCGGGCTGGCAACGATTTCTGCGTTTGAACAGGATCTCGCCTGCATCAATCTTTTGGATGTGGACGTCACGCCGAACGAAAAAGGCGACGGCCTTCAGATCGAGAGAATGTCAATCAAGGCTCTCAATGTAACCGCCTATGACTTTGTAAAGCATGAGCTTTCTCGGACCAGCATCGAACATCTGTTCGGTGTTGATTTTGGCGGATTGCGTCCCGAACGGCCAACAGAGGATCTGTAAAGCGCTTCATTTGAGCGGACTTCACAAATTGCCTTAAACCTTTCGTAATTTTGTGGTTAACTCTGACTTGGGGATTTCGTCAGGGAGAACATTGATGCCGTATGGAGTAAAGCAGGGCGTGAAAGCGCCGGGGGAGTTTGGACTATCGGACATTGCGGGGCTTGCGCTCTCCGGATCTGCGGGGATCATCGCAGCGCTCGTTACTGATTTCCAGCAATCTGGCGAGGCGTCAGCGCTCTACACAATTAACCAATGGGTCGTGCAGCTCGCATCTGCATTTGGTTTTGGCACTATTCCGTTGTGGATGGTGGTTGTCGGTTTGACGGCCGTCGGTGCCGGTTCTGTTTTCTATTTTCAGCCGATCACACGCCAAGGTGCATTTGCACAGGGGTTTGGCCTGCTCGCAGTCTTGATGACCGCGATACCTTCAAACCTCGCAGGCGGTCTGCAGGGCATAAACGACAATCTGCCGGGGCTTGAACCGGCGACCACGACGAGCCGCGAAGCATCTGTCGGCGGCGGACGCATTTACAAAGCCAGCTATTCGCAGGCGACAATCATACCGGTTCAAGACCGTCGGGGCGGTGCGAAATATGATGTGCACCTGACAATAAACTTTCCGGAAGGTTTGCCGGCCGATATCGATTCGATGATCAGGCAAGGTACATTGCGCGGTCGTCTTCATAATGAAGACACGAAGGAAACGTGGAATCTCTTCCGGACCTCTGGCGGTACGGTCCGCCAGCGCGGCAATTCGATTATTATTCATGCAGGGGTTCCAGCACGCTCTGATTCGGGCCGGCTATGGGTCCGGGTCGAAGCAGCGGGTTATGCGATCGAACTTGAATCCTATCAGGCGACAACACGTAGTACCGTGGACTGGACGGTCGATATGCAACCGTCTTCGGTGCCGCTTTTCGTGCAACGCCTACGCAAGAGCTATTGGTTCTAAGGGAGGGAAGCATCGGCCCAATCGGGCTGGCGCTTTTTAATCGCCGAAATGCCGGAGCAAATTGTTCCGCAAGTTTAACAGGCGCGTGTAGATCGGCGCGGGCGCATTGACCGCCCTAAGATCTGCAAGCGCTGTCTCCAATTCAAACAACATCTCTCTTTGCTCGCGCGAGCGAATGCGGCTTTTGACCCAACCTATACAGGCGAGGCGCTTGCCGCTTTTGACCGGTTCCACCCGATGTACGGCGGTTGACGGGTAAAGCAGCAAACTGCCGGCTGGGCCTTTGATCGCGTCATCATGGCCAGCATTCTGAATGACCAGATCGCCGCCTTCATATTCTTCGGGCGCGCTCAGAAAAAGCGTAAAGGACAAATCGGTTCGGGTATCGTGAATGTATGCGGCATCCACATGGTCACCATAGGACATGCCGGTGCCATATTGGTTGAGTGCAATTCTGGCGATTTTTTCTGGCTGGGCTGCGGCCTGAAATGTCTCATTCTCCTTGAGCGCCGCCTCAATCTTGCCGATGACACCTTTAACCGTTGGTTTGCTTAGGTCCCCTTGAAGGTTTTCCTTCACGGCGCGTGCATGCCCTTTGGCCGTATCCCGTCCGTCGCGCCATACGGTTTCGTCCGCTAAAGCATCGCGAATGGCGCGGCATTCATCCGGGGTCAAAACGCCATTTATATGGAGCATAGACTTTGTTCCTAATAATCAATTGCATCAAGGGGCGGTTTCTATATCATGCGCCCATCGAATCTGGAGTGGCAAAATGACTAGACGTCTTAAATTAATGACCGGGCTCTCGACGCTCGCGGCCGTAAGTGCGCTTTCCCTAGCAGGGTGTGGTGGTGAAGGCGACACCGAGGGCGAAGGGGAAGCCGGACATGACAGCACCCACGCAGCGGGCGAAAGCGAAGCCGGCGCGACTGCCGCTGGTGAGAGCGAGGGCGGCGAGAGTGAAGGTGGTGAGAGCGAAGGTGGTGAGAGCGAAGGCGGTGAAAGTGAGGGTGGCGAGAGCGAAGGCGAAGCGCTGACCGGCGATCCTGCTTCGAGTGATATTGCCTATCTTCATCTATTGGGATTGGCCCGCGGCCATCTGATTGCATTCCATGAACTTTACGGATCAGGCAGCATCGATATGGCGCTCATGCATGTCAAACATCCGGAAAGTGAACTCTATGCGTCACTTGCCCCCGCATTCGATGCGCGGAAAAAGCCCGGCATGGCGCAGGAACTAAGAGACCTTGCTGCAGCGGCTGACGCCCGAGGAGAAATTGAGCCCGGTTATGAAGCCGTCGTCCGCGCGCTCGACGCGCACGCGCCCGACACAAGCGTTGCCAATGTACTTTTGGCCGTGTCCAAAATCGTTCGGACGGCAGCAGACGAATATGACATTGGCGTCGAGGATGATGGGCTTATCACGAATGCGCATGAATATCAGGACGCCTACGGATTTTTGATTGCGTCGCGTGAAATCCTTGCTGGTGTCAAAACCAACGATATGAACGCAACTGAGGCGATCAATTTAGCGCAAGAGCAAATCGATGTTGCCTTGACGGCGTTTGATGGGCTGACCGCCGAGAAAACCGAAGGCGCTGCATCGACGCTTTATGGTGCCGCCGCCCGTATCGAAATTGCCGGTCGCGGTCTCTAAATATCGCAATTCTAAAAGGCGTGGATATTAAACATCCACGCCCGGCGCGACGGGATTTTCTAAATTTTTTCCGCGAACATCGAGATGTGACGTCGCGAAATAAAGCGCGGCGATCAGCTCGGAAATTTCGTCATTCAGCCCAAAAGTCGCGCGGACTTTGACGTGCCAATCCAAGGTTTTTACGACCCAAAGTGCTGTTTTAGCATGCGTGCCTGCATCATCTGAAACCTTAAACCCGATAACATGCGGTAATTCCAGGCCCGCAAAAAGTTCAGCGTCTTCTTCCTCATCCGATAAAGTGATTGTTGCGACAAGGACCTCCATTTCCTCAATGACGTTATGGGCATCAAAAATAGCCGACACCGCGCCGATCGCATGTTCTTCTTGGGTGATATCTGGCCAGTGGCTTGCAAAAATATTGAATTGCCCACCGCTCGCATTATCCAGATAAGCGCAGGCCACATTGCGATTGGTTTCGTCGAAATGAACAATCTGCGTTAGGTCATATTGTCGGCTCAGCGATTCAAGCTTGATGACTACCGGACAACGAAGTCCGCTTTCAATATGAAACATCGCGGTTGACTCATCGCGCCAACCGGGCGGTGTCATACTGTTCTGAATTTCAAAAATGGTTCCGTTTTCGTCGGCTTCTTCGTTGTAAATCCGCTTGGATGGTCGCTCAGGATTTTTAAAGTGAGTTTCATGGCCAGAGGGTTTCCACGCCACCGAAACCGCGACGCCATCAAGGTTTGATGATTGCCGCTCAAACGCAAAGCGTTCCGTCATCTCAATTCGAGAAAGGTCAGCCAATTCTTCCGTGTAGCTATGATTTTGCGGGAAGAGGGCAGTTTCGTTACCGGGCGTAGTCGCACAAGCCGTCGCAGCAACAATGCCAGCGAGAGCGATAATTCTAACAGGATACATGCGGCTTCCTTTTTCGTCTGACGGCGTTACTGATCACGACGCCAGAACGGCGAGCGCTTCTCTTCAGGTTTGGCTTTAAGTTCTTTGGGGTTCCACGGCCCATAGCTGTAACTGCGGGCACCGGGTTGGGGCTGTAGGCCGGTCAACGTGACCCGGTTTGGCCCCTGTAATGCGGCATTGGGTTCGTCCTCGATATATTTGACACTTTTGGTGCGCTTAAGGCTATCGGGGAAGAGGGCCATCATCTCCATGATTTCTTTTGGCATGTCGCGCGAGACATTAAGGCCGATTTCTTTCGCTTCGCCATAGGCGATTGGGTAATCATGGGTCCAGCGGCCCGATGACAATTGTTGCGAAATGCTTACGGCCGCGTTCTCCGAGACTGTACCGGTCAAAAGCTCACGCGCTATTTTTTCCAGTTGATTGATCGCCATTGCGCCCACATCCGCAAGCACAAGCGTATAGTCATCCGTGTTCTGAATAGGTTTCTCTGATGCAACGCGAACAACGGATGCGGCAGGAAGCCCGCCGATTTGCGGATCAATCGGGCCTAACACTGCATGTTCACTCAAAACGATTTCGTCTGCGGCGAGCGCGATCAACGTTCCGCCAGACATTGCATAATGCGGGACGAATACAGTTTTCCGACCCGGATGGGCTTTTATCGCCCGCGCAATCTGTACGGCGGGGAGGACAAGCCCGCCCGGCGTGTGCAGGATAAACTCAAGCGGTTTGTTCGGCGGCGTTTTTCGGATCGCATCAAGAACATCTTCGGCATCGTTCAAATCGATATAGCGCAGCATTGGAATGCCGAGCATGCCCATCGGTTCCTGCCGATGGACGATTGCGATAACGCGGCTTTTTCGTTTCTTCTGGATTTTCGTGAATTTCGCGACCAATTCGGCGTGACGCTGTTTATTGCTCCAGTTGCGAGACAAAATAAACAACAAAATCAACAAGATAGGCAGCGCGCCAAAAAATGCATCCATGCCCCGGGACCCCTCCACGCAGTACTGGTTGAAAAGTCTAAGGGCTTTTTGTGGGTGTGGGAAGGGGCGTTTACTTAAGCGTGTAAACGCCAGTGCTCTACCATAATTTTCGCGAGTGCATCCGGCGCGTCATAGGGGATCCAATGGCTCGCATTTTCAATTTTCTCGTAGCGCCATGGTGCGTCCACATATTTGGCGGAATTGATCATCTGCGTTTCCGTCAGGTATTTTTCACCGCTGCTCCAAATCCCAATTGTAGGAATACGGACAATCTCTTCACCACGGCTGTCAGGTTTTGGCGGATTGAGCATGCGGCCAATCGATGCGTTGGCGCGATACCAGTTCAGCCCTGCGGTTAGGCGTCCGGGTCTACTCAAAAGCGATATTGCTTCGTCAATATGGCCATGTGCGGACCAATGTTTCCGCAACAGAGCCCAGTCATTGAACTTGTATGTCGCTTCACATAGGCCACGAAATTGATGATAGACCATATAAAGGCTGCGCCATTTTTGTTCCGCCCCTGCGCTTAGAAATGCGCGCATATGACCAACAGAAAGTGCCGTCAGCGTTTTGAATTTGTCCGGGTGTTGTGCCGCTAACATCCACGCAACAGGCGCGCCAAAATCATGCCCCGCGATATGGGCGGTTGAAATGTTTAGTCTGTCCATCAGCGCGAGAATATCGGGCAGGGCACCTGTCGCGATATCGTAGTCAGCGACCTTTGCGGGCATGTCGGTTCGCCCGAAACCGCGCAAGTCCGGTGCCAGAACACGAAAACCGGCTGAGACGAGAAGCGGCGTCACTTTTTGCCAAACGGCAGAGGAGTCCGGAAACCCATGCAGCAAAATAGCGGCGGGTGCATTTTCCTCGCCGATATCGCGCACAAAATGAGAGAGGCCATTCGCGTCTATTTGATGCGTGACCTCTCGCAAGGGTTAAGCGCCTTCGCGGCGGGCGAGAAAGGCAAGGCGTTCAAATAGGTGAACATCCTGCTCGTTCTTTAACAGCGCCCCATGAAGCGGCGGAATGGCTTTGCGGGTATCGCGGTCGCGCAAGATATCTCCCGGCAGGTCTTCTGCCATCAGGAGTTTCAACCAGTCGAGCAATTCCGAGGTAGACGGCTTTTTCTTGAGGCCCGGTACCTCGCGCATTTCGTAAAAGACTTTCATGGCATCGGCGACAAGACGTTTCTTGATGCCGGGGAAATGGACCTCGACAATATCGGCCATGGTGTCTGCATCGGGGAAGTTGATGTAGTGGAAAAAACACCGGCGCAAAAATGCGTCAGGAAGTTCTTTTTCGTTATTAGAGGTGATGATCACAATCGGGCGCTGTTTGGCGCGGATCGTTTCGTTGGTCTCGTAAACGAAGAATTCCATCCGATCCAGCTCTTGCAGCAAGTCGTTAGGAAACTCGATATCCGCCTTGTCGATTTCGTCGATCAAGAGGACGGGGCGCTCATCCGCGACGAATGCCTCCCATAGCTTGCCGCGCTTGATGTAATTGCGCACGTCGCGGGCGCGCTCTTCCCCGAGCTGGCCATCGCGAAGCCGCGCCACCGCATCATATTCATAGAGGCCCTGATGGGCTTTGGTGGTCGATTTGATGTGCCATTCCAATAGCGGCACACCAAGCGCCTTGGCGACTTCTTCCGCTAGGACGGTTTTACCGGTTCCTGGCTCGCCCTTGATCAATAGGGGGCGTTCCAGCGTCACAGCCGCGTTCACGGCGACTTTGAGGTCTTCGGTGGCGATATAATCCTTGGTACCGGTAAACTTCACTTTCGAAACTCTCTCATCTGCGTTGCACAAGCACCAAATATAGGGCTGCGTGCTGCGACGCAAATGTTGTACGCAGTGCAAAATATCGGACCCGCTTTGATTTTCGGAAAGAAATCCGGCAGCGTGATGCCGAACATTACTTGGAGAATTCAATCAATGCGTCGGTTTTTGGTTCTTTTGTCTGCCACTCTTTTACTCGCCGCTTGCGGTAAAAATACTGCTGATAGTGGGGCGACTCCCGCGCCGGAAACAGAGGCAGCTGCGCCTGCGGCACCTGAAAAGAGCGGCGATTGGACACCCGATGCAGCCAAGAACATGACCCGCCAGGACGGGTTTTTGACGCTATTCACCGACCCCGATGCGGGCCGCGTTTTGGCACAATTCCCAACCGCAGATGACGATGGCGTATCGCTGCGTGCAATCTATGCATCTGGCCTGACCTCTGGCCTTGGGTCCAACCCGATCGGCCTCGACCGCGGGCTTTTTGAGAGCGGCGTGATCGTCGCCTTCCGAAAAGTCGGGGCAAAACTGGTCGTAGAGCAGGAAAATTGGACCTATCGGGCCAGCTCCGAGAACCCACTTGAGCGAAAGGCCGTGCGCGAGTCCTTTGCGCGTTCGTTTTTGTGGGCTGGTAATGTTATCGAGACGGGTCCGAATGGTGAGATGCTTGTCGATATTTCGGGCTTTCTCACGCGCGATGGGTTGGGCGTTCAGGCGGCGTTGAAAGCGCACCCCAAAGGCGGGCACTATACAATTGCTGCGGACCGGACTTTCCCGGATACCGAGAACGTTTTTGCGTTTCCCGACAATGCGGAATTCGACAGCTATATGACGCTGGTCAGTGATGAACCGGGCCGGGAGGTACGCTCGACCGCTGCAGACGCGCGCTCCGTCACCTTGATCGTGCATCATTCGTTGGTTCGGTTGCCCGATGATGGTTATGAACCACGAATTTTTGACCCGCGTTCGGGGGTGATTGATGTTCCGTATTATGATTTTTCGGCACCACTTGATGCGCCAATCATTCAAACTTATGCCCGGCGTTACCGATTAGAAAAAGAGGATCCGAGCGAAGAGACGAGTCCTGCGATAAATCCGATTGTCTTTTATGTAGATCCCGGTGCGCCCCCGCAAATTCGCAATGCTCTAATTGAGGGCGCGTCTTGGTGGAACGAGGCCTTTGAAGCCGCCGGGTTCGAAGATGCATTCCGCGTCGAGCCATTGCCAGAGGGGGCTCACCCACGGGACGCCCGTTACAACGTAATCTCCTGGACCCATCGTCAAACGCGGGGGTGGTCATATGGCGGCGGAATCTCAGATCCGCGCACCGGGGAAATGATTAAAGGCAGCGTAATTCTAGGAAGCCAGCGTGTTCGGCAAGACCGAATGATTTTTGAGGGACTGGTAGGGGCGGCAAATTCCGGCACCGGCGGCGAAAATGATCCGGTAAATATCGCCCTCAAACGCATTCGTCAGCTTTCAGCCCATGAGGTCGGCCATTCACTAGGGTTTGCGCATAATTTTGCGGCGTCAACAAATGATCGTGCGTCCGTCATGGATTATCCCGCACCCTTGGTAACGGTGGGTGATGATGGCTCGCTCGACCTTTCGAGCGCATATGATCAAGGTATTGGCGCGTGGGATAAAGCGGCGGCCACCTGGCTATATGCTCAGTTCCCAGATGAAGCCGACGAACCGGAGGAGCTGAGCAAAATCATCGACGAGACCTATTCGAGCGGGCTTCGCTTTGTCGGTGATAGCGAAGGGCGCAGCGTCGCGACCGCCAACCCCTATGGAAGTGTTTGGGACAATGGTGAAGACGCGGTCAAGGCGCTGCGGGACACAATGGCCGTACGCAGAATCGCGCTCGATCAATTTGGCCCCCACGTCATCAAATCAGGCCGCTCAATGGCGGAACTCCGCGCCGTAATTGTACCGATTTATTTGTATCATCGTTACCAAATTGCAGCCGCCGCGAAGCTGGTCGGTGGGTATGATTTCACCTATAAATCGAACGGGGATGACCTTGAGGCGGCTAAGCCAGTTTCTGATGAGGTGCAGCGTGCGGCGCTGGCAGCACTAAGCGAAACGTTGGACCCATCCGCACTTACTCTTTCTGATGATGTGGTCAATATGATTTCGCCGCCGCTTGGCGGCTTCGGATCGGCCGATAGGACCGAAGCGTTTGCTGGCAATACCGGGCCTGTATTCGATTTGCTTGCCGCAGCCGATAGCGCAGCGACCCTTAGCCTCGGTGCCTTGTTGCATCCTGACCGCGCCGCGCGCCTCGTCGATTACAAAAGCCGGAATCAGGAAAATCTTGGCTTGTTGGAGGTGTTACAAGAAATTGAGCGCACCATATTCGCGTCACAAAATACGGCGAGAAAACAGGCAATCGCCCATCGCGTTCAAACCCGGTATATTTCTACACTGATTAACATGAGTGGCGGAAGCGCTGCGGCCGGTGAAATACAAGCGGCGGCGGTTGGCCTTTCTTCTGGTGGCGGACAAGTCGCAACGCCAGATGTTCAGGCCATCATTGATCTTTATCTCAAAGGCTTGCGTACCAGAATTGCACCCGGCCTGTTAGAAGGACAAACGGTCGAGCGTGCCCATCGGGAGTGGTTGATCGCCAATATAGATAGGCATTTCGAACGACCTGCGCCTGCGCGCTTGCCGGTTGTGAATGCCCCCGAAACGCCGCCCGGTAGTCCGATTGGCGAAACCTGTTGGCATTGCGATTAGGCGTTACGCCAACCCGATTTCGCGAAGGCGCTGTTTGAGGAATTCATCCGCTGTGATGTCTTCGTATTTTGCGCCTTCGCCCTTACAGCTTTCGATGCAGGAAAGAACTGCGTTTGAATGTGGATGCATGAAAAACGGCATCGAATAGCGCGATTCATTGGTACCATCTTGAGGGTTAACAACCCGGTGCGTGGTCGCCGGTATTTTGTCATTGCAAACGCGCGCCAACATATCGCCCGCATCGACGATAAGATTGTCCGGGTCCGTCTCAACCGGTAACCAGTTGCCGTCACGGTCAAGAAGCTCTAGCCCGCTTCCGTTTGCGGCAACAAGAATAGTAATCAGATTAATATCTTCATGGGCGGCAGCGCGAATAGCATTTGGATTTACGCCATCGGGGACGGGCGGATAATGCAACAGGCGCAAAATGCTATTTCCATTTGTCGCCATATCGCGGAAAAAATCACGTGGAACATCAAGCGAGGGTGCCAATGCTTCGAGCATGACCATGCCTGCCTCTTCGAGCGCATCAAAAAGCTCAAGAAAAGTATCACGAAAGCTCTCCGGCTTTTTCGGCCACACATTCGGAGGATAAATTTCTGCAAGCGGGGAGTCCTCAGGGAACTCGCGACCGACATGCCAGAACTCTTTCAGGTCCGGATGTTTTGAATCTTTCGCATGCTCGCGCCCGAATGGCGTATACCCGCGTTGCCCATCCGGCCTGAAAAACGGCATTTTATCGTCTTCGGGCAGAGCAAAGAATTCTGCGCTTTTATCATAAGCGCGCCGTAATAGTTCGTGGCTGACTTTATGGTCTTTCAGGATGATAAAGCCAAAATACTTGAACCCATCATACAAAGCGTCTTCGAATTCCTTGCGGTCGGCAGGGCTGCCGTCCGTATAGGCTTTGAGGCTGAGTTCGGGGACGCGTGTATATTTCATGGTCGGCTCTTTGATATGAGTTCGAGTGGGGAGAGGGGTTTAATCCCCAATTGGCCTAGTGGCAATGGCCCCTATGCTAACATAGGCGCATTGCTGCCCAACAGCCGTTCAGGGCCGTTGTGGCGAATTTTTCTTTGCGAGTGAATATTGTTCGCGCAACCTATTATTGACGGGCTTTCCTGGGGCGCATCATAATTCGCACATGCATGCAGATATTGAACACAGCCACCGGCCCGAAGAAATCGCCAAGCGCCTCGAAGATGGGCCGCAGGCGAACTATCTCAGAGATTGGGTCTTTGGCGGCATTGACGGCGCGGTCACGACCTTTGCCATTGTCGCTGGTGTCGCCGGCGCGGCTCTATCGACAAATGTCATTCTGATCTTGGGGGCGGCAAATCTCTTGGCTGATGGCTTTTCCATGGCCGCGGGAAATTATTCAGGCGTGAAAGCTGAGCAGGATGATTATCACCGCCTGCGTGAGATGGAACTGCGCCATATTGCAATTACGCCAGAGGGTGAACGGGAGGAAGTTCGTCAGATATTCGCGGCGAAAGGTTTTGAAGGAGACGATCTCGAACGCGCGGTAGAAATTATTACGGCGAGCCACGAGCGCTGGGTTAAAGTCATGTTGGAAGAAGAGCACGGTGCACCAAAGGTCGAGCGGTCGCCGAAAATTGCAGGGCTGGTGACGTTTCTTGCATTCTTTGTATGTGGTGCAGTTCCGCTAGTACCGTTTTTATTCTCGGGATTTATAACCCAGCCCCATGCAATGATCGCTGCAACAATTATGACGGGTGCGGTTTTTTTCGGGATTGGAACACTAAAGTCGAAATGGTCGACCGCGCGTTGGTGGGTTTCAGGTCTTGAAACGTTTGCCATCGGAATGGTGGCAGCGGGAACGGCCTATGGTGTTGGTGCACTTTTAAAAAGCTGGGTAGGCGTATAAACTAAAGTTCAGTGGTTCTTCAGGGGAGAGCAACCGTTGAAAAAATATCTCACAGTTTTCGCCATTCTTGTTGGATCGGTGTTATCGTCGGTCAATGCGCAATTACCGGAAATCGAGCCTGAGCGAAAAATACCACCCGGTGGCATTCAGCCAATCAAACCGAAACCAAGCTATGAAAGCGCGACGGAGATGAGCGCGAGCATTGAGACGCCTGCTGACATCACCGCGTCACGGGCATTTGGTCAGCGATTTTGGACGCATCCATTTTATCATGGCGGGCAATCAATTAACGGTATCAATGCCAAATGCCTCAGCGTGGTTAGATTGAACCTCGATAATGTGAGCCGGGAAACACCCGTAACGGCCCGAGTGATGTGTCATGATATGAGCGCGTCTCATCCGATTACCGGCAAGCAAGCGCGATTACGGAGCCGCAATGACACAACTCTTGATGAAACGCTCGACATTCCGGTGCGTTCAGTCGTTAGTTGGCAATTCAGTTCCTTCGAGCCAAATGAAACCACTCAATGCAGTATTGTCACCAGCAAACCGGTGATGGCTTTTCTTGAAACAACACGCCTGCTTGCAGGGCCAGACCTCGACAAAGCTGGTGATCGCTGCGCCGGGACGCAACAAATCACGCCCCTTTACCCGATGGACAAATAAATGCGGAGCTCAAAGCGAAGGAGCGATTATTATTATTATTCAATCTGCTCCTTTGCATCCGGGTTCTGACACCACGGTGCAAACGCATCCATTTGCGCGATAAATGCGCTCAAATAAAGTCGACCTCAAAAAAAAATAAAACGAACAGGGTGCTTGTAATGTATTTATTACATGTACGTAAAAACAATATTGGGGTTTACAATAGGGCAATAATAGACGGACAGTGTACGGCAAAAAGTAGATAATAAATTTTGTTTATTCGGGGGTGGGGCGATGAAACAAAAAATCATCAGCGTTGTAGTTTGTTTGAAATTCGCGCTTGGTGTTGGTTTTACCAGCACAGCAACTGCTGAATGGCATCGGGTCGATAGCAACGTCGCGCAGGTTTATAGCGAGATTGGCGAGAAAAATTCGATCGAAGTCGCTGAGCAATTATCGCGATACGATACTGTCTTACGGACAATGATGGGTTCAAAGGAGGATTTGAATGCGCCTCCAATTAAAGTTTTCGTTGTCAGTAATTATAACGACCTGAAATATGTTGCTCCGAAAGTACCGCGTTCCGCAATCGGGTTTTACCGCGCGACACCAGAGTCTATTGTGACGGTTTTGATCGGATATGATGACCCGAATGTGCGTATATTAGATGCGAAAACTGTTCTTCAGCACGAATATGCTCACCACTTCATGTATAGGAATTTTTCCGGCGTCTATCCGCAATGGTTCGTAGAGGGATTTGCCGAGTATTTTTCTACGATCGATTTTAACGATGAAAAAGCGGTGATAGGCGACCTTTCGATAGCACGATATGCGACATTGCTAAAGCGATCAATGTTAGATGTAGAATTGTTCTTTGTTGACGAGCTGCGCGGTCGCGAAGTCAGCGGATTGTACGCAACCGCGTGGCTAGCGACGCACTATTTTTATTCTTCTACTGAGCGCCAGGCGCAATTGTTTCAGTATATCCGGGATCAACGCGCAGGTAGCGATCCAAGATTGGCGTTTGAAAATGCAATCGGTATGACAATCAAAGACTTCGAAAAACGTCTGCGTACCTATCTAAAAAAGGAAATTGGTGCCTATGTTGTTTCTGTGCCGCGTCAGAATTCAGTAATTACGAAGCCGGTATCCGTTTCAAATAGTAATGCACGGGATCTCATGCTTTACGAACGCGTCGCAGGATCGTCATTAGACCCGGAAGATGAGGACGTCGATGGCGAGGAGATTTTGCGACTGGCGAAAAATAGAGCGAATTCGTCCGGCGCATCACTGACGGCGCAAAAGGCCTGGGTTCTCGCAAATATTAAATTTGGTGACAAATTATTAGCCCTCGATCTCGCCGAATCGTTGGCCATGCAAACGCCTTCGGACACGGATTTGATGTACCTTCACGGATATGCCGCACTTGAGGCATCCGGTCAGGAAGGTGCTGATCGGATCTCCTTTACCGATAATGCCCGTGCAAATTTACAGCAGGTTATGTCGGCAAACCCTTCTGATTACCGAGCCTATTTCAAGTTGGGACAGTCCTATTTTCTTTCCGAAGGCGCAACGTCGAGCGAAGCATTGGAAGCTATGATTAATGCGTATAGGCTCGCGCCGGAAGTTCTTCCACTAACGGTCAATCTCGCAATATTGCTTTGGTCGCAAGGTAGAGATCATGAAGCGCGATTACTGCTAACGCCCTTAGCGAACCATCCCCACGAGACGAAAATTGCGACGGTCGCAGGAGAATTGTTAGACCTGATGGGCGATAATACGGATGCAACGATTAGTCACAAATATTGGCAACAATAACGCGAGTTGAAAGACGCGCAGAATATCCGTCCGCGCAAGAGTCTTTCGGTGCGCATTTTCTTGTTTGCAACTGTCCGAACTGTGTAACGCCAAAGTGATTTAGATTCCCACAAATCTGATTACGCATGCCATTACATGAAGGTGTCAGGAACTGATGTGGGTCTAAGATTTTATTTTCGCATTAATACGCCTCTATGCTTTCACATTATTTTGCGATTGTTTTTATATTCAAGTAAAACGCCAGTGTACGGATGTATCGATCGTTATGATTGTGATCGTCCGTAAATTAACAAGTTGTCAAGTTAGGATATCCGTGCATACTTCCCGTTGCAGTTGTGGGTGCGGGGGAAGAATTGAGCGCGAGCAATGCGACGAACGAAGATGAGGCCTTGCGGCGATATAAGGATCTAATTCTTGCTGCGAGTGGCGACGGGATATATGGTCTGGATACTGAGGGGAACACATTATTCGTCAATCCGGCCGCGCTCCAATTAACCGGTTTTGAAAAAGACGAAGTTATCGGGCGGTCTGTCCATTATCTCATTCACCATTCCCACGCGAATGGATCAAACTATTCCCATCTTGATTGCCCTGTGCACGCGGCGTTCAAAGACGGGAAAGTCCATCACGTCGATGATGAAGTTTTCTGGCGCAAAGACGGCAGTTCTTTTCCCGTAGAATATATTAGCACCCCCATATGGGATGAAGGTGCCCTGGTCGGCGCGGTCGTATCTTTCAGGGACATCACCAAACGTAAAGAATTTGAAGCGGCGTTACATGACAGTGAGCAACGGGCATATGCCCTGCAATCCGAGCTACACCATGTGTCGCGGCTCGGCGCTATGGGTGAGATGGCTTCGAATATTGCGCATGAATTAAACCAGCCACTGGCGGCTGCGATAAATTATACGCAAGCCGCACGAAAGGTGATTCAATCTGACGGTGCATTTGATGAACGCGGTATCGCTGAAATTCTAGATAAGGCTATTCAACAATCAAAACGGGCCGCCGAAATAATCCGTGGCCTACGGAGTTTTGTCAGCAAAGATAGTTCAACCAAGATATTGGTCGATATTAATGAGATCATAGAAGATGCAATCGAGCTCACAATGTACGGAAATTTGGCTGCGAGAAGCCAAGTTCAATATATTCCGGTTGCGCCCGATGTTTCGATTATGGTTGATAAAATCAGAATTCAGCAAGTTATTGTGAATTTGGTTAAAAACAGTCTTGATGCGCTTGGCTCAGTCTCAGATGCAGAGATCATCGTTCAAACGAGGTGCGTAGAGCAAAATTTGGAAATTTCCGTTTCTGATAACGGCCCGGGAATTCCCGAAGAGATCAGAAATTCAGTCTTTCGGCCGTTTGTCACCACCAAAGCCGATGGCATGGGGGTGGGGCTTTCGATTTCGAAGTCGATCATAGAAGAGCATTTCGGCAAATTGACAGTCAGTGACAATCCAGACCGGGGCGTGATGTTCAAAGCAACGCTGCCTCTGTCAGACGATGCAATACCCGCGGAGTGATGAGTGACAGAACCGATCGTATATGTCGTCGATGATGATCCGGATGTGTTGGACTCGCTTAAAGCGCTCTTAGGGGCCGAGGGCTTTGTCGTAGAGAAATTTTCATCTGGCGGGGAGTTGCTCGAACACTTTGCTGAAGCTGAACCAAAAGGCTGTATTTTATGTGATGTTCGGATGCCAGGTATGACGGGCCTTGAGGTGCAACGCGCTCTGAATGAGCTATCTGGATCGCCGCCTATTATATTCATGACCGGGCACAGCGAATTACCGCTAGCTGTCGAGGCGATGAAAGCCGGTGCTTTCGATTTTGTGGAAAAGCCTATAGATGACTCATATCTCGTTGACCGATTGAACAAAGCTCATGAAGTCGGGCTTGAGCGCAGGCAATTCGCTAAAGAAGCGGCAAAGATCACCCAAAATATTAGCCGGCTCACACCGCGAGAGCGAGAGGTTATGGATTTGCTGGTTGAAGGTCATCCGAACAAAATTATCGCCTTTAAGCTCGATATCAGTGCGCGAACCGTTGAGATTCACCGGTCACGAGTCATGGAGAAAATGGGGGCGAACTCGCTGTCCCACCTAGTGCGGATGAGTTTGCAAGTCGAGGCAGCGAAAATATAAGTAATAATGCTTATATTGCCGAAAATGCTCAATATACATAATATGAAGAGCCGAGCGTGTATCAAGCGCTAAGGGGCTTAGATTACCTGCTGCGTATGGTCCCGTGATAAATAAATTGAAACAAATAGATCTTGCGATAATTGACGATGATGACGCCGTTCGCGACTCTTTGAGCGCGTTGTTGACCGTATCGGGATTTAGTTCGCAATCCTTCGATTCAGCAATCGATTTTCTGCGTAGTGACCTTAAGCCCAAAGTCGTTGTTTTGGACTTATATATGCCAGCGATGTCGGGGCTTGAGCTGGTGGACCGGCTGCGAAGCTCGGGAGACATGACGCCGGTTATTTTAATCTCTGGAGAATTTAAAGAGTCGGATTACCGGCAGGCCAAAAGCCTGAACGTAGATAAATTTCTCGAAAAACCGTTCACGGATGAAGATTTGCTAAAAGCGCTTGAAGAGATCGGAACATTTCCGAGTTCCTGTTAAGCGAATATCACGCATTCGTGCATATAAGTAAAAACCGCTAGGCACAATTCCTAATACCGCTTCACAATAGGCTGCCTTACTGTTGGCGATGTCGAGCTTCTTAAGCTCATTCCCGACGAGGAGGCAGCCATGAGCGACCAGACACATTCTCGTATTGTCGTTATCGAACTTCCGCCATTAGAAAAGAACCGCTCTGGAAGCAAAAAATCCGGCAGAAATGGTTGTGCAAAGCGCTACGCGGAAATCCTCGAGCCAATAAAACCCGATGGTGTACGGAGCGACACGAAGCCGCTTTGTTTGGTCAAAATGCTGGCATCGCATTGCAACCGTGATGTGGTCACAGTTCTGGGCGGCACACTCATTAATTTTAATTTAGCGCACTGCCGCAAGGACGGACGCGCTCACTTTTTCGTTCGCCGCGATGTCGCGGACTAATGAAAGACCTCTCTAATCTGGAAAGAAGGAGTATGGCTATGCGTAACGAACAAATAAAGAAAACCGTCAAGCTAAGCGGCCTAATGACGGGTGTCGCTTTATGTCTGTTTTTGTATGTCGGTGATGTCGCCGCCGATGACGGGCTTCCTGACCCCGGCATGAGTATTGAGCCAGGCCGTACAGCACTGGTTGTCACCGATCCACAAAATGACTTCCTGAGCCCTGACGGCGTCACCTGGGGCGTCGTTGGTAAAAACGTCACAGAGAATAAAACAGTCGAAAATATCGATGCACTGTTTGAGACCGCGAAAGATGTCGGCATGCCCGTTTTCATCTCTCCGCATTATTATTATCCACACGATCATCGTTGGAAAATGGAAGGCACTTTAGAGGCTTTGATGCATTCGATCGGCATGTTCGATAGAGAGGATGCTCTTTCGCTCGATGGCTTTGAAGGGTCGGGGGCTGACTGGCTTGAGCAATACAAGCGATATATTGATGATGGCAAAACAGTTGTGACCAGTCCTCACAAAGTTTACGGGCCTGAAAGCAACGATCTTGTTTTACAATTGCGAAAAGCCGGTATCAGCAAAATTGTACTCGCCGGGATGTCGGCCAATCTCTGCACAGAATCCCACATGCGGGAGTTAGTTGAGCAAGGTTTCGAAGTTTATGTCGCTTATGACGCAACAGCTGCCGCTCAACTCCCGAAGTGGGACGGCTTTTCTGCTGCGATGACCAATTACCGGATGATCTCTAATCACGTGGCCCCGACATCCGTCGCAGTGAAGGAAATTCGGAAAGCCTACAAATAAAATTTCGCCCCCGTGCGCAGCCGTCCAGCGCACGTCCCCAGCTGCCCCGTTATCCTCCCAACAACGGGGCAGCATTCTATTTCAACAAATTCTTCAAAATAATTGAGTTTTTGGCGGCGGATACGTGAACTGTTTTCACAAGCATAGTGATCGATAGATCAGCCGCGATCTTAGATACGTATAAATCCATAGGTATAATATCGGACTATCCGAACGGCGTATACGGAATAAAAAGATATCGGGTCGGTCGTCCGCAAGGCGGTGTAAGGAGCGGGTTCGTTCCGCTGTTTTGAAAGTCACGGGTGCCGGTGTTTACCTATAATGAAAGGACAAAGACATGTTACGCATAACAAAAATATCGGCTGCCGCATTTCTTGCTGCGGCTATCGTTCAGTCTCAAGCATTCGCCGCCGATGAATACAATGTCTCCTCGGGGAATACCTTAAGTGGTTCGCCGTTGGGCGTTCATGGCGTTGATACGGTAGTTTTGTCAAAGTTTGGTGCTGTTACGGACGGCAATGCTTCACATGCCGTCGTTTATGATGGTGTTTCCTATTATTTTTCGACGAAGAAAACTGCAAAATTAATTGAGGCCGATCCGCAATCATACCTGCCCCAGTATGGCGGCTTTTGCGCCTTTGCAGTTGCGCTTGGCAAAAAACTAGATGGTGATCCGCGATACGCCGATATCGTCGATGGAAAGCTATATCTTTTTGTCAATGATGAGATCTTCCGTAAATACAAAAAGAACCCCGGGAAAATTATCAAGGATGCCGAGAGAAAGTGGCCGAACATTCGCGGTAAATCAGTAAGCGAACTATGAGGCTCCTGTGCGATTGGAGAAATAATTCTGATCGCACACACGCCACCTAAAGCAAAGTAATTCATCGTGCCGAAAAGGGGAGTTCAGGTCATGTTTAGTTTCGTTTCCTTACGGCGAGACAGCCGTCATATTTTGAGTATATACGGAATTGGATTGTTGTTCGGCCGGATAGCGCTGGCCGGTATTTTTCTTAGATCGGGTATCGAGAAAATATTGTTTTACGCGGAAACCCAATCATATTGGATTGGGCATAATGTTCCGGCAATGATTTTACCGATTGTCATCATGTTCGAATTGGCGTCCGCCATGTCAATCTTGTTGGGATGGAAGACGAGAAGTGCGTGCATTCTCCTCGCGGGATTTTCGCTCGTAACCGCAGTTGTATTTCATTTTGATATCGCGGCAGAGATGGTCTCGCCGTTATTTATAGAAAACCTGGTGATAGCGTGTGGCTTGTTGGTTCTCTGCGTCAGTGGCCCCGGTCTGATGACCATAACGAAATATCCCCACTCGAAGTATGTATTTTCGTAGATTGAGGCATTTGTAGAAAGCGGAGAGGGCGCGCGAGTCAATGATCGGGGAGCGGCTTCGGCCGGCTATAAATTTACCGAATTCCAACCGGTCAGGTAAGGCACTGGCGGAGGGGGTGGGATTCGAACCCACGGAACGCTCACACGCTCAACGGTTTTCAAGACCGCCGCATTCGACCACTCTGCCACCCCTCCGGGCGCGCGCTGAAGCCCGATTGGCCCTGCGCGCTAAATGCGCGGAGGGAGAGATAACGCGCTCGTCAAAAATGACAAGCACTTAGTTGCAGGTTTTTTCTCAGAAATTGGTTAAGCTTTCCCACAGGCGGGGGTTATTGCCGGAATGTGCCGAGTCGCATATGTCTGTTTATCGGCTGGCTGGCCTAATTAACCGAGGCGTCTTCGCGCATATGACCATTTCCCGAAATTGGCTGATAATCTGTGTTTTTGTGCTCTTAGGGGCATGTACCACCGCGCCACAGCGCGGGGCTGGCGGCTCTCCCCACTATAAAGTCGGAAACCCGTATAAAGTGGCGGGCCGTTGGTATCACCCCAAGGAAGACCCAAATTATGACCGCGTGGGGATAGCGTCATGGTATGGTGAGCAATTTCATGGCCGGCTGACCGCAAATGGCGAAATTTTCGATATGAATCTGCTCTCAGCGGCACACACGACGCTTCCGCTGCCATCCATGGTCGAGGTGACGAACCTTGAGAATGGGCGCTCGGTGGTTGTCCGGTTGAACGACCGTGGTCCGTTTGTGGGTGATCGCATCATCGATATGTCTCGAGCGGCCGCAAGAAAGCTCGGGTTCGAGCATCAAGGAACCGCCAAAGTCCGGGTGCGATATGCGGGGAGGGCACCGTTAACCGCCTCTGCACCGCGCCGAAGTGAGCGGGTAGCACGCGCGGCTCCGGTCAGGTCCCAGCCGCGCAACGAAGGCGGCCAGCCAAAACGAACAGAGATTTCCAGCCTTCTGACCGAAATTGAGCAGGCACCGGCCCTGACCCAGGGAGCCGAAGATGTTGCGATAGGATCAGCGGCCGGAGGACAGACCGCCGAAATCCCTGCGGCGGATCTCGGCACGCCCGATCCAGATGACGCAAAATTTGTCCATCCAACGCCAAGCGCTGATACGCCTGTCGAAGCGCTCTATATCATTCGCGTGGCGGCGCTTTCGCGATTGGATAATATTGATGCGCTGCGTGCGCAGTTGGGCGATATTGGCACATTGCGGCTTTCGCGTGTTGAAACCGATGAAGGCAAAGTGTTTTATCGGGTTAATCTTGGGCCGTTTTCATCGATCGAAACGGCCGGCGAAAAGTTGGCTGCGGTTCGCGGTGCAGGCTATAATGATGCCGCGTTGGTCACCATTACGCCTTAGTCGTGCCTGAATAGAATTGTTTTGTCGCTTATGCGGCTGGAGTGAATTTCCAAGGGAGTTGAGCTTTGTTGTTTTCGAAATTCCGTGTTGGTGTTGCGATCTTATTTGCGACGGTTACGGGTGTGGTGCCATCAGCCATGGCACAGGGTGCCATTACGACGCCGGCAGAATATGCGCTGATTATGGATTATCGCACGGGCGAGATCCTTTACGAGAAAAACGCGCGTACACCGACCGCACCGGCATCGATGTCAAAATTGATGACCGTGGCGATTGTTTTCGAGCGGCTAAAAAATGGCTCACTACAGCTGAGTGATGAGTTCGACGTTTCTGAAAAAGCATGGCGCGAGCGCGAGGGCTCCTCAATGTGGGTGCGCGTAAATACGAGCATTCCGGTGCTCGATCTCTTGCGCGGTATTATTGTTCAATCCGGTAATGATGCCTGTATCGTTGTCGCGGAAAACATTTCTGGCTCGGAAGAGGCCTTTGCGGAACTCATGAACAGAAAGGCTCATGAGTGGGGATTGAACGATTCCACTTTTGCAAATCCTCACGGAATGCCGCATCCCAATCAGAAAATGAGCATGCGGGATCTCGCCATTCTGACCCGTAAAATTATTTCGGAATATGGCGAATATTATGCGCTATTCGCCGAACGCGAATTCACTTGGGAAAAAATTCGTCAATCAAACCGGAATCCAATTCTTGGGATGGTTGATGGCGCGGACGGGTTAAAAACGGGACATACAGAAGAATCGGGTTACGGCCTTGTGGGATCGGCTGTACAGAACAACGAGCGCCGGATCGTTGTTGTCAATGGCTTAGATTCAGAGCGCCAGCGCGCCACGGAGTCTGCCCGTTTGATGCGCGTTGCGTTCAATGATTTTTCCAGCAAGAAGATTTTCGAAGCCGGTTCAGTCGTCGGCGATGCGCAGGTCTTTAAAGGCAAGGACAAGACTGTACCTTTGATCACGCATGAGCCCGTCAAGCTAATGCTGCATCGGTCAATGCTGGACGACGTCAAAGCGAAAATCATCTATGAGGGCCCGGTCTCTGCGCCGATTTCGGAGAACCAGCAAATTGGCACATTGCGCGTTGAAGCAGAAAATGGTCCGGCGCGCGAATACGCTCTCTATGCCGGAAAGGCCGTTAAAGAAGCGAGCGTTTGGGGCAAAATTGGCCTCGCGGCAATGAAGCTTTTGGCAAAACCAGAGTCCACTGATACCGCGATAGCTGGCGAATAATGTCGGGCAAGAAAGGCAAACCCGGTGTTTTCATCAGCTTCGAAGGTGGTGATGGGGCCGGAAAGTCAACGCAGATAAAACGGCTAGCCGATGCTGTTCGTGCGACCGGACGAGAGGTTGTTTTAACGCGAGAGCCAGGTGGTTCGGATGGCGCTGAAGCCATTCGTAAATTGCTTCTTGAAGGGGCTGCGGATCGTTGGTCCCCAATGACCGAAGCATTGATGATGTACGCTGCTCGAGCCGATCATCTGGAGCGTGTGATCCTCCCGGCGTTAGAGCGTGGAGCCGTAGTCATCTCTGATCGCTTTTCCGACTCGACGATGGCCTATCAGGGGCTTGCAGGCGCGCTTGGCGAAAAACGGGTAGGAGCGCTGCAAGAGCTCGTGGTCGGTTCGAACGAGCCGGACCTCACGATTATACTCGATCTGCCTGTAAAAGACGGCCTCGCCCGCGCGGGAGCCAGATCCGGGAATGAACAACGCTTTGAGTCCAAAGGGACGGCATTTCAAGAGAATGTCAGAAATGCATTTCTTGAAATCGCCAAGCGTAACCCGGTAAGATGTGCCGTCATTGATGCGACGGGCGATATCGATATGGTCACGGCGAGAGTTCTATCGGAAGTTAAGGCACGTCTTTCCCTTTTGTGAGTGTGCCTTTTAATCCAGCGGTAAAGTGATTAGAAAATCCGAATGGAAAATGAGCTAATTCATCCCAATAGTCGCGCAAATCAGTTCGGCCGCACTGAGCTGGAAAGAAAATTGCGCGCCACAATGGATGAGGGTGTTTTCAGCCATGGATGGATCATTGCCGGGCCAGAGGGATCGGGCAAGGCAACGCTTGCCTATCGAATTGCACGGGCCGCATTAGACCCAGATGCACTCGTTAGTGCCGACAGTTTTGACATGCCAGAAACATCGCGAACATTCCGTCAGATTAGCGCACATGCGCATCCGGATTTGTTTGTGGCCGAGCGATTGTGGGATGAGAAAAAAGCAAAATTTCAGTCGGAGATTACCGTTGAAACGGTTCGCAAGCTGACTTCATTTTTGGGCCGTACGGCATCGGGTGGCGGCGCGCGCGTAGCTATTGTCGATACAGCTGATGATCTGAACCGTAATGCCGCGAATGCCTTGTTGAAAGTTCTTGAAGAACCACCCCGCGATACTTTGTTGCTATTATTATCCTCGGCACCCGGACGGTTATTGCCGACTATTCGGTCACGCTGCCGCCGCGTAGAATTGCCAGAGATGCCAGACGACGCGGTTAAAGACTTTCTGATTTCAGAAGGGGTCGATGATACGACAGCGAGCAGTGTTGCGTCTTTTGCTCATGGGCGGCCGGGATACGCGCTCACATTGACCGCTGGAGATGGTGTCGATGCCATCGGTCTCGCGAATGCATTTTTGAAAGCAACACAGTCGAACAGCGATATCTCGAAAATCATTTCAGGTGTTACCGGTAAAGCGGGCGAGGGGCGCTGGCCGGTATTTCGCGACACTGTTTTGTCGACCATTAGCGATGGTGCTCGATCGGCCGCCCTCGGTATGCCGCATAAAATGTTTCCGAAAAATATTAGTGCAGGGGCATTGCTTGAGGGCTGGGAAAACCTTTCGCGCCTTGTGGTTCGCGGAGAAGCGGTCAATCTTGATCGCGGTCAGTTAATCATGGCAATGGCCCATGATCTTCGTTCCTCAATGCGCGGGAGCCGAGTTTAGTGTTTGTAGATAGTCACGTAAATCTCCATTCAGATAAATACGAAGATGATCTGGATGAGGTGCTTGAGCGCGCGCGTGAGGCTGGCGTAAGCGCTATGCTGACAATTTCGGATCAGCTTTCTTCGACCGAAGCTATTAAAAAGATTGCTCAAGCAAACCCGCTGATATGGCGCAGTGTTGGGGTGCATCCTCATTACGCGAAAGATGACCCCGATTTAAAAGCGCTGACATTGATCGATCTGTCGCGTGATGACGACGTAGTAGGCATAGGTGAGTGCGGACTAGATTATTATTACGAATATTCAGACCGCGATATTCAGGCGAAAATATTTAAAGCTCATATCGACGCCGCGCGTGAAACGAAGTTGCCGTTGATTATTCACACTCGTGATGCCGATGTTGAGACAAAGAATATACTCACTGAAAGTCAGAAAGCAGGGCGCTTTATTCCGCTACTGCATTGTTACACTGGCGGTCCAGCGCTAGCTGATGCCGTCCTTAATATGGATGGGTTTATATCTTTTTCTGGCATCATAACCTTCAAGAACGCGAATGATATTCGCGAAATTGCTCGAACAACGCCGCTTGACCGAATTCTCATCGAAACTGATTGCCCATATCTCGCGCCAGTGCCGATGCGCGGTCGCAGAAACGAACCCGCATTTGTGACGCATGTCGCAGAAAAATTGGCAGAGATTAAAGAGGTTTCGATAGACGAAATTGAAAAAGCGACGACTGATAATTTCTTTCGCTGCTTTTCACGCGCATATAATCCGATGTCTGAGCAATGACAAAAAATATTCGAATTATTGTACTCGGATCCGGTTCATCTGGTGGCGTGCCCAGATTTGGCGGTACCGACGGCTCGGGAGACTGGGGCCATTGTGACCCGACCGAGCCGAAAAATAGACGTACACGATGCTCCATATTGGTGCAGAGAGAGCATCCCGAATTCGGCTATCAGCCGGACAAGGTGACCAGCGTTTTAGTTGATACGTCCCCAGATATGCGTGCGCAACTTTTGGCGGCACGATGTGCCCGATTGGATGCGGTTTTGTTCACACATGACCACGCTGATCAGTGTCACGGAATAGACGATCTCCGTGTTTTTGCAATTCAGATGAAAAAGCGAATTCCGGTTTACATAGATCAATCGACATCAGGCAATCTTTTAAATCGATTTGATTATTGCTTCGAACAGGCCCCGGGAAGTCCGTACCCGCCTATATTAGACAAAATCGATATGCCGATTTGTGGCGACAAAGTATCAATTGATGGCCCGAGCGGTCGATTGGAATTCATTCCGTTTCTACAATTTCATGGAAGCGTGAATTCGCTTGGCTTTCGAGTTGGCGACGTGGCGTATTCAAGCGACGTTGTCGGCCTTCCGGAAGAAAGTTTCTCGATCCTCGACGGCGTGAATTGCTGGATTGTCGATGCGCTTCAGCGCACCCCCCACAAAACCCATGCCCATCTTGATCTGACGCTGGATTGGCTGAAACGGGTAGGGCCAAAATCCGGGGTGCTTACAAACCTCCATGTAACAATGGATTATCGGTCATTGCTCGATGAATTGCCGCCAGGAATTGAACCAGCATTCGATGGCATGGTGTTGCACGGCACTTTATGAACAAGTTATATCTTGTTGTTTTTATTGTAATATTACTTGTTAAACCCGAAGCGAAATCTCGCTTCAGTTATGGGCTTTGACTGACGTTATATAGTCGTGTTCTTTTACACAAAACCGCGCAAAATCTGTTATGGTGTGCGATCAGTTTTGAGGAAGAATAGGTCGTAAATGGAACTACGTTATTACATGCCACGCAGCGATTTGCGTGATTATGTGCGTGCGTATTATTTCTATTCTGTTGATATTGCATCATCTGAAACTCTTTGTGCGGAGCTTGGCAATATTCGGGTTATTCTACGCGGTGGCGGAATGCTGCAAATGCCGGGCGGACAATTGGAACCAAGCATGTCGGCATTTTTACTCGGTCCGACATTGGGTTCGTACAACCTGATGATTGAGCCAAAAACGGCGGTATTTGGCGTCGGAATACGCCCCGAAGGCTGGCACGCTTTATTTGGGGTTAGCGCTGAAGAACTCGCTGACAAAGTCATTGATTTAACCGCGTTTTCCGGCGGGATTTTGATGTCGTCAATCGAGGAAATTCGCAATGCTGAAACCCTCGCTGAAATGAGTGCTGCCGCTGATCGGTATTTCGTTGACCAATTAAATAAGCGCGAGGCACACATCCGGCAGCGATATCCCGTTGAATTAGCCAATTGGCTGCTTGATCCGAATGACCTAGGGCTCGATGCCTTGATGGAAGCGATGGATGTCTCGCGCCGCCAGACAGACCGACTTGCAAAATTATACTTTGGCGCGTCGCCAAAATTCCTACAGAGGAAATATCGGGCGCTAAGAGCTGCGGATAGAATACGTGCTGGCGAAACAGCCTGGATGAATGCTGCTGGGTCCAAATTTTATGACCAATCTCATTTCATCAAAGAGTTCAAAACGTTTATTGGCGTAACGCCCAAACAGTTCATCGATAACCAAGCCAGATTGATCGCCCAGATCCAACAAATGCGTGTGCAAAGTGCGCTTCAAATACCGTTGGCAAGTTTTTGAGCCTTTATGGCCAAAATTTCCTATAGTCAGCGAATTGGCCGTTCTAGCCTCAACCCGGGAGAATACCGGCCCAAATGGTGATTGCTGGAGGGAGAGCCAGCGGGGGAACCTTTGGGAATACAGTGAGAGCGCGCGTGAAATCTGATCCGCAAGGGGTTTCTCGCGCGCTCTTTACCCTCCACATTAGCAACATATAATTTGCGACAATATAAATTGTGCGAATAATGTGCTGTCTCATAATTCAAATGAAAAATGATCATTTTCCGTTCTCGGTTATTGAAAACGGACTACCTCGGCCAAATCCCTTTTCTCTGCAATCCCCGACCAACCCTCTACCTACATGCGGCGAATTTTTCTCAGCTATAACAATGGCGCTAATGCCTAAATGGCCCTAATTTCCAACATTCTTCAGACATAACAGCCGTGAGAAATTCATGACACATTCAACCCACGCCTTCGAAGCAGATCCGCGGAACAATGATATTTTGATCGATATCAACGGCAAATTGACGCCGCGCGCCGAAGCGACAATTTCAGTTTTCGATTCAGGGTTTGTGCTTGGTGATGGTGTTTGGGAAGGATTGCGGGTTCATTCGGGTCCAGATGGTAAAGGTGTAATTGCTTTCCTCGATAAGCATCTGCGCCGCCTGTATGACGGTGCCAAGACGCTTGATTTCGATATGAATGTGTCGAAAGCGGAACTTAAAGAACGACTTTATAAGTGCCTTGATGCAAACGAAGCCCATGACGGCGCGCACATACGTTTGATGGTTACCCGTGGCATCAAAGCGACGCCCTATCAGGACCCTCGCGCTACGATTACCCCGCCTACAATTGTGATTATTCCGGAATTCAAAAAGCCTGTTGCATCAACAGCCACACAAGGCGCGCGGCTATTCACTGTGCATGTTCGGCGCGGTTATCCTGATGGTCAGGATCAGAAATTAAATTCGCATTCCAAATTGAATTGCATCACAGCTTGCATTCAAGCCGCGAAGGCAAATGCGGATGAGGCACTCATGCTTGACCCGCATGGCTTTGTCGCGACTTGTAATTCGACACATTTCTTTATTGTCCGCGATGGAGAAATTTGGACCTCCACCGGTGATTACTGCCTCGGCGGAATAACCCGTAGCATCGTTCTTGAGCTTGCTCGTGCCAATGGAATTACTGCACGAGAAAAGAATTTCTCTTTACACGATGTTTATGGTGCAGATGAAGCGTTCATAACCGGAACCTTCGCAGGCGTTTCGCCAGTTCGCGAAGTTGATGGCCGGGCCATTTCAACGGAACGGGGGCCGATGGTTGATCGCCTACAATCACTTTATCAGCAGCGAATAAAAGACGATGCAGCAAAAGGCCGTTAATTATGGGTGCTGCAAACAATCGTATTACGATGCTCTCCGGTCCGCGGAATATATCGACGACCATGATGCGGAGTTTTGAAAGTCGTCCAGACACAAAGGTCGTCGATGAACCCTTTTATGCGGCGTATTTAAGAAGCAGCGGTGCCGATCATCCGATGCGCGATGAGATTTTGCGCGATCAATCAAATGATTGGACGATCGTAATGGAGGAACTACAAAAAAACACGACGCAATATGTTTTTGAAAAACATATTGCCTTTCATTTTACGTACGCGCCCTCTCTCGATTGGTTAGATGGGACCCGGATGTTTCACCTTATTAGAGACCCGGTCTCTATGGTTGCGTCATATAAAAATAAACTGGACGATGTTGCGCCAATTATCGAAAGCTATCGAATCCAGCGTGAAATTTATGAACGCTCCCCTGCTCCAATTGTTGACGCGACCGACATTCTAAAACAGCCTGATGGCATGTTGCCAAAATTATGCAATGCATTGGAGATCGAATATTTCGACTCGATGCTTAGCTGGCCCTTAGGCGCTCGGGAAACGGATGGTATATGGGGCGCGCATTGGTATGATGCGGTAAATGCCTCGACGAGTTTCCTACCCTTCACGGAAAAAGATATTGTTCTTTCTCCTGACCTTGCAAAATTCGCCCAGGCTTGCATGGAAGATTATAACTTCTTCCGTGAACGACGAATTTTACCATAAACCTATTCCACGGAATAAACCGTGTTCTTTGGCGTTTCGAATAGTTTCATAATCATGGGTTCAAAGGCCTCTAGGGGCATAGACTCGTAATCAGGGTCGAATGCCGCTTGGTCGTATTTTTCGCAAAACTCTTGCGTGCGCTCAAAATGTTCATGACCGCGAAATTCTTCACGCATGTCACGGTTCAGACCCAGATAGTGAAAGAAGTAGTACCCTTGAAATATGCCATGTTTCTCAACCATCCAGTGATTGGCTTCAGACACAAATGGTTTCACAATGGCGGCCGCAATATCTGGGTGGTTGAAGGCTCCTAATGTGTCACCGATGTCATGCAATAGCGCACACACCACATACTCGTCGTCTTTCCCATCTTTGAATGCTCTCGTTGCCGTTTGAAGACTATGTTCCAGACGATCGACAGGGAACCCGCCATAGTCGCCTTCTAAAATGCGCAAATGATCGATAATTCGCTTTCCGCCTTGCATTGCAAACGGCATAAATTGGCCGGCAATGATGCCCCAATCTTCTGGAGTTCCCTCCGTCATGGCACGAAATTTTGCCCTAGGGGCATCTTTATCGCTCATGGAACCTCCCTTATTCACAATGCGCAGATCATAATAATCGGAATCGTGTCCGCTCAAGCTAAATTAGCAGGTGGCAAAAGAATTGCAGAATTTCTGGCAATCCGCAAAACGGCTAAGTTTAGTTTTCAGACACTTTTGCTAGAACGGCGATAAGAAACAGAATATTCGAATTATATGCGCATCTCGGTCTGTATATTTGCCAGAAACGAAGAACGGCTATTGCCGGTTTGCGTCAATGCCCTGCCCGCCGCGGGATTGGGAGCAAAAGATCGTATCCATATTCTGGTTAATGGTTGCTCAGACAACACCGCTGAGGTCGCCAATGCCCTTGCTTCAGCAAAGGCAGAGATATTAGTCCATGAATTGCCGGTGGGCGACAAGGCGAATGCTTGGAACGAATATGTTCACCGCATTGCAGATACCGATGCAGATGCCCACATTTTTCTGGATGGCGACATCAAACCAAGCATAGGGGCAATTTCTGCACTTGCTAAAGCGTTAGCTGATAATCCTGAGCATTATGCCGCCGGTGCACTGCCCGTTACTGGCAGGAGCCGCCGAAAATGGGCGAGGACATTGCTCGTCCACAACTATATCAGCGGCAATCTATACGCGATGTCGAAAGGCGCAGTCCGGCGTTTCCGAGAGTTACAATTGCACCTCCCCTTCGGTGCCAAGGGTGAGGACGGATTGATTTCCTATTTGCTCCTGACCGATTTGAAGGGCGGTGAGGACGATAGTTATACAGACCGCATCGTTGCAACGGCCAATGCGACGTTCGAATTTGAGTCGTTGGGCCTTAATCTGCGTGATCTTGCGCTCTATCGGCGTCGATTACGAAGATATTCGGAACGCCATTTCCAAAAACAAATATTGTACCGCCTACTAAAGAAAGGCGGAATTGCGACTATGCCAGAGAACATCAAGGACATCTATACGCCTAATGCCATCGCCGCTCTAAAGCCGCGATGGGACCCGGTGAACCTTTGGTTTGACCTTGCGACCCTCGGTCGATTGCGCAACGGATCGCAAGAAAAGGTCGAGACCTAGGTGGTCTTTTCGATTTGTGTGAATTCGAGCTCTACAGGCGTCGCACGGCCAAAAATCGAAACCGCGACTTTAACGCGCTCAGCGTCTTCATCGACCTCTTCGACAATTCCGGAGAATGACGCAAATGGGCCATCGATAACCCGAACATTTTCGCCGACATCGAAGGTGATGGTCGAACGTGGACGAGATTCACCTTCTTCGATCACACCGCGGATCCGGTCGACCTCTTTTTGCGGAACTGGCATTGGTTTATTACCAGACCCTAAAAACCCGGTCACTTTCGGCGTATCTTTGATCAGGTGATAAGTGTCGTCGTTCATCACCATTTTTACGAGCACATAGCCAGGAAAGAAGCGACGCTCTGTGTTGATTTTCCGGCCTCGGCGGACTTCCGTCACTTCTTCGGTCGGTACAAAAAGCTCTTCGATAAAGTGGGAAAGCCCTTTATCCTGCGCTGAAAGCAGGATCGACTCGGCAACTTTTTTCTCAAAGTTCGAGTATGCGTGAACGATATACCAGTTGCTCGCCATGACTATTTGTCCGTTTCTTAGCGGTTAATTGCCCACGCCAACACAATCGATCGGCAGGATGTTGCAGACTGCGAATCTTAGGCCCTGGTCGACGCCGAAAAAGAAAAGCGACATGATGGCGACCATAATCAACACCATAATCGTCGAAACCAAAGTTTCGTTACGGGTCGTCCACGTAACCTTTGCAGCCTCATTCCGAACCTGTTGAATGAACTCTAACGGGCTGGTCTTTTTCTTCTTTTTGACTTCCGCTGCTTTTCCTTCGAGCACCGGGGCGTCACCGCCTGATTTCTTCTTTTTCGCCATTGTGAACAGCCCTCATGCTGGAAGACACAGTTTCGCTAACGCCGTTCCGACGTTATCAAATCTCCAGAGGATTTCGGAAGATGTGCACTAGGTAAACTTTTTCTGCGGATCGTCAAGCAGAATCCTCGATTTCGCAGGGCCAGGCTCACTCTTCCGGGCTAGTTTTTCGTAAAAATGGTTCCCAGCTTTTTGCATAGCTATTGTCTGCGCCGAGGGGGCCTTCGAAATAGGCATCAGATTTCGCGCCAGCCAATACGTAATTTGACAGAATCACCCCCGGGAATTCGGCCGCCAGAGCCTCATTTACGGCTCGATTTATCCGTCCGGCGTAACCACCCTTGCCCCACATGAATTCGGTGTATCGGTCTTTATCCATGTCCTTCGGCCGATTGAAGTGAGATCCACCCTCATAGGCTCCGATAAACGGGACGCCAAACTTCTTGGCCTCGTCTGCGTGTGTCCGGAAATACTTTATGACCGCCTTTAGGGTTGCAAGATGGTTATCCGGCCCGCCAACTAGCCATTCCTCGATGGATTGAAGGTCATTGGCGTCGATGCGAAATTTCGTAAATTCGTGAGATCCCCAATAGGACGCAACCGAGACCCCAAACGAGCCGGCGTGATCCGACCAATTTTCGCCTCTGTGCTCCATATATGCTTTTGCAGCATTAAGCGCATCGTAGGTTGTTGCAGGATTCACGGCCTGCCCTTCGATCACATAAATCACCTTTTGATCGCGGCCCGCTTTTTTAAGCGCTTTGTCGAGAGCGAGCTTCCAATGCGCGGACGCAACGCCATACCCGGTTCGGTTATATCCACCCGGTATCCCCAGTTTCGGGCCGAAACCTTCGCCTAGCCCCCAGGCATATTGCGTGGTCAAGAAATACTGTCCGGCAAAATTCCAAACTTCGTTTGATATTGTCACATAAAGTGTTCGGTCAGCCGGATAGCCGCTATCGATAAGGCTTTCGACAAAATGGTCGGCATATCGATCCCACTCCGGGCTAGCGAGAACTTGTTCCGGGTTTTCGCGCACTAGCTTGCGGTAATTACCAGCCCATCCGCCGAAGTCCGGTACGATCACTTCCGAGTCAAAAATATCCAGTGGCGCGCCAAGTGTGATCGGCACATGGGTCCAAAGCATGTTATCTGCTTCCACGGCCATTTTGAAAATTGGCTCTAGTGGCGCAGATCGATAAGGCGGTTTGTGAGACGGATTATTGATATAGGCAATATTGCCCCAGAATGGGGCATTTTCACCCGGTAAATCATCAATAGACCTGACGGCTGCGCGATTTGTCTCTTGCAGGTCCATAGAGCGAACGATGTCATACTTACCGACCGCATTCGTGAATTTTGGTGTGAATACCTTCCCTGCACGGAGCGCCTTTTCGTTTTCTTTTCGATAAATGCGTAAATCTTTTAATGGCTCTTTTAATCGTTTCACCTGAATTGCGGCGTGGTATGGTGTTTTTCCACCTTTAAAATCACGCGTAAATTCAATTCGGTTTTTCGATGCTCGCCATTGAAGTTCTTTAGGTAAGTAGAGAATAGACAGGTCCGCTTTACCTTCCCATTCTAATACCCACTCTCCGTCCCAATGCCCTTTCTGAACGTCGGAATTGCCTGTAAAATAGACCCCCGTCGTTAACGTCTTCCCGTTTGGTAACTCGACTGGTAATCCCGTAGACGGATCAATATAGCCGCCCTCTAAAAGTTCTTTGGTGTTTTTATCGTCTCCAGACCACTCAAGCGAACTTGCGTGCAAAATATTGATATAGGGCTCTTCGATATTGAAGGTCGCCGGGTACCATGGTCCGACTTGAGACAATGGCGGCACGTCTGGCTTGGGTTGGACGGCCTCAACCGGCGATCCCGCGAAATAAAATGCAGCTGATAATCCTGCAAAAAGCGCTACAGCGGCGCTCCCCCCAATTATTTTGACCATTTTTACAATGCCTTTTGTGTGCTCTTTATTAGTGCCATTGTTGCGCAACTTAATTTGCTCGTCCACATGAACCGAAATTCCAGCCGATTATTTCGATAGAGTACGAAATCGGCCATTGGCGTAGCCCAATGCCATTAATGTGCCGTTTCTGATCCAAACCGGCAGTCCGATCCGGTCTCTCCTCACCGAACGTAACATTTGAGTGATTGCTCAATAAATCTCTTGAGTGACCGCTCAAGAGCCCTATTTCTCAGATCGCGGATTGAGCCGCGCCACTGAAAAGATTGGAGAGAACCCATGACCGAATTCACGCTCTATGACGAAAACAATGCCCCCGAAGAAAGCAAACCTCTTTTACAAAACTCAATTGCAGCATTTGGGATGATCCCTGGCTTGCACGCCGTTATGGCTGAAGCACCAGGACTTCTGGAATCCTATCAGGTCGTGCACGATCGTTTCACAAAATCCAGTTTTGACAATGACGAACAAACCGTTGTTTGGCAGACCATTAACGTTGAAAACGAGTGTCACTATTGTGTTCCGGCACACACAGCGATTGCGAACAGCATGGGTGTTGATAGCGCAATTTCTGAAGCCCTGCGCAACGAGACGCCATTGCCAAATGCGCGCCTCGAAGCGCTTCGCGATTTCACACTAAGTGTCGTTCGTGACCGCGGGTTCGTTGATGAAGCAAAAATTCAAAAGTTTCTCGATGCAGGCTTTACAAAACGTCATATCCTTGAGGTGGTCTTAGGCTACGGACAGAAGATTATGTCTAACTATACAAATCACCTTGCGAAGACAGCAGTCGATAAACCTTTCCAAAAATATGAATGGAAAAAAGCTAAATAGGAATATTCTATTCCTGTAGGAATTTCATGAAAAAGCTCGAGCAATCGATCATTGCTCGAGCTATTCTCATTCTGCGGACCATTTTAAAGCTACAAAATTTCAAATATGTTTCTGATCTGAATTCTAGATAGCTCGACTAAAAGGCTTCGGTTTTTAGAAGATCAAAGCGAGACGAAAGTTTGCCTCGCTTTGATCGTATTATTTACCCGCCAAAGTTATATCTTAGACGGAAGCCATACATTCTCGGCTCATTATAGATCCGCTGATTAAAGCCTAACCCCGAGTTTACGAGGGAGGCACCAGCAATTTTATAGGTGGTGTCCGTTAGATTTGTGACGAAGAAATTCGCGTCTACTGAGCTTCCACCTACATTGGCCCAGCTTACATCGAGATCAAGCGTATTTGACGCTCCTTGCGAGCTTTCGCCGTCGAAAACATTTGAACCATCTGGCAATGTTATGAAGGGAACAAGGCCCAAGATCATGCTTGATTTATGTGCCCAGTTTAATGAGGCCGATAGATCCCCTAGACTATCGTCCAATGGTGCGTTCAATATAAGCGCAACATTGACTTTATTTTTGGGTGTAAATGGGAATATTCGACCAGACTGAAGCGAGGGTTCTCCAGTAACCGGATCTCGCCGTGTGTAATCTTCAAATTGGCCATATTCAGCATCTGTATGTGACCAACCGGCTATAACTTCAATAAATTCGTTCGGCACGAAAATAGCGTCAACATCCACACCACGAACTTCGGCCGTCGCTGCATTTGTCACGGCACTGACCGTGACACCGCCGCCACCCGTAAATGTTTGGTTGAGCTGAGCATCATCTAGGTTCGATGTATAAAGCGCGATGTTGGTACGTACGTCCATACCACCTAATGACCAGTCGCCTTTCAAACCAATTTCCCAGTCCGTAACAATTTCTGGTGCGTAGGCAAATAAACCCGCGGCATTTGGAATTGGCGGCATGGCTGTCAGCGCAGGCCCGGCTAGCGGGTTGTATCCACCGGCGCGATAGCTCCGCCGATGGGTCGCATAGACCATTACGTCGTCCGTAACATGATAATCCAGACCAAAGGTATAGCTATCACTCGTTGCTGGTGCTGATACGCTCTGCAGGCAATTAAACGACGTCGACGGATCTGGCGCGGGAGCACCAACGTCACCTGTAGTACAGCGACCATTGTCTACTTGCGATATTTCAACGCTGCGCTCATCATCGGAATATCGATAACCCGCCGTTGCCTTAAGGCCATCAAGCAACCAGTCAGAAAGATCTAATGTCGCCTGGCCATAGACGGCCTTACTGGTGTCATCGATAAACTGATTGATATCGGTGTTAAGGCCGAAGACCCCAATCGACCGGTGGATGTAATTGGCGTCAGGCGATTTCGTTGTCAGATAGAAACCGCCGATTGTAAAATCCAATCGGTCGTCGAGTAACGTACCGGTAAGTTGCAACTCTTCGGTAATCTGACGAATACTGATTCCCCAAGGTTCGCCTGTGGCCATCGTATTACACAAAGCTTCGGTTGCGCAGGTGTCGAAGTGTAGTAGTGGCAGGCTTGATCCGTCAAAGTCCCACCGGTTTATCTGCCGTAGCCTGCGAAAGCCAAATATATTTTTCAGTGTAAGGTTATCAGCAATTTCGAATTCAGTTTTATTCGCGATGCCCCATGATTTGAGGATATTCACCGTTGGCGAATCTGTCAGCGAAACGTAAGGCCCTGCGGCAATTTTTGCGTCGAGAGCTGCTTCCACCGCACCACCGAGTGCACGCGGAATGCCTGCATTGGAATTCACCAAAGTTATATGGTTGGAGCTTCCATTATTGTCACGATCGAGAATATCAAAAACCAGTGTGTTATTTATTTTCTCATGCGGTGTGAAAATGGCAGATACACGTCCGGCCCAATATTCTCGATTGTCTTGAGTGCCGCCGACCGTTGCATTTTCGGTAAATCCATTACGTTGATGTGCACGTCCTGAAACACGCAACTTAAAAATGTCGGAAAACGGAAGGTCGATCGCGCCTTCAATCGCCATATGATCATAATTTCCGTATTCAGCCTGAAGATATCCGCCATATTCGTCGCCGGGTAATCGTGGCTGGAATAGAACGGCACCACCAGTTGCGTTACGGCCGAAGAGCGTGCCTTGCGGACCTTTCAAAACCTGAACATTCTCAAGATCAAAATAACGCCCAGCGCCACCCCCATCGCCGATTGGCAGCGGGACTTCGGAAAAATACGCGGCGACGGTTACCTGTTGACCAGTGATAGACGCGCCAGAACCAGATTGCCCCCGCATAACGTAATTCTCTTCATCACGACTACTTTGCGCGGATGTCAGGGCCGGTACAATTTTTGTAAGGTCCGTTGCATTATCAACATTTCGACGGCTTAGCGTCTCGCCATCAAAGCTTTGAACCGATAATGGAATGGCCTGTAGATTTTCTTCTTTTCTGCGCGCCGTTACATATATCGTATCTAATGCTGACGCTTTCTCTTCCTCAACAATTTCCTTACTTTGCGCTGGTGCACCGCTCGCCAACGCAAGCATGCAAACTGATGTAAGTAAAAAACTAACCTGTTTCATTAAATTACCCCTCTTTCACTCCCTAAAAAATCAGCCCTTATTCATTCATTCTTGGATTGGTCAGGCCGCCATCAATCGGAATTGCAGCGCCGGTGATGTATGAGGCATCGTCGGACAATAAAAATGCTAATGCGCTTCCGAATTCTTCGAGATCGCCGACGCGGTTTAAATGCGACAGCTGGTCTAAATAATTTTGCCGTTCGTCCGTACGGGTATGGTGTGGTGGGTTACCTAAGATCGCGGCATTTATATTGACGCCGAATCTCGCCGCTTCCTTACTCACGGAGCTAACCAGTGCGTGTAATGCGAGTTTCCCGGAGGCATAAGCACAGCCATATTCCTGCCCCAAGACTGCGGAAATAGAGCTAATACAAACGACTTTCCCGTAACCGCGCTCAATCATTCCAGGTAAAACCTTATGAAGGACCATGGCTTGACTGAAAAAATTCAATTCAAAGATTTCGCGGAAATGGGAAAAGTCACATTCGCTAAAGCCCTGCCACGGTATATTAGCGGGCCCTCCGCCGGCATTATTTAGAAGTAGGTCAATTCGCCCATGCTTGCGCGTTACATCGTCAATCATATCCGTGACAAAGTTTTCATCGGTGACGCTACCTTCGTGCGACGTTACATGTGCTCCAATTTTTTCTAATTCCGCTTTGGTCTCACGTAACGTTTTTGGATTTATATCATTGAGCGCGAGATCTGCGCCACCTGAGGCGAGTATTCGAGCAGTCGCTTTTCCGATGCCCTGCCCGGCTCCTGTAACCAACGCTATTCGATCACGGAACGCGGTCATTTTTCTGCACGTTTCCCAAACATGGGGTTTGCAGCATTATTGGTCCAAATCAGGTGTTGAATAAATTGCCAATCATCGCCGTTATTAATAAAGCTAAAGAGATAAGTTCCTTCGTGTAGTCCGTGTTCCCATTCTTCGTTTTCTTCCCCCACGAGCGCCATTTGATAGTGACATAAAGCCCACGCTTTTTGGTCATCGTCGCTGATGCGAGTCATGAGCGTGCCAATTAAATGGCGTATCTCTAGATTTTTTATTTTTGTAAAATCACGATGCTCAAACTGAGAACCCTTTTTGCGCGGTAGCGCTGGCTTTTCGTGGAGGGCAATAAGCGCATCGCGCCCCTTAACATATTCGTCGAGCGTGCCCTTCATGATCCGCTCGATATCTTCGTGATATATTTTTCTGAGCACATCCCATGACCGGCTATCGCAAGCAAAGGCGTATTCGTTGACAAGATCTCGAATACGTTGCTTGTTCCAGAGGTGGTTCGTGCGCTCGGAGTCAGTTTCCCGGCCCCGTTCCCATAGCGGGGTTTTTTCTCGCCAAGTTTTGTAAATGTCAGCCAGCATTTATTATATTTCCTGTTATCGCTTACACCGGACCGCGTATGCCGCCGGTGACATTGATCAGTTCGCCATTAATGAATGAGGCATCATCGCTAACGAGAAATGCTATCGTCGATGCAATATCTGCAGGTTCTCCAACACGGCCCGTGAGGGTAATTCCTGCCAGAAATTCGATTTCTTGTTCGCTGCGATTTCGACGCATCAGGGGCGTCATGATTGGGCCGGGCGCAATGGCGTTGCAGCGGATCCCACGCGATGAATGATCGATTGCGAGGGCTTTCGTAAACGCAATAAGGCCGCCTTTCGCAGCAACATATGCTGGATTCTTTGCCATTCCGGTTACGCCTGCCCCGGATGATACATTGATGATCACACCACGACCTGCAGATTCCATTTCCGGAATTGCGGCGCGGCACATAAGAAACGCAGAAGTGAGGTTCAAATTGACCCAATGTTCCCAGTCATCAAGGTCAATCTCTGGTGTGGTCAAGCCAGGCCGACTGCCCCCTACAACATTTGCTAATGCATGAACGCCACCAAATTTCGATTTTGCGAACTGAACTATCTCTTTTGCACCACTCTCGGTCGTGACGTCAGATTTGATAATTTGCAAATGTTCTTTGTTGCTCGCTAATCGGCGTGTCTCCGTTAAACCGATCTCATCAACATCTGCGGCAACAACAGCATATCCCCGGTCAACTAGTTTAAGTACAGTAGACTGACCAATTCCCGCGGCTCCGGCTGTTACGATTGCAACGGAATGGGCTAATGAAGACATTCGCTTCCCCTAATACCTACTTCAAGCAAGGAAACGGAATGCTCTATTGGGTGGAGTAAGGAAAATATCGCTTGAAATTTCTTTCCGTCGCGTCGCCCGGTTGATTTTTTGCACAGCGCTATCGTTTCCGCGCTGCCGATTCTGGCATATGCGGGCATCTCTTCCCTCCCATAGTGGCTACATGTCAGCCTACGCGTTTTTGCGTCTTGTTATATAAATCTTTATATAAATGAAAATCTATAATCGGTCAACGGATTATTTGAGTCGATATATCTGTGCTCTCTTTTTGCAATTGCGAAGTGTTGGAAAACCTATCTAACGCCAGTATAAATATAGGATTAGTGAGGATAATGGTTTTTGAGGAACAGCATCGTTAAGACTGTTCAGTTTTGCGCAAAATCGTTATTATATAAATCAATAATAATACAGGAGAGGATATGCCACCCACAAAAGTCGGGTTTTGGACAAAGTTCTGGTTTGGTTTCGGGCAAGGTGCCGAAGGAATTAAAACCGGGGCGCTGACGTCAGTTTTATTCTTCTATTACAGTCAGGTTTTAGGCTTAGATCCAGCACTTACCGGCTTGGCTTTGTTAATCGGTGTAGTAACCGATGGTTTTAGTGACGCCTTGATTGGGTCATGGTCGGATTCGTTGAAGCACAAATGGGGGCGTCGGCATCCATTCATGTATGCTTCTGCGGTTCCGTTCGGATTCAGTTTTATATTGCTTTTTTTGCCACCAGACAGGCTCGTTCAATGGCAATTATTTGCGTGGTTAGTCTTCTGGGTGGTGCTAGCACGAAATTTTATGACATTGTTTGTTGTTCCCCATTACGCTCTGGGTGCGGAATTATCCTCTGACCATGACGAGCGAACAAATATTGTCGCCTATAGAGCCTTTTTTGGATATGTCGGGTCAACGCTGGTATTCGCTTTGGGGTTATGTTTTTTTGCGTCCACTGACCTTTACCCTGTCGGCCAGTTAAATCCAGAGAAGTATCCGTTATACGGAATCGTTCTTGGAGGAGCGATCAGTATAATGATAATATTCTCTGCCTTAGGCACACACAGCGCAATTCCGACGCTGCCTAAACCAAACACAGCCGCTTCAGGGGTGTTGGTCCGCACAACAATTTCTGACATTAGAAGTATTTCAAAGGGAGCGGCATTTCGACATTGTCTTGCTGGTTATTTTGTGTGGGTGATCGGCATAATCCTGATGCGAACACTAGAAATTTACATGGGAACCTATTTTTGGCGACTTGAGAAGTCTTTGGTCTTTTTGTTGCCTACGATTGCTACGCTTACGATGCTAGCCGGTACGCCCTTTTGGCCTCTAATAATCAAATACATCGGAAAAAAGCGCGGATTCATGCTCAGCGTTTGCGGCTATGGTGGCGTGCTCTCGGCAATGGTTCTGATGCATGTTTTCTCGCTAACTCCAACTCAAGGTACGAAAAGCTACTTAGTTTTTGTGTTTGGCGGTACAATCGTAGCTAGTTTATTCGCCGCCGCTCCCCCTGTGGTTGGCGGCTCTATGATAGCGGATATCGCCGATGATCATGATTTACGCACGGGCATGCGGAATGAAGGTATTTTATTCGGTGCCATTAGTTTCACAACCAAGTTTTCAATGGGAATCGCGGCGCAATTGGCCGGGCTCATCCTATCGTTAATCGGGCTTGAGGCCCGTTCAGATCCGGCTGCTGTGCCAACGGAAGTAACATTGCGTTTGGGTTTTGTTGCAGTGTTGTTATTGCTGGTGATTGGTACGGTGACGCTTCTTGTTTTTAGAGGGTACCCAATTTCGAGAGAGGCGCATGATCAGATTAGAAAAGAGCTTTCAGAACGAGACCGGAAAGCTGCGCTGGATGAGACGCCGACTTCAGTTTTGAAATCATCCAATCAAAACATTACTCAAAGGACGATCAATATATCTGACAGTCTGCAATCCACGTGAGGCAGCACGGCTCAAGGTAATTCGTCTCTGAGGTAACGAGACGTCGCATTTCTCTTTCTCCCTAATCTCAATGATTGGGGAGAATAAAAGGCTTGACTCTTTTTTGGTAATGAGAACAAAATAGGAACATTATGGAGGAAGTGCCAACCAGAAAATTTGCTATTAGCAGTGTAAGCAGGGAAATTTACCCGAACGTTCAGGGATTAATTGCCTTAGGCGACAAGGCTGTACTCCATCCATGTCGAATACACGAGGTTATGGGGAGTTCCGCTGACGTCTTTGCGCTCTTCGCTGCATCACGCACTAGCGGGCCTGTGGTCTGGATTGCTGACCAAGCGAATAACGCCAGCTTCTCGCCAACAGGTGCTCAAAGTATAATTGATCCTACACGAATTATTTCGGTCGCTTGTGTGTCCCGCGCTGAAAGCCTTTGGGCAACCGAGCAAGCTCTACGCATGGGTGGAATTGGTGCCGTAGTTGTAGAGCTTTGGGATGGCCCCTCACTTAAAGAGAGCCGGCGCTTACAGTTGGCAGCAGAAGAAGGTGGTGTCCTGGGGATTATTCTTGTCGCTGGTCGCGCGCAAACCTCCGCCACACAAACGCGATGGTTTTGTAAAGCGTCAAGCAAGCGCGACGCTAAATGGGTGTGGGAAATGATCAAAAACAAGAACGGTCTGGGCGGTGTGTGGCGCGTCGATGTAGCAGACCACGATGAGTTAAAGTATGCGTCGGATCTTGTCCTTATGGCTGCCACAACTACCGCTTGATCGGCGTGTGCGGCTTGGCGACTCGCGGAACGAAGGGCCCTTCGCGATCATTAGCGAGGCCAAAAACGCCTGGCGCGTAACACATCTTAATGCTCATGCGCGTAAAGCGGGCGTTAGAGAAGGCCTTTCCCTACCCGATGCTCGCGCCATTTGTCCTGACCTTTTGACTGAGCAAACTGATACTATGCGGGAAGCCGGGCTCTTGCGTGCGCTATCGCGCTGGGCTGATCGCCTGTCTCCGCGAGTTGCAATAGATCCGCCAGATGGGCTTCTTTTAGATATTATAGGCTGCGCCCATCTTTTTGGTGGCGAGGGAGCCATGGGCGACCACGTGCGCGCACTCCTGAGTGACATGAATATCTATGCGCGGATTGGAATTGCTGACACAAAAATTGCCGCTCGCTGCCTCGCCCGCTATGGCGAAAACTCAGTTGCCATAGCACCTGCTGGTAAAACTGGTGATGCTCTTAGAACACTTCCTATTGAGGGGCTTGGCATCGACCATAAGATAGGTAGTGAACTCTCCCGTGCAGGATTTAGAGTCATCGGCCAGCTGTATAACGTAAAATCTTCAGAATTGGCCCGCCGCTTTGGGTTAGAGTTAACCAAAGCACTCAGTGCTGCCGTTGGGGTTACTCCTGACCCAATCCCCCCTACTGCGGCAGACTCGGTTTACGCGGCGCGCATAACACTACCGGAACCGATCGGGCTGTTATCAGATATCGAAGCGGCTCTTAATCGCCTAGCAGAATCCGTTTGTGGACGGCTAAAAAAGGATCAGAAAGGCGCTAGGAGGTTTGTTTTAACGATGCGCTGCGTCGACAGTGGTGATCGCATTACTTCCATCGGCTTTGCTGTACCCTGTTTTGAGACTGGCCCAGTGCTGCAGCAGTTCCGTCACCCTCTAAGCATGCTCAAAATTGAATACGGGGCTGACTGGTTGCGCCTTATTGCGGAGCATATCGAACCTATTCGTCCGCGTCAGGTAAACTTTAATGATTCCTCACAAGAAGCTGATGCGCGTGCGCGCCTCATTTCAACCTTGGGGAATCGGATCGGCTTTGACCATGTTACGCAATTTGTCGCAAACGACTCTCACTTACCCGAGCGTGAATTCGGCAGCGTCGAAGCGGCCGACAACAAATTTGATCGGCCTTGGAAATATGCACCAGCTAGACGCCCACTTCGACTTTATAAAATACCTGAGCGTCTGGTCTCGTTGAAGCCTGGCCGACCACCGAGGCAATTTGAGTGGCGACGTAACGCCTATGAAATCAAATCTGTGAAAGGCCCAACGCGCATTACCGCCGAATGGTGGCGCGACAGCGATCAGCGGACACGCGATTATTGGACGGTAGAAACAAAGAACGGTCCACGTTTTTGGCTTCTAACATATCCTGGTGACAAAAACGGTAAATGGTTTGTGGCAGGACGATTTCCATGAGTTATGTCGAGCTTTACACAACGAGTAATTTCACGTTTCTGACGGGAGCAAGCCATGCTGAAGAATTAGTCCGGAAGGCTGCTGAACTGGGTTTGGGTGGAATTTCAATCACCGACAAGAATACATTTGCTGGGATTGTGCGAGGTTATACTGCGGCTAAAGAGTTGAATATCCCTTATATTGTTGGTGTTCGTCTTGTTCTAAATGACGAAACTGAACTTCTTGCATACCCTAAAGATCGTGAGGCGTTCGGTCGCCTTTCGCGTTTGCTTACAATCGGCAAGCGACGCACAGTTAAAGGCGAATGTAGTCTAGACCTTGAAGATGTTCTCCAGTGGGGTGAAGGCTCAGTTTTGGTTGCTTTATACGGGCCGGAATTTCCTAGCATTCTTTTGACATTAAATGATGCTTTTGGTGATGACGTATTTGTTGGTCTACCCCCCTGTTATGACGGTTGTGACGAGGAACGGTTTTCCGAACGTGCAAAACAAGCTGAAACTGCAGGGCTTCGCCTCGTCGCTTTAGGTGATGTGATCATGCACGAGGCAAAGCGTATTAGGCTTGCGGATATCCTTTCCTGCATCCGAGAGAAAACCACCATCGACAAGCTGGGTCGCGTAGCATTGCCGAATGCTGAACGCCGTCTCAAATCAGAATTCGAAATGCGCCGGCTGTTCAAGAGCTATTCAGGTGCCATCACGAATGCACAGGCAATCGCCGAACAATGTAAATTCTGTCTTGATGAGCTTCGCTATGAATATCCAGACGAAATTACTGACGGCCGTGACCCCGACGAGCGTCTGCGTCACCTTACTGAAAAGGGGCTGATAAGGCGTTACCCAGATGGAACTCCCTTGAAAGTCCAAGCTATGGTCGAGAAGGAGTTAAGGCTTATCAAGACCCTCGATTATGCGCGGTACTTTTTGACGGTTCATGACATTGTCGAATTCGCTCGGGATAAAGGCATTCTCTGTCAAGGCCGTGGTAGCGCCGCTAATTCTGTAGTCTGCTACGCCCTCGGCGTGACTGAAGCCTCGCCCGAAACTATCACAATGGTGTTCGAACGCTTTATTTCCGAAGCACGTAATGAGCCCCCTGACATTGATGTCGATTTCGAACACGAACGGCGAGAAGAAGTGATCCAGCATATTTACGAAAAATATGGCCGCCATCGCGCGGGGCTCTGCTCTACGGTCGTTCATTATCGATCACGCCGGGCGATCCGAGAAGTCGGTAAAGCGATGGGGCTATCTGAGGATGCTGTCGCCGCTCTTGCAAGTCAAGTTTGGGGGACCTCCAACTCCGGGCTTGGGGCCGCACGCGCCAGAGCTGTCGGCCTTGACCTCAAAGACAGACGCTTGCGTCAAGCGTTGGAACTTGCCAAAGAAATTATTGGCTTCCCGCGCCATCTGTCGCAACATGTCGGCGGGTTTGTCATCACGCGCGGTCGCCTTGACGAGCTTTGCCCCATTGAAAACGCATCTATGGATGACCGTACCGTTATTGAATGGGATAAGGACGATATTGACGCACTAGGCATGCTGAAAGTCGATGTTTTGTCGCTTGGTATGCTGACTTGTATTCGTAAAGCCTTCGACCTTTTGAAGGTCTGGAAAGGCGAACGCTACGAACTGTCAACCATCCCCCAGGAAGATTCAGCTGTGTACGATATGATCTGTAAAGCCGATACGGTCGGTGTTTTCCAAATCGAATCCCGTGCGCAAATGAATTTCCTCCCGCGAATGCGCCCCCGTAACTTCGAAGATTTAATCGCCGAAGTCTCTATCATCCGTCCAGGTCCTATTCAAGGAAACATGGTTCATCCTTTCTTGCGTCGCCGTAATGGCGAAGAACCAGTCACCTATCCGTCCGAAGAACTGAAAGAGGTGCTTGAGCGCACCTATGGTGTCCCTCTTTTTCAGGAACAGGCAATGCAGATTGCCATTGTTGCTGCGGGTTTTTCACCGACGGAAGCCGATGCGCTCCGCCGGGCTCTTAACGGCTTCCGGCGGCAGGGAGCTGTCGAGGATTTCAAAGATCGATTCATAGAAGGCTGCGTCTCGCGCGGTTACAATCGCGACTTTGCGGAGAATTGTTTTAAGCAGCTTGAAGGGTTTTCAAGTTACGGCTTCCCTGAAAGTCATGCTGCGAGTTTCGCGCACCTTGTCTACGCATCGTCTTGGATCAAGTGTCATCACCCGGAAGTTTTTTGCTGCGCAATTCTGAACGCTCAACCCATGGGTTTTTATGCTCCGGCGCAGATCGTGCGAGATGCGCGACAGCATGGCGTTAACGTTCTCCCCGTTTGTGTCGAACGCAGCTATTGGGACAATGTTTTGGAACCATACCATGATGGTTCTCTGGCTGTGCGACTTGGCTTTCGGCAAATTAAAGGCTTTTCTGAAGACGACGGTCATTGGATCGCGTCAGCCCGCGGCAATGGTTACCGCTCCATTGATTCTGTTTGGCGGCGGGCGGGTTTAGGGCGTGCCGCGCTTTCTCGCCTCGCTGGGGCTGATGCTTTTGCGAGCTACGGGCATACGCGCCGCCAAGCCTTATGGGAAGTAAAAGCTCTTGGCGGTGATAAACCACTCCCCTTATTCGAAAATGACGGCGAAGGCCTGCCAGCGATAAAAACAAATCTGCCGAAAATGTCTAACGGAGAAGAAGTCTTCGAAGACTATGTAGCCACCCGACTTACCTTAAGAGAACACCCGGTTAAACTCCTCCAGCACGCTTTGGCACCCGTAACACCTGCATCATCGCTTCGCATGACCTCCGATGGTAAATGGCTGAGTGTTGCCGGGCTCGTCATTACCCGCCAACGGCCCGGTACAGCTAGCGGAGTTATTTTTATCACGATTGAAGATGCGGATGCTGTCGCCAACATCATTGTCTGGCCGAAAACATTCAAGAAGTTCCGTAAGGAAGTAATGGCGGGGCGTTTGTTACGCATTACTGGTAAGTTACAGCGCGAAGGCGTTGTTGCCCATATCATTGCGGCAAATATAGAAGACTATTCCTATCTGCTTGATGACCTCGGCGATACCCGAAACGGAGCTGGCCAAATAGATCCGAGCCATGACAACGCTGATGAGGCGAAACGTCCGATTTGTAAGGAGCGTCGTAGCAGACCACGCCAGCCTACCCGTCCCGTGTCAGAATCAATTTCGTACGAATTACAGCACGCGCACTATGGTGCCGGTGCCCGCCACCCTCGCGAACAGGCGAAAAAATTATTTTACAGCCGCGATTTTCATTAACTGGAACCCACTACCTTAGGCATCAAATCAAAAATTCTCGATAATTTTTATTTTACGAGAACCCATCAGTGTAAAGAAATATAGATATTCGACTGATAGTTTCGAATTGATGTATAGTGCCTGAATGCTGTGGCTGATACGATAACAGCAATCGTCCAGATGCTTGACACGCGTCAAATTGAATTGAATTTCAAGAGTAATGTGATTGCCTGAAAAATGGCAGGGGCGGAGGGACTCGAACCCACGGCCCTCGGTTTTGGAGACCGATGCTCTACCAACTGAGCTACACCCCTAGGCCAGCACAACCCAATAGTCTGACAAGCGCCTCTATTCAATAGCGGAATGCGTTATTTTCCCTCAATCAGGGATAAAACTGCCCGGGCGGCCTTATTCTCAGCCGGCTCAGAGCCTCCAGTCACCATTGGTAGGACCTTCGAAAACGCAACCAGCTGGCCCATTCTGGCATCTTCGTTCTGGAGTAAATCAGCCACGGAATCCGCCATTTTTTCGGGTATGCACTCCTCTTGTAGGAATTCGGGGACGACCGCCCTGCCCGCAGCAATGTTTACCAAGGACACATAGGGCGAGGTGATTACATGGCGCGCCCACGCGGCGGCTACAGGGCCAACTTTGTAGCTAACGACAATCGGTGTTTTTTGGATAGCAAGCTCAGTAACGACGGTGCCCGATGCTGCCAGCGCGGCGTCAGCGGCAGCGAAGGCGTCCAACCGCTCATCCCTTGATATGATAATCGGATTTCCCGCCCATGAAACAGCCCTATCGGAGACGGCACGGGAAACGTTGGGCGCAGCGACAACAACCGTACGAAGCTCGGGCACTCTTTTAGAAATTAATGCGACCGCCTTACCAAATGGCTCGCTCAAGCGCTCAACTTCTCCTCGCCGACTGCCAGGTAATATGGCGAGCAAGGGCGTGTCACTAGGAAGGCCGTGCGTCTTTCGAAATGAAGCACCGCTGTAGCGGCTGCGTTCAATTTCCTGAAAACCTGAATGCCCCACCCATTGGGCCCGAAGTCCGTGTTTTTCGAAATATGGGGCTTCGAATTCAAAAAGGCATAAGATTAAATCGAACAATGAGGCCGCGCTTTTTGCTCGGTTGGGGCGCGAAGCCCATACTTGCGGTGCCACATATTTCACGCATGCTGTGCTCGGCGATAACTTCCGTACCTGTTTCGCCGCCAGTTTAGAAAACGCCCAACTGTCGATAAAGATTGCTGCATCAGCTCGATGGTTTACACAGGCCGCTGCGAGTTCCATTGCAGCCTTTATTGCCGCAGGTAACGCCCGGAGCGCATCAACAGGCCCCATGACTGAAAATTGCTCTATGGGAAATATAGATGCGAGTCCAGCTTGAGCCATCATTGGCCCGCCGCAACCAACGAATTCGATATTATTGTTTTGAGATTTTAGCGCCTGAATAAGAGATGCGCCTAGTGCATCCGCAGATGGTTCAACGGCACTAATCATTATGGTGATGCGCTTATCTTCGGTCACGCGTTGCGTAAATCAACCTCTTTAAATCCGTAAACGAATAAACCGGCTTGATCAGCAAGTTTAATCACTTTTGGCCGGTCAACTATAAGCGCTACCGATGCTTCAATGGCAATCCCTGAAAGACCGACCGCGGCAGCACGCCGGATAGTCTCTGTGCCTATGACCGGAAGGTCTACTCTAAGCTCCTGACCCGGCTTAGGGCGTTTCACCAATACACCGCCAGCTTGGATATTGTTCGGCAACGTGCCGCACCGATCAAGCATCGCATCAGTACCTTCGGCGGCTTCGATCGCCAAAACAAGACCATTAGCGACGACCGCACCTTGACCGATGTCAAACTCACCTAGTGCGCGCACAACGGCTGCAGCTTTGCGGATATCCGACAGGCTCTGCGCATCAGGTGTTACTTTTCCTATAGCCCCTTCAGTGGCCAAAAGATCATTAACCGCCTCATCAACGCCGATGACGATAAACCCTTCAGATTCTAGCGTTTTGACCAGGAATTCCAATATTGCGCCATCGCCTTTGGATGCGGCGGCCAATAGCCCCGGAAGAATTGCCGCCCCGCGCCAATCCACTTTCAAATCTTTTAACTCAGGTCGCTGAACCATTCCTGCGAGTAGAACCGCATCACAATTCGCGTCTTTCAGTGAGCGAATTATTTTACCGGCCTCGCCGAGCGCACAATCAACACCCGGGTATTGATCCAATTCCGGGTCTGCCAAGCCCTTTAATCGGACGAAAAAAATATCTTCGTTTCGTGCTGCCGTTGCCGCGGCGACGGTAAGTGGAAGCGCGTTACCGCCAGCAATGACGCCAAGTTTTTTCCATCGAGACATTTAGTGCCGTTCAGGGGTCATCAATGGGCGCGAGTCGCCTTTTTCAATAAATTCAAGAATGCTTATAACCTTGGGGCAGTCGCCATGCTTCTCACGAACCGCTGCAACGCGCTCTTTAAAGGTCTGATCGCCATCAAAAAGTAACCGATACGCGGCGCGTAAATTGAATATTTCTTGCCGCGAAAAACCACGTCGCTTAAGGCCAATGATATTCAACCCAACAAGATAAGCGTGATTGCCAATAGCGGAGCCAAACGGAATTATATCTCCGGCCACGGCCGCGCAGCCACCAACAAACGCGTAATCACCGATACGGCAAAATTGGTGAATGGCGCAAAGGCCACCGAGAAAAGCAAAATCACCAACCTGGACATGACCGCCGAGTGTCGCATTATTTGCGAAGATTACGTTGTTGCCAATATTACAGTCATGGGCGACATGAGCACCGGCCATATAGAAACCATTGTTTCCGACCGACGTTGTGCCGCCTCCAGCTATCGTGCCCCGGTTCATCGTGACATGTTCGCGAATGATGTTGTCAGAACCAATTTTCAGATGGGTGCCTTCGCCATTACATCCGAGGTGCTGTGGCGGCCCACCGAGCACTGAAAACGGGTGAACTATCGTCCGCGCACCGATTTCGGTGGCACCTTTGACGGTAACATTATTCTGAAGAACGACATCATCATGGAGAATGACATCTGAACCCACATGGCAGAAAGCACCTATTGATGCATTCCCGATTTGGGCACCTTCGTCGATGATGGCGGTGTTATGTACACTCATTCTGTTACTATTATATCGCTGTTGCTAGCATGGCTGAAAATTGGGCTTCGGCCACCCGCTTACCATCGACGGTAGCGACGCCTTCAAACCGCCATACAGGAGCCCGCCGCTGGACTGTTTTTACAGCGATACGCAATTGATCGCCCGGTATAACAGGTTTTCTGAAGCGCGCCTTATCAACCCCCATAAACAGGACGACCTTTCCTTCGGTGTCGAGATTTTCAGTATAGGACGTATAAGCCGCAGCAGACTGCGCCATCGCTTCAATAATCAGCACGCCTGGCATCACTGGCTTTTGCGGAAAATGGCCTTGAAAGAACTGTTCTCCGTAAGAGACATTCTTAATCCCCACAGCGCCTTCACCGGGTTCAATATCAACCAACCGATCAACCAGCAATAATGGGTACCGATGCGGGAGAAGTTGCATCAACTCCTCTACTTCTAGAACACTTTTCCCGGGCTCAATTTTTGACATGGTTTCAACCATTCCTTCTTTTTGTAAGTCGTGTCAGAGCCGCGACTTCTCGCAACCATTGTTTTACCGGTTTCGCGGGGGAACCACCCCATTTTTCGCCCGCAGGAATGTCATGCATCAATCCGGAACCCGCTGCAATCTGTGCGCCATCGCCGATATTTAAATGATCGGCCAATCCGACCTGCCCACCCATTAAAACGCCATTGCCGATCGTGCAACTGCCTGAAATACCGGTTTGTGCAGCAATAATACAATATTGGCCAAGTGTTACGTTGTGGCCGATTTGGACCAAATTGTCGATCTTGGTGCCTTTACCAATCACGGTGTCGGCAAGCGCGCCGCGGTCAATGGTTGTGTTGGCACCAATTTCCACATCATCGCCGATAATCACCCGGCCCAGCTGCGGGACCTTTACCAATCCTGAGTCGCCTTGGGTGAAGCCAAAGCCAGATTGCCCGATACGGGCACCTGGCAACACATGAACATTTGCACCGATCAGTGCGTGCGTGATGGTCGCGTCGGCATCAATGACCGTATTGGCACCAATTTCAACACCAGGTCCGACTGTTACATTTGGCCCAATGCTGACGCCAGATGCTATCTTAGCGTCTTTAGAAACAATGGCAGTTGTGTCGACTTTAATACTTGCATCAAATTCGCGTTGACGCTCGCTGAGTGGAATTTCATCATGCAACGCAGCCGCAAGAATCGCAAAGGCGTGTCGCGGGAATGGTGTTAAGGTGACGGCACCGCCCGCAGGAATGTCGCCGGTATAATTCCGTGGCAGGAACAGTAAACCGAAGCGTTTCGGGAGTTCCTGTTTGGCCGGTTTTTCACAAAATATCAGTGTGTCATTACTGTCGGATTTTGAAAGTTCCTCAGCATAGCAACATTGACCGTCCGAAGATCCGTTGACGAGTTTTGCCCCAACGCGTTCAACAGCGTCTTTTACGGATATTGGTTTGTTCGTAGTGAAGAACCGGGGATCTGGCATGAATTTAAATTCTCGTTCTTTTCTACTCATACCGCGATATAGAAACGGCCGGCGTAATGCGCCGGCCGTCAATATCATTGAAAAAGCGGGCGATTAATTCTTTTTCGAATTCTGTGCTTTCGCCTGAGCTTCCTTGATCTGCTTCTCGATTTCCGCAAGTGAAACTTTCTCAACTTCCACTTTAGGGAATTTCTTGTCGAGCGCCGCCATCACTTCTTGCGTGATGTCCGTTTCCGGTGCCGCATACATAACGGCTGACCGGTCTAGCAAGATCGTCGCGCCACGTTTGTCGACGATGTCTTTCAGGATTGGTTGGCTCTCAACGAGAATTTTTGTCTGCGCTTGTTGTACAGCTGCGGAAAACGCTTGTTCCATTATCTGTACACGTTGTGGCAGACCATATTGTGAGCGGACAGCGAGGTCTTGCTCAGTCTTCTGCCGAACTTCATCAGACATTAGTGAAGCATTTTTCTGGAAGGACTCAATTTCTTTCTTGAGCTTTCCGGCTTCCGCTTCGAGTTCTTTCTCGACATTTGCTTTTAGTGATTGAGCCTGATCCGGAATGGTTTTCCCGGCTTTTGACTGGCTAATCAGCATAGCGCGGTCAACAATCAGGATGACCGGTGCCTTTTGAGCACTCTGGGCTTCCGCATTGTTAACGAATGCGCCACCGGCAAACGCAGCAATGGTCAACGCCATAGCGCCAGTTATCGCAATCAGTTGTTTTTTCATTCTATGTACCTCTACCTTTTGTGCCCTTAACCCTTAGAAGCTTGTCCCCGCGCTGAATCGGAAGCCCTCAGTCCGGTCGTACTCTTCCTTGATCAGGATCTCTGCAAAATCAAATCTAACCGGTCCGAAGGGAGAATCCCAGCTTACCGTTACACCTGCCGTTACCCGCAATGATAGGTCATCTTGAATTGGTGCCAATTCGGCAATGCCATCACCATCGACATCAAGATAGAAATCCGGGTTTGCATTCAATGCCTTAGTTTCCGGATCGACCATGCCGACCGTACCGAAGTCACTGAATAAAGCGGCTCGAATGCCATATTCCTTTGGTAATGGTAGCGGGAGTAAAATTTCAGCAGAACCGATAGCATACATCTTCGCGCCAATCGACTGTCCTACCGGCTGCGCATTCTGAATTGTCGTTAAGAAGCGCGGACCGACACCAGCAACCTCAAAGCCCCGGAATGTCGATGCCCCTTCGAAGAAACGGTCTGAAAGACGAACGCCATCACCGCCATAGCCATCGATATAGCCTGCACGACCTTTTAGGGCACCGATGAAGTTACCGATGATTGGGTGGTAAAAAGCACCGGTCACTTCGGTCTGGTAGTAATTCACGTCACCGCCGAGACCCGCAAGACTGACTGCGCCACCGGCGCGCCAGCCACGACGCGGTGTGATGGGATCATCGCGATGGTCGAATGACAAACTAACGCCAACAAGGGAGGTCAGGAAGTTGCCGCGAGATTCGCAAGTCGGTGTCAGTGCCTGAATAACGAAATTACAAAGATTGGACTGAACCGTTTGTAATTGATTTCCTTCACTATCCACTAGCGGCACAACATTACCGCTCGAGTCGAAAGTGGTCGCCGGCGTCACCGTATATTCTGACGGCAGAACACCAGTGGAAAGAACCGTCAATGGGTCTGCATCGAAGGCAATATTCTGGGTCAGAACACTGTCAATGACGACGCTATCGCGTGTCAGTGTATAATTGACGCCGCCACGGCCATATTCCGAAACCTGGAAACCGGCATTCAATCCAAAACCGATCCGGTCACGGACGAACCCGGATTCGCGGAAATCTGTACGCTGATTGAAAATAGACCCGCCTGCCGCAAGGTTTCGGTCAAGGAAGTATGGCTGCGTGAAACGCAGATCGACCTGACGTGTTCGCGAGCTCGCCTGCACACGGAAACGCAAGAACTGGCCGCGCCCCATCAGATTTCGTTCTTCTACGGAGAGATCGACAATGAAATTCTCGGTTGAGGAAATACCGACACCGACACTGAACGAACCGGTCGACTGTTCTTCAACAGTCACATCTAACTGGGTTCGGTCAGGCGCGGATCCTGGCTTCTCTTCGATATTGACTTCTTTGAAGTATCCAAGTGAACGGATGCGTGCCTTTGAGCGATCAACTAGGACGCGGTTAAACGCGTCACCTTCGGCCAAACGAACCTCACGACGGATAATCTTGTCGAGGGTTCGGGTGTTACCTTTAATGTTGATGCGGTCAACATAAACACGAGGTCCTTCATTCACTTCGAAGGTTATGTCGATGGTGTTGGTTTCCGCGTGCCGCGTAAGGCGCGGATTTACGTCAACGAACGCATAGCCCGCAGAACCTGTCGCGAAAGTCAGCGCTTCGACCGCTTTTTCGACACGCTCTGAATTGTAGACTTGGCCTTCTCGGATCGGAACGAAGTTAGCTAGAACATCGCCATCGAGTTTCGCCAAAGTGGTTTTAACGCGCACTTCGCCGATTTCGTAAAGCGGGCCTTCGTCAACTGTGAAGGTAACAAAGAAGTCTTTTCGGTCGGGCGTTAATTCCGCAACCGCAGAGACAACGGAGAAATCCGCATAGCCATTTTTGCCGTAGAATTCACGCAACAATTGGCGCTCATATTCCAATCGGTCAGGATCGTAGTTGTCAAAATTGGTGAAGAACCGCCACCAGCGGCTTTCCTTGGTGAGGATTTCGCCGCGCAGCTCATTATCCGTAAAGACCTCATTGCCGAGGAAATTGACCTTCGCGATACCAGTTTTGGGTCCTTCATCGACCTCGTAAATTACGTCAATTCGGTTTTGTTCAAGCGGCGTCACCTTTGGCGTGACGGTCGTGGCAAACCGGCCCTTCGCGCGATAAAGCTCGATTATTCTTTGAACATCAGATTGAACTTTTGCGCGGGTATAAACTGTCCGGGGCGCGAGTTGAATTTCGTCAGTGATTTTGTCGTCTTTGAGACGGCGATTGCCCTCAAAGATGACCCGGTTAACGATCGGGTTTTCGGCGACTTCGATAAGCAACACGTCATTCGGCTGCATCTCCAATTTAACATCGGAGAAAAGACCGGTACGGAAGAGCGTTTTCAACGAAAGATCGAGAAGCTCCTCATCCGCCGGCATACCGGGCTGAACCGGCAAATAGGAACCGACCGTTTCGGCCTCAATCCGCTGATTACCGCGAACCGCAATGCCCTGAATGATGGGTGCTGGCTCGGTAGAAAACAGATTTTCGCTCAGGGAAGGTCCCTGAGGTGTCGCTGGCTGTTGCGCCCAGCCTGCTGTTACGGTCGCTGCGATCGCCGCAACGATACCAAAAATAGTGCGCATTACCCCGCCCCCCGACTTATACAAACTCATGCCGCCGCCTTAGCTAATTGTTGAAAGCAGGTTGTTGATGTCGTTCCACGTTACAAAAATCATGAGCGACGCCAGCATGACGATGCCCATTTTAAAACCGATCGCTTGCGCCCTAGCCCCTAACGGACGACCTGCGACAGCCTCGTATGCGTAATACAATAGATGCCCGCCGTCGAGAACCGGAACGGGAAGAAGATTAAGGAATCCGATAGAAACTGAAACAACTGCTGCTAAAAAGATGAAATCAACGAGACTAGCCCGCAATTTAACAAGAAAAGACGGCGGTTCGCGATAAGACGAATCATCAAAGCCGGACATTACAGACTGTCCCGCATATTGCGCCATCTTCACCGGTCCACCGAGCTGACTCGCGTCTTCTTTGCCGAGAATCACCTTGCCGAGGAACTGAATCGTCAGTTGAAGGATTCGGCCGAGCTCCTGAACGCCCATTGCAATCGACTTGAGCGGCCCGGATTTCTCATAGGTGTAATATTCCTCACCAGGCGGCGCGATGCCAAGCTGCCAGCGGCTGACCTTATTGCCATAGCGATCAATATCTTCGATGCGTCGCGGTGCAACATTGATCGTCTGGATGCTCCCTTCGCGTTCAACCTCGAAGCGAATTTCATTACCGCCGCTCACCAAAACGGTGTCATATAGATCGCCGAATTTTTCGATTTTGCGCCCATCAGCGGAAACAATTCTGTCGCCAGCCTCAAACCCGGCCATTGCCGCAGGGCTGTCTTCTGACACGCCGCCAACGACGGGTTCTAAAGACCCGCGCCCCAGCGTCATAAACAAAAGGGCAAATATCACGACCGCGAGGACGAAATTTGCAATTGGACCAGCGGCAACAATCGCGGCGCGACGCCATACCGGTTTGAAATGGAAACAGACTTTACGCTCTTCCGCAGTCATCCCACCGGCTATTTCTTTGGCTTCATTAGGCCCGGGGAATTGCGTTGTGACCGGCTTTTGGGCGGCTTCGGCGGGGGCCTGAGAGGCCGCATTCAAATCGCCGAAAAATTTCACGTAACCGCCCAAGGGCAAAAGCGAAATCCGCCATTCGGTACCCTTTTTATCCATCCACCGAAGAATGGGCTTTCCAAAACCGATGGAGAATACGTCAACGCGCACACCCAAAAGTCGCGCCACAGAGAAGTGACCGTATTCATGAAAGAATACAATGATCATCAGCAGAAAGAGGAACGCAATTATAGAGATAGGCAAAACGAGCACAGCCTCGAGTGGGATCCCTGCGAGCGACATGTATCTTATTCCGTCCTAGTTAGGCCGCAGCTCTTGCTGCAACGCATTCTTCCGCCATACGGCGCGCTTGAGAATCGGCGTCCATGGCCTCTTCCAGTGTACTCAGAGTCGCCGGACCATTAAGCCTAACAGACCTATCTAAAACCTGCTCGGAAATTGCAGCGATATCAAGGAATTTGATCCCGCCACTTAAAAATGAAGCCACTGCGACCTCATTCGCCGCATTGAGTGCCGCAGGCATAATGCCGCCGGCAGAGATCGCCTCACGTGCGAGGCGAAGCGAAGGAAACCGAATTAAATCAGGTGCTTCGAAGGTTAATTTCGCGACTTCCGCGAAGTCGAGTTTTGCGCTTGGGCTCGACGTCCTTGTAGGCCATGCCAGCGTTGTCGCGATCGGTGTACGCATATCCGGCGTTCCGAGCTGCGCAAGGACCGACCCATCTACATATTCGACCATCGAGTGAATGACCGATTGGGGATGAACAAGGATTTCGATCTTTTCGTGGGAGACCGGGAAGATATGAGCGGCTTCGATCAACTCCAGGCCCTTATTCATCATGGTTGCGGAATCGACCGAAATTTTGGCCCCCATGGACCAATTCGGGTGTGCAACGGCTTGCGCAGGAGTTGCCGTCCCCATTTCCTCTTTGGTCCAACTTCTGAATGGCCCTCCGGAGGCCGTCAGGATCAGGCGCGAAATACGCTCTGGCTGGTCAAAATCGAAAACCTGAAAGATTGCGTTATGCTCGCTATCAACGGGCAATAGCGCGCCGCCAGCCTTGGAGATCGCGGCGGTAAGCACGTCGCCGGCGCAGACGAGACACTCTTTATTGGCGAGCGCAATGTCCGCACCGCGCTGGGCGGCTTTTAGTGTTGGGCGCAGTCCAGCAGCCCCAACAATTGCGGCCATCACCCAATCGGTTTCCATTTCTGCCGCTTCTTCAACGGCCGCAGCACCAGCACCGCATTTGATATCGGTATCCGCCAGTGCGCTGCGTAATTCCTCGCCTTTGCTTTCGTCCGCTACGGCAACGAAAGCCGGCTTATATTTCCGCGCCTGTTCGGCGAGCTTTTCGACATTGGTATTTGCGGTCAGCGCGACAATTTCAAAGTCGGCCTCGCCTAAATCATCCGCATGGTCGAGAACGCTTAGCGTGGATTCGCCGATTGAACCGGTAGACCCAAGAATTGCGATGCGGCGCGTCGCCGAAGTTGTTTTCGTAGTCCGCATGACTATCCCTGTAATTTTTCGATCAGCATATAGACGAACATGCCGCCCGTCATGGCTGTCGTCGCGAAAATCATTCCGTCCAACCGATCAAGGGCACCGCCATGGCCAGGAATGAAGCCCGAAATGTCTTTGAGCGAGAAGTTTCGCTTGAACCCAGATTCCACCAAATCACCAATTACCGATGCTGCTCCTAGCCCACCTCCGACAAGGAAATATGACAGCATCACATCTTGCCCGAACAGAATGACCCCGGTGGTCGCCCCTATAATACTGCCAAACAGGATGCCGCCGCAAATGCCTGACCACGTTTTGGTAGGCGACAATGCGTGACTGATCTTCGGTCCGCCAATGAATTTGCCGAAAACAAAAGCCCCCGTATCCGCTGCCCAAACGACGGTGAAAAGGACAATTGTCCGCGCTAAACCTTGTGGAAGGTCCAATCTAAGCCAAATTAACGCGATACAGGGCAGGATTATGTAGATCGCGGCGAAGGCAGACCATACGCCTGTGCCGGAGTTTTTTCGCGCGAAATACGCCGCAACGATGCTGCCAAAAAAGGCGATCACAAATGATATCAAATAATTACCGCTGGCCGCAAAGAACAGCGAAATCGCGCTGCCAATCGCGAGTGCGTAAAATCCATGCGTGAAGGGCTGTCGCTCGACCATACGTGACCATTCGAACAACATGATCATACAGGCGAAGGCGATCATCGCCGTAAACGCAGGGCCACCCAGATATATCGCACCAACGACAAGCGGTATCATCACGAACGCAGAAAGGATCCGGCTCGCAAGCGCGCCGACTACTGCCGGTTTTTCAGGCTCGTTATTGTCGATAATGGGTGACAAATTTTGTCCCTAACTCGTGCCGACGCCGCCATAGCGACGCTCGCGGTTGTAATATTCCTCGATGGCTTCCGCGAATTCCTTTTTGCTGAAATCCGGCCAAAGGACATCTAGAAAAATATACTCCGCATAAGCGGCTTGCCATAACAGGAAATTCGAAACGCGCTTTTCACCACTTGTGCGAATTACAATATCAGGGTCAGGCACACCGTCAGTATCAAGATAACCAGCGATAGTCTTTTCATCGATATCTTTTGGTTGCAGAGATCCGGATTTAACGTCTTCTACTAAAGACTTTGCCGCGCGTCTTATTTCATCGCGACCGCCATAGTTAAATGCGATCTGCAGAAGAAATGCCGTGTTATCGCATGTTTCTTTTTCAGCCTTGTTCACCAAGGCCCGCAGATCAAGCGACAGGTTCTCGCGATCACCAATAATCCGTACACGACAATTTTCTTTTTTTAGCCGTGGCAGATCACCAACGATAAATTCGCGCAGCAAACCCATAAGATCGCGGATCTCACCGGCTGGCCGCCGCCAGTTTTCCGTAGAAAATGAATATAACGTTAGATGTGTGAGGCCGAGATCACGGGCCGCTTCGACACAGCGACGCGCGGCCTGAACCCCTTCCTTGTGCCCTTCCGTACGCGACAGACCCCGCGCCTTTGCCCACCGACCGTTCCCATCCATGATGATGGCAACATGTTTTGGCGGGCTGAGATCGCCTTTTTCCGGCCGGGCAGATTGGGAATGTGCAGGTATAGCGGTCATGACCGAATTGGCGCCATTTCTCGCCTGCCTAACTCACATCCGCATTCCTGTGGCACAAAACTTATCCCAATTATACTTGCAGTATTTCTTCTTCTTTGTGGGCGAGGGCTTCGTCCACTTTTTTCACCATTTCATCCGTGAGCTTTTGAACGTCGTCAGACAGCTTCTTCTGCTCGTCTTCGCCGCCCTCTTCTTTTTTCACGGCTTCCATTCCCTCGCGGCGAACATTGCGGATCGCGACTTTGGCCTGTTCCGCATATTTCGCTGCGACTTTGGTAAGCTCGACCCGGCGTTCCTCCGTAAGCGGTGGGATCGGCACGCGAACACTCTGGCCGTCGACGACCGGGTTCACGCCCAGGCCCGATTCACGGATCGCCTTTTCGACAGCTCCAACGAGGCCTTTGTCCCATACGCTGATCGAGATCATGCGCGGCTCAGGGACGCTTACGGTGCCGACCTGGACCATCGGCATTTTGGAGCCATAGGCGTCGACGTCGATCGGCTCGACCAGACTAGCGCTGGCACGACCGGTCCGAAGGCCAGAAAATTCAGATTTGAGTGCCGCAATCGCGCCGTCCATACGCTTGCGTAAATCCTTAATATCAAAACCGCTCATGCCGTATATTCTCCTAAGTTTCTTATCGCCTGATTTTACGGTGAAAATCGGCTTCTGTCTTGTTCAGATTATGGCTTTTGATCGCTAATTACGGTCGAAGCGCCCTCGCCCGTCAATGCGCCAACGACGCCGCCGCCAACGCCAATTGGGAAAACCACAATCGGAATATCGCTTTCCCGGGTAAGTGAAATCGCTGCCTGATCCATGACTTTGAGATCCCGCATCAGGACCTCGTGATAGGACAAATGTTCAAAACGCTCGGCGTCAGGGTCCAATTTCGGATCTGCTGAATACACCCCGTCAACCTGAGTTCCCTTCAACAGGGCGTCGCATCCCATTTCTGCGGCGCGGAGCGCTGCCGCGGTGTCTGTCGTGAAGAACGGATTGCCGGTACCGGCGGCGAAAATCACGATCCGGCCTTTTTCCATATGCCGGAGCGCCCGCCTGCGGATATAGGGCTCACAAATCGCTGTCATCTCAATCGCTGATAAAACGCGGGTATAGAGGCCAATCCGTTCAAGCGCATTCTGAACTGCCAGCGCGTTCATGACCGTGGCCAGCATGCCCATATAATCGGCGCTGGCGCGCTCCATACCTTGCGCGGCCGGCGATACACCGCGGAAAATATTACCGCCGCCAATAACGAGGCAGATTTCTGCGCCCAGTTCCTTGGCTTCTTTTATCTCATTGGCGATCCGGCTGACGGTTTCATTGTCGATTCCATACTGACCGGGCCCCATCAGAGCCTCACCGCTGATTTTCAGCAAAACCCGACGATATCTAAGGGAGGCGGAGCTTTTCTCGGTGGATGATTGGGTCATGGTGTCAGCCTTCTGAGTCGCGCCCTTTTACACTACTGCCTACTTGGTAATTTGGCAGCCCCGGCGCTTACTATACATATGTAAAAGCGCCGCGAAGGACTGCCCCACGCGGCGCTTTTGAAGCGTTTGGCTGCCGCCGTCAAACGCCGACAGCGCCATTTTTAGTCTTCGTCGTCGCTTTTCTCGACGCCATCGCCCAATTCGAGGCGGGCAAAGCCGACGAGTTCGATTGGAGCGCCGACATCTTTTGCCGCGTTTTCGAGAACGGCACCGACTTTTGTCTCGCCGTCGATAACGAAAATCTGCTCAAGCAGGACAGATTCTTCGTAGAATTTACGAAGGCGACCTTCGACCATTTTCTCAATGATGTTTTCTGGTTTGCCTGATGCGCGAGCCTGATCGGCGAGAACGCTTTTCTCGCGCTCAATGACTTCTGGATCAAGATCTTCGATCCGGCTTGAAAGCGGCCGTGCCGCAGCAACATGCATCGCAATCTGTTTGCCAACAGCTTCGAGCTTGGCTTTGTCACCCGATGATTTCAGACCAACGAGAACGCCGATTTTGCCAAGACCGTCTGCTGCTTGACCGTGAATGTAGTTTGCAACGACGCCTTCTTCGACAACGATGCCCTGCGCGCGACGCAGGTTCATGTTTTCGCCGATTTGACCAACCATCTCTGCGATATGTTCGTCTACAGATTTGTCAGCACCTGGGAATTTTTCAGCGCGAAGTTTTTCGAGATCGCCATTAACTGACAATGCCGTCTGAGCGATATCGCGAACCATGTTCTGGAAGATTTCGTTCCGTGCAACGAAGTCTGTTTCTGAGTTCACTTCGACAACAACGCCAGTTGCGCCTGAAGCGTTTGCTTCAACGGCAACAGCAACCAGACCTTCTGATGCTGTACGGCCTGCTTTTTTCGCAGCTTTGGAAAGACCTTTTTTACGAAGCCAATCTACAGCCGCTTCCATGTCGCCATTGGTTTCCTGCAAAGCGGTTTTGCAGTCCATCATGCCGGCGCCGGTCATTTCGCGCAATTGTTTCACTGTCGCTGCGGTAATGCCAGACATTGGTTTGCTCCTTTGTTTGATTCGTTCAGCGCCTATATCGGCGCGTTTTGTCACAATTTTATTCGCGTTTTGCGAAAGGCGGGCGTTGGTCTTTAAACCGCGCCCGCCTTGTGTTCTTTGACGCTTTACGCGCCCTTAGGCAGAAGCGGCGTCTGAATTGTCGCCGCTTTCAGCTGGCTTTTCAGAAAGTGCTGCTTCCGCAGGGACTTCGTCGAATTCGCCAAGATCAACGCCCAGCGCAGCTTGGCTTTCGCCGATGCCGTCGATCACTGCGTCTGCCACAAGATTGCAGTAGAGCGAGATCGCGCGTGATGCGTCGTCATTACCCGGGATCACATAGTCGATATTATCAGGGTCGCAGTTTGTATCGACAACTGCGATCACTGGAATGCCGAGTTTGCGTGCTTCCTGAATTGCGATCGCTTCTTTTTTGACGTCGATGACGAACATCAGATCCGGCAGACCGCCCATTTCACGAATACCGCCAAGTGATGCTTCAAGACGCTCGCGTTCGCGGCTGAGTTGTAGAATTTCTTTTTTGGTGAGACCTGCGCCACCACCAGCAAGACGTTCTTCCATCTCTTTTAGGCGACGGATCGAGTTTGAGATCGTTTCCCAGTTTGTCAGCGTTCCGCCGAGCCAGCGCACATTCATGTAATACTGCGCGCAACGACGTGCGGCTTCTGCGACTGGGCCCTGTGCCTGACGCTTCGTACCAACGAAAAGAACGCGACCGCCACCAGCAACAACATCGCGCACTTTGACGAGTGCTTGATGAAGCAATGGAACGCTCTGCGATAGATCGAGGATGTGAATGCCGTTACGCTCGCCAAAGATGTAGTTCTTCATCTTTGGGTTCCACCGGTGTGTTTGGTGGCCGAAATGTACACCAGCTTCTAATAGCTGACGCATGGAATATTCTGGCAATGCCATTTTCCTATGACTCCTTCAGTTTTGACCGCCGCGGCGCGTGGAATTACCGACAAAGCCCAAAAGCCCGCCGGATCACTGAGGATCACGCCGCGTGTGAGATGGCGCGGCCTATACGACCTCTTACGTTTCGGCGCAAGTCAAAACCCCGATTTTCTGGGCGTTTTCGTTAGATTTCCCGTTGATTTCTCCAAAGGCGATTGCGGATACTATAAGGCCGTAGAAAAAGGCGTGGATAACTTTTTCTAAACAACTGAAAACTTTCAGTTTTTTCATGTTTTGCCGGGACCGGTACCCTATGACGGGGTGACGAACATGTTAGGTTTTGAACGAGCGAATTCTTGCGCAGCCATTTCAAGGGTGAGGTATAAGATGCGAAAACAGAATTATCTTATTGGCATTGTTTCGTTATTCGCGGTGCAGGCATGCGGAAACCAGGCCGCAACGGGCGAAAACGAGCAATCCGCCACCACGGAAACCGAAGAGGTCGCCGCATCCGAGGACGGTGAAATGAGCCAAGCCAATGATTGTCCAGTCATCGCAAGTCGGAATTGGAATGCCTGGATAAACGCAATGCCGGGTCCTGACGCTACGCGCTCCTTGCATGTCACGGGCGAGATTGATTTGCCGACACCGGGTTATGAGATCGAAATGATCGCCGGAGTTGCGGACCGAAGCGCCATCCCTACCCAGCGGCTCATTATCAAGGCCACGCCGCCATCCGGCATGGTCACTCAGGTCATTACTACCGAATCTGTTTCTTACTCAGGCCCGGCAATCGCAGATCTATATCGGTCAATTATGGTCCTATGCGGTGATACGGTCCTGACCGAAATCACGGAACTTCAACTCGCGCAGTAACTACTCTGCGCTTAATCGCTCAAATAACCTTTGCCCGGATGAGAAAGCGGCTCTTAGCTCATGTTCATCCGGTTCGGTTGGTCTTCCGTTCAGTGTCTTCCGCGCGTGTATGATCTTTTCGCCGTCAAATGCAATGTCGAAACTCTGCTCATACCAACCGTCCGACGGCGCACCATTGTCGCTGAGAACTCGTGACCATGCCTGATAGGCTCTCAAGCCAGAACCAGTATATTCGTATACGGTCCACCCCTCGCCTCGGTTTTCCAGTTGATAGTGCTCGATAACTTGATTGGGTTTTCCGTTGTCGATAAAGGCTATGTAATCAGTATTAATACCGTCAATGAGCGTTGATCCCACCAAAAACGGAATTCCGCCACGTGTTTCCGATGACATCTTATCGCTCGTCGCGCATGCGCAGAGCATGAAAATCAAAAAAACTGTAAGAGCCTGTTTCATTGCACTGCCTTCTGCATTCTAGATAACAGCAATTATAGGCCGGATTATGGCGCTTAGACGTAACCATGTAGCGACGCGCGTTTTTTCGTGATTTTGTCGATCTCTAACAGATCACTGATAAATGCTTCGAACTGGCTCATGGGAATCATATTCGGCCCGTCAGACATCGCGGCATCAGGGTCCGGATGGGTTTCGGCGAATACGGCCGCAACCCCAACAGCAACAGCGGCGCGTCCAAGGGTCGGCGCAAATTCCCGTTGGCCGCCTGATGTCGTTCCTGCGCCGCCAGGCGTTTGCACCGAATGCGTAATATCAAAAACCACGGGGCATTGAGTTTCCCGCGCCATTATCGGTAAGCCGCGATAATCGCTTACAAGAGTGTTGTATCCGAAACTCGTGCCGCGATCGGTGACAACCACCCTATCGTTTCCGGCTTCACGCACTTTCGCGACCACATTCTTCATATCCCACGGGGCGAGGAACTGCCCCTTTTTGATCTTGATCACTTTCCCTGTTTTCGCCGCGGCGACGAGCAAATCGGTTTGCCGACAAAGAAATGCGGGGATCTGGATTACATCCACGACCTCGCCCACTTTTGCGCATTGACCCGGCTCGTGGACGTCGGTCACGACCGACAGGCCCGTCGTCTCGCGAATTTCCGCAAAGACATCGAGCGCTTGCGAAAGGCCCATCCCGCGCGCAGAACTTGCGCTGGTTCGGTTTGCCTTGTCGAAGGACGATTTATAGACAAGACCAATGCCTAACCGCGCCGCGATTTCTTTTAACGCGCCAGCGCATTCAAGCGCGTGATCGCGGCTTTCCATGGCGCAGGGTCCCGCAAAAACAGACAACGGCAGGTGATTGCCGATCGAGACATCTCCGGCTTTGGCCGATATTTCGACAATCTTGCCATTTTCGGGCATGGTGAAGCTCCGTTAACTTGAATTTTCCGGGCGATTCCGGTGATGAGTGTACATGGCCCGAGCGCCCCAAATGGGCAAGTTTTCGAACGGTAATATAGTCAAATGATTGATCCCTTGAATATCGCCCGCGACGTCATTGTACAGGAAATCGCCGGGCTGGAAGCCCTGAAAAACTCGCTGGGCGAGGACTTTAAATCCGCTGTGGCGCTATTGGGAGGCGCAAAGGGACGGATCGTCGTCACCGGAATGGGTAAGTCCGGTCATGTTGCCAGAAAAATTGCCGCGACTTTTTCATCGACCGGGGCACCGGCAATGTTCGTGCATCCTGCCGAAGCAAGCCATGGCGATCTCGGTATGATTTCCAAGGACGATGTCATTCTCGCATTGTCGAAATCCGGTGAGACCGCCGAACTCGGTGATATTCTCGCTTATGCGGCGCGCTTTGATATTCCGATCACCGCAATTACTGCCGTCCCCGGTTCGGCATTGGCCAATAGCGCTACGGTCGCGCTTATTCTTCCGGACGCGGAGGAGGCCTGCGGGCAAACATTTGCGCCAACGACTTCAACGACCATGATGATGGCGCTCGGGGATGCGCTCGCCGTCGCCAAATTGCGACAACGTGGGTTTACCGCCGGTGACTTTAAAGGGTTCCATCCCGGCGGAAAGTTAGGGGCTGCATTACGCCGCGCCAGCGACCTTATGCACGGAAAAGATGCCCTGCCGCTTTGTCATCCCGATGCATCCATGCCAGAGATTATCGACGTGATTTCTAACGGCGGATTTGGATGCGTCGGCATCGTGAATGATGAGGGGTTGCTTAAAGGCATTATCACTGATGGCGACATTCGCCGTCACCTGTCAGGTGGACTAGACGCCAAGACCGCCGCAGACATCATGACAACAAATCCGCGTACTGCAGAAGCCGACACGCTCGCGGGTGATATCCTCTCTTATATGAGCAAGAATAAAATTACTGCGTTATTTGTAATCGAGGACAAAAAACCAATCGGTATTGTCCATGTCCATGATTGCTTGTCGATCGGTGTGATTTAACGCCGGTTGAGTAAACCGCGCAAAAGCGATCGCGGCTCCGTCGCCGCGCTTCGTGCTGCTGCTAAATCTTTATCATCTAAATCTTCGGTGCGTTGTTCGTTACTTGCGGGCTCGGGTGCCAGTTGGGAAGTGTTTCCGGCAACGGGTGTAGGTTCGTGCGATTTCAACTGAGCTGATAACGCCGCCTGACGATCAGCCAGGTCTTGCCAAGCGCGCTCAACCTGACCGGTCAAATCGCGCATTTCCGACATTTGACTTTTCAGACCCGCGACGAGGTCTTCGGCCTCGGCAAGGGTTGAACGGGCATGCGAAGATGCCCTCAACGTCATAATGGCGACGATTAAGGAACCAATAAAGAAAGCCAATGTTCCAATGAACAAACCGCTCACCAGAGCAGTTTCATTTACCGACAAAAAATCAGCCAATCCAGAAACGGATATAATTGCAGCAACACTCATCTAAATCCCCCACCCAAACGTTCACAAGACTAAGCCTGCATGAAACATCTGCGTGTCTACCAATACCGAATCGAACAAGCCGGGTCCACCCGGCGTTAACAGTGCGAATAATACATAAATGAAACAAAGCCCTATCATCGTTTGGTTTCGCAATGATCTCCGCATTGCTGACAACCCTGCCCTCTCGGCTGCTGCAAAGTTAGATGCGCCGGTCATTCCGCTATACATTTATGATCGAAATTTGCGTTATGCGCCCGGTGGCGCATCGCGATGGTGGCTGCATGAGAGCTTGTCGGTTTTGAATGATCGGCTCAAAAATATTGGTTCTAAACTGATATTACGCAGCGGTGACGAAAGCGACATAATCCGCAAACTTATCAAAGAGACAAACGCATCGGCCGTCTATTGGAACCGTAGATATTATAAGCCCGAAGTTGATACTGACAAAAAGCTAAAAACCGCATTATCCGATGCCGGAATAAATGTTGAAACCTTCAACGCATCCCTCTTGCGTGAGCCTTGGGAAATCGAAACCGGTTCCGGGACGCCCTATCGGGTATTTACGCCATTCTGGAAAAAGCTAAAGGAAGCCGGGCCTAATCGCGTGAAAATTCTTCCCGAGCCTAAAAAATTGAAAAGTCCAAAAAATATTTCGAGTGAAAACCTCAAGGATTGGCAGCTCCAACCCACCAATCCTGACTGGGCAGACGGTATCGCCGAGCAATGGAAGCCCGGTGAAACCGAAGCAATGAATAGGCTGAATGAATTTCTTGATGATGAAATCGATAGCTATTCCGAAGGGCGCGACAGGCCGGACAAAGAGTTTACCTCGCGACTTTCGCCCTATCTCCATTTCGGCGAGATCAGCCCTAATCAGATTTGGAATGCTGTAAAGTTGGGTATAGACGCGGATGCGTTTTTGCAAAGTGCTGGCTACAAATTCCTGTCCGAACTCGCATGGCGCGAATTTTCATATTCATTACTGTATTACAATCCTTCCCTGCCAAAGAAACCGCTGCGTAAGGAGTTCACATCTTTCCCTTGGCGTAAAGACACCAAAGCACTTTGGAAATGGCAGCGCGGCGAAACCGGCTACCCCATCGTCGATGCCGGCATGCGTCAACTTTGGCAAACCGGGTGGATGCATAACAGGGTACGGATGATCGTAGCGAGTTTTCTCATTAAAGACTTGCTTATACCGTGGCAGCAAGGCGCAACCTGGTTTCTGGATACGTTGGTCGATGCGGATCTCGCTAACAACTCTGCGGGTTGGCAATGGGTTGCGGGCTCAGGTGCTGATGCGTCCCCATTTTTCCGAATCTTCAATCCTGTCACTCAGGGTGAGAAATTCGATCCCCATGGTGACTATGTGCGCGAATTTGTACCCGAACTAAAAGACCTCCCCGATAAATACATTCATTCACCGTGGAAAGCGCCTGAGCATGTGCTGCAAGAGGCTGGCATAACGCTCGGAAACAATTATAATAAACCTATCGTCGACCACGCCGTAGCTCGAGATCGTGCACTTGCCGGTTATAATGAGATTAAAGGCAAGTAAAGGTGTTCGATCTTGCAACGGACGCAAATAACGTTTTTGCAGGAGCGAAAAATGACGAATACGAATAGCGTAGATCTGGATTTTTCAAAATTTCCATTTGCTTTCCGGCAGCTTTTAAAAATTGCGGATAAAATACGCTATGGCCGTCTGGATATTATTCTTCCAGACGGGAACCGGCTCACATTTTCTGGTGATGAAGAGCCGTCATCGGTTGGAGTAATTGAAGTCAAGAATTTTCGATTTGCGCGGCGCGTGCTTATTGGTGGCGACATAGGTTTTTACGAAAGCTTTGCGGATGGCGATTGGACCACTCCAAATTTAGCGGATTGCTTATATATATTCGCTCGGAATGCGGATCATATTCAAAATGCATTCACAGGATCACCGATCTGGGACCTCATCAACAATATTCGCCACGCTTGGAACAAGAACACCAAAGCAGGATCGCGCCGAAATATAATGGCGCATTATGATCTCGGAAATAATTTCTATCAAGAATGGCTCGATCAAACGATGACCTATTCCTCGGCATTGTTTCCGACACCGGATGCCGATTTGAGCGCCGCACAGATTTACAAATATGAGAACCTTGCCCGATCTATCGATCTTTCAGAAAACGATCACGTTCTTGAAATTGGGTCCGGTTGGGGCGGCTTTGCGGAATACGCTGCTAAAGAACATGGCGCACGAATTACGGGCCTGACAGTCTCACCGGCGCAATATGATTATGCGAAACAACGCATCTTTAATGCGGGCTTGGCGGAGAAGGTTGATTTCAGACTACAGGACTATCGCGATAGCGACGCGACTTTCGACAAGATCGCATCAATTGAAATGTTCGAAGCTGTCGGCAAAGAATATTGGAACACCTATTTTGAAAAAGTCCGTAATGCCTTAAAGCCTGGCGGTATTGCGGGCCTTCAAATTATCACAATCGCCGACCGGTTTTTCGATCATTATTCAAAATCAACCGATTTCATTCAGCGCTATGTTTTCCCCGGCGGCGTTTTGCCGAGCGAGTCAATTCTGAAAAACTTGATCAATGAATCCGGTTTGTCCCTTCGGAAAGCAAATCCCTTTGGTCAGGATTACGCCCGCACATTGAATGAATGGCATCAGCGATTTTTGTCAAAATGGGATACGATTCAAACGCTCGGGTTTGATGACCGGTTTAAGTCGCTATGGCAGTTCTATCTCGCTTATTGCGAAGCTGGTTTCAAAGCCGGCACGACGAATGTATCGCAGTTTTCTGTGGCGCGGGTCTAAGCTGGTTTTTGCTCTTCGATGAGCCGCTGATCACGAATTACAAATATTCTATCCATGCGGTTTGCAAGACGTTGATCATGGGTCGCGATCAATGCGGCTAGCCCTTCGGTTTTCACCAAATTTAACAACGCATCGAAAACAACGTCGGACGTTTTCGGGTCGAGATTTCCTGTCGGCTCGTCCGCCAACAAAATATCAGGTCGGTTCGAAAGCGCCCGCGCAATCGCCGTGCGTTGCTGCTCACCGCCAGATAGCTGACCCGGCTGATGATCGACGCGCTCCCCGAGCCCCATCAAGGTTAGCAACCGCCGCGCTTCTTGCTCGGCCTCTTGCTTTTTGATCCCAGCAATGAGCTGAGGCAGTGCCACATTTCCAAGGGCGGAGAATTCCGGCAAGAGATGATGAAACTGATAGACAAAACCGAGTGTGTTGCGGCGAATATGGGTCCGATCCGCATCACTGAGCTTCGACGTTGGCTGGCCGAGAATGTGCACCTCGCCCGCCGATGCGGTTTCTAGCAATCCTGCGATATGCAATAGCGATGACTTGCCCGAACCGGATGGCCCTAACAACGCGACAGTTTCGCCAGCGCGAAGCGCAAAGTTTATTTCCTCGACGATGACGAGATCACCATAATGGCGAGCGACATTCTCGAGGCGGAGTACGGTGTCTCGTTTACTCATAACGCAGAGCCTCTACCGGGTCTAAACGGGCGGCGCGGGATGCGGGGTAGAGTGTCGATAAAAACGACATAAAGAGCGAGAAGCCGGTGATTAAAAGGACTTCTGTCACTTCGAGTTTTGCAGGCACGCCATCGAGGTAATAAACTTCTGCGGGGAATAGATCGGTCTGGAATAGCGCCGAAAGACCGTTCTCAATCGCGTCAATGTTCAATACAAAAAGAGATCCCAAAATGATCCCCGCAAGCGTGCCAAGCGTTCCAATCATCGTGCCGGAGATCAGGAAGATCCGCAAAACCGATCCTTGCGTTGCGCCCATTGTTCGTAGAACGGCAATATCACCGGTTTTATCTTTCACCAACATAATCAAGCCGGTGACGATATTCAGTGTCGCAACAATGATGATTAAAAACAAAACCAGACGCATGGCAAATCGTTCGATCTGAAGCGCATTGAAATAACTTTGAAACTTTTGCTGCCAATCCATTACGCGAAGGCCCGGCCCTACCGCCATCAAAACGTCACGATAAGACTTTATCTTTTCGGGGTCTTCGACCATGACCTCGATCTGTTGAACGCTTTCACCGAAACCAAAGAAAAGCTGCGCTTGTTCAAGCGGCATGAAGCCATAAATCGCATCATATTCAGCGTTGCCAACATGAAAAATTGCGCCGACCGTATAGGTTTTACGGCGCAGCGTTCGACCAAACGCGGTTTCTGGACCTTGACCTGATATAAGCGTGACAGGATCGCCCGCCCGGACGCCTAACTGGCTTGCAATGCGGCTGCCGAGAGCGATCTCCAGCCCCCCTTTATCGCCGACGCCAAAATTCTCGAACGAGCCATCAACGACATGCTCCGGCCCCGTTACATATGAATTCTTTAACAGGTCTTCACGGCGGACCCCACGAACGACCATGCCTGTTTCGCCAGTTGCACTCACAAAGACCGGAAGCTCAATTAGTGGCGTGGCCGATGTCACGCCGGGTGTGATGGCAAGGGCTTTCGCCATTGAGTCATAATCAGCGATTGATTGTTCTGCGCTGACATGGGCGTGACCATTCACCCCAAGCAATTGATCCAGCAGGGTCAAACGAAAGCCCTGCATGATAGACATGACGCTTATCAGCGCAGCAACAGCCAGCATGATCCCGACAAAAGCAATGCGCGTGATCAGGGAGACGCCCTGCCCGGTTCGCGTCGCCCCCAGATAGCGCCGAGCCACCATCCATTCGAAAAACGAAAAGGGCTTCGTTTTACCCGGTGACGACGGTTGCTGACTGGCCATGCTTTTGCGCCCTATGCGTAATCGAGTGCTTCGGCGATCCGTTCAGCTAAAACGGAACCGACTTTATCAATCGCAAATGTTTCGCGTTCATCGGTAGAGCGATTCTTGACTTCGGCTTCGCCCTTGTCGAGACCGCGTGGCCCAATAACGAGCTGGTATGGAAGGCCGATCAAATCCATCCGCGCAAATTTCTCACCGGGGCGCCCGGCCGTGTCGTCATAAAGAACCTCGACACCTTTTGACGTGAGCTCGGCATAAAGCTTTTCACACGCCGCATCGGAGGCTTCGTCGCCTGTTCTGAGATTGACCAACCCGACCTGATAAGGCGCGACCGGGATTGGCCATTTGCAGCCATTTTCGTCGTGATAGGCTTCGATGATGGCACCCATCAAGCGCGAGACACCAACGCCATAAGACCCCATCTGCACAGGAATTTCATTGCCATCTGGGCCGGCAACTACGGCCTTCATTGGCTTTGAATATTTGTCGCCAAAGAAGAAAATATGCCCAACCTCGATCCCACGCGCAGAGACCTGATGCTTTGCATCGACATTATCGAACTCCGCTTTGTCGTGCATCTCATCCGTGGCGGCATAAAGCGACGTAAACTGATCAAAGATCGGTTTTAGATCGCCGTCAAAGTCAACATCCTTTTTAGGCGTATCCATTTCAACGAGGCGCTTGTCACAGAAAACCGCACTCTCGCCAGTTTCGGCAAGCACGATAAATTCATGGCTGAGATCGCCCCCGATAGGCCCCGTATCGGCGCGCATCGGAATCGCCTTGACGCCTAACCGTGCGAATGTCCGCAGATAAGCCACGAACATTTTGTAATAGCTTTTACGCGCCGCCTCTTCGTCGATATCGAAAGAATAGGAATCCTTCATCAGGAATTCACGGCCGCGCATCACGCCAAAACGCGGACGGATCTCATCCCGGAATTTCCACTGGATATGGTAAAGCAGTTTCGGCAGGTCTTTATACGAACGAACCCCCGCGCGGAAAATCTCAGTGATCATTTCCTCATTGGTCGGGCCGAACAGCATCTCGCGGTCGGCACGGTCAGTAATTCTGAGCATCTCTTTGCCATAGGCGTCATAGCGACCACTTTCGCGCCATAGATCAGCCTGCTGAATCGTCGGCATCAACATCTCGGCGGCACCGGCGCGGTCCTGTTCCTCGCGGACGATCTGTTCGATTTTCTTGAGAACCCGAAAGCCCAGCGGCAGCCACGCGTAAATGCCCGCGCCTTCCTGGCGGATCATGCCGGCGCGCAACATCAGACGATGCGATGCAATCTGCGCCTCTGACGGCGTTTCTTTGAGAACGGGTAAGTAATATCGGCTTAGACGCATATAGGTAACCAAAACTGCTGCTTCGGTTTGCCTTCTAGAGCGTTTTCGCCGGAAGTGGAAACCCTTTGCGCGCCTCAGCGCTCATCGGCGGCAATGACTATTCGGCGCAACCCTGTCCGTTTGCCGTTACGACGCCGGCCTGCGCCAGATAAAGCTCGCTCTGGGGCCCCGCCTCGGCCCACATTGGTTGGCTCGCGTCACATGGCTCTGATGCGGCCAGCATGGATTGCGCAAAACTGGCGATGCCCCAATAAAGGACAGCCATAATCACGATGAAAACGCCCATTTTCATTGCGTCCCCCTACAAAATACGCCTGAATTTCGGAAGGTTGGCCCATTTTCCTCGAGCCGTAGGTCAAACCGGGTCAAAAGCCGTTGGCTTGCCCAGCCATCAAGGCCGTGCTGGCGGAAAACGATGACATCGTTCTCGCCCTGCTGCGGATCCGTTAGGTTAATATTGATGATTGCGCCGCTATTTCGCGCCAATAAATAGCTATCCTGCGCGGCGCAGGCACCGGGGCGCACGATCACGGGTTGGCCCATCGCGCCCAAACCCGCAATCGAGAAACACACACCCGCAATGATGACCCGCCCTTTTTCCATAAGGTCGGATATGCATTGATCGTGCCTTGTTAACCCTCGCGCATGATGAAGGGTTAATTCATGCGGCTACTCTGCCGCCTCAAGCGCGCTTAGGTCTTGGGCGCGGATAGCCGATAGGTTGCGCGTGATCTTATCCGAAGGCCAATCCCACCATGCGATTTCTAAAAGCCGCGCGATGGTTTGCTCGTCGAAACGGCGCTTGATCGTCCGCGCTGGATTCCCAACCGCAATGCCATAGGCCGGTACGTCACGGGCCACCACGGAATAGGAGCCGATGATTGCGCCGTCACCGATTGTCACGCCGGGCATGATAACAGCATTGGTGCCGATCCAGACATCATTACCGATGGTCGTATTCCCGCGTGACCCGCGGGCCCAATCCGCATCAGGGTCTTCCCACCCTTCGCCAAAGATCGCGAAGGGATATGTCGAAAAGCCATCAAGCGCGTGGTTCGCGCCATTCATGATAAATTCTGCACCGGTCGCAATCGCGCAGAACCGACCAATCTTTAGCCGGTCGCCCATATGCTCGAAATGGTAACGCACACAATTGGCGAGGAAGTTTTCCGGGCCCGCCGGATCATCGTAATAGGTATATTCGCCAATCTCGATCATTGGGTGATCGACAATCGGTTTTAGAAACGCGACCTGATTAACGCCTTGCATTGGATGGGTTTGATCGGGGTTCGGGCCCCGTTTGATATCAGACATAAATGAACCTCAAAGTCAGAAATTTCAGGATATATGTAAAATCCGCCACCGGAAGAAAATTCGGCAGAGTGCGCATCGCGCGGCACCTGAAAAACGGATCTAGCTTTAATTGTTCACTGGTCTGAGTACCCTCTTTTGTAGGGTTCTAATGTTTCGATTTTCGCTCAGCGGTCAAGCAAAAAATCTAATCTTTTTTCTGATGCGATCCGACATTGCGGAGATACATGAACGCGCTGGCTAATCGAATTGGCTGGAGCATGATCCAAAAACCGACAACGACAACAGCTAGATTCGGCCAAAATTCGAATGAAAGAACATCACGATTAAGCTCGCCATTAAATTGTCGTGAGGGCTCGTTCAAAAACCTTATTAAATCAAAAGCAATCAGGGGAAGCTTGCCGATAATCAGCGAGAATCCAATCAAGAAACTCCCGATAGAGACTAACATCCGCGCGTCGACATTCAAATTTAGACCGCCGTCGGACTTGATCGTTCGCCTTGCCAAAACGGGAGCGGCAAACCAAATAAATATGGCAAGGGCTAACTGTAATCCCATATTCGCAACAAGGGAAAAATAACCATCGTGCAAAATCTCTTCCCACGACGAAGTTAAAAGTGGTGGCAAATAAAATAATGTCGATGGGAGGTTTGCAGCAAACGTCGCCGCCGCCCATAGGCGCATGATTACAACCAATATCGCTTGAATGCCCGTCATGCGCCTCTCCCCCGAGAAAATGGCTTAAAACTGATCGTAATCAATAGGCTTTGTACGGTCGATTGTTTGGCTATCGCTCGCCATGGGGTATTTAAGACCGGTTGCGCAGTTAAATAAAACGACTTTGTCCGATTTCGCAATTTGCCCGGTTTTTAACGCCTGTCGATAGGCCGCGTAGGTTGCTGCGCCTTCGGGGCATAACAAAAACCCTTCATCGCGCGCGACTTCGCGCCAGCTATCGAATATATCTTTTTCATCGACTGCAATCGCGAACCCATTTGTCTCGCGTACGGCGCGCAATATTAGAAAATCACCAACCGCTGCCGGAACCCGTATCCCCGCCGCCGCAGTCGTTGCATTCTCCCATAGAGGAGCGTGCTCGACGCCCTCTTCCCAAGCCTTGACGATAGGCGCGCAACCGGATGCCTGCACGACGATTAGCTTTGGTCGTTTTGACCCGATCCAGCCGATGGCTTCCAACTCGTCGAAGGCCTTGGCCATCCCGATAAGGCCCGTACCGCCGCCGGTCGGATAGAAAATTGCATCAGGCAGCTCCCAACCAAATTGTTCGGCCAGCTCTAGGCCCATGGTTTTCTTGCCTTCGATCCGGTAGGGCTCTTTCAGGGTTGAAACATCGAACCAACCGACTTTTTCTTTGCCTTCGCCGACGATTTTTCCGCAATCGGTAATTAATCCGTTCACGGTGTAAACATCTGCGCCTTGAAACGCGATCTCTTCAATATTCACGCGCGGCGTGTCATCGGGGCAAAAAACTGTTGTGCGCATATCGGCGGCTGATGCATAGGCGGCCAGTGCCGCCCCTGCATTGCCATTGGTTGGCATAGCGAGATGTTTGAGGCCAAATTCCTTGGCCATTGATACCGCAAGACATAAGCCCCGCGCCTTGAATGATCCCGTTGGCAACCGGCCTTCGTCCTTGACGATCAATTCGCCCGTATGGCCCTCTTTCCGCGCCATCTTTTTAAGCGGGATCAGGGGGGTGACGACTTCGCCAAGTGACACACGGTTTTCCGGCTCTGCCACCGGTAAAAACTCCCGGTAGCGCCAAAAGCCTTCGGTGCGTTTTGAAAGCTCCTCTTTGGTAATGGCTCCCTTAATCGCATCAAGGTCATAGCGCGCCAATAGTGGTTTACCCGCTTCCGACAAATTATGCGGCTTGCCCGCTTCGTATTTTTTGCCGGTATATGAACATTCAAGATGCGTCAGAAAACTCAACGTAGTTTCTCCAGTTTCTTTTGGGCCTGAGTGAAATTTGGATTCACATCCAAGGCGTTTTGATAGGCTTCGATTGCCTTAGCCGGTTTCTTGGTGGCTTCATAGACGAGGCCGATATTATACCACGCGGCCCACGGCTTATTTATTGAAAGCGCCAAGGCGCGTTCATAGTCCGAAAGCGCATTGTCATAATCGAGGCCGAGATAATAGCTGTTCCCCCTGTTGAGAAATGCTTCAGCTAGGGTTTCATCGAGGGCAATCGCTGCATCTAGATCCAGACGCGCGCGTTGATATTGACCAGCACGATTAAGAATGACACCGCGATTGACGAGCGTCTTTTTACGGTCAGCGCGGGTCATATCGCGCCGCTCCAGCGCAGCGTCACAATTCGCCGTGTCTGACGAGAATTGATTGGACGCGTCCTGATAGCATGCCATTGCCTCGGTCGCGCCCACGGTCGTAACCGACATCTGGGCCGAGGCTGTTTGTATGAAAACCGTGAAACTCAATATCGAAACTAAGGTAGACCGCATGGCTGTTCTCCCGTTTCTGCGCAATCCCTAGCCTATGATAGATTTATGAAACCTCGAAACGGGACGACGATTTGTGAGTTGTATTTATTGCGCCGCAGCAAATATGATAGACCAAAGAAAACTGATCAGAGGACGAAAACATGACTAAAACGCTCAACGCCGTCATCACTGGTTCTACCTCGGGAATTGGCCTCGGAATTGCGACCTCCTTCGCTGCTGAAGGGTGGAACGTCATGCTGAACGGCTTCGGTGATGCGGACGAAATCGAAGCGACGCGCGCAGGGCTGGCCGAAAAATACAATGTTGATGTCCGCTATAACGGCGCGGATATGACCAAACCGGACCAAATTGATGACTTGATCAAGGAAGCCGAAATTGCGTTTGGCCAGATTGATATACTCGTAAATAATGCGGGCATTCAATTTGTCTCGCCTATTGAAGATTTCCCTACCGAGAAATGGGACGCCATCATTGCCATTAATCTAACCTCAGCGTTTCATACGACCAAGGCTGTTTTCAAAGGAATGAAAGAACGCGGGTTTGGGCGCATCATCAATGTGGCTTCCGCACACGGATTAGTCGCTTCCCCGTTCAAAGCCGCGTATGTCGCTGCAAAACACGGTGTCGTCGGGCTGACAAAAACTGTCGCGCTTGAGGGGGCAGAATTTGGCGTGACCTGCAATGCGATTTGTCCTGGTTATGTTAAAACGCCCTTGGTCGAAGCACAGATCCCGGATACTGCCAAAGCGCGCAACATGAGCGAAGAAGAAGTCGTTCAGAAAGTCATTCTGGAAGCGCAGCCAACCAAACAATTTGTAACGACCGAACAGGTTGGAGCGATGGCGGTGTTTCTCTGTTCTGATCATGCGGCACAAATTACTGGCGCAGCCCACCAGATTGATGGTGGCTGGGTCGCGAAATAATGGCAGCGCCTAAAAAGATAAATCTTGCCTTTCAGGGTGGCGGCTCACACGGAGCCGTCACATGGGGCGTTGCGGATCGTCTGCTTGAGGATGAACGCTTAGAGATCGACTCGATTTCAGGCTCAAGTGCGGGGGCCGTCAACGCGACCGCCCTCGCCTATGGCCTCCATAAAGGCGGCTGCGAGGGGGCGCGTGAGGCATTAGACAACCTATGGAAACAGATTAGCCGCGCGGGCGAACGCTATAGTCCCGTTAAAGCTAACCCTTTTCCAATGGCTGTCGGTGCGACAGACCTCGTGAACGCATTCTCTTATCAGATGTTTGAAACCATCACGCGCGCACTTTCGCCCTATCAATTTAATCCGTTCGACATAAATCCACTTCGAGAAATTCTTGACCAATGCATTGATTTCGAAAGCCTGCGCGATTGCGATAAAACCAGGCTGTTTGTCGCCGCGACGAATGTCAGAAATGGTCGTGTGCATGTTTTTGAAACACACGAAATGTCGGTCGATGTCGTTAGCGCCTCAACCTGTCTTCCGTTTCTTTTCAAAGCGGTCGAAATTGACGGTGAACATTATTGGGATGGCGGCTATATGGGTAATCCGGTCCTTTTCCCGTTTTTCTATGAGGCCGACACATCGGATATAATTATCGTTCACGTAAATCCGATTGAACGTGATGACCTCCCTACGACACCAACCGAAATTAGCAATCGTATAAATGAGATCAGTTTTAACTCATCTTTGCTGCGGGAATTGCGCGCAATTAATTTTGTGCAGAAGTTGCTAGATGATGGTTGGATAAAAGATGAGTATCGTGATCGCCTACGGAATATCCGCATTCATTCCATTCGATCCGACGAAGCGCTTATGGATTTTGATGTTTCTACAAAATTCAGAACCGATTGGGCGTTCCTTTCGGGGCTGAAAGAAAAAGGCCGTGCAATCGCCGATAGCTGGCTCGAAGATAATTTTGAAAAAATCGGGCAGAAATCGTCAGTGAACTTACGCGACATGTTTGCCCGCGAGGGCCGCTTTAAACGCAAAGATCTATAAAGAGTTCCAACAATAATTGATTAAATTGATGTCATGACAAGGACGTCATGACACAGGCTTAACTTACATTATTTCGAACAGCTCCTAACTTTATCACTGCACGGCGTATTCACGCTACGTGTTCAGGAAGATAACAAAGGAGCAACCCCATGTTACGATCATCACTGATTAGCGCGTCCGCAATCGCATTGTTAACAACAGCTGCATGCGCGCAGGACACACCAAAGGTTGAAGCCACGAAATTAGATTCCGAAACAAAAATCGTAGATGCATCTCAGGTTGAAACCCGCGATGAGGCCAAATTATTTGCGGAATCTGAATTTGCACAAGCCGACCTAGATGGTGACGGACAAATCGATAAGTCAGAATTTTTGGCCTATGCATCTGTCCATGCGCCGGTCAATGAACCAGCGCTGACAAATGAGCCTCGCGCCGATCATGCCGCAGAAATTGCAGAAGCGCCCGCACAAGAGAAATCCGCAGAAGAAACCTTTGCGGAAATCAGCAATGGCGATGAAGCGATTTCAGAAACAGAAATGGTTGAAACGCGTGTTGCGCAATTTGATGAAGCTGACGCCAATGATGATGAAAAGCTCGATGAGCAAGAAAGTCAGCAATTTGCGAGCATGACCAAGCCGCCCGCAGTCGATACTCTTTAATGGATAGGAAAGCGGTGCCCGCGCAAAACGCGGGCACCGTTATTTTTAAAATTCCCCGCGAAGGGTCACTTTGAAATTGCGGCCTGGTAACGACGCAACGTCTTTCAGGAACGAAGTATGCAAACGCGCTTCTTCGTCAGTAAGGTTGTCGGCACGGAACTGAACGGAAAGGCCGTGACCTTTCCCGCCCGGACGCCAGGTCATCGCTAGATTTACGAGCGCATAACCATCAGTCGGAAGCTCTTCCACGGAAATCTTGTCTTGCTTGGCAGCGAGTTCGACTTCGCCACGAAGATCCACATAAGAAGAGTTTGCTTCGATACCGAGAATTGAACGCAATGGCGGAATGCGCGGAACGTTTCCGCCATTGTCTTTGAATTTAGCGCGGACGTAATCAACCTGTGCTGATGATGAAACATCGAAACCGCCGACCGTAAAGAGATCCGCTTCAATCTGTGTTTCGAACCCTTTGAAGACCGCATCCCGGGCATTGAATTCAAAGACAGGGAGTTCGTCTTCTTCTTCGCCAGTCGCAATAAGAGCAACGAAGTCATCATAGCTTGTATAGAAACCGTTTACAGTGACCGACAATGGGCCAAGTTCACCGTGAACAGTCGATTCGATGCCCGTCGCGGTTTCAATACCAAGATCCGGATCACCGACCTCATACGCATTTGTCGCAAGGTGCGGGCCGTCTGAGAACAGTTCCTCTGGTGCCGGTGCACGCTCCGTACGAAGACCATTTACGCCTATGAAAAGGTTTTCGTTTGGCTCGAAGCCGATACCTGCAGATACACTAAATGCGTCAAAGGTTCGTTTCAGTGCAATGGATTCGGCCTCAGTTGAGGTATGTTCATAACGGCCGGCCACCTGAACATGGACCGGGCCATTTTCATATTCACGCACGGTGAATACGCCGAACTGATTTGTTACGTTTGGCGGCGTGAATGCCTCTGCGCCAATCGCTTCGAAATCACGGTGCTTGTACTGGAAGCCCGTCGCGCCGCGGAAATTACCGAAGCGTTTTTCAAGGAATTCAACGCGAGCCTGATAGCCCGTATTGTTGAACTCGGTTCCGACTTCATCACCTTCGAGTTCGCGGTGAACATAGTCGGCATAGCCAAACCGGACCTTCGTTGTATCGATGAAGAAGAATGGCTTGTTTAACTCGCCCCGAACATCGAAACGTTTTTGCTCAAGTGCGATGCGCACGTCCTCTTCACCATGCGCATGTTCATCATCATGATCCTCGTCGTGATCTTCATCATGATCGTCGTCATCGTGATCATCATGTTCGTCTTCTTCATGTTCTTCTTCATGGTGATGATGGCCGCCACCAGGGATGCCGTAATTCGATTTGGTGGTTTTGCCAGAAATACCGAAGAAACCATCTTCGAAAATCAAGGAAGCACCGATTGAACCGCCTTTGGTCACCATGTCGGAATTATCGACAAAGCCAAACGCTTCTTCCTCTTCGTGCTCATGGTCATGATGCGCTTCATCGTCGTGATCATCATGATCGTCATGGTCATCGTCATCATGATCATCGTGCTCTTCTTCCTCTAGAGCACGAAGCGCTTCGGATTCAGCAAAACCAGGAATCTCGTAATCATCGGTTTTCCGATAGAAACCGTCGCCGTGGAAGACCAAGGCAGTGTCCCCGAACTTCCCGAGGAGAACATCAAAACCGCCAGCGGCCTCGATGGAATCATTCACCGTTCCATAGCTTGTGCGGAGCGCACCATCGATACCTTCTTCCGGCACTTCGCTAGGAATACGGCCATCGAATACGTTGACGACACCGCCAGCAGCCGAACTTCCGAAGAAGAGTGCCGCCGCGCCGCGTACAATTTCGATACGTTCGGCGGTCGCAGGTTCTACTGCTACCGCGTGGTCGTCACTAACGGTCGATGCGTCGATAGAACCGATACCCGCATCAAGAACGCTGACCCGGTCACCACCAAGCCCACGAATGATTGGGCGGCTGGCAGCCGGCCCAAAGAATGTCGATGAAACACCAGGCTCCTGACGGATTAATTCGCCAATAGAGGCCTCGCCCCGTGTGGCTAAATCCGCTTCGGTCAGAACAGAAGCCGCAATAATTGACTCATGTTCTGGATGAGCAATCGGAGATCCCGTTACGATGATTTCATCGTCTTCGTGACCATGGTCATTCGATAGGTCTTGTGCACGCCCACCGGCATTCACAAATAAAGTCGTGCACGCAGAAAGGCATGCGGTTGTCATAAATAGATTTCGCTTCACAGCATTAACTCCCAAATAGCCGCACGCAGCCAAATGCGTCGGCGCAACAATCACAGAAATGAGTGGATTGTTATTTGGAAGGCGGTCCGCGAGGGCGCGCAGCACGGATTGCGACTAACGCGCGTTCTGTCTGAGTAATTTGATCAGCTGCGCGCCAAACGGTAAACGCCACAAAAAGCACGAATGCAGAAGCTGGCACGGCTTTATCGTCACCCGATTTAACCAATGTCAGAACACAAGCCTGGCCATCATGCTGGTGGGGCCGGTCACCATATTTAGAGCTGTGAGCCGCTGACAGAAGTTGTGACAACAGAAACGCGGAGACCACTGCGATAAGCATGGCAGTCCACCGAGTTGGCCCCATTGTCGACGGTCGAAGCGTCATCTTCTATCCCTAAGCGATAAGGCGTACCCCTAGCGCGAATTGTTATAATCTCACAACCCAAAATAGTTGTCTAGGATGGATTAAATGCGATCATCCTCATTAATGCCTTCGCTATCGTCATCTTGTGCGGGTATCGCATAGCTGCCATTCAGCCACCGATGGAGATCGACGTCGGCGCAGCGTTTCGAGCAAAATGGCAGATATTCCTGCACCGTTGCCTGATTGCATATCGGGCATTTTCCACCCGAATTGTCATTACTGGCTACAGTCAAATGCCCGCTCCTTCAGTGCTGGGTTCTCGGAGATTTCGAAACGAGCGCCATAGCGCGCCTCCAGCCGGGATGTCCAGACCGGCTTCTCGGCCAAATATTTTGCAATTGCTGCGCCTACCCCAAGATCCACGGTGTTACTCGTATTTTCTTTGAGTGCACTCTCTAGCGCCCATATCGCCATTTTTGCCGCGGTTTCAACCGTGAACACCCGCCCGGAAACCGGCTCACCACCGGAAAATTCGGTGAGTTGATCGAGCAAACTCAAGCCCCGCCGAGGGAGTAAAAAGCTATAGAGGCCCGATCTGGAAAAGCTCGGCGATTTCAGCCCGCTGACGCCTTTCGAACGCTCCGAAAGATGGGATGAAAATTTGGCTCTCGCTTTTGCGCTGGTGATCGAAGGAAAATCCACAACGACATGACCGCTAATATTCCGAATGCTGATTTGTCGGAAAAGCTCATCCGCCGCAGCGTAGGCCACGCGCTCTCGTAACCTCGCCGATGATGCGGCAATCATTGCTCCGGTATCAACATCGATTGAAGTAAGCGCCTGCGCTTCGTCAATTATAATTGCACCGCGGTTATTCAGTTCGACTTTCCGCTCCAACGCGCGTTCAAATTCTTGCGTCAATTCGTAAGCTTCAAACAAGCTTGTGGGCTTGCTGAAATGATCGATGTTTTTCAGGCCCGCTTTGATCAACACCTGAACCGCATCGCCATCATCTATTGTAATGCAGTCAAAATCAGCACCTAAAGCATCGAATGGCTCAATCGCGGCATCCTTGATCGGTTCTGACCTACCGATCGTTTTTTGGTCGCTACACGGATCGATGAAAATCAGTTCTGCGCCTTTTTCCTGTCGCGGCGGCGTTTTTACTTCTATTTCAATAAAAGCACCTTCGACACACGCATCTTTGAATTTAGGTTTTATGGATAAGAAACCGGATTGCTTATCGTTCAAGGCAATAAATGCAGCATTCAAGCTATTATCGATGCGGGAAATTTTTCCGATGAAGCGCCGCCCTTCTCGCGGTTCAATGTCTACGGCTTCATCACCGCGAGCAGGGCCAAACCAAAATTGAGAAACCTGATCATCCTGTAATAATGCTGCGCGCGTTTGCGCTACACCACATTCAATAATCAGATGACTGCTCACTTCTTGTACCCGGCACCGTCAAGGAGGTTAGCTGTCTCAAAAAGCGGTAAACCAACGACGTTTGAATGGGAGCCTGTGATCATGACTATATGTTTGGAGAATAACCCTTGAATGGCATAGCCGCCGGCCTTGCCATCCCATTCTCCGCATTCAATATATTCATCGATCGCCTGTTGATCGAGAACACGAACTTTGACGCGCGTCTCGACTGCTCGGCTGAGAACACGACCATCGGGCGTCACCAATGCAACGCCGCTATAAACCCGGTGAGATCTGCCAGACAACAACGTTAAACATTCACGCGCCGTGTTTTCGTCTTCTGATTTTGGTAAAATTCGCCGCCCACAGGCAACAGCCGTATCTGACCCCAGCACAAAAGCTGGCGCATTGTCTTGCGCAACTTTCTCGGCTTTTTCGCGGGCAAGTCGCTCGACATAATGATATGCGCGTTCGCCAGGCTGTTCCGTTTCGTCAATATCGGCCGGAATGATTTTGTCTGGCGTGACGCCAATCTGCGCCAATAGCGCCTTGCGCCGCGGGCTGGCGCTAGCAAGGATTAATGGCGATTTTGGCATTGCGGAGATCGGTTTACTTAAAGCGATAGGAAATACGGCCTTTTGTCAGGTCGTATGGTGTCATTTCCACCAGAACCTTATCGCCAACGAGAACCCGAATACGGTTCTTGCGCATTTTCCCGGCGGTATGCGCGATAATCATATGATCATTTTCGAGTTTTACCCGGAATGTCGCATTCGGGAGGAGTTCTTCAACAACCCCTTCAAACTCTAGCAATTCTTCCTTTGCCATAGGCGTCTCAACCTTGATAATCCCCTAGCGGTGGTTCACCCACCCTGAATCCGCGCGGAACCTTGGTTCCTAAGGCCACGAAAATCAAGACTTTTCCTTGATATCAGCGAACCTGCGCTCAATCTTTTCCTTTAGTGTGTCCCTTACTCTCTTATAGGACGCGACGATGGCGTCCCGTCCCCCGCGTTCTTCGGAGGGATTTTCGATATCCCAGAACTCGATTGCCGCCCGAGGCAACTTTCGGCGCGCTTCTACCGCAGCTTCCGGGGTCAGTGCGATGACGACGTCAAAGCTCTCCAGATCGACGTCATTCAGCGTTTTCGGCTCGTGATCATGCATCGCGACGCCCAATTCATTCATGACAATTTCAACGAATGGATCGAGCCCGCCTTCGTAAATTCCCGCTGAATCAACGCGCAGCGAATTTCCGGCTTTGAGGCGCAGCAATGCGGCCGCCATAGGCGAACGCACGGAATTCATATTACATGCAAAAAGCACATTGCTTGTCATTTGGTTCTCACCGCATATGGAAACTGCATATCAGCGTAAATAATCGCCGTGCAGTGTTTTCATCTAATTCAATCTTATCTTTGAGGCGTTCTTGTAATATCTCGGAACCCTCATTGTGCATGCCGCGCCGCGCCATATCGATTGTCTCAATCTGCGCTGGTGCTGCCGTGCGGATGGCGTCGTAGTAACTCTCACACAACATGAAATAGTCTTTGATGATGCGCCGAAACGGCGTCATCGACAGATGAACTTGGCCGAGCGCCTGTCCGCCCGCCATGCGAACATCGAAAACCAACCGGCGCTCTATATTCGACAAATACAGTTCAAATGGACCGCTCTCGGCACCAACGGGATGAAAATAGTTTTCCTCAAGCAGATCATAAACGGCGACTTTCCGCTCATGCTCGATATCGGCTGTCGCGGGCGCGAGGGAGCGTTCGTCAAGCTCAATCTTGACGATATATAGCTTCGCTTGGTTTTTCTCGTCGCCAGTCATCCCCGCTCCGACTCGGTTCATGATCTTTATTAACCGGCTGCGCCTTGCCAGTCACGTAGCCATTCGTCAACTTGCGTTATAAAGAAAAGCGTGCGACTTCCTTAGCCACTAATACTTACAGTTTAAGAGTAACGAGCCTGTCCCGATGCCCAAGCTTATGCCTGCGCTTTATGCGGTCCCTTTGTTTTTAGTTTCAACCGCTCAAGCGCAAGAAAGCCCGGCCATCCCTGATATCGCTCAGGCACTGCTCGACGAGGCCTATAAGACCGAATCGCCAGAAGAGATCGCCGCTGTAGCAAACGCGGTTAAGGCGGTTTTTCCCGATTATGCGGATCAAATCGTTGCACAAACCAGCGAAAAAATCGCCGCTTTCACGCCGCCTGAACCGCCAAAACAAAAAAAGCAGCCGAAAAAGACCCTCGCCGCCAAGCCAAAACCCTCTGCTGGGCTATTCGCGCTCGAGCCTTGGACCGGTAAAGCACAGGCCTCTGGACAGCTATCAACGGGGAATTCGGAAAATGCGAGCATCGGCATTTTGGTCGATGCAAAGCGTAGTACCCAGCGCCTGACCCATAATTTCAAGGGTTATATCGACCTTGGGGAATCGAATGGCGTAACCAACCAAAAACGTTGGGGCGGCTCATATCAGCTAGACGTCAATGTCAGCGACCGCAGTTATGCCTATGGCCGTGTATCTTTCGACGAAGACCAGTTCACGGGCTTTGATTACCGGATGTTTGGCGGTCTCGGTCTTGGTTATTACTTCAAACAGGCCAATGAATTCACCTGGAAGGTCGAGGGCGGTCCGGGTTATCGATACTCGCCAATCGCGGACAGTAAGGAAATCGACCAATCTTTCGCGCTTTATGCGTCGAATGAGTTTATTTGGCTGATCCGCGAAGGGGTGAAATTCGAACAAGATGTCACCGTAACCTGGACAGAACCTACAACGACGATTGAATCCGTATCTTCTCTAACCACCAAGATTTGGGGCGATATTTCGACAGGGTTATCCTTTGAATACCGCTATGAGACCGATCCACCGGAAGATAGCGAAAATACCGATACAATCGCTAAGGCATCACTTATCTACGGGTTCTAGTTGAGCCTGAGCGCTTGCTCGCGTATGACGCCCCCCATGTCGAATATAGTTGTTGCTGCTTTTTACAAATTTGCCGCGCTCCCGGATTACGCTGAATATCAGGCCCCGTTACACGATGAGGCTATGGATGCCGATGTCCGGGGCACGATTTTACTCGCTAAGGAAGGGGTAAACGGAACAATTGCCGGCCCTCGGGCGGGCATTGATCGCGTTCTGTCGCATCTTAAATCCCTGCCCGGTTGCTCTGACCTTGAATGGAAAGAGTCTTATGCCGACGAAAACCCTTTTTTGCGGATGAAAGTCCGCCTCAAAAAGGAAATTGTGACGATGGGTGTTGGTGATATCGAGCCGGAAAAAAGCCACGAAATGTATGTGGAGCCACATGACTGGAACAATGTCATCTCCGACCCGGATACAATCGTTATCGACACGCGCAATGATTACGAAGTCAGTATAGGGACCTTTGAGGGTGCGATTAATCCAAAAACGAAATCTTTCCGCGAATTCCCGGAATGGTTCCGAAAATTTCGCGAAGAGAACCAGGTTAAAAAAGTAGCGATGTTTTGTACTGGCGGTATTCGCTGCGAGAAATCGACGGCCTTTCTTCGTTCCGAAGGTGTCGATGATGTTGTTCACCTAAAAGGCGGGATACTGAAATACCTAGAAACCGTTCCGAAGGAAGAAAGCCGTTGGAATGGCGAATGTTTCGTATTTGATAATCGCGTTTCGGTTGGCCATGATCTTGAACCCGGCTCCTATGACATGTGCCACGCTTGCCGCCAGCCCATCACCGAAGAAGACAAACAGTCTGAACATTATCGCCCGGGCGTATCCTGCCCGAATTGCCATGACCGCCTGACCGAAGAGCAAAAGCGCAATTTTGCTGAACGACAGAAACAAGTCGAACTCGCAAAAGCGCGCGGCGAAACCCATATAGGAATGCAGACACCAAAATCGGAGGGATAAATGTCTTTACCGATCCTCTATTCTTTTCGTCGTTGCCCTTATGCCATGCGTGCGCGGATGGCGCTGGCGGTTAGCGGCCAAAATGTACGGCTTCGCGAAATCGTTTTACGCGACAAGCCCGATGAAATGATTGAAGCATCCCCAAAAGCGACCGTGCCAGTGCTTGTCGCCGATGACAAGGTTGTTGACGAGAGTATCGCCATTATGCGGTGGGCGCTTGGGCGTCACGACCCCGAAGCCTGGCTTGAGAAAGCAGATTTTTCTCTCATTGAGGAAAATGACGGACCGTTCAAGCACCACCTCGATCGCTACAAATACTCTACTCGGTATGAAGATGTAGACGCACTGGAGCATCGCGAGGCGGGCGTTGCGTTTTTGCGCAAACTGGAAGCTAAGCTCGACGACGCCCCCTATATTGCAGGTCAAAAACGGGGCCTCGCGGATATGGCAATTTTTCCGTTTGTTCGGCAATTTCGCATTGCGGATATGGATTGGTTCGACGAGACAGACCTGCCCAATGTACAGCGTTGGCTTTCTGAATTGATGGAATCGGAAATTTTCAAATCTGTGATGAAAAAATATCCGACTTGGAAGGAAAGCGGCGAAGAATTCGCCTTCCCCGCTTAAGGTCTATTTTAGCCGTACCCGTACAGAGTTTGCGTGGCTCGGTAAGCCTTCTGCGTCCGCAAGGGTCGCTGCGGCAGGACCAATCTTCGCCAAGGCGTCCGCATCACACCCAATGATGGATGTGCGTTTCATAAAATCAAGCACAGACAAACCTGAAGCGTAGCGAGCCGAGTGAACCGTTGGAAGAACGTGATCTGGACCCGCAACATAATCGCCGACTGCCTCGGGTGTATAACGGCCCATGAATATTGCGCCCGCGTGACGGATTTTAGTCAGGAGTTCTTCCGGGGCCTCGATGGCTAACTCAAGGTGCTCCGGCGCAATCCGATCGACGATTGCGGGCGCTTCATCAAGGGTTCCTACGACGATGATCGCCGAATTATCGTGCCACGCCGCTGCGGTAATCTCTTTGCGCTCACTCTCCGCAATTTGCTCATCAACCGCATTAGATACGCGATCCGCAAATTGCGCATCGTCAGTGATAAGAATGCTTTGTGACGAAGGGTCGTGCTCCGCCTGCGATAGCAAATCAGCAGCGATCCAAGCAGGCTCGTTCTGACCGTCAGCGACGACAAGGATTTCCGATGGCCCTGCGATGCTATCGATACCTACTTTACCAAATACCTGCCGTTTCGCCTCGGCCACATAGGCATTGCCCGGCCCTACGATGACATCAACCGGCGCAATCGGGCCAGCACCATAAGCAAGCGCCGCAATCGCTTGTGCGCCCCCGATACGGTAGATCTCAGTTATGCCGGCGCGCTTGGCCGCTGCTAACACGAGCGGGTTCATCTCGCCGCCTGGCGCGGGGGTTACCAAGGCTAGTCGCTCAACCCCCGCGACCTGAGCCGGGATCGCATTCATCAACACGCTCGAAGGATAAGCGGCGCGTCCGCCTGGCGCATATAATCCAGCCGCATCGACGGCGTTCCAACGCCAGCCGAGGGTCACACCCATATCATCCGTGTAACGCTCATCTTTCGGAAGCTGTTTTAGGTGATAGCTGCGAATTCTATCGGCGGCAAAATCAAGCGCCTTTAAATCTTCCGCGCGGCACTGTTTTTCCGCGTTTTCAATCTCTGCGTCGGTGATTTTGAGATTGGCTTCACTAAGTGCGAACCCGTCGAATTTCTGGGTCAGCTCTGAAAGAGCATCCATGCCGTCAGCGCGGATTTTATTGATCACTTCCCGGACGACTGCACTAACATCCGCGCCGCCGTCTCGGTCTTTTGATATGAATTGCTCAAACGCGGAAGCAAAATCCGCAGAGCTGCTATCTAGTCGCAAAACCATACTTCGTTACTCATCGTGTGCCGGTTTGGCGCGCGTACGCCACGGATCTGAAATGTCCGACATGAAACAATTGACGCTTTCGACATCAAGCCGAATGCCGCCGCCGCCTGCAAAATCAAGGTCGATCACCCCTGCGCCATCGTCTTTAGCACTGAAACGTATCGAAAGTAGTTCAATTACAGCGTCTTTCGTATCGGTTTTTAACCGCGAATATTGCGCTGATTTGACGTCATCAAAATGAATACCAGCGCGTACCCGCGCAAATGACCCGACTTTGCGTTTTCCAGCGCTTTCCCAAAGGAAGCGGTTCATCACAAAGGCAAAGCGTCTTTGTTCGGGAAGGTAGCTGAAATCCCCGATTTTACCGACCGCGTCTTGTAGGTAAGCAGAAATGACCTGAAGATCATCCGCATCACCGGCCATCAGGCGTAAGGGTTTATAGTCTTTGAGCGAGGCCAATGCCCTCTCCTATTCTTTGATCCGTTCAATCAACGCGCCGCAGGCTTGCAGCTTTTCTTCCAGCCGTTCAAAGCCGCGATCAAGGTGATAAACGCGATTGACCATAGTTTGCCCTTCGGCCGCTAGCCCCGCGATGACCAATGACATAGACGCACGCAAATCAGTCGCCATTACCGGGGCGCCTTTTAATCGCGCAACACCCCGAACGGTTGCGGTTTGTCCGTCAACGGAGATTTTCGCCCCCATTCGCCCAAGTTCCGGCGCGTGCATAAAACGATTTTCAAAGATGGTTTCTTTGATCGTAGACACGCCATCTGCGGTCGTCATAAGCGCCATAAACTGCGCCTGAAGATCGGTCGGAAAACCGGGGAATGGTTGCGTAACGATATCAGTCGCCGTGCAACGTTCGCCAGCGCGCTTAACACGCAATCCATCGTCCAGTTCCTCAAGATCGATACCAACCTCTTCTAGAACCGCCCACGCAGCGCCGAGTAAATCAGCCCGCGCGCCTTTCAGTGTTAGCTCGCCTCCGGTCGCTGCGACGGCCATAATATAGGCACCGGTTTCGATACGGTCCGGCAGGACCGCATGTTCCGCTCCATTTAATGCGGCCACACCTTCAATCGTAATTGTTGAGCTACCCGCGCCAGAAACATTCGCCCCCATAGCGTTGAGGCAATTGGCAAGATCAGCGATCTCTGGTTCGCGCGCAGCGTTTTCGATGGTCGTGGTGCCCTTGGCACGCACAGCGGCGAGCATGGCATGTTCCGTTGCGCCGACCGACACAAAAGGAAATGCGATATCCGCGCCCTTGAGGCCGTCTGGGGCTTCTGCAAAAACATACCCCTCGTCGAGCTCAATTTTCGCGCCCATCGCTGTAAGCGCCTTAAGGTGTAAATCGACCGGACGTGCCCCAATCGCACAGCCGCCCGGAAGCGATACTTTCGCCTTGCCTTCTCGCGCAAGAAGAGGTCCTAACACGTTGAAACTAGCGCGCATTTTTCGCACGAGATCATATGGTGCTTCGGTCGAGATTATGTCTTTTGCATGCAGCGTAAGGGTCGAACCTTCAAACTCACTGACGGCACCATGTTGCTCAAGAAGACGCAAAAGCATGTCCACATCTGCGAGACGCGGGACGTTTAAAAGCTTCAACGGCGCGTCGCTCAACAGCGATGCAGCCATAACCTTCAGGGCCGAGTTTTTCGCGCCGCTTATCGGGATTTCCCCATAAAGCGGTCTGCCGCCAATGATCGCCAACTTATCCATCAATTATCCTTTTTGTCAGTCCCGGTTGGACCTGCTTTGCGACGACGCAGATTGGCGCGCAAGGCAGCGGCCAAGCGGGCCTCTTTATCCTCGCGCTTGTCCTTGTTGACGGAGGCCGGCTTTTTCGTGGCAGTCTCTCGACAATCTTGGGGTTTTTCCTGCTTCTTATCCAATTGGATCAACTCTTTGCTTTGGTTCATACCTAGTCAGCGTAGCGGCGGACTAAAAGCCCTGCCGCGGCTGGCGTCAAGCGCATTAGCCGCATGAGCGCGTGGTGATTTCTACGCTTTCCCATGGCGACATGATGCCGTAAACCCGTGATCATGACACAAATGCAGCGTTTAAGCGGAAATCTGATCGGCGCGCAGTCCTTTGACACTGGGCCTATAATGACGCGTATCGCCCAAAAGGACGATATCGATGAACTCGGCCATGTAAATAATGCGGTTTATCTCGTTTGGGCTCAGGATATCGCTGTCGCCCATTGGAATAGCGTCGCGAGTGCTGATTTGCGCCAAGAAGCGGTTTGGGTCGCCCTTCGCCACGAAATTGACTATCGCGAACAGGTTTTAGAGGGAGAGACGGTCGAAATCCGGACATGGCTCGGCCGGGCTGCGGGACCCCGCTTTGAACGCCACGTCGACATTCGCAAACCTGACTCGCCGCGGTTCTCCGCAAAAGTCGTGACGGACTGGTGCCTCATCGATGCGAAAACCCGCAAACCCCGCCGCGTCGGAGCCGATATTTTGGCGTTTTTTGGTCTCAGCGGCTAAGTGCCTGTTTTTTCCGTTTGGTGCTTCCCAAGCCGCACTTCACGCGCTATACCGCCGCCTCTTTCTGGATGTCTTTTCAGAATCGCTGCCGTAGCTCAGGGGTAGAGCACTCCCTTGGTAAGGGAGAGGCCGAGAGTTCAATTCTCTCCGGCAGCACCAGTAAAACCCGCATAAAATATGATTTAAACACTGGGCTTGGGGCCTTTCTTAAATGCCCCGGTTTGTGTCCTTTTGTACGGAACTGCCCGTGAACGTCTGTTTTTTTGACGAAAATTGACGAACTTATTTGATCGCGTCGCCCGTCCGGTGCCGTCCTTATCCTCACGGATGTGCAAAGGGCGCGGCTTTGAAAATAGAGCCGCAGTGACCAAGAGCAGGTTAATATCTCTTAGGAACTATTGGAGGAATGGATGCGTTTCCTTGAAAGACAATGCGGAAAAATGATTCAAGAATTCTAATGGGAGAGCTGCATGAGCGAAAAGTCTGAACGCTATTGGCGTTTCGCCGCGATGATTGCGACTTCTATGATAGTAATGTTCGCACTCATGTATCTCCACACTTACGAAGTAGCCCATATTCGGTTCAGTGAGACCAGATTTTACATGGTGCTTATCATGGGTGCTGGGATGGGCATGGTCATGTTGACTTTCATGCTTGGCATGTATCGCAACACGAAAATTAACATCGGAATTTACATATTGAGTGTTGGTGTTTTCATTATTGCTCTTTGGCTAATGCGCACTCAATCGATTGTCGAAGACCGTTCTTATATGAACGCAATGATCCCTCATCATTCGATAGCCATCCTTACGAGTGAACGATCAAAAATTGAAGATGTTCGGGTGCGAGCATTGGCGGACGATATTATCCGCGCGCAGCGCCGAGAGATTCAAGAGATGGAGTGGTTGATCGAAGATATAACAAAAAATGGAATAGCACGTACATCACACGAGGCGGACGCACGACCCGTACCGAAATTTGAACCTAATGAGTAAAGGTTTGCGGGGCTAAGGATCTGCACTGATTAATGCGCAATTAACACGAAGCCTTCAGAGTCTCTCGAAACATTTCTTTGGCAATTTGCTAATTTTAGAAAATAATTGGTGCCCGCCGTTAGTGACATATGAACGGCGGGCACCGAGACGAGGCCCGGAGGCTTGTTACGCTACGCGCCTAAATCGGGCCTGCGCCCCATGGGCCATAGATCGCTAGCGTTACGCCAGGTGTTTGCACGTTCACGAACAACGTGTCGCCGGAGGCGTTAAAGCACGCACCACACCATTCCTTATTGCGGAAATCACCTTCTTCGATGAACGCAGAAGAAAGCCCGGCCTTCACGATATCGCTGTTGTCAAGCTGAATATTATTCTTGGCAAAGATGAATGGTGCCCCCGAAGGTGTCAGGCCCAAAAGCCGTTCACCGAAGCCAAAGTCATCTTCGACACCGCCGCCGTCTTCACAAAGAACGATCCCGCCACGTGGGCTTACCGTAATGTTGTCTGCGTTGTTTCCGGCCAATGGGTTCGACGAAACATAAATACAGGTCATGACATCACGATTAGGGTCAAGTGCCCAAACCGCGCCATCGCCGCGACCCGGACGACCATTGCTGTCGACGCCCGCGCCCGTATCGACGAAATAGATCAAGCCATCTTTGGTCGAATACCAACAGCCCTCACCGCGGCTCATGCGGATACCACCTTTGGCGCGCGCTTGAATGAACGGGCCACTCGCCTCACCTGAAACGATCTGGTCTGAATATTCTTCCGGATCGGCGTCTGGTTCTTCGATGCGAACCCATTCAAGTTGATAGCTATCCCCAATCGCCGGCGCATTAATGTCGACATTCTCCTCACCGACAACTTTTGCTGCATAAAGCGATCCGCCTTTGGCCAATGCACCGAAACGGAATTGCGGAAAGTCAGGGACATATTTATAGAGCGCGGCCATATTACGGCGGTCTTCGGTCAGATAGACTGTGCCCGACAATGGATTGACCGCAACGGCTTCGTGGGCAAAGCGGCCCATCTCAACGATCGGCTCCGCAGAGCGCTTATTGCCGTTCCAGGTTACTTCAAACACATAGCCATGTTTTTTGCCGCCCAGTGGACGAAGGTCTGTCGTTGTCTCCTCGCAGGTCAACCAAGTACCCCACGGGGTGGCACCGCCAGCGCAATTTGTAAGCGTACCGCCTAATGACGGAAGGGTTTTGTAATACTCGCCATTGCGCAAAATGACGGTCGTCGTGCCGCCGGAAACACCTTTTGGCGCACCGAGTTCTGCATTGACCGCATCATCATAGATCGCGCGCGCATCGATTAGCCCAAACGGGTTTCCGTTTAGGTCATTCACGACGCCATTTTCGTGGTTACGGATGAGCATTGTTAGAGGTCCACGCTCCTCAACAACGGCCATGCCGTCATGACGTGGTGGTGTCGGCTGACCATTACTCATTGGCTCACCGGTCCAACCCATTGAGCGATATGAAAAGCCTTCCGGAAGCTGTAAAAGTTCAAGACCCGTGTTCAAGTCTGCTTTCGGAGAAATCGGGCCATAAGGGCTAGCGATTGGCGTCGCATAAGATGATACGGCCGCCTGAAATGCAGCAAGCCCGCGCAAGGGCGTTGTGATCAACGCTGCGCCAGCAAGCGCTGCACCGCTTTTCATCACATCGCGACGACTAGGATTTAGACGCATAAGCTGATCGTTCGACATAAGAGAATCGTTCCTCCTGATATAGCGGGCGCGCAATATGGTCTGGCCGCTATCGGTGAGTTTAATGTTCAGGGTACGGTTTGTTACGCAACGATGGCTGCTTATCCCTATTGCTTATCACTTGTATGACATTGACGCGTCAGAACTACGACAATCCATCAAAGCTGATGTTACAAATTCAACGAATGCAAAAAATGCGCCTGAAATATACTTTCAGGCGCATTCAATGCATAAATAATTTTGGACTGATTGCCCTAGGGCATCATCTTTTCGATTGGCAGAACCAGTATCGCACTGGCACCAAGTTTCTTGAGCTCTTCTAAAGTATCCCAAAACACGCTTTCCCGACATACCGCATGTATCGCGACTTTGTCGGGATTGCCCGCGAGTTCCAACACTGTCGGTGCATCCGCGCCGGGAAGAAATTCGGTGATCGCCTCAACGGCGCTGCGCGGTGCATTCATCATGATGTATTTCGCATCTTTTGATCGCAGCACACCATTGATGCGTTTGATGAGAGCATCAAATATCGCCTGTTTTTCCGCGCTAAATTTTTCTGCGTTACGGATAAGGATCGCTTCTGAGTCAAAAACGGTCGCCACCGGCTTTAGGCCGTTTGCATCGAGCGTTGCGCCGGTCGACACAATATCGCAAACCGCATCTGCGATTTTCAATCGCGGCGCGACTTCAACCGAGCCTTTCATCATCACAACTTTGGCTTCGACGCCCTCGCGCTCCAACCACGCTTTGGTCAGTGCAGGATAAGAGGTCGCGATACGTTTGCTTGCGAGATCGTTGGCACCGTCAAAATTCCACTCTTTCGGCGCGGCAAGCAGCAACCGGCATCGAGCAAAGCCAAGCTGCATGACTTCTTCCGCCGGTGCCTCATGGGTCTCACTCAGCAATTCTTCTTCAAATACGTTTTGGCCCACAATGCCGATGTCGCAAGCATTATCTGCAACAAAGGCGGGGATGTCGTCATCGCGAAGCAACAGGACATCAATCGGCATTTCTTGAACCCGACCATAGAGCTTGTCCCGCCCACGAGACACTTTAAGGCCGCAACTTTTCAATAGCTCGAACGAGCCATCGGACAAACGTCCGGATTTTTGAATTGCGATACGTAACCGTTCTTCGGCCATTTTACTCTCCACTTGAATCTTTTGTCCGGTCCAGAACGAGCCTGTACCCTTGATGTGTTTCCTCGCGCAAAAAGCGCGCAACGCGGCCAACGGTGGTCGTCGAAGCCCCCGTTGCCGCTGAAATTTCTCGATAGGAATAACGCCCCTCGTCCAGCATTCGCGCAATTCGCCAACGCTCGGCAAAGGCTTCGAGTTCACCCGGCGTAGCGAGATCACGCAAAAACCGTGCGGCTTCGCGCCCGTTTTCGAGTTTTGAAAAAGCCGCGAAAAGCGCCTTTTGATCCCGTACGCGGCTTGTCTGATCCGGTTTTTTTATTGGCCCACGCATAAGTTAGCGTCTTTGTCACTCTGTTGGGCGGAAGAGATAACCATCATCCGCAACTGTATCGCTGTATTAACACGGTGATACAGGGACAAAACGAGATGTCAACGACGGTTTTATTAAAAAGGCCGTGAGAAATGCAGATTATCTACGCAGATACCTCAACGGCGGCCGGTACCAGCCAACGATCCAGAACATCCTCAACGGCGTCCTTTTTCATAGGCTTGCTCAGGAAATCATTCATGCCGGCCGAGATACATCGCGTGCGGTCACTGTCTAAAACATGTGCCGTCGCGGCAATAATTGGCACTGCGTTCATGCCTCGCGTTCGCTCATATTCGCGGATTTTTTGCGCGGCGCTTATGCCATCCATGACCGGCATTGATAAATCCATAAAAACGATCGCCGGAGAATGTTTTTGGTAAAGCTCGACCGCTTCTTCCCCGTTTTCAGCGATGATGATGTCGAACCGGCTTTCATCAAGGAAACGCTTTATCACGAGCTGGTTGACCTGATTATCTTCGGCCACAAGAATTGTTTTTCGGCCGGCTGCCGCAATATTCTTTCGTTCCTTCGCTATTCCTTCTTGGCGAATTTGCGCGCTTCGGCGCAATAGCCTTGGCGCACTATCCGATAAGATAGCAGCAATCGAATCCATCAGGCGTGATGGCCTTATCGGTTTTGATAGCAGCTTATCAATTCGCACGCCTTCTTTGGATGCGGTTGCCATAGCTTCATCAATAGATGTGAGAATGATCGTAGGAATATTTGCGAATTTCGGATCGGCCTGAATTCGTTTCGCTAAAGACACGCCGTCTTCGCCCGGCATCTGGTAGTCGAGAATAAGTGCATGATATTCATCATCCACAACCCTCGATTTCTCAAGCTCTGCCATCGCCTTGACTGGATCGCCGACGATTGTTGAGCGGAAACCCCACCCGTCCAGAAATTCCTGCAATATCCGTCTGTTTACCGCATTATCATCAACACCCAGAATTCGGACCTGATCAAAGGTGTCCTGCTTCACGACTGGGAGCGACCGGATTTCCTCATCGACCGGAAGGTTTAGTTTGAACCAGAAACGAGACCCGGCACCGATTTCACTTTCCGCACCAATTTTTCCGCCCATGAGTTCAACAATGTCCCGGCAAATGGCCAGACCGAGACCGGTTCCGCCAAATTTGCGCGTATGGGAGCCGTCGGCCTGCTCAAATTTTTCAAACATGCGCGGAATTTGTTCAGATGAAATCCCGACCCCGGTATCTTTAACGCTGAACATTAGATCGATTGTTGTACCGACTTTCTCACCGGTGACCTCGACCAGAACATAACCCTTCTCAGTAAACTTAACCGCATTACCAATGAGGTTACCCAAGACCTGCCGTAGCCGGGAATCATCGGCGATCACCCCTTCAGGAAGATCCGGCGCGTATCGGACAATTAATTCAATGTCCTGTTCGTGCGCCCGCGCCTGCATCATCGTCGTGACCTCATAAACGGTCTGTCGCAGATTAAACGGCCTTGGAGCTAGCTTTAACTTGCCGGCCTCCAGTTTGGCAAAATCGAGAATGTCATTGATAACCGCCATCAAGGCGTTGCCTGAGGAGATTATAATAGACGCTAATTCATGTTGCCGCTGATCAAGATCAGTTGACGACAGAATCTCTGCCATACCCAAAACACCATTCATTGGTGTACGAATTTCATGACTCATAGAGGCAAGAAAGTCCGATTTCGCGACATTGGCAGCATCGGCCGCTTTGCGCGCATTCATCAATGGTCTGACCAATACGCGGTGGATCACAAAACCAAGAACCACAATCATAAGCAGACAAGCGACCAAGGTTGCCACAGCCGCGGATTGCCGGAATTCATGGACGCTGTGAAACGCCGCGCGCTTATCAATTGATAGACCTAGATACCAATCCACTGACCCCAAATTTGGAATTCGATAGAAGCTAACGATTTGCGGGTTCTTCATCGTATCGAGATATTGAATTTCGTTGTCGATATTCGGTCGCTGTCCGGGATATGCGAACGCGATATCTTTCGAGACTAAATCCCGATCCGGATGAGCGAGGATTTTGCCGTCGCCCGTTACAAGAAACGCAAATCCCAATCCGCCAAGATTAGTCTCGGCGAGCATTTCCGCGAGGGTCAGGGTCGAAAAATCAGCGCCGACGACCCCCAATAATTCGCGATCACGATAAACGGGGGACGCGACCGTGATCGTCTCAACATTCGTTGTGATGTCAAAATAGGGCTCGGTTAGCGTTGCTTTTTTCGCCATGAGCGCCGCCGAATACCAGGGGCGCGACCGGGGATCGTAATCCGACGGCAACTGATCATCAGCAGGCCAAATGTGGTAGCTTCCGTCGACCTCGCCGAAATAGGTCCAAATAAAGGTCTTTTCGTAGACCGGGCTTTTGACGATTTCGACCGCATTATTCCCGTCAAAGGTATCTGCCAGCGTATCAGCGATATTTTCCGTCAATCTTGTCCGATGCGTCAGCCAGTTATCTGCGCCCCATGCGGTCGCGGTACCAACGGTTTCAAGATATTTTTCAAGCTCTTTTCTACGGAGATCGTGCTCGGAAAAGTCATGAAATGTGGCGAAAAGGCCGAATATCAAGAGAACAGTTACCGTTCCCGCCGCCAACGCCGACACCATCAGTCTTGTGCCAGACGGTCCGGTCCCGTCTGTACTTGCACTTTTCATTAACTTCATTTGGCTCTGCACCCAGTCTTGATAAACCCCTGAGGTCAAAGCTTAGCTCGGTTTAGTTAATGACTATTTTCTTTGGATAGAAATAGCTAACGATTAGAAGAAACGCCCATTTACGCCACGCTTAGCCCAGTCAAAGCGACGAGATCTCTTGCCCCATTGGGCCAAATTGGGCGGAAAACCCGTTCGATTTTCAAGCTGACAGGGCTAAAGTCAAAGGGGCACCGCCGTTAGGTAAAAATTTGCCCCATCGCCGCCTAAAACCGGGGGTTCAGCGCTTGCAGTCTTTAAGGCTTTGATTTATAGACCGCTCCTCAATTTGAATTTCCGCACTGCAGCGGGGGCTCGCATAGCGCTCCGTAGCGGTGGTTTTTGCGCTAAGGACGCCGAATAATCATGGCAACGACTGAAGTATTTTACTGTGAAGCTCGCGAAAAAACTGGCACTGGCGGTGCCCGTGCTGCGCGGCGTGAAGGTTGGGTTCCAGGCGTTCTTTACGGCGGCGACCAAGATCCCGTCGCGGTTAACCTTCGCAGCAATGAAATTTCAAAGGCCTATAATTCTGGCCGTTTGATTTCTCACCTCGCGAAAATCGACGTTCCCGGCGAAGACGGCCAGCAGCCAGTCATCGCCCGTGCGGTTCAGGTTCACCCTGTTAAAGGCATGCCAGTGCATGTTGACCTAATGCGCGTGAACGAGAAAACACGAATCGACGTTGCCGTGCCTGTTCGCTTCGTTAACGAAGAAGCATCACCGGGCCTCAAAAAAGGCGGCGTTCTCAACGTTGTTCGTCACGCGGTCGAAGTTTATGCACCGGCGACATCAATTCCTGAGATTTTCGAAATTGACGTCACTGGCCTTGAGGTCGGCGACAGCATCCACGCTTCAGCGATCAAACTGCCTGAAGGTGTGACCCACGTGATTACAGATCGTGATTTCACGATCGCGACGATCGCGGCACCATCTGCTCTCCGTTCGGCTGACGAAGCTTCAGACGAGGAAGAGACAGAAGCGGAAGCTGAAGGCGAAGAAGCAAAAGAAGAGTAGTCTTCCTGACCTCTCTTCTTATTTATTCATCGCCCAAATTCTTGTGGAGCGCTTAATGCTGCTTCTTGTGGGCCTCGGTAACCCTGGCGAAAAACATGCCCGCCAAAGGCATAATGTGGGCTTTATGGCGGTTGATGAAATCGCCAATGCCCACAATTTCTCTGTGGCAAAATCGAAATTTCACGGTGAAATCCGCGAAGGATTTCTCGACGGACCGAATGGCCGTTCAAAGGCGCTTATCTTAAAGCCCCTCACCTATATGAACGAATCAGGTCGTTCCGTGGGTGAAGCCGCACGTTTTTTCAAAATACCCAATGAAAACATTATCGTTTTCTATGATGAACTTGATCTCGCACCGGGCAAATTGCGGATAAAGACCGGCGGCGGCGCAGCGGGCCATAACGGTATACGCTCGATTGACGCGCATATCGGTAATGACTTTAAACGCGTGAGAATCGGTATCGGTCATCCCGGCAGTAAATCAAGAGTGACCGGACACGTTCTGGGCGACTTCGCGAAAGCCGATCAAGATTGGCTCCAGGGCATGCTTAGGGTAATCGCCAAATCCGCCCCAATGCTCACCACCGGTGACGGCAACCGATTCGCCACGGCTGTTGCCCAAGAGTTTGCGCCGGCAAAGCCGCCAGCGAAACAGGAAAAGACCAAACAAAAACCGGCTGAAACATCTAAACCGGTAACACAGTCGAATGAGCCAGACAAAACTGAGACAAATGCGTTCGCCGCTGCGTTCCAGAAAATCCTCGGCGGTAAGAAGTAGAAAGAAAAATCATGGGCTTTAAGTGCGGTATCGTCGGCTTGCCGAATGTTGGTAAATCAACCTTGTTCAATGCGTTGACCAAAACCGCTGCGGCGCAGGCAGCGAACTACCCGTTTTGTACAATCGAGCCGAATGTCGGTGATGTTGCCGTTCCTGAGCCCCGATTGAAAAAACTCGCCGACATCGCAAGCTCGAAAGAAGTCATCCCTGCACGGATGCAATTTGTCGATATTGCCGGGCTGGTTAAGGGCGCTTCTAAAGGCGAAGGCCTTGGCAATCAGTTCCTCGCGAATATACGCGAGGTCGATGCAGTTGCTTATGTTCTGCGCTGTTTTGAAGATGACGACATCACCCATGTCTCTAACAAGATTGATCCGATCGCGGATTTCGAAGTGGTCGAAACAGAGCTGATGCTCGCTGATCTCGAGAGCCTAGAAAAGCGCAAAACAAACCTCGAAAAGAAAGCCCGAGGCGGCGATAAAGACGCAAAAGAAACCCTCGAACTCGTCGAGCGTGCGCTAGTCGAATTAAATAACGGCCGCCCTGCCCGCCATGCCGAAATCGCCGAAGATGAGAAAAAAGCGTGGAACGGTCTGCAATTATTGACTGCAAAGCCGGTCTTATTTGTTGCGAATGTCGATGAAGATTCAGCCGCGGACGGCAATCAGTTTTCGAAAGTCGTAGATGACCGGGCTGCGGTCGAGGGCGCTGCCTCAGTCACAATTTCGGCGAAAATCGAATCCGAACTCGCGCAGCTTGATGACGAAGAACAAGCGGAATATCTAGAAACTCTGGGGCTCGATGAACCGGGTCTAAATCGATTGATCCGTACTGGCTTCGATCTATTGGATCTTCATACTTATTTTACCGTAGGCCCAAAGGAAGCGCGCGCCTGGACAGTCAAACGCGGCGCAACAGCGCCACAGGCCGCTGGCGTTATTCATACGGATTTCGAAAAAGGCTTTATTCGCGCCGAGACGATTGCCTATGCAGATTTCATTGAATTGGGCGGTGAGCAACCTGCAAAAGAAGCTGGTAAATTACGCCTCGAAGGCAAAGAATATATCGTCAAAGATGGCGACGTGATGCATTTCCGCTTTAATACCTAAGCGGAATAACGGCGCGCAAAATCGTTAATTTCCGTAAACCCTATAATCGTTTGGGCGCAAACGGCTTTTACATTAGATTAAAACAAATGCTCTAAATTGGGGGCATGAGCGCAAAACCGGAAACAAATAGTCGCCGATCCCCCCGCTTTAATGCGGCGCTCGAGGTGCGCTTTTCTATCAATGGCGGCCCCGAGGAAGTTTCCAATACATTAAATTTTACAACCCGAAGCCTCGCAATTCGAAGTGAATGTGACGTCGCAAAGGGTGACTCCGTCGCCGTGCGGCTTGGGGGATTACCCGTCCTTTCCGGTCAGGTCGTCAGGGTGTTTCCCGAAGGATTCGCGGCGACGCTTGATGACGCGTCGCTCAAACTGATGGCTGGCGGACAAAAAGAAGTATCGCTGGCACCGTTTGGCGAGGTCGATATCCGCGATAAATCGAAAAATAAAAGCAGCCCATTTATCAACGCCGAATCGAGCGTTCCGACACGCATTCAAATTACCACGAGCTTGGCGCATGAAATTGATGCGCACCGTCACCTCATCACGCTCGTCACCGCGGACCCGGCAGCAGTCAGCGGCATAAACACAATCTGGTTGTCCGCAAGCGAGACCCGCTGGACCGCTCAGGCACTAAAGTTTCATAGCCGCGGTAATCGCGGGATTGTCGTCATGAACCTCAATGACTGGCAACTTCATATGGCCGCAGCCTACGGTCTAACGATCAGCATGATCAAAGATAATCTCGATGAGCAGCTGATCGAAATTGATGCCCAACCGATCGCTGAACACCTTGCGCAAGTGATGCCCGAGAAAAAAGCCTCTAACTGTTAAGAAACCGACCAGCGATTACATTCAACTTTCGAATCATCGACTGATCGCGCGCATTTGGCGGCGTAATCACAGCCATATCAAGCGCAGTTTCAATTCCTAGCGGCGACGGTTTTCGCGTTGCGCCGAGACGCGGAATCAAGTGGGAAACCAAGCGCGCTGCATTCTTCGTGTTTTGCTGCATGGTTTCTAAAATGTGACCAACTTCAACGGCACCGGTGTTTTCGCGCCAACAATCGTAATCTGTCACCATAGCAAGCGTTGCATACGGAATTTCAGCTTCGCGCGCCAATTTTGCTTCGGGCATATTCGTCATCCCGATTACATCGCATCCCCACGCTCGATACATGTGCGATTCAGCGCGCGACGAAAATTGCGGGCCGTCAATCGCGAGATAGGTTCCCTTAGCCGCGTGCGGAATGTTAAGCGCCGCACAGGATTCTGCGAGTGCTGTCGCAAGCGCAGGACATATCGGATCGGCCATCGACACATGGGCAACAAATCCTGAACCGAAAAAGGTTTTCTCGCGCATCGTCGTTCGGTCGACGAATTGATCAACGACCACAAAACTGCCCGGTGCCAGATCTTCTCTGAACGAACCGCAAGAAGAGATCGAAATAATATCAGTGACCCCGAGCCGCTTCATCGCGTCGATGTTTGCGCGATAATTCACCTCATTGGGTGGAATTCGATGGCCATTCCCATGCCGTGCGAGAAACACGACTTCAACACCCGCAAGCTTTCCGCGGACCAGAGCATCAGACGGTTCGCCCCACGGGGTCGTCACAACAATTTTCTTCGGGTTTTCAAGCGCATCGACCGAATAGACGCCTGAACCACCAATAAACCCAAGAATTCGTTTTTGATCTGCCATGATCCGCTTCCCAATCAATTTTTGAAGCTATGATAGTATAGCGCCGTGGGATGGCTGCAATACGCAATATCGTTACCGCACAACATAAAAAAAACGCCCCGGACGAAAATCCGGGGCGTTTTAATGTCTACTCGGTCGAAAAATTAGTGCTCAACTTTCGACCAAATTTTCCGATACGACCAGTAAAGAATGATCGAGAGGATCAACAGGTAAATAATCGTCATTACACCGAGTTTCTTACGGGCTTCGAGCTTTGGTTCAGCAGCCCACATCAAAAACTCAGTGACGTCTTTCGCATATTGCTCAACCGTTTGCGGGGAATCGTCACCATATTCGATAATTCCGTCCGCCAGTGGTGGGGCCATCGCAAGGACACCACCGAGCGGCACATGGACGCCCTCGACCGGATCACCTTCTTCATCGAGATATTCTGGTTTCAACGCTTGCGAGAGGTCGCCGTGGAAATACGGGTTATAGTATTGACCAGGGCCAACCTCGACCGTTGATGGAACCTCTTCGTAACCTGTCAAAAGGCTATAGATGTAGTCAGGTCCACCATGACGCGCCTTAGTGATCAATGAAAGATCTGGCGGCAGAGCATTGTTGTTTGCCATACGCGCAATTTGCTCATTGGCATATGGACCGGGGAAACGGTCAGACGCCAATGGAGCACGGTTGAACATTTCACCAGTGTCATCGGGGCCATCAACAACCTGATATTTGTACTGTGCAGCCAGCGCTTTTACGATTGGATTATCGTTCGGATTAGAACAATCAACCGTATCAGGAATACCGGCCGGGCAATCTTCCAAATAAAACGGTCCACCTTTTTGACCAAGGTTCCGGAAGGAAACTTGCTCAAGGCCGTGGCAGTTCGAACAGACCGCTTCGTAAACCTGATAACCACGCTGTAGCGCGTCTTTATCAAAAGTGCCGAACGGGCCGTTAAAGTGCCAGTGTTGGTGCTCGTAATGTTTGGCCTCGCCAGCGGCCGCAAAAGCAGCAGACTGACCTGCTACAGTTGCCGCCAAAGCGATCGTTAGTGTGCGGGCGATGTTGATTAATTTCATCCCTCGTCCCCTATTCCGCAGCCGCTTTTACGCCCGGCGCGGCGGATGTTTCGGCTTTAGATGATTTATGCAGAACTGCCTCGGAAATGGATCTCGGCAGCGGTTTAGGCGTTTCCAGAAGACCCAACAGAGGAAGGATAATCAGGAAGAAGCCGAAGTAATATGCGGTCGCGATCTGCGCGAACATCACATAAGAGCCCTCAGCTGGTTTGCCGCCAAGCCATCCCAACGCGATACATGCGATGACAAAGAGCACAAACCACATGCGGGCAATCGGACGGTACCGCATTGAACGTACTTTTGATGTATCGAGCCACGGCAGAACGAAGAGGATCAAGATCGATCCGAACATCGCCATCACGCCGCCAAGTTTCGACGAAATCGGCCCAATATCAAAAGTGATCGCACGCAAGATTGCGTAGAACGGTAGGTAATACCACTCAGGCACAATCGATGCGGGCGTCGAAAGCGGGTTTGCTTCGATATAGTTGTCCGGGTGCCCGAGGCCATTTGGATTGAAGAATACGAAGGCCGCAAAGAGCACCAAGAAGACGACAATCGCGAAACCATCTTTCACCGTATAATACGGGTGCATCGGCAGTGTGTCTTTTTTGACGTCTTTTACCTCTACGCCGGTCGGATTGTTATTGCCCGGAATGTGAAGCGCCCAGACGTGAAGGATAACAACACCGAAAATAGCGAACGGCAGGAGGAAGTGCAGCGAGAAGAACCGGTTCAGCGTCGGGTTATCAACGGAGAAACCACCCCAGAGCAACGTACGGATGTCGTCACCGATAACCGGAATTGCTGAGAACAGGTTCGAGATAACGGTCGCGCCCCAGTAAGACATTTGTCCCCATGGCAAGACGTATCCCATAAATGCGGTCGCCATCATCAGGAGATAGATAACAACACCGAGCATCCAGAGAACTTCGCGCGGCTCTTTGTATGAACCGTAATAAAGGCCACGGAACATATGCAGGTAAACCGCAAGGAAGAACATGGACGCGCCGTTCGCGTGAACATAACGCATCAACCAGCCATAGTTCACGTCGCGCATAATGTGCTCAACGCTATCGAAGGCCAGATCGACATGCGGCGTATAATGCATCGCAAGGATAACGCCGGTCAGAATTTGGATGATCAGGCAGACGGCGAGGATACCGCCGAATGTCCACCAGTAATTGAGATTCTTCGGAGTTGGGAAATCGACAAAGCTGTCATGCGCAAGGCGGACAAGCGGAAGACGCTTGTCTAGCCAATTCTCGATCCCGGTTCCGGGCTTGTATGTGGAAGCATGGCTCATGGGCTTTTTGGCTCTCCTAGCCGATCTTCACGACAGAGTCGGAAATGAATTGATAGGGTGGCACGATAAGGTTCTCTGGTGCCGGACCTTTACGGATACGGCCGGAGACATCGTAGTGCGAACCATGGCACGGACAGAACCAGCCATTATAGTCGCCGCGATTCTCGCCAGCAGACGTACCAAGCGGAATACAACCAAGGTGCGTACAAACCCCGACAAGCACGAGCCATTCAGGCCGCGCCACGCCGAGCGAGTCGGTGACCCGCGCCGTGTCGGTCGCTTCGTCCTTGGCGGACACATTGTCATTTCGCGCAACGCCGTCTTTTAGGCTCGCAACAGGTGTCGCTTCAGCCTCTTTGATCTCTTCGGGCGTACGGTGACGGATGAAAACAGGTTTCCCCTGCCACATCACCTTGATCGCCTGGCCTACTGGCACAGAAGAAAGATCAACCTCTTTGGTGGAAAGCGCCAGCACCGAAGCATCGGGGTTCATCTGGTGAACCAGCGGCCATAAAACCGCGCCTGCCCCGACTGCAGCGGTCGCTGCGCCGAAAATATGGATAAAATCGCGGCGTGTTGTTTCGCCGTCTTCAGTCTCGTCAGGTGTCGTCATTGTCTATTCGCCTTTGGGCCCGCTTCACCAAGGATAGTCACGCCCTTAAAAACAAGAAGAATCGCCGGGGTGTTTGGCATGTCCTATGTACAAAGTCTAGGCGCGAACGCGCTGCGGCCTAGCGTCGCGAGTGGTCGCGACAAGGAACGAAATCTGTGTAAAAACAGCGCTATGAGACTTGCCCTATACCAACCAGATATTCCACAAAATGTGGGTGCCGCTATTCGGATCGCCGCCTGTTTCGGTGCCGGTCTTGATGTTATCGAACCTTGCGGTTTTCCACTTGATTCGCGAGAGGTTCGCCGCGTGGCCATGGATTATGGGGCAAAAGCTGGCCCGATTGCCCATTCTGGCTGGCGCGCCTTCCACGAAAACCTAGGAGATTCGCGGCTTATTCTAATGACGACCGCTGCTGCGGATAATATTTACGACTTTCAATTCCGGCACGACGACATCTTGCTCATGGGCCGTGAGAGTGCCGGTGCCCCGCCAGAAATCCACGATGCGGCCCATTCACGCATCTTCATCCCCTTGGCACCGGAAGCGCGCTCGCTAAATGTCGCAGTCGCCGCTGGAATCGCGCTGGCAGAGGCCAGACGGCAAATTGGATGGGAAACATCGTGACGGACTTGGAAAATAAAAAAAATAATGCCGCAGCGTGGTTTTCCGACCTGCGCGACCAACTATGCGCCGCATTTGAGCAAATTGAAGACCAGGCCGGCGCGCTTTATTCGGAAATGCCGGCTGGCCGATTCGAAAAAACGCCCTGGAAACGCGGCGATGGAACGTCCGATCAGGGGGGCGGCACAATGGGCATGCTGCATGGCCGTGTGTTCGAGAAAGCCGGAATCCATACCTCAACCGTATATGGAGAATTTTCCGAGGAGTTTCGCAACCAGATCCCCGGCGCGAGCGAAGATCCCCGTTTTTGGGCCTCCGGCATTTCTCTGATTGCTCATCCGCGAAACCCACATGCGCCAGCGGCGCACATGAATACGCGGATGATTGTCACAACCAAATGCTGGTTTGGCGGCGGCGGGGATCTGAACCCGATGCACCCGGCCTACCGGCGGGACGATCACGAAGATACCATTGCGTTTCACGCCGCCATGAAATCAGCATGTGACGCCCATGATCCGGAATATTTTCCCAAATTCAAAAAATGGTGCGACGACTATTTCTATCTCCCGCACAGGGACGAGCCGCGGGGTGTCGGCGGGATTTTTTATGACCGCCATGATAGCGGCGATTGGAACGCTGATTTTGCCTTCACAAAGGATGTCGGAAAGGCATTTTCACAATCCTATCCGGCACTCGTGCGAAAGCGGATGGACCAACCGTGGACGGATGACGACCGGGAAAAACAATTAATTCAACGCGGGCGCTATGCAGAGTTCAATCTGCTATATGATCGCGGAACGACATTTGGCTTGAAAACCGGCGGGAACGTAAAGTCGATTCTTTCCTCCCTGCCCCCGGAAGCAAAATGGCCGTAGAATAAAACCCGCAAACGGTATGGAGGACGATGCAATGCACAAAAGTAGCGTAGTTCCCGGGCCGCTCAATCTCATAACCGACATTCCGTCGATCAAAGTCGGAAATGCTTCAAGCGATGCTGCAAAAACCGGCGTAACCGTTTTACGCTGCGCCCGATCATTTTTGACCGCGGTTGATATTCGTGGCGGCGGTCCCGGCACCCGCGAGACAGATACATTATCACCGGAAAACCTCGTTGGCCGAGCTGATGCGATTGTGCTTGCTGGCGGTTCTGTTTTCGGCCTCGCCGCCGCAGACGGGGTAGCCGCCACACTTTCTGATCAAAAAGTCGGCCTCCGCTTGGGTGAAAAAGGACCGGCAATACCGATTGTTCCCTCTGCAATTTTACATGATCTCACCAATGATGGTGACAAGGATTGGGGTGCAACGCCGCCCTATCGTGATCTCGGGATCGAAGCGCTTGCCAATATTGGTGATCGCTTTGATCTCGGCAATGTCGGCGCTGGCATGGGCGCGATGGCCGGAACCCAAAAAGGTGGGCTTGGCTCGGCGTCGATCGTTCTGGAGAATAATGTAACGGTTGGCGCGCTCGTCGCTGTTAATCCGGTTGGGTCTGTTTTTATGCCTGATGGGAAATGCTTCTATGCGTGGCCATGGGAGATAGGCGATGAGTTTGGCGGGGTTAGCCCACCGACTGAACGCGATCAGCGTCATCCGTTCCCTGATCATTCGCGGTTGAAAAAAGCCCCCCCGGAAACGTCAAATACGATCATTGCTGTCATCGCCACCAATGCTGACCTTACCAATACCGAAGCTAAAAGGGTTGCGATGATGGCGCATGACGGCATTGCGCGCGCAGTCAGGCCGGCACATACGCCGTTTGACGGTGATACCGTATTTGCGGTTTCTACCGGTGATATTCCTTTCGAGGATCAATCCCCTGCCGCGCGTCATTTTGAGATTGCCCATATCGGCAGCGCCGCGAGTGATTGCCTCGCTCGCGCCATTGCCCGTGGTGTTTACGAGGCGCAGCGTTAACCAAGAATTGCATCGCCGATGCGACCGGCCTGATCCTTGTATATAAAACAGCTATCTGGCGGGATTTTCCCGTATTGAACCGGCGAACAAAGTCATGCGCGACATAATTTTGTTGATCTTCACTGCGCTATGCCTAAGCGCAGCGTTGCGGCATCCCTTTGTCGGCCTGTTAACTTGGGCGTGGTTTACCCTGATGACCCCTCACCAAGCGGCCTATGGGGTATTTGGCATTCCGCTTAATGTCATCATCGCTGGCGTGACGATCGCGTCTTACATCGTGTCGCGCGAATTCACGAAATTCCGGTTTGACCCGATCACAACGTTGATAATCATTTTTGCTGGCTGGCTTACGGTCGCGCAATATTTCTCGCTCGCGCCTGAAAGTTCCGCCGTTTACCATGATCGCTTCATCAAAACATTGTTGTTCATCGTCCTGTGCGCGCAAATGACGATTGACAAATTGCGTTTTAACGCGCTGGTCTGGACGACCGTTGTCTCTATTGGATTTCTCGCCGCAAAGGGGGCGGCATTTACCGTCCTGACTCTCGGCCAATATCGGGTGCAAGGTCTGACGAATACAATACTGGAGGACAATAATCACTTCGGTATAGCGGTTGCGACCATCCTGCCCCTGATTTTTTACCTGCGCGACGAAGCTGCACGGCCCATTGTCAGACACGGATTGCTCGCCCTCTTCGCTATGGCCGTTATCGCGATCATCGGTACGCAATCGCGCGGGGCGTTTATCTCGCTCGTGGTGTTCGGTGGTTTTTTCTGGCTACGATCAAAACACAAATTCACTATCGCAGCGGGCTTAGCCCTTTTGATGGTACCGACAATTGCGTTCATGCCGTCGAAATGGACAGAACGCATGGCGACGATTGGCGAAGCTACACAAGACGCTTCGTTCATGGGGCGCGTCGATGCATGGGTCATCAACTACAAACTCGCGAAGGAGAACCCGCTAACCGGTGCTGGTCTTCGAAATTCCTATGAGAAGGAAATCGCCGCAGCGGTAGACCCAGAGCGGGCCGAACGGGCAAAGGCCGCGCATTCAATTTATTTCGAGGTTTTAGGCGGATCTGGTTTTGTGGGCCTTGCAATCTATCTTGCGTTGCTCGCGACCGCGTATTTCTCAGCGTGGGGAATTAGCCTGAAACGAAAAGACCCAAAACTCGCGCCGTGGAAATGGCGGTTCGCCTATTATGCTCAAATATCCATGGTCGTATTTGGCATTGGCGGGGCATCGACCTCGATGGAAATGTGGGATGGCTATCTGGTGATTATCGCATTGATCGCGGCGCTAACCCGACTTGTTTATCCAGCACAAAAGAAAACCGGGCATGCATTGGCCAAGATCCGGGCCCGCTCTTGGCAACCGCCGGATACCCTAAAATCGAGCAATAGCTTATAGTTGGAAGTTGTTTGGCGTTGCGAAAGCGGCAGCGCTACCTGAACTTTGGTCGCTTGCCTTTTCAGGTGATTTTTCGTGTTTTTCGACCGGTTTGCTTGGCTCTGCCTTTTCAAGGCCATCAGGACAGTTCGGGCCAATTTCAATCTGAATCGTAGAGTCATGAATATTATAATTACGCTCTAAATAGCTCTTTGCCGAAGCGAGTGCGCTCGGCGCTTTTTCCGCATTGGCAACGCAAACATGCATGGTCAATCGCGGTTGTTCAGGCGTAATTTGAGAAATTTGAACGTGATGTACGCCGATGATTTCCGGTGAGGTATCAACAAGACCACGGCCGAGTTCATTGACATCAATATTTGTCGGCGCGCCCTCAAGCAAAATGAAACCAGTTTCTTTCACTAGGCGGAATGCAGAAATTCCGATCAAAACCGCAACAGCAATTGAGAGGATCGGGTCGATGGCCATCCAGCCTGTCAGGCCAATGACTATTGCTGCGATAATCGCTGCGACCGAGCCAAGCATGTCGCCCAGTACGTGCAATATCGCGCCGCGCATATTGACGTTTTTCTCGTCAGGGCGATGAAGGATTAAAAATGCAACCGCATTCGCCGCAAGGCCGGCAATTGCCACCCACAGCATCAAACCCGATGCGACCTCAACCGGTTCAATGAAACGACTGATCGCCTCGTAAATAATCCAAAGCAACAACACGCCAAGCAACAAGCCATTCACGAAAGCCGCGAGAACTTGTGCCCGCCGATATCCGAAATGAAGTCGCGAATCTGCAGGGCGCGCTGCGAAAAATTGTGCCGCAACCGCAAGCGCCAATGCTAACGCATCGGTGAGCATATGCGCCGCATCCGCCAATAGCGCCAATGAGCCAGAGATTATGCCGCCAACAATCTCAACGACCATGAATGTGGCGATCACAGCCAAAGCCGCGAGCAAACGCCCGGTTACTTTATCGTTTGGAGTATGGTGGTCGTGATGACCGCAATTGCTCATGCGTTTGCCAGTTTTTTTTCTTTGCAAAACTTTAATACGCGACGATTTGGCTGAACATTAGTCTGTTCGCGTTGGACAGAGCAAGGCGTTCCGACAGGGTTTCACTTTAAATTCACCATAATACCCTCGCTATATTCGCCACACCCATCCTCAAAAAAGAGTTATATGATAACATTTTTATTGCTATCTCGGCTCCCTTGTCCGATTTAGGGTGCGAGTGGCGCACTAGTGGCAGGAAGGGGCCCTGCAGGTTGAACGGGGATACAGCATATTTTTACGGCTTCGTTGCGAGCGTCATAGCCGCGGCGATGAGTGCGTTCGGAATATTCGCTATGGCGTCTTTCGGCGATTGGGCCAAACGCAATAGTGCATATTCATCATCTTTCGCCGTAGGGTTGTTAACAGTCGGGGTCCTCTTCCATCTAATTCCAGAGGCGGCGAGCGAATCCCAACTGGCATTATTATGGTTAGCCGTCGGTTTTGCGGGCATGGTGCTGATCGGAATCACCGTTCAGAGCATTTTCCATTCCGGACCAGAAGGCGCTGCCCTCACCTTTGGATATGCCTCAATCATCGCATTGGCATCGCACTCATTTCTTGATGGAGCGATTTACGCGGCGTCTTTTCAGGACGAGATTTTCACGGGCTGGATCGCGACCAGTGGGCTTTTGTTTCACGAATTTCCCGAAGGGGTAATCGCCTATGCCTTGCTGGCGCAGGCGGGTCTCCGACGCGGCCGCGCCATCTTACTTGCGATGATTGCCTCTGCGCTCACTACCATCGCCGGGACGATTATCTCGCTAATCCTTTTGGATGTAAGCGGTGAAATTCCAATCCCGGCAATGCTTGGTATTGCAGCTGGCGCGCTAATTTATGTGTTGATTGTCCACCTTGGCCCGGACGCCGCCAAGACACCTGGCCGGCGCGGCTATGATCTCGCTATGCTCGGCGTTCTGTCGGGAACAATCGCAATCGTCTTACAGCAATTAGGCGGCGGTCATCACTGATCTAGCTTCGGCATCCGGCGATGCCGGCCGTTGGCGAGACAAGGCTCCAACCGTGGCTGTCGGTGATCTTCACAACGCCCTGTTCGAGATATGATCCGCCATTAAACCCCAGCCCGAATTTAGCGTTTACCTCGACGGCCACGCCATCCGTACTCTGAAAAAGCTGGCTCTCATAAACGCCGTAACCGCTCGCCCCGCTATAGTCCATGCGGGATAACTTAACGAGGGTGCCACCAATATTGACCTCGGCTTCCTTGCCAGAGACATAGCGGAAAATCGCCTCGGGCCGATTACCTTCGAGCGTCCACAAAACCATGCCGCAGGCTTTCTCCGGCAAAGCGGCATCATCAAGCGCACCGAAACCATCCTGAGCAATGCGTTCGTCTGCGAGGCTAAGCGCTACCGGTTCTGCTGATGTATTCGCCGTTTTAACCGGTCCCGATTTCCCGCCGATTGTCGTGCAGCCTGACACGCAAAGAAGTGAGATGGCAATTGTTGTCATTCGGATCATGATCCGGCGCTCCTGAATATTCCGGCGGAACCATAAACCAGTTCGCCATCCGCGTCTTCAAAACCTAAAAAGCGCAGTGCAGAATTTATATCATCCTCAGGGGAATAGGCCCGCGCCGCGAGTTCATAGGCTAAATCCTTATTGATCCGCAGGATGATTTCCGCGCCCGCCCGGTCATTCTCGCCTTCAAGAACGACGAGCAATTGCTCCCCTTCGCAGGTTACATCTCCGTTTAACGGCAGTGCAGGCATATCATGCCGAAAAGCAGGCGCATTCAAGACGTTCGTCCAAAGCGTGCCGTCTGCGTTGATGCACCCCTTTTTCGGCGATAACGCAATTTTATCAGCGCTGACGCGCGCAATCCCCTGGGTGGGCGCGCCAAGAATACCGTATGGGGCTAAAGCACCTAAATCGAGATCTGCGTTCAAATCTGCGATAGTAATTCTTTGGGCTGGATTTACGGAAACAATCGCGTCGCCAATGACAGCGCCCTCCTTCGCCGATAGATCGAACTTCGGGAACAATGTCAGCAATGATAACGCCGAGAGCCGGAAAGAGATATCGCCCAACGGGGCTGAGCCAATATTGACGTTTTCGAATGACCCGTTCCAAATTGTGCCGTTCGCAGCCATATAAGAAACACGCTGGCGATCAAAATTGACAAACGTTGACACCAGACTGGCCGGCAACATCGTCACGACACCGATTAAAAAAACGGCGCACACAACGAGCCCCATAAACCGGCTCGATAATTCAGATGTTACTTTCTTCGTCATGACATCCGTTCAAAAACGATAATCTGCGCGTTGACCATGCCGTCCGATCCATTGGCGATGTCGGCAAACGCAACACTGATCCCATATTGGTTTTCGAGTTGCGCAATCCACGCAAAAAGCGCATCCCCGGCGAGTGGCGCAACCTGCACCTCGACTTGCCCTTCAGGCGTTTCCGATCCGATCCGCGTCAGGTCAACATTCCAATTTTTTGCGGTGGCAATCACCGCTTGCCGCAATGCCATGGGATTATATTGGTCATCGCCCCGATCCCCGGCGACCGCAGCGGCCGCGAGCGTAAGCTCGTACCCATCTCTTGCTGTTTGTGCCTTGCGCGCCGCATCGCTTTGCCAGTCCGCAATCGGGCGAATAACGAGAAGCGAAAGCACCACAGCAACCCCGAGACCGCCGGCAATCAGAATTAAAACCCGCTCGCGCGCGGAAAGATCTTGCCACCAAGCGGTCATGACGCACTCACTTTCAATTCACCGAGATAAATGCCGCCGCTGCGCCGAACGCCGCCCGCTTCGCTGGCCGATATTCCCTGCGCCGCAAGACTTTGCTTGAGCACCTCAAGGTCGTTGATGTCGGCGAAGCGCAAATTCAGCGAATACTCGTTGCGCAAAGCATTATACCGTATCCGATCAATTTGGATATTTTCGTTTTCTTCAAGACCTAAAGCGACCGCATTCGTCAATCGCGTAAACATTGGCGATCCGCTCCCGGAACCAAGAACCTGGCGCGCATGGGTACGCGGATTGACATTGGCGTAATCTGGAAATGCCGCAGCGTGAACCGCGCGCGCTTCGCGATTATACGCATCAGCGATGCGAAGGGAGCGTGCAGCATCAGCAATATTCAATACAAAAACCGAAAGGGCCAATCCCGCCGCAAGCATTGCGGCCCGCTGCCAAGGCTTTGCGGCGGCGCGCCAATTGCTCGTTTTCTTATAGGCACCTTGCAGAAAATTGACCGCGCCCGATTGCTGAAGCGCTCCGGCAAAAGTGGCGTAAAGGCTCTCACCTTCCAGCGCCGGACGGCGTTCCTGTTCAACACCCTCGGGCAGTGCGAAAGCATTCGAACCGTAAGTGATAATTTTTGAAACCGCACTATCGTTCAATAAGGTTTCGATTATATCATCCGCTATCGGACGTTCTAGCGAAAACCCCTGTAACGACACTGATCCGACAATTCGGTCATTCGCCTCGACGATTACTGCCTGTTCTTGGTCCGCTGGTAATAGCGCAAAATCGACCGTTACGATATCAGGAGTGATCCCGATATTGCCTAACTCATCAATCCATTCATCAAGAATCGCTTTTTTAACGGCCAAAACCAAACCGGCACCGCTTGGATGTCGCGCTATGGCGAAATGCACTTGATCAAGATTCTCAGCCAATTCGTCTTCTAATAGAAACCGAGCAGCATTCCGGAATTGAGCCTTTCCCTTGGGCGGTGACGGCATCATCCGCATCGCGACGTCTTCGCCGGGCAAGACAAGCGCCACCATCTTTGCCGCAGACGCACGTTGTCCTAGCTCGCTCAAGTGATCGAGGTTTTCCGCAATATCCGCAAGCTGAATACGTCCGTCCGACCAGAACGCCCATTTAATGGGTTCATCCGGACCACGCCCAACGATGAGAATTAATGTCTCGTTCACTTTTCTGCTCCGATCCGGCGCGACACGATACGCGCGCGGGCCCCATCAAGGGCTAGCTCTGATGTCATATTGAATACAGCCCTATCATAAACAATCTCTGCATGCGCGCGAAGATAACGCGACGTGATGTGAAACCGGCTGGTCATCTCGTTCGGCAAATGCAGTTCCTTAATGGCGGGCATGTTCAGAAAACCAGATACATCCGTATAGCCACCGGGTGGCCGCGCACCGATAATATCGCTCGCTTTTTGCATGCTGATGTCATCCCCAAGGATTGCCGCCAATATCGGTGCATCGCGGCGTTCGAGCATGTTCACATTAATGGGCGATGGGCCAGTGTTTTCCAGCGCGCAAACATAAGGCTCCAATGCCAGATAGATCTCTTGAGAAACGCCTCTGACCGCGCGAATTTCACTGACGCTAGGAATGACCTGATTTGCGGTTCTATAGGGCGATGGGCGCGTTGTGTAATATTCATCTTCTGCGCCTTGTGGCCGGCGTTGATTGTCAAAATCAATCCAGTCGGCGATTGATTGCCCCAATGCTTGTGCTTCGAATTCACTGACCCCGACTAAACTCGCCAGTCGAACAAATTCATTGAGGGCTTTTTCGCCCGCATCTTCCTCTGATGACTGCGCGAGACTGTTCAGGTTGAAACAGGCGGTCGCATCATCAAGCACAACCCGCGCAAAACCATTATCCAGCGGCAACTCAATTGGCTTGTTTGCCCACGGATCTTCGGAGGACATCTTGCTGTTATTCGCTTCGAATGCGGTTTCTATGGCTTTTTTCGCCAACACCTCAATCGCAAGCGCCTCCCAAAGCGCTTCACTCCGCTCGCTTACATTACCGACCCGCGCCGCCGTCAACGAGATCTTTTCCATTGTTGCGAGGGCGACGAAGGAAAGCGTCGCCGCCAAAAGCAACACGACCAGCAAAGCGGCACCACGTTGATTGGTTCTCTTGTTCATCATCCGCCCCCAACTGAATTGCCGAGGGTACCGAGCCAAAAGCGTTGCTCTAAGGCGGGTTTGTTAGGCCATTCCATAGTGATGGAGATCGCCCGAGGTGATCCGGTTGCGCCGCTGGCGGGCCACATTTCGGCCCAAAGCAACTCGCCGCGATATTCGCCGCTCAAATAAGAAACGGACACATTGTCGAGATTTTCGAACAAGACCCGATCGCGGGTTTGCGCATTCGGTGCCGCATCAAGATAGTCTCGTGTTCTGCGAATAAGCGTTCTGTCGCGATAGATATATTCAACATATTGCAAAGCGCTTCTTGGTTCTTTGGCCGCTATATTGATTGCGCCGTTGCGGACGAACGCCGCAAGAATTTGTTCGTCTTCGTCACTACGCGACCCAAAGCGCGAAACATTGCCAACAAAAACCGCATTGCGCGCAATTCCAAATTCATCGCGGATAGACCGCGGGCTGAGCTGGACGAAATCCGTCTTCATCAAGCTGCGCGCGATTTGAAATCGCTTTAATTCGTCGTCTGCCCGTTCCAACTGATCGCGGCTATCAACGCCCAATCGGAGCGCATAGACACTCGTCGAAGCAATGGCCGCAAATATCAGCAAGGCGACCAACACCTCCGGCAATGTCATGCCGTGCTGCTTATCTCGCTGTGTCACGGCACCCTCCGCATCGAGGTTGCACGGGCAATCACCTGATCGCTGTCTTTTGGCATGATGGCGATCTCAAGACGGAACACACCCTCGACACCGCTTTCGATGGTGGTTCGCCGGTAAAGCAACGGAATACTTCCGACGGTGGTTTCCCCTTCCTCGACACCAAGTTCGAGCGCCCTGGGCAATACCATCGCTTCGACCATCAAATTATCGGCTGCGATCATCCCCAGATGACGATTTTCGATGGTTGAAACAAAACGGGTGTTCTGTCCGATCAGCGCCAGCAAGGCGGCAATGACAAAACCCATCACCGCAAGCGCGACCAATGTTTCAACAAGCGTTATGCCCCGTTGATTATTCCGGCGCATTGGCATTCACCTCAACTTTGCCGAAATCATCCATCGTCACATAGAAAATTTCACGGCCGCGCCGAATTCCGACGCTCATCGGCATCGTTTCTCCGGTCGGGCTAAAAATTAGTGTCCGTATTTCTGGTTCAGACAAATCTGATTGCGCTTCGCGATTGCCGGTGTTTTCGCTCAGAATTTGCAAACTCGTTTCGCGATCCAATTCTATGTCGTGCAGGCCCGGCTCGCTTACGGCAATCCACGCGCCATTTTCATATTGGCGAAAACGATACCCGGTGGCGTCAATTTCTAACGCAATCGGTATGCCCGCCGTAATCGCCGTACCGGCCGCGTGATTCAGTTTCGCCGCAAACCGCTCAGCACTATTGCGCAGATCACTAACGGGTGGCGGCGTCGTCAAAATGACAACACCGGCAACCATGGCCAAGATCACCAACACCACCAATAGCTCGACGAGGGTTACGCCGCGCTGATGGTTTGGATCAAATGCGAAACGCCTATTCCGTCGTCCAGTTACCAATGTCCGCGTCCTGACCTTCGCCGCCGGGTTCGCCATCTGCGCCGTATGAATAAAGATCATAGGCACCGCCGCGTTCGCCCGGAAATTCATATTGGAATTCATTGCCCCAGCCGTCTAACGGCAAACCGCCGCGCAAATATCCGCCCGGTCGATAATTGGCGCTATTCTTCGCATCACTGGGCACATTCACCAGCGCTTCCAGGCCCTGCTGGGTGGTCGGATAGCTGCGCATATCAAGACGATACTGATCGAGCGAATTCTCGATGATATCAATCTGAATTCTCGTTGTGTCCACGGCGGCTTTATCCGCCGCAGGCAGAACATTGATGACAACAATGGCGGAAACAAGCGCCAGAATTGCCAATACAACAAGCAATTCGACAAGCGTAATACCGCGCTGGTTACGACGCTTTTTTGCTGATTTCCGTAGGTCCATCTTTTTCTCCATCATTACCCCGCCGCCAATGTATTGAACTGAAGGATAGGCATTAAAATTGACAATACGATCACCAAGACCGCTCCGCCCATCGCTACGATGATCGCCGGCTCCAGCAATCTTAACGCTACGGTCGAGGCGGTATCAAACTCTTCTTCGAGCTGTGTAGCGGCCTTGTCGAGCAGATCGGAAAGCGCACCGGAGCGCTCTCCCGCCGCCACCATGTGCACCATCATTGGCGGTAATGCGTTTGCGCGCTTTAGCGCTGCTGCAAGTGATGCGCCCTCGCCGACCATCGTGACAGTCTTATCAAGGCGCGCGCGAATATAGGCGTTGCTGACGGTCCGTTGCGCGCCGACAATACTGTCGATCAGCGGCGCACCGCCAGCAAATAGCGTCGCCAATGTTCGGCCAAAACGCGCACCATCAACCGCGCGGGCCAAGTTCCCAAATACGGGCAATCGTAGCACCCGTTCATCAACCCAAAGCCTGACGTTAGGCTCTTTCATCGCGCGCCAGGCAGCAAAGCCCAAGGCGATCAAAACAAAAAACGCAACGAGACCATATTGAACGATCCAGTCAGATATTCCGACCACGAGCCGCGTCAGAAAGGGAAGCTGTGCCCCGAAACTGTCGAACTGGGCGACGATCTTTGGGACGACATAGACCATCAGTGCCGTGACGACCCCGCCAGCGATCACGGCTAACGCGGCCGGATAGATCAGTGACGAGATAGCTTTGTTTTTGAGCGCGCGGTTTTTCTCGAGCATGGTTGCAAGCCGCGAGAGAACCCCCGGCAGGTCGCCGGACATTTCACCGGCGGCGATCACCCCCCGGTAAAGCGCCGGAAAGGATTTCTGATCCTCAGCCAAGGCGTCAGCAAAACGCCACCCTTCCATCACCCGTTCACGCACCGCAATCAGGCGTGTTCGACTACCGGGCGCTGATGTCTGTAACGATACCGCGTTCAAAGCCTCTTCCAACGGTGTGCCGGCACCAATCAGCGCCGCGAGCTGGCGCGTAATGGAAACAAGTTCCCCCGCCGGAATCCGCGCCGGTTTTTTACTGGCCGAAGCGGCGGTTTGCTCATGGCGTGGCGCAGAGAGTTTCAGCGGCGTGAGCTTCATTCGCCGCAATTCATTCCGCGCCTGCCGTTGACTATCCGCAGAAACGACACCTCGGCGGGTTTTCCCGCCAAGATCGACCGCCTCATATTCAAAGGCTGGCATTGTCGCCCTCCTTGCGGACAACACGCATGACTTCCTCAACGGAGGTGACGCCATTCAAAACATGCTTGAAACCAGATTGCGCCAGCGTATCGACATTTCTAAAGACGTAATCTTCTAATTCGTGCTCGCTGCCATTATCGTGGATCAGGCGTTTCATCTGATCATCAACGATAATTAATTCGTACACACCGATACGGCCTTCATAACCGGTTTGATTGCAACGGCCACACCCCACAGGCCGCATCAATTCGACATTGCCGCTAACGCCCAAGAGCTTTTTAGTTGCTTCATCGGCGCTATAGGTTTCCTTGCAGGACGGGCACAAACGCCGCACAAGGCGCTGCGCTAACACGGCCACCACCGTAGACGATAGCAAAAATGGCTCAACGCCCATGTCACGCAACCGGGTGATCGCACCCGCTGCCGAATTCGTATGAACCGTTGACAAAACCAGATGCCCGGTAAGCGAGGCCTGCACCGCAATTTCCGCCGTTTCGACGTCGCGGATCTCACCGACCATTACAATATCCGGGTCCTGACGAAGGATCGCCCTAAGGCCCGTTGCGAAGGTCATACCCACTTTTGGATTAATCTGGGTCTGGCCGACCCCATCGACCGCATACTCAACCGGGTCTTCGACGGTCAGAATATTCCGGCTCGGCTCGTTCAATAGGCTTAATGCGCCATAAAGCGTCGTTGTCTTCCCGGAACCGGTCGGTCCGGTTACGAGAATAATTCCGTTTGGGCGCTGGAGAACCTGTTTAAACCGCTCAAGGATCGGTGCCGGCATCCCCAGACCATCAAGATCAAGCCGCGCTTCATCTTTATCGAGAATACGCATCACCACGCGCTCGCCAAAACGGGCGGGAAGCGTAGACACACGCACATCAACCGTTCTGCCGCCAAGCGCGAGGGAAATTCGCCCGTCCTGGGGTACCCGGCGTTCCGCGATATCAAGCCGCGCCATCACCTTCACGCGCGATGTAAGAACTGGCGTCATCCGCGACGGTAGCGATAAAACTTCGCGCAATACGCCATCAATCCGTAACCGGATCGATAAAGTCTTTTCATACGGCTCAATGTGAATGTCGGAGGCTTTTACCTTCACGGCCTCGGCGATCATCGCGTTAATCAAGCGGATAACCGGCGCGTCATTTTCTGAATCGAGAAGGTCCGCTGTTTTCGGCAGGCCTTCTGCGAGCGATGCGAGGTCACTTTCATCGCCTTCAAGGTCGAGGTCAGCCGCCGAAATCCCTTCAACCGAATAGATCTCCGACAGGCGACGCTCGAACATTTCGGGCGGAAGAATATCGACCTTAATCGGTGCACCAATGGCGCGGCGGGCTTCGATGATCGCCCATGGTTCGGGCGTTGTCCCGCGCGCACCAAGCACAACCGGGCTTACCTCATCGTCTAAAACGATAAGGCCCCGCTCCTTTGCAAAAGCGTAGGAGAAACGCGCCGAAGAAATGGTGCTTTGTTCACTCATGGCCTGTTCGCCTATTGCGGTGCTGTTGTTCCCGTCACTTCATCGATCAGTTTTTCCATGCCGGAGATCGGTGTTCCATCACGCAGGAGTTCACGGGCGCGCATGTAATCCATTTTACGACCGGTCGCCAAATTCGCCGATGACTGATCGCGGATGATAGATGGTCTGATAAAGACCATCAGATTTTGCCGTCGCCGCTCGCGCGATGTGGATTTAAAGAGATTACCAACCGCCGGAATATCGCCAAGATAAGGCACCTTGGATTCCTTGTCCTCGCGGGTATCGTCAATCAATCCACCAATCACAAGAATATCGCCGTCATCAACCAGTGCGGTTGTCGAGATTTCGCGCTTATTGGTGATAAGATCCGTAGACGTTGATAAAATCGGGCCTGCGACACTAGAAATTTCCTGAACAATTTTAAGCGTGACGGTGCCGCCCTCATTCACCTGCGGTGTGACCTCCAGAATAACACCGACTTCCTGACGGCTGACGGTTCTGAACGCATTGGTCAGGTTATCGCCAACGGCCTCGCCAGTAGTGACCGGAATTTCCTGCCCGACCTGCAAACGTGCGGTTTCATTATCGAGCGTCATGATCGATGGGGTTGAGAGTACATTCGAAAATGAATCGTCCTGAATGGCCGTTAAAATAGCGCCGAAGAAGGAATTCTCGCCAAGTTTCCCTGCCCCGCCAAGCGCAAAGCCATTAAAGCCAAGCAGTGAATTCACCGCGGCTTCGGTAAGCGCGCTTTTTTGGTCGCTAAGATCACCGCCCACAACATCAGACTCGAGCAACGCTGCGCCCGCCGCTGCCAGAATATTCGGTTGCGCGCTTGAGAAATTGGTCGTCGAGAACGGAACTCGAGAACCTTCTGTTCCGGTCAAGAAATATTGCAGGCCAAGGTCGCGAACAGTCGTATCGGACACGTCAACAATAATCGCCTCGACCAGGACTTGTGCGCGCCGCACATCAAGCTGCGTGATGACATTTTGCAATGTCCGCTGAATTTCGGCGTCGCCATTGATAATCAGTGAATTGGTTGGCTTGTGATAAGAAACACTCGCGCGGGTGCGGCCCGGCGCACCATCAATGCCAGATCCCGATGTGCTGTTCACCACTTCGGTTAAGAGCGGCGCCATTTCCTCGGCGTCCGCATGTTTTAGATAAACGACCGAAAGGTTTGAGGTGGCCCCGCCAAATTGATCAAGTTCGCTGACCACCAATTCGAGCCGGCGCATTAATGATGGCTCTGCACGGATCAGCAGTGAATTGCTCGCCTCAACCGGTACGACAGAAAATGCACCGCGCGCGCCGGATTCCTCGTTCATCTCCGATGCCAATTCGCTGACCAAGCGCGATAGTTCGACAGCGGATGAATGCTGCAATGGGATCGTGCGATAAATCGTCGTGTCCTGATCGAGTTTTTTCAGAACCTCCGTAATGCGGGCTACATTATCGGCAGTATCCACAACGATAATTGAATTGCCGGTCCGTACCGGACTAACAACACCATTATTCCCGATGATCTGAGCGAGATTGGCCGCCGCTTCGCGCGCATCCACATAATTGAGACGTATGATCTGCGTTGTCAGGTCCGATCCGCGCCCTTCACCGACGGGGCCCGCAGCGCGCGCCGCCTCTTGAAGGGGGACAATCCGGTATTTCCCGTCACCTGCAGGGGTCGCCGCAAAATCATTGACCCGCAACACCGCCTGAAACAGCTCCCACGCCTCGTCCGCACAAAGGCGGCCATTCGGCGGTGATTTAACGGTTACCCGGCCTTGCACGGCGGGATCGAGCAAGAATGTCCGACCTGTCCGAATAGCGATCTCGTCAACAACCGCGCGAATATCAGCGTCTTCATAATTTAGCGCCGCGCCGCAATTCTCTTGTGCCATTGCTGATAAAGGCGTGACTGCCCCAATCGCCGCAACAAGAACAGCCGGTATGGCTCTCGCTAACTTCACCATTACTCATTTCCCCTTACGGACAAAACGATCGGGATTCTTTGCCCGTCACGCTCAATTACGATTGTTGCCTGACTTTCGCGCGAAAGTTCATTCATCATTTCAAGTAGCCCCGCCGGATCGCTTGGTGCCGCTTCGCCATTTACGGTGCGCAGGAAATCACCATTTTTGAATCCGATACGGGTAAAGACATTTGCATTTCGTCCCGCGTTTAATGCGATGACAGGTTTGCCATTATCATCGGTGGTCGATGACATGCGGATCGCGTCGGTCAATTCACGCGGTGTCACCGTTAGCGCCGCCGCAGCGTTTTGGGGCTCGCTGCGTTTTGGTGCCGGGATTTTTGATTCAAACCGTAATGACTCGCGCACACCATTTTGCTCGATGATGACTTGATCCTCGTAAACCGAAACCAACCGAACGCCGGATGATATGCTTTCACCAACCGCGTAGCGTTTGTCTTTGCCATACTCGCCACGGATAATTGCAGATCCGTCGGGCCCGTCTGGCCACACACCGGTGAGCTTGAGGTTCAATGACGTTTCCGCAACTTCGGGGGCCTGTTCGACCGGCGCGTTTGGCATCGGTGCCGATCCGAACGGATTTTTCGGCTCTGTCGTAGTCTGAATCCGCTGGCCTTGTGGGCTCGACATTGCTGCGCTGACCATATCGCCGCGCGGGGTCGGCAATGGCGCAAAAACCGATATTGCGAGTTTCGCAAGAACGAGTCCGATGGCGATCAATAGCGCGACCTCAATCACAAGGCGCAAGGTGCCAGCACCGCCATTCTTGAAGAAAGTGGTTCCTCTTCCCAGTCCGAATTTGTCGAAATCGACCAAAGTTAACCACCTGCGCCGTTTTGCGGATTAAGCGCTATCGCATTGCTCCCCCGGATTGATACCGAAAAACCCTTAGCAAAACGATATACAACCACCGAATTGTAAGGATGAATGCATGCATTTATCGTACCAGAATGTCCAAGAACCTCTTGAAATCCTTGCGAAATTACGCCTACTGCCCGCAAAATTTAACCTTTCCGACTATCATCGATTTCAATCAAAGCCCTTCACCCTCAATCATTCATGCCTAAGAGGCACAAAGGCGATCGTTCACCGTGAAAAAACGGGTAGAGAATTGGCTCAATGCGGATGGCCCCGATTAAGCGCGCACGCTTGTTGAAACGGACGCCCCACGCGCCAGCTTGTGCGCCCCGTTAGAAGAGCCGTTTGACAGCAGCGTGACAGGTTTATCTCAGTTATATGACATTCCCGTTTTTCACCCATTCATTAAGCGCAATTTGTGCATTGCATTTCAGGCGCAAAAAGCGCGCCTTCGTTAACGGTCTAAGCGCCCATCAAATAAGAACTTTTGACGCCTTTTAAGGTATAATTCTTTAATGCTACTTTACGCTCTAAAGCGCAGAAATTGCGCATCTATTCGGCATAGGAAAAACCCTAAATGATTCCGCAGTGGGTCCTTTTGACCACAATATTCATCCTTGGCTTATTGGCCGGTAGCTTCCTCAACGTGGTCATCTATCGCGGCCCGCGCATGTGGGGCCTGATCGATGGACCAGAACGCGGAAATCTGGCCTTCCCGCGATCATCCTGCCCGGAATGTGGCGAGGCGATTAAACCGGTTCACCTAATTCCGATCATTGGTTTTCTTCTGCTACGCGGGAAATGCGCGGCTTGCGGCACAAACATTCCAATCCGCTATCCACTCATCGAATTTGCCGGTGCCCTATGCGCGATCGGTTCCGTCGTTTTGTTTGGCTTTACGGTGACCGCTGGGCTGGCCGCGATATTTCTCCTCTTTCTTGTCACCCTTGCGGCGATTGATTTTGAAACCGGCTATCTGCCCGATGCGTTGACCCTGCCCCTCGTGGCGCTCGGTATTATTGCCAACGCGGTGGATCTCTTTGTCCCGTTCCTTGAAGCGGTTATCGGAGCCGTCGCCGGCTACGCCGTGTTTCGCCTGATCGACATTGTCTTTACGAAGCTGCGCGGCATCGAAGGTTTGGGCCAGGGTGATGCGAAACTTCTCGCGGCGATTGGTGCATGGCTCGGATGGGCCGCCCTTGCGCCAACGGTATTTGTTGCGGCCATGCTTGGCCTCGTGACCGTTGGGCTCATCCGCCTCAAAGGCCATGCAGTCACAAGCGATATGGCCATCGCCTTTGGCCCCGCTTTGGCGGCCGCAGCGATCATCATGATGATCGGGCGCGGGCTTATTTCCCTTTAAAAACGGGCTTTCGTTTTCCGAGTAGCGCCGCCACGCCTTCGCGGCAATCCTCAGTCGCGATCGCGGCCCGCTGGTTCTGCGCCTCAAAAGCCATCGCGTTATGAAGCCCGCCCTGCGCTGCAGCTCTGAAGACGCGCTTGGTCAATGACAGCGCCATCGGCGCACGTTGGGTCAGGCTTTTAGCCCATTCGACCGCATTAGATAAAACCTCCGTATTCGGCACAACCCGGTTCACAAGCCCCCAATCGAGCGCTCTTTTTGCGTCAAGTTTTTCCGCCTCAATCGCCAGTTGATAGGCCCGCGCATATCCTATTTCACGGGTCAGCAAATAGGATAGACCGCCATCAGGCACCAAACCGATATTTGCGAATGCGCTCATGAGATAGGTTTCCTCGCCCATGACGCGCAAATCACATGTCAGCGCCGTCGTCATCCCAATCCCTGCGGCCGGTCCGTTGATCGCCGCAATGACCGGTTTCGGCATCGTCGCAATCGTTGAAAGAAACGCCGCATATTCCGTATTAAGAACATCTTCGACATTGAATTTGTCATTCACTGCCGTGACATCCGCACCCGCACAAAAAGCGCGCCCTTCGCCGGTCATAACGACCGCGCGGATGGCATCATCCCCGGATGCTTCCCGCACGGCGTCTGCCAAATCCTTGCGCATTTCTCCATTGAATGCGTTCAACCGGTCTGGCCGGTTCAGGGTGATTACGGCGACACCATCATGCGGGGTTTCATAGGTTACGGTCATAATAATTCTCGCTGGAACCAAAGGATCTCGATTTAAGTTCTCCATCATCGCAGTGTTTTATCGGATTGCAAAACCTTGGTGCAGTGATATTCCTTTAAGGGGTTGAAAAACGGAGGCATTTTCATGGACAGTCGTTTCTTTCGGCAAGAGTGCTTTATTGGCGGTGAATGGCTGGCAGACAGCGCTGACGCGGTGATCGAGGTCACGAACCCCGCAACCGGCGAGAAAATGGGCACCGTTCCTGATCTTGGCCGCGAAGAGACGCGAAAAGCCATTGCCGCCGCCAGTGAAGCCTTCCCCGAATGGCGCGCAAAACCGGCCGCCGAACGGGCGAAATACTGCCACGACATCCATGATGCTTTGATGGACCATCAAGATGAACTGGGTGAACTTCTGACCCGCGAGATGGGAAAACCGCTTAACGAAGCGAAGGGCGAAATCGCCTATGGGGCCGCGTTCTTTAAATGGTTCGCCGAAGAAGCCATCCGTATTTACGGCGACGTCATCCCCTCGCCCTGGCCCAATAAACGCATCGTCGTCACGAAAGAACCTGTCGGTGTGGTGGCGTCGATTACGCCGTGGAATTTCCCGACGGCCATGATCGCGCGCAAAGCCGCCGCCGCGCTCGCCGCCGGTTGCCCGATTGTCTGTAAGCCCGCCAGTCAAACACCCTATTCCGCCTTGGCCTATGGGGTGATCGCCGAAGATGTCGGCCTGCCAAAAGGCGTATTGAATGTCATCACCGGATCGCCCGCACCGATTGCTGACGAGTTTTGTGAAAACCCGGACGTCAAGAAAATCACCTTCACCGGTTCGACCGCCATCGGTAAACAGCTCGCCGCCAATGCCATGAAACAAATGAAACGGGTTTCCATGGAACTCGGGGGCAATGCGCCGCTTATTATTTTCGATGACGCCGATATTGATCGCGCGGTCGAAGGCGCGATTGCATGTAAATTCCGCAATGCCGGACAAACTTGTGTTTGCGCAAATCGTATTCTCGTTCAATCGGGAATTTACGATCGGTTTGCGGAGAAATTTGCGGCGGCGATCAACGATCTTAAAATCGGTAACGGCCTTGAGGACGGTGTCGACCAAGGGCCGTTGATTGACGACAAGGCCGTGAAAAAAGTCGAAGAGCATATCGACGATGCGACCGGCAAAGGCGCGAATATCGTCACCGGCGGTAACCGCCATCAATTGGGCGGCACCTATTTCGAACCGACCTTGCTGCGCGATGTCACCAGCGAAATGCTGATCGCAAATGACGAGACCTTCGGCCCGGTTGCGCCGCTGTTTAAATTCGAGACCGAAGAAGAAGCGATCAAACTGGCCAATGATACCGAATATGGTCTCGCGTCGTATTTTTACACCAAAGACCTTGGCCGCGCCTGGCGCGTTATGGAAGCGCTGGAATATGGCATGGTCGCCATCAATGAAGGTATTCTGTCGACGCCCGTCGCACCCTTTGGCGGCGTCAAGGAATCCGGTGTTGGCCGCGAAGGCTCGAAATACGGGCTCGAAGACTACCTCAATATTAAATATGGTTTGTTTGGCGGGCTGGAATAAGCCCGCACGCCGCGCATATTGATATAATCCGTCCACTGCATTTCCCTTTCTTCATTGGGAGCGCCAGCATAGGACGGATATCGCAGGGGGTGGATATCTATCCACCAAATGCGGGATTGAGCACGATTTTCGCGCCTGTGGCGTTAAAATAACAACGCCTACACTTTATTCGGGTTTGGATTTTTCGGTATTTCTGAAAAATATTCCGCGAGTTTCGCCGCTTCTTTATCGACGTCATGGGCCGTTTCAATTCGGCGACGTCCCTCTTCGCCGAAAGCGGTTAATTGTTCCGGTGAAGCTTCTAGTGCGGCGCGCATGACGTTGAGCAAGCTCTGTTCGTCCCCCGCCGGAACAATCCAGCCGCAATCCTCGTCAATGAGTTCTGGAATACCGGCAATATAAGTCGAGATAACCGGCCGTCCCAATGCCAGCGCTTCCATGATGACAACCGGCAAGCCTTCGGCAAAAGTCGGTAGCAAAAAGACACGGGCATTACTGACGGCCTTGCGTACCTTTGCGTTTTCCATCCAGCCGGTGATTTCGATATTGTCACCAACGGAAAGCCGCGCAATCTCCGATTCAATTTCCTTGCGCGATGGACCATCGCCAATCAGGACCACTTTCACATCGGGATGTTCCGCGCGCAATTTTGCGACGACAGCGGGCAATTGCGCCTGACCTTTTTGCGGGCATAAACGCCCGACACACACAAACGTTTTATTATTTGGGACGGGCGTTGCCGTGAAATCTTCGAGATTAAGACCGCAATGAACAATCTTGATTTTGTCACTCGCGCTAATATCCGAAAACCGAATTAGCTGAGAGCGGCAGAAATTGGTAATCGCCGCAATAAAAGACGCATGCTGAATTTTTGCCGGAAAATCGAGAAGCGGTGCATCGGTCAATTCATCTGGCCCGTGCACCGTTGCGCTATAGCTTGGCCCGCCCATAATCCGCGCGAGCATCGCAACCGCGGTTGAGTTGGTCAGAAAATGAACGTGGACATGACCGATCTTTTCTTTTTCCGCCACCTGCCGAAAATAGATCGCCTCTAACAGATAGGCCACATGGCGGACCAAACCGCCGCGCGCCGACCGCAGCAATGAAAACCACGGCCCAATCGCTTTTGCCAATCCGCCGGGATTGGAAACAATCTCCCGCGCCAGCGCCTTTATGAGGCCAAGCTTATTGCCGGAAAGAATGTAATGGGTACGGTCGATCTCGGCGATATCAAGCGGATCGACCAATTGGTCGTCCCAACGGCGCAACGCAAATCGTTGCACCGTCACGCCTTGGCGTTCCAATGCCTCAATCTCACGCCGGATAAACGTTGTTGAGGTCAACGGATAAGTGTTCATCAAATAGGCGACGTTCACAAATAGACTTCCTGTTTGCGTCACTGATTAATGCCGCTTATCCGTTTATAATCTATGACCAAATTTGGCCAGAGAGCCTAAGCCGCGGTGTGGAATTTGACGATTTTGGTTGGCGTTGCTGGCGGCTCGCCAACATTGACCGCATCAACATTGTCCATGCCTTCAACGACCTTGCCCCAAGCGGTGTACTGACCATCAAGGAATGATGCGTCATCGAAACAGATAAAGAACTGGCTGTCCGCACTGTTTGGATCTTGGGCCCGCGCCATAGAGCACACACCGCGCTGGTGACTGACATCATTAAACTCGGCTTTGATCTTGTTGCCTGAACCGCCGGTGCCGTTTCCAATTGGGCAGCCCATCTGGGCCATAAAGCCGGAAATCACCCGGTGCAGGGTCAATCCGTCATAGAAACCTTCGTCGGCAAGTTCTTTGATACGGGCAACGTGATTTGGCGCTTTGTCAGGAAATGTTTCGATAACAACATCTCCGGTTTCCAGCGTCAGAATAAGTTTGTCCGTCATAATTCAATCTTTCCGTCTTTTTTAATCGGTACGCGTATTTCGCAAATATCTTTGACAAGACCATCATCGCTAAGCTGGCCACGGGTCTTTAGATATTCGATAAATACAGGTTCGCTCGTTTTGAGCACTTGAATATTTTCGCGCTCGGATTCGGGGATGTCCGCTTCAATCCGCGCACGAATAATGGGTGTTGGTCGTGAAGGCGGCTCGCCGCGAGCAATGCGCCGCGATGCCTCAAAACCATCGACAATCCAGCCCCATCCCGTATAGCGCTTATCGAGATTAAGCCGGGAATCGCCGATCATCAGGAAGAATTGACTGTTGGCGCTGTTCGGGTCGGTGGCCCGCGCCATAGACATCACGCCGGGGCAATGAACCGGCCAAAGGTCAACGCGGCTGCCTTTGATGAAGGTTCTTAACGCCTCCGGCTGTGCGGCAACGGGCATCCCGTCCACATAACCAATACGCGGCGCGATGCGGTCACGACCGATCACCGTCAGCCCTTCAACTTCGGCAGCATCGCGGGTGAACTCTGCCTTAAGGTTCGGCTTGTCCGAAGACCCCGTCCCGGTGCCCGTGGGGTCACCGCCCTGGGCCATAAAGCCTTCGATCACCCGATGGAAAACTACACCGTCATAGAATTTTTCGCGGGTCAGTTCCTTGATGCGCTGAACATGGTTCGGCGCAAAATCAGCCCGCAATTCGATGATGACCGTACCGGCAGGCAGGTCGAGATATAGCGTATTTTCAGGATCGAGCGAACGCCACGCATTGGCGGGCGCATTTTCGATCAACTCACGCGATGTTGGCTGTCTGACTTCGTCATCATCGGCAAGCGCAGATGTGGACAGCGCCAATGCCGCGAATAACCCGAATACTGGCCTTAAACGCATAAAGAAACTCCTTTGGCCCCTAGCCCCAAAACGTCAGCCGCCCTTCATATAGGGTACTCACCGGAAAAATGAAATTATGACTTGGCAAACTTGGCTTTCAGCCTTTTTTCGACGCCGCTAGGCACAAAAGATGAAATATCGCCATCGAGGCGGCAAATTTCCTTCACAAGCCGTGATGCAATTGATTGATAACGGGCATCCGCCATCAGGAAAACAGTCTCGATATCGTCATTCAAGACCTGATTCATGCCGACCATTTGAAACTCATATTCAAAGTCAGACACGGCCCGCAGGCCCCGGATGATGATATTTGCGTTCAGCTCCTCGGCGAATTTCATCAGCAAGGTTTCGAACGGCACAACGCGGATCGTCGCCGAGTTGGTCTTCGCAATCTCTGCGATTTCCTCCTCGACCATGGCGACCCGCTCTTCGAGCGAAAATAAAGGCGATTTGTCTCGATTAATCGCAACGCCAATGACCAATTCATCGACCAGTTTCACCGCCCGCTGCATCAGATCCACATGGCCTAGGGTCACTGGATCAAACGTACCGGGATAAAGGCCGACTAATTTCGTCATTCTTCTTCGCCCTCTTCCTCGCCTTCTACTTCTTCGACCCGGCCGACGGAGACAACATTTTCGTCCTCCCGGGTTCTGAAAATGGTGACGCCTTGTGTATTACGCCCCGCAACGCGGATGTCATTGACCGGTGTACGGATCAATTGTCCGCCATCGGTCACGAGCATAATCTGGTCGGTATCTTCGACCGGGAACGCCGCAACAACCGGGCCATTACGCTCGGTCGTCTGTATCGCAATGATCCCTTTACCGCCGCGACCAGAGGTGCGGTATTCATAAGACGACGTCCGCTTGCCATATCCGTTTTCGGTCACGGTAAGGATGAATTGCTCCGCTGCGCCCATTTCCGCCAGCCGCTCAGGGCTAATGGCAATATCTGCGGTTTCCGTATCATCCGGCTCGTCCGCATCGCCCTCGCCCGCCGCACGGCGCATCGCCGCTGCGTGTTTGAGATAGGCTTTTGACTCTTCGGAATTGGTGTCGATGTGATGCAGGATCGCCATCGAAATCACGACATTCCCTTCGTCAAGACGGATACCGCGCACACCGGTTGAGGTTCGGCCCGCAAAGACCCGAACCGCATCAACCGGGAAGCGGATGCAATAGCCTGCTGATGTTGTCAGCAAGACATCTTCGTTTTCGCGGCAAAGCTGAACGCCGACTAAGCGGTCATTATCATCAAGCTTCATGGCAATCTTGCCATTACGATTGATGCGCTGGAAATCAGAAAGCTTATTCCGGCGGACATTGCCCGAACGAGTCGCAAAAGTGATCTGCATTTCGTCCCAGGATTCTTCATCTTCGGGCAGCGGAAGAATATTGGTCACCCGCTCATCCGGCCCCAGCGGCAGCAGATTGACAAATGCCTTACCGCGAGAGTTCGGCGCACCTTCGGGAATGCGCCAAAGCTTGAGCTTGTAGACCATGCCCGTTGACGTGAAGAACAGAAGCGGGGTGTGCGTATTGCCGACAAAAAGTTGCGAGACGAAATCTTCGTCCTTGAACTTCATACCCGCGCGGCCCTTGCCGCCGCGTTTCTGCGCCCGGTAGGTCGAAAGCGCGGTCCGTTTGACATAACCCGCATGGGTTACGGTCACGACCATCTCGTCACGCGGGATAAGATCTTCGTCTTCGACCTCACCTTCCGCATCGACAATTTCTGTTCGGCGTGGCGTCGCAAATTCATCACGCGCGGCAATCAGCTCATCTTTGATGATCGCCAAGACGCGCTCACGATTGCGGAGGATATCAAGATAATCGGCAATCTTTTCGGCAAGGCTTTTCAGCTCATCACCGATTTCATCGCGGCCTAGTGCCGTCAGACGTTGAAGCCGCAGATCGAGGATCGCTTTCGCCTGTTCTTCTGACAGCGTTAGCGTATCGCCCTCGGTCATCATGTGACGCGGATCGGCAACCAAGAGCACCAAGGGTGCCAAGTCCTTGGCCGGCCAAGAGCGCTCCATCAATTGCGCCTTCGCGGTTGCCGGATCAGGGGCCGCCCGGATCAAGGCAACGACCTCGTCGATATTGGCGACCGCAATCGCCAAGCCGACCAAAATATGCGCGCGGTCGCGCGCTTTGTTGAGGTCAAATTTCGTCCGCCGCGTAATCACTTCCTCGCGGAAGTCGATAAAGGATGCCAACACATCCCGCAGCGTCATCTGTTGCGGCTTACCGCTATTGAGCGCGAGAAGATTGACGCCAAAGCTCGTTTGAAGCTGTGAATGACGATAAAGCTGATTGAGCACCACATCCGGGCTCGCGTCGCGCCGCAGCTCGATCACAACACGGATACCGAGGCGGTTGGATTCGTCACGAATATCCGCGATGCCTTCGATCTTTTTCTCGCGCACCAAGCCCGCAATACGTTCGACCATCACGGATTTATTCAACTGGAACGGAATTTCCGTGATGATGATGCCGTAACGATCTTTGCGAAGCTCTTCGATCGTCGCGCGGCCACGCATAACAACCGAGCCGCGCCCGGTCAGCAGTGCCGATTTTGATCCTGCGCGCCCGAGAATGATCCCGCCGGTTGGGAAATCAGGTCCCGGTACGATCTCGATTAGTTCTTCATCTGTGATCGCCGGATTGTCGATCATCGCCAAAGTCGCGTCACATACCTCGCCGAGATTATGTGGCGGGATGTTCGTCGCCATACCGACCGCAATACCGCCCGCACCATTGACGAGAAGATTGGGGAACCGCGCCGGCAGAACCATCGGTTCATGCTCTGAACCGTCATAGTTCGCCTGAAAGGCGACTGTGTCTTTTTCGATGTCCTCAAGCAGCGCATGCGCCGGTTTGCCCATGCGAACTTCGGTATAACGCATCGCAGCCGGGGGATCGCCGTCGATGGAGCCGAAATTCCCTTGCCCGTCTAACAATGGCAAGCGCAGTGAAAAGTCCTGCGCCATACGCGCAAGCGCATCATAAATCGATTGGTCACCATGCGGGTGATATTTACCGATCACATCCCCGACAACACGTGCCGATTTTCGGTATGGCTTGTTGAAGGCATAGCCATTTTCGTGCATCGACCACAAAATCCGGCGGTGCACAGGCTTTAAGCCATCGCGTGCATCGGGAATCGCACGGCTGACGATCACACTCATCGCGTAATCGAGATACGATTTTCGCATCTCTTCTTCGATATGAATGGTCGATACGCCGTCGCCTAATTGTGGCGGGGTGTTTTCTTCTGCATTATCCGGGAGATCGCCGTTATCTTCGGCCACGAAAGAACCTTTTGGAATCAGTTAAAAATGAACTGCTCTGACTAGCATTGCCCCCCAACAAAGCCAAGCATTTGACCTGTTTATTGCACGGTTTATTCGCGGAAGTACATCGGTTAACATAGACAGGCAATTTCATAAGGAAAAAGCATGTACTCAAAAGCAAAATTGCTCTCCATTTCAGTAGCTTCTATAATATTCCTCGCAGCCTGTGGAAAATCCGATAACCCGGGTACAAGCAGCAAATCTGACGCAGGTTCACTCTTACCCACGCTAGCCCCCGCCGATTGGGCGGATGCGGCAAGCAGTTTCATCGACACCGAAGGCAACGAAATCGGCTATGTCGTCTTTAAAAACGCGCCGCGCGCCGGCGTTTTAATCCGCGTTGACGTCAAAGGTCTCGATCAAGGGTGGCATGGCATTCACCTTCACCAGGTTGCCGATTGCTCTGACGGCGCTGAGGGTTTCAAAGCATCGGGCGGACATATCGACCCTGATGACAATCCGCATGGCTTGTTGCACGAAGATGGTCCCGAACGCGCCGATATTCCGAATATCTATGCCGGTGCCGATGGCCGCGCGACAGCAGAAATTTTCAACTCAACGATTGGCCTGTTTCCGAGCGAGGCCGCGGCCGCCGAATCCGGCCCACATCCGCTGATCGATGAAGATGGGTTTGCAATGATCATTCACGTCAATCCTGACGACCACATCACGCAGCCTATTGGCGGCGCTGGTTCGCGTGTCGCCTGCGCGGCAATCAAACCCCTCAATTAAAAAGCGTCAAACGATGAACGCTCAGGGTGACACGCTAACGCGCCTGCTGATGCAGGACCGGCGAGCTTCCTATTACAGATTACGAGGCGGCTTTCCGGTCTTGTTTGCTGGCGCAACATATTGGGGCGTTCTGACCGCCGCAGGGTATTTCGCCAATCAATATGCGTGGTTTCTGATCGCGCTTTTGGGCAGCGGAGCAATTTTTCCAGCCGCGCTTTTTTACAGCAAAGTTTTTCGCATTGATTTCATGCAGGACCGGACCTCGGTCACGAGCGTTCTTCTTCCGGCTTTTATCGCCATGCTTCTTTTCTGGCCGATGGCAATTGCAGCGCTTTGGGAAGCACCTGCAATATTTCCCCTGATAATGGCAATCGGCCTTTCTTTACACTTTCCGGTAATCGGCTGGGCCTATGGGCGCACGGCGATTTACAGCGCACATGCCCTATTCCGTGCTATCATCGTTTTTGTGATATGGTGGAAACTGCCGGAACACCGGCTGACATTGTTACCACTAAGCGTCACGGCGATATACCTGCTCACGGCGCTAATTGTTGTGGTGGATTCAAACCGGTTTCGGGATGTTGAAAGACCGGTTTTAGACTGAAGATATTATCTTCAGTGCGTATGGGGGTGCGTAAAATGACGAAGGTGAACAGAAGAAATTTCGTTCTCGGTAGCGGCGCAATTCTATCGGTGGGATTGACGACAAACGCGCATGCCAATGATGCAACGGGCGCATGGACTCCGCTGCGCGATATGCCCTTCCCCGTGCAGGAAATTTATCCTGCGGCTTTTCGGAAATCGTCCGATCCCGGCCCTTCGCTAAAACCAAAGCCGCTCGATATTTTGGTCAATGCAGGCGGCATGACACCCGATGATGAATATTTCAACGTCACCGATGCGGTGACCTTTTATGACCCCGCATATGACGCCTGGGGTTATGGCACACCCTTGCCTGAACCGCGCCATCATCTTTCGCTCGTCAATAATAATGGTCTTTTATATGCCATTGGCGGTTTTGCGCGGAATGATCGCGGCGGTTGGCAAATGCGTTCTGATTGCTGGCGTTTGCGCGAATTAAATGGCCGATGGGAACGCATGCGTTCTTTACCGCATCCGCAAGCCGAAAGCGTTTGCTTGTCACTCAACCGATATATTCATGTTGTCGGCGGCCGTGCTCCGGCGGGCAGTTCCAATGCGCAATGGTCAGACCATATCGACACAGACGAACATTGGTATTTTGATGCCGGCGAAAATCGTTGGCATTCACTTGCGCCTTTACCGCGACCGCGAAATTCTTCTGCTGGTGCTGTTGTAAATGGCGTTCTCTATGTGATTGGCGGACGCACGGTCAGCGACGGCAATATGACCGCGGTTGATGTCTATGATCCGCTCGCAGACCGCTGGGAAGCCGCAAAACCAATGCCGAAAGCACAAGCGGGCCTGGCGGCTTCGGTATTGAATGGCAAAATCTACGTATTTGGCGGCGAATATTTCAAACCCGGTAATGGCGGCGTCTTTGCGGAAGCATGGGAATATGACCCGGACAAAGACGATTGGCGCGCCGTTGCCGCAATGCCGCGACCACGACACGGCTTAGGTGCGGTTACACTTGGTAATGCAATTTATGTTTTGGGCGGCGCAAGTCAGCCCAGCGGCGTTGGCACAAGCGCCGCATTAGATCGTTTCGAAATTTAGTCCGCACTAATTTTGATCAACCGGCAGACAATCTGCATAAACCGGATTGCCGACAACTTGTTGGCTCATCCACGCTTGGCCGGCTGCACGACATTCCGCCTCGCTTTCATAGATACCGATAAATTCCGGTTCACTCGTCGGGCCCGGTGTTAAATATCCCTGTGCGGCCCATTGCGTAACGTCAGAACTTGTCGCGCATGCAGAAATCAAAAACAGTGTTGCGAACAATGTTGCAATGCGAAAGTTCATTCGTGCGTTTTGAATTTTTGATACGCGTTTTTTGAAACATTCCGTGATGATCATCTTTCATCCCTCCCCGGATGTTTGTTTCCTGACAATCAAACGCAACAACAATGGCGAAGACATGGCGTTGATGCGCAAACGCAAACTTATTCCGGTTATCGGAACTGATTTTGATACGGAAATCAAACGAGCGAAAAACAAATAAAGCCCCGGCGAATGTTGCGCCGGGGCTTTTGGTGAATTCATAAAATGAATTTCGGTAATTTCGAACGTAAACGTCCGGATAAACTCGCTGCGGACTGCCCCCGCATGCCATCGGCCCAAAACATCTTGATCGGCCCGATGAAAAACCCCTCTTGGTGCGTTTGAGATGCTTCAAAACACCTGAAACGCGAGCGGTGAATAGCAAAAAATAAAACGATTAGCGTGGTTTACGCTAAATCAGCCGCGTTTAGCGTCTTGTCGTCTTACGTTTTGTTGTTTTGCGCTTAGCGGTTTTTTTCTTGGCTGTTTTCTTTTTAGCCGTTTTCCGCTTCGCAGGAGCTTTCCGCTTCACTGCTTTCTTGGCTGTTTTGCGCTTAGTGGTTTTTTTCGCCGTTTTGCGCTTAGCGGTTTTCTTCTTGGCTGTTTTTTTCTTAGCCGTCTTCCGCTTCGCTGGCGCTTTCCGTTTTACAGCCTTCTTCGCTGTCTTACGCTTTACGGTTTTTTTCTTAGCCGTTTTGCGCTTGGTCGTTTTTTTAGCGGGTGACTTCCGCTTCACAGCTTTGCGCTTAGTCGCTTTTTTCGCTGTTGTTTTACGCTTTACAGTTTTCTTCGCGGTTTTTTTCTTAGCCGCTTTACGCTTCGTCGTTTTTCTCTTTACCGCCATGGTTCACCTCCGAATCATGCGTTGAAAGAGAAACTGTAACTTAATTTCCTAAAAAAGTATTGTATATGCGCAACGCTTAGCGTGCGCATTTGCATTTTTTTGCAATTTTTGATTCGTTTTTGCGATTAAAACGGAATGTCGTCGTCCATATCGTAATTTTGTCCGCCCGAAGATGGACCTTGATCGGACATTCCGCCTGCGTTGCGATCTGAAAAACGATCACCGCCGCCGCCGCCGCTTCTTCCATCGAGCATTACAAGCGTTGAATTGAAATTACGCAGAACAACTTCGGTTGAATAACGGTCATTGCCGTTTTGATCTTGCCACTTGCGTGTTTCGAGTTGCCCTTCGATGTAAACTTTCGAACCTTTCCGAAGATATTGCTCCGCAACGCGGGTCAAACCTTCCGAAAAAATTGCAACTGAATGCCATTCGGTTTTTTCGCGACGCTCACCGGTGTTGCGATCTTTCCAGCTTTCAGAAGTCGCAATCCGCAGATTGCAAACAGATCCGCCATTTTGAAATTTGCGAACTTCCGGATCTGCACCCAGATTCCCTACCAAAATGACTTTGTTGACGCTGCCTGCCATGAGACTCTCCTGAAATACCCGAATTCATTCTTATCAGAGCTAATCGCTCGATTTTCCATCAAGCTCAATGATTGGTTCTCCCCACCCACCAGTTCACTTTAGCCTGATGGGAACACAAATGTTCACACCTTGTTCTTGCTGTCAACGGCGATATATAGGACATTCACTGGCAATTTCCGGATTTATCGCCATATCGCGCGTCCAATCACCGACCTGAACCGTTTGAAGAAAAAAAGAAGTCCCTATGAGTTTGAAATCAATTCGCGTCGCTGGCGCGCGTGAGCACAACCTGAAAAATGTGACGCTTGAGGTGCCGCGAGACAAATTGATCGTGATGACCGGATTGTCCGGTTCCGGTAAATCCTCGCTCGCATTCGATACGATTTATGCGGAAGGGCAACGCAGATATGTCGAGAGTCTGTCTGCTTATGCGCGGCAGTTTCTTGAATTGATGCAAAAGCCGGATGTCGATCAAATTGACGGGCTGTCACCGGCAATTTCCATCGAACAAAAGACAACATCGCGCAATCCCCGTTCAACCGTCGGTACGGTTACAGAGATATACGATTACATGCGTCTGTTGTGGGCGCGCATTGGTGTGCCTTATTCGCCCGCAACGGGCCTTCCGATCACATCGCAAACGGTCACCGAAATGGTCGATCGATTGATGAACGAAGACGAAGGCGCGCGTTTTTACCTGCTTGCGCCGATTATTCGCGGACGCAAGGGCGAATATAAGAAAGAATTTGCTGACCTGATGAAAAAAGGTTTTCAGCGCGTCAAAGTTGATGGCGAATATTACGAGATCGCCGACGTTCCCAAACTCAACAAGAAAATCAAACATGACATCGAAGTGGTTGTAGACCGCGTTGTCGTGCGCGATGGGGTTCAGTCACGCCTTGCAGAGTCGTTTGAAACCGCGTTGGAACTTGCAGACGGTATCGCCATTGCGGAAAGCGCGGACAAAAAAGACAAAGACGGTGCGCCGCAACGCACAATTTTCTCCGCAAAGTTCGCCTGCCCCGTATCCGGTTTTACCATTGACGAAATTGAACCGCGGCTGTTTTCGTTCAACGCCCCTGCTGGCGCATGCCCATCTTGCGATGGCTTGGGCACCGAAATGATCTTTGATGAAGATCTTGTGGTCCCGGACGGTTCAAAACCATTAAATGACGGTGCGATTGCCCCTTGGTCGAAAGGGACCTCACCTTATTACGCGCAAACCCTTCAGGCTCTGGCCCGGCATTATAAGTTCAAAATCACCGTTCCATGGGATGAATTGGATGATACCGCGCAATCGGTCGTTCTCTACGGCACGGGCGATGAGGAAATTAAGTTCATTTATGCGGATGGTGCCCGCAAATTCGAAACCATCAAACCGTTTGAAGGCGTAATACCGAACCTGGAACGGCGTTGGCGCGAAACCGACAGCAATTGGGTACGCGAAGACCTTTCTCGCTTTCAGTCAATTACCGATTGCGATGCCTGTAATGGCATGCGTCTTAAACCCGAAGCGCTGGCTGTTAAAATTGATGGCTTGTCTATCTCTGAGGCAACAGCGTTTTCGATTCAGGCCGCGGGCGAATGGTTTAATGCGCTTGAGGACAAACTCAGCAAAAAAGACCTTGAGATCGCTGCACGCGTTTTGAAAGAAATTCGCGAGCGTCTTTCCTTCCTCAACAATGTCGGTCTCGACTATCTCACCCTTTCGCGCGCGTCCGGTACTTTGTCGGGCGGTGAGAGCCAACGCATTCGTCTTGCGTCACAAATTGGCTCTGGTTTAACCGGCGTACTTTATGTTCTTGATGAACCCTCAATCGGATTGCACCAGCGCGATAATGAACGATTGCTCGAAACGCTCAGTCGCCTGCGCGACCTCGGAAATTCGGTGATTGTTGTCGAACATGACGAAGATGCGATCCGAACTGCTGATCATATTGTTGATATTGGTCCGGGTGCGGGCATTCATGGCGGTCAGATCGTTGCGCAGGGTTCTGTCAAAGACATCATGAATACAAAGGAATCGCTTACGGGCGATTACCTCGCCGGTCGCCGCGAAGTGCCGATCCCGGAATCGCGTCGCCCCCATGTGAAACGCAAATCGATTAAAATTACTGGTGCGCGCGCGAACAACCTTAAAAATGTCACTGCCGAAGTTCCTATCGGGCTTTTGACATGCGTCACCGGCGTTTCCGGCGGCGGTAAATCGACCTTGGTGATAGAGACTTTATATAAAGCGGCGGCGCGCCGTCTTTATAATAGTAAAGACGCCCCTGCAGAGCATGACAAAATCACCGGCCTCGAGAAATTCGACAAGGTGATCGATATCGACCAATCACCGATTGGCCGTACACCGCGCTCCAATCCGGCCACTTATACGGGCGCGTTCACGCCGATGCGCGAATGGTTTGCCGGCCTGCCGGAAGCAAAAGCGCGCGGTTATAAACCCGGTCGCTTTTCTTTTAACGTCAAGGGCGGACGTTGCGAGGCGTGTCAGGGTGACGGCGTCATCAAGATAGAGATGCATTTTCTACCGGACGTTTATGTCACTTGTGATGTCTGCAAGGGCCAGCGCTATAATCGCGAGACATTAGAGGTCAAATTCAAGGGTAAATCGATTGCTGATGTTCTAGACATGACCGTCGAGGAAGGGGCAGAGTTTTTCAAAGCTGTGCCGTCGATCCGCGATAAGCTTGAGACGTTGAACCGTGTCGGTCTTTCTTATGTAAAGATCGGACAGCAGGCCACGACCTTATCCGGCGGCGAAGCGCAACGGGTCAAGCTATCAAAAGAACTTTCAAAACGCGCAACGGGGCGTACGCTTTATATTCTTGATGAGCCGACAACCGGCCTTCATTTCGAAGACGTCCGTAAGCTGATGGAAGTTATTCAAGAGCTAACCGAAGGCGGTAACACGGTTGTTGTCATTGAACATAATCTCGACGTGATTAAACAGGCCGATTGGATCATCGATATCGGTCCCGAAGGCGGCGATGGCGGCGGCACAATCGTTGCGGCCGGTACGCCCGAAGATGTCGCCGAAGTCCCCGAAAGTTATACGGGCAAGTTTCTAAAACCATTGCTTACGCCCAAAAAAGCGACGGCAAAGAAAAAGACCACGAAACGCAAACGCGCGGCTTAAATGGATCCCGGATTAAGCCCGGGATGACGGTTGAGAGGCTCACGTCCAACACAAAAAAAAGGCCGGCGGTGCGCCGGCCTTTTCAGTCAATTTATACCGTCTACTGATCGATAACATCTTCAGCAGCGTCACCGACATCATCGGCGGTGTTTTCTACGCCTTCGCGGGTTTTATCCCATCCTTTTTGAAGAGCGTTGCGGCTTTCGGTAAAGCGTGGCGAAGCGGTCAGTTCGGCCTCGGATAGATCGAGGACAAGGCCACCATCACCCTGCTCTACGGCGAGCTTGGAATAAGCAACCGCATAACGCTCACCCATACCGATCGAACCGATAGCGCTTTTCTGTACCAGCAGATGCTCTACGCGACCATCGGCTGAGAGAATAATGTCGTTGATGACCGCGTCATCGTCGTCATTATCATTTGCCGTCTCAAGATCGACTTTGGCACCGATAATCTCTGATGCGAGGCTGTAATCATTCATTTCTTCGGTACGATATTCAGCGACCGCCTGAATTGCCTCTTCGCTCAGCGAGACAGAAACGATTGGCTCATGCTCTGAGTCAATCTCGATGTCCATTTGCTGATAGTCGAGGGCACCGCGTGTTCCGCCAAGGCCGAATACGCCGCCTGACAGGAAGATGGCTTTACTTGCGTTACCGTTCGCATCGATTTCAATATCGTCGATGCGCGCAATTCGCTCGCCATCAGCGCCGCGAATACCTTCGCCCAATAGCTCTTTAGCGCTCAATGATGATGGGCTCATCCAAACTGTACCACTCGCTGAATAATCCGCAGTTGTGGTTGTGCCAGCCTCCATGTTTGTCCGCGCTTCGGCGTTCATTTCGGCTTTGTTTTGCGATTCAGCATTTGCGCTCAGCGGCAACAACAATGCTGACGCGGCGGCAGTGATAAGCAATTTATTCATAATAGTCCGTCCTTTCCAAACTACACCACCGCCAACAAAGCGATTAGTAATTTGTTCCAAGTCAAAAATTGATCTTTGGAAAGAAAGCCGGACCGGGCCTTTGCGTTACTGGGCCCTTGCGCTATTGAACCGCAATCATACTCGGACAACGATAAGGCGGTGGTGCGCTGACGACCATATTTTCAGAACTGAACCACGTTTTTTCAAGCTCATCCCAATAGCCTTCAAGGTCTTGAGCCATTACCCATTCGTTCAACGCCATGCGCAACTCTTCGCTATTCTGGTCAACGGCAAAAGCCTCAATCGTCCGTGTGAGGGCATATTCGTGCGGGATCACATATTTCCGGGATTTAATGTCTTTCGCGACCTCTAAATAAGGCTCAAACATGACTGCACCATCGACAGACCCATCTTCAAGCGCCTCAACGATCTGCGTAAAGGAGCTGAACGGTGTTAAATCTGCGCCCGGAAATTCACCTTTCGCGACCTCACCGGAAACACCGCCTTCCTGATATGCGATTTTGATGTCCTTGCGGTTTAATCCGCGGACAGTCCGCGCGCGTTTGGCAACCTTTTTGGCGACCACCACGAAATATTCGGTGTCGTGATAGGGTAAGGAGAAATCCAAGAGGCGTCGCCGCCACGCCATATTCGAATAGCCAGACGCGATCATATCGGCCTCGCCCTCGAGGACAGCATCGGCGAGTTCGCAAAATGGTTTTTCGATATATTCAATATCGACGCCTAAATGCTCGCCCAGGCCGGTTGTTGAATCGATTTCAAAGCCGCGCAGATTGCCCTCATCGTCACTGATGACAAAAGGCGAAAGGCTGGCCACCGCGACACGCAAGGTTCCGCGCGATTTTATTTCATCGAGATCCGCAGCCATTGCGTTGCCCAACAGGGATAAACCCGCGACCGCGCAGCCTAGCAATTTATTCATCAATGACGCCCTCCAAATCATATGGGCTATATGACATGCATTTGCCCGGAGGGACAACATCGTCAGAACAGTGCGACACCGGCAATATATTGATGCAGGTAAAACGCGACCGCCCCATAGGCGATAACACCCACCGCAACCGCGATCAGGTCATTCTTGATTGGCCCCGCTGTTGGCGTCGGCGCGCCGCGACGCTTGAGAACGATGCGGTCAATCACCGAAAACCCGAGAAACGAGCCGAACAACAATAAAGACCTGACATCACCATTCACCAATAAATGCGCGAATGCCCAAATTTTAACGCTCGCGAGCATCGGGTGTTTTGCGGCTGCAGCGATTTTACCGGCCGGCAGATACGCCGCCGCCAGAAGAATGAACGCAATCAAGACGAGCCCATAGGTGACATGCCGCAGCGCTGGCGGCGTGACATAAAGGACAGTCTTATCCGCGTCAGGCCAGCCAACAATAATCAGCGCCAAGCCGATAAATGCGACAAGTGAAAACAAGCCGCGATACCGCATCGGCCCAAGCCGGGTAATGACGTCCGCACGGGCGACACGGGCAAAGGCCGTAAAGAAATGCGCTCCGAAAAAGATAATCAGACCTAAGATGAATAACAGCATTTTCGCCGCCTCCCCTTCACTGGCCCTCGATGGCAATGGCCCGTATCGGCATTTTACTCGCCTTCGAACTCTACCAGAGCCGTCACGTTTTTACCGAGCGCGCGTAATTTATCGGCACCGCCCAAATCAGGTAGGTCGACAACGAAAGAACAAAGAACAACATCGCCCCCCGCCCGTTCGACCAGTTTAATTGCCGCCATTGCCGTACCGCCCGTTGCGATCAAATCATCGACCAGCAAAACCCGTTCGCCCTTCTCTATGGCGTCCGTATGAATTTCGACTTCGTCGGTCCCATATTCGAGATCATAGGTTTCGCCGATCGTTTCATAAGGCAATTTGCCTTTTTTGCGGATCGGCACAAAGCCAACTGACAATTGATGGGCGATGGCCCCGCCCAGAATGAATCCGCGCGCTTCGATACCGGCGACTTTGTCAATCTTCGCGCCCGCCAATGGTTGCACCAATTCATCGACTGCACGCCGGAAGCCCCGTGCGTCGGTCAACAAGGTGGTGATATCGCGGAACATGATCCCTGGTTTTGGATAATCCGGAATGGTGCGGATTACGGATTTCAGGTCCATGTGGTCTTCCTTTATGTCTGGCGTGTCAAATTCCGGCCCACAATGGCGGAATCGCTGCACCCCGGCAAGTCGGCTTTCGGCATTGCAAAAAAAGACCCGGAGCAATGATTTCAATGTATTTCCCTATCTGCCGGTCGGCTCATCGCCGCGCGGAAACGCTTTGTCCCGCGCCTCTTGCACTTGGAAATCAAATTACGAAATCTATTTCTGGGGAACGAAGCCTATATAAATAGACCGGAATTACGCGAGGAGATTATCTTGAAAAAGATCCTGTTGTGCGGCGTTGCTGCACTATCACTGGCCGCCTGTAGCCAAAACACCGATACGAACAACCCGGCTACAGAAAAATCTGAACCATCCACCACCGAAAAACAAAGCGCCGCTTTGGGCGCCGCATTAGGCGATTGGGGCGTCGAACTCTCGGATATTGATGCCGATGTCGATCCGGGCGACGATTTTTATCAATTCGTCAACGGGAAGTGGCTCGAAACATTCGAAATCCCGGATGAGTTTTCGAATTACGGCTCCTTCACTGTTCTGTTTGAGCGTTCAGAGGACCGGGTGAAAAAAATCATCGAAGAAGCAGCATCGGGGAATGCGCCGGAAGGATCACTGGAAGACAAAATCGGCGATTTTTATGCGGCCTATACCGATGTGGATACAATCAACGAAAAAGGCTTTTCCGTCCTTGATGACGACTTTGCCAAGATCAATGCGCTGAATACCCATGAAGATGTCGCACGCGCGATGGGTGATCCGCGGATTGGCGCAATGTCACCTGTGGGTGCCTTTATCTCGGTCGATTCGAAAAAGACCGATCAATACATCACCTATCTCACCCAATATGGACTGGGCCTTCCGAACCGCGATTATTATCTCGATGCCAAATTTGCGGATAAACGGCCAAAATATGTGGCCTATATCGAAAAGGCATTAACGCTGGGCGGTGTCGATGATGCGGCGGCGAAAGCCAGCGCGATCATGGATCTCGAAACGCGCATGGCCGAAGTTCATTGGGAACCAGCGAAACGCCGTAATCGCGACCTGACTTACAACCTTAAATCGATCGACGAGTTAAAGAGCTTCGCGCCCGGCATTCCTTGGGACGCCATGCTCGAATCTGCCGGTTTGGCCGATCAGACGCAGTTTGTTGTGCGCGAGGATGACGCGATTGCAAATCTCGCGCAGATATATGCCGACACGCCAGTAGAAACATGGAAGGCATATCTGAAATATCACCTTTTACGTGAAAACGCGGACGTACTGCCGACCGAACTTGATGAAGCAAGCTTTGCCTTTTTCGATACCGAACTACGCGGCACACCAAAACAGCGTGAACGCTGGAAGCGTGCTGTCGCTGCGGTCAATGGTGCCCTCGGTGAAGCGGTCGGCAAGGTCTATGTCGAAAAATACTTCCCGGCGGAATCCAAAGAGCAGATGCAGGATCTTGTCGAAAATCTGCGTCGCGCATTAGACGAGCGGATCACGGACCTTCCGTGGATGAGTGAAGCGACCAAAGCCGAAGCGCATGCGAAGCTGGAAAAATTCACACCGAAAATCGGCTACCCTGATAAATGGCGCGACTATTCCGGTCTTATCGTGACCGAGGGCGAAGCCTATGAAAATGCGCGCAATGCGGTCGCCTTTGAATGGAATTACTCGATCTCTCGTCTGGGCGGTCCCGTTGATAAAACGGAATGGGGTATGAACCCGCAGCGGGTGAATGCCTATTACTCGCCGCCACGCAATGAAATCGTATTCCCGGCGGCAATTCTGCAAGAGCCATTCTTTGATCCGCATGCTGATCCTGCTGTTAATTATGGCGGCATTGGCGCGGTGATCGGTCACGAAATCGGACACGGTTTTGACGATCAGGGCCGCAAATCCGATGGTGACGGAATATTGCGCGATTGGTGGACAAAAGAAGACGCGGAGAATTTCAGCAAGCTCACCGATAAGCTTGGCGAACAATATGCGAGCTACCAGCCGATTGACGGGTTCTTCATCAATCCGAAACTCACCATGGGCGAGAATATCGGTGATGTGGGCGGTCTGGCCATGGCCTATCACGCCTACAAGCTTTCGCTGAATGGTCAGGAAGCGCCGGTCATCGATGGCTATACGGGCGATCAGCGCTTCTTTATGGCTTGGGCGCAAGTCTGGAAACGCATAGTTCGCGAAGAGGCACTTAAAAACCAGATCGCCAGTGACCCACATTCCCCGGCCCGCTATCGGGTGAATGGTGTCGTCCGCAATATGGACGCCTGGTACGACGCGTTTGACGTTACCGAAGAGGATGATCTCTATCTCCCGCCGGAAGACCGCGTCGAAATCTGGTAATCACTCACCAAATACGTCTAAGGCCCCGCATGTTCGGGGCCTTTTTCTATGGTGGGTGAGGTGAAAAGCCCTCTTGGGAATTCGCTTGGCCGCGCCTATTATCCCGCCCATGACAGATAAAGAGAAAATCCGCGAAGGTTTTAAACGCGCCCTGCTCCAGACTGCACGGGCGCTATCGGCACAACATGATGTCGAAGTCGCCTTTGGCGGAGACCATGTACAGGTTCAGGGTAAATCAGCGCGTATTCCTTTGCCGGCGCGGGTTATCGACAAAAAAAGCGCTGCGATTGCGCGCGGCGAAAGTGATGCGGCGGCGCTTCGCCTCGCCCATCATGATCCGGAGGCCCATATGCGTCTTGCGCCGAATGGCGCGGAAGCCCGGGCGGTATTCACCGCCCTTGAAAATGCACGTTGCGAAGCGATTGGCGATATCGCCTTAAAGGGCGTGGGCGACAATCTTGCCGCATCGCTGGCCAAAGCAATTGGCGACAAAGGCTATGAACAGCTTGGCCCATCGGACAGCGCACCAATACCGGATGTTGCTGCGCTTTTATTGCGTGAACGCCTGACCGGGCGTGCGGCACCGGCCATTGCATCAAACATTATGGACGCATGGCGCGAAGATCTCGAAGCGCGCGCCGGAGATGCGCTCGACGCGATGGCGAACGCCGCCAATCTCGACGATCAGGAAGCGTTCGCGGCGCTCGCGCGGAATTTCATTCACGTCCTTGATCTCGACGATGATGATCAAGGCGACCAGACAAGCCAGCAAAGCGCCGAAGATAATCAGGACGACGATAAAGACAGCGAAAACGAAAATGAGGGCGATGACGAAACCGGCCCTGATGAAATGCCCGAAGACCCGGGTTCGGGCGACGCTGACCCCGGCGAGACCGAGATGTCGGAACAGGAAATGGATACCGACATGGAGGATGATGACGGCGCAAGTGAAAACGCCAAGATCTCGTCCTTGCAATCGCAATTCGATAGCGACAGCGGCGCGGCCTATCACGCCTTTACCACCGAATATGACGAAATCGCTGAGGCGGTCGATCTATGTGACCCCGAAGAACTGGCGCGCTTACGCCGATCGCTCGATCGCCAGCTTGAAAATCTTCATGCGGTGGTGGCGCGGCTTGCGAACAAGCTACAGCGGAAATTGATGGCGCAGCAGAACCGAAGCTGGTCATTTGATCTTGATGAAGGGGTGCTCGATGCGGCGCGCCTTGCGCGGATTGTTGTCGATCCGATGCAGCCGCTTTCCTATAAGATGGAACAGGAACAAGAATTCCGCGACACGGTCGTGACCTTGCTCATCGACAATTCCGGCTCCATGCGCGGGCGGCCCATTACGATTGCGGCGATCTGCGCTGATATTCTCGCACGGACGCTTGAGCGTTGCGGCGTTAAGGTCGAGATTCTCGGCTTTACGACCCGGGCCTGGAAAGGCGGCCAATCGCGCGAGAAATGGATGGCCGAAGGGCGACCGAAAAACCCGGGCCGATTAAACGATCTGCGCCATGTGATTTACAAACCCGCAGATGCGCCTTGGCGCCGATCGCGTACATCGCTCGGTCTGATGATGAAAGAGGGCCTCCTCAAGGAAAATATCGACGGCGAAGCGTTGCAGTGGGCGCATAACCGCCTTTTGGGCCGACCCGAAGCGCGCCGTATTATGATGGTGATCTCGGATGGCGCACCGGTTGATGACACGACCTCATCGGCCAATGGCGGTGCTTATCTTGAACGACACCTGCGCGAGATGATCCATTTCATTGAGACCCGTTCACCGGTTGAATTGCTTGCGATCGGGATTGGTCACGATGTTACGCGCTATTATCAACGGGCTCTGACTATCGTCGATGTGGATCAATTAGGCGGAGCCATGATTGATAAGCTCGCCGAGCTATTCGACGAAAATCCGCCCAGCGATAAATCGCGCCGTGGCCGCGCCGCTTAATTGCGGCGCGTCGCTTCGATCGTGAATTCTACCCGGACATTGAGTGCAATTTGTTCTTCATTGAGCCAGTCGTCATTTTCGCCGAGGCCATAATTCGTACGGATTAAATCAACGCCGCCATTGGCGCGCGCGTTGTTGCCATCAATCGTCAACTCAAACTCAAGCGTGATTGGCTGCTCGAAAGATTTGATCGCCAATACGCCATGCGCCGCGTAGCGGTCATCGCCAATCTGCCGGATTTCCGTCGAGGTAAAGCGGGCCTGATCATAGGACTTTGTATCGAACCATTCTTTCGAGGGAATATTGGAATCGCGTAGGCTGTCACCGGTCGTTGCAGACGGCGTTGCAACGGTCACTTCGATCACGGACTGGTCTAACGCTTCCGGGTCGAAATTGATATTCGCGCTAAATTGTTGGAACTCGCCCGTAAAGGGCTTGCCTTTTTCCTCGCCGATAAAGCGAAGCGTGCTCGCATCATAATTGACGGCCCAATTACCGCCTTCGACGCGCTCGAAGCTCGCATTATTGCTGGCCACACTCGGCACCGCGAGATAAACCAAAGACCCAAGAACCAACACGCCGAAAATAGCGGCGATCCCGCCCCAGCTTTTCGCACCGAAGGGCAACATCGAGCGCAACACCCCGTCTTTATTGAAGAAATGGTGTTTCAGCGCAGCGCCGACATGAAGTGCCAAAAGGAATAAAATCGTAAAGGCGAGATATTCGTGAATCTCTTTCCAGAGATCTTCTGCCGCTTCGCGATCAACCACGCCGCCAAAAAACGGTAGATGCGGTACCGGGATTACCCCGAAATATTTTGTCGGAATGTCGGTGGGCGAAACACTGACCATCACCCAGCCAGCAAGGGGCGTTAACACCATCAGGCCATAAAACGCCCAATGGGTTGCGCGGGCCACCAGCTTTTCCCATTGCGGCATTGCGCTCGGAAGTGCGGGCGCGCGGTGGGACAACCGCCATCCCAACCGAACAATGGTCAGGATAAGGACAGACAGCCCAAAAGATTTGTGAAATTGATAGAGGTCGAATTTAATTGCCGAGCTATTCGGCAAATTGTGCATGTATAAACCACCGGCGATCTGACCGATTATGAGAATCGCGATTGCCCAATGAAGGGCAACCGCGACAGCGTTATATCGCTCGGTGTTTGTCGACATGACTATTCAGCAGCCATGTTAAATTCGGTTTCGATCTGGATATCGACTTCGTCACCGACATAGGGAACATAAAGACCGAGGCCAAAATCAGAACGCTTAATTTGCGTCGTGCCTGAGAAACCAATTTTGTAAACGTTATTCCGTTCGTCAAAGGCACTCGTATTATAGACAACGTCCAAGGTCACCGGCTTGGTAACGCCCATCATTGTCAGGTCACCTGTAATCTCGCCCGTCGTCGCGCCGGTGGATTTTACATCGGTGCTGACAAAAGTAATTTCCGGATATTCCGCCGTGTTGAAAAATTTGTCGCCGTTCAGATGGCCATCAAAAACATCAACGCCCGAGTCAATTGAAGTTGCATCGATTGTTACGTCTACAGAAGATTCCGTCGGGTTTTCCGCATTCCAGTCGAGCGTGCCTTCCCACTCGCGCCAACGAAGCATTGGCCGCGACAAACCTTGGTGAAGATAGGAGAAAGTAATGTAACGATGGGTTGGGTCGGTCACATAGATGCCCGATACAGCATCAAAAGTCGGGGCCGCGTCTGTGCTTTCTTCAGCTTTCGGTGTTTCAGTTGGCTTTGGTGATTCAGCATTGGCTTCGGTCGACGCCTCACCGCATGCGACAATCGCAAATGCTGCGACAGCCGATATCCCGGCGTTCCTCATAGTCAGAAAAGTCATGATATTTTCCTTCTGGTTCAAAAGTCGGTTTTTAAAAGGTTGTAGGCTTGCAAATTTTCAACGTAATTGCCGCCCACCTCACCTGATTTTGATCAATCCTGATAATGCGAGACAAGCGCACTCATATCCGGACGACCACGTTCTTTCGGCATCTGCGTCGCAGTTCCAATATAAATAAAACCTGCGATCTTTTCATCTGCCGTCAATGACAGCGCTTTCTCGATTCGCTCGTCAAAAGCATACCATTCCGTCAGCCACTGCGCAGCAAACCCATAGGCACATGACGCAAGCAAAAGGTTTTGCCCTACCGCACCGGCCGTCAGAACCTGTTCCCATTCCGGCGTACGGTGATCTTTGTTGACGCTGGAAATCAACGCAATAACCACAGGCGCACGTTGAAACCGATTTTGCTCATACGCAATCTTATCTTCAGATGCGTCAGGGTTTGTCTCGACGAAAGCCTCTTTCAAGACCTCACCAAATTTTGCCCGCGCCTCACCTTCAAAAACGATGAAACGGAACGGCGCAACCCGGCGATGATCGGGAACCCTCGCGGCGATTGTCAGAATATCTTTAAGCGTTTCCGCATCCGGGCCTGGCACGCCCAAACAATCCGCGGTCGTCGACCGGCGCTGACGCAATAATGTCAGCGTTTCTTCACTTTGATGCGCCGCTGGCAGATCATCGCCTAATTCTGGGTAATTCAACAGTTTTCTCCTATCGCTATTCAACGCGCACTACTTGGCAAACCAAATTGGTTTGATAGGAGATAGAGCTATTGCGATGAAATTCAAATTCGCATATCGGATAGAATTTTTACGATAGGAAATCTATATGGCGGGGGCAATCGCAGCATCAGGTGATGGTTTTCTGGCACGGCTCAAGGACAATCGCCTGCCCGATGCCCTGAGCACAACCTCATTGGAGGACGCGGGCTTATCGCGCACAGACCTTGTTTCCCTATTTGAGAGCCAACTCACAAGCCGCTGTCTAGACCTGCAAGCCCGCCGTTTGGGTGCCGAACGCCGCGGCTTTTATTCGATCGGCAGTTCAGGCCACGAAGGCAATGCCGCGATCGCGCATGCATTCCGTGTCAGTGACATGGCGTTTTTGCATTATCGCAGCGGTGCATTTTACATTGAGCGCGCACGCAAAGTGCCGGGCGAAACACCCATCTGGAATATGGCGTTGTCGTTCGTTGCATCATCGGAAGATCCGATTTCCGGCGGCCGGCATAAAGTCATCGGTTCAAAATCGCTTTTTATACCGCCGCAAACCTCGACCATCGCATCGCATTTGCCAAAGGCGATGGGTGCTGCATTTTCAGTCGCCCTCGCCCGCACGCAAAAGAAACCCGATCCGGAAATGCCGATTGACAGCGTGGTGATTTGTTCGTTTGGTGATGCATCTGCAAACCATTCAACCGCCGTTGGCGCGATCAATGCGGCCGCTCATACGGGTTATCGCGGCTTGCCGCTTCCGCTCGTATATGTCTGCGAGGATAACGGCATTGGTATTTCGGTAAAAACGCCGGATGGATGGATCGCCGCAAATTATGCAAACCGCCCCGGTCTTCGTTACATCGCTGGCGATGGCCGCGATGTAGTTGATGCCATGCGCGCCGCCCGCGAAGCGGAATGGTGTGCACGCGGCGCACGCAAACCGGTTTTCCTCCACCTGCGGACTGTACGCCTGATGGGACACGCCGGTTCCGACGTTGAAAGCGCCTATCGCGACAAATCAGAAATTGAGCGCCAGGCGGATCAGGACCCATTATTGCATACTTCGCGCCGCCTGATCGAAAACAATGTGATGTCACGCGATGACATTATCAATCTCTATGCTGATATTATGGGCCGTTGTTATCGCGCGATGGAAGAAGCGACCACACGCCCGAAACTCACAAGCAGCAAAGATGTTTGTGAAGCCCTGATCCCGCCCAAAGCACCGAGACGCGCAATGCGCAAAGGCACGCTGATGCCGAAAGCGCCAGATGACAGCCGCGCCAAAAGCGAGCCGCAACATCTCTCGCGCCTTGTCTCGCTCGCTTTGGCAGAGCAGATGGAGCGCGACGCAAATGTGGTCGTCTTTGGCGAAGACGTTGCCAAAAAAGGTGGCGTTTACGGCGCGACCACGCGCCTTCAGCAGAAGTTCGGTCCAAGCCGGGTTTTTGATACGATCCTCGATGAGCAATCCATTCTCGGAATGGCAATCGGCCTTGCGCAAAATGGATTTGTTCCGGTCCCGGAAATTCAGTTCCTTGCCTATGTGCACAACGCCGAAGATCAGCTACGCGGTGAAGCGGCGTCGCTATCGTTCTTCTCCAAGGGTCAATATAAAAACCCGATGGTGGTGCGGATTGCGGGCCTTGCCTATCAAAAAGGCTTTGGCGGGCATTTCCATAATGACAATTCCGTCGCCGTATTTCGCGATATTCCGGGAATTATTCTCGCGGTCCCTTCAAGCGGCCAAGAAGCCGTCAAAATGATGCGCGAAGCGTTTCGGCTTGCACGCGAAGACGGGCGTGTCGTAGTCTTTCTGGAGCCGATTGCGCTTTATGGCACCAAAGATCTGATCGAAGATGGTGACGGCCTGATGACCGCCACCTTTAATGACATTTCCGGCGACGCGAAGCTTGGTGACGTCAACGTCATTGGTGACGGCAAAGACCTTACGATCCTCACCTATGGGAATGGCACCTATCTTTCGCAGCGCGCAGCACATGCGCTTAAAGCGAAAAACATCTCTGTAAAGATCGTCGATCTACGCTGGTTGACGCCGCTGCCGATGGAAAGTGCAATTGCCGCTATTGGCAAATGCAAGAATGTTTTGGTTGTCGATGAATGCCGAAAGTCAGGCTCGCCAAGCGAAGAAATTATCGCACAGCTGAGCGACCGGAACAGCAATTACAATCTCGCGCGGATCAATGGCGATGATACCTTTATCCCCCTCGGCCCCGCTGCGGACGAAGTCTTGATCAGCGTTGACGACATTATCGACGCGGCGACAAACCTGTTGGCCACCGGCAAGAAATAGGCAGCAAACCAATGAAAAAATCAGCCGTCGTTATTTTTCCCGGACGGGGCACCTATGGCAAAGACGAGCTTGGCTATCTGAACCGGTATCACAGCGATAAATCAGCGTTCATTGCCGGTGTCGATCAATGGCGGCGCGATGCTGGCCGGACGCCAATCTCCGAGCTTGATAATGCAAAATCCTACGCCGCATCAAAACATGCGTCGAGCGTCAATGCTTCAGCCTTGATTTACACCTGCGCCTTGGCGGACTTCGCCAGCATCGACCGCGATGAGTTTGATATTACGGCCGTATGCGGAAATTCACTTGGCTGGTATTTAACGCTCGCCGCGGCCAATGCTTTACCGCCCGCGAATGCCATTCGCCTCGTCGATACGATGGGCGCATTGATGGAAAAAGAAGGCGTAGGCGGTCAGCTGATTTACCCCTTTGTCGATGAGCAATGGAAGCCAAGCAAAGCCAACGAAAAGGCCATCGGCGAAGCGCTCCATGCAGGCCGAACCGAAGGACATGCCTATCTTTCGATCCGGCTTGGCGGCATGGCCGTTCTCGCGGGCGATGAAGCGGGCATGAGCGCAATGGAAAAAGCGCTACCACAAGCGGAAGGCCGCTATCCATTCCGCCTCGCGCGTCACGCCGCGTTCCACACGCCGCTTCTTGACCATGTATCCAAAGCGGCTTTCAGCCATTTGGGTAAAGACCTTTTCCATGCGCCAGACATACCGATGATAGATGGCCGCGGTAAAATCTGGTCGAACGGCGGCAGCGATATTGATGCGCTTTATCAATATACACTCGGTGATCAGATCGTTGAGACCTATGATTTCTCAAAGTCCATCGAGGTCGCGATAAAGGAATTCGCGCCTGATTGCCTGATATTGGCCGGACCGGGTTCGACCTTGGGCGCGCCGATCGCACAAGAGTTGATCAGCCATCGCTGGAAAGGGCTTACGTCGAAATCAGACTTCTCGGCCCTTCAAAAGGAAAGCCCCTACCTGTTGGCGATGGGCCGCGAAGACCAACGCGGGCTTACGACTGCGTAGTTTGGTGCGGCTCTTCGATCCAAAGCCGCGCCCGGTCGCGTTCATGCATCGGGAAAATCTTTAGTTTGATATGTGATCCGCGTGCGAATAACTCGAAAATCCGAAACATGATTCCCGGATTATCGCTGACCAATGCAAATTTACGCATCTGTCTGACGAAAGCATAGTCATCGGGATTTTCACTTGCGCTCGCGGTTTTCATCATCGCGGAAAACAAATTTTGCGGTTTGCCGTGATGTATCTCAAGCCAGCTGATAAAACGATGCTGGGTCGCTAATTCGCGCATATTCTCCACAAGCTCGGGCATACGCTCGACCTGATAAGCGCCGAATAGTTCGATCTCCATATAGCCATGGGTGTCGTCACGCCTGATATTCATCATCGGAGGTTATTCCTCGCCAATATGCCTGAGGGCTTCGGGTTTTATCAGCGTGATGATCCCCGATTCCTGGCGCACCAGCCCTTCGGCCTCCCACATTTTAAGCTGTCGATTGACGTTCTCTCTCATCATCCCCGCATGCGCCCCCAAATTGCCCTGAGACAATTTCATATCAATTTGCAGCGCGCCATCGTCATCTGTGTGGCCATAGACCTCCGCAATTCGGAGCAATGCCCGCGCCAGTCGCGGCGCTGCCGGTAGGGTTGCGATATCTTCAAGCAAAAAGTTGGTGTGGCGCAGGCGCTTGCAAAGGGCCGAAATAATCTGAAGAGCGACGCCGTGATTGCGCTCCAGAAAATCGAGCACATCCCGGCGATAAAGGCGCAGCGCACGGGTTTTCTCAAGCGCACTCGCAGAAGCCGAGCGCGGACCGCCATCAAACACACCCATTTCACCGAGCACTTCATTCTCGCCCATAAAGGCCAGAACGGTTTCTTTGCCGCCATCGGAAAAGACACTGATTTTCACGCGGCCAGAGAGAATGATGTAAAGGCAGTCACTTTCATCCCCTTGGGCGAAAATCTGTTTCCGCGCAGCGAACACCACCGTTTGCGCAGCATCAAGCAGCCCGGTGAGCTTGTCGTCAGACAAGGCCTCAAAAAACGGGTGACGTTTCAATTCCCAAATCAAACTGCTGTTTTCTGGCACGCGTTCGTATAACTCCCCTTGGCTTTCTACCAGCTTATTAGAGTTATACTCGCTTGTCGCGCTAGCCCCCAAAAAGAGACGGCGCGCCCCTCCCCCAAAGGACGCGCCGTTTCAGTTAAGAAGCCATGGCGGGGCGGGCCATGACCTCTTGGGGCGTTCGGTTAGTGGTTCAGCATGATCAGGCTTGAAAGACCAAGGGCTGCATTCAGTGCGATAAATCCGATGATGATGATTTCGATAACGCCCATGATCTTCTCTCCCATTTCCCGTTCCGGTCTCTCCTGACCGCCGATGATTAGAAATTACGCCTCCCGCTGATTTCGCGCTGTGATGTCCGTCACAGCTTCGGTGCATTTCGCAAAATTTCTATAAGCCTTTGTTTTTCCTCAAGAAGCGCGGCGCGTCCCTCTCCCCCAATAGGGACGCGCCGGTCTCCCCCTGCTGTCTGGTAGCAAGCCGGCCAATTGGCGCGACCTGCGGTATCAACGGCCAACCGGAAGGAGGACAGAAAGTCCGAGCGCGGCATTGAGGCCAATGAAACCGATGATGATGATTTCGATAACGCCCATGATCTTCTCTCCTGTTTCCCGTTCCGGTCTCTCCCGACCGCCGATGAACAGACATTAGAAGAGGGCCTGATTTCTCGCTGTGACGGGCATCACAGGCAGGCGCAATTCGTTAACAAAAAAGCCGACTTCTGCGCGGAAATCGGCTTTTTCTTATGTTTTTCAGTGCTTTAAAGTATTAAATCGGGGCTTAACTCATCTGACGCAGCGCTCTGGCCTGGTCGCAGAAGCGCTCAATCGCCTGATCGATGCCAAAAGTGTCGCCAGAGCGGCAATTTTCGAAATGCTCCAGCGCCAGATCGGGTTCCGCCTCGTCGATGGCGATTACTGCACTCTCAAAGGACTGGCGGAAGGATTGGAAACTCGGCTTTTCCGCGACCGTTTCATCGCCGATCAGCGCAAAGATGACGGTCGGATCGCTCCGCCCTTTCACCGTGAACGTCCCAAGCGGCACGGCAGCGAATTCCGGTATCCGATTTCGCGTGTCTTCCGACATGATGATCGGCACGCCATATTCCTTGGTGAGCGATTCAAGGCGCGAGGTGAGATTGACCATATCGCCAAGCATTGAATATTCGAGATGGTCTTCCGAGCCAAAATTACCGACGCGGGCTTCGGCCGTATGCAGACCAATACCGATTTTAATTTCCGGCAAGCCGAGAGCTTTGTCCCTGCGCCATGACGCATTGAGATCATCCAGTGATTTCAACATGGCGAGCGCTGCCCGCGCGGCCTGTGCCGGATGGTTGTCCACATCAATTGGCGCGTTCCACATCGCCGCAAGGCCATCGCCCATATATTTATCGACAAGACCTTTATGCTCGACGACGATACGGGTCATCGGCGTAAAATATTGATTGAGCATCGCCGTCACCTGTGGCGGTGAAAGCGCCTCGGAGATCGAGGTAAATCCGCGAATATCGGAAAAGAACGCCGTGATTTCTCGCTGTTCCCCTTCGAGCTTTAAGAGGCTCGGATCTTTTTCAAGCCGGTCAAGAATAAGCGGCGAGAGAAATTTCCCGAAGGCCCCACGGATGAATTTTCGCGCAATCTGTTCCTGCTGGAACATGATGACAAAGGCCGAAAGAAAGGACGCGCCCAAAACCAGATTGGGCGTCACCGGATCAAGCAATAAACCCGAAGCGGAAAAGGCCAGATAAGAACCAACCATCGTTCCGACACTGAGTAAAACCCAAATCACGAAACCAGTCGCCGCAGCAATCCGAGGCAAGACCAATAACAAGAATAGCGAGGTGATGAGCGCTAAGATGATCTCGATGGGCCGCATGATCCCCCACGCCCGGAACAAGGTTTCACCGGCCAAAGCCTGTTCAATTACCTCGGCATGGATATGCACACCCGGACGGTCATCACCCATCGGCGTGACGAGCACATCGCGCAGGCCCTCAGCTGAGGCACCGATCATTACGATCCGGCCCTTCACCGCATCGGAAATCTCATCGGGCGTTCCATCAAGAATATCGACGACCGAAAGACGCCGCTTCATGACGCTCTCGATCCCGGAATAATGTATCCAGAGTTGTCCATCATCGGTCGTCGGAAAACGCAACCGACATAAGATGACTTCAGAAACTGATTCCTGCGCCACGCCGGTTACGTGGATGCGACAAGGGCCCTTTTCCGCCGCTTTAACGAAAGGGGTCGGCGCAAATTTCGGATCTAGTCTTGGTGCCGCGACCCGCAACGCCTCTAACGCGAGGCTTGGGAAAATCTCTGCGCCATCGCAGGCAAGCGCAATCAACGGCACGGATCGAACAATGGCATCATCTGCGAGGGCCGCACGGGCAAATCCCTCGCCGCTTGCCGCTTCACGAAAGATTGGCAAAGCCGGCACGACATTGCGAAAACTCGGCGCGACGCGGGCAAGTTCATTCGCTGTCATGCCTTGCACTTTTGAAAGCGCCGGTGGGCAATCGCTATCCGAGCCGCCGGCACGGGCGGTTAGATGCAAAATCGTCGGTGCCGCCGCAAGAGACGCCGCAAATCGCCGGTCGTGATCAACTTCATCGAGATTTGCCGCACCAAGCTGAGATTTAATTGGCGATAGCTCTGGCCGATCAAGCCAGCCCGATGCGACATTGCCGGGGCTTGTCCGGTCAGGTTCCGCAAAGATCACATCAAAGACAATCGCTGCGGCACCGGCCTCGTTGAGTTTATCAACCAATGTTGCAAATCGGTGGCGCGGCCACGGCCATTGGCCATATCGCTCCAGTGCGGCGTCATCAATCTCGACAACCCGAACCGGGCTTTCGTCATAATGGCGCGGCGAAAAGCGTTGGAATTGATCGAAAACACGGTCACGCGCGACATTGATTAATGTCGGTTGCTGAAAAATCAGCGCGAGAGCCAAAATCGCACCGAAGATCCCGGCAACGCGTGGACCGAGTATATTTTTGCGCCACCCCGCCATTATCAACCCTGCGGTGTTGCGCCGGCCCGGATCGGAATGCTTTCAATAACGCCCTCACCGGCACCGTCAGCGCCATCGGTGAAATCGAAATAAATATCCGCATTTTCACCGGGACCGACCGTTTGGCCATCATGCAACAGGATCAACATTGAGTTTATGTTGTTACCTGCGAAATCTTCAGCATCGAGACCAAATACGCCTAGCCCTTCGGTCGCATCATCAAAGCTGATCGCATTGATCCCTTCAAACAGTGTGAGGCTGTAATTCGCAAGTGGGTCCTCCACATCTACAAAGACGAAAGACCCGCCGCCACCGATGGTGCGGTTACCGAAATTAATATCCAAAGAGATTTCCGACGTACCAAAGATCGGCAAACCATTCGGCAATGTGACAATTGCATCACCCGGCTGGCCCGTGAACTGAGTTTGCTCATACCGGAAGGTGGTTCCTTGCGCGACATCGAAAGCGGATTCGATTAAACCGGATTGCCCCTCAAGCCCTGCGATTGTCGAAACCGCATTGCTGCCTAACAAACCAAATGCCTCAAAAAGTTCGAACTCGCGATAGAAATGATTGCCGCCACTATCCCCTAAAAGCGCCGCAATATCCGCATAGCCCATACCTTCACCGTCAGCGACCAGCGCCTGCCCTTTAAGGACATCGGGATCACTTGAAAGAGAATTAATCGGGAAGAACGCCAGATCGAAAAGCCCGGTATCAAATGATACCGCCTGATCGAGGCCGATATAGTTTGTGGTTGTCGCGCCGCCGATTTCATTACTCGCGGGGCTCGTGAACGCGATATAGGAATCGCCGCCGCCAATGGTCCGGTTGCCGTAATCAAGCTCAATCTGGGCCGCCATGATACCATCAACGACCGTCGGAACACCCAATGTCGTCAACATACCGGCACCGGAACCACGCAATAATATTGCGCCCGGACCGCGCTGCATGCCGGCCATATCAAGGTCGTCAATCGTTAGCACACTGGCGAGCGGAAATTCGAAATAAGCTAGATCACCCGACCCCGGTAGGACCTGAAGATCCGTCAACATTGCCGTGCCGTTATAGGTTGTGCCTTGTTGATCGGTGACCGAAGCATCGACGTCCACATCGACTGTTACGGTATCATTCGCCCCCTGACGGATCGTGAAGGTATAGATTTGCGTTGGGAAGACCGCGAAATCATTTTCGCCAACCGAAAACGGGATAGCGCCATCGGCAATCATCTGGTCGAGATAGGCTTTGCCGATTTCCTCCGGGAAAAAGAAATCTTCATCCGGGGTTATCTGACTTGCGTCAGTCACGGAAAAATCAAAAACGACGAAGGACGCCAACGCTTCGGGCGCAATCGTCCGTGACGCCCAATCAACCGTTAGCTGAACAATCGCGACCCCTTCATCCTCTAGCTGGGCACCGGTACCGTTATCAACAAACAGCTGCGCATCGGCGATCGCAAATATGTGACCATCAACTGCAGTCTGCGCGGCAGCGAAATCTTCCAGCGCGTCGAGCGGTAAAATCTCTCCAACTTCAATGACCACTGGCGGCGGCACAATCGGCCCTTCAGATTCGCCGGGCGTTTCGGTCGGATATTGGTCCGTACCTTCATCTTCGTTTTGCGCGAGATCGTTTGAGGTATTGCTCGCGGGGTCACCTTCTTGTGCGCCCTGCCCTGATTCATTGACCGGATTACCGGCATAGTCGGTGTCTGATCCTTCACCTTCCGGCACCGCTGGGACAAAGGCCTGATAAATCCGGCGCAGCAAATCGTCATCGGCGCGGAAAGGCAAAGACACGCCATTATCATCAATGCGAACCGCAAACCCCGGACGCTTTAATGACGCTGTAATCGCGTTTCGATTGTCATCGGTCCAGAAATCGACGAGCCCGCGTGGGCTCAACCCACTATTTTCGCGAATTGGCCCTTCGAGCAGCGCGTAAACTGCCCCATCAAGTTCCACCAGAATGACATTCGTGCCGCGGACACCCATGGTGACGCCGGTGTCTTGCAACTCAATTTCGGTTGAACCGGGTTCCGTGTCGCGCCCCGAGGCAAAACGGAAGCCACCCCGCACAAAATTGACCGCGCGTCTGCGCCCAGCGCCCGCCGCATCATAAAACTCGTTAATCGTCGCATCTGAATTTGGCGAGAATGTATAGGTACTCCAGTCACAAAGCTTTAGCTGGAGGTGCGAAGCGTCACCGGTTCGCACATGATCGCCAGAAAATAGATCTGCGCCATTTTCAGGCCGGCTGAACTCGCTTTCATCTTCGCTGCGTAGGTCAACGATAGGCCCCACGACCGCAGTCGCATTTCCCGCTTTTGGGTTATCGGTATTTTTGTCAAAACATTTCGCGGCATTTGCCGAAACCGAAAGCGCCACAAAGGCAATCATTGAGCTTGCAGTCAGGAAAGCCGATCTTGATACTGGGTACTTCATTATCTCGCCCTCCTAAAATGCGAACCGACGCGACAACAAGAATGAAATCTTGTGTGTGTCATAGTCATAATTCGCAATATTCGAATCGACGGTCTCATACTCATATTGCGCGATGAGGTTGATGGATTTTACGCCGTCAGGCGCGCCCGGGAAGAACAGTGACAAGGGAGCGCCGATCGTTGCTCTGCCGCGGTAAAGCCATTCCTCGCGGACATTTGCAGACACGAACGGATCATTCGCTTCATAATCTGAACGCTCAGCCCACGCACCAATTTGCGTAAAGGCACCGAGTCCCAAAAGCCAACTATGTTGCGCATTGACGCCATACCGGTCATAGGCCTCATAGGTGCGCGCAGCATCCTTGTTGCTGTAAAGGCCAGCAACAGTGATCGTTTGCGTCGGACTAAGCCGCCATGCGATACCGCCACGGGTCGTCCACCGGGTGCCCGAACGCTCAACCGCAGACGCAAAACCCGGTGTCGCGCGGAAATCCTCATCCTCGACACGGATCGCTGCGAAAGACTTCATGCGCGGGTTAAACCGATAGGCAACCTCTAATTCGCCGCCCAGCGTGCGCAGATAGTCGTTGCCATCCAGCCAGAAAAAACCGCCACGGGCACGCGGCGTGATCGACCAGTTCCCCGCGTACCAGGTACCGCCAAGCGCTAAAGATACGGCATCAAGATCGAGACTATCGAATTCGAATTTATCGGAGCGATAATATCCCGCATCCGCATGGAGGACGTGACCCTCTTGCGATCCCAGGTCGTGGACCAAGCGTCCCTGAAGCGAAAGCACATGCGCGACATCACTCACGCGCGGATTGGCATCAAAGGGAATGTCCTGAAACAGAATAATGCCGCTAGACGGCGATTGATTCCGGTTATGATCCCATTCGATCCCGGTCGTTAAAGTGAATGTGCCCCGTGTTGTTCGCTGATGGTATTTGATACGGCTGAGATAGGTTTCCGCTTCTGCACGCATGGTCGGCGTCAGCGTACCACTAGCAATCGCCAGTTCCAGCTCATAGCGCGCGCGATCAAATAGACCCAATCGATAAAGCACAAATCCGTAAAGAACACGCACGTCGTAAAGCTGAGGTTCAAGAAGTAGAACCCGCTCAAGCGTTGCACTCGCCTCTTTAAGGTCTCCCGCCGCGATCTGATCTCGCGCGTAGGCGATGTTCAATCGTACATCATCGGGTGCCGCTAGAACTTGTTCAAAGCTGATCGTTCCGCCGCTATAATCACGGCGCGTATCTTCGCGCTCCAGCGATTCCGTTAGCGTCCGATCAGCCGCTTCGCGCGCAGATTCTTCTGGCTCCTGTGCGTTAGCAGATCCGGTCGCCACCACGCATAAAGAAGCGAATGCGATTAGAGATGCCGTAACATTACCGCGTAATGCTGCCATTATTGGTATTCCCCCAGCCCGTTTCGATGAACATTCGACCGCTAATCGATTGATTAATCAGCAGGAACGTCCAACCGCTATATGCTCGTATATATGTTAACGCTTCCCCACAAAAGTGAGAAAATTGGATTTTTCGCACTGCAATAGCATTAACCGAGTTTCTATTTGACTATGCGCCGCGCCCCATGCAGTCGCAACCATTTTCTATAATAAATCGGCCCGATTTCATCTGACCTATTGCCATTGCTTGAAGTCGGAAATCACCCCGGAAAATCACCGTAAAGAGACCAAACTCCAGATAATGAAATAATGCGTAAGGTGGTGGACCATCTGATCCAATCCAAATGGAATCCAGAAAGATTGCTTGTTTACGTCTGTGTACCGCCCGAAAAGGCGCGGACTAGCCTTGATTCGATCCATGCTGAAATGCACCGCAAAATCGAGCGCCGCGAGATACCAAAGGGACGGATTAAAGACGAGCATTATGGCCAGCGTCATCAGCGCATGAACGCTCACATGGACAGAAAGCGGAATTATGAATCCGGGCCCGGATTTTGATTTTCCGCGCACCATCCATCCGGTTTGCAATAGATAGTCGCCAATTAGCTGCTTGGCCTGAAAAATAACCAGCATCATAAAAACGAACTGGATATCGCTCATTTCCATTGAAAAATCGCTCCCCCGCGATGTTCGCCGACAATCGTTCGGCGCTTAATATTTTTCGTGCTACCGCAGCGCAACAATTGCGTAGGCCATAGGACCACGTTTGCATTGCAAAAGTAAACTAATCGGTACATCAATACACGAAAACCAAATCAAAAGGTTACGCCCAACTTCCGCGCGAACGCAAGAAGGCTTTAACGATAGTTTTATAGGTTGTTTGCTTTACATACGAACGGGCATATTGGGTTCGCGATAATAAAAACGATCAATTTGCGTACATATCGAAAACGGTGCCTGCGCTGGATCGCACCAATAATTTTAGATATGCTGATCAAAGGCTGGGGTGGGAAAACTGTTGGAAACCGTGAAGATCGCCATAGTCGGCTCTGGCCCTGCAGGGCTGAGCGCGGCGGGTCGCGCCGCTGCGCGTGGGATATCGCATGTCTTGTTGGAAAAAACCGATCACCTCTCCGACACAATTTTCAAATATCAGCGCGGCAAATATATTATGGCGACTCCGGACCAATTGCCTGTCCGCTCTGATATCAAATTCGAAGCAGGTTCGCGCGAATCTATTATCGACCAATGGGATGTCGACGCCGATAGCCTGAAGCTCAATGTCAAACTAAATTCGGACGTTTCTGCGATTGAAGGCAGCGTCGGAGATTTTCGCCTGACATTGACAAATGGCCAGATCATCAACGCCGAATTTCTCGTCCTGGCCGTTGGGGTTCAGGGTAATCCAAACAAACTCAAAAATCCGGGAACGGATCAACCTTGGGTGCAGTATCAACTCGACGATCCAAAAGAATATTACGACGAAAATATCATCGTTATAGGCGGCGGCGACGCCGGGATCGAAAACGCGCTTGGGCTGGCTGACCCGGAACAGGGCAATGTCGTAACGCTTCTGCAACGTTCCGATGGGTTTCCGCGTTCAAAAGAAGCCAATGTTCAGGCTTTATATGCGGCGCGCGATTCCGGTCGGCTCGATTTCATAACAGAAGCATCATTAATCCGCCTCGAACAAGGCGGCTCAGGTGAAAGCCTTTGGGTTGCGGTTGTTGACACCAAAGACGGTGAAGCGCGCCTGCCCTGCGACCGGATTATCGCGCGCCTGGGCGCGGCCCCGCCGCGAAAATTCGTCGAAGCCGCTGGCGTCGAATTTACCGGGCCGGACCGCGAAGCCTTCCCCGTCTTGACGCCGCAATATGAAAGCACCGTACCCGGCCTTTATATTATCGGCGCGCTTGCCGGTTTTCCCTTGATTAAACACTGCATGAATCAAGGCCACGATGTGGTTGAATTCATTGCCGGAAACACCGAATTACAGCCGCCCGACACACCGCTATTGGAAGAACTCTTCCGCGAAGCACCACAAGAGCGAAGCGTCGATGATTGGCTCACCTTTATTCGGGACCGCGTTGATGTTCTCACTGATGTATCGCTGCTGCAAATGCGCGAATTTCTGTTGTCATCCACGATTCATTACAAGAAACCCGGCGAGCTCGTTGTTAAAAAGAATGATATCGGATCGTCAATTTTTGCGATTGTCGATGGTTCTGTTGCGGTCGAAGTCGACGATAAAGACAAGCGCAAAACTGTCCCGATCCCAAGCGGAAATATTTTCGGTGAATTGGGTCTGATTTCTGGCCGCCGCCGTACCGCGACGGTTCGCGCGGCCGAGCCAACCATGCTTCTCGAAATTCCGCGAAACGCGACTCTCAAGCTAATGGCGTCTGTCCCCGGTGTTCGTCGCCGCATGGACCGCATTTCCACCGAACGCCAGGTTGGCCAGATATTTGGCCAATTGCTCCCCCGCGAAGGCATCAACTTGATTATCGATCAAGCGGAGCTTTTACATTTCAAAGCCGGTGAAGCGCTCATCAACGAAGGCGAACGCTCAACCGATATTTATATCATTCGTTCCGGCAGTGTTGTCGTTGAAAAACATATTGGCGGGAAAGATGTTTTCCTGTCTTACGTTCTCGCCGGTAATTATGTCGGTGAAATGGCGCTTTTTTATAACGGTCTGCGGACCGCAACCGTCCGTGCCGCAATAAAATCCGATGTTGTGCGATTGCCCGGCGAGATATTTGAGCGGCTCCTTTCAGAAAACCCGACCCTATATAAATCGGTTGAACGGCTGGTCGCGGATCGGCGCAAGCTCAATGACTATATCGAAGCCAAACGCGAGAGCTTTTCCTCGGTCGTTGACATGCACACGTCAGTGGCGCGGTTCCTGCTCGAGGAACAAGGTTTGTCTGAAGCGACGGATGCGTTGGTCATTGATGAAACATTGTGTGTGGGCTGTGATAATTGCGAAAAAGCCTGCGCTGATGCGCATGAAGGTATTTCACGTCTCGACCGCGAGGCCGGTAATTCCTATGCCTATATTCATGTTCCGACCTCTTGCCGGCATTGCGAACATCCCCACTGCATGACCGACTGCCCGCCGGACGCAATTCATCGCGGGCCGGACGGCGAAGTGTTCATCGACGAAAAATGCATTGGCTGTGGTAACTGCCAGCGTTACTGCCCCTATGGCGTTATTCAAATGGAGGCCGTTCCGCCAAAGAAGCCCGGTCTTTTGTCATGGCTTGCATTTGGTATTGGTCCCGGCCCCGGCCAGCCTGATAAAGATTGGATTTCGAACCATCGTAAAGGCGACGATGACGCCCCCAAAAAGGCCGTAAAATGCGATATGTGCGCAGGCATAAAAGGCGGCCCCGCCTGTGTTCGGGCCTGCCCAACGGGGGCTGCAAATCGTGTGTCCCCGGATGATTATCTTTCGTTAGCTGGGGAGGGCTCGGATTAACGCGATGGCGCATTCTTCCTCCAGTCGAAGATCGGATATGCCCATTGGCCATGAAGGCTTTCTGGGTCATAAGCGCTATCGCTATTTTAAAATTGCGCTGGGCATCAGCATATTGGCAATTGTCGCCTATCTCTTTGCCGATGTATCGCCGCGCCCAAATGGCGGAAGCTGGCTAGGCTATACGCTGGGAACCATCTCCGCATTGCTCATCGTCTGGCTAATGCTGCTCGGGATGCGCAAACGGGCGATCACACCCGGTCATTGGAGCCTGAAAGGCTGGACCTCGGCCCATGTTTATCTGGGTTCTTCGTTATTGGTTTTGGCGACCCTTCACACCGGATTTCAATTTGGCTTGAATATTCACACCCTCGCCTATGGCCTGATGGTGTTTGTCATTTTGTCTGGCTTTGTCGGCATATATTTTTACGCCACCGTCCCGCGCAAAATGAGCGATAATCGCGCCCATCGCACCCAAAGCGAAATGCTCGAAGCGATAAGAGCACTCAACCGGGAATTAAACGAAGCGGCACAGCCACTCGATCAGAAATATCTGGGTGATATAAAAAATGCGATCCGAAAAACGAAGATAAAACCCGGATTGTTTTCTTCGTTGAGCGATATTCAAAAGCGGTGCGCAACCACACGCGCGGCAAAGCGATTACGCAAGGGATTAGCCTCTGCCGATGAGGACATGCGCGACCCCTTGGAACATGTCATCGCGATTCTGGATCGTAAATCCGCACTCTTACTACGTACCCGGAAACATATCCGCAACAAAACCCTCTTGCAGTTGTGGTTATATTTCCACGTCCCTGTTTCCTTTGCCCTGCTTGCGGCGCTTACAGCGCACATCATCAGCGTATTTTTCTATTGGTGATGTGATATGGCAATCAGAATTGAATTCATAAAAAGAAGACCCGGCGGGCGCATCACAGTCCGGCCCACGATATACGACAAGCGCGATATCACCTTGGGCCGCGCGACCGATTGCGATGTTCATCTCGCCGATTTACGTGTTGGCCTTCATCACGCAACGCTGACACAGATATCACCGACCAAGGTCCGGCTTGAAGCCAATGGCGATCACCGCGTCAGGGTAAATGGTACGCAAATCCGCCGCCGCGATATTAATCTAAGCGATGGGTCGATCATAAGAATTGGACCATATCAAATAGAACTCGCGCCGATGGAAAAAGCGGGTGATCTATTGGTGACGTTCGAACTGGTCGAACCGCCAACACCCACAAGCGACGAACGTGATGAGAATTCCGTATTCGGAATGAAAGGGTATGCGCCGGATAAACGCTTAACGGCATGGTCTGCCATTCTGCTGATTTTAATTGCCTTTCTTGCACTACCAATCGGGCTGCATTTTCGCGCAAAGCAGGACAATCCCGAAATCGCAAGCCAAACCTTGCCCGACAAGATTGCTCATAAAACAACCGATCCGTGGATGGCCGGCTCAATTTCCTCGTCTCATGCCAACCTCACAAATGATTGTCGCTCGTGCCATGTAAAGCCATTCACCCGTGTCCTCGATGAGACTTGTCTTTCCTGCCATGAAAAAATGGGCGATCACGCGAAGCCAGAAATAATGACCGCCGCGAATGTGTTTGGCGACACGAATAAAAGCTGGATGAGCAGTGTGCGGGACGGATTCAATATTCCGGCCGGTCGCTGCGGCTCTTGCCATTTCGAACATAACGGCACCGAAGGGGTACTACCTTCGAATTCAACTTTTTGCGTCGAATGCCACACGGATCTTGATAAGCGCGTGCCCGATACAAAGCTCGTAAATGTCATTAATTTTTCGCGTTATCATCCGGAGTTCAGCCCCGCAATCGTGAAAAACCCGCAATCCGATCCGGTTTCCATCGACCGTATTTCTTTGGTCGAACACCCGAAAGAAAATAACGGCCTCACCTTCCCGCATGATCTGCACCTGCGCGACGAAGAAGTGATCCGAAAAATCGAAACTTTGCCGGCACCCATACGGGCGAAATATGGGGAGGTCCTTGAATGCGCGAATTGCCATGAAGCCGACAAGGCCGGGGCGCTTTTCAAACCAATAGAAATGAAGACTCATTGCGCTGATTGCCACTCCCTCGCCTTCGCCGCCACGGATGGCGCGGTCCGTAACCTGCCCCATGGGGAGCCTGCGGAAGTCCGTCGCGTGTTGGAAGATTTCTATCTCGCGCAAGCGACGACAATGCTGCTTGGAGACGAACGCACAGGCATCTTGAACCAGCAGCTCAGCGCCGAAGCCCGAAATCGCCGCGCGCGATTGCGCGAACAAGCCTTGGAAAATGCAAGAGAGACAACGGAGCGGAATATCGCGCGGATTTTCTCTGAAGATGGTCTTTGTCAAAAGTGCCATGATAACCGCGACCCCGGCCAATCGGCGAACATCGAAATTCAGCCGGTTCATCTTATGACGGATTATTTGCCAAAGGCCCGTTTCAGTCATAAATCGCACGAAACCGGCAATCTTGAATGCGTCACCTGTCATCGGGCCGAGCAATCAAGCACCGCAGATGATGTATTGATGCCATCAATCACCACATGCCGTACGTGTCACGATGATCGGGCACGGCAATCGACGATTGAATCCGATTGCCTCACCTGCCACATTTATCATGACGATGGCGATGACGCTCATCCGATGATGCCCCGGAAACCGCGCGCAGCAATGAATCGGTGGCCCCAATGACCAGTAAATTAATAAAATTGATCAGCGCAATTACGACCTCGGTTGTTTTCCTACTGAGCATTACGGCGATCGCGAAGGCGCAGCCTCACCCCGTGCCTTTTGTTGATGGATTAAATCATACGGGCGTTGCCAGTTGCGCAACCGCCGGGTGCCACGGTGATCAGGTCACTGGCGATGGCGCAGGCCCCGTCGTTGGGCAGAACGAATATTTCCAATGGCGTTCAAACACCGAAAAAGGCGCGCACTCCCGCGCTTATGAGGTTTTGCTAACCCCACACGCCAAGCGGATCGCGAATAATCTTGGGGTTGGTCCCGCGGAACAGGCCGCCGAATGTCTTGATTGCCACGCAGATAATGTACCCGCAGCAAAACGATCTCAGCGTTTTCAAATTAGCGACGGTGTCGGTTGCGAGGCGTGTCATGGGGGCGCGCAGAATTGGCTTGCCTTTCATCGCATTGGCGCAGGCCATGAGAAAAATATAGAAGCCGGTCTCTACCCAACTGAAGACCCAGTCGCACGGGCGCGATTGTGTTTCGGCTGTCACCTTGGGTCGAGTTACGAAAACCAGTTCGTCAATCACCGCATCATGGGGGCCGGTCATCCGCGATTGAAATTTGAACTTGATCTTTACACGACCATTCAAAAACACCATCGGGTTGACGCCGACTATCGAGACCGCAAAACCGTCGCGCCCGGCACCCAGGTCTGGGCCGTCGGACAGGCAATGGCGCTTGAGCGCACCTTAGAATTATTGATTGATAATAATACAGGTCGCGCCGGTGCATTTCCCGAACTTGTCTTCTTTGACTGTCACGCATGCCATCAACCCATATCGAACGGCACAAACGATCTTGATTGGCGGCCCAATCCCGGTCGATCTCTCGGCCCCGGCGCACCCATCTTAAATGATGCGAATTTGATTATGTTGGTGGCGGCGATGCGTGTCATCGACCCGGCATTGGCAACGCAGCTCGAAAATGAAGGCCGGGTTCTGCACGCCGCATCTCAACATAGCGGTAGCCAATTCAGAACGGCCGCAGAAGCATTACGTATCACCGCCGCGGCTTCGGCAGAGCGCATCATGAACACAGATCTGTCTAACCCGGCTTTGGTAAAATCAGTCCTGCGTGAGATTGTGAGCGCGGACACATCCCGTCTGTACACGAATTATACCGCCGCTGAACAGGCCTTGTTTGCTGTTCAACGGCTAAGCGCAGCACTAGATATGACCGATTCCGCCATCACCAGCAGGATTGAAAATGCAAGTAACGCAGCCCAAGGGCCCTACGCCTTTCAGTATGGTGCGTTCAGGTCGGCACTCTTCGAGATTTCAGCTCAGATAGAGCAATAAAATTGGAATATGCGATAGGCAGGCTGGCCTGCATCATATAAACTTGATGGTGCTGCGGAAATTGGGTCGCGGGGGGGAATCATATGTTTTGGCGCAAGAAAACAGAACCATCAGAAAAAACCGCTTCTATTCAATCAATTGAAAAGGCGCAAAAAAGCATGACGTCACAAATTGTGACTCATAAAAGCCCTCCGACGAATACCCAAAAATTTTCTGTCGGAAGTGGAAGCGGTCCTGTGGTAGTGCGAGAAATTGATGACTTTATGGACGGGCTTATCCGTCGCAATCCCTATGAGCCCGAGTTTCATCAAGCGGTGTTTGAGTTTGTAGAAACGGTTATGCCTTATTACCTCGACAACCGAAAATATCGCGATGCGCGAATTCTGGAACGGATGACCGAACCTGATCGCATCGTCAGCTTTCGTATTGTCTGGGAAGATGATCAAGGCATTCCGCATGCGAATAAGGGCTATCGGGTTCAATTCAATTCTTCCATGGGCCCCTATAAGGGCGGGCTGCGATTTGATCCAAGCGTAAATTTCAGCATCCTGAAATTTCTTGGCTTTGAGCAGACCTTCAAAAACGCGCTTACGCGCCTACCCATGGGCGGCGGCAAAGGCGGCGCGAACTTTAATCCGAAGGGCCGCTCCGACGCAGAAATCATGCGGTTTTGCCACGCAATGATGAGCGAACTCTTCCGCCATATTGGCGAGAGTGTTGATGTTCCCGCTGGTGATATCGGCGTTGGCGCGCGCGAGATTGGTTTCCTCTTCGGCAAATACAAACAACTTGCCAATCATTACACGGGCGGTGTTTTAACCGGCAAAGGGCTATCCTTCGGCGGCAGTGAAATCCGCAAAGAAGCGACCGGCTTTGGCGTCGTTGTCTTCGCCGAAGAAATGCTGAATAAGCATGGCAAATCGATGGAAGGCAAAACCGTTGGTGTATCCGGTTCCGGTAATGTCGCAATTTATGCGGTACAACGCGCAATGCGCCTCGGCGCAAAAGTCATTACCGTATCGGATAGTCGGGGCTATGCGCACATTCCCAGCGGCATGAATGACGAAACGCTGGCGATCCTGAAAGACGTCAAAGAAAACCGCCGAGCCTCGCTTTCGGAATTTGCGAACGAAGCCCGCGGCGTGACCTATCACTCAGGCAAAAGCCCTTGGTCCGTGCCGTGTGAGATTGGTCTTCCTTGTGCAACGCAAAATGAAATCGATGAAACCATGGCCGCGACGATGGTCAAAAACGGTATTCAATGCCTTGCCGAAGGCGCAAATATGCCGCTCACGGCTCGGGCAATCCACGTTTTAAAAGACGCGAATGTGATCTTTGGCCCGGCGAAAGCAGCGAATGCGGGCGGGGTTGGGTGTTCGGGTCTTGAGCAGGCGCAAAATGCACAACGCTTGATTTGGACCCGCGAACAGGTGGAGCAAGAGCTTGAACGGATCATGCGCTCGATACACGAACAATGTGTTTCCTATGCGCCGGTCCGAAATGGCATTGTGGACTATCAAGCGGGAGCGAATATTGCCAGTTTCGCCCGTGTTGCAGACGCAATGATTGGCTATGGCTACGTATAGTCGCCTAGCCACAACGGGGAAACGGGCGATTTTGGAATCGCGCGTTTAAAGGGAGAATTGATGGTTGGGGGTCTATCGCGCTGGCGACGTAGATTGATATGCGGAATCTCTCTGTTCGCTCTTGCTGCCTGCGGCGGCGGCGGCGACGATGAAACGATTTTACCTCCGCCAACGACATCGCCCCCTGCCACGCCATCGGCCAGCCCCCTGTTCAAGCCCGCGTCACGCAATCTTTCTATTGTTGAAGTAGAAACAATCATCGCGCAGGCCGTCGAGGAAGCGCGGGCGCGCGCGACCCCTGCAACCATCGCCATTGTCGACCGCTCGGGGAATGTGCTTGCGGTCTTTGCGATGAACGGTGCACGAACAACCACGAAGGTCCGCCCCGCCCCCAATGCGCCAAACACATCGCTACAAAATATCGATGTTCCCGCAACGCTGGCAGCGATATCGAAGGCCATAACGGGCGCGTATCTTTCTTCTGGCGGCAATGCCTTTTCGACACGCACTGCGAGCCAGATTGTTCAAGAACATTTCCCGCCAGCGCCAACGACACCGGGGCTTGAAAGCGGCCCGCTTTTTGGCGTGCAGTTCAGCCAGCTGCCTTGTTCCGACCTTAACACCCGTGCGGTCGCCAGCGGCCCGTCAATCGGCCCACAGCGAGCACCGCTCGGGCTTGCGGCGGATCCTGGTGGCTTTCCGTTATATAAAGATGGTGTTGTCGTCGGCGGCATCGGTATCGTCATCGACGATGATTATGGTTTTGACGAAGACACGCTCGACACTGATGACAGCGACGAAGAAGCGGTCGCCTGGGCGGGATCAACGGGCTTTATCGCGCCCGCCGACATCCGCGCAAACAGAATTGCCGTAGACGGAACGTTTTTGCGCTTCACCGATACGACCACAACGATGAGCACGCCCGCCTCCGCGCCCGGTTTTAGCGCGATTAACGGTGTTCAAGGCAGCCTTGCTGATGTGACCGGTTATTTTGACAGTAGCGGCGGCGTCTATGCGGGTACTGCCTATGGTACAGAAGCCTCCGGTATTCGCCCCGCAAGCGGCGCGGAGTATAGCAATAGCGATATCTATGTATTGTCCGATGGATCGGGCGTTAATCGATACCCCGCCAGCGGCGGCACCGACAGTGCGAGCATCCCCACCCCCCTCAGCGGCACCGAAGTTACTGCGATCCTCGAGGAAGCCTTTCTGGTTATGACGGCCGCACGCGCCCAAATTCGCCAGCCGCTAAATAGCCGCGCGCAGGTGACAATTTCGGTGGTTGATACATATGGCCAGATTTTGGGGATTGTCCGGGGGCCAGACGCGCCAATCTTCGGGACGGATGTTTCATTACAAAAAGCCAGAACCGCAGCGTTCTTTTCAAATCCCGTCGCCGCATCGGACCTCAGCAACACATCACCGCCGGTTATCGCCGGTTTCAACACAACGAAATCCGTTCCGTCTTATGTTCCCGATATTCGCTCCTTCATTCCTGATCCGACTGCCTTAACCGGCGATTTCGCATTTTCCGACCGCGCGGGCGGAAATCTCTCGCGACCCTATTTTCCCGATGGTGAACTCGGTACTGCCAATGGTCCGTTCTCGCTACCGATTGATCAATGGAATATTTTTGCGACGGGCCTTCAGACCTCTTTGATCGTTGAAAATATTTTAGAGCATGTCATTCACGTTTCTGGCGGCGGTGCGGATACGGCTGTCGGCTGTACATTTCTGCCGGATATTCCCAGCCTTCCGGGCACGCAAAACCGATTGCAAAACGGCATACAGATTTTCCCCGGTAGTGTTCCAATCTATCGCGGCTCAACTTTGGTCGGCGGCATTGGGGTGTCCGGCGATGGTATCGATCAAGACGATATGATTTCATTCCTCGGTGTTGATCGCGCGGGCGAGCGTCTGAATGACGCGATTGGAAATGCACCGCCAGCCATACGCGCCGACCAAATTACCATTAGCGTCAATGGCGCGCCGGTTCGGCTGCGCTATGTGAATTGTCCGTTTACGCCCTTTGTAGATTCCGATGAACAAAATGTCTGTCAGGGAAAATAAGAAAATGACCCTACGTTCCATCATGACATTTTGGATTTGCGCAATCGGTCTTGCCCATGCGGAAGAACCGCCGCTTAATCCCGGTGCAGTGCCGCCGCCACAGATCGGTGATTATGCGGATTGCCGCACGCCCGGTCGTGAATTTGTGGAATGCGCGCCCGCAATTCCTGATCGTTGGCGATTGGCCGAAAATTTGGGACTTTTAAAAACGCGATGGTGGGACCCCTATAATCAAAACACCCTGAAAGGTGACAGGCCAATATTCGGAAAGGATTGGTTTTTTGTTGCCTCGATTGTCTCCGATACCTTTGCCGAACCACGCTCCTTTCCTATTCCGGTTGGCGTTCAAACGACAACGGACCCCGGCGATCTCGATGTTTTTGGCGACAGTGACAGCTTTGCGTTTAATCAAAACCTGATCACCAGCTTTTCTCTGATTAAAGGGTCAACCGCCTATAAACCGCAGGATCTCGAATTTCGACTAACGCCGGTCTTTAATTATAATTTCGCGCGGGTCGAAGAGAAGCGCATTCTCTATGTAGAACCATCCGAAGATCTTCACCGCCATGACGGCTTTATTGGGTTGCAAGAGGCGTTTGTCGACTACCACATCCGCAATGTTTCCGAGCGGTATGATTTTGATTCTGTCCGGTTTGGTATTCAGCCTTTCTCCAGTGATTTTCGCGGGTTCCTGTTCCAGGATAACCAACTGGGCGTCCGGTTTTTTGGGAACCGCGACAACAACCGTTTTCAATATAATCTAGCGGCCTTTGCACGGCTTGAGAAAGATACCAATTCCGGCCTGAACGACGTTACCGTTCGTCCGCGAAAGGATTACGTTTTTCTCGCAAATCTATACCGGCAGGACCTCCCCTTTCCCGGAATGACGAGCCAGATCACCGCCGTTTACAACATGAATCGTGAACGGAACGATATCGAAATCGACAAAAACGGTTTTCCCGTGCGCCCGGCTCTTCTTGGCTCTCTTCGTGGTCGCAATTATGACGCCGCCTATCTCGGTTATAATGCTGACGGACGTGTCGGAAGAATAAACCTGACTGCCTCTGCCTATTACGCTATTGGCAAGGATCGAAATTCTATTTTCACGGACGAAAGCGCGAATATCCGCTCTTACTTCGCGGCGATTGAACCATCTTATGATCGCGACTGGGCGCGGTTCCGCCTGTCCGGCCTGATCGCAAGTGGCGATGGCGACCCCTTTGATGGCACCGAACGTGGGTTCGATGCGATTTTTGAAAACCCGCAATTTGCCGGTGCGGATACCAGCTATTGGATAAGGCAAGGCATACCCTTTATTGGCGGCGGCCGGGTCATCGGCGTCAATGGCCGAAACGGACTATTGCCCGATTTACGGTCGAGCAAAGAACAAGGGCAGTCGAATTTCAACAATCCGGGTCTCATTCTTGCGGGCGCTGGCGCAGATTTCGACGTCCTGCCCGAATTGCGGATTTCACTCAACGCCAACCGGCTATGGTTTCATAAAACCGATACGCTCGAAGCGCTAAGGGTTCAGGGTGACATCGACAATTCTATCGGCTGGGACCTTTCGAGCGCAGCAATTTATCGGCCCGGCTTCATTCAGAATGTCGTCCTCCGCCTTTCCGGTGCCGCACTCAAACCCGGAGACGGATTTAATGCCCTTTATGACAATAACGAAAAGCGCGATCTTTATTATTCGGTACTATTCAACGTGGTGTTGAGCTACTGATGCGTGGTTTACTGATCATATTCCTTTTCTTGGTTGCTCAACTGAGCCATGCCTTTGCCGCAGGCGAAGAAAAACCGGTTGATCGCGATTATTCTCGAGTCACGGCGGCCCCCGCCCCTATATATCAAGACCAAGCGGCGGCGGACGCAAAAAGCATCGGTTGCCTGACCTGCCACACGGCCACAGACGCACCGACAATGCATAATCCCGTCGCTGATATCCGTCTTGGATGCACCGACTGTCACGGGGGCGACCCAACCATTAATGCCGCAGGGTTAAATACTGATAGCGCCGCCTATAACACCGCGCGCGATCAGGCGCATGTATTGCCGACCTACCCTGATAGCTGGCATTACCCAAGCTCAGCGAACCCGAAGCACAGTTTCTCGCTTTTGAACCGAGAGTCCCCTGAGTTTATCCGGTTTGTAAATCCGTCTGATTATCGCGTCGCGCGGGAGTCCTGTGGGTCGTGCCATATGCGAGAGATACTTGCGGCCGAGCGTTCAATGATGGCCACGGGGGCCATGCTGTTAGGCGGCGCGGCCTATAACAATGGTATTCTTCCGTTTAAAAACTATATTCTGGGTGAAGCCTATACCCGCGATGGCGAGGCCGCCGCCATTTGCTCTCCCGGTGAACCAATAGAACCCGGCAACGACAATATCCTTGGCTGTCCGACCCAGCCCTCTGCGGCCGCGATGGCCCGTGGCGCACTCCCTTTCCTTGCCCCGCTTCCGACCTGGCATGTTATCCCACCTGCGGATGTCTTTCGCGTGTTTGAACGGGGCGGGCGCAATATCCTCACGCAATTCGCTGAGATCGGATTGCCGAACCCAACCGGCCAAATTCAACGCCTTGAAGAGCCCGGCCGCCCTGACATACGTCAATCCAATCGCGGCCCCGGCACCGGGCTTCGTGTTGCAATCCCTGTATTGAATATTCACAAAACCCGTCTCAATGATCCGTTTACGTGGTTTTTGGGAACAAACGATCAACCCGGCGATTATCGCTCATCAGGCTGTGCGTCATGTCATGTGGTCTATGCGAATGATCGTGAACCGCGCCACGCCCTAACCTATACCCAATTCGGGCGTGATGGCGAAACGACAACCGCTGACCCGACCATCAACAGGAACGAACCGGGCCACCCCTTAAAACACGCATTCACCCGCGCTATTCCGACGTCGCAATGCATGAGCTGCCACATGCACCAGCCGAATATGTTTATGAATACATATCTCGGTTACACGATGTGGGATTATGAATCCGACGCCCCATCCATGTGGCCGGAAAAACAGAAATACCCGACAATCGACGAACAACGGAAAATTTTGGACAGAAACCCAGAAGGAGCGTCTGTTCGCGGGAAATGGGCGGATCTTGATTTTCTGAGGGACGTCTATGATTTGAACCCAGACCTCAAGGATACGCAATTTGCCGATTATCACGGGCATGGCTGGAATTTCCGCGCCGTATTAAAGCGCGACCGTAAGGGCAATTTGCTCGATGCTGAGGGCAATATCATCGACCCCGATGACCCTGAGAAATGGCGCAAAGGCGACGAAGGCAAGTTTGTCGAGATCGGAAAAAATCCGGGCAAGACCGTTCATATGATGTCGATCCATGCGGAAGTCGGCATGCAATGCGCTGATTGCCATTACGCGCAAGACAGCCACGGCAACGGATATATTCACGGTGAGGTCGCAAGCGCCGTTGAGATCCGTTGCAAGGATTGCCACGGCACCGCGGAAAACTATCCGACCTTGAAAACGACCGGCCCGGCCGCCGGGCCGAATGGCCGCGATTTAAGCGTATTGAAAAACCCCGATGGTCGTTATCGCTTTGAATGGCTGACCCGCAATGGTCGCAAAACGCTTGTTCAACGGTCTATCATTGATCCGGACCTTGAGTGGGAATTGTCCCTCGTGAAGGATTCCGTCACCCCGGGCGCGCCAAGCTATAACCCTAAATCTGCGCGGGCAAAAACCGTTTCTCTTGGCACTGATGGTCAAATGAAATGGGGCGCTAAAGGCGCCACAGGCGACCTTGCCCACAAGGACGACGAGATGGAGTGTTATACTTGCCATCTTTCGTGGACGACCTCTTGCGGCGGATGCCACCTTCCGATCGAAGCGAATTGGAAAACGTCGGTCAATCACTTTGACGGCGAAACAACGCGCAACTATGCGACCTATAACCCACAGGTCGCCCGGGATCAGATGTTCCAGCTCGGCAAACACCAAAACACAAAAAACAATAGTATCGCGCCGGTGCGTTCTTCATCCGCATTGGTGCTGTCATCAACCAATGTCAATCGCGAGCGAATTTACGCCCAACAACCGCCTATATCCGCAATTGGCTTTTCCAGCCAGGCCTTTGCGCCGCATTTTCCGCATACGGTGCGAAAGACCGAAACGAAGACCTGCACCGATTGCCACCTTTCGGCCGACAACGACAATAACGCGATTATGTCTCAACTCCTCCTCTTGGGGACAAACTTCGTTAATTTCGTCGGTCTGCACGCATGGACCGGCCTTGATGGCGGTATCGAAGCCGTACGCGTGACCGAGTGGGACGAGCCGCAAGCGGTTTTCGGGTCCTATTTACAAAAATACGCCTATCCTGATTACTACAAAGCCCATGTGGAACGTAATGATCGTGAACTGATCAATTGGACACGAGGCAAGGCATTTGGTGACGGCCTTAACGGGGAAACAGGCGCGCTCGAAGAGATCGCTAATGTCACACAGGATACTGGCGGCGCTGTTCGTTGTATTCAGTTACGCGGTGAATACCTCTTCACTGCCGAAGGTAAAGGCGGCTTCCGCGCCTATGACGTCGCCAATATCGCCAACAAGTCATTCTCAGAACGTATCGTCACGGCACCCTTCTCTCCGCTAGGGCATGACACACATGTAAAGTCTAAGAACGCGACCTGTATGGCGCTTGCCACAAATCAACCGATTGATCCCGCGCGAAACACCCCTGAAATGCGCGCAATGAACGACGAACAAGCGTTTCATCCGATTTACAATTACGCGGTCATTACCGATGCAGAAGAAGGCCTGATCCTCGTCAACATCAATACACTTGCGGATGGTGAGCCGCGAAATAACTTTTTTGAACGTGCGGTAACATGGAATGATGGAGACGTTCTGACGGGCGCACGTCACATCACCCTTGCGGGCCATTACGCCTATATTACGACGCCAAATGCGCTGGTTGTCGTCGATCTGAACAATCCGCTTTCGCCAAAGGCGACGGCGGTCATTCCAATGAATGACCCGCGCGCCAGCGCCCTTCAATTCCGGTATCTATTTGTGACCGATGCCGAAGGCTTAAAGACGCTCGACGTTACGGAACTCGCACAACCAAAGCCTGTTCCGGGCGCAGTCGTTCCAATCCAAAATGCGAAGAAGCTTTATCTCGCGCGGACCTATGCCTATGTCGCGGCTAAGCAAGAGGGCTTGGTCATTGTGGATATCGAGAAACCCGAAACGCCGTCGATCTATCAAAAATATTCCGCAAACGGTCAATTAAACGATGCGGAAGACGTTATCGTCGCGACGACCAACGCGTCATTATTCGCCTATGTCGCTGATGGAAAGAACGGCCTCAAGGTGCTTCAGTTAACCAGCCCCGAAAGCCAACGAAACTTTTATGGCTTTTCGCCAGAACCAAAGCCCGAGTTGATCGCCTGGCGGAAAACCGTAAAACCCGCCTTGAGCCTTTCAAAAGGGCTCGACCGTGATCGCGCCGTTGACGAAACCGGACACCAGATGGCGGTGTTTGGCCGGTTGGGTTCACGTCCGTTTAACCGCACGGAAATGGAACGGCTATTCCTGACCGAAGACGGCAATCCTTATTTTGTGACGGATGATATCGAGCCTTGAGCGAACCGGTTTGTCGCCTAAAGGCTCTCAATCATACTCCGTACACTGGCGGCCTCTGGAGCATCCGCTGGCATCGTTGCAAGGAGCCTTTCCCAATAGGAACGCGCGCGCGCTTTATCGCCTGACTGGCTCGCGGCCAATCCTTGGAAATAGAGCGCAAATGGATGTTCGGGGCTCAGTTCTGAGACCTTATCGATCGCCGCTTTTGTTTCTGCGTCAATCGGTTTGTTCTCTGAACGCAGGACCGTCAAAAGCGCTTCTGCCCGCCCTAAACTCAAGGCTACATCTTCGGGTGCCAGTTTGATCGCATTGGCGTAGGCATCCGCACTATCGCGGTAACGCCCCAAGACCGCATAGGATCGCGCGAGCATGGTCCAGCCTTCGATATCATCAGGGTTCTGTTCAAGGCGCGAGGCAAGACCAGACACCATGCCTTCGATCATGGCCTCTCGATCTTCGGCGGACATGTTTTGCGCTGCGGCCATTTGCTCTTGCGATGGGCCACGGCGCGGCGTGCCGTCGGCCAGTCCCGCCTCTATGGCATCGAGTTGCTGCAACACAAATGGTGCCTGCGCATAGCGCTCCCGCGCCTCAGCGAGGATACCCTTTGCACCGGTGACATCACCCTCAGCCAATCGCACTTCGATCGCATTAACCCAATCATCAAACGAGGACTCCCGAGACAATACGCTAACTCCCGTGTCCTCTTTTGCACCAAGACCCAAACTTTCCGGGTCGATACCAAGCTCATTTGCAATGAGATCGATCTGTGAGCGCACAATCGTTAGCCATGGCGCACCCGATGGCGCTTCACCCGCCAAACGAACGAGCTGATCCAATGCCGATTTTGGATCATCCTGTTGATAGGTGCCAAGGGCCTTATAAAACCGAGCCCGCGGTTCGGCGGGGTCTATCGCGAGGGCGCGGTCAAATGCAGCCTGCCCATCAGCGCTAACCACTCCACCAGCCGCCATCGTAATGGCCTCACCTTCGGCTGCGTGTAAAAACGCGCGTTCCGGCGCGAGCGCGCGTGCTTTCCCAAACGCCTGTGCCGCAGCGCTGAACCGGTCCATCCGCGCATAGGATTCCGCCAGCAAAATCCAATCGTCTAAATTTTCCGGATTGGCCGCAACACGCTCTTCAAGCGCCGTAATTGACTCCGCAAGCGGCGGTGCATTCTGATCTGTTTGTTGCTGCGACCGCGCCGCGATCATTGTGGCTTCCTGACTCGTCTCACCACCAGGATTACCAATTGCCATATAAATAGCGAGGGCCGCTATCGGCGCAGCCGCGATAATCATTGTGCTGATTTGAGCGACCGTCCGGTTTGGTTTCCCGCCAGTTTCGCCTTTATCACCGCGTGCGGCCGCCAACAGCCGTCGCCGCGCATCAAGCCGCGCTGCATCAGCTTCCGCTTCGTCAATTAATCCTGCGGCTTTGTCGCGCTCAATATCATCAAGCTGTGCCGTGAGGTAATCTTGTTCATCGAGATTATCCGATTGCTGCGAGCCGCGGAAAAATGGCTCTACAAGAAACGCAATAATAATGGCGCACAGAAGAATAAAAACGAACCAGATCATCAGCCGCGCTCATCAATGATACGTTGAACCGTGGCTTCTTCCTCGTCAGACAAATCATCCTTTGCAGCGACCGTCGGCTTTTGGTTGCGCAACACAAGAAAGACCCCAAGCGTGCCAATTACCAACGCAAAAGCCGGAAACACCCAAAGAAAGACAGTATTGCCCTGAACCGGTGGTTTCAAAAGAACATAGCTACCATAACGCTCGACAATGTAATCAATAACTTCTTGATCGCTCTCGCCGGCGGAAATGCGCTCACGAACCAGAATGCGAAGATCCTTCGCCAGTGGCGCATTTGACTCTGCGATCGACTGGCTTTGGCAAACGACACAGCGCAATTGCATATCAATTGCCTTTGCCCGTTCTTCAAGCGCTGGATCGGCCAAAACCTCGTCCGGTTCTGCTGCATTCGCGATACCAATGGCGAGCCAAAGGCATAATGAAAGGAAAATTGCTCTCATGACCGCCTCAGATCCTCGATCATGGGTGCCAGCACCTCTTCCCAATATTGATCCGTAATCGGACCAGCAACACGAAAACGAACCCGCCCTTGTTTATCGATCACAAAGGTCTCGGGCGCGCCGGTCACACCGAGATCAATAGCAACACGCCCATTCTGATCGTCACCGATCAATGAATAGGGGTTACCGAGCCGATTGAGCCACGCAATTCCCTCGCCTGGTTTTTCTTTCCAGTTCAATCCATAAATCGGAATTTCATCGCGCGCGGCCAATGCCATCAATGTCGGGTGCTCGATGTGGCAACTCACGCACCAGGAGGCGAAGACATTGAGCAACGCCACTTCACCTTTAATGTCATCGCTTGAAAGGCCGCTCTCCATGCCTTTAATCGCGGGTAGATCGAATTCGGGCAAGGGCCGGTCAATAAGTTGCGACGGCATATTCGATGGATCGCGCGTTAGCCCGTTGGCCAGAAACGCACCAATGATCGCAAACAATGCTAATGGGGCAATAAACAGTAAGCGCTTCATGCTGGTAAACCTTCAACTGCTTTTGGCGCAGGTTTTCGGCGGAGTTTCGCCGGTTTTTTACCGCGATCCGCAAAAGCGACAAACCCGCCAAGCGCCGTCACCGCCGCGCCCCACCAAAGAAAAGCAACAAACGGATTAAAGAACAATCGTACCGGCCAGCCGCGGCCCGAGGTGTTCTCACCAAAAGAGATATAAAGATCGTTCGTCCCTTGGGCACGGATCGCGGCTTCGCTCGTTTCCATGCCGCGCACGGGGTAATAGCGTCGCTCGCCCCAAAGCGTGAAGGTCCGGCTGTTCTTCTCCGCGCGGAAGGTTGCGCGTTCGGCCTCATAATTCGGCCCGCTGATGCGCTCAACCGATTGAAGCGTCACCGAATACCCAGCGACTTCGGCCGCATCGCCTTCGGCCATCAGCGCAACGGTTTCCGTTTTCCAAAGACTGATCCCAACCGCGCCGAGCGCGAATACCGCCAGACCGATATGTGCAATCGCGGCACCCCAAGCGGCTCCCGGCAATCCTTTTGCGCGAGCCATGCTGTCCTTCATCGGGGCACGGAACAGCTTAACGCGCAGGAAAATCTCAGTCGCCGCGCTGATAATGAGCCAGGCTACCAGTGCGATCCCGATTGCGCCGGTCACCCGTTCGCGCTCCGCGATTACCGCCACAACCAAAGCCGCGACAACCGCACCAATAGCTGCCGGAGTGAGCCAGCGGATGGTCTGACTGATATTGGCCCGTTTCCATGCAAGCAATGTCCCTGCCCCTGCGAGCGCCAGCGTGATCGCCGCGATCTTGGTGAAGACCAGATTGAAATAGGGTGCACCGACGGAAATCTTTTCGCCGGATAGAACGTCGATGAACAACGGATAGAACGTTCCGACAAACACCGTCGCACAAGCCGTCAGCATAAGCGCATTATTGACGACTAAAGCCCCTTCGCGGCTGACCGGTGCAAACGCGCCCGTAGGCGATAAAGCATTTGCGCGCGCCGCGAAGACCGTCAACGACCCGCCAATTGCGGCGATCAAAATCGCCAAAATAAATACGCCTCGCGCAGGATCGACCGCGAATGCATGCACCGAAGTAATCACCCCCGAGCGCACAAGAAATGTCCCCACAAGGCTGAGGGAGAAGGCCGTGATTGCCAATAAAACCGCCCAGCCTTTCATGGCGTCGCGACGTTCAACCACGCGAATTGAATGGATCAATGCTGTGCCCGCAAGCCAAGGCATGAACGAGGCATTTTCAACGGGGTCCCATGCCCACCAGCCGCCCCAGCCCAACTCGTAATAGGCCCACCATGAACCAAGCATGATGCCGATCGTCAAAAACGTCCATGCAATAAGCGCCCATGGCCGCACAAGCCGCGCCCAGACTGTGTCTGCTTTTCCGCGCAGGAGCGCCGCAACCGCAAATGAAAACGGTATCGAGAATCCGACATAGCCAAGATAAAGAAACGGCGGATGGATGGCGAGGCCCGGGTCCTGCAGCAAGGGGTTCAAGCCGACACCATCCTGCGGCGTAGGAAACAGCCGTTCAAACGGATTAGACGTAAACAGAATAAATGCAATGAATGCGACAATAATCAGCGATTGCACGCCGAGCGTCAGGTTCAACAATTCGCGTGGTGCCGCCCTTCCCTGCGCCGCCAATACGCCGCTGAACAATGTCAGGATCAACACCCATAACAGCATCGATCCTTCGTGATTGCCCCACGTGCCGGTCAATTTGTACACAAATGGTTTGGCGCTATGGGAATTTTCGTAAACATTGATGACCGAAAAATCAGATTGCCCAAAGGCGTTCATCAGTGACAAAAACGAAACCAGCGTTAGCCCAAAAACAACAATTGAAGCTCGTTGTCCAAATATGGTGAAGCGCGCGTCATCCTTGGCGCTACTTGCTCCCACAAAAAGTGAAATTGCCTGCGCGATAGAAACCGCGAAGGCGAGGATTAAAGCGAAATGTCCGATTTCAGGGGTCATTCGGGGGCCGGTTCTGGTTACTGGAGCGGCGAATATAACTGATTTTCGCGAATCTCGCCCCCCGAGACCCGCGATATTTCCGCGCTATTGAATTGGTATATTACCGCAATCCGTCGACGATCTTTGCCATAACGGTCAGATGCTCTTGCGCGAAGTTACGGCAACGGGCCGGCGACCAGCCATATTTTTGGTCCGGATTAACATTCGCATCTTTGAACGGCATTTCCAGCGTCATCGACAAACAGCCCCATGTTTCGGCGACATAGGAATTGGCGATATCGAGATTTGCCTTCCCCGGAGCCGACGGTGGATACCCGTCTTTGGTCTGGAAATCTGCGCTTGTTTCAAGCAGGAGATTCGAGAACCGTTCAAAACGCTGTGCGTGAACATCGTCCCATGACGGAATCCCGTTCGCACTATCGAGGAAATTATTCGGAATCGCCTCATCGCCATGCACATCAAGGAAAAAGTCTACGCCGATCTCCCGCATCCGCTCACGCACGAGATAAACTTCCGGACTTTTCTCCATCGTCGTATTTTGCCATGCGCGATTGAGATCAATGCCCGCAGCATTCGTTCGCAAATGGCCACGCTTCGCGCCGTCTAGATTCATGCATGGCACGATATGGAGCGTCGCTTTTTCCATGAGCGTCGCCGCATCTTCGTCGCCCTCGGCGGTCAGCTTGTTCAAAAAGCCTTCAATCCACCACGAGCCCATCGTTTCGCCCGGATGTTGGCGCGCAATCACCCACATCTGACGAGGACCATTCCCGGCGCGGAGATAGGAAATATCCTGCCCGTCCAGGGTCTGCCCCAAGATCTCGTGACTTAAGACCGGCGATGATTGGATAGACGCGATATAACTGCGATACCGCTCGGTCGTATAAGGCGCAAAATAGGCGTAAAAAATGCGGTCTTGTTCTGGCTGATGCTTGATCGTCAGCTCTTTGCCGTCGAACGCTGCGTCAATGCGAAACCATTCTTCGCCATCATAGGACGCAACGGCGCGATAATCTTTCCAGCCGTCAACATAAGATGCGCCATGGGCATTCATAAGGCGCATCGTCAGTGGACGGCCCGAAGCACCGTCCACCTGATAATAGAACCACTGATAAAAATCAGCTTTACCGTCCGATTTTATCTCAAGCTTAATGTCATTCGGATCATTCGCATCCACGACAGCAATGTTTCCGCTATCGAAATCGCTTGAAATTTTTATCATATCGGTATCGTCAGTCCTTTTTCTCAACGATTGGCATTGCAACGCGGATATGAACATCCTTGAGCTGCGCATCGGACGCCGGTGCCGGCGCGTCCAGCAACAAGTCTTCACCTTGCTGGTTCATCGGGAACATCGTCACTTCACGGATGTTTTCCTGATCACAGAGCAACATAACAATACGTTCGATGCCCATTGCACAGCCGCCGTGTGGTGGTGCGCCAAATTTGAACGCATTCAACATGCCGCCAAACTGCTCTTCAACCACTTCCTTGCCATATCCGGCATTCTCGAAAGCTTTGTACATGATGTCCGGACGGTGATTCCGGATCGCACCCGAACCAAGCTCATAGCCATTACAAACGAGATCATATTGATACGCTTTAAGCGCCAGTTTCTCTTCGTCGGTTTTTGCGGCTTCCAACGCTTCCAGACCGCCTTGCGGCATTGAAAACGGGTTATGCCCGAATTCGACTTTCTTGTTCTCGTCGTCCCATTCGTAAAGCGGGAAATCCACGATCCAGGCGAGTTCAAAGCTATCTTTATCGCTTAAGCCCAGCTCATTGCCGATCACGACACGCGCCTTTGCGGCGACTGGCAAAAAATCTTCCGGTTTGCCAGCAAGGAAGAAGGCCGCATCGCCCGCCTTGAGGCCAAGTTGCGCGCGCACAGCCTCTGACCGCTCAGGACCGATATTCTTCGCAAGCGGGCCTTTGGCCTCGTTCTCGTCGAAGATCATATAGCCCATGCCCGGCAGGCCTTCTTTTTGCGCAAAAGAATTCATCCGATCACAGAATGCGCGGCTACCGCCACCCGGTGCCGGAATTGCGCGAATTTCGTTTTTCGGATCCGATTCGAGAATCTGCGCGAAAATCTTGAACCCTGAACCGCGGAAATGATCGGAGACAATTTGCATCTCGATCGGGCATCGAAGATCCGGCTTATCGGAGCCGTATTTCAACATGGCTTCGTCATAAGGAATCATCGGGAATGGATAGCTCGTGACTTTTCGATCACCCGCAAATTTCTTGAAGGTGTTTTCCATCACAGGACCAACAGCGTCGAACACGTCCTGCCGCTCGACAAAACTCATTTCCATATCGAGCTGATAGAACTCACCGGCGGAACGGTCCGCACGCGCATCTTCGTCACGGAAACATGGCGCGATCTGATAATAGCGATCAAAGCCCGAAACCATGATGAGCTGTTTAAAGACCTGCGGTGCCTGCGGCAGCGCATAAAACTTGCCCGGATGCAGGCGTGACGGCACGAGAAAATCGCGCGCGCCCTCAGGGCTGGAAGCCGTCAGGATAGGCGTTTGAAAATCGGTGAAACCGGCTTCTTCCATCCCGTCGCGAATTTCCCGGATGACCTTTGCGCGGGTCATGATGTTCTTGTGCAAGGTCTCGCGGCGCAGATCGAGATAACGGTGCTTCATCCGAATATCTTCAGGATATTCAGGCTCACCAAAGACCGGCAGCGGTAGCTCATCGGCCGCAGAAAGCAGCTCGAACTTTTCAATGCGGACTTCAATTTCACCGGTGGGCAGGTTCGGGTTAACCGCCTCATCTGCACGAGCGACCACATTACCTTCGATCTGGATTACGCTTTCTTGGCGAACCCGCTCGATTTCGGCGAAAAACGGCGCTTCTGGCTCAACCACGAGTTGGGTCAGGCCATAATGATCGCGCAGGTCAATAAAGAGGAGCCCGCCATGATCGCGCTTGCGATGCACCCAGCCAGACAGGCGAACCGTATCGCCAACCTCTGATTTGCGCAGTTTTCCACAATGATGCGTACGATAGGCGTGCATGCAATTCCCCTGTAATTCCTGTTTGGGCCGGAGTGGCAATGCCGGTATGCAAAGTCAAGGCCGGTTCGGAAACCATTCCGTCTGATTTAGCGTGCTATTTCCACTGTGGCGCTGGCATTGTCTAGCCCGTCCGCAGGCCTTGATCATTTTCACCCCCAAAAAGTCAGGCAATTTCCTATTTTTTGGCGAAAATACTGCGGCAAAGCGCTTGCGGCTCCGAAACCGTCTTGTGCGTTGCCCCCTGCGCCGATAGAAGCGCCCGTCATGCAAGTCATTTCTACCACCGACGATCTGGCCCGATTCACTAAGTCTTTGCGTAAACAGCCCTATGTGGCTGTCGATACTGAGTTCATGCGTGAAAAGACCTACTGGCCGATCCTGTGCCTCATTCAGGCCGCTGGCCAAGGCGAAGAAGCCGCTATCGACCCATTGGCGGACAATATTGACCTCTCGCCTTTTCTGGAGCTGTTAACCGATAAAAAGGTCGTGAAGGTCTTTCACGCAGCGCGTCAGGACCTCGAAATTTTCCACAAGCTGATCGGCGGCGTTCCAGCGCCCCTATTCGACACCCAGATCGCCGCGATGGCCTGCGGTTTCGGCGATCAGATCGGCTATGAGCCGCTAATGCGGACCCTGCTCAAGGCCAAGATCGACAAGGGCTCGCGTTTTACCGACTGGGCACGCCGTCCGCTGACGGATTCGCAGCTCAGCTATGCACTCTCCGATGTGACGTATCTGCGCGATGCCTATCCGTTGCTTCTCGATACGCTTGATAAACGCGAACGCCAGCATTGGGTCGAAGAGGAAATGGAAGCCCTCTATAATGACGACCTTTATTATGTTCACCCGGAGCGCGCCTGGAAACGGCTCAAACTAAAAGGCGTGCGCGCCAAAGAAATTGGCGTCCTTATGAAACTCGCCGAGTGGCGCGAAAAAGAAGCACAAACCAAAGACACGCCGCGCAACCGCATCTTGAAAGACGAAGCGATTTTCGAACTTGCGCGCCTGCAACCGAAAGACGGTGCATCGCTCGCGCGCGCACGATCTATTCCTTCTGGCTTTGAACGCTCACGCACCGGCGCGTCCATCGTTCAAGCTGTCAAAGAAGGCCTCGATATACCAAAGGAACAATTGCCAACGATCGACAAACCCGATCGGGACAAAGCCCCTGCGGATGTATTGGAACTCTTACGCGTTCTCTTAAAGCGCCAATGTGAAACGCACCATGTTGCGCCAAAGCTCATCGCATCGAGTGCAGATATCGAAGCGATTGCACGGGACGACAACGCAGATGTTCCTGCCCTATCCGGATGGCGGCGCGAAATCTTTGGTGAAACCGCATTGCGCCTCAAACGCGGAGAGATCGCGTTGAAACTGGATAATGGCCGCGTCGATATTATCGACAGCTAAGGTTTGATTGCCCCGCAAAAAGCAAAAATGCGGCTTTAACTGTCACAAATCCAAATTCGGGAAAATAATCCCGCTTTGGGCCTTGCGACAGCGAACCGCCTTCGCTATATCCCGCTCTCCCCACAGCGGGCGCGCAAAATGCGCAAAAGCCGTGGCGGTATAGTTGGCGCGGGGTGGAGCAGCCCGGTAGCTCGTCAGGCTCATAACCTGAAGGTCAGAGGTTCAAATCCTCTCCCCGCACCCAATTAAATCAATCCTTTAAATTGAATTCTTCAGACGAGATTGAATTACCGATTTCAGCTCGAAAATGAAAATACGCATCACAACTTCGCCGAATGCTGCGTATAGCGCGTTACGCCTTAGCAATTCGGCCTGTTGAAGTGTGATACGCACCCCAACGTCATTGTGGCGCGATCAAAACAGATTAGAGATCGGGCTTTAATAGCCTCACAAAAAATTCGTCTCGATGACCGCTAGTTTTTCTTTGCGACATCCTCAACCGCAGACCAGACACGCAACGCGTTCTCACCGAGCACTTTACGAATTTCTTCGTCCGAGTACCCGCGATCAATCATTTCCTGAATGAGAAGCGGAAGGCCCGACACGTCTTTGAGGCCAGTCGGTAATGTATCCCCCACACCATCAAAATCGGACCCGAGCCCCACATGGTCTATACCGACAAGGTCGCGCACATAATCAATGTGATCAACGACATCACTGACGCTTGCGAAGGGAACGGCGACGTTTAAATCAAACCATCTGCGAAACTCTGAATAGACCGCTGCTGTATCGTTTAAGCCGCGTTCTGCGCGATAATCCACATAGGCCTGATCGCGCCCAAGGCGACGCCCACTACCGTCTTTCGTCAAAAAGTGCGTACCAAAATTAATCATGATCACGCCATCTTTTTCGGCAAGTCGCTTGATCATTTCATCCGTCATATTCCGCTCGAACCCCGGCGTGAAATGACGTGCGCCGGAATGGGATGCAATGATCGGTGCTTTCGACAGCTCAATGACGTCATAGAATGCGTCGTCAGAAATATGACTTACATCAACGATCACACCAATATCATTCATTTCACGAACCAGAACACGCCCAAAGGGAGAAAGACCGCCCCAGCGTTTGTCAGCGTCATAACTTGAATCAGATATGTGGTTTGCCTTCGAATGGGCGAGCGTAATATACCGCACGCCGCGATCATAAAAATGATGTAGGTTTTCCAGATCGCCCTCTAGTGGCGAGCCGTTCTCCATCCCCAGGGCGAACGATATTTTCCCCGCTTTCGCCGCTTTCCGAACATCACGCACAGAAGTCGCAATGGTGAATTTATCGGGGTGCTGATTGGCGATTCCCTCCATTAATCCGATCAACATATCCGCAATGGCTTTTGCGCCGCCTGTGCCTTCATAATGCGCACTCACATAAATCGACATAAACGGCGCATTAAAACCGGCGCGGATCGCCCGTTCATAGTCAAAATTAGTCGCGCCATTATTGCTGATCGGGTCAATTCCCTTTTGCATAAGCTGCATCGGGAAATCCACATGCCCATCAACGATGATGGAATTTTGAGCGAGATCCATGGCGCGTTCTGATGGTACCGGTAATTGACTTTCGTCACTCCCCAGCGCGCCCGTCGCGGACCCTAACGCGAGAACCAAGCCCAACATAAGACCACTGTGAGTTTTGATCGTTTTCATCATCTTACTTTCCCTGCCAGCATCCTTACGCAAAGCAATTACGCTTTGTTGGAACGTCTTTCTTCAATATCCGAAAGCACTGTCGTCCACACAAGATCGCCCATCACATTGACCGTCGTACTGCCCATATCGATCAAGCGGTAGATCCCTGCAACAATCCCGGCGACTTCGACGGGTAAGCTAAACGCTTCGACGAAGATCAGCGCGATCACCAAACCACCACCGGGAATTCCGCCCGAGCCTTCCGACAACAACAAGCCGATAAGGACGATGGTTACAGCCTGCATCAAAGAAAATTCTACGCCCGCCGCTTGAGCGGTGAATAACAACACCGCCGCTAACATGATGGAGGTACCATCTTTGTTTAGCTGAGCGCCGAGCGGTAGGGTAAAACTGTAAACGCTTTGCGGTAGTTTCAGTTTCTTTTCAGCGACATCCATCGCCACAACTAAACTTGCCAAACTGCTACAGGTTGCAGCCGTGGTGGCGTAAAGCGAGGCGGTGGTTTTCAACCATTCAATCGGGTTGCGACGTGAAAGAAGCACCAACAGGACCATATAAAAACCCATCATCACAAATTGGGTGAACCAGACCGAACCAATAAACCGCGCAAGCGGGCCAAAGATCGCACCGCCATACTCGCCAACCGTGTTCGCGGCCAATGCCCCCACTCCGATGGGCCCGAAATACATTATGATACCAACGAGTTTGCGCAGAAGCTCCGCAATCAGCGCAAATACATCCTGGAGTTTTTCTTTCTGGCCCGTTGGCAATAATAGCGTTGTAATACCGATGAAAATCGCAAAAACGACGACTTGCCCGATATTTCCATCCGAGAACGCCCGAAAAATATTTTCCGGAAAAAGCCCGAGAATAACATCCGTAACGGCCGGAACATCGCCAAAATGTTCGCTCACCTCTTCATTCAGGTGCATTCCCCGGCCGGGCTTGAATAAGCTGACCATTGTCAGGCCGAGCGTTAACGCCGCGGCTGTCGTCGTCAGATAATAGGCAAAGGTTCGAAGCCCAAGCCGCCCAAGGATCGCAATATTCTGCAGGCTGGTTATGCCGGCAATGAGATTAAAGAATACGAGAGGCACCGCCGCCATAAGCAAAAGCTTGATAAAAAGCTCACCTATCGGCGCAACGATTGTTGCCTTCTCCCCAAAGACCACTCCGGCCGAAATCCCAATCCCCATCCAGATGAGAATTTTCAGCCCGAGTGATCTGTTTGTATAGAAACCAAAAAGCCCGCTATCCTTCCGGGCTTCGGCAGAAATATTCGCACTAGTCATTAGATAGAATCTCGATGCTACGATCCATCAGGATGTCGTAATAAGTCTCAAAATTATCGCGCGTCAGCGGTATATATTCGTCCACTGGGGACGGATCGCCTTCTACGATATGACCTTTCGGCGCAATGGTATGGCCGATAGACCACATATAGTTCACAACCGGCTCCGAGGTTCCGGGCCATTTCAACGTTTCTGTCCATTCCCATGTGTTTGAATACCCACCGGCAGGCATGCCCAAAATCGTACACAGATCGTTATCGGCGACGATCGAGGCAAACTGGTCAAGATGCGACCCGCCGCGGGGACTTAACCAACACACCATATCGCCAGTAAAATGGTCTGCGGCCGGATATAGAATGCCGTCAGAATATTCCGGCGCGTGCGCTGATTTGAACGGAACATTATTTGTATAAGCCTGCCCCGCTTCCATGCCCTTGGTTACATCTCCGAGCAGCCATTCTATTAGCCATGAGCCGTCGTCAATCAGCTCAACCGATCCATCCGACATGGTTTTCGCCTGATCGAAAAATGATTTTCGCTCAGCAATGAAATCATCGGTTATGTCGCTTATCCGCAGGTTTCCGAAGGTCGTCTTAAAAGGTTTTGGCTGTAGCCGTTGAATAGCGTAGGCCCCTCGTCCGCCACCCCGAGAAAACGTCCCATCCCAAATCACATCGTGATCAAGCAGGTTTTCACGCTTCGCATATGAGACAACTTCATCCATCGCATGCACGATGTCGTCTCGGAACCCATACCAATCGAAGAGAACCTGATTTGCACCGTCTGTTGAGCGATAAAAATCAAACGATTCGAAATCCAGAACTTTTTCAAAACCGTCATATCGCTGCGCGCCTATCCCGCGAAACGATACATCTTCGCTATCCAGATAAGGAAGTGAAACGGAGTATTTTCTTCCTCTCTTCGGCTTTAGGGTCAGGGTAAGTTCATCTGCGTAAAATTCCGCCGGCAATGTTGATGACTTTTCATTGAGCGACATCGCGTATCGCATGAGGAACCCGGCCTCAGTCGAAGCGCGATGATAGGGCCGGGTCTTTTCAAGATATTCGGCGACCGAATGACCGTTGATTTCTACGACAAGTTCACCAGGCTGAATCTTTTTACCGCCGTCGATATTTGCGAGCGCCGTAGCGACATCGAAGACGAAAAATGTTGGCTCGTCCTGACTAAAATCATGCATGAATTGCACTGGCGCAATCTGCATTGGTCGCGGATCAATCGCTAATCCGCCCTCCGCTGGTGTTACTTTCAAATGGCGGTCATGGCGCGCGTTTGAAAGCATCGTAATCGCGTAATACAGCTCCTCATCGGTTTTGGCATCGATGAATTTCTGTCGAAAGGGTTCGAAAGCATCAGGATAAGTGACGCCATATTTCTCATTTTTTACCGGTGACCATGCCTCGCGCATCATTGTCTTTGCAACGATGTCTTCGAACAGCGCCTCTCGATCTGCCTCAGTTTTAATATCGGCGAGCGCTGGAAAGGACAGCAAGCCAAGCAGCGCAGGCGTAAAAGACAACAACTTCTTCATCATAGGCCCCTTTGTAATTTTTCTACGAATTGAGCTATTCGCTCAATTCCTGTCGCAATATCGACATCCGACTTAACGCAGGTAATCCGCACATAATGATCCCATTCAGGCCCAAAACTTTTGCCCGGTACGGTAGAAACATAATGTTCCTTTAACAGACGATTTGAGAACGTCTCGCTGGCGATTTCCAACTCATCGATATTCATCCACCCATAAAAGCCGCCTTCGGGCATCGCGCATTTAATTCCGCTCATTCCGTTCAACGCGGTCGAGACAAATTCGCAACGCCGTTCCCACTCTTTCCAAACTGTTTTTTTCAGTTTGGTGGTTACGTGCTCTGACAAGGCGCTGATGCCAGCGCGCTGACCAATAGAGCTAGCGCAAGTCATCATATGCGCCTGTATATCTGACATTTTGGCGATGACCTGACCCGGACCATAGGCATAGCCGACGCGCCAACCACCCATCGAGTAGCTTTTGGTCATCCCCATCATTCCAATGGTTCGCTCGCGCATACCCGGAAGGCTCGCAATTGGAAGGTGCGTCCGACCGCCCCATGTGACCGCCTCATAAATCTCGTCGGCAAACACCATGAGATCATGCTCGCGGGCGACCGACGCGATCACTTCAAGATCATTTTGCGTATGGACAACCCCCAACGGGTTATGCGGAGAGCAGAATAAAATGGCTTTTGTACGAGACGTGACTGCCGCTGATAGCTCGTCTTTAGTCCACCGGAAATTATTCTCCGGTCGGAGACAGACCGTCTTTGCGACACCGCCCAGCAACTCAATGGTCGGTGCGTAGCTCACGAATGCGGGCGATTCTATAATGACCTCATCGCCCGGATCAATCAAAGCAGACAAACCGAGTACGAGCGCGTTCTTACACCCTAACGTCGCCTGAATCTCAGTCGCTGGATCATAAGACATTCCGTTATCGCGTTCGAGCTTTTCAGCCACGGCGTCACGGTAACGCGACGTACCTCGCGCAGGCGTTTGATGCGTATCCCCCTCGTCAAGCGCGGTTTTCACTGCTTCGCAAATATCCGCATCCGTCGCTTCTGATGCACGACCGGCCGACATGTCGACAACATGATGCCCCTGCTCTTTCAGTTGCGTGGCGATATCGGCAAATCTTACCGTTTGCGACGGCAATAGCGCTCTTGAGCGGTTGGATAACACTTTTTGTCCTTTGCTTCGATAGAAATTAGAAAAGGCAGTAACGGCAAGCCTAAGCTTTCCGTCACTGCCTGCACGCGCAAATTTAGAAGCGCATTTTCACGCCGCCATAGAAGAAGCGACCGGTTAGATCGTAAAGCGTGTGATGGTTATCATCGGCGTTACCTACATTCCCGGTGCCGTATAGAAGCGGTCCTTGATTGTTGGTTATATTGTTCACGCCAACATAAAGTTGCGTTTCTTCACCGCCGAACACACCCGGCATGTCATAGCTTACCCGGAGATTGTGTGTCAGTTCGCGATCGAGGAACAATCCGATTTTATCATCGCAATTGTTGAATTGTTCGCATGCCGTTAACCGTGTGCGACCATTGTCGTCGTTCAACATGGAACCAACAACCAATGTTCTCCACGATGCCTTCAGCGGGCCGTTCTGCCAACTCATCGAGAAGCGACCGGTGAATTTCGGCGTGCCCAATAATCCAAGTTCATCGTCGATGAACGTCGTGCTTGTACCTGGAACTGGCGCTTCTTCTTCGAATTGAAGAACCCGAGAAAGTGTGCCCGTAAAGCTGACATCCCCCGGCACTGAACTGAGGAGCGGTGCACCTGTGTCCGCTGGCGTAAAGCGGTAAGCAATCGTCGCATCAACGCCTTTTGTCCGCAGTTGGTTGATGTTCAGTGATGTTTGACGAACCTCTTGCAACTGGCCAGTCACCGCATCACGGACAGGAATTGAGCAGGAAGGCGTTCCTGAAAAATCGCCTGATGTGTAACAAATATCGAGAATATCGTCGGCAGAAATCTCACTGATCGCGCCGTCAATTTTAATACTGTAATAGTCAACCGCAATTTGAAGTCCCGGCACAAAGCTTGGGGTGAATACACCACCTGCGGTAATCGTGTTTGCGGTTTCTTCCGAGAGCGCACCATTACCAAATGTCGGCTGCTGCACCTGCACCATCGGATCGGTAAAGCTGCCCATTGACGAAATAACACCAGCAACGACTGGGTCCTGACGACAGGTATCGTCAAATGCCCCGACGGATGATGCTGTCACCCCGTCACACGGGTCAGGCAGGCTGCTTTGCGATCCTAAGCCGCGGCTGAAGAGTTCGATGTTGTTTGGTGCACGGTTTGCTTGCGCAAATACGCCCCGGAACACGACGCCATCAACCGGTTGCCATGTACCGCCACCTTTAAAGCTAAGTACTGAGCCAACGGTTGAGTAGTCACTGACGCGGACCGCACCTTCGATGGAAAGGCTTTTCGCAAATGGAGCATCTGCCAGCAAAGGAATAATAACCTCCGCAAAGCCTTCATGTACGGATTGCTCACCGTCTTGATTTACCTGTTGCGTAACCGTGCCGCCACCGGATGTTGAAATCGGATCCCAACGTGTACGGCTGCGCTCTTTGCGGAAATCATAGCCCGCTGCAATGCTGACCGGGCCTGCCCATAACTCAAACGGCGTACCCGTTATCCACGCACTGGAGGTCGTTGTACGATTTCGAGCGCGTAGTTGGTCCCGCAGGATGAGCCAGTCGGTTTGCTCTTGTGATACCGAGCCAAGCGCGAAAGGATTGAGCGGTACACAACCTGCGTTGCGCGCAAATTCGTCAGCACATTGCAAACCCAAACTCGGATTTCCAGCATCGACATATTCAACATTGATCGCATTCAAATAGTTCGGAATGACGAGGTCGCCGCCGCGGCTTTGTGATCTACGAAATTCGCCATAGCCAAAATTGACCTCATACGACCAGTCTTCGGATAGATCCCCTTTAAAGCCCGCCCACATGCGTAACGTATCATTTTCCGCCTCACGATAGCGATTACCAAACTCGCTCCAGCGCCGGCGGAAGAATACATCGTCATTTCCTAACTCAACCGCATCATCGAAAATTGCCTGCGGGACGAATGGGTGTGGAGTCACGCCATCCGCCAGATAAATCGGAAAATCCGCGCCTAGTCGTGAGCTATTTGCCGTATCGGGCGAACGCTCGGATTTCGTTGCGATCGTTGAATATTGCGCGCTGGCGAAAAATGTAACCTTTTCGGCAAGCTCGTAATTGACCTTACCCGCCAGAAGAAAACGTTCGCGCGGAATAGAAACCGTTTCTGGACCACGTTCATCAAAGCCATTGAGTGACGTACTATAACCCGGTGTAAGCGCACCGGTTCCGCCATTGTCAAAAAACCAATAGCTTGTGTCTTCTTCAGGGTTCAGAAGATCACCACTATTGCCACCGAACAGACCGCCTGGAATGTTGCTGCTAAGGCGCGGACTTAACTCATCCGGATCACCATTCCGGTTTTCGACAAGACCTAAATTGTAAAGCGTTTTATCGCGCTGATAGCCATAAATCGGAAGCTCTTTATCATATTCAAAAGAGAACATGACATTGCCGCGATCATCGGCAAAGTTAGATCCGCCCGCAATGGTAATGCCGTATTCGGTGTTTCCGCCTTCTTGCGAGGTGCCGACACGGCTTTCAAATGATAGGCCCTCAAAATCATCGCGTAGAATTACGTTGATAACCCCGGTCACAGCATCAGAGCCATAAACCGCAGATGCACCGCCTGTGATGACCTCAACACGCTCGACAAATGCGCTCGGGATTGTTGAAAAACTAACCGTACTACCGGTTGATGAATTACCCACGGTCCGCCGACCATCGATCAGCGTAAGCGTACGTTCAGCACCAAGATTGCGAAGAGAGACCGTAGAAATCCCGCTGTCTTGCGTACTCGATTGGGAGTTCTCGGATGTAATCCCCGCTGAAACCGCAGGAAGCTCAACAATTGCCTCCCCAAGCTCATTGGCCCCTGTCAATTCCAGCTGTGCTGCATCCAGTGTTTGCGCTGGAACGGGAAGAGAAAATTCCGTTCGTTTGATTCGTGTCCCCGTTACCACAACGGTATCATTTTCGGCGGCGTTATCACCGCTTTGTGCCAGCGCCGATATAGGTGCCATCCCCCCGGCGATCACGACCGCAACTAATGCAGACGTGTTTAAAAACGCGGACTGGGCCCGCTTTCGACTAAGAAACATGCTCATACCCCTCTATGTTACTGCGCGATTTTCTGCTAATTTTTCGCACAAGGCCTTGATAATCACCTGTCGCAAAATGCGCTGGTTTTTCGACACATGTCAACTTTTAATTGACATGTGTCCACTTTTAATAGTGATGTGCGGGTATTGCGCTAAGCACGAATTCGGCGAAAAAGACGCCCCACAAGGGTTCCGGACCAACAAAACATCGCCTGGGTAGAGGAATGAGAAACGAACCGTCGCAAAAGCGAAGCTCCAATAAGGTCGACGAGATTCTTAAAGCTGCCGAAGAGCTGCTGGTAGAATTACCGATCGAAGAGATTACGACGACGATTATCGCAGAACGGGCGGGCGTTACGCGCACGTCTATGTATCATTTCTTTCCGTCCAAGCTCGATGTCTTTGACGCGCTAACGGAAAAGTATCACGCGACGCTGAGACAAAAACTCTTAAATTTCTTCGATCCGCGCACGAACGAAGAATACCACCAGGCTTGGGCGGGGGTCGCTGGCGTCTATAAAGATTTTTTTGAGAAAACCCCCTCGGCTGCAATTTTGCTATTAGGAAGAAAAGGCGCGAAACAGGCGATATTTGGGAATGACGAATCTGAAGAACGCTTGGCTGAAGACATCAGCAATTTAATGGCGCGTCATACGAATTTTACAGAAATTGCAAAGCGCAATCCGCCCGAACCCGATTTCTTTCAATTCGTACTCAGAATAATGACGTCGTTATTTTCGGCGGGCGTCAGAAAAGATGGCCGAATCTCCGAAAGAACAGAAGAAGAAGCACGCCGCGCGACCATTGCCTATATCGACGCACGCGTGAACAGCGATTCAAGCTAACTTTTTTAAACCTCGCGCCCACGCACATTCAAAATTGACATTCCCAACAACGCCGTTTGGTAAACTTATAAGGCGACTAAAGCCGGTTTATCGCTCGCTAACCTGACAAAGGATTCCTTCGTTCAGTATCAGCTTTTCGCCTTTTTTCGCCGTCGTCGTGATCGCGACTTTCGGCTGCGTTGATGTTCGCGGCGGGCCTGTTGTGCGAGATCGGCCAATATCCCTTCCCTTAGTCCACGATCCGCTACGCGTATGCGGCTTGCTGGCCATTCCCGCTGGAGCGCATCAAGGATTGCACAGCCGCACACAACCAAATCCGCCCGATCTGGTCCAATGCACGGCTCACCGGCACGCTCATCGAGGCTCATTAAGCGCAACCGTTCGGTAACGCCACGTGCGTCTTTTGCGCTTAACCAGACCCCGTCAATTTCATCGCGCCGATAGCGTTTGAGCCCCAAATGAACGCCAGCGATGGACGTTACCGTTCCTGAAGTACCGAGAAGATGCGCGTTGTCTTTTTCAAAGAGCGCCTTGACCGATCCGGGATCACCAACCGAAATGATTTGCGCGCGGATTTCTTCGATCATTTGATCGTATTTTTCTCTGGTGATCTCTCTCCCGTCCCATTTGTCCGCAAGGCTAACCACCCCAAAGGGAAGCGATGTCCACGCCAACACATCCACTTTTGGCGATTGCCCCTCGCCGCGCTTGGAAATCTTGACCCATGACATTTCAGTAGAGCCGCCACCAATATCGAAGATCAGACCCGCTTCTGCGTTAGGGTCAAGGAGTTCAGCACACCCGACAACCGCAAGGCGCGCTTCTTCTTCGGTAGGAATTATCTCGAATTCAAGGCCCGTTTCTTCGGTGACGCGTTCGAGAAATATTTCGCCATTATCCGCGCCGCGGCACGCTTGGGTGGCAATACACCGGATATGCGTAACGCCGCGCTTCTCTATTTTCTGTGCACAGACCTTTAGCGCATTGACAGCGCGGTCCATTGCGCCATCGGATAACCTTCCCGTTTGGCCCAACCCCTCTCCTAGACGAACAATGCGGGAGAATGCGTCAACAATTCGAAAGTTTCGGCCGCGCGGTGCTGCGATCAACAATCGGCAATTATTCGTGCCAAGATCGATCGCCGCAAACCGCAATTGCCTTCGGTCGCGGCCCGAATTGCGAGAAGGTCTATTCTGGTTTTGTTGTGGGGGGCGATCTGCGGGGTCACTGCCGCCGCTGGCGCGTATATTGCGCTTTTTTCTGGTCATCACATGCGTCCTCGCTGGGGCCGTATTCAGCCCGGATGTATGATCAGCAGCTTAAGGGGGTGGACGCATCCTAGCAAGCGCCGCCGGATAGCGGCGCTCATCCAAGGTACCAAAACGACTAAAGGATCGTGAATATGCAGCCCGGCAACGGCTGGGCTGCGCATGACGCCACCTGTCGCGCAGCCGCAGGTTCAAACCCCAGACCAGCAACCAAGGCCGAGAATGCTACGACTGCCAACAGCACCAAAAACATCCCTTTGGCCATCATGATAATTATACTCATCTCGCTCTCTCCTCCGTGCGCGCCAGGCGCACTTTCCCCATCTCTACCCTCGTGAAGGGCTTCCATTCCGTTCAAATATTCAAATTATTCAGTTGCCGCGTTCGAGATCGCGAAACGCTTTTCTTAATCCGTATTCATCGGATGTAACCGCATATTCAAGGTCTGAGATGCGCGTGTCCAATGCCCGGAACCGATGCTTCAATTCCGAAAAGGTTGCCTTTGGCCGCGTATTAAACGTCCGCCAGAAACGCTCTGTTTCCGGGTCCCGGAACTGCGCGTCCTCTGCGTCATACGGATCATTATCCGATTTAACGACGACCGCGAGCCCTAAATAAACAAGCGCCGGAACCGGAAAGAAGAACACCGTCAGCAAGACCGTTGCTACTCGCACCCATTTGAGGTCCCAACCAAAATAGTCGGCAATCCCCGCGCAAACGCCCGCAATTTTTCCGCGCCGCGTATTGCGGCGGAAATGATAGTAATTCGGACCTGGACCCGGTTGGCCCGCACGATAAGCGTAGCTATCGCGGTCGCGCCAATGATAATGGTAATGATGATGACGATCAGGCATGTGGCCGCTCCGGATAATCGCGGCGCCATTCCGGCGCTTCTTTATCGAGGATCGTTTCCAACGCATCGACCCGACGTTCAAGCCGTTGCGCGGTCTTCCATAAATCGTCAACAAGCCGCTCGTCGTCAGCAGAAATCGTCTTTGTCTTCCGTAGCTCTGTCCGGTAGTGCAAAAACACCGCCGGACAAGCCACAAAAATGATCGCAACGATAGCGACAGCCATTTGCATTTCGCCCATTATTCAGCCCCTAACCCTGGTTTTGCCCGGAACCAGAAGTGCGACTGGCAACCCGGCGTTTCAAGTCTTCTAGCTCCGCATTGACGGCATCTTCGCTCTCTAGCTCACGGAATTCGTCTTCCAGCGTCCGCGGGCGACCCATCGTCCAAGTTTCCGCCTCTGCTTCCAATTCGTCAATCCGCCGCTCATAGCGGTCAAAACGCGCAAGCGCCTCTTCGATCCGACCGTCATTAACCTGACGGCTCACACGGACACTGTCTGACGCTGCGTTTCGGCGAATTTCCAGTGAACGCTGCTTTGCCCGCGCTTCTTTCAATTTCGCCTGAAGACGTTCAAGATCGCCATTAGTCTTATCGACCGTTTCGTCAATCGCTTTTAGCTCATTATCGAGAAGACCAATCATCTCCTCGGCTTTGCGTTTTGCTGCGACTGCACCGCGCGCCAGATCTTCCCGGCCTTTGGCAATCGCCAATTCCGCTTTTGACTCCCATTCTTTCGCACGGGAGGCAAAATCCGCCTTTTTCCGGTTTACCTCTTTTCGGTCGGCCAAAGCGCGAGCCGCATTGGTCCGCACCTCAACTAATGTGTCTTCCATTTCCTGAATAATCAGGCGAACGACCTTTTCCGGATCCTCAGCTTTATCGAGCATGGAATTGAGGTTTGAATTCACAATATCGCTTAAACGCGAAAAAATTCCCATGATTTAACTCCTAAAAAATAATGCCGCCGAGGATGAAACCGAGGAAAAACGCGCCCCAGGCAAAGCCGGCGCGCCCCCTGAAGGCGCTATGCATGCGGCTATCCCAGTCTCTGTCGTAATCATATCGGCTCATCAAAATTCTCCTTGGTCATTGGGTTGGTTAACCCCGTCGCCAATCTTCTTTGCCAGAACCGTGCCAAGTTTGAACAAAACCTCCATGTATCTGTTTTTATTTGGTTTTTGAAGTTTTGGCGAAATTTGCGGTATTTCGTTATAGGTATTTATCACCGCATTTATTGTATTTTTTACCATTTTAATATGGTATTATTTGCCTATGTCACCTGCACCGACCCCACCGGAACTCATTGGCCAATCGCAGGCGTTTCTTGACGCCCTCGACCACGCGTCCAGCGTCGCCGAGATTGATCGGCCGGTCTTGGTGATGGGCGAACGCGGCTCGGGCAAAGAACTCATCGCAGCGCGCATTCACTTCCTGTCAAAGCGATGGGATGGGCCGCTGGTAAAGGTCAATTGCGCCGCCATGAATGAAGCCCTCCTTGAGAGCGAGCTTTTTGGCCATGAAGCCGGTGCGTTTACTGGTGCCACGAAACGCCATCAGGGTCGGTTCGAACGTGCCGAGGGCGGCACACTATTCCTTGACGAAATTGCGTCGGCCTCATTACGCGTACAGGAAAAGCTCCTGCGGGTAATTGAATATGGCGAATATGAACGCATAGGCGGCGAGGAAACGCGCATTGCCGATGTCCGTATCATTGCCGCGGCCAATACTGATTTGCGCGCGCAAGCGAGCGAGGACAAATTCCGCGCCGATCTATTAGACCGGCTCGCATTTGATGTCGTCGCCGCGCCTGCCCTGCGAAACCGGCCCGAAGACATACCGCTATTGGCCAGCCATTTTGGCAACGGCGCAGCTATAGAATTGGGGATAGGCTTTCCGGGCTTTACGCCTGAAGCTATCGCGGCGTTAAGGGCACACCGTTGGCCCGGCAATGTCCGTGAACTGAAAAATGTGGCAGAGCGCGCAGTGTTTCATTGGGCCATGTCAGATGGTCATGGCCCTATTGCAGAAATCGAGATTGACCCGTTTGAAAAAGTATTCGGCGCAATCAACTCGAAACCTGCGCCGACAGCGGATCTGACAACAACAACCGCAGCACCTAATGGAAAGATTTCCGATTTACGTGCCCACCTAAATGGGATCGAAAGATCGCTGGTCAGGGGCGCGTTAGAGGCGAATGGCGGCAATCAGAAGCGCGCCGGTGACGCGCTTTCATTGACCTATGATCAGATCCGAGGCTTGGTCAAAAAGCACGGATTAACGCGCTAGAACTGGCCCTTATTGATAACAGTGTCCGTCGGCAGGATCTTTTCCGGAGAGATTGGCTCTTTGCCTGCTCCGCGCTCATAAAACGGCGTGAAATCGCAATCGCTAATTTCAAACAGGCTTTCGAAACTATCGACGACAAAATAGGTCTTTTGGAAATCATCGACCATATAGGCCGTATTCAGCACACGTTCCAAATCAAACGCGATCCGGTTTGGTTTCGGACTTTCAATCGAATAAATCGTTTCGTCCTTCGATGACAGCATCCCTGCCCCAAAAGCACGAAGCCCGTCGGGCGTCTTAATCAGACCGAACTCAACAATATACCAATATAGCCGGGCCAACATTTTCTGCGCGCCATGTTCGATCGCTTTTGGTCCACCCTTACCGTATTTGCGCATATATTCTGCAAAGACCGGGTTCGACAGAAGCGGGACATGGCCGAAAAAGTCGTGGAAGTAATCCGGCTCGACGAGGTAATCGAGCTCGTCATCGCCGCGGATCCACCAACTTACCGGAAACCGACAATTGGCGAGATGGTCGAAAAACACATCGTCCGGAATAAGGCCGGGCACGGCAACAAGCTGCCAGCCGGTCGCATCACCCAAAATCTTGTTGGCGTCTTCAACGCGCGGGATGGCATCACCGGCATTTAGCGATTCCAATCCATCAATATATTCCTGCGCCGCATAGCGCTTCAGGAGTTTCTTCTGCCGGTTATACAAAAACCGCCAACGTTCCTGATCGGCCTCAGTATATTGGTCATAGGGCTGATCGACCGTGTAGTCGGCGCGCATATGTTCGTAATCACCGCGCAAGACATGGCTGGTGTTCGCTTCAAATGGGTTTTTCGGTGTTTGTGTATGGTTCTGTTCCATGCGCCATTTATAACATTGCCCAATTAGGAAATTTTGCCATTCTTAGCGTGTTATTGATATTTTACGGGATATTTTCTATCTTCTCATCGCTTTTTCGGGAATATTTCTCATGATAGACAAGATCGACAACCAAATTCTCGACCTTATCCAGGCTGACAGCCGACTCACCAATGCGGAAATTGCCGAAAAAGTCGGCCTTTCCCAATCCGCCTGTCATCGCCGTGTCAAACAACTCGAAGATGCGGGGGTAATCGAGGGATATTCGGCGCGAATAAATCGTGGCGCAATCGGACTTAACGTCTTTGCCTATGTTTTCGTCAAGCTTGATTTCCATACAGAGGAAAATATCGATGCGTTCGAACGAGGCGTGAATTTGATCGAGGAAGTAGTATCGTGTTCCGCAATTTCGGGGGGCGGCGATTACATTCTACAGGTTGTGGCACGGGATATGGATGGTTTTGCCGAAGTCGCACTTAAAAAACTCGCGCGACTTCCGGGCGTAAAAGATTCATCGTCCAACTTTGTACTCTCGACAATGAAACAGTCGGCGGGATGGCCACTCTCAATCTAGCTGGCGGCGAGCATGCTCACCCTGCGTCAGGCTTCGGGGCGCAAGAAAGCCTGACGCTGGGCAAACAATGCAAGCTCGGCGCGCGTCAACGCACCGTTGGCATTAAGGTCCGACGACAAGAAAATCGCTTCTTGCAGACCTTTATACTCCCCGTGCTGCATTTTTCCGTCCTCGCCCGCATAGGCGTAAAACGTATGACGTGAGACCGCATCAATGCGCGCATGTTCGGCAGGCGACAGCGCAGCGGATGTGCGATCAGGCAAAGAAATCGTCTCGTAGGAGTTTGTTTTCTCAACAACGACAAAGCCGTTCAAATTCGCAAGCTCAGCGGTCACGATATTGAGCGCGGCAAATTCATCGACACTAAGCGCGTTGTCGCCATCCTGATCGGCGCGGAAAAATACCTGATCAGCATGAATAGATGCTTCGGTCTTTGAAAGCTTGGTCAACTCATCATTGTCATAAGCAGGACCGGGATTGATACCAACCAAAGAAGTAACAGCAACACCAGCGGCTGCGAGTGTAGCGACGACTGAGTTCATAAAAATTGAAGTGGGCATGACAACGCTCCTCTAACTCAGACATTAGATAAACGCCTGAGCGGGGCCGAAGTTCGGGTTAATCATGAATTTATCGGGGCGAGCGCGGCAAAAATCGGGCGAATAAGGCGAAATTCCGCCATTTTCTACTGCCGCGTGTATCAAGCCCAATAAGGTCGCCCGAGACCTATTCAGCGGGCTGCTGCGCCAATTTCTCCGGCGTTTGGGCCTGTTCCGGCGGGGTGCCATGTACCCGCGCCCATCGCTCTTTGATCATCTTTGAGGTCAGCCGAGAGCCGTCTGGCGACCATCCGGGCGGTCCAAATGTATAGCCGAGCACCTCACGAAGGGACTTTGCCGAGACTACGTCTTTGGCGATCCCGATCCATTCATGGAATGAAATCACGAGCGGATTGAATGTGCCGAGGTTTTTGACAATTCCATAGCGCGGTTTTTCGGTTTCATCTTCTTTTATGAAAGTACCGAACAGCCGATCCCAAATAATCAGTGTCCCTGCATAATTGGCGTCGAGATATTTTGGATTGGTTGCATGGTGAACCCGATGGTGGCTCGGCGTATTAAAGATCCATTCAAATGGCCCCATCCGCGAAATCAGCTCTGTGTGTATCCAGAATTGATAGAGCAGATTGATCGCGCCCACGAACAAAACCATCGCCGGATGAAACCCAATCAAAACCAAAGGCGTTTTAAATAGCACCTGCGCTAAAATCTGCCCGGTCCAGGTTTGGCGCAATGCCGTCGTCAGATTGTAATGTTGCGATGAGTGATGGACCACATGACTGGCCCAGAACCATCGGCGTTCATGACTGATCCGATGCCACCAATAATAACGTAAATCATCGATGACGAAGCAAATAACAACGGTCCACCAGGTGTTGGGAATCTCAAACAGGCGGTATTGGTAAGCAGCCGTGAAGATGGCCGCGACTAAAGCAGCCCCACCTAATAAAGGCGCAAGCTCGCTACCGAAGCCCATGAGCAGACTCGCCGCGGAATCCCGCGCCTCATACCGGCCACGCTTCATGATCCGTACAGCGATTATTTCGGCAACGACAAAGATAAGAAATGCAGGAACCGCATAGGCGATGATATCGGGAAATTCCATCACTTACGCCCTCGCCGTTGCAATATGACGTCGCGCCCACAAGCCCGCTTCTGGCGCGTTTACGCGCACAGCGCGAGAGCCCGGATCTGCGGGATAAATTGTGAGCGTTTGGTCACTAATGGCTGTTCTGGGCAAATGACCGGCCGCAAACCGGCGCGTCACCAGATCAAGCCCAAGCCGGGAAATGATTACGAGGCCGCCGCATTCCCCTAATGCTAAAACGGCGCGGCCATTTTCATCGACCAGCCATTCGCGGACCTGAAAATCAGGCTCGTCAAATGACAATCGGTCCTGCGCCTCTTCGACCGTTAATGCGGGCACCGGCGCGCGAAATACCGCCCATGCCAACAGCACCATCGCGCCAATGGCCAGCAGAGAAATGATTGAATCGATTAAAAGATTGCCCGTCATGGGCCCGCTATCACTCCGTTTCCAGAGCGCAATTAAAGCGGATTTGCCCTGCTCAGCCAATAGCGGTGAGCAGGGCGGAAATTCCGGCTTAGCCGACGAGTTCTTCTTTCGTGAAGAAGAATTCGATTTCTTGCGCCGCAGTATCAGGGCCGTCTGAACCGTGAACTGAGTTTTCGCCGATTGATTCAGCGAATTCAGCGCGGATCGTGCCCGGTGCAGCTTCGGCTGGATTCGTTGCGCCCATGATTTCGCGGTTACGCGCAATCGCGTTTTCGCCTTCGAGAACCTGAACAACAACAGGCTCGGACATCATGAATTCGACCAATTCGCCGAAGAATGGGCGATCTTTGTGAACGCCGTAAAAGCCCTCGGCCTGTTCGCGGGTCATGCGAATACGCTTGGAAGCAACAACGCGAAGGCCGCCCTCTTCCAGCTTGGCAATCACTTTGCCGGTGATGTTGCGACGGGTCGCATCAGGTTTGATGATAGAAAAGGTGCGTTCGAGCGCCATGTCTTTGGTCCTCAATTGTGGAAAAAATGATGAATCTGTAGCGCTTCCTATCAACGCTTTTGCATTGCGGCAAGAGGCAAGCCGCAATGGCGTTTTCGGCCCCAAGAAAAAACCCGGCCGAAAATTCTCGGCCGGGTTATTATCCTCGGAATTATAGGGATTTAAGCGGCCTTTCCGCCATAGAGCGTCTCGCCGGATTTTGCCATTGAGCGGAATTTCTCCGGCGGATTAAAGCGCGCGCCGTATTTCTGGGCGAGGCTTTCGGCTTTACGGACAAAGGTCTCTAGGCCGATCGTGTCGATATGGCTCATCGGTCCGCCGGTCCACGGCGCAAAGCCCCAGCCGAAAATTGCCCCGAGATCCGCTGATTGCGGGTCTGAAACAATATCCTCCGCGTAACACTGCGCCGCCGGGATCAATTGCGCATAAAGAAGACGCTCCTTCGCCTCTTCCAGGCTTGGCTGATCATCAGAAAGCGGGAAATGCTCAGAGAGCCCCTCCCAGAGGTGTTTCTTTCCGTTCTCTGGATATTCATAGAACCCGCCACCGGATTTGCGGCCATGACGACCAAGATCGACCACCATTTTCTCGAGCAACTCTTCATTGCCCGATGGCTTATAGTCCTTGCCCAGCTCTTTCTTGGTGGACGTCATCAACATATGACCAAGAGAAAGTGATGTTTCATCGGTCAGCGCAAGCGGTCCGACCGGCATACCCAGCGATTTCGCTGCGTTTTCGATCAATGCTGGTTTCACGCCTTCCTGCACCATGATCATGGCCTCGCCGAGATAAGGCGGTACAACACGGTTCGTATAGAAACCACGTGTATCCTTAACGACGATCGGCGTTTTGCGGATCATGCGAACATAATCAAGCGCCGTCGCCAAAGAGCGATCACCGGATTTCTCACCCGGAATGATTTCAACCAACGGCATTTTATCAACCGGCGAGAAAAAGTGGATGCCGATAAATTGATCTGGCCGCTCGGAGTTTTTCGCAAGCCCCGTAATCGGCAGTGTCGATGTATTCGACGCAAAGATAATATCTTCGCCGATAACAGCTTCGGTCTTTTTAATCACGTCCGCTTTGACTTCCGGATCTTCGAAAACAGCTTCGATAATCAGATCAACATCTTTCAGGTCGTTATAATCCGTTGTCGGCGTAATCCGCGCCAATAGGGCTTCGCCCTTTTCCTTGGAAACCTTGCCGCGTGAAACACCTTTTTCGACGATCTTCTCAGAATAGCCTTTGCCCTTTTTCGCATATTCAAGATCGCGATCAAGGAGCACAACGTCCATGCCGCCCTTAGCCGTAACATAGGCGATACCCGCGCCCATCATACCGGCACCAAGCACACCAACTTTTTTCAACGAAGTCGGCGGAACATCTTTCGGGCGTTGTTCACCCTTCTCTGCTGCCTGTTTGTTTATAAACAGTGTCCGGATCATATTGCGTGTTTGCGGGCTCGAAAGCAGCTTGACGAAATATTTCGACTCGATCCGAAGCGCCGTATCCATCGGCACAATTGACCCTTCATAAAGGCAGGACAAAATATATTGGACCGCCGGATAATTGTGGTTGGTCTCGCGCTGCGCCATAGCGTTTGCCGCCATGAAGAACTGCGCCGCACGCGGGTCCATCGCACCGCCGCCACCGGGGAACTTAAAGCCTTTTTTATCCCACGGCTGCGTCACCTTTGGATTCGCTTTAACCCATTCCTTGGCTTTGGCCACGACCTGATCGGCAGGAACCACTTCTTGAATGATGCCCTGGCCTTTTGCGGTGTTCGGGTCAATCGGCTTGCCTTGCGTTGCCAGCATGGCCGCATTTTGAAGGCCAGCCAAACGCGGCAAACGCTGCGTACCGCCCGCGCCGGGAAGCAACCCGACCTGAACCTCAGGGACGCCCAACTGAATTTTTGGATTATCCGCGACCACGCGGTGATGACAGGCAAGTACCAATTCAAGACCGCCACCGAGCGCAAGGCCATTCACCGCCGCAGCGACCGGCTTCGCCGCCGCCTCGCCTTTTAACAGCGCTTTTACTGGCTGACCGCCTGTTTCGAGTTTCCGCAATACACTATTGAGCGCGAATGCAGAATTGAATTGATCCTCTTTGCTCGCGCCCGCGCCTTTACCGACCGAGCCGCTACCGAGCATGTTCAAGTCAGCACCAGCGAGAAACCCTGACGCCTTGCCCGAAGTAATGACAGCGCCTTTGATGTTGTCGTCCGCAACAAATTCATCGACCCATTTTGCGAATTCTTCCATCAAATCCGCATCCCAGACATTCATAGACTTGCCCGGCAGATCAATGGTCACAAGCGCAATGCCGTCGCCGTCGACTTCGATATTAAATGTTTTATAGCTCATTGTTCTGTGTCCGTCCTAAATCTGTGGTTTAAACGCGCTCGATGATGGTGGCTGTGCCCATGCCCGCACCGATACAAAGCGTTACTAGCGCCGTGGATTTTCCAGAGCGCTCAAGTTCGTCAACCACGGTACCCATGATCATAGCGCCCGTTGCCCCCAACGGATGTCCCATCGCAATTGCGCCACCATTCACGTTGATGTCGGAATGATCAATATCGAGCGCCTGCATGAAGCGAAGCACGACAGAAGCAAAGGCTTCGTTCAGCTCCCACAGGTCAATGTCTTTCTTATCCATGCCAGCACGTTTGAGCGCTTTTTGCGCGGCAAACTCAGGACCGGTCAGCATAATTGTCGGCTCAGAACCGATGGATGCCATGGAAACGATCCGCGCACGCGGCTTAAGGCTGAGTTTCTTACCGGCCTCTTCATTACCGATCAGAACACCAGCGGCACCATCAACAATCCCAGAGGAATTGCCCGCATGATGAACGTGATTGATTTTCTCAAGCTCACCATATTTTTGCAGCGCGACTGCATCGAAGCCGAAATTTTCACCGAGCATCGCAAATGACGGGTTTAAAGCGCCAAGCGACTGCATATTCGTATCCGCACGGACTGTCTCGTCATGATCGAGAAGCGTCCCGCCCATTACGTCACGCACAGGCATAATCGATTTCTCAAAGCGCTTTTCTTTCCATGATTGCGCCGCGCGTTTTTGGCTTTCGACTGCATAAGCATCGACGTCATCCCGTGACAGGCCATATTTGGTCGCGATCAAATCGGCTGAAATGCCCTGCGGGACGAAATAAGTCTTGAACGCAGTCTCAGGATTGGTTGGCCATGCGCCACCGTCTGAACCCATGGGCACGCGGCTCATCGATTCAACGCCGCCGCCGATCGTTACATCGGCTTCGCCCGCTTTCACTTTCGCAGCAGCGATGTTGATGGCCTCAAGGCCACTCGCACAAAAGCGGTTAACCTGAATGCCTGAAGTTGTCTCATCATATCCTGCATTCAAAACAGCAGTCCGCGTGATCACGGCACCTTGTTCACCAACCGGAGAGACACAGCCCATTGCCACATCTTCGACGGCATCGGCTTCGAGACCATTCCTGTCGCGAATCGCTTCGAGTACCTGCGTGGCCAACTGCACGGGTGTAACCTCATGCAAAGACCCATCGGATTTGCCTTTTCCGCGCGGTGTGCGCACTGCGTCATAAATATAGGCTTCTGTCATTCTCGCGTCCTTTCGACCGAAATCAGTGTCGTCTTTGATATATTCTTGCGGCGCGTGGCGTTTACCCAACCACAACCTACTCTTACCTAATTAAGCGCCGGGCCAAGCCGTTGCAATGCTGCTATGCAGCGGCCAGAAATGTTGAACTTTCGGCCCAATAAAAGTGGCGTACAGCGCGGGTTTCGGGCATGGAGCCATTATGAACCATTAGAAGTTCGGTCCATATTTCAACTCGTAGAATGGAAACGCAATGGAAACGTCATCACCGCTCAGCTCAATCCGCGAACGGATCCGCAACCACTATCTATTGTCTGAGGAAACGCTGGCCCCACGACTTATTGATGCCGTGGGTCTGGATGACGCCACACGAGACCGCGCACAGGAAGAAGCCGCATCATTTGTGCGCGCGGCGCGCGCCGGTGCCGTCCGCTCAGGATTGATCGATAAATTCCTGCAGGAATATGGTCTATCAACGGCAGAGGGTGTCACGCTCATGCGTCTCGCAGAGGCATTGCTGCGTACCCCAGACGCCGCAACCGCAGACGCATTGATCGAAGACAAGATCGAAGCGGGTGATTGGGCGGCCCACAAAGGGAAAAGCCCCTTCCCACTGGTGAATTTTTCAACACGGGCGTTGATGCTAACGGCTGCGTGGCTTGACGATATCGAAGCCAAAGACCCCGTGCGCAAAATGGCAGCCGCAACCAAAGCGGCCCTCGACCGTCTGGGCGAGCCTGTCATTCGCGCATCGGTCGCACAGGCCATGCGCATCATGGGCGAACATTTTGTTCTCGGCGAAACAATTGATAGCGCCATGAAACGTGCCCGGCGTTTTGCGGACAAGGGATATGTCTTTTCATTCGATATGCTTGGTGAAGCCGCACATACTGCAAAAGACGCAGCGAAATATTATCGCGATTACGAGAATGCGATCGAAGCCATCGCCAAACATTCAACCCGTGATCGCGCCGCAGAAAATCCCGGTATATCGGTCAAGCTTTCGGCCCTGCATCCGCGCTATGAGTTTGTCAAAAAAGAGCGGGTACTGACCGAATTGGGCGACCGCGTCCGCGCGCTGGCCATAAAAGCCAAGGCCGCGAATATGGGCTTTAATATCGACGCGGAAGAGGCAGATCGCCTCGACCTGTCGCTCGATATTATTGAGCAGCTCATGCGTGACCCCGCCCTTGCTGATTGGACGGGCTTTGGCGTTGTGGTCCAAGCCTATCAACGACGCGCATCAGACGTTCTCGATTGGTTGGCGACCCTCTCCCGCGAAACCGGACGACGGATCATGGTCCGACTTGTTAAAGGGGCCTATTGGGACTCGGAGATCAAACGCGCCCAAGTCATGGGCCTTGAAAGCTATCCGGTATTTACCCGTAAGGTATTGACTGATCTCAGCTATATCGCCTGCGCTCGGAAACTGCTTGAAAACACAGACGTATTCTATCCGCAATTTGCGACCCATAATGCGCTTACCGCAACGATGGTAAAAGCAATGGCGGGCGATTACACCGATTACGAATTGCAACGCCTCCACGGCATGGGCGAAGCACTGCATGACAGCCTGATCGAAAGCGGCGTCCGGTCTCGTATCTACGCGCCTGTGGGCGGTCACAAAGAATTGCTGCCCTATCTCGTCCGGCGTCTACTTGAGAATGGCGCGAACTCATCCTTCGTCAATCAGTTGATCGATCCGGATTTATCCGTAGACGACGTGGTTGCCGATCCGCTGGAAGAGATCGCCGAGCTAACCCAATTCGCCAATCCGAATATTCCTGCCCCGCGCAATTGCCTATATGGCGAACGGTTATCGGCAAAAGGTCATGACGAAACCCATCCGCCAACCGCGGAAAACTTTTCGCCTGAAGCGCGGTCAACACTACCGAAGCTCGTTGCAAAACCGATCATTAATGGCGAGCTGCGGAACGGAAAAGGCGTCGATGTCACGAATCCCGCAAATCATGACGATATCATCGGGCGGGTCGAAAACGCTGCTGAAAGTGACGTCAATGATGCCTGCGAAACTGCTCATGCCTATGCAGCCGAATGGGCGAACACGCCGGTACAAAAACGCGCGCAGGCCCTTCAACTCGCTGCGGACCTTCTTGAAGAACGCGATCATCTGTTTATGGCGCTTGCGGTATTTGAAGCCGGCAAGAGCTGGCCAGATGCAATTGCCGAAGTCCGCGAGGCGGTCGATTTTCTTCGCTATTATGCCTTGCAAGCAGAACGTTTGGACGGCGAACCCGTTGGCGTGATCGGCTGTATATCTCCGTGGAATTTCCCGCTCGCCATTTTTCTCGGACAGGTAAGCGCGGCTCTTGCCGCGGGGAATTGCGTCATCGCGAAACCCGCAGAACAAACACCCCTGATCGCGTTCGCGGCCGTACAGCTATTGCACGAAGCGGGAATCCCCGCTGGCGCGCTACATTTCCTGCCTGGCGACGGCCCCGAAGTGGGCGGGCCCCTTGTTGCAAACGAACATGTTAGCGGCATTATCTTCACAGGTTCGACCGAAGTCGCCCAGATCATTAAACGCGGCCTTATTAGCGCCGGAAAGCATGACGCAATCCTAATCGCGGAAACTGGCGGCATAAATGCAATGATCGTCGACTCGACGGCCCTTCTTGAACAAGCTGTTACCGATACGGTCGCATCGGCGTTTCAAAGTGCCGGGCAACGTTGTTCTGCATGCCGCGTGGTCTGCATTCAAGAAGATGTGGCCGACCGGTTTATCGAAATGCTGGAAGGCGCAATGGCGGAAATGACCGTCGGCAATCCTGCCCTACTTTCAACCGATGTCGGCCCCGTTATCGACGCTGAGGCAAAACAGAATATCGCTAATCACATCCGTAGACTGAGCGATATTGGTAAAAAGGTCGCCGAAATTGGAACCCCAGACAAAAACGGCACCTTCATTACGCCGGCAGCCTATGAGTTGCCCTCCATCAGCGACGTCACACAGGAAATATTCGGCCCCGTCCTTCATGTCGTACGGTTCAGCGCCGATCATCTCGATAACCTGATCGAGGAAATCAATGCGCTCGGCTTTGGTCTGACCATGGGCGTTCACACCCGTATTGACGAGACGATGGAGAAAATTTCTCGCCGCGCTCGGGTGGGTAATCTTTACGTGAACCGCAACCAAATTGGCGCGGTTGTCGGGGTTCAGCCTTTTGGCGGCGAAGGCCTTTCCGGAACCGGCCCCAAAGCCGGTGGCCCTCACTACATGTCCGCCCTTGTCAAACGGCAGCGACCCGACAACGAAAATTCAGTTCCGATCAAAGAAGGCGGCTTATCGCAGATCGAAGATGAAGCACTGACTGCCGCTGCTCTTAGCTATCGCGCATGGAACAGCGCCGACCGGGCTCGCTTTGTCAAAGAGATCGCATCCCATCTCGACGCGCCGGAAGCTGCGGCAATTTCAGCAGTAATCGACGGCATTGAACTTAACGTCGAACTCCCCGGCCCGACCGGCGAATCCAACACGCTCAAACAGCGCGGTCGCGGTGTTGCCCTATGCTTGGGCGGTGAAAACGCACTTAAGCAAATTCTTATGGCCTTGGCGTGCGGCAATACGGTGGTAGCTGCAGATAATGAAGCGGCACAAATGGTCAAAACTGCCGCTGAGAAAGCGTCACTCCCTGCGGGGGTATTGTCTCTCGTCAGCGAACAGGTGACGACGGGCTTATTGAACGATCACCGTATTCGGCTTGTTGCCTTTGACGGTGGTGCCGATGCCCGCGCCGCCATTGAAAAGCAACTCGCCACACGCCAAAGCTCGATAATCCCGCTGGTTTCGACGCTGGATGCACCGTGGCGTTACATGACCGAGCGGACGCTGACCATCAACACAACTGCTGCTGGCGGCGACGTCCGTTTGTTGTCTCTAGGCGAATAGGGTTAAAATACCTGCTGGCGACCGGATCCTGCGACATTCATCGCGTCGGAGGAGCCGTTCGCCGCAGCGCGCTTGTATTTCAACCCGGACAGGCTTTGTTTTTATGAATAAACCCGAGCAATTACAAAGTTCTGAGTACGCCCAGATGAGTTCCGCCGATATCACCGCGCGCCAAGCCGCGCCGTTCATACCAACCCAGGGGCGATCCCGCGGGTGGATGAACTGGTTTTTTGCGGATAAGGGGCGGATGTTCTGGATCCTTCAGATCGCTGGTTGGTTCGGATTCTTCGTTCTTCATATTCTGAGCGTGTCATCATTCGTAGCCGGAAGGTCACCGGATGCGCTTCTTTATTCCGTCGCATCATCCTTAATCGGGTTCATGACGACCAGTATTCTTGCCCGCCCAATTTATTGGTTCGCGCGCCGCCAAGGTCCGGCTGTGCTTCTGTTAATCGTCATGACATCGACCTTGTTAATGGCCGTTGCCATGTCAGCCATGAAAGCGCAGACCTTCGGCTATCTGTTCGGCAATGCCTGGATGGATTTACGCGGTGCCAGTCTTGGTACTCGAAACTTCCTTGTGCTGATTTCACCGGATTTGCCCGTCAATATCTTTTTGCTGGGTTCATGGGCAGGGTTTTATTTCGGCATCAATTATTATCTGAAGCTGCGCAATGAAACTGATCGCGCCCTACACTCAGCGCGCCTCGCCGATCAGGCACAATTAAAAATGCTGCGCTATCAGCTTAACCCGCATTTTCTATTCAACACGCTCAATGCAATCTCGACATTGGTGATGGAGCAGGACGGCAAACAAGCTAACGCCATGCTCACGCAATTGTCTGCCTTCTTGCGATATTCACTCGATAGCGATCCGTTGCAGAAAACGACACTCGCCGACGAGATCAGGGCGCTACAGCTCTATCTTGCGATCGAGAAAACACGCTTTGATGATCGTTTGAGTGTAAAATTCGACATCGATGATGACACAATGGATGCCTATGTGCCGTCACTCATTCTTCAGCCCGCCATCGAAAATGCAATTAAATATGCGATCGCGTTGATGGAAAGTGGCGGCGAAATTCGCATCGAAGCAAAGCGCGAACGGGATACGCTGGCACTGCGCGTCTGTGACAACGGCCCCAATGCGCCCGACGATCCGCGCGCATTATTATCTGACGTGAAAAATGGCGTTGGCCTCGTCAATATGCGTGATCGGCTTTTATTTATGTATCAGGAGCGGGGCCAGTTTCAGCTTAGCAAAGCCGATCCGCAAGGGCTTTGCGTCAGCTTGCGCTTACCGTTCGAAACACGGGGATAGATGATGAGTGACGAAAAAATCCGCGTTCTACTCGTAGATGATGAACCGCTTGCATTGCGCGGACTAAAACTCCGGCTGGAAAAATTTCCGGAAGTCGAGATTATTGGTCAGTCTACGAATGGGCGAGAGGCGGTAAAGGACATCAAAGCGTTATCTCCCGATCTCGTTTTTCTCGATATTCAAATGCCAGGCCTCGACGGTTTCGGCGTGGTGCGTGCCTTGATCGGCGCGCCGGCCCCTTTGTTTATCTTTGTCACGGCCTACGACAAATATGCGATCGAAGCATTCGAAGCCAATGCGCTCGATTATATTGTAAAGCCAGTCGAGGAGGAACGATTGAGCGATGCCCTACATCGCGCTCGCGAAGCGATCAAAAATAAAGTTGCCGCGAGCCGCGAGTCGAAATTGATCGAGATGCTGGCGTCTTTGTCTGATGATGATCGCGACCGCATCAAAGAGCTGATAAGCGATCCCGCTTGGACAGAAAAACAACGATATTCGGAACGGTTGTCATTCAAGGACGGTTCAAAAGTCGTGGTTCTCATGGCCGACGAAATCGAATGGATTGATGCTGCTGGCGACTATATGTGCATTCATGCTGGCGGAAAGACCCACATAATTCGCGAAACCATGAAGGCCCTGCAGGCCCGGCTTGACCCGGCGCGGTTCCAGCGCATTCACCGGTCTGCGATCGTCAATATCAGCAAGGTGAAAGAGCTGCATCCGCATTCGAATGGTGAGTATTTCATCATTCTTGAAAACGGCGCGGAGTTGAAATTATCGCGATCATACAAAGAAGTGGTCGCGCGTTTTCTATAAATTTGAATTGGCATATTCGGCTCTACGCGACTAGGTTAGCCTATTTGCGAGCGTCGAAATGCCGATCCTACTTGTCATTCTGTTCTTTCTGACGGCGGCCCTTTACGCATCAGTCGGTTTCGGTGGCGGCTCAACCTATAACGCGCTTCTGGTTTTAAATGGCGTTGACTACCGCGTTCTTCCGACGATTGCTCTTCTTTGCAACATCATCGTCGTTGCTGGCGGCACATTTCGATTTGCGCGGTCCGGACATCTAAAATTCAAATCGCTCTATCCCTTCATTATAATGTCGATACCGCTTGCGTGGCTCGGCGGGCGCATTCCGGTTTCGGAAACACTTTTTATCGGCGCGTTGGGATTTTCGCTTCTCTTTGCGGGGCTTCATCTCGCCTTCAGCCGGGTGTCCGAAAGTGATCAAAAACAAAAGACACGACCGGTGTTTATTTCCGCAATAACGGGCGGCGGCATAGGGTTTTTGTCTGGCCTCGTAGGGATTGGCGGCGGCATCTTTTTGGCACCGGTTCTCTATTTTTTAAGATGGGGACGACCAAAAGAAATCGCGGCGGCATGCAGTTTCTTCATTTTGGTGAATTCGATTTCTGGCCTTGCAGGGCAAATTACTAAACTCAATGACCTTGGCATATTCTCGATGGTCACGCCCTATTGGCCGTTATTCCCTGCCGTTCTGGTTGGCGGGCAATTGGGCTCGATGCTTGCCAATGATCGATTGCAGAGCATCACGATAAAGCGCCTGACCGCGCTCTTGATTTTATATGTAAGTGCTCGCCTGATCCTGCGCTGGTTGAATATTGTATTCTAACGTAAACGGATGACTTCTACTTCATCACCCGCGTTCAACGCTGGTGCTTCGACTTCTCGGCGTATAAGGCCGTTGGCGTTACCGAATGGTGACAAGAGCGAGCTATCCTGATTTACGGCAGGAACGACTTTCAACCGGCCCGTTTCACCGATGATCTGGCCACGCAAATAAAGCTCTCGGCGTCCATTCGCGCGGATCGGTTCGGCCAATTCGGCAATTTCCCGGACAGGTCGCGTCACATCGGCAGCAAGTTTTCGCACGAGCGGCTGTAGGAATAGCGCCGCGGTGACAATCGCCGAAGCCGGATTACCCGGCAGACCGAGCACCAGTGTTTTATCGATATTACCGAACCATGTTGGCTTACCCGGCTTTACGGCGATTTTCGTAAAATCGATCTCGCCGCCGACATCGGAAAATGCCGTTTTAACATAGTCATAATCGCCCACGGACGCGCCTCCAATTGGTACAATAACATCCGCATCCTGACCTTGTTCAAAATACTGGCATAAAACGGTAACGTCATCTGGCGCACGGCCGAGATAAATGGGCTCACCGCCCCACGCCTTGATCATTGCGCTTAATGCGTAGCGATTTGAGTTGACGATTTGCCCCGGCGATAGGTCTGCACCGGGCTCAACCAGTTCGTCGCCATTCGCAAAAAACGCCACTTTTGGTCGGCGCATGACCTCAATTTTCGGGATATTGGCCGCGGCACAAATAGAGCCATGAATTTCGTGAAGGCTGGTCCCCGCCTTGACGATGACATCACCCTTCAAAAAATCGATCCCTGCCGCGCGAATGTTTGACGATCCGGATTGCTCGGCCTCAATACAAATGATGTCGCCATCACGGCTGACGTCTTCTTGAATGACCACATAATCCGCACCAGCCGGAACAACGCCGCCCGTATAAATTCGAACAGCACTTCCGGGCTTTACTTCGCCATCAAAGGGCGTGCCCGCCGGTGCCTCGCCAATGATGCGAAGCTTAGCGCCTTTTACGGCGTCTGCTTTTATGACCGCATAACCGTCCATCGCCGACGCCGCATAAGGTGGCTGCGTGATTTCCGCTTTGACATCGGTCGCAGCAATTCGCCCCACAAGTGCGGAAATAGAGACCTGTTCCGTACCTAGTGGCGCTGCCCTATTCAATATTCGTGAAATCGCGTCATCGACAGTTATCATTATGCCTCGCGGGTAAAATCTGATTTGCCGCCGGACTTCTCCAGCAATTTTACGTCTTCGATGGTCATCGATTTATCGACCGCTTTCGCCATATCGTAAACCGTCAGGCATGCCGTCATCACCGCCGTAAGCGCTTCCATTTCGACGCCGGTTTTGCCGGTCGTTTTCACTTTTGCCGTAACATTAAACGAATGCTGTTCATCGTCAGGGAGGATTTCCAAATTGACGCCCGTTATCGGCAATGGATGACAAAGCGGGATAAGATCACTTGTTCGCTTTGCGCCCATAATGCCGGCTAACTCCGCGATTTTTCCGATATCGCCTTTCTTGACGCCTTTACTACGAATAATCTCATAGCTGCTTTTTGAAAAAACGACACGCCCACTCGCGACCGCATGGCGATCCGTGTCCGCTTTCGCCGACACATCAACCATCTGTGCACGACCCTTTTCGTCAAAATGCGTCAATTTATCGGTCATTATTGTTCCATCAAACGCGGCATAAGTTCGACCAGATTGCACGGCCGATGGCGCGAATCCAACTGAAACGAGATCACTTTATCCCATCCATCTTTTACCGCCCCATTTGAGCCCGGCAAACAAAAGATGAATGTCCCGCGCGCAAGGCCCGCAGTCGCCCGTGATTGCAGGGTCGAAAGACCAACAGACTGAAAACTCACTTGGTGAAAAATTACGGAAAAGCCTTCGATCTCTTTTTCGAAAAGCGGCTTCACAGCATCCGGCGTCACATCGCGTCCTGTCAAACCGGTTCCGCCGGTTGAAATCACGACGTCGACCGTCGCATCGTCTATCCATTTCGAAACTCTATCCTGGATCGCCTCTTTATCATCGCGAACGATTGCGCGATCCGCGAGTTCGTGCCCCGCCGATTTAACCCGCTGCTCTAGGACATCACCGGAGGTATCATTATCAGCAGTGCGGGTATCTGATACGGTCATTATGGCGACACGTACCGGTTTAAATTCCAACGCTTCATTTATTCCATGCATCTTACTTACCTTTTTTCCACCGTGCGGCGTCGTTATAATCGTCCGAGCGCGGTTCAATCCACGATTGTCCGTTTGCGCGAATTTCCTTTTTCCAAAACATGGCTTCAGTTTTTAGATAATCCATCAGGAAGTCCGCCGCTTCAAACGCATCGCGCCGATGAGCCGAACTCACACACACCATCACAATCGCCTCTCCCGGCAGTAATTTGCCGACACGATGGATGATGGCCACCCGGTTGATTGCCCAGCGCGATAACGCCTCATCTTCGATCTTTTGAATAGAGCGCTCGGTCACGCCCGGATAATGCTCTAAAACGAGTGCGGTAACCGTGTCATTCTTGGCAGCGGCTCGCACCTTCCCAACAAAACTGACGATTGCGCCCTCGCCTTGTTCACCATCTTCAAAACGGGCGAGAAATTCACTGGCGACAAAGGGGCGATCAGCGATTTCGATCATAAGATTACCCCCCACTTACAGGCGGCAAAAATCCGATCTCATCGTCGTCGCTAATTGAGGCGGTTTTTTCCGACATCTCTTCATTAATGACGACACGGACGGATTGTTCTTTCAATGCCGCACCGAGATGATTGTCCGCATCTTCAAAATATGAAATCAAATCGCTGACGAATTTAATCGACGTTCCTAATGGAATTTCGCGTTGCGCAGAACCAGCGAGTTCCCGTAATTTTCCGAAAAACAAAACCCGTGCCACTTTATCCTCCCGTTACCGACATATGCCGAGGAACAGAAGGATCGGCCCCACGTTTAGAAATTTCGAAATTATGCCGCTCCGGTTTTTTGATCATCGCCTGATCGAGCGCGGAGTTGAGTTCGTCAATTGGATTTTCGCCGCGCAAAGCCGCGCGCAAATCGATCTTATCGGAATGGCCGAGGCACATATAAATCTGCCCCGTACATGTTACCCGAACGCGATTACATCCCGCACAGAAATTATTGGTGAGCGGCGTTATAAACCCGAGTGTTCCACCGGTTTCCCGCACGCGGACATAGCGCGCCGGACCGCCGGTTCTTTTTTCCATTGGATCAAGCGTCCATTGCGTTTCTAAAATATCCCGCACAGCGCTAAGCGGCAGGTATTGATCTACGCGGTCCTCATCAATGGCCCCGAGCGGCATCACCTCAATGAGGGTTAAATCCATCTGCCGGCCATGGGCCCACGAAATCATTTCCGGTATTTCGTGATCGTTAAAGCCTTTAAGCGCTACCGTGTTGATTTTGACCTTCAATCCAGCATTCTGCGCGGCATCCAGCCCCTGCAATACCTTTGATAAAACATTGCGCCGGGTCAGCTGGGTAAATTTCTTATCATCTAGCGTATCCAAGGAAACATTGATCCGCTTGACCCCGACAGATTTCAAAACATCCGCATGATGATAAAGCTGTGTCGCATTGGTCGTCAGGGTCAACTCCTCAAAGTCACCTTTCTCAAGCCGCCTTCCAAGCCTCGCCATCAGCGTCATAATATCCCTCCGGGTCAGCGGCTCGCCCCCGGTTACCCGAATTTTTTTAACGCCCCGGTCAATAAAGGCACCGGAGAGAATCTCTAACTCTTCGAGGCTTAACACTTCGCGCTTCGGAAGAAACTGCATTTCTTCGGCCATGCAGTAGGTACAGCGCAGATCACATCGGTCTGTTACTGACAATCGCAGATAATCGATATGGCGACCAAAGCTATCTTTGAGCGGTAATGTTGTCACTGTCTACCTCTGCGATGTCGGTTCATAAATCACCGATCCGACTTTGCCTTTACAAACGCTCACTATGCCATCGAATATGGTCATCAATGAAGCTCGCAATAAAATAATATGAGTGATCGTAACCTTCTTGCATCCGGAGCGTATGGGGCTGCCCCGCCCGTTCAGCCGCCGCGGCAAAAATCTCTGGTTTTAATTGTTCCACCAGAAAATTATCTGCGGTTCCCTGATCTATAAGAATTTCAGCCTTACTCGGGATACGCGACACCAAAACCGAAGCATCATATTCGGCCCAGGCTGCTTCATCCGGGCCAAGATAATTGGAAAGCGCTTTTATGCCCCAAGGCACCTGCGATGGCGCGACGATGGGTGAAAATGCTGAGCAGGTCTTGAATATTTCGGGATTTTTCAAATGAATTGTTAGCGCGCCGTGACCACCCATTGAATGTCCGAAAATGCCAAATCGTTCGGGGTCTACCGGAAACGATTTTTTTACAAGCGTCGGCAACTCACGGGCCACATATTCATACATATTATAATTTTGGGACCATGGTTCTTGCTGCGCATTCACATAGAAACCGGCACCCAGGCCAAAGTCATAAGCACCATCGGGGTCGTCCGGCACATTCTCACCGCGCGGTGATGTATCGGGCGCAATAATGACCACACCTAATTCGGCCGCCATGCGCTGGGCACCGGCTTTTGAAATAAAGTTTTCTTCGGTACAGGTCAGGCCAGATAGCCAGAACAACGCCGGAAATGGCCCGTCGCCATGCTTGGCCTTAGAGGGCGTGAAAACCGCAAACCGCATTTCACAGCCGCAGGCTTCGCTTTGATGCGAATAGACCGATTGCGTTCCGCCGAAAGTTTTTGTGGCACTTAGCTCTTTAATGATGCTTCTCCATTATCCGACGTTGACTTGCCTTAGAATACGACAACCGAACGGATGCTCTTGCCTTCGTGCATTAGATCAAACGCGTCATTAATTTTTTCGAGCGGCATCGTATGGGTAATCAGATCATCAATATTGATTTTCTTATCCATATACCAATCGACAATTTTCGGCGTATCGGTGCGACCACGTGCACTGCCAAAGGCAGAGCCTTTCCAAACTCGGCCAGTCACAAGCTGGAATGGCCGCGTAGAAATTTCTTTACCCGCTTCCGCAACGCCAATCACAACTGAAGTGCCCCAACCGCGATGACAACATTCAAGCGCCTGACGCATGACATCGGTGTTCCCGGTGCAGTCAAAGGAATAGTCTGCGCCGCCACCGGTAAGTTCAACCAGTTTATCGACAACATTTGACGCGCCAATTTCAGCCGCGTTTACAAAATCGGTCATCCCGAATTTTTCGGCAATTTCGCGTTTTGCAGGATTAATATCCACACCAACAATTTTGTCAGCGCCAACAAGCGCCGCCGCCTGAATTACGTTCAATCCAATTCCGCCAAGACCAAACACAACGACATTGGAGCCAGGCTCTACGCCTGCTGTCCAGATCACTGCACCAACGCCGGTGGTGACACCGCAACCAATATAACAAGCCTTATCAAAAGGCGCGTCCTTGCGAATTTTTGCGACGGCAATTTCCGGCATGACGGTGAAGTTCGAAAAAGTCGAACAACCCATATAGTGATGCAAGGTCTGGCCTTTAAAGGAAAAGCGGCTGGTGCCGTCCGGCATAAGGCCCTTTCCTTGCGTCGCCCGAATTGAAGTGCAGAGATTGGATTTTTGCGACAAACAGGTTTTACACGTCCGGCACTCTGGCGTGTAGAGCGGGATCACATGATCGCCCGGTTCCACCGAGGTCACACCGGCACCAACTTCGCGCACGATACCCGCGCCCTCATGGCCGAGAATCGACGGGAATATCCCTTCGGAATCTTTACCTTCGAGCGTGTAGGCATCGGTATGGCAAATGCCGGTGGCCATAATCTCGACCAATACTTCGCCGGCCTTTGGCCCTTCCAGATCGACTTCCTCGATTACAAGAGGCTTGTTTGGTTCAAATGCGATGGCGGCTCTGGTCTTCATGGCGAGTCCTGCTTCTTTTGTGATTTCGTCGTTATCGGCGCTTTATAGGCCATGATGCCGCCCCTTTCCAGTGGGGGAACCCAACGAAAACGAAAGGCTAGCGCCTATTTTAGAGTAAAACTTGTGTGATCGCGAAAAGCGATGCGACCGATATAAAATTGCTATCAATATGCGGCGTGATTTTCGAAGTGGGATTTACCACTTGCTCAGCATACCGCTTTTTTTAATCTAAAAAACGACTGTCTTGGCACCGTTCAAAATTACGCGATCTTCGATGAAGCTCGTGACTGCGCGCGCCAATACGCGGCGTTCAACATCTCTACCGCGGCGGATAAGATCCTCTGGCGTGTCCACATGGGAAATATGCTCAACGTCCTGCGAGATGATGGGGCCTTCGTCGAGATCCGGCGTCACAAAATGCGCTGTTGCGCCGATCACCTTCACGCCGCGCGCATGGGCCTGATGATAGGGCTTAGCGCCCTTGAACCCCGGCAAAAAGCTATGGTGAATATTGATGCAACGGCCCGCCAGATATTGCGCCAGATCATCGGACAGGATTTGCATATAGCGCGCGAGCACGACCAGTTCTGCCCCCGTCTCTTCAATGATTTTCTTAATCTGCGCTTCCTGCTGTGGCTTTGTATCTTTTGTCACCGGCAGATGATGATAGGGAATATCTCGTATCGACGTCAGGTTTAACGTCTCGCGCGGATGGTTAGAAATAATCCCGACGACATCCATATCCATTTCGCCAATGCGGCGACGATAAAGAAGGTCACCAAGACAGTGGTCGAATTTGGAAACTAGAATCAATACACGCTTTCGCTGATCCTTTGGCCGGATTTGCCAGTCCATTCCGAATTGCTGGGCGATTGGCTCGAAATTTTCGAGGATTTTTTCGTGGCTGCATTGCTGATCATCAAGGTCAAAGACCACCCTCATAAAGAACTTACCGGTTTCGGTATCATCAAATTGATGCGCATCAAGAATATTACCGCCGGACTCGAATAAAAGTCCCGCAACTGTCGCGACAATACCGGGCTTATCAGTACAAGAGAGCGTAAGAATATATGCTTTTTTCATCACTTTTTACTCAACATTTCAGTCAAAATTCGGTGGTCTCTGATCTGACACCGACAATTTCTTTTCAAGCGCCGCACCAAGCGCAAGTATTTTCCGCTCTTCAAACAGATCCGCCCAAAGGCTGATACCACGCGGCGCTTTAAAAGTTTGTTTTTGTATCGGCTCATCAAATAGTGAAAGCGCCGGACGTTGCGAGAAGCCCGCCCGCAGCGCCAATTGTGGATGGCCGGTCGCGTTTGTGGCCAATAGTGCACCGCCAGCAAAATGAGGTCCGATGAGCGCGTCGAAACCCTCAAACGCGGTCATCATATCTTGCATCAAGCGCCGGCGCAGTCGATCTATCTGAACATAATCAACAGCGGACACAAACCGAGCCGCCCGCCACGCATTTGGCCATGCTTCTTTTGCCTGCCACACCAATTCGTCATCGCGGTTTGAGAGTGTAAGGTCAGCGAACGCAGCGGCGGCTTCGACCTGCACGATCTCGATCAGCGAACCAAAATCGATTTCTGGCCAAGGAAATTCTTTAAGAGTGACACCGATATCCTTTAATGCCTCAAGCGCTTTGCGGTCCGCGCTATCTCCCTCTTCGAACCAGGCCGGCACAAATCCAACTGTCATCTTGGTTATATCTTGCGGCTCATAGGTAAAACCTACACGCGCCGCCGAAGGATCGTCCGCATCAAAACCATTAATCGCAGATAATACGGCTGCGTTATCTTCGACCGTTCGGCAGATCGGCCCGACTTTATCAAGCGACCAACATAGCGCCATAAACCCGGCGCGCGAGACACGACCAAATGTCGGCCGCAATCCGGTTGTACCGCAGCGTTCGGAAGGTGATATGATTGAGCCAAGCGTTTCGGTGCCAATTGAAAAAGCGCAAAGACCACCAGCAACCGCAGAGGCTGAGCCTGCGCTGGAACCGGACGATCCTTCTTCGGCGTACCACGGATTGCGCGTTGTCGCCGCAAACCATTGATCGCCATAGGCAATAGCCCCGCAAGCTGTTTTGCCCAATAAAACAGCGCCCGCGCGGCGCAATTTTCTTGTGACTTCGGCGTCCGTTTCCGGAAACCGATCTTTATAGGGCATTGCGCCCCAACTCGTTAAAACATTCTTGGTGTCAGCAAGGTCTTTAAGGCCGTAGGGAATGCCTTGCAGCGGTCCGCGATCGCGCCCCTCCGCAAAGTCCACATCCGCCTTAGCTGCCTGCGCCCGCGCCAGATCAGCCGTTACAGTGATATAGGCGTTCAGCGTGCCATTATATTTCTCGATCCGGCGTAAATATATATCCGTCAACTGAGCGCTTGTGATTGCGCCCGCCCTGAGCCAGTGCCCCTGCTCAACCACGCTTGCAAATGCAATATCTGCCTCGGATTGCGGCAAATCCCGCGTCACTTCGGACAGGTTCAACCGGTTTTTCTGTGACGGGATTTTTTTACGCGGTAGCTTCGGGTCAAACACACAGGCTGGAGCCAGTTCATTCGGAAACTCAATCGCCCGCAATGCCGCGAGCGTGGTTAAGCGCTGCTCAATATCATCGAGCATCATCGCCCGTTCTTGCGGCGTATATTCGATGCCCTGTAATTTCTCTGCTGCGGCGATCGTCTTGGTTGTCAGGTCATCCTCGGCACCGGAATTTTGCCCCCCGTCATCACCGCCGGGATTACAGCCGCCCATCGCGCCGAATGCGCCGGTCAATGCCGCACCACGTAGCAGCGCGCGTCTGTCGGTTTTTATGTCCACCGGAGGCCCCTCATCGGTCATTTTCGCCTATTTAGTCAAAACTGCCCCGAACCCCCGTCTTTCACAAGCAAAAATCGCCAAGTCTATGAAATTGTTAGTTATTGTCGCTCATTGACGCGGTTGACCAAGGGCGCCAAACCTAGGGGTAATATTATGAACCGATGAGGAAAGAATGCGCCAAGCCTTTTATAGCAGAATCGCAGAGACCATTGCCGATATTCGCGATCAGGGCCTCGAAAAACTCGAGCGTCAGATCACATCCCCGCAGGGACCCGTTATCGAAGTCGATCATAAGGGCGAACGAAAACGCGTATTGAATTTCTGCGCCAATAATTATCTTGGCCTCGCCGATAACAAGGAAATCGTCGATGCCGCCAAATCGACTATGGATGATTATGGTTTTGGAATGGCGTCGGTCCGGTTCATTTGCGGAACGACAGACCTTCACCGGAAAGTCGAAAAGGAAATAGCCGATTATCTAGGCTACGAAGATGCGATTCTGTTCGCGGCCTGTTTCGATGCGAATGGCGGTGTGTTTGAACCTCTACTCGAAGCCGACGATGCGATCATCTCTGATAGCCTGAACCATGCGTCGATCATCGACGGCGTTCGGCTTTGCAAGGCAAAACGCTACCGGTTCAAAAACTCCGACATGGATGATTTGCGCAAGAACCTCGAACAAGCCGATCTGGATGGTGCACGAACAAAACTCATCGTGACTGACGGCGTCTTTTCGATGGACGGCTATATCGCAAACCTCAAAGAGATCTGCGCGCTTGCCGAAGAGTTTGGTGCGCTCGTCATGGTCGATGATTGCCACGCCACTGGCTTTATGGGCCCCCATGGTGAAGGCACACCCGCCCATTGCGGCGTCGCCAAACAGGTCGATATTCTGACAGGCACACTCGGCAAGGCGCTTGGTGGCGGAATGGGCGGTTATATTTGCGCAAGCAAAGACGTCGTTCATTTGTTGCGCAACCGCGCACGACCATATCTGTTTTCAAACGCACTGACACCGGCCTTGCTCGGCGCAACGATGAAAACCATCGACCTCGTTCGAAATGGATCGGCGCTCAGGGAGCAACTCTTTAGAAATGCCAACCGGTTCAGACAGCAAATGAGTGACGCGGGGTTTGAGCTATTGCCCGGCGAGCACCCAATCATTCCAATAATGATATATGATGCGCGGAAAGCCGCGCAGCTTGCAGATGCGTTGATGGACGAAGGTGTCTATGTGACCGCATTCTCTTATCCGGTTGTGCCAAAGGGACAGGCCCGGATTCGCACACAGATGTGCGCTGGCCATAGTGACGAGCAAGTTGACGCCGCCGTGAACGCGTTTATTAGCGCTGGCAATAAAATTGGCGTGATTTAGGAGCGTTCGATGAAAGCATTAATGAAAGCCAAGCCCGAAGAAGGCATTTGGATGGTTGACACCAGTCGGCCAGAAATCGGCCCTAATGATGTATTGATCAAAGTCAAAAGGACAGCGATCTGCGGCACAGACATGCATATTTACAATTGGGATGCATGGGCACAAGAAACGATTCCCGTACCGATGACTGTGGGCCATGAATTTTCCGGCGAGATTATTGAAATTGGTTCCGAAGTCCATCTCGAACATTTCAATATGAAAATCGGTGACCGCGTTTCCGCAGAGGGGCACGTAACATGCGGATATTGCCGCAATTGCCGTGCGGGCCAACGTCACCTCTGCCGCAATACCGTTGGCGTCGGTGTTAATCGTCCCGGGTCGTTTGCAGAGTATGTGTCAGTGCCGGCATTTAACGTCTACAAATTACCGGCTGACATCTCCGATGATATGGGCGCGATCTTTGACCCCTATGGAAACGCGACCCATACCGCGCTCGCCTATGACCTTGTTGGCGAGGACGTTCTGATCACCGGCGCTGGCCCTATTGGCATTATGGCTGCCGCGATTGCGCGTTTTGTTGGTGCACGTCACGTTGTCATCACTGACGTCAATGATTACCGCCTGGAACTTGCCGAAAAAATGGGCGCGACCCGTGCGGTCAATGTAACCAAACATGCCCTGCGCGATGTAATGAACGAACTCGGCATGACCGAAGGGTTCGATATCGGTCTTGAAATGTCAGGCGTACCGTCTGCATTTGAATCGATGCTCGACACCATGAATCACGGCGGCAAAATTGCTATGCTTGGCATCATGCCGAAAGGTGCCGGTATTGACTGGGACAAAGTGATTTTCAAGGGCCTTGAAATCAAGGGGATCTATGGCCGCCGCATGTTTGAAACCTGGTATAAGATGGGTGCAATGCTGCAAGCGGGATTGGATCTCTCTCCGATTGTCACCCATCGCTTCCCGATCAATGATTTCCAAAAGGGTTTTGATGTAATGGGTTCCGGGCAATCTGGTAAAGTTATATTGGAATGGTGAGCCAGCAAACGAGCCCATGCACGGATTGATCAAATCAGCTCTCGGAATACTCGCTGTCGGCCTGATTGGCACGGCAGCACTAGTCAGCGACTATATTCCGGGGTCTGCGCAATCTGTTGAACAGGTTTTGCTGGAAGATGCGCAACGGGCTGTGCCGCCAGAATTGCCTATTGATCTCGCTATTGATGGTCAGAAACTCATCCTTAAAGGTGAATTAAACGATACTGACACCCGCACGCGCACGCTTGCCCTTGCCGCCGACGCGGTTTGGTCCGGCGGCATTATCATGGGCGGAATCACTGCGATCGATGCATCGGGCCTCAAAGTCACCACGCTGCCGCCAAAAGCAGATCCATTCATATGGTTCGCGGAAAATGAAGGTGACGCGCTCGTATTTTCAGGGTTCGTGCCAAGCGCGGCGGCCCGCGAAACACTATACAGCCTCGCAGAGGATATATTCACCGGGCATGAGATTTCCGGCACGCTCGAAATCGCTAGTGGGGTTCCCGGTACGGATGCGGACTGGGTCAAAGCCGCATCGGCATTGCTGCGGGGTCTTTCCTATTTGCGCGATGGCGTCGCGCAGGCAAATGGACCCGAATTTTCGCTCAATGGTGTAACGCGCACTAGCGAGAACGAAGCCCTCGCCCGTGCGGCGATGACGTCCCTACCCGATTTTTACCGGTCAAATATTCTGATCAATATCTCGCCGGCCCCTGTGTCTATTGATGACCTGTTGACTGAAACCGTTTTGGACGATGCCGTGGTCAAAAGCCCCGTCGAGACGACCGACCAGGAAACAGAAATATCCAGCGAGCCCAATAATGTCACTGTTAGATGCCGTGACGACATCGCGGCAATAATCGCACGGCGAAAAATTGGCTTTTCAAGTGCGCTCGCCGATCTAGATTTACCGTCTCGAAATCAGTTGCGTGAGATTTCCACGAAATTGAACGAATGTGAAAATATACGCCTACGGATTACCGGACATACAGACTCAAGTGGGAACGCTAACCGCAACCGACAACTCAGTGGCTATCGCGCAGATGCGGTTCGCGCCTTTATGATCTCGGTCGGCGCACCTGCGGAACGACTTTCAACCCGCGGTGCTGGCTCATCAGAGCCGCTTGTCAGTAATGCTACACCGGCTGGTCGCGAGCAAAATCGACGTATAGAATTCGACATCATTACCGACGACAATTAGCCGATAATTCCCGGTACGCCCTTGCAAATTGCGAGGAAAAACCACACTAAATTGAGATCAGGACATAAAAAATCAGGAGTAATGCATGTCTCGTATCGATGACCGTTTAAAAGAACTCGATATCACCCTGCCGGATCCGGTAGCGCCGGTCGCCAATTATGTCCCCTTCGTCAAGTCTGGCAATCTGGTTTTCATCTCAGGCCAAGTCTCAATCGGTGCTGATGGCCTGATTACTGGCAAAGTCGGACAGGATTTATCTGTAGAAGCCGGGGTAGAGGCAGCCAAGGCCTGCGGCATCAACTTGATTGCACAACTCAAAGCCGCATGTGACGGCGATCTTGATCGGGTTGTGCGCGTCGTAAAGCTCGGCGGATTTGTGAATTGCAATCCTGATTTCACGGACCAACCAAAGGTCGTCAATGGTACTTCTGACCTTATGGTCGAAGTCTTTGGCGATGCGGGGCGTCATGCCCGCGCGGCTGTTGGCGCACCAGCGCTGCCGCTAAACGCCGCCGTTGAAGTTGATGGAGTTTTTGAGATCAAATAATGCCTGATGGGTCGGAGACAGTAACAGCGCGAACGCTCGCCTCTATTGGCGAGATTCGCGCGGATATCTGGAACGATCTCGCAAACCCGCCCGGCGCTCCGTATAACCCGTTTGTCAGTCACGAATTTCTTTTAGCGCTCGAAAAATCGAAATCGGTTGCGCCAGAGGTCGGCTGGGCACCGATGCATTTGGTGCTCGAAAGCGGGGATAAGACGCTTGCTATCGCGCCGTTATATGCAAAGGGCCATAGTCAGGGCGAGTATATTTTCGACCATCACTGGGCCGATGCCTATGCCCGAGCCGGGGGAAATTATTACCCGAAACTTTTATGCGCGGTTCCGTTTACGCCCGCACAGGGGCCGCGCTTACTAGCAAAAGACACAACTGCGAAACGCCACCTTGCTCAGGCACTCGTTCAAGTAACCGAAGCGATCGGTGCATCATCGGCGCATGTGAATTTCATCATGAACGATGACAAAAACGCGCTCGAACAATCGGGCTACTTGCTGCGCATGGGCGAGCAATATCATTGGCTCAACAATGGCTATGGGTCTTTTGATGATTTTCTGGAAGCGCTTTCCTCGCGCAAACGAAAAGCCATCCGCCGCGAAAGGCGCGAAGCACAAAAAGACGTAACGATCAGGCGATTGGTCGGTGACGAAATCACTGAACGATATTGGGATGCTTTCTGGACATTCTATCAAGATACAGGCGCGCGAAAATGGGGCACGCCATACCTCACCCGGAGTTTTTTCCGCGAAATCGCATCATCGATGCCCGAGCGGATTTTGATGATTGTTGCGGAGCAAGACGAAATACCCATAGCCGGCGCGCTAAACATGATTGGCGGTGACACGCTTTATGGGCGCTATTGGGGCTGTACGGTTGATATCCCTTTTCTCCATTTCGAGCTTTGTTATCATCAAGCCATCGATTTTGCGATTGATGCCGAACTTTCGCGGGTCGAAGCTGGCGCACAAGGCGATCATAAAATTGCCCGCGGCTATGAGCCTGTGGCGACCTGGTCGGCGCATTGGCTTAGAGACGAGCGCTTCCGTGATGCAATCGCCCGCTACCTCGACGCAGAGCGGCGCAATATTGATGACGAAATCACGGCGCTCAAAGACTTCACCCCTTTCAAAAAAACCTAAACCCGAGTGATCTATGAAAGTTATCAAACGAATTCGAGATCAGCAGGAGGCAAAGATTATTGTCAGCTTCCTAAACGCCAACGGCATAGCGGCGGAGTTACTTGATGGGGCGATGAATTCGGTCCTTCCTGTCTTGCCGCGCGGGGTTAGAATTGCTGTTCCCGAGGATCAGGAACAAACGGCGCTCGCGCTTATCGAAAAAGCGCAATCGGGTGAACTAACGATCGACGAAGAGGACGAATAATGAGCCTGAATGAAACTTACGACAACGACAATGTTTTCGCGAAGATCATTCGCGGGGACCTTCCGAGCGTAAAGCTGTTTGAAGATGACAAGATCCTATCCTTTATGGATGTGTTCCCGCAGAGCAGTGGCCATTGCCTCGTTATTCATAAACAGGCAACCGCTACCAATCTGTTTGATATTGACGAAAAAAGCCTCGGCGAGATCATGACAGCGACGCAAAAAGTGGCGCGAGCCGTTAACGATGGTCTAAGCCCGGATGGCATTCGCATTGTCCAGTTCAATGGCGCGCCTGCGGGTCAAACGGTGTTCCACCTCCATTTCCACATCATTCCGGTGTATGTGGATAAAACACTAGGCGATCACGCTTCTGGCGGCCCTGCCCCAACCGATCAATTGGAAGAATTAGCCCAGAAAATTCGCGCGAAACTTTAACGAATCCCCGCTCACATTTGCTCTCAAATATGTGTTTTGCCCTCGGGCAAGGGCACCGCTATCTGTTATCTCACAGGCGGGATCAGCCCCCCCTCGAGCGAATGGCATCTCCCCCTCGGTGCACATTCGCTTTTCTCGCCTGTATCGTGCCGTGCGTATTGCGGTGCTTGATTTGGACGGCAGGTGCATTAGCCCCCCGCTAATTTCGATGCATCTGTGAAGGCCGCCGCGCTTCTTCCCTCGCGGCGGTCTTCGTGCATTCGGGAAAGACTTTTGGCGCGCGTGGCCGCGCTAGTACAGTATCCAAAGATAAATCGAATGGTGTCAAAGCCCGCCGACACGGCGTGATTCATGATAAAATTTTAGGCGCAAAAAAACCCGCAGCGGAAAATGCTGCGGGTTTTAAAATTATTCGACAAGTGCAGGAACCGAAGACCCGTCACCGCCGTCTTTTGGCTTGTCGGTATTTTCCGTATCTGGAAGATACTCGAAGGCAAGCTTGGTGGCGTCATCCTTATCGAGAAGGACCTTCACAAGGCCGCCATTTTTAAGGCTACCGAACAGAATTTCGTCGGCGATTGGCTTTTTGACATGCTCTTGAATGATACGTGCCAATGGCCGCGCGCCCATTTCATCGTCGAAACCACGTTCCGCAAGCCATTTAGTGGCCCCATCAGAAAGCTCGAAAGTGACCCCGCGGTCCGCGAGTTGAACTTCCAGTTGCAGCACGAATTTCTCAACGATGCGATTGATAATCGCAGGTGAAAGCCCTGCAAATTGAATGGTCGCATCGAGGCGGTTTCTAAACTCAGGTGTAAAGAGCCGCTTGATCGCCGCATCGGTTTCGTCGACCTTTCTGCCGCCAGCAAATCCGATTGCAAATTTCGCCGCATCGGACGCGCCTGCATTGGTCGTCATAATAATAATCACATTACGGAAATCGACCTTGCGGCCATTTGCATCCGTAAGCTGACCATTATCCATGACCTGCAGCAGGATATTGAAAATTTCCGGATGGGCCTTTTCAATTTCGTCCAAAAGCAAGACGCAATGCGGGTTTTGGTCAATCGCGTCGGTCAAGAGACCGCCCTGATCGAACCCGACATAGCCAGGCGGCGCACCTATAAGCCGCGAAACTGTATGCCGTTCCATATATTCCGACATATCGAACCGCACGAGTTCCATTCCCATGACGAGCCCGAGTTGCTTTGCAACTTCTGTTTTACCAACACCCGTCGGCCCCGCGAAGAGATAAGACCCAATCGGTTTTTCTGGTTCGCGCAACCCAGCCCGCGCCAGCTTGATTGCCGCCGCGAGTTGGTCGATGGCTTCGTCTTGGCCGAAAACAACCCGGCGTAAATCTTCGCCCAGCTTTTGCAGCCGCTCTGTATCTGATTTCGATACGCTCTTCGGCGGGATGCGCGCCATCTTGGCCACAACCTCTTCGATCTCCGGCTCGTCGATAACCTTTTTACGATTATCAGCGGTGAAGAGCATCTGACGCGCACCAGCCTCGTCGATCACATCAATCGCTTTATCCGGCAGCTTTTTGTCAGTCATATATTTCGCTGACAGCTCTGCTGCAGCGCGAATCGCTTCGTCCGTGTACTTAATTTTATGGTGATCTTCGAAATAAGGTTTCAATCCCATGAGGATTTGAATTGTATCTTCTTTCGAAGGTTCCAAAACGTCAATTTTCTGGAACCGCCGCGCGAGCGCACGATCTTTCTCAAAGTGCTGACGATATTCCTTATAGGTCGTAGACCCCATGCAACGCAGCGCACCCGATTGAAGCGCAGGTTTTAACAGGTTCGACGCATCCATCGCGCCGCCAGAGGTCGCACCAGCACCAATTACGGTATGAATTTCGTCGATGAACAGAACAGCATCTTCATGTTCTTCGAGTTCTTTAAGAACCGCTTTGATCCGTTCTTCAAAATCACCGCGATAACGGGTGCCCGCCAAAAGCGAGCCCATATCGAGGGAATAAATGGTCGAACCGGCCAAGACTTCGGGCACGTCTTCGTCGACGATTTTACGCGCTAACCCTTCAGCAATCGCGGTTTTACCGACGCCCGGATCACCAACCAAAAGCGGGTTGTTCTTGCGGCGACGACATAGCACTTGGATCGAACGCTCAACCTCGCTGTCGCGCCCAATAAGCGGGTCAATTTTACCCGAACGCGCTTTTGCGTTCAAATCGACACAATAAGATTCCAGCGCGCTTTCCTGTTTCCCGGTTTGCGCTTCCGCTTCTTCTCCAGCTCCGCGCGGCGTTCTTTGCTGGCTCTCGCCGGCACGTTTCGCAATGCCATGCGAGATATAGTTCACAGCATCGAACCGGCTCATATCCTGCGCCTGAAGGAAATGCGCAGCGTGGGATTCGCGCTCGGCAAAAAGTGCGACGAGCACATTCGCGCCCGTGACTTCTTCACGCCCAGACGCCTGAACGTGGATCACCGCACGCTGAATTACCCGCTGGAAACTGGCCGTCGGTTTGGCTTGCTCACCATTTTCGAGTTTCAGATTCGCAAGGTCGTTTTCGATGAATTCGTATAGCTGGCGACGAAGCAAATCGACATCAACATTACATGCTCGCATCACCGCAGCGGCATCTTGGTCGTCGGTCAAGGACAGCAACAAATGTTCGAGCGTCGCTAATTCATGATCGCGCTCAGTCGCCAGTGCAATCGCACTGTGAAGCGCTTCGTCGAGATTTCTACTAAATGACGCCACTTGCTACTCCCGTTCCATCGTACATTGCAGCGGATGCTGGTTCCGACGCGAATATTCCATTACTTGCGCAACTTTGGTCTCCGCGATTTCATAGGTGTAAACACCGCACACACCGATTCCGCTCTGATGAACGTGCATCATAATGCGGACTGCCTCTTCGGCGTCCTTTTTGAAGACGGCCTGTAACAACCACACCACAAATTCCTGCGGAGTGTAATCGTCATTGAGCAAGAGCACTTTGTAGAGCGATGGACGCTTTGTCTTGGGCGCTGTTTTCGAAACAACCCCTACGCCTTGCCCTGGCCCTTGGCCATTGTCGTCGTCATGTTCGTGGTCTTCAGCCATAAGTCTTTTGGTTTCCATATCCCGGCAGGATACAGCAATCTGCCGTTTTCGTCTTTCGCTTTCCAATATCGTCTTATTAGATATGTAATCAGATCTGGTTGAAAAGACGCAAATTTTTCACCGGCCCAGAAACTTTCCAATATCTGGACAAAAAAAGAGGTCGGCGATACGCACCGACCCCTTTAACGCAACTGTTTACTTGTGAACGCGTACTAAACTTTTATGGGCGATAGGCCTGAATTTTCTCGACCAGATCGCTGTAACGGGTGGTCAGCGGTTCGACTGAGTCTTTCGCGGTTTCCGCGCAAATGTCAGCCACCTTATTGATTTGCCCGAGATTTTTCTCGATTGAGGTACGTACAAATTTGCTATTTAGCTCCATCGCGTCGTTGAGCGTTTTAGAGCTGGAAGCTGCTTTCACGTTTGAAACAGTGTCTTCAAAGGCTGCCTTTGAAAACGCCGCTTGCTCAGCGGTCAATTTTTCAAAACCTTTTGTGAACGCGCCAGCGGATGCCATAAGTGCGTTCAATGTCTCTTTCTGGAAATCAGCAATAGATGAAACGCCTTCGGCAAATTTTTCATAGCCTTCTTTAAAGCTTTCCGGGCTGTAGGCTTTGATGTCGAAGACATCGGCTGTGGTCGTTGTTTTGGCTGTTGCCATGATGCTCTCCTGATGATTCTAAACGCTACTGAATTGATTCAATTGCGTTCTCCCTACCAGAACGCCGTTTGTGCACTGCAACATATGCTCGCCTTCCCAAAATGTCAAGGAATTTTGTGCAGCGCACAAAATACGCCCCGTCATCAAACCGTAAAGTTTTTGTTAACCTTCCATTTACCGCACTGACTCATATTCGTCCGGTCGGCATGACGCTTGCTCGCATAGGGTTGAGATCTCCCCGAAATGGAACGGGATCGATGCTTTTGAGGGGTGCGAGTACAAAAATGCGTCAGTTTCTGGGGGCGACGTGTCTCTCGAATATTGAAAACGACTTAAAATTGGGCGAGGCTCGCTAGATGGTAATGGCGTATCGTAGCGTAATAGTATGGGTGCTGGCGTTGGCTGTGGGCGTATTTTTGGCTCCGCAGGCCCAAGCTAATTCAAAATATGCAGCCTTTGTTATCCACGCTGATTCTGGTGACGTGTTTTTTGACCGTTACTCAACCGGTCGCCGATACCCCGCTTCATTAACCAAGATGATGACGCTCTACCTTCTCTTCGAAGCGCTCGAAGAGGGCGAAATCACCCTCGATTCCAAGATAAAAGTTTCGGCCCATGCCGCCGGCCAACCGCCGTCGAAATTGGGCCTCAAGACGGGCACCACCATTGATGTGGAATCCGCGATTAAAGCGCTGACCGTTAAATCGGCGAACGACGTCGCCGCAGCCGTGGCCGAAAAGCTGGGCGGATCTGAATGGCGATTTGCGCAGACGATGACCGCAAAGGCCCGTTCGCTAGGCATGCGCAGTACAACTTTCCGCAATGCGTCGGGTTTGCCGAATTCGAAACAAGTCACAACGGCGCGTGATATGGCGATATTGGGACGCCGCCTTATTCAGGACTTTCCGCAATATTTCCATTATTTCTCGACCCAAAGTTTCACCTGGGGCGATCGGACCTACCGCACCCATAACGCCCTCGTCCGGACCTTTGACGGCGCTGATGGCCTCAAAACCGGATATACCCGCCGGTCGGGTTTCAATCTCGCGACGACAGCGAACCGCGACGGCAATCGCCTGATTGGCGTGGTCCTTGGCGGTCGGTCTTCAGCGACACGCGATGCGCATATGCGCAAAATTCTCAACGAAGCTTTTGCGGCAATCAAAAGTAAACCAACGCTGATCGCTGCACTCCATCGCAATACGCCCGCGCCGCGCCTCAAACCTACGCTTGCAGCGACAATTGCAGCAAAGAGCGCTATTCCAACGCTCGCCGCAAATGAAGCCATGCGCGACGAAATTGAACTGGCCGCGGGGTCAATGACCGACGCTGAAGCCGGAAATCCGAACGGAACGAATGACAGTATCGGTGCGCTCATTGCTCTAGCAGACACCGACGACTTCAATGAGTTCCAAAGAAACCGGCTCGCCTCGCTATCGGCCATCGATGAATTTACCAGCGAAGGCGATACCGACAGCAATATCGATTTCAAATGGAGCGTTCAGATTGGCGCATATTCGTCAAAGGATATGGCCCAAAGAGAACTGGAAGAAGCCGTCAAATTATCCGGGATGGATAACCGTGACCGCGCGGTATTACCGACACCGCGCGATAACGGGAATACGCTTTACCGTGCGCGTATTACTCGCCTGACCGAGATTGAAGCTGCCGCCGCCTGTGCGAAGCTCAAAGACATAAGCAAATCGTGCTTTGTTGTTTCTGACGGCGACACCAAGCTCAATTAGTTTTCCGTGTCGGCGGATTGCGCAATCAATCTCTCGACGTCACGCCAATCAACGATCTTGAAATTCTGTGCGCTGCCCTTTGGGGCATTGTAGCCATCTTGCACGACCAAAATCCCGTTCGGAAAGTTTGGCCCGAGATTGACTGAACTCGCTTCAATCCCGTCGGTTTCTTCGGCTCCGTCTACCTCTGCTCTCGACGCAACAGCGAACCGCGTAACAAAGGCATTGTCACCTTCCCGGCGGTATAATGCGTAGCTGTTATTGCCCTGAGACGACGCGATAAGATATCCGCTTTCCGGTCCTGATTTATAGAGCGCCAATCCTTCAACATCGGCTTTGAGACCGCTCTCTGCACCGATGACATCAACGAGGCTCGGCGTCGTGAAATCACCGCCGCTATAGCTGGATTTCCAGATACCGCGATTTTCTTCACCAATATAAAGTGTCGACATCTCATCGTCATACACACAGCCCTCAAGTTGAGATTCAAAAGAGAGCCGGTGAACTTCGCTGGCGCGATCCACCCCGGTAAGCTGGTAGACAACGACCTCGCCGGTTTTGTGCGTCACAAATACGAAGACGTCTTCGCCGACGGCCCCCATACACACACCATAGGGTTCTGCGATTCCAGATTGAAACGAACCTGAATGGCTGACTACACCGTCGGTGATCGTGAATAACGTAACCACATCGCCTGTTCGGTTACTCGCCGCAGCGACGTCGCCCGACCATTCCCCGATTTTCACATTCTGGCGCAGGTCGACATTGTTTACCCGCCCAACCTCTAGGAATTGTTGAACGTCACCGTCGAGATTATAAACATATAACCCGGCACGTTTGTCTGTTCCGAGAATAAGACTTGCTTGCGCATCAACCGGATTAATCCAGATTGCAGGATCATCGGCAGCGTCATCAAGCGATCCCACCGGTTCCGTCTCGCCAGTCGCAAATACCTTTGGAATATTTGAATTCACCGGCGCACAACCGAATGACAAACACGAAATTGCAATTGCTGCGGTTGAAGTCCTTTTCATTTGTATACCCCCGTTTTTTTGAACCGCGGCGACGGGTTTACCGCCGCCGCTAGCCATTAATTTTTTGTACTCGTGATCGCTTAATACTTGAATGAGATCCCGGCTTTTGCTGACCAGCCATATTCTTCGAATTGAGCATTCAAACTGCCAATACCGGCCGGACGGATACTCGCCTGGAAAGGTTCATTGGTGATGTTCTTGAATTCGATAAACGTCCGAAGCTGATCCGTGATCCGGTATTTTGCCGATACGTCGAACTGAAGATGGCTATCAACGATCCGGTCGAGTGCATTGCCGGCAGCGTCTTCGGTGACACTGATCTCATCAAGATATTCGCCGCGATATGTCGCCGCAAAGCGAAGATCAAGCGGGCCTTTTTCATAGCCCAAAATACCGGTTGCAACATGCTTTGACTGACCGGGAATTGAGATTTCTCGGCCATCCGCCAAAGTCGCTTCGCCTTCGATATAGGTGTAGTTTGCACTGACGATGAAACCGTCAAGCAATCCCGGCAGGAAGTCGAGCGGTTGTTGTGCATTCAACTCGATACCGAAAATCGAAGCATCCGGAAGGTTCACATAGGTGACCACTTCATCGAAATCGACGCCGTTGATTGACAGATCGTCAAATTGTTGCGTGGCGATGAAGTCCTGAATGTCCTTATAGAAAACACCGGCCGAAAGGATTGATTTGTTGCCCGGATAGAATTCCAGCGATGCGTCAAGATTATGGGCGCGCTGACGTTTCAGCAGCGGATTGCCCGCTTCACCTTCGACATCGTCTTCGCCTTGCTCAACCAGTGTCCGTGGTGCCGCCGCTTCAAGGTTTGGCCGAACAATCGTTTTATAATAACCGAAACGCGCAACCACCTCGTCTGAGATGTCGTAACGGACATTCAAACTAGGCAACCAATCTGTGTAGGATTGTTCGGACGTAACGGTCTGGGAATATACACGAACCAGTTCGAGAACAGTCTCATCATCACCGGCGTCATATTCAAATTCGAGATCTTCCGCGAGTAGATCACCAGTAACGGCGGGCGCAGGAATAACGCTTTCAGGGTCAAGCGTTCCCGTAACATCACCAGCTTCCGAATATTCAAACTCCTGGGTCAGAACATTGTTACCCGTTGCAGAATATTTCGTGTGTTCCATACGCACGCCAGCGACGACATTTATGTTGCCGCCAAATGTCCGCTGCGCCATTGCATAGCCCGCATAAACATCTTCATTGGCGATGTAATTAGCGCCCGTTGATTCGATCGCCGTATCGATTTCATTCAATTCAAAATCATCGATATTTGCATGGAAGAATTCGTTCAGCGCTGTCGGGCTTACACTCGGATTGATCCGCTCAAGGCCATATTCGACCAAAGATGAGAAATCGGAGAGTAACAGATCGTCGCCGTCAAACCCGTCATAGACCTTTAGATCGAGATCATAAGATTTTTCCCGAAGGCGCGCCTTCCCACCGAATTTGACATAACCCGGTACGCCGAACAGATCGAGATCATAACGAATATTCATCGCGAGTGCGATTTCGTCATCTTTCGAAACGCCATTGGTTAGCTCAAGGCTATCGAATTCGTATTTGCTTCCGTCGAAATAATCCGCCTCAGCACTCGCATCAGGGAATGAAAGCTGTGGCAACATCGGATTAGCGATATCAATACCAAACAGCCCCGTGTCGAATTTAGCACGGAACCCGCCATCAATACGGTTAGGTTCGCTTTCTTCCGCATAGGAATAAGCGCCCGACCAATCGACCGTAAGTGCGTCATTCGTATATTCGCCGCCACCGACGAATGAATAGATTAGCTGGTCTTCGAAACGGTCTTTTAAGTCACGGTCAACTTCGTATTCATCGCCAGATGCCGCATCAACGACAGCGACCGTTCCGCCGCTATTTACGTCATCGTAATCCGGATCGCCGAATTTATTCTCAATACGGCTACGATATTCCTGATCAGAGAAATCTGAATACAGGCCATGCGCATAAAGCAGCAAATCGTCTGTCGCCTGGAAATCGAGGTTAAGCGCGAGTGACAAACGCTCGCGCGTAAGTTGGTAATCACGAAGCTCAACCTCTTCCGGGTAAGGAACGCTTTCATCGAGCACCCAATCGGGGCCGTCGACCTCGATGTTTTCTGAACCGAATTTCCGTTTTTGGAACGCGGCCGAAGCAGCAACACCGAAGCGGCCATCCATAAAATTATTCGCGAAAACGCCTGAATAACGCTGCCCCAACTCGTCTTGCAGGTTGGAATAAACACCAGCGCCTTTTAGCTTGAACAGAATATCTTTTTGCTCAAGGCCAGAGAGCGTCGAAATTTCGACATTACCGCCGATTGAATCCCCATCTACATCCGGTGTCAGAGATTTCGTAACCGTGATGCTCGAAAGAATATCACTATCAATCACGTCTAGCGGGACTTGGCGTTGATCTGCATCTGGCGACGGAAGGCGCACACCGTTCACAGTGGTCGTAACAAAATTCGGGTTCGCACCGCGTATCGACACATAGCGGCCCTCGCCCTGATCGTTTTGAACATTCACGCCAACCGCCCGGCGAACGGCCTCGGCGACGTTCTCATCGGGCAGCTGACCGATCGCATCAGAAGAAAGAACTGTGATGACTTTATCCGATGATTTTTGCTTGCTCAGCGCTGAATTGAGCGCCCCGCGCTGACCGACAACGAGAATATTGTCCACAAGCGCGACATCATCACCCATCGTGATGTCTTGGCGTATTGTCGCATCCTCTGACGGAACATTCACTGAGACGCTTTCACTTTCAGCGCCAACATATGTTGTTACCAATGTATAATTGCCCGCCGGAACACCGCTGAAGCGATATTCACCGGCGCGGTCCGTCGCGACCGACTGTCCCGTTTCCTCAATGCGCACAACCGCACCGTCAAGAGAGACCGCATTGCTTTGGTCACTGACCCGGCCTTCGATCACACCCGCCATTGCCGGCAACGGCAAAGAAATGGCCACTGCTAACAAGGAAACTGCACTCGAGAAATTAAATTGATGTTTCATATCTACCCCACCCGCTTTAAATTACGGCTGCGGAGATGCGCCTATTTTGTAACGCCGAAGTGACAATCAGGTGACGTAATTGTTAAATGAGAACTGAGCGCGCACTTGCATTTTTGCGTTAAACTGAGCGGTCTAATTACCAAGACGCACCATTTGCGCATGGCCTATATATCTACTAACGTCCGGCAAAAATCGGAGAGAACAATGACGCACGAGGAAATTTATAAAGTGACAACCGACGCTGCAAAAAACACCCTGACAACGACCGAACAAGCGGCGGCCGATCGTGCTCGCGCAGCGGAAAATCCAAAACAATTCTGGTCGGAGGTCGCGCAACGTTTAACGTGGTCAAAACCTTTCTCCAAGGTCAAGGGCGTCTCCTTTGATGCATCGGATCTGCATATAAAATGGTTTGAAGATGGCGAACTCAATGCGTCCGTAAACTGTCTGGACCGGCATCTCGACAATCATGGTGATGAGACTGCCATCATCTGGGAAGGTGATGATCCGTCTACCGATAAATACATAACCTATCGCCAAGCCTACGAAGAAACCTGCCGGATGGCCAATCTCCTCAAAGCGCGCGGCGTTAACAAGGGTGATCGCGTTGCTATTTATATGCCGATGATCCCCGAGGCCGCTTATGCCATGCTCGCCTGCGCACGGATCGGCGCGGTTCACACCGTAGTTTTTGGCGGCTTTTCGCCCGATGCCCTTGCCAGCCGAATAAACGATTGTTACGCAGTTGCTGTCATAACTGCCGATGAAGGCGTTCGCGGCGGAAGAACAATTCCGCTAAAAGCCAATGTCGATAAAGCGCTGGAACAATCCAGCAGTGTCCGCCTTGTCCTAACAGTGGAACGCACAGGCGCGAAAGTCGATATGAAAGGCGGACGCGACCTGTTCTGGTATAGCGAGGCGCGCAATGACGTCTCCCCCGACTGCCCGCCAGAACCGATGAATGCAGAGGACCCGCTTTTCATTCTCTATACATCTGGCTCGACCGGCACACCGAAAGGCGTACTTCATACAACCGGCGGCTATATGACCTTTTCGGCTTATACCCATGAGGTCGTTTTTGATTATCGCCCCGGTGATGTTTACTGGTGTACTGCCGATGTCGGCTGGATTACGGGACACACCTATATCGTATACGGACCACTCGCAAACCGCGCGACGACGCTGATGTTCGAGGGGGTTCCGACTTATCCCGACGCATCCCGGTTCTGGAATGTCGTCGACAAACATAAAGTCAATATCTTCTATACCGCGCCAACGGCGCTTCGGGCGTTGATGCGCGAAGGCGATGAACTGGTCGAGAAGACTGACCGGTCTTCGCTTCGGTTACTTGGTTCCGTTGGTGAACCGATCAATCCGGAAGCCTGGGTATGGTATCACCGCGTGGTCGGAAATGGAAAATTGCCTATTGTCGATACGTGGTGGCAAACCGAGACCGGCGGTATTTTGATTTCGCCGCTACCCGGCGCAACTGATCTCAAACCCGGTTCGGCGACGTTACCATTGCCCGGTATACGGCCCGCGATTGTCGATGCCGAAGGCAACTTCCTTGAAGGCGCGTGCACGGGCAATCTCGTCCTGACCGATTCCTGGCCCGGCCAAATGCGAACGGTCTATGGTGATCACCAGCGGTTCATTGATACATACTTCAAAACCTATCCGGGCATGTATTTCACCGGCGACGGCGTAAGACGTGACGAGGACGGCTATTATTGGATCACGGGCCGTGTTGATGATGTAATCAATGTCTCCGGACACCGGATGGGCACCGCCGAAGTAGAGAGCGCCTTGGTTGCCCACCCATCCGTCGCCGAAGCTGCGGTTGTGGGCTATCCGCACGATGTCAAAGGTCAAGGCATTTACGCCTATGTCACTTTGATGGAAGGGGTCGAAGCGTCCGATGAGCTTGAAAAAGACCTCGTTGACATGGTCCGTTCAGAAATCGGGCCGATCGCCAAACCCGACCTGTTACATTTTACACCCGCCCTGCCAAAGACCCGATCTGGCAAGATCATGCGGCGTATTCTTCGGAAAATTGCCGAAAATAAATTCAGCAATCTTGGCGACACATCGACCCTCGCAGAGCCCGGCGTTGTCGATGCGTTAATCGAAGGACGAAAAAACCGTTAATTCTGGCCGGATTGTAACCTTCCAAGGGGTGTTTCTTAACAATGCAGAAACGCCCCGCGTTTAGTCTAAAAAGCGGGCAAATCCGAGAGAAACCGCCGCTTTGAACGACACGCTCAAACATAAAGGCCGCCATCAATGGGTCGCGCCGGTCGCAACCTTTGGCGTCTTTGTGGCCGTGTGCGTGATTGCGCTTCATCCGACCGCCTATGACATGGTGCGTCAGTGGATTTTCTCTTCCACCTATCACCACGGGGTCATCGTCGCGCCTTTGGCGATCTGGATGATCATGCAGCGCCCTCTGCCGACGCCGAACACACATCTGCCATCACTGGCAATCATTATTGTTGCGTCGCTCGGATGGCTTGTTGGTCGCGCCGCCGGGATTTCCCTCGTCGAGCAGCTTGCTTTAATCGGTATGCTGATCGGGGGTGTCGCCGTTATATTTGGAACAACCGCCTTTCGGCAATGGGCGTTCCCGCTCGCCTTTCTGTTTTTCATGGTGCCTTTCGGCGAGACCATCATACCGCCATTGCAAGACCTGACCGCGAATGTCGTTGTTTCATTGCTCAGTTTATTTGGGTTCGACGTCTCGATTGATGGCGTACTCATCCGAACGTCATCGGGCCTGTTTGAAATTGCTGAAGCCTGTTCAGGGTTGAATTTCCTCCTGGCGGCTTTGATGATTTCTAGCCTTTACGCATATCTTTCATTGCGTGATTTCCGAATGCGTCTCGCGTTTGTTGTCATCGCCGCCATTATTTCGCTAATCGCCAACTTCATCCGCGTATTCCTGCTGATCTGGATTGCGACGATTACCGACATGAGAATTGCCGTGGGCCCGGATCACTTGATTATGGGATTGATTTTTTACGGGCTGGTATTTCTGGCGCTTTTCTATGTCGGCGAACGCATGCGCTTGCGGGCACCGCAAATCGTCGCCGATGCGCCGCTTGTGATGCATGATCAATGGAAAGCATCCGTCGCAATCACGACGCTCCTGCCCATTATTGCAATCAGTCTCTATGCCACGTTTTTGCATAACCAAACCACGCGCGATGAAATCGCCTTTAGCGCCGTGCCGCTAGAGGCTGATGGCTGGTATCAGCGAAGCGCCCCGGAAAACTGGTCGCCGGTATTTGCCAATCCCGACTTCGAAATCGGTCGCACTTACGAGAAAGCCAATGATGCAGTTTACGTCAATCTGGCCGTCTTTTCTCATGACCGGCCTGGCGCGGAAATCGTCACGAGCGGCCATCGTAGTTGGGACGACACGGAGTGGCATCGGGTGAATTCTGAAAATGAAGTGATTTATCTTTTCGGCCAATCATCCCATACAGATATAGATATCGTGGCCGGCACACAGGGCCGCCGCTTAGCCGTGGCGAAAGCCTATTGGCGTGGATCAAATGTCTATACGGACCGGAAAGCCTTTAAAATCGAACAGACCAGAGACAAATTACAGGGCAAAAACCCACCTGGCGGCGTCATTATGATTGCTGCGACATTTATCGATGATCCGCAAGAAGCGATCAGAAAAATCCGCGCATTTACCGGCGATCTTGAAAGCTTGCGCGACTGGCAAACCCGCAATGGGTTAGAATATTAGATCATGTGCGGCATAGCAGGCATTTTTGATTTACGCGGCGAACGCGACGTAAACCGCGATGCGTTAAAGGCGATGAATGACTGCCTTATCCATCGCGGCCCGGACGGCGAAGGGTATTATTATGCGCCGGGAATTGGCTTGGCCCATCGTCGCCTCGCAATCATCGACCGTATTGGCGGTGCGCAGCCGTTTCATGCGCAAAAAGATGGATCAGTTTTAAGCTTTAATGGCGAAATTTATAATTATCAGGATCTAGCGAGAAAAATCACCGATATAGATTTTCGCACTCGTTCGGATACGGAGGTTCTGGCGGAAGGATTGGCGGCGCAGGGAACGGCGTTTCTTCACGAACTCCGCGGCATGTTTGCGATCTCCTTTTGGAACCCGATCAATAAATCATTGCTGCTGGCGCGCGACCGGATTGGCGAACGCCCGCTTTATTATGCAGTGACCAATGATGGATTTTTGGTTTTCGCTTCCGAGATCGGTGCAATTGTCGCCTCGGGCCTTGTCGAGACGGGTCATGATCCGCGCGCTATCGCAGATTATTTTTTCTATGGCTATGTCCCAGACCCGAAAACCATTTATCGCGGGATCTATAAGTTACCACCCGGCCATATACTTTCATTGAAAAAGGGAAGTAAGCCAAATCCAGAACGTTATTGGCGGCCGGTATTTACCAATGGCGCGGCCCTGACGATGGACGACGCCGCAGAACAATTGCGCGACAAAGTTGACGAAGCGGTCCGGTATCAATTGGTTTCTGACGTCCCATTGGGCGCGTTTCTTTCCGGCGGCGTAGACTCTGCGAGCATCGTCTCCGCAATGGCGCAAACCGATACTGCGATAAAAGCCTGCACCATCGGATTTGACAGCGATAGTCATGACGAACGCGCTGCCGCCCGCGAGATCGCGACGAAATATAACGCCACTCATTTTGAAGGCATGGCCAAATGCGAAGCGACGGCCTTGATCGACGTCATCGCCAAGACCTATGGCGAGCCCTTTGCTGATGCGTCGGCGCTGCCATCTTATTTGGTATCACAGATCGCAAGGCAGCATGTCACCGTTGCGCTGTCCGGCGATGGCGGCGATGAAATTTTTGCAGGATACAGACGATATCCGTTTCACCTTGCAGAGGAAAAGTTACGCCGTTTCGCTCCCCTTTCCTTGCGTAAAATGATCTTTGGGACCGCAGGAGCCCTATATCCCAAACTCGACTGGGCACCGCGCCCCTTGCGGTTTAAAACCACCTTTCAATCGCTTGGAATGTCCTCATCTGCTGGATACGCGGCTGCGGTCGCAATAAACTTACCCGATCGCATTGGCCGAATGTTGAACCCTGACTTTTATCGGTCATTGGCCGGATACGAGCCGCAATCGGTTATCAGTGACGCGATGGATAAAGCGGGAACGAATGACCCGCTGGCGCGCGCGCAATATGCCGACATGATGACGTGGCTTCCCGGCCGAATGCTCACCAAAGTTGACCGCGCGTCTATGGCGCATTCGCTTGAGGTACGCCCGCCCCTACTCGATCATAAAATAATAGAATGGGCCGGTTCACTCCCTGCGAATTATAAGCTCGATGGCCATTACGGAAAACGTATATTGAAGTCCGCATTTACGCCACGTTTGGGGCGAGAGTTCATCGCCCGAAAAAAACAGGGCTTTGCGCCGCCGATCACCGAATGGCTTCGACGCGACAATGATAATCCCGCGCTCAGATTGAATGCCTCAAGATACTGGCGCGATAGTGGTATTTTCAACGAAAAGCAGATTGACCGAATGATCGACGACCACCGACGCAGCAGTGTCGATTGCGCGCAGGAATTATGGTCAGTCGTAATGTTTGATGCCTTCTTGCGGACATCGCGTATCTAGTTATTCAATAATTTTGAAAATATTTCTTTATACTGATTGACCATCCGTTCTTGCGAAAATAATCGCGCCGCTTTCTTGCGGTTCGCCTCACCAATTTTCTGGCGGAGCGCTGGCGAGCCACATAGTGTTGCCAGCGCTTCACAATAGGCGTCATCATCTCCCAAAGGCGTGATGTAGGGCTGATTTTCGTTCGATACCATTTCGAGAATATCCCCGACATTTGTCGATACCACCGGCAGAGCAGCGGCCATCGCTTCCATCAAGCTTATCGGGGCTTGTTCCGTATCGGACGACAGCGCAAAAATATCGAATTTGGCAAATTCTTTTTCGGGCACTGGTGTCTGTCCGGGGAAAGTGATTTTGTTGTCGCCGCCGGCCGCCTCACAAAGCGCATTATGTTCGGGGCCTACACCGACAATCACCAAACGCTTTTCGCCGCTAGTTTCAATCTTTTTGAATGCTGCGATCAGTCGCCGATAATTTTTCTCAGGGCGCAGCGACCCGACCGAACCGATCGTGACGAAATCACCCGGCGCGCGGGTCGATGTAAACCGATCAATTTCAATGCCGTTTTCAACCCGCGTTACTTTTTTGATCTTCCATTTTTCACGCGCAGCTTTTTCCAATCCATGCGACGGGACAATCACCCAGCTATTGCGCAAGAAAAAACGCCGCCCCAAAATCCGTTTTTGGGATTGATTTTCGATGGTTTCGCCCGGCCCAAAACCATCTTCGAAATGAAGGCATGGAATCTTGGGCCCCATTCTGTTGGCGATTACAGCCTCTATCGAGCCCCAATTATAAGTACACAGAATATCTGGATTTGCCGTCCTTATCGCATTCATAAGCCCGCGAATATTAGAAAAGCTAATCGCAGAATTCTTTTTCATCGCGAAATGCGCGAAATTGACCTGAGCCTGATCTGATATCATCGCTTTCGCTGAAATATCACCATCGAGGGTTACGATATGATGGTTATACCCCTCGCCAAGACCGTCAATCAGAGTTGCAAGACGCGCTTGCTGCCCGCCAAAAGCGAAACTCGGAAACACATGCAGCAACTTTAGATTGCCGCGATCATCACCTTGTTTATGCGTATGGGGAGCGCTTTCGGTCATCCTTAAGGTCTGCCAGAAATCGGCATGGTGCGCAAAGGCCGATTGGTCAGATTTCGGCCCTTAAAACCAGCCGCGCCTCGCCGGGCGCGTAATAGTCTTCTATTTGCTCGACATCCCTAAACCCCTTCGCCCGATAAAGGCTCAGCGCGACGAGATTTTCCGGGCTGACCGTCAGCGAAAGGGTGTTCACACTATTGGATTTCGCCCAATCGAGCGCAGCGTCAATCAATGACTTGCCTATGCCATAACCGCGCGCTTTGTGCGCGACCGCGACAGAATAGATTTCAGCAGCCGCTCTATCTTCTTTGTGTTTACCGACGAGAAGATAGCCGCAAGGCAGGCCTTCCCGCATAGCGACGAGAAACCCGTCGCCAAAAATCGATAATGCCTGACGAAAGAAAAATGCCGGATAAATGACCGGTGCCATGACCTCGCGTTCTATGGCAGCAATGTCATTTATATCGCGCAGCGTCGCAGACCGGATCTGGACCGAACCTGCTTCTTTGTCCGCCATCGCTTAGGCGTAGATGTCAGTGAAGAGTTCCGAGGCTTCCGGCTCAGGGCTTTCGAGTGAGAAATCAGCGGCTTCTTTGACGACTGCTTTGATTTCCTTGTCGATTTCCTTGAGCGCATCCTGATCATCGAATCCATTGTCCCGAAGCCGCTGTTCGCAGCGCTTGATCGGGTCATTGTGCTCGCGGATGTCATCGACTTCTTCACGGCTACGATATTTTGCGGGGTCCGACATGGAGTGACCGCGATAGCGATAGGTCTTCATTTCGAGGATATATGGCCCGTCGCCATTCCGCGCATGATCTACAGCTTCACGCGCTGCCTCGCGGACTGCCAGTACGTCCATACCGTCAACCTCCATGCCCGGAATGCCAAAAGCAGCACCGCGGCGATAGAGATGGGTGTCGGAATGCGCGCGGGTTACGCTGGTTCCCATCGCATATTGGTTGTTCTCAATGATGAAAACCACCGGAAGCTTCCATAGCTGGGCCATATTCATGGCCTCGAAAACCTGCCCCTGGTTAGACGCACCATCGCCAAAATAAGTCAGGCTGACTTTTTTCTCATCGCGATATCGATTGGCAAAACCAAGACCGACCCCAAGCGGAATTTGCGCGCCAACGATGCCATGGCCGCCATAGAACTCTTTTTCCTTGGAGAACATGTGCATGGAGCCGCCCTTACCTTTGGAATAGCCGCCCTCGCGACCGGTAAGCTCAGCCATCACGCCTTTTGCGTCCATGCCGCAAGCGAGCATATGGCCGTGGTCGCGATAGCCCGTAATGGTCTGGTCGCCTTCCTGCTTAACGGCTTCCATGCCCACGACAACAGCTTCCTGACCGATATAAAGGTGGCAAAAACCGCCAATATGGCCCATCCCATAGAGCTGACCCGCACGCTCCTCAAACCGGCGAATGAGTAGCATATCGCGATAATACTGAAGTAACTCGTCGGTGCTGGCAGTCAGATTTGATTTCGCTGAGGCGTCGGCAGGCATTTCATGTCTCTCCACAGTCATTTGCCCCTCTCATACTCGGGCAGACCGCTGGCGACAAGTTCAAGATGTCAAATGTTCAAGATTATCAATGTTATTCAGAGAGTAACCGGTCTAATTCCCGGCGTGGGATCACCACATCGCCCTCTTTGGAATAGCCCAAAATCGCGCGAATACGCTCATCAAGCATATCCGGATCCAGCGATTTAGAATTGAGAAGATCGGCGTTTTTCTCAAGCGCGCGCCGTCTTTCGACCAACGCTTCCAATTCCGCCGATTTCATTTCCGCTTCTTTTCGTGCCTCTGCCAGTGCCCGATAGCCGGTGTCGCTGGCCACGGCGCTGTATAACAGCACGCTGGTCAAACAAATCACCAAAGCGGGAAATGCAATTTCTAAAAGGAAGCGGCTACGCAACATCTTTTGGTTCTTTTCGTTATTGCGTTTTAAAAGAATCAATCTTGGTTAAAAATTGATTAACGCAATCACGTCCCCAAAATTAAATATCCAGCGCTAGCGCCTGATCGCATCTCCGCTCCAGAGCGGCCGCCTCGGATAGCTCGAACCCATGCTTTTTATAAAGGCCGATTGCCTCTTCTAGAACGCGAGCTGTCTGTAATTCGATGCGCTGAAATCCCGCCTCTTTTGCGCGCTCAATTGCGTGCAACAGCAATCGCCGTCCATAGCCGCGACCGCGATAGCTGGGCTTTAGATACATCTTGCGCAGTTCGCAAACACCGCGCCCCAATGGCGCAAGACCAACGGTTCCGACGATCACGCCGTCCGACGTTTCTAAAACATCAAAAACGCCGTCCGCGTAAAAAGTTTCGAGATCCGCCAGATCACGATCCGTGGTTTTCGGGGCTGGCTCAAGACCATACTCGTCGAGTACGGCAAAGATCAGCGCCCGAATTTCCGGCCCGTCATCATTTGTCGCCTCACGGATGACGGGCGCAGTTGCGTTTTTATTTGCCAAATGCTTCGCCGCCTGCGTAACGCGCCATGTCGCCTAGCTCCTGTTCGATCCGAAGCAATTGGTTGTATTTCGCCAACCGGTCAGAACGCGCGAGCGAACCCGTCTTGATCTGTCCGCAATTGGTGGCCACTGCGAGATCAGCAATGGTTGCATCTTCAGTTTCGCCAGAGCGGTGTGACATCACTGCTGTGTAGCGGGCACGATGCGCTACATCGACTGCCGCCAATGTTTCCGTCAGCGTACCAATTTGATTGACCTTAACGAGAATAGAGTTTCCGCACCCTAGTTCGATACCGCGGCGCAGGCGTGTTTCATTCGTAACGAACAAATCATCGCCAACAAGCTGACATTTATCGCCAATGCTGTCGGTCAGTGCACGCCAACCATCCCAATCATCTTCGGCCATGCCATCTTCGATTGATACGATTGGAAACCGCGAAACCAGATCCGCAAGATAGGCGGCCATACCCTCGCCATCGAGTGACTTACCCTCACCCGCAAGTTCGTATTTACCGTTCTTGTAAAACTCAGTAGACGCCGCATCGAGGGCGATGAAAACATCTTCACCGGGACGGTACCCGGCACCTTCAACCGCTTTCATGATGAAGCCAAGCGCATCATCCGTCGAGCTGAGATTTGGCGCAAAGCCGCCCTCGTCTCCAACATTCGTATTGTGGCCCGCGTCCTTGAGGCCTTTCTTGAGCGTATGGAAAATTTCCGCGCCCATTCTCAAGGCGTCAGAAAAACTTTCCGCGCCGAGCGGCATGATCATGAATTCCTGAATGTCGATCGGATTATCCGCATGCTCACCACCGTTGATGATGTTCATCATCGGCGCTGGCAGAACACGAGCGGACACACCGCCGACATAACGGTAAAGCGGCATCGCCGAGGCTTCCGCCGCAGCTTTTGCAACCGCAAGCGAGACGCCGAGCAGCGCATTCGCGCCTAGTCGGCTTTTGTTTTCGGTTCCATCAAGGGCGATGAGCGTTTCGTCGATATAATTTTGCTCTTCCGCCTCAAAGCCGGACAATGCATCAAAGACTTCGCCATTCACGGCCTCGACCGCTTGCTGCACGCCTTTTCCGCCATAGCGCTTGCCGCCATCGCGCAATTCATGGGCTTCGTGGGCACCAGTCGACGCGCCAGACGGCACGCCAGCGCGGCCTGTCGATCCGTCTTCAAGGGTTACATCAACCTCGACGGTCGGGTTGCCCCGGCTATCAAGAATTTCACGGGCGAAAATATCAACAATCGCGGTCATTTATGTGGCTCCGTTCGGGTCAGGAATCTCTCCGCGCCTTATTAACGCGAATGGAGCCACAAGCAACGGCCTAGCGATGTTCTTCTTCGGGGTTCCGCTCACCGCGCGCCGGCGGATTTGGTTTTCGTGGCTGCCGCCGTGGTGGTTGAGCCCGTGGTTTTGGCGGCGCTGCGGCCGCATTGGGCGGTCTGGACCTCGGCGGTGTCGCTTGCGGCGGCTTACTCCGCGGTGGGCGCGCGCGTGGCGGCTGGCCTGCTGGCGGCGTCACATTATTGCCGCGCCGTGGCGGACGATCAGACCGGTCGCGACGCGGTGGCCGTTTGCCATCATGGCCTTTGTCCCGATCATAGCGAGGACGTCGCCCGTCCCGGCCACGATCCCTGTCATAGCGCGGCGCTTTCCCGCGGTGCGGCGACCGATGACGATGCCGATCCCGCGGCCGACCATAGTAATAGTGGTTTCGCGAATAATAGTTGAAGTTGAAATAGTAGCCATATTGCGGCCGCCAGGAGCCATAACGCCCCGTCCAAGGCCACCGGTCATAGGCCCCATAGGCAGTGCTTCCCGCGTAGTATCGGCGATCATAGGCTTCGGCGAAACAGCGATTGGCCTCTGCATCGCAATCGGCGTGGCAGGCGCGATAATCCTCTTCGTAATCAGAAAAATCTTCGCAATACCGGTAGCACGCGCCCGCTTCATTATCGCATGAGGAAAACGAGGTCTGGTATGGGTCAGTGGTGACGCAACCGGCGACGGCAAATAGCGATCCGCCAAGGATCACTTTGATCAGGTTCATCCCGATCCCCCTAGAATTTACACCAAGCCCAGCCCCGGAAGCGGCTTAAGCATAAATTCCGCCCATGCCAAATGCAAACGCCGCCCGATTGGGCGGCGTTCACTGCAATCTTAAACGGCCATAAGCCGTTGGAAATTAATCTTCTTTTGGCTCGAGAACCTGACGACCACGGTATTTACCGGTTTTAAGGTCGATATGGTGCGGACGGCGAAGTTCGCCCGAGTCCTTGTCCTCAATATAAGTACCGCCTTTAAGGCTATCATGCGCACGGCGCATGCCGCGTTTGGACGGTGTGACTTTCCGCTTAGGAACGGCCATGGGAAAACCTCTGTATCTTCTCTATATGGTCAAAGCTGCGACGCAGGCAGGACGAACCGCCCCTTCGGCGCGCACGCGCAAATACGAAGTTCGGTCGTCTAAGGCACCGCGCGCCTCTTGGCAAGGCTCAGCCTGAGGAAAATGATTATTTTCCAAATTAACCAGAATCGGAAAATTTGAAACGATCCTTTTCAGCCGATGGAAAGAGCTGATGTGTAAGGTGGGCCTTAAACCTCTTGGGGGAACGACCTTTGCCGATGCCTAAGCTACTCTCCGCATTATTCTTCCTTTCATCAATTTCCACTGCATTTGCACAAGAATCATCAAGCGGCGCACCTATTGCGCCCAACGCAATTACAGAAGCGCCAATATTGGCGTCCCTGCCCGGTCTGAATTCTGGGCCCGATCTGAATTCCGGGAATGGTGGCGTATTTGTGGAATTGATTGCCGCAGATTTCTATGAGCACCAATTGCGATTGTCGCAATCGCGCCGAATCGAGGCGGCTACGGCCAAACGATATTTATCGCTTACAGAGACAGAACGGGCGCGCTACCGCGCGGAACGCCGTAAAATCTGGACGTCGATGAGTGAAACGGAACGGGCGGCACTGCGCTCAGTCAAACGTCCGAAATATGCCAATCTGGATGAATGGCAAAAACAGACCTTCCGGCGCATTGCATCTGACGAGCTCGGCGGCTCGATCTACTCTGCCGGAAACGCCGTCAGCGAGGACGACGTTTAGTACATCATAGAAAGACTAGTTGTTTGAACGCGGACGATGCGTCAGCAGATATTCGCGCGCCATACGCTGGGCTTCTGCAATTTCTTCAGACGTCATCTCTTTGGCGAGTTCAGCACGATATGCGCGCGCTTCGAGATTTCCCTGCATGGCCGCAAGGTTAAACCATTTATGCGCCGTGATCAGATCGAAAACACCTTCTTCACCACCGGTCGATGCGACCAGCCCGAGACGATACATTTCTGCGTCACTTAAAATCGGTTCAGCGGCGGCTTCTAACGCCTCAACACCTACTGCAATAGTCATCTTAACTTCCCCTGTTTAGATCCCCGCCTTAGTCGGGCTCAACTGAATTAACCAAGTTGAGGATGATAGGGAGATGACTAAATTCTCGTTAATGGCGTATTAGCCAATCCTTTACGTTTCGAAAAGGCTTTGTTAACGTTGTCGATTATTCCGTATGCATATTATTTAATGAAAATTGCGCTAAAACCGCGGTTAAATATGGCAAATATAAAAGGTGAATAAATTATACAGCACCCGAACCAAGCGGTTAGGTTTTGTTAATCATTTATTCCGCTTGAGAAATTTCTTTGAGTTTTTCAAAACTTCCAAACGAACAAGACCCGATAGCGGTGCCAAAATTACTGACCACACGGATCAGATCACCGCGGCACATGCGATTGGTCGTCGCCTCATGAATATAGCGGCGCTCCCGGCCCAGGCCGATACAACGCCCGAGTAGTTCACTCATATAGACACTACCGCCCTGCGCCGTAACGAAAATTGTGTGGTCATCAAGCACATCGGTGGACCGAACACTTGATAAGGAAAGGCAGTAAATGCTTTCGCCCGTTTTCTCGTAGCGCGAAAGGATCTCCTGCGTACGTTCTTCCTGACGCTTGTTTGCGGCTGCACTTGGTGCAGCCGCAAGAGAGATAGAAACCCCGGTCAGGGCCAAAAGTGCAATCTGACGAAGTTTCATATGTTCAGGACCTTCTCTTATTCCTCAGCCGGCTCTTCAGGGAGTTCGCGCAGCTCTTCGAATGAGTTAAGGCCACACGACCCTACCGTGGTATTGAGCGAATTATCCACGACCGTGATAATTTCGTTTCGGCAGAGTTGGTTCGCTGTGATCGTATATTGCAACCGGTTGCCGACACGGCTCGCGCCATGGCACTTCCCGGATACCTTATTCAGATAAACATCGCGGTTATTCATATGGACAAGGAAATTACGATCATCAATCGGATCGATTGACCGAATACGCGATGTGCTCAGGCAAGTTTGCGTTTCGCCAGTCTTTTCGTATTTCGCAAGTTCTGCCGCTGCTTTTTCCGACATCTTGTCTTCGCCCGCCTGCGCAGACACGCATGCAGACAAAGCAATCGCAGAACCAGCGACTAAAAATAGATAGTTTTTCACGTTCGTCCTCCTAGACGCCCCAGCCTTCGAAGACCTCAGGCGATGATCATCGCCGTCAACAGTATACTATGTAAAATCGAACACGCGCAGGAACCCAAGAGTTCAAATTTACGCGAGCAGTTTACTAAGCTGATAGCTGGTAACCGTCAGTCGACCGCGAAATCTCCATTTCCTCTACGCTCATATCCGCTTCGATGCCCGCAAATAAAGGCGTTGAGAGATAGCGCTCACCCGTATCTGGCAACATGCAAAGAATGGTTGAGCCCTTTGGCGCTTCGTTCGCGACTTCTATCGCAGCTGCGAAGGTTGCCCCCGCAGAGATACCGGTGAAGATGCCTTCTTTTTGCGCCAACGCCTGAGACCATTTCATGCCATCTTCGGGCGCGGTTTTGAGCACTTTGTGAATGACCCCCGATTTGACGGCTTCATCGGTGATGGCGGGTATGAAGTCCGGGCTCCAGCCCTGAATCGGATGCGGCGTCCACGCAGGATGCGACGCTGCCGGACTACCATCGTCATTGCGCTCTTGCCCCTGCCCGCTGGAAAGCATCGCAGCACCAGACGGTTCACACACGACGATCTTTGTATCCGGGCTGTGTTTTTTCAAAACGCGGGATACGCCCGTCAATGTACCGCCCGTGCCGAAGCCGGTGACCCAGTAATCGAGCTTCTCGCCCTTGAAGGCCTCAATGATTTCCGGACCCGTCGTCCGTTCATGGATCGCCGGGTTTGCGTCATTTTCGAATTGGCGCGTCAAGAACCAGCCATTTTTCTTGGCCAGTTCTTTTGCCTTTTCGACCATGCCCGTCCCTTTTGCGGCCGCTGGTGTCAAAACGACTTTTGCGCCCAAAAACCGCATCAGTTTTCGTCTCTCTACGGAGAAGCTTTCGGCCATCGTCACCACAAGCGGATAGCCCTTTGCCGCGCAGACCATCGCAAGACCGATACCCGTATTACCACTCGTGGCCTCGACAACTGTCTGTCCGGGTTTTAACTCACCCGACTTTTCTGCGGCTTCGATTACGCCCAAAGCCAAGCGGTCTTTGACTGAGCCAAGCGGATTGAACGCTTCAAACTTGACGAACATATTGACACCGTCCGGCGCGAGCCGGTTGATACGGATGACCGGCGTGTTGCCCACCGTGCCAAGAATGCTTTCGTGTTTCATGAGTTTCTCTCTCCTTGAGTGTCGGCATTTATCTAAGTCGCTGGCGACTGAACACAGTGACGGCTGTCACATCTCATAGCTCATATAGAAGCCTTAAAAAGGGGCGGTCGTCCAGTTTCGGATTTGTACTCGCCCACCGACACGGCGGACGATCAGTCTTCACTATCCGGAAGTCTAGCCAAAATCTCCTCGGCTTCACGTTTTAAATTGGCAATAACGAAGTGATTCAAGATGGAAACGTTGTGAAGCGCCCGCAAAGAGGCGATAAATTCCGGATCTTCCTGCAGCGCGGTCACGACAAGATCATATGAGTTGTCGCCAAAGGGGTTGAACCCGTGACGCCTGGCGACCGTTGTCGTCGCATCGCGCGCATGGCGCGCAGTGCCGCCTTCAAAATAAACCAAATCCTCGATATTGGCGTAGTAATCCGTAATATCGAGAGCTAGGGTCTCATCCCTCAAAATTGTGATATCTCCGGTCGATCGCAGGGTGCGAAAGGTGGAGTTCTTTTCATTGAATGTCCGCGCCAGAATACCGTAAGTCAGAAAATAGTCGCGCTCATCCTCATCGATGGGAAAAAACTCCGGTGCCGGAATTTTCCTGGCGACATCAATCGTGTTGGAGGGCGCTGACATTTTGGCCTCACGCCGGGGCGGCGCACCGCCCGCATCGGTCAACATCCTGTCAATCACCGTTATGCGCACGCGATGAGCAAGCATCATCTCATCCAACGCAACAACTTCTTCCCTGATTTCGACAGCAAGGTTGTTCAGATATCTGGCTTCGCGCACATGATCCACTCGAGCCGCGTTCCAGTTGCTAACCTGAATACCGATAAAAACGCCGACAACGACAATGACGAAGTCAAGGGCGACCGCCGTCCAGTTCTGCGCTTTGACGTGTTCGGTGATGCGGCGGAGAAGCATTAGTTCTCCCCCAGTCTGGCAAGGCGCGCGACGGCGTTCGCGGCGGAGGAATCATAAGCGGCTCGCAAGGTCTCGGCGTGAGCGCGCTGTTCATTTAGTATGTCGTAAAGAAACGCGGACAGGTTCCGAATCCGCCGGTCGTCGAGCATTTGCGTGTAATCGGAAATATCGTCGCGACGCGACTCTACCTCCGCCCCGTCGAAGTCAATCATATTGCCAATGTGATAGTTTTCGAGGAGAAACTCATCGACCCAGCGATGCTGGAACCGCGCCATATCTGCTTCGTATTCGCGGATCGCCGCAATCTGAACGGTCTGATCGACCAAGGACTGTTGCAACGCTAGATCCCGCAGCACGCCAATCCGTCCGGCATTCTCCAGCGCCTGATAGGTGTTGCGTTGAACATTGAGAAACTGCAGCTCATAAAGTCCAATGCGCATGAGGTCGTCAAAGACCTCGCGTGCGACGGAGTCTTTGTCTGCGTTGGCGAGCACGGCGAGCGCCCGCTGGCGATCAGCGATATGAGCAATGTGCTCATCGAGAAGATTGGTCGATACCGCGATATCCGTTTGCAATGACCTCAGATAGGTCGTTTCCGTCGCACGTTCCTGACGCGCGTCATTCCAGTTCGCGACCTGAATACCGATAAAGACGCCGACAACGACAATGACGAAGTCGAGGGCGACCGCCGTCCAGTTCTGCGCTTTAACGTGTTCGGTGATGCGGCGGAGAAGCATTAACCTGCCCCTTTCACTACGCTTATTCGTCGCCAGCCAGTTCTTTCATGATGACATACCAGTGATCGAGGCCACCATAGAACGCATCCACGGCCAAACGCTCATTGAGGCCATGAGCAAATATATCCGATGGTTTCATCCACGCACCAGAAATCGCCACGGTATCGTACCCCTTAATGCGATAATGCATTCCGTCGGTACCACCTGATTCCATATATGGAATTATCGGGGTATTGAGGCCCCTTGCGGATAATGAAGCCTCAATGGCGGCCATGACCTCGGGCCGCAATTTTGATTCCGGGCTTTCAGTAACGTCAGTCATCAATTCAAATTGAACGGCTTCGTTATCCACTACTTTTTTTAGTTTCTCTTCGACCTCAGCGATACCTACCCCCGGGAAGATACGGCAGTTCACCGTTGCCGTTGCAGATTGCGGCAAGGCGTTTTCCGCATGGCCCGCGCGCAACATGGTCGCAACGCAGGTCGTGCCCGTTGTCCCTACTGTCTCAGGATCATCCCTTAAAATCGCGATTGCTTTTTTATTTTTTGGATTCTCTGAAAAATCCCGCATTGCCTTACCCAATGCGCCGGGAGTGACGGCCCCTGATGCCTTAAATGATGCGAGCGTTAAATCTGAATATCGGACCGGGAATTTGTATTCTTTGATTTTGCGCAGTGCGTCGGCCAAATCATAGATGGCGTTATCTGAACGTGGCCGCGAAGAATGGCCACCAGGATTGGCAACCGTCAATTCGAATGTCGCATAAGTTTTTTCGGCACCTTGAACAGCGTAGAATAATGGCGCGCCATCGTCTGATAGCACACCGCCACCAGCATCGGTATTCAGGACAAATTCCGGATCGATATTTTCGGCCACATAGTCCGCCTGCGCACGGGTACTCACCATTCCGGTTTCTTCATCACCCGAAAGAACGATGACGAAATCACGATTAGGTTTCCAACCTTCTTTCTTTAGGCGGATGAATGTCGATGCGATATTTGTGATGCCATATTTGTTATCCATTGTTCCGCGTCCGAAGAAATATCCGTCCTCTTCGGTCAGGGTAAATGGCGGACGCTCCCAATCGGCTGCTAATGCATCAACAACATCCATATGCCCCAAGATAACAACCGGCTTATGTTTCGACGTACCGTCAGCACGGTAATAGACGATCAAGCCCTGGGTGTGTTCGCCATCGGAATCATAATCTGTAATTTGAATATCTTCATCGGTGAAACCGGCTGACTTAAACTGGTCAGCCAGATACTCGACCATCTCCGGCACTTTTTCCTGACCGCGTGCTGTCCGAATGGAAATTACTTTCTCATAAATTTCCCGAGCGAATTGCTCATGTTCGGACCGGTCCTGCGCAATTGCAGCTGGTGTTAAAAACGAAAACGATAGACCCAATGCCAATGAAATGGTTGAAATATTCACGCTGCTCCCCTCATCTATTGCAACGATATGCCCCGTTCGAGAAGGCACATCATGCGACACCGTAAACCGTTCGGTCCAGATGTCACCATGAACGCTACAAGAGAGCAGCAGACGACGGCACAATTATAAGTTACAGATCCGGTTAGAGCACAACTATTCGACGCCGAGCTTTTTACGCAGCAATTCGTTCACAGCCTGCGGGTTCGCTTTACCGCCGGTTTTCTGCATCACCTGCCCGACGAACCAACCCATGGTTTTTGGTTTTTCTTTGACCTGTTCAACCTGTTTCGGGTTCGCAGCCATAATCTCGTCGATAACCGCTTCAATTGCGCCTGTGTCAGTGACCTGTTTCAGCCCGCGCTTTTCAACGATGTCTGCAGGGTCCGAAGTCTCCTCGCCCGAGAACATCAGCGCAAAGACATCTTTCGCGATTTTACCGGAGATTGTTTTATCTTTGATCAGGTCAAGGAGTTTGCCCAAGCGGTCGGCGCTAATCGGGCTTGCAGCAATTTCGACGCCCTCTTTATTCAGTGCACCAAATAATTCGCCCATGACCCAGTTCGCAGCCATTTTGCCGTCGCGGCCTTTGGCCACTTCTTCAAAATAAGCGGCGCTTGGTTTATCCGCTGCGAGGACTGCTGCGTCATACGCAGAAAGCCCGTAATCGGAAACGAAGCGACGCTTTTTCGCGTCAGGCAATTCAGGCAAGCTAGCGCGGATTTCATCGACCCATGCCTGATCGATTTCCAGCGGTAACAAATCAGGATCGGGGAAATACCGGTAATCATGCGCGTCTTCTTTTGAGCGCATCGTCCGGGTGGTACCGGATTTTACGTCGAACAAACGTGTTTCCTGATCGATTTCACCACCGCCTTCGATCACTTCGATCTGGCGGCGCGCTTCATAATCAATGACCTGACGCACATACCGAATTGAGTTGACGTTTTTCGTCTCGGTCCGGGTGCCGAGATAGCTGAAATCGCCGGTCTCGCGGAATTTCTCGTAATTGCCAGCCGGGCAGACCGAAACATTGACGTCAGCCCGCATGGAGCCTTCTTCCATATTGCCGTCGCACGTACCGAGATACCGAACGATCGTCCGGATCTTGGAGAAATAGGCTGCGCCTTCTTCGGCTGAGCGCATATCGGGTTTTGAGACGATTTCCATCAACGCAACACCCGAGCGATTGAGATCCACATAGGATTCTTTCGGGGCAAGGTCATGGATTGATTTACCGGCATCTTGCTCAAGGTGGAGCCGCTCGACGCCTACCTTGATGGTTTCGCCGTCATCAAGCTCGACCTCAATTTCGCCTTCGCCGACAATCGGGTCTTTATATTGCGAGATCTGATAGCCCTGCGGCAGATCAGGATAGAAGTAATTCTTCCGGTCAAAGCGCGACCAGAGGTTGATTTTAGCGTTTAGACCCAACCCCGTGCGAACCGCCTGTTCGACACAATAGCGGTTAATCACCGGCAACATGCCGGGCATAGCCGCATCAACGAGCGATACATTCTCGTTTGGTCCCGCGCCATATTCCGCTGATGCGCCAGAAAACAATTTCGACTGAGATGAGACCTGCGCATGAATTTCCAGCCCGACAACGACTTCCCAGTCGCCAGTTGCACCCTGCAGCAGTTTTCTTGGTTCCGCGCTCATCTCTTCTTCCTGTTTAAAGTCACAAGCAATCAGGCGGTTTTGCCCGCGCTTTGCGCTTCATGCAAGCCGTTCTGATCAGTCTGTTGCTCTGCGCGAGAAATAACTCGCTGAATCGCGCGGTGAAGCCGCCGGGGATACTGCATTTCGAGATAATGGGTGCCGCCGGGGATGATTTCCAATGCCGCGTCGGCCTCTGGCCCAAGCGCCTCTATGAGGGTTTGAGCATTCGATCGGGGGACGAGCGCGTCGAAATCCCCATGAAGTACCTCAACCGGCTTTTTGAGGCTCGGCAGTGCTTCAAGCACCGGGCCAATCTGCCCCCGCCGCTCGGCAATCTCAGTCCTCACTTTATGCCATCGGTTGGGCACAAAAGGTTCAATCGCGCTTGCGCCGCCGATCTGCTCCAGTTTCAGCGCATAATCATGGGGCTCATCAATGAGCGCCGCCACAGTGACAACACCATGCACCTGATCGGGGAAATCGAGCGCCGCTTTGAGCGCCAGTTCTCCGCCATAAGACACCCCGAGGGTGATAACATTCATATCGCCATAGGGGCCGCCCGGTAGAAACGGCTTCAGGGCCGCAACCTGTTCATTAAAATCGGGATAGACCTTGGTGTGGCCGGTGCCGAAACCCGGCCGGGACAAAACCACCATATCGACCCCTTGGGGCGCGGTGCGCAAAAGCCGGGTAAATAAGAGCCGATTACATGGTGAACCCGGGAAAACGACAACCCGCCAGCGCCCGGACGACGGCAGGTGAAATGCGTCCATATCCAGCGGTTCGGACAAAGGCGCAGTAAAACGGATCTCCCGAAATCGACCAAACATCAGATTTTTTCCTGTCACCAGAAAGGCAAATTGTTTCAAAGTGATTATATGCTACATTAAGGCACTCAGTGGGGAACGGGTCAAAGTATTAAGACGAACTGATAGGATAAAACGTGTCTACTGAGTCAGTACATTCCTTGCGGGATCTAAAAATCCTCGCGCGCGACGAAACCAGGGGCTTCCAATGGCCAACCCTGTTTTTCTCGCTGTTCGTCATTTCCATGACCTTACTCTCGACCGGACTAGCACTTGCCAATGTCATTCCGCTCTGGGTCGGCATGTTAATCAACGGGTTTTTCATGACCCAGGGTTACACCGCCGTACATGAATGCGCCCATCACAATATGAATGGCAAACACCACAAATTGCGGTGGATCAACGATGTCTTTGGCATCGCCGGTTTTTCTTTCACGCTCCATTCTTATACCGTCCATTGCCATGTGCACCGCTTGCACCATGCACACACCAATGACCCCTATCGCGATACGGATTCGTGGGTTTCTGACGCGCCTAATTTGTTTTCTGCGATCCTTCGGTCTTTCGCATTTTATTTCTATACGAATTACCACATTTTCCGCATTTTTCCGCTGGTCAAAAATAAGCGGCGTTTTGTTATCCGCGCGGTTCTTGAAACGGCCATCCCGATTGGGCTTGCCATATATCTTGCGGCCATAGGCTATTGGCAGGAGGTTTTAATCCTGTGGGTAATACCGACCATCATCGCCTTTGCCGGTGTCAGCTTTTTCGTTGACTGGTTACCGCATCATGTCAAAGACAAAACTGATCCGATGAAATCAACCGCGATCCGTGTCCCAACCAAGGGCCTGCGCGGCAAGATTTTTTCGTGGCTTTATAATTTTCACAATTTTCATCTCATCCATCACCTTGTCCCAAGCGTACCGTGGTACGCTCAGGAAAGAACTTTCGCCAAAGCGGAAAAGTTTTTGAATGAGAATGGCGCGCGGATAAAATATCCGAGTGGCGCTTAAGCCCACCACTCTTTCGGACGCGCACTCACCTTCGCGGCCTGTTCCAGCGCATACATGCCCTTGAACATGGTTTCTTCGTCAAACGGCCGCGCCAAAAGCTGAAGACCCAGTGGCAAGCCGTTTTTATCAAAACCTGCAGGCACGGACGCCCCCGGAATACCAGCCAGATTGCCGGTCACCGTAAACACGTCATTCAAATACATCTGGATTGGGTCATTCGACTTTTCACCCAAACCAAATGCGGCAGACGGTGCAGAAGGCGTCAGGATCAAATCGACCTTGCTGAATGCGTCGGTGAATTCGTCGAAGATCTTTTTGCGGACCTTTTGCGCGCGCAGATAATAAGCGTCGTAATATCCCGCCGACAGAACATAGGTCCCGATCAGAATGCGGCGTTTGACTTCGTCGCCAAATCCTTCCGCGCGGGTATTTTCATACATCGACAAAATATCTTCGTAATTGTCAGTGCGGTGGCCATATTTGACGCCGTCATAACGCGCGAGGTTTGACGACGCCTCTGCAGGCGCAACGATGTAGTAAACTGGCAGCGCGTATTTCGTCATCGGCAATGAAATATCGACGATTTCACAACCGGCATCTTTCATCCACGCAATACCCTCGGCCCATAGTTTTTCAATCTCTGCTGGCATGCCATCAAGGCGGTATTCCTTCGGAACGCCGATCTTCAGGCCCTTCACCGATTGCCCGAGGACGGCTTCGTAATCCGGCACAGGCCGATCAACCGAAGTTGAATCTTTCGGATCGTGCCCAGCCATCGACCGCAACATGATCGCCGCGTCGCGTACATCCTGGGTAATTGGCCCTGCCTGATCGAGCGAAGACGCAAAAGCAACAACGCCCCACCGCGAAACCCGGCCATAGGTCGGCTTAACGCCGACGGTCGCCGTCAATGATGCGGGCTGGCGGATTGATCCGCCTGTATCGGTTGCTGTTGCCGCCGCGCAAAGACGAGCGGCCACCGCGGAAGACGAGCCACCGGATGAGCCGCCAGGCGTCAATGGTGTTTCATCGCCTTCGCGTTTCCACGGATTGATGACATTGCCATAAAAGCTGGTTTCGTTTGATGAGCCCATGGCGAACTCATCCATATTGAGTTTGCCAAGCATCACCCCGCCATCACGCCATAGCTGGCTTGTGACTGTCGATTCATAACGCGGATGAAACCCGTCAAGAATATGCGACGCCGCCGTTGTCAGCGTGCCTTCGGTGCAAAACAGATCTTTGATGCCAAGCGGAACGCCTTCGATGGGGCCGCCTTCACCCTTGGCAAGTTTCTCGTCAGAAGCCTTCGCCATCTCGCGCGCTTTATCGCCCGTTACGGTGATAAATGCGTTCAACGGATTAGCGCTCTCAATGCGGTTCAAATATGCATCAGTCGCTTCGAGCGAGGTAATGGATTTGGATTTCAGCGCGTCACGCAATTGAGCGAGCGTCAGGTCAGCAATATTCGTCATTATTCAACAACCTTCGGCACGACGAAGAAATTGTCTTCGGTCTTTGGCGCATTAGCGACGACATTCTCAGGCTGGCCACCGCCGGTAGGGCCGTTTTGAAGTTCGTCATTTCGGAATGGCGTGGATACATCAACCGTAGAAGCCATCGCTTCGACGCCTTCAATATCGACCTCGTTCAATTGCTCGATCCAGCCAAGAATGCCGGAGATTTCCTTGGCGAGCGGCTCAAGGCGCTCTTCCGGTTCGGCAATCCGCGCAAGCCGCGCGACCTTGCGTACAGTGTCCTTATCAACTGACATGAGGCTCTCTTGTTATTTCGCAATAGCGTTGTTGACTATCAATGCCCTGCCCCGCTGGCAAGCATTCTGGTGGACTGATTGCGTAAATCCTTAGCCGTTAACCGCGCTGGCCGCCGCAAACAGATCACCGATCGCCTTTTCGGGGTTCGCATAAGGGGTCCGGACGAAGCGGCGGATTGTATTGGTAAAGTCCACATCCCCGGTCCGTTCAGCGACCAGAGCATAAAAAAGGTCCTCGTCATATCCGGCGTTATCACCGGATTTCGCCACAAACGCTTTCCAGAATGCTGCGGTTGATGTCCCTTCCGCCCGGCTTATGGCCTGCGCGATGACCTGCCCACAGGCATATAATGCACGGTAATCCCCGCGTTTCGCGGCGCTGGCCACAGGTCCATAATAAAGCCGCGCAGTACATTCCCGCTGGGCGCGTGCTTCGTCTTGGGCAAAAGCGTCACCATCCCACCAGCCGGCTGCGACCAGAACTTCTGCTGTAATCGCATCAGCCGCTCCTTCGTGGATCCAGCCGGGGACCTTGTCGTTCAGGGGCCGCGCGCTGGTCTGCCAAAGATGCACCGCTTCGTGGAGGGTCGAATGGGCAAAAATCTCCCGGCCTTTATCCGTGGGATTTTGCCAACCACCGCCCTCCAGCGTGATCTGGATCTGTCCGGGCAAGGCGTCCCCGGCATAGCTGAGTTGACCGTCATTGCTATCGAGCTTCACGGAAATAAATAGATCCGGCTTTTGAATGGGCTCGGCTTCAAACATCGCGGCCAAAGTTTCGAACCCGACGCTGGCAATGTGATTAAATTCGTCAACGATCCATTGCGGCGTATTGGGATCGATGACCGCAATAAATTCGCTCGTCTTAATCGGTTTTTGTGGCCCCAAATACAAAAACGCAGGATGCGCATTAGGGCTTTGCCATGAACGCAATTCCGGCGCAGCGCGCCCTAAGCCAACCACAGCGCCATTGTTTGCTGGAAGTACATCAAACAAGGTTTTCATTCGCTGCCCGTTCGCCAATTTCGGCCAGAAATGTCCCGTATAAATCAGCTGGCCTTGATCGCCATAAGGCGCAAAGGGCTGATAATCTTTGTTCAAACGATTTTCATCGGGCCGAGCATGGATTTCAATCTCGTTAAATTGCCTATTGTCGTCGGGTCGGATTATGCCCTTTTGCGAAATAGAAAATCCCTCGGTCGCGACCGACCATAATCTCGCGCGATAATTCTCAGGTAGCGTTGAGAGCAACAGCGCGTGTTGCGGCTGCGCGAACCGATAGCGAACGGACAGCAACCCATCATCCCGCTGCGCGATGGTAACGCGCGCCGATTGGCTCGGCCTGTCCACCGCAACCAAGCCATAGGCCAACCCGCCCAAAAAGAGCGTGGCAAGAACGCCAAAAATGATAAGGCGATGTCCGCCCATTATGTTTTGCCTTTTTCGACTACAGGCCCTAAGTCGCGCCTTTTAACAAAGGGTGGTACCATTCAGCCATGACTGGACAATTAGAACAACAGGCAGATGCCCTTGGCAGCCACGGTGCCCTTTTGGGGCTGGACTTAGGCGATAAGACCATTGGTGTCGCGGTGTGTGATCCGGCGCGCATGGTGGCAACCCCGGTCGAGACGATTCGGCGGCGGAAATTCACAATTGACGCCACCCGGCTTCAGGAATTAGCCGCTGAGCGAAATGCGGTTGGTTATATTCTCGGGCTCCCCCTCAATATGGACGGATCAGAGGGCCCGCGGGTCCAATCAACCCGCGCCTTCGCCCGCAATCTTTCAAACATCCAGACATTGCCTGTGGCCTTTTGGGACGAGCGCATGTCCACTATGGCGATGGAGCGGGAATTGATCTCGCTCGATACGAGCCGCGCAAAACGCGCTGAAAAGATCGACGAAATGGCAGCAACCTTTATACTTCAAGGTGCAATTGATCGATTGAGGAGCTTATGAAACCACAAATCCTCCGCCACATCATTATCGGGCTATTGCTGATTACCGGCGTATTTCACCTGCTGGTTGCAATGTTCAATGGGGCACCGGGCATGGGCGCAGGGTTAGCGGTTTTCGGATTTATCTATTTCCTCCTCAGCTTTTATGTCCGCAGGGACATTCACGAGAAAAAAGCCTCAAAGAAAAACAAACATCCAGGCAAAAAAGCGGTTGTCGCCGCGGTTCTTGTTTGCGCACTGGGCCTGACTTTGGGCGGATATCAATATTTGCAAATCGGCGGTCCGCTTGCTCTACCCATGATGTTCCTGATCGACATCGCGATTATAGTCGCCGGGATCATGTGGTTGCTGAAAACGCGGCCCAGAACGTGATTGCCGACTCAACAAACACACACTAATGGTCAGAATTTGATGACAGTAAGTGAACGCCCTTCCCCGCCTTCCAGCGGATTTTCCGCGCGCCGCCTGATCGCAATTGACGATCTGAGCGATGACGAAATCCATTATATTCTCAATCTGGCCGAATATTACGCCGGTTACCTCAAACGCGCGGCACCGCCGCCACGGCGACTGGCCGGCAAAACGCAGATCAATCTCTTCTTCGAAGATTCGACGCGGACCAATCTCTCATTCGATCTTGCCGGTAAAAAGCTCGGCGCGGATGTCATAAACGTCCCGGTTTCTGCCTCGTCGGTTCATAAGGGTGAAACACTGGTCGATACGGCGCAGACCCTGAGCGCTATGGGCGCGCATGTGATGATCGTCCGCGCAAAAGAAGAAGGCCTGCATAAGACGCTCGATGAAACGCTGGACTGCCCGGTGGTCAATGGCGGCGCGGGAAAACTCGAACATCCAACACAGGCTCTTTTGGATGCCGCAACGATTTGTTCCGAGTTTGGCACGCTTGAAGGGCTGACAATTGCAATTTGCGGCGACATAAAACATTCGCGGGTCGCGGGTTCCGATGCACGCTTGTTCCGTCGTTTAGGGGCGCAGGTCCGCTTTGTCGGGCCTGAAAACCTTTTGCCGGACAGTAATCAGTTTACAGATATTTCGCGCTTTCACGCTCTCAAAGAGGGGCTTGATAGCGCGGATATCGTCATGGGCCTTCGCATGCAGTTCGAGCGCATGGAAGGTGATGGCCGCGCCCTAGCGCAAGGCTTTTTCGACGAGTTCGGTCTTACCCAAGAAACCATAAGCTATGCGAAACCCTCTGCGCGGGTCATGCATCCCGGTCCGATGAATCGCGGCGTCGAGATTGACGGCGCATTAGCCGATGACCCGGAGCGCTCGCTCATTTTACGGCAGGTCTTTTATGGCGTTGCCACGCGCATGGCGTGCCTTGATGCGCTCATAACCAAGGGGATCTAATGTCTATCATTCTCCCTGCCCTTATCGGTTATCTTCTCGGCTCTATTCCGTTTGGTCTGGTCATTACAAAACTGGCGGGACTGGGTGATATCCGCAATGTGGGCTCCGGCAATATTGGCGCAACGAATGTCTTGCGCACGGGCCGAAAAGACCTCGCGCTTGCGACGCTCCTCCTTGATGGCGGGAAAGGCGCAATTGCGGTTTTCATCGCCCTTGCTCTTGGATGGCGGCCCGAAGTGGCAGGTGCGGCGGCGTTTCTCGGGCATTGTTTTCCGGTGTGGCTAGGGTTCAAAGGCGGGAAAGGCGTTGCGACCTTTATGGGGACCTTATTCGCCCTTAATCTGATCGCCGGACTATTCGCTGGTGCGATCTGGCTCAGCGTTGCATTCCTTTTGCGATACTCATCGCTCTCTGCATTGATTGCCGCAGCGGCGATGCCATTCGTTCTTTTTGCCTTAGGCCTTCCGACCTATGCGATTGCCGCGCTGTTTATGGCGATGCTCATTTATATTCGTCACAAAGAAAATATCGCGCGGCTAATCAGCGGCACGGAGCCAAAGATCGGCGCAAAGAAAAGTACTGCGTAACGTGCTCAGCGAATTTGAAACGCTCGACTGGCTTCAACTGATCCGCACGCCAAATATCGGGCCGGTTACGTTTCATCGCTTGATCGCCAAATATGGAACCGCGTCCGATGCGCTCGCCGCGCTTCCCGAACTTTCGCGCAAAGCTGGCCGTAAAACCCCATTCAAAGCATCAGACCGCGCGGACGCCGAACGGGAATTGAAACGCGCAGACAAACATGGCGTTCGCATTATCGCCGCCTGTGACGAAGATTACCCGCAAGCGCTTAAAGCAATCGCTGATCATCCGCCCGTCCTTTATGTTCGTGGTCACGTCTCGCTATTCGAAAAACCCGGTATCGCAATTATCGGCGCACGCAATGCATCAGGCGTAGGGCGAAAGATTGCGCGCATGTTAGCGACTAACCTCGGCGAGGCTGGCTATACAATTATCTCCGGTCTCGCGCGGGGCATAGACGGTGCTGCTCATGCCGCTTCGCTTTCGAGCGGCACGATCGCTGTCGTCGCTGGCGGCGTTGATGTCATCTATCCGCCTGAGCATGACACGCTGACAGAAAATATCGCCAGTCAGGGAGCGGTGATTTCGGAGTGCCGCATGGGCGCGACACCCACGGCGCGAGATTTCCCAAAACGCAACCGCCTGATTTCCGGATTGTCACGCGGCGTTATCGTGGTCGAAGCGGCTGCGCGATCCGGCACATTGCTGACCGCAAATTTCGCCCTCGATCATGGCCGCGAAGTTTTCGCTGTTCCGGGCTCACCGCTCGACCCGCGATGCCAAGGGGCCAACCGTTTAATCCGTGATGGGGCAACTTTGGTCGAAAGCGCCCAAGACGTGATCGATGCCTTGGCGGCCCAAACCGGCGGCATGAACGACACCGGCCGAGATCTATTTGATTGGGCTGAGGCGGATGGCCTCGACGAACCTGACCCAGTTGAAATGGTCACGCTGCGCAAGCAACTGCTTGAAATCCTGAGTTTCACACCCCTTCACCGTGACGAAATCAGACGCGAAGTGGATGCGCCGCCGGGGATCGTCGCGGATATTTTGCTCGACCTCGTGCTGTCTGGCGAAGCGGCCGAACATCCCGGCGGAAGATTTTCCTTAAATGCAGAAGAATGATTAGAAAGCCGAGAGTGGGCTTTGCCATTGCTCAAATTATAGATCGCAAATTAGTTATAACCTATTGATATAATGCGATATTTTTGATCATAGCTAGATCAAACCTAAAGGGTGTCACCCGGCGCAAAAGACGCAATAATCGTCGGCCTTTTCCCCATATTCTGCCATTACGATATTCGCCTTACAGTTGACAGGCCCCCTGCGAGCGCCGCATAGGGCCCGCCAACCATTATTTCCGTTACCTGGTTCCGGGGACAGTTCCTGCATGCAAGTGGTCATCGTCGAATCGCCATCCAAAGCGAAAACTATCAATAAATATCTGGGGTCGGGCTTTAAGGTCCTCGCCTCTTACGGGCATATCCGAGACCTTCCGTCAAAAGACGGCTCGGTCAAACCCGATGATGACTTCTCGATGGTCTGGGAATCCGACACCAGTTCCAAAAAGCGGATGAACGAAATCGCTGCGGCCGTAAAAGGTGCAGACCGGCTCGTTCTCGCAACTGACCCCGATCGCGAAGGAGAAGCGATCTCGTGGCACCTGCTCGAAGCGTTGAGCGATAAAAAGGCGCTCAAAGATGTGCGGATTGACCGGGTCGCCTTTAATGCGATTACGAAAACCGCTGTTCAGGAAGCGATGGCACACCCGCGCGAGATCGATAGCAATCTCGTGGATGCCTATCTGGCGCGGCGCGCGCTTGACTATCTCGTGGGCTTCACGCTCTCGCCGATCCTTTGGCGCAAATTGCCGGGCTCTCGCTCGGCCGGTCGTGTGCAATCGGTGGCGCTGCGCATCATCTGTACGCGTGAACTGGAAATCGAAACTTTCGTTCCGCAAGAATATTGGTCGGTTAAGGCGCAGGCTAAATCAGGCACTTCGGTTCCGTTCGAAGCACGCCTTGTTCTTCATAATGGAGAGAAGGTCCAGAAATTCACCCTCGGCGACGAAGCGGCGGCAATGGCCGCGAAAGCCGCTGTTGAGAACGGCACATTCAGCGTCGATGCTGTTGAGGCGAAACCGGGCAAGCGCAATCCACCCCCGCCCTTTACGACCTCTACCCTTCAGCAAGAAGCCGCACGGAAGCTCGGGTTTAATGCCCAGCGCACCATGCGAACGGCGCAGAGCCTATATGAAGGCATCGACATTGGCGGAGAAACCACCGGCCTTATCACCTATATGCGTACTGACGGCGTTGATATGGCCTCCGAAGCCGTACAGGACGCGCGGCGCTGTGCTGGGGCGCAGTTCGGTGACAGCTATGTGCCGTCCTCCCCGCGCATGTACAAATCCAAAGCGAAGAACGCTCAGGAAGCGCACGAATGTATTCGCCCGACCTCCTTCGCCCGCACGCCAGAAAAGCTGCGCGGATTAAACGATGACGAGTTCAAACTTTACGATCTGATCTGGAAGCGCGCTATCGCCAGCCAGATGGAATCAGCACGCCTCGAAAATACGACCATCGACCTTCTCTCTGCGGATAAGAAAACCGGACTACGCGCAACGGGGTCGGTCATTCTGTTTGATGGCTTTCTCGCGCTTTATGAAGAAGGTCAGGACGATCAGGAAAACGAAGATGGCGGCGGCGTCCTGCCGAAGCTCACTGTTGGTCAGGGCGCTGACATCAGCAATGTCAATGCGGACCAACATTTCACACAGCCCCCGCCCCGTTATTCTGAGGCGAGCCTTGTTAAGCGGCTCGAAGAATTGGGCATTGGCCGCCCTTCCACTTATGCTTCCACACTGACGACCTTGCGCGATCGCGGTTATGTCACCATGGAGCGCAACCGCTTTATCCCGGATTCAAAAGGTCGGATCGTAACGGCATTTCTGGAAAACTATTTCCGCAAATATGTCGAATATGATTTCACAGCGGATCTTGAGCAAAAGCTTGATGAAATTTCTGCCGGTGAAGCAGACTGGAAAGCGTTTTTGCGGAATTTCTGGTCAGAATTCCACGCAACCGTCGAAGGGATCGGCGAGCTTCGCATTACCGAAGTGCTCGATGCCCTGAACGAATCCTTGGGGCCTTTGATCTTCCCGAAAAAAGAAGACGGTTCCGATCCGCGCGCTTGCCCGAATTGCGACGATGGCCGCCTTTCGTTGAAAACCGGCCGCTTTGGTGCATTCATCGGTTGTTCCAATTACCCTGATTGTAATTACACGCGGCAACTAACGGCGCTTGGCGAAGGCGAAGACCCTGCAGAAAATTCAGACCGCGTATTGGGCCAAGACCCCGAAACTGGTCTTGATGTCTGGCTCAAGGTTGGCCGCTTCGGCCCCTATTTCCAGCTCGGTGAGCCGGAAAAGGGATCAAAGGAAAAACCGAAACGGGCAAGTCTTCCGAAAACATGGAGCCTTGACGACGCTGATCTTGAAAAGGCGTTGATGATGCTTTCGCTGCCGCGCGAAGTTGGTCCGCATCCAGAAGATGGCCAGATGATCGAAGCTGGTCTTGGCCGCTATGGCCCCTTTGTCAAACATGGCAAGACATACGCAAATCTCGAAAGCATCGATGAAGTTTTCGAGGTCGGCATCAACCGTGCCGTTACATTGATTGCGGAAAAAATTGCCAATCCGCGCGGCCGTAAAGCGGCAGCGCCCCTTAAAGAATTGGGGCCACATCCGGTCACGGGCGAGCCAGTCAACGTCATGAATGGCCGTTATGGACCTTATGTCAAACACCAGAAAACCAATGCGACCCTACCGGCCGGCGTCGAGCCAGAGGCAATTACGCTTGATCATGCGGTTGAGCTAATCACCGCGAAAGAAAAGAAACCGGCGAAAAAGAAGGCAACGAAGAAGAAAGCCACCAAGAAAAAGGCCACGAAAAAAACAACCAAGAAGGCCACAACAAAAAAGGCTACGAAATCCGCCGATTAAGAAGCGATGCTTAAATTCATCAACAACATCGAATGCCGGGCCGATGCCCGGCATTTTTGTATGGGCGGCGCTGGATAAAATTTCCGCCGTCTGTTTAACTTCGCCCTAGCCAATTTATGCAAAACCAAATGCATCAGGACAGGACCCGAATTTGATGTTGCGTAACCGAGTAATGATGGCATTTGCCGCAGCCGCTTCGCTGAGCGCCTGTGCCACAACTTCAAATTACGCAGGGCCAACTGGCGGAATTGCGCCAAAGCTCGCGCTCTGTTCTGGCACGTCAATTTCCAATGCACCGCCTATTGATGGTCGGCGGAATATTATTGGCTATGACCCCGTTACCGATATTCGCGGTGTACTGATTTACCGCGCGCCGGTTTCTAGTTGCGTTTCTTCTGGCTTTGGCCCCCGTCGTGGCGGCGCAGGCAGTTTCCATCATGGCGTGGACCTCTATACCCGCGCACCCAGTGCTGTTTACGCCGGTGCCGACGGCCGCGTTGAAAGTGTGGGTTCCCTTCGCGGCTATGGCAAAACGATTGTCATCACCCACGCATCTGGCATCAAAACCAGATACGCCCATCTTTCCGAATATGTTCGCGGCCTTCGGCGCGGTGGCCGCGTAAAACGAGGCGCAGTCATCGGCAGAACAGGTAACACCGGAAACGCAACGGCAGTTCACCTTCATTATGAAATTATAATTGACGGAAAAACCCACAACCCGTTGATTGTTGGCCGATAGCGCTCAAATCTATTGCCTCGAATAACGCCCAGTCGCGCTTTTTGGCAAAGCGTGTTACGGCATAAAGTCGATAGAGTTTAAAAAGGCATTCAGTTGAACAAACGCCCAAAACGGACAACGACCAAGCGATCACCCGGCCTGCCATCGAAGGCAGAAATTATCGCATTTCTTGAACAAAGCGATCATCAGGTTCACCGGCGCGATATTGCGCGCGCTTTCGGTGTGAAGGGCGAAGCCCGTGCGAAGCTGCGTTCGATGCTCAAGGAAATGGATGCCGACGGATCGATCAATCTCGGTTCAGGAAAGCGCATTGAGCGAGCGGACGCGCTTCCGCCAGTTGCGCCGATTGATGTCATGTCGGTTGACGACGATGGCGATCTTATCTGTATGCCGGCCAATTGGCGCGGTGAAGATAAACCGCCGATCATCACCATATCCGCGCGCCGCGCCGCAAAAGCAAAACCTGCGCCCGGTGTTGGCGACCGTTTGTTGGCCCGGCTCAAACCGGCGGGCGACGCCGGCTATGACGCCGAGATCATCAAACCCATCGGCAAAGGCGCTCACCGGTTTTTGGCGGTATACCGAAAAAGACGGCGCGGCGGCATCGCCGATCCGGTTGAACGGCGCGCACGAAATTCCTTCACGATTGATGACGGCGATGAAGGCACCGCCAAGGACGGCGACCTAGTTTGGGTCGAGACCAAAAATGCCCGCGGCTATGGGCCACAAAAAGCCCGTATCAGAGGCATTGCGGGTCATATTGACGACACCCATGCCTATTCGACGATTGCTCTTGCCAATCATGGCATCCCAACCGATTTCCCGCCCGCGGTTTTGGAACAGGCCGAAAAGGCAAAACTCCCGCCGCTTGGTTCGCGAACGGATCTTCGTGACATTCCGCTCATCACAATCGATCCGGCTGACGCAAAAGACCATGATGACGCCGTATTCGCCGAACCGGATAATGACGAGAATAACCCCGGCGGCTTCAGGGTCATCGTTGCCATTGCGGATGTTAGCTATTTCGTCAGCCCCGGCTCTGCCCTCGATAAAGAGGCATTAAAACGCGGCAACTCTACCTATCTGCCGGACCGGGTTGTGCCGATGTTGCCCGAACGTCTGTCTAATGATCTTTGCTCTTTGCGCGAACATGAAGACCGCCCCTGCATGGCCGTTGAAGTGATCCTTGATGCCAATGGTCAGAAGAAACGTCATCATTTTATGCGGGCCATGATGCGGTCGCACGGCAAGCTCGCCTATGAGGAAGCACAAGCCATCAGCGAAGGCGGAAAAGCGCTGGATGGCCTCGGGCCCGTGGTGAAAGCGCTTTATGACGCGTATCAAGCGCGCATGAAAGAGCGCACCAAGCGCGCACCGCTCGATCTTGATCTACCGGAGCGGAAAATCATCCTCGATAAAAATGGCGATGTCAGCAAGGTCGTAAAACGCGAACGCTTCGATGCTCATAAAGTCATCGAAGAGTTTATGATTTTAGCCAATGTTGCCGCCGCCGAAGCGTTGGAGCGCGCGCGAACGCCGCTGATCTACCGGGTGCATGATCAACCGGACGGAGAAAAGCTTGATGCGGTGCGCGAATATCTCGGCACGCTTGATTACTCTCTGGCCAAAGGCGGGTCAGTCCGGCCTGCAAACTTCAACCAGCTTCTTAAAATCGCCGAAGAGCGCGATCAAAAAGAGATGGTGTCTGAAGTGGTCCTGCGCTCGCAACGCCAGGCGATCTATGACATCGATAATGTGGGCCATTTCGGCCTGAACCTGCCCCATTATGCGCATTTCACCTCGCCCATTCGTCGCTATGCGGATTTGACCGTACACCGCGCATTGGTGAAGGCGTTCAATCTCGGTGAAAATGGCCAGACCGAGAAAGAAGCAAAAGCCCTTGGCGAAATTGCTGAACAGATTTCCGATCTGGAGCGCCGATCGGTCGCCGCCGAGCGGGAATCGAATGACCGTTATTTGGCCGGTTATCTCGAGAAAAAAGTAGGCACAGAATTTGACGCCCGTATTCGCGGCGTTACCAAATTCGGGCTCTTTATCATGCTTGATGAAAGCGGTGCCGATGGTTTCGTTCCTATGCGCAGTATTGGTGCAGAGCGTTTCCGTTTCGAAGAAGCGGAGCACGCAGTCATCGGCGAGACCACTGGCGGTATCTATAGATTAGGACAGGCGGTTCGCGTTGCGCTTGCGGAAGCAACGCCGCTTACCGGTAGCCTGCGATTTGAGATGCTTAGCGATCCACTCCCCGGCGAGCGACGGGGACGCAGGAAATCGACTGCGAAATCCACAAGGGCCAAAATAAAAGGGGCCAAAACAAAAGGGGCCAAGTCGAAAGGCCGCAAAACTACGAAGCGCTCGAGTAAGAGCACAGCAAAACCGGCCCCCAAAAAAGCGAAACGCAGGAAATCTAACGCGAAACCAAAACGCGGATAGAAAAGTGCCCCGACCAATATAAAGCCGGGGCACGATTGTCTTAGTTATGTTTTACGGGCTCTGCATCTTCGTAGCCCCAAACCTTCAACGCGAAGGCATAAAGATGGGCGGTCTCTTCGAGCCGTTCAAACCGCGCAGCCGAACCACCGTGACCGGCACCCATATTCATACGCATCACAAACGGGCCGCCTTTCGCTTCTTCACGCAGGCGCGCGATCCACTTCGCTGGCTCCCAATAGGTCACGCGGTAGTCGGTCAGGCCACCAGTCGCCATCACCGGCGGATATTCGGTATCCTTGATATTGTCATAGGGCGAATATTCCGCAATCCAACCATATTCTTCGGCACTGGTGATTGGGTTACCCCATTCTTCCCATTCGGGCGGGGTTAGCGGAAGGTCCGCATCTGAAATCGTGTTGATGACGTCAACAAACGGCACCGCCGCGATAACGCCGCCAAAAAGATCCGGACGCAGATTGACCGTTGCGCCGACCAACAAACCGCCAGCACTACCGCCGTAAATGACGATCTTTTTCTCAGACGTATAGCCCGCATCAATCAACGCCTCGCCCGATGCGGCGAAGTCAGAAAACGTGTTCTTTTTGTTTGCTAACTTACCGTCAAGATACCACGCCCGGCCCTTATCTGCACCGCCACGAATATGCGCGATTGCATATACGGCCCCGCGATCCACAAGCGAAAGAACAGTGGTCGAGAAACGCGCCGGCATCGCATAGCCATAAGAGCCATAGCCGTATAGCAGCGCCGGTGCCGAACCATCGGTTGGCGTTGTTTTCAGGCGAAGCACGGTCACGGGAATGTCCGCACCGCCCTCACCTTTCGCGGTGATCCGCTCGACCACATAAAGCGATGGATCATGTCCGCTCGGGACTTCCTGTGTTTTGACAAGCGTCCGTGTGCGATCCGCCATATTATAGTCGAATGTCTGCTCAGGTGTCGAAGGCGATTCATAGGTGAAGCGGATTTCATCCGTGTCATATTCGTAGCCCGCGCTCATGCTGAGGCTATAGGCGGCCTCGTCAAATGAAACGGTGTGCGAATTACCGTCATAATCCGAGACAACAATCCGAGGTAGCGCGTTTTCACGCTCCATCCGAACGAGATAGTCGTTGAGCGGCGTAAACGTGACCACTTGGCTACCGGGTTTATGCGCTAGCCAGTCTGACCAGTTTTCCCGTCCTGGTGCCGAGATCGGCGCAGTTACGATTTTAAAATCAACCGCCCCATCGGCGTTCGTCATAATAAAGAAATTATCGCCATGATGTTCGGCGTAATATTCCGTACCATTGTCACGCGGCGCGATTAACGTTGGCGTCAGGTCCGCCGCATCCGCGTTGAGAAAACGAACTTCACTGGTGATCTGACTGCTTGAGGTGATGAAAATGTAATCACCGCTCTGGCTTTTCGAAACGCCTAGGAAGAACGCGTCATCTGGCTCCTCGTAGATCACCGGATCATTCGCAGGGTCAGTCCCTAAACGGTGTAGCTTGACCCGCTTAGGACGTTGATTGTCGTCACGCTCTACATAGAAAAATGACTGAGAATCTGCGGCCCAGATCGCACCGCTCTCATCAGCACTTTCAATGGTCTCTTCATACTCTTCGCCAGTTTCCATATTGCGCACGCGGATCGCGAAATATTCTGACCCCAACCGATCGACCGCATAGGCGATCAGGTTTTGATCTGGGCTATGATTAACCGAACCAATATCAAAAAACTTGGAATCGCCGCGTTCTTTATCGCCATCGAAGAGAATCTGCTCATTGCTACCATCAAGAGCCGCGCGCATATAAATCGGATATTCGCCGCCCTCGTTATATTTTACCCAATATTTCCAGTCGCCGTCTTTGCGCGGGACCGAAGTGTCATCTTCTTTGATTCGGCCGCGCATCTCGCTAAATAGCGCCTTGCGGACTGGCTCCAGATCATCAGTGACGGCAGCGTAATATTCATTCTCTGCATCGAGCGCCGCTTTGATATCGGCATCTAACGTAGAAGGGTCACGCAAAACGTCTTGCCACTCTTCATCCCGCAACCACGCATAATTATCAGTACGCGTAATACCGTGCTGCGTGATCTCGACCGGTCGCTTTTCAATTTCAGGTGGTGTAATTGATCGCGCGTCGGCGAACGGATCTTTTGCTGTCATTGCCTTCTCTTCTTTATGCGTCTGCGTGGTGGTTTCATTCTGACCACATGCCGTAAGTGACACTGCCATGACCACACCCAGAAAAGCCTTTTCGAATTTCATAATTCCCCTCGCGGTTGGAGTCGAAATGCTGAGTTAATACTGTTTTTTTCGGTTCGGCAATGTGGCCTTGTCGTGCGCAGTCATTCACTTAACAAGTCATAACGATCCAGTGATCCCGACTTTTCGTATAAGTAGAAAATTCTATAATTGCCCTGTAAATTCGCCGGAGATGTTGTTTTGAGACGCCTAATATTTGCTGCTATCCTCGGGTTATCGAGCGCCCTCTCAGCCGCCAGCACAAAAGCCAGCTCGGCCGGTGATGAGAATACCGCCAAAGCCGTTTTCGCGGGCGGATGTTTCTGGTGCATGGAAGCCGATTTTGAAAAACTCGATGGCGTCGGTGATGTCAATTCCGGCTATGCCGGCGGCCTGATGGATAATCCGACCTATGAGCGCCATGGCGGCCATCTGGAGGTCGTTCAGGTTCCTTATGATCCGTCCAAAATCACTTATCGCGAATTGGCCGATTATTTTTTCCGGCATATCGATCCGTTAGATGATAAGGGACAATTTTGCGATCGCGGACATTCCTATACGACCGGATTGTTTTATTCGACAGTCGAAGAATATGACGCCGCAAAAGCCGCGAAAGCGGAGGCTGAAAAGGTGCTTGGCGAGACTGTCGTCACGCCATTGCTTGAATTAAAAAAATTCTGGATCGCTGAGGGGTACCATCAGGATTATTACAAAACCAATCCGCTTAGATACAAACTCTACCGCACGGGCTGCGGCCGTGATCGACGCGTCAATCAGCTTTGGGGTGATAAGTAAACCAATGGCCGCAACAACGATGCTGCGGCCATTGTTTTTGGCTTAATCGACCGTTTTATTGTCGGTTTCGGCACCGGGAACCGGGAAGCCGCGGTCACGCATCAGCGCCTCAATCTTGGCTTCACGGCCACGGAATTTGATATAGGCTTCTGCCGGGTCAACCGCATTCCGCACACGGAATAGGTTATCAACGAGGCTTTCGGCTACTTCCTTGTCGTAGAAGCCCCCCGGCGCTTCGGCAAAGGCTTCAGCTGCGTCAGCGGTAAGAACATCAGCCCACATATAGCCATAATAGCCAGCGGAATAGCCCTCGCCTGAGAAGATATGCCCAAAATGCGGTGAGCGATGGCGCATCACCAATTCATCGGGCATGCCTAATTCTTCAAGCGTTTCACGCTCGAATGCGTCCGGATCAATTCCGGTCGGATCACTCATATGAAAGCGCATATCGACCAGCGCGGAAGCCAGATATTCAGTTGTCGCAAAGCCCTGATTAAAGGTCGAGGCGGCCTTTATCTTCGCAACCAGCTCATCGGGAATTGGCTCGCCGGTTTCATAATGAACCAGATAATTATCGATGACTTGGTCGGTCGAGAGCCAGCGTTCCAATAATTGCGACTGGAACTCAGTGTAATCCCGAACGCCGCTATTGAGCGTCGGGTAATGTACATTTGACGAAAGCGCATGAAGCGCGTGACCGAATTCATGGAAATAGGTTTCCGCATCATCCCATGAGATCAAAACCGGTTCGCCCGGTGCGCCTTTAATGAAGTTTGAGTTGTTGGATGACAAAACAGATTTCTCAATGCCGTCAAGCGTATCGTGGCTACGATATCCGGTAGCCCATGCGCCTGAGCGTTTGCCAGGGCGTGCAAACGGATCGAGATACCAAACGCCGATATGCTTTCCGCTGGATTTGTCAGTGACCTCCCAGACTTTTACATCCTCATGCCAAACCGGCACGGAACCATCGGTAATTGGTGCAAAACTGAAATTGAATAATTCTCCGGCAACGAAGAACATCGCATCACGCAGCTTGTCGAGCTGGAGATATTGTTTGACTTCATCCGAGTCGAGATCATATTTCGCCTGGCGCACTTTCTCCATGTAATAGCGGTAGTCCCATGGTGCGATTTCGAAATCACCGCCTTCGGCGTCGACAATCGCCTGCATCTCTGCAACCTCTTCACGGACACGGGCTGTCGCCGCTGGCCATACGGCTTCCATAAGGTTCAGTGCACGATCAGGCGTTTTCGACATACGGTTCTGTAACCGCCATGCGGCGTAATTTTCATACCCGAGTAGCTTCACCCGCTCATCCCGGAGTGCAAGGATCTCGGCAATGATGGCGTTATTATCGTATTCGTCACCATTATCACCGCGATTGTAATAGGTGCGCCACACGGTCTCGCGCAGATCCCGCTCATCGGAATAGGTCAGGAACGGGTCCATCGATGATCGCGTATTGGTGATCGCATATTCACCGACACGTCCCCGGCTTTCTGCCGCCGCCGCTGCGGCCTTAACAAAACTCTCGGGCAGACCGCTGAGCTGATCCGCCGAAAGATAGGTTACGTAATTCTCTTCGTCCGCAAGAACATTATTGGCGAAATCCGTGTGCAGCGTCGCGAGGCGTTTATTGATCTCCGCATACCGCTCTTTCGCTTCCCCTTCGAGGGTAGCGCCATTGGATGCGAAACCATCATAAACCAGCCACACCAAGCGCTGTTGGTCCGGACGCAGCGTGTCCATTACATCGCTCTCATAAACGGCTTTGACCCGCGCAAAGAGCTTTTCGTTCTGATTAATTTTCGAGAAAAATTCGGACAACTTTGGCGACATCTCGCCTTGAATTTCGCGAAACTCCGGCGACGACATATTCGATGACCAGATTCCCCAATAGGTGAACACTCGGCCCAGTTCATCGCCGGATTTCTCTAGCGCGACAATCGTATTGGCAAAGGTCGGCGGTTCCGGGTTATTCGCAATTGCCTCAACTTCGGCGAGGTTCTTTGCCATGCCGGCTTCGAGCGCGGCTTTCAAACCGTCGAGATCCATTTCATCGAAATGCGGCACGCCCTGATAGGGGCCATCATAGGGCGAGAGCAATTTATCCGCGGCGGGGTTGCCCGTTTCATCCAATGAAATGTCTGCGAATAAATCGCCAATGTCTTCTTTTACCGGCGCTGCCGTCATCTGTTTCGTCTCACCTGTATTTGTCGATTGCGCGTCATCTGCACCCCCGCAGCCATAGAGTGCTGTTAACAAGGCGAGTGTCGATACTAAAGACGTGATCCGCATTGTGCGGCTCCTTTCGTTCTTCTTAGCCATTTCGGTTGGCGTTTTTTTGTTTATCTGCGCCTTGGGCGCAGCCCCTGCAAACTTGGCCTATCCTGATACTGCTCAGGACGACACGCAAGGACGAATGGGGGTCGCGCCGCTCATTTCATCGCGAAAAACGCTCGCCCCATCGGGATGCACAATGATTGTTACATTCGTGGTTGTTGTTGCGAAATACAATGAAACGAACCGCCACCGGAGAGAATGTGCGAAGAATCGACCGCGACAAAATATTGCCGATCAATCACTGATTTCAGCGTTTCAATGGCTTCGATCCCGGGTGCACTGTCCCCGCTCAGAACCCCATAAACCGGCACAACCACCGAATGATTGGCAATATAGAAATTCATGTGGCTCGCCGCGACCGGCGCATTGTCAATTTCGATACGGCCGGGCGATGGGACCGTAATGACCTCTAGCTTGCGTCCTTGCGCGTCCGTCGCGGATTTTAGCGTTTTTTCTATATCGGAAAATATTTCCGCATTCGGATCATCATCACCCGTAGGACGCATGCACATAACTTTGCCCGGCGCAACAAAGCGCGCAATATTATCGACATGACCATCAGTATGATCGCCGATTAACCCTTCATCGAGCCAAATGGTTTTTTCAATACCAAGCGCGGATTTCAACACCGCTTCGACATCTTTCTCATTCATGTTGGGATTGCGGTTTTTGTTCAATAGGCATTGCCGCGTGGTGATCAAGGTCCCCTCGCCGTCAACTTCTATCGCGCCTCCCTCGCCAATAAAATCATCAAACCGGCGTAGGCGGACATTTGCATGCCTCGCAATTTCATCCGCTATTTTGTCGTCTGACGGCAATTGATATTTCCCGCCCCAACCGTTGAAACGAAAAGCGCTGGCGACAAGTTCTCCGGTTTCTGATTTTGCGAAAACCGGACCGGTATCCCGCAACCAGATGTCACCTAATGGGGCTTCGAATAGCGTAAGCAGGCTCGGATCGGGCAATCGCCCACGCATGATTTCCGCTGCGCTTCGTGCCTCGCCGCCGCGATAAACAAGATTGACCCTTTCGCCGCGGATATCTGATCCATCGCCGCCCGGAAAGAGGATACCTCGGACAAAATCATCGACCTCAGCGCGCGCGGGGCCAAGATTGTCTTCCCATAAATCCGCAGCACTCGGCCAGCCGATCCAAACGGAATCATGTGGTGCCCATTCTGCGGGCTGGCGGCGTGATGTGATCATGGCGGATCCTTTATCGATTGGGGCCTCCATATATCCATCAAATACCGCTGACAAAAGAAAAAGGCGACCCGAGGGCCGCCTTTTCCGTAATTCGTGGTCGTTTGCGGGTTACCCCGCCATTCCGACTTAGAAGTCGTAACGAAGACCGAAGTTAATTTCCCAAACAGACGCACCAAAGATACGTGACTGTTCTGCTGGGCCATCATCAAATGACTGGAACTCATACTGGCCGCCAGAAATGATCGCGGAAACGATCTCTGCGTTGTGGCCAGAGTTGCCGAAGGTCTTCTCACGATAGATGCCCCAATCGTCGTTGAGCAGGTTCGTGAAGTTATCGACGTCGATGATGAAGCGTAGGCGGTCACCAGAGCGAAGACCAGGAAGTTCCTGTTCAAAGCGAAGGTCAACTTTACCCCACCAATCGGATTCGAAGCTGTTACGCGGTGCAATCTGACCACGATATTCGTCGAGGCCTGTAGCCGCGAGGAACGCATTGAACCCTGCAAGGTCGAAACCACCAGCATAAGTCACCAACGGATCATCCGTCGCACCTGGGCCTGATGGGATGTACAGAAGCGAACGATCTTCTGAACGGTCACTGTCACCAAAGAGGTTTGTGCCGCCAGCAATCGCATCACCTGAGCTAGAGCCAGATGTGTCGAATGTGTAGCTGAATGGCTTACCGCTGTTGAGCTGACCCGTTAGCGAGATACGTGTTCTGAGGTCTTTGATGAACTCATAGCCAAGATCGATACGGCCTGTGAACGCATGTGTCACACCATAGTTCGAACGTGCAACGATTGGATTGTTGTAATCTATCGCGGCAACGTTTTCGTAGTTCGACTGTTGGGTCGAGCTTGTTCCTGGGTTCACATCTTCAGCATCGGTGTACGCATAACCGCCGTAAATTTTCGCGGTGAAGCGGTCTTTTTCAAACTCTTTCGCGAAGAAACCAGAGATAACTTTTGTCTTTGGCTTCGTGTCAGAGTTTGTCAGCAACAAGACACCGCCATTACGGTATCCGAACTGAGAGTTGTAGATCGGACGACCATCAGGCGCAGTACCGATCACAGCGAGATCGAGGTTTTGCCAGATATTTGGGTTTTCCTGAATGTTGTAAAGGAAGTCGACACCGAAATCCCATTCATCACCAAGACCGATGGCTGAAAGGTCAGCCACATATTTCGCACCAAGTGTGAAACGCCAGATTGATGACATTGTGTAGTCAATATCAACAAGTGCTGTTGCGCCGGTACCTGCTGCGGCTGAGGTTGTAACTTCGTCCTGCATTGCAGTTGGCAGATTGAAGCCATCGAAGCCATTGATCACAGCCGGATCGCTAGAGAATGACGAACCAGGAAGGAAGCCGGTGTTCGAGAAGCTGTTCGACAACCAAACTGAGGGGTCGCCACCAGAGAAACGACCAGCACCCGCTGTAATGTTCAGACGCTCCGTTGCATCCCAGTTCACACCAACACGTGGCTGAAGAAGTGACAAGCCGTCGAAGTTCGTATCATTTGGCAGGTTGAAGCGATCAACAACCGTTTGGTTGAATGCTGGCGCTGTATCCATTGAAATCCAGTCATAACGAAGACCAGTCGTCACCGTTACAGTGTCGCTGACTGTCCAATCGTCCTGAATATACATAGAATTCAGTGTACGTTTGAATTGGGCAGCACCGTCGAACTTATTGTTTGTTCCTGCGTTCTGGTAGAAAATTGAATCAGGCATCTGATTTTCAAGATCGTCAATAGATGCGAATTCAACCTGACCTTCGGAGAACGGAACAAAGAGGTTGAACGCTTCATAGATGTCGCGCTCGTAGCCGGTTTTGATGAGGTGGTTACCCGCATCATATTCCGCTTTGAATTTGATGTTCCAAACATTTGAAGAAAGCGCATTACCGTGACGGAATGAGTCTGGACCAACAAAGATCGAACCGCCGCCCGGCGTAGTGATTTCGAACTGGGCGAAATCGGTGCCGTTCAATGATTCCTGACCGGTCACGCGATCCTGATAAGAAACACGCATCTCGGTTGAGAACTGGTCTGTCCAATCAGAGAAGATACGTGCTGAATAGGCTTCGAGGTCTTCTGAACGTGCATACGCATTCGACAGTAGGCCAAGATTGCCTTGTGATGCACTTGTGTTTTGTGGAGCGATCGTATCACCGAATGTATCCTGATAAGCCAATTCAAAACGGTGATTATCGGTAATGAAACCGTTCAGCTTAACGTAGAAACGTTCGTCTTGTGTCGCGCCATTTGTAGGAACGCCAAGTGGATCGAAGCCGTATACATTGTTCATGATCGAAGTGACACGGTCAACATCAGCTTGTGTGACTTCGTCAACTTCGTTCGCGAAACCAGAACCGGCAGGGCCAGTGTTGAAGGTTTCAGAGCCTTTGAACTTCTCATAGGCAGCCGTAAAGAACAGACGGTCTTTGATGATTGGGCCAGTGATAACGGCACCATATGATTTTTCATCAGCGTCTGGCTTGTTTACGGGATCACCTTCGAGTGAATCACCGTGCATGCTCGCGAAGTTGTAATCAACGAACAGACGACCGTGGAACTCGTTACCACCAGATTTCGTAACGACGTTGACGTTACAACCGGTGAAGCCGCCATATTCAACGTCGATTGGAGCGATCTCAACAGCGACCTGCTCTGATACGTCGAATGGGAATGGAAGGCGCTGTGTTGGGTAGCCGTTATTGTTAAGGCCGAAATCGTCATTCTGACGAACACCGTCAACAGTCAGCGAGTTAAAGCGCTCGTTTGAACCAACGCAACGGATGCCGCGTTCAAATGATTCGTCGATCGTAATCCGTGGGTCGAGACGAATAACGTCTTTGATGTCGCGGTTAACAACAGGAAGGTCGGAAAGGTCAGCAACGCCGAAAACAGCAGAAGGACCAGAAGCAACTTCAGCGGCGGTGTTGCGGGTCGCAACAACAACGATCTCGTCTGAAGAAGCTGAACCGCTCAGGCGGACCACAACGTTCGTTGTATCACCCAACGAAAGGCGGATGTCTGAAATCGTTTGGTCAGCAAATGTGTCGGTGTCGACGCTAACTGAGTAGCGACCTGAAACTGACAGACCACGTGACGAATAAGTACCGCCAGAACCGGTAACAACCGTTGTTGAGGCACCTGTTGTTGTGTCTGTGATGGTTACGCGAGCGCCGGAAACTGGCTGGCCGTCTGGGCCAACAACTGTACCGCGGATCGCACCTGTTGTTGATTGCGCCATCGCAGGCGTTGTCACAACAGTGGCAAACGCCGTGGTAAGCGCGACCGCCGCCACACCGGCGGAGAGCGTCTTCATAAGTGTCATATTGGTATCCCCAAGCTGATCTGGATGACCGCATTACCTTGTGCATTGCGGTATACGCGACAGCCATTAGGTAAATTAGATGACAGTCCCGTGACAATGGCGTGAGGTGAAGGTGAATTTTAAACGCCGGGATTCGAATTTTAAATTATGGCGTCCAATGGGGATAAAAAATTGTGCATTCACAGCATGTTAGAGAGCACTATAAATTGCCGGGGCTTGTTATCGCCGTTATGCGATAACAATATTCTCTATACTGTGTGTGGAATGTGCAACAGGTCCATACGCCTACATTCGCTCTGGCGCGTCGAGCCCCAATAGCGAAAGGACAAGATCAAGTTGTCCGCCAGTAATTGACGCAAGACCGAGTCGCGATGCCCGCTTCTCCGGGTCTGCTTCATCGACCATCCGGCAGGATGCGTAGAACTTCGAAAATGCCTGCGCGAGGGAAAAGGCATGATCGCATAATATATGCGGCATACGCTTTTCGTATGTTTCGCGCAGTACATCGGCAAAATTCAAAAGAACAAGCGCGAGGTCGCGTTCCGCGTCTTCGGTTATTTTTATTGCGCCGGGGGCACCCGCTTTCGCGCTCTTTGCTTTTTCAAGCACCGACCGCACGCGGACGCTGGCATAGAGCAAATAAGGCCCGGTTTTTCCTTCGAACGCCATGAACCGGTCGAGATCGAAAATGTAATCGCTCGTGCGCGGGTTAGAAAGGTCCGCAAATTTAAGCGCGGCGACGCCGACCTGACGCGCGATCTCGTTTTTTTCCGCCTCGCCATAGCCTTCGGCAAGACCGTTCTCTTTAAGGCGTTCAAGCGCGCGTTCAGTCACCATATCAATAAAGTGACGAAGTTTTAGCGTACCGCCTTCGCGTGTTTTAAAGGGCTTGCCGTCTTTCCCATTCATGGTTCCGAACCACAAATGTTCAAGCTGCTCTTCGGGATAATATCCCGCCTGCTCTACGGCGCGGAAAACCTGTTCGAAATGCAAACGCTGCCGCGCGTCCACAACGTAAAGAATTCTATCCGGATCAAGCGTACGTTTGCGGTCAACGATGGTTGCCACGTCAGTTGCGTGATAGCCGACCGCTCCTTGTGAATTCACAAAGATGATCGGCGGCATTTCCTTTTTGTCGCTCTCGCGCGCAACACGGATGATCTGCGCGCCGTCCGATTCCTCGATGACCTTTCGTGCCTTGAGGTCTTCGGTGAGTTCAGGGATCAGCGGGTCTGCATCCGCCTCGCCCTTCCAAAGATCAAACTCGACATCGAGATCGGCGTAGTCTTTCTTCATGGCAGCGACGGAAAGATCGACGAAATGCTTCCAGAGCGCACGATAACCGGGACGGCCATCTTGCAATTCCTTGGTCGCTTTTCGCGCGAGATCGGCCCGCGCCGGATCCGCTTTCGATGCAGCCGAAGCGACCGGATACATTTCTTCTAAGTCTTTAAGGCTGATCGGCGGTTCGTCGGGATAGGGCCCCGATTGCGCAGCATCAAAATAAACGAGATCTGGCTGGCGCAGTTTCAACTCGGAAATGAGCTGCCCCATTTGCAGACCCCAATCGCCAAGATGCACATCCCCCGTGACCTCGTCACCGGAAAAACGCAAAATCCGCTTCAGGCTCTCGCCAATAATCGCTGCTCGCAAATGCCCGACATGAAGCGGTTTTGCGACATTCGGCCCACCATAATCGATGACGATTTTTTCCGGCGTTTCATGAAGCCAGCCGCCATAGCGCGCGCCATCATTTGCCGCGTCGACCTGCGCGGACAGAAATGCGTCAGAGAGCTTGAGATTGATGAATCCCGGGCCAGCGACGCTGACCTCGCTGAATTCAGCAGTATCAGCAAGACGATCGGCTATCGCCTGGGCGATTTCGCGCGGGTTCTTTTTCGCGACTTTAGCGGCGGGCAACGCGCCATTACATTGAAACTGCGCAAGATCTGGCCGGTCGGCGGTTTTTACTGCGCCAAGTCCACGATCAAGCCCCTCGGCGGCGAATGCGTCGCCGACGATTGCTGATAGGTCGTCTTTTAAGGTCATTTGAGATCTGGGAATTTCAGGCTTTTGCCGGACCGGTTAAAGATCGCCTGTTTGGGCGTTACATTAAATCCGACAATAATTTCAAAGTTCACGCCGGAAACTTCTTCGTCGCGGCGCGGAATGGTAATTTTATCGATATCAACACGTTCAACGGCCACCGGACGGTCATTGCTGAACTTGATTGGCACCTCAAATTCTTTTTTCGCAATAACTTCAATGTCTTTGCGGGTGACCGCCACAAAATAGCTGAACACTTTTTCCGCTTCTTGACCCTTCGGCCCCTTGCCAAAAGCGAAGTCGAGCGAAATCTCGGCATCAATCGGCTTGTCGCCAAAATATCGGCAGGTCGTCGTGACATCCACGATTTCACCAGAATACGCGACGTTTTCAGCAGTTTCTTCACCTTCGAAGTCGATAAATCGGGCGGCCTCCTTGAGGACAACGATATTGGGACAAGGCGCAGGATTGGCTTCGCGGGCCTTTTTCGTGTTGCTGGAACAACCCGCGATGGAGACTGCGGCGATAAGCGCTACGGCGAGGAGTTTGTTCATCGAACTGAACCCTTATATCTGAACATGAAATCGCCTTGAGCTCGCCCCAAGGTCACCCCTGGGTCGCCGCGCCGGCGCCCCGTTGACAGGGCAACTTCTCGTAGCGCCTCACTGCCGATGGTGCAACGCCTCTTGTGAAGGCAATCAGGCCGAAGATGACTTAAGGACCGAATTAGAAGAAAGACCCGGAAGGATGCGCACAGAAATTACCGTGCCCACGCAAATGCCAAAAGGCCACACAAAATCACGCGCTAAGCCCCAAATCACTGTGCGCATGGCGTCTCCGCGCGGCTTCTGCGCCGGTGTTGAACGGGCCATCAAGACCGTTGAAGAAACTTTATCGATTTATGGCGCGCCGGTTTATGTGCGCCACGAAATTGTTCACAACGCCCATGTAGTAGCCCGGCTTTCGGCCATGGGCGCTGTGTTTGTCGAATCAATTGACGAAGCGCCTGATGATCGCCCAATCGTTTTCTCGGCGCACGGGGCACCCCAATCGGCCCATGCGGCAGCGGAGGCGCGAAACCTCGTTAAGATCGATGCCACCTGTCCGCTTGTTTTAAAAGTTCACACCCAAGCGAAAAGACATGTTGCGGCGGGGCGTCAGGTCCTGTTGATCGGCCACGCCAATCATCCCGAAGTCGTCGGCACGATGGGTCAGGCGGACGATGGCGAGATTTTGTTGGTCCAAACAATCGAAGAAGCCAACACAATTGCCGTTAAGGATGAACGCGCCCTCGCCTATGCGACCCAGACCACCCTTTCGGTGGACGATACGGCCGGGATCATCGCGGCGCTCAAGAAACGCTTTCCCGATATCGCAGGCCCCGCGAAAGAAGATATTTGCTACGCGACCTCCAACCGGCAGAAAGCGGTCAAAACCGCAGCGCCGGGAGCGGACCTTTTTATCGTTATCGGCTCGCCCACATCGTCAAATTCGGTACGCCTTGTCGAGACCGCGAAAGCCGCTGGCGCGCGCGACGCGATTCTTGTTGAAGATGCAGATCAATTCGATTGGAGCATTCTCGAAGGCGTCTCAACGATCGGCATGAGCGCAGGGGCATCCGCCCCTGAACATCTTGTCGAAGCGTTTCTGACGGCCCTTGCGAACAGACGCACGCTCGACATCAAGACGATTGAAACCGCGAAAGAAAACGTTGTTTTCAACACGCCGCTACGGTTGGCGAGTTAAACTGTTTTTCCTCAAATGGCTGACGCTTGCTTGCGTTATCAAGTGACGCAGCTTTATGTCATGCCGCAAAGATTGACGGAAAAACCATGATCGAAATTTATACTGACGGTGCCTGTCTTGGAAATCCCGGTCCCGGCGGCTGGGGCGTTCTAATCATCAATGGCGAAGAACACATTGAGATGAATGGCGGCGAAGCCGAAACCACAAATAATCGTATGGAATTATTGGCCGCTATTCGCGCGCTCGAAGCCACAGCGGATGCGCCGACTGTTATTCTGCATACAGATAGCCAGTATGTGAAAAATGGCATCAATAGCTGGATACATAACTGGAAGCGCAATGGCTGGAAAACCGCCTCGCGTAAGCCCGTCAAAAATAAAGATCTATGGGAAGCGCTGGATACGCAAATTACCGGGCGCGATATAGAATGGCGCTGGGTCAAGGGCCATGCAGGCGATCCGGGCAATGAACGCGCCGACGAATTAGCGAGCACGGCGGCGCAGGCATATGCCTGACACCGCCGATTGATTTCCTAGTTTAGAGCTGGCCGAGCATATGTTCGGCACTTGAAACGTCGAAAGCACCCGGCTCTTCGACATTCAATTCTTTCACTGCGCCATCTTCGATAATCATTGAAAAGCGCTGTGAACGCTCGCCCATACCAAAGCCTTTACCATCCATCACAAGGCCGAGCGCGCGTGCGAAATCACCATTTCCGTCTGCGAGCATTTCGACTTTTTCGCCGGCATTCTGGTCGTCTGCCCAAGCCTGCATGACGAATGCATCGTTGACTGACATACAGACAATTTTGTCGACGCCTTTTGCTTTGAACTCGTCTGCCTTTTCAACGAACCCAGGAAGGTGTTTTGCTGAACATGTTGGCGTAAACGCACCGGGTACGGAAAATAGTGCAACTTTCCCAGAACCGAGAAGGTCGCCCGTCTGTGCTGCCTGTGGCCCTTCAGCGGTCGCAAGCATTACTTTTTCATTCGGAATTTTGTCGCCTTTAGAAATCGCCATTTGGGTATCTCCTTTAATTTCCGTCCCCAATATTCGCTGAGGCCGGCCCAGTGGAATATGCGTTTATCTAAGGCGCTCAGACGCTTGCGTCCACCAGCAATTGTTTCCCTTGCATCATCATGCCGTGAACCTTATTTTTCATGGGTATGAGCGATTTTCTCGAAGATACAGGCCCAGACGACGCGGCCCCGGCTGCACAGGACTTTCTAGTCGGTAAAATGCTGATCGCGATGCCCAGCATGGGCGATCCGCGCTTTGACCGCGCCGTGATATTTATGTGCGCCCATGACGAAGAACATGCTATGGGCGTCATTGTGAACAAGCCGCTCGACGATGTTGAGCTATCTGAGCTTCTCCAACAGCTCGAAATCCCGCCGCAGGAAAACGCTGATGAAACGCCGGTCTTTTTTGGCGGACCAGTGCAAACGGAACGCGGGCTCGTTTTACATACGCTTGATTATCACCTCGATGGCACATTGCCGCTCAATGACAAAATCGGCCTCACGGCCAGCCGTGATATTCTCATCGATATCGCAGGCTCTTCACCAAAACGGCCCCCGCCCCGCCGTTTTCTTTTGGCCATCGGTCATGCCGGTTGGGGACCGGGGCAACTCGAAGAAGAGATTGCAATGAATGCCTGGGCACATTGCGAGCCGGATGAACAAATTATTTTCGACGGCATGAACGAAGCCTTGTGGAAGCGTGCGCTTTCCAAGCTGGGTGTCACGAGCGCAATGCTGTCCCCTGAATGGGCAACGGCCCGCCGAGATGACGGGCCGCTTAACTGACAATCTGATTTTTCGCTAATTAGCGCAGATCGCCCGCCCCGCCCCAAAACTTCCAGCGACGGCCCCTTGGCTCATCATCTTCTTCGAAAGATGCCTCGTCGCTTTCAACTTCTTCTTCTGCCAGCGCAGTTTCGTTTTCCGGCACTGGTGCTTTTTCAGGCTCGACCGTTTCGGCCTCGTCTTCTTTCAAGCTTGGTTTTTCTGCGACCAGTTCCGGTGCCGCATCTTGCGCCGGTTCTTCGGTCAATTCTGCATTAGTCTCGGCTGTGCTCTCAGCAGGTTCCGCAACGGGCGCAGGAGCAACCTCATTTTCGATTGGCTTGCCGAATAAATAACCCTGACCGAATGAACATCCCATCTGCCGGGCCTTGTGCGCCGCGCCTTTCGTTTCAATCCCTTCAAGGATAACTTTAAGCCCCAGTTCTTTGCCGAGATTAGCCAGTGCACTGACGATTTTGGCGTTGTCACCACCATTTTCCAATTCGGCGGTAAAGGATTTGTCGATCTTCAAATAATCAAAGTCATATTTGCGCAAGTTAGACAAACAGGTGAACCCGGCGCCGAAATCATCAAATGCGAGCGACGCCCCGGCTTCTTTCAATTTTTTGAAAACCTCGCCTGCGAGCGCAACATCCGAAATCGCATCGGCTTCCGTCAGTTCAAGCACCAATGCTTTTTTCGGAAGATTATATTTGGCAATGGTCTCTTTTACCGCCTGCGGGAAGCTTTCATCCCGGATCTGCCCCCAGGAGACATTCATCGCGACAAACAAATCTTTGCGCCGCTCGGTCGCCAATGTCTCACTCAGGAACGCAGCAGCCTGATCGAGCATTGTGCGCGCAAGCTCGCCGCCCTTGCCGCAATTCTCCGCCGCGATAACAAATTGTTCTGGCCCTTCGTCGGCACCATTCTTTTGATCGCGCCAACGGGCGAGCGCCTCAAATCCTGCGACTTTGCCATTGTCGAGCGCAACCACCGGCTGGAAGGCTGCGTTTATGTCGCCATTCTCGAGCGCCTTTGTCAGATCAGCAGACAATGCGGCCGTCGGCACAACCGCAGCTTCGGTGGCTGACCGAACGGAGTCTTCGCTGACGCCATTAGGCGCTGGCGAGACCTCTTCGACAAACGCAACCAACCGCTCGATTTCGCCGGTGTCTTCGTCTGCCGCCCGCGCGCCGCGCATCCGAATGACGCGGCCGTCGAATAAACGGAAATTAGTGTCAAAGGCCCCATCGCCGCCGGACATGATTTCGCTATCAAACCGGGGAGCGTCATCTTTATGGACGAATTCACGCATCGCATCCGGCGTGAATGGCGCATTTGAATCCGCGCCCATAAGCGCCGGAAGCGACGCCGTCTGGTCCATTGCATCAACGCCCCAATCCCAAATGCCAACGCCGGAATAATCGAGAACGCGCGCAATCTGGCTGTCGAGAACAATCTCTGATGCTTCGCGCGAGGCGCGATATTCCCGGTGGCGCTCATGGCCATTGACCGGCCCACGATTTGACGCCGCGAAGGAGAACTGATCCGAACCGTGTGAAAGCTGCGCAGCAGGCAGTTCGGTTAGCGCAACGAGACTGGCCGCAAGAACGCCGAGCGTAAACAACCCATGCGACGCGAGAATCATTGCGCCCGATTCAGCCGAACCGAACAACGCAATGATCGGCGCAGCGGCAGCCAGGGCGATCCCCGGTAACACCAGTCGCGCACCGCTATCGCCACGGAAGGCTTGTATTGCTGACAGGACAACTGCGAAGCCGCCGACGCCGATCAATGACCAGCGCATCAACCCGCTCAATTCGATCCGGTCGAGGAAATTGATGGCCCCCATCCCCGCGATGACCAGCGCCGCTGTAAACATGACGCCGCCTAAAAGCGGGTTATATCGTGCAGCGCCAATGGCCGCCGAAAGAAATACGATTGCCGCCGCCCCGAACAACGCCTGCATCATGACAACGCCTTCGGCCGGAAGCCCGGAGAAAAACCCTAACCATGAAAACTCAAGTGCCGCCGCGCCGGCGACCATGACCATGGCGCAAACAGCTAATCCGCTGCGCCGTATGGCGGCGTAACCCGCTAAAAATGCCAAAGCGACGATAAACGCACCGGCGATGGCCCCCCTTAACAACTCCGCATGGGCTAACCCTGCGACACCTTCGGTTACGCCAAACACACTCACTGTGATCATGTTTTTCCCAACACCCCTAGTACAGAACTTACGCACCGGCCCAAACTTGGCCAGATCTCTAGTTCCCCACAAAATTCGGGCCATCATGATATCAAGATGGCCCAACCCTTATGCGCGACCCTTGCGATTCGCGCTTGCCCGGCATCATCATCACGCTTGTGTGACATTATCGCAAGGGGTCGGAGCCCGTGGAAAAAAAATTAATTAAACTTTGTAGTGTTTTTTCGCTTCAATCTTGCAAAGAGCCATCTGATGCAATCTTGCTATAAATGAGATGGTCCCGCCATTCTCCGTTGATCTTGAGATAATTTCTCGCGATCCCCTCTTGGGAAAAACCACAATTCTCCAAAAGCTTCTGCGATGCACCATTCTCAGGTTGGCACGCAGCGACGATCCGATTGAGATCAATTTTTTCAAAAGCGTGATGAATCACAGCGTTCACTGCGGCCGTTGCATAGCCCCGCCCCGTAAACTTTTCCCCAAGCCAGTATCCCATGAGGCCCGAGCGCGATGCGCCATAGCGGATGTTCGTTAACGTAACACCGCCGAGCAAAGTGTCGTCAGACTGGCGAAAGATAAGAAGAGATAACCCGCCGCCGCGCTTTCGGTCGCGTTCATATGACCGAAGCCGTCGTTTGAACGACGATAGCGTCGCCTGATGGGGAGCCCACTTTTCTTCCCAGCGGGTTAAATGTTCGCGGCTTTGTTCGCGTAATGCGTGCCAAGCCGGATAATCGCTGACCTTTGCTGACCGAAGAACGACCGGATCATGAACGAGCACCGGATCGAACAAGGTTTGGCTATTGGTCTTGGTCAAAAACATCTGCGCACTATACCGGAATGCTAACGACCGGCGCTATGCCGATCACTCAAAGACAGAAGCGACTGCCTCAACGTCACCGGGGCCGACAATCGAAACGGCGACCTTGCCTGAAAGCGCCCGCTCGCCGCATCGCTTCAAATCGTCAAGGGACACCGCATCGATCTTAGCAAGAATTTCTTCAGGGCTCATCAACGCACCATAAACAAGCAATTGCCCGGACGCGGATTCAATACGCGCTGCAGGGCTTTCAAGTCCCATCATCAATGACGACCGCAACAAGGCACGCGCCCGAGAGACTTCATTGTCATCAAGTTTCTGACAGGCAGCTTCCATTTCTCGCCGAATGATTTCCGCTGCTTCCACAATATGCTTTTCCTCGGCATTTACATAGGCACCGAGCAAGCCGCACTGGTCAAAACCATCCGCAAACGAATAAACCGAATAAGCGAGCCCCCGCTCTTCGCGAATTTTCTGAAATAATCGCGACGACATCCCGCCGCCCAACACATCAGCAAACAACCGCGTTGCGAAAAAATCATCATCCCGTGACGAAACGCCAGGAAAGGCGAGCGCCAAATGGGTTTGTTCGATATCCCGCGCATCATGGCGCGTGCCGCCGCGAAATGCTGCCTTTTGCCGGGCCGTTCCCTCGCCTTCTGAGGCGAAATCACCAAAACATTTTTCGGCAAGCGCGAATAAATTGTCTTCGTCAATTGCACCGGCCGCGGCGATAATCATGTCTTGCGGTCGATAACACCGATCCATGAAACCGCGCAGGGTCTGAGCCGTTTGTGCACGGACCGTATCCGGCGTTCCGAGAATCGACCGGCCCAGCGGGTGGGTATCCCACGCAGATTGCGTCAGCAGTTCAAAAACAATGTCGTCCGGCGTATCAATCGCTTCGCCGATTTCCTGCACAACCACTTCGCGTTCTTTGGCCAGCTCATTTTCATCGAATAGCGGCGCACGCAATATATCGGACAAAATATCCGCGCCGAGTTCGAGATCATCCTTCATCACGCGCGCATAATAGCCCGTACGCTGATGAGAGGTGGCCGCATTCAGATACCCGCCGACAGATTCAATCGCTTCTGCCAGTTCGAGCGCAGATCGCCGCTTTGTTCCCTTGAACGCCATATGTTCAAGCAAATGCGCGACGCCATGCTCGTGATCAAGCTCGTCAATTGACCCCGCCCGAACCCAAACGCCAAGCGCTGCGGTCTGCAATCCCGGCATTGGGTCGGCGACAACCCGAATGCCGTTGGATAGCGTGTGAACGCGCCTCATAGGCGGGACCCGAAAGCGTCGCGGATAATCGACTTGATTGCGTCTTCGCTCGCTGGCGCTTTTGTCATTTCTTCCGGCCGATCAAAAAGATCAGAAAAGAAATCAGGTAGGTCCGGGTTTTTCCCCGTCGCCTCTTTGACCGCATCGGGGAATTTCGCCGGATGTGCCGTCGAAAGCGTAACAGTCTTGCCTTTAAGGTGGCCCTCTTCGCGCAAACGAATAGCCGCCGACCGACCAACCGCTGTATGCGGATCAATCAACGCGCCTGTCGCTTTTTCATGGCGAGCGATTTCTTCTAGCGTCTCAGTTTCGGAAACCGCGCATGAAACGAAATCCTGACGAATGGCATCTAAAGTCTGCGCGTCAATCTTCATACCTTTATCGCGCGCAAATGCTTCCATCATTTCACGCAAAGCCGCATGGTCTCGGCCTTTTGCTTCGAACAAAAGCCGCTCGAAATTACTGGCGACCTGAATATCCATCGATGGTGATGCGGTTGGGCGCACAGTTGATGGGGTGTAATCCCCCTCGGAGATCGCGCGATGAAGAATGTCATTTGCATTTGCTGCAACGCCGAGAGTCGCCACCGGAAGCCCCATGCGCTTAGCGGCATAACCCGCAAAGACATCGCCGAAATTCCCGGTCGGCACGACAAAATTGACCTTCTCGTCGCCCTCAGCAATCGCGGCCCAAGCGGTGAAATAATAAACCGTCTGCGCTGCAAGGCGCGCCCAGTTGATTGAATTAACGCCGCCGAGTTTTACGTCGCCTACGAACTTTTCGTCCGCAAAAAGCGACTTAACAATTGCCTGACAATCATCAAACGATCCGTCTATTGCAATGTTACAGACATTCGGCGCGATCACGCTCGTCATCATCCGGCGCTGGACGTCACTCACGCGGCCCTCCGGGTGAAGCACAACCACATTGACCCGCGAGCAAGCTTTGAGCGCATCAATCGCCGCCGCGCCGGTATCGCCAGAGGTCGCCGCAATAATGGTGAGATATTCATCCCGACGCGCGAGCGCCGCATCAAACATCCGCCCAAGGATCTGCATGGCGAAATCTTTGAACGCCAATGTCGGGCCGTGGAACAGCTCAAGAATGTAATCTTCGTCACCGACCTGAACCAATGGCGCGACCGCATCCGCATGAAACCCGCCATAGGCATCCTTGGTCATGGCCAAAAGCGCATCTTCGGCAATCGCATCGCCGGTAAACAGCGAAAGGATTGACGCCGCAGCGTCCGCATAAGGCTTTTCGCCCAGCTCGCGCGCTTTGCCGGCCGTCAATTGCGGCCAGTTGGTTGGCATATAGAGGCCACCATCGGGAGCAAGCCCCGCAAGTAAAGCGCCCTCGAAATCAATGGCGGCGGCCCGCCCACGTGTAGAAATATACTGCATGGCGCGTGTCTTGGCTCAATCGACGCTATTAGGCAATTCGCAAAACAGGAATTTTTCGTCGTAAAGTGCCCCAATCAGCAATTTATTAGCCGATCGTGCCGCAACGGTGGTCGCTGAAATCTCTGACCCATCATTTCGGTAGACCGTTGAGACCTCTCCATCGGGGCTGATTCTAACAACCTCAGACGCTGCCCTTGCGTTACGATTAGCCATCGATTGCGGTACCGAAAGTGGTTTCGGCATGGCCCCAACCCAGACAGCGCCGTCATTATCGGTCGTGATATTGTCGGGTGCCGCATCAAGCGAAATGGTTTGCGCATAGGTCAGCGCGCCATTTTCGGGGTTACGAGCATAAACCTGAATTCTTTTGCCTGCGGTTTCGGCTACATAGAGCATTTTTTGATCAAGACTCATGGCTAACCCGTTTGCGAATTTCAGGCCCTCGGCTTCAAGCCGCCAGACTTTGTCATCCACAAAAAAGACCTCACCGGAACCGAGCCGGAATAAAAAGGACAGATTGGCAATCAATCCTTCGCGCCCGCCACGGGCGTCATTGGTCACATAAAAAGAACGCGGCCCCGTTACGAGAATATTGTTCGGGCTCATTAAACGGCGTTCGTGCATGGTCTCAACATGGGTCAGATCACCGTTCTCTTCGATGTCGAAGATTTCGATTGATGGTCCTGCTTCATTGACCACAAAAAGCCGACGGACATCGCCATCCTCAAAATAGTCGAGACCCAATGGCCGAAATTCTTCCGGTTGACCGCCGGTCCGATCCCTAAAGCCCGCCGCCGCCAAGGGATCGTTTAAGGAAAAGACGTGAATCGCACCGCGAGCATCCTTCGCGCGGCGATCCTGCGACGAGATAAAAGCGAGCCCCTTTGCGCGGTCGATATCGATATCCTCAGGCCCCGGTATCCCCGACACTGGCGTGCATTGCGCGGTCGAAACCGGGTCGATTCGCGAAAAGTAGTTGAAAACATGCAGATTAAAGGAAAGCGCGCCCAGAATGACCAGAAAAAACGCGAACAGGAAAAGCCAAAAACGCATGGAATACCAAAGGGGTAAAATTGCGGAAAAGCCCGGACTTTGTAGGCCGATAGCGGGATTATCCACACCATTGCCGTAAAATCACCGCTTGACCAGAGGCAATTCGCGGCAAAAGGTTCGATTTTTCGAATTCGGGGTTGCGCGTTCGTCGCGGCTTGCGTATATGCGCCGCTCTTATCTCCAGTTTAAAGAATACCCGAGCGAAGGGCTGATGCCATGAAAAAAGATGTCCATCCGGAATACCACACGATCAAAGTCGTGATGACTGATGGGTCCAGCTTTGAAACCCGCTCAACCTATGGTGAGCCTGGCGGAACGCTCAATCTCGATATCGATCCATTGAGCCACCCTGCCTGGACCGGTGGTCCGGCTCGTGTTGGTGAGCGCGGCCGTGTGTCGAAATTCAACCAGAAATTCGGCAGCTTCGGTCTCAAAAAGTAAGACCTTTTTCAGCGCTGAAATTAACAAAGCCCCGGAATTGCTTCCGGGGCTTTGTTGCATCTGGAACGGTGTTTTTCGGGAATTACCCCACCTTACCGAAAGCTTTTAACAAGGCGCGCTGTTGAGCGACGGCATCGTTCTTTTCTTCGATCACTTCTTCTTCGACAAATAGCTCATGATCAAGACGGCTGATCCGGCTGTATAATTGTTGGGCCGCGTCAATCAAAACCACCAATTGCTGCGGCAGGCCCTCAGAACTGAAATGCACCTTTGAGGCTTCGGTTGGCGTCAGGCGATATTTCTGATCGCAGGCCTCGCCGATTTTCATCTCGCCTTCGCGCACCGCACGAAGCACCAAGAGCCATGATGCAATCTGCATCAGCTGTGTCGTTAGTCGCATCGATGCGCCAGCATAGGACAATGCAGAATCCCGACCGAGTTGTTTGGAAGCATCGCGCCCCTCACCGTCGAGATAATTTGCGGTCTCCTCCACAAGGGCCATGCCCTCCCGGAAGGTTCGCGCGAATAATTCAGACTGAACAAAGCTCTCTGTGCCCGCTTTGGTCGTCTCTTCTGCGATTGAAATACCCATACCCATCATCGATCCGCTGTCCTAAAAATGCCGCCCCTCTCAGGGCCTTACCATCCGAGATCGCGCCAAATGGGATCACCTGTGATCCGACATGACGAAATTCCGTAATATTCAATAGGTTTCAGCAATGCTCATGCCAGCAACCAGAAGGCGAATTTTACGAATGCAACGACCGCCACCCCCACACTATAGCAAATCTGGTCGCCTAGCGTGAGCGCGCATTTTCCAGCCGAAAATCTGGTTAAAATGGGGATTATTCGCCGGTTGAGAGCTGTCGGTAGATGATGGCGTGTAAAGACGCCTGCACGCCGATAATGAAGATATTATAGACGACCATCAGCCCGAACAGGATGAATTTCGAAAGCATCGCGATTACGGCCAAAATGTTGGGTCCGCCAATCGTCGCCATCATCTCGAAAATACCAGTAACGAGTGAATAGATAATCCCGACAAGCAAGAGCGCGAGGGTAAACAAGAAGAAGAGACCAAGCAGACTAAAGAAACGGCCTTTGGTCAGCTCCAGTGAGCCAAAGAACAAGAGCCGGTTTTCCGCTGCCGAGCCCGGTGAAAAAGGTGACAAGCGGATATTGATATAGGCAAGCGGCAACAAAGCCACAAAGACCCCGAGGAAAACGCTCCCCAATGGGGCATATAAGGCTTCGAGTGTTGCTTGATCCGGTTGACCCACATTGGGATCCGCCATCGCACTTTGCATTAAAAGCGAAAACGCACCGAGCGATTTAAACACCTCGCCAAAAGAAGAACCTGTCATCGGAATAGCGATGACGACAAAAACCAGAATGACCGAGACATTAATCAGGGTCACAATCAATTGCGCCCAGAACACCCGCTGCGCCGGACCATCAAAGCGAAGATCGACATATCCCTCGCGCTCCTCGCCCAGCGCAACAAGCCGATAAATCGAGGCCAGCAAGCCGCTGACGACGGCGATCATGAACACGAACACAATGAGCATCAATCCAAATGCGAGGAAGGACGATACGCGCATGACTTCGGCGAGATTGAAATTCGCACCGGCTTCCACCGCAGCCTCAAGCGCAGCCATGTCAAAGATCAAATATTGCAGCCCCAATGCCGCCATGCCTGACGCAAGAAGCGGTAACCAGCCCAAGCGGAATACCGTGAACCATCGCCGCAATCCGAACTGAAAACTTTCATTCAGTGCATCACCGATCCGAATATTATGCGACATGAAGATGGCCCTTCGCTGAAATAACGCAATCTGCTCCTGATGGGGCTATTACTGCGCTACTTCACTCTCGCGGTAAAGCCGACCATACAGCGTAGCCCAAACACTTACGGAGAAAATTGTCCAGACCAGATTGATCAGGATCTTGGTGATGTTCCAAATCCAGACAAATGTCGGAAGAACCCAGGACGCCACTTCGCCGCTATTCACCAGCTTGGTCGATACTGCCGTTGCTTCATAAAGCAGCGAGGCGATTGCGGGCAAAAAGCTCTTGAGCAAAATGCCGTTTATAAAGACCGCCTGCACAAGCAGGAGAACGCCGCCGACAAACCCGACAATCACCGCAAGGCGCAGGATATTCCAGCCGCGCGAAACCCGCAGCGTACCGCCCGGCCCCAAGGAGCCGCGACACACCGCGATCCCCACATAGGGCATCAGACGGATACTGACATAATTCATCAAAAAGAATGACGCGACGCCAAAAAATAGCAGCCGGTTTACCGGTGACTTGATCAGAAACATCACCGCTTCTTTCAGCGTCGTGAAGTCTAACGAAAGGCTCGCATGCAGCGCATTGGCCTGTTCGACGAAACTTGCAAAGCTCGCAAGAAAAATTGCGTCGGATCGAAACTGTTGGATGACCGTTTCAGCTAAGAGGAAATAAGCGCCGATCATGCTGACGATTGTAACCAGAAAGGTAACCAACAAACGCGCGATAAAGTTTCCGCCTTCGGCATCCGTGTTGCGATTTCGCGGATGAAAGTGAAAGAACAAAATCATCCACAAAAGGAATATCAGCGGCGCGACACCGGCGAGCGGGATTACATGATTATAAATCCAGTCAGACCCTTCGGCGGCCATGGTCTTGCCGGCGGTGGTGATCTCGATGGTGTGAAGGCTCGTCGCATCGGGGAATGACGCCACCGTCTCCGCAAGCGCATTGGCAACATATTTGAGCGTATAAAACCCGGCCACCGCGATGGGCACGAACATCAAAAACGCAGTGACGACGAAACTAAGAATACTCGCCACCAAAAACCGAAGTTGACTGGCCCCGAACGGCAATCTTATCACGCCGGGCCTCGGTTTTATGCCCAACCCCGCATACCGAATGAGCGGTGCCATATAGGATGAAACCAATAGCCAGCTTATGAAAATGCTTATGGCTGTAATCAGCCACATCTCTGCGGGCGATTCCGAAAAGCCTTTACTGGCGAATTGCGACACCGTTATCTGCGCGCGCGCATAGGTCGGAATATCGGCAAAAGTGACCAAGCGTCCGGCGATGACCGACAGATAGGCAAAGATTGCCACCATATTTGCGATCAACAACAGAACAAGCGGCAACCACGCGACGCGGGCAACTGTTTCCATGCGACGCGCGCCTAAATTCAACGCCTCACCGACAATCGGAAAAATACGCAACTTCATAGACGCCCCTCAACCAAGCCGATATGCGGCTCCCCAGCCCCACCGATAAAAATCCGCTGATTTTGGATCAGGCTAACCGCAAATTATCGCAAGCGCCACCAGAGGCAGGCATTTGCGTGTGCGGTGGCGAAACTTTCGGCTTTAGCGCGTGTGAAACCGGGGCAGCCGGCCCGCTTATCTATGGGCCTAGGTCACCCCATGCGCCGCAGGAATGTCCGCCATTGGCCCTTCGGGTCGTCGCAGAAGTTCTTCCTCGGACTCGCCATTGCGATAGCGCTCAATCAATTCGTCGGGATCAAAACTCACGCCGATTGGATTTTCGCTGAACGCATCGCTTTTCATGAAAGCGAACGAAGCCTCTGAATCAAAACAATCGACCTGAAGCTCAATGCGGTTCCCATCCGGATCAAGGTAATAGAACGACAGTGTCATTCCGTGATGAACCGGCCAATAGGGTTTTATCCCCTGATCGCGCAGGCGCTCATAAACGCCGAGCAGATCGCCGAGATTGGCATAGGTGTAGGAGAGATGATTGACGCCAGTTTCCGCTTTGCCGGCCTCTTTCATCGGTTCGGGGCGCAGGGCATCAAGATTGGCAAAGCCAAATCTGTGATTTTCGTCATCATAGGTCAGGAACGCCACCGCCGGGTCCTGATGAACAATCGTGGCCTCAAATACGTTTTTGTACCACGCAACCATGTCGTCGAAACGTCGTGTTGAGAACAACACATGCGCAAATTTTATAGGTTTCGCCATAAATCCCCCCTGTTTGAAGGAATAATTGGTACGCGAATACGGTGAAACCGTAAAGTTTAGGCGCTTTACCCGATATAACATCGAATAGAATGAAACTCAGTAGTGTTAAGATATTGCACTCCGCGCCAGCTACAGTAGAAGCCTGTCATGCACAATAAAGACACACAAAATACCATCCATATCATTGGGGCTGGCCTTGCTGGCTCTGAAGCTGCCTGGCAGGCCGCAAATGCAGGCGCGCGCGTCATCCTACATGAAATGCGCCCGGTCGCCGCGACCGAAGCCCATGCGACCGGCAATTTTGCGGAAATGGTCTGCTCGAACTCTTTCCGGTCTGACGATGCGGAAACCAATGCCGTTGGCGTCCTTCACGAAGAGATGCGCCGTGCGGGCTCTCTCATCATGCGCGAGGCTGATGCGAACAAAGTCCCTGCGGGGGGTGCACTCGCGGTGGACCGTGAAAACTTTGCGCTTGGCGTGACCCGCGCAGTTGAAAACCATCCCAATATCGAAATTCGGCGCGAGATCATCGAAGCGCTGCCGCCGGAAGAATGGGACAATGTCATCATCGCCACCGGCCCCTTGACCGCGCCGCCACTGGCCGAAGCGATCCGCGCCTTATCTGGCGAAGAGAGCCTCGCCTTTTTCGATGCGATTGCACCCATCATCTACAAGGAATCAATCAATTTTGACGTGGCCTGGTTCCAATCCCGCTATGATAAAAAAGGCCCCGGCGGTGATGGTGCGGACTATATCAATTGCCCGATGGATGAAGCTCAGTACACGGCTTTCATCGATGCGTTGATCAATGGCGAGAAAACCGAATTCAAGGAATGGGAAAAATCGACCCCCTATTTCGAAGGCTGTCTGCCGATTGAGGTCATGGCCGAGCGCGGCCCTGAGACCCTTCGCTTTGGTCCGATGAAGCCGGTTGGGCTGACCAATCCGCATACGGGCATAAAAGCCCATGCCATCGTTCAGCTTCGGCAGGATAATGCTCTGGGTACGCTCTATAATATGGTCGGCTTCCAGACCAAGTTGAAATATGGCGTACAGAAAGACGTATTCCGCATGATCCCGGGTCTTGAAAATGCGGAGTTTGCACGGCTTGGCGGCATCCACCGGAACACCTTCCTCAACTCGCCGAAATTGCTTGATGGGCGGCTGCGCATGAATGCGCGCCCTGCACTTCGCTTTGCGGGCCAGATCACCGGCGTCGAGGGATATCTCGAAAGCGCTGCAATCGGACTGTTGGCCGGGCGCTTCGCCGCTGGCGACGCCCTAGGCCAAGAGGTCCCGCCGCCGCCTGCAACCACAGCGTTAGGTGCCCTATTAGGACACATCACCGGCGGGCATATCGCCGATGGCGCAGGCAAGGCATTCCAACCGATGAACGTCAATTTTGGCCTGTTTCCGGAAATTTCGACCCCACGGGTCGATGCCGACGGCAAGCGGATCAAAGGAAAAGAGCGCGGATTTGCGCGGAAACGGGCGCTCAGCGCCCGTGCGCTATCCGACATCAATGATTGGGTGAAAGAACAACCGTTAGTAGCTGTATAAATTGAGCAAACCGTGCAACAAACTTCGGAGTGGGCTGCGGCAAAGAGACTTCACCGCAGCCCCCCCGACGTGCAGCAGGGGGAGAACACCGCACAGCCGGGAAACTTGTTTGGATATAGTTCAGCTTATTCGAACCGGTTGTCCAAGCTAAATGTTTTTAATTTAGGTCATACGACCTAACACGAAGTTGGCCATTTAAGGGGGAGTGATGACGTCGTCAACACAGGGGAATGAAAATTCCTCAGAAAATGAATTCGAGCGACAACAATTTTCTGCGAGCGAAAAAGACAAAGCGCTTGTTACCATTCTCGATCATCTCGATTTTCTTCGGGGCGGCAGACCCACGCCGCAAATGGTCGACGCAAAATCCGAGCGTACGCAGCGAACCGTAGAGCGCATTCTATCAGGGGCGCGGCGGGTTTTCACAGAAAATGGCTATGGCGGCCTGTCACTGCGTAAAGTTGCGGAAGAAGCGGAGATTGCGGTTGGGAACCTCACCTATCATTTCCCCAACAAGCAAACGCTGATCGAAGCGATGCTCCGTGACTCTTTGGCGCGGTACATCAAAGACCATCTTGATCAGTTTCATGTGGGTCGCGATTCGGCATCGGATATTTTGATTACGATTATCCGACGCAATGGCGTGCTCTCACGAAAATTTTACCGGTTCTTTTTTCAGACATGGGGCTATGCTGCATCAAGCGAACAAGCCCGCGAAACTGTGCGAGAACTTTACCGTCCGCTTGGGAAGTTTATTTTCCATATGGTGCGTGCGGCTAATCCGTCGCTGGATTACATCGCTGCGCGGCGCGCAACGCTGCAATATTTCAGCCTTGAAGAAGGTTATAAACTTTTCGTCGGCTATGGCCCTACCAACGAGGATGCAGCGATCACCGCCGAAAAGGACATCGAAGAGCTGGTGCGCGAGATTGTGGGCTTACCGCAATAGACTTCCGCTTTTGCTTGCCAGTTTTGAAGCGGTGATCCACACTGCGTGAATGGCAAATAATCATTTGATTATCGAACCGCGCACACGCGATTTAGGCGGCTTTACCGTTGGTCGCGTCCTTCCCTATGCAAAGCGCCGCACCGTTGGCCCGTTCATCTTTTTTGATGAAATGGGCCCTGCGCAATTTGATCCCGGCGGGGGCATCGACGTCAGGCCGCATCCGCATATCGGCCTGGCGACGGTGACCTATCTTTTTGACGGCGAGATCCGCCACCGTGACAGCCTAGGCTATGATCAGGTCATTCGTCCCGGTGATGTCAATTGGATGACCGCTGGCCGCGGGATTGTTCACTCAGAGCGGACCGACGAAGCGCTACGCAAACGCGGTCAGTTCATGCACGGCATCCAAAGTTGGGTTGCCCTCCCGCTTGAGCATGAACGCACTGACCCCTCGTTCCACCACCACCCCAAAGACACGCTACCAGAAATCAATCGGGACGGCGTTTCGATGCGCCTTATTGCGGGGGCTGCGTTTGGTGAAACCTCGCCGGTCGAAACATTTTCGCCGATCTTTTATTTGGCGGCAGAAGCGCAAAAAGGCGCAAGCATCCCCCTACCCGGCGACTATGAAGAGCGCGCGATTTATGTTGTCGATGGATCAGTCGAGATTGATGGCGAAACCCATGAAGGTGGCCGGATGGTCGTTTTCGACAATGGCCACGAGCCAACCATAACCGCAATAGAAGAATCCCGATTGATGCTGCTTGGCGGCGCACCAATCGGTAAGCGTTTTATCTGGTGGAATTTGGTGGCAACGGATCAATCCCTCATTGAAGAAGCGAAAGCCGCGTGGACTGCATCAGCGCAGTCTAATTTTATCGATAGCGTATTTTCGCTACCGCCTGACGAGAATGAATTTATTCCGTTGCCGGAGGATTGATTGTCTTGTCAAAATTTGAACAGTTTCTCTGCTTCAGATTTTGACGAGCCGCGTTCGTTTTTCGCCGCTTCGCAACGCACAATTTCTGCTTTCAATGCTGCAATACGCTCATCTAGGTCATCAACCGAAAGGCTATAAAGATCTTGTTTCGCAAGATAGCCGAGCGTCATATCCGGATTTTCATTTAGCTCTTCTGGGTCCATAAATACCACCTGCTCCCATATCGAAAATATGGGAAAATGGTATTTCAGAAAAATCGCGCAATCAAACTTCATTATTCAATTGCGCGATAAAAAATGCTCTGAGGTTACGACTCTGCCTTAACCTCAGAGTCTTTAACGATCGGGATCAATTGGCCATCAGGTGTCATATGGCCAACAACCTCACCGTTAGCGGTGACTGGAGTGGATCCCTCTGGAAGCGATGCCTCGGCAACATTATCGATCTCGTCTCCAGAAACCGGATTACCCAATGACTTGGAAATTAGACGCCCATCCTTGTCGTAATTCGCCGTAATCACGATATATTTTTTCTTTTTACTGGCTTCTATTGGCGTTCCTGCAACTTCCCATATTCCAAGGGTAGCCACGTCCAATAACCCATGCATAGCAGCACGCCCTGCGGAGCCTCGTTTGATTTGGAACCGGTAGGTTTCGGAAATACCTCCATCATCGCGCTGAGAGGTCTGAAGTATTTCCACAGTATCTTGTGTTATAAAGCACTCACGGCTTTGGCATTGGGTGGTTTCTTCAACTTTAACACCCCCCGTTCGAGCTGCCATTCCTACCGAACAACCTTGTACTAGAACGCATACTGAACCAATTAAAAGTAATGATTTTTTCATCCCCATCTCCCTTTTGTTCATTAACTATATTTCACATTTAGAATTTTTTTCAATAAAAACGATCAGAGAGAAAATAAAAATGACTGATATTCCTCATTCCATGCGCGCCATCGAAATTACAGAGCCCGGCGGACCGGAGGTTTTGCGCATGGTGGAGCGGCCAACACCGCAAGTTCAGGAAAACGAGATTTTACTTGCGATCGAAGCTTCGGGCGTCAATCGCCCTGACGTCCTGCAACGCATGGGGATGTATCCGCCCCCGCCCGGCGCGACCGACATTCCCGGCCTTGAAGCGGCCGGTGTTGTCGCGGCGGTTGGCAAGGAAGTCAGCACCATCAAAGTCGGCGACAAAATATGCGCGCTCTTACCCGGTGGCGGCTATGCGGAATATGCGACAGTCGATGCAGGCTCCTGCTTGCCGGTGCCATCTGGGCTCACCTATGAACAGGCCGCCGGACTGCCCGAAACAATTTTCACGGTCTGGGCGAATGTGTTTGATGATGGCGATTTGAAATCCGGCGAAACTCTGTTGGTTCATGGCGGCACAAGCGGCATCGGCGTAACCGCTATTGCGATGGCAAAAGCCTTTGGCGCAAAAGTCATCGCCACCGCAGGCAGTGACGAGAAATGCGAAGCCTGCCGCACCATCGGCGCTAATGCGGCCTATAATTACCGCGATTGCGACTGGGACAAGGACATCGCCGAAAAAGGCGGCGCCGATGTGGTGCTTGATATGACCGGCGGTGATTTCGTCGCTCGCAATCTCAATTGCCTCAATCCCGGTGGCCGGCATGTGTCGATTGCGTTTCTTCGGGGCGTTGAAGCAAGCGTGAACATCTTCACGATCATGCAAAAGCGCTTGCGCCTTTCAGGCTCAACCATGAAATCACGCGCCCTCTCAGAGAAAGCGCGACTGGCCCGGGACATCGAAAAAAAGGTCTGGCCGCATCTCGAAAGTGGTAAAATGCCGATCACCACCGATGAGGTTTTCCCCCTCGATCAGGTGGCCGAAGCCCATAAACGGATGGAATCAGGGGCGCATATCGGCAAAATCATCCTAAAAACCCGATAAAACCGCCTTGGCGTCAGCGGCCAAACGGTTTATATCCGGCCTAGATTTTCGCTTTCCCCCAAAATTTCCGGCGGTTAGCGCGGCTCTCCAGACCGGGGGGCCGCAGTTTGAGACTTTTGCCGGGTTCACTTTGGGTCGACCCTTTTGGAGACTATTCATGGCTGATCTACCCCTCATGCCGATTGCGACTGCCGTTTGGCTGATCGACAACACGTCATTGACCTTTGACCAGATTGCCGAGTTCTGCGGGCTTCACCCGCTACAGGTGAAAGGCATTGCTGATGGCGATGTTGGCGCTGGCGTGCGCGGGATCAATCCGATCACCACAAACCAGCTGACCCGTGATGAACTCGACAAAGCTGAAAAAGACGGCGATCACCGCCTGAAATTGTCGCGCCCGAAAACAATCGTCCCGGAAAAGCCGCGCAAAGGCGGTCGTTATACGCCCGTTTCCAAGCGCCAAAATCGCCCTGACGCGATTGCGTGGATGGTGCGCAACCACCCTGAGGTAACGGACGCCCAAATCGGCAAGCTGCTTGGGACAACCAAGACCACGATTGCCGCTGTTCGTGATCGCTCGCACTGGAACTCCGCAAACCTTGTTCCGCGTGACCCGGTTGGTCTCGGCTTGTGCTCACAGATTGATCTTGATGCGGTCGTGCGCAAAGCCGCTGCGAAACGTGCCAAGCTGATGAAAGAAAACCCAGAGGCCTTCGCCAATGAAGGACCATCGCTTGAACCGACCCAAGACAAGGAAGAAGAAGCGGAAAACGAAAACCGTAACTTCGATCCTGAAAAAGTCTTTGCTGAGTTCAGCGATAAAGATCAGTCTAGCGACGAAAATTGATGGATTGCTCATATTGAGCCAAGTAAAGCCCGCCATTGGCGGGCTTTTTTGCGTTTTATTGCCGTGTTTCCCCACGAAACGAATTCAATTAAAGTCACAACCGAGGTGATTTGATGCAAGGCGAGAAAAACCTGGATACGCTGCTTAGATCGCTCACGGCGACACTCAAAGACGGCACCTATGTCTTTGTCACCCTGCCCGACAACGACATTCCAGCGGGCATTAACCCGCGCATGATCTTTCGTGAAAGCGAAGGTAAAACACTGATCTTGACGAAAGAAGAGGCGGAAAAAGCCGCGCTTGATTATAGTTTCCCGTGCCGAATGATTACGCTCAATGTTCATTCAGCACTCGAAGCGGTCGGCTTTATCGCGCATATCGCCACCAAACTCGCGCAGCACGGCATGGGTGTTAATCCCGTTGCCGGCTTTTATCACGATCATCTTTTCGTGCCTTTGGGCCGCGAAAATGATGCGTTAAAGATTTTGGAAGAGATCGCGAAAGACGCGCAAAAATAAACCGCCTAGAGGTTTATTCTTGCTACGTCGCTTTCTTTTTCTTGACGACACTGCCCGAATTAACGGCCAGCTTGCCGCCGTCTACGTAAAGCGTCTGGCCGGTCACATAGGACGCGGCGTCACTCGCAAGGAAATGCACCACATCCGCGACTTCATCCGGATCGCCGATCCGCTGTAGCGGTGTCGCTGCGCGTTCGCGGTCGCGATCATTTTCGTCCATCGCTTGGCCTTTTAGCGTTCCGACGCCCACCAGATTGGCGCGCACACCATAAGGTGACATGGCCATGGCGATGGCCTTGGTCAATTGGCTAAGCCCCCCCTGTGACGCAGCAAAGGCCACATGGTCCGGGTCCGCCGTCACCGCTTCGACCGATCCGATATTGACGATCACACCGGGTGACGCGGGCCGGTTTTCATCATCCAGACGTTTGACGAATTGCTTCGCTACCGCCTGATTGATCAAAAACGCACCGCCAATATTGCCATTCACGACGCGGTCGAAATCTTCTTCGCTGGTTTCCAGAAAAGGAGCCGCAAATTTCACCATGACCGTATGCGCCAAGACATCAATTCGCCCATAAGCATCAATCGCCTCAGCGATGATGTTGTGAACTTGCAGCCGGTTGGCGACATCAGCGTGAACATAGGTCACTTCGGCCCCTGCCTCGCTCAATTCCTCGGCTAAAAGTTTGCCGGCCTCCTCATTCGGGTCAGCGAGAACAAGTTTGTCACCATTTTGCGCAAAACGACGTGCGCAGGCCGCACCAATACCCTTGGCGGCCCCGGTTATGACAACTGAACGTTGGGTCATTTTGATATTCCAAAATAAAGACGCGGCGCACGATAAAGTGCGCCGCCCATGATCGATATTCTAATGTCTGTATTGTAATCGCATGGTCATAGGATAACAACCCAATGCCATTTGATTACCAATCTTGTTAATTCGGACTGTTATTCTGTGCCCTGAATTCCCTTAACTGGTCTTTGATCTTAAGTTTCTGCCTTTTTAGTTCCACAATGCGAAGGTCATCAGATCCCGGGTGTTTGATTTCAGCAGAAATAGCTGCTTCCAACTCCTGGTGCCGCTTGCTGAGCGAATCCATATGAGCCTTTATTGCCATAATTGGCCTCCTTTGCTTCGTGGGATAGCATATTAAAGCACAAAAACCCCCGCCTTGTCACGCATCGTTGTGTAATTGCTAACGTTGTAATTGCGATGGCGAAAGATACAATTTTACGTTATGAAAGAAACGGCCAAGTTACTGAGTTTGTGATGAAAACACCCCGTCGAATAATCATTGGCGTGACCGGCGCATCGGGCGCAATTTACGCCAAACGGACGCTCGAATCCCTCAAGGAAACCGATGTGGAAACCCATCTGGTTATCAGCAAATCGAGCGAGATCACGATTAAATACGAACTCGAAATGAGCGCCGCCGATCTGGCCGCGCTGGCCGACCAGCGCTACCCGGCGGGCGACATTGCCGCCCCGATTGCGTCGGGATCTTATAAGACAATTGGTATGCTGATTACACCTTGCTCTATACGGACAATGTCTGAAATTCAGTCGGGAATCACCAGCTCCCTGCTTACCCGTGCGGCGGATGTCGTCTTAAAAGAACGCCGCCGTCTTGTGATGATGGTTCGGGAAACGCCGTTTCATTTAGGCCATCTACGCACTATGACAGCCCTGACGGAAATGGGCGCGATTATCGCACCGCCCTTACCCGCCTTTTATGCAGAACCCCAGAGTTTAGAGGATATCGTCGATCAATCGGTGGGCCGAACGCTGGACCTTTTCGATATTGATACGCCGCTGGTCAAACGCTGGGGTGAAGATCTTGAAAAGGGACGACGCTGACATTGGGCGCTGAACCTGCGGACACCCCCTTTTGGCATTGGTCTCTCGCCCATTATGGTGCAGCGGAGCAGAGTTTATTGCGTCTGCAGGATGAATTTGATTGCGATGTAAATATCATTTTGTTTTGCTGTTGGTGTGCGGAAGAATTCGAAGCGCTTTCCGAAAAGGAAATGGCATCGGCGCTCGACCTCGCGCGATCATGGACCGATAAAATCGTTCACCCGTTACGGTCGGTGCGTCGATCACTCAGTAAAACCAATCCCGCGGAATCAGATTTACGGGGCATGGTTAAGGACACCGAACTATCTGCCGAGAAAATCCTGCAAGACATGCTTTTCAACTTCGCCGATGAAAATTTATCGCGCAGCAAAAACGTCAATTCGGCCATCATCGCCCAGCAAAATCTATTACGTTATGACGCACATTTAAAACCACCGAATGACGTGCGCGTAACATTGCTTAAAGAATTGATCTCTCATATTTTTGACGCGGCCAAACGCCAAGAAGCCAAGTGATCAGGATTTTTGATGACCGATACGTCTGAGCCAACTGACGATGAAAAAAAGCGCCCGAAAACGCTTCTGCGTTCTGGTGAGGATAACGGCCCCTGCGACAAGGATTTCGATGGCGCGAATGACGAAGCGCTGGTCATTCGCTTGGCGATCCTCGAAGAAGAACATCGCGACCTTGATGCAGCGATCACATCGCTCGAACAGAATTCGCCCTATGAGCGGCTGACCATCGCGCGCCTCAAAAAGAAAAAGCTGCAGCTCAAAGACGAAATTGGGGAAGTCAAAGACGCGATGCTGCCCGACATCATCGCCTAAGCTTTAGCCGCTTTTCTGGCGCGCTTTCACTTCGTACATCGCATTGTCCGCGCGTTCCATGGCCTCATCGGCCGAAAGACCTTTCGCGATTTCAACGACCCCGCAGGAAATGCGCGCGTTGAAGGTTTCGCCCTTCCAGCGCACCGGCTCAGCGGCGACCGCCTTGGTCAACTGAACGGCCTTGAGTTCGCCCGTCTGCTGGTCAGCTTGGTTCAACAACAAGCCAATTTCATCACCGCCCAAACGACCGATCACATCGGTCTGGCGGATATTGTCGATAAGAACCCTGCTGACATGCTGAAGCGCCGCATCACCGGCCGCATGGCCCAGCGTGTCATTGATTGTTTTCAATTCGTTGAGATCAATGAAAATCAGGCTGGCCGTCATGCCATAGCGTTCGATCATCGCCAGCGACCGGTTTAATTCGCGTACAAAAGCGCGGCGATTAAATAGATCCAGCAGCGGATCACGATCGGCCAGGCGCTCGAGTTCGTAGATGCTTTCGCGCGCTTGGGAAAGTTCGGTGCGCAGGGTTTGAACCTCGGTCATCAGCGCGACCAATGCTTCGCGCACTTTCGGCGTCAGTTCCGCCTCGGGGATGCCGCCGAGCGAAACGACATCGCTGATGCTCGTTGAATTGCTCGCCGCTCTGGTTGTAGCGCTCGTCCCCTGTTTGCGCCCGATACGCGAACTGGCCAGAGATTTAGGCGCATCGCCGATTTTCATTCGCTACTCCCGGTCGCGATCAAGGCCGACAGTACGACCACATTACAAGATATCCATAACGTGATTGCATTTCATCCGCCAATAAGCGAGATCACGCTTTTTTCCCGCAAAGCGCTGAAACCGCGCAACAAAATCGCGCTCGATTAGCCCTTCCATGCCGCAATTGCGCGGTGAGCACCATTCGGCGCAGCCTATGCTCGGTTCAACGCTTGCCGCCTTGTGACAGGCGTCGCGGCGGCCCAATTTAATCCTTGCGGATATGACCGTGTAGGAGTCCCCTTCAAGCGCACGGTTAGCTCCCGCGTCCGGTGAGAGGAGACGTTGGTTTTCGCGCCCCCGTCAAATGGCTGGCGTCTCCTCGTCGGTCGCGGCCAGTTCGCTGATTTGCCGCTGAAATTCCGCTTTTCCTTGCGCCGGAGTGTGCCCCTGCTATAAGCGCCGTTTCTTTGCGAGGGAGACGAGGTCATGGGCCAAACGGAAGCGCGCCCCGAAGTCGGCATCATCATGGGTTCACGGTCTGATTGGCCGACCATGACGCGCGCGGCTGAAATGCTCGACAAGCTGGGCGTCGCCTATGAGACCAAGGTCGTCTCCGCCCATCGCACGCCTGATCGCCTCTATGACTATGCAAAGACGGCTAAATCTCGTGGCCTCAAGGTCATTATCGCGGGCGCTGGCGGCGCGGCGCATTTGCCGGGCATGGCCGCGTCGATGACACCGCTGCCGGTGATTGGCGTTCCGGTTCAATCAAAGGCGCTTAAAGGGCTCGATAGCCTGTTGTCGATCGTTCAAATGCCCGCCGGAATACCGGTTGCCACCGTGGCCATTGGCGAAGCGGGCGCGGCGAATGCGGGCTTGATGGCGGCGGCAATTTTGGCCACCAATGATGACGCGCTCGCAACGCGGCTTGATGATTTCCGCGAAAAGCAATCTGCATCTGTTCTGGAGACCGTTGAAGACGAATGAGCGTCGCGATCAACCACCCTGATATCGTAGAGCCGAACGGCACCATTGGCATTCTTGGTGGCGGACAGCTGGGCCGCATGCTTGGCGTTGCCGCCGCAGAGCTTGGCCTTAAATGTCATATCTATTGCCCCGATGAGCGCGCGCCGGCATATGACATCGCAGCGAAGACGACCATTGCATCCTATACGGATCAAGACGCCCTTGCCGCTTTTGCTGCCGACGTTGATGTCATCACCTATGAATTTGAAAATGTACCGGCGGAATCGGTTGCTTATTTGACCGGTCTTGGGGCAAAGGTTCGCCCCGGCGCAAAGGCGCTTGAAACATCGCAAGATCGTTTGGTTGAAAAGCAATTCGTCAACACCATCGGTGCCAAGACAGCCGCTTTTCATCCGGTTGATGATTTAAGCTCGCTGAAAGACGGCCTTGCAAAAGTCGGTCGGCCAGCGATTCTTAAAACCCGACGTTTTGGTTATGACGGCAAAGGTCAGACGCGGATTAAGACAACCGAAACCGATCTATCCGCCGCGTTCGAAAAAGCCATCGCTTTTGCATGGGAAGAAGTTGGCGCTGCGCCGTCGATCCTTGAGGGCTTTGTGCCGTTTGAGCGCGAGATATCGATCATCGGTGCCCGCTCAAAAGATGGTCAGATCCGGCTCTATGACCCGGCAGAAAATGTCCATCGCGACGGCATTTTAAAGACCTCTTCGGTGCCCGCGACGATTACTGATCAAACCGCAGAGAACGCGCGCGCCATCGCCACAAAAATGCTGCAAGAGCTGGACTATGTGGGCGTGATGGGCGTTGAGTTTTTCGTCCTCAAAGACGGCGATCTGATCGTCAACGAATACGCTCCGCGCGTGCATAATTCCGGTCACTGGACCCAGGACGCCTGCGCAATTTCGCAATTCGAACAACATATCCGCGCCGTCGCCGGCTGGCCGCTGGGCGATCCGCGCCGCCATTCAAACGCTGTAATGGAAAATCTGATTGGCGATGAGGCCCATAATTGGCGCGCCCTTGCGAGCGAGCCCGATACGGGGGTCCATCTTTACGGGAAACGCGAAGCGCGCCCGGGCCGCAAAATGGGCCACGTGACGCGCATCACAAAACCTTAGGGCGACCAATAAGGCGCATCACTCGCAGGGAATGTCTCTTCCAGCGCCTCGTCGATTTTATCTTCGGTTTTTAACGGCTCATTTTTATCGCCGGGCGTTTTTGGCCTTGGCTTTTTCTCAGTCTCTTTATCGCGCGATGGTGTTTCTTCGCCGGTGCCATAGCGAAACTGCGCCAGCCATTCGAGCGGCTTGGTCGGATCGATATTCAGATCACGAACTTTTGCCTTCACCTTTTCAATCTGCATTACATTTTCGATGCGCGCATCCAGAAACGCATGGGTCGCAGCCTCCGACGGGTCATCATCAGAAAGCCAGCGCGCCAAGGTGGAGGTCCACACAGCCGTCAAGATCCCGCGCTTTGAGTAAAAATTGAAATCGGTCGATTGATCGCCAAGACCGCGCCAGATCACGTCAGAGGTCTTCCAGGCAAGATCAGCGGCCAGCGGCGCATAGATCGGCAGCGCCAGCATTGCAGCGGCCCGTCGCGCCGCCTCTTTGTCCGGGCGGATCGCATCAAGGCGCGCTCTTATGGCAAAGGCGACTTTCTCGCGGATTTTGAGCCCTTTAAATTCCGGGGCTTCCATCGCTTTGCGCATACGCTCGTCAGATCGCGCCGACCAGGCGCGAATCGCATCAATCGCGCCGCGCGGAAATGCGGCCCGGATTGTTGCATCCTCAACCCCGGCTTCGCGCGCTGCGAGCTTGAGTGCAGTGTCGGTCCAGCCGTCAAATGGGACCAGCGGCAGGAGTTTTTCGAGAATCAGCGCTCGCTCGTCTTCGAATCCATCGACCGGGCGATCGCTATTTGCGGCGTTTTTAGCAGAATTTACGTCAGATTCCGCCTTTGGGCCGTTGTTTTCTGTGGATTTTGGGTCACTAGGCATAGATGACCATCCTTTCGGTCGCTATATTATCAGCGGTTATAGACATCGGGTTGGCCTTTTGGTATAGGCCGCCCTCGCCTCGCGCGCTTGCACAAAACAAGCGCTTGCTGAGTTAGATTGTATTTCGCGTCGCGGTCTGCAACCCGTGGCGCTTTTGTTTCATAGGAGCTGAAGTCCTTGGTCCAGATCTTTGTCCGCGACAATAATGTCGAACAAGCCCTTAAAGCGCTGAAAAAGAAAATGCAGCGTGAAGGGACGTTCCGCGAAATGAAACGTCGGAAGTTCTTCGAAAAGCCGTCAGAAAAGCGCGCTCGCCAGAAAGCCGAAGCGGTTCGCCGCGCACGCAAACTGGTTCGTAAGCGCCTGCAGCGCGAAGGCGGCCTTTAAGCCCCTTTTTGCGTCTGCTCGTTTATCTGGGCGTGATGGGAACGGTTTCCGCGTCCCGATGTTTGAATACGCTGGCAGGCCCTAATTGGTTCTGCTAGTTTACGGTGAGCGCTTTTGGCCCGTCACAACGCGTTTAGCTTCGCGGGCTTAGGATTGAATGGGGTTATTATGCGGATTTTGTCCCTGATTTTGGCACTTAGCTTTTTCCTATCGGCTTGCGAAACCGTCAAAGGCGTTGGCCGCGACGTAGAGAGCGCTGGCGAGGCACTGGACGACGCCATCAACGATTAAGCGCTTTTCGCTTTCTCAATCAGATCAACCGGCACGTTTCGCGCGCCGGTTTTTTTGTGCCCACAGACCACCCAAAACGCCCAGAAAATCCCACATTGTTGGCTCCGAATCGCCTAATGATGCGGGAAATTAATAATAACAACTGTGTTATATGGCGAAAAAACGTGTTCCTGTGATGGAATTGCGATATTCGCACGATAAACTGGCAATGTATAAAAAGATCGAGGGATAGCGCTGCGGCGCACTATATTAGGTGCTGTATGAGGGGACTTCCTAATTTTCGCGGCGTGGCCGCAGCAATGTGTGTATCCGCAATTGCGGTAATGGCAGCACAGCCAGCCCATGCGCAGCGGCAGATTGATGACCCTGCCCTAAGCCCGATGTTGTTCGGGCCCACGGAAAAAGAAAAGCGCGACAAGATCCGCCAGGACGAGCAAGATCAGGAAGAAGCGCTGTATCTGACAGCCGAGCAGGAACGCGACGCAAACGAACTTGATGACCCAAAAGTCAGACCGATATTTGGCAGCGGCGACGATCAAGAAGATCGCACGCGCACACGGATTACCCTTGGCGAGAAAGACGAGAATCGCGGGTTCTTTGGTGCGCTGACCTTTCTGACGCCAGAAGAAACCAATCTCAGCATCGGTGTCGGCCCGGTCTACGAGCCGGATTATTTTGGCTCGAACGATTACGAATTTAACGCGGACCCACAGGTCTATGTAAAATTCCGCGACTTCATCTTCCTAGATGATGACGGCGCGGATTTCGGCATTATCGGGTTTTCGCGTTTTCGGCTCGGGCCATCGGTCCGCATCAAAGCGCGCCGCGATCAGGACGATAATCCCGCGCTCGACGGATTGGGCGATGTGGGTACGACCTTCGAGTTCGGCGGCTTCGTCGCAACGACCTTCCTTGACCGTTTCGCATTCAAGGCAAAGGCTCGTCATGGCCTGAAAACCGGGCACCGCGGCACCATTGTTGATGGCTATATTACCGCCCTTCTTTTCCGCGCTGGTCCCGTTTCGGTTTCAACCAGCGGTCAGGCAAGCTGGATCGGCAATCGATATGCGGACGCATATTTCTCGATCACGCCAGAACAATCTGCGCGCAGCGGCGGCCGTCTTGGCCCCTATGATGTCGATGCGGGGTTCCGCGATGTTGGCGGATCGGTGAACGCCTATATCAATATTCGCGACCGTTGGTCCCTTAATCCGTATGCGCGGTATAATTACATTTTCGATGATTATGCAGAAACACCAATCATCAAGGATTATGGCGACCGCCACCAATTCGCGGTTGGTTTTCACATCATGCGTGAATTCACCTTTGGCGGTACAGGTCAATAAAACCTAATAGAAAGAAAAACTCCCCGGCATGACCGGGGAGTTTTTTTATTGAGCTGACTGGAACCGAAACTATTCCGGCTTTTTGAATTTGAGGGTCATGCGATCAGATTCGCCGATCGCAATTGCCGCTGCTGCGGCTTCCGGGTCATCGCCGCTCGTCGCCAAGGTCGGCGGCAAGCGCCACACAAAATCGCTTTCCGTTGGCTGATCTTTCGGGTTTGCATTGATCTCGCTCTGATCGGCAAGATCAAATCCACCAGCCTCAAATGCGGCAACAATCGCAGATTGCTTCACATAGCCATTATCACCATTCGCCCAAGCATCGTCATTGCTTTCGGGTGCGCGGTGCTGAACAACCCCAACGATACCGCCGGGCTTCAAAAGTTTATACATGTCGGCAATCGCCTGACTGCGGTAGCCGCCTTGATCTTCGAAGCGGTTGAAATGGTGCATTGACCGGATCTGAAGGACGACATCGACAGTGCCCGCCATATCATCCGGGACTGAACCGAAAGCAAAAGCACCAACCGCTGCATCGCCTTCATCGCGCCAGCCTTCGGCTTTCTCAGTCCATTCGGCGGCCCAATTTGCTTTCGCACCTTCGGGCGGCGCAAATGATCCGAACAGTGACCACATCTCAGGCGAATAATCAGCACCGATCACTTTGCCGTCTTCACCCAGATAGTCGAGCAGAATACCGGTGTACCAGACTTCGCCCGGTAGCGTATCAACGACGGTCATGCCGGGTTTGATCCCGAAAAATTTCAGCGTCTCTGCCGGATGACGATATTGATAGCGCGCTTTGGCATCATCGGACTGCGCCGCGAGAACCGTATCAAGGCGCTCCCACGCCGTGGGTTCCTTTGCGGCATCGGTTTCATCAACCGCCATTTCGGTTTCGGCCGTTTTCGTGAGTGTTGTCTCGTCAGCACTCGGCGCTTGATTTTCCTGTGAACAGGCAACGAGAGCGAGCGCGGTCGCGCCCATCAGTAAATATTTCATGGCATCCTTCCCCTAACCACGTGATGACGATCATCATCACTTTTGAAAAGGCACCAACGAAACAAAGGCAGAGGCCAGCTTTCCGCCATCCACAGAAAACGCAGTTTGCGCCTCTGCCAGTATCAAAGCTCGTTAAAGCGCCTTGACCACTTCTTCGCACATTTTCTTGGCATCTCCGAATAACATCATCGTGTTATCACGGAAGAACAACTCGTTCTGAACGCCCGCATAGCCGGCAGCCATAGAGCGTTTCACGAACAATACTGTTCCTGCATTTTCAACGTCAAGAATCGGCATGCCATAGATCGGCGAGGTTTTATCAGTTTTCGCGGCCGGATTGGTGACGTCATTCGCACCAATCACAAAGGCAACGTCAGCCGTGCGGAATTCCGCATTGATGTCTTCCAGCTCAAAGACCTCATCATACGGAACCTGCGCTTCAGCCAGCAAAACGTTCATATGGCCGGGCATCCGACCCGCAACCGGGTGGATCGCATATTTCACTTCGACGCCCTCTTCCTTGAGGGTATCCGCCATTTCCTTGAGCGCGTGCTGCGCCTGCGCAACGGCCATGCCGTAACCGGGAACGATGATGACCTTGTTCGCATTCTTCATGACGAAAGCCGCATCATCCGCAGAACCCTGCTTGATCGGACGGTCATCATCACCGCCCGCGCCAGCGACAGCATCGTCACCGCCGAAGCCGCCAAGGATCACCGAGATAAACGACCGGTTCATGGCCTTACACATGATGTAAGACAGGATCGCACCAGACGAACCAACCAAGGCACCAGTGATAATCAGCGCCATATTTTCGAGCGTGAAGCCGATACCGGCCGCCGCCCATCCTGAATAGGAATTGAGCATTGAGACCACAACCGGCATGTCTGCGCCGCCGATTGGAATGATCAAAAGGAAGCCCACGATAAAGGCGATCAGCGTGAGGATGAAAAAGGTCGTCGCCGATTGCTCGCCGGTCATCAAAAGACCAATGCAAATTAAGATCGCAAGGCCGAGGCCGAGATTGATCGAATGGCGATAGGGCAACATGATCGGCTTGCCGGACATATTGCCGTTCAGCTTGGCAAAAGCGATCACGGAACCGGAGAAAGTAATCGCACCAATGGCAACACCGAGTGACATCTCAACAATGGATTGAAGATGAATATGGCCTGGATCGCCGATGTTGAAAGCGCGAGGCGCTAGAAACGCCGCCCAAGCAATAAACACCGCCGCAAGACCAACCAATGAGTGAAACGCAGCAACAAGTTGCGGCATCGCGGTCATCGGAATTTTGCGCGCAATATAAATCCCCGGCGCAGCACCCGCCGCCACCGCAAACAGCACCAGAACCCAAGTCCCGAAGCCTTTATTTTCAAGAACGAAAAGCGTCGTCAGAACGGCAATCGCCATCCCGATCATGCCAAAGCGATTACCCTGACGCGCGGTTTCCGGCGAAGACAGGCCCCGCAGCGCGAGGATGAACAAAATGCCGGATGCAACGTAAAGAAGCGCTGGTAAATTATCTGCCATTCTAATCCCCTAGCGTTCTTTTTTCTTGTACATGGCCAACATTCGCTGGGTCACAAGGAACCCGCCGAATATGTTCACGCTCGCCAATGCGACGGCGATAAAGCCAAAGAGCTTTGGTGCAAAACTGTTCGCCGATTGTGAAAGATCCGCCCCCAACGCAATCAATGCACCAACGATAACCACTGAGGAAATCGCATTCGTCACCGCCATCAAGGGCGTGTGCAGCGCCGGCGTAACCGACCAGACAACGTAATAGCCAACGAAAATCGCCAGAATGAAGATGGTCAGCAAAAAGACAAAATCTGAAATCGGGCTCGCCGATGCGATGATCGCAAGCTGATCGGCAATCATGCGCGCCTGCTCTGCGGCGGCGGTTGCTGCCTCTGCGTTACCGCTGGCATTTGCCGCAGCGGTTTCGGCGGTTTGCGCAGCCTGCTCCGCCGCTTGCGCGGCCTCTTCTAGTTGTTCTGCTTTTTCCGACGCGGCCATCAGGCTCCTCCCGGGATGTTACTCGTCGCCGTCCGAAGACGACGGCTCTTCAACTTCGGCTTGCTGAGCTTCGGCCGGAGCCGGCTCTTCTGCTTTGTCCTCAAATGCGGCGTGTACGACCTTGCCGCCGCGGGTCAGGGCAATGCCCTTAATGATCTCGTCTTCAGGATCGGCAACGAAATTGCCGTTTTCCTTGTCGGTGAAGGCCGCAATGAAATTATAGACGTTGCGCGCATAAAGGCTCGACGCATCGGCGGCCAAACGACCCGGAACGTTGGCAAAGCCCAGAATGGTCACGCCGTCGATCTCAATCGCTTCGCCCAAACGAGCCAGCTCGACATTGCCGCCAGCCTCTACCGCGAGGTCGACAATAACTGATCCCGCTTTCATCGACCGCACCATATCGGCGTCGACCAGACGCGGTGCCGGACGACCGGGAATAAGCGCCGTTGTGATAACAATGTCCTGTTTGGCAATGTGCTCAGCCACGAATTCTGCCTGACGCTTTTTGAAATCGTCTGACATTTCCTTGGCGTAACCGCCTTCGGTCTCAGCCTCTTTCATGGCTTCTTCATCAACGGTGACGAAGGTCGCGCCAAGGCTGTTGACCTGTTCTTTTGCGGCAAAACGAACATCGGTTGCAGACACCACCGCACCAAGACGACGCGCCGTTGCAATCGCCTGAAGGCCAGCAACCCCGGCCCCCATGACAAATACCTTGGCGGCGGCAATCGTGCCCGCAGCGGTCATCATCATCGGCAATGCCCGACCATAATAGGCGGATGCGTCGATCACCGCTTTATAACCGGCGAGGTTTGATTGTGAGGAAAGAACGTCCATGGACTGCGCGCGGGTAATGCGCGGCATGAAATCCATCGCCAACGCATCAATTCCCATCCGCGCATAAGCCGGAACGGAATCAGGCGCGTTAAAAGCGGACATGATCCCGATCAGGGTCTGACCTTGCGTGAAAACCCGCATCTCTTCGCTCGAAGGTGCCTGCACCTTGAGGACGATATCCGCCCCTTGCACTGCATCTGCCGCACTCGGGCTAATCTGTGCGCCCGCTTCAGCATAGTCAGTATCGGCAAATCGCGCGCCCTCACCGGCACCGGTTTGAACACTTAGCGTAGCCCCAAGCCCCATAAATTTTTTGACGGTCTCGGGTGTCGCCGCAACCCGTGTTTCACCGGGGCGCGTTTCTTTCAGGACGGCAATTTTCATCTGGCCTCCGAAGGCGGGTCACTTAGATCAATGCGAGAAGAATAGTTTCACGACAATGTGCGAAAAGATATACACACCTACACCTGCGAGCAGGGAAATTAGCAGTCCGTTCGCCATCACGAGGCTGGTGAACATCATGGCGAGGCCAAGCGACGCCGGAACGCCAACTTCGGTCGCTGCACCCATAATTGCGTTGTAAGATTTGCGATGCTCTTCCGCATCTTCAATCCGCTGTTGCACTTCGTCAGTCATGGAAACTCCGTAATTTTTTCAGTGTTTTGGCTGATAACGACCCTTTGGGCAAGAGTGGTTAGCTGCCGAAAATGTGAACTCAAATATATATTTACTACTGCAATCAGGCGCTTCGCAACATTGCTTCAAGCGAGAAGCCGGATCTACCAACATTTCTTCACATTTGCCTGATTTCTCAGACGCCAAAGCGCACTGGCCATGCACTAAGCAGTGTACGAAGGGTCGAAACGAAGGCCAAAGGCTGGTCCATCATCAAATGATGATAGGCGGCGGGAATCACCACGAAGGGCGAACGCCCCCGCGCCTGCTCCTGAAGATGCTGATAACCGTCACCCTGGGCAAAAAGCGACTTTTCCCCATAGATGAAGGCCAGCGGGCACCGCGCCGCGCGCAAGAGATCGCGCTCGAAATGGATCTCAAACCGGCCGTCCTTCACCGGATCGAATTTCCAGGCCCAGCCCTTCGACCCGTCTTCCATCGTTTCTGGGCGCAAGCCTTCCCGGGCGATATAATCAAGAAGATAGAGGTTCTCCGCCGGCTGGTTCGGCAAAAGCCTGAACCGGGCGATCATCTCCTCACTTGTACTATAAGTATGTCCTCTGCGGCGGACACCGTCGCTCTGGGCTTCGGGCTTTTTCTTGATGACATTATAGCCTTCATGCGGGTCCGGGACCCCAAGCGGGCTATCAACGACCACCGCCCCGCCCAGCCGTTCGCCCTCGCGCTCAACCGCCGCAAGGGTCACCCAGCCGCCAAAACTATGGCCGACAACGATGGGCCGCCCGCGCGATGCGAGGTCCGCCTTGTCGATCACTGCAAAGACCTCATCGACCAAGAGATCGAGCGAGTAATTCTCGCGCCAGTCAGAATCGCCCATGCCCGACAAATCGAGCGCGGCCACCCGGCGATTTTGCGCAAAAAACGGCGCGAACGGACGCCACCAATTCCGGTGTGCGCGCCCGCCATGAACAAACAAAAGCCCCCGCTGATCGGCCTCGCCCCAAACGGAATAGCGAATCCGTGCGCCAGCAACATCGACCGCACCTTCCTCGGACGGGGTCGCAATCGCCTTTTCGAACCATTCCGGCGCAGGCGGTTTTTGCCCCGCCAATTCCGATAATGGACGGATCAAGTCTTCGCGTTTGGTCGTTTCAGATGTCTTGCTCATAACCCTGCCTGCCTTACGCTTTATCGATAGCCCAAAGCGGTAAAAACGCAAATCCTGACCGCAGCGCGGGCTTTATGCTGGCAATAGAGCAAACGTCGATGGGTTCGCAGCATAGGAACCGCGGAAATAATGGTAAACCAAATTTTAATTCGTAAACAAATGATTAAACGCAGCTAAAACAACGATTATCTGCCTTTAAAAGCCGTAAAATCGTATCGGAATGACACGGTTTTAAACCGATATTTACACTGTGGGTCCATTTTTGCGGGGTAATTCAGAATTTCAGAAGGGCCTGCCTCGAATGGTGAAAACGGTTTTAATCGTCGATGATGATCCCACCCAGCGCCGCTTAATGCGCGCTGTTTGTGAAAAAGCAGGTTATCCGGTCCTTGAATCCGCCGATGGCGAAGGCGCGTTGTCACTGTTGCAAAGTCAACAAGGTCAAGACATTGCGCTGATCATGCTCGATTTGCGTATGCCCGGCCTTGGCGGGATGGAAACGCTCAAACGCGCGAAATCTTTTCGTGAAGACCTGCCGGTAATCGTACTGACCGCACAAGGCGGCATCGACACGGTTGTTGAAGCCATGCAAAGCGGCGCAGCCGACTTTTTTGTCAAACCCGCATCGCCTGAGCGCGTTATTGTTTCCATAAAGAATGCTTTGAACCTGACAACGCTTCAGGGCGAAGTCTCGCGCTTGAAACGCAAACATGACGGCGCGATGGGCTTTAAAGACCTGATCGGCGAAAGCCCTGCCCTGCGTCATGTCACACGTCTTGGCGAGCGCGCAGCGGCATCAAACATTCCGATCCTGATTACCGGTGAGTCCGGTACCGGTAAGGAAATGATCGCCCGCGCAATTCAAGGGTCATCTGATCGCTCTGGCCGTCCATTCATTACGGTCAATTGCGGCGCGATCCCGGAAAACCTCGTTGAAAGTATCCTGTTCGGTCACGAAAAAGGGTCGTTCACAGGCGCGAATGCAAAACATATCGGTAAATTCCAGGAAGCCAATGGCGGCACGATCTTCCTTGATGAGGTCGGCGAGCTTCCCAGCGACATGCAGGTCAAACTGCTCCGTGTACTTCAAGAAGGCGAAGTTGACCCGATTGGCTCTAAACGCCCGGTCAAAGTCGATGTGCGGGTAATTTCTGCGACCAATCGCGAACTTGGGGAAGAGGTCAAAAATGGCCGCTTCCGCGAAGACCTATATTATCGGCTCAATGTCTTTCCGATCGAAATTCCGTCGCTGCGCGATCGCCGCGAGGATATTCCTGCCCTCATTGAACACTTCATCCATCGTTATAACGCCGAAGAGCGCCGCGATGTTCGGGGCGTTCGCAACGAAGTGCTCGAAGTCCTTTGTCAGTATAATTGGCAGGGCAATGTGCGGCAGCTTGAGAATACGATTTTCCGCGCTGTTGTGCTTGCGGAACATCCATATCTTTCCGCCGAAGACTTCCCGCAATTGACGGACGAGTTCAAAGCCGCTGGCATCGAAGCCGGGCCGCCCCTCTTGCTCGACGACGGGGATACCGCCGCGGAAACACCGCCGCAGGTTAGCCATCCGAATGGCATCACATCAATCGGCGAAAGCCATGATGCCGTCGCCATTTTTGATCGCGCCGGTCATTTGCGGTCATTGCAGGAAATCGAAAAAGACCTCATCGCCCTCGCGATTGATACCTATGAGGGCAAGATGTCTGAAGTGGCGCGCCGCCTCGGCATGGGCCGCTCAACGCTCTATCGCAAATTGCGCGAGCACGATCTCGAAGTGAAGCGCGCGAGTTAAGCGCGCTTAGGCTTCACCAAGGGCCGTCAGGTAAAGGTCGAGCATGGCCTCTTGCTCCTGGCGGTCAGCCGTTTCCATTTTGCGGATCTTCACGACCTGACGCAGGGTTTTGACATCATAGCCGTCGCTTTTCGCTTCGGCATAAACTTCCTTGATGTCGTTCATGATGGCGGCCTTGTCTTCTTCAAGGCGCTCAACCCGTTCAATGAATGAACGCAGCCGATCGGCCGCAATGGTGGTTACGCCTTCTACACTTGCCGATCCGTCTGCCACGCGCAAACTCCCTTACAATTGGTCATGACACGGATGAAATATCCGCATATCTGACCCATAGGTTTAGGATTGGCCGCCCATAAGGCCAAGTACGAACAACGCGAGTGGGGAAAATTAAATTTCTTGACCGTCTATTTCACGGCGCAGGTAACGAGCGCGGTCACGGGCATTTTCATCGTGGGGATTCCACTCAAGCGCCTTTTGAAACATCTCATAGGCTTCGCGCTTTGACCCGCCCGCCAACAAGATTTCCGCAAGGGTCACCCGTACCAGAAAGTGCCTTGGTTCGAGTTCCAGCGCGCGGGAGAAATCTTCAATCGCCCCTGCCCGGTCTTCCTGCGTCAGACGGACTGTCCCACGCAGCGCATAGCTTTGGGCGAAATTTGGCGCGAGGCCAATGATATGATCGAGAAGCGCAATCGAGAGATCAAACGCACCATTATTCGCGCTTAATTCTGCGCGTTGATACAACAGATCGACGGTATCGCTCTGAGAGTCAGCCCAGATCTCGATTATCCGGGCGACATTTTCCTCTGCGCGAATCGCATCGCCGACGCGCAATTCCTCAAACAGCGAATCGAGCCGCGGATCAGTTTGATCAGCGAGAGCAGGAAAAGCCGCGAAAACGGCCAAAAACAGACCTGAGAAGAGAGCACAAATACGCGTTCGCATAGGCGAGAGCCTACCGCGTAAACCATTAAAAACCAAGGAACAGCCGCGCAAACGGGGCGTCAGAATTAGGCTTGTTTCGCCTTAAAACGACGCTGCGTCTTGTTGATCACATAAAGGCGGCCCTTGCGCCGGACGACCTGACAATCTTTGTGCCGGTTTTTCAACGACTTAAGGGAGCTGCGGACTTTCATGGGACTAGCTTTCAATTCATGCGTGAAGCCGGGGGAAATAGTGAAATTGCTGGCCCCTGTCAACCGCCCCGCCCGGTTTCTGTGGCAATCGCTTACGGAAAATCCACATTGGTCAGCTTGAGCACAGTTAATTCGCCCGTTGCGTCCCAGACATATTCGAAATGCTCGCCCTGATCGATGGGCAATGACAATGCCGCAGGCCGAAAGATGCAAATATTCTCGCCGCCATCGCGCCGAACCGAATCATACGCCAGCGCATCCACCGGTTCGTCCGCGAATGGCCAGCGATGATTAAGCGCAAATAGCTGAGCGCCCGCATAGTCGTCTTTATCGTAAAGCACCGGGTCATCCACCCCGCGCAAATCGAGGCATTTCATATCAACATGGACGATCAATTCGCGCAGCTGGATCCGGTTCGGGAAGCCCGCCTCCGACATCCGCAGACGGCGCTCATTATGATAAACCGTCTCGGCAATGGCCGTCCGTTGATCAAGAGCCGCGTACCACCCTCCGAGCCGCGCATCGTTGAACCGCCCACCACTATCCGAGCAATGGAGAAACGCCGCCATGGCAATAGAGGCAGTCGGACCTGTCACCACCCCGCCTTCGGGCAGCGCCGCCAGCCGCCGATAGGGCTGCAATCGACCATTGGTCATGGCTTCGAGTTCAAAGGCCACGCGCATTTCATCTTCATCGGCGGCGATGTCGTCAAAGACGCCAATGGTCGGATAGCGACTGGCGATGATCCGATGCGTTCGCGATGTAACCTTGCTTGTTTTCACGGTCGCTATTTCACGCCCCGCCAGGCATCGAGATAACGCCGCACCGCATAAAGGTCGTTGATGCTGCCTTGGGTCATGCGATCAAGCGGCGCACGGCCAGCAAATTCAAATTCGTGGTTATTGGCCTTGAGCCAGCGGATCGCATTATCGTCAGACGCGAAGACCAGCCGCAGCCCCTTTAGAATACCGAGCACCAGCGAAATCCGCTCCAGCTGATCGCGGGTCAGCGAGGTCACACTGCCTTTTTGCCAGTTGTAATAGGTCTGTTTGGAGACATCACCGAGGATCGCCCGGCGTTGATCGACCGTCAGGCCCCAAAGTTCTGCCACCCGGAAGAACAGCTTGATCGCGGGCGCAGACATGCGTTTGCGCTCATCGGGCTCACGGAGAGCCAGATTGTCGTCTACCGGCGCGTCGAGCACGGTTGCGCTCATGGGATTCACCTCAATCGGTCTATTTATGGACTAAATATACATATTTAGACCATTCTATTCAAGACCCACCAACCGGGCGAATCCCCCAGGAGATTCACGATGTCAAAGAGCCGACCCCAGCCGGGCAATGCCCGCCGGTGCCTGACGCCGTGATGAGCCAAAGATGGGTGTTGCGGGGTGTCCTACCGCCGCCTGTGGTTTCGGCCCTATCCAGCGCGAGAAGCACTATAAGGCCGCCCGGAAACAGGGGGATATCTATCCACCAAATGCGGGTTTGGTGTCGATTGTATTGACATCGTCCATACAAATCATCATTCTAGAGCATGGACAATGTCCATACAAATGGAAGGCAACCATGCTATCGGCCGACGAAAAGCAACAGACAGAATCCAGCGACGCGGTGAAAATCCAGCTCCGCGCGCCCAAAGTCGTGCGCGATAAGATCGACGAGGCCGCTGCACTCCTCCACATCTCACGCACCGAATTTATGCTTAAAGCCGCCTCTACTGCGGCCGAAGACGCGCTTTTGGATCGGCGCTTGTTCGCTTTGGAGGAGGATCAGTTTCACGCCTTTGAAGCAGCGCTTGCCGCCCCTCTTCCCGAAACTGCCAATCTGGAAAATCTGCTGGCTAAAAAACCGGCATGGGAACGATAGACCCAGATCAATCCGACATCATTGCCGCGCCGGAGAGAATGACTTCGGCGCATGATGTTCGTGATTTCGATTGCGGAATTGAGTCGCTGAATAGCTGGCTCAATAAACGCGCCCTCGCCAATAACAATCGGACAAGCCAAACTTTTGTCATCCAGCAACACGATATGGTCATCGGTTATTATTCTCTGGCCGCAGGATCGATCGACCGGTCAAGCGCCGCAAAAAAACTAAGCCGCAATTCCGTTGATCCGATACCGGTCATTGTGCTTGGCCGGCTTGCCGTTGATAAGGCGCACCATGGCAAAGGTTTGGGCGCTGATTTATTGCGGGATGCATTATTGCGCTCCGTAAGAGCTTCTAAGGAAATCGGCATCCGCGCGATCCTTGTTCACGCAATCGATGATGCGGCAGCGGCCTTTTATAGACGTTTTAACTTTCTTGAATCGCCCATTCAGCCAAGAACGCTGATGTTGCCACTCGACGCCGTTGCCGCGCTATTACGGCGTTAGGCGGTCATTTCCCACAGCCGTCATTCGTTGCGAGGGCGGCCATTTCGGCGGCATAGCGAATATCGACCGGTTGGAATTTACCGCTGGCTTCGTCATAGGCATCGACGCCGCCGGATTTAATGTCATAAACCCAGCCATGAAGTTGCAGATCGCCCTTGGCGAGCCGCCGTGCAATCGCCGGGTGGGTTTTCAAATGCTGTAATTGCAAAACCACATTTTGCTCTGTGAGCATGGCAAGGCGCGCTTCGTCATCAAGCCCCTCACCTTTGACCCGTACATGATCGAGCGCCGCGGCGGCATAGCCCAGCCATTGGCGGATATGGGGCAAGTCCGCCGATAGCGAAGGCCGCATCAACGCCGCCATAGCGCCACAATTTGTGTGACCGCACACCACCACATGGGGGACATTCAACGCAGCGGCGGCGAACTCAATCGACGCCGTAATCCCCCCGGCATTGGTCATATGCGGGGGGACGATATTGCCGGCATTTCTGACGATGAATAATTCGCCCGGTTCGGTTTGGGTTATCATCGCGGTTTCGATCCGCGAGTCCGAACAGGTGATAAATAACGCTTCCGGTGTTTGCCCTTCGGCCAGTTTTTCAAACAGCGCCCGCTTTTCGGGAAAGACTTCGTTTTGAAAGCGAACAACACCGGCAGCAAAACGGGGCATGGGAAACTCCTGACTGTTTCTCCCCCCTTTGATATGGGGCTGTCATTTTGTCAATGACAGCCCACCAGAATTAGAGGTTCTGTGCGCCGACCATGCCGAAAAGCATGGGGATCGACAGAACCGTGTTCGTCCGTGAAAAGAGCATCGCCGTCCGCGCCGATGCAGCTTTCGCGTCCGCCGCAAGGTCGGGATATTTATTCCCGATATTGAGGGCTTTTTGCTGGTTCGGCCAAATTACGAACCAGACATTGAACCACATGATGATGCCCATCCACATGCCGATACCAAGAATGACATGATTGCGGTTGGCGAAGCCGTCCACCGCGCCAATCGTCAGCACATTGACGATATAGCCGTTCAACAGCGCAAGAATTAGCCCGGTTACGATTGTTCCCATTGCGCCCCAACGAAACCACCACAGCGCCTTGGGCGCGATATGCTTCCCGACGGCTGGTTTCTGATCATCGGGGATAGATGGCATCATGGGAATTTGCACAAAGTTAAAATACCAGAGCAAGCCAATCCACATTACCCCGGATAGGACATGAAGCCAGCGAAAGAAAAACCGAGTGTAATTGGCATCAAATGCACCGCCCATTGCCATATAGACAATCGCTAAAATGATTGCGAGGACAAAGCCCGTAATCACCGCATTGCGCAAATTGGTAAGAATGCCCGCCATTGTTCCGTCTCCTGTTCAATTCTGTTTATCGTTGAAACGCAACATTGTCCGGGCACCATAGCGGATACCCGGACTTTTATACATTTAACCCTGAATCGGAAACATTAGGCAAGCAAAGGATGTCTCTCTAACAAGACCTGCCCTCTTGAATCGGCGGGCATTTAACATCTCCGAAGGAGCAATAGACGCAGCAATCCCCCTCTATCGGTTTTAATATCGCTCCGCATCCTTCACAATCGTAAAAATACTGGCATGCATCAATGGGCATTTCATTCAATGATTTATGCCCGCATTCAGGACAAGTTATTGTTGATTTCAACTCAATTCCGGTCGTCATGAACTTATCCATTTAACGATGCTTGGTTCAAAGAACGGAAGGATACTCGCGAATACTATAAAAAAACTCGCCAATATCAGTAAACCAATCATTACGCCACGTGGGCGATTTCCGTGGCGGTATGCCGCGATAAAGCTTAACACCACCAACCCGAGAGCACTCAAAATGAAATAAGGCCTTGCCGCCGACATTAGGGCCAAGTTACCGACAACGGCGACGCTTATTCCCAAATTGATTAGAACGAGAGGTAGTATACAGCACGATGCCCCGATAACCGCAAAAATCGAAGCTATGACACCACCGCTGGCGAAAAGACTACCGGATATTTTTGTTTTTTCAGACTCGATATTTTTTTTCATTTGGTGATACTACTATCTGTAGTAACTACAGGTTCAAGACCGAATGTCTGGCGAACAAATCACGATTGGGCGATTAAGTACCTCTACCGGGGTCAACATTGAAACTATAAGATATTACGAGAAAGTTGGAATCATGCCCAAACCCAATCGTTCTCCCGGTGGTCATCGGCTATATGATCAGCTTGAAACTGACCGACTCACATTCATTCGCCGCTGTCGTGAACTCGGGTTCTCTTTGGATGAAATTCGGACGTTACTTAGTATTGGCGATGATCCGTTCGCCTGCGATATCGTTTACAAAATTGCGACAGACCAAATCACGTCTATAAAGACCCGTATCCGTGATTTGCGGAAATTGGAGAAAAAATTGGTTGCGTTAGCTGATCAATGCAAAACAAATGATAACGCTCCCTGCCCAATGATTGACGCGCTTTCCCGAGCTTAACCTCGGTTGGGTTATTTGGCGACTTTCTCGCCACCAACAAAGACACTGCCTGAGCCAGAGCGGTTAATCCGCCCATTGACACTATCCATACGGACTTCCGCTGAGCCATTAAGGCGAAGGTCAGGCTGTGTCACCCGTCCGCCAAAGAAAACCCCGCCAGAACCGTCAACAATCGCTTTTAACTTGTCGGCATGACCGGCCTTGACCAGCACCGCGCCAGAACCCGCGATGCGGGCAGTCATCGGGCCATCCACACGCGTTGCGCGTACGAGCCCCGAACCGGCAATCGATACATCGAGCATGCCGTCAATATCCCCCAGAACGACATCCCCCGGCCCCGCTATATCAACATCAACCATAGACGCATCAGCAACGCGCACATCCGCATCACCGGACACATCAATTTCGAGCCCCGATTTTACACTTCCCATAACAAGCCGCGAGCCGTGAACAACGCCAATAACGGCCTCGTCTACATCGCTTGTTTCGCCATAAACATAACACGCATCGAGCTTCAGCGCGCCGCCTAAGCGTTCCATCGCGAGTTTGATCCGTGCGTCAACAAACTCAACATTCCCCTCATAGGGAACGGAAATTTCGATGGTCGGATAGTCTGCGAACATGCCTTCATCAAGTGGCTCACCGGTTGTCAGCTCACGCCCATCACGGGGAATGAACTGGCGGTTGATGCGGGTATTACAACAATCAGTGCCTTCGTCTTCTTTCCAGCGCTCACCGGAAATAATGACCAGGCCATCTTTTTCCTCGACAGTGATCTGCCGATAGGTCTTGCCCTGACGGATCTCGACATCGATCTCGTCGCCACTTGTGGTTTTAACTTCGATTGTCCCCGTGACGTCCCGGAATGAAACATCGGCAGCGGTAAAGGTTTCCGCATTTGAGACACTTGATAAAGCGGCCAATCCTGCGCCCATGGCCGCAATGCGGCTAAATAACTGGCGGACAGTGGTTTGTTTCAAATTTCCATTAAGCATGGCGTCACCTGGTTTTCGTTCCCCTAACCGGCGCATCTGACACCGGCAGATTACCATCAGCAAAAACCGCGCCGGAGCCTTTGTTCGCGCCGCCGCGCGGCGCTTTTCAATGGCCGCCGAACAAGGATACACTGAACTGATGTGGGATAAAATCTATATAAACGCGGCGCTCGCCACGATGGATGGTGATGCGCCTTATGGCCTGATCGAACATGGCGCATTAGGGATTGAAAACGGCATCATTTGCTTCGCCGGTCCTATGGCGTCGCTGCCTGACCAGCCCGGCGGACTGGCGCGCGAGGTCATCGACCTTGAGGGCGATTTGATCACGCCGGGGCTTATTGACTGTCACACGCATCTTATTTTCGGCGGTGATCGCGCCGGAGAGTTTGAGGCGCGCCTACTGGGCAAAAGCTATGAAGAAATTGCCCGCGCTGGTGGCGGCATAGTCTCGACCGTGCGCGCCACTCGCGACGCAAGCGAGGACTTGCTCGTTGAAACCGCATTACAACGCCTTGATGCGTTTATTGGCGAAGGCGTGACGACCATCGAGATTAAATCCGGTTACGGATTGACCGTCACCGATGAGCTGAAAATGCTTCGCGCCGCCAAACGGCTTGAGCGTGAACGCTTCATTAGAGTGCAGACAACCTTACTCGCGGCCCATGCGGTTCCGCCCGAATTCACCGGCAATGCCGACGGTTATATCGACCTAGTCTGTAACGAGATATTGCCGGCCGCCGCGGCAGAGGGGCTGGCCGATGCGGTCGATGGTTTTTGCGAAGGGATTGGCTTTTCACCGGCGCAAATTGAACGGGTCTTCACCGTCGCCCAAGACCTCGGCCTGCCCGTAAAGCTTCATGCGGAACAATTATCGGATCTGGGCGGCGCGCGGCTGGTGGCCCAGCATCGCGGTTTGTCCGCTGACCATCTTGAGTATCTCTCCCCCGGTGATGCGCAGGCCCTCGCGGAAGCCGGAACGGTCGCCGTCATGCTGCCCGGCGCGTTCTATTATTTGCGCGAGACCAAGCTGCCGCCGATTGCGGCCCTGCGCGCGGCCGGGGTCGAGATGGCCGTCGCCACCGACTGCAATCCCGGCACATCGCCAATGACCTCGTTACTGTTGGCCATGAATATGTGTTGCACATTATTTCAAATGACCCCCGAAGAAGCGCTCGCCGGGGTAACCCGCAATGGGGCGCGGGCCTTGGGGCTTACCGATTGCGGTGTCTTGAAGCCCGGCTTACGCGCAGATCTGGCGATTTGGGATACGCAGCATCCATCGTCGCTGGCCTATCACATTGGACATAATTTATTGAAAATGCGGGATTTTTCTGATGCTCGCTAGCGTGCCAGAAACCTTTTCGCGCCGCGCGGGCCGGATTTTCATTCTTCGCGCGTTATAGGATTCTCGAATTCCGAAAGCGGACCGCACCTTGTGCGCTTAAACGGAACGTGAATTACAGAGAGCTGTTATTTCCTTCGACCTTACCTAAATGGCGATTGCTAAGTTGCGGGTTTCGGTGGATAAATATGTCCGAAATGTGACAACTTAGCTGGTTACATGGGCTCAAATTTTTGGGCTGTCGGGGCAAAGCAATATAGGCTGCGCGATCTCGCCATGACTGGTGTTGGTGCAGACATGGCTACTGCCTCAAACAAATAAAAGTGACGGTCTGGCGGCGAATGGCCATCAGGCGAAGACGGGATGTGTACGATGTCTACTGCATCGATGATAATAAATTCAAAAAGTACACGCAGTGCGATGCTCGCCGATGATCTGCTTTACGTATCAAAGCAACATACGAATATTCGACCCTATGTTCTCGACCAATTCGAAGATCTGGTGCCTGCGCTCGACGACATTGAAAAAGGCGATTCCGATACGCTGATTTTATGTGGCGGTGACGGCACGATGCAGGCGACAATCACCAATGCGATCAATCGTCGGCGTTTCGATCGTCAGCACAATTATGTTGCACTCCCCTGCGGCATGACCAATGTGATTGCGAATGATTGTGGCCTACAGGGCCCGCCCGCGACATCGCTCGACAATTTCTTGTGGCGGCGCAATCGCGGCGAGGTCAATCGCGTGGAACGCCCATTGATCGGTATGCAGCTTTCTGAGCGCCAGGACCCGATCTATGGTTTCTTTCTCGGCGCGGGTTTGTTCCATACGGCAGTGCATTTCAGTCGGCAGAACGTCCAGAAAATGGGCGCGAAAAGTTCGCTCGCCGTCGCGCTTACGACTGCGGGATTCATCCTCAAAACCGCCTTTGATAATTCCGGTGGCCCCACACCATTGGTGACACAGATTCGCGACGAGCACGGAGAATTGCAAGACCGCGATCTTTCGATGTTGCTTCTTACAACGCTTAACCGTCTTTCCGCCGGGATATTCCCGTTCTGGGGGGAAGGCGACGAGCCCATGCATGTCATGGCGATGGATTATCCGCGTAAGCGCTTTTTGCGGGCAGCAATCAATGTGATCGCCGGGCGGAAGGTGCCTTGGCTATCGGACAGCGGCTATCATAGCTGGAAAAGCCATGAGATGCGGTTGCGCTTTGACGGGCCCGTGGTCTTTGACGGCGAGATCTTCCATACCAACCCGGAAGAAGATCTGATCCTCAAAGTTTCTGAAAAAGCTGCCTTCCTCACCTGATGACAGCAGCAAATCCCACGGAACATGATGATCCGGTATCATCACTTCGCGCGCGCATAGCTCAGGTTTCTGCGCCGCCCATGAGCGATGCCGCAAAGCATCTGCTTGATGCGCTCCTAGAGAAATTCCCGACGTCTGCGGCGCTATTTTACGGATCGGGCGCAAGCGTCAGCAGCCACGAAGACCCGACCAATATCATTTTCGATTTCTATATCATCGGGCCGTCATATGACGCGCTCTACGCGTCAGGCATGCTTGGCCTCGCCAATAAAATCATGCCGCCCAATGTATTCTATTTTGAGACGCCCTCACCTGACGGCACGCTTCGGGCAAAATATGCGGTATTGACGATTGATCATTTTGAAAGACTCGTCAGTACAAAAACCTTTCATTCCTATTTCTGGGCGCGTTTTGCGCAACCGTGCCGCATCTATGATCCCAACAATCAAATGCACGACCGGTTGGAAAATGCGTTAGCGCAATCAATCATCAGCTTTTGCGCCAATGCTGTGGGACTTGTCGGAAAATCATTCACCGCAAAAGAATTATGGCTTGCGGGGCTTAATGCCTCCTACAAGGCTGAATTAAGAGCCGAAGATTCTGACCGCGCCGGCAAACTGATCGAAAGCTATGGGGATTGGGCCGCGACGGTTACGGCCCCTGCGCTGCGTGCGGCGGGCTATTCGGTCACCAAAGAAAATGACAAAATTACCATTGGCGAAACTCCAAAACCGGCGGACCTGTCTTGGCGAATGCGGGCTATGGCCGGTGCCGGCCTTTCGGTTGCGCGCCTTTTAAAGGGTACACAGACCTTTAATGGCGGGATCGACTATATCGCCTGGAAGATCAAACGCCATTCCGGCATCGATATTGGCGTGACCGAATGGGAGCGTAAACATCCGCTCTTAGGTGCGCCCGGCGCGGGATTGCGTTATTACCGTCTCCGCGCCAAACAAAAAAACACCTAATCGAGATAAGCCGGAAATTCAGGAAGCGATTTGAAATCTTCCATCGAATGTTGAATGACCACGCGCGCGTCAATCTTTTGCGCGAGGTCTTCAAACCGATCCATCGAGGCTAAGGTGTCCTCCACATCGGTATTGAATTTCGGGACGTAGCGGTTTTCGCGCGATTCATGAAAGTGATAGAGATCGCCTACCAAGAGCACCGGACCTTCATTCTCAAGATCTACCTTCAACACCGTATGCCCCGGCGTATGCCCCGGCATCGACAAGATCATTACGCTGCCATCGCCAAAGACATCATAATCGCTGGTAAATTCGATAGTTTCGGCATCTTCCAATGCGCTATAGGCCGCAAAGCCATCTTCATCCGCGCGGGCTTCGTCACGGAACATGAATTCGCGCTCTTTCTCGTGAACGATAAAGGTAGATTCGGCAAATTGGCCGGCACCGCCAGCATGATCAAAATGTGAATGCGAAAGCGCAAGATATTCGACATCGTCGATCGACATATCAATCATTTCGAGCTGGGTGCTGATTGTTACTGGCAACGAAACATGAAACGGCTCATTCGTTACGCCACCCTCAATTTCGTTTAATGCATTTGGCAGACCGGTATCCCACATCAAGTCGCCTTTAGGGTGACGGATAAGATAACACGATGCTGGCGCTAATTTTGTGCGATCATCAAACTCGCTGCCTTGCGTAAAAATCGATAAGTCATTGATCATGACCTGACCGCAATCAAGCGTATAAAGCCTAAGGCCCGCTGATTGTGATTGCGTAACGTCTGCGTTCTGTCCGCAGGCTACCAAAGCGAGAAATGACAAACCAAATAGATACTTCATACTACCTCTCCGGGGAAATTGGGCGTTTTGAATATCAGTATTTCTAAATATAGAGAACCGCATTGAACAATTGTCTCAAATTTTTCACACTGACATTTAGGGGTTATGGCACCGCGTCGTTCACGTTAAACTATCGAAAACGAACACGAGAAGATGAGCGCTATGAGTGAAACCCACCCCCCTTATATTCTCGCAATCGATCAAGGCACGACATCAAGCCGCGCCATTGTTTTTGATCCATCGGGAAAAATTATCGCACAATCCCAAGCGGAATTTCCGCAGCACTATCCGAATGACGGTTGGGTCGAACATGACCCCGAAGATATTTGGCGAACGACACTCGAAACGGCGCAAGAGGCGCTGAAACTCGCCGAAGATAATGGCGGTGAAGTTGTCGCCATTGGTGTTACCAACCAACGGGAAACGACGATCCTGTGGGACCGGAAGACCGGCAAGGCGCTTTACAATGCGATTGTCTGGCAGGACCGGCGCACCGCAGATATTTGTGCAAAGCTGCGCGAGGACGGCTTTGAAGACCATGTGACGGCGCGCACCGGTCTTTTGCTTGATCCTTATTTTTCTGCGACCAAAGCCGCGTGGATTCTCGACCATGTTGATGGCGCACGAGAACGCGCCGAGAAAGGCGAAATTGCCTTTGGTACCGTTGATAGTTTTTTGATCTGTCGCCTGACCGGCGGTGAAACCCACGCAACAGACGCAACCAATGCCAGCCGCACCAGCCTTTATAACATTCATGAAAACCGCTGGGACAAAGGCCTGCTCGACAAATTCCGTGTACCGATTGAAATGATGCCCTCGGTGCGCGATTGCGCCGATGATTATGGCGTCACTGATCCCGAACTTTTTGGCCGCCCAATTCCGATTTGCGGCGTCGCGGGCGATCAACAGGCGGCAGCTTTCGGTCAGGCCTGTTTTGAACCGGGTGACATTAAAAGCACCTATGGTACCGGCTGTTTCGTTCTTGTTCATACGGGCAAAAAAGTTCTTCATTCCCGTAACAAACTTTTATCGACCATTGCCTGCCGCCTCGATGGTGAGACAACTTACGCATTAGAAGGGTCGATCTTCATTGCAGGTGCCGCAATTCAATGGTTGCGCGATGAGCTGGGGCTGATCAAATCTGCCGGAGAGACCGCTGCGCTCGCGGAAAGTATTGAAAGCAATAACGGGGTCTATCTTGTGCCCGCCTTTACCGGGCTTGGTGCGCCCCATTGGTCACCGGGTGCCCGCGGGCTGATTTCCGGTCTGACACGCGGATCGGGCAAAGCAGAACTCGCCCGGGCTGCCCTCGAAAGCGTTGTTTATCAGACTGCGGACCTTATGGACGCAATTGCCCGCGACGGCGCAGAGACCAAAACCTTGCGCGTTGATGGCGGCATGGTCGCCAATGATTGGACCATGCAATTCCTTGCGGACATTTTGGATCTGCCGGTCGAGCGGCCAAAAATACTGGAGACAACGGCGCTTGGCGCGGCCTATCTTGCGGCGCTCAAGGTCGGCATTTTCGAAAGCATAGACGACATCGCCGAACGCTGGCGGCTGGATGCGCGTTTCCAACCGGCCATGGCCCCAAAAGAACGCCATCATAATTTGACCGGTTGGGCCGATGCCCTCAGGCGGACATTGGCCTAGCGAACCTGAATAAACGGGCTTCCCTCGCGGACCTCGCCAATAACGCATGCCTGCGTGTGACCATGCTGCTTGAAGGTCTCTATGACTTCGGCTGCGCTGTCAGGGTGGCAAGACACCAATAGACCACCGCTGGTCTGTGGATCGGTCAGCATATCTCGCAATTCAGCCGGGGCATCGACCCAGTCTTTTATGCTTTCCCAATTGCGACCACTTGCGCCGGTTTTGACTCCATCCGCCAAAAGCGTCTTCGCCTCGTCGAAAATCGGCACGGCGTTTTGATCGATTTCTGCGGCAACACTACTGCCTTTGCACATCTCGGTGAGATGCCCCAAAAGACCAAAACCGGTCACGTCGGTTATCGCATGCACGCCATCAATTTGCGCAAGGTCCGCCCCCGGACGATTGAGCAAGGTCGTTGATTGAATCATCGCGTCATAACCGGACGGGCTCAGAATTTCACGTTTCAGGGCCGCGCTGAAAATCCCGACACCCAAGGGCTTACCCAGAATAAGAACATCCCCCGGTTTTGTATTCGCATTGCGCAAGATACGATCTGGATGGGCAAGCCCCATCGCCACCAAACCATAAATCGGTTCAGCGGAGTCGATCGAATGACCGCCCGCCACCGGTGCGCCGGCCGCCTCGCTCACCGCGCGGCCACCATCGAGAATTTTCCGGATCGTTTCGGTGGACATCTTACCGATTGGCATACCGACAATCGCCAATGAAAAGATGGGTCGCCCGCCCATGGCATAAACATCAGACAGGGCATTTGTTGCGGCGATCCGGCCAAACTCAAACGGGTCATCGACAATCGGCATGAAAAAATCGGTGGTGGCGATCAGCGCCACCTCGTCCGAGATCTTGTAAACTGCGGCATCATCGCTAGTCGCCGCATCGACCATTAACGCCTCATAGGCCGAATTGACCGGGGCAGCGCCCAAAATCTCCCGCAGAACATTGGGCGCAATCTTACAGCCGCACCCGCCCCCATGGGCCAAACTGGTTAATCGCGGTTCGTTTTCACGCACTGACAAAATATCTCTCCTTGCCCATTGGCCAGAAGATTCTAGAACATCTTTTTGCCTATACAAACAAGGCGGAATTCGGAAAGGCCCCATAATTACTGCTGCAATTCATCATATCACCGAGACCTCGCTTGAGACGCTCGCGCAGTTCGACGCCATTATTGATGTTCGCTCCCCCGCCGAGTTTGCCGAGGACCACATACCCGGCGCAATCAACCTGCCGGTTCTTGATGATGCGCAGCGGGCCGAAGTGGGCACGATCTATAAACAGGTTTCGCGGTTCAAAGCCCGGCGGATCGGCGCTGGCTATGTGGCCAAAAATGTTGCGCACCACCTGGAGACCGCCCTTAGTGACAAACCGGCAAAATTTCATCCATTGATTTATTGCTGGCGCGGGGGCATGCGATCAAACGCCATGGCCACGATCCTGACGCAGGTCGGGTGGCGGACCGGCCTTTTAAGAGGCGGTTACAAAACATGGCGGCGCAGCGTCGTCGCGGGGCTTCGCGATTCAGATGACGATCTTCCGCTCATCTTGCTAGACGGACAAACCGGAACCGCGAAATCCGATATTTTACGGACATTGACGGGCGTACAGACCATTGATCTCGAAGCGCGGGCCAATCATCGGGGGTCTGTCTTTGGCGGTTATTCCGGCACGCCGCAACCGCATCAGAAATATTTTGAATCCCTGTTATGGTTCGATCTTCAGCATCATGATCTTTCCAGACCGATCTTGCTCGAAGCAGAATCAAACCGGATTGGCCGATGTGAAATCCCCAAACGGATCTGGAACGCAATGCGCCGCGCGCCGCGTATCTCCCTGACAGCCCCAGTGCCCGCACGCGTTGACTATCTGATGAATGCTTATGCGGATATCACAAGCGATCAACGTCTGGTTGACGCGGCATTGTCTCGGCTGCGCCCTTTCCATCCGAAAGACGCGCTGGCGGATTGGATGGCCCTCGCCGAGGCAAAAGATTACCGCACGCTGGCGGCTGCCTTGATCGAAGCGCATTATGACCCACTCTATGGGCGCAGCCGGAAAAAGGACAAATCCCCAACGCTCGCGCAAATTTCTTTGCCTGATCTTTCAACCGCGACCTTTGAAACGGTTGCGAAAGAGATCGCTTTGGTTCTATCCAAGGCGGAAAATAAGGAAGATTTCCATGGCTGACCTCGATCTCACCGGAAAAACCGCCCTCGTCACCGGCGCATCGCGCGGACTGGGCCGTTCAATGGCTTTATCGCTCGCGAAAGCGGGTGCGCATGTTCTTGCATTGGCGCGAACCCCCGGCGCGCTTGAAGAGCTTGATGACGCTGTGCGCGAAGCAGGCGGCACAGCCTCTTTGATCCCGCTCGACCTGGTCGAAGGGGATGGGATTGAGCGCTTGGCAGAAGCGCTGACTGGCCGGTTCGAGGCGCTTGATATCCTGATCTTGAACGCCGCGGTTTTGGGCGAATTAGCGCCCCTCCCCGATATTGATCCGAAAGTCTGGAATCACACGCTCGATTTGAACGTCACGGCCAATTGGCGCCTGATCCGGGCACTAGACCCATTATTGCGCCGCGCCAAGCGCGCCGATGTTATTGGCATGACGTCGAATGTCGGCGGCAATAGCTCACGGGCGTTCTGGGGTAGCTATGCGATCTCCAAAGCCGCGCTTGAGATGTTGCTTGAAACCTATGCGGAAGAAACCATCCGTACAGAAATTGAAGTTTCGCTTATCGATCCCGGCGCGATGCGGACAGATATGCGCGCCCTCGCCATGCCCGGCGAAGACCCGAACACCTTGCCGTCACCGGATGAAATCATCCCGGTTCTGCACCATGTTCTGACACGGGAAAAAGCCGACCCCATTCGGGTAAGCCGCAAAGATTTTCAGGCCTGATTTATTTTCGCTTTTCCTTGGCGAACGGATTGCCCGGCTTTTTCAATATTAGCCGGATCGGCACCGCACGAATATCGAACGCATCCCGGATACCGTTAATCAGATACCGCTTATAGGCCGCAGGGAGATCTTCTGCGCGCGTACATTGCGCAACGAATGTTGGCGGACGGGTCTTTGTCTGCGCAATGTAACGAAGCTTTATCCGCTGGCCCGATACCGCAGGCGGAGCGTGACGCGCGGTTGCTTCCTGTAGCCAGTCATTCAGCTCCGGCGTTTTCACCCGCGCATTCCAGTCAATGTAAATCCGTGTGACCGCCGGCATCAGCCGGTTGGTGCCCATGCCGGTCAGAGCCGAAAACGCAACGATTGGAATACCCACCGCTTGCGGCAATAACCGATCGGCCATTTCGCGCATTGATCGCATGGCCGCATCGCGATCCTCGATCAGGTCCCATTTATTGACCGCGAGCACCAAACCGCGCCCTTCGCGCAGCGCAAGGTCGGCGATCTGTAAGTCCTGTTTTTCAAATGGCGACGTCGCTTCCATCAAAAGAACAACAACCTCGGCAAATTTGATCGCACGCAGACTATCGGCAACGGAAAGCTTTTCGAGTTTCGACTGGACCTTGGCTTTTTTGCGCATACCGGCAGTATCGAACAATTTCACCGGCCAATCGCGATCTTTGCCCTGCCATTTCCATTCAACAGAAATTGAATCGCGCGTAATGCCCGCTTCCGGCCCGGTCAAAAGTCGGTTCTCGCCAATGAGATGATTGACCAAAGTTGACTTGCCCGCATTCGGCCGACCAACAATTGCGACCCGAAGCGGCTTTAACGGGTCATCCCATTCCGCCTCTTCTTCGTCCTCTTCGGACTGCCATTCCGCTAAAAATGGCTCGAGCAGATTGTATAGCTCGGCCATGCCTTCGCCATGCTCAGCGGAGATCGCCAACGGCTCACCAACCCCAAGCCCATAGGCATCGTAAAGCCCTGCGTCACCGGCGGAGCCTTCGGCCTTGTTCGCGAGCAAAATGACCGGCTTGCCGCTCGCCCGCAGGATCGATGCGAAAGTCTTATCAAGCGGCGTCACGCCAGCGCGCGCGTCGATCAGGAACAAACACGCGGCAGCTTCGGCCAGCGCGATGTCCGTTTGTTTACGCATCCGACCTTCGAGCGCGGCTTCGGGCGCTTCTTCAAGGCCCGGTGTATCGACGACCGTAAAGGACAAATCGCCCAGACGTGCCTCGCCCTCGCGGCGGTCACGAGTGACGCCCGGTGTATCATCGACAAGCGCAAGGCGCTTTCCGACCAAACGATTGAACAAGGTGGACTTGCCTACATTAGGCCGCCCGACCAGTGCGATTTTTACTGACATTGCGTTCGATTAGGTCCTGCGGTTCTAAGCGCCGCCGTGCGCCCTAGCGCATGGCGATAAGCTTGCCTTCCTCCGTCAGGATAAAGACTTTTTCGCCAGCGACAACCGGAGCGACGACTGAGCCACCATCAAACTTGTCCGTTTCGATGACTTCACCCGTTTCCGGCGATACGCGCACGATCTCTTTTTCCGTCGAAACAAGGATCAACTGTCCGCCAGCGAGGACCGGTCCAGCCCAGGAAATCCGGCCTTTTTTCTTCTTTTCTTTCTTGTAGCGGCGCAATTGGGTGACCCATACAATGCCGCCATCCTGCCGCGACACGCAGATCAATTCGCCCTCGATCGAGACCAGATAGATGAAATCGCCTGCAACCCAAGGCATCTGAAGGCTGGCAACCGGCAATTCCCATACTGGCTGGCCTGAGCGAATGTCGATTGCAGAAAAGCGTCCGCCATGGCTGACCACATAAACGAGGCCACGGTCGATCACCGGGCTGCCGGCAATATCATTAAGCTGCGATAGCGCCGTCAAACGGGTCTCGCGCACCATGGTCGTATCCCATACGGCGCGGCCATTGTCGGCAATAAAGGCGACAAGCTCACCGGAAGAGAACGGCGCAACCACAAGGTCGCCAGCCGCCGCCGGGCTTGAGGATGACAGGAACCGCGCAGATTCTTCGAAGGACTGAAAGGCCCAAGCGGTTTCACCGGTTTCCTGATCGAGTGCCAGAAATTCATTCGTATTCGTCGCCAGATAGACTTTTCCGCGATAGGCCGTTGGTGGTGTCCGCGCCGGTGCCGTGGTTTCGATCTGCCAAAGCTTTTCGCCAGTTTGCGCATCAAGGGCGGCGACAAAGCCGAAACCCGAGGTCACAAAAATACGGCCCTGATCAAAGGCAACACCGCCACCGAAACCGATTTGCGATGGCTTTGGCCGGCTCATGAGAACAAAATCACGAAAACGGAAACGTTCTTTGATTTCTGGTGTGAGTTCGGTTTCCCAGATCTCATCGCCAGTTTCTGCGTCAAACGCCGTGACATTCGCCGCAGCATCCAGAACGAAAACCCGGTTATCGACAACAATGGGTGGTGATGTGAGGCGTGCACGGCGCGCAGACGCCTTGCCGACATCGGCCTTCCAAAGGGTTTCCATGGTCAATGGCGCGCTCAAATGGTGGAGCGTATGGTCGGCTTCACCGCCCGGCTGCGTCCATGACTGGTTTACATAAGACGGCGGCACCTCGACCGTAACGCCCGCGAAACGCGGATCGGGCGCAAGGGCCTGATCCAGCGCGAGAATGGAAATCCGCTCATCTTCTTCTGGCGCTTCCCCATTTTCGTCAGAGTCATCTCCGCCAAACAGACCCGTTATCGGGTTCGAGCCACATGCGGATAATAGAGACAAGCCCAAAGCCACTAATAAAGCGCGCAAGGGCGAGGAAGTTATGCCTGTCATATTTTACTCTTCGTGATTGTGATCAGCGTGGTCATCTGACGGCGTATCTTCTGGCGCGTCAACAGGCTCGGCCGCAGAGTTTTCGCTATCTGTGTTTTCGCTATCTGTCGGCGCGGTGTCTGAGGTTTCCGCTGGCGCGGTCGCTTCGCCAACCGCCTTTAGGAGATCATCGACCCGCGTTTCGCCGGTAATATTCACCCCTGATTTCGCAGCCTCCGCCAGTGCTGCCAATTCTTCTGCGCGGCCACGAACACCTTCGGGTGCGCCAAGATCAATCGACAGTGCACGGAAGGACGACAGCGCGACCTCATAGTCTTCTTCGAATAATGCTGCGAGGGCCATGACTTCCCGCGCATGATACCCGAACGGGCCAGACGCTTCGGGAAGATTGCCAAGATCTGACATAACGACGTCGCGCCCATCGGCCAGCGACAGATAACCCGCACGGATCTGCGCCAACTCGCGAACCCGGCGCGGCGCATCGCTTGCGGCCAATTCGCGATAGGTTTCGATCGCTTTCAAGCGCTCGCCATTCGCCGCGTAGGAGCCCGCCCGACGGAGCGAGGCCAGCGCGCCATAGCCGCCTTTTGCCTCGGCAACCTTTTCAAGTTCCGCGCGGCCCAAGGTTGGGTCTTCTTCGAGCGTATCCACAGCATCGAGAAACTCAATCGCGAGCTTTTCCGCCTTGCTGGTCTGGAGGTGGTTCCAGACCTGCCACCCGGCGACGCCGACGACAATCGCAATCGCCGCGCCAATAACCGCAGGACCATGTTTGCGGAACATCGCCCATTGGCGTTCCTCCGCAAGTTCCTGATCCACTTCTCTTAATATTGTTTCGTCTTCGTTCGCCACTGACGCGTTTCCTGCCGCTAGCTATCTATAAAGCCGAGCCGTTCTAACGGCCTTTGTGCCCGCGCGCAACGCGGGCTGGCCCCTCGATTTGGCAGTTTAACGCTCGGAAGGATGATTTATCGCCCTCAGATCATGCCGCCGCGCGCAATCCGGTCCGGATGGCGTCGATCATCATGTCGATTTCCGCCTTGCCAGAGGTCAGGATCGGCGCGATTGCCAGATGTTCACCATTGGCCCTGATGGATACGCCCTGCTCATAGGTTTTGACGAAGACCTCGTTACCGCGCGCGCCCGGTGCGCCATCGCGGCCTTCCACCGTGACCCCGGCGGCCAAACCAATATTACGGATATCGACCACATGCGGCTCGCCTTTGAGGCTGTGAACCGCATCTTGGAAATAATCGGCCATGGACGCTGCATGCTCGTAGACGCCTTCTTCGCGGAAGACCTCTTGGGCGGCCAGGCCCGCGGCCGCAGCCAATGGGTGCCCCGAATAGGTATAGCCATGGAAGAATTCGACGCCCGCAGGGGTCGCATCCATAAAGCCATCATAAATGTGCTTACCGACAATCGCGGCCCCCATGGGCACGGCACCATTATTGATCGCCTTTGCAACCGTGACGATGTCCGGCTCTACGTCAAAATAGGTCGCCGCATTCGGCGCGCCCAGACGGCCAAAACCGGTGATGACTTCATCCACGATCAGCAAAATGCCGTGCTTCTTTGTAACTTCGCGCAGACGCTTGAGATAATTCTTCGGCGGTACGAAAACACCGCCCGAACCCGCAAAGGGCTCTACGATAACAGCCGCAATTGTCGATGCGTCGTGTAGCGCAATGACATTTTCAAGCTCGCGCATATAGGGCTCAACGTCGATCTCTGCTTCACCCTGGGTGAATGCTTGCGCCGCAGGGTCATAGGGGAATGACAAATGATCCGTACCGGGCAGAAGGCTTCCGAAGAATTTACGGTTGTTGACCATTCCGCCTACGGAGATACCGCCAAAGCCGACACCGTGATACCCGTTTACCCGACCAATAAGACGAGTGCGCGAGCCCTCCCCGCGCAGCCGGTGATAGGCAATTGCCATCTTCAGCGCCGTATCCGCCGCCTCTGATCCGGAATTGACAAAGAACACATGGTTCAAGTCACCGGGGAATTGATCGGCAACCACATTCGCCAGTTCAAAAACCTTTGGATGACCGAAATTAAACGCATTGGCGTAATCCAGCTCTTCGGCTTGTGTCTTGATTGCTTCGACAATTTTCGGATGACGGTGCCCCAGATTACAACACCAAAGCCCCGAAAAGGCATCGAGGATTTTTGTCCCCTCAGAGGTGTAATAATAATGCCCCTCTGCGCGCTCATAAATGCGCGGTGCCGCTTTAAAGGCTTTGTTCGGGGTGAATGGCATCCAATAGGATTGAAGCCAGTCATTGCGCCGTTCGACGGAATTATCTTGCGTCATAATATAGCTTTCGTCTTTATCAGGAGAGTTTCATCCAAATTGTTTTTAGTTCAGTATATTTATCGAGCGCATGTAATGATCGGTCACGCCCGAAACCCGATTGTTTAAAGCCGCCAAATGGTGTCGTTATATCACTGCCGTCCCAGCAATTCACCCAAACATTCCCGGCACGGATCGTTCTTGAGGCTTTGTGCGCATAGTTGAGATTGCTGGTCCAGATACCCGCAGCAAGGCCATAAACCGTGTCATTGGCAATGCGCATCGCATCGTCGAAATCATCAAAACCAATCGCCGAGATAACCGGGCCGAAAATCTCCTCCTGAGCGATGGTCATCTGGTTGTCCACGCCGTCGAAAATTGTCGGCGCAACATAGAAACCGCCGCTTTCGCTCAAGGCGCGCTCGCCGCCACAAACAAGTTTTGCGCCTTCGGCACCGCCCTTCTCTATGTAACCGAGGACCGTATTCATCTGGGTCTCGTCGACCAATGCGCCAAACCGCGTATTTTCATCGAGGGGATCGCCGGGTTTCAGGCCTTTTGCGACCGCCGCAACCTTGGCGAGGAATTCATCCTTGATCGAGTTCTGAACCAATAGGCGCGTGCCGGCCGTGCAGACCTGCCCTTGGTCATAGAAAACAGCCCAGGCCGCCGCAGACGCCGCCGCGTCAAAATCGGGGCAATCTTCCATGATGATTTGCGGGCTCTTGCCGCCACATTCGAGGGCGACACGTTTCAAATTACTCTGTGCACCATAGCCCATGATCAATTTGCCGACCGCGGTTGAGCCGGTAAAGACGAGCGCATCAACATCCATATGAAGCGCAAGCGCCTTGCCCGCCTTGGCACCGTCACCGGGCACCACATTAAGAACCCCGGCGGGAATGCCGGCTTCCTGCGCAAGCTCGGCTGCGCGCAGCATGGTCAGGCTTGCCTGTTCTGCCGGTTTCATGATGACCGAATTACCGGTCGCGAGGGCCGGCGCGAATTTCCACGACGCCATCAGCAACGGAAAATTCCACGGGGTGACCGCCCCGACTACACCTAACGGTTCGCGAACGATCATCGAGACCGCATCATGCGGCGACGGGCCTAGCTCGTCATAAATTTTGTCGATGGCTTCGGCGTAATAACGGATCGTCTGAACCACCAGCGGAATATCCGCATTGCGCGTGTTGCGAATGGGCTTGCCCATATCGAGGGTTTCGAGCAGTGCGAGTTCGTCACTATGCGCTTCGATCTTGTCGGCAAAGGCCAACATTACCTGACGGCGCTTGCGCGGCGGCATTTTGCTCCAGACGCCGCTTTCAAAACTTGCGCGCGCAGCCTGCACGGCCGCATCAATATCCGCCGCATCACACGCGCTCAGCTGCGCAATCTCAGACCCGTCAATCGGCGTGATGCACGGCAATGTTTCGCCCGATCGCGCAGGCGTAAATTCGCCGCCAATAAAAGCCTCAGTCCGTATCGTGACTTTTTTAAGGGCCGCAGCCACACCATTTGAGAACGTCATGATTATCTTGCTTTCATTCGATTAGGCCTTGAGCGCGAAGCTCGGCCCGTTCTTCTTGCCATTTGAGCATATTCATTTCGATAAAGAAAAACGCAACGATCCATAACATCGCGTCCCATGCATCCCATGGCTCTCCTAAATACCACCAATAGGCAGCATTTACGAAGAGAATTGAATATAACAAGGCCTTAAACGACTTATAGGCGAGAAAGAATTTCGTACCGATCAGCGCCGATGATTTCAGATAGATTTCAAGCTCAATAATGATGACGATCAAAACCCAAAGACCGGCATTCAACACATCGGTCCAGGCGAGCCGTTTGATCAGGCTGAGATTTTCCGACGAGGTGAACATATTATCACCCGCATTATAAAACGCGTTCGCGACTAGCGTCTGGCAATTGGTTGCATTGAGCAGTTCATAATCGTCAAGCGCATTCGCAAAAGATGCCCCCGTTCCCACAAGCCCACATGGGTCTGGCCCGGTGTAAGCATCGAACCCGAACGGCACATGCAGCGTCGCGATATAGCCATAAAAGGAATAAAGGATCACTGCCCAGCAGGCGAAACTGACAACGCTGATGACGCCATCAACCCAACCTTTGATTTTTTCGTCAGGCAGAACCCATGTTTCAAGCTCCAGGAGCATCAACAATACAAGCCAAGCGGCCGTGTCGATAGAGTCTGTGTAGGCGACAATGATGTCACCCAGACCGACGCCATTTTCATAAGTGAACGAACTGCCCGAAAAATTTTCCAGAAAGAAATGCCCGGTATTGATCGCCAACAGGGCGTAAACGGAATATTTGAAAATCTGGAAAAATCGGCCAGTGCGTATAAACATATGTTACCCAATAAACTGCGTCGGCACGATTGGCCGACGCAAGGCAATTTAAAACTACGAGGGGTGTACGCGGTGACCGGTTGGTCAGCCGCCCCACTCGTAACTCATACGGACACCAAAGGTGCGTGGCCGGATTGGCCCAACAAAATGCGCCGGAATGATGCCGCCAGATTCTTCTGCGCCCGCGAAGCCATCCTGATCGGTCACGTTTTCCACATAGCCAATGACCGACCAACCCGCTTCGGCTTTATAGCCCAGCCGCAGTGCCATATCGAACAGGCTTGGGGTGATTGCTTCATCAAGATGCGCCGCGCCGCCATAGGTTTTGCTCTGCGCGGTGAATTCCGCCGCGCCATAAATCTCACCCGCACCGGCAGGAACATTCATCCGCAAGACACCGGCACCTGAGAATTTCGGCACATTGGCGAGCGACAGCCCTTCGCAATCATCCGTACCGTCACAGATTGACTGAACATTCGTGGCTTCCGTGCCTAAATAAGACCCGGACAGGAGAATACCGAAATATTCACCGAGGTCAGTATCGATCGATCCTTCGATACCCCAGCCTTTTACGTTACCGATATTTTCGACAACGATGCCGCCACCAGTTCCGGCCACGGTCTGTTGCAGGTCTTTATAGGTGTAATAATAGACATTGCCATCGATGCGCGAGCGCCCGCCAAACGCGGTTCCCTTGAACCCGGCCTCGTATGACCATGCCTTTTCCGGATCGAATGTGTCTGGTGACGCATCCCCTGCCGCAAGATTAATACAATCGGTCGAAAATGGTCCGCAATAGGTTGTGGCCGAACCATTTGGCACAACGGTAAAGCTACCAAAACCACCGGCCTTGAAACCGCGTGTCGCGCTGGCAAACAGCATCACATTATCACTGGGGTGATAGCGCACCATAAAGCGCGGGGTGAATGCATCCCAGCTTTGCTTGGCCTCATGGAAGTCCGCAGAGGTGAAGCCAAGCGCAAAATACGGGCCGAGCTGGCTGTCCACCGGTAAGGCGCGAATTCCGAATTTTTTGGTATCGCGCGAATAGCGAAGACCGACCCCAATATCGAACTGTTCGCTCAACTGCCAAGTCGCATCAACATAAGCCGCAAAGCCATGATAACGGCCACGAACCTGATTGCTCTCAACTAGCCCGTCTGGGTTTGGCGTGAAGGAATAATAGTAATAAGCGAAATATTCCGTACAGGAATTGATGCCGTAATAGCTCAGATAATACTGACACATGACCTCTTCATCAGCGGCCTGTGTGAAAAGGACATCGATTTCTTCGTTATAGTAGGATGCACCAGCATACCACGATAGCGGACCATCATTATCGGAAACGACGCGCAGTTCCTGCTCGAAATAACTGCCTTCCTGATCTTGGCTATAGTCGTTTATCCGAAGCGGCGTTCCGTCGAAATCTTCAGCATAGAAATAGGAATGATCTTTATAGCCCGTGATCGAACTTATTATCGCGCCACCAAGATCATAATCGAGCTGCAGACCAAAGCTGAGGATCTCGCCATTATCGGCCTCGCCCAACCCTTGATCGCTATCAATATCGTTGGGCGTTCCGCCAAGCGAGAGGCCAAATACATCAACCAGCGTATCCCATGAATCGCCTTTTTCTGTTGCGCGATAGAGCGCACCAGATTGCATCCGCTTTTCATATTCAACGGTAAACAGCGCCTCAAATGCGTCTTTGCTGTAAAGCGCAGAAAGACGACCGGCATATTTTTCCGGCTCGACCTGTTTATCGATACCGGGCCGCGCAACATTTTCGACATAGCCATCTTCATGCGCGCCATAGCCAGAAATTCTGAGGGCAAAAAATTCGTTGACAGGAAGATTGAGCGCCGCCTCACCAAAAATCCGGTCGCGTTCACCGACATCAAGTTCAGCATAGCCGCTATATTCATCGAGCCTTGGCTTTGCGGTGTGTACGCTGATCGCACCGCCAATTGCGTTCCGGCCAAACAAGAACCCTTGCGGGCCGCGCAATACCTCTGCGCGCTCCATATCAAACAAGCTAGAAACAGCCGCGCCATTTCGCCCCTGATAGAGACCGTTCTTGAAAAGCGGAATGGATGGATCGCCACCCACACCAAAATCATTTGTGCGGATACCGCGGATGTTTAGAAAGTCGATAAAACTATCGAGTGAATTCCCGCTTACGCCCGGCGTAAATTTCACGAGATCCTTGATGTCATCAAGATTGGCGTCGCGCACAAACTCACCGGTATAGGCCGAGATCGCCAGCGGCACTTCCTGAATTGACTCGTCTCGTTTGGTCGCGCTGACGATGATTTCGTCCCGTTGCGCCAGTGCCGCGCTCGATGTCAGCATCGCGGCCGCTGAACATCCGGTTAGCAGGAAGGCTTTTTTGAGATTGATCTGTGCCATGATGCTGCCCCTCATCTATGTTGCCCCTTCTTTGGTGCGCCGACAATGAACGCGCGGCCGGTCACACAACTATTTTCAATCTGAATTGGTAACAACAAAGCGAAATCGCGACAATAGGAGATGCATTTTTGCGATCCCGAAAAATAATTTTTTGGACAATTCGAGGCGAAAATACAACGCCGGCTTAACCGATGCCGCCTCTAAATACTCCATAATTTCAATAGAGTAATCATTTCCTCCAAATAAATAGCATATCTGGCAGCAATCTTGAATTTTTTGCCTTTTTTGTGATCACAAAAGCGAATCAACTATCGAGTTCCAACCCGCCATCGCGCAATATTGTCTGCATCGGCACCAATTTATCCTGATAGCGCCGCCAGCGCCCGACCGAACGTTGATGCGGCTTCTCCCTTACCTGAACTGCGCTTGCGGTCGCCACCGCCGCTTTCTGGGTATGAAATTCAAGGCAGGCATCTTCCCAATCAAGGCCGAGAAATTCGATCAAGCGGCGCGCGTTTGGCTCATGGTCCGCGACCGTATCTTCGTAGGAAATATCAAGGAAACGGCCCGGGAATCGCTCCCTCCATCGCGCCATCAGATTGGCATAACGCAGGTGATGCCGCGCCATTTCTTCTTGATCGTAAGAATGAAAATAGGCTTCGGCGAAAAGCTGTTTATAGCTCGCAAAACAACTATCCATCGGGTGACGGGTTAAATGGATGATACGCGCATCCGGCAACGCCTTTAGAATAAGCGGCAGGTGCAGGTAATTACCCGGCAGCTTATCAACAAAGCGCTCGGCATCTTTCCGCATTGGCGCAGACGCGCGCAGATATTCCCGGCCCAGATCAGTCGGGTTTATCTTCGCAGATGCGCGGATTGCCTCGGGCGATAGGCGGTCACTAAAGCTACCCTCGGTTAAGCGGTGAATGGAAAGCCCAAATTGTTGCAACTCACCGGCCGATTCAACGGCGGAATGACTTGTGATGATCCGCTCGATCAGGGTTGTGCCGGTGCGCGGCTGCCCCACAACAAAGATGGGTGCCGGATCATGATGCCCTCCCCCCGCACGCGCGGCCCATTCTTCGGTGAAACTATCTTCCAGCGCCGCGAACATCGCCTCCTCTTTTGCCTCATCAAAGGTCAGGGTGCTTCGCTTTGCGGCTGCTCCTAATGAAAAGGCGCGAAAGGCTTTGTCCCAGACTTCACAATCCTCAAATTCCTTACCGGCCGCGTAGCCAAGAAATGCCTTTGAATGGGGGTCTTTTGCCGCTTCTGCCTTTTTCAACAGCGCATCCGCGCGCGCAGGCGTTTCCGCTTTTCGCAGCGAGGATAAAAGCCACTCCGCCTGCGCAATATTGTCATTGCGGTCCAATAAGGTTTTAAGCGTTGCCTCGGCCTCGTCTGTCTCGCCAAGAAATATTTGCGCGCTCGCAAGGTTCACCGCATAGGCCGCTCGTTCCGGCGCTTTTTGAACGGCACGTTTATACCATTTCTTTGCGTCGTGCTGATTGCCCAAAAGCGACGCCACAACACCAATAAGATCTTCAACCGCGGGGTCATCCGTACCCGCATCGGTGGCCTTTGAAAGCGCCTGCTCCGCTCGCGCTGGTTGCCCCATCCGCATAAAAATACGCGCGAGCTGCGCCCAGGCCGCTGCATGATTTTTAGATAATTTCGTGACCGATCCGAATGCGCTGGCCGCCGTTTTCAAATCATTCATATCGAGCGCAACCAACCCGACCAGAAAATGCACTTCCGGATTTGCGCGATCCAATGACATCGCCGCGCGGCAACATTCCGCTGCGCGTTTTGCGTTTCCCTCGTTCAATGCCGTAAATCCGGCTCGGAGAATTTCAGTTATTTTGCTCTGTTTTACATTCATCTTTTCTGCCGGAAGTATAAATCCGAGAAACCCTCTTGTGATCACGTTCGGTCATTGTCATCATATGATGCAGAAAATTGCACGTCATAGAAAGCACTGACCATGAGATCTGCTTCCCTTCTTGGTGCCGTCCTACTCGGCTTTGTCGCCGCATGTAATCCCGCAGAGGAGAATTCGTCCGCCAATACTGAGGCCCTGACACCACCGGCGGAAAAGCTGTTTATCAATGGGCGCATCTATACCGCCAATAACAGCCGCGAATTTATGACAAGCATGGCCCTGCGCGGTGATGAAATTGTCGGCGTCGGAAATATCGTCGCCAATCAGGATAATCTTGATGGTCTGATTGGTCAGGGAACAGAAATCATCGACCTCGAAGGCAAGCTGGTTCTGCCGGGGCTGCATGATGCGCATCTTCACCCCATCGGCGCAATGCCAATTCCGTCTTGCAATCTGGAAAACATTCCGATGTCCCTTGCGGACATCGTCGCCTTTGCCGAAGCCTGTCTCGAAGAAGATGACATGGCCAATGATGAATGGATCACCATTGAGCTGTGGAACTTCGCAGCGGGCAATCAGCCGGGCGAAGACTATAAAACCATACGTCAGGCGCTTGATGCGGTATCAAGCGAAAAGCCGGTCATCCTGTTGGGCAGTGACGGTCATCATTATGCGGTCAATTCTGTCGCGCTGGCCCGCGCCAAAAATGACGCGGGTGCGGTCGTTGGCTTTTCGGCGGAAACCTTGGCAACAGATTTCGCCGCCCTCGCCCCCTATATCGGCGTTGACGATAGCGGCGAGCCAAACGGCAAGCTGACCGAAGATTATGCGCTGTCGGCGATTGGCGCTGGCAATCTTTTAAGTGCGGGGATCGAAAAACGTCGGGCATCGCCGGAATTGATGATGGACGTTACGCTGCCGCGCGGGATTACCTCGTTTCTTGATGCGGCTGCCGATCCGAATACGCTCGACATCTATGACCGCCTCGTTGCCAATGATGCCTTCCATGCGCGGGCGCATCTGGCGCTTTTTTACGATCCCAGCACCTATCGCGACGAACAGGGCGTGGTTGATTTCGACACGCTATTGTCAGACGCGCAGGTTGTTCGCAAAAAATATGAACGCACAGAGAATATCGAAGCTGATTTTCTAAAACTCTTTGCCGATGGAGTGATCGAGGGTGATCCGCTTTCGGAGCCACCAACCCTGCCAAATGCGGCGTTCTCCCGCGATTATCTACAGCCCATATTTGAATGGGATGAAGAAAGCCAATGGGTCAAAGTCAGCGATTATATTGATACCGACAGCGAACTTTGCGTAGCGACGCGTGCCGCCTTCGCCGCGGAAGAGGAAGTCGACATTGCCGCATTCAAGACTGAAAATGGTTTCCATCCACAACAATGCGCAAAGAGCAATGGCGTCTTACAGCATCCTGAAGACGTCATTATGGATTACGTCCAAAAAGGTGATGCGGCGGGCTTTACCTTTCACATCCATGCAATCGGTGACCGCGGTATTCACACGGCATTGAATGCGGTCGAGGAAGCGCGCACCAATAATGACAGCAACAAAAATCACATCATCACCCATCTTCAAGTGGTGCATCCCGACGATATTAATCGCTTTGCCGCGAACGATATTTATGCGTCCTTCACCTTCGCCTGGGCAGTGCGGGACCCGCAATATGATACGACCGTCATTCCTTTTATAGACCGCGTTGATGGGCCCGGCGGCATGTATGATCCGGCTGGGTACTATATTCAAAATGGTTATCCGGCGGAGTCCATTCGCGAAGGTGGTGCAACCTTGATTGCTGGCTCTGACGCCCCAGTGGACACCAAAGACCCCCGCCCTTTCACGAATATCGAAGCTGCGGTCAGCCGGTCGATTTATGACCTGCCGCCGATGAATATCGATGAAGCGATTTCCATTTATGACGCGGTTGATGCTTATACGATCAATGCGGCTAAAGCCTTGAAACAAGACAATATCGCGGGCTCGATTGAACCGGGTAAAAAAGCGGATTTCATCATCCTAGATCAGGATATTTTCGCTCTCGTTGACGAAGGGGAAACCGCCGCCATTAGCGATACAAAGGTGTTGGAAACATGGTTCGGCGGTAAAAAAGTCTACGCCGCAGAGGAATAAATTAAAGGTCAGCGCGGGCGATATTACTCATGCCCTCGCCGATATCGTTCCTGATGGCCTTTGCCATTTTCGGCGCATCATCCGCGCGCAAGGCGCTTATGGCTTCTTTATGCTGATCAACCAGTGATGACGTTCCAAGCCGGCCAATGACAACCCGCATAAACGGGCCGATTTGCAACCACAGGCTCTCAACCAAGCCGAGATAAACAGGCGATTTCGCGGCTTCGTAAAGTTTGAAATGAAACTCGCTATTATAGCGCGCATAGGCGGCGCTATCGCCGCGCTCGATCGCGCGGTCTAGTTGTTCATCAATGCGCGTGAGCCTGAGGGCGAGCTTTTCGCGCGCTGCGCTACGGCCCTTTAATTGTTTCAAAACACGCGCCGCAAGCGCAGGCTCCAGCGCCAATCGTGCCTCGCTGATTTCCTCAAGCTTGGCCTTGTTCATCTGCGCAACACTAACCCGCCGGGTTTCGGTCAACTCAAGCGCGCCAAGCGCCACGAGCTGGCGGATCGCCTCGCGGGCGGGCATCGTACTGACCCCGAATTCAGCCGCCAGTCCGCGCACAGATAAAGTGCGCCCCGGCTCTAGCTGGCCCGCAATAATTGCGCGGCGCAATTTGCCGTAGACCTCTTCATGGACGATCTTGGGGCGCGAATCACCAGCCTGCGTTTTTGTGCTTTCTGGTGCCGTGCTCGCCGGTATGGTGTCGGCCTCTGCCAATTCTGATCCTTTTCTCGTTGTGATCTCACTTATAGAACGAAGCTGATGCGATTTCACCCTAAATAGTGTAACCTTTCCGCGATCAGCCCTCTGAAAATGGACATAAAATCGATTATTCGCCCACTTGCGAAAAGGCAAATCCCATTCTATTTGTGATCACGTTTTAACCCGTTGCGTTGGCTTAGGCACCCGTTAGGCTATTTTGGACAAAAATCGAGCCTTCTCTGGCATCATTCATGCGGGAGATTCGGGAAAATGAGACTGACTTAACAAAAGGCGCGCGTGCCGCCTCGACAAAGGCGCGCCCCGCGAAGTGATTTATGGACTTGGAAGAACTAAAAGAGTGGATGCGAGAACGCCGGATTGGCGATGTTTCCTGTCTGACGCCGGATATGAGCGGCACTGCGCGCGGGAAAAACATGACCCCGGGATTGTTTCTTGCGAGCCTTGAGAACAAAAGCCTGCGCATCCCCGAACTCACTTATACGATCAGCGTTCACGGCGACACGATCTTTAACGACCATGTGCAACGGACGGAACAGGATCTTGTTCTGTCGCCGGACCTTTCAACCATTCACCTCGCGCCATGGAATACAGACGCGACAATGGCGATTATCTGTGATGCCTATACTGATCAGGGTGCGCCATTTAACCTCGCGCCACGCCAGGTCCTTCGCAATGTGATCGACCTCTATCAGAAAAAAGGGTGGACCCCGATTGTCGGCCCCGAAGTCGAATTTTATCTAATCGCGCGATTTAATGATGTCGTTCTCGAACCGCGTGCACCAGACGGTGCGTCGGGTCTGAGAGAATTTGGTCAGCATGTTTACAGCCTCGATGCGATCGACGAGTTCGATAAGCTATTCGAAGAGCTTTACCAGTTCTGTGACGTTCAACATATCGACCTTGAAACACTGATCCACGAAGACGGACCCTGTCAGTTCGAGGTCAATATTCGTCATGGTGACGCGATAAAGGTTGCGGATCAGCTTTTCCTTTTCAAACGCTTAGCCCGCCAAGTCGCCAAGCGCCACGGCATGTTTGTCACCTTTATGGCCAAACCCTATGCCGAGGAAAGCGGTTCGTCGATCCACCTTCATCAGAGCGTTGTAGACACCAAAACAGGCAAGAATATTTTCTCCAATCCGGATGGGTCCGATGCGGATATTTTCCGCCATTTCATCGGCGGTCTACAGGCACATTTGCCGGCGGCTATGCCATTGCTCGCGCCTTACACAAATTCCTATAACCGGTTCGAAGCCTTTATGAGCGCGCCAACAAATACCCATTGGGGCCGCGAAAACCGCACGGTCGGCCTTCGCGTACCGGCCAGCGGGCCTGACGCGCGCCGGGTTGAAAACCGAATTTCTGGCGCAGACGTAAACCCCTATCTCGCCATCGCCGCATCATTGGTTTGCGGCTATATTGGTATGGCCGAAAAAATTGAACCCCGTGCGGAATATATTGGCGAGGGCTATGAGGATCGCGAACGCCCACTACCATCGACCCTCACAGATAGTATCGAGACCTTCAGCAAGTCCGATGCCTTAAAGCAATATCTCGGCGAGGCCTTCGTCGATACTTTTGCGGGGTTAAAGCGTGCGGAATATGAACACCGCTCCAGCGTCCTAAGCCCGTGGGATGTACGATTCCTGATGGTAAATGTTTAACGGTACAAGTGATAAAATGACAGCGACAACCAAAGACCTACAAAATATTGATAACGCGCATCACCTTCATCCGTTTACGGTGCATCACGAACTGCGCGAAACGGGCCCTCGGGTGATTACCCGCGGTGAAGGCGTTTATCTTTGGGATTCAGAAGGAAACCGCATCATTGACGGCATGGCCGGCCTTTGGTGCGTCCAACTTGGCTATGGCGAGCAGGAACTTGTCGATGCGGCCGCCGACGCGCTTAAAACCCTGAGCTATTACAATACGTTCTTTCAGACGACGACGCCCCATGCGGCGCGCCTTGCACAGCTCATCGCCGAAAAAACACCTGACGGCCTTGATCAGATCATGTTTGGTAGCTCGGGTTCTGAATCGAACGACACCGCAATCAAACTGATTTGGTATTACTGGAACCTGAAAGGCAAACCGGAAAAGAAAGCCATCATCAGCCGCGAGCGGGCCTATCACGGATCGACCGTCGCTGGCGCGAGTCTTTCTGGCCTGCCCTTTATGCAGGGTATCTTCGATCTGCCCCTGCCCCGGTTCCATCATGTGGGCCCGACCCCGCATTATTATGAATATGGCAATCCGGGTGAAACGGAAAAGGAATTCGCCCTCCGCTGCGCCAAAGCGGTTGAGGACAAAATCCTAGAACTTGGCCCGGAAAATGTTGCGGCCTTTGTGGGCGAACCGGTAATGGGCGCTGGCGGATTGATGTTGCCGCCGGAGGGCTATTGGCAAGAGATCGAAAAGATCTGCAAGAAATATAACGTTCTTCTTTGGTCGGATGAAGTGATCTGCGGCTTTGGCCGAACGGGCGAATGGTTCGGCTGTCAGGCCTATGGCTACACGCCCGATATTATGACGATGGCAAAAGGCATTTCCAGCGGATATCAACCGCTATCCGCCGTCGCGATCAATCGGGAAATGGCTGACGCGATCGTCAATGCCGATAGCGAAATGGCCCATGGCTATACCTATTCTGGCCATCCGGTCGTCTGTGCGGTCGCGCTGCGCAATATCGAAATGATCGAAGAGCTCGGATTGGTTGGCGCGCGCGGTGAAGAGATATCTGCCTATTTCCAGAATAAGCTCGCCGCGCTTGATGATCACCCGCTGGTTGGTCAAACGCGCGGGATCGGCCTTTTGGGCGGGATCGAGCTTGTGAAAGACAAATCAACAAAAGAGCGCTATCAGCCCGAAGGCGAAGCGGGCCTTATTTGTCGCCGTCATTGTTTTGAGAACGGCGTTATCATGCGGGCGGTTGGCGATACGATGTTCCTTTGTCCGCCATTGGTTATTTCCAAAGACGAAATCGATGAGCTTTTCGACCTTGTACGGAAAAGTCTGGACCTTTCACATAAGGAACTTTCGGCGTGAGCACGTCGCAAACATATGATGATCGTCAGGCAATGTTGTCGAGCGCGAAAGCGATGCTCGATGCTTCGCCTAATCTCGTCTTTGTGGATGCCTTTTTCGCCGATTTGAATGGCGTGTTGCGGGGCAAGCGTCTGCCTGCGCGGGATGCGTTGAAACTATTCAAATCGGGCTTGCGTTTGCCGCGCTCTTTGGTCGGCGTTGATGTCTGGGGTGAAGATGTCATCGGCAATGGGTTGGTGATGGAAACCGGCGACAGCGACGGCATTTGCCATCCCGTCGGCGAAGGATTGATCCCGACCCCGTGGACCGGCGACAGCACCGCACAAGTCATGCTGATGATGGGCGATACTGACGGCTCTCCCTTTCTCGCAGACCCGCGGCAGATGCTAATCGAAATGAAAGATCGTTGTGCCGCGGCTGATATGTTTCCTGTTGCCGCGATGGAATTGGAGTTTTACCTCCTCGCGCGCGATACCGACGATCAGGGCCGCCCGTTAACCGCCAATATGGGGGCAACAGGCCGCCGGGTTAGCGACGCAAAATTATATGCGATGAACGAGCTTGATGCGTTCAGCGATTTTTTCAGTGATCTTTACGCCGCCTGTGACCAACAAGGCGTTTCACTTGGCGCAGCGATCGTCGAAGGCGGTGCCGGACAATTCGAGGTCAACCTTCTGCATCAGGACGATCCCGTTCGGGCAGCCGATCAGGCCATTTTGTTTCGCCGCGCCGTAAAAGGCGTGGCCGACAAGCACGGCTTATTGTCGACCTTTATGGCAAAGCCGTTCGGCGATCTTGGCGGCAATGGGCTTCATGTGCATATGAGCATGCTCAATGGCGAGGGTGACAATATTTTCGACGACGGCACTGAAAAAGGATCTGCAAAATTGCTAAATGCCATTGCCGGTCTGATTGATGCTTCGCCCGAGGCAATGATATTTCTCGCGCCGCACCTTAATTCCATGCGTCGTTTTCAAGATGAGTCCCATGCGCCAACGCGCCTGACATGGGGGTATGAAAACCGAACGGTGGCGATCCGCGTTCCGAATGACAGCGGCAAGAATCGGCGTTTTGAATACCGCATCGCCGGTGCCGATGCGAACCCCTATCTTGTTCTGGCTGCGCTTTTGGCTGGTGTGCTCGACGGTGTTTCCAACAACAAAACCGCGCCCGCATCGACCACAGGAAACGGGTACCTTACCGATGCGCCGCGGATACCGACCTCTTGGCGGGACGCATTGGATTGTTTTGCAGGCGGGAAAATACTGTCACCTGCATTCGGGCCGCTTTTTACGCAAGTCTTCTGTGCACTGAAACAACAGGAAATGCGCGTTGCGAATTCGCGTGTCACCGATTTCGAATATGACAGCTACCTACAGGCATTTTAAAAAGACCTAACGTGATTAACGATCCGGAACATAAGCATAATTATTACGCGGCGACCGCACATCCCGTGCCCGTTCGCCCTGCCCTTTGCGATGATGTTGAGTTCGATGTAGCGATCATCGGCGGCGGCTTTACGGGCGTTGCTAGCGCGCTTTCGCTGGCGGAACGGGGTTTATCAGTCGCCATTGTCGAGGCAAAGAAGGTTGGCTGGGGCGCATCGGGCCGCAATGGCGGGCAAGTCCTTGGCGGCTGGTCCGGCGAAGGTGCGCTGATAAGACAACTGGGTGCACGCGCCGAGGAGTTCTTTTGGCGTACCCGCTATCTTGGAAACGAGATTGTCGAAAAGCGGATCGAAAAATATCAAATCGAATGCGATTATGTGCATGGCGCGGCGACCGTTGCCTTTAACGCGCGGCAAATGGAAAGTCTTGAGCAGGAATATAACGAATGCGCCCAACACGGATTTGGCGACGTTCTTTCGCTCGCAGATAAAACTGCTCTTCGCGCCCATGTGGCGAGTGACATTTATGTGGGCGGTCTGATTGATCGTCGCGGCGCGCATTGTCATCCATTGAATCTATGTCTTGGCGAGGCGGAAGCGGCCGAGAAACTCGGCGTACAGATATTCGAAGACACACGGGTCACGTCAATCGACCATGGCGATCGGCCGACCGTTCGTAGCGCTGGCGGCACTATCCGCGCGAAATGGGTTATCCTTGCGGGCAACGCCTATCACAATCTGGAAGGCAAACGCCTCGGCGGTTATATGCTCCCCGCCAAGACCTATATCTCTGTCACGGAACCGCTTCCCGAAGAGGTCGCGAAGTCTATTTTGCCCGATAATCTAGCGGTTTGCGACGCAAATTGGGTTCTCGATTATTATCGCCTAACGCCTGATGGGCGGCTGCTCTTTGGGGGCAAATGCAACTACGCGAATAATGATATCACCGATATTGACGGCGCGATGTTGCCGCGCATGCGCTATGTCTTTCCACAGCTGAAAGACATAAAGTTTGAATATTCCTGGGGCGGGATCATCGGGATACCGCTAAACCGGATCCCGATGGTGGGCCACTTGTCGGAACGGGTTTTGTATGCGCAAGGCTATTCAGGACACGGTGTAAATTGCAGCCATATCATTGGCGAGATGTTCGCGGACGCAATTGAAAACGAAAGCAGCATTATCGATCCGTTTGAGGACGCAAAGCATTTTAAAGTGCCGGCCAAGGATTTGATCGGCAGCCCGTTAATGGCGCTGGGCATGAGTTATTATCGCCTGCGCGATAAGCTGGGGATCTAGGTTGAATGAAAATGCGGCGTTAGCGCATTCGCTGACTGCGCCGCAGGCTAAGAACGCCCCTTAGAACAACCCACCCAACATTGCGGATTGGCCGACCAATTGGGATGTATAATTCATCGTGCGGGTTAAACCCATTTGGAAGTCATAACCGGAGACTTCGACCTGCATGCTAACCTGCTGGCTCAGCACCACATTATCCAACGTATTATTGATCGTCGAATAGTAACCGTTTGGTACTTCATGGATGCCATTTGCCGCGTCAGTTTGCGGCGTCGAGGCTACGTTCGATTGCTCATCTGCGGCGTTGCCTGAATTGTCAGCGACCACCAACATGGGCTGCACCGAACCACCACCAGACCCGCCCGTTGGCGCATTCGTGCTTGGTGCGGGTGTAGAGGACGTATTCTGCGGCGGCGTAGCATTCTGTGTCGGTGCAGATGATTGCTGCGTTGGCAATGGCTGCTGCTGTGTTGGGCCTGCATCCGCGACCACAACAGGCGCTGGCGAAACAGGGTCAGGCGTCGATGGTGCCGAAGGTGTTGGCGTTGTCGGAGCCGGATTGCTCTCGACTTGCGTCGGCGCAGGCGTTGGATTGCTGGCAATTGATGTTGGCGCGGATGGCGTCGGTGCGGGCGCGCTAGGTGTTGATTGCGCGGCTGGAGGCGTTGGTGCCGGCGTACTTGGCGCAGGAGTAGATTGGGTTGGCACGGACTGCGTCGGTGCCGGATTTGATGCTGGTGCCGTAGATGCGATTTGGGTCGCCTGCGACGCAGAATTGCTATTTGGTGGCGTCGCAGGTTGTGACACCGCGGGCGTGTTATTCGTTGATGGCGGCGGCGATGCTGGCGGCGTAATCGCGGCAATCAGACCGGTAGCCGGTGGTTGCGGATTACCCTGCGCATTTGAGGCCGCGTTCTGGGCATTCGAAGCAGCATTGGAGGCTGGCGCGCCATTGTCACCGAACGGCCCATTGGGAAGCGGACCGCCGCTATCACCAAACACACCGCCCTCGCCAAATGGCCCCCCATTGGGTAATGGCCCGCCACTATCACCGAAAACGCCATTTGGGAGCGGATCGACCGCTGGCGGCGGGATAATGACACCGATATTAAAGGTCAGACCACCAATCGAAAAACCGCCGCGGGCATCGCCCAGTTCTTTGGCGGACATCGGCCGCTCGTTCAGTTCGAGCAAGCCGTCTTCGGCAAACAAATCGTCTTCAAAGGGAAAATCCTCTGCGAATGCAGTTCCCATAGACGCAACACTAACTGCACTGACGAAACTAAATGATTTCTTCAGCATCGACATTACCGACTCTCCACGGTGGTATTGATCGTGAAACCGGAGGTAGATGGCCGGGTCTGGTTAATGGAAACAGATTGCAACGATTCTAAATCAAGCGCGCGATCATGGGGCGCAGAAGGCGCTAAACGCCAATCAGCAACACGATTGAAGCTTGCTTTGCCGCGGAGCACGTCTGAGCGGATAAAGAGAATTGTACCATCCCACCGATCCTCAAAAATATGCCGAGGCATCGATGTTACACCAGAAGAAGGGTCGCCGATCAGAACGACCTCTTTCGTAATACCCTTGATTACCACAAAATGCTTGTACCCACGTATGTCGATCAGCGCTATTCCTGGCACGCCGATTTCCTGAATACGATCAAGCGTCAAAACAAAACCGTCCGCCTTTAGCTTTTCGCTTTCGAGATAACGTTTCATCTCGAGGAGTGAAAAGCCGAGCTTTCGGATACGTTCTTGATCGCCCACTTCCCACATGGCACGGAAAGCCTCTTCCTCTGTGGTCGGACGATCATAATGATAGGTCAGCAATGTCGCCAGCGCAGCAGAACCGCAGCTAAAATCGAATTGCTGTTTAACAACAGTTTGGTACTTCCGCTCCGCCATGCTGACAACTTTGACGCGAGGCGACGAGCCACCGACAAAAAGCTGTAAATCGCCAGCGAATGTGGGCGCGGAAAAACTAAATGACGAGAAGATCACAGCCATCAGCGCCAGAATTTTCTGACCCAGGCGCTTTTTATTTAATTTTGGCTGCATTCGTTCCCCCTGAACACAAAAACGTAAAAGCGGCGATTATGGCGTTGGCCCACCGCCCTGCAGGAAGATGTTGAGATTAACGATACTGTTCATCACAACACCATTACCGGTGTTGTTAAACACCGTCGTGATCCCGCCATTGTCGGAAACCACGTTATTGGCAATTTCGCCATTATTGGTGTTGGAAACATTAATATTACCGACGGTACCCATATTCTCGGCGGCATTGGCACCAAGATTGGCAATATCGATTGCGGTCGCTGAACCACCGGAGGCAACAGACATCGCACCATCGTCTAGCGCAGCGACACCCTCCAGCCCAGCAAGATCAGCAAACAGGTCTACGTCTTCAGCGGTGACGTTCTGCGCGTAATCAAGCAGATCTGCTTCGCGCTGTTCGTCGGTAATTCTTGGATCTGGGTCGGTGGCGATTAACATCGGAGTGATAATCAAGCCAAACACGCTTGCAGCACCCATCTTTTTGGTCCCCCTTAACACGACCATCTTGCAATATTTTGACCATTTTCGGAGCCCGATTGGGTGGGCAGAATGGGTCAGAATGGCAAGAAACTACTCAATTAAAATACCACATTCCGTGGTCAGAAATAGTTATCTTTTATTAATAAGTGGGCACCGCAGCATGGTTGCTGCGGTGCCCCCTGAAATCACGCCTTAGTTAGGCAGATTTACAGTACCAACATTGACGCTTTGCGAGTTCGTAAAGCTACCATTGCCAGTGTTGTTGTTGTTGATAACCAAACCACGGTTGTCCGTCATTGTCTGGTTATTGATGCTACCAGTCGTAACAGGGCCCGCACCTGGGATTGTGCCCATGTTGACGTTGGAAACAGTTGTCGACAGTTCAGCTGAGTTCAACTGGACATCGCCAATCGTCAATTCAAGCGTAACGTTGTTTGAATCGTTGACTGAGTTGTCTGAGTTGTCGACCGTTACAGAACCGCTGTCGTTAGCGACTGCAGAGCCGTTGTCAGCATCGTTGTCGTCAGAATTGTCGATATCGACATCCAACACATCGTTGTCTGAACCGTCGCCGTCAATGTCGACGCCGTCATTGTCTTCTTCGGTATTTCCAGAGTTATCAACATCGATTACATCGCTGTCTTCACCTGTAAATGCCTCAGTTGAATTGTCAGAGTTGTCAGAGTTGTCAGAGTTATCTGAATTATCAGAATTGTCTGAGTTATCTGAGTTATCTGAGCTATCAGAGTTGTCGACAGTTACTGAACCGCTGTCATTAGCAGTCGCAGAACCATTGTCGGCAGTGTTGTTGTCAGAATTGTCTGAGTTGTCGTTTCCTGAGTCGGAAATATCAACATCAAGACCGTCATTGTCGGAATTGTCGCCGTCAATGTCCTGACCGTCATTGTCTTCGTCAGTGTTGCCACTGTCTGCGACATCAACGTTAGCATTTGTGTTGGTCTGAGTAGAACCACCACTTGCTGAGTTTGAACCATCTGATGTTTCATTTGTCTCGTTGCCGTTGTCTGAAACGTTCAGATCAACATTGTTCGAGTCATTGGTTGAATTATCAGAATTGTCAGAGTTGTCAGAGTTGTCAGAGTTATCTGAATTATCTGAGTTGTCTGAATTGTCGTTCAAGCTGTCGGTCATGTCGACATCGATCGCGTCGTTGTCTGACCCGTCACCTGTGAACGCCTCAGTTGAGTTGTCTGAGTTGTCAGAGTTGTCAGAGTTATCTGAGTTGTCTGAGTTATCAGTCGCAGTCACAGCAATTGAGCCGTCATTTGCTGCAGATGACTGGTTGTCAGCACCGACATTGTCAGAGTTGTCTGAGTTGTCAGAATTATCTGAGTTATCAGAGTTGTCTGAATTGTCGTTACCAGAGTTGTCAACGTCGAGAACGTCGCTGTCAGCACCGGTGAACGCCTCAGTCGAATTGTCAGAATTGTCAGAATTATCTGAGTTATCTGAATTGTCTGAGTTGTCGTTGCCAGAATTATCAACGTCTAGAACGTCATTGTCTGATCCGTCGCCAGAGAAGGCGTCGAGGTCAGCATTGTTAGAGTCGTTCGTAGAGTTGTCTGAGTTATCAGAATTGTCTGAATTGTCATTGCCAGAGTTGTCAACGTCGAGAACGTCGCTGTCATCACCGGTAAACGCTTCAGTCGAATTATCTGAGTTATCAGAGTTGTCTGAGTTGTCATTACCTGAGTTGTCAACGTCGAGAACATCGTTGTCTGAGCCGTCGCCAGAGAACGCGTCTACGTCAGTTGAGTTGTCAGAGTTGTCTGAGTTGTCAGAATTATCTGAATTGTCAGAGTTGTCGTTGCCTGAATTATCAACGTCAAGAACGTCGCTGTCAGAACCAGTGAACGCTTCCTGATCATTGTTATTCGAATCATTCGTTGAATTGTCCGAATTATCCGAATTGTCAGAGCTGTCGTTACCTGAGTTGTCAACGTCGAGAACGTCGTTGTCTGAACCGTCGCCAGAGAACGCGTCGGTTGAGCTATCAGAATTGTCAGAATTGTCTGAGTTATCAGAGTTGTCTGAATTGTCGTTGCCTGAGTTGTCAACGTCTAGAACGTCACTGTCATCGCCAGTGAACGCGTCTGTGTCTGTTGAGTTATCAGAATTATCAGAGTTGTCTGAATTGTCAGAATTGTCAGAGCTGTCATTGCCTGAGTTATCAACGTCAAGAACGTCGTTGTCTGAACCGTCGCCAGAGAACGCGTCTGTTGAGCTGTCAGAATTGTCAGAATTGTCAGAGTTGTCTGAGTTATCTGAGCTGTCGTTGCCGTTGTCCTGGATATCAACGTCGTTGATGTCGCTGTCAGAACCGGTGAACGCATCAATGTCAGCATTACCGGAATCATTCGTTGAATTGTCCGAATTATCCGAATTGTCTGAATTGTCGTTGCCAGCATTGTCAACGTCTAGAACGTCACTGTCGTCGCCAGTAAACGCGTCTGTTGAGCTGTCTGAATTGTCAGAGTTGTCAGAATTGTCTGAGTTATCTGAGTTGTCAGAGTTGTCAGAGCTGTCGTTGCCTGAGTTGTCGACATCAAGAGCGTCGTTGTCAGAGCCGTCGCCTGTGAAGGCATCGACATTACCGGAATCATTTACGGATTCATCATTGTTGGAACCCTGATCACCGGCACCTGATTCAGAAGCAGATCCGTTGTCGGCATTACTGCCAGAACCTGGACCAGCTTCGGACTGCTGAGCGAGTGCGCTACCATACGAGGTAAGCAGTGCAGCCGCAGCAATCGATGACAAAAGTTTGAGTTTCACTTGTCGTCTCCCACTATTGGTTTCACTAAACTACCGACTGGAGACGCCCTTCCCGATCTTTGCAGAACGGCCTCCCCAGACCCATTGGGAGCTTTGTCCCCCCCAACGCCACTTTAAAATGCAACGACTGTGCCAACTTGGTTTACTGGACAAAAATTAATGATTAATTTTGGGTTAATGCCATAAAATCAACAAGTTACAGCATTACTAGCGCGTAATGTTAAGAAATTTGTGCGACGCATCAAAGTGTCAAACTCACTGTTCAGGTGTCTAAACAAACCGAAAAACCCACCCGGATAGGTGGTGTAACGGGCTAAGTTTTCGCGCAATTTTTGAATGCATTTCATTAGGGCACCACTACCTTTTGGGGTATTGTTCAGACACGCTTCAATTCACCGGATTAAAAAATTTCCCACCGCAAATTTGTGGCCCTAGATTTGCTTCTGGGGACATTAAGATGTTTAACCTGTCCATTGGGGGAACGGTGTCTAAGGGTATGCCTAAACATCAGAGCGGCAATATTATTATTCGCATGCTGATTGCTTTAGCGGTCGTCAGTGGCATTATTGCTATTTGGGCGATTGAAACTGCACGTTACTCTGAGATCAGACGCCTGCGCGAGCGCACAAACGTCTTGGAACAGGATGTACGAACCGCCCAGGAAAAGGCTGATGCGGCGCTTTCTGCGGTGATCGAACCTGAAACGCTCGCAAAAGCACAAAACTCAGTGTACCTCATTGTGGTTAATGGATCCGCACGAGGTACGGCTTTTGTTATCGACCGAGAGCGCGGAATATTAGCCGCGGCAGCGCATACGGCGACCTCCCTCCCCCTTGATGAAGAAGACGCAACAGTCACGATTTTGAACCGGGGTTCACGCAAGGCACTTAACGTTCAATCGGTCAGGCTTCATGCGGGATTTGGCGCGTTTCGCGAGCTCGTAGAAGATCACCAACCCATGCGGGGGAACAGCACAATTTACTCGCCGCATACGGTTCCGTTGCGCGATTTAGCCTTCGACGCCGCGCTCATTACGGTTGATCCCATCGACCCGGAGACCGGCGAAAACATGTTGGGACCGGATCTTAAAATCGCTGACGAAGATGCCTTATTAAAGCTCGAAGCTGGCGCACCCATTGCGGTAATCGGCTATCCGTTTGATACGTTGGATGACGGTTTTGCGTCTGATGCCGCTATTGCACGGGTCGAGCGCGGCGTGATTGCGGCGATGACCCCTCCTCTCGATTCCGTCGAGGAGAACCGGGATCCCGTCATCGCGAATTTGATTATACATCGCCTTGCCACCGCGGGTGGAAATAGCGGTAGCCCACTTTTAAACGCCGCTGGTGAAGTGATCGGCATCCATACCCATGGGATTGTTTCACCCGCCTCAAATGGCGACGGCGCAGCGCAGCGCGCAGAAGTACTCTACGATCTGCTTGATCGTGATCGCGAGGAAACCCGGCTGCAGGAAACTTTCTTCCCCTCCTGGAAGCGCATTCTCGGCCATTGGTCGCGCGCCGAAGAAGTGATGCCTTGGTCTTTCTATATGGAGTATGCGCGGCCTGACGAAAAACCGGCCCCCTTGGTGCGTACGGTTACGCCAATTGACCCGCTTCCCTTTGACCGGGTGGTGGAACGGCTGAATTTTGAAGCGGAAACCGAAAGCCGCTTTGTGGAGGCCAGCGACATCACCGGTCAGTCTTCGCAATCGGAACTCGTAAATGGGATTACCCGCAAAGAAGCCGGGTTCATGATCAAACATCCGGGACAATTTGCCGAAATCTGGCGCACCGTCGATCGCAGCCGCGATCACGTTATCTTTGCGTTCGATTATTCGCTTCGCTCAACGCGGGGGTTTTGTCCATTAACAGGTTACTACCGTAAAAAGGGCGAAACGCGCCTGCGGGTTATGAAATCCCGCGCGTCGTTCGAACTTTATCTCCCCGCTTCGGAAAACGTCATTGAGGATTATCAAATCATCTTACGCCGGCGGCCGAAATGTGACCCGTTAAGTGATGAGTTTTTCGTCGGCAGCGTAAGTTGGCCCTTAAAGATACAAGATGCCGCCCAATCGGTCGCTTTCGCGCCGCGTATGCCAATTTCTACTATAGAGGGTGATAAAGACGGTTTACTCAATCACCTTGGGGGTTCTATCCACGCCTTCATCACATGCCGAAAACCGGGCGGACATAAATTAGAAGAGTGTCAGGAACCGGAATTTATCGAACTGGAATAAGCGATTGCGCAAATTTTGCGTGTGGATGAAACAATGTAACGAATGGAGACGGAATTCTTTGTAGGTACTATCGATAGCCGCATGTGCAAAACCTAGCACAAACACCTAAATTTCACCGTTCCCAAGGATTTCGGTTGATTCCTGCGGCCATTGATTTAGCTTGTAAGTTCAGTAATACAGTTGCTGTCTTGTGGGAGAGAGATAGCGTCTGCCGACCTAGTGGGGGTCCAAGGCGCAACCGAAACAGAAACGCCGATCGTCAAATGATCGGTATGCCTGCCTTTTTCACGATAAATGATTGCGACTGTTGTCCTAAGCGCTTTGGGGGAAGCTATGGATGATCACGACATGAGCGGCGCAAGCCGTTCATCTTATTATGATACTGGCTATTCGTCGGTTAACAAATATTCGTCGCAAACACACGTTCCGGCGAATTCCGGCAACAATTTGCCAAAATCCAAAGAAGACAAATTTCAGCCGAAACTTGTCAAGCTTCGGAATGGATCGGCCACAAATCAATCGCGTCGCAATCGCACTGAATTTCAGGTCCCGTCTATTATCGGATCGAGCGATCAAGCGGTCGAACTGCGCGAGCTAATTGCTCTTTATGCTGAAGATGACTCGCCCGTGTTGGTTTCTGGCGAAACCGGTGTCGGTAAAGAGCTGGTGGCAAAACACCTGCACGCGCTAAGCGATCGTCGCAATGGCGGGTTTACGCCGCTCAATGCCGGTGCGGTGCCTGAAACATTGGCGGCCGCCGAATTGTTCGGGCATGCAAAAGGTGCCTTTACCGGCGCGGTCGGCGAGCGCGAAGGCGCAATCGCACGATCCGAGGGCGGCATTTTGTTCCTTGATGAAATTGGCGACATGCCGGCATCGGTTCAGGTTCATCTGCTTCGGGTTCTCGAAGACGGGATGGTCACCAAAGTTGGCGGCAAGAACGCAACCAATGTCGATTTCCGACTTGTCACAGCAACCAATGTTGACCTGCGTGAGCAAGTTGCGAGTGGCAAATTCCGCGCCGATCTATTCTACCGCATTAACGTTTTGGTAATTGACGTCCCGCCTTTGCGGAAGCGCGGTGATGATGTCATTGAGATTGCCGAAGCAATGATCGCGAACCATAAGGATGAGCGTTACCGCAAAATGGTTTTAACGCCGAATGCGGCGGATCGCCTGCGGAATCATAAATTCCCTGGTAATATTCGTGAATTGCGCAATGTGATCAGTCGGGCGCTGGTCCATGCGCGTAATGGCAAAATTATGCCGGATGATCTGCGTTTCGAGGCAACATCCGGCATTCATCAAGCTGCGGCTTCCGACGTCTTGAACGTAGACGAAGGTAAAAATTTGATTAGCCGCTTTTTAATGATGAAAGCGCTCTGCGCCACAGACGGAAATGTAACAAAAGCGGCGGCGTTAACCGGACGTTCGCGCGGTACGTTGCATAATATGATGAAAGATCTTGAGGGAGAGGATTTCGCGAAGGCATTTCAGTCCGTCTGCGCTGAAATCAAAGCCCTTACGAGTGGTTGTTGATTTCGAGGGGAATTCTGATGAAAACGAAATTGCTGCGCTACAGTGCTGCAGCGGTATTTGCTGCAGCGATGAGCGGTCCGGCCCTCGCTGATCAAAACCCTGCGGTGACCGATACGCCCGCAGGCACAAAGATCATGCCTAAGCCGACCATGGGAGAAGACCTTGTCTATTTGAAAGACATCGTCGCGCTACAGACGATCCGTCTGGACGAAGCGGAAGAATTGATCAAGCGTCAAAATGCATTGCTCGAAGCGCAAGCACAGCAGATCCAGATGTTGCAACAAACCGTGGCGTCCATCAGCCAAGGCCAAGCCTATGCAAGCGCTGGCGGCACATACAAAGTGAAAAGCGGTGATACACTTTCTGCGATCGCTCGGCGCAACAATACGACCATCCGCAAATTGGCTGAGGCCAATGACCTCAAAGCACCCTATCCGCTTCGCGCGGGACAAGAGCTGAAACTTCCGGGCGCGCCTGCACCACAAATTGCGGCGACCCCGACACCACAGCCAAAACCGAAGCCAAAGCCGGTTGCGGTCGCGCAGGCACCTAAGAAAGCGGAACCTGCGCCGCAAAAAACCGAGAACCAACCAGCGGCAGCGCAAGCCACCGCGCCCGCACCACAGCCAACCCGCGTCGCGACAAATAACAACCAACCGCCGAAAGACGACAAGGATCGCAAACCTGATGCCTTGCCGACCGAAGTTGGTGTTCGCCCAGAGGAGGAAGAAGAACGGCCCTATCTGGCAATCTTCTCTGATGCTGGCGGTATTCTGACGCCGCGCGGCACGATGTTTATCGAGCCGTCGATTGATTTCACCGTTGCGTCCGATAACCGTTTCTTCTTTTCTGGTGTTGAGATTATTGACGCCGTTCTGATCGGCGCTATCGAAGCAACGGATACGGATCGTCGCGCAGTCTCCGAAAGCATTTCGGTCAAATATGGCCTGACGAACCGCTTGGAAATTGATGGCCGGATTGCCTATGTCTCGCGCCAAGACCGTATTTCCGGCGTCGCCATCGACGATTCAACCACTTCTGTACGGGACCTTGATGGTCGCGGCATTGGCGACGCAGAAATGGGCCTCCACTATCAGCTCAATAATGGCCGGAAATTGCCCTATACGGTTGCGAACCTTCGGGTGAAAGCACCAACCGGCACCGGCCCGTTTGATGTTGAACGCGATCCCGACAATGGCATTGAAACCGAACTGGCAACCGGTTCAGGCTTCTGGACGATCGAGCCTAGCCTTTCCTTTATCCTGTCGAGTGATCCGGCTTCGCTTTACGCCAATGTGGGCTATCAATTTAACCTGCCGACATCGCCGAACGAACAATTGACGGTGTCTGAGCCCTTCACCTCGACCTTGCTGGACTTTGATCCCGGTGATGCGATCCGCACCAGCATCGGCGTTGGCCTTTCGCTCAATGAGCGCCTGTCCATGAACTTTGGCTATGACCAGAGCTTCTTCCTCCAGTCGCGCAACGATTTTGAGATTGTCACGCGAGCACCAATCCTGTTGCCAGATGACGGTAATCCGAACACGCCGCGTGAACAGGCCCAAGACGGTGCCGGAAACCTTCTCTACGAAGACCCCGTTACGCTATTCACAGTGACGAAATCACCGTCATCAACCGTCGGTTCGTTCCTGTTCGGTGGTTCTTACGCGATCAACAACCGCTTACGGATCAATCTCAGCGGAGCCATTGGCGCGACAGCCGAAGCGCCCGATGCGCGTCTTTCATTACGGGCGCAATATCGCTTGTTTGACTAATTCAATGGGGCTCATCAGCACTCAGGCTTGATGAGCCCTATTCCCTTCCCCCTGCAAATTTTGTCAGCGCTTCAATCCGCTTCTCAATCGCTGGATGCGTCGCGAATATGCCCGCAAAACGCGCGTCATTTTCGATCATCATTTGTTGAATGTCGTTGGGCGCGTTGATTTTGCTGCGCCCGGATATCTTGCGCAGGGCCGAGATCATCGCGTCGGGATTGCGCGTTAATTCGACCGCGCCTGCATCGGCCAGATATTCGCGCTTACGCGACAATGTAAACCGGATCACCAGCGCAAGTAGATAAGCGAAAATGACAATAAGCGCGGCGATCAGGATCAAAATACCGCCGCCGCGACTATCCCCCTTGCGAGAGCGCGTATGACCGCCCACCCGCACACCGCTCCGGAATGCATTTCGAAAAATCATCTCGCCAAAGAACGAAAAGATGCCCACAAAAATGACGGCGATAATCAACAGCCGTACATCGCGGTTCATGATGTGGGTCAGTTCATGGGCTAACACCGCTTCCAATTCATCGCGGTCGAGCGTTTCCAGCAATCCGCGGGTGACGGTCACCTTATAGCTTTTCTCGCTCAGTCCGCTGGCGAACGCATTCAGCGCCGGAGTTTCAATAATATTTATCTTGGGCGTACGCAGCCCGCGCGAGACACACAGATTTTCCAACAGATTGTACAAATCCGGCGCTTCTTTGCGGGTCAGTCCACGAGCGCCCACGGCCGCCTCAATCATCGTTTGGTAAAACAGCCACGCAATGCCGAACCAGACGGCCGCGCCCAAAAGCGCAAACGGCCATAAGCGCGCGACATGATCCGCCGCGAGCGACAAACCACCGCCTACTGAAGTGACATCGCCATTCAAGACAACAAATGCGACCGACAACCCATAGAGCAACAACACCAACAGGAAAGGAAACCCTGCGAGCAGGAGAATGGATTTTAGATTATTGTTCCAGATATGAGTCTGAAGGCCAAACGCGCCCACAGCTACCCCTCCCCAAAGGCGAATGCGCTTGCCGCTTGCGCATGGATGCTTGTGGTGTCCAGAACCGGCTGCGAGAGGTGGTCCTGAGACAGGATCATGCAAAGCTCGGTGCAGCCCAATATCACGCCATCACCACCGCTGCGTTCACATACATCAAGGAGTTCCTGACGCGAGGCGTCCCGAACGACGCCCTCAACCAATTCCTCAAGTATGATCCGCCCGACGATTTCACGATCCTCCGCAGACGGTACGGTGACATCGCCGCTGAACCGCTTGGCCAATTCATCGCGGTAGAACCCTTCGGCCATGACAACGGGTGTCCCAAGCAATAGCGGCTTCTCGACCGACCGGCGCTGCATTTCCGCAACAAGCGTATCAAGAATGTGAATAACCGGAAGCCCGGTCGCTTCTGCGCTCGCCTTCGCGCCAACATGGGTCGTATTCGAACAAATCACCAAGGCTTCGGCTCCCGCTGCGGCCACTGCTTTCGCGCCGCGCACCACTTCCGCCCGGAACTGATCCCAATCGCGGTTATCATAGTGTTTGATCATCACCCCATAATCGAGGGTATAGACAATGAGATTGGCTGAATGCTGACCGCCACATTTTTTCCGCGCGGCGTCATTCAATAGGCGGTAATAGATTTCTGTCGATTCAGGGCTCACCCCGCCCACAAGGCCTAATAGCTTCATTTTACGTCTCCACTCGGCGCCGCACCGACCGCCGCCGAGTGCATCTATGCGCCGCCTAGAATTTGACTTCCGGTGCCGCCTCAACCTGCGCGCGGTTGACCTCGGGAATCTCAAAATATTCCTTGGCGCTGAAACCACCTAGGGGCGCAACAAAATTGCCGGGAATTTGCTGAATGGCCGTATTAAATTCCTGCACAGCGTTGTTAAAGAACCGGCGCGCGGCTGCGATCTTGTTCTCAACATCAGAAAGCTCGCGCTGAAGCTCCAGGAAGTTCGTATTCGCTTTGAGGTCCGGATAGGCTTCCGCCAGTGCAAATAGCTTCCCGAGAGCCGCCCCCAATACGCCTTCGGCCTGGCCCTGGGCCGCAGGGCCACTGGCCGCCTGCGCCGCGTTACGCGCGCTTATGACCGCATCAAGGGTTTCTTTTTCGTGGCTGGCATAGCCTTTCACGGTTTCCACAAGATTGGGGATCAAGTCATGGCGCTGGCGCAATTGCACATCCACATCCGCAAAGGCCTGCTCCGTACGCTGACTGAGCGCAACAATCCGGTTGTAGATGATGATAACAACGAAAATGAGTGCGGCAACAATCGCGAGTAAAATTAAAAAGCCGGACATGCGGTCTCCTTTTCATTTGGCGCAATCAGCACGCCTCGGCACTGTTGCTTCCGAATCTTTCAATCATTGTAGGGGGTTCGGTCTCTTGCGGCAATCGTTACCTAGCCGCCTTCATTGGCTATATTCTATGGTCATTTGCGCGGTGATCGATAAAATACAAACTATATTGGCGTTCTGCCGAATGGAGTTCCCGATGCCTTACCAACTCATGCGTGCATTGATCTGCGCGCTGTCAGTCCTAACCGCGAGCTGCACAACCGCCTATTATGAATCGTTAGAGCGCCAAGGCATCGAAAAACGGGATATCCTGACCGAACGTGTCGCCGAAGCACGCACCGAGCAAGCTAGGGCGCAGGCTGTCTTTACAGCGGCGCTTGATGAATTCCGCCAGTTGGTCGATGTCGATAGTGCCGCACTCGAACAACAATATGACGATATGGTCGCGGCGCTCGACCGCTCCACGACCCAAGCCGAAGACGTTCGCAAACGGATCAAGCGTGTCGATGACGTTGGCTCGCGTTTGTTTCGCGAATGGCAAAGCGAATTGAAATTATATGAAAGCAAGGAATTACGAGACCGGTCTGCCGCACAACTCGCCGCAACCCGGCGCGATTACGACCGCTTGATGACTGCCATGGAAAGCGCGGCAGATTCAATGGACCCGGTCTTATCGATCTATCGTGATCAGGTTCTGTTTTTAAAACACAACCTAAATGCCCGAGCGATTTCCTCGCTCGAGCTGGAACGCACACAAATCGAAACGCGCGTAAATACACTGATCGCGCAGATGAATGTCGCGATCAAAGAGGCCGACCGCTTTATCGAAACGATGAATGATTAGCGCCTTTTATTGCGCAGTTATGCCGCCGTCGATTTTGAACTCGGACGCCGTGACATAACGGGACTCATCCGATGCCAGATAAAGCACGCAATAGCCAATATCTTCGGGCTCTGCGAGGCGCTTCCACGGGATCTGCGAGACGAGGCGTTTTTCACCCTCTTCATTTCCGCCACCCATGGCAATTAACGGGTCGATGATCGGCGTACGGGTAAAGACCGGATGCACAGAATTACAACGGATATCATAGCCCGACTTGGCGCAATGAAGACCGATGGACTTTGTCATCATCCAGACCGCCGCTTTCGCGGTGTTGTAGGCAATCATGTTTCCATCAGCGATCATGCCTGCGACCGACGAGATATTGATGATGGATGCCGGTTGCGATTTTTTGAGATAGGGCATCGCCAATTGCGTTCCGGTGAAAATCGAATCCACATCAATCGCTTGGGTCAGACGCCAGTTCTCTTCGGTTTCGGTTTCAATTGAACCGAATGTCCCGATCCCGGCATTATTGATCAGGATATCAATGCCGCCCATGAAATCAGCACCAGCTTCCAGCGCGGATTCCCATTGGTCGCGCTTGGTCACGTCATGGGCAATGGAACTCGCAACCCCTTCATGTTTTTTGTTGATCTCGGCCGCCACCGCCGACGCTTCGTCGCTCTTTACATCGGTTAGGAAAACCTTTGCGCCCTCATCGGCGAGCATGCGTCCAAAGCAGGCACCCAGCCCCTGCGCTCCGCCCGTGATGAATGCTTTTTTTCCGGCGACCCGTCCCATTCGATACTCCTTCGATTTTTTATAAACCTACCCCAAACGAAAAAGCGCGCCCATTGGTTTATGCAGTCCAATGAGCGCGCTTGTATTAATCGAATTATGATAGAACCGATTAGCCCTCGGTCTGTAGCTGACGCAACGCCTCGCTCATGAAATCCTGCATCTGGCGGCGGATCTGGTGATCAGATTGCTCGACATTGGCGGCGTCAAAATCAGCGCGAATTTTGCGGAAAACGTCTTCGTCGCCCACTTCTTCGAAATCCGCTTTGATGACCTCTTTTGCGTATGCATCGGCGTCTGCGCCAGTTTTGCCCAATAGGCCAGCAGCCCATAATCCGAGCAATTTGTTCCGCCGCGCCTCGGCCTTGAACTTCAACTCGGCGTCATGGGCGAATTTTTTCTCGAACTTGTCTTCGCGGTCATCGAAAATAGACATCTTTAAGGTCTCCGGAACAGGGCTGGTTTTGGGACTAAACCGTGCAATTTCATGGTACTTAGTATTGGTTTTGCCTGTGCGCAACGCAATGCATTCAAATGATTTTTCCCAGGGCTTTTCTAATTGGCGCACAGAGCGTAAACCGCCATCTTCTATCTATGGGCTAGCCGTGCTAGCGACAGGATGGAAACACAGCACTTGAGTCGCTGACATCTGATTTTATCGGCTTGATACAAGCTGAAAAGTTGCCGTTAAGGCATTGAAAGGATTACCAAAAGATGGCCCGCCGCAAACAGATCTATGAAGGTAAGGCAAAAATCCTGTTTGAAGGTCCAGAACCGGGTACGATTATTCAGTACTTTAAGGACGATGCGACCGCGTTCAATAATCAGAAAAAAGCGGTCCTGGAGGGCAAAGGCGTCCTGAATAACCGGATCTCAGAATATGTGATGTCGGGCCTTGAGCGAATCGGCGTGCCGACCCACTTCATCCGTCGCCTCAATATGCGCGAACAGCTGGTCCGCCATGTAGAAATTGTGCCGCTCGAAGTGGTTGTGCGGAACTACGCTGCCGGCAGTATTGCCAAGCGCCTTGGTATCGAAACCGGCGCGGCCCTGCCCCGGTCGATTATCGAATTCTATTACAAGAACGACGATCTCGGTGATCCGCTAATCTCCGAAGAGCACATTACCGCGTTCAACTGGGCCAACCCGCAAGAGATTGATGACATGATGGCGCTTGCCCTGCGGGTGAATGATTTCCTTTCGGGCATGTTCACCGCTGTGGGCATCAAACTTGTGGACTTCAAAATCGAATTTGGCCGCCAGTATGAAGGCGACATGATGCGCCTGATCGTGGCCGATGAGATCAGCCCTGACAGTTGCCGTCTTTGGGATATGGAAACCGGCCATATCATGGATAAAGACCGCTTCCGTCAGGATCTTGGTGACGTCACCGACGCCTATCGCGAAGTCGCGCGCCGTTTGGGTCTGTTGCGTGAGAACGAAAGTTCTGGCCAGACCGGTCCGGTATTGGTCAGCGATAACGAAAAATAGTGGCCGGCATTCGGCCATTTTGAGAGCAATTGATGTGTCGTCTTTAGCGTGGTTGCGTCTGATTTTCGTATTTCTGGCTTTTCTGGCTCAGGAACTAATCGCCGCTTCAGCCTTCGCGCAAAACACAAGCGGTGTGAGCAACCCCAATATCACCGAAGGGCGGCGGGATTTTGGCTATCGCCTGTCTGTCGAACCGACCGGCGGCAGCGATGACTTCACCCATCGCTTTGATTACGGGCATTCCGTCAGCGACCGCACCCGAATGAAATTCGTGGTCACGCAAAACAACAAAAATGGCGATGTTAAAATCCGCCATTTTCAAACTGAAGCGCAATATCAGTTCCGGAAAGTACAAGAAGGCTGGAACAGCGCGGTTCAGGTACAAGGCCGGATCCCCACAGCAAATAACGTCAGTGGTCGGGCGCGCTTCGCATGGCTCAACAGTATTGATCTAAGTCCGCGCGTTGAACTCCGGGCCAATGTCTATGCGGCCAAAGAGGTCGGCGATCTGGCAAAAAAGGGAATTAGGCTTGAAACCCGATCAGAGCTGACGGTCTCAGATGTCCGTCAAATGCGGGTTGGGGTGCAGATGTTCAATCGATACAATACGACGGCCGCCTTTGGTGATTTCAACGATCAGTCCCATCAGGTGGGTCCGATTGTGCGCGGCCGTATCGCAAATGATATCAGCTATGGCGTGGGGGCATTATTTGGTATCTCGCGCGCCGCCAGTGATGCAGAATTCCGTATCTTTCTAGGCTATTCGCTTTAGGTGATTGCACTTATGGGCGCATGGGCGTAATCACTGCCGCGAAGCTAAGCGGAACGAGCCTAATGAAAGCCAAAATTACGATTACCTTGAAAAATGGTGTCCTTGATCCACAGGGCGTTGCCATTGAAAACGCCCTCGCCGGATTAGGCTTTGAAGGCGCAACTGGCGTTCGTCAGGGCAAGGTCATCGAAATGAAACTGGCCGAAACCGACGAGGTCGAAGCCCGCGCAAAAGCGGAAGAAATGTGCAAAAAGCTGTTGGCCAATCCGGTCATGGAAAATTACGCAATCGAGATTTTGGCCTAGCCTTATGAAAACCGCAGTTATTGTTTTCCCTGCTTCAAATTGTGATCGCGATATTGCGGTTGCCCTCGAACAAGCGACCGGCAAAAAGCCGGAAATGGTCTGGCATGGTGACAGCACTGTTCCGGATACAGATCTGATCGCCCTGCCCGGCGGTTTTTCCTATGGCGACTATCTTCGCGCTGGCGCTATGGCGGCGAAATCGCCGATCATGCGCGACGTGATTGAAAAAGCGAAAAATGGTGCGCCGGTCATCGGTGTCTGCAATGGCTTTCAGGTGCTTTGCGAGACGGGCCTTCTGCCCGGCGCATTGATGCGCAATGCAGGCCTTGATTTCGTTTGCCGCTCGGTGAATCTGCGTGTTGAGAATAACAGCTCGATCTTCACCAAAGGCCTCGACAAAGACCGCTATCTGAATTTTCCGGTCGCCCATCATGACGGCAATTATTTCGCCGATGATGAAACGCTGGACCGGCTCGAAGCGGAAGACCGGATCGCATTCCGGTATGTCGATAATCCGAATGGCTCTGCGCGCGATATTGCCGGGGTCATCAATGATGCCGGAAATGTCTTGGGCATGATGCCCCATCCGGAGCGGGTGATTTCGCCACTCCTTGGCGGCACTGACGGCACCGAGTTTTTCAAAAGCGTTATCAACGCGGTTGCCTAGACAACCGCGCCATCATCGCCGCTAGCCAAACAGGGGTGGTCGCCGCCCCGCCCATGGCATTGCCTCTTCAAGCTCGTAGGCGAGCGCAAGCAGCATTGCCTCCTGCCCGAGATTTGCAGAAAACATACTGCCAATCGGCAGATCATTATCTGACATGCTCAAGGGCAACGAAATCGAAGGTGCACCGGTTATATTGTAGAGCGCGGTGTACTGAACATATCTTGTCAAGCGGTCCAGCGTCGTTTCAAAATCAAGCCCACCATCAAGGTAACCAATCTCCGGCGGCGGCGCAGATACGACAGGAGATAACACCACGTCGTAATTTTGGTGGAATTCGTTCATCATCCCTTCAACGGTTTGCAAACGGGCAATCGCGCCGTCAAACCGGTCCATATGGGCTTCGAAATGCTTTGTCAGTCCGAGCGTGAACGGTTCGAATGCCATACCGTTTCTGGGTAGATGAGTTTTCTTCTCCCAAAAGGTGACCGCGCTATGGGCAAAGGCTGCCCAATAGAGGCTGAAATCCTCGTCGAGCCCCTGCTCGATCGGCAGTTCGACTTCTTCAACCTGATGACCAAGCGCCTCGCATTGCGCAGCCACATTACGGGTCGCAGCATCGACCTCAGCCACCGGCCGCAAGCCGCCAAGCCCCAGGGTTGTAAAACCGATCCGCAAACGGCGCTCAGACGGGCCGGATATCAAAGGCAATGGTTCGAGACCGTTGTCCTGCACCGCCAGCGCTGCCGCAATAGCGGCCGTATCCCGCACCGTTCTCGTTTGTGCGCCGTGTACGGACAAGCGAATGGGCCCGACAACATCATCGGGACGCGCGGTCGGATTACGTCCCCGTGAAACCTTGAGCCCGACATTGCCGCAACAGGACGCAGGGATTCGAATGGACCCGCCCCCATCGCTGGCATGAGCAATCGGCACAACCCCGCTGGCCACAAGGGCCGCTGCGCCGCCTGATGACCCGCCTGTCGAATGATTTGTGTTCCACGGATTTCGGGTTTTTCCGCTGCTAAGTGGTTCCGTGGTGGCTGAAAGACCAAACTCAGGGGTCGTTGATTTTCCGAGACTAACAACGCCGAGGCCAAGAAACTCGTTAATGAGCGGGACTTGTTCCTTTCCGCGATAACCGGGAAAGGCACGGCTGCCGAAGGCGGTACCGACACCGGTAACATCGTCGAGATCTTTAATGAACGTTGGCACCCCGGCCCACGGCCCCGATGCGCTCACCGCTTCTTTGCGTGCACGGCGGAATGTCTTTTGAACGATCGCATTGATCTCAGGGTTTATGCGCTGCGTCCGTTCAATCGCAGCCTCAACCGCTTCTTCGGCGCTTAACTCACCCGACTTGATCCGCGATGCCGTTTCCACGCCGTCAAGCGCAGCTAGATCGTTCGATGCTTTTTGATCAGGCCGCGAGCATGCGCTCCCCATCATCAGGAGCGCCGCCCCGATACTGCCATTTCCCATCAAATTCCGTCGCGTCAGTGACATGCAAAGCTTCCTTTTATTCCTGTTGCGATTCCGGCATCATGAAATGCTGTAAGCGTGCGCCAGTAAAATCAAGACAAGAGCGCAGAGGGAATGAACAATTCGAACTATTAAGGGGAGTAACTATGAGGAAGACCGCCTTCGCAATCGCAGCATTTCTTTTTGTTGTTTCATGCGGTGAGAAGACACCAAAAGCGCCCGAGGGAGATTCCGACTATCAAGAGGTGCTGATGGCACAATTACTTGATGCCAAGCCGGGCGATGTTATCGAAATTCCAGAAGGACGGTTTTCATTCGATCGATCCCTCAGCCTTACGGTGGATGGCGTAACGATCCGCGGCAAAGGGATGGACAAATCGGTTCTGTCTTTTGCGGGACAAATGGCTGGTGCTGAAGGGTTATTGGTCACCGCCAGTGATTTTACGATTGAAGACCTCGCGATTGAAGATACCAAGGGCGATGCCCTCAAGGTGTCCGAGGGAGAGAATATCATCATCCGCCGTGTACGTACGGAATGGACCAACGGACCCAAAACGAAAAATGGGGCCTATGGCATCTATCCGGTCCAGGTGCAAAATCTCTTGATGGAAGAAAATATCGCCATCGGCGCTTCAGATGCGGGCTTATATGTCGGGCAGTCACATAATGTCGTCATCCGCAATAATCGCGCCGAATATAATGTCGCCGGTATCGAGATCGAAAATACTTTTGACGCCGACGTTTATGGCAATGTCGCTACCAATAACACTGGCGGAATTTTGGTTTTTAATATGCCGAATTTGAAACAACCGGGTGAACGCACCCGCGTTTTCGAAAACGATGTATTTGAAAACAACACAAAGAATTTCGGCCATAAAGGCACCCCTGTCGCCTCAATTCCTGCGGGGTCTGGTATTGTCGTCAATTCAAATGACGATGTCGAAATTTTTGACAACACCATCCGCGATCACCGAACCGCCAATGTCATCGTCGCCAGCGTATTTTCCTCCGATATTGGGAATAGCGACATGCAGGATGATTTTGATCCCTACCCCGATGGTATTTTTGTTTATGACAATCGCTTTGAGGGCGGCGGAAACAACCCGGACGGCCTGGACCTTCAGGCACTAAAGCTTGCCGTAGTCGGTCCGCAAGGGCGGCTGCCGGATGTGCTTTGGGACGGCTATACCGTTGATGGTGCCACCGGAAGTGATGCGTTGTGCGTGCAGAATGGCGACGCGAAGGTGTTAAATGTTGATGGTCCGAACGGAAACAAGAACCCGCATATTGTCGAGGACGGCACCCACAATTGCACCTTTGAAAAACTTTCGCCGGTGACGCTGAAGGGACCACTCGTTGATCTATGAGTATTTCGATTTACGTCAGGCGTATCTTCCTTGGGTTACTTCTAATAAGCGCTGTTGCATGCGCCGCTGAGGAGGATACGCAACCTACCTTTCACGAAGAAGAAAACCCCAACGCGTTAAGCGATTGGGGTATGTTCTCCGTTCGTGAGAAAACAATGACACTCGCTGATAATGTCATTCCCTATGATATCGCCACGCCGCTTTTTTCAGATTATGCATTGAAATTGCGCACGATATGGCTCCCGGACGGAACGCAGTCCGTTTACAATCCTGATGAAGCGTTTGACATGCCTGTTGGCACCGTCATTACAAAGACTTTCTATTATCCAACGGCCGACACAAAGGACGAGGTTACCTACAACCGCGCCCGAACTGTTTCGAGCCGCATGATGGATCTACATGGTCTTCGCTTGATCGAAACGCGCATTCTGACCCGTCGGGAATCTGGTTGGGATGCCGTCGCCTATTTATGGAATGATGAACAGACCGACGCATATTTAAAACGCACGGGCGCGATCATTCCGTTGACACTCAATCGCCCTGACGAACGAAGCGAAGACTTTGCGTATCTGGTGCCGAATGTAAATCAATGCGCTGGATGTCATGCCACCAACGCGACCACAAAAGCCATTAAACCGATTGGGATCAAAGCGCGTCACCTCAACAAACAATCGAGCTTCGCCGCGGGCTTCAATCAACTCGATCACTGGATTGCCAAAGGGTTGCTTACCGCTGAATTGACGGATGAAGCGCCGCGAAATGCAGATTGGCTTAATTTTGACGAGCCGCTCGATCGGCGCGCGCGGGCCTATCTCGATGCCAATTGCAGTCATTGCCATAACCCCAACGGACCGGCAGATACCTCCGGTTTAGATTTGGAACCGGATGCCACGGGCGCATCCCTCGGGATCTGCAAAACGCCGATTGCCGCCGGTACCGGTACAGGGGGACGCATTCACGGAATCGTCCCCGGTGACCCGGACCGGTCGATCCTCGTATATCGCATGGAGACGAATGATCCCGGCGCAATGATGCCGGAGTTAGGACGCGGCGTCACCCATGAAGAAGGGGTTGGTCTAATTCGCGAATGGATTGCGCAAATGGATGGTGCCTGCGGCACTTGACCTATTCCGTTTGCCGCATAATTCGCGAAATGTTAGAATTCGCCGAAATGGGGAGTTGTATTTGATGAACGATTTAAATCCCGGCCATATCCTTCAGACCGCAACGGCATTTTTTCCCGCAAAGGTGCTTCTGTCCGCGACAGAACTTGGGCTTTTTACCAAGCTATCTGAAAAGCCCATGAACGGCGTTGAACTTTGCAATTCGTTAGGGCTGCACCCACGCGCGAACCCCGACTTTTTTGATACGCTGGTCGCACTGAAATTCCTTTTGCGAGACGGCAATGGAAGCGATGCCACCTATCAAAACACACCGGAAACGGCTGCGTTTTTGAATAAAAGCAGCCCCGCCTATATTGGTGGCTTCCTCGAAATGGCGAATGCACGGCTCTATCATTCCTGGGGTGATCTGACCGAGGCGTTGCGCACGGGTAAAGCGCAAAATGAATTAAAGAACTCGGACAAACCTTTGTTCGATGCAATTTATGACGACCCCGCAAGGCTCGAACAATTCATTGATGCCATGACAGGCATCCAAATCGGTAATATTATGGCGCTTGCGGAGAAATTTGATTTCTCCGGTTACAAAACCCTTTGCGATGTTGGGGGCTCTGGCGCAACGCTCGCACGCGCCATTGCGCTAGGCCATCCCAATATAAAATGTATATCCGCAGACCTTCCTGCCGTGACGGCTATTGCAAAGAAACGCATTGCGGACTCGGGTCTAAGCGACCGTATCGATGCGATTGACCTTGATTTCTTCAAGGATAGCTTCCCAAAAGTCGATATCATCACCATGGGGAATATTCTCCATGACTGGAATCTCGACGTCAAAAAAATGCTCATCACCAAAGCGTATGAAGCCCTGCCCTCTGGCGGTGCCTTCATTGCCATTGAAAACATCATTGACGATGAGCGCCGCGAAAACGCCTTTGGCTTATTGATGTCGTTGAATATGCTCGTCGAAACCGGCGACGGTTTCGATTATACCGGTGCCGATTTCGATGGTTGGTGCAAGGAAGTGGGCTTCTCTCGCACCGAAATACTGCCGCTCGCCGGACCGACAAGCGCAGCAATCGCGTATAAATAACTAGATCGAATATTTCTCGCGAACACGGCCTAGTGCCATCAGCGGGAAATAGTGACGATACAGATTATAATTGATCATGAACGCACGGGACAATTCAGGCCCTTGTTTTAGCCGTTCCTTGAGTAACGGATCATTGAGCTTGATCGTTTGCCCAACGCCGTACCCCGGGAAACCCGTGCCGGTATATTCGGGCTCGTTCCATGTGCCGTCGCGCTGACGCTCGATCAGGAACTCGATACCGTCCGCAACCGCGCGCTCGTCCTCTGGCCGTCCGACGGCCGCAAGCCCCATAAGTGCCCACGCGGTCTGTGACGCAGTGGATGTCCCCTTGCCCATTTGCTTGACGTCCATATAGGACGCGCAACTCTCGCCCCAGCCGCCATCTTCATTTTGATGCAAGATCAACCAATCGGACGCTTTGCGGATATAGGCTTGGGACATGTCCTCGCCGATCGCCTCAAGCGCTGGCAGGACAGCGCCGGTTCCATAGATGTAATTGACACCCCACCGGCCAAACCATGCGCCATCGGCTTCCTGCTCGGATTTAATATAGTCGAGCGCACGCACCATTGACGGATGGTCTTTACCGATCCCCAATTTGCCAAATGCCTCGATAATATGCGCCGTGACATCAACCGATGGCGGATCAAGCGCTTCGCCAAAATCACAGAACGGAATTTTGGTGAGGATTTGCTTTTCGTTATCCTTGTCGAACGCGCCCCAGCCGCCATTTTTGCATTGCATGCCGATGAGCCAATTCACGCCGCGATCAATCGCTTGCTCGATTCCGCGCTCACGCCATTTCGGGTCATTCCGGAAAGGCGCGAGAACAATCAACGCAACAGCGGTATCATCTGTATCGGGATAAAAGTAATTCTTATATTCAAACGCCCAACCGCCCGGCTCAAGCTTTGGGCATTTTACCTTCCAGTCGCCATCGCGCAAAACCTGCTGGCCCAAAAGCCAATTGATCGCCTTTTCAACCTCTTTGGCTTTGCGCTCGTTAAGGTCACAATCATCGAACGCCAGCAGCGTCAAAACCGTATCCCAAACAGGGCTGGTCGATGCCTGGATCCAGGTCGCATCGCCAACATCAACCCGCCAACGCGGATCGTCGAGCGCGCCCAAACCCTTAGCGACAACAGGGTGATCAAGCGCATAGCCTTCGTTATAAAGCGCCATCAAGGAATAGATCCATGGCGGTTGAATACCGCCCCAAACACCATCTGCATCTTGATGCTCGATAATCCATTCAAGGCAACGCTTGACCGAGCCATTACGCGCCAAGCCAACCTTGGCCGTCGTGCCAAAGCTTTGCAGCGCATGTAACACTTTATCCGCACCAAGAAAGAACTTATCGAGAAATCCTGCACCGGGCTTTTGTGGATAAGAATAATCGAACTTATCGCGACCTTCGGGAAACAGCTCATCTAATTGCCGGCCCTTTGGCAGCGGTCTTGACGGACGCCGCGCAGATAGAACCGCAATCGGCATAAGCGTCGCGCGCGCCCATTGCGCGAAATTATAGATCGAGAAAACAAACCAGTTTGGGAAATGAATAACTTCGACCGGAAGGTTCGGTGTTTTCTCCCACGGATATTCACCAATCAGCGCGAGCCAATAACGCGTAAACACGCGGATATTTTTAAGGCCACCCTTTGACAAAATCCATTCACGCGCTTTGACCATATGTGGATCGCTCGCGCGGTCACCTACACAGCGAAGCGCCGCATAGGCTTCAACAGTGGTATTGATATCACCCGCAGGCGCATCGTGATAAATTTCCCATGAGCCGTCTTCCCGTTGGGTCTCGCGCAAGCTTTGGGCTAGGCGTGGGCGCAAATGGTGATCATCCAGCCCCATAAACCACAGGGCCAGAATCCATTGCGCCTCCATACAAGCGTTTGATTCGAGACGACCCACCCAATAGCCCTCGGGCTTTTGGCGTTCGGCTAACCATGATGCTGCACTGTCGATTGTACTTTCAAGCTGGCGGTCAAAATTGGAACGGCTTTCCGCGCCGGCCACTTTGTCGTCATACATGGTCAAACCCTTTATGAGCTTCAAAACAACTGAGGGGTTTGTAGCCCTTAAGGACTTTGGCGACTAGGCCCTTAAATAGCCCCGCGACCACATGCCCAAGGCCATTGCGCCGATAAACGCCCACGGCATAACCCCGCCAATCGCGGCGGCACTTATCCCCGGCCCGGGGCAGAAGCCTGACATTCCCCAACCAACCCCAAACAGGACTGCCCCCAACACCAGTGGGCGGTCGATCACCGTTTTCGTGGGGATCTGAAACGCGTCGGCCAAAACTGGCTTTTGCCTTTTGAATACCAGACGGTAGCCAATGAAGGTTGTGAGCAAGGCACTCGCCATCACGACCAATAAGGTCGGGTCCCAGTTTCCGGTTATGTCGAGAAAGCCGATTATTTTCTCGGGATTGACCATGCCGGATACCGTTAAGCCCAGACCGAATAAAAGCCCGACAAGCAGTGACGCTAAAATGTTCTTATTATTACCCATAGAATTGCCCTATCACAAACACAGTGATCATCGCGCTCACCATAAAGGTCAGTGTCGCAACTATTGATCGTTTAGAAAAACGCGCAATGCCGCAAACCCCATGGCCGGAGGTGCAACCGCCGCCCAAGCGCGTACCAAACCCGACCAGAAATCCACCAATGACCACCATCCAAAGTGGCTGCGGAAAATTCACGGCCGGCCGCGCCTCAACAAGCCAAACCAAAAATGGCGCGATGAACAAACCGGCGATAAACGCCAATCGCTGATAACGGTCCGCGCGATCTCCGCCCGGTACCAGAACGCCCGCGATGATCCCGCTGATACCGGCAATGCGGCCATTCAGGAGCATAAAGAGCACCGCGGAAATGCCGATCAACACCCCGCCTATCATTGCCGATATTGGCGTAAAGCTTTCCAATTTACTGCTCCTTATTAGCGCCTTGACGTCTAACATATATCACTTATGTTAAATGACAAGTATTGTATGGAGTCACATGTCTAGAACACCAGATACCAGCGATCTACAACGCCATGCACAGGACGCTTCGGCGCTTTTGAAAACCCTGTGTCATGCCAACCGGCTGTTAATCGCTTGCACTTTGAAGGAAGGTGAGAAAAATGTATCCCAGATCGAAGCGGATATTGGAGTACCACAACCACACCTTTCGAGAGATCTTGGCCGTTTGCGCGATGCGGGCTTGATCAGTGCACGGCGGGAGTCAAAAAATGTGTATTACTCGATTACCGATCCGCGCTTGGTAAAGGTGATTGACGCATTATGTACGGCATTCGCGCCTGAACAATCATAACGCTTTCGGGGAGAATAGCATGAAACCACACGTAAAGACCTTTTTCGATGAGGAGACGTTTACTGCGAGCCACATTGTCTCCGACCCATCGACAAAGCGGTGCGCAGTCATTGACTCGGTTCTGAACTTCGACGCCGCCGCCGGGCGAACCTCGACGGAGTTCGCCGATAAGATGATCGACTATATCAAACAAAACAACCTGAAACTTGAGTGGATTTTTGAAACCCATGTGCATGCTGATCATTTAACGGCTGCGCCCTATTTCAAACAAAAGCTTGGCGGCAAGCTGGGTGTTTCCGCGCATATTGATACTATTCAATCGACCTTTGGCGAGGTATTCAATGCCGAGAACGGATTTGCGCGGGACGGCAGCCAATTCGACAAACTCTTTGACGATCAAGAAAAATTCTCCCTAGGGTCGATCGACGGATATTTTATGCACACTCCCGGTCATACGCCGGCTTGTGCGACGATTGTCATTGGCGATGCGGCCTTTGTGGGCGATACGTTATTCATGCCCGATTATGGTACGGCCCGTTGCGATTTTCCCGGCGGAGATGCGCGCACATTGTTTTGGTCCATTCAGAAAATATTTGCGCTGCCCCCGGAAACCCGACTTTTCTTGTGCCATGACTATAAATCCCCCACCCGCGACGAATTTGCGTGGGAAACGACAGTGGCCGAACAGCGCGAGAAAAACGTTCACGTTAAAGACGGTATCAACGAAGACGAATTCGTCGAGATGCGCGAAACCCGTGACAAAACCCTTTCCATGCCGCGCCTGATTTTGCCTTCGGTGCAGGTCAATATGCGCGCCGGCGAAATGCCGCCGCCTGACGACAATGGGATCAGCTATCTCAGAACCCCGATAAACGCGTTTTAATTCACGCTCGTCAGACATCACAAAATCGCTTAGCGTTGTCATATGACCAATTTTTTTGAAACGCTTCATTCGGCATTCGCTGATCGCACCGATAAAACCTTTCTGCGCTTGCCGAACGGGACGACCTATAGCTATGGCGACATTGATGCGCTTTCCGCGCGCATAAGCGCAAGCTTGACCAAAGCAGGCGCAAAACCCGGCGACCGCATCGTCGTGCAGGTTGAAAAATCACCGGAGAATGTCGCGCTCTATTTGGGCGCCATGCGTGCGGGACTAACCTATGTTCCATTAAATACAGCCTATACTGCCGATGAGGTTGATTACTTTCTGAAAGATGCGGACCCCGCGATTTTTGTTTGTGCGCCTGATCGGCAAAAGACGCTTTCTGCGGTCACACAAAATATCCCACGAGGTTTTACACTCGGCACAGATCATGACGGCTCATTGATTGACGCGCTTGAGCCGGAAAACTTTCATATCGAAGCCCGTGGCCCTGATGATCTCGCGGCGATCCTTTATACATCCGGTACAACCGGGCGCTCGAAAGGCGCGATGTTGACCCACGATAATCTCCGCTCGAATGCGAAAGCGTTGAATGAATTATGGGGGTTTTCTGGCGATGATGTGCTTCTTCATGCGCTGCCGATTTTTCATATTCACGGTCTTTTTGTTGCCCTTCATACGGTGATGCTGTCCGCCGCAGAGATCATCTTTCTTCCGAAGTTCAATAAGACACAAATCCGCAAACAACTTCCCGATGCTACCTTATTGATGGGTGTACCGACCTTTTATACCCGCCTTCTTGCGGACGAAGATTTCGGCCTCGAGGATTGTAAAACTATTCGTCTGTTCATTTCCGGATCGGCCCCACTCACGAAGGAAACATTTGAGAGTTTCGAAAAACGGACCGGACATAAAATCCTTGAACGTTACGGCATGTCGGAAGCCGGTATGATCACCTCTAACCCGCTTAAAGGTGATCGCATTGCTGGTACCGTTGGCTTCCCCTTGCCCGGTATATCCGTACGCGTCGCATCCGGCGAAGATATTGGCGAAATCGAAGTCAAAGGCCCGAATATCTGCGCCGGTTACTGGCGCAAAGAGGACAAATCCGCCGAAGCCTTTACCGATGACGGTTATTTTAAAACGGGTGATGTCGGCCACATCGATAAAGAGGGGCGGCTTTCGTTGGTGGGGCGTGAAAAAGATCTGATCATCGTTGGTGGCCTCAATATTTATCCCATCGAAATCGAACAATGCCTCGACGCGATCCCGGGTATCGCCGATAGCGCCGTCATTGGTGTGCCCCATCCTGATATGGGCGAAGGGGTGGTTGCGGTGCTGGTCGCCGAAACCGCGCCGCTGGCACAATCGGTGATCGACGCGGCGTTATCATCGCTCGCCGATTTCAAACGCCCGCGCAAATTTTTCTGGGTTGATGCCCTGCCCCGAAACACCATGGGTAAGGTCCAGAAACAGGCCATGCGCGAGCAATATCGCTCAGCCTTTTCTTAAGCGCCCGGCTCGCGGAAAAACAGGAACACCTCGTCGCCTTGATATTCGGTCGTCGCAGATTCCTTAAACCCAATCCGTTCGGCGAGTTTTATCGACGGCGCATTCTCCGCCGTGATGATGCAAGACAGACGTTCACCCGGCCATTTCTCTTCGCCCCATGCGAGCGCGGCTAGCGCAGCTTCGGTAGCTAATCCTTTCCCATGAAACGCGGGGTCGAACGCCCAGCCCATTTCGGGCACGATCGAGGGCGTTGGCGACATGTTACGTTTGAATTCCGCAAAACCAAGTTCGCCGATAATCTGGCCGCTGGCGCGTTCTTCGACCGCCCAAAACCCATAGCCCATCAAATGCCAGTGCCCCGCCATTCGCAGGAATTTCAACCAACTGTCTTCTTCGCCTCTGGGTTCGCCGCCGATAAAGCGCGTTACTTCGGGGTTTGCCCAGAGTTTTTTGATCGCTGGATAATCATCAAGACGGTGCACCCGAAGGCGCAACCGTTCGGTTTCTATCTCAAGCTTCATTGGTTTTTACTTCTTTTTTTCGTCGTCAATATATTTGTTTATCCGCTCACGCAGCAATTCCAGCGGTAATCCGCCGCTCGTCAGTACTGCATCATGAAACACGCGAATATCGAAATCGTCACCCAATTCTTTTTCGGCTTTCGCTCTTAATTCCCACAGCGTCAATTCACCCATTTTATAGGCCAATGCCTGGCCGGGCCACGCGATATAACGATCAACCTCGGTTTGAACATTATGAAGCGATAGCGCCGTGTTCGATGCGAGATAATCCATCGCCTGTTCGCGGGTCCAACCTTTTGCGTGAATCCCGGTGTCGATTACCAATCGGCATGCCCGCCACATCTCGTAGGAAAGCCGGCCGAAATGATCATAAGGCGTTTGATAGATACCCATTTCCACGCCCAGCTTTTCCGAATATAGCCCCCATCCCTCGCCATAGGCGTGGGGGTAGAATTGCTTGCGAAATTCCGGCGTGCCTTCAAGCTCCAGCGCCAATGCGCTTTGTAAATGATGCCCCGGTACCGCCTCGTGCAGCGTCAATGCGGGCAATGCATAAAGCGGGCGTTTGTCGAGCGCATAGGTATTCACCCAATATTGTCCGCCCCGATCCGCATCGGCTGGCGCGCCAACATACCGGCCCGTGGTGTAATTCGGCGCAATATCTTCCGGCACCGGCTCAACCGAATAGGGTTGGCGCGGCAACTTTCCGAAAAACGCAGGCAGTCGCCCATCAATATCCTTTGAGAGCCACGCCGCGCGTTCGAGCAGCGCTTCTGGCGTTTTCGCATAGAACTGTTCGTCCGTACGGAGATATTCGATAAATTCTTTGAACGATCCTTCAAAACCTGTTTCTTTGGTGACCTCATCCATTTCCTTGCGGATGCGCTTAACTTCTTTAAGGCCAAGTTTGTGAATTTGCTCGGGCGTGGCGTCGTCAAGCGTCGTATAATAACGAACAAGCGCCGCATATAATTCCTCGCCATTCGGCAATGAATAGGCACCCAGCGTTGTGCGCGCGCCGGGCAAATATTCTTCATTCATGAATTCATAAAGCCGCTCATAAGCGGGAATGATTTTCGTCTCGATGACCTCTTTACCCTGGGCGGTTATTTGGCGCTGCGTTTTTTCCGAAATCGTCGCCGGGTAATTTTTGAACGGTGCGAAATAGGAATGCTCTTCCGGGTTTTCTTTTATCTGCGCCGCAAATGACGGCATAATCAGCGGCATTATCTCTTTTGGCTGGGTGAAGCCGTCACGCAATCCCTTGCGCATATTTTCGATATTTTGCTCGATATATTCCGGCAACGCTTCAAGGCGGGCCATATAGTTCTCGTAATCGCTTTCTGTACGGAACGGTGTTGCGCTCACGATATAGCCAAAATCCGTATGAAACCCGGTATCCGCCAAAAACGGGATGCGCCAGCTATCAAAGGCCGACAACGCGACATCATGTTTAAGAATAAACGCCAATAATTTTGCGCTGAGTTGCTCCTCTGCGGATAGGGCCGCCAGATCGATTTCGTTCAAGCGCTCTAAAAACCGCTCGGCTTCGGCGCGGCGGCGCGCATGGTCTTCGGGCGCAACTTTAGGAACCTCAGCTTCATAACCACTCACGCCCGAATAGGTCGCGCTGAATGGATTCTCCTCCATTTCATTCGCCCAATATTCGTCAAACAGCTCGGTCAGATCATCCGATGGGGCCGCATGGGCCGAAACGGAAAGCGCTACTGCGCTGGCTGCGATTCCGACCGTCTTGAGTATTTTCTGAAGCTGCATCCTGCTCTCCCATCTCGAAATTTCCGATACGCTATCACGATCATTCTGATGTTCCAGCGGTTTCTGCAATATTGTTTGCTGTCGCCAATGTCGAACATTTCAGTGTCGAACTCGCCATCTCGTGATGCGTTGTGTTTTGCCTCGCCGAATTAGGGTTCTTACCTTTCGGCCGAAATTGACTTCAAAGGAAAACACCATGGTTAGAAAAATAATTGCACTGCTCGTAGCAGTTGCAACCGTAACCGGTTTTGCATTTGCGAAAGATCCCATCAATACCGGGCGCTTCTCCGATGTCGCCGTCGGCGGCTATGACGCAGTTGCCTACTTCACCGAAGAAACGCCAACCAAAGGCAAAAAGGAATTCTTCTACAAATATAAAGGGGCCACATGGCGCTTTGCGTCGGCGGAAAACCGCGCGACCTTTATTGCCGACCCTGCGGCCTACGCGCCGCAATATGGCGGCTATTGCGCTTGGGCCGTGTCACAAGGTTACACCGCGCCGGGCGATCCCACGGTCTGGAAAATTGTCGATGACAAGCTCTACCTGAACTACAACAAACAGGTTCAGCAAGATTGGATCAAAGACATTCCGGGTTTTATCGAACTTGCGGACGAAAACTGGCCGACCGTTCTTGAACAATAAGCACCTCCTCCATAGCGAACAGGCACGATAGCCGCGTTCGCTATGGGGTGGATAACTACGCACCAAATCTAGGATTCAGTGCGATTTTCAACCTATTGGCGTTGTTCATCGCGCAATGCGCGGAACTCGTTACCGTCATACCAGTTTGGCCAGATATCTGTGTACGCCATATCGGCACCGACCTCGGCGAAGATGGTCATTGACTGAGCCATGCCGGTCAAATCCCAGTCGGGCGAATATTCGTCCGACGGCTGGTGATAGTGATTGACCGTATAATTCTCTGCCAATTCACGGCCCGCATCTTCACCGCCATCGACGAGATCAATCCCGCTATCGGCATAGAGCATAGGCACGCCCTTTTTCGCCAGCGAGATATGGTCGGAGCGATAGAAATAGCCTTTTTCCGGCTCGGCATCCGGTCGCAAATAGATGTCACGCTTGTCCGCCGCTTTTTTCAAAAGGTCTTCAAGCTCTGACGCGCCATATCCAACAACGATAATATCCTTTGCCGGTGGCATTGGCAGAACACCATCGATATTGATCCCGCCGACAATGTTCGCAAGCGGTACAATCGGATCTTCCGCAAGATAGGCCGACCCCAAAAGGCCCGATTCTTCGGCCGTGACCGCAACAAACATAAGCGAGCGTTTGGGCCGGGTTTCAGAATTCATGAAAACTTCGGCAATCGACAGAATTCCCGCGGTGCCTGTTGCATTATCGACAGCGCCGTTAGAAATCGCATCGCCTTCGGTCACCGTCGCATTAAAGCCGAGATGGTCCCAATGCGCCATATAAAGAACATATTCGTCCGGGTTCTCCGTTCCCGGAATAACACCCGCAACATTCGCCGACTCGCTCCGCCGAACCGTATTCTTCAAGGTCGCAGACGATTGAAGGTCGCCCATTTCAACCGCTTTGAACCCGCGCTCTTTTGCGGCGGCGGTCAATGCATCAAAATCAAGCCCGGCTTTATCGAAAAGGCCACGGGCGATGTCTTCTTGTATCCAGCCTTCAAGCGCGACACGGCCCTCGCCGCCATCAGGGCGTTCGAGATCGAGCTGTGGCCCGGTCCAACTGCCCTCGACAACATTCCAGCCATACGCCGCCGGTGCGGTCTGGTGAATGATCAATGCACCCGCAGCGCCCTGACGCGCCGCTTCTTCATATTTATATGTCCAACGACCATAATAGGTCATGGCGCGGCCCTTGAAGAACGCATCATCGCCGCTCGCATAACCGGGATCATTAACGAGCATGACAACGGTTTTTCCGGTCACATCGATATCAGCGTAGTCATTCCAGCCATATTCCGGCGCAACAACACCGTAACCGACAAAAACCAGATCACTATCCGTATAGGACACATCTTCCACGACGCGTTTGGTCCAATATACCGCTTCGGAACCATATTCGATCAGCTCGCCGTCAATCATCAGGTTTGATTGTTCCGGTTCGACCGTTAATTCGACCAATGGCACTTTCTGCTCGTAGCTATCGCCATTACCGGGCTCAAGTCCGATCCGCTGCATCTCGGCGGTTAAATATTCGCGGGTCTTCATTCCGCCCTTCGACGCCGGCGCGCGGCCCTCGAACTCATCGGAGGACAATTTCGCAATCCGCGCACGCAGGTTTTCTTCATCTAAGGGCGCGAGAACAACGGACGAGCCTTCTAGTGTCGTCTCGTCCTCGGCGCTTTGCTGTGCCGGTTTTGTCGTTTCGTTGGCTTTGTCGCCGCTCTGGCCACAGGCTCCGAGCGTTAGCATGGTCAATGCCGCAATCGCGGCATGGGTTCTGAAAGTCATTTGGCGGCCCCTCAGGAATCAAATTGTTGAAGCCGGGACTCTGCACGCCTCGCGGTCACTGGTCAAATGGCAAACCAGTCAGCATTTACGCCCATTTTTTGTGCGATTTTTAGATATTTATATCGGTAACTTTGAGTGCGCGAGCACCTTCGCGATTTCCAAGCGCGCCGGAGAGCGATAGCTTGGATTTCGATTTCAGCGCCGGATATACGACGACATCGTCAATTGTCGCCGCACTGAGGTTAATCACCTCGCCTGCTTTGAGGTTCATCAAACGCCGGATGTCGATCATCTGTTCGGTCAAAACCGCGCGCATGGAAATGGGCGAGATCGCAGCCAGTTTCGCCAGGTCACGCTGCCATTTTTCTTCCGCTTCGACGAGCGTTGTGTCGTAATAGGTGCGCATCGCCATCAGTGACTTTTCTGCGACGATCATCGTCACGATGCCAAGCGAATCCCCTTCGATCGTTTGTACGTTTACGGAGAATATCACAGATTTTTGCTGCGGATCATTAAATTCAAACCGTCGCGGATCGCCGCCACTGGCCAATAGCTCAATGCCGCCATTCACCAAGCCACATTTTTGTGCGTTGTCGAACGCACATTCCGCGGACCGGATCGCCACTTTTTTCGCCAGGCGCCGATCAATAGCACTAACGGTTTCGGGCATCTCTCCGGGAAGATCGCGCGAGCCAGACAATGACCACCCCGCTGCGCGCAGTGATGTTTCCATATCAAACAGGAGAATGAACTCAGCTTCGCCATTTTGCCGGAAATGGTAAATCGCGGTTTCGGCCCCATAAGCGGATAATGCGTCACCAAGCCGGCAAAATTCTGCGGGCTTCGCTTCGGTCACTTCGCATTTCTCGCCGTAATATTCGGAAAATGCAGCAACAGCCTGCGCGCCGATCTGCGTCGGCACATTTTCGATCAACTCCACCGGCCCCTTATCGCGGCCGGAAACTTCCATTTTACGCTTGATGATATTCGCGCTGCCTTCGCGCATAAAACTCTACCTTGATACCCGTGTGCCAATTTGGGTCCATTTGAACCACGAATAGCTATAAATAGAGTAAACGCATAAAAGGCGTATAAACGATTTACCGCTAACGCTGTGTAGTAAGTGCAAAAAGTTGTGTTGGGTAATTCGAATGGCCGGCGGGGCAAAAGCGGTAGCGCCAATAATTATAAAGAAAAAGAAGGTGATCGCCGGGGGCGGACACCATGGCGGTGCGTGGAAAGTTGCCTATGCGGACTTCGTGACCGCGATGATGGCCTTCTTTCTTTTGATGTGGCTGTTGAACGCGACAACCGAAGACCAGCGCAAAGGCCTTGCGGATTATTTCAACCCCTCAATTCCGATCAGTAAAGTTTCCGGCGGCGGTAACGGCGCATTGGAAGGCTCATCAGTCTTTGAATCGCGCGATTTATCCCGCGACAAGGCCGGTGCCAGCGATGAATTCCCTAACGCGCAGGAACGCCCGGTCGAAGGCGGCGAAGAACCGATTGAAGGTCCGGCAGACAAAGCCGGAACCGGCATTGACGCCAATGCGGGCGCAAACAAATTAGAAGAGATTCAGGACGCAATCGATTCACAATCTGTTAATGCGATGGAAGACACCCTCGCAAAACATATCCAAACACGGATGACCCCTGACGGTTTGGTAATTGAACTTGTCGATATGGATGGGAAGTCTCTTTATAACATTGGCTCTGCGGAACCATCACAGCTAATGCATGATTTGCTTTCTGTTATCGGGCCGGTGTTAGGTACCGTCAGTAATGAGATGGCCATTGTGGGTCATACCGATAGCCGCGCCTTTTCAAATTCTGCCGATTATTCGAATTGGGAATTGTCAACGGATCGCGCGCACACCGCACGGCGGATGTTAATAAAAAGCGGCATTCCGTCGGGGCAAATTGTTCAGGTTACGGGAAAAGCGGACACAGAACCTTTCGCAGATGATCCGCTAGCGGCAGAAAATCGGCGTATCGCCATTACTCTGCTGAACCCAAATTAAATGAAAAACAATTCGTTTCATTAGCTCTTCTTTAAATCAAGCGGAGATATGACTAACGCCTGTAGTAAAATTTTTTCCGGAATGGAGCTTATTTATGGGCATTTCGTCGTCGCTGAACGCTGGTGTGATGGGGCTGGCCGTTAATTCTGTTAAACTTGGCACCATTTCCGACAATATCGCAAACTCCCAAACCTATGGCTATAAACGCGCGGACACGATGTTCGCCGATATGGTTCTTGCACAGACAAAAGGCGATTACTCCGCCGGTGGTGTGCGCGCCGTCACCTATCGCGACGCCAGCGCACAAGGCCCACTGATCGGGACAACAAACTCAACTGATATCGCAATCGACGGACGCGGCATGTTGCCCGTTACCGATCTTGGCGGCGTGAATTCATCCGCCGGTGACCGGTCTTTGATGTTAACGTCAACAGGGTCATTCAACACCGACGATCAAGGCTATCTCCGTACGCTTAGCGGCCTTTACCTGATGGGCTGGCCTGCAGATGTGAACGGTGATGTTGGGGCACCGCCGCGTGATAGTTCTGCGGGGCTTGAGCCAGTTCGCGTGAACCTTAATCAGAACGCCGCCTCTCCTACCCAGAATATCCAACTGGGTGTGAACCTGCCTGCGACCCAAACCGAAGCTGGTGCGGCGGGTACGGTCTATGATTTGCCGGTTGAATATTTCGATACGCTTGGCCGTTCGCAATCACTTAATTTCGAATTTACACCGACCGTTCCCGCAACGGGCGCAAGTAACGAATGGACGGTGAATGTCTATGACGATGCTGGTGATCCTGCGGTTTCGATTGCAACATTTACTGTGACCTTCGACGATAGTGTCTCTGGTGGCGGTAATATTGCCTCGGTCACGGCCGGTGCTGGTGCCACCTATGATGCGGCGACAGGCCGTATTGGCTTGAACACTGCGGGCGCACCGATGGAAGTTTTCGTGGGCACGTCGGGTGAGCCATCACCGCTGACGCAGCTTTCTGCGAATTTTGCGCCATTGAGCGTGACCAAAGACGGTTCGCAGATCGGTAATCTCAGCAGCCTGGAAATTGATGAAGGCGGCTACTTGCAGGCGGTCTATGACACCGGCTTCCGTCGCACGCTCTATCAGATCCCTGTTGCTGACGTACCAAACTTTGCGGGTCTCGATGCGGTTGGAAACTCAGCCTATGTGGTGACGCCATCAAGTGGTGACGTTTACTTCTGGGATGCTGGTGATGGCCCTGCGGGTTTCACAAACGGGTATTCACTCGCGGAATCGACCACTGACATCGCGTCAGAACTGACCGATTTGATCCAGACACAACGCGCTTATTCGTCTAACGCGAAAATTATTCAGACCGTTGACGAAATGCTTCAGGAGACCACCGACATTATTCGGTAATTGTTGTCGTTAGTAGGAAGGGAACGTCATCATGACAATCTCCCAAGCGCTTTATAATGCCAGTTCTGGCCTTACTGCTGCTTCGAAACGCGTAAGCGTTACGTCCAACAATATCGCAAATGCGCTTACGCCGGGTTATGCCCGGCGTACTGTGCATCTGGCGGAGCAGACAACCGGCGGCGAAGGCGCTGGCGTTTCCGTTGCGGGGATCTCCCGCGCGACAAACCCCGCGCTCACCTATGAGCGCCGCATTGTTGACGGTGAACTCGCCTATTTCAGTGCCAATGCTGGCGCGATGACGCGGGTTTCAGACCTGTTGGGCGGTGTCGAAGACCCCACTTCCCTGTTCCAGAAATATAACAATTTCGAAGCCTCTTTGCGCAATCTCGCAGAGACACCCGACAGCGCTGCACTTCAGCAAAAAGTGGTTTCCACGGCGCAAGAACTTACCCGTGCACTGAACAAAACCGCCGAAGGCTATCAACAGATCCGCGCTGATGCGGATATGGAAATCAGCAACCGCGTGAAGTCAGTGAATGATGCGCTGCAAACGATCGAAGACCTCAACGACTCGATCAGTCGCGGTCTTGCCACCGGCAAAGATGTAAACGCGCTTCTTGATCAGCGTCAGCAACTCGTTGATCTCGTCAATGAGAATATTCCGGTAAAAGAAATTCAGCGTGAATATGGCAAGGTCGATCTTATGACGACCGAAGGTGTATTCCTGCTTGCTGGCTCGGCGAAGACGATTGAATTTACGCCGTCACCGGTCGTCACGGCGGACCTTACCTATAATAACGGTGCGGGCACGCTATCTGGCCTGACCATAGACGGTAACGACATCACCCCCGGCGGGCCGAGCGGACAATCGCCGCGCGATGGTGCGGTCGCCGGCTTATTTAATGTTCGTGACGTCACCGTCCCTGAAATGGCGTTGGCGCTTGATGCATTAGCCTATGACATTGCCAGCCGCCTTTCCGACCCGGCGGTTGACCCGACGCTTAACCCTGGCGATCCCGGCATTTTTACCGATGCGGGCGCAAATGCGGATGTTGCTAACCTCAACGGTCTCGCTGGCCGTATTTCGGTCAACGCCCTTGTCGATTCTTCTCAGGGCGGATCGCCTTCGCGTATTCGCGACGGTATCGGCTCGGTGGTACCGCAAGCAGCGGGTACGGATGCGTTTGTTCGTTCCCTGCTCTCCGCGCTCGCCGATAACCGCCCGCAGCATGCAGCGCTTCAAACCGCTGGCGATCTGACGGCCGCGGAAAGCTTTTCGCATATGACCTCCCTCGCCGCTGGTGCGCGCGTGGATGCTTCTTCCAAGGAAGCAACATCGGCAACGCTGGCCACAAGCCTTAGCGAAGCGGAACAGCTCGAAAGCGGTGTCGATACAGACCGCGAGCTTCAGGACCTTTTAGTGATCGAGCAGGCCTATGCCGCGAATGCGCGCGTTCTTGAGACCATCGATCAAATGATGCGCAGACTGATGGAGATTTAAAATGAACTCCTATGGATTTCCATCAATGCTTCAATATAGCCGATTGAACACATCAATCGCCGATACGAAAGCAAAAGCCGAAGCAGCCCGGATCGAAGTGGTGACGGGACGCATTGCCGATTTAGAAGCCGAACTTGGCGGCAGTGTCGGCGACGCCCAATTGCTCCGCAAGGCAATTTCCGACGTTGAGTTGATGCAGGCCGCAACGCAGCGATCCCTCGGCCGTGCGCAAATCGCGCAAGTCGCCCTTACGCGCTCAACCGATGGCGTTGAAACCAATGCAACGAATATGTTGAGCGCCATTGGCCGCAATGACGAACAAAGCATCAATATCGCTGCCACCCAGGCGGGATTACAGCTTGATGCCGCGATTTCTGCGTTCAACACCCGCTATGAAGGCCGCAGCCTGTTCTCAGGCGATGCGACCAACCAACCGTCATTGGCCGATGCGGAAACTTTGTTGACCGATATTCGCGCGATCTTTGCCGCTGCGCCTGACGCCGCAACGCGCGAAGCGGATCTCGATACCTATTTCAACGACCCCGCCGGTGGCTTTGCCACGAATATTTATCTCGGTGGCGACGGCCTCGCACCGCGTACGGAAATTTCCGAAGGCGAGCTAATCAATTATAGCGCGAAAGCCGACGAACAAGCGGTAAAAGACCTGCTGCGCGGCCTTTCAACCGCTGTCATCGCCAACGAAAACACAACCTGGCCAGACCGGGAACAAGCGTTGACCCGCGCCGCAGCCGGCATGATCGAAGCAACCGAAGACCTTGTCACCATTCGTGCGCGCGTTGGCGCCGCGGAGGAACGCATGGTCGCCGCTGACACCCGGCTCGAAGCTGAAGCGACTGCCCTTGGTGCAACCTATAACGAACGTACTGCGCGCGATCCTTATGAAGCCGCATCGATGCTGCAACAACTCGAGTCGCAGCTAGACGCGTCTTATCTCGTTACTGCGCGTATCTCTCAACTGTCATTCGTCAATTACGTAAGATAACCATGTTCCAAAATTTCAAACTGTTCTTCGCGACCTTTCTAGCCGGATTTCTGATGTGCGTTGATGCCGCCGCAGAAGTCCGCCTGAAAGATATCATCAATATCGAAGGCGTTCGCGGAAACGATCTCGTTGGATATGGTCTTGTTGTTGGTCTTGATGGCACCGGCGACGGTATGCGCAATTCGCCCTATACGGAGGAAGCGCTTTCAAGCCTTCTTGAACGTCTGGGCGTGAATGTGCAGGGCGAAGATTTCCGCCCGCGCAATGTCGCTGCGGTTGTGGTAACGGGCACCCTACCGCCCTTTGCGCGCGCCGGATCACAAATCGATATTACGGTTTCGGCGATTGGCGATGCCAAAAGCCTTTTGGGCGGCACGTTGATTATGACGCCGCTACATGCTGGCGACGGTCAGGTCTATGCGGTTGCGCAAGGCCCCGTATTGGCGAGCGGCTTTAGCGCCGAAGGCGAAGCTGCGTCGGTCAAATTTGGTGCACCGACCAGCGGCTCCATCCCGCAAGGGGCGCGGATCGAACGCGAAATCGACTTTGATTTCGGCTCAATGGAAACATTGCGACTTTCCCTTCGCTCTCCGGATTTCACGACGGCGGCGCGTATTGAAACCGCAATCAACACAGCCTTCGGAAAACCCATCGCGACACTACAAGACCCCGGCACAATCGAACTGGCGATGGCCGGCACGGGCTTAAGCCCTGTTCACATGATCGGCCGGATTGAAAACCTAAGCATCACACCGGAACAAAAAGCGCGGATCGTCATCGATCAAAAATCCGGCACCGTGGTTCTTGGGGCGGATGTTAAAATCTCGAAATTCGCAGTTACCCAAGGCAATCTGACGATCACCGTTCGCGAAACGCCTTTTGTATCACAACCGAACCCGTTCTCTCGTCGCGGCGAGACAATTGTCCTGCCCGATACGACCATCACGGTCGATCAGAACCCGGAACGGCGCATTGCCGAAGTTGACGAAAATGTCTCCCTGTCGGATTTGATCGAGGGCCTCAACGCGCTTGGCGTTGGTCCGCGTGAGCTGATTGATATTCTCAAATCAGTCAAAGCCGCCGGTGCGCTGCATGCTGAATTGGTCTTGATGTAACAATGGATTGCGGATCAAGTCCGCAATGACCAAGGCTCAGCTTTCCGCTTGCATTTCCAATAGTTCAATTACCCGTCGCCTTGCTTCGGGTAATTGCTTATTCGATAGATGCAAAATCCGCGTTTCAATGAAATAGCCCGTCGTTTCGAGCGCCTGTAGCGCCTCTCCGGGTGTTGCCGTCGTCGCTGCCCCACGCAGAAATGCCGGCAGCGGTAATAGTTTATCCTTATACGGCTCACCGGCTTCCTCGCAGACGGCGCAGGCCGATCGCGGTGAAACGTAAATCAAATTCTCTCGCGCCCCGGTCGCCGCGCACCGATCTAGCGTCAGCCCGAAACCAAGTTCTGCGAGCAAGCCCAGCTCCCACCGGGCCATAAGCGCCGGCCACACATCAATATCATCAAGCGTCGCCATCAATACCGACATCGCCGAAAAAGCGCGAGCATGAGCTTCACGTTCTGGCAGGGTCGCAAGTGCAACCGCACAAGCCGCCGATAGCGCCGCCAGCGATAGGCGCTCCCCCATGGCTTCACCGGCGCGGGCATGAACCATCTCTAGCGTGAAATGCCCGAGCGTATCTTCGCCGCGCCCTTTCCAATCGGCGTTGACCACATTTCCCGGCTGCAATAACGGCCGCATGCGCCGCCCCTGACCGCCATAAACCAACCCCGCCCACCGGCCATGCTCTTCGGTGAAGACGTCCACGATGGCGTGTGTCTCGCCATGGGCCCGCGCATCGAGAATTATGCCTGTGTCCGTGAATTCCACTCGCTAGCCTTTTCGGTACAGCCCATTATTCAACCACATCAAGGCCCATTTGCCGAAGGCGTGCGGCCTCCTCTGACCAGCCTTCGCGAACTTTGACATGAAGGAATAAATGCACCGGCACGCCCAGTTGTTCGGTAAGCTCTTCGCGCGCGGCTTGCCCGATGACTTTCAGGGTTTGACCGTTCTTGCCCAACACGATGCCTTTTTGGCTATCGCGTGCCACATAGATTGTCTGGTCGATACGTATACCGTTTTTTGTCTCTTTCCAGCTCTCGGTCTCGACCGTGGTGTCATAAGGCAATTCCTGATGCAGGCGCAAAAATACCTTTTCGCGCGTGACCTCAGCCGCCATAAGCCGGTCGGAGATATCGGATAGCTGATCTTCGGGGTAAAGCCACGGCCCATTTGGCGCGGATTTAATCAAAAATGATTTTAGATCATTAAGGCCGTCACCATTCTTCGCCGAGATCATAAAGACGTCAGTGAACACGCCTGCTTCGTTCAATTCCTGCGCCAGCGCCAAAAGTTTTGGCCGCGCGATATCGTCGATCTTGTTTAAAACCAGAACCGCTTTGCGGTCCGCTTTGACAAGGCCCTCGATGATGCGGTCTGTGTCGGCGCGTGATTTGCCCGCCTGCCCGCGCTCAGCCTCGCCGGACAAATACATCGGCGCATCAATCACCAACAGCGTTTGATCGGAACCGGAAAGACCGTCCCACGCGGCGGCGACCATGGCGCGATCCAGACGGCGGCGCGGCGCAAAAATACCGGGCGTATCAATGAACACCAATTGCGATTGATCCTCGGTGATGATGCCCCGAACGCGCGCCCGCGTGGTTTGAACCTTTTGCGTTACGATTGAAATTTTCGCGCCAACCAGCGCGTTGACCAATGTGGACTTCCCCGCATTTGGCGCGCCAATAACGGCGATCACGGCGCATTGGGTTTCGCTATTTTCTGTCATTCTAGAACCTGTAAAAAACCGTCAGTGTATCAATGACACGCGGTATTATTTCGATTTTCTTTTCTCATTCCACACGCCTTCCCTTTCAAGGAAAGCGCGCGCCGCCGCCATTTGGGCTTCGCGTTTCGAACGCCCTTCTCCGGTGGCTGGCTTTGCACCCTTTATGCGGACCTCAATGGTGAAGGCGGGCGCATGGGCCGGGCCTTCGGCATCAAGGACATTATAACTCGGGGTGCCGAGTTTTTTGTGCTGGCTCCATTCCTGAAGCGCAGTTTTCGGGTCTTTGTGAAGGCGCGAAAGATCTTCGATATTCTCTGTCCAGAACAGGTCAAAAACCTTGCGCGCGGCCTCAAGCCCTGCATCGACATAAAGCGCCCCTAAAAGCGCCTCCATGACATCGCCGAGGATCGCAGTTTTCCGCCGCCCGCCAGCGCTGTCCTCCCATTCCGACATCAGAATAAATTTATCCACGCCAAAGAAAAGCGCGGCCTTGGCGCAGGTTTCTTTGCGGACCAGCGCATTGAGGCGCGGCGCGAGATCGCCCTCATTGAAATGCGGATATTTGCGCCACAGCTCTTCGGCCGTCAGCAGGCCGAGCACCCGATCACCAAGAAACTCAAGGCGCTCCAAATCACGGACAGAACTATCGCCGCCAGAAAGGCTGGAATGGGTAAGCGCGCGTTTTAGTAAAGTCGGATCAGAAAATTTGTGTCCGAATTTTTTTTCCAGCGCGGCAAAATTATGTTTGCTCATTCAACCTTATCGAGGATGCGGCCATAGCGAATTGCGAATGGCCATTTCCAAACTTCCCAGAAACTTGTTTTTGCGCCATCCACAGAAAAGAAAAAGCGCTCAGCGCGGCCAACAATATCGTCCAGCGGAATGTAACCCACCGAAGAAACGACACGGCTATCTTGGGATTGGTCGCGATTGTCGCCCATCATGAAATAATGCCCGGCAGGCACATGATAGACCGCGGTTGTGTCGAGTGCGCCATCATCGCCCGAGCATTCCTGAACCAGATAGGAAACCCCATTATCAAGGGTCTCGCGATAGGTCGGCGCATCACCACCACCGCAGACGTCTTCGGCGATTTCGACAAATTCTTTTTGAACGGCCTGACCATTAATATGAAGGCGACCACCCAGCATTTGAATCTGGTCGCCGGGCATCCCGATCACGCGCTTGATATAATCCTTGTTGCCATCTTTTTTATTCTTGAAGACGACCACGTCACCGCGCTCTGGCGTGCTCGCAAAAATCCGCCCCTCTATCGGAAGTCGGGTCAGCGGATACACCAATGACGCTTTTGAGTAGCCAAAGGTCGGCTTTGACACGACAAGAAAGTCACCGACCAACAGGTTCGGCTTCATAGACCCGGACGGAATGTTAAACGGCTGGAAAATGACAATCCGCAAAACAAGCGCAATCGCCACCGCCACGAGGACAGTTTTCGCAAGATCCCACGCTTCTTCAGCGGCGGTCATAGGCGGTTGAGACTGTTTCATGGATTTATTCTCTGGCTCATTCGCGGCATTGGCAATTACTGCATCATCGGAAGCGGTAGGATTTACAACCACTTCGCCGCCATTGTCAGGTGTCGCCATACGCCAGATACCTCGTTTTGCCCCGACCGAATGCCCAGGAAGATTACTCTATTTAGCCTGCGCCTCGATAATGACAATGGCTTGGGCGTTAGGAAAGTCATCGGTGATGGTCAAATGAATAGAGGCAACATGGCCGTCCGGGGTCATTTCCGCCAATCTTTTTGCGGCACCGCCGGTTAAATTCATGGTTGGTTTGCCGCCCGGCAAATTCACCACCCCCATATCGCGCCAATAGACCCCGCGTGAAATTCCCGTCCCTAAAGCCTTGGCGCAGGCTTCTTTTGCGGCGAATCGCTTGGCGTAGGATGCCGCCCGGTTGTGGCGGCGGTCAGACTTCCCCTGTTCAATCTCGGTATAGAGCCGCTGGGTGAATCGCTCGCCGTGCCGCGCCAAGGTTTTTTCAACGCGGCGAATATCGATGATGTCGTTACCGATTCCGATAATCATGACTTTTCCTCAATCTTGGCCTTTATGCTGGCTTGGCCCTAAAACTGGCTCATCGGCCCGCGCGTAGGCTCTACGGCGCGAAGATAGGTCTCGTCGGTGACCGGCACACCAATTTCGATTGCCTTGTCTCTTTGTGCCGGCACAGGCGTTCGCAGCATAGCCATCGCCCAATCCGTCGATCGCGCCAGCGCCGGGTGCGCCTCTGTCCGGGCGATCCACGCAGCCGCTTTCGGCCATTGCTTTGGATCAGGCTGCCAACGCGCGACGCGCATATTCCAGAATATGATCGCAATCGAAATATCGCCCAGGCCAATATCGCCGAACAGAAAGCCATCTTCGGGCGCAATGGTTTCGAGATAGTCCATGATTTCAACGACCGGCCCGGCCAATGTTTCGCGATAGGTTTTGAGATCGCGCTCTTCATTCCATAGGCCCGGCTTGAGAACGACTGAACCGAAGCAGCGCCACAGGAAAATATCGGCCATGCGCGTGTCAGAAAATTCTTCGAGCCATCGCGCTGTTGCCCGATCACCGGGGGATGATGGCAGCGTGCTCGGTGTCGGAAAGGTTTCTTCGATATAAGCGGCAATCACCGAGCTATCGATAATGGTATTCCCATCATGAAGAAGAACCGGAATACGGCGCAGCGGATTGATCTTCAGAAAGTCTTCATCCGTATAGAATGCAACCACCGGGTCAATTTTATAGCTGATTTTTTTTAGCTCCAAAAGCGCCAACACCTTGCGCACATAGGGCGATACGGGCGTGCCGATAATTGTAACTTCGTCAGCCATAGATGTTTCCTTTAATAATGACCGCCCGTGCGGACATCCTGCATCAGTTTTTTCATCTCACGCACGGCTTTATCGAGCCCCATGAATACCGCTTCCCCGATAAGGAAATGACCGATATTCAATTCAACCACTTCTGGAATTGCGGCGATGGGTTGAACGTTCAAAAATGTCAGCCCGTGACCGGCATGGACTTCGAGCCCTAATTCGTCAGCGATCTTCGCCGCTTCCCGGATTTTTTCCAATTCCTCGACAATGCGGGTGTTCGTCGTTGCGGCCGTGGCTTCGTAATAGGCACCGGTGTGAATTTCGATGACGGGCGCGCCAGCCGATTTTGCGGCTTCAATTTGTTCTCGTTCAGGGTCAACAAAAAGCGAGACGCGAATACCGGCATCGTTCAGCTCACGTACAAAAGGCGCAATGAAATTTTGCTGACCGGCAACATCAAGCCCGCCTTCCGTCGTCCGTTCATTGCGATTTTCGGGAACAAGGCAACAGGCATGCGGCTTCACTTGGGTACAAAGCTGGAGCATTTCTGCAGTTGCAGCCATTTCAAAATTAAGCGGCAGTCCGATTTCTTCCTTCAGGCGGCGCATGTCATCGTCGCGAATGTGCCGGCGGTCCTCGCGCAGATGCGCGGTAATGCCGTCGGCACCCGATGCTTCCACGAGTTGCGCTGCACGGACCGGGTCAGGGTGCGGCCCACCGCGCGCATTCCGAATGGTCGCCACATGGTCGATATTCACCCCGAGGCGGATCGGCTTGGTTGCTCCTGATTGGCTCACTGACTAACTCCGCGACTACCGGGTTTCATTGCTGGTGTCCCCTCTAGATGCGGGGGAAGGTTGTCCGGCTCCCACGCTTCAACCTTGAGTTCGACCAGCGGCAAAATCGGTGCGCCGACATCCACCGCGCCAGCGGATCGATCAACCAAGCATCCTAGTGCCAAGACTTCTGCACCCGCTTTGGTTACAGCGGCGATCGCTTCGCGGGCAGAAAGTCCGGTTGAAACAATGTCCTCAACCACAACAACCCGCGCGCCCCTTTCGACCGAAAAACCGCGTCTGAGCACAAATTCGCCATCGACCCGCTCAAGGAACATGAACGGCGTTTTCAGATGCCGCGCAGTTTCATAGCCATATATGATCGCGCCCATGGCCGGTGAAATCACATAGTCGATATTCTCGACTTCGCTGGCGATCTTCTCCGCAAGGGCACGGCAAAGGCGCTCCGCCCGGTCCGGATACATCGAAACGATTGACTTGTTCAGATAGGTATCGCTGTGAAGGCCCGATGAAAGAATGAAATGGCCCTTCATCAGCGCGCCAGCTTCTTCAAATTCCTTCAGTGCATCAAAGTTCTTCATGGTCGCCCGCTCCTATCCGGTCTGCATCAATAACGCTCGCGCAGGACCGTACGCCCGCGAGCATCTGCGTAAATTGCCGTGTATCTTTAACCTCAACGTCCATGATGAAATCGACAAACTCCTTTGACCGGTTCTGAATTCCAATATTCGCGATCGAAACCCCATATCGCGCGATGATCCCGGCGATTTCGCTCAACACACCAAGCCCGTTGCGCGTCGTTACACGGAAGCGCGCAAAGGCCGTCGCCTCATCGTCTCGCTTGCGCCATCTTAGATCAAGCCAAAGCTCTTGTGCCGGGTCTTCTTCGGCGAGGGTTTCACAATAAATTGTATGGACCTTGATCGTCGCGCGACCATTCTCGTCCGTGCCTTTGATCCCGACAATGCGCTCTCCCGGCAATGGCGTACAGCACCGCGCCATTTTCACCGATGCGCCGGGCGTTAGGCCCATAATCGCGTCACGGGGCCGAAACTCGCGCAAGGATGCCGCGCGGATCTCGCTCTCGCTCTCTTTCGAAGCACCGGGATAAACCGCCTCGATCACCTCGCCCACCGCGAGATCGCCCCGACCAATGCTAACGAGGACATCATCAACGGTCTTTTTACCGAGCCGCTTGAGGCCCTCGCGCACGCCTTTGAGGGAGAATTTCAGATGCGCTCCGGTAAATACCGTTTCCGCGATGGACCGGCCAAGTTCCAGATGTTCGAAATGCTGCATCTTCTTGATCCGGCGCCGAATAGCACTACGGGTCCGGCCCATGACCGCAATGCTTTCCCATTCCGCAGGCACCGGTGCCTTTTCAGAACGCAGTATCTCGACGACATCGCCCGTATTCAGCGGTGTACGGAGCGGTCTTGGCACGCCATTAATTTTCGCGCCGATACATTGATCGCCAACATCCGTATGAACGCCATAAGCAAAGTCGAGCGGTGTTGCGCCTTTTAACAACGCGATAACACGGCTCTTTGGCGTGAAGCAGAAAATCTGGTCCTGGAACAATTCCAGTTTTGCATATTGCAGCGCCTCATCCGGGTCCTCGCCGGATTGAAACATTTCAACGAGCCGCCGCGGCGTTTCGTAGGGGTCGAAATTCCCGCGCGGTACGATTTCGACGCCACCGCCCTTGCTGGGATCTTTATATTGCCAATGGGCCGCAACCCCGCGCTCGGCGGTGTCGTCCATTTCATGGGTGCGGATTTGAATCTCGATTCGCTGGCGCCGTCCCTCTGCGCTCGGCGGGCCGATCACCGCCGTATGGATCGAGCGATAATTATTCGGTTTCGGGGCGGATATATAATCGTCGAACTCTTCGGGGATAAGCCGCCAATTTGAATGGATCACCCCAAGCGCCCGATAACAATCGGGCTGGTCTTCGACCTTTACGCGAAACGCATAAATATCGGCGAGTTCGTCAAACGAAACATTCTTCTTCGCCATTTTCCGCCAGATCGAAAATGGCCTTTTTTCACGGCTGGAGACCTGCGCCTTGATCCCGGCTTCTGCCAGTTGTTGGCGCAGCACATTGGCAAGCTCAAGAACACCGCCGATGGAATTGGTCTGCAGGTCTTCTAGCCGGTGCGTAATCGTTTCATGGGCATCGGGGCTTAGCTCGCGAAAGGAAATATCTTCCAACTCTTCGCGGATCTTTTGAACGCCAATTCGCCCGGCAAGCGGCGCGTAGATATCCATCGTCTCGCGGGCAATGCGCTGACGTTTCTCCGCTTTCGGAATGTAATGAAGCGTCCGCATATTATGGAGGCGGTCAGCAAGCTTCACCAAAAGAACCCGCACGTCCTCAGCCATCGCCATGACCAGCTTGCGGAAGTTCTCGGCCTGTTTGCTTGTTTCTTGTTTAAGTTCGATTTGCGAGACCTTGGTCACGCCATCAACAAGCAGTGCGATTTCAACGCCAAATAGCTTGCGGATATCATCAATGGTCGCGTCCGTATCTTCGACCACGTCATGCAATAATGCCGTTGCGACCGTTGCAGGGTCTGCCCGCAATTCCGTCAGGATCGCCGCCACCGCCAATGGATGAGAGAAATAAGGATCGCCCGATGCGCGTGTTTGCCCGCCATGGGCCTTCATCGCATAGACATAAGCCCGGTTCAGCAGGTCTTCGTCCGCATCCGGATCATAGGCTTTGACACGGTCAACGAGCTCGACTTGGCGAATAAAACCAATCGGCTGCCGGGACACAGTTTTTTTCTGTGCCTTTTCTCCTGATGAAGGATTGTCCGTTTCGCCGACCGTATTTTTGTCCGCCATATTCCATCGGCCATCATAAAATTACGAAGGCCGTCGGCGGTATCTGCGTAAATTGGGGGCAGTTACAAAAACCAGCGGCCCGAAAGCTTAGCCCTTCGGCAGAGTCTGAGGCGAAGTGATGCCTGACGCCTGGATCGCCTTGAGATACTCGTCTTCGGTGAGTGTATCGAATTCCGGCGTATCGGCTTTTTCTTGCGCTGCTTCCGCCTCTTCGCTCTCGTCCAGCTCGACCTGCTTTTGCAGCGATGCAACCAGATCCTCTTCGATCTCGGCCGGCGCTAATTCGCTTTCCGCGATCTCACGAAGAGCAACAACCGGGTTCTTGTCATTGTCCCGCTCAACCAAAAGCGGTGTACCCGATGCCAAAACGCGGGCGCGATGCGCCGCCAGCAGGACCAGTTCAAAACGGTTCGTTACTTTATCAACGCAGTCTTCAACGGTAACGCGGGCCATTCACTTCTCCAGATCGCATAGATTTCGCGGGCCGTCGGCCATATGACCGAGGCAAGTCCCCTGCCTTATCCCCGCTTGGGCATTGAGGCAAGCATTGCACCGCAAAAATGGGTGAATAATTCGCCTATTTCAAGAAATCAACCTAATCTCGGAGGTTTCGAGCCCCGCCAACAGCGCTTTCACGGTTTTCCCGCTATTGGGTTCGATCCAATCCGGCGCAATTTCCGCGAGTGGCACCAGCACAAAAGCCCGCTCGGCAATGCGCGGATGCGGCAAAACCAATCCGCCATTTGCCCCATCAAAGCGCTCTTCATTATAGGCCAATAGATCGAGATCCAGCGTCCGCGGCCCGTTTTTGCGGGATCGCACCCGCCCAAACCCGGCCTCAACCGCATGTAGCGCGGCCAACAGGGCCTCTGGTGATAAATCTGTTTCTATTTGCGCGGCAGCATTTACAAAGGCGGGATCGCTTGGGTCTGGCCATGCCGGACTTTCATAGAGTGATGACACGGCAACAATGTGCGCAAAGCGTTCAATAGCCCTGAGAGCGCGTGTAACTATCTGTTGCGAATCAAGACCACTGACAGGCAGACTTGAACCAATTGCGATTAAAAGCATTTATTACTCAAATGGATGAAGAGATAATTTTCCATTTATAATAAATGGCATTTACAGAGGCGTTTATGAACTCATTTCTTGGCCTTCGTGAACAAGAAAAGACAGCGTTTTTTATTGACGGCGCAAATTTGTACAAGGCTGCGAGAAATCTTGGTTTTGATATAGATTACAAGAGCTTGCTGGCCAAAGCCCAAGACAGCTGTCAACTTGTTCGTGCATCCTATTATACTGCGATCCAGGAAGATCGCGATCAGGACTACTCCCCGTTGCGGCCCTTGGTCGATTGGCTCGACTATAATGGCTACACCATGGTCACCAAAACCACCCGCGAATTCACCGACTCTGCGGGCAAAAAGCGGTTTAAAGGCTCGACCGATGTCGAGCTTGTGGTGGATATGATGTTGCTCGCGGACCGGCTCGATCATCTCGTCCTGTTTTCCGGCAATGGCGATTTCAGACGTGCGATCGAAGCCATTCAGGCAAAAGGCGTACGGGTGACGGTCGTTTCAACGGTAAAATCGTCACCGCCAATGGCGTCAGATGAATTGCGCCGACAGGTCGATAGCTTTTTTGACCTTGCGGACCTTGAGAAATCTATCGGACGTAGCGTACCACAGCGCAAACCCCGCCCCGATCTGATCGCTGATGAGTTCGAGGACGATTTCGAAGACGACTACGAAGACGTAGATTAAAGCCTGATTGCTGTGGCCAAAACAAAACCTATGATTGCGGACCCGTCAGTGACGGATCCGCCCGTCGATTGTCGATTGTGCGATCGCCTTGCGGCTTTCCGTGATGACAATCGCGAAGCCTATCCCGATTACTTTAACGGTGCTGCGCCGTCCTTTGGTGACAAGAACGCGAAATTGCTGATTGTCGGCCTCGCACCGGGGCTGCATGGGGCGAACCGCACGGCGCGACCTTTTACGGGCGATTGGGCGGGTGATCTCCTTTATGCGACCATTGCAAATTTCGGTTTTTCTACCGGTGAGTATAAGGCCGATCCGAATGACGGGCTGAAACTAAAGGGTGCAATGATCACCAATGCGGTCCGTTGTGTTCCGCCCGCGAACAAACCGATTGGGGCGGAAATCAAGACCTGCCGCCAGTTCCTGGTCAACCAGATTGACGCCCTTCCCCGCCTCAAAGTCATTATGTGTCTGGGGCGGATTGCGCATGATTCCACACTCGCCGCGCTAGGCCTGAAGCCAAAAGAAGCGCCCTTTTCTCACGGCGCACAGCATGTTGTGAACCAAAACGGCCTACAATTGTTCGACAGCTACCATTGCTCGCGATACAATACGAATACTCGTCGCCTGACACCTGAGATGTTCGAGGATGTTTTCGCCGCAATTCGTGATACGATAGATCAACGCTGACGCCGAATAAGCAGTGCTGGAGACGCTTAGATGAGCAACAGGAACTGGGGCTTGCCCCCCAAAGGCAGCCAGCTTGCGTTTCGCGATGCAAAGACCGCGAAACCATTGATGACGTTATTCATCAGCGCAGTCTTTGGTGTGATCGGCGCGGCGGTTGCCGTAATCAGCTTTGCTGAAGCCCGCGATACCTTGGCGGACCTGTTCCACGGATTAAGTCTGATTGGCGCAATCATCTCTGCAGGCTTTGGCTGCTGGATGTATATCTGGATCGCGCGGCCACGTTTCGCGGCGCAATTCACGACCCGTGGCGACGCCTTTTCAAAGTTGCTGCGCTTTTACGCCCGCGCGATGGTCGCCCTTGGCGTCATGCTCGGCGTTGCGCTTTTGCTTGGCGGCGTTGAGCCGCGCATCATCAGTGTGCTGTTATTGTGTGCCTCTGGCGGCGCGGGTGCGGCGGCGGCCTTCCAGACTGTTCTGGCATTCGTGCCCTATTACGAAGAAGAACCAAACGGGGCGAAAAACCCTTAGCCGCGATCACGCAGCAGACGTTGTTTCTGCCGACCCCAATCCCGATCTTTCGCCGTTTCGCGTTTGTCGTGAAGCTTCTTACCTTGCGCCAAACCCAATTCGAGCTTTGCGCGGCCGCGTTCGTTAAAATAGAGCCGCAAAGGCGTCAGCGTATATCCTTTACGTTCCACCGCCTGCGCCAGTCGCGCGATTTCGCGTTTATGCAGCAATAATTTTCGGCGGCGCTTGGGTTCGTGATTTTCACGATTACCAGCGGAATATTCAGGAATATTGGCATTGATAAGCCAGATCGCGCCATCCTCCGGCGAGGCATAGCTTTCAGCGATATTGGCTTTGCCTTCGCGTAGCGCTTTCACCTCGGTCCCGGTCAACACCAGCCCGGCCTCGATAACATCTTCGATAAAATATTCATGCCGAGCGCGGCGGTTTTCCGCCACGATCTTACGGCCATCGGATGCTTTGGATGCCATTAGCCGATAAGGCCAAGCTCACTGAGCGCGGCCTTCACCTTCGCTTTGGATGCATCGCTCGGCGCAACCATCGGCAAGCGCAATTCATCTGTGCACAAACCCATGAGCGACATCGCATATTTCACCGGCCCCGGGCTTGCGTCCGTGAACAAGGCGTCATGCAATGGTGCCAGACGATCCTGCAATTCGCGCGCCGTGACGTAGTCGTCATTCAGGCAGGCTTCCTGCATTTTTGCGCAAAGTTCCGGCGCAACATTCGACGTCACCGAAATACAGCCGACACCGCCCATGGCATTAAAGCCAACGGCCGTCATGTCTTCGCCGGAAAGCTGGACGAATTTCTTTCCGCATTCGCGGCGCTGAACCGCAACCCGCGCAAGATCCCCAGTCGCGTCTTTCACACCAACGATCCGATCGAGTTTCGACAGCGCTGCCATCGTCTCACGCGAGAGACCAACCACCGTCCGCGCCGGGATATTATAAATAATGATCGGGATATTCGTTGCGTCATGCAGCGCCGTATAATGCGCGAGCAAACCAGCCTGACTTGGACGGTTGTAATAGCCGGTGACAGACAAGATCGCATCGACGCCGGTGTCCTGAAGGCGCTGAGCCATTGAAATCGAATAAGCGGTTTCGTTTGATCCCGCCCCGCCGATAACCGGAACGCGGCCATTCGCGACCTTAACGCAAAGGCGCACAACCTTTTCGTGTTCTTCATCGGTCAGCGTCGCTGATTCGCCAGTTGTCCCCACCGGCACCAGACCGTGGGTTCCCGCCGCAATCTGGCGCTCGACCAGGGCTTCAAATGCGGCTTCATCAACCGCGCCGTTTCTAAAAGGTGTTACAAGGGCCGTAATGGCCCCACTAAATGCTGTCATTGGCTCATTTTTCTCAAATTTAAGGTTTGCATAGTCTTCTAGCACCATTTCAGCAAGCCGGTACTGTTTTGAACAAACCAAAGATGGGGTAATGTCAGGAGTGCGAGCGAGTTTCAAGGGGATGATCGTTGCGTATGTCTGGCAATAAATGTGTACGACCCGGCCGAGTCTCATGCCGGAATACGATTTTTTCACGCAAAGCGAATGGAAACCGCGACGCCCGGCGCGGCGGCGTTACCCAAAATCGCTGGGCGCTCCTCCTTAAATCCGGTCTGTTATCCCTCGCCATCGGTATCGCGCCGGTTCTCGCAACCGGGGCGGCACAGGCCGCGAGTTTTTCCGATGCGCCGCGAATAAAACCGCCTGCACCCGGCCCGACCTATATTTCTCTTGCGGACAAGAAGCGGCTTATCGCCGTCAAGGAAGCGCTGAAGTCGCGCGACTTCGCAACCGGCAAGGCGCTTGCAGATCTTGTGGAAGACCCGATTGCGCGCGAACTGGGCCGGTGGATGTATTTCATGGCCCAAGATCCGAATGTGGATTTCAACGCGGCCGATCGATTTCTTGACGCGAACCCGGACTGGCCCGCACTGACCCGCATTCACGCCTATGTAGAGAAGCACATTCCCAATGATGCCTCGGCGCATGATGTTCTCGCATTTTTTGACACGCGCGAGCCGGTCACCGGCAAGGGGAAGATACAGCTTGTGCGCGCGCTTTTCGCAGTGGGCGATAAAACCGGCGGCGAACATTTCCTTCGCAATGCCTGGATCAACGACACCTTCACGGTGTCCGAAGAGCGCCAGATTCTTTCGACCTATAAAAGCCGCCTTTCAAAAGAAGACCACGCCGCGCGCGTTGATCGGCTGTTATGGGACCGGCAGGTCACAAATGCGCGCCGGATTTTCCGCGAATTAGACAGCAAAGAGCGCCGCAAAGCCGAAGCGCGCGCAGCCCTATTGATGGCAGCATCGAGCGCGCCAAAAATGTACAACGCCCTCCCTGAAGAGGCGCAACTGGATTCTGGCGTACTTCACGCAGCCGTTCGTCATTTCCGTCGACGCGGTGATGAACAATATGCCATCGCGCTCGCGGCCAAAGCGCCAACCGATCCGTCAGTCGTGCGTAATGGTGGCCGCTGGTGGGATGAACGTCAGCTCTTGATGCGCTGGGCACTGAAAAACGGACGTTTCTCCGACGCCTATTCTCTTGCGGCCGCTCATGGCCTCGAAGATGGCGGCGACTTTGCCGAGGCGGAGTTTTATGCGGGCTGGATCGCGTTACGTTTCCTTGATGCGCCGGACCGGGCTGAATCGCATTTTCTCGCCCTCGCCTCTGCGGTTGGGTCGCCGATTTCGGTCTCGCGCGCCTATTACTGGCTTGGCCGCGCGGCAAAGGCCCAAGGCAATGACATTCGCGCGCATAATTATTTTGTCGAAGCGGCGAAGCATTATTATTCCTATTACGGACAACTGGCCGCCGAAGAGGTTGGCGGCGCGCTGAGCAATGCGAAGTTCTCTCCGCCGACCGAGACAACCCATACGGACCGTGCGCTCTTTGCGTCGCGCCCGACCGTTGCGGCACTGCGGATTCTGACCGATCTCGATTTCGAATATGAATTCATGGTCTTTTCCTATCATGTCGACGACCAGCTAGAGCGGCCCGGCGAATATCTAGAATTTGCAAAGCTCACTGATGGCGAAGGCGCACCGCACCTCACCGTTCGTGCAGGCAAGGTGGGCATCCAGCGCGGTGCCTTTGCCCCTGAAGTTGCTTATCCGCTTGTCTTCGTGCCGGATGAAGCAAAGCGTTATGTCGCGCCGGAAATCATTCTGGGCCTGTCGCGTCAGGAAAGTGAATTTAACCCCCGCGCCTATTCTCGGGCCGGTGCGCGCGGCGTCATGCAGATTATTCCGAGCACGGCGCAAATCACTGCCCGCAAAGAAGGATTGACCTATTCCCGCTCGGCGCTGTTGGACGATCCGGTCTATAATATGACAATCGGCTCGGCGCATCTTTCGCATTTGATCGACCGTTTTGACGGCTCGCTGATCATGACCCTTGCGGGATATAACGCCGGGGCCGCCCGGGTGGACCGCTGGGTGCAGGAATATGGTGACCCGCGCAGCCCCGATGTGGACCCGCTTGATTGGGTGGAATTGATCCCGTTCTCAGAAACCCGGAACTATGTTCAACGGGTTCTCGAAAATGTTCAGGTCTATCGCGGACGGATTGGCGACCGCGCGATCCCCGGACGGCTTTACGCCGATCTTGAGCGCGGCGGCCCCGAGGGGCGTTCAGCATCCACCGAGGGCCCGTCCTATGTATTGGCTAATCTCGCGGCTGTGCGCGGCAAACAGACATTGCCGCCCCTGCCTGCACGGACGGCCGATCGCGCCAAGCGTTTTGCCGAAGAAGCCGAAGCGGCGCTAAACCCGCCGATTGAGGTTGAAGCGCCCGCAGCGCCGGCACCACAGAAACAACGTCGCGGCCGGAAGGCTTCGCCAATATCGTTCCCCGAGAACGAAACGATACCGGCCCTCGACAAAGAGCCTGCGCCGATCTCGGCACCTGCCAAGATCGAGCAGATACCCGCGAATGTACCGCCCTCAACCGCGCCAGCAATCATAACGGCGACGATAACCGAGGAGGAAAGCGCAGCAACGCTTACCCAACCTCAAGTGGCCCAACCTGAATTGGCCGAACCCCTTCCCAACGCTGCGCCCGCACCGGTCATCATCGAAGCGAGCACCACAACAGAACTCACCACATCCGACGACATGGACAACTGCCTGACCTATCGGGCATTCATCGCCAGTAATGCCGAGGACGACGCGGAGGCAACGGACCTTAATGCAGGTATGTTGGCGGAACTCAGGGGCGGCAATAAGACCTGTTAACCACGGCCCAAAACCATCCGGGGAAATTCATTCACAATTTCGCGGCGTTAGCGCCTTGCCAAAGCTTTCATTTCCGGGCAAAAGCGGCGGTGGAGAGGTGGCCGAGTGGTCGAAGGCGCTCCCCTGCTAAGGGAGTAAGGGCTTTATCTCCCTTCGAGGGTTCGAATCCCTTCCTCTCCGCCAGCGCCTCTTTTCTCAGATATCGTGCTCGTTTCAAACCGCGCCAAATCTGATCTCCGATAAAAGCTAACGGGTCCGCGAAAGACATTGAAATGTGCTTCGCAGGTAATTTCCGTGGCACCGTTCGATCTCAGCGCTGTCTCTTCCCTTGTGAGAGAAATTAAATTTTTTCATCCCGCACTCTTTCTGACGATGCGGCACAGTACGGAATTTTTGAAGGATTGCCCTTGGACCGGATGCGAAACACAAGCTTTTACGCGCTATGGTCGTTTTTATGTGTGCACTGCGCGTTCAGATAGCGAACCGAACCACCTTTTCGTTACGGCATACAACTTAGTAATTGCGCACTCAAAGAACAGTCATAAAATTTAGTCAGACCTATCGCGGGAGACGAGAGCTGTTCGAATGAAACGTATTTTTTTGACCCTAATCGGATTGATCGGTGCGACCATCACCATTGCCCAGGCCCAGACATCGCAACGGGCGTGGTCACCGTTTGAAGAAAATCCGACCTGCCTGATCTCAAAGACCTACTTCAACAAAATTGGCACGATGTGGAGTATCCCTACCTATTCCGATGCAGCCATGATTTTGAAGTGGCACGTCGCTGGCGATCAGTTTACGAATGAATTGTCATACACTGACATCGAAAAGTTTTCAGCTTGCTTCGATGGACAGCGCGATTGTGGCCTGCCGGTTAATCACGAGATCGCCAACACGCTCAAATCAAGAGAAATTGCGCCCGGCAGTGCTACCGATGCGTATTTCAAAAACCCGCCGCCCGAAAGCGCTATTCGTTTTGCGATGGGCACGGTGGGTGATTGTTTCGGCTCGGCTGGGTCGGGCATTTTTCTAGACGAAGTTGGAATGTCCGAAATGGCATTGCCGATGGATATATGCACAAGGGCGGGCAAGACTATTTATTGGCGCGGCAAACGAGAAAGAGACCAGGCCCCGAAGATGACCGACGCGCAGATTGAGCGCTATGACAATTGGGGTCGGCTTGTCTTCGGGATGACCAATTTACGAAAAAACCGACCCGAGCCAAAACCGGAAACCTGCTCTCTTGTGCCGAGTGAATTGGTCCCAAGCTTTATGGCGTTTTATGACGAGAATGGTTATGGGGCCGCCAGTGACGCCGCCGCTATTGCCGCAGCGGAACAAGCCGCTCAACAAGAAGCCAAAGAAAAAGCCGAGGCCAAAGCGCGAGAAATTGCGTATCTAAGAGAGTCCAAACGGAAGGAGCTACTGTCCCGCACGGACCGAGAACGCTTCGGCACGCTTGATGGCTGCCAGATCGCTTATAGCTATATTTTTGCAGGCATTAACCGCCCACCGACGAGTTTCATTGTTGATCCGGTGCCCGATGGCGCAATCGGTTGGGCCCTGCGCTATGAACAAGCCCATAAGCAAGGCAATGCCTGCCCGCCCATGCCGGAAGTATTGAGCAACTGGTTACAAAAGCAGGATACGAAGCTTTTTGTCGCCTATGGCGCGAGTTACGAGTTCCGCGGTAAACGCCCCGTCGTTTATAATGACAATGATTGGAAAAACTTTGCCGAGAAATGGATGTGGCGCAACCAGACGATTTCCGATCCTGATTACCGTCAGGGTTCCAATTGCTATGCCGCCGTATGGCATGCGCGCAATATCGCGCATGACTGGTCGTCGATGACGCTAGCGGAACAAGACTTTGTCGGTCTCGCCCTTAAAACCAAACCGTGGGGTGCGCCGGGGTCGGCTTTTTGTACGGTCATCCCGCCAGAAATCTTGCCCCTCGCCCATAAGACCTGGTCCCGTGCCTATAACCAACAAATGCGCGCCGAAGCGGCGCAACAGGCAAAATGGGACGCCGCCAATGCCAAAGAGGCCGCCCGCCGGGCACAGATCGACGCGGCCTATGACGCCTTGGGAAATTGGAAACCGTCAAACAATGCTGCCGTCTCGACCCGTTGTTACAACACGGAAACAACGAAATATGGCGTACGGCAAACCTGTTTCACGAACTAGGGTGCCGTTGGCCTGTCAGCTAAAAACCGATGACAGGCCATTTTTTACTCTGCACACTTACCTAATTTATCGGTGAGCGCCGCGATTTGCTGATTCGTATTCAATAGTGGAAGCAGCAAATCGAAATTTTTCAATGTAAACCGAATGCGCCCGAGCTCCTGCGTGGCCATTTCGGCCGTTTTACCGGTATCCAGCGCACTCATCGCCTCAGCGGTCGGGCCTGCCCATTGTTCAAATCCGGTACCCCATCGCTGAACCACCCGCCCATCGACCATAAGGAATTCTTTCTTCGGAACATAATCGTTATCCCCGTCTCTCGCGGCGATATAGATATTGTTCGTGGTCTCTATCGGCTGGCCTTTTGAATCGAACTTCGTTCGGACCGTTACGCCAAAGCGCACCTTTTGATCGCCGACAGCGCCCGCATTGAGAAATTCCGGATTTCGAACATAGAGCGTGCCCAATTTTGGCGACCAGGACATCACCCAATCGTCATACATGACCGTGCCCACACATTCGATCGGTTCATTTTCCGAGGTTGCAGCGGTATCCTTTGCAAGGGCTGCGGTCGCGCGCTCATGCAGTAATTTCATCAGATCACGCGCTTTCTCGGGGATCCGGTAAAAGTTCTCTATCACCTCGCCCTTCATATGAATAACGACCGTATAAAGCATTGTGCCGCCCGCCAATTCGCGCGCAATAAGCGCACACCGCGGGTTGGCCACACTGTCGACTGTCTCATACCCAATGATTGGTAGACTGTTTTCCGGAACGTCATTCGCCGGATCGTCATCAATTTTTTTCAGCGCAGCCATAGCCGCCGCAAACAGCTCGTATTCCGGCTTGGTTTCGGCATTGGCCAATGCGGGACATTTATCTATCTTGGCGCGCTCTTGCTTTGTTTGCTCAAATGCCTCCGCAAACGGAATACCCGTGCGCCGGTCCGCATAAACAAGGATCGCAACGTCATGATATTCTTCATTATAGATACGCCATACGTCATCGGTAATTTCGCGGCCGCTCCATTGCGGCCCTAGCGCTATACTTTCGCGCGTTTGCGCATTCGCGGCAGCAAAGCCAAACGAAACAACACACGCCAAGAGCGCGACGGTAACCCGAATTTTCACTGATACTCTCCCCGGTCGAATAGACAAATAGACCGGTAGAACTGTTAACCGCTGCTTATGTTTTCACAAGCCCTGAGTGGCGAATATCCAGTTATAATTTTCGCACCGCGCAATAGAAAACCAAATCGCCACGCAACAGTCTTATTGCTGTCCGATTTTCGCCATACTTGCTTTTGGGTTTTGAATTTAGCGGTCGTGGAACCCTTTTCCCGAAAGTATCTTGTCGCGATATTTATCGATACGAGCGAAACGGGTTTTCGATTGTTTGGGCGCAGAAAAATAAAGGTTATAGCCGCGCTGGCGACCCGGCGTTAACGCATCAAAAGCTGATTTTAATTTGGGGTCATCGCTTAAGGTCTCAATCAGCTCTTTCGCCAATTCCATTTTTTCTTGTTTAGGAATTTGACGTCCATCGGCTTCCGCCTTGATCGCGTCATTGACAAGGCGTTTTATACGCGCGCGGTTATCCGCAATCTCACTTTTTTCGGTGAACATTATTCGTTTTCCGGATCGCGAGTTTGGCCCCGGCTCTTCGAGAATGTCTTCTGGATCAGATAAAATCGCGCCTTTGAAAAACATCAGGGCAAGGCCGTTTTTCATCCGCTGAATGATTGCGATGTTATTCCCATTATGGGTGTAACAGGGTTTTGCCCATTTGATTTCCTCATTAAGCGGACATTCCAAAAGGATCTCGCGCAACAAAATGCCTTCGTCGCGCCACCGCTCAGCTTCTGAAAACATCTTATCCAATGGGGTTGTGCCTGCCATTATCTTATCCCTATTCCGATGGACACGCTAACGCGACCACTGTCCCATAGTCTTGGTCGCGATTTCGCCAATTGCGGTGATCGCAGTAAAATTTTCCGGACAAGCCGAAAGGCGCGTCATGATCGTCACACGGGGTCAGTCGTTTGTCACAAGTGACCGTGTCCGGACACCCCCACGGCTCGCAATTCTGGTAATCCGTATGTTTCGCGCATTCGATGATATGTTTGCGCGCTTCATTGCGGCAGGCTTCCAATTTAGGGTCGAGCGCCTCCTTCGTTGAACCGGCCGCGCCGAATTTTTTATCCTGCGCGCTGTCAACAATGATTTCAAAATTACGCCGGGGGCAATGTTCACGCATTTTCTGCGCCAGATCCGATGAAACCCGAGCGACGCCGAATGCCTCAGAATTTTGGCAAGATCGCAATACTGACGCTTTATCGAAATCGCCGACTGCGTGCGCAAGTTGAATTGCATAGTCGTAATCAAATGCGGTTTGTTCCGATGTCTCCTGCGCAGCCTTGGGTTCGGTCGCCTCTGGCGATATTTCTTTTTCTTGCGCTACCGTCTTAGACGGCGTGTCTTTTTGTATTGCCTTGCGAAGCTCTTCTATCGCCTCGGCTGAGATTTCGGCCTTGTTTTCATTCGATGTAGCGACATCGGGTGCGCTGGTCGTCCACGCATTTTGGACACGTTCTTCAAGGCCGGGCTTAGACTTGGCGTTCATCATTCGAATGCCCACAACCAATCCAGTGACCGCGATAAACACGCCAATAATTAGTGGTGCATTCTTCACAACACGCTCCCCGTCATTGCAAAGCAATATGTATCAAGTATTCAATGAAATCCCAAATGAAGAATCTGAATTATTTTCCGGCCCCAAGATCAGTGGGCGTGTCGATATCGCGGAGTTGTTCCGGGTCGACGGGCAATCGCGCGATGGGGCCATGCGCGTCGAGAATTTGCTTTGCGCCTTGATCGCCCGTTAACGCAATCAATGCGGGAAAGAGTGTTTTGGCAAATAGCGCCGGTGGTGTTGTGCGCTTGCCATCTGTGGCAATCGCAAGGTTCGCATTTCCGATAGTTGCGGCAAGCCGCAAGAATGTATCCGGTTGCACAAACGGCATGTCTGCAAGGGCGACAAAAATCCCGGCGGGGGAAAGGGTCTGCGTTATGGCTTTTACGCCCATCGCTAGCGATGCGCCCTGCCCCGCGTCGGGGTTACTATTTTCGAGGATAGTAAACCCGCGTCCCGTAAATATCTCAGCCAGCATTTCTTCGCCATGCGGAACGACAACAAATTTTTGCCCGATTGGTGTCGTTTCAATCCATTGCGCGATGTGATCTGCCAGTGGCCGACCTGATAAATTAGCCAGAAGTTTATTCGCGCTACCAAACCGGCGTGACAGGCCGCTTGCTAAAACCAGTATCGCGCATTCCTCGAGCTTCATCCATTGCTCCGTCTACGCTGGAAATGATCGATGATTTCGGCGAGTGTTGAAATTGCGAGCATTGACGCATTACGCATTGAAGGAACCAATCCGATGGGGCCGCGCAGTCGATCTAGTGACGACTGGTCGACGCCGCGAAGCTTTAGCGCCTCGATGCGCGCCTCATGGGTCACTTTACTGCCTAGCGCGCCGACATAAAACGCATCGGTCGCCAATGCCTGTTCAAGCAAAGGCGGCTCCCATTCATGTTCGTGGAATAACAAGATGATTGCCGTCCATTGATCCGCCTTCAAATTATTGACATCCCCAATTGCCGAGAGCTGAAAGGCTTTGCCAAACGCCGCGCACGCATCACGATCCGCGCCGTCCGGCGTGTAGGAAATAATCTCGAAATCCGCCGCCGCCGCGGTTCGGCAAAACTGCAATAATTCCAGCCCCCGGCCTGCGAGACAAAGACGGATTTTCGGCTCATAGGTGAATTGAAATATTTCGTCACGCGGCTCACACACAGCCAGAGAAATTCCCGCTTCGCTCAATTCAAGCGAAACCGTCTCTCGGCGCATCAATTGATCAAGAAAATTGCGGACGACATCTGCATCCGGCATGGGCAAAATCAAAAGGTCAACGCCGCCGCCACAAGGCAATTTGACATCGACAAAAGGCGAACCTTCGCCGAACTGAACACGTTTCGATTGGCCTGTTTCAATTGCATCAAGCGCCATAGCAACGACATTACCGTCGATGCACCCGCTAGAGACCGAGCCCGCATAAGTTCCATCCTCACAGACCACCATATGTGCGCCGAGCTTGCGTGATGCGCGGCCAATAATTCCGACAATTGTAACAAGCGCAGTTTTCAAATTCTTTTGGTGACATTGATCAATAAACCCAAATTGATCGACAGCATGCTCGCCAATATTATTTATCTGTTTGAAATTCGGCATTTTTAAATCCTGATGAAACGCAACTCGCAATGCGCGAAAATACGCAACCAAAAAAATCCACACTGCGACATATTTTATTCCGCTTCCGTGATATAGTCATTTTACCTGACAATTAGCTGGTGCGCCGAAAGGCATCAACTTATAGTGCCAGCCAGAATTTTCACAGCACTTTCACGGGGATCCGGATAATGGCTGAACTCACCATAAACGGTAAAAAACACACCATTGATGACGACGAAACAATTCCGCTTTTGTGGTATTTGCGAGACGTTCTCGAAATGCGCGGCACGAAGTTCGGCTGCGGTATGGCGCAATGCGGCGCTTGCACGGTTCATGCTGATGGCGTCGCCATTCGCTCTTGCGTCACGCCTGCGGTGACATTGGATGGGCGCACCATCACAACGATCGAGGGGCTAAGCGAAAACGGCGACCATCCGGTTCAACAAGCCTGGCGCGAACATAACGTTCCGCAATGCGGATATTGCCAGTCCGGACAAATGATGCAGGCCGCTGCGCTTCTCGCATCGAATCCGAACCCAAGCGACGAAGACATCGACCAGACAATGCAGGGCAATATTTGTCGCTGCGGTACCTATCCCCGCATCCGCGCCGCAATTAAAACTGCTGCGAGGTCAGCACGATGATTAAAATTGAAAAAGTATCCCGACGAGATTTCTTGCGCGCTGGCGGTGTCGGCGGCGCATTCATATTAGGAACGACGCTGATCGGATGCAGTGACAGTTCGCAATCGATCACCGAGACAAACGCGGCCAAAGATGCGGTTCTGAAACCGCTCAATCTTTTTGTGAGCCTCGATGAAGATGGCAAAGTCCAGATCCTTTGCCACCGGGCAGAAATGGGCCAGCATGCACGCACCGGCATGGCCCGCGTTATCGCGGACGAACTGGAAGCCGACTGGAGCAAGATTGTCGTCGTTCAGGCCGAAGGCGAAGCAAAGTATGGTGATCAGAATACGGATGGATCAACGACGATCCGTGCTGATTTTACTCGGCTGCGCCGTATCGGTGCCAGCGTCAGGTCTATGCTTGAACGCGCCGCGGCACAGGAATGGGACGTCCCGCTTAACGAATGCACGGCCGAACTTCATGAGGTTGTCCATGAGCCGACCGGACGCCGCGTTGGCTATGGCGATCTAGCCGCCATTGCTGCGAGCTTTGATCCACCTGCCTATGAAGGCGATGATATTGAAGCGATTGTAAAAGACACTTATTCGCTCAAAACACCGGATCAATGGCGCTATATCGGTAAGGCCGCCGCGACCGTTGATCTTGATGATATGCTTACCGGCAAAGCGGTTTTCGGTCAGGATGTCAGCCTTCCGGGCATGAAAATCGCGGTCATCGCACGGCCACCGGTTCTATACGGAACAATTGCATCCGCCGATCTTGAGGCCGCAAAAGAAGTACCGGGCGTCTTGCATGTTCTCGAAATGCCGGTTGGCGACCGCAAAGGCGGTTTTAATCCGGTTGGGGGTATCGCGGTTGTTGCCGAAAATACCTGGGCCGCTATTCAGGGACGCAACGCCCTATCGATAGAATGGTCCGATGGCGATAATTCGGACTATGACTCCGCCGAATATCGCAAAGAACTCGAAGCGGCGGTCGCGACACCGCAAAAAATCATCCGCAATAAGGGCGATATTGACGCTGCATTTAAAAATGCGGCCCAAATCGTCACCGCTGATTATTACGTGCCGCACCTCGCCCACGCTCAGATGGAGCCGCCAGCCGCCCTCGCGCAATTTACTGATGGCAAGGTCGAGGTTTGGACATCGACCCAAAACCCGCAGAAGGCGCGTCTCGATCTCGCTGATATTATGGGCATCGACTACAGCGATGTTCGCGTCAACAACGCCCTCTTGGGCGGCGGCTTTGGCCGAAAATCCAAGCCCGATTTCGTTTATGAAGCGGCATTGCTAGCGCGTGAACTTGATGTTCCCATTAAGGTCATCTGGACGCGCGAAGATGATATTCAGCACGATTATCTGCATACGGTCGCCGCACAGCGGGTCGAAGGTGCGCTCGACGCTGATGGCAACTTGGTGGGCTGGCGGCAACGGGTCAGCTTCCCGTCAATCGTTTCGACATTCAATCCCGCCGCCGAACACGGCTCGGATGGGGAATTGTCCCTTGGCTATATGGATAACCCATTCGCCGTGCCCAATATGCGTCTCGAAAACGGCAAAGCGAAAGGCAAAATTCGGATTGGCTGGCTAAGGTCCGTCAATAATATCCAACATGCATTTGCAACGCAGTCTTTCGTGGCTGAACTCGCCCATGCAAGTAGCCGTGACCCGAAGGACTATCTTTTGGAACTGATCGGTGAAGATCGTGAGATCGACATCGCCAATGAAGGCCTTGAAGTCGATTACAGCAATTATGGTCAGCTCTATGACGAATATCCGATCGATACGGCACGCCTCAAAAACGTCGTTAATATAGCCGCGGATAAAATCGGGTGGCGATCCGATTTACCGCAAGGCCACGGCATGGGTATCGCTGCTCATCGCAGCTTCCTGAGTTATGTGGCGACCGCCATCGAAGTGAAAGTTAGCGATGATGGGCGGATTGATATCCCGAATGTCTGGGTTGCCTGTGATTGCGGTATCGCCGTTAATCCCGAATCCGTTCGTGCACAGATGGAAGGCGGAAGCATTTTCGCCCTCTCCAACATGCTCGAGAGCGCAATCACCGCAAAGAATGGCCGGGTAGAGCAAAGTAATTTCCATGATTACAAACTACTGCGGATTCACAACGCGCCCCGTCAGGTCAATGTGGCCTTGGTCGAAAGTACCGAGGCACCGGGCGGCGTGGGTGAACCCGGCACACCGCCCTTTGCCCCTGCACTAGCGAACGCGATTTTCGCCGCTACAGGCAAACGCATTCGTGAACTTCCCATTGGCGACCAGCTCACGGCGTAAACTCGCACCAACCTTCGACCAAAAGGCCATCGTGATTGCGATGGCCTTTTTTTGTGTCGGCCCAATCAATCATGCCAAAAAGTTGATCAGAGTTTACCCCTTAGATTTTGAAATGGCGGTATGAAAGGCCTGCTGGCAAGGGGCCGGCACAGGTTGTTTCTTCCGTCAGGGGATTATTTGGCATGTCCATTGAACGTCATTCATGCTCTTTACTTGCGCTGTCTTTCTGTATCTTTGTTTCAACGATTGCGAATGCTCAAGAAAATATTGATGTCGTCCTCGTTTCTGCACAAAAGCGGGTTCAGAATGTTGATGACGTTCCGATTTCAGTTGGTGTCATTGATAGCGAGACCCTTGATGTAATCAGTGCTGCTGGCGAAGACATTCTTTTTCTCGCTGCTCGCTCCCCTAGCCTATATGCAGAAGCCTCTTCCGGACGCACCTATCCACGGTTCTATATTCGCGGGCTCGGCAATACTGACTTTGATTTGAACGCGAACCAACCGGTCAGCCTCGTTTATGACGAGGTCGTGCTCGAGAATTCGGTTCTGAAAGGGTTTCCCGTCTTTGATCTTGATCGCGTCGAAGTTTTACGCGGCCCACAGGGCACTTTATTTGGCCGTAACAGCCCGGCCGGCGTCATCAAATTTGAATCAGCAAAGCCAACCGAAACATTCGAAGGGTATGGCCGCGTCGCCTATGGCAGCTTTAACAGCGTCGATGTCGAGGGGGCGGTCAGCGGGCCCATTGCGGGCGAAAAACTAACCGGGCGACTATCATTGTTGACGCAGCGCCGCGATGATTATGTCGACAACAGTTTTTCCGGCGGCGAAGACGGATTTGAAGAGTTTTTTGAGTTTGCCGGACGCGCTCAATTATTGTTCAAGCCGAATGATCGAATAGAGACGCTGTTGAACATTCATGGCCGCCGCCTTGATGGTGGTTCTCGTTTATTCCGTGCAAATATTATCAACCCCAGCGTTGGGGGATTGGTATCCGGTTTCGACCGCCGCACCACCGCCCAAGACGCGACACAAGTGCTTGAGGTTTACAATTTCGGCGCGAGCCTGAAAACCGAAATTGAATTTGATTTTGGCACCCTCACCTCAATCAGTGGATATGAGCAGGTTGGCATTTCCGCGCGCGGCGATGTAGATGGCGGGTTTGGCGCGGACTTCGCGCCGCCGGTCGGCACCGGGTCTATTCCCTTTGCAGCGGAAAGCGCCGACAACATTACCGACCAGGACCAGTTCACGCAGGAAATTCGGCTGAATTTCGCCCCCTCGCAATCGCTGAACTCAACCATCGGCGGATATTTCTTCTACGAAAAACTTGGGATCGAAAATCTGAGTTTCGATACCCTATCGGGCGGCATTGAGAACGGCCGTGCAATTCAGGATCAGGAAACCACGGCATGGGCGATTTTCGGCTCTACTGAATGGACAGTGTCAGACCGCATTACCCTTCAGGGCGGCATCCGCGTTTCAGGCGAGGACAAATCCTTTATCGCAGAACGCCTGATCGGCCCGTTTGGCACTGGCGCGCTCGCGCCGGTGCGGAAGGATCTTGATGATTTGGTGGTGTCCGGCGACGCAAGTATCACTTACGCACTTTCGCCATCCACGAATATATATGCCCGTTATGCCCGCGGGTTCCGAGCGCCAAATGTTCAGGGACGCATCGTTTTTGGAGATGCGGTCACAGTCGCAAATACAGAGACAATCGATTCAATTGAAGGCGGCGTAAAAGGCTCGTTCCTCTCCGGTATAGGAAGATATTCTTTATCCGGATTTTATTATCAAACCAACGACCAGCAGCTAACGGCCGTTGGCGGCGCTGGGAATTTCAATCAACTTCTCAACGCCGACGAAGTGATCGGCTATGGGTTTGAAGCAGAAGCGGCCTTAAGCCCGATTGCGGGGCTTGACCTTACTGCTGGCTTGAGCCTCAACGAAACGAAAATTAATGACCCGGATCTTGAAGTCGGCGTGTGCACGATTGGCTGTGTCGTCCTTGATCCTGTTAATCCTGCAACGAACAATGCGTTGATCGATGGCAATGCCCTGCCGCAAGCGCCGCGCTGGATCGCGAATTCCACATTGCAATATGCCGTACCCGTCTTCGATGGTCGGGGCGAAATTTTCCTGTTCACCGATTGGGCCTATCGCAGCAAGATCAGCTTTTTCCTGTATGATAGCGCAGAATTTCAGGACGAGAATTTGATCGAAGGCGGTGTTCGGGTCGGCTATCGCACAACGGATGATCGCTATGAAATTGCCGCCTTTGGCCGAAATATTACCAATGATACGTCCATCGAAGGTGCGCTTGATTTCAATAATTTCACCGGTTTTATCAATGAACCGCGCGTTTGGGGCGTCGAAATTTCTTCACGCTTTTAATGACTGACTTCCGAGGGGTTTGATATGTATAGAACAGTACTCGTTCTTATCATCTGGATCTTTGGCCTGCCTGCGCTGGCAAACGACCTAGCGGATTTAGGTCGGTGGTCGGGTGACAGTGAAACCGTTGTTGACCATGCCGACTGGGGATCGATGCTCTCACGCTATCTCGATACGTCCTACGAGGATGGCATCAACAGGTTCTCATATGGCAACGTCACCGCCAGCGATAAAAGCCGGCTGAAAAATTATATTAACCGGTTGACCAATATTGACCCGACGACGCTGAACAAGGCAGAGAGCTTTGCTTATTGGGTGAACCTTTATAATGCGCTTACGGTCGACCTGATCATTGATCGCTATCCGGTCAAAAGCATCAAGGACATCAAGCCGAATGTCTTTGCTTTTGGCCCGTGGAAGATGAACATGATCGAGATCAATGGGCGCGAGTTATCGCTTGATGATATCGAGCACGGTCTTTTACGCGCATATTGGTCAGATCCGCGGGTACACTACGCCGTCAATTGCGCATCAATCGGCTGCCCTAATTTGCGCCCCACCCCATTTTCGGCCGCTTCCCTGGACGACGACCTCGACCGGGCCGCGCGCGACTATATCAATCATCCGCGCGGCGTAAATTTCGAATCTGACGGGGCGCTCAAGCTCTCGTCAATTTATAATTGGTTCAAAGAAGATTTCGGAACATCGGGCGAAGCAGTAATCGAGCATATTTCAACATACGCAGATCAAGACCTCGCTTCCCGATTAGAAAGTGCCACAAAAATCGACCATTACGATTATGATTGGACCCTGAACGGGACGGATTAACCTCGGCCAATCCCGTTCGCCAAAAAAAATTCCAAATCGGACCTGTGGTTAAATTTTCTTGATGATTTGGGAATAACCGTCGATAACGAATCCTCTTTACAAAAAACGCAATTTGAGGGGGGCTTCTTGGCTTTTCTGGAATCGATCGTAACCGCAGCCGCGAACTGGATCTGGGGTTTGCCGCTGGTGCTTCTCATCACCGGAAGCGGGCTATTTTTCTTTTTGTTTTCGCGCTTTCTGCCGTTTCGGCATCTCCCCCACGGCATCGCAGTACTGACCGGCCGTCATGATCAATCTGGCGATCCCGGCCTTATCAGCCATTTTCAGGCGCTATCAGTCGCCCTCGCCGCGACGATTGGTATGGGCAATATCGCTGGCGTTGCGATTGCGATTTCCGTTGGCGGCCCCGGCGCGATTTTCTGGATGTGGATGTCGGCCATTTTAGGCATGGCGACAAAATACTTCACCTGTACCCTCGCCGTTATGTATCGCGGGCGCGACTCCGAAGGCGTCATTCAAGGCGGGCCGATGTACGTCATCATCGAGGGGCTGGGCCGCAAATGGAAACCCCTCGCCATTTGGTTTTGTGTCGCGGGCATGGCCGGTTGCTTGCCGGTCTTTAATGCCAATCAATTAACGCAGGCCGTGCGCGATATTATGCTGATCCCCGCGGGCGTTCAGAATATCGAAATGGCGAGCTTTATAATTGGCCTCATCCTGATGTCGGCGACAGCCGCCGTGATTTTTGGCGGCCTGAAACGCATTAGTCATGTCGTGACCATGATCGTTCCGTTTATGGTCGTAATTTATGTGGTCGCCGTTGTCGGTATTATCCTCATCAATATTGGTGAAGTGCCGAAATATTTCACGCTGATCTTTACGGATGCGTTCTCCGCGAATTTCTTCAAGGGCGAAGCCATGTTTGGCGGCGCATTGGGTGGATTAATCCTCTTGGGCGTTCGACGCGCCGCTTTCTCGAACGAGGCTGGCCTCGGCACCGCGCCCATGGCGCATGGTGCCGCAAAAACCAGCGAACCCGTTCATGAAGGATTGGTCGCAATGCTTGGCCCGGTGATCGACACACTTATCATCTGTACGATGACAGCCCTCGCGATTTTGATGACCGGTGTATGGCAAACGACCGAAAGCAATGGGGTTACATTGACCGCGAATGCATTCGAATCCGCCTATCCCGGCTTTGGGGGTTACATCCTACTTTTGTGCATTCTCTCATTCGGCGGATCGTCGTTGATCTCCTATTCCTATTTCGGAAAGAAATGCTTTTCGTTCCTGTTCGGCGTTAAACGGTCATGGGTCTATAATGTCATCTATGTGGCCACGATCCTGATGGGCGCTGTCTCGTCAATGGGGCTCATTTTGAACTTCATTGATTTCAGCTTCGCCATGATGGCGATCCCGACTGTCAGCTCGGCGTTGATCCTGTCGCCAAAGGTTGTCGCTGCATCGAAAGAATATTTCGCGCGGCAACAACCCAATAAGACGTCATCATGAACGGAATTGGTTTCGCTCAAAGAAAATCGTCTAATGCCTGATCGATATAATCGATCATCAGGTCTCGGTGGTCTGATCGGACCTTGCTGCTCTGCTCGATATGCAGGTAGCGATGGGTGTTGCTGGCGTCTTCGGCTGCCATGTCGCAGACGTCAACAGAACCGTTGGTGTAACGACCAGACGTATTGGTCGTGCCGCCGAGGCTGGTCGTATAGAGATCGTCACCATCGACATTCAGAACCGGGCTATAAATACATGCTGAAATTTGCCCACCTGCGTTAATGATCGACTCCAAAGTGGTCATCAAGGTCACACCACTCGCATTCACCAAGGAACGGGTTTCACTAAGATTGACGAGCTTATCATTGTCACCGGGTGCACATTGCGACTGTAGCGTCGCAAGGCTCGTTGCACCGAACCCGTGAAACTCTATATAGTGGACGGTGCTATCAAAATCTTCGATCGCTTTTTGCGCAACAAAAAACAAATGCTCATCATTATGAACAGCATCACTGACCCGATAGTCGCTAAAGTTCTGGCAACTGCTGGCCACAGGACTGCTCCGGCGGTGAACACCGGCCATCAGAAAATAACGCACATCTAACTCAAGATATGCAGCGATCCCTTCAAGGTTCGTATTTTGATCGAATTTGGGGTGCGGCACATGAATTGCGACATTGCGGCTAGCGGCCGGATTGAAAACAAAGGTTCCGCCTCCGTGGCTTCCGGCCGATGGAACCATATTTTTCTCACGCAATAGATAATGGGTAATGCCCGTATCGGTATCATTGAACTCAATAAGTTCGTATCCGATCGTTTCCGCTTTATCATGCGCATCTGAGTAGTCTGAATTCAGAATATCGACAATCGTATCGCTTAGGGTCGAACGTTTTGATGCACCGGGAACCTGGAATATACCGTCATTCGCCGTCCCGAATTCGAGTGATGTAAGATAGCTGCTGAGACTCCCCGATTGTGATGGTATCGGGTCAACCGGCGCTGGCGTCGGCGTAGCAGGAGGCGGTGACGGGGTCGGTGTCGGCGGCGTCTCACCATTGCTACCAGAGCATGCACAAAGTGAAAAAAGTACAAGAGATGTAACTAGCCATGGTCTTGCAATCATCGATTTCCGTCTCCCAACGATCATGTATATTTCTTGTGATAATGCGACGCGAGTTACGCATTAATTTCGCGAAGCTTTGTCTTTACCCAAATCTTCTTCGTCGTAAGAAAGAAGCGTTCGCATCATTTCTTCCGCAAAAACGACCGCACTCGCAGAGACAGCTGCACGATTGCTTTCATCGCCAACTTCATAGGTCATTGCAGGCGCACCAAAACGACCGAATGAATAATTTTTCGATGTTGGTAGATTTCTCTGGCGTCGCTCTTCGCGCGTGAATTCGTAATAATCAAATCGACGCTTTGCTGCCTCAAACCAGCGGGTTGTAAATTTATCCGGATTTGTTTTTTCTTTTTTCGTTTGCGTATAAAACAAATTTCTTTTCGTTGAATGAAAATCGAGCATCAGTCGGAGCTGCCTATTTTCATCATCGGCAATAGCGTCGAGAATCTTTTGCGCTGCTTGCGTTTCTGGTTGAGAAAACGGCCCCCAATCCCGGTTGAGATCTTTACCGTTCACATTGTGCCGCCAATGACCATTGGCCACCCCATCCGGGTTCATCAAAGAAATTGCAACCACGTCGAAACGATCACGAAATCTGGATGCAAGCTCCGTATCCGCGAAGACAGTATTCACGAACGAAAACATCGCGAAAGCACCGGTTAACTCAGGCGGATGTTGTCGGCCCAATAGGACCACATATTCGCGATTGGGGCCCGGATTTGGCGGGGTGCTGATCAGGGCGTAGATCGGGCGCCCTTCGACCGAAGTGCCAACCTTTTTGCGTTCAAGAAATGAGTGCTGCGCAACCATTCCTTTTTCCCAACGATCATATGCCTGAACGCCAACGAGTTCTTGTGCGGAAACGATAAATGGCTCTTCCCCCATCTCAAGGGTCATCACCACACGCTTTCCTTTTTGGCGCTCCCTCACATAGATCGGGTCGACAATCGTCCATGTGCGACCATCGCTACTCCGCTTCGGGTGATAACGATGCTTCCCGTAACTATACCGTATACTAACCTTTAAATCGCCAGTCTGTTTCGGTGTCACGCGAAACGAATACCATGGGCTGGGATTGATAGGCTGGTCTTCGGGATCGATACGAATTTCAAAACTATCGCCGTCAACAACGCAGTCAGATATTCGGCCGCCGTCAAAATCGGCATCAAGACGGGCTAAGTCATTATCACAGGCCTCGAGCGCCATTGCCGGTAATGATAGGCCGCCCGACAAAAATACCAGTGCTCCGATAAGCAAAGTTCGCATGGTTCTATCCCGATTTCCGATAACGACGTGACTTAGAAGCGCACATCAATGCGAGCGGTAACGCCATTGCGCAGATAGCCATTCCCATCGCCGTACCGATAGTTCACTGACGCGTTCCACCACTCGCTACCGATCGACAGACCTGCGGTTGCTGAAATCACTGTGCCGGGAAGATTGGCCCCGCGCGCAATCATCACCCCACCAGCATTGGCATTGCTAAAGCTGGCGCGGATATCGGAAGCGGCACCGGACAAGCGAGCATTCCAGGTGATTTCGGCTTCCGGCCGAATATTCAATCCATTTGGTAACGCCCAGCTATTCGAAACATAGGTTCCCAACTTGGCGTAAGAGATAGATTGTTTTTTCTGGTCAACGGCTAAACCGAGTGCGGTGTCACCGCCTTCTTCGAAACCGTCTTGGCGGATTGCGTAATAATCAAAAGTCACGCTCGGACGAAGCTGGAAGGCAGAGTCTTTTCCAAAAACGTCATATGAGAACCGATGATGGAAGACCAACGAATTCGCATCGAACTCAGCTAGTGCCTTTGCCCCACTGAGACCATTCGCGACACTTCTGTCGGCGTCGAAATTTGATTTCGCATAGGCCAACAGCGAATTTACAGCAATCTTGCCAAAATCAACAACGGCATAACCGCCGAAGCTATATGTGCTACCACTGATCTCAGAACTTAGGCCGTCCGCATCTGTCGATGAAAATCCGAGCATAGCGCCTAATGCTACACGGCGACGAAGTTGGGTATCAAAACCCATTGCAAACGATTCATCTGACAGATCATAAGCAACGGTCCCGCCATCTAGATCATAAAATGCATCGCCTACCGACAGCGTCGACCAGACATAGTTACTGCGATCGCGATCTTCTTTTACGAAGGCACGACGATCAAAGGCAGCGGTCATTGCCTCGAACTGTTCGAACAGAACCATGGTCGGCGCGTTGGTATAAATCTCAGGCGACAATCCGCGTAGCGCATAATCTAATGTTGCCGAATTTGACCCGCCCGACACGGTCATAAGCTCGTTCAGAACTTGCGCATCGACTTCGCCACCTAGCTCATTTTGCAGAACCGCACCGGCTGAACTCGCATTCATCGATAATAGAATAGACGAGCCATCAAGCAACTGATTGACCTGAACCACGACGTCGTTGCCTGAGGACACGACATCAGCAATTTCGGCAAACAAAAGATTGGTCGCAGAAATAGATAGCGGGCTGTTTTCTGTTATCCCGCCATCGGCAGAGATAATCGTGAATTCGCTGCCGACACTGGCAAGATTACCTGAGAGCGTGATTTCACCGCCGTCGATTACGGCTTGCCCCGCGACATCAATCAAGCTCGATGTGCCGGACGAGAAGTAAATCGTAATATCAGAACCCGGCATAACCGAAAGGTCGCCGCCAATACCGACAGTACCGGCCTGACCGGACGGATCGCCAACTAAAAACGTTCCAGCAAGATTAAGATCACCGCCAATATCGCCCAAACCGGAGATCACAGCGCCGTTCGCCACAGTCACATCTGCATCTAACTCCGCACCCGACATGATGTTTAAATTACCGCCGCCAATGGTCGCGATATCAAACGAAATATCATCGGTTACGTTACTGCTGCCGGAAAGCTGATTCAGAATTTCAAAATTTGTGATCTGCGACCCGGAAAGGCTGGTCACGGCATTGTCGATGACAAAAGTATCAATATCGTCATCACCATTGATCGTTCCGGAAACCGCATCCGCGCCTGCCCCCGAAAGGACAAACAGGTCATTATCGCTACCCAGATTGATCCAGCCGTCGACCGTACCCGCATCGACAATTCGGAATATGTCTTCACCGCTCTCGAGAATTGAGTTCCCGGTGATGCTACCGGCATTGGTTATTTCTTCGGTACCGAGACTACCATTAATGGCGTATTCCGACGCTCCGCCAATAATGACGCCCGTCGCATTATTGATTACGGAAACGACTTCACCGGCTGAACCACCAATGACGTTGATCCCTTCACCATTAACCGCACTGATAAGGCCATTATTTGTAAGCGTTCCGACACCTTCATCAAAACGAACACCAATTGCGCCGCTCGCGCCGCTCGCAACGACACTGCCATCATTTTGCATCTGGGAGCCGGTCCCCAGAACAACGCCCTCGGCACCGTCACCGGAAACCAAAATCGATCCGGTTGAGCCGATTGTAACAATCGTTTCGTTGTCGCCATCAATACCGTCGGCATCGTCACCGGTCGCTTCAATCGAACCATTTAGCGTAATCTCGCCCTGCAGAACCGAATAAATCCCTTCAGCGCCTTCACCCGCCGTGGAGATCGAACCCGTTTCTGCGATATTGACGATCCCCATATCGACGATTTGGATCCCCTCGCCCTGATCGCCGGTCGTCGTTATAGAACCTGCGTGATTGACAACCGAATTATCGTTGATCAGGATGCCTTCGGCTCCTTCGCCACTGGTTTCAATCGTAGCGCCCGATGCAACCGAAATGGTCGAGCCGAAATTGGTCTCTAGACCTTCAGCATTTTCGCCGTCAGTGATAATCGACCCTGTGTGGGTGATCGAAACATTATCGCCACTATCGATCCCTTCAGCAAAATCCCCGGTTGTTACGATATTGGCGTTGTTGATCAGCGTGATGTTGTCATTCGCGAATATGCCTTCATCGTTAGCGACATTGATGTCATCATTGTTGATAACGATACCATCGCCAGAAAGAACAATCCCGCCTGAAAGCGGCGTACCCGCCGCAATGGTAACGGTGGTTGCGGCACCATTGGCGATGATACTTTGCGTCTCAAAACCTGTCGTCGCAAAAAGGCCGGATGTACTTCCGCTGGAATTGTAAATCAGAGAAAGCTTATCACTACCATCACCGCCATCGAGCGTGCCCGATAACATTCCCGCACTAAGGTCGACAATTTCTGCTGTGTCATCGCCAAGGCTGAGATCAACCGACCCGTTTATCGTAGATCCATTTAATAGTTGAATTGAATCCGCGCCGGCACCCAATAAAATATCGCCGGTAATGTCACCCGCATTTTGTACATTCTCGACCGTTGCATCGCCAGCCAATATGCCGGCTGTCAAAATCGCGCCGCCACCGCCGGAAATCACACCACCAGCGTTATTGACGATATTTGTAACGTTACCAGGGTTATCGTCGTCGACGAAAACGCCGTAACCAAATGTCGATAAAATTTGCCCACTATTGTTCAGTGTGCCTCCGGCTTCATCAAAAAGAACGCCATGAGAGTCTGTTACGCCGCCGTCAACCGCACCTTCCGACGACACCAGACCGCCAGCTAAAACATTAACGACTGAGCGCTCGCCCGCGAGAATACCGCCCGCCGAATCTCCTGTCGTCCGGACAACACCGCCAGCACCAATCGTCACGATGCTGTCGTCATCCACATCAATACCATCTGAATCGAGACCGTTTGTTGTAAGTATGCCGGTATTCAGAACGACAGTGTCGTCATCCGTATTAATACCATCTTGAGCGTCATCGTTTATTGTGATTGTACCGTTATTGGTAACATCACCACGCAAATCGACCTCAATACCGCGATCTGATGTACTCGTAATCTCCCCATTGTTTACGACCGTAGCGTCATTATCAAGATAGATCCCGACAGCAACGTCGGCACCAGCATCAATGTTCAAGGTTACATCGTCTTGGGTGGAAGCAATAAAACCGTCAGCATCAACACCCGTACATGAAATAATTGTACCCGGCGGAAGTGAACCGTCCGTGGTGTTGGGTGTACAGTCAGCACTCGCGCTGCCGAAAATACCCAAACAATTTACCAAAACAGTGGTACCAAGAAGTTGCGATAAAACTCTCATTAGAATCCCCCCAAAACATAAAAACGGACAGCGGAAAACACACCGCCCATGAAGGGCGGTGTGCCATGCTAGAAATTAGAAACGTTTCCGAACATCAAAATAGAAATAGCGTGGCGTAACCGAATGTAGCCGTCCGCTATAACCAGCAGAATTGTCGTAAAGCGGGGGCTCATTATTCGTCAGATTGTTGATACCCACGCGAATACGCGTTCCGCTCAATGGTCCGCTTCTTCTAAAGCTGTAATCCGCATAGAAGTCCAACCGATACCATCGGCTTACTTCGAAATCGATTTCCGTTCCGTCTTCCAGTGTTGCGGTCACGTCAGGATCATAAACACGGCCGACATAGCGGGCATTCATCCCTACACCGACATTGGAATTATAATTCCAACGGAAATTCGCTGACCCACGCCATTTTGGACGGCTCTCTACCTGAATAAGGTCGCCCACAGATGACGGATCAATATTTTCAGAACTGATTGAATCGCTAAGAAGCGGTAGCACTTCGTCAAATGGGTCTTGCTCGTATTTAGTCAAAAGTGCCGCATTCACGCTCACCTTAAACCGCCCATATTTTGTACGCGGCGTCTCATAACGTCCGAAGAAGTCAAAACCTGCTGTTTTGCGGGTCTGTAGGTTCAGGAATGTTTCGTTGACGAAGAGAATATCCCCGAATGGTTCGATAGAGGTGCCATTCGCAATATTATAGGCCGCAATATCCGCAATACGATCCGCATCAGGGTCCTCACGTTCGACATTTGGATTGAAGCCCTGCCCCGTCCGGCGCAAGAATTCATCGATCGCGATCTGGTCATTACGCGGAATAGTACCGACTGTGCCGTTCAACTCTATCGACCAATAATCAGCCGTAAACACCCAGCCATCAGCCGGCTTCAACACGATACCCGCAGAGAGGTTCGTACTTGTTTCAGGCTTCAGGTCAGGGTTACCCGAGATTACGGAGGTCACGGCGAAATCGAGGCAACTCGCTCCGCTTGACTGTTGTACGAATGTACAATGTGACCAATCTTCCTGGAAGTTCGAGAACCGCGAGAATGACGGGGTCGATGTTTGCACGAGGTTCGGCGCGCGGAAACCGAGCGAATAAGCCGCCCGGAAGCTCAGCTGATCCGCAGGTGCCCATGTCGCCAACACCCGTGGTTTCAATACCGTTTCCTCGATATCCGTATAGTGCTCCATCCGGCCCGCCGCCTGAATTGAAGCAGAACCGATTCCGGTATCCGTAAAGACCGGGATGATCATCTCACTATAGGCAGAAAACACATTCCGCTCTGCGGCAACATCTGCCGTCGCACTCACACCGAGAAGATCACTCTCGAAAAATTCGCCCGTGAGCGGATTAGTGAATGAAATCGTCCCATCAAGGCGTTCGTCGCGATCGTCTTCAATGGTTTCTCGGCGCCATTCAACACCCCAACCGAAACCAACGTTACCAGTCGGCAGGGTAAACAAGCGCGGGGTTGATGCCCGCAGATCCCAGGTCATCAATGTGTTGGTACTCTTGCGCGTAACATCAACACCGATACCCGACGCTTCAACAGCTTCAACATCGGTAATATCGGGGCCGTCAAAGATATTCAGCGCCCCGGCGTCGGAACGCGATAATTCCGCATACAATGCTGACCGAGACACCAACAGACCAACGTCTTTCGCAGACGCTCGCGAATAACCGAAAGCGGTGTCCCAATCCCAATTTTTGTAAACACCGCGTGCACCGCCCAAGGTACGCCATTGCGTTTGAGATACGTCAATTGTACGTGCACCGAGCTCATTAAAGCGGTATCGACGGACCGCGATATCCAGCCCCTCTGCTGGCGCATCAATATCCGGGAGCCGGTTTGGATTTGCCGATCCGTCAGGCAGCATCTCTGCGCCAAACGGGTTCCAGTAATAACTGGCCGGAATTACAAAATTGTTCGATGTCGAAAGAACCGATGGGCCAAAGAACTTTTCTGATTGCGAATTATAGAAAATAAAATCGCCATAAAGCTCGATGGAATCGTTAAGCTCATGGGTTGCATTCAGCGCCAGATTGAAACGCTGCGTATCGGGAATAATTTTGCGCAATCTGTTTTGGTTGTCGTATAGAGGACGCGTGCGATATGCCTCATCCCCCACCAACAAATCGAGACCATTTCCCGACGTCGTTGTTGAGGACGTAAACGACCCATCATCAAGCTCTAAACCATTTCCGAAAGGAATACTGTGCTGTGACGAGTTTGGAAAAAACCCTTCTGGCTGAAGGTGGAACAGACCTGCACTACTGGTGATCGAATCGCCATTTTGACGGACCCGTTCTCCATCAATGCCGTCCGCGCTCGAATCTGCATGACCGACACGGAACTCACCATAGGGCGAGAAGCTGGAATCATTTCTAAAGCTGGTCGACCCGTAAAATGGGCTATCTGGCGAAAGCCGAGGGTCGAACTGATGATCAGCGTCCGCCGTAAAATCTAGATCGGTAGCATCAAGCCCCTTACGGTCGTAATATTGTGCGGAGAACGACACATTGGTCCGGTCATCATTGAAATATCTGCCGCCATACACCCGCAAATTGAGATCGCGTTGATCCGTACCTTCGGCCAGGCCATAGCGGACGCGCGCATTCAACCCTTCATAATCGTCACGAATAACCGCATTGAGGACCCCGGAAATCGCGTCAGAACCGTAAAGCGCAGACGCGCCATCCCGAAGGATTTCAACACGGCCCAAACCATAGGTCGGGATCGCATTCATATTGACAAATTGAATCGGTACACCGCCAAAAGTCTGTGTTTGAGGGTGCGAAACGATACGGCGGCCATTCACCAAAACCAGCGATGTATCAGCCCCGAGCGTACGAAGATTCAATGATGCGATATCGCCCCGTGCATCATTGGAAAGCTCAGCCGTGCTGTTGAAATCAAGCCCACCAGCCTGCGGAATATTGGTTAAAAGATCTTCGAAAGTGAGGTCGCCCGCGCCTTCAATATCATCGCTTCCGAGAACCGTAACCGGTAATTCCCCAGCGATATTTGCCCCTTTAACCTGCGTACCGACGACGACAATTTCATCTGTTTCTGATTGAGCGTCAGGTTCGTTTGCGTCATTGGAATCTTGCTGCGCATGAGCAACGCTCGAAAATGCCAACAAGCTAGCGGTGCCAAGTAAAAATTGGCCAAGCAGATTTTTTTTCACGCTATCCCCTCGTGTGATTTTTTTAAGATTCGAGTTTTAAGTTTTGCATTGTCTGGTTTCGACACCAAATACGTATCGTTTACAGACCAATAACCAAAACACATACGTCAAGCGCAAAGCACACGCTAAAGACGCAGGAGCATCATAAAATCAATTTTACGTGGAAGGTTTTGTTATTTGTCTGTGTGGTGACTAATTACGGTCAGGTCGCACGCAGAATGGCTTAAGGTTTGAATATGGCTCGCTTCCGCAACATCCTGCTCCGCGATGACGTCCAAACTGGAAAATGGCGTTTTCCACTCTACCAACGTCAGGTCATCTATCTCTACTCGCGCCGCCTCTTGGGCAACGCTTTCAAATTCCAATAGAACGCGAATCGAACGGGTACCCACGCGCGGGCTTGCGAAATCAAATTCTAACGCTTCTTCGCTTTCGGGCGATATCAGGACAGACCCCAACTCAATCGTCGGACCGTTTGAAAGCGCGTCACTAAGGCCCTGACTCGATTTTCGCCGTTGAAGTTTAGCGGTCACGCGAACCGGTACATCGCTCGAAATATTCGCCGCCAGGGTCATCGTTGACCCACTCTTATACACCCGTAGAAACTTGCGCATGCCCATTTTGGCGCTCTCATCCGCACCAAGCGTCACAACAAGCTTTTTATCACCGGCATAATCATCATCTGATGAAAGGATTATACGCTTGTCCTGATCAAGCCAGCTTCGGTCCTTACTCTTGAACAGGTCATAGGCGTCAAAATCACCTCTTGCCAATAGGTCTTTACCGAGACGAACTTTAGGCGGTACCGCACATGCCGTACCCGTTTCTACCGCCGCCAGATCATTAAACCACGGCACGCCATCAAGCGAATGGAGACGCGCGTCACCTGTAAGTACGGTTTTCAACGGTTGAACAGGACAGCCTGTCTCGGACTGCGCTTTGGCAAACAAATGACCGCCCGACGGAGTAATTTCGATATTCTTGTTTGATGATAGCGACATGATCCGTTTGTTGATCATTCGGCGCATTTGATCCGTCGCCGGCGTGGGTTTATATCCTTTGATATAGAGCGGAACCACTTCAGCGCGATAAAACTCCCCATCATCGAGCCAGACATAAAGCAATGCCGTGGCCTGTGGTGAATAGAAATATTGATCGAACAGAAAATTCCCCAACGACCAGGCAATTAGCCGATTGTTGTATAATTCCAGCCCTTGGAAAACATGGGGATGATGGCCGATCGCCACGGCCGCGCCTTCGTCAAGCGCGAGCTTTAGCTTGGTTTCCATATCCATTGTCGGCCGGTCCGCATATTCAAGACCGCCATGATATTGAACAATCGGTAGCGCGCCCGCCGACGCGCTTTTACGCACATCCGAAAGAATATTCGCTGTCGTTCCTAGCGCTGCGCCCCCTTTTGTATCAGTCGCCGATTGGGTGGGATTGCCCCCTTCCCAACCAACATAGCTCATAAAGGCATAACGACGACCGGCGAGATCGGTTTTATATGGCTTAAGCGCTTGTTTTTCATTCAACCCCGCACCGGAATAGCCAAGGTCACTTTTGCGGATATGCTCAAGCGTTTTCTTGAGACCGCTATCAAGGTAATCATAGGTGTGATTATTGCCTAACGCGACGTAATCAACGCCGGCCCAACGCAGCGCATCAAGCGTCTCAGGCGGTGAATAGAACGTCACAAGTTTCTTCGCTGCATCATTTGGCGGCTCAGAAAAAACCGACGTTTCCAGATTGATGGAGGTAAAATCCGCCACCTTTAAGTAGGGCGAAATAACCTCAATTAGTTTCTTTGTGTCGGTCTCAATGCGGTCAGAATCAATAAGCTTCGGCTCACCACGAAATGGCTTGGAATATCGCCGCCCCATCATGGTGTCCCCGCCAAAGGCAAGCATCACTCGGTTCGGCTTCTTCGTAACTAACTGAATGCCGGGTAGCTCGCCATGACCGTTCAAGGCGCTGCCGGTTGCGATCTCGCTCGAACTGAAGGATTGAACCATCGCATAATGGCCCGGCGCTTTTACGCTCAGCGTAACGGTTTCTGCATCGGCGACGTCGATCGAGAAAGCACCCGCAGCATCGGTCTTGTATTGATTGCCGTTAAATTCAACGGTTGCGGAAATCGCCTTTCCGTTTTCATCGGTTACGCGGCCCCGGAGATCCCCGCTCTGCGCATGTGCAATAGTAGAAAAGAATAGGATGAATGAGCTGGTCAAAGCCCCCGCGAATTGTGTTAGATTTATCTGCACAGCCTGCCCCACCGATTTTTTGTCGGTGGAGCATAGTCAACAACGCGAAATAATCGCAAGAGCAGTGATCAATTTCGTCGTAAAAACATGCAATTAACGTAAAGCTATGACCTAACACCCATAGTCTATAGGTTCGGTCAATAAGCCTGTTAATAGGTCTGTTATTTTATTCCGTATAAATACTGTCAACCTATTTGACGCAAGTCGATAATCGTAATCGATGCGACATGGCCCAAGTCAACGCCATACAGAGATCGCTAACTTGGACCACTTCAACGCCTTTATTGTTTCGCGCTTAGATCTTTCTCCGCCGCGAGATAGGCCCAGGTACTCCAGAAAGGTGTTTCGACCACGCTTTTATGTAGCGCATTCGCCTTTTCGGTTTCGCCTTGATAGGCGTACCAATTGCCGATGCCATAGGCCACCGTCATGTCGCGGCCATTCCATTCAGAAACAGGCTTGTTCGGATCAAGAATTTCATCCGGCGTGACAACACCTTTATAAAGCATGACCCGCTTGAAATAAGGATAGGTTCTATCTGCTTCGATATCAGGTGAAATCTCCGCGACAAGTGCTCTAGCCTTCTCGTCGTGACCGGATCTTTTATAGATATTATACAGCCAATCGGTAGTTCCGATTAACATGTCATTCGTATCGCCCGTTTTTAGGCAACGCTCAAAAGCACTCGCTGCCGTTTCATAATCTCCGTGTAGATAGTAATAAAGACCGATATGGTACCACACCCAATGTTCATAGGTGCCGTGCGGCTTTCCTTTGGCATCGATTTCATATTCGCGAACTTCTGACTCCTCAATCAGGGATAGCGCCTCGGTAAAATCAACAATTGCGTTCTCGAGATCGCGAACCGTCATATATCGATGACCGCGATGGCGGCGCAGCTTGTAGGAATTCGGGAATTTCAATAAGCCCTGGCTATAAACACCAATCGCAGCTTGGTATTGGCGACGCGACGCATAAAGCCCACCGAGAGAAATATACTCATCTTCGCTTAATGATACCTTTGACTTCAGCTCACTGATTTGTTCGCGAAGTCGTTGATCACGCTCAGGTGCTATTGACTGTTGGTATAGTGGACCCCCCAAAAACGAGGTCGTTTCGACAATTTTCTCAGTTTGATCTGTCTCCGCGCTCGCCTTGTTATCGGCCGAAACATTGCTGCACGCAGATAATAACATAATCGCTACGACCGCTACGCCTGTCATTTTTCTCATTATTTTTCACCTGATTATTGAAGTCGGGTATTTGTTCGACTGAACATGGCGAGACCGCTTATGCGCTCGAACTGCCAGATACAAATTGGCCACAGAACGATCGCCCGTTCTGTGGCCGTAAATGTGTAGCGACTAGAATCTAACTGTCGCGCCCGCAAAGACGTAGCGTCCCTGCGCATCATAAATTTGTGGATATGTATTTCCGCGACCAGCATCTTCACCACCGCCGAAACCGGCAAGTGATGTCAATGGTGGATCCTGATCGAGGATATTATTTACACCGGCGCGTAGCTCTACGCCGTTCGACAACTCATACTGCATCGACAAATCAAAATAAGATGTCGCATCAAGGAAATTAACTTCGGTCGGTGAAGTCGAATATTCCTCTACGCTTGAAAGATAGCGCCAGCTTAATGTTGTGCTGAGGCTACCCAGACCCCAACCGAGGTTGACTCGGTGGCGATATTCCGGTGACGGATTATCACAAGCGCCGCCATGGAATCCTGCACAATCAATGGCCGGATTTCCTGGCAATGACTGCTCGCTAAGCTCACTCAGGAATGTAGCGATATAGCCAAGACGAATATCACCGGCATTACCGAGACCCAGATCAGCAAGGTCAAAGCTGTATGACGCATTCACGTCAAAACCGCTCGTAGTCAGGTTACCTGTATTGATATTGGTTCCCTGAATATAGGCTTCACCCGGAATAAGGAACAATGTTCCCGCAGAGTCACGATTGATCAAGCCACAGAAATTTGGATCTGCGGTATCAAGGCACTGACCCAACGCATCATTGGCATTGACCGTTCCGATAAAGCCTTCGACGTCGATCGAGAAGTAATCAACACTAACCAAAAGGCCCGGCACAGCATTCGGAGAGAGAACAACGCCCGCCGTCCAAGTGTTTGATGTTTCAGGATCAAGGTCTTCGTTACCGCCAACCAATGTGAAGATGTTGCCGGCACTATCGAGGATCGTGCCATATTGCGCAGACGTAACGCCGGTACGTGCACATTCCTCAAAGCTACGTAGGGGCTCAGGAACCGATGTCGCCGGATCAAAGTCACCCGCACACGGATCATTCAAGCCATTTGAACCACCTGACAGTGTTTCAAGGCCAAATTCCTGCGGATTGAACAGTTCAATCGGGTTCGGTGAGCGTGTTGCGCGCTGATATTGCGCACGCAAACGAATATCCGGGACTGGCTGCCATGCGACACCAACGGAATAGGTGTGCTGGGCACCAGTTGTTTGATAGTAATCAGAGAAGCGATACGCGCTTGAAAGCGTTAGCTCTTCTGCGAATGGAAGATCCTGAAGAACCGGGACCTGCATCTCGCCGAAGAATTCGTAAACACTAACCGTGCCATCAACAGGGACGCGTGTATTCGTTGTTGTATCGCTATCATCAGGCGTCAGAGAAAGTGAATCCTGACGATATTCGAAACCGGCCGCCACTTGAACGCCATCGGTCGCGAATGGGCTAACGATGCCCCAACGATCCAATCCGCCAGAAAGGCTACCGCCGAATACGAGCTGGCTGGTGTCGCCGATACGGAGTGCCGGTGTCGAGATATAGCTACCCGCTGCATCGGTAATTGGCGCGCCTGTGAAAATGTCAAATGGAACACAATCAGGGTCTTCACCCGTCACAACAGACCGACAAGTGATATCGCCGGAAAGCGGATCGGCAACAATATCAATTGCCTTCGCGACTTTCGACAATGACACGTCGTTCAAGAACAACTCGGTATAGCTGACTTTCGAGAACTGTCCGAATACCTCGTAATCAATGCCTTCCATGACTTCGCCACGGAAACCGCCGACAAAGCGCTGGGTGTTGAGGTTGTATTCAACATTCCGCGGAAACTCGACATTCCGGCGACCAACATTCAATGGCGCGCGCTGAACGCCGTCAGCATCCGTGAATACAACAGCCGGATCACAGAATACATTCTGCATTTCCGACGTCAGCAACGGATTATCGCAGTTGATTGTGCTGGTTTGGCCAAGGGAGACGCCGCCACCAGCGATCTGCGCCGTTGTTGTGTTGTCCGCACCGGAGAAGTCGAAGAAGAACTCGACATTATCGGCGATGTCATAGCGCGTGAACGCACCATAGGTGAAACGTTCACGCGGACGCTGCAGGTAGTTGCCGAGCGCAAAGTTAAACGCATCGGTCGCAGAATCGTAATTGCGCAGCATCCCGGTGTCTTGATCAACTGCGAGGTTGAACCCGCCAACACCTGTGCGGCTATAGCGCGTGTTTGCTGGCTGTGAGTTTGAACCGCTACAAGAGAAATCGGTGCCGCCATTGCGCGTGCCGAATGGGCATGCGGTGATGTCACGATCTTCCCAGCGGATCGCGTTATCGCGTGAGTAGCCGAAATACGCCGTTACATTGCCGCGACCATCTGCGATATTTGAACCCGCAACCAGATTGAAATCGTAGGTGCCGCCATCAACCACACTGCCAGGATCGGCCTGGTTATAGTCAGCGAGAACGGATTCGACCGCTGCGTTATTGTTGTCCGCTTGATAAAAGCTGCCTTGGAAGCTTGCTTCGACACCTTCAAAGTCACGCTTCATGATGAAGTTGACAACACCAGCCACCGCGTCAGAGCCGTAAACTGCTGTCGCGCCACCGGTCAGAACCTCAACGCGGTCGATCAATTGTGATGGAATTTGGTTGAGGTCAACGGCCGCATTGATAGGCGAGCCATAAGGCAAGCGACGATCATCGACGAGAACCAATGTCCGAACCGCGCCAAGACCGCGCAAGTTCACCGTTGCCTGCGCACCGTTCACACCAGTGGTAGATGACTGGCCTGAATAGGCTTGCGGCAGAACATTGATCAAATCTTCAACGCGCAAAATACCGCGTGTATCAACCTCATCGGCACCGAGAACGGTGACGGAGCTGCTGGATGTAATATTAGAGTTCGTAATGCGTGAACCGGTTACAACAATTGTGTCACCGGAATTATTGTCATCGGTTTGTGCCGCAGCGGTTCCTGCGCCAGTAAACCCGATAACGACCGAAGAAACACCTCCGGCCAATTTTGTTAGTAGAGATTTCTTATTCAACTGCCCCTCCTGGCTTGCCGATTTTTCAGCTGCACGTGAAATCGTAATCACGCCGCTCGTTGTAAGGCCGCCAGAAAATTCGACATCGCGCAGTAGAATCTGCAACGCGTCTTCGACAGTGTACGTCCCAATGACAGGATTAATCCCTGTTTCATCCGCAAATTCGAATGGATAGAGCGCAAGAAATCCGGTCTGATCAGCGAATTTCTTTAGCGCCGGGCCAAGTTGATCCTCTTCAATGTCAAACTCATATTGAAGCGAAGCATCCTGTGCACTCGCGCTATCGACATAACTCACCGTTGCCAAAACCAAACACGGAACAGTGAAATATCGAAGAGCAAGCGCTGCCCATCCACTCTTGTTTGCGGCCTTGGTCAGCATTCGCAATGCGTAATTCTGTCGGCCTCAGGAGATAGGATGCCGACAAATTGAAAACCCCCACGTCGCATTTGCATTTTTTTCCCTCTACGTCGTTTTTATTCTGTTTGTGACGACGCCTCCCTACCGCCCTCACCATATTTGTCAGGAAGCACGGGAAATTTTTATGCTCTTGTCATCCACATACTCGATTTGAAGTCCGAAGGTCATTTCTAACGCATCGAACATCGCATCTATTTCACCCACGCGAAAAGTGCCGCCCACCGGCAACGATTGAATCGCCGCATCGGAGATCTCAATATTTATATCCGTATAACGGCTGACATCCGCGACCACTTCGGAGAGCGGCTCGCCTTGATACGTCAGCAATCCAAGACGCCATGACGCCTTGCGCGTCAACACATTGGGCTCGATAGAGACAATCGATTCCACCTTGTCGGTGAACACGGCGTTCTGTCCCGCATCAAGCGCGGTCCCCAATAGATGTTGATCTTTGATTTTCGTTGCTTCCGCCGTTTCGGTTACCTGCGCCAAAGCACGCTCCGCCGCCATGGCGATGCGCCCTTCAGAAACGGTAACCTCGACCTCTGCGCCGGGGCGCAACCTGACAGTATAAGCCGTACCAACGGCGGTAAACACACCCTGCCCGGCGAAAACCGAAAACGGCCTTTGCGGATCCGTCGCGACCTCGAAATGCGCCTCGCCCCGTTCCAGCGTGATATGTCTGGCTTTATCGTCGATTTTCACCAGAATCTGTGTGTCGGTATTGAGCTGGACTTCGGACCCATCTTTCAGGCGAATGGTCTTTTGCTCGCCGACCGCCGTGGCATATCGCTCAGGCGTGAAAGACGTATAGAGCATACTGATGACGCCAACGCCCACAACCATCACAATGGAAGCGGCCATGGCGACGATCTTGCGGCGGGTAATCAATGGCGGTTTTGACGGCTCACATTCCTCGGCCGAAAGCGCGATATCCTCAAGCTCTTTGAGCACGCCAAACCCGTCCCACAGCGTCGCAACCCGTTCAAAGGCTGCTTTGTGGTGCTCGCTCTCGGCAATCCACTGGCCAAAAGCCGCGCGGTCTTCGGCGGTGACGTCGTCACCATCAAGGCGCGCATACCAAGCCGCCGCTGCGGCGTCCATTTCCGCGCGAGTTGGGAAGGCTACAATTTTGTCGCTCTCACTCATCGCTCATTCGCCGCTTTTTTTGACGGTCGGAGCGCCATCGTCAGGGCAGTTTTGTTGACGGGCGAAAATTCTGACGGCTCCAACCCTTGCTGAAGAAGATACTCGTTACATTTGATCACGGCGTTCGCTACATGTTTCTCGACCGCGCTGACACTAATGTTCATGCGGTTCGCAATTTGCTTATAGCGCAGACCATCAACCCGACGCATCAAAAATGCCCGACGGCATTGAGGCGGCAAGGTCGCGACGGCGCGAGACAGGATGTATAGCTTGCGCCGCCCATCAATCTGTTCGCTTACACTCGGCTGCTCTGTATCTTCTAAGAGTTCCGAACCGCCGAAATCCTCAATGTAACCCACATGATTTTTTTGCTTTTTTCGGATTTCATAAAGCGCGACATTCTTTGCCACGCGATAAAGAAACGCCTTGGGTTCGAGAATGTCGGTTTTCGTCTCTGCGGCGAAGCCCTTTAAAAAGGTTTCCTGCAGGGAATCGTCGATATCCTGCCGGTTTTTGAGAAATCTAGAGAGGTAGCGCCGGATACCCGCCTCATTCTCCTGGAAAGATTTCAATATTTTCGACACCGGCACTCAAACCTATTTCGCGCAACCAATAGTGGATTATGCCTTCAAAAATGAGTGCCGCAAAGATTTTTTGCTAAAAGGGGTGTGGATTTATGGTCAATCGGAATCACAATAACTGCCGGCATTGTATGCGAGGGTATTTATTCGCGCGGATCAATAAAAACTATACTTTGTATTCTGAATAAACAGACGAGTAATGAAATAGCCCTGCCCATCTAGGTCATAGTCTACCGTAGAATTATGGTCTGTTATTGGAAAGCTTTCCTAATACAATTTTCGGTAAAAATTGACGGTGCCGGTTTCCATCTGAAATTTTCCCCGGCCGGACGGCTTCCGCCCGTCGAGACCGATAAAATCCCGACTGGAATTTGCAACCATCACGGCAACCGGAAGCTACTCTGTCGTCCACGGTCACCGCACCCAAATCGGCGTTGAACCGCATCTCGCCGCGCAGGTCGAAATAGCATCATCGATATTGGCGATAAAATTCGATGTAGTGATTACCGCTTGGGCCGGCAAAGGTGCAAATATATCGCCACTGAAAAGCCAGCGGATTGCAAAACCATCGCCATGACAACAATTTGATAGCGCACCGCCACCAACGGATCGACCCCGGCAAGAATTTGCCCGGTCATCATCCCCGGCAGAGAAACCAGTCCGACAGCGAGCAACGCATTAATCTGCGGGATAAGAGCCGCGCCCCAAGCCATATTGCGGGCCTCGACATAGCCGAGCCCCATATCGGTTTCGCGTTCATAACGATCTGCAGCCAGCGTGACCGCTGTCATGGCATTTGAAAAAATCATGCCGGCTAGCGGAATGATAATGCGCGGCTGATAAATTGGGTCATTAAGGCCGAGAACCGCATACAAAACGAAAACGAGCACAAAACTGCCGCCAATGCCAATCGCCAGTAATGCGCGCCGAAAGGCGCGTTTCCTATCCTGTTTAACGGTCCGTATTCCAATCATTGATGATACGCCGATCATCGCGCATACGACCAGAATACCAATCAAGACATTTTGCGAAGAGAACAGAAATGCCAGAAAAAACCCGGCTGCGAGCAATTGCACCAACATGCGTCCGGTTGCAATGGCAATTTCGCTTGCGCTGCCAGACCATTTCAGGGAAATCCATGCTACCGCTAACGTCGGCACCAGACATAAACCGACCGCATAAAGAGGTATTTCCGTCATAATTCGCGCGTCCGATTGAACAGCCGATCAACGCCCCTCATCACTTGATGATCGGCACCGATCGATAACGCGACTATCGTTTTGTTTTCTCAAAAAGGTCAATCAATTCGGAGAACTTTTCCCGCTGGGCTTTTACGCTTCCTGAATCGATAGCTTCGGCGATGCAATGATTGGCGTGATTTTTCAAGATTTCACTTTCAGCCTTTGAAAGCGCTGATTTTATCGCGCGCACCTGATGCAAAATATCGATGCAATACCGGTCCTCTTCCACCATCTTTGCAACGCCGCGAACCTGACCTTCGATACGCACAAGGCGTTTTAAAATTGCGTCCGACATATTATCCATCTTGATCTATACCTAGGAGGGGTATAGATATTATTCGTCATTGAATGGGTCAAGCTAATACCGATGGGCGCTTTAAGGCCAATTCTGTTCGCGATTATCGCCCTTATCATAAGCGCGGGCCATTCCGCCTGCGCGGATATACTGCCTCAGGGAATAATCTCGGCGCATCAGACAACATCTGCTGATCACGGCGCTTCGTCGGATCACCGGGCAGACCCAATGACCGAAATGACGATGACGTCAGATCACCAAAAACATAATATGGGTGATTGTCCGCATTGCAGCGCCGCTAACTTTTTCAAAATAAAGAACGGCGTTTCGGTATCTGCCCTCTCGCCTCCAACAATCGCTATCATCTTTCCGGTCACTAAACCGTCGATTGCCGATAATCCCCGCGTCAATAAATGTACGTATTATGCGAGCCGCCATAGCTGTGGCCCGCCTGGTGAAACGCCCGTCTCCCAGAAAATTCGGTTGTTGACCTGAGATTTCTTTCTTCGCCGACATCAATCTGCGACGCGCATTTTTGCGCAACGAAGTCTTAGAAAAAATAATCTTCTGGAGTACCAATATGGTAACGCGGCGTAACCTCCTTCAATCCGCTCTGGCAAGCGGTGTTTTAACCAGCGCTAGTTCTCTATTTCCCGCTTGGGCCAAAAGCGCGACCAACGGCAACACAGGCATATTCGAAAAAGCCGGAAATAGTTTCGACCTGACGGTCGGACACAGCGCAGTCAAGATCGGCGGTCGTTCGGGCCATGCGATAACGGTGAACGGGACGGTCCCCGGCCCTCTCCTGCGTTTTCGCGAAGGCGAAGGCTTATCACTTCGGGTGCATAATACGCTCACCGAAGACACATCGATCCATTGGCATGGTTTGCTAGTACCCTTTTATATGGACGGTGTACCCGGCGTGTCTTTTCCCGGCATAAAGCCCGGAGAAACCTTTGAATATAAATTTTCGCTGCCCCAAAGCGGAACCTATTGGTATCACTCACACTCGGGGTTGCAGGAGCAATCCGGGCATTACGGACCAATCATTATTGATCCCGCTGGAAAGGACCCGATCGAGTATGACCGGGAATATGTTTTGGTTCTATCGGATTGGCTGTTCGCCCATCCCCATGAAATTTTTGCAAAGCTCAAAAAGAATAGCGAGATCTTCAACTATCAGGAAAGAACATTCCCGGACTTTTTAAGCGACGTGCGTGCAAATGGTCTCGGTAAAACCGTCAATGACCGAGCAATGTGGGCACAAATGCGTATGTCGGCGACGGACATTGCTGACGTGACCGGGTCGGCCTATACATATTTGATCAACGGCCATTCAACACAGGATGATTGGCGCGCGATTTTTGATATCGGCGAACGAGTCCGCCTGCGGATTATTAATGCCTCGGCGATGACTATTTTTAATTTCCGCATACCGGGCCTGTCGATGCAGGTCGTTGCCGCGGACGGTCTACCGGTTCGCCCTGTTGAAACTGACGAATTCCAGATCGGCGTGGCTGAGACCTACGACGTCATCGTCGAGCCAAATCGGATGAGCGCATTTCCAATTGTAGCCGAGTCAATTGATCGATCAGGACAGGTGGTTGCGACGTTTGCGCCGTCAAAAGATATGCGCGCCGCCCCGCCGGCACTTCGTGAAAGGCCGATCCTGACCCATAAAGATATGGCAATGGACCATAGTTCAATGTCAAAAACCGATCACGGTTCAAATGCCCACAACGGCATGAACCACGAACATATGGCTCATAAGATGCCGGCAGACATGGCGCATGGCCAAACCCATAATCATAAACGCGGTGTTGGCGTTGATATGGTTGCGGCGATGCCGACCAACCGTCTTAATGAACCGGGATTGGGGTTAGAGAATGTCCCGCATCGCGCATTGACCTATTCCCAATTACGGAGCCTCGACGCCAACCCGGATCAACGCCAGCCCGCACGCAATATCGAAATCCACCTCACCGGCAATATGGAACGATATATGTGGTCATTTGACGGCGTTAAGTTTTCTGAGGTTACTGAACCCATCGTTTTTCACTATGGAGAGCGCGTCCGCGTCACCTTGGTGAACGATACAATGATGACCCATCCGATTCATCTGCATGGGATGTTTTTTGATCTTGTCGTCGATGAAAGCAATTTCAAACCCCGTAAACATACGGTCAACGTAAAACCGGGCGAAAAATTATCATTTGACGTCACCGCAGAACATGTCGGCGATTGGGCATTTCATTGCCATCTACTGATGCATATGCATGCGGGAATGATGCAGGTCGTATCCGTGCGCGCGCAAACAGCACAAACCCGAATGCACGACGGGCATAAATCCGCGCCGCCCAAAGATGATCACCCACCCGCAATGGAACATAAAACCCACCCGCCTGCGCATCAGCACGGAGGGAAGAACTAATGTCGAAATCGGTTTATCTCTCTTTATTACTCGGCCTTGGCGCGCTGTTACCAATCAACGCCTTTGCGCAAGATACTCCAGCGGAAAATTCGGATGACAAATCGGGCTGGTACGCCGCCGATGAATATTGGAACCCCGCAGAAATGGCGCGTGCGCGCGCGATGGTCAAAAATGAACATGGCGGAATGAAAACATATTTCGCGCAGGTTGAACGCCTCGAATACAGAACAAAGGCTGGCGACGACGTAGCCCTCTGGGATGGTCAGGCTTGGTATGGCGGCGACCGAAATAAAATCTGGGTAAAGACCGAAGGCGAATTTTCGATTGGCGATAACGCATTTGAAGAGGGCGAAATACAGGCGCTCTGGTCTCGCGCAATTACGCCTTTCTTTGATTTTCAAATGGGCGTCCGTCAGGACTTCGCATCAGGGCTCGACGACACCTATGCAGTCGTCGGTATACAGGGTTTAGCCCCCTATTGGTTTGAAATTGATGGAGCAATATTCGTCAGTGACGATGGAGATGTTACCGCGAAATTCGAGGCAGAATACGAATTGTTATTGACGCAACGGCTTATCCTGCAACCACGGTCGGAGCTTAGTTTTGCGGCACAGACAATCGATGAAAAAGGCTTAGGATCGGGCCTGTCAAAAGCCGAAATGGGTTTGCGACTCCGCTATGAATTTACGCGGGAATTTGCGCCCTATATCGGTGTTTCTTGGGAGCGCTCAATCGGCGAAACAGCGGACTTCCTCCGGGCAGAATCAGAAAACCCCTCAGCGGTATCATTCGTTGCCGGACTACGGCTCATGTTTTGATAGCCAATCGCAAAATCGTAATCGCAATTTGGGCACTGCGGCTTTGATCTGAGCGTGAAAAAGCAAATTCGACCGGCGCTCGGTTGCATTTGCTTCAATGGGCCAATCTTATCTTTGGCTCGGCCAAATTCGATGCGCCGTGTTGATCGGGAAATACCCCAACCATAAATTTAAGCCATCCGGCGGCGGGGCTTTCGACTTTGCAATTTGCGGGCGCTCACCCTCGTTCAAAGTAAATTCATTGCGAATTCCAGCCGCCGGATTGAGTTTTGCTGTCATCTGCATACGAACATCAACCGCGTTTTGCTTCATCAAAAGTGAGAAAATCGTGATTTCCCGTAGAAATTTCCTATCGGTTCATCGTTGGCTATCTATCGGCTTTGCCGCATTCTGGATCATTCAGGCGCTCAGCGGGATGATCGCTGTTTTTCATTGGGAACTCGATGACGCGACGGTATCGGGTGAGCATAAGCCTACGGATTTTGTCTTGATCGAAGAGACCATCAACGCTCATGTCACACCCGATTCTGGGCGGAGAGTTTCGTCAATTTGGACAAGCGCAGGCTTTGCGGACCGGTTTGATATCAATATCGCCACGACCGGCCCAGAGGCGAGCCATGTACTGCGGGTTGATGGTCATGGAAATATTCTGCGCAAGCGCAGTTCCGAAGAAACCTTTTCGAATGGCGGGTTAATCAGTCTCGTAATCTCGTTACATCATAATCTGTTGGCCGGTGAATTAGGGTCTTGGATTGTCGGGATCAGCGGAATTATTCTCCTGAGCAATCTTCTGCTCGGTCTATATTTTGCCTGGCCACGCAATGGCATGTGGCGCACCCTTGTTCCGAAGGCGCAAAAGAATTTAAGCCCCGCATGGTATTTATCATGGCACAAATTATTAGGCATCATCTTCGTCGTGCCGGCAATCGCGATCGTGACTTTCGGTGTATCATTAGCGTTTGAAAGCGCGCTTTCAAGGTTTCTGAACGCGCCAGCCGCAAGTGCAACCGCACCAGAGGGCAGTTGGGTCAATCCCGATATTCGGCTTTCGAAAATCGTTGCCACGGCGCAGGCGCAGTTCCCGAATGCCAAAATCGCAGGGATCTCTTACCCTTCTGCGGACCACCCCGTCTGGAAGGTAACGCTCAATCAACCGAGCGAGCCCGCGCGCGCCTATGGCAAAACCCGTGTGTTTCTGAATGCCTCAGATGGCAGCGTAATCTCGAATTACGATACGCTCGCTGCGCCGACATCAAACCGCTTTATGGATGCCTTGTTCTCCATCCATACCGGCGAGATTGGCGGCCAATTTGGACGATCGATTACGTTTATGGTCGGCTTTTGGCTGGTAATGATGATCACACTTGGCATTGGCTTGTGGTACACACGCCGCCAACGCGCGAGCAATCGCCCACGGTCATAAGCGCCAATCGGGATTGGTCAGCGCTTTTTTAATTGCCCAAATTTATCGACGGTAGGCGGGCCTTAGGATTTCATTTTTTGGAAAATATCGCCGCGTCAACAAATCCTGCCGGGATGTAAGCGAGATCTCCTCACCTTCGATCAACATGCGCTCGGCCATGCTCAGCGGCTCGATCGGATCACCGCTCCAGATCACCAAATCCGCTGATTGTCCCGGGGCAATCATGCCGTATTGATCCTCAAGGCCCCAGATCGCGGATGGATTAATCGTCAGTGCCCGTATTGCGTTTTCCCAAGACAGACCAAACGCTGCTGCGAACCCCGCGGCATCACGAATCCCTGAACCCGCGTCGTGGCTATAATGAATACTTGTCGCCATAAAGGCGATCTTTACACCTGCGGCTGCCAATATCGCCGCGTTATCCGACCGCGCGCCAAATTCATCAAAAGTGTTGGGTTGGCCGCCATAGGCATCCAGAACAACACCGATATTGCGCTGTGCAATTTCATCCGCGACGCGCCAGGCCTCCGCACCGCCGATAATATTCACGCGAATCCCATAATCATCGACGAGTTTTACGGATTGCCGGATATCAGATTCCCGAGACGTATGGATCGCTAGTGGGCGTTCACCGGAAAGAACTTTTTTCAACGGGTTTGAACATTCATTTTCCGGCGTTGCGTCCGCTTTTTCGTTCGATGCGGCCGCGTCTAACGCCATCCGAAGGCTCTGCCATTGCGCCGCGCGCGACCCACCGACCACAGAGGATGACGCACCCCCAACTTTCGCAAATACCGCTAAACATCGGCGCTCCAATATATCATCCGATTGACGAAGTGTAATCGCGGCACCCATCCCATCAAATGGCGCGGCCGCCCCGCCGCCGGGAATGGTCATTGCCCGCACCAATCCGTCTGTTCGAGCGAGTGAAATTAAAGTCGAATTCGAATTCAATGCGTAACTGACGTCAAAGGCCACGCCCAGATCACCGCCTGAAGCGCTATGATCGACGGTACCCGATATCGAGTTGACTTCTGTCAAACCGAGCTGGGTTGCACCATTCATAAACCCGGGCGAGACGTATCTTCCCCCAGCGTCTATTATTTCGGCATTTTCCGGCGCGATAATATCTGCACCAACAGCTTCGATCTCGCCGTCACGAATAATGATTGTCGCTGAATCGATAACTTCATTATCCGCAACCGTTATGGCGCGCGCATTTATAATCGCCTTGGTTTGTGCATGACCGAGCGACGTCGATCCCAAACATGCTAAGATTACGAATATTGATTTTTTCATTGTACCCGCTCCGCCGCTGGCTGCCCCATTTCGATGTCCGATCGTGGCTGGATCGCTGTATCTTCACGATCATAAACAAACGCCCCGTCAATCATGACCATATCGGCGCGACTATAGGTACTCAGAGGATCGCCGGACCATAAAACTATATCGGCATTTTTATTCGGCTCTAGTGACCCGATCTGATCATCAAGGCCAATGACACGCGCGGGATTTAACGTAATCCACTTAATCGCCTCTTCCGGCTTGATTTCGATCCCCGCTCTAAGCCCTGCGGCAATCGCTTTGGCGAGTTCCATATTCATTCGCTGGCCTAAACTTGGCGAGTCGGAATGCAATGCGACACACACACCAGAGGCATGAAGTATCGCCGCATTCGCCCGGATACCGTCATAGGCCTCCAGCTTATATCCCCACCAATCGGACCACACGACTGCGCAGGTATTTGTCTGTGAAAACTCATCGGGAATTTTATAAGCTTCCGAAGCATGATGGATTGCCGTGATATCAAAGCCGAATTCCTGCGCCAGCCCAAATAGGAACGACATATCCTCCGCACGGTAACAATGTATGTGTATGTTGGTCTCGCCACTTAACGCATCGCGCAAAACGGCTGAGCGTTCATCGCTACTATTCCCGTTTTTGGCGTCGGAAAACGCCCGGCGCATACCTGCCATTACGCCCATACGGCTGGCAGGAAACGCCCCCTCTTCACCATAGGTGAATTTCGGGTTTTCGCCGCAAGCCATTTTCATTGCCGATGGTGCCGCCGGAAACTTCATGTCCTGAACCGTAACCCCGGCAACATTTTTTAAGACCACACTTTGCCCGCCGAACAAATTTGCAGAGCCCGGCAATATATGGAGCGTGGTCACCCCGCCCGCTAACGCCCGCGCAAAAGCGGGGTCCTGCACCCGGATCCCATGTTCCGCGCGCATATCCGCTCCATTGGGGTCTGTGGTTTCATTGACATCCCACACCGGAAGCTCATCCGGGACGAAAGGCAGCGCCGCATTCCCTAGATGAGAGTGCGGATCAATGATGCCGGGCGTTATCCAGCGTCCAGTAGCATCGACGATGTTGAGATCATCAGAACGCTCAAGCTCGGGACCAATAGAAACAATCTTTCCGTCTATGACCAGAATATCCGATCCATCTAATCGATTACCAGCACCATCGAGAATTGTTGCATTAACGAACAGCGTATCATCCGCGGGAAACGGCTTATAAGTATTTTCATAAGGATCTGTTCTTTTGGCTGTCGCAACGACTTTATCGTTTTGATCCGTACAAGCCGTAACACAAAGCAGAAGGCAAATTCCCGGGCCGAATGGAATAATTTTCAAACAAATGCGCATCCGCCACGTCAGGTCGCGATATAACACATTAAGAAGCGTCGCCGAAATATCGTTCATGTGATTATATCTCGATCCTTATGACTAAATTGTCGGCCCTTTGAATTGGTGACTACTCGGCAAAGGTTGTAAATTACGCCTAACTCTACGCACAGATTCTGTAAGCGCCAACACCAGCGTTGAGTAAATCGCGCGCTGTCACGAACAATGAGCGAGCATATAGTCCGCGATCTTATCCGCGCCTTCACGAACCGGGTCGCAACATGGCAATTTTACCTCGTCTTCAATCCTGCGGATAGCGTCTTGGGCCTCCTGCGCGGACAATTTTGATGTGTTCGCGCAAACACCGACTGTTTTGACATTTGGGTTGGTAAGCTTTGCAATCCGTTCATTTAAATCGATACACGCAGGCAGTGATGGTAATGGAAATCCGTCAACACTGATAATCTCCTTACGCCCCGGTTGATGACACAAGACAAGCGCATCGGGCTGGCTGCCATGGATCAATCCAACCGAAACCCCTGCGTAAGCCGGATGGAATAAGGAGCCCTGCCCCTCGATCACGTCCCAATGATCTGGGTCATTATCGGGCGAAAGCCACTCTGCGGCACCGGCCAGAAAGTCTGAAATAATTGCATCGATTGCGATGCCCCGCCCGGCAATCATAACCCCGGTCTGACCCGTTGCACGAAAATCAGCTTTGACGCCTCGCTTCCGTAATGCCTGCTCAATCGATAGTGCACTATATTTTTTGCCAATCGCGCAATCGGTACCAACGGTCAAAACTCGCTTGCCGGATCTCTTTCGCCCGGTTCCGGTTTCAAAATCACGCGTGTTACTCCGTACATCAAATAATTGCCTATTATTCCGATCCGCAGCCTCTTTTAGTTGCGGGATCGACGCAAGGCTCTGATGCATCCCGGATACAAGATCCAAACCGGCATCTAATGCATCAACGAAATACGTGATCCATTCATCGGGTATAAAACCGCCCGCATTTACAACACCTATGACAAGCGATTTTGCCCCCCGCGCAGATGCCTCTTGAATAGACAAATCCGGCAATCCTGTATCGATTTTGCAAGTTTCGAATCGGAGCTGCCCTAAACATTGATCGCGTCGCCATTGCGCAAGACCAAACGCCGTTTTGGCCGCCTCTTCGATTTCGCAATCGCCCAAAAACAGAAGGTAAGGCGCCGGCATTGGAACTGTATCGGTTTGAGCGCCTTCACGATTGGAGTCTGATTGGGTTGATTGATTTTGAATGCCGGTCATTTTGCAAACCATTCTGTTTTCTTTAAGCCTTCACAATGCGGATTTACTGATTTATGCGCCGCCAATAACGGTTGGCGTGCGCTTCATATCCGTTTGTCCATCTAACGCGAGCCCCCTAAAAGCCGCTATCTGTTGAAAGAAATTAGTTAGCGAGAAAGGGCCAACCGCGCGCAGATACGCAATGTGCCTTTGTCAATTCGCCCCCGAATTGGACCGCACTCCAACCGCTGACAATAGGTCATCCGGCTCGTAAATTTTGTTCCGCATTATAATAAATTCTATATCGCGCACTGCACTTATGTCATCCAATGGGTTTGAATTTAGCAATACCATGTCCGCGCGTTTACCGACGGTAATAGAACCAACGGCATCTTCTTGCCCAATAACACGCGCAGCATCAATCGTTGCAATTTTGAGAATATCTGCATTCGGAATACCTGACTGCGCGTAGAGCTCCAGTTCCCTATGAAAGGCGAAGCCCGGCAGCGCATCAGTCCCCGCAATTAACTGTACGCCACCTTCATGGAGCTTGCGAACAAACGCGAGTGAATTTTCCTGCGACTGCGCCCACGCTTCTGCATTCTCATCGGTTATTTCAAAACCGGGAGAAAGCGCTGAACGATATTCACCGATCGGAAAGCGATTTATTACCTCAGTGAATAATGGATTTGGCTGCCCCGCATGATGGCCAATCATCGAGTCAAAAACGGCAACTGTCGGATCCACGACGACATCATTCGAAGCCAGTAGTGCGATGAAACTTTCTATGTTCTCACTCTCGAGATCTACATTTCCCGCCTCATCGCCATAAAGATAAAACCGCAAACGTGTGCGCGTATCATCCTCGTCGCCCGCCAGGAAGTTCAGGAAAAGAAAATTTATATGGGAAATTTCGTCATAACCGACACGCACGGCCTTTTCCGCCGTCATAAATGCCGGAATATGCCCACCAATCCGAAGCCCCTTTTCATGGGCGAATTTTGTTAACGCTGGCACCCAATCCGGTGAGATCGAGCTATAAAGCTTGATCTGTATATAGCCATTATCTGCATACCACTCGATTCTCTCTAGCGCTTCATTGAGCGTTTCGACGGCACGGGTCTCTGCAAATGGGCTTTTTTGGTCAATGAATCCGGCTGCGTAAACATTTGGCCCAACGAGGACGCCATCATCAAAATTGCTCTTTGCCCGCTTAAGTGCGTCGTGATCGCTACCCATATCGCGAACGGTGGTTACACCGCCGGCGACATTGAATATTCCGCCATAATACCCGAAGAATTCAACATGGCCGTGCATATCCCATAGCCCCGGAATTAGTGTTTTTCCGGTACCATCGATCTTTTTCGCATTGCTTAATTCGATGGGGTCATTCGAAATTGTGGTGATAACGCCGTTTTCGCTAACGACATTTTGCGCCAGCAAAAGTTCACCGGCTTCGACATCGACCACATTCACATTGCTGATCAGAATTGGCCTTGAAACGTCCTCAACTTTATCCGATGCAATGCTTTGATAATATTTTTCCTCAAATTCGTTTTGGATTTCTTTGAGCGAATTTCGGACCTCATCACCCCAGCCCGTTTGTTGGAGCGTCATTCCCCAAAAATTAAAGGCAAAGAAGTTCTGATTTTCATCGAGCCATACATAGGTCGGTGCAAATTCAAGCCCTGTGATCGCATATAAACTTACAACCGCCTTCGTCTTGCCTTTCTGGATCGGTTTCTCCGTTAATTTTCGGACCCGCGCCTCTCCGCTCGGCAAAAGCGATACGGCACCGTCGGCATTATTCGTCGCGATCCTGATAATCCCGGCCAGTGTCTCCGTCGCGCCACTTCGCGCGGGAACGTAAAACGCCTTTCCGTCCGTTGCGACTTCCCCCGTTTCCGCGGGGTTTCTCCATTTCGCGACCCCATCCTCGATGCGGAAGGTTTCATCAATTTGCGCGCCAAATGCCGATGTTCCCGCTAGCGACTGCAATACGACATATCCGTCATCGGAAAACTGCATCCTATTGTCGAGCGTAAAATCGCGATTGTTCCACTGAAGCCGCATGGTCGAATGCCGCGATCCGTCCTTTTCAATGGTGAGCGTTTGCTCCCCTGCCGGGGTGTCGCCATTAAACCATTCATATTCGACGATAACCGGAAACGCGTCGCTGGTCGCACTATCAGACTGAATATCGCCACAGCCCGAAAGCAATACGCCCGCAAATATTGCTGCTATTGCGATCCGTCGTTTGACACCTGTCATAAACATATCGTGGATTTCTTTTCGGATTTGTATCGAACGCATATTTCATTCCGTTCTTCGTTCAGTGCCCGTAAATTCTTTTTATTATTGCCGCTCAAAACATTTGAGTTTCAAGTCAAGTGACCGAGAAGGCCGCAAGCGTGCACCTAGCTCCCTATATCACTCAGGAAGGTCTTCGTGATGCCATGCTTTTGAACGCTTCTTCTTGTCGGGCCAAATCTCGTTCAGCGTATCGCCATCGTAGATTCTACCGTTCTTGATCACATATTCTATGGACCGCGCATTTTTTATATCCGTGAGCGGATTGTCACGAAGAATCACTAGGTCGGCGAGCTTACCCGTTTCAAGGGTACCGATATCCGCTGAGCGCCCGATTATCTCGCTTCCCATTCTGGTTGCCGCTTGCAAGACTTCGTGGGGAGATAATCCGCCTGAAGCTAAGGCCTCCATCTCCCAATGATATCCGAGGCCCTGAAATTCCGCATGGCTACCGACACCAATCACGCCACCCGCGCGGTAAATATCCCGGATTACCTTTGCCGTCTGCGGAAAGGACTGCTCTTCTGGGCGAACCCATTTCGCGGCACTGGCACGTGTATCCTTTACATAATGCGGCATGAACCGCGATACTTTGGGGTTGTCATGGGGCGGATCAGTAACAAAGAAATAGTCTTTCGCCGTCGACCCGCCGCCATTTGGATCAATCATCAATGTAGGCGTGTAACCAATTTTCGTTTCGGCTAGAAGACGCACGACATCATCAAAAAGCGGAACGACGGGGATCGTATGTTCATTGCCGGCAAACCCGTCAATCGCGTGTGTGATATCCAATGAATAATCGTCACCACCCTCGGTCGTGACGACGACACCATATTTATCCGCTGCCTGGACCATCCACTGACGCTGCTCGCGGTCGCCGATGAAATAAGATTTGATATTATGCGTTCGATATTTCTCCGCATATTTTTTTACGAGATCATCCGCCATTTGCTGCGAACGTATTTGTGTGTTCGGGAACATTCCCTGCCCGACCGACCAAGCGCGCGGGCCAACCATTAACCCCGCATCGATGAGGTCTTGATAGGCGAACATATCTTGATCCATTGCCTGCGGATCAAGACCAGAAGTTACCCCGAAGGCGAGCGATATTAGAAAGCTCCAATTTTCCAGATCAAGCACATCATGACGAATTTCGTACCAATGCGCATGGGTATCGACGAAGCCCGGCGTGATAAATGCACCCTCAAGGTCGAATGTTTTATCGACCTCAGGCACATCGAAGCTGTCGCGCGCTCCAATAGCGATAATTCTATTATTGCGGATTAGGATATCAGCATTTTCGATGATTTCGTCGCCGCGCATCGTGATGGCGGTGCCGCCGCGCAGCAATGTCGACCCGGTTGGTATATCTCGCGGACGCTCGACAATAATTTCTACAGGTTCGACGACATCATCCGCGTCTGTTTGCGGCATAGCTACCAAAGATTTTATATCGTCGACGGATAGCTTATAAAAGCTGGACCCTACGGCCCAATAAAACGCTTTACCGTCTTTAGACCAGCCGTAATAGTCCGCACCAAAACGAGATATCTTCTTGACCTGCTGATCTTCTGCACCGAAAACATCAATTACCGGTGTCTCTTCAGTATCGTCCGGAATTGCCGCCAGAAATAATTGATTAGCTGACGTGGTGAGAAGCCATTTTCCATCTGGACTGAAAACCACATTGTTGACCGGATATGGCGAGCCTGCACGTGTCCATGCGTGCCGTCCATCAATGCGAAAATGTGATTTTTCATCGATCCCGGTGCCATCATTACCTGATGCCAAGACAGACTTTACCCCCTCAGGCGTTGTATAAAAAACGCGCTCGATATTGTCAGTTACGAATGGCCGCTCCGCACCCGTACCCGCATGGGTGATGACTTGCGGCTCTCCGCCATTCGTCGGAACTTTTACCAAATTGGAAAATCGGCGCGGCGTGACTTCCTCCTGTAGGCCCATCCGCTCGTGATTGTTCGAGCTTAACGCATATATCCACTGGCCATCAGGCGAGAAAACCGGATCGCTATAGAAGTGACCGACCGGCGTTAAGCGTTGCGCCTTGCCCCCAGCCGCCGGCTTTTTCCAAATTGCGCCGCCATTTTTCGCGTCCCAGGTCACATAGGTGATCCAGCGCCCGTCCGGCGACCAATTCGGTTGAAACTCGCCTATCGTGTCTGCGTTAAGCTCCTCGACAGCTCCTGAGGCAATGTCATAAAGATGTAGCTTAGCAAAGGCAGAGAAGGCAATCTTTTTGCTATCTGGAGACAAAACGGGGTCTTGAACCAATCGCGCGCGAACCGGTCCGGTTTCGACCTGCTTCACCGGGCGATCGAAAGTAGCAATCCCGATATCAAGATCCGCCGTAAACGGAATTATTTTCTGCTTTGAAGATTTAACATTGATTTTCGTCAGCTTCCCGCCGATGGACGCAACAATATATTTGCTATCCGAGGTAAAACTATAGGCAGGTAGAATATCACTATTAAAACTGGCATCACGGTTGTCGCGCTGCACCGGATACGCCAACCAGCGATCTTCGCCTGTTTCCAAATTCCGTAGACGCAATCCAGTTTCACCGTCAAACCGCGTGCCATAGGTGAGCCATTCCCCATTCGGAGATAATTGCGGGCGGAATGCACCGCTCAACGCAGTGACAACCGATGTCACTTTTTTCGTTTCTAAATTGTATCGCGCAATTTGCCATGCGGGAATGGAATAAAGTGTTGCGGCAGAAGTATCTAAATTCGCGAAGTAAAGTGACCGCCCGTCGCGCGATGCTACCGCGCCCAATGCGTGGAACTTATCGCGCGATCCGTCGTCAAATACCTTTTTCCCTTCGCCACTGGCCACATCAAATTGCCATAACTGGTATGGTGTATGGCGACCAAGTCGTTTTGAGGCATAGATTGTTTTTCCATCCGCAGACCACGCTGGTGATGTAAAATGCGACGCATCCTCACTGCTTGAAATTTGTCTTGCTGTTGATCCGTCGACAGCAATTATCCAGATATTCTCACTGCCCGATATATCGCTAACGAAGGCGATTGATTTTCCATCGGGAGAGAACGCAGGTTGTGTTTCATAGGCCATACCGCCACGGAGTAATTTCGCCTCTCCGCCACTGATTGGGAGTGTGAATAGGTCGCCCAAAATATCAAATACGATGACCTTACCGTCGGGACTTATATTGACCGACATCCATGTTCCCTCGTCTACCTCGAAGGAAAGTTCTCGCGTCGGCTCCAATGCCAGACCCGATTGGTTCTCGGGTGTTGCCGCGCCGGCAATCGAAAATGAAAGCAATGCCGTAAGGAGGAGGATCGACAACTTATAGAAAGATAAAAATTTACTAGCGGTTATCATTCTGAAGGTCCTGTCGATCCTGGATATGGTCAGCGGCTTCACCGGTCGTTTCATACGTCATCTAATCGTCACCGCGTGGATTGGTCTATTAAAGTTACAGCCGTGTATCGCTGACAACAAGCAACCGCATCAAGCAAAACAGGACTATGACTGAATTTTCGTGGCCCGAGTGATATGACGAGGCATGAGCGTATTTGCCACAATGCCTCGTCGGAGTTGAACCAGCCAAATCGATCATTTGACCGATGTAGTCATGTTATTAGAAACGGCGCGTAATTGTACCGGTGATGAGACGCCGTGAACCATAGAAGCAATTCGCCGTGCTACTGCAACGATCAATGAATTTTTTATCGGTGAAGTTACTGGCGTTAACCGAGAAGCGCCAATCATTCACGTCATAATGCACGATCGCATCAAAGAGCGTGATCGCTTCACTTTCGAACGTGTTTGCAACATCGCCGAACTGTTTACCGCGATAACGAACACCGACCCCGGCACCGAAGCCTGCTAATGGCCCCGTTTGGAACGTATAGTCTGCAAGGAATGACGCCACCGTGCGCGGAACCGCACGAAGCTCTTTACCAAGATTTGCCGTGTTACTCTTGGTCACTTCCGTATCGGTGTAGGTAAAGGCTGCGTTCAATGAAAGACGCTCATAAATTCGCGCAGCGGCTTCGACCTCAACACCCTTCACTTCGACTTCACCGGTCTGAATATTAAACCCAGGGTGATCCGGATCGGCCGTAGCGATATTTTCTTGGGTAATGCGATAGACAGCCGCAGACGCGAACAAATCTACGCCCTTCGGCAGATTACGTCCGTCATACTTTAAACCGCCTTCGATTTGGTTGCCGGTTGTCGGTTCAAAAATGTTGCCCGCGAAATCTGCACCCGCCAATGGGCTAAACGATTTCGATGCTTGCACATATGGCGTAATACCATTTTCAAAAACATAGTTCACACCGGCGCGGTATGAAAATGCGTCCTGACTGGTTTTCGTTGAAGACGCAGGATCTCTTGAAAAGAAGTCCTCACGCGCGCTGAGTGTCACGATCAAATTATCGAGACGAATTTGATCCTGCACATAAACACCGACTTGACTTTGTGTTTCATCGACAAACGGGAAGATAGTCGGGTCATCGGTAACCACCGCGTCATAGACCGGGTCGAATAGGTCAATCGATGGTGCGAGACTAAAGCCAAACTCTGAATATCCATTGTAATGACGATAATCGACACCCACGATCATTGCATGTTCGAGCGCACCCGTATCAAACTTTAGATTCGCGCGAGAATCGACACTTGTCGTTTTGATGTCCTCATTGAAAGGGAAATCATAGCGGATGACCGTACGATAGTCGTCTGGCACGCCATCAAAATCAGCGTCCAACAATCCGGCACCGTAGATCGCCCGTGAGAAGACTTCGACGTCGAAGTGCTTCATGTTTTGCTCAAGCGTAAGCCAGTCATTGACCTCATGAACCAATTCATAGCCGACGCTATACTGTTTCCGGTCAAAGAAATTTACACCGGTCTCACCAAGGTTACGACCGACTGGCACTTCACCAAGCGGGTTTGGCAAGATCGTACCAAAGGCCGGCAAGAAACCTGTACTCTGATTGTCGAGATGGTCTTCCTGAAAATTCGCCAGTAAAGTCAGGCTCGTTGCCGGCGAGAAATCGAAGGTGATTGCCGGCGCGACGTAAACCCGCTCCGAGTCCAGAAAGTCCACCTGCGTTCCGCGATCACGATAAAGCGCAGTCAGGCGAACAGATACCGTGTCAGAGATCGGACCAGTAATGTCACCATTGAACTGCAGGTGATTATATTCGCCAGCCTGAAAGCCTAGCTCCGCGCTAAAATCATTTTCCGGTCGACGGCTGGTCATATTCACAATCCCGCCGGGAGGCGATTCACCATAAAGGCTGGATGCTGACCCTTTTAGGATTTCGACGGACTCAAAGCCGTATAAATCAGTACCGGAATTGTTTACCGATGCAATCGGCGCGCGAACACCATCAATAAACTGAACTGGATCAAAGCCGCGAACAGTCAACCAGTCATAACGCTCATCCGGACCAAATGCCTCGCCTACCGCACCAGAGACGTAGCGCATTGCTTCGTTTAGACTGTCGAAATTCAATAGATCAATCATGTCGCGTGAAATGACCGCAACAGACTGCGGCGTTTCGACTAGCGGAATATCCGCTTTATTTGCGGAGCGCCCACCAACCGAAACATAATTCGGTGCAGTAACAATGATCTCATCAACTTCATTTGTTTCTACTGAATCTGATTGATCATCTTGCGCATATGCCGCCATTGAAAGCGATGTCGTGCCTAGCAAAAGGCTCGTTAATATTGTTCCCCTGACTTTTCGCGAAGCACGCATTCGGCTCATCCTTTTTACCATTGCCATCTCAAAATCCCCTGCCAATTTTTATATTGATTTGAACGCCTATACACTGAGGTGTGTTAAGGGAAATCGCTCCCGCGAGAAGGCCATTGATTATCTAAAAGGCGCCATTTGATGCGTCGGCTCCATGTAAATTGGCCAAAAACTCTACATTATGCGGACAATCTTTCGCGCCCAGTCATGCGTTTCATGCTTTATTCGGCATTATTGTTTCGGCATTCACATCGCCTGTTAGGCCCCTATCAATTCGCGAAATTGGTTTGTTCTGCATCTCTTTGCAATTGACATTAATCTAAACCATCCATAGCATTCATCGACAATAGTTGCGTTTTTGTCGAGATTGGGCCAATGGCAGAATTTGATATAAGCACCGATTTTGATCATTTGCCGGTGATCGGATTAGCCGAGGAATATCAACCGAGCGAAGTACACTCAACGCACTCCCATCGCCGCGCGCAGCTGCTTTATGCGTCATCGGGCGTAATGTCCGTGACAGTCAGTTCTGCCAATTACACTATCCCGCCGCAACGCGCGCTCTGGATCCCCGCGAATGTCCCGCACGAAGTGTCCTGCCGGGGGCACGTGTCGCTCAGGACTTTGTATTTTAATGACGAGCTTGCAGCACGGGTCGAGCAGGAATCCTTCATCGTTGAAGTTTCCGATTTTCTCAAAGCGCTCATATTAGAATTAGTTCGATTAGGAACAACCAATTCATATGGCAAGCGCAGCCAGTTGATTACGGAATTGTTGCTTGGTGAATTGATTTCTATGCCGCCGGCCCCCTGCACCGTCCCGCTACCGGAAGATTTCCGGCTACGGCGCGTGTGTCAGCACATTCTTGAAGACCCCTCCAATAAACTGACCCTCGATGATCTCGCGGCCATTGCAGGCATGGGGCGGCGTACTTTCTCTAGACTTTTTAAAGTCCAGACAGGCGTTGGGGTCGCTGCATGGTGGCGACAAGTGCGTTTAATGGAGGCGCTATCAATGCTCTCCTCCGGTGAACGCGTGACAACAGTCGCGTTGGCCGTCGGTTACGAAAGCCCGAGCGCCTTTACCTCAGTCTTTCAGAAAACTTTCGGCATGTCGCCAAGCGAATACCGCTCATCGGAAGTCATTCAGCACACACAGCAATAGCAGTGTTTGCGTAGAACGATTGTTTAGCGCTCTCTAAAACGCCTCATCCATTGAACCATGGATGGATCAGACATGTGTTCAACTATATCTGAAAATACTTCGTCGTTTTCATCTTGCCCAAGCTTGAATACGCCGCGGACAGACCGAACCGAAGCCCGGAAAGGAATGACCATCTCGGCTAGGCCTTTATACCGTTCGCCAATCTGGGAAATAGTCCAATCACTGTTCTGCTTATCTTCCTGAAACTTGGCCAATCGCTCTAACGCTTCATCAATGGACAACGCTTCAAATTCGATTTTTGCGTTGATTGAAACCCGCGCATAATTCCATGTGGGTGCCCAGTCTGGCTTTCTGATCCATGAAGGCGAAACATACGCTTGCGGCCCTTGAAACAGAATACTCGCCTCGCCCAAAGTTTTTAAAGCGTCGTGTAATGGGTTTTTGCGAGCCATATGACCGATCAGACTCGAAAGTTCTCCATCAGCATTCAATTCGGCGATGAGCGGCAACAGCGCACCCTTGTGACCTTCGTCACCGATCGGTTGCACCCACGCTAAAGGATACTCCGCAATAAGCGCGGAAATGTCATTATCGTCATAGTGTTCAAAAATTGACGGCACGATTAGCGCTATCCCCAAATTAACGACGATGGCGGCGATACCCAACCATCGCGATACTGCATCGCCGGATCGCGATCTTCACCAATCAACAAAGGCGCATCCAGATCTACAAAAACACATTTTTGCGCAATGTAAAAAGCCGGTGCCATGGCGAGCGAAGTGCCAAGCATACAGCCAACCATCGGCTGAAGCCCCTTGGCGAGCGCTCCGTCAAGTAAACGTAGAGCTTCGGTGAAGCCGCCTGTTTTATCCAGTTTGATATTCACCACATCATAGCGTTTGGCAACATGCGCGAGATCCGTAGATACATGGCACGATTCATCCGCGCCGATGAGCGTATGGTGCTCAGCTATTTCGAGTAAACCATCACCTTTTACGGGTAATGGCTGTTCAAGCATCGCGATACCGGCCTCGGCGACCGATTTTTGCAACGACGCAAATAATTCACCCGTCCAATATTCGTTCACATCAGCGATAAGTATCTTATCTGGAGCGGCAGCGCGAACGGCCTTTACCCGCTCAAGATCGCCCTCGCCCCCAAGCTTTAATTTTAACTTCGAGAAATTCAGCGCGGTGCTGGCTTGTTCGGCCATCACTTCCGGGGCAGCAAAACTGATTGTAAAAACCGTTTCCACCGGACGCGGTGCGTCAATGCCGATTAGATCATATATCGGTCTGCCCAGAGCCTTCGCAGCAAAATCCCAAACTGCGCAATCGACCGCATTTCGCGCGGCACCAGCGGGTAGACGATCATGGATCGCGACCCAGCTTTCACCGCACTTTATGAGATCGAGGAAAGAATTGACCTGCTCGACGACACTCTCTGGCGTCTCACCATAATGCGCTACGGGACAGGACTCCCCCATCCCTTTCACGCCTCCACCGGATAGCTCGACGACAACGAGCGTGATTTCGGTCTCTGCGCCGCGCGCAATGATGAAAGGCGTTTTCAGCTTCCATGACTCAGCGCGTACCGTTGCGCTTTCAATTGTCGGTAAATCAAGCGCCGCTATTCGCGTTAAAGGATCAATCACGAACGCGCTCCGGAAATAACTTGCACGCCGTTTTCGACTTCTATCGATTCCACCGAACCCATCCGCGAATTACGATATCCGTAAAAGACATAAATCGATGCACCCACGCCAATAAACCCAGCCAACAACAATACCGGTAGCGGATTTCCGTTTTGGGCCTTGGATACGAGGTCAAGGATCAGCGGCGTAATCATGAACAGGCACATGAAAATACCGAACGCAGGTACATAACCGATCCAGTAACCCCGGATTCTGAATCCACCAAACGGGACCTTGAATGGGCGCTCCAATTCAGGTGCAGTATTCCGTAGGCTAATCACTGAGAGACAAACGATGCTGAATGTTGCCGCGACGCCGATGCTAATCAGGTCTCCAAGTAGCGTGATGGGCAATGCACCAGCAGCAAACGCCATACAGGACGCAATAATGATCGTGCCCACCCAGGGCGTTTGATGCTTTTTGTGTAAGCGCATAAAGGCTTGAGGCAACAAACCGTCACGCGCCATAGCGAAGAATATCCGCGACTGACCATAGCAAGTGGACATAAGAATAGACGTCAGGCCAATCACCGCGCCAACTTTGACAAAGAACAGAAGCCAAGGCTTACCGATGTGATCGACCGCCAATGCCAATGGATCTGGCACATTAAGCTCACGGAACGGAACGATCCCAATCAGCACTGCGGCGACGGCCATATAAATCAACGTACACACTGCCAGCGAGCCAAGAATGCCAATCGGCAGGTCACGTTGCGGTTTCTTCGCCTCGGCGGCTGCAGTCGATACGGTTTCAAAACCGATATAGGCGAAAAAGATCATCGACGCAGCGCGAAACACACCTTGCCATCCATAGGCAAATCCGCCCTCATTTTCCGGGATCAATGGCGAGAAGTGATCGGGGATGATCGAGCTAAACCCGAAAGCAACAAAAACCAACAGGACGAGAATTTTCAATAGAACAATCGAGCTATTTACAATCGCGAAATTGCGCAACCCGAATAAAAGGGGTGTCGCCATTATAAGTACCGCAATAGCCGCGATTAAATTGATGCCGCCCCCGGCAACAAAGGAATAACCGCCACTTGTTGGAATCGACTGCACAAAAGGTGTCGATAACGCTTCGGGAATGACAATGCCGAAACTCGCCAGCAAGCTCACGAAGTAGCCGGAAAAACCGACCGCGACTAACGAGCCTGCAACACCATATTCCAGAACCAATAGCCAACCCAATATCCATGCAGGCAACTCGCCAAGTGTCGAATAGGCATAAACATAGGCAGAGCCGGTCACGGGCATACTTGACGCCAATTCCGAATAACAAAGCCCGGCAAAAACGCAGGCAAAGCCGGCAATGACAAATGAAAACAAAACGCCTGGCCCCGCGAAGCTTGCTGCAGCCGCGCCGGTCAATACATAAATGCCTGCGCCAATAATTGAACCAACGCCCAATAACAGCAAAGCGAGCGGACCTAGGCTTCTTTTAAGCCCATCATCCGCCGATCCCTTTTCTGGCAAGGAGCATGGCTTTTTTACGAATAACGAATTTTTACGCCTGATTATGCCGCCCATTTTTTGTCCTTACCTTTTAGGAGTATAGTTTCTTCGAAAGCCAGTCAGATGATAGCTGCAAGGCTTCATCTGCGAGTTTGGAAATAGACACAGCTTCGAGAAAACTATGCGTCGCCGTTTCGTAAATTGAGAACTCTACATCATTCCCTGCAAGGATCATTTTTTCGACCATCCGTTTATTGCTATCGGCCAATGGGTCGCAAGCGGGAATAACGTGATAACTTGGCGGCATGGCATCCAAGCGGGCCGCCATCGGGAACGCCAGTGGCTCTTCAGTAAAAGCCGTCTCGCCAACATAATTGTCCCAATACATTTGCAGTTCTTCAGAAGTGAGTAATTCCCCTGCACCGCCATAGAGCCGATGGGATTCTGTCGATTTATCGAGTTCGAAAAATCCATAGTTTAAAATAAGGGCCTTGATTGGCGATGGCCCTATTTGCTCGCGATACATTAAACACGTCGCAACACACAGATTTGCACCAGCGGAATCGCCTGCCATCGCCAGGCGGCGTTTGTCTATACCCAGTTCCGTTGCATTTTCACTGAGCCAATCAATGACCGAGACGGTTTCATTGAGCGCCGTTGGATATTTGAATTCCGGAGACAAGGAATAATCAATACCGATAACGACAACACCAGCACGATGTGCATATTCGCGCATCAATCGGTCATGTGTATCGAGACTGAAATACGTAAATCCGCCGCCATGCAAATAAACAAGGCCAGCACATTTCTCACGAAGGTTAGCTGGTCGTATAATTCTTATGCCGATCGTTCCTTCGGTCGTTTCGATTGAACGATCATCGCGCGCGACCTCCGGCCCGCCAGCGGTCCATCGTTCTCTTAATTTTTCGGCTAATGCCCGCTGTTCGTTCAGGCTTAAAGAATGCGCCGCATTATCAACACTGCCGCCCGCCAGAATGTCTGAAACAAATTGCTGAATTTCCGGATCAACCGAAGGAGAGCTACTAATTTTTTCCTGCATATAAACGCTATTTATCTTTCAATCACGCCGACAAAATAAATGTCTTGTGATTGCTAAATAGCGCAAACATTCTCTTGGCCTACATATGTAAAAGGGTCATTTAAAGGCTACTTTGGGCCGCGACGAAATCGCTGCCCCGCCAACGCTGCCGCCACACTTGATCCCTTCCTTGATCTCGCAAGCGCAAAAGCCTTACCTCGGCCCTGCCAGCATGCCATTGAATGAATTGACGGAACGTTATGTTGCTTTGCCCCGTACATTCGCTGTCAACGCGCCCGTTAAATGCAGTTTTTTGCCCAAACCCGACAGCGGCACAACATGAATTATAGCTATGCTTTTCCCAGCTTATAGACATCAAAACTGGGAACCAAAATGAAACGTGTACGGCACCGGCAACATTCTCTTCATCTTTTTTTACGCACCCTTTTCAGCGCATTTATCCTAACCAGTATCGTTGCACCGACCGCATCAGCGCTTGAGACGGATAAGGCAAAAGCACAAACACGGCCGAATAAAGTCCTTATCGAAATTTACCGAATTGCCCCTGGTAAACACAAGGCATTCCTAGAGGCGATCGAAAGCTTTGACGAGGCCAATGAGCGTGCGGGCTTACCGCCACGACAACTCTATGTTCATAGCGACGGAGCGAACTGGGACTTCATGCTAATTCAGCCTGCCAGCACACCGCCGGAACATAAAGAAGCACTCAACAAAGCTTGGGACGATCTCGACCTTCCCTCTGGCGCGAAGTTTTTCATCTCCTTCCGTGAAAATATCGCCGAACATAGCGATACATTCGCATACGGACCGACGTCAGCTGGCGCTTTTCTGTCGTCACTCGACTAATTGAAGAAATCGTGGGGCGTGTCTCCTAAACCGAGCGCCCCATGATTCTCATCGCCTCGAACCTTACTGTTCACTTATTCCGTTTGCTATTTTTTTCGTCATGTATGTTCAACCAAACGCTCACAGAAGCAGTTCGAGGTCGCTTATTCCAATGACTAAGAACCATCATATAGCAAAGTGCGTTTTCGCCATTGGCTGCGCGATTACCTATCCGGCAATGGCGCAAGGTCCGGCGGAAATTGCGCAAATCCGTGACGAATTACAATCGCTACAGCAACTTCAATTAGAGTTGGATGACCGCATTAATGAGTTAGAGGGCCGGCTAACGCAGAGCGAATCCGCATCTGAACATCATCCAGAGATAATTAAGGTTGCTCAGCTAAAACCGCGCCCCAAAGAACCCCCGCAACCTAAAGCTTCTCAAATTCGGCTTTCCTTGGGCGGCGATATGCGCGTTCGCTACGAGGCCAATTTTTCAAGCCATGATGACTACAACCGTTCTCGCGGTGCTTTGCGCGCAAGGCTACGTGCAAAATATCTCGTGAACGATCACATTGCATTGGGTGGGCAACTCAGCACTGGCGATCCCGATGACCCAAATAGCGGCGATATTACCCTTTCTAATTTCGTCGATGACTTTCAAGTCAGTTTGGACAAAGCGTATATTCGATCGCAGTTGGGCGGTCTGAACCTCGTCGCTGGCAAGTTTTCGAACCCATTCGATCGGACAGATAGAATTTGGGACGGCGATGTAAATCCGCAAGGGATAAGCGGTAGTTTTGATTTGCTCGAATCGGAATCGGATAGTCTAAAGGCGCATACTCTTGTTTTCCTTATAGACGAAGAACCTGTAGGAGAAGACGCAGCAATGGTTGGTGGACAGATTGAATTGGTTCATCAATTTCAGCCATCTTTCCGAACGCATTTGTCTATCGGATATTACGATTATCGCTTGCACAATACGAATAATGCGGACCTAGGTGATATTCGCACAAATCGATATCTAAACGGTGCCTTTTTATCGAATTTCGAGATTTTATCCCTAATCGCGCGCGCGAATTGGACAATATCCGAGCAATGGCCCCTCGAAATCAGCGGCGATTATTCTCATAATTTTGGTGCCATACGAACAAACGGCACCCATACAGACGATTCATTCGGAATCGATTTACGCGCTGGCAAATTGTCCCGCCGAGGCGACAGCCGCTATTCGTATGGCTACGCAGAGTCGGACGTCGATTCGACGATCGCAGCTTTTGCACAGGATAATATCGATTTTGGCACAAACTATATCCTGCATAGCCTGACATTCGACTATGCGCTGTCCTCATCGCTCTATTTCAATGGCAGCCTTTACCATTACCGATTGAAAGACATGCAATTCGCACCCTTCGGGGAAGGAACCGAATGGCGAAACCGGCTTCGCCTGAACCTTATGGCGAAATTTTAGCTCGGCCCAAAAGTACCATCAGGCAATTGATAGAAAACAACACGAAATTCAAATCTCGGATTAAGCGGATAACAAAATGATTTTTCTCTCTGTACTTGGTTCAATGATAGCCAGCAACGCGGCAGCACCGGTCGAACCTTATACCGATGATCCCGCGATCGTGTTTGAACTCGATTATACATCTGACATTTGGGGAAATGTCTCTGGTGGCACCGAAGCCGGGGTCCGCTATCTAAACAATGTCGATGCAACACTCGAACTCGATCTCAACAAACTTGGCATCATGCCGAATACCACAATTTTTCTTTACGGCCTTTATAATAATGGCGAAGCTTTTTCCGGCGATCTCGCTGGTGATGCGCAAGTCATCAGCAATATTGAAGCTCCTGTTGAGGCCATCCGGCTCTACGAAGCATGGATCGAACATGAGTTCTGGGATGGATTAGTCTCCCTCCGCGCGGGCCTTTATGACGTAAATTCCGAATTCGATGCACTGGAAACATCGTCACTATTTATAAATAGTGCACATGGCATCGGCACTGAAATCGGCCAGACCGGCGAAAACGGGCCATCAATTTTCCCGATCACTTCTCTCGGTGCACGCGCATCCATCAAACTAAGCGACAATTGGACATTTCGCTCGGCAGTTCTCGATGCCACGCCGGGCGACCCAAACGCATTGAAGCGGACAGCCGTATCGTTGAATGACGGCGCACTCATATTTAATGAGCTCGAATATAAACTACCCAAGCTCAAGGTCATTGCCGGGCACTGGCGATACACAAATTCTTTCGAAACTTTCGACGGTGATTTAACCGACGGCAATGCTGGCTATTATGCACGAGGTGAAGCCGTCATCCGCGGCGATCATTTTGAGGATACTAACGCGGTATCCATTTTTGCACGGTTAGGAAATGCGATCGATCAGCATAACGACTTCCAATTTTTTTACTCGGCTGGTGTTGTCATGAACAGTGCGCTCCTTGAAGGTGACAAGCTCGGTCTCGCTGTGGCGATCGCAGAAACATCAGCGGAGCGAAAACGCACCGATCCGCTCGCGCTACCCAATGAGACCGCGATAGAGCTCACCTATGCTGTCGATATCTCGGAACGAATTCAACTCCAACCGGACATTCAATACATTATCTCTCCGGGTGCTGATGGCCACACAAGGAAAGATGTTCTTGCCTTTGGCTTGCGTAGCGTATTCCGTTTGGGGCCATAATAGTTCACCTGTAACAGATCTATTTCCGATAAATCAATGCTGACCCGAATAGGCATTAATGTCGGTCAGGTTGAACCGCCGAACGTCGTAATCGCTAAGTAACGCATACGGTACAGACCCCGTCAGGATTTTATCCCAAATTCAAACGCCTTACTCTGTGTCCTGGCGCCTTCACATGTAAGCGAGCTCGCCGAACAACATGCATTGTCAATTTCAACATTCGCGCTCTCCGATTGGCATCGTAGCTGGCTTTCACGCACTTTATAAACCAATGGCGTACAGAGACCGCTTCAAACAACGATACCCCCAGAAACGGACCGCTGGCTCCGACTAACCGCCTGTTCAGGTATTCGCTAAACGCATCTGTTGCATTCATTTAACTCCCAACTTTTGGTCTATCCACGCTTGCGATGGTAAGATAACACCTCGCAAAATTAGGAGTATTAAAAGTCGACCCCGCCGACCGTTAAACCGCCGGCGGGGCACAGCAGCGCTCCTGCAAGGGTGGGGAAATTTGGAGCGCGCAAAGAGTAATTATTATGATCGCTCCGCTTGCCGGCCCATTAATCGCTGAAAACGATCAATCGAAGTAAGGTGTAAATAGACCAGACCTAACCAGCCCTTTTTATTCCAATCCAGAATTGTCGCCTCCGGCAGAGCATCAAACCGTTGAGGGTCCACAATCCTAAATCCGGCAACACCTAATTTATCGCCGCTTACCGGGAGCGTAACGTCAGCCCTACGGTCGACCAATATATCGGCCTCTATCAGTGCTTGTCCGAATTTCTTGGTGACAATTACATCGCTGTGAAATCGTTCACAAAAGCGCACCAAATTTTCGAGCGGTGCCGAAGGCTTGCCGTCTTCGAACAGAGCAATTCCTTCTGGTTCCTGATTGTCGTTCATATTGCTGTTGATTATTCGCTCGCTGGCGGAATCGATCATCAGGACTGGAGCATTCTCCGATTGTACCTGAATGCTACCGAATGGGTATCGTCGAACATAAGCAGGGATATATAATAATGGATCCCACTGTCCATCTAACACTGAGAGGTTTTCCCCCTTCAACCCTAACAGTGCAATCGGCGCCGCAGTCTCTCCGGCAAATAGAATTGGATAATCATGGCACGCCATAGAAAATTCTGTCGCGGTGACCGGGGCGACCACCGTATCAGAGGCGAAACTATAATCGCCTTCACGAATTCTCCAATTTGCGTGCTCCTTCGTAGAGAGAACGACGGGCTTTTTGTAGAATAACGGAAGTTTTTCCTGTGAAGAGTTACTCATAATATTACTTTCTTTTACTCAGACGCCTTGCGTCAGCCAATATTAGCTGACGCCTCAAGTAGGCCCGTCTATTGGGCTTTACGGATCATAATCGTTTTATGATCGACGGGTACCGCAACGAACGCATCCCCGAGAAGCTGGTCGAACGCGTCTTGCATTGTCATTGTTCCGTATACACCTGATGTTTGACCGGCTGTAACGGTACCTGCGTCATACAGTATGTTGTATCCGCTGATCTTTCCAAGGTCCTTAACAGCAATATCAAGATCGTTGGATGCAATATTAAATGTCATTGGTTCGTCTGACCACGAAACTTCTTCGTCTTCATTTTCAGTCGGCGACGGTTGATTACCATTGTCGCTGCTTTCGCATCCATCAACATTACCAGCATCATCTTCACATTGCTCATCGTCATAGCCTGTTACCTCGACTTCGATCAGTGATGGTGAGGTGACAGCGTTATTGTTTTGAACCGCTTTAATCGCATCATCCAAAGCATCACCCGCAGCTAGAGACTTAGACCCCAGGTCACCGACATCCAGCGATGTTGGAGGGGCCGCAGGAGGAACCGGTAGACCGCTTGAACGACCGATAACGTCGATATTATCCGTTCCAAGAATTTCGATTGCGAATACATTGAAATTCCCGGACACGCGAACCCCGGCATCACCAGCATCGACCAAACCATATGATGCAACAAGGTCAACGTCAGCGGGCGGTGTGCCCTCAGTTGACGCCAATGTGCCTATCCCCGCCCCTGTCGGAAGGCCAGCTGGAGATCGGGTGAGGTTGGCGATTTCGTCAGTGGCGTATTCATAAGTCGCTGGCGAGAGTGATGTCTTTGCGCCATTACCGGCGGCGATATTCCCGAACGATGACCATATCATCAGGTTCCCGCCCTCTGTCGTAAGAATGCGCGACTGATTAACGTCAATATCACCATGGGCAAGGATATTCACTGCACCACCATTTTGAGTGACGATGCCAGACCGAAGCGCGTCACCATTCTGATCTTCGTCAGACGGCTGTCCAGTTTGAGCATTCGTAGCAGATATACTTGCTAATCTGAAAAAGCCCCCCGGTACCACCACGCTTACATCACCACCCTCGGAGATGATGCGACTAGCGAAAGTTTCAAAATCACCTTTCCAGCGGCTATCACCGTCGTTGAGTGTTTCATCGGCCGCTTTTTCGGCACCGGGATAAAGCGTAGCGATCGCGTCATACCCACGGTTTGCTGAACCAAACCGATCATTTTCGAAATCATTTGCTTCGCGACTTGCGGTCCGCATTTCGAGGAACAGAACATCACGATAGAACGATGTTTTGTGTTCAATCGGAAGTTCGTTCCAGAATGCGATGGCATCCGGAAGATAGGCAAACTGCTCCTCTGCGCTATCTAAAGCTTCAAGCCCCTGCAGGGAACGGACAAAATTTACTAGGCCTTCCCGGCGTTCCGGCATGAAGAATTCCGGTTTTAGGTTCCCTTCATCAGCCTGCGCAGCAGCTAAACGTGGAATCAGGCCATCATATGGAGTGACCTGGCTATCCGGCAGGGTCAGCCAATAATCCCACGCGTCAGACAGATAGGATTGAATATCGGCTTCGCTATTCAGTTCGGTTAGCCCTTGAAGCGTCCGAATGAAATTGACAAATCCACCTGCCATTTCTTCCGAAACCAATTCAGTGACCGCACCACTTCCGCGTGCATAGAACCGGTCGAAAAGGTAGATAGGCAGTTTTTCGCCATCGGTTACCTCCGCCAACAGAAACTCTGCCATGTCGTTGACTGTCTCGGGATTGAAGTATGCGTCTTCAAAAGCCATATAATTGGGTAGTTGGTTATACCCAACGCTGATGCCGATATCCGCAGTTTCGGTGTGACCTGCCCAGACGGTGACGCCGTCTTCCAATGTGCTCCGGCGCGATACGATACCTTGGCTATTGTCCGGGATCCAAAGATCGCCTCCCGATTCAATCTCTAAGCGTCCCGGCCCCGCGATCGTGACATGGCTCTTCGCCGCAAAATAGTCTCCGTCACTTTCAGCCGGCGTGTAATCGGAAAAGTATATTCCCTCCCCTGCTTTGATCAACGACAGATCCGAAGAATGATTGTGTTGAATGTCGAATGTCGGGAAATAAATGTTTTCGCCCGCCTTGACCCAAAGGGCTTCCGGTAAACTAACGCCCGCCATCGCGTTTAGATCACCATTACCCGCGTAGATCTTGCTTGGGGTTTGATCGCCATCGTGAAGGTTCGGCGTGAATGGACCTACATCGGTCGGTTCACCGACCAGGATCGGTAGATCGTAGACCCAATTCCCCATCGTGATACCGGTTACAATGTTCCGGAAATTATTTTCGAACCGATGCAAGTACCATTCGGGGTCAAATTTTGTTCTCGGCGCTGCAAGATCAACCTGATCATACTGTCCGATTGTTACGCTCTCGCCCGCAATAATTTCCAAAGTACCGATCGCTGATGGTGCCAGCTTCATACCACCAAGGACAGAAATGTCTCCGCCTGCCGCAACCATACTTACGATCCCAGGCCAGTACTCGATCATTCCCGTTGCGTTATTGTAGGTCGCTTCTTGAGTATTAATATCCCTACTGCGTTCTTCGTAATGGAACGGTTGAAGGATACTGAACCGGTTCGCGCCTTCTACATTTTTGTGATTATTGTGTACTGTGAGATCACCGCCAGCCGAGAACAGTTCAACCGAGGCATCTTCGGAGTAGCTGTTGAAAAACGCAACCTTGTTCGCATCATAACGACCATCATCGTCTAACGTGTAAACAGCGCTCAACAAGGGGTCCATCACGGCTTCGAGGTCAAGGTCGCCACCACTCGCAATGCGAATATTAGCGTCTGACGCATAGACCATTGTATAAAGATCGAACTTCCGAAGCGCACCTTTACCGGAAATATTGACTGAACAATTCCGATCACCGAACTCACAATTCAGCGGGTAAATCGGATCTCCATCGACAATATCATATTCGTACTCCTCTACATGGCTCGATGACTTAAACGAGCCCGAAGCCGTGATTTTGGCGTCGCCTTTCATCACCGTGAAGACGCCACCAAGAATATCCCCACCGGCAGTGACTTCAACATCGCCGCCACCGAGTTCGGTAAGCGTATAGGGTTCTGCTACACTGCCGTCACCGGAAATCCGACCGTTTGTTGGTGAAGAAACACCCAGATTACGGATATCTCCGCCCGCGACGATAGATATATCACCACCACCAAGAGCACCAATACCTGCTTGGTACTGACTATAATCAACATACCAATGACCGAGACGATGCGGATACGAATAGCGTTCCTTCAGCGACCGCATCCAACCGACTGGCGTTTGTGGGCTATCGGTATTGGCCAAAATATCATCACCAACGTTGATGTTGATATCGCCACCATTCTCACCGAACATCATTTCCGGCTCGAGCGAATTGTTAAAGGGAATGTCGGCCGCACGCGAACCTGCCGTATAGATTACGGATGGGCGCTGTTCCAGAACTAAATCATTATCCGCATGGATATTGATATCGCCATTACCAGTTCGAACCAAAAAGCCAGTCGGATTATAGACCTGTCCGTGCTCAACCGCGTCGTCATAGTCCCCCGAACGGGCACCGACAATCCAAGGAAGCGGACTGCGCGCATAATAGGAAGTATCCGTGTAATCGTTTTCACCTGCTTCGTACTGAATTAGCATATTTGTTACTGGATCAATGTAGTAGCCAGTATCAAAATCGCGATCGAGTTCAGCACCTAGCGTCCCGTCTGGATTGACGTTGTATAGCGCGCTTTCGACACCGTTCACGCGCAAATAATATGGCGCAGCCGGCGTTGGTTCTGTTTGCGGCACGTAACCTAGAGAATCCTTAAAGACTACTGGGTAATTGTTGTAGAGGAACACCGCGAATTGAACGAAACCTTCCTCATAGGTGTATGTACCACCTAGAGTATCGTTCATGATGCGGTCGAATTCCGCTTGATCTGCCGGCGACATATCTGCGCGTGATCCGTATGCGTTCGCAAGCAGGTTTATGAACGAGTCATTGTAGCTAGCATCCGCCAAGAATTTCGGATTATTCGCGATCAAATAGGCAACAAAATCGTTATAAGCATATTCCTCTGTGATCGTTCCGGCACGGAACCTACTCCATAGATCAGAGAAGTACGCGTATTCTGGATCGGTGTTGTCCATGTCTTTTCCGAAGTGGTAAAAGAACGCGGAGCGCAACTTAATCCAACCAGCGTAATAGTCCTCCGTTGTGTTCGGATCTCCGATGATTTGCGACATGTCATAATTATTCGGGTCAAGACGAATAATCTCCAAAGGATCACTCGCACCGCCAATAATAATTGATCCACTGTCCATTGTTGAACCATTGTAGTTCAACAGCGCATTGACCAGCGGGCTATCGATATTTGCGCCTGCAACGAGGTTCAATGTCCAGCTATTTCCATCAATCAGTTGCGCGTTGGGTTCCGAACTATCAAAGCCATCACTGATATTTCCGTTGATAAGAAGATCACCGGCGGCGCGAAGACTTAACACCCCTGCCACATTATCTGGACCATACCGCATATTGTGTAGGTCCCAATCGGTGACGAGTTCCATATCGCCGTTATTTCGCAAATCTATGCCGGGTACTAAAGTCGCATTCCCCAAGCGGGCTTCGACATGATTTGCATATGCGGCCGTCATAAACGCGTCAGCGTCTGCGGTAACCGTGTCGATTACTGCCTGGTCTATTGTCGCGATGTTGTCGTAGGCACGGAATGCTTCAGCTATAATACTCCGGGCTCCGTTGATAGCGCCAGCAATGGACCCAATAGCGATGTCGTTTCCGCCAACTTGTGGCGCACGGAAATGTACTTTCCCGCCTTGCGCGTTGTTGCCACTCACATCGATAACACCAGCAGGCATATCAGTCTGACCACCGTTTCTCCCCGCAGTAGAAATCGATACTGTACCGCCCTTGCCGCTTTCAGCTTTAGCTGAAGCGTCCAGAATTCCATTTGCGGTGAAGTTTATATTCTCAGCCGCTGCAAGGATAATATCGCCACCATTTGTGCCAATGGTGGAAATGGTTCCATCAACGAGGATTGATCCATCATTAGTTAGAAGGGCGAATTCGTGCACATTAATACGATCATCAATAGTGACGTCGCCAGCGCTAACTTCAAAACTACGCTTTTGATCAAAGCCAGCATTATTCAGAACTTCGTTGAGTTCTCCGAGATTTGAAAGCCGCTCAACGATTAACGAGAAACTTCCGCCAGCCTGTCCATTTGCGGCGTCCCCACGGATCTCCCCGTCAAGTTGAATATTTCCATTCGGAACACGGAGCTCGACGAAACCGGCGTTACCACCATTGTTGCCGCCGGAAACATTAATGATCGCATTATCCGCAACTACAATGTCATGATCGTCAGACGTCAGAGAAACGGTACCACCTGATATCCCGATTTCATGGTCAAAGATTGAAATATCAGTACCGCTTACGTCGATCACACCACTCTCGGCAATGTCAACATTCCCGGCAGTTGCATGCATTTGAACATTACCGCCGTTCAGTACAATGTGACCAGCATGACGGATGCTCGCACCTTTCAACTGTAGCGTCGCGCCAAGCGAATTGGCGGAACCCGTGACAGGCTCACTCTGTCCTGCGAGAATAATATCACCAGTTGCGATAAGACCGAGGCGGTCACCATTATTAACGGTCAAAACCCCCGCATCTACGGAGAGGTCACCTGCCGTATTTAAATTCCCCTCGCCCTTTCCGGCAAGTTGGCCATCGGTACGAAGCGTCACTGACGACACACCTGAGATGGCCTTATCCGATCCCGATATCGTGATATTCCCGCCTTCGAGCACAAGCTCTGAAGGCCCACTCGTAGCTGTAGCCGCTGCACCCGCTGTTGTATTACCAATGGTCAAGTTTTCGGCACGGATTGTCGTTTCCCCACCGTCACTATCGATGATATGAATCTCCCGCGAGTCCAGCGTCAAATCGCCGGTGGTATGAAACCCAACGCCGCCGTAGAGATCAATACTACTATAGCTTTTCAAGGAAAGGTCAGCTGCCGTCGCCAACGCATTCGCGGCGCTGCCACTAAACACTAGCCCGTCACTTACCCCAGAGACATCACCAAGGCTAATACGGGAAGCCGCGGCTGTGAGCTGCTCGGTACTAATTGTCGCTCCCTCGGCAAGGGAGGTATCTGCGGTTCCATCAATAGCAATAGACCGTTCACTGATTAATGATGCACCATCTTCAATTGAGATCTTGCCGTTATCAGCACTAATCAACACAAGGCCTAGGGCGTCGCGAACCGTATTGATTTCCGCAAGAAGTGATGGGTTTGCAATTAAGTCTCGTGTGGCTTCGATAGCCTCTGCGTCTCTAACGAACTCGGCTCTCTCACCGGCGGAAACGTGCAAGATTGCACCAAAATCAAGACTTCCATGGATGATCTCATCATCATTTGTGTAGCTGGTCCCTTTATCGTCGATCAATAAGGGGGCCGAAGCGATCATTTCGTAACGATCTGTGCCATCACTCATCTCACCGGTCGCCTCAATTGTCGTTCCCGATTTTACTTCAATATTCGAGGACGCGACAAAGATCATATCCTTACCGGAAAGCGTCGTTCCAGCGGTATCAAGTATAACGTCATTAGAGACCGTGGTGATCGTCGCGCCATTCTCATTCTGTCCGCGAATGCCACCTAGCAGCAAACTATTCGCCCCGAGGCTTTCAAGACTTTCGGCGTTAAGTTGTAAATAGTTTGCATACGCATCACTGTCTGTGTCTTCGCTTGTTACAACAAGACGGTCCGCCGCGATATCAACATATCCACTTCGTTTGCCATCAGATGGTGAAACATCTACTTTGCCATTTAGCGTCAACTCGGATCCAGCCAAAAGTACAACACCTCCTCCGTCATTCGGAGTCCGTGGGACTCCAAGATTGGATGTGTTGCTTCGTAATGAATTCCGGAGGAAACCCTCAGAATCGAAGAATGTATTCGCTAAACCAACATTATATGTAGACCGGGCACCCAATGTTGCTTGCGGCATAACAAGATAGCCAGCAGTTCGCGGATCTCTATATTTAACTGTCCCATCACCATTCGTAATAAGGCGGTATCCAGCTTGAACCACCGACCCATCAGGCTTGGGTGCTGACTGACCGAGCGGCATATCCGCGAATTCGCCGTAATGGTGCTTCGCGGTGACGCGATAGGCACCCGGCAAAATCGCATATCGCGCTGGCAACAACGTATATTCACCCTCAGGCAATCCATTTGCACCAGATAAATAAATTTTTCCTAGGTTTTCGACCGTATACCCATTTTCAGTACCGATTGGTGTAACATCTGTTTCATATCCTGGCAGGATCGCAAAAATCTCAGAATTATCTGCAACCCAATTATAATTTTGGTCACGATAACCAGATAGCCAATCGTTGGAACCACCGATTCCCGGAACAAACTCGTACGCTAATAAATCACCGCCACCGGAAACATCAACAATCGCACTGTCTTCCAGATGTACCTTGTCAGCGCTTATAGTGACGTTGCGATCTGGCAAATAGGAAAGTTCCAGCCTGCTGAATGGGTCAACCCAAGTATCGCCATCTCTTAAAGCACCATAGGGAATCACATTTCCGTCAGCCGAGACAGATGTAATTGAGCCCGGAATCAATTGAATTGTATCGCTCCCTTCTGAGCCATCATCATAAGCTTCAAGCGAAATAGCGCCTAGCGGTGACCGGAGCACACCCCCTTGCGTGATACGCGTAGCGCGTAGAGTCAGCTGTGCGGCCCCTTCTAGCGGAGAAGCATTGCTGAATGCATCATCTTCATCTTGCGCCAGGACGATAATCGAATGTCCGGCATCCAGTGTCATTTCTCGACCGGAAGCAACATAAGTCTGGTCGGCTTTGAGTGTCAGATTCCGGGCTGTTTCTATTGTACCGGCTGGCACTTCGAACGTATCGAATACGGTCGGCGCAAAACGAATATCACCATCGCTAAATAGGTTTACATTTTCAAAACCAGTAAAGTTTGCACCGGTTGAGTTAAGAACGGTACCAGCCTGCAGTGTGAACGAGGTATCTTCAAGAGTGTCAGATACGCCCAACTCGACGAGCGCTGCTTCATACCGATCATTGTCAAAATTCGAATCGCTAAGAACTTGTCCACGTAGACCGCCAATTTCGGTCAATAGGATATTTTCCGCATTCGCCGTGAAACTTGCGCCTTCGACGCTGTAGAAATTTTTAGCAGAGAGCTCGACTGAAAATAACGAATACGAACCACCTTCAACGCGTTCACCCAGAACAGACTCACCGGCAAAAACGATACCGCCATCACTTGCCGCAATATTGACCGACGAGAATCCACCGGCGTTAATATTTGACGGGGAAAGTGAGGTCTGAGGTACGACTTCTGCCAATGTCGGCATCTCAAATCCGTTCGCTTCAAAAAGCGGCAAAAATGTCTCATCAATCAATGGAGGTGGGGCTGGCATTACCCGATCAATTTCAACATCACCAATGAAGAACATCGGTGTTGGGGCATTCTCGGCCGCATCGATCCAGGCATCCAATGTCTGGGCGTAGGCAACGAGATCATCCGGAAGGTAGGTCTCTTCGTCGAAATTTATGCCCGCATAAATATGGCTATAGTCACCGAAGTCGACGGTACTCAAATCAACGCCAACCAAAGAGTAAACATAAGGTCTGCCATCGTCAGACAGATAGCCTTCTTTTAGGTTCCATGTTCCGCTGATAAGGCGATTGACCAAATGTGAAGCTCTTGGCCCTATCGATGCGCCTGCTCCACGAGCCGACCAGGTGAAATCAAAGGTACCACCACGCGCCCCTTCACCGCCCGCATGAGCCAATAGAACAGCGTTATCAATATCGATACTGTTACCAACAAAACTTAGCGTTCCACCGTTTGAGGAAATCGTTTGCTTACGGCGTATAATCGAACCATCACTAAATGTCGCGATATCGAGGTCAGCACTTGTGCCGGATACGTCGAAGACGACATCTTCACCAACAACCAAATTACCGGTGCGATAGTTCCCGGATATTATCCCCCCGTCGAGGACCTCTCCTGCCAGAAGCTCTCTGCCGGTTCTATCGGTTAAGCGTTCCGTAATGCGTACTGCACCCGGCGCAAGGATCTTCGCACCCGAAAGTGCCTCACCAACACTAATGAAACCAGCTGGTGCCAATAATGTACCGCCGACCACATCGGCAACGATAGAACCGCCGGGATTGACCTCGACATGGGCACCAGCTTCGACAATCGCGCCGGTAACCGTACCGGGTGCATCGCTGATAGCGGGGAAGAATGCCGTAAGATCGACCTTTACCTCTTCGCCAATTACGTTGAGCAAAAGATCAACGCCATTTCGTTGACCGGCCGGGCGCAATCCCGGCTGGACGTAGCCAGTGGTCGTCACATCCAGAATGTCACTTCCAGAAGGAGTGGTCCACGCCTTCGGTACGGCACCCTCCAAAGTCGCTTGAGCAATTTGCATTGTCTCTTGCGTAGCTTTTAATCGGGTGTTCTCAACAACAGTTAGCCCACCACTGAAGAAACGCACCGAAGAGAACGCGAGATTTTCAAAGAAACCTGGTGTCAGGAATTGCGCGACTTTGCGATCACCTAGATCGTCAGGCAATTCATCTCCGATGATAATCTCGCCACTTGTTTCCAATGCGAAGCCACCATTACCACCGAGGCCATACGCAGTGGCGTTATGGATAGCGCTGAAATCAACTTCATCATCAACATGCATGAAGTTGGTGATTGTTATGTCACCTCCTGTTCCACCGGATAGCACGCCATCGCGGTCCAACCAGCCGCCACCATTTGCCGTAATCTTCATCGTTTCTGGTAAGATGAACTTTACTTCGTCTGCAGAATTCACCCAGCTACCGTGGAAACTCGTAAGAGAGATATCACCCGCATCGATACGTGGCTCCGCCGCGATCGTAACTTCATCGTAGAGTTCGTAATCGGTGTACCACTTCGCACTCGTGTCGATGAAACTATCCGCACCAAAAATAATTCCCTGACCTTTAATCGAAACATCACCACCTTCAGTCAAAACCGAACCGAGGAAATTGACTGACGAAGTCGTGTTGAGGTCAAATGAAGCACCTTGCGCTAGATCTAGAACAACCCCACTCTCAACAGCAGTATAAAAACCATCGAGCGCACTATACCCGGTCTCCACGGGTGCGGGGGTTTCAAGCGTATGGTATTGATTGATCTGATAAGATCCCATCGTCGAGCGGTCGAACAGTGCTTCGGAAAGAAGAGTCGTGTTGTCGCGACGCCAGAATTTGTCTGAATAATCGAGATCGTCCGGCTCAACTTCCTCTCCGAACAGTACGCCATACTGATCGGCAAGAGAGTCTATCAGACCGAAAGAATCTCCGAGTAAATCCTCGATCTTAGTAATCAGAACCCGGCTGCTAATATATTCCCGTTCGGTTTCCGTCACCTCATTGAGAACGAAGCTCCCCCCAACCGGCATGTTATTCCGCTGATATTCTCCAACCGTAACACCACCCAGAAATGTACCTTGGAGCAAGCTATCGGGTGCGAATATTTTTATCGAACCGGCATCGCTACCTTCTACATAACTTTCTTCATACTGACCACGCGAAGAAGAAACGAGCGGGATATAGTAGGTTGTTTGCAGTCCCCACTTCGTATCATAATCAACCCATTGATCCGCCAACCCCATATAAACTTCGTCCGGGTCGGCTTCACGGATATCGATTACCGTTCCGTCTAACCGGCGGAGCATAGTTGTATAGACAAATCCATCTTCGTACGTAATCGAACCGCCAGAGACGTCGATCACTGATCCCGATTTCATAATCAGATCATCACCGGAAGCTAAGAAAAACTTCCCGCCTTCCGTGAGCAGTTGCTCCAGACCGACCTCAGTCTCGTTGTCGAAATTTTCCCAATCGACGATATTCGTGCCGAAGCGCCGATCTACGCTAATCTCTTTGCGATATAGCGGGCCGTCTTTCTGAACGGGAGAATTTTTTAACTCCGCAACGTAAACCGTACCGGTTACCTGATTGCTCTCCATCGAACGGGTTATTTCCCACCCTGATAGGTCAATGGTTGCACCGCTATCCATTAGGAAACGCGAACCATCTTCGTTGTTAGAATTACGCCCTGAACCAATTGGGTCGAGAATGTTGTGATCGCGATCAAGATAGAAACTGATCTCGCCTGAAGGCATATTGATGATCGAATCGCGCTCCATATGCGCTCGACCCGCATGCAATACAATCGATCCGACCGACTGCGCGCCTTCGGTAAGCGGTATAGTATCCAGCGCATTAAGATCCGGCGTGATCTGCGTTAGAGAACCTTCACCAAAAACAACTGTACCGTTTCCAAGCACAAATGGTCCGGACGTGTTTTGATAGTCCTTATAGTCACGCATCCACGCTTCGAAAGAAATATCGCTGCGGAAATTCGCAGTCGACGTCATAGTAATCGCGCCCATCTGCTCCAAATTGAAACCGCGAAAATCAACATTTCCGCCCTGAGAGGCGTTTATAATTCCTTCGTTTCGGGCTACGAACCCAACTTCCTCGGCGCGTTGTAACTGCTGATCAGCAATGTATTTTCCGATCAGACCACCGACAATATTGCGCCCGTCAAAGACACCGCTCTCGACCATCGACTGCGCGACGGCCGCGGGCATCACATCGCCTGCCTCATACCTTATCCCAGTGACTGCCTCGACGAAATCAACCCATTCCGCCGGAACTACACTATCTGTTGCGACATATACGAAGTTGACTCGGTCCCACTGAAGGAACGACGGCGCATATGGCCGAGTGTTGATAAAGTTTCTATGAATATCAAAGTTGTTGATAGCCCCGACATATACATCAAGATCCGCACCGCCATCTGAATCAATATAAATATTATCGCCGGCCGCCAGGATGATTTGTCCCTCGTCCTTAACGCTTAACATTCCCTGGTTCAGAACATTCGAGCCAAAAAGCATTATTTTGCCCTTATTACCGGCTTCGATCACACCAGATTGCGTTACCGTTACCGAAAAGCGCTGTGGGTCATTCTCATCAAATGCTGTAGGCAGATCTTGGATGAGGTTAAAATAGCGCTCAGAATCATACCGTGTCGGACTGCTCGAACTTTCGGGGTAAATCCACGTGTTACTAAATGTGGGATTAACGCGTTGGCTGTTCGCACTTCGAGAAAAAGACAATAGCCCTTGTCCATTTCCGCGCGAAACGTTCCAAAACCCATTAAAAGCATCGTCTTGAATTTCGAGAGAAGAAGCTACGACCTGTTGTGCATTGATCTCGCCGGCAATTACTAATCCTTCGCGTCCGATTAGAACAATGGATCCATTCGCATTGATCGTACCGCCAAGATTGACCACATCTCCCGACAGATCGCGACTGACTGCAATCCAATCCGCCTCACTTTGTTTCAACTCAAAGGTAGCATCGGAAGCGAGATTCATATCGCTCCAACTAATGACCGCTCTTTCGCGGTTTTGTGTGATGGTCACATCGCCATCAGCGATTACAACATCCGCAATACCCTGTGTTAGGAAATAGCGCCCAGCGTCTATTTCCGCACCCTCAGAAATATTGAATCCAGTTTCATCATTGATGACGACCGTCCCAGTGGCTTCGATACGACCATCGATTACAGCGTTGGCATTACGTCTTTGAGTATCATTTGTAACATCCGTGGGTTCAGTCAGATCACGATTGAATACCAACCAGTCTTCTGATTGTTGTTCGAACTTCAGAATATTATCGGTTTCGACTTCGAACTTTTTCCATTGAAGATCCGCACGTTTCTGGCTTTGCACAAAAGTCGTGGTGTCACCATCTACGTCGACATCACTAACGCCGCTCCCAACAACAAGCTGACGCGTATTGATCTGAGCGTCATCACCAATAAGAACGCCATTGTCATTGAATATATAAACAGATCCAAGGGCGCGAATCTCGCCATCAACTGTCGCAGCGTGATCGCCATGAACCCGATTCACAGCGATCCAATCTGATGACGCTTGCTGAAACTCAAGAATCTCATCTGTCTTCAGACGGAAATCTTCCCAATCAAGTACCGCCTTCGCTTCGGTTTGTTCGATCGTCATCAAATGCCGATCACCCTCTGTGCCAATGATGGGCCGATTTGCTCCGGTCCACTGCGACACTTGTCCATTCGCCCCTATTGTGCGACCGGCCTGCATTCCAACCATTGTACCGAAGGGTGTTTCTGCGGACGCAGATACCGGAACAACCACACTGGCTGCAGCAAATGCGAGAATACTTGAGCTCAGTTTGAGCGTTTTCGTTGAAAACCGACGTGAACTCTTAACGGCATTAGACAACATGACGAGATTCCTGATTACAATATTGATGCGTGTTGCGAAGTTTGACGGGATGACGAAGGGCTAGTCCTTCGTCTCCTGCAACGCCTCTTCCATTTTTTCTTGTACGCTCGGCGGCAAAGTCGATTCGTAGATTCTCGCCGCTCTCGCACGATCCTCGTAATCCTGCTTGAGATTTTCGATCTCCACGCGTTTTAGCTGTAGAAAAGGTTCCAACGATTTTTTCGAAAGCCCCTTTTCGATTATTTCGACAACGATGGCGTAAAGTTCCGCATTTCGTTCGATCCCTAGATCGATTAATTCATCTCGCAACAGAAGCTCCTTACGGAGACGTTCTACTTCAAGCCTCGCATTCTCTGCGATCTGTTGTTGGCGCTCCAGTTGCTTCTGCACCGATTGGCCCTGCTGCGCGGACGCTTCGTGACTAGGCATCGCTACCAATGAAGCAGCGACCATCGACATTGTGAGAAATAACTTTTTCATGGTTTATGGCTCCCCGATCAAAAGTTTACGTTCAGGTCGATTTGAAGAACGTCCAACGATAATGGCGCGCGTTCAATCGAGTCAGATGAGAACCAACGAAGATTTAAATTGATATTGTCGTAGATACCGTAAGCTGCTTCAACTTCGTATCCTTCGACGTCGGTACCGCCGAGCGCAAAGTCAGAGTCGGTAAAGATATCGAGAACCGCATCCGTTTCGACATGGCGATAGCCAGCACTTACGCGCCATTCACCAGCTTTTGTTATCACCGGATAACCGGCTTCTGCACGTATGTACCAACCTATATCGCCTGGCGTCACGCCCTCTTCACCACGCAAAACATTAATTTGCTCTTCGTCCAAAGCAAGGTTTTTAACAACCTCACCAATAAGACGGAAGCTTGTGTCGCCTACTGAGTAGCCTAGTTCTGCTGTACCTGAGACCAGTTCAAACTCGGACGCCAAACCGGCGAGCGTAGTAAGTCCATCTGTACGCATATTAAATAGCGAATTACCTTTTGATAAAAACTGCGGCGCACTCCAGTCGGTCAAGCGCGAACCATCAGGAGCGTTTTTCAAACTTTGAACTTTATCGTAGTGATAGTAGGCACCCGCAACTTTCGCAAAGAAGCTATCATTATAATCTACGCTGGCACCAAACTGTCCCGCATACAGATAGCTGTCGTCAAACAACTCTCTTTCCTGGAGTGGAAATACGCCACCAGAGGCAAATAATTTGCCTAAACCCGCGAATTCATATTCGCCCGCTAGTATTACTCCTTCGGGATTAATGTCCTCATCCCACACGAGATTTGTACTATAAAAAGGATTAGGCATCCGACCCGCAATAAAATGAAAACCGTCAACTGGTTCGACGTCAACGAACGCATGATCAACCCAAATTGCATTGCGATCGAAGTAGCTTCCGAAACTTGAATTGGTAGAAATTGCACCTGGTTCATCTCCAGATGCGAGACGAACACCGACTTTTACACGATCAGTGACATCAGCCTCAAAATTTAAGCGCGCGCGATACATCACTCGCTTTCGATCGAAGATCGAATTCAACAAAGGAAAGCCATCTGCATCAGTAACACCGCCTTGCTGATTAATAGCGTTAGCATCCGGGAAGAATGGGAAGTTGTCCTCTCCATAACTCTCAAATTGGCCACGAACACGGAGGTCGCCAGAGATATTGATGCGTTTCGCCCAATCAGGAAGAACATTCGGCGCTATCCACCCTTCGCTCTGAGCCGAAGCGGTGACATCGTCTTTAACCGTCTGGGCAATTTCTTCACGGACAGTCTCAGGAACGTATGGGACGTTTATCACGTCCTCAGCAGATGCGGCGGCTTCAGCTTGCGCTCTTTCGGCTGCGTTCTGTCGAGCCTTAACAAGAATTCCCTGCGCCTTATCGAACGGGATCAGCCCTTCATCCACCAGCAACTGCAGAATTTCAACGCCGACATCTTCGGTTGATTGCGCCATGGCAGTAGTGGCGCTAAAAAAGGTCGAGGCGATAGCCGCGCCGCTTAAAAAATATTTTCGAATGGACATAGTTACTCTCTCTATTTTCCAAACGGGATCATTCGCCCGCCCGCTTCAGGTTTATGATTAAATTGGTTGTCGCGTTTACGCCGGAGGGGCGACCACGACCGAGTGGTTTCAAATTCGCCAAAACATCCTGTATGGCTTCGTCAAGATCCGGGTCTCCAGTCGACGATGTCAAAACTGCCGACGTAAAAACACCGTTTTTGTCCACGGTTATGGAAACGCCTACTTTACCTTTAGCGCTCCGTGTACGTTTGTCCCTCTGTAGCGCTCGAGTTATGTGCAGCGTTAACAGCGCTTCCCAACTCGTGCCTCCTCTTGTCCCGGTTCCGAAAAGGCCACCACCACCTCCAGCCGCTAAGCGAAAGCTATCGCTTCCCGAATCCGCAAGCCTATCCAAGCCTCCCAAACGTTCCGTAGACGGCTTAGGGGGATCCGAGACAACCGGCGTAGGATCAGGCGCTGCAACTGGTTCCGGCGTTTCTTCAACAACCTCTTCCGGCTCTGGCTCTTCTTCTACGATCTCCTCTTCAGGTTCCTCTGGAACCTCAGCGACCGTAATTTCATGAATTACTCGCTCCATCTTTTCGGCGCTATTCGTTGAATTGACCCAGAGTGCAACTGCGATCGCCCCTGCCAGAAGCCCCGCCGCAAAAACAATGAGCAAAACCCGATCAAGAATGCTCGGCTTTGGCGCTTCGATCATGCTGTTAACTTCCCCTTGGACGTTCGCTTACAAGACCGATCTGCGTAATTCCGGCTCGACCACATGCATCCAACGCCTCCATGATCTTCCCGTATTGAGAGACACGATCACCGCGAATGACGACAGGTAAATCTGGCGTAATGGACTTTTGAATGCGCAGTTCTTGCTCAAGCTCTGCGGGCGTCACAGGATAGGTATCTAGATAAATTTGCCCCCGACTATCTACTGTGATCGCCTTCGTCGTTGGCGAAGCCATACTCTGACTAGAACTAGCCTTAGGTAAATTAATCCGTATTCCCTCTATTGATGCTGTTGTCATCAAAATAAAAATAACCAAAAGCACGAACGTCAAATCCACCATCGGCGTAATATTGATATCGTCGTAAGGTTTTCGTTTTTTCTGAACTTGCATGCTCTTCCCCTATCCTTCATTGCGATGGGAAGTCGCATTAGCTCGGAATATCTCGGCCATATTCTTTTCGAGTTCATCAACAAAAATTTGATTTTTCGCCAAAATATTATCGAGTTGCCCGGTCAGATAATTGTAGCCAAACAAGGCAGGTATAGCGACCGCGAGACCTGCGACCGTCGCCAACAAGGCAGCTGCGATACCTGGCGCAATTGCCGTCACATTCACCTCGCCAGCAGCTGCAACCCCAGCAAAGGTGATCATCACGCCGAGGACGGTACCAAGCAATCCAAGGAATGGTCCACCGGAAATCGCAATTGTAAGAAGAACCATCCAGCGCCCTAATCGCTGCTCTTCTTCGACCGCGCCTGCGCTCATTGCCGATCGGATAGCGGCCGCAGTTTCCGGAGCCATGATGTATCCGTCTACTGAGCTACCTTCTGCGCGAATTCTTCGGTTCAATTCTTCCTGACCAATGCTGAACAAACGCCCTAATGAAGAATGGCTGTGCTTCTTCGTAAGCTCTAGATTCGTAACCGCAGCGCGGGAATCAGCACCATGCGTGTGCTCTCGGAAATACTGAGAGAACTTTTTGTTGTATCCGTTTGTTCGCCCAAACATTCTCCATTTGGCAAACATAATCATCCACGAAATCGCGGACATGATTGAAAGCAGTATTATGATTACCCATGCATCAGTGGTTAGTGCACCAACAAGTATGGCAAAGTAATTGTGATGCTCTTCTTTGACCTGCTCAGGTTCTGGAGCAAAATGTACAAACCTGGTTCTCACGCCCTGACTGTTGGCCATCAATGCTATTCGTGACGAAGACCTTGCTTTATTCGACCGATAAACCTCATCTAGTGATCCGATAAAGCCATCCGAAAGCCCATCGCTCGTAGCACCGATTCTCTCGCCCTTTGTTAATGCCGGCAGTTCCGCTTCACCTACAGCGGCAACCGCCCCATCAACAAATAATTTTATTGTTTCGTCGTCGGCGACGATTGCCAAATGGGCCCATGTACCGCGTGACAAAGGTTCAGATGCTGTCCATGCGCTTTCACCAAGCCGGACTGTCGGAACGTCATCGACGATAACCAACGATAATGATGTGTCCTCATTTGATTTTGAGAAAACCGTCTCAACACGCGGCTCGTCGGCTTCTTCACCTTCGACCTGCTTTGGCCGTATCCAGGCAGCAAATGTTAACTCGCCGTCTTCCTCTTGAACTTGAATAGACGCGCTTGATTGTACGTCGATGCTACTCTCGGCACCGACCTCGATTCCTGCGCCGACCATTCCCGATAGAGTCGGCGATACACCCATCGCTTTGAAGACATTATTATTGTCAGTTACGTCTTCCGGAATTCCAGCATCGTCGCTTAGGTGAAGGACATAAGAAACGTAGCCGTCATAAGTTGCCGGCGCATCCGCCACCGCTTCCGCGTCGTCATTTCCATAGTAAAGCCATAGCTGTTGAACCATCCCCGGGGTAACTACAGGAACTTCAACCCATGCATATGCCAACTCTGCTAGCGGGTCATACCGCTCAAAATGATAGTCGAGCGGCATTCCATCCGCCTGGTTGACGAAACGGATATCGCTTCCGTCTTCTTTGGCTTTAGTGAAATCTAGAATTCCTGAATGGATACGAACAAGCACTGGCACATAAGGTACATCAGTATCCATCATCTCAATTTGCGCTGCATCTAACGTTAATTCATGACGATAGCCCCAATCCTCATCTAGGCTTGACTGGGCCAAAGCAGGTGCCGCCACACTCGCGAACAGAGTCGCAAGACAAATACGCAGTTTTTGTACTGACATTTTTTGTTGTTCCTTACTTAGAATTCGTTCCACACTCGGAATTGAATTCGGAATTCATCACCAATATCGAGTAATGTTGAATTTTCACGATGAAATGGCTTAGCGATAGAAACGTTTGCGTTAAGTCCGCTCAATGCACGCAGGCGAATACCACCGCCAACACTAACTAACTCCGCCGCGCTGTCCTGAACACTCAAGGGATTATAAATGCGAACATATCCGGCATCGCTAAACGTATAGAGGCGCAACTCATCGATTAGGCCGTTTGTCACGCCGTGAAATGACGGTGAATCAATTTGAAGCTGACCCGATAGGCCATCATCCCCTAATTGGAAACTCTCGTAATAGCCACGAACACTCTGTACACCGCCGATAGAAAATTGTTCATTCGATATGACAGGCTCTCCCGCCCATTGCCCGGCTATTCCCGCGCTGACATGCCAATCACTGTCGAATTTATATTTGTAGGAAGCATTGGCCCGGACGACAGACCAATTCGCTTTAGCGTTAAACCGCTTTATGCCGAACTCAGCGTCACCCGCCGCTAAACCGCGAACCCCAAACACCGCCGTTAGGCCAAGGTCCATATCATAGCTCGTACCTCGCTTTGCCTGCGAGTATCCGATAGAAACCGGCATGTAGCTGATAGGCGTATAAGACGGATTATTTTCCGAGAATAGGCTTTCTTCAAAATCTTTATAGTCAATTCCGAAAGTGAACTGGTGAATACGTGGTGAAATAGGATCACCCGTTACCTTCGAGTAAATCGTTCGTAAACCGAGGATATTACCCTTCCCCAAAACATTGATATCTCCAATCGCAGAAACATCACTATCCGTATGAACAGCATAGCCCACTAGGGTAAGTGGCAATTTACGTAATGGCGCAACATAGGAGGCCGAGACAACCCACGATTCTCCGGGAGCCTCCGGGCTCATCTGGGCCTGGAGATTCATACTGTGCTCGCGCTGAAAGAGATTTCCGTAGCTAATCGAGGCAGCAACTTTGTACCGTTTCGTGTTAGAGCTAGCGCGATCATTCACTTCGATAGAACCGTGAAGCGGCAACTTGTCATCAACCATGAGGTCGACATCGACAGTACCCGGCTCAAGACCAGCCCGCAGCGTCGGCGTCACCAATCGATCTGCAGATTTATTCACCGCTGCGAGTTCTTTTGATACCGCGTTATAATTAGGTACACCGCCCTCTCGTAGAGAAGGTACGCGTTCCCTTATGTCTTCTGGGGAGTAGTAATCAGCCCCGTCAACGCGAAGACGACCAATCTTCATCTCCACGACCTTCAGGCGAACAACACCATTGCGAACGTCTTGTGCGGGGATCACCACATTGACGGTTTCAAAGCCTTTTTCCTGATATGCCGCGAGGAGCGCTTTACGCGCTTCGTCCACATCGCTCACCAACTTCTGATGCCCTAAATAAGGCATCACTGCGGCCTCAACCTCTTTACGCGACAGAACGCTGTTCCCCTCAACCTGATAGTTCAGAACATCAATTCTACGCTCCTGCACGGCTTGCTCAGATGCGTCCTGAGCACAAAGCTTTGGAGGAAAAAAAACACATAGAGCCGCTATGCTCACACAACCAACTGCGCGCAGATACATTAATATACTCCGTTATCGGATAAAGTGCCCGGCAGCATCAAAGGCGGGCAACAAAAAGCGTAATTAAGTAAAGCGGATTACCCGGCTAAATCGCGACCGAACCATTTTGCGTAATAATCAATTTGCCGTTTGTGCAATGTGATTGCGTCAAACATGCCACTTCCCCAATTCCAATTATTGGCGCTCCGCCCCAAACGTCACACCAAACCCACCGTGATACGCACCCGGCATTTACCGGCGCGCAACGCGAAAGCCCTTCGTGAACTTGCGCTGTCACATCAAGGACGTTGCAGCCCCCGATGACCTCAACAGATTTTTAAGATTTTAAAAAAGGTTCACAAAAGGCAGCACGATAGAATTGCAATGCCTAATTGATCCGCAAAATTTTCAACGAAGAACTCTACGTGGCGCGAGCGTCAAATAGCCATTGTCCTCATATAAATTGAGGTCGTATATTTCTGCGACGCTTTCCGCAAATGCACGCGAGTCAGACAATCTAAATACGCCGCTTAGCTTGGCCTCCGCCGCCAAACTACTTGCGAGGCGAATTTTATTATTGCTATAGCGGTTCATCTCATTGAGGGCTTCCGCCACTGGCGTTTCGTTTAAGATTAACTGCCCTTGGCGCCACGCGGTAACGACCTCGATCTGAGGTTGGTCTATCGCAATGCTAGGATGCACCTCGCTTTGACGTAGTCGATCACCAGGAACAAGCTCAATCTTTTCAGCTGAGTTCTCACCACGGGTTACCTCAACAATACCGCTCAATAGGGTAACGTCTACGCGCTCATCATTACGGCGCACAAGAAATGATGTTCCAACCGCGCGGACTTGGCTATCGCCAGCGTGAACTATAAACGGCCGAGACGTATCATGCGCGACATCGAACCATGCCTCGCCTCGCTCAATTTCTAAGTGCCGGAAATTACGGTCGTACCGCACGATAGCTCGCGTATCAGTGTTAAGCACCATTTCGCTACCGTCAGGTAACATTACATTTCGCTGTTCGCCGATCGCGGTTTCATAAGCGGGGGGACGTCCCGATAGAAACAGGACAATACCAACCGTTAGGAATAACATCGCTGCTGCGGCAATGGGTTGGAAAACAGTTTTCCACCGCCGCGGCCTGGTCGTCATTTTTACATCAAGATATTCGTCAACCTCAATTTGGCCTAACCCGTCCCAGACATCGTGAATTTTTGTATATTCCGGATCGGCCTCCGACTTACGCAGCAAAATAGATTGAAAGGTACTCGAATGCCCTCGCGTGCGGTCACTAAGGCGCACAGTTTGCAGCGCTGCTTCGTAAAGCTCAGGGCGGCGTTGCTCTATCGAATAGGCATTAGTCATCGCGCGCTTTACCACCCCTCCATCCACTCAGCCAAAATGGCGATTCCTTTCGCAATGCGCTTCTCTACGGCGCTTACGGACATGCCGTGTCGATCAGCTATAGTAGAAAGGCGTTCACCATCCAAGCGCTGCGCCTTCAACATTTGTCGAGTAAGCGGATCAAGCTTTTGAAATCCCTCATTGAGGCGTTCCAACTTTTGTTTAGCGTCATAGACTTCATCAGGACCTGGAGCTTCATCAACGATTGAAAATTCTTCTACCGGTTCCGCGGCTATGCCATTTCTTGCTTGCTGTCGCGCCTGATCAATCGAGAGGTTCACAGCGGTTCTAACGAGGAAACCTTCTGGCCGCTCCACAACTTGGTTCTTTTTATACACCTCAAGGCGTCGATATGCTTCCTGAACGAGATCATCGACCGCGTCACTCGCAAGGCCACGCTTGTAAAGCGCGCGCCTGACGCTGGTCAGAACATCGCTAAGTACTGGCGGGAACGACACGCAAGCGAACTCCACTCGTAAAGCGTCTCTATCCCGGACATTTATGTAATATTTATGTCATTCAGAACATTCATTTAAAATGAGCAAACCGTCAAAGGAACACTACTTCGTATTCTTGACTTGAAATTTTCAAGCCCCCCTTAACGCGGATTGCTTTTTGGTAGAATAACTTACGAGTAGACAACCTTATGGCGATCATCGCACGGGGGTATATTAGGTGAATTTTCAAGAATAATTCCTTGCGCCCAATAAAACTCGTTCGCTCTGCGTACGGTCCACTGATTTTTATTTGCGCACAATTAATTCTACCTTGTGATTTTGTCACCAACTTGTTATCTCAGTGGCACGTACCGCACAAAGGTTCCGTTCAAAAATTCCTGAAGTTGGTCTTCCGCCTTTAGATCAGCTAACGGAGCATACTGAAATTACAGAAATTAAGTTTAGTCATTTCAAGACTAAGGCGGAGCAGCGCGTAGCGCTCATGGGGAATGTATGATGTGCGAGTTGCCGAAAGTAACGGCACGTGTCGCGTTAATGTGGGCATTAACGCTCACGTTAGTCATATCCGCTCTCGGTATCGCCGCACATGATATCCAGGCAGAAGATCATGTCGCGCTTCATTGTTCGTACTGCGTAACTGCTTCGCAAGTTGATAATGGCGATACGTCAACGTCACTCCCCCTCCTTGATGGGCCACATTTTACCCTCATCGAACCCACAAGTTTTAAAAGCCCATCCACTAATGTTGTTTCCAGAGGCTATGCACGAGGGCCACCGCGCTAAGTAGCGCATACGCTCTCAGATTTCTCCCAACTATTCGAAAATTATCTGGCCGCGTTCCTGAACGGGAACACGTCGGTCGTGCTCAACCTTTTTTAGGAAAACCAATGAACAGTAAATTCAAGTTATCACTACTCGTCAGCGTTGCGTTATCGCAATCGATTTCGGCTTCTTTTGCGCAAAGCGAACCGAATGCGGGCGTGACCAATCTGAACCCGGGAGATGACACAATTGTCGTCGAGGGGCTCATGCAAAAAGCGCAAATCAATCCGGTTAAGGTCCTTTCTGGTGAAGAACTCATTCGTCGCCGACAAGGAACCCTCGGCGAGACCCTAAGCGGAATGCCGGGTGTCCATATGGATAATTTCGGCGGCGGTGCATCACGGCCAGTCATTCGCGGCCAGACCATTCCCCGGATCGAAATCTTATCCGATGGCGCTAACATCTTCGACGCTTCTGCGCTGTCGCCTGATCATGCCATCGTAACTGACCCGCTATTGCTTGACGCCATCGAAGTACAACGTGGCCCCGCAGCTGTCGTTTATGGCGGGAATGCACTTAACGGTGCGATCAACCTGGTCGACAGCAAAGTGCCAAAATCACTGCCCGAAGACGGCATCGACGGCGCTGGTGAGGTTCGGTACAGCACGGTCGATAATGGTGTCTCAACCGCCGGCCGCGCAACCATGGCTGCAGGTCCTTTCGCAATCCATGTCGAAGGATCAACAAGCGATGCCGATAATTACGAAGTGCCGGACGAATTCGGCGCAGAAGAACTAAAAGACTCCTTCGCGCAAAGTAACAGCTACAGCGTTGGCGCTTCATGGGTAACCGACAAAGGATATATCGGCGCTGCTTACACAGTACAAAACGCTGAATACGGCCTACCCGGTCACAGCCACGCCAATGCGGCGTGCCACACCCATGGCCTTGACCTTCATTGCGCGACCCATGGAAGCTATACAGACCCGTTTGTTGACTCCAATGATGATCATATTGCGAGAATCAACCTTAGAAATGAACGCGTCGATGTTCGTGCCGATTTTGAGAAATTATTGCCAGGGCTCCAACATGCCCGACTGCGCCTCTCCTACACAGACTACAATCATGACGAAGTCGATGGATCATTGACTTTTTCACAGTACACAAACGAGGCATATGACGCCCGCCTTGAGTTGACTCATGAACCCTTTTTCGGGTTCACCGGAACTTTAGGAGGTCAATATACGGATGCGGCTTTTACCGGCCTTAACTTCAACACGGCTCATGAAAATGACGACCCGCAAGAATATACCAGCGAGAATATAGGGATTTTCTTGACGGAACAGCGCTCTTTTGGGCCGATTGAAATTGCACTGGGCGTACGGAAGGATTGGCGCACACTCGAAGCAACAAAAGGGGTATGGAGCGATTATTTTAAGCTCGTGCCGGGTTATGATTATCCTCAAGAACTTCTCGACCTTTTCCCGGTCTGGTATGATGAATATTTCGAGAAAAATTTCCCTGCAACAAAACACAATCCCCTTTCCGCATCATTAGGCGCAAAGTGGAACCTCGATAACGGCTATTCAGTATCCGCAACACTGGCACGCTCGCAACGCGCGCCAAGCGTTCGCGAACTTTATGCCCGGGGCAATAATCTTGCGACAAATAGCTATGAAGTCGGCCTCGCAAAAACCGAATCTGTCTCTAGCCAACTTCCACCAAGCACAACTGACGTTGAAGAGACGACAAAATCGATCGACATTACCTTAAGAAAAGAAGGTGGGCCAATCGAATTTGAGTTAGGCCTATTCCATCAAGACATTGATGATTATATTTTCGCGCAATTGATTGAAGAAGAAACCAACGGTCATCGCCTCTTCGTCTATACCGCGGAAGACGTCACCTTTACGGGTGTTGATGGTCAGGTCAGTTATCGTTTTGACGACACCGCAATCGTAACTCTGTTCGGTGATTATGTTCACGCAAATCTCACCGATGATAATAGTGACGAACTACCGCGCATTCCGCCGGGACGGCTAGGCGCACGCTATGACTTCGATCAAGGCCCATTCGCCGCTGGTCTGGAATTCTACCGGACCTTCAGCAAAGATACGGTCGCCTCATATGAAACCGTCACCGACGGTTACAATATGCTCAATGCGACTTTTGCCTATCGTTTGGAATTATCGTCAAACCGGACCGCAGAAGTCTATGCCCGCACGACGAACCTTACCGATGAACTTGCATATGTGCACACATCTTTTGTGAAGGATCAGTCGCCACTCCGTGGACGTAGCGTCGTCTTTGGTCTACGCACGACATTCTAATGAGGGTGCGGAGATGCTTTACCGGCATCTCCGCATTTCCCCCGGTTCATGCTTACTCGCTAAAATACCGTGTGTAAGATAGAACCCTTCGGATCACTCGCCTCTTTCTCGTGTCCGAAATTCTCAGCGCAAATCCCAAAACTTATCCCGGTACGGTAATTTTTTAGCGGATTTTACCCGGCATTGGCGACCTTTACCCACTGCATTGACGCGATCATTTGGAAATTCCCGCTAAGCTTTGCCTAGCAACAGGAATTCCCCATGCGCCGAACTGGATTGAATATTTGGGTTGCACTGTTTGCCGCTCTCATTTGCGCGCAGCCCGTATCTGCCGCGCCGGAAGCGGTAGACCGACCAGATGAATTGCGGTCAATGCTGACCGAACTCAGGGCTGAACAAGCAAATCTTGCAGAGAAGATTGATCGCCTCGAAGCCTTGCTAAACAGCAATTCAATTAAATCCCCCGCCGGCTCTGTTGTTCGACTGCAGCCGGATGAGCCAGCGATAACGGTTTCCGATCAATCTGAACGCGGACGTCCGAAAGCAGACGCCACCCCAAGAAACAAGCTTGATTTCTCGGGCGATCTTCAACTCCGTTACGAGGGTAATTTCAGCGATGATGACCTTCCCGACAGAAACCGTGGCGTAACTCGTGCGCGCTTACGCGCGAACTATAAAGTCAATTCTCTATTCTCAGTTGGCACAGAGATTTCAACTGGTGACAGTGATGATCCGAATAGTGTCCATGTTACTCTTTCGGATTTCGCGGATGATTTTGAAATCAGTTTAAGTCGGCTTTTTGCCCGAATTGACTTGGAAAACGGCGTTACGTTACTGGGCGGAAAGTTCGCAAACCCTTTCCTGCGAACCGACCTGGTTTGGGATGGTGATGTCAATCCTCAAGGGGCTGCAGCAATTTTCGACCTTGCCTTGACGGAAAGCATCCGCGTCACGACCGCGGGTATTTATTCGATCCTCGACGAAGTGACGCTAGGCCCAGACAGTGATATGATTGGGGGACAAATCAATGTTGGTCTAAGACCCAATCGGAATTGGCAATTTTCAGGTGCGGTCAGTTATTACGATTATAACTTAAAAGCGCTCGCTGGGGCTGACGCTGGTGATTACCGCAGCAATCTTCGCGACAATTGGGGCGGGTATTTATCGGAATATGAGCTTTTAGACCTATTGGGGAGTGCCTCTTATTTTGGTTTGGGCGAGCGCTGGCCCATCACCATCAGCGGCGATTATGTGAAAAATTATGGCTCGGCAGCTGGTAATGATCATGGTTACAGCACGATGCTGACCATTGGGCGCACCACTTCGGTTCATGATTGGCGACTGGCCTATGGCTATTCGCAAGTCGGCATTGATGCAGTCTTAGGTGCATTCTCAAATGACAATCTGGCAATTGCTACAAATTACCAATCCCACTTATTGGGCGTTGATTTTACCCCGTTTGATCATGTCGTGCTAAACGCGACACTGTATCATTACAAACCGCTAGAAGCGGTATACGCTGGCAATCATGATCCCGACGATTGGCTCGATCGGCTGCGTCTAAATATGACGGTCAGTTTTTAGCGCGGGGCATTACCCCAAAAAGCGAGAGTTTACCCTTAGCCTCAATTGCTCAGTGTTTTGAACGACACCATTCTTGAGCGATGACAATTCGCGAATGGCCTAGAGCACTCATCAACCGGCGAGACATGCTCGGCGCGGGCAGCCTCGCCGCCGGCATCGCGGGCCTTTCGGCCTGCGCACCCGCTTCTCAAAACAAAATCAGCAAGAGCGCGCTCTCCGCGACGACAGTCACTGAAGTGACGAATATCTCAGTCGCACCATCACCCGACGGGAAATGGCTCGCCTTCGATCTGTTGGGCTTGTTATGGATCATGCCCGCATCTGGTGGTGATGCGAGATGCATATCCGATGCGTATGCCGATCTTGCCTATCCATGTTGGTCGCCCGATGGAAGCCGCATCGCTTTCCAATCCTATCGATCTGGCAATTTTCACATTTGGTCAGTGAATGCCGATGGGAAAGATCTGCAGCAACATACGAGCGGACTTTTTGACCACCGCGAGCCAATATATACACCCGACGGAAAAGCATTGCTCTTTTCGTCAGATCGTACTGGCCGTTACGCGATTCACAAACTTGAATTCCGTACAGGCATCATCAGCCAATTGACCCACGGTGAAAGTCAAGATAGTGAACCCTGCATTGCCCCGGACGGCAAAACCATTGCCTATGTAGCAGACGCTCTGCGCTTGATGCTATTGGATAAAGCCGGCGAAACCACATCAATAGCATCCGTTAAAAAGCCCGCAAATTGGACGCGGCCTGCGGGACTATTTGCGCCGACCTTCAGCCCGGATGGGCAGTTATCCTATGTCACGATTGTAGATGACGAAGCAAAGCTGCACGTGGGAAGCAAAGTGACCGTCGCGAAGGAAGACATATATCCCTTCCGCACCGGCTGGCTGGGCGAAGGCGGCTTTTATTACGCATCAAATGGAAAAATTAGGGTTCGGTCAGCATCCGGCAAGACGCGCGTCGTAGAGATGACGGCTAGCGTGCCCGTTTCGCGACCATCCTATCTGCGTAAAAACAATAAGCCGACGGATGATAGTCCGGTTCCGGTTAGAGGTATAACTTCGCCTACCCTTTCGCCCAACGGAAAACAGATAGCATTTGGTGCGCTGAATGACCTCTATCTTTTGACCATCGGCACACCGCAGCCAAAAAAGATCACGACGGGAACCTATGCTAAGCAGCACCCTGCCTGGTCCCCGGATGGAAAGTCCCTTGTCTACTCTTCCGATCGCGCCGGAACGATGGACCTATGGCTGCATGATTTAGAAACCGGTAACGAACGCCAATTGACTGAATTAGATGATGAAGCCGCTGTATTTCCCTGCTGGCACCCCGATGGATCAAAAATCGCTTTTCTGAATCATGCAGGCGCTTTGCATCTTCTTGATCTTGGCACAAATGAAATAACGCAATTATTTAACGCATTGTGGCTACCTGGCCGACCGAGCTTTAGCCCTGACGGATCGAAGATCGCCCTCGCCGCGTTCAAACCCTACTCCCGACGGTTTCGTGAGGGCCTATCGGAAATTCTCGTTATCGATGTTACCACGGGCGAAGGCATCTACACGCCCATCGCAAAAGATAAATCCATTGCAACCCGCGGCGATGACGGACCGATTTGGTCACCGGATGGTAATTATTTCGCCTATGTCTTTGCGAGCACGCTTTGGATACAGCCCATCGACAAGCATGGCGCATTTAATGGTGCTGCGCGGAAAATAAGCAGTGAAGTCACCGACGCCCCTAGCTGGAGCGGCGATTCAAATACACTTTTATATTTAAGCAACGGAAAGTTGCGGTTAGCTGAGATCGATAGCGACAATATATATACCGCACCGCTCAACCTGACTTGGAGCGCAGCCAAAGCGCCCGATATAATGGTCATTCGCAATGCTCACATATGGGATGCTCTTGGTTCTGATTACCGCGAGGGCGATGTCGTAATACGCAATAATCGCATTGCCGGCATTGAGCCCGCCGGTAGTATTAGCAGTAACGTCTCGCATAATATTGACGCAAACGGTCAAGTCTTGATGCCGGGTCTTATCGACATGCACACCCATCGGCAGGTGCACGGTTCCGGCTATGGTGATCGTATCGGCCGCGCGCTTTTATCTATGGGCATAACCGCAACGCGATCACCTGGTGGTGCCGCCTATTACATGACGGAAGACAAAGAAAGCATCAACGCCGGACGGCGGATCGCACCACGCCATTTCGGAACTGGTGAAGCGCTTGACGGGAACCGCATCTATTACAATTTCATGCGCCCGGTGACAGAGCCCGGGCAGCTTGATCTCGAACTATCGAGAGCCACGGCGCTTGGTTATGATATGGTAAAAACCTATGTGCGGATGGATAATCAGACACAGGAAAAAGTAATCAACGCGGCGCACGCAATGGGATTACCCGTCAGTTCGCATTATCATTATCCGGCATTGCGCTTTGGAGCCGACGGTGTCGAACATATGGGCGCGACCAACCGTTTTGGTTTTTCCAGAACCACCACAAGGCTTGGCGCGGGCTATGACGACGTCAACAAGGTCTTCGCGGCCGCACGAGGGGGCCGTACGCCCACGCTTTTTTCCGCAAATGCGCTCTTACCGGAATATCAGGATCTCGTTTCCGACGTCCGTATTCGTACCCTCTTGCCGCCGTGGGATCTCGCGCGTTTTGATGCGCTCGCGGAAATGATTAAAAACGAAGATAGAGAACCACTATTAGCGTCACTGGAAAACAAAATCGAACAAATCAAATCCATGATGGCTAATGGTTGGCGGGTCCATACAGGGACCGATGCACCTATTGATACAATCGGCGTGAGTTATCATCTCAATTTGCGCGCGATGACCCGCTATGGAATTTCAGCCTATGAAACGCTATTAACCGCCACCCGCAACGCAGGTGAATATTTGAATGAGCCGATCGGCACCATCGCGCCGGGTCAGATTGCGGATTTGATACTGGTAGATGGTGATCCGCTTACGGATATTGCCGATCTAATTAATGTTAAAACCGTTATCTGTGGCGGTATTGCCCACGACGTCTCTACAATTGCCGCACCTTTTGCGACCACAGAAAACCAGAATTGATTTTCGATAGAGAGGGTCTCTGCGACCCAAAAAAACGCCGAACGGAGACTGAATAGGCAGATCAGGTTTCCGCCCACATTCTCCAAAGATCGCTGGTATTTCGAGTTAAAGTGTCAAATGCCTCGGTTTTACCCGTTTCCGCAAACATGGTGGCGCGCAGATTTTCAAGTTCGAACAAGACTCTGCGTTTATCGGCTTCGCGAACAAGGCTTTGAATCCACCCCACCGCAACATCACGACGGCCTGATGTAACTTCAGTGACCTGATGCAATGAATTTGCGGGATATAGAATTGCCGCGCCGGCCGGCAATTTAAACGAACGCGTTCCCGCAGGTTCATCTATTTCAAGTTCGCCACCCTCATAGGAATCCGGATCAGAAAGAAAAAGCGTAAACGCAAGATCGATGCGCGTTTGGGGTGCCTCGCCCATGAGCGCATTATCGACATGGGGCCCGTAGCGCATTCCGGTGGTATAGCGGCTAAACAAAATGGGCGGCATTACGCGCGGCATAGCCGCCATCGAAAAATATCTGTTCGCCGACAGGGCCCCGACGACCATGGCCTGCATTTCTGCATAGTCGTCTGAGGCACCATCAACTTGTTTGTTTTCTTTTACACCCGCGGCGGCCCATCCAGCGGTTGCGCTACCGTCGATGAACTGTTGTTTGTCAAATTGCGCCGATAATTTAGAGAGTTGATCAGCGGTCAATATATCCGGGATGCAAATAAGCAAAACTAAATCCTTTATTACATATCCGGTGCAGCACCCTTCTTTAAGCTATGCGCCTTCCCGGAAACCGTGCCGTCGTCTTTAACAAACGCGACGCTATCCATAACGAAAAAGACTGTAACGCAATCTTCGATTTGTGTCTTACCGGCCCATGCAATATCCACGCAGAGCTTATTGTCTTTTGCTTCCCACGTGCCGGTCACAGGCTCCTTTACCTGTGCGCTACAAACGCCTTCATATAGCAAATAGCCGTCATTCGGAATTTCAGTAGTCGGGCATTTGCTCAATTCAACTTGATCATAGCGGATGTTGTATCCACCAACTTTTCCATCATCGCTATATTGGTGCGCATAATGATAAGGAATCACCAGCGAGTTCCCTGTTACAGCTTGATCGATTTGCTCTGTGGTTAACGCAGGAAACGATAAGGTGGGCCATACTTTGTGGACACCAATACCATTCTCACCGCCTTCACCGGCCAACATCAGCGACAACGCTTTGCCGAAACCAGTCGGATAAACAAATTCCGCAGGATCCGCCGGTTCTTGTGGCGCACCTGCCGCTACTGCCTGCGTAGCCATTGCTGTCGCCGCTACTGTCCCAGCTGCCGCAGACCAAAGTTTGATCGTAAATTTTTGCATGTTTTAGAACCTCGTTTGGTTTTAGATACATCAACAACCGAACTGGTCCGCGCCAACGCACAGACTAGAACAATCTTCATCCGCCAAACACACCATAGCCTACTGTCGAGGTCAGCTAATTCCTCGGGTAAGTCATTTTGATTAAGGGTAACGCGTTCCAGAGCGGCAGGATTGCACTGGCAACCGCCAGACGGAACGCCAGATAAACAATTGAAATACTGATGAAATCAGCGCCATTTAAAGTAAGAGATTATCAATTGGGGCGAGCCGACGATGCGCGGCATAACCTTCATCGCATTACCCAAATGTGCGGGCATCTAACCCAACCATTTTATTGCCGCCATACGCCCTAAATTCCACAATGAGCTTTATAAAAAGGATTGGTGCCATGCTTCAAAAAACATTCTGCTCGGTTATCGCACTCGCAATTTTCAGCGTGTCGGACGCTCAAGCTGAAACAGCTCAAACGAGCAACACCGAGGTTGAAATGACAACACCGGTCTTTGAAATGTTTCGCTTGGCACCTGGCCAAACCGAGGCGTTTATTCGCAGCATGGCAGAATGGGACAAAGTAAGTATTGCCGGAGGCCAACCCCCGACACAGCTATTTCTACATGCTGGGGGTGAAGGCTGGGATGTTCTTCTCTATAAACCCGCCCGCCCGAAACCTACGCCGGCCCAAGAAGCGGCAATGGCGAAAAAGGTCGAAGAGCTTGGTCTTCCCACTGGTGCGCTTTACTTTGTGACGGTCCGCGAAAAAATGGCCGACCACGTCCATTTTGAAGCGTCAGGACCAACGACTGCTGCTCAGTGGGTTGCGGAACTTGATCGCTTACGCGCAGACAAACCCCGTAAAAAGTAATTCCAACTCTCTTCGCCGAAAAAATATTGCGGAATGAGCACAAGGCTCAATTTGCCGCCTGGCGATAGACATCATTACTTTAAGTCATTCAACGCCAAAATAGAGAGCGATGCGCATTGTTGTTCGCTTCGCTTACTTTCGATTGAATTATAGACGATACGAAGTGATTTGACCGATGGGATGTTGATCCGGTGTTCTTACGGGCGTGTTAAAAGCGCGAAAAATTAAATAATAAACACACTATTCGGATCACATGATTGGCATACAAATAAAAAGGCAGGCCCAGATTGGGCCTGCCTGATCAACATTATTTATTAGAACCGATACGACAATGTCGCATTGAATAATTGGTCGTCGCCAAATTGACATGAGCCAAAATGACTGCACGACGAATAATAGAATTTATCGAGTAAATTCACGGCATTAACTCGTAGTTCCCAGTCCTGATATTCGGCCGAGACGACCGCATCAACAAGCGTATAACTAGGCACTTCAATATAAAGCGGTGATGCAGTATCGCCACTTGTCCGCTTACTCACATAACGAACACCAGCACCAAACCGGAATCTAAGATCGTCTCCGGCCTCGATGGTTTTGGTGGCAAAGAAGCTAGCGGTGTTTTTAGGCAGCGTATCGCGCTGTCTGTCCTCACCGGATACGAGCGTCGAGTTGTTCGCAAAACTCGCGGTGAGCGTAATATCACCCGGTACGCGGTGATCTGCCTGGACCTCAAAACCCTCTGACTTGATTGTACCCGTCTGGATACTTGTCAGCGGATTCGATGGGTCCGGACGAAGGGCATTTTTTTCTTTGATGTAATAATAGCCAACGCGTACCAATGTGGTTCCCAATGGCTGCCATTTGATGCCGCCCTCATATTGCTCGCCTTTAAGCGGAACATAGGAGTTCCCGAACTGGTTCAGACCGGAAACTGGCTCGAATGACTGTGAGTAACTGCCATATGGCGAAATCGTATCGGTCACATCAACCGTCAAACCAGCGCGGAAGGTTGTCGCCTTGGCCTCCTGATCAGCTGAAAACGTATCCGTCTGATCGACATTGTCATGCCGGACCCCAACCACTAGCGATGCGCGATCCGCGATCCGCATCTGATTTTGCGCGTAGAAACCATAAGATTTCTGAATTTGCGTCGCTTCAGGCCCAAAGGCCGCCGCAGGCGCTGATCCGTAAACCGGATTATAGATATCAAGCGTTCCCCCGCCGAAGAAGGCGAAAGCCTGAGAGGTTATTTGTTCGAAACGGGCAAAATCAGCGCCGACTAGCACTTGGTGCTCGATAAAGCCGGTGTCAAAATTAATCACCGCGTGGTTTGCAGTGTTAAACACTTTATAGTCAGCATTAATCGCAAACAAATGCCGCGCAACCGTCGTGTTGCCTGCATCAATGAATGGATCTAGCGGATTGCTGAAATAATCACCGTAAATTTCGCCATATTCCGTATGCGCATCTTGGTAGCGAGATGAACTATGGAAACTCAGCATGTCCGAAAATTCGTGATTGATAATCAATGTAGCCTGAAGGTCGCGTTTAGGCCCTTTATTGAATTCCGGCTCGCCAATTTGCGTGCGACGGCTGACCTTTTGAAAGCCGAGATCATCAGCCAGATATGTCGCTGCTGAAGGCGCATATTGTACTGGCCCTGTGTAATCCCGCTGGAACAAACCAATAAGCGTCACGTCTGTCGCGGCGCTTGGCTGCCATGTAAACGAAGGCTGGATAACCACACGGTCATCTGGCGTACCGCGCTGAACCATGTTTGCGTCCCGAACCACGCCAACAATACGCGCTGCCACGGTATCACTTAACGGGCCAGTCACATCCAATACCGCTTCTTTGCGGTCATAGGTGCCGTAGCTGATTGATGCTGAGCCGCCAAATTCAAATTGTGGACGCTTGCTCTGCATATTCACAAGGCCGCCCGAACTACCTGCCCCATAAAGCACAGCAGATGGGCCAAACAATACCTCAATGCGCTCAAGCGTATTTGGGTCTGCGCGCGGCGTATAAACGAACCCGAAGTTTCGTTTCAGTCCATCAAGATAAGTGGCGGAGAAAAAACCACGCGTATAGTTGAAATCACCCCGCGTATCATCACCACCACTCGTCACACCTGCGGTGTAGCGCAGCGCCTCACGGATGTTGAGCGCGCCCTGCTCCTTGATCTGATCAAGCGAAATAACCGTTATTGATTGCGGAATTTCGGTATTGGGTGTGTCCGTTTTGGTAGCGGTAACTGCGCGCGTACCCGTAACAACGATTTCGTCGTCTTCGCCACCTTGTTGCCCCCATGCAGGTGACGCAATGATCGCCATTGTCGCCGCCGACGCCATCAAAAGTCGCCCCGCGGACTTTGGCAGTCTGTCGTATTTTCGAGCCATTTTCGGCCCCCCTCTTATAGTCATTGCTGATTTCACAATCCTATAAGCGCAACTTGTGCGAGTGATAGTTACCAAGGGGGGTAAGGACTGTGGTCTTTGGGTAAGAATGGGCCGCATTTTCATCGACCACGCGACGAAAACCGGAAAATTCTCCAAATTGGTGGTTAATGTCGTCTACTTACTCTTTAGTAGCAGGTTTAGAGAATTTAATGACCATGATAGCCGCTTTATACTACCGCCTGACCTCGACAGAAAACCGTTGGCTAGGGTTTCACCTCACCCGTCTACGTCCTACAAAGCGTCCTGATTGGCGAGTTTCGCGGAAACATCGCTAGGCGATAATTTCAATTAGGCAAATAAATGATACGCTATTCTCTTTAGTGTTATTAAACTTGTTTAGCACCCCCATCAACACATAACTCCGTACCCGTAATAAATGACGCGTCATTACTTAGTAAAAATTTTGCAGCGGATGCTACTTCGCGAGGATGTGCCATGCGACCTAGAGGAATTGTTGAAATGATTGAGGCTTTCACTTCCTCCGGCACGGAGGCGAACATTGATGTCTCAGTCGGTCCGGGGCTAACGACATTTACCCGAATACCCTGAGGTGCCAATTCTGCTGCCCAACTCCGTGCGAATGATCTGAGCGACGCTTTCGTTGCCGCGTAAGCACTGTAATTCGGCACACCGGCTTGACCTGCAATCGAACCGATCAAAACAACCGCCCCACCACGCTCCATCGCCGGCAATGACGCCTTTAATGCAAAGACGTGATTGCGCACATTTGTCGTAAAATGGTGATCAAAATGCTGAAGCGAAAAATCATCAAGCGCTAAGGGTTCTGAAACGCCCGCATTCAATATCAACGCATCAATTTTTCGGTGTTTCTTCTGAATATCCGAAACGACGCTTTCCAAATCATCAATACGGCTAGGGTCTAAAACCACGCCATGCACATTCTTGCCGATATTACTCACGGCCATGTCGACATCATCTTTGTTACGACTGGTAATAAAAACGATTGCGCCATCTCCAACCAACCGCGCCGCAATAGCAAGGCCAATCCCCTTTGCTCCACCTAAAACGAGGCATATCTTGCCGTTCATATCACTCATATTATGGTTATCCTTGGCCATTGCGCATTACGACTGCACTCATCAGGAAGGCCAGCGCAACTGTTTTAAGGCGTTAATCAAATACCGATTGTTTCACCCGAAAGCCCGAAAGACTCTCGACTTTCTAAAATGTTTTTCGATTACTCAGAAGTAAAATGCACACGAATGAAATTGCACATGCGCAGAAGAGGTAAATCGCAATTGATAAGCCTGACTGAAATTGTTCATAAAGCGATGTTGCGATAATCGGTGCGAATCCCCCGCCAACGACAGCCCCGAGTTGGTACCCCATCGAAGCACCCGAATACCGTAAATGAGCCGGGAACAATTCTGCGAATAACGCCGCTTGCGGTCCATACATCATGCTCACAAATGCTAACTCAATCGCGATTGCTAGGGTAATCAACACGAACGATCCCGTTCCAATTAGCGGGAACAATGCAAAGCTCCAAATACCCGTAAGTATCGCACCGGTCATAAATAATTCCCGCCGCCCCCACCTGTCAGATAGCCAGCCGGAGGCAATCAGTACCGGTACCATAGTCAAACTTGCGATCATTACCGCGGAAAGCATGACGTCTTTGGGCAATTGCAGAGCCGATACGCCGTAGGTGATCACATATGTAATAGCCACATAGAAACAACAATTGTTCGCAAGAAAGGCACCCCCAGCGAGTAAAATCTCCTTCGGATGATTCAGTGCAGCCTGAAGCACCGGCGATCGTTTTTTTGACGGTGCTGAACTTTGCTCAACGCTGCTCTCAACTTTTTTGAACTCTTCTGTCTCTTCAAGCCGAAACTGAATATAAAGCCCAATACCGACGAGCCCGATACTCAACAAGAACGGTACGCGCCATCCCCATGCCTGAAAATGTTCTGGCGCAAGAGTCGCGATTAACACCAAGTACAATAGGTTCGCGAAGACCACACCGACCGGGACGCCGATCTGAACAAAACTTCCATAAAATCCGCGTTTGTCACCCGGTGCATTTTCTGTTGCCAGCAAAACCGCACCGCCCCATTGCCCGCCAACAGCGAAGCCCTGAATCACGCGCAATAAAATGAGCAGGCATGGCGCAATCGGACCTGCATATTCATAAGTCGGCAGTAAGCCAATTAATGTTGTGGCCACCCCCATTATGACCAATGCCGCAACCAAGGCTGTTTTACGACCGACGATGTCTCCAAAATGTCCAAACAGCACACCGCCTATCGGCCTGGCAATAAACCCGACCGCAAACGTGCTGAATGCTGCAATCTGCGCAATAAATGGTGATAGATTAGACGGAAAGAATAGTGTCGGAAAAACCAAGGCCGCCGCCGTTGCGTATATAAAGAAATCATACCACTCAATTGTGGCACCGGCCGCGGCTGTTATGGCCACTTTAAAATTTGATTTTTCAGTTTTCGTCGTACCCTGATCTACCACGCCGACATTTACCATCGCCAATTTCCCCACTAAATAATTTGCATGCGGTAATTTCATACCACTGTCATTGAATAACTATTGCTCGCCTATTCATTGCATCGAATAGGTACCCACTTGGCGCGTTGAACTAGTAACCTCGCAGTGGTGCAAAACTAAAATCCATGCGACGGTCTCAACGCCCTCCGGATTACTCTCAAGAACGTCGGTAATCCGGAGTGACTAATTCAATTTAGTAACGATAGTTGACCTGTATCCCGAACTCACGACTTGGCTGAAGTGTACCTGCGGCCATTGAATTTAGGACGGTGGAATAAACCAATCCACTGCCATACGCCGCAGAGTCGGTCAGGTTTCGCCCATAAAGACCAACCTGCCATTTCCCATTTGGCAGCGTATAATTTGCGTACGCATTTAACCGTCCGGCAGGACCTTGCGATACTTCGGGAAGATTGAATTCAGAAAAGTAAACTGTACTTTTCCAATCAAATCGAACACCGAGGTTCAATTCGCCGCCGTTTGCTAAAGGCGTATTATATTTTGGTTCTATACCGACCATAAATTTGGGGGCGTTCGGCAACCTATTGCCGGAAAGATCCAGATCACCAAGGGACTCTCGCGCAGGGTCGCCGGTTATAAAATTATTGAACGTTGCATCCAACCAGCCGCCATCAAGTTTAAGCGTAAACTCCGGTGTCAAATGGAGAGCAAATTCTGCTTCAGCGCCGTTAATTGTCGCCTGCGCGGCATTCGTAACGCTAGAGCCCGAACCATCCTCAACGGTGAACCGAATTTGATATACTTGTAAATTTTCATAGTTCATCCGGAACAATGCGAGATTGCCGGTCAGAAGCCCATCAAAGTAGGAGCCCTTTAGACCAAGTTCCCACATCGAATTTGATTCTGGCTCGAAGGTACTATTGTTATTGAACCCGCCCCCTTTGAAGCCGGTTGCATATTTTACATAACCCGTTCGATTATATCCAAAGTCGTATGATGTTCCGACCTCGAATGTTGGCTTAGACCAGTCCATTGCGGTTTCGGCCGTAACCGCGCCCGCTACAGATAATTGTGTATCTTGCTTTTTATCCTTGGTGTATCGCGCGCCGCCGAATATTTTCCACGCCGGAGTAATCTCATATTTTGCGTGCCCGAAGAACGCGTAAGATTCGGTATCAACTGTATTGGGGTTACCGATCGGAAAAGGAACGACAAATGGAACTATAGTGAAGCCTTCTGCATATGCGCTGTCATCGTAATAATTTGCACCAAGAATATATGTAAGGCGACTTGAGTCGTCCGAGCTGAATAATATTTCAGCCGTGGTCGTTTCCCGCTTAACAAAACGATCATAATCAATGTATTGTACGGCCGTTCCGTCCCCGTCCACAATTCTGGAATTTTCGGATTCACGTCTGGTGACTGTACCACTGAGCGAGCCAAACCCAATATCCCAATCCCAAAAGAGCCCTGTGCTCCACTCCATCAACTTCACTTCGCCCTGGTTTACGGCAATCTCGGAGTCACCGGGCTTGGCCATAAACGTATCCTCGAGCGGTACCGGAAGGTCATGCGCCACCTGCCCCGCATAGTAATATGGCGCACCAGCAGTATTGGACTCCTGATACTGACCAAGAATACGCGCGCTAAATGTATCTGTTGGTCGCCATTCAAACTGAAGCCTGCCCGCAAAGTCATTTTTATCGTTCAGTCGACGCGGGCCTGTTGGGGCAATATTTTTTACATCACCTCTGCGATAAGTTTGCTCGAAGGCAATTCGTCCCAGTAACGTTCCATCTCCACTAATTGGACCACTAGCGAAGCCTTCGACGTGCTCGCCAGCTGGCAGTCCAGCTGATGCACTAAGACCAAACTCCGGATCATCGGTCGGTGTATTGGAAATGATATTTACCGCCCCACCGGTCGCATTTCTTCCAAACAGGGTCCCCTGAGGACCGCGCAACACTTCGACCCGTTTCACATCAAAAAGGGTAGCCAGCGCCAATCCGGGATCAGCCACATACGCTCCGTCTACATGGAAACCAACACCCGGATCACTTGAAATCCCTTGTAGGTTTGTACCGATACCCCGGATCGCAATATTTGTGTTATTACCATTAAACCCAAAATGGACGTTCGGGCTTTGTGTTACGAGATCAGGAAAGGTCTGAATATTTGCTTCCCTCAACTGCTCACCACCATATGCAGAAACGGCAATGGGTGTCTCTACAAGGGTCTCTTCCCGGCGAGACGCAGTAACAACAACCTGATCGTGATTGGTTGACGCATTGGCGACATTCTCGGTTGTAACATCTTGTGCAAACGCCAATCCCGCTGCGCTCATGACACCTACAGATGCTGCCGAATACAAACTTAATTTATATAAATTGAATTTTGTAGAATTATAGAACATAAACAATTGCCCCTCCCTATGGACACTTTGTTACAATTTCCCTCGCGCTTTATTATGGTCGCGCCTATTTTCGATTAGCGCCTATTAATTCGTATCGGCACTAATTGAATTTCTTCGAAGTTGTTAAACTGCAATTTTATGAAAGTGTTCTTTTTGTGAAATAAGCCAGGTCAGCTGCAGTATCCTGACTAATGTCAGTACACCACGCAGGAAAGACTTCCACCGCATGCGTCGTACCCATAACCTGCCGACATCGTGCGGAAACCCCGGACCGTAAAAGTAGCCTATAGAACTCCACCCCCTCATCACGCAAAGGGTCACATTCGTTTACGCTTATGATTGTTGGGGGAAATCCTTCCACATCCTCTTGCTTAGCAAATGCGGGCCAGGCCAAGACGTCTTGAGATTGAAACGCCTCAATACCGTAGGCCATCAGCCCACGATTATTATAAAGATGCAGAAATATGCCGTTATTTTCGATTGTTGATGGATATTTTGGGTCTGGGTATTTTCCCGCAATATAGGGGCACATGGCATATAGCCCCTTGATCAGGTCAAGCTTTTTCTCTCGCTTAAGCGATAACCCCGTGGCGAGAGCGAGATTTGCCCCGCCACTATCACCAGCGATCACAACCGCATCCTCATCAATGTTGAGTTGTGCTGCATTGGCGCACAGCCACTTCAAACCGCTCACACAGTCATTTAAACCTGCGGGAAATGGCGCAACTTCAGGTGAGGATGAGGCGCGCAAGCTATTGCGGAAGTCGACCATTGCAACGGCAACACCCTGAGCGGCGATAATGCGGGCCCATGCCTGGTAATTTCCATCAAAGCAGGACCCCGTCATCATGCCGCCACCATGTATGTAATATACACACGCTAGCCGATCAGCATTATCAGGCCGGATGAAGCTTATCTTTACCGAGTTTCCATCGGGGTCGGATTTGAAGGTCAATACTCGTTGCGACAACCCAGCAGAGGGCGCGACTTCTTCCGTGTTCATCTGAGCACGCGATGCTTTTAACGCCTCTGCTCGCTCTGCCGCTGCTTCACTCTCCTGTTCAGCAAGTAGATCTTCGCGACTTAATACATCCGTACCCGGCGTGGCGCGCAACCGCTCACCTAAAGCCGACTTGATCCGCGGATCAATTCGCGGGTCGATGAGAGGATTTCTTGTCGGCTGTAAATTTGAGACACATCCCCCATCGCTCGCCTCATTAAGGGGCGCCTTCGCGCTGGCTGCACCAATAGCCACCCCTGAAACGGCACCGCCAATTAACAATTCGCGACGACTCGGCGCGCGCAGCGAAATCGAAGATTTTGCCATTTTCCATCCCTTTTATACCCTCGGCTTTGCCGCCGACGTGACTTCGTTTCTCGAGTCACAATCGAAGTATGTCTCCAAATCAAACTGATTTCAACTTATTTCTTTTCTCAAAGAGAAATAAGTTGTTGACAGCCACGGGCCGCCACTTCAATAGTAATTGCAGGGACTTATGCAGCTTAACGGCCGCCCTCCACGTCGCAAACTATAAAAGCGACCACAAAAAAAACCGATTGCACAGCGATAAAAAATCGGGATTGAGGGGCACGCTGATTAAACAGGGAGGAATATAGATGCTGTTTCACCGACGCGAATTGCTGGGTAAAGGAATTGCTCTTGGTGCGAGCTTAACGGTGCTGGGCGGAAGAGCGTCGGCAATTTCAACAAAGGACTTATTTCCAATTGTCGAAACTGAAAACGGGAAACTAAGAGGATTTACAAGCGGCGGCGTTCACGCCTTTAAAGGCGTTCGATATGGTGCCGACACATCGGGGAAAAACCGGTTTATGCCCCCGGCCCCACCCCCAAAATGGGCAGGCATTCAAGATGCTTTAGACTATGGTCAGGTTCCGCCCCAAGGGCCTGATAGTCGTATTCGCGATTACGCCGGTCTCATTACGTTCGATGTGTTACCGGGCGGTATGGGCGAGGATTGTTTAAATCTGAATATCTGGACACCTACATTAGATCAGAATGCCAAGCGACCAGTAATTTTGTCTTTGCATGGTGGCGGGTTTTCATTCGGGTCGGGCAATCAATCCGTGTTTGATGGAGAAGCTCTTGCGCGATACGGAGATTGCATTGTTGTCACGGTCTCTCATCGCCTTGGGGCTTTTGGGTTTATTAAATTATCCGATCACGATAAAAATTTCGCCACATCCAGCACCGCTGGCATGCAGGATCTCGTTGCAGCTTTGCGCTGGGTTAAAACAAATATCGAATCCTTTGGCGGAGATCCAAATCGGGTTTTGATTTTTGGTCAGTCCGGTGGCGGGGCAAAAACCTCAACGCTGATGGCTATGCCCTCGGCGCAGGGGTTATTCCATCGAGCCGGGGTAATGAGTGGAAGCCTGCTGCGCTCACAATCTCAAGAAACTGCACAGGAAAACACACACCTCCTAGCCAAAGAACTAGGAATAGGAAAGCGCGACCTTGCGAATAAACTTCAACAGCTCTCGTTTCAGGACCTGCTCGCAGCTCAGCTAACGATTACAGCCATCCCCGGTCGGCGATCAGAACGGCAATTTGCTCCGTCCATCGATGATGAATTGCCTACAGATCCATTTGATCCGAGTGCGCCTGATATATCAAAAGATATTCCAATGATTATTGGCACAACGTTAGATGAATGGACCTTCCTGTCTGAAGAATTCGACCTAAGCGAAGCAAGTTTACTCGAAACCATTAACGAAAAGGTCGGCGAAGACAACGCCGCTGACCTATTATCAATGTATCGCGACGAAGATTTTTCTGCGAGCCCTTATATCATCCAAGGCAGATATCTCGCCGATTCAGTGACACGGGTGAGAGCAAATCTCCAAGCAGACCGAAAGGCCGCACAAGGCGGCGCACCTGTCTGGACATATCTGTGGTCGGCCCCAAGTCCCGCTTTTGGTGGTCGGTACGGCGCAACACATTCTGCTGATCTCGGCCCTAGCTTTCGCAACCCGCAAACACCCCTAAGTGGCGCAACCATCGAAAGCGCCCGTCTGGCTGATCAAATCTCGTCATGCTGGGTATCCTTTGCAGCAACGGGAAATCCGAACCATGACCTCATTCCTCACTGGCCAAACTTCAACAGTGAGGATCGATCAACCCTGATATTTGATCGCAGAACACATGTAGAGAATGATCCAAGGTCATCTTTCCGGACATATTGGGAAAGCACCTAACGATATCTTGGGGGCATCCTACCGCGAGCGATGAAATACATCTTCAACCAAAAGCGTTCTTATGAATAAAGGCTTTTTCTCTGCCCAACAGCGCATTGCAGCGCTCGTTTAAATTAGATGTCGAGTAAATCGATGACCGAAAATGCTTGGAAAACATAGTTGTCGCTTGGTTGTCGGCTGGATACTAAGATATAATCAGTGAAGGGAATATTATTTTGCTAGGACAAATGCAGTCGTGGGGGCTAACTGTCGATAAATTCCTCGACCACGCCAAGAAATGGCATGGTCAACGCGAAATTGTAACGCGCAGCATAGAAGGTCCGATAACACGCACGAACTATTTCAACGTCCATGAACGCGCAAAGAAGCTTTCAAGTGGGCTTATTGATATGGGTATCAAGCCAGGTGACCGCGTTGGCACGCTTGCGTGGAACACGTCGAGACATCTTGAAGTTTGGTTTGGGACAATGGGAATTGGTGCTGTTTGCCATACCCTCAATCCGCGTTTCACGGCGGATCAATTAGCCTATATTATAAATCATGCTTCGGATCTTATAATTTTTACCGAGCACGCTTTCCTTCAGCAACTAGAGTCGATCAGAGAACGCATTCCGAGCGTAGAAAAAATTATCGTTCTCTCCGACTCTTTGCCAGATAGCGAATCCAGCACGTCGGTAATCAATTACGAAAGTCTGATTGATGGCGGAGATACGGATATCGAGTGGGGTAATTTTCCAGAGGATACCGCCGCCGGCCTTTGCTATACCTCCGGCACAGTTGGCAATCCCAAGGGCGTATTATATTCGCACAGGTCGAATGTTCTGCACACCTTAGCAAGCTCCTCGACTGATATTTTTTCCCTCTCCGCAAGAGACGTTGTATTGATATCTGTACCAATGTTTCATGCGAATGCATGGGGCTTGACATTTCTTTGTCCAGCGATGGGTGCAAAGATGGTGTTACCGGGCCAGAAGCTAGACGGCCCCTCACTCCACGAACTCATCGAAACCGAAGGGGTTACGTTTTCAGCCGCCGTGCCCACAGTGTGGCAAATGCTTCTCACGCATCTGCGCCAATCTAAATCTAAACTAACGTCACTTACGAGAATACTCGTTGGTGGTGCGGCTGTCCCCGCTTCTTTAGCACGCGCATACCAGGACGAATTCGGCGTCAAAGTAATTCACGCTTGGGGTATGACGGAAGTTTCACCGATTGGAACGGTTAATACCCCAACGGCCGAAACAATTACCCTGAGCGAAGAAGAACAATTTCGCGCTTCATTAAATCAAGGCCGCGCGACGATGTTGACGGATATAAAAATCGTTGATCAAGACGGTGAGGATCTTCCTCATGATGGTCTAGCTTCTGGGCGTCTGATGGTTCGGGGGCCCTATGTCGTTGATCGATATTTCGGCGACGCAGCAGATACCGAAAGACTTGATGACGAGGGCTATTTCGACACCGGCGACATCGCAACGATTGATAAGAACGGGTTTATGAAAATCGTCGACAGGTCAAAAGATATAATAAAATCTGGCGGAGAATGGATATCATCGGCAGAGATTGAGACGCTCATTCTCTCGCATCCTCATGTTGACCTCGCCGCCGTGATTGGCATACCCCATGAAAAGTGGACAGAACGGCCACTTTTGGTGTTAAAGTTGAAGACCGACGCGGAGCGGACCAAAGAGAGCTTCTTATCCTTTTTGGACGGAAAAGTCGCTAAATGGTGGGTTCCTGATGACGTTGTCTTCGTAAACGATATGCCCGTAGGACCGACAGGCAAAATAGACAAGAAACTCGTTCGGCAATCGCTTGCCGGCTACAAATGGTCAGAAAACCCGGCGACACATAGCCGCCCCTAGGCGGCTATTGGTTCTCATCGAACTCCACCGTACTAGTTCGAAAATAAGAAAATTCATTGACCCGTATAAAAACAGAGAATTAAGCAGGTCGGTAGACAAACAGGAATTCAAGCAGTGGAATCGAAACAAAAACCAGTCAGAAGAAAGACACGCGGTAAAGTTCAAGCCGCCCGACGCTCTGCCTCGATGACGTCAATTTTGAATCATGCCGAAACTGTTTTTGCAATAAAAGGATTTAACGCCTCTTTCAAAGAAGTCGCTCAGGAGGCCGGCGTCGATACCGCGCTGTTACGCTACTATTTCGGCAATAAGAGTAAGCTATTTAAGGCTGTGTTCCAACGTCGCGCGCCGAAAATCAATGACCTCAGACTTAAAGCAATGGCGGAGTACCGTAAAACTTGTAACGGCGAAATGACGTTAGAGGGAATTATCGATGCATTCGTTAGGCCATCTCTCGAAATGTCCATCAAAGACAAAGGCTGGCGAAATTACATGGCGATCGTTGCCTATGTGAACAGCTCCGGCGGCGAGCTAGACCAATTAATGTCGGAAACGTTTGACCATGTATCTCAAGAACTAATTTCTGACATGAGAAAAATTCTAGTCGATGCTTCAGACCAAGAATTATACTGGGGATATCACTTTCTAACGGGTGCCTTCACATTTTCACTGGGTCAAACAGGACGTATCGACATACTCTCTCAAGGCGAAGTCTCATCAAAAGATATGGCCGCCATTGCCGATAGACTACCGGTATTTATCGCTGCTGGCGTTCGCGCGATCTGCCAAGGAAATATGAAAAACATAACGACATAAGCTGAAAACTATCGAATGTATTTTCCATTGGAAGGTCTATTCAGCCTATTACGGCCCATAATACACCGCTGGAGACGACTAACGGCAACCTTAACGTTACTTATACTCTCTATACGTATTTTTTAAACTAATTAGATACTAATCAAAATTCGCAATATGTAATCATCGCTGCTCCAGGTTTATTTTCCCGGCAACTTTCGTCACGCATCTCGCGCCAGCGCTCAAATTGATCATGCTGCGCCCGCCCTTCACCTTCGATTCCTAACATCCAGAACAAAAACCAATCCAGATTTCTCTGCGCAATTTCCTTTTTGCGGGTCGGTTCACTAACATTGTGACCTATCTTCGGATAGACAACGAATTCCGTCGGCATTCCCGCAAGGTGCGCGGCTTTAGGTGAACCCATCATAGAGATTGCCTGCGACTCGACTCCCGCCTCAAACAGCGCCGCCGTATCGAGTCCATCGAAAAAGAATACGGGAGAGGTTTCCAAATAACGTTGAGGCGACTGATAAAGCCCGGCTCCCCACAGTTTATGATAGCCCTGTTCGTAAAGGTAACCGGGACTAAAAATATAGGTGAGCATATTGTTCTGCGGTCCCTCCCCGAAGGACGCCGCGACAAATTTCTTGAATTTCGTCATGACCAATGCGCCTAACCACGCCCCATGACTGTGCCCAATTATTCCGAGACGGTGTGGGTCCGCCAGATCAGCGTCGATCAATGCCTGAATGCCCAGGATCACATCTTCGGGTGCTCCGACATCGGAATGTTCTGGATTAGCGTGATTATAGCCAAAACTATCGGTCCCACGATAATTCGGAATGAATACGGCTATGCCGTTCAGCGGAAAAACCTCCAGCGGATACGGCCAGATTCCGCCATATAATGTATAATATTGTGCAAAGGCATTCGTCATGGGCATCGATGGACCACCATGCAAAAAGGTCAGCATAGGTACCGGTTTCTTCGTCGCATTCTTGCTAGGCGGCGTCAGAAGCCATCCCTGTATTAAAGCGCCATCTTCCCCTTTCCACTTCACCTCTGTAACAATCGGCATTTTCTTTTTGTTAATGCGGTTGTTGAGGTTCGTGATCTGTACGACCTCGTCATTTCGCCGCACAAAAATCTCCGGCGCGCGCGCTATGTTTTCATTGACGAATGCAAGTACGGTCTTATTCGCATCAAACTGAGGCAATGCAATATCACCATCAATGTTTCCTACTTCTGGGATCGGTTTCCGCGCATTTAAGGAATAAATTGATCTCTTCGCGTCGCTGATCGCTGATACGAATGGGTCACCCTCGTCAAATTGAGATATCCGTGCACTGGTCGGGTAAAAGGTTACGTCATGCCACCCATTTTCATCATTCGATGAAAGCGCCTTTTCAATTGAAACGCGCCGCCATTCCCGCTGGCTTCGCCAAAATCCAGAAGTTCGGTTACGGCGAACAAAAATCTCCTGATCATCGTTCGTCCATTCTCCCCCTGTATAATAGACAGTCTGACTATTCTCCAGACCATGATTTGCTGCCCCAATCGCGAGAAAATCCCGGCTTTCAATATCGAACACGCCTATACTGGTGTAGAGACTTGCGAAGGGATTATCTGTATTCGGATCATCTAAATATCTAACCGATAATTTGTCGCCGCTTGATGACCATTCAAACCCGGTCACCACACCCGGGATATTCGCCTTGCTGGGTTTTCCGCCAATGCGCGTGATCCACAACGACCGTGCCGACGGCTTTCCCGCCTCGCGAAAATGTGGGCTCACAAAGTGCGTGAGCCTCGTTTTGAGGTGATCAATCACGACGCCTTTTTCGCCGCTATGTAGCTGCTCATAAAGGGTTGGTTGACGGCTTTCTTTTGCTCTATCGGATAAAGATATCCATGCGAGCTTTTTTCCATCATTGGAAAATTTATAGGAAATAACGCGTTGCGTACCGTCTGTAAGCCGTGTCGAATTCCGCGCGTTAATATTCGTCTTAAATACCTGCGGGGTACCATCTACCGTAGATATATAAGCCAGTTCATGCTTGTCAGCGATCCAAGAAAGGTGGCGCGCGTCCTGCGGCACGGAAACCCGGAGCGGTTTCTCATTCGCCGCCGCTTTTTGAATGACGATTTGTCGCCCAGTGACCGACATAGTTTGTTCGGGCGGTTCGACAGCGTAGGCAAGCCACGCACCATCAGCAGAGAGCGCCAATTCCGACACCCGCCGAATTTTGGCATAGTCATCTATTGTAAAAGGCTCGGGATCTGAAGCGGCGGCGTTGCCGCCAGCTCCAGAAATCATGAATGCAAAAATTACAAACCAAGTTCTCAGCTTGCTGAATTGCATTTAAGCGTCGCCTTTTAGAATTGAGTTGAGAGTTCAACTGAAACAAAGCGACCCAAGGGTGACGCATTTGTGGGGTCGTAGCCGAAAAGCGAAAATGTCGGCGCATCAGGCGTGCTTGGTGGGTCCCGGTCAAAAAGATTGGAGACCGAAACGCGAATTTTCGCGTCGCCTAACGCAGACATAAAGGATGACTCCCCGAACGCATAAGACGTCGACAGATCAATCGTCGTGTACGAGTCAACAGTTTGGGAATCCGGTAGATTGTCGTATTTGTAGCTATTTGTATGGTTCACGAACAAATTCGCGTCAAACCCACCATTCGAATAACCCACGCGCCCTCTCAATCGGAGGTGTGTCGGATTGTACAACGTGTCAATTCTATTGACGGATGCCGATGTTGGGCTGGCTTGTTGTTTGTAATGTAACAAATACGAACCAGACAGGCCAATTGCAAAGTCGCCTACCGATGATTCATATTGGTATCCCGAGTCAAAATCGATCGTCTGTACCGAATTCAGTGAAAGATTCTGTGTCAGCTGCACTGAACTAATGATCTGTGCATCGGCCGCATCAACATCATCTTCATACGTAACAACACGAGACACACCGGCCATGATCGCGTTGATTTCATCCAATGTCGGCGAGAAAACAACAATTCCGGGCGGGAATGCAGCGGGATCATTGAACGCAATATTCGGTGCATCAAAGACGCTTCGGTTACCAGGAATGGGCGTGTTACCGAGGCGGTTCGCATATTTAATGTCGAGGAACGTACCCGTAAGCGTAAAAATATGGGGGCCAACCTCATGATCGAAATTGAAACCGGCTGAAAACGTCCTCGATGTTTCCGCTGACAAATTCGGTGCCGTACCAGAAATGTAAATTGCCGTTACATCAGCGATGGACGGGTCTGCCGCCGTCAAACCGATGGCATTATTGATGAAACCGGTCGTTGCAACAAATGCCGCATAATCGGTCGCGCCAACATAGCCAAGCGGCGGCGGGCTAAACGAGCGCCCATACGATCCGCGGAGACGAAGCTGTTCGATCGGTGCCCATAGAACGCCGACTTTTGGCGTCAATTTTGTTCCAAAATCGGAATAGTCTTCGAACCGTGCCGAGGTGCTAATCTCTAACCGGTTTACACCCGGAACGTTATTATCCTCAGAGACCAAAGGCGCGTAGAGCTCGCCAAAGACACCATAAACGTTTCGGTCGGCCGCTCGTTGCACTGTATCCGTATCAATTCGCTCATTAGAGAAAGACTCTTCACGATAATGGCCACCGACGGCAAGTGAAAGATCGCCCCCCCAAAGCGCGAATAATGCACCCGACGCTTTCGCATCCATCGTCCATAGTTTTGAATCGAGCGATGTATGCCACGATGAATCACCGGTTGTCGGAATTTCACCGTCGGTCGTACTGAACGCACCGGATAAGTCCACTGACCAATTTGAATCGACATCCCATCTCAACGCACCTGATGCGTGAATTGTCGTGGTGTCGGGTAGAATTTTGAAACTATATGTTCGACCCGAGGTGTCCCTGACGCCTTTTCGGTTGCCATATAAAAAGTCTGCTGAGAACTCCAGATTCGGCAGTAATTCCTGCGACCCCGAAACCAAAACAGAATGGCGCTCTTGACTCGGGAATAGATCATTCGGCAGGTAAGCCCCCTGCGAGAAGGACCGATCTTCCGCGCTCAGATTACCGCGATCGAAATATTCATATGAGACAAGCGCGTTACCGCTATCCCAATTTTCACCTAGCGTTACGCTAGCGCGATATTCATCAAGATCACCGCGGGTATCGCCACCATAACGCGCAGTCGCTTCGATACCGTCGAAATCATCGCGCAAAATATAATTGACCACACCAGCAACGGCGTCACCGCCATAAATTGATGCCGCACCATCGGTCAGCATTTCGACGCGCTGAATTGCGGAAGCGGGTATCAGTGAAATATCGACAAAGTTACCAAGACCTGATGCCGGCGCGATACGCTGGCTGTTCAATAGAACAAGTGTACTGCCCGAACCCAAGCCGCGTAAGTTCGCACTCGATCCATAGGTCCCTGCACGGCCACTATTGTAGCTTGCGCTAAAATCATTAGGCAGGCCGCCGACAACGGTCGCATTTGACCCACCACCAAAATTTTGCGGAATTGTTTGCAGGAAATCCTGAAGCGTGGCCGCACCAGTGATATCCAGATCGTCTCGATCGAAGGTCATGGTTGGCGAACTATCCGGCGCTATGCCGCGAATATTCGTACCCGTTACAATAACTTCGTCGCGTTTATTCTCGTCTTCTTTTTCCTCACGAGTTTCATCGCTGATTGTTTCGACATCCTGGGCGTTTGCCACGCCGAAAGCCAAGCTAGCAACCCCCGCTAATAATGTAGTCTTCATTTTACCGTCCGCCATTTGCCCCTTAGGCTCCTGCTTCTTGCGTGAGACGACTATCACCTCACTCTCAGTCAGGTCGGCGGAAAATTCAGTATTGCGGAGCAACCCATCAAGAGCTTCGACCACGGTCATTCTGCCCACAACCGGATTGGTGTTTGGGCTATCAGCCAATTCATAAGGATAAAGTGAGCCGACACGTGCTTGGCGTGATAATTCAGTCAACGCCTCACCCAGAGTTTCTTGATTTATTTCAAAATCAAACTCTCGCGGCGGTTCTTCTGCTCGGACAATATCAGCACACGTAAGAATGCAACACGCAAAAAATATAATTGCATGCCCCCACCCTATTATCTTTGCAGAGCCCCTATGCATTGGCCGCGCGGATCAAATCCCTTTCCTTTTCGCCGGCCTCATACTCAAAGGACTGACGAAATTTTTAAATCCTCGTATTCCATTAACATTTTTTTGCAAAATTTTTATGCATCTTTCGATAGAATGATTTTTCCTTTTTCATCACGCTTCGCCTTAATGCCAAACGCCCGCTCAAGTGAGTCGAACATCCCCTGTATATTTCCGGCTTCATAAGATCCGGCGATCGGCAACAACTTTAGCTCTGGATCGGCGATAGATATCTCAAGATCGGTATAGCGGCTCATCTCGGCGACGACATCTGCCAATGGCTCGCCAGAAAAAGCCAAAAACCCATCGCGCCACATTAGCTTTTTCCGAACATCCGATTTATCCAATTTTTCACGGCGCGCCAATTTTTCATCGAACACAGCACTCTCGTTCATAGAAAGCGCAGTAAGGGATCGCCATTCCGCGTCTATTTTTTTCTCTTTCGCCTGAGCCGTATTCACATCTTGTGTAAACAGCTCGACCACCCCTTCCGCGACCGTGACCTCTACTTCCTCGCCCCGCAAACGGACCGTAAATGCGGTTCCTACGGCTTGAACCAAACCTTGATCTACATGCACCTGGAAAGGACGGTGTTTCTCTTTCGCGACTTCAAAATGCGCCTCACCTTTGGCTAAGCGTATAATTCGCGCCGCGCGATCAATGTCTACCGCCACTTGCGTATCGGTGTTCAAGATCATGATCGATCCATCAGCAAGTTGAATTGTTCGTTGCTCACCAATAGCCGTACGAAACGCATCTTCTTGGCTGCTCGGTGCCCAAGGTCCTAGCCCAAAAACAAATGCGGAAATGACGACCATCAATGATGCCGCGATCGCGCCAGATGCCATTATCCATTTTTTGGCAACTGGAACGCCACTGCTTTCCACTTTCAATGGATCAATTCGGTTATACTCTTCGAGCAAATCCGCCACGTCCCACATATCGGACATGCGCTCAAACGCCTGACGATGCCGCGTGCTTTGCTTAATCCACGCGCCAAAATCCAGACGCGTCTCTGTCGTCATCGCGTCATCTTCCAAACGCATGACCCAAAGCGCGGCCTCCTCCTCTATGAGGTCGTTGTCAGGTAATTCAACTACATTCTTATCATTCATGATCAGGCGTCACTTTCGCTTCCCTAAATGAATCTTTTCTATTTATTACGCCGCCCTCTTTTGTCTTAATTGCCCCGAATTCGTGCGGATCGTAGCCCAATTCCCTCATACGCCGACTACATTTTATCAACCCCTGCGCGCCATGCTTTTCGACAGAGGAAACAGATATTTCCAGGCGCGCCGCAATTTCCTTAATTGGTAGACCTTCAATTTTCCGCAGTATAAAGACTTTCCGGCAAACTGGTGGCAATTCAGAAATCGCAATCGTCAATGCATTCAGCTTGCGCCGGCCATCCCATATTTCCTCGGCGTTGTTTCCAACTTCGTCCAGTGTGTTATCGTCGCCGCCAAAATCCTCTAGATAGTCGAAATCTTTACTCTTGCGTTTTGCTAACTCAGTTAGGGCAGCATGCTTCGCCGCTCTGAATAGCAGTCTTTTTGGGTACCGAACCTTTGTTCTCGCCTCTGTGGCAAAGACCTTGATAAAGGCTTCTTGTGCTACATCATCAACATCCTGCGGCCGCGAAAAATAGCGGTATAGGTACTTCTTTATTGCCTTCTCGTGACGCAAGTAGCTTTCCAGCACCTTGCTCATTTGAGATTTACGTCTCATGCCCCCGCCCTACACCGCGTACAAAATTCGATACAATTAGTTGGCTCCGCTCACATTCGAATAGATTCTTATTATCTCTCCCGACGATATATTGTTATCCGTCATTCCATCAGCGGCAAGGCCCAAAAACCACTCACCATCAAGATACTCAAACGAATAAGCTATAGCTTGCGTCTCAATCTTCTGCACCTCATTCCAGTTTTCCAGATCGCTACTCGAAAGAATAATTGCCTGATAGTTTTCCGCATCGAACGACGTGCCGAGCACATAAACCTCGCCTTCCAAGATCAAGACGTCATTGATATGCGGTCGCCCCGGGATTTTGACGATGTCGACATTCCCGTTTTGCGTTAACCGATAAAGATTACGGTGCGTGAATGACCACGCAGCTATAATTTTATCCCACCAATTTCTAAAATGAACATTTGACTGATAAATCGGAGCCAAGGGAAAGTCACGTAATTGCGGATTAATCGGCATACGGTCGAGTTTCGGAGTGTATAGCACATCTCCACCGAACGGCACTGCCCGCGAAACCGTTAAACGTAAGTCCGCATCTCCCATATCCGGAAACAGATCTGTGTCATGGAATTGTAGGTGCCAATTTTTGTCTAATGTCCAGTACCCATTCCGGGCGCTCGATTGCGCAACGAAAAGTCCTTCGCCGAATTCGGCCATTCGCCAATATCGGTAAGCATCCCTGCTTTCTCCATGAGAAACAGGTAGTCGCATCCATGACACACCATTATCGGTCGATCTATACAAGCCGGCAAAACCATTGCTGTTCTCGACAACGCCGGCGGATGCCACGATTGCACCCTGAAAACCAATTACGTCAAACACGTGGACTGCATGTTCGAGGTTTCGATATTTGAACCATCCGTCATTGTCGAGGGCGTATATATTTCCATACGCCCACGGATCTTTTGGATCGATATCCGGCACATAAAGGCGACCGTCTATTTCGCGGAAGAACTCGATGGCCTCTCCGTAAACCGGTTGCTCCTGTGCGATGCGGATATTAGCGTTTTCTTCTTTTGGCTTTTGCCAATAGAGCGACCAAATTGGTACCGGGCCCTGATTTAACCCCCAATCACCACCGCCGAAATAAATGCGCTCTCCTTTGCCGCCAATCGTCGCCGTTTCCATATCCCAGACACTGCGCGCATAGGCATGTTCCGCAGTTGGCTCAGGCCAACGATCAGCGTTTGGATTGCCGACAATCTCGCAGTCATAGGTCTGAGCATGCTGTCCGATTAATCGACAGGTGGACCCAACCGTTTTCGGCGAATCGGTATGCTGGGCATCATTCGTCGCACCCGCCAGCAACAAGCGATCCGCGGGGTCTTTCGATAATTGAAACGCTATAATCCAGACGCCAATCATGGACGCCACGGCAGCGAAAATTGGAATAGCCCTCACGAAAAACAGCCCTCGTAAACTCAGAATTGACGAAAGCGGCTGGATATGCCGCTCTCCCGACACAATGACTGCGGAATTCACAAAACCCGTAAGGCAGGAGCGGATTAATTTGGATTTCGCATAAAATTACCACGAGCGGAGAAGTTCGCAGAACACCGCCAAACCGCACGTCTGCTCAGAAAATCGTCTTTAGGAAAGGACTGAATGGTGGACGGTGCAGTCTGCCGCTAATGCTGCTTTGCGTCTTGGTTTTCAAAAACAGGATATTTACAGGGAATTTGATCGAATCTGGCTCGGTTTTGCGGATTTCCACGCCCAAAAAGCGCGAAAACTCGGACAGTTAAGCGCAAATTGGGCTTTACACCATGCCGACGGCTCAGCTCCCTCACCGCAAAAAAACAATAACGCGCTTACGTGCTTTCCTATAACAATCTCGCCGTTTACGCCGGATGCGACGAGTAACGCCTCGCCGAAGAACTTGAAGAATTGGTCAGCCTAGATCTCAGTTTTGAGATCGAAGCAACCGGCTTTTCGATCCTAAAGATCAATCATCTGCTTGAGGGCTTAAAGCCCGGGGAACCAAATGATCCTGCTGATTACCTTCCCGCGCCTGATGGCCCGGCGCGATACAGAGATGGACGAGATGATCAGCCGAGTAATTACGGATTAATATCTTGAGATAATACAGAAATCACGAGCTGATTGAACATTACAACTTCGCGCTACCGCACCGCAGTTCACCAAAGAGGTCACCTACTGCGCGAGAATGCGAGGTCGTTGGGCACATCATCTCGCACTCCCATTTGGGCGAATTGCATCATGAACACGGAAGATTCTAGCTTTCAGCTGGGACAGATGGCGAATTCACAAATTGACTGTTTGCAGCATTACCGGCCAAAGCCAAATCTATCGGATCACTTTTAGACTGCAATTGAGCGCCGCGCGGTGCTAAATTACTTACGTCAAATTGAACAATCTGGATATCATCTGGCTGCGCGAATTCACGCCGACCTTTGCATAGATTGATCGCAAATGGTTTTCCGTCGTGCGCACACTGATGCCCAGATCAGCAGCGATATCTTTATTAGATGCACCCTGCCCGAGCAGCCTTGTGATGTCTTGCTCGCGAGCGGTCAGGCCCAATGAGCTGAGTTGATCACCCAACAACGCCGCCTGCGGCTCATCGTCATCGGTCATCACTAAGAAGGCACCGATGCCCCTATCCCGCATCAACGGCTGTATACGGACCGATAGATTATCGGCGCAGTCGGCTCTGATTTTGATCAACTTGCCAGTCTCGACTACCTTGGTACCGCGCCAGTCTTCTTCAATGCATGCGCGCGTCACCTGCTGCAGTTTTTCCGTGTTGCCATCCACATGATAGTCTCCGAACTCATCGCGCACTATTGAAAACGATGCTGCACCTTTTTCGTTCGCATAAACGACCGTGCCGTTCCTATCGATCAGGACAACGCCCGTTTTCTTCGATGCACGCTCAAGGCTTTCGATGATCGTACGGTTTTTGACTAAAGCGTTTTCAACCGTCAGGCCGTGTAATGCCGACAATGCAGCCGGAGCAAAATAGCGAGCACGGATCACATCCTGTTTGGTGAAATTCGGCGCATCCGATGGACGATGAAAACCTAAAAGGGCCACTTGATCTCGGTTTCCGAAAAGGCGGAAGGCGAGCACCAGCACATGGTGTATGTGGTTCGGCTCGAAGAATTCCTGATAATATTCCGATCTGATTAAGCGCCGATAATCGCAGATATCAGCGAGGCAAAAGAGATCGTAACCGAATCGAGAGAGATTGCCGAGCCGTCCGCCCGGTGCCATGCCGAACTGTAGCACCGGATCCTGACGATAAAAGTAGGCCGCATACTGCTGATGTGAGCGGTCGGCGACCTGATGGCAGGCGTTCTTTCCGATGGCAAACGACTTTCCGTTTAAATGAAACTGACGAAATGATGCCGTCTGCGCGGACACACATTCGGCCAGCGGCCGTAAAATTTTGTCGGCAACATCCTCGAACTTCCTACAGGCCAGCATCTGGCTGCAGACTTCCATCGGGTTGCGTTGACTCGCTTGCATTACTCCCATCGCCCACTCTTCCCTAGTATGTCATTCTTTTTAGGCGCTATAAACCCGGGCTGCCATAGACTCCAAACTGCTGTCGCAAACAGCGAGGATTCCCAGAAGTCCGGTTCCGCAATGCTACATGAAATCAGCGAACGCGGAAACAACGTTATGAATAACAATACAAAACAGGCAATTATTTTCATACTGCGCCGCAGCATGGGTTCATCAGTGTGCGACTAAAGGAGTTCCTCTTTCGCGGTCCGAATCGCCTCATGCAATACATCTTCGGCACCGATCTGATTTGAAAGAATCAAGGCAAGGCGAGCGAGAAACTGCGGTGCCGCCTCATCTCCAACAGCGTCTACCGCTTCAACAAGCGCTGCATAAAATGCGTCCGCATTCTCATATGCAGGCTCGAATTTAACCACGCCGGATGTTTGCATTCCGCTTTTCATATGCGCCGTCCCGCTGCTCGCTCAACACATTCTTCAACGCCTGTGCCGGACCACTTCCGCCAGCGCGCAGCAACATGCTGGTCAGGTCGGAATAGATAGGCAGTTCCGGGTTTCATATCGTAGCGCCGGCGTAACGCACCGCTGACGTCGTCAAGCGCTGCACCTTTGGCAATTGTCTTCACCGCAATTGGAATGCCGCCGATATCTAGGCGCGTCGGTAGGTTCAGCCCGTTTGGTTCATATGCAACGACAGTGAATTCACCTTTCAACTCTTGCAAAAACCAATCGTCTTTGCCGTTTTTCGATAATGGCGCATCTTCCGCGGGCGAGCCCGGAGCGATATGGCAGGCAAAAATGTCATTATCAGGCGTGTTTAAGGGGGTATCTATTAAATGCGCGGGCTCGGACAGGCGACCAGAATTCACTAGTTTCTGAGCAAACGGATATTTCGCGGCGAGCGATAACGCCTGATCGCGCAAAATGCGGCTCGCCTTTGACTTTGGTGTTATAAAGTCGGTCGCACGCGTCGAATGGAGAATGTTTTCACGCGCGGCGTAAACGCGCTCGCGGCTATACGTATCCAAAAGACTGCACGACGCCTCACCATCGAGGACAAGTTTCATCTTCCAACCGAGATTATCTGCGTCCTGAACACCAGCATTACCACCGCGCGCGCCGAAGGGCGACACCTGATGGGCAGAGTCGCCGGCAAAAATGACCCGCCCATGAACATAATCGCTCAGTGTACGGCATTGAAAAACATAGACGCTGATCCATTCTATTTCGAATTTTGCATCATCACCGAGCATTGCTTTTATACGCCGTTTGACGTTCTCCAGTTTCTTTTCTTCCTCGGCATTCGCTTCCCATCCAAGTTGGAGATCGATGCGCCATATGTCATCTGCCTGGCGGTGCAACAATGCAGTCTGTCCTGAATGAAAACTCGGGTCGAACCAGAACCACCGTTCGTTCGGAAACTCGCCTTTCATTTTTACATCAGTGATCAGGAATTTGTCCTTGAACACTCGCCCGTCAAAGGTCAGCCCCAAATGACGGCGAATATCGGATCGCGCGCCGTCGCAGGCGATCAACCATTCGCAGTCAAGATTGTATGGGCCGTCCGGCGTCGCAACCTCGATGCACACACCGTCATCTGACTGCCGGATTGACCTCGCCTCGTGGCACCAGCGGACTTCCCCACCCAGTTCAAGCAGCCGCTCCAATAGATATTGTTCTACCCAATATTGCTGGAGATTGACGAAGGCCGGCATTTTGTGACCACCTTCGGGCTGTAGATCGAATGTATATAGCAGATGGTCGTCGCTGAAGACCTTACCTTTACGCCATTCAACACCGCGTTTCAGCATGATGTCGCCGACGCCTAGCCTATCCCAAATTTCAAGCGTACGTTTTGCCTGGCAGATTGAGCGCGAACCTTCACTCAACGTGTTGGATTTTTCCAGCACCACTGCTTTCACACCCTTCGACGCAAGGTCTATCGCCATAGTGAGCCCGACAAGCCCCCCCCCAACGATTATAACTTGATGTGCAGCCGGACGTGCACCGTCCTGGTCACGTGAACGTACATAACCGAAAGAAAGCGATGACGCGCTCCGACTGTCCATCATGAATCAGCCGCGCCTTCAAGTTCCAACCACATTTGGCGATCCCGCTCATCTGTCCAAACGCGTGGATCTCGAATTCCATTGGATTCATCGAATGCACGTGTCACGTCGAACGGCATGCAGTGATCGAAAATCACCCAGTGTCCGTATTCTTTTGAAAGACGTTCATACACTGACTTGTATGCAGCGTTCAGGTCGCTACCCGCTTTAGTTTCTTTTTCGACGGACCGATAAAGATCGGTGACGAAAGCGCGTGTTCCGTTGATGCCGTCCGCAATCGACTCCTCTGTTATCAATGCGTCGCCACGCCCTGGCACCACTGCTTTCGCGCCAAGCGCTTCTATCCGGTCTAGCGTCAAGGGCCAGTCGGTCAGATAGGCGTCGCCGGTATAAGGCGTTGCACCATACTCGACAAGATCGCCAGCGAAGAGCACCTTCTCCTGCGGCAACCACACAACCGTATCGCCCTTGGTGTGCCCACGGCCAAGTTGCAAGATCTGCACCTCTAGCGACCCGAGATAAAGCGTCATCTTACCGTTAAATGTCATGCTCGGCCAAGTAAGGCCAGGGATTGAGTCAACGCCCTTAAACAAGCGCGGGAAGCGCCCGATTTCAGAGGCCATATCCTCCTTACCACGTTCGACAATCAAATCGCGGGTATCCTGGCTCGCGATCACATGTTCCGCGCCATAAGCCGATGCGCCGAGGACACGCACCGCATGATAATGCGACAACACTACATATTTAATCGGCTTGTCTGTGACGCCGCGGATTTTGTCGATCACATCGGTCGCCATTTCTGGGGTAGCCTGAGTATCAACAACCAATACGCAATCATCGCCGATGACGACGCCGGTATTTGGATCTCCCTCCGCAGTATAGGCATAAGCGCGCTGGGGTGAGAGCTCGGAAAAAGTTACGACCTTTTCTTCAAGGTCAGCTTGCGATGCAAAATTCTTGTTCATGATACCTGTGCGAGTTACGAAGGAAAATCTGCGAGATGCGCGAGGTGATCCGCGGCACCATTGGCGGCCGCGAGTTCGTACATCAACCGTGCATCAACAACGCCCGCGACGCCGCCGTCTTCGTCATGGCCAACGATAGGACCGTGAACGACGGCGAACATAATCGTACCGGTCGGAGAGTCAGGTTGGTGACGGGTCGCAGCTTCCTCGTAAAAATACGAACCAACCCCGCCGCGATCGTCATCATAACCAAACTCGCCTTCTAGCACGATGCCCTCAACCGCACCGAGATGACTGTGAACCGGAGTATCTAGATCGGGATCCACTTTGAGCAGGATGGTAAACCCACCTGTCTTCTTATCGAAATTGAGCAGCTTGAAATTCGTGCCTTCCATGACCCATGGCGTCCACGGCAGCATCGCCGGGTTGAAAAACGCTGGCCGCGCCTGCTTGAGAATATCAAGCTTGGTATGGCCTAGGATAGGTTCATCATTTCCGTCCATGTTTTATCTCCCTTACGTTGCAGGCACATAAGCCCGCTTTATTTGACCGACAGGTTACACATCACCGAACAGTACTAAATGACGGATTATACCTAGTTTTCTCAGACTCGACGGCGCTAAATCGCGCCGGCCGAGGTCTAGCGTCAAATATTGCAGCGCAACAATACCAGTGAGTGATTTTCGCTATGGCCGCTTAGGCGTCGCGGCATTTAAACATTGACGAAGAAATCTCGAGATTGACGACAGGTTGGTTCCCATACGTAGGATACAGCCGAGGAGCAGTAATTTGACGCAACGCCTATTAGACAGAATAGCTATCATAACTGGTGGTGCCTCCGGTGTCGGCAAAGCCGCTTGCAGACTATTCGCCGAACATGGTGCGCAAGTTGTCGTCGCCGATCTACATTTGGAAAGGGCGCAAGCTGTTGCAGAGGATTGCGGCGGGGACGCTGTCCTCCTCGATGTCTCAAAAGAGGATCAATGGCGAAACCTGATCGAGCATTGCCTTGAGCGCCACGGCAGGCTCGACATTCTCGTTAACAGCGCTGGAATTGGACGAGCAGGTGATTTTGAAAATTTATCAGCGGACGACTGGAATGCCATGATCGCAGTTAACATGACTGGCGTTTTTTTTGGATGCAAGCACGGCGTCAGTGCCATGCGAAAGTCTTCCACAAAAGGTTCTATAATCAATATATCTTCGCTAGCAGGCCTTGTTGGCGGCGAAGATATCGCGGGCTATAGCGCCACCAAAGGCGCGGTCACCATGCTGACTAAATCAGTTGCGCTTCATGCTGCAAAATACGGCATCAGGTGTAACAGTGTGCATCCTACATATGTGGATTCGGAAATGCTCGACGATGTCGCCCAACGATTTCCCTCACGACAAGCAATGTTGGATGGCATGGCATCGCTTGTCCCCCTTGGACGAGTGGCAAAACCTATCGACATTGCGGAGGCGATATTATTTCTTGCTTCTGATGAATCTTCGCTGATTACTGGTTCGCCTCTTATCATTGATGGTGGACAACTCGCCGGGCTTCCAAGCCGTCATAACGGATAAATCCAATGTCTCTTCCAGGTTTAATGCAAGATGCCCCGTTGATGATTTCCTCCTTACTCCGATACGCGGCGACATACCACGGCGGACGCGAAGTCGTGACACGAACCGTCGAAGGACCGATTCACCGCTACACTTATCGCGACGCCTATCGGCGCGCCGCAAAGGCGGCTAACGCCCTTCTCGCCGAGGGGATCAAGCCTGGCGATCGCATCGCAACCCTCGCTTGGAACACCTATCGGCATTTCGAACTGTATTACGGTGTTTCCGGTATTGGTGCCGTGCTGCACACGGTCAACCCTAGGCTGTTTGACGAGCAGATTAAGTATATTGTCAATCACGCTGCAGACCGGATTATGTTTGTCGATCTGACTTTTGTGGAGTTGGCTGAAAAGCTGCAGAGTTCATTCAACTCGGTTGAGCGGTATGTCATCCTAACGGATGCGGCGAATATGCCGGATACGCGCCTGCGCGACGCCGTATCCTATGAAGAATTCATCGAAGGCTCCAACGATTATATCGAATGGCCCGAATTCGATGAAACAATAGCGTCTTCGCTTTGTTATACCTCAGGCACGACCGGCGATCCCAAAGGAGTCCTATACAGCCATCGGTCCACCGTTATTCACGCCCTAGCCGCGGCTCAGCGGGGCGCGCTTGATCTGGGTGCGGAGGATGTGATCCTGCCCATCGCGCCAATGTACCACGCTAATGCTTGGGCAATGCCTTATATAGCGCCGATGGTCGGTGCCAAACTCGTACTACCCGGCCCAAAAATGGATCCCGCCAGCATAATTGAACTGATCAACCAGGAGCAGACGACATTTTCCTGCGCCGTGCCGACTGTATGGACTATGGTGCTCGACCATCTCGAACGCCACGGAATGCGAATCGACTCAATGAAACGAACTACGATTGGTGGTTCGGCCGTACCGCAGTCGATGATCGACAGATTTCGCGAAAAATATGGTGTCACTGTAGCTCAGCTTTGGGGCATGACTGAAACCAGCCCCATGGGCACCGTGTCGTCCCTCACACCGGAGGTCTCTGCGCTACCGATTGAAGTTCAGCGGGCGCAATTGTCTAAACAGGGTCGCGCACAATACGGTATCGAGATAAAGATCATCGATCCAAACGGCGCTATGGCCCCCCGCGACGGCGAAACGTCGGGCGACCTCTGGGTGAAAAGCCCCTTCGCCGCAAAATGCTATTACAAATGCGAAGACGAAACGCCGTTGGATGAGCAAGGATGGTTTCCAACTGGCGATGTCGCCACTTGGGATCGCTACGGATTTATGAAGATTACTGATCGTACAAAAGACGTGATAAAATCAGGCGGCGAATGGATAAGTTCCATCGAACTTGAAAATGCGGCGACGGGTCATGAGGCCGTAGCGCAGGCGGCCGTTATCGGCGTTTATCATCCGAAATGGGAAGAACGCCCGCTGATGCTCGTGGTGCCGTCAAGCAGTGCCGATCTCGACACCGGCGCACTACTCGAATTTCTCGCCGGTAAATTCGCCAAATGGCAGTTGCCGGACGACATCATCATTGTCGATGAACTCCCGCTGACCGCGACCGGAAAAATCAAAAAGTCTGCGATACGCGAGACCTATAGGAACTATAAATTTCCGACTGCCTGACCGACACCACAAAAAGGAAAGCACATTTGGCGCTTGAACCGCAAACGAAAGCTTTGATGGACGCCATGAACGCCATGGCGGCACCAAAACTTTACGAAATGCGGGTGGAGGAAGCGCGCGTCGCGCTCGAAGCGATCACCTTAGAATATAGATGCAAGCCGCAGGTGGTCGCCCGCGTCGACGACCGGCAGATAAATGGCCCCGGCGGCGACATTCCTTTGCGGATTTATCAGCCCGTAGAAGGCGGTCGCGATCTGCCGTTATTGCTTTACTATCACGGTGGCGGATTTGCGCTTTGCAGTATTGAATCCCATGACACGATCTGCCGATCCTTGTGCAATGACGCTGGAGCAATCATCGTTAGCGTCGATTACCGCCGCTCGCCCGAACATCCCTTCCCGGCCGCACCGGAGGATTGTTATGCGGCGCTCGAATGGGTATCCGAACAGGCCGAATTCCTGGGCGGCAACTCCAACCGCATCGCGCTGGCGGGCGACAGCGCCGGAAGCAACCTCGTCGCGGCGGTAACCCTGATGGCGAAAGCGCGCGTCGGCCCGACTATCGCTTTCCAGGCGTTATGCTGCCCGGGGCTCAATCTGAATCCGGCGTATATGACACCATCGCGCCGACAGTTCGGCGGCGGCGAATTTTTCCTTTCTTTCAAGGATCTCCACTGGCTGACGGAGATGTATTTCCAGCAACCACGCGATATCGAAAACCCGATCGCCTCACCGCTATTGGCGACGAATTTGTCGGGCCTGCCGCCGGCTCTGATCATCACTGCCGATCATGACATGCTGCGCGATGACGGCGCGCTTTTCGCGGAAAAGCTGCGCGATGCTGGGGTTGATGCAGAGCATGTTGAATTTGAAGGTACAATTCACGGGTTTATCGCATTCGCCGGCGTCCTCGACGCGGGCCGTGATGCAATTTTACTAATCGCGCGCAGGGTCAGAGAACGTCTTTCCTAATCTATCCTAGCCGGCGGACAGGGTCGACCCCGTTCCAGCCTTCTGACTGGACCCTGATGCTGGCGAAAAGATCTTCAACTGCGTCGTTCAATTCAATCAGCTCAATCATGCCCGGCAGGTTCCCGGCGGTGTCGATATAGGCGAACCGTTTTCGCCCGACCGGCACGACCTCTCCGCTGAAGGCGAGCATCGCGCCGTCATTGAGATAACGGTCAACATCCGCATCGAAATTATCTGTTGTAATCGCCCAATGGTGAAACGCGCCGAACCCATGCTTTTCAATAACATCTTTATAAACGGACGGACAATCATCATGCTGCACGATCAGTTCAAAACTCATCGTTTCCGTGAACGCCATGGCAACCGACAGATCAACCGACGTCGGTTCATCATAATATTTCATATTCTCGGCCGCGAAATGCTCCATAATCATCCACGGCCCGATGTTCAGGTTTTTCACCCAGTGCATGGCCGCTTTTTCAAGATCATCGACCACGTAAGCGACCTGCATGATCGTCCCGACGGGTTTGCCGAATTTGCACATTCGCGCCATTCCATCATCCTTCTGCGTCAGTTGACCAAATTCATGCCGCCATCAACGACGAGCCGACTGCCGGTGATAAACCTGGCCTCATCAGAGGCGAGAAACAGTGCGGCGTTGGCGATATCTGCCGGATCGCCGAACTCGCCCATAGGAATCCGCGACAGATAATCGTCGCGCACCGCCTCGAACGGTGCCCCTGCCAATTTCGCGGTGTCTTCCATCAATTTATCATGCATAGGCGTGCGGATCTGCCCAGGATGGATTGTGTTGCAGCGAATCTTATAGCCATTCTGCGCGCAATGAAGCGCGATAGACTTCGTCATCTGCATCACCGCCGCCTTGCTCGCACCGTAGGCCGTCAGGAACGGCGTAGGCACGAGCGCAGCAATCGACGATAAATTGATGATCGAACCACCGCCACTTTCCGCCATCACGGGGATTGCCTCACGGCATCCGATGAAAACACCTTCAGTGTTGATCGTGAACATACGCCGCCAATCGTCTAACTGCGCAGTTTCGGGAGAATCCTTGCCGGAAAGATCGCCAAGGCCGGCATTGTTGACGAGAATATCGAGACCGGAAAAACGGCGGCGCGCCTCATCAAGCGTTGACCGCCAGTCGTCTTCGCTAGAAATATCCTGAACGAAATACGGAACTTTTAGCTCGTGCGATGCGGCTTCGGCGGCCGCTGGATCAATATCCGTCAGTAGGATTTCGGCACCCTCATCGCGAAAGCGGCTGACAATCGCCGCGCCGATTCCTCGCGCGCCTCCGGTGACGACGGCGCGCTTTCCATTCAGCCTGCCAGACATTGCTGCCACCTAGAATGATTTCTTGACGGAAACACCCCAGCGCCGCGGCGAACCAAACACACCTTCGACATGACCGAAGCTGGACACGGCCGAAACGCCGCCAGTTAGATAAAGCTCGTTGGTCAGATTGGTTCCATAGACGGCGACGGTCCAACCGCCGGAGTCGTTGACAAGCGCGAGGCGCGCGTTGAAGAGGCTCACCCCTTCTTGATACAGCTCTGGCGTATTGGCGGAGTCAATGAAGTGATCACCACGATAGCTCCAGTCTCCACGGATATTAGCAATCCAGTCATTACTGATAGGATACTCAAAGTTAACGCCGAGATTGGCAGTCCAATTCGGTGACCGGGCAAGCTCATTGGTGAGCGCTATCGTCGCCCCCGGATTCAACTCATTGTATTCCGCATCGAGAAAACCAATGCCGCCGTCGAAAGAAAAATACTCGTTCGGACGCGCTTCGAATTCAGCCTCGACACCAATCGTCCGCGCTTCGCCTGCATTCTCAACGATCAGCACGAGATTGCCGGTCGTGTCCGCACTCACGATGTTAAGCTGAATGTCCTTGTAGTCGTAATAAAACAGCGACGTGTTGACGACGAGCCGGCGATCGAAAAACTCGGTCTTGACGCCGGTTTCATAAGCCCAAACGAACTCTGGTGCGAAGGAGCCGACCTCCGCCGTCGTGGTGGGACGACCGTTAAAGCCGCCGCTCTTGAACCCGCGCGACGCCGACGCATAAAGAAAGGTGCGGTCTGTAGCCTGGAATCCAACGCTGGCTTTCGGCAGGAAGGCCGACCACTCGTCCTCCACCGTCGTCGCTGGAATAATCGGCGCGCCTGAATTCACACGCAGATGTTCGAGGAAATAAGTCTTCTCATCCTTCGACCACCGGAATCCACCGGAAACCGAGAAGCGATCGGTGATATCCATTGTGTTATGCGTGAAGAAAGCGATGCTTTTCGTGTCTATGTCATTGTAGATATCAAAATCGACATCGAAGCCTACATTGACCGGATTGCCCATACCGCCGGCGCAAACGACGGTCGGGTCAATTCCGAAATCGGCGCAGGTCGTGCCCGGCGCGCCGCCGAGATAAATACCCGCTCCCGGTAAAGCCTCAAGCGCATCAAACAGGCCCGACGCCAACCGCACATCGTTCTGGTCCGTCGCGTTCTCATCGAAATAATATCCGCCGAGAAGCCAGTTAAGGCTGCCGCCCATAGCGTCGCCGCTTAGCTGTAGTTCCTGACTAAATTGGTTCTGATCGACAAAATTATGCGTCTGAATATATTGCACCGGAGAATTATCGCCGTCGCGGGAAAATTCCGCTTCCATTGAACGATAAGCGGTGATCGACTTCAAGGAAACCCAGTCTAAATCCCAGGTGAGCGTGCCACCAACACCCCAGATGTCATGATCATCCACATTAGGTCCGGTGGCGGAGCTGTTGAACGGATTGCCGGGATTCACGATCACCGGCGTAGTAATCATCATTGGATCGCCGACGAGCCCCTGCCAGAGCGGAGCCAGGCCCTGTGTCGGGTCGTAGGATAGCGCGGCGGTATTGGCGCTGCCACCTTCCTTATGCGAAATGTCGAACGACAAAAGCGCATCGAAATTGTCCGTAGGCGTCCATTCAAGAAGCGATCGCCCTGCGATAACCTCATCATCGCCGAGTCGATCGCCGACATTTATTCGGTCCGTATAGCCATGCTCGGTGTTAAAATAGATCGTGTGACGTGTCTTGAGCTGATCCGAAAGAGGCAGATCGACAGACCCGGTGACGGAATAATGCGAAAATCGCCCGGCGGTCGCCTTAATCTCGCCACCGAATGAATCCGCCGGCCTTTTGGATACCAGACTGATGGCACCACCGATCGTATTTCGTCCGAACAATGTTCCCTGCGGGCCGCGCAGAATTTCAATCCGCTCAACATCGAGAAAATCAAGAATTGTCCCGATAGAGCGAGCGTAATAAACATCATCAATGTAAAGGCCGACGCCCGGGTCCGTAGTGATCAGGAAGTCAGTTTGACCAATTCCCCGGATGAAAATGTCGGAATTGCTTCCACCGCCCGATCCGTTGCTGGCAAAGCCTATGGCGACGTTCGGCGCAAAACGCGCCGCATCGTCGATATTTTCAGCGCCGCGCTGTTCCAGCATGTCACCGGTCATTGCAGTGATCGCGATTGGGACTGTTTGCAGGTTTTCTTGCCGCTTTCGCGCGGTGACCGTGATGGTGTCAACGCCTCCATTTTGGGCATATGCCGTAGTTTCCGCAGCCGTCATCGCCACAGCCAAGACCCCCGCTGAAGCCATTGCCTTATATCTACGACTGGTGCGACGTTCCCCGAGCATTCTGCGGGTTGATAGGATAAAACGCATATAGACCTCCCTCATGGACACGCAATTCTTTGTAAGCGTGCTTTTTTTTTTGCAGTTTGCCCAATTCACCGCATTCCGTGCCATAGCGGAAAACACTCAGAGATTACGGAAAAACTACATGAGGGACGTTCATTCGGATGGTATTGGGTAAAGTATTAGGTATCTTGCGCTGAAAAGCCCCCAGACAGTCGATGCCAGAAATTCGTACGCCGCTGATCGAGAAACTTCCATGCGGTTGATAAACAAGACGCTATTTACACAAGATAAACAGCAAACTAAATGCATACGCCGGCTGGAACATTTTCCACTTAGGTTACGCCGTCGAAATTGGCGTCAGTCGGAATTCACCTTTTGATTTTAAAACCGCAGACGCTCGATAGGCTATGGAACAAGCCCCGCGCGCAGATTGACCGAATTACGCCGCATTTTCCATTATTCTACAAAGTTTCGCGCGTTGATGATTAGTGCGATTTGTCCAGGCCCTCCCTGTGCCCCCCAACATCTTGCCTAGAGCGCAGTTCGCCAAATGAATGTGGTCCGCACACAATCTTATACAATCCGTACCAAGCTGATGTATTCGGCGCTAGCGGAGAGCATCGGAGCGGTTATCGGCGACGAGGGTACTGATAGCGATTAGTTACGCGGTACCCCCGGCGCGAAAGACACGACACTGTCCGGCGGAAGCGATAAGAAGATTCACAAGTGGCTGATCCGTGTGCGCTGCTGACGAGCCCCCGATAGCGCAGCCACCTTCTCAAGGTCTTTCAGGCGCTTTGCCTGGTCGACCTTCATCCCGCCGTACCCCTGACGCCAGCGGCAATAAATGATCTTGTTCACGCCCAGACGTCGGATCACTTCTCCAACTTTGACGCCCTCCTCAAGGTAAACTTCGGCCTCACGCAACTTCGATATGATTTCTTCAGGTGAATATCGCTTTCCCCACATCCTTCTTCTCTTTTGATGCAGTCGTTTTACTACCTTCAGGTGGCTGCGTTCAAAGGGGTCGGGGCAGTACGCAGTGTGTTCCAACTTTTTGGTAGCGATAAAGCCCGCTTTTCAGACGCCAGTTTCCTGCAAAACCGCCCTGAATTCAGGCCAGGATGGGAGGCTGTTCCTTGAAATGTGCTGACGGAGATTTGACAAAAAATCTTACTCATCAAAAAGTAGCCTTGGAAGAGATCCAAATCATATAACAAGCATGAGGGGGTAGAGCCTTGTTATTCAATTTATTTTCTAAAGATCCGTCCCGCCCATGGTATCTTGGTTGGAAAGGGGCGGCTGCTTTGATTGTGGGCCTGTTGGCGGTTTCAATCCTCACCCCATCAAAGTCTCGGACCGCGACCATATATGGTAAGCGGCTGTATGATTTCTGCATCAACTACGGCAAAGAAGACAAATCCGAAAAGCCAAGTGAATCCAAAATAGCCACCTGCGGATGTCTCCAGAACAAAGCGGTAAAACATATTAATGAGGGCGGCTCAAAAGAGGAATTTGGTGGGGCGTGGTTTGCTACGACCAAATTGGTTTGCAGCACTGAAGCCATCATGGAGAGTCTGGATAATCTGGAGACAATTGAGGACGATCTCGATCGTCAGCCAGAAACGCAGCCGGTTATTCTAGAAACAAATAGCAACGCCTCCCCCCGCCCCACTGCAAGGGAGGGGTCACACCAGACCTTCACGCTCAGAGGTAAACACGCAAAGCTTTTCAAGCGCATCCAAGCGGGCGACTATGTCTGGTCAAAAGCTTTCCCGAAAAAAGACAAGGCGCTTTTGGGATATGCCATCGCTTTGCGCGAGAGTGTTGATCAGTACTGCCCGGGAACGATCAGCGCTGGCCATTCCATTAATATTGAGTACTTCACCGGTGCCCTACAAGGTGATCAAATCATTGATACCCTACAAGGACGAAAACCAATTGAATTTGCAGAACTGTTTGCACAATCGATCATCGAGACACCCTATTATAATACATCAAGGTCTCACTTCACCCAGATGGTCAAAGCCAATGGCTGCGATGGCGCTCAAACACAGGCCCTGACAACCAACCTTGCCCATCTGCTTTCAGGACGCCGTCCCGCTTACACCCCAAAGCCACAGCCGACGACGTTGGTGGTAGAGAAGCTCAGCCCGATCGAGGCAAAACACGCCTATGAGAATAAAAGCGGTGCAGCTCTCACCTCTCGTGGAGCAAAGCAGCTGGATCATGATTTCAACCAAGCCAAGTCAGCTGGCATGACCCTTCTGGAATGTCATTATGATGAGAAACCCAATGATGAATGGTATCATGTCCAATATTATTGGGGGATCGGCACCGTTACCAGTATTGGCTATCTAGCGCCAACATTTGCTGATGCTTTCCAACGCTCCTCACAGGAACGCATAACCAAGGCAAATGGGCGCGCTTATACTCATCCGTTTACGACTTATGGGTTCCCGCGCCTGGAATGCCCGCCAATCATTGATCCAGCTTTGGGTAGCAAGAAGATATACGCCCCCCGTAAATCTATAGCTCCAGACTCAAATTCTGTCCCCATACCAACAAACCCAATAATCACAGAGAAGCGGATGTCGGTTAAGTATGAATATGGTCCTTCACCAGAGAGCTTTGTGCCGCCAATTCCAAAAAACTTTCCAAACAAAACGATCTATTTGAGCATGGAAAAACATGGAGCAGGATCTCTATCGGATATAGAAATCCAATCCTTTGGCTATTGGTCCCTTCCGCGCACGGATATGGACTATGCAAACCGGCCAACACAACAAGCCGCCCTGCAGGAAGATGTCAAAATCATCTCCAAACAGCGCCCACGGGTCTTGGTATGTAAGTATCTCGCAGAAAGGCGCGGCATCGTGCGAGTTTCACGGCACTGGTATATGAAAGCCCCAAAAGGTACAGATCGAGACCGCCTGAGAAGCCGGATAACAGATCATCCGGTACTGACGATCTATGAAGAGAGAGAGAATTGCCCATCAAGGTATGTTCAGCCTAAAGACTGATAATTCACAAACCCGCTAATTCTGGGGAGAGTTTGAAACGCTCACCCTAGGTCGTCTGCACAAGCGCATTCCGAGACTTGCGTGCCCCTCCCGGGGGTGTTACCGAAAGATCTAATTAGGGTATTTGAATATGGGGGAGTTCTAATGTCAGTGCGCACACAAGGCCGGATCGCAGGCTTCATTTATCTTGGGCTCGTGGTGACGGGGGTTTTTTCCCTTGCTTATGCGCCGAGCCAACTTATTGCTCGCGATGATTCGGTAGCGACACTGGAAAATTTGCAAAACAATTTGCTCCTCTTTCAAGCGATGATCGCGGCCGGCGTCATCATGGCCGCCTTTTTCTTGGTGTTGCCGTTTGCTCTTGCTAAATTTCTATCAGCCTACGGTAAGAATGCAGCTCGTTTGATGATCCTTCTTGTGGTCCTGAGTGTTCCGGCCACGCTTCTTGCTATGTTTCAGTATGGCGAACTCGCTCTGGCCATCACAGATAACACGGCGCAAGTCGATGATGTCGACGGCGCACGCACCGGATACCGCCACTGGATTACCGTCTCGACATTTTTCTGGGGTGCATGGCTAGCGCCATATGGTTGGTTGGTGCTCAAGTCAGGAAGCATACCACGTTGGCTTGGAGTCATGTTGCTGGTCGGGAGTATCGGCTATTTGTTTGAGCTCTTCGGCCCCATGGTCATTCAAAACTTTAATGAAATCCCTTTCGTAGATTATGTGACGAAGCCGGCCTCAATCGGCGAGATTGGGTCTTGCTTCTGGCTCGTTGTTTTCGGTGCCAGAGCACCAAAATCCGGTACCTAAAAGGCTACTATTGGGCACTGTGTAATAAAAGTCTTGTTCTAACTCGTGTGATTGTGAATGACTGCTATTGCGCGCACAGTTGACGTTTCACCAGATTGAATGCACGCCTATTTGAATTAGTGCCACAGTAATTCGTCAGAAGCGATCTCAACGCAGCTTCTATTCCCGAACAATTCATTGGACTTCCTCCTTACAAAGAGCGTTGCTGTGGCTATTGCGAATTCCTTGTTTCGCACCCTGCCCGACCGTATCCGACGCCGGGCTTGTGGCGGTGCAACAACGAGGAGGCAAACATCGGCCAAAATATAAAGGCTACCAGCAGGAAGCGAACCAAAGCTGCCGCAGTTGATAAAGGCGTTACAACCAAACCAAGTAATCCCCTATCGGGCAGGCTGTTATCTGCCACCCTGCGGGCGTCTTAGGCCATATTACCTTTTCGCGGAGAACCAGAGGAATAAATGGTGGGCGGCGCAGTCTGCCGCTAACGCCGCTTTGCGTCCTGGTTTTCAAAAACAGGGTATTTACAGGGAATTTGATCGAATCTGGCTCGGCTTTGGGGATTTCCACGCCCAAAAAGCGCGAAAACTCGGACAGTTAAGCGCAAATTCCCTGCTCGTTGAGAGCAGGGAATAGAAATCGAGGATCTGGGAAGCCGCTCGCCAATAACAGCGAATTCCTACTCAAGAATACGGAACGCGATGTTGCCGAAGTTGCGACTGAGAACGGCTCTTTCTCCCCATCGGCTTGGGAAAAGAATTCCGCGGGTCCGGCGATTTTTTGTTGTGATGGGCCTTGATCAAATTCTCGAAAAATAGGAACGTAAGGGGAACAGGGAGACAAAAGAGGAATATTTGAAAAAAATGAAAGGCATCATATCCGATGTTAGAACACCTCAATCCCGACTCGTTAAAGCCCAATCCGCGTAACGCACGCACCCATTCCACAAAACAGATCAAACAAATCGCCGAAAGCATCCGTGCCTTTGGCTTCATCGCCCCTGTTTTGATCGACGAACACTGCATGATCCTTGCTGGTCACGGCCGGGTCGAAGCGGCAAAACGCATTGGGCTTTCCACCATTCCCTGCCGACGGGTCGGCTCCCTCACCGCAAAACAAAAACGCGCTTACGTGCTTGCCGATAACAAACTCGCCCTTAACGCCGGATGGGACGAGCAACTCCTCGCCGAAGAACTTGAAGAATTGGTCAGCCTGGATCTCGGTTTTGAGATCGAAACAACCGGCTTTTCGATCCCAGAGATCGATCAGTTGGTGGAGGGCTTAACGCCCGAGGAACCAAATGATCCTGCTGATGACCTTCCCGCGCCTGATGGCCCGGCGCGATGCAGCCTCGGGGATGTCTGGCAACTTGGGCGGCACCGCCTCATCTGCGGCGATGCTCTTGATCCCGATGTCGTATCTTTACTGATGAACGGCCATAAGGCGCAAATGGTCTTCACGGACCCGCCATACAATGTGCCCATCGATGGTCATGTGTCAGGCCTTGGCAAGACCCAGCACCGTGAGTTTGCAATAGCATCCGGTGAGATGTCCGCGCCACAGTTCACACAGTTTTTGAAAACGGCCTTTCGCAATCTCGCCGAGGTCAGCGTTGATGGCGCTATTCATTTTATCTGCATGGATTGGCGGCACCTGTCCGAGCTCATGGCGGCGGGTAGCGAAGTCTATAGTGAGCTCAAAAACCTCATTGTTTGGGCGAAAGACAATGGCGGCATGGGCACATTCTATCGGTCGCGTCACGAACTGATCTTTGCCTATAAAGTTGGGGATGCGCCACACACCAACACCTTCGAACTCGGCCAACATGGTCGCTATCGCACCAATGTTTGGAACTATCGCGGCGTCAACACCATGAAAGCCGAACGGATGGAGGAGTTGGCACTGCACCCCACTGTCAAACCGGTACAGATGATTGCGGATGCCATCAAAGACGTCTCCGGGCGCGGCGACATTGTCCTCGACCTCTTTGGTGGCTCGGGCTCCACTTTAATCGCTGCCGAAAAAACCGGGCGACGCGGATATTTGTGTGAACTCGACCCTATTTATTGCGACCGGATCATTCGTCGGTGGGAAGCCTTCACAAAAGATGAGGCAGAACAAATTATTTGCGGGGTTGCCGCCCATCCGAAGAAGGTGGCGGCATGACCCGGAAAACGATTCAGAAACACAAGCAACGCGCCAAACTCTCGCGATCAGACACAGGTTACGAGGTCGGGTATGGCAAGCCGCCGAAATCTTCTCGTTTCAAGAAGGGTAAGTCGGGCAATCCAAAAGGCCGTCCGAAAGGGTCTAAGAACCGCCGTCCCTACCTCAATGAAGAGCGGCTCAAGGACATCATTATTGAAGAAGCCTATCGCACCATCGACGTCGTCGAGGGCGGCAAAACCGTGTCCTATCCGATGGCACAAGCCGTGATACGAGCGCTCGCCGTCAATGCCGCCAAAGGGCAACTTAGGGCACAAGAATTGTTTACGAGCCTTCTCGCTTCGACAGAAGACGCAAACAATCAGCTCTATGCTGAATATTTTAACACAGTGATGTCGTACAAGCTGAACTGGGAGCGCGAGCTTGAAGACCGAAAATTGACCGGTCGGACCGGCCCTGAGCCGATCCCTCACCCCGACCACATCGTGGTCGATATGAAGACAGGCTTGGTTGTGGTCAAAGGGCCCATGACGAAAGCAGAAAAGCGAATATACGACAAACTGCGGGAACAAAAGACGTGGGCATTGGAAGAAATCGAGGAACTCACCAAAGATCTAGAAACAGAAACCGATCCTGCCATACGGAAATTAATGGAAGATGATATCCGGCGCGATACAGAGATGGTCGAGATAATCAGTCGGGTGATTACAGATTAAACACCTTTATTTTGCGAACCTAATTGTTCGCTCCATTACCTTCTCAGACTCAAACCGTGACGTCGAAAATTAAATTTTCAATCTCCCGAGCGACTCTCCATTTTTTCAGGACAAGACCAAAACCTTGTGCCGAGCCAATGAAGACGTGTGATTGAACTGTGTTCCCTACCTATCTTGTCCGGTCCAATTTATACTGGTGAATAGATAGAATTACCGAACAGCATCGACCATCTAGGACGTTGCTTTTATGGGCCTACTCCTAGTCCCAATTTCGCACGCATTTTGTCTTTATGCTGAGATCCTATTTTGATCTCAGCACTTTGTAGGCTCCGACTGTGGCTAGGGGGAATACCACGACCGCAAGGAATAAATAGGACATTGCCATGTACCCCTTCGCAATCAAGCTAATCACACCAAACGCATCGGCGAGAAAAACTGCCGTCGTTAAAATACCAACCGCAATTAGAAAGCGCCACATTTTTGGTAATAACCTGCCCCGCTCGGCGAGACTCGATGCAATACGCTCGTTAATCGAGTGAACAAGCCCGGTTCCGGTTTCTACAAACGTACCAAAGAGGATAATTTGAAAGAAAATGAAAAACATCGGAGATTGCACGAGTCGTAGCAATTCCGTGACAGGGACCGCTGCATCAATGATATCTGGATAGCCAGCCAACATCGCAATGAATAGGAATATTGCTGGTACCATCCCGATGACGCTGGCCAAAATTCCCGCCGTTATTGCTTGCCCTCGGGTTTCAATATGGCGCAACGCAAATAGCAATGGCGCGAGAACGACGAAATTATATGCCGCGTAACGCAGACCATCACCACCCCAATCGCCAGTGACGGCCCCATCGTCAAAATGATCACTAATAGCCTGACCGTGGCCAAACATTACCCAAATCAACAAAACAGCATACATAACGTAAAGCAATAGTGACCAGAAAGACAGTACACGCTCTATTATGCTACTGCCTAGAAACGCCAAAACACCGACCCCGGCCAGCAAACCAATTGTACCGACAATTGGCGGCAATCCAAAATTGTCATTAATAATTTCGCCCGACGCAGACCCAACCACTGCAATAACGAGTAAAGCCAATAATAAATAGGCGACTTCAAACAATCGCCAGAATGGCCCGATTAGGTAGCGAAAGAAGCTACGATAATCATAGGCCTTGGCCGACCGAGCACAATCAAAAGCGATAGCCAATAGAAAACACCAGACGGCGATCGTTACAGCCATCCCAAGCAAGCCACCTATAGGTCCATGCGATAAAAAGAACTCAACAATTTCACGGCCCGTCCCATATCCACCGCCGATTAAGACCGATTGAAAAACCAGGCCCGGCAACAAATAAATCTGAAAAACTCGTTTCATTGGCTGCCGCCCCAAAATTTATGGCGTGGGGGGTGAGCATACCCGTCAGAATAGGTTAGGCCTTCGCGATAATCATCGCGCAAATGCAGCGGCCCATCAAGATCAACAAAGTCGCAATATTGAGCGACATAAAGAGCTGGCATCATCGAAAGAGACGTACCAATCATATTTCCGACCATCAGCGTTTTGTCTGCTTGTTTCGCGGCTTCCACAAGCGCAAGCGCTTCAGTCAATCCGCCGGTCTTATCTAGTTTAATATTGATCATGTCGTATTTTGAAAGCGCTGCTGGCAATTCTCCGCGATGCAGGCAGCTTTCGTCAGCACACAGCGGTATAGGCGAGCGAAAGCCATCAAGATCGTCATCTTGTCCCCTGGGCAGCGGCTGTTCTACCATTGCCACACCCAGATCGACAAATGCCGGTAAAACCTCTGTAAGTTGTTCAATTGTAAAACCCTGATTTGCGTCAATGACCAGCGTAGCGTCTGGACGCGCTTCACGAATGGCGCGCATTCGCTCTACTGGCTGGTCCCCGTTTAGCTTTACTTTGAGGTTTTTAAAGGTGGTAGCGGCGATTGCTTTTTCCGCCATGGCTTCCGGTGTGGCTTCTAAGCCGATGGTCGCAACCGTTTGAACCGGTTTGAGATCGATCCCAGTCAACTCGGAAACACTCTTCCCATTTATCTTACCTTCCAAATCCCAAAGTGCACAATCTATTGCATTGCGTGCACCGGATGCGGGCATCGCCTCCAACAATTCCTGCCGCGATAGACCCGCTTCTATTGAGCCACGTACTTTTTCGATTTCATCAAGCAGGCTCTTTGAGGTTTCATTTAAATAGTAAACACCGATCCCCTCGCCGCGACCGACGACACCCCCCTCTTCAATCTCCACTACAACCGGCTCTACCTCTTCAAATGTAACGCCAGTGATTCGAAATGGCGCTTTTAACAGCCAAACAGTTTTGTACACACTGACGCGCCTCATGACCAATTCTCCGACAAAATACGATCGACTATAGGGGCAGCACCGGTTTTTATCGGGTCGATTACTGGAAGATCGGTTTCCTTATGATACTGATCAAATAGCGCAGTACGCTCTTGATCAGATAGGCCGCTCGAATTCACGGACACACCGACAAATCGTACCGATGGATTTACCCGTCGCGCCAAAATAAGATTCAGCTCTATTGCTTCGGATAGGGAGACAATCGGATAGCTCCCCGCGTCGCCAATATGATGAGAGCGTTTTGGATCGTGGCACAAAACAAGTGCATCCGGCTGGGATCCGTGGAGTAGTCCCAAACTTACGCCCGCAAAACTCGGGTTCGTTAAAGCACCCTGTCCTTCAATAATATCCCAGTGGTCCGGCTTCGCATCGGGCGAAACAACTTCGGCGGCACCAGAGACGAAATCGGACACGACCGCATCAATCGGGACGCCTTTGCCTGCGATAAGGATGCCAGTTTGGCCAGTCGCGCGAAAATCCGCGTCGAGACCCCGCGCTCGCATTTCTCGTTCAATACCGAGTGCGGTGTATTTTTTTCCAACCGCACAGTCTGTTCCGACCGTAAGTAAACGTTTACCCGAGCGCTTATCTCCCGTCCCGATTGGTAGGCTTGGCGGTGGTGTGCGAACATCAATTAGACGCGCACCGCTTTCAGTCGCGGCCGAAACAAGGTGAGGAAATGTTGATAGCTTGACATGCATTCCTGACACTATGTCAAGGCCAATCTTCGCGGCCGTCACAAGGTCATTGATCCATGCCTCGGGTATCTTTCCTCCACTTGGCGCAACGCCAATTATCAATGACTGCGCGCCGGATTTAGCCAGATCTTCTATTGTCAGATCCGGAATTCCACCGTCAATTTTTGCGCCTGCCAACCGAATTTGTCCGATACACAAATCGCGGCGCCATTCGATCAATCCAAGCCCCGTTTTGGCGAAGCCGACCGTTTCCACATCGCCAAAATAGATGGCATATGGTGCTCGAAAAACAACCTGCTCGACAGCCACTATCATTTTATCCTGACTGCTCATTTCCTATAATCCTCGTCATTGGATTGAAAACCAGGACCACGCACGACCCGGCCAGGTTTTGCGCCCGTGTGAACGCCATCGCGAACCACTTGCTCACCATTTACGAAGACATGATCAACGCCCACGGAAAGTTGGTGCGGGTTCTCGAAGGTAGCGTAGTCCGTAATTGTTTCCGGATTAAAGACGACTATGTCTGCGTAATAACTCTTTTTCAAAAGACCACGGTCCTCAATTTTTAAATTTTCAGCTGGAAGTGATGTCAATCGACGTATCGCCTCCTCCAGAGAAATTATCTTTTCATCGCGAACATATTTTCCTAGCAGGCGCGCGAATGTCCCATAGGCGCGCGGATGTACGCTTTCCTTGAGAAAAACACCTTCAGGTGCAAGCGTCGGAGCATCCGATTGAAAACTAACCCATGGCTGCGCGATCTGTTTACGTATATTTTCTTCAGACATCATAAAATAGACAGCTTCGACCCGACTACCATCTTCGATCACAAGGTCGATCATCGTTTCCGCTGGGCTTGTGCCCCGCATTGCCGCGACTTCCGCCAGTGTTTTACCAGTTAGCGGCTGCAGGTCTGGATTCCGAAAACCGACAAGGAGAACTCCGTCCGCGCCGCCCGATGCAAGATAAATATTCTCCCACTCATCTGTAGGTGTTTCTATTTCGACGAGGAGCTGTTCGCGTATTTTCGGATCTTTCATCCGCTCGACCCAAGCCTCATAACCGCCTTCCTGAACCCATGGTGGCATACCGGCATTCAGCCCCGTACTTCCCGCAGTATAGGTGTACATATTGGCACGGATATCGACACCATTAGCACGAGCCGCGTTTACCATCCGAAGGACAGTATCCATTTTCGAGAAATTTTCCTGACCAGCTGCTTTTAAGTGATAGATTTCGACGCCGGCGCCAGTGGCTTCAGCAATTTCTAAAACCTCCTCTACGCCTTCTACCAATTTCGCGCCTTCGGAACGCATATGCGTAATATATGAACCGCCGTAGTCCTCGGCGGTGTCGACGAGCGCGATCAGTTCTTCCGTCTGCGCGTAAAATGCAGGAGCATATATCAATGACGACCCGACCCCCATGGCACCTTCTTCCATCGCGAATGCCACATCCGCTTGCATGGCTTTTAATTCTTCTTCGGTCGGGGCACGGTCCTCGAAGCCCAAATGTTTTATCCGTAAGGTCGTCGCCCCGACAAAAGAAGCAACATTTGGTGAAACACCACGTTCTTCGAGATACTGTAAATATTCTCCGAGCGTCGACCATTTGATGTCATACTGAATGTTGGTTTGGCTTTTCAGCTGACCTTCTTTCATTTTCTCAGTCCACGGACCCATGGACCAACCTTCACCAAAAACCTCAAGCGTTACACCTTGCGTGATATCCGATAGCGAACGACCGTCTTCAATTAAAGACTCAGGTCCCCAACTCAGCATGTTGATGAAGCCGGGTGAAACGGCTCGGCCGGTAGCATCAATAATTGTATCCGCCTTCGCGTCGTCCAATTCGCCGATCGCAACGATCAGATCACCGTCAATCGCAATGTCGAGTTCCTGACCGGGGGAACCGGATCCGTCATAAAGGACACCATTTGCAATAATCGTGTCATAAGTCGGCACGTTTTTCTCAACCGGCTCATTCGCCGCGGTACAGGCTTGCGCCATTACAATCGAGCCGCAGCTCGCGGTCATAAATATGCGCCATTTAGAAATCATTCTTTCCTCCCAACTTTTAATATTTTGTTTGAACGATCTGGGTTGTTCCAGATCGTAATCTTAATCGACCCGCGTGAAGCGAATGGCATCAGTTTGTGGACCGGGAAACTCAAGTTCTATCGCACTGACGTTAGCTCGACTGTTCAATACAGCGGTAATGATGACGGGTGCCAGTGCCGCAGACTCCCGCGCTGTATCATTTGTATGTAGATCAAACGATAATCCGCGATGCGGTTTTAAGTCCGATGGATTTCCGGTACCGAATTGAGAGGTTAGCCTACCATCGACTTCGTTGATTATTATTTCACCATATAAAGGTGATCGAAACCTTCCGACCATTTCTGTGTGGTCAAAGGCAACCATTGCCGCAGGGTCGTGTGAACGGTTATGCAACACACGGAGACCATTTCTTTGTTTGCGGCGTTTTTCTAATGCCTCAACAAAATTGCCAATATAGTCTCCCGCATCTAACCCTAGTAGGCGGTCAAGGATCCAATATGCAACATGAGTACGAACATCCGCATACGATTCGCCATTGGTTAAAACGGCAACGCAAACTTTTTCCTCTGGTATGAAGACGATTGTGGACGCCATGCCCTGAATGGCACCACCATGCTCATAGGCGATATGTGCATCCCCATAATTTTTACGCTCTAACCCTAATGCGTAAGCGTTATGATGCGTGCCTGCATGTCCGGTTTTCTTTAGCGGCAGAAAGGTTTTTCTTTCGCGGACTGCATCTATCACCTTTTCGGGGACAATCTGCTCACCGCGAAACTCACCATTCGCCAACTGCATTTGGCACCAGCGGGCCATGTCCTGCGCGGTTGAATTGATTGACCCGGCCGGTGCCATATGATCGAGATTGTAATAGGTCGTCGGTATCGCTTCATTATCGGTGAGATAATGGGGCGTTGCGACATTGCGCATACTCGTAAGCACCGCTGCGCTCGTATTGGTACGCCTCATCTTAAGGGACGCAAATAGTCTTTCCTCAAGAAAATCATCCCAACTTTTGTCCGTAACCGCAGGAATTGCCTGACCCGCTGCGAGATACATGAAATTATTGTAGAGATATCCTGCTCGAAACGGAACTTCTGACTGTATTCGCTCGATGACTGCGAGCATCTCATCACGGGATGCGCCTGATTTCGAAAACCAGGCGACGTCCGCGCGCTCAAGTCCCGTTCGGTGTGAGAGCGCATCATTCAAAGAAAGCATTGAGAATAAATAGGGATCAGAAAAACGGAGCCCCGGAACATATTGTGTTAATGGAGCATTCCAACTTAATCGCCCCTCCTCCACCAATAACCCAAGCGCAATTGCTGTAAAGTTCTTGCTCATGGAGCCGATGGCAAAAACCGTATCTTCGTCGACAAGCTTCTTGGTTCCCGCTTCGCGGACCCCGAAACCGCGCGTCAAGACAACATCACCCTCCTTCACAATCGCAATCGCGACCCCGGGCGTATGAGAGATGTTCATTACCTCGTTAACAAATGGCTCAAGTTCCGATAGCACATCATTAGCCGCGCTTACCGATGTAAGCGTCACAAAGCTGAACGCAGCAAACGCAAGAGACCTTTTTAGAAAACTCATTGTGCGCTCTCCGCCGGTTTCGCGCCGCGCAAAAGGCGTAGCCCCCGGGCATAGGCCGCAGCAGCCGCATCCACATGACCAAGACCGTTGTGAATTTCGCTATGCAATGTGAGATTCTCGTACGCCCGGCTATTCAGCACACCGCCTAACTGCGCCTGCCCACTTATGACACGTCCGAGCGCTTCGATATAAGGATGGTCAATCTCAAGCGAACCAGAAGACATGTAAATACCGACATCTAAATCGTCATTTTTATCCGCAAAGCGCCGCTCCTGACGAAATACTTCGCCATCACCATAGGCTAGCGCTGGACTTGAAATAATATAGTTCGAAAAGGGCGATGCTTCTTGGAAAACTGTCCACGCCGCGAAAAATCCACCAGCGGACACACCACCCAAGGTAAGATCATTTTGATCTATACGGAACGGCCCGGACAGAGTTGGCAATAGCTCACCGGCGATAAATTCTAAGAACTCATCAGCGCCGCCGAGACAATCCTTTGGTGTCAATTTCCATTCGCGACAGGATTGCTCAATCGTCTTCCCGAACGGATCTTTTAGGTTCCATCCAGATGTGGAGAACTCGTGAACACGCCGTCTATTATAAGCAGCATATCCCTCTTCGAATGGCGTTCCGATGGCCACCAAAATCATTGGCTTGCCCAACTCGGCTTCGACTGCATTAAGCGCAAAATTCGCGGCGGAAAAAAATCTATTCCCATCGGTAATCACAAGCGCAGGAAATTTTGCGTCGGGGTTTTCTCTGAACTGACGCGGAAATCGAATAGTAATGTCGTAGAGTCTTCCGGTGACCTTCGACCGGTAACTAAACGCCTGCACCCCTTGGGACGGTAACGCCCGCGCCGTCAGTTCACCCACCGCTAATTGATTTTCAGCGGCACCTACCGAAATGTTCAGTACAAATAATATTGCGATTGCGACCAGGCGCATCATCTTGCTACCTCTTTTCACGAAGACACCACGCGGAAAAGCCACGCACCTCAATAGAAGACTGATGAGAACCCCAAACCCACAGTTGCGCCCTGGGTTTGGGTTCCATTTTTTAGAACTCGGCGCGGAGCCCAACGAATACTTTTCGACCAATCACATCATAATGCGTAGGATTGGTGGCAATATTGGCGATAAAATCACGGGGCACGACAGGCGGGTTGCGATTCAGCACATTGTCGACACCGGCATAGGCCTCAATGCTCACCGATTCGCCGGCGACAACCTTATAGCGCACCGATACATCCCAATAAGCAACTGCGCCGATATTGTTTTCTTCTGGGGCGAGTTGCTCAGGACCAAAGTTCGCGTCAAATACACCATCGCTGATATAGCGGACCTGACTAAACAGGCCCCATTTATCAGTATCATAACTTATACTGATATTTGATCGGAAGTCCGGTGTGCCAAAAAAGGTTTGTGCACCCAACTCGCCGGCAACATCGGTGATGTTTTCACCGTCAGGCGAAATTTCTTTTCTTATAAGATAACTTCCCAGCGCTCTTAAATTTAGAGCGCCTGGCCCTATCTCTCTCACATAGTTAAGTTCGAAATCCAGACCCTCAACCTTGAAAACACCGAGATTGAGAGATCGGTTTAGGACTTCGAGAATTGTTTGGTCGGAATCAAATGTAATCAAATCACAGAAGCTTTGATCAGCCTCAAAACATTGATCTACAATAGATTGTGTACTGACCTCACCGATTGCATCCTCGAGGTCGATTAAATACCAATCTAGTGATGCACTGAAGCCCCAATCAGAACTATATACAACCCCGGCAGTTGTCGTTAGCGCGCGTTCTTCGGCGAGTCCGGTATTGCCAGTACGGGGTGCCGCAATAAAATCGCGATTGCCGGTAAAAGGATTGTCTACATCGGCAAAAACCAAAAGCGTGTCGAGGAAATTTTCACCAATATTCGGCGCGCGAATATCGCTAGATACGGTAGCGCGGAAACGAATGGGCTCGACTGGCGAGTAATTCAGACCCGCTTTCCAGGTCACAATTCCGCCAACAGTGTTATAGTCTGTATATCTGCCCGCAAGGTTTATATCTAACGCTTGCTTCCCGCTGATGAGCGGCACCGCCAGTTCGCCGAAGACCTCTGTGACATTGATCTTACCGTCCAGAGGCTGCGCGTTGACGATCAGAAACGCTTCATTGTCATTGAGATCGTTTACTGTGCGATTTAGCGTCTCGCGGCGATGCTCTAGCCCCATTGATGTCATCACAGGACCAGCCCACCCTTGAATCAACTCTCCCTCGACAAAACCACCGACCGAGAATTGTGTCACTTTGGTATCAGAAATGCCGTCCGCCGTTATGTAATCAAGAGATTCCGAATTCGGCGAACCTTGCCCAAAAAGATTAATCGGTACACATCCTGGCGCTCCTTCCGCACCGTTAGCGTTCGCACGGCAAACGATTTCACCTACGGATGGATCGAAGACACTATCTGCGGCACGGTAAAGATTTGCTGGAATTAAATTGCTGGGCTGATCATTTGAAAAATGAGTCTCGCCATACTGTATCGATGTTTCCCAACGCCACCGATCATTGAAATCACCACGGGCACCGGTCACAAAACGCATCATCTCATTTTTCGAGACCGATGTGATGGTCGGGATCTCGTTGAAGGTTCTGAATAACGCAAAAGGTGTGTTTAGCGCCGCAATGTCTGCCGGGAGATAGGGATTGTCAGGTTGAATAGGTACGCCGAATGCAAACGCGTCAATTAGCGGCCCTCGGCTTTCTGTGTGTGCATATCCAGCCTCGACAAAAAGCTGGAGCTGCTGTGACACTTCAAAATTCCCAGTGATTGTCCCGTTATAACGCTCTACGGGCACAGCGAGCGCGACATGATCACCCAAAGTCGATCCGCTGCCCCCGACCATCAGATTGCCGCCAATTTGCCCAAGCGCACGCGGTCCATAAGCACCACCCGGAGAAAATTCCAAATTGGAGACCGGACTCGACCCTGGCAAAGTCACGCCATTCGGAGACGCTAGAAATAAGCGCGTGTTATCACGAATTATGTATTGCGGAATACCGTCATTCGGCCCTGTATCAGCAGGATTTTGCAATAGGCCCGGGCGCTGCAACGCCCAATCACGACGCTTAGACTCCGACACGCCACCATTATCATTGTAATCGAAAGCTACCAGTACGTGACCACGGTCATCACTAAAACGACCACCCCACGCAGCAGCGAGTTTTAAGTCCGAGGCGTCACCCTTTAGGGATGCTCCATATTGGACATTTAGCTTTGCTCCCTCAAGCGTATCATCATAAATCAAATTAACGACACCGGACACAGCATCAGACCCCCATGCGGCGGACGCGCCACCGGTAACGACTTCGACTCGTTTCACTGCAAGAGAGGGAAAGGCATTTAGATCAACATTGCCAAATTCATTAAAAGCAGGAACCCGGCGGCCGTTCACCAGAACCAGATTGCGATTAACGCCCAATCCGCGTAAATCCACAGCGTTCACACCATTCAATCGACTATTCAATACAGTCGATGTCGAAGTGGCGGATCCGGTAAAGGCCGGCGATTCGTTAATGATGTTTGCTATATTCGTCGTCCCGCGCGCCTTTATCTGGTTTTCACCAAGCACCGTTACCGGTGTCGGTGCCATAAATCCGTCGGTCCGAATACGTGACGCGGTCACTGTAATCTCGTCTTCTTCCGCAGCCGCAAATTGTTCATGTTGCGCTTGCGCCGCGCCCAACAACAACGCCGCACTCGAGGTGCCTATTCTGAGAACATTTTTTATTAACTGAGATGCCATTTCCTATACCCACTTCACTATTTTTTACCGTCGCTATTGCCGCATTAGGTGGTACAAATCACGAAATTTAGAACGTAGATTTTTGCGTCAATCACATACCGTTTGTATGCTGATTTTCTAATTGTTGCGGCACGCATGCATGAAACAAAAGCCAAACGTAAGGAGTTTGTCGCTCCGTATCTCGACATTAGTTCTGTCTGTTATTTCGAGAGTTATTTCGAGAGATATTTCGACCACATTGGGGCCGAGACTAGGGCTTGAAGCGCCGCACTCAATCAAGAGCGCGGCACATCTTCTATGGAGGTTAGAATCGATAACCGAGCTGTAAACCCACCGTGCGCGGTCGCAAACGCCAACCTCGATCGAGGAAGAAACTCACGGTTACATCCTCTTCATTTGTGAGGTTGTCCGCAAACACTCGAATATCGAATTTATCGAATTCGACGCCCGCGTTTAAATCCAGTCGAATATAGTCACCAGACTGAGTGGGGATCGCATTGCCGGTCGAGAATCCGCCAACATAAGTGATATCTGCTCGGAAATATGACTTTTTGCCGTATAAATCGAAGTCATATTGTAGCCCGGCATAACCGTTGAAATCTGGCGACATCGGCAACCGATCACCAACTTGGCCGACAAGCGCATTCTTGAACTCAGCGTCGACATAAGACCCAGACAACTGAAGGTGGAGCCCTTCCGTAAGCTGAATACCAGTTTCTATTTCAACACCTTGTGACCGCGCTTTTCCGCCATTGATCGTCGCGTTACAAACGGGATTATCGCCCAGAATTCCAACCGGAATATCGTCCCAGTCAATTCGATAAACCGCGGTATTTAAAACCACTCTATTATCAAATAGGCTGAATTTTCCGCCAACTTCGATGTTCTCTGTTGTGTCTGACTGTAATTGCGATGTGCCGAGCGGAAGATCCGTAAAGTCTAACAGCCCATTATTGTCGGTATCACAAACACTCGGCGATGGAACTGCCGCGCCAAATCCCAATCGAAAACCTTGAGACCACAAGCCATAAATCAACGCATCTTCATTGGGTTTAATATCTACCCCGGCTTTAAAACGCGTACCGCTTTCCGATGTAGATAGATCAGCTGACCCCGCAGCGAGCACACCAGACTCACTAATAACGTCCCGGCGTTCGTAATCGAACCAGCGTCCGCCGGCGGTGAATTTCAGCCAATCGGTGGCCTCAAACGTAGCCTCGCCGAACACCGCCACTTGCTCGATCGTGGCGACGCTATTGATAATTCTCAGATCAGGACTGCCAAACGGATTTAAGGAAGGATCTTCGCCAGTCCAACGCCAGCAGCAATTCTCAGGAGATTCAAAATCCTCGTAATAGAACCCTGTCGTCACTTGGAGCGGACCAGAGAATTGAGAGGTAAAGCGAAGCTCTTCAATCCAACCCTCTTTTTTGCGGTCGCTAAAGCCAACGGCCGCCCACCCTATGACACGGCCTAAGTCTGAAGAATCCGCAGTTTGTCCTACAATGCGAGACGTAGACGAAGTTACGACGCCCCAATCCAGGTCATAATTTGCGACCAGATTATAGATTTGGAGATCATCCGACTTGAACTCCTTGCCCGTATTAAGCGCCGAAGCGTTGTATCCACCAAGGGAAATTTTTACTTCATTTCGGCCGATTTCATTGAGCTTCTGATAAGCGGCCATGAAGCTAAGATCAAATTTATCCGATGGCTTCCACAATACTGTTCCGCGTACGCCTGTATAATTATGGCCGCCCATGCCTTGGTGAAGCGCGACCGGCGCACCGGTAGCTGCAGCACGCGCTTCGATCTCGTCATCACTCACAAGATTAACGTACCCGGCATTTTCGAACCGGTAACCGACCACACGAAAGGCGAGTTCGTCCTGAATAAGCGGGAGGTTTAATACCGCCGTAACATTGCCGTTACTGCCGTTCGCGCCTTCGGTTCTCGAATACTCAGCTGTTACCTTACCTTCGACTTTACTTAAATTCGGCGCATTAGGAATATTTCTAACGGCCCCACTCATTGCACCGCCGCCATAAAGCGTACCTTGTGGCCCGCGCAGTATTTCGATGCGCTCCATGTCTACTAATTTTATATCCGTAGACGTTGAAATGATCGGATTAGAGAGCGGCACCTCACCAAAATATGTGCCTACGGTAGAACGCTCCGCAAAACCGAGAGCAATACCACGAATGACAACTTGGTTGTTGCCAACGCCACGATCTAGGAAATTTACGCCTGGCACCGCATTCAGATAATCATCCATACTCACGAGTGACTTGTTCTGAATTTCTTCCCTGCCCAAGGCCGTAATACTTGACGGCGTATCTTGCAGACTGGTCGCGCGCTTCGTTGCCGTCACGATTATTTCATCATTCTCAAGATCGCGATCACTCTGTGCGTTCGCCACATCTGCATATGCGACACTCGCCCCAGCGCCGAACAAGAAACTGCTGACTCTCAGCAAAAGTGATTTTTTCAATTTAGAACTCGACATTTTGTCCTCCCGCTCCTTTTTATTGCCCCTTAGCGAAACCGTGACGGTTCCACTCTGCGTAAGGCCGGCGGAAAACTTCGTGTCGCGAAACATGATGTTGAGTGCTTCGCATAGCGTATAAGAACCATCCACCCGATTAACCTCGGATGTGTGAGCAAGGTCGTAAGGGTAAATCAATTGAACGTTGCCTTGTTGCACAAGGCGACTAACGGCTTCACTCAAGGTTGAAGCAGCAATGTCAAATTCAATTATCTCGGAGGGACAAGCTGCATTGGCAGTACCTATCCATTGGCAATATAGTATTGCCGCGATTGAACACTGCGCAATTCTTTGATTAGATACTCGTCCCCAGCCTCTTACGATCCGGCCCAATGATTTCCATCCACTTCGCTCTTCTCATCGGCCTAGACGTAAGACCGATGTAAATTCAAAATCCGCACCCGCTTCTTCAAAAAAAATTATTTTTTCTCAAAAACAGTGGATGCTAATAATTGATCTGGCGGAAGAAAGTAGGACTTCGAAAAATAATATCCACATAAATAGTACACTGACGAATGGGTCGGAAGCCGCGAATTGAAAATGTTGCGATTTAAATTTTTGCGCGGACCAAATCCACAATCAGCATAGAAATGCTCAAGTCTCTCTTCTTAGGCGCGCGCGATTTCCGTCAATGCGTTCCACCTTGATGTCGAAAGTTTCTTCCAACGCCTCAAGCAGCCCCTCCACTTCACCCACCTTAAAATACCCCCCGATCGGAACCTTATTAAGACTAGGTTCTGCCACTTCGATTTGGAAATCGGTATATCGACTGACTTCTCCGATCACCTCTGACAATGGCTCGCCTGCAAAAGCAAGCATTCCATGCCGCCATGCCAGCTTGCGATTGATCTCCGCTTCCGTCATCGGCGCGACATAATCAAGCTTGTCGCGATTAAAACGAGCATGATCACCCGCGGCAATTTCTGTCAGCGGTACTTTTTCGTTAGGTACCCGCACCCGCTCGCTTACAGCCCCACTCGCCGGCTCGGCAACAGGCTCCGGTTTTGCGATGAGCTCTACACGTCCTTCCGATACAAAAACTTCCACATCATCGTCATGGACCTGAACAGAAAACGCCGTACCGATCGCCCGCACAATACCGTCACCCGCATAAACCGAGAATTGTCGCTTCGGATTTGATGCAACATCAAAATGCGCCTCGCCTTTTAAAAGATACACATTTCGCGCATCACGGGTAATCTGAACGTTAATTTCGCTATCGGTGTTTATGGTCACAGTCGACCCGTCAATAAGTTGAACGGTCTGCTGCCTACCCAGAGCCGTTTGAAAATATTCAGATTGCGTTGGGTTTCGAAGGTTTAAAAATATTTGAAAAGAACCAAGCCCGGCAAGAATAGCCACCGACGCCGCTATGCCAAAAACAACACGCCGCGTCGGCCGAGTTTTCAGCCGCAGAATGTTTCGGTTCTCTGGATTATCAGGGACTTCGAGATAATTCAGCTCTTCCAGAATATCTAAATCACCCCACAATCCCGACAGGCGTTCAAATTCTTCTTCATGCGCATGACTACTCTTTAGCCATTGCGATAATTCATCACGCATGTCAGGCGTCATTTCGCGCGATTCCACGCGCGCGAACCAATTCGCAGCTTCCGCCCTGATCTCGTCGCGATCAGGAAACTCTACTACCTTGCCGGAATCGCTCATTGCCTTTTTTCTTTTATCTTAGTTACCGATCGAATATTCTGCTTCTTGGAGCGCACTAACGAAGTCCGCCCAAAATCAGCCGGTCCATAGCCGCGTTCAACAAGATAATCGCTGCATTTCAGCAGACCCAACGCAACATGCTTCTCCACCGCACTGATTGAAATACTCAGTTGCGCGGCAATATCCTTGTTTTTCATTCCATAGAGTTTTCGCATAATAAACACACGCCGACACTGGGTCGGCAATTGCGCGACCGCCTCGGAGAACAGCGTTAATTTCTGCCGCGACTCTAACTCTTCTTCCGCGCCGACCTGCCTTTCGTCATGTAAGACTGATGGGACGCTAAAATCCTCAAGGTAATCGGTCGTAGAATTTGATTTTTTCGCGATTTCACTTAGCGCAAGGTTCTTGGCAACGGTGAAAATGAACGATTTCGGCGACTCTATTTCCTGCCGGGCCTCGGCAGCAAAACTGCGCAAGAAAGCATCTTGCGCGATATCCTCAATATCATCTGCCCGCGAGAGAAACTTTGACAAAAAACGCTTCAGCGCCTCCTGATGTTCCAAATATGCCTTTAATATCGGGCTCATTATCTCTCGGATCCTAGAAACGAAATTTGGAGCCTATCATAAAATTTTCACAATCTGAATAGTACACCTGTCGTCGCACGCTGACAAACCTACCACACTCTCCGATGTCCAGAAATGAGATTGACCGTAGAATGAGCGCTACGAAACCTGTCAGTGCACATCTCTTTTGACCTCAAGCAGACACCCAACACCCATGAAAACTGAGCGGCGCAACATGTTCTAGCCAAATTTTCGCAACGGGCCCCTGCGCTATACTCGACGTTTCAAAAACCGCGAAGAATGATTGTGCCCGGTGCCCATCAAGACATTGAGCGATTAACCAACCTTTGTCGGCGATGCCGTCCGGATGGGGCACAAAGATGGGCTCACCAACATGCGCATGATCGCCAAAATGGAAATTATCATGTGTGCCGGATTCAAAATCGACTCGTTTAACGCCCGCATTCAGCCCGCCAAGCCCGCCCGAACTGAAATACCCATAACGGTGCTTTTGCAAAGAAAATTGCGGATCTAGTATCGGAAACTCGTGATTGCCGGCGTCAACAATCTCTTCTCGGAGACGCCGTTTCTGGACTTCGATATGATATCGCCGAACTTTTCCGGGCACCTGCGCCTGCCCCATTTTACCGCTCATCATCGTTTTCAACATCGGGTTCGGTCCAATGAAATGGTCTGGCACATCGAACCCAACAAAGTCGGCAATTACATTCTCCCCGATCTGATAGGCGTTTAACGCGTGCCACATAAACGCGGCTGGCGCGTCCAAGTAAATCGGCGCGCCACCCTCTCGGGGGCACAACGCGATGAGGTTACCTTTCTCCGGTCGCCACTTTAGGGATTCAGCAATACTGCGGGTCCCCAAGAGAAAGCCCGCAGGCGAGAACTCTGCCGGGTGCAACACAAATATAAAGTATTTTTCTGTAACTAGAAAATCGTGAAAATATATACTCCTCGGACATTCAAAACGGTGCGTACGCTTTAATTTTCCGTCCTCTGAATAAACGAACGCAAAATTCTCGGGCTTTCTACCAAAGCCTTGTCCAGGGATGATCCACTCTCGCCGACGCGGATCGAACTTTGCGTGTGCCTTATTGTTCGATCCCTGCGTTTCACCGCCAATCCATAACGCAGATTCCGTATTTAGCGTTTCCTCGTTTATTCGAAATCCCGGATTTACTTCATCGAGTGCAATGATTTTGTCCCCAATCGGATAAACCATGACACCTGCTTGGCTTAAGATCTCACCGCCGCCGAAATTATTCCAAACGCCGCCCGGACGCCGGGTTGTCCATGTTGAATATAGAAATTGTCCCGCATTTTCTTCAGCAATAAACTTTGGAGTTTTGACAAAGGCGTTCTTGTAGAGCGCCGTGCCATCAGCGATTTGCAATTGCTGTATTAGCCCATCCCCATCGACGGCATAAGCTTTACGGAAACCATCTCGCTCGTAGAGCCCTCCACCATTCCGGTAGAGCGTACCCATGAGCGCTTGCGGCAACTGGCCTTCGATACGGGCCGAATAATCGCGCCCACCCCGCTCGGATTGAACCAACAGTGACATCCATCCCGCGGAGTCATCCTCGGCTGCAAAATTGGTGGCCGCGGGCCCGCCCCGATCACATCCGACAACAAGCGCAGCACCGCCCTGCACAATTGCCCTGCGGCTTAGATTCACGTCGCTCATGCGCAGCTCTCCCGAATTACTAGCTATCTTTACACCGTTAAGATAGCTAGTAATTGAACACTGTCAAGATAGCTTGCTCAAACGGACCGACCACTGTACACCCATGAATACTCAACGAAAAAACAAGCCCGAACGCCTGCGCAAAGAAATGGCTAAACGCTATCACCACGGCGATCTACGATCGGCCCTCCTAAAAGCCGCAAAAGACATTTTGGATAACCAAGGGGTCGAGGCAATGTCTCTGCGTGCTGTTGCCAATCGTGCGGGGGTATCACCGTCCGCCCCTTATCATCACTTCAAAGATAAGAACGATCTGTTGACCGCAATTGCGGCCAGCGGATTTGATGCATTCGAAAAGTCATTAGAGGAACGTGCAGCGAAAGGCTCCACCTCCCAAGAAAAGCTCAAGCTTTCAGGTATCGCATATGTTGAATTTGCCTTGGCGCATACCGCACTATTTCAATTGATGTTCAGCGGGATTAGGGTTAGCGCCTCAAAAAAAAATGAGGTGGCGTCGCAAAACAACGCATACAAAACGCTTGAAAAACGCGCCCAAGCCGTAATGCACGGTGGCCACTCCGGCGACACGAAAGCTGGCATATATGCGCTTAAAGCGTGGGCGTCGGTTCACGGTCTCGCCACACTATTGATCGACGGCGCGATCACGCCAAAAACCTATGGCGCAAAAGACGCAATCGAATTGGTTGAAACAGTATTAGGTACCGCGCCCAAGCAAAGCGACTAATGTTTCTCGCCACAATCCCCAGAAAAACTGAGCAAAAAATTCGTGATATACCGCGAAAAATGCGGAAGTGAATCTTGCCTGAAATATCTTTGAAGCAAAAAGCATTCACAAATAGTCTGTATAGGTTTAAATCGTTTCCGGCGCACTCTATTTCTAATTACAAGACACAAGCAAGTTTTTCTCCGTCACGCTGGTACACTTAATCCAACCTTGGTCAACGAACCGGATTACGCTTTGGTGACGCGCTTCCGCTTAATCCTCAAACCGGACATAACGAGCGACCGAAATGAGGCGATTTTTGGCTGCTCGGCGCAAATGTGCGAAGGGACAGGATCGGTCCTTATCTGCCATTCATAAAGATTGCAATATGCTGCGCTGCGGTCTGCCTAACCGACAATTTAGCTCTCGAAGCAATAATTAACGATTTCGGTGAACGCCACTTCTTCTCGGGTCAGCCTCGCCTCCAACTCGTCGAGATGTTCGATGCTAGGAAGTTCGTCAGTAGCGGATATTTCAACACTATATCCGGCATTGTAGCCCTTACCCACCCTTGAGAGTTCAGAACTAAACTGCCGCAAAATGTCATCCCTTAGCATTAGTTGGTTTCGACGGAACCGGATCAGCCGGTGACAATCGAAAAAGTCAGAATGCTTAGTTGAGTCAAATTTTCGACCTTTCCAACCGGTACCTCGCGTTGCTCGATACAAAGCACGCTCTTGGGTATCTCTCCAAACACCGAAATTGAAATGATTGATCGGGTTCGGGTTCTCGTGCGTGGCCTGAGGATGGAACTCGGTTGCTTCATACTGGTGTTTGTCAAGAACGGCCAACGTCTTGTTCTGTGCAGATAGCATGCGTTTGATTGTTCCGGGCATCGCGAAGCGCATTATCTTACCTGCATCCAAGATGCGTATTTCTCTAGGAATCTCTTTGTTATCTCGATCCCAATGCTGTTCCGTACGTTTTGGCACCCACTGAATGAGCACTCCAAAGAAACGTGCAACACCGTTTGAGCCGAACGAAGCAATGTGGACGTCTTCATGCTCCGGATCGTCGTGAAGGAAGTAGTACGCTCTACCAAACCAGATCAGCGACTGAGCGATCTCTTCCACCCACCGACGCACAGTTTCATTGACCGAATGTGGTGCATACCGCATCTTTACATTCCCGAATAGACTCTGGGTCAGTTCGTCGTCATTAGATACGATGTCAAACAGATTGCTACTCCTACGGCTCATCGAGTGGAACAATCTCGCAAAGTCCTCATCAAACATCCGGCGATTGAAGTTTGGCTTGTCGTGTTTGCGCTTTAGGAAGAGGTTATCAACCATCCCTATTTGCTCGTCGCGAAAGTAATGCTGGTGCAAGGGTTCTGCTCTAATAATCCGCATGCTGTACTTATTCTTCATCATGGCGCAATCGTTGCTCAAGATCCGTTATGTGATGATCGACCTCAAAGTCGATTGCTTCGAATTGGGGAATAATGTGCGTGGCAAAAAACAGGTGAGATGCATCCGAAAATGAACTCAAAAACTCTCGCACGGTCTTATGCCGATGCGGCTCTCCCCTTTCCATTCCCATCTGATCACCGAAACCGTCATTCCTAGCGCGTTGTTCGAACGAGATTTTCCAATTGATCCGGATCAACCCCCGCGGAGAAGCGCTCATGCTGAAGCTATTTGGGTCTGAAAGAAGGATCATCCTCTTCAGGTATCGTTGCTTGTCGGCGGCGCGCTCAATCCAAGAACCGAATTTTGCAAGAGCTCCCTCAGACAACTTTTCGTTATCGTAGTAAGCTCCATAGAGGATGGCAAACCCCAAGACGGACGCCAAGTCATTGATTACTGTTGAGATGAGATGAAGTCGAAACTCGTCATTTATATCGAGCGATGGGTCCGCAAATTTTGAATCCGCCGCAACAAAAGCAAGTGTCATGAACATCGGGAGAACCTTGTCCAGCTTACCTTCATCGTTTTGCTCAAGAGCGCTTATGCATGCTTCAGCCAGTTCAAAGTAAATCTGTCCAAAATGATCCGGCAGCTCATCATTGTGCTTTGGTTCGAAGATGTGTCCGACCATGTCGCCGCTTGCGAGCATCAAAAGTGCGTTATCTCGTAAAGCGGCATGCTGCTTGGACATCTCGTGGATCTCGATGTCCGGCAGTACGTAATGTTCATTGGTGTAGTGCTGATACTCCTTGTATCGGCCCAAAAGCTGGGCGACTTCGTCAAACCATCTTGGCAATTTCCAATGGCTATGTAGGCTTGCTAGAACGACCTGCGTTGCAGCCTCGGGCATTTTCAATTTTGTGAGCGAGGTCACAAAATCCGGAACCATGTTTTGAAAGAAGTCGCATACAGCAGGCAGGACTTCTGCGTAGTGCTGCAACAACTTCTGCACCGCCAACTGTTGCACGTATTTTGGCTTGGATAGCCGTTGGCCCTCGATCTCTTGCTCGAATTCAATACGTTCGACGATGAAAGCGAGCTCCACTTGAAGAAAGGCAGGTAGACGGCGCAGGGACTTTTCGCTCCATTCGTCCGCCGCGAAGAACTGCTTCAGCTCTTTCTCAAAGGTAATCATTCGACGTAGAGTTTCTAGGCAGAGACTACTCCCAAGTGCAGCCCATGTGTCTGCTATGCCAATCCTTAATATGGCTGTTTCATGAACCGCTGGAGCGTCCGATGTGCGGAAAGCATGTTCAATGATCTCCTTGAATCTTTTGAGCTCTTGCATACCGATGTCGAACTGAAACTGTACTGCGTAAGCTGATATGCGGGTCGAGAAGCGACGTAGAAGTTTCAACGCAAGGTCGAAGTCACCAACATAAAAGGCGAGCTCAATATGGCCTGCCAATCTACCGACGATCTCACTTTCAAGCCACTGGTGATCGGGCATTTCCTCAACCAGCATTTGCTGGCTGCTCGATTGCAACGCCATAGACGTCGCGCTGTCACCGGCAAAAAACCATTGCTTGTGCCTGCTTCGCCTTGGAAACCAATAGCTTTCTTGATCAATCGCGTGTTTCTGCTGAACGTAATGCAGAAGCAAAGCCGAATAATCGTCGGTCAACGCAAGAAGCTTGTGTTCCAACCCCTCTTTGTCACCTTTGACGAGATCATCTATGTACGAGAGCTGTTCAAGTGCATGTCGCGCAGCCTTCGAATGATGGTTGGCCAACGAAATTGAATTCTTGCGGTTCGCTGCACCTTCGATATGGCGTGCAATGTTGGGGAGTATTTCGCTGCGAACAAGCAGATTCAGATCAAAGAAATTGAATAGCCTCTGGCCCAACGGAAACAAGGCTAGAGCACTCAACAAAGTCAAAACCGTTCCGACAACATAAACGAACAGACCGGGTTCAAACCCAAACAAAGGCAAAGTTGTTGCTGCCAAACAGAACATCGCTGCAAGCACCAAAACCCGGGAATACACGCTGCCCACCTGCTCGTTGGTAAGCATTTGGATGATGTCGCGGCGAAGCCTCGTGTAACCAGCACTCAATATGATACCAATCGTAGCGAAATAGATCGAGAAAATCGCAGTGAGTAATTGGGCGTACAGCCTGAGTTGTTCGATGTTGAATGCTTTGTCGTCAGCACTCAACGCTGTGAGCCAAGACTGGTTGTCTCTGACATAACCCTCAACAAAAATTAGAGCCGCCAAAGCCAAAACGACCCAAAGCAGGCTTTTCACACCGACCCACGCGAACGAGCCCAAGATACGGGCGTTTGCCTTTGTTCTGGTGGCCGAAGCGCTCCTCTTGTAGGCGCTATGCTCGAATGCAAACCCGATCTTTCCAAGCCTCGCTCGGAACTTCCAAAACCAAGGCTTTGATCCCAACCAGATTTTCAGCCGATCAGACAAAAACGTGCTCTCTTTGCTTCAATTGCAATATATAGTGGCATCCGATACCAACTGCGAGATTTTTGTGGGCCGCAAAACCTCTGTTGGCCCTACAGAATCCATAGACGACCGTGCGGCACCCAAATAACCGCTTCGTGCGCGAACCGGCGTTCAGGATGATCCTCGATCAGGACGAATCGCCGAAGGATGGATTGTGAAAAGCCGTAACCCAACACCATTCGGTGCCGCCTCAGCGTCTATAGTGCATTGGGCATCGCTTAATGCGCCCGACTTGCTTGCTATTTTTTCAAAATTGGCTGGACAAGTCAGCATATTAATACAGGTATTTATTTGGGAGATCGACTATGGCTCGCAAAGCGCCCGTCAAAGACACTGTCCGAAATCTTTTTGCGCGATCTGGAAATCGGTGCGCTTATCCGGAATGCCAGGCACCTCTGATTGAAGATGACGGGCTTTTTGTTGGTCAGATCGTCCACATCCACGCTGCGGAAGCCGGCGGCCCACGTTTCGATCCATTAATGAGTGACGAAGATCGTCGAAGCCTGAATAACTTGATCGTTCTCTGCTACCCCCACCATAAACGGGTCGACACCAAACCGTATGCTTCAGCTGAAGACTTGCAGGAAATAAAGAAGAGGCACGAACGTAGTTTCGAACAGGACGGATTTCTTCCGACTGACGCGGCTCTGGAGCAGATTGTCCGAGAACAAAGCAATCAGTGGACCATGATTACTACAATGAATGCTGCCGCGCGAGATGAATTTGATCTGATATTAGAACTAAACGCGGACCTTCCGTTCGAAAAACACGTGGGGCTTATCAAGGATGCCAACAGTTACGCGATAGAGCTTTGCGGTGAAATGCAGGCGTATGTAGAACAGCTCGTTGCCAAAATACCTGGCGATCAGATCGAAGAATGGCGTGATGCACAGGGTCTCTGTTTCTGGGAACAGGTGAACATCGGAGCAACTAACGCGGACCTCCGAGTTCGGGCATCGCTTCTAGTTTTGGAACTGCGCTACCTAGACCTACGGCTTCAACTTGATCCTGACAATTCAAAGTACAAATCAAAAGCGGGAAGCGTCAGAGAAAAGTTAGAGGCGATGGCGAAAGACGGTTATTACTTCGATTAGCAAATTTGGATCCGAAAGCGCCGCCCAATATTTCTTTTTTCAATGTCGGCTAATGCGCGCATAGCGGACCTTTGACCAGATCGAATGCACGCCACTTTGAATCGGTGCCCCAGTATTAAACAACCGTCGTCGTTCGAACCCACCCCCAACGCGCCCATTCCCAAACAATTCACTGGACTTCCTCCTTACAAAGAGCGTTGCTGTGGCTGTCGCGAATGCCTTGTTTCGCCCCCTGCCCGACCGTCTCCGACGCCGGGCTTGTCGCGGTGCAACAACGAGGAGGCAATCATGGGCCAACATGGAAAGACTACGGTAAAACGCCGGACCCAAAGCAACGCACCTGAAAAATCAAAGAAGGACCGGATTCTAGCGCAGCTACGGCGTAAAAACGGGGCAAGCCTTCAAGATTTGGCGGCGATATCAGGGTGGCAAGACCATTCTATTCGCGGGTTTTTATCAGGGACCGTCAAGAAGAAACTCGGCTATTCGCTGGTGGCAGAAAAACCAAATAAGGGACCACAGCGTTATTACATCCGAGATGCTCAATGACCCGGTACGGTGATGCCGCCGAGTTGGAACAGGCACTCTCCAGCCTTGACGATCTTTCATTTGGAGACCTGAAGCAGTTCTATCGCAAGCATCACAAACAGTTGCCGCCCAAACGCATGGGCCGCACGCTTTTAATCCTCGCCATCGCCTATGAGATGCAGCGTAAATTCCATCGCGTACGTGTTGATCGTCTGCACAAGCGCGTTCGGGCGCAGAGTTCGGGCAGCAAAGCGCGTCAGGGCGCCTCCCAAAAAAAGACGGCCCCTCGCCCATCCCTGCGGCCGGGCGGGCGGCTGGTCCGCGAATGGCGCGGCAAGCAATATGAGGTCTATGTCGCGGATGATGGATGCTATTTAGACGGTAAGCGCTTTCGATCACTGTCGGCAGCCGCGGAAGCCATTACCGGTGTCAAACGCAATGGCCCAGCGTTCTTTGGGCTACGGTCCACACGGGTGCGTGCACAATGAAACGGTGCGCCATTTATACGCGTAAGTCGACGGAAGAAGGGCTTGATCAAGCCTTTAACTCTCTCGATGCCCAGCGGGAAGCTTGCGAGGCCTATATCGCTTCGCAACGACATGAGGGCTGGAAACTGGTCAAGACCCGTTTTGATGATGGGGGCCTCTCCGGCGGCAATATGGACCGCCCTGCACTCAAAGCCCTCTTGGCAGAGATTGATGCTGGGCGCATCGATCTCATCGTTGTGTACAAGGTGGACCGTCTGACCCGATCGCTGGCCGACTTCGCTAAACTGGTGGAGCGCTTTGATGCACAGGAGGTCTCCTTCGTCTCTGTAACCCAGCAGTTCAATACGTCATCTTCCATGGGACGGTTAACGCTAAACGTGCTCTTATCCTTTGCCCAATTCGAACGGGAGGTCACAGCCGAACGGATCAAGGACAAGATTGCGGCCTCTCGCCGCAAAGGTATGTGGACCGGCGGCAACCCACCCCTCGGCTATGACAATATCGATAAGAAGCTTGTGGTGAATGAGGCCGAAGCCAAAACCGTCAGAAGGTTATTTGAGCTTTATCTTGAGACTGTTTGTGTCCGCAGCGCTCTGAAGATTGCAAGGGATGAAGGTCTGCAATCCAAACAACGATCCCATGGTGGCGGAAAACCGATCACGCGAGGGCCGCTTTATCATATCCTGGCCAATCCAATCTACGTTGGCCTTTTGCGATCTGGAGGCGAGTTGCATGAAAGCGCACATGACGCGATCGTCGACAAAGCCCTTTGGGACAACGTGCAATCGAAGCGTCGCGCTGCAAGTCAACGCAGGGGCATTAAAACCAGATCGAGTAACCCCTTATCGGGTAAGCTCTTTGCTGATGGTCATCGGTTGACACCGAGCCACACCTCTAAAGGCGGCAAGCGCTACCGATACTATGTGAGCCATGCGTTCGAAAAAGGAACGGCCGCAGCGGCAGAACGCTGGCGAGTTAATGCTGACACACTTGACGCGACCATCGTCAAAGTAATCGCTGAAGGAATGACATCATCAGATATCATGCAATCGTTATTGCCGAAGGGCGCGAGCGCATCGGATCTACAAGTGGCGCGCCATGCAATTGATCAGCTGCACACAGAACAATTGGGGCAATCATCACAATCAATTTTGTTGCGATGGGTTACGCGTATCAAACGTGTGGACCTATACAAAACCGGAATGGAAATCAATTTAAACGCCAGTGCGCTTTTTGAAAAAGACGTCCAGCTTCCCCTACCCGAGACATGCGTCATCAAATCACAAATGAACATCGGAAAGCGCGGCACCGGGCTTCGACTGGTGCTCGGCGAAACTGAAACCCATCCGGTCCCCAATGAAACCATTGCAGGACTTTTGAAGACTGCGTTCCTCTGGCGCGAGCAATGGTTCAATGAACCGGATACAGCACTCAAAGATATTGCGAAAGAAGCCAACGCCGACATAAGTGATGTGAGCAAACAAATGCGCCTCGCCTTCTTAGCGCCAGATATAGTCAGAGCATTACTAGACGGAACGACCTCTGATGATTGGACGCCAGAGCGACTTCGCCGATTTGCGGATTTGCCTGTCACCTGGTCGGAGCAGCGTCGCCTATTCGGACTGGCACAAAACTAATCAAACCACAATCTGTGACGTAATAAGGGAAAACGCTTAGGCGTTCGGCATCATCGCCTATTTAACAGCCGATCATCATGCCCGTTCGGTTGGTGGCCAAAATAGGCGCACGGAGACTTTTGCGAATCTTGCGCTCCCTCACCGCAATCAGAGACAACAGAGACGTTCTAATCGCCCGAAATCCCGCCACACTGCGGCCCTTTTGGCGCATATTACCTTATGGACGAAAACTAGTGGACTGAATGGTGGAGGGGGTTGGATTCGAACCAACGTACGCTAAGCGGCCAGATTTACAGTCTGGTGGATTTAACCACTCTCCCACCCCTCCACGGGACGGCATCGGCCAGAAAGTCTGACGTCTACCGGGTTGGCGATGCCGCGAATTAGGTGCGATCTCGCCGGGAGAACGGGGTCTATAGCGGCGCTGGCCGCGCTTCGCAACCGTTTGATTGCGCTTCATAAGTGATTTCCTGTTCACAGGCCCTCTCGAACCGGCTACGCCATTAGAATGAAGCAAAAATCTCCTCCTCGTTCGCGTAAAAAACCGCCATCGAAACCGCAGAACCGGCGCAAAACCGGCCGTGATTCGCCCTTCCCCGCAGATGGCAACGGCATCTGGCTCTATGGGCGACATGCGGTCGCGGCTGCGATCAAAAACCCCAACCGCACGGTCAAACGGGTCTTTGCGACCCGCAATGGCGCACAATGGCTGGCCGAAGCGGATACCGGCCTGACCGAGGCCGTCGAAGCCCGCCCGGAGGAGCTAGACCAGATCCTTCATCAAGGCGCAGTTCACCAAGGCGTCGCGGCGCTGGTCGAGCCGCTGGCGAAGCACGACATCGCCGATATTTGCGCGCCAGCAACCCCGGGCCGGCCGGTTTTGATCCTCGATCAGATCACCGACCCCCAAAATATCGGCGCGCTGTTTCGATCAGCAGCCGCCTTCGGCGCATGTGCGGTGATCGTACAAGACCGGCGTACGCCGCCGCTATCGGATGCCTTGGCCAAGGCCGCCGCCGGCGCGATCGAAGCCATCCCTTGCATCGAGGTCGTCAACATCGCCCGCGCAATCAATACGCTTCAGGAGATGGGCTATTTCTGTGCCGGCCTCGCTGGCGAAGGCGCAACCGAGATCAGCGCCCTGCCCGCCGCGCAGCCCTTAGCGCTTGTGATGGGCGCAGAAGGCACTGGGCTAAGGCCGCTGGTCGCGAAACATTGTGACGGCCTTTACCGAATTCCGATTGCCGAAGGCATTGAGAGTTTAAATGTTTCAAATGCAGCGGCAATAACGCTATACGAAGTTGCGCGTAATCGTTGATCTTTTGTCATCAATATTAGGAAACCGTCATGTCAAAGCCCGTTCTTTACCACGCTCCCAACTCCCGGTCGCAAACGCCGCAATGGCTTAACGAAGAATTGGGCGGTGTTTGTGACGTCAAATTGATGAACCTCGCCGCGCAGGAGCAAAAAGCGCCTGAATTTCTAAAACTGAATCCAATGGGAAAGATCCCTGTACTGATTCATGAAGGCGTCGTCGTTACCGAAGCTGCCGCGATATGTGTTTACCTCGCAGATCGGTTTCCCGAAGCGGGCCTTGCGCCGAAACTCGATGACCCCCGCCGGGGCACCTATCTGCGCTGGATCTTTTTTGCGCCCAGCAGCATCGAGCCCTTAATCCTTGATAAGCTGGTGCCCGCAGAGCGCGCGAACCCCGACGCATTGCTGTATGGTTCTGAAGAAACGGCTCTTAATTCCATTCGTCATGCCCTTTCAAATGGTGATTACATCTTAGGTGATCAATTCAGCGCCGCCGATGTTGTATTCGGCTCTACCTTGAACTTTGCGATGATGTTTGGCGCGATTGAAAAAGAAAAACTGTTTACGGACTATGTTGGCCGTTTGACGGCGAGACCAGCCGCGCAAAAATGCGCGGAAGCGAACCAAAAATTCAGCAAAGAATTGGGTCTCGACAGCTAATACTAAAAGATATTTCCATAATTTATATCCTTTCATTGTAAGGTCCATATGTAGAATGCCTGATTTCAAAGCTGTGATTTTTGACTTTGGTGGCGTATTCACCACCTCGCCTGTACAAAATTTTGCCGTGTTCGAGCGCGAGAATAATTTGCCGGAGCGTTTCATCGGCGACGTTATAAAAACCAACATTAATGAAAATGCCTGGGCGAAATTTGAACGGGCCGAAATAGATCTTGATACGTTTGATGGGGCATTCGCCGAAGAAACCCGCGCGGCCGGGTTTGAAATTCGCGGCAAAACGCTGGTCGGGCTTTTGTCGCTGACCTTTAATCACAATATGATCGACGCGCTTACCCGCGTTAAACAACGCGGCTTGAAAACCGGCTGTATCACCAACAATCTGCCGAAAGTCGGCTCGAATGAAATGTTGGCGCAAAATGAGAACCGCGACATTCTTGAGCTTATTCACAAAAATTTTGACGCAATGATCGAGTCTGCGAAAGCCGGTGTCCGCAAACCCGAGCCGCGCATTTATGAAATGATGTGCGAAATGCTGTCGGTCGATCCGGAGCATTGCATTTTCCTCGACGACCTTGGCGTCAACCTCAAGCCCGCACGGGAAATGGGCATGACAACGATCAAAGTCCCTTTTGACGATGTCTCCCCTGCGGTTACAGAATTGGATATGCTCTTGGGGCGTTAGCTGCTTGCGGCTGTTGCGATGGCGCGTGTGAAAGCGCAAAATCCGCTTAAAGTCGCGAGGAACGCCACCATGACGCATTTTCGCCCGCAGTCCGAGCTTGAAACCCATGACGTAACCAACCAGCCCCCGCCCCTTGAGGATATCAATCTCTATGACGGGGATGCGGCGCTGGTGAACGCGGTCAGCAAAAATGGTGGCCGCGACCATAATGGGCATCTCTCGATCTATGGCGAAGCGTTGGGCCGGGCGGAAACCGCACAATGGGCGCGCGAAGCCCACCAAAACCCGCCAAAGCTGAAAAGTTTTGATCGTTATGGCCATCGGCTCGACGAGGTTGAGTTTCACCCGACCTATCATCAATTGATGGCGCTCGGACTTTCGTCCGGATACGCATCGATTGCGTGGACCGCAAAAAGCGCCGGTCATCTTGCCCATGCGGCCATGGTTTACCTTCAGGCCGGGACCGAACCGGGTGTCGGATGTCCGATGACCATGACCTATGCGGCGGTGCCCGCTTTGCGGCATGAACCGGCGCTCGCCGATGAATGGGGGCCGCGCATCATATCGGGGCAATATGATCCGCGTTTTATTCCGGCATCTGAGAAAACCGGCGCGACCATCGGCATGGCCATGACCGAAAAGCAAGGCGGCTCTGACATCAGGGCCAATGCCACGCGCGCAACGCCCATTGGCAATGATGAATATGAGCTTGTGGGTCATAAATGGTTTTGCTCTGCGCCCATGTGTGATGCATTTTTGACCCTTGCCCAAACCGATGCCGGGGTGACCTGTTTTCTGGTGCCGCGCTGGCGACCAGATGGCAGCCGCAATCAGTTTCACATCATGCGCCTTAAAGACAAAATGGGCGACCGTTCGAATGCGTCGTCGGAGATCGAATATCACGGTGCCTGGGCCAAGCGCCTTGGTGATGAAGGCCGCGGTGTACGGACGATCATCGACATGGTGCAACATACGCGGCTTGATTGTATCGCCGGGTCCGCCGGAGGGATGCGCGCCGCCACCCGCGAAGCCATTTGGCATACGGCGCACCGGTCGGCCTTTCAGAAAAAACTGATCGACCAACCGGCAATGGCCATGGTGCTTGCGGATCTCGCGCTTGAAACCGAAGCCGCGACCGCCCTTGCCATGCGCATTGCCCATGCCTTTGACAAAATGAAAGACGACCCGACTGAGGCCGCCTTCATGCGCCTTGCGACTCCAATTGCAAAATATTGGATCTGCAAGCGCCAGCCGGGCGTAGTTTATGAAGCGCTCGAATGTCATGGCGGTGCCGGCTTTGTTGAAGAAGGGCCAATGCCGCGCCTGTTCCGGCAATCGCCGCTCAACGCCATTTGGGAAGGATCGGGCAATGTGATCGCGCTCGACATTTTGCGGGCGCTGGCGCGCGAACCCGATAGCCTTGCGGCCGTCCGTAGCGAGATCATGACCGCGCGCGGCAATAATCACGCGCTTGATCAACATATTGATCGGCTTGATGATTGGTTCAAACCCGGCGCGCTCAACGAAAGTACCGCCCGCGCCTTCGCCGAAACCATGGCCGTGGCCCTGTCGGCGGCGGCGTTGTTGAAGACCGCCCCTGACTTTGTCGTTGACGCCTATATTGATGCGCGGCTTGGTGAACACGCGCATATTTATGGCGGTCACCCGGTTGATAACGCCGATAAAATTATCGACCGCGCCCGCCCCGCATAAACCCATCCGCATACGAACCCACACAAAACTAAACATGGCGAGTTCGCTTGTAGATTAGGCAATTAATTAGAGATTATATATTGAACGTTCAAAGAAAAACCTACCCGTTTTACATTGTAACAGGCTGATCCGAATAGAAACGATAACGTAATTCTAGGGAGAAGAGCTAATCTTTCATGAAGAACTGAAATTAACTCAAGCGCTTAACCTCAGCTTCTATTCTTGTCAATATTTTTGAACGCAGCCTACGGATAGAAACCGGAATAAACGCAACAGCATCCCTCATCTCGTCCTCAGTACGAGATACATTTAATGCTTTATCGAACAATGCCAAAATTTCGTCTTCTGCATCTGAAAATCCATCCAACCAATCTTTGCCATTTGCAAAAGTACTTTGGTTAGCATCCGCTAGTGCGTCGGATATTTCGCCAAGTTTAGAAACCAATTCCTTATTGATTGGACCAAGTCGAGCTCTCAATTCAGTGCCTGTGGGCGAATTTTTTGCGACGATTTTAACCTGACCACAAATATCATTTAATCCTTGCAACGTTTCCCTAACTGGATCCCGCACTGAAGTGCGAAATTCGTCCAGAACAACGGACCGGCGCTTATTTTTCTCATTGATTCTATATGAGATGAAACTATTCACACAGTTCCAAACTAAGGAACTACAGGCAATAAAAAATGCCCATTTCCTCCAATCGTAACCCTCGCCCCCTTCCATATCGAAACCGACGTCAGCCCAGCGCAGTTCCGCGCGGAGTAAGAACTCTTTGTATCCCCCGGATTATTTGTTCCATAATTGATGCGTTTGTCTCGAAGTGATACTTCGCTAAAAATTTCTCGGCAGTTTTCGCTGATCGAACGCTTGCAGAAAACATCCCTTGAAAAAACGATGTTGTTATGGCGTCCAACTCAGGTGGGACAATAACAGTAACCATTTCACTGTCTTTGTCCAAAATATCTAGTTCAAATAACTGCCGCGCTGCCTTACCTCGATCTTGCCCGGTGAGGTTCCGCACTTCGCCTTTGGTCAGCTGTGTAAGATCAATTTTCTTATTCATCGTTTTCACCTGCCGTTACAGCTTTTAGATAGTCTGGATCTAACACAAATCCAACACTAATTACCGTACCCGGTAATCCAGGCTCCAAATCGAACACGTAACTAGGGTCCGGAATATTATCTTTTGAATTCATAGAGTTACACCATAATACGCGAGTAGGGTCATTCGTTTCTTTCGGCTCGCCTCGTAGATACGGTTTCCGTAGCCTTATGCACGAAGAGCCTGAAAGTATTGTAACTCTGGGACTGCGATCAGGATGCGACGTTTCACCTAAAAGTGATACGATTTCAAGCATCTCTTGTAGTCCAAACCCACCCCTCTGGTCCTCATCCGCGTCAGCGGCGCATGTTACCCCATCCTGTAAAGCAGCTAATGTTCGTAAGGTTTTTTCAGATTGAGGAGCTCCTTTGCTCTTCATCAAATAAACATAGTCATCCAACGCCCTCTGCACGTCAGGCAATGCGCGATCTAAACTCTCTGAAAATGAATCGCCGATACTAACGATTCCAAGGTGAGCTCGATAGACCCACTCTTCGGCATCCTCGCTCCTGCGTCTCGCCATAAATCCTGATACCGCCCAGCTTCCATCACGTCGATTGCCGTCGGAATGACGTTCAGCGTTTTCTAACAACTCACCCAACAAATTTTTAATTTTAGCTATACCATGCGAATTAAGTGAAATTCCAATCTCAGGGTGCGACAACCACAAATTTAACGCATCACAAAATCGATCCGATGCAAATTCCCTAGTTTGAGCATCCAAGAATGGTGTGGACGATTGGGTTGATCCAGCACCACGCCTTCGCATTAAAGGAAATGCCCAAACATTTGAGAATTCAGAAACTCCATTCAAACCGATTCCCAACGCATGCTGGACCCCCACTGCAGCCAATACTTTTTGCATCGGCAAACTCATTTCACCGCCTTGAAAAATTGGCAGCATTTCGTTCCAACATTCTGCGAGTATCATAAATGGCGCAACATCAAGGCAATATTCATCGCGAAAATGGATCATCGCACCTGGCGCGCTAGCTTCAGCTGCCGCAATTTTTTTCAATGAATTTAGCGTCGCATACGGATCATGAAGCAACGAAAAGTTTTGGACTTCAATCTCTGGCAGTTCGTTCTGAGCATCACGTTCAACCAGCTTTAACCATAGAGCCATGCGTCTTGGGAAAATGCGGTCAAGAATTCTGGATGGACGCTTCCCACGAAGTAATAGAACTTGCTCATCACGAGTAAGGCGTCGCCGTTGCTTCCGTATTGGCCTCAGATATTCATTAACTTTTGTTCGAATTGCCCTTTTTAGACTGGCGCGTTGTTTTGCGGCCAAACCATCAACATTCCAGTGCTTCCGGATTCGGTCACGCTTGGTCCGGCGAATTTGAGAAAGCAGGAGTGCAGAATTGTTGGTTTCTTTTTTCAGTCCAAAACGGCCAGATGCAACCTGCAACAGGTCTTTTATGCCAGACAACTTCAACCCTCTCGAATAATGATATAATATCTGTCGATGGAATTGAGCAGAGGCAGGCTTTGATTTCAAGATTGGTAAGTAATAATAAAGCTTACCTGTTCGAACACTGTGATTCTAATCAATGTAAAATTTCTTTGAACACAATGCTCCGGCACACCGCCGTACATTTTTATTCCGCTCAGTAGAAAGAGGCTTTAAATGGTCGGAGCGACTGGACTCGAACCAGCGACCCCTTGACCCCCAGTCAAGTGCGCTACCAGACTGCGCCACGCTCCGACCCGGCGGCGGATCAAACATCACGCCGCGAAGTGGCGGACTATAGTCTGCTCGGCGAAAAGGGAAAGCCGATTTTCACTGAAAACTTCACTGAAATGACGCGAAAATGACGATTAGCGCTCGTCGTCTTCGGGGTTGATGGCCTCAAGGGCCAAAGTCGCCTGATCGAGCGCGTTTTGCACAGTTTCAAGCCGCCGCAGGAGCGTCGTCAGGTTTTTGCGCATGGCGGGGTTGAGAACGCCCGGCGGCTGAACCACCGCGGCGGGCATCAGCTCAAGAACGCCATCGCCGTTATCCTTGACCTTTTCCGCCGGTGCCTTGCCGTCAGCGGATTTGGCGGCGTCTTCATCATCAAGCACGGGGCGCACATCGGTTACCTCGCCGGCGGCGGCGCGCCGCCCCAGCTCGGAGACATATTTGACGCCTTCATCCTTGAAGATTTTTTGCACGCCCTTGGTGGTGAAGCGCTGATCATAAAGCAGCGTTCTGATCCCGCGCAGGAGATCAATATCGAGCGGCCGGTAATAGCGGCGACCACCGGCCCGACGCATCGGCCGAACCTGACCGAATACTTCTTCCCAGTGGCGCAACACATGTTGCGGTACGTCCAATTCCTTGGCCGCTTCGGATATTGTGCGAAAGGCTTCGGCAGATTTTGCCACGGACATTGCCCTGCTCTTTATTCAGCCGCGTTTGACTGTCGGTGGCTGTCGTTGATTTGATCTTTGAGAACATGTGAAGCGCGGAAAGTGATCACCCTACGCGGTTCAATCGGCACTTCTTCGCCAGTTTTCGGATTGCGCCCCATACGGAGTTTTTTGTCCCGCACAGAGAATGTCCCGAATGATGAGATTTTTACGGTCTCGCCTTTTTCTAATGTCGAGGCAACTTCATCAAGAATACGCTCTACGAAGGCCGATGATTCATTGCGCGAAATACCAAGCGAGCGATAGACCGCATCCGTCAGGTCTGCTCGAGTGATGGTTTTTCCAGTCATGCTTACCCTTCCCCAACAATCCAACCGAGTGGCCGCCGATGTTCAAGTCGTGGTGTGCCCGGCAGATCATGTTTCGCCGCCCATTACGCCAGAGGTTAATGGCTGACCGACGGTTTGGTCAATAAGTCTTTGAAATATAATACCTGTTTTCTACACCAATAGTGTACATAGCGAAAACGAAGTATAAATTTTTGGCCATATTTGGCGCACAGAGCGCGCCAAAAGGCAGATCAGCGCGCGATTTGACTATGCGCGCATCAAGGCCGCGCCCCAAGTCAGGCCGCCGCCCATTGCCTCAAAGAGGACGAGATCGCCGCTTTTGATCCGGCCATCGTCGACGCCCGCGCAATAAGCCAGTGGAATTGACGCCGCAGAAGTATTCCCCTGGCCGGCAATTGTGGAAATCACCTGATCGGAACGAAGGTCAAGCTTTTTGACGACCCCTTGGATAATCCGCTCATTGGCCTGATGGGGCACGAACCAGTCAATATCGGTGACGGGAATGTTCGCCTCGTCGCAGACCGCGACCATGGCCTGAGAGATACGGGTCACGGCTTCGCGGAAAACCTTGTTGCCCTGCATCCGCACATGGCCAACCGTCCCGGTCGACGACACGCCGCCATCGACATAAAGAAGATCCACAAGGCGGCCATCACAGCGCATATAGCTCGCCTTGACGCCGCGATCGCCCTCGTCCGCTTCTTCGACGGCTTCAAGGACAAATGCCCCCGCGCCATCGCCAAACAGGACACAGGTTGAACGATCTTCCCAGTCGAGGATCCGCGAAAATGTCTCCGCGCCGATGACCAAAGCGCGTTTGTGCTGTCCGCTAATCAGGAATTTTTCTGCGGTCGAGAGCGCATAAATGAAACCGGAACACACGGCCTGAACATCAAACGCCGCGCCTGCGCCCGCACCTAATTTCGCCTGAACGATTGCGGCCGTTGATGGGAAGGTCAAATCCGGTGTCGTCGTCGCCACCACAATCAGGTCGATATCATCCGCCTTCAAACCAGCATTATCGAGCGCCGCCTGCGCCGCGCGTGCCGCAAGATCGGATGTCAGTTCGCCTTCCGCTGCGATATGTCGTTCGCGGATACCGGTGCGTTCTGTAATCCACTCATCACTCGTATCAACACGTTTTGAAAGCTCTTGATTGGTCAAAACCTGTTCAGGAAGAAAAGCTCCGCATCCACGCAGGACTGCTTTTAGACTCATACTACCGCCGCTTTTACTGTTGTTTCTTTAGTATCACTTAGACCGGCACGGCGTTTCATGACCGCCTGAACCGTAGAAATGATTTCGTCACGGAATGGCCGATTTGCAAGGCTAGCGGCCATATTAACCGCACTTGCAACGCCGCGTGCATCCGCGCCGCCGTGACTTTTCACGACAATACCATTTATGCCCAAAAATACGCCACCATTATTAGAAGCCGGATCCATACGATCCTTTAATTTCTTGAGCCCCGGTGCCATCATCAGCGCACCGAGTTTTGCGTTCAATGATCCTGTCAGCGTTTGCTTGATCCATTCACCCAATAATCGCGCAGCCCCTTCGGCGGATTTAAGCGCTACATTGCCGGTGAAACCGTCCGTGACCACCACATCGACGGTTCCTTTGGAAATATCGTTTCCTTCGACAAAACCATGGAACGCCATATCGGGATCAGCCTCGCGCAATACGCGCGCCGCCGTGCGAATGAGTTCATGCCCTTTCAGGTCTTCGGCACCGACATTCAGAAGGCCAACCGTTGGCCTTTCAACATCTGTCAGGGCACGGAAAAAGGCTTCGCCCATAATCGCAAATTGAACTAGCTGGTTTTCATCGGCGTCAACATTCGCGCCAACATCAAGCACCACCGAACGCCCTCGCGGCGTCGGCCACAACGCTGTCACCGCTGGCCGGTCTACACCTTCGATCATGCCGAGCTGTTTTCGCGACACGGCCATCAACGCGCCGGTATTCCCGCAGGACACGACCGCATGGGCCTCGCCCTCACCCAGTGCCGTTACCGCGGCCCACATGGATGTATCGCGCCCGCGCCGCAAAACATGCATCGGTTTGTCGTTCATCGAGACGACATTATCAGCGTGGCGAATTTCAGCATCCCGTATTTCCGGAGCCGCAGCGACCAAAGGTTCTAATTCAGCCTTGTCACCGAAAAACATGAATTTGCAATTGAGACCGCGTTTGACCGCATGGGCGACGCCATCGACCACCGCCTTTGGTCCGGCATCGCCGCCCATCGCGTCAATCGCCAACACATGATCCTGACTATTTGTCATGGACTATTCTTACCTGTTCAATTCCAAATTCGGTCAGGGCACAAAGCCCTGTTCAAAAGAGCGCGGCGGAGAATATGGGCGACCGCCAATTGATGCAACGCATCAGCGAAACATCCTTAATGAGTTTATAGCCTCAGCAAGGGCTAGGTAAACCTATTGATTATCATCACTTTTTTTTACTGCGTCTTGTAATACGGCGAATGGGGATATTTTTTCTTCCTGCGCATAGAGGTCAATCAGGCTCTTAGCCCCCTCTTTTCGGGGAAACGGGTCCATGGCGAGGGATAATTGCTGAACCAGCAATTCGCCGATATCCATATCCGGATCGAGATGCACCTCCGGCAAGCGCCAGTCTTCTTCGACCTCTGGGTCATCAGAAGCCTCTTCGGGAATGCGCGTAAATTCGACCTCGAATTCGTCATGCACGGTCTCGTCCAGCGGCTCCAGGCTGGATACGCATTCGCGCACAAGCTGGGCATCGACGACGCCTTTGACAAAGATCTCGGTTTTCGTCGTCGAAATGCTGATCTCGCCTTCTAGCGTTGAGATCGACAACGCGCCGACGCGCGCCGCCACTTTCTTCCGCTCTTCGTCATTTGTGGACAGCTTGAACGTTCTGGCGGGTTTTCCCGATTCGCCAAGCTCAATGACCTTGCTGAACTCCGGCTGAGCATCACTCATATCAATTCCTCCAATGGCGGAAACAGAACAATCCCGCCGGCAATGCGCGCATGGGGTTGGGCATGTAATGCCGCATCAAGCGAACGCACATATTTCGCAAATTTCGGCGCAGCGGGCGCTTCTTCATTTTCAAACAGATTGCGGCCCAGCGCGCGGACGAGGTCATCGTCGGGCGCATCCGGCGCAAGAGCATCCTCATAGGCGGCGATGCGGCCATGGAAACTTTCCGCCATCTTGCGGACTTTCTTACCGACAGCGTCGTCACCGACCCCCATTTCGCGCAAGGAATCGTCCATATTCTGGAACATTGCATCGAACATGCACTGACTTACCTCACGAGCACCGGGCTCCGTTTTCAGACGGCGCATCACCAGATAGACATGCAGCGCGACCTGCTCGAAGCGGCCTTCGACCGTGTCTTCTGCGCCGAGTTGCTCATAAAGCGGCGCTGAGCGGGCTTGATCCACCGCAGCGGCATAAAGCGCACGCCCGGCCTCTAATGACGGGCTTTTTTTGAAGAACGCCGAGAAAAGCGATTTAAACATGCAGGTTCCTTGTCTGCTCTGCGAATGGGCTCGACGCCAGCGGAATACATTATAATCGCCCAGAAGGGTTTGCGGCGCATAGAAATCGCTGGTATCGATGGGGCGAAGTATTCCCGACGGGCGCTTCGATCAAGTCCCGGCTGGCGAAAAGGGCCAAATCGGGCTTATAATCTGGGTTTCTGGTCGGCTGATTTAGCCTAACACACCAGTAAACCGCGAAAATTCGAACGGCGACTTTTCGTAGATGACGAGAAAAGAGTAGAGAGCGCAGTATGATCCGACTAATCCTTTTGGCGCTTTGCCTTACAACCCTCCAAGCTTGCGTTTCCGTCCGGTCCAGCCACGGATATGTGCTTGAGCGGGATCAGGAGAGCCTGACGGCCAAACCGGGTTTTGACACAAAGGATTCGATCCTCGCGAAATATGGCGAACCTTCGATGATCGGAGTTTTTGATCGCAATGCATGGTACTACCTCCATTCGACCGATCACTCGCGCGCCTTTTTTAAGCCGGAGACCCAAACCCGGACCGTAACCGCAATCCACTTCACCGAAGATGGTTCGGTCGAGAATTTTGAAACCTATTCGCTTGAGGATGGCGAAGACATTCGCCTCGTGCAGCGTGAAACACCGACCCGCGGCAAGACCCTCAATTTCTGGGAACAGCTTTTGGGTAATGTTGGCGCACTGCCCGCAAGCCTTGGCGAAGAAGGCCCGACCCCCGGTCAGTAAGCCGCAGCTTTATCAGTTCAAAATGCCGGCCATAGCGCCGGCATTTTTTATGGGCGCGCCATCAAGTGAAATGATTAAAGCCGGGCTTCTCAACAGGAATTGGCCTTCCGGCTTCGTCGAGAAACAAAACGCCCTCGCCCCGTGACAGCGTCCCTATTCTTGCAACTTCCGTACGGGATGCTTTTGAAGCAACCGTGATTGACCGGCGCATAGCGGGCGGCGCGGCAAACAGGATTTCGTAATCATCGCCAAAACTCGCAAGCGTCGCCAAGGCGCGCCAACGATTTTCCTGCGCCGCCACCCAAGAGGCTGCGCCCGCCGAACGTGGGATCGCCACGGCATCAATCTCAGCGCGCAACCCACAAGCACGAGCAATATGACCGGCATCCGCGATTAGCCCGTCAGAAACATCGATCGCCGCCGTCGCCAGCCCCGCCAGCGCAGTGCCCAAAGTCAGGCGCGGCTCGGGCAAATGATAACGGCTCGAAAGTGATGCCTTATCGACGGTTGTGAATTTGAATTCCTTGCGCAACGCCGCGAGACCTAATCCGGCATCGCCAATTGTTCCGGATACGTACAAATCATCGCCGAGCGACGCCCCGGATCGCGGTGTCATACCCTGCTTTGGCGGCGTTCCCAAGAAGGTCGCAGAAAGCGTTAAAGGCCCGGTTTTGGTGCTATGAACGGTCGTGTCACCGCCATAAAGCCCGATGCGATATCGCTCCTGATCTTCGGCGAGCCCACGCGCAAATTGTTCAATCGATGCGCGATCCATATGTTTTGGCCAGACGCAGCCAAGGAAATACCCAAGCGGTTTTGCACCTTTCGCGGCGAGATCCGAGAGGTTCGCGCGGATCAATTTGCGCGCAACCAGATCAAGCGGATCCTTTGCGAGAAAATGCACGCCCGCGACCAAGAGATCTTTTGTCACGACAAGATTTTGTTGTTCGAGCAATGCCGCGTCATCAACGAGATCAAATGCGCCCGGCGCTGTTGCCGTCAGCGGCGCGAAAATATCGCGGATGATTTCAAACTCGCTCATGCTCTCTTCTTGCGTTTAGACTTTGACCTCGTCGCTGCGCGCCTCTTTTGACGCGGCATCAAGCACCGCGTTGATAAAGCCCGGCTCGTCACCATCGAAAAACGCATTGGCGATGTCGAGATATTCGTTGATTACCACCTTATACGGAATATCGGGTCGGCGGATCATCTCATAAAGCCCAGCACGCAATATCGCACGAACTGTGGCATCAAGGCGCGACAATTTCCAGCCCGACGTCAATTGTCGTTGCAAATAAGGATCAAGACGCCCCTGCGCCTCAACCGCGCCGCGCAAGATATCTGCGAAAAAGGTTTTGTCCGCTTCTTGCAGCTTCACGCCGTCAACTTCATTACCGAGGCGAAAATCCTGAAACTCGCGGATCGTCGCTTCTACGCCCTGCCCGGCCGCTTCCATCTGAAACAATGCCTGCACAGCAGCCAATCGCGCAGCAGACCGTGGCGGTGCGCCTTCTCTGTTTTTACCTGATACCATCTTATTGGGCCCGAACGGGCCTCGCCTCACTCTTGTTCGCTCTCATCCATCTTGCCGAGGAATTGTTCAAAGTCCTTGGCTTCACGGAAATTCTTGTAAACGGATGCGTAGCGCACATAGGCCACATCATCGAGCTTGGCGAGCCCTTCCATAACGAGTTCGCCAACTTTCGTGGTCTCGATCTCGTTTTCGCCCGACGCTTCGAGCCGCCGCACGATGCCGGAAACCATTTGTTCGACCCGCTCCGGCTCGAATTCCCGCTTGCGCAGCGCAATCAAAATCGACCGCATCAGCTTGTCACGGTCGAAGGGCGCGCGTTTTCCGGTGTTTTTGACCACCATCAATTCGCGCAATTGCACCCGTTCAAATGTCGTAAAACGCCCGCCACAGGCCGAGCATTCGCGGCGACGCCGGACCGAAGCACCATCTTCGGCCGGGCGCGAATCTTTAACCTGGGTCTCGTCACTGCCGCAAAAAGGACACCGCATCTATCGTTTCCTTAACCCTGCGCCGGGACCCAAAGGTTTGCCAGCCGCGTTAGCTGTAAATCGGGAAGCGCGCCGTTAGCGCCTTCACGCGCTCACCGACAGCCGCCTCTACGCTTGCATCGGCTTCTTGATTATTGGCCATTGTATCAAGCACTTCGGCCATCATTGCCCCGATTTCGCGGAATTCTGCAACGCCAAATCCTCGTGTGGTGCCCGCAGGTGAGCCAATACGGATGCCGGAGGTCACGGTAAACTTCTCAGGATCGAAAGGTACACCATTCTTATTACAAGTTATACCGGCCCGTTCGAGGCTCTCTTCAGCCTTGCTTCCTTTAACGCCTTTGGGTCTGAGATCGATCAAGGCCAGATGCGTATCGGTACCGCCAGAGACGACTGCATATCCGGCTTCGACCAACGCACTTGATACGGCCTGCGCATTATCGATCACGGCGCGCGCATAACTTTTGAACTCGGGCCGAAGCGCTTCACCGAATGCAACGGCTTTCGCGGCGATGATATGCATCAAAGGTCCGCCCTGAATTCCGGGAAACAACGCGGAGCGAATTTTCTTGGCTAGGTCAGGATCATTCGTCAGTACGAGACCACCACGCGGACCGCGCAATGTTTTGTGCGTCGTCGTCGTTACAACGTGCGCGTGTTCCATTGGGTTCGGATGCTCGCCACCGGCGACTAGCCCAGCGAAGTGCGCCATGTCCACCATCAGATATGCACCGACGCTGTCTGCAATTTCACGGAACTTTTTGAAATCGATAATTCGAGAATAGGCACTACCGCCAGCGATAATCAATTTAGGTTTGTGCTGCTTAGCAAGGTCAGCAAGCTGATCATAATCGATCAAATGATCGTCCTCGCGGACACCATAAGAGACTGCATTAAACCATTTACCAGACTGGTTTGCCTTACCGCCATGGGTCAAGTGACCACCCGATGCCAGGTCCATCCCAAGGAAGGTATCGCCCGGTTTCATGATCGACATGAAAACGCACTGATTCGCCTGACTGCCCGAATGCGGTTGGACGATTGCTTCGTCACAATTGAAAAGCTGTTTCGCGCGATTGATGGCTAACTCTTCGACCTCATCGACGAATTCACATCCGCCATAATAACGACGGTTCGGATAGCCTTCTGCATATTTGTTTGTCAGCACCGATCCAGCCGCTTCGAGCACCGCTTTCGAGACGATATTTTCAGAAGCGATTAACTCTATCTGATCTTGCTGACGCCCAAGCTCACGGCCGATTGCGGCAAAAATATCGGCGTCTCTTTCTGCGAGGGTTTCAGTGAAAAATCCTTCGGGTAACTGGTAGGCGTGACTAGCGCTCATCAAGGCGTCTCCTGGCGAGGTGGTGGCACCCAAAATGGATGCCCGATATCGTGGCCGACATATAAGCGCCGATTCCTCGCTCGGCAATGCAATCACGCGATAACCACTCGATTCGTTGGAATATTCATTCTAACTCGTCCGTTTACAAACCTTGTGCTGTAACAGATCCAGTCCGGTAACTAACAATTAATCGCGGTTTATCGCTCTATATGGTCATTTCGACATGAATACTTGTATTTTTTTCAATCTGAGCTGCATAAGGCATTGCCAACGCCGTTAATACAAGCTACCGAATTGTTGGGGTGAGGCGCGCAACTTGTACTATATTGCGCATAAGGGAGAGACTCCTTTACCGTGCTTGCCGAGCTAAGCAATATTATTAGTAAGACAAGCATCTCCAGGGAAACTCTCCCAGAGGAGAAAGTTAAATGATAAGTAAAAAGCCGGCCTCCGGCGATCAATTTAATGCAATAAGCGTGGCGGGGAATATTGTTGCAGCCTATGTAGGCAACAATTCAGTAAAGGCAGAAGAACTTCCCGGCCTTCTTCATGAAGTATTTTCCGCGGTCTCTGGTTTGGCCGAAGAAGGTACTGATTTCATTACTAATCGTGAGCCCGCCGTTCCTGTCGACAAATCAGTGACACCTGATTTCGTTATCTGCCTTGAGGACGGAAAAAAGCTCAAGATGCTCAAACGATATTTACGGACGCATTATGACCTCTCACCTGAGGAATATCGTCGTAAATGGGGCCTACCTGCGGATTACCCGATGGTTGCTCCCAATTATGCCAAACGGCGCTCGCAATTTGCCAAAGATATCGGTCTAGGCACTGCCGCGACTTCCAAGAACAGATCAGGCGCAAAAGCGGCTGGTAAGAAAACGACCGCTAAAAAGCGCGTTTCTAAAAAGAAGTAATCCGCGAAGGCTCGGCGTGAACAGGCATTTTGCTACATGACCGAGCCTTCGCTGCCGCGCATTAGCGCGCAATAACCGGCACCTAAACCGCCGGACCGAAAAAAGCGACCTTGCTTATTATCTATGTCTGTATGGGCGAACGACCCTCTACGGCAGCGAATGCGTTACGCTAATCGCAACAAAACTGGCCACCTCCCCGCGCCGCAGGCGTCTTGAGCCAGAAAATCGATTTTATTCGAAAATTTTATTTGCCCCCGCCTGTTAACCGGTCAAACGGCCGCGCTTAACCCTAACTGTCTAGTTCTGAGACGGTTTTATTACACTCGACCTAAAATTCGCGCCTGATGCGCTCGGCCCAGTACGAAAACAGGTCAGACCACGCTTCGAAAGTATAAAATTGTTCCTATCCGGGAAATTTTCGATTCAATTTTTTCACGAAAAATCAACCACTTATCGAAGCTTTTACCATGATATTTAGGCGTTTCTTAAAAGCCCAATCGTAGCTTCTCCAACATCAAATGAGCAGAACCTTTAGTTGCGTATTACGGGGATATAAACCGTCATGACTGTCGTCGCTGAATCTATTGTACCATCGGGAAATGCCGAAGCCCCGGCGAAATCAGATGCCTATGTCATTGGCCCGGATGGTACGCCACTGACCTTACAAGACCTGCCGCCACCGAGCACGAAACGCTGGGTGATCCGCCGGAAGGCTGAAGTCGTTGCTGCCGTTCGTGGCGGTCTCTTAACCCTCGAAGAGGCATGCAATCGATACACACTCACCGTCGAAGAGTTTCTTTCCTGGCAAAAAGCGATTGACCAGTTTGGCTTGCCTGGTCTTCGTGCGACCCGGGTTCAACAGTACAGATAACCCCTCCACTTTTCGGCATTCGAACAACCCGTGCTCAGGCAGCACGGGTTTTTTTTATTGCCCGATAAAGGCGTGATGAGCCGACAACTGGCCTCCGCTACCTAAAGACGTTAAGATCAACCGTCCTCGCCTGACATGCAGGTGAGCTAGTAAATGACCGGTTGTGTTCCCCATGATGAAATTCATCGCCTCTACTCTCGACGCTGCAAAAGCAAAGGCGCATCGAGCGTTAGGAGAAAAAACCGTCATCGTCTCTGTTCGCGACCTGCCCAGCGGTGATGTGGAAGTTACCGCTTCCGACAAACCGGCACCGGCAGCGCCGAGCCCTGCACCGAAAGCAAGCTTTGCGGGTGCCGCGCGTGAAGCCGTCGATGAAGGCCCGTTTAAAATGGGCGCTGGTGCGCGCCTTAACGAAAATATCGAGGCGAAATTTTCTGCGGATGCGCTCTCGCGCCTTTCAAGTAAACTCAGCGGCGGAAAGTCGGCGCGCGGTATCGATATGAGCGATGCATCCGTGCGCGCGATGGCAGAGATTTTAGCGCCGCATGGTATCGGCGAAGCGCTGATCGCCGCATTGGTGGCGGGCGCGCGCAAATCGGATATCGACGAAGACCTTTATCGGCTCGAAACCGGATTCCGAGAAACATTTGTCTTTGCGCCGCTGATCTTCTCACCGACCAATCCGATCATGCTTGTCGGGCCGACGGGCGCTGGCAAAACTTCAACCGCCGCCAAGCTCGCAGCGGCCTCGCAAGAGAACAGCCCTAAAGCGACGATGATTACCGCAGATGTGGGCCGCGCCGGCGCGATCGACCAAATCAAAGCCTATGGCGAAGCGCTGGGGGCTGATTATTTCATCGCCGAGTCGCCGCTTGATGTTGCGCAAATCCTGCGGAGCAATCGCCCGCAAGGCGCTGTGATCTTTGACACGCCCGGCGTCAGCCCCTTCGACAGTGCAGACATCGCCGCCTTGCGGAGTTACCGCGAAGCCGCCAATGCAGAACCCGTTTTGGTTCTGCCCGCAAGTGGCGACGCAGATGAATATGTAGACTGGGCCAATGCCTTTAAGGAAATTGGCGTCCGAAGATGTATCTTGACCAAATTCGACGCGACCAAACGCGTTGGCGCTGGGCTTCGCGCGGCATTCGAAGGGGAACTCGCCCTTGCCCATTTCTCTGAAACGGCCTTTATTTCCGAGGGTTTATTGCCCGCTTCACCGGAATTTCTGGCCCGGCGATTGATCGCCTCTCGGCCCGGCCAGATTTCGACATAAGACAAAAAAAATAGCGGGCCCGAAAGCCCGCTAATTTATACGCTACTTTATCTTTATACTGAATATGCAATACTTACTAGATCAGCTATCGGGGATAGCTAAACTACTGTTTGCCTAAAAGTGCAACAGGGTCGACCGTTTTTGAATCCTGCCGGATCTCAAAATGTAGCTGCGGCGTCGTGACGGCACCGGTCTGTCCGACTTTCGCGATCAACTGGCCTTTGCGGACATAATCACCCTTTTTCACCAACATAGCGTCATTATGGGCATAGGCCGTGACGAAACCGTCCTGATGCTTCACAAGCAAAAGATTTCCAAAGCCTTCGAGCTCTGATCCGCGATAGACCACCTGCCCGTCAGCAGCCGCCCGAACGGGCGAGCCAACCGGGGCCGCAATATTCACACCGTCATTGCGGCGGCCAAGATTGCCTGATCCGTATTCGGATATAATCGCGCCGCGCACCGGCCAAGAGAACAGTGATTTGTCAGATGTAGCTTCCGGTTTCGTGTAAGAAACCGTGCGTGAAATGTCGCCAAGGTCAGTTGGCTTTGACTCGCGTTCAACGGTCCGCTGGGTCTTTGCGGGCGTCGGCGAGGTTGCCGGACGGTCGAAAGCTGTGACCGGTGCCTGCGGGATTACGAGGCGCTGACCAACACTGAGCGTATAGGGTGCACGCAGATTATTTGCAGAAGCAATATTCGAAACAGGCACGCCAGATGCGCGCGAGATACCGTATAGAGTTTCGCCGCTCCGAACTGTGTGGAGTTTATCTTGCGCTGCGACTCGGCGGGTCGGCGCATCAACGGCAACCGCAGTCGCCCCCTTCGGCAGTTTCAGGACCTGACCAACTTTCAGCGAATATGGCTGTTTCAGGTCATTCGCATCAATCAGGGATGCTGGCGTGACATTAAACCGGCGCGAAATTGCATAAACCGTATCGCCGCGCTGAACCTCGATATAGCCTTTGGCCTTATGCAAATGCGCGGGCGGCGCAGAAACAGGCTGGCGCACCGCATCATCGAGATAAACCGCTTTGACCGGCGTTAATTGCGCTGGCTCAACGGCCGCGCTTTGGGCCTTATAGACGGGCTTTTGATAGACTTGCGCGGTCTGCGTTTCGCGGGCCTCGCGCGCGCGATAAATGTCTTCGGGTGAGTGATAAACGCGCGTTTGGCGCGCCGGGTCAGCACCATAAACAACAGGCGCATGATTATGGGATCCGCACGCCACGATCGCCATAAAAGAGCTTGTCAATAATGCCCAACCCACGGTTTTCATCACCCCTCCAATAGAGTTAAAAATCAGATCGATTCGGTCTGACGTTTGCCCTCTTTGGTTAACAGAAGGTAAACAAATCACGACTCCGTTAAGGATTTGTCATTAATTTGGAAAACGAGGTTTTCAGGCTTCGTTTTTGAAGCTCTCAGCGAGGGTCTCGTAGGAATCTTTGTGGGTCAAAGCGAGGTGCAATGGCGTGATCGAAATCCGGCCATCATAGATCGCGCGCAGATCGGTCCCTTCCGGCGGGTTTGAACGGCTACCCCGGAAACCATACCAATAATACGTGCCGCCGCGGAGGTCTTTGCGCTCTTCCGCATAGAGCTGCACCGCATCGCGATGCCCCTGCACCGTGACCTCAATGCCTTTGACCTCGTCGGGCTCTACATCCGGAAAATTCAGATTGATAACGACGTCTTCGGGCCAACCGGTTTCGAGAAGCTGTTTGACGATACGCGCCCCATGCGCTTCGGCGGTTTGCCAACGGGCCTTGTCGCGGTCGAGCCGTGAAAGCGAAAGCGCAACCGACGGAATTCCCATCGACATGCCCTGAAACGCGGCGGCGATTGTACCGGAGACGGTGACGTCTTCAGCGAGGTTCTGGCCATTATTGACGCCCGAAAGAATGAGATCGGGCTTTTTTCCCTCAACAAGCCGCGTGACGCCCATCATGATTGCATCGCTTGGTGTTCCGGATACGGAAAAACGACGTTCGTCGAATTTCCGAACACGCAACGGATGCGCAAGGGTTAGTGCCCGCGCTGCACCAGATTGTTCCTCTTGCGGCGCGACCACCCAGACATCGTCGGTTAGCTCATGCGCAATCTTGATCAGGCTCTCAAGCCCGCGCGCATGAATGCCGTCATCATTGGAACATAAAATACGCATCTGGCTATTTCGCCTCGATTTTGGTGAGACCATTCATATATGGCCGCAGCGCCTCTGGGATCGTTACCGAACCATCAGCCTCCTGATAGTTCTCAAGTATAGCCACCATTGTGCGGCCAACCGCAAGCCCGGACCCGTTAAGCGTATGCACGAATTTGGTTTGCTTTTCGCCCTTTGGTCGGCAGCGTGCATTCATGCGCAAGGCTTGGAAATCACCGCAGTTTGAGACCGAAGAAATCTCGCGGTACGCCTTCTGTCCCGGCAGCCACACTTCAATGTCATAGGTTTTGCGGGCACCAAAGCCCATATCACCGGTCGAAAGAACCATTGTCCGGAATGGAAGATCGAGACGTTTCAAAACCTCTTCAGCGCATCCGATCATGCGTTCATGTTCGTCCTTCGATTGATCAGGTGCCGTAACCGAAACCAGTTCAACCTTGGCAAACTGATGCAGGCGGATCATGCCGCGTGTATCACGCCCTGCCGATCCGGCCTCTGAGCGGAAACATGGCGTCCACGCCGTCAGGCGCATCGGTAGCTCTTCTTCGGCAACGATCTGATCACGAACCATATTGGTCAGCGAAACTTCCGCTGTCGGGATCAACCAATGATCGCCCGTGGTTTTAAACAAATCTTCCGCGAATTTTGGCAATTGTCCGGTGCCGTAAAGCGCATCATCCTTGACCAGCAATGGCGGCGCGACCTCGGTGTAGTCGAATTCGCCCGTATGCAGATCAAGCATGAAATTTGCGATTGCCCGCTCGAACCGCGCCAATTGCCCTTTCAACAGAACAAAACGCGCGCCGGACATATTCGCCGCGGTCTCGAAATCCATCTGGCCGAGCGCCTCACCAATATCGAAATGTTCCTTGGCGTTGTCTGGGCTCTTTGGCTCGCCCCATGTGCGCAATTCCACATTGGCGCCTTCGTTCTCGCCTTCGGGAACGTCATCGGCCGGAATATTTGGAATGCCGGATAAAATCTCGCGTATCGCGTCCTGCTTTTTCTTTTGCTCGGCTTCGGCGACCGGCATCTGTTTTTTGACCGTATCGACCTCAGCGCGCAGGCGGTTGAATTCGTCTTCATCGCCTTTGGCTTTGGCCGCGCCAATCTGCTTCGATGCAGCGTTCCGGCGCTCCTGCAATTCGTTGAGAACGTGGGTGTATTTGCGCGCTTCCTCATCAAGGGCGAGGATTTCGCCAGCGCGCGGGTTCAGGCCACGGCGCGCCAGTCCAGCGTCAAATGCGTTTGGGTTGTCGCGGATGAATTTAATATCAAACATGGCGTCCGTTTAACTGTGTTGTGGAATGGGGTCTAGCCCGTCTCGGCGGCGGCTTCCTCTGCGGCTTTCTTTACGCGCTTCTCCGCCAAGCGCACGGAGATCACCGAAGCTTCATAAAGCGCAATGATTGATAAACCCAATACGAGCTGGCTGAACGGGTCCGGCGGCGTCAGGAACGCAGCCATGACGAAAATCACGACGATAGCCACCCGGCGGTTTTTGGTCAGGAATTTCGATGTCATCAGCCCCGCGCTTGCCAAAAGCGTAAAGAACACAGGCAATTGAAACGCAAAGCCAAAGGCCATGATGAGCGTCGTCATCAGCGATAGGTAATCGCCGACACGGGTCAGAAGTTCAATCGAGACACCGGTTCCGGTGCCCGCATCCCGTTCCATCCCCACCGCAAAACGCATGACAAACGGCATCAGCACAAAATAAACAAGCGCGGCCCCGGTGGTGAACAATACCGGCATCGCCGCGAGAAAAGGCAACGCCGCCCGGCGCTCGCGGCGGTAAAGCCCCGGCGCAATGAATTTATAAATCTCATAGGCGACAATCGGGAATGCCAGTGCAATCGCGCCCAATGCGGATAACCGCACCCGCGTGAAGAAGAATTCAAGCGGCGCAAAATAGAGCGTCGGCTCAACGCCCGCTTCGGTCACGGCGCGCTCAAACGGAATAACCAGAAATTCGTAAAGCGGTATCGAAAAGATAAAACAGATCACAAAAGCAACGGCGAGCGCGCCCACCGATACGATCAGGCGTTGGCGCAACTCAACCAGATGATCGAGCAAAGGCGCAGCAGACGCCTGCACTTCATCATCTTCGGTTTCCGGCTTTTTCGTTGTGTTCTCACCGCTCATGGCTTGGCGGTCTCTTCGTTTTGGGTTTCCGTATCAGACGCTTTTGGTTCATCGTCGCCTTTTGGCGTATCCGCCACCGCATCCGATGCCGCTTTGTTGAGGTCATCAGCTTCTTTGCGGAGTTCCTCGTTTATCGGCTTGATCGTATCGTCGATGGCATTTTTAGCGTCTGTAATCGGGTTGTGTTTCTTGAGTTCGTCAATTTCCTTGCGAAGCTCTTCCATCTCGGCTTCGCGGGCCATTTGATCGAACGCCGCCGTGAACTCGCCAGCCATCGCCCTCGCCTTGGCGACAAGTCGCCCGGCGTCGCGCATGAATTTTGGCAAATCATTCGGGCCGACCACGATCAAAATGACCACAGCCACGAGCATTAGCTCAAAAAACCCGAATTGCGGCATGAGGCTCATAAGCGGCCGGTCACACTTTCAACAGTTTGCATTTCGGTTGCGGTGCGCGAATTAATCAGCGCGGGATTTTTCTTCGTCTGACACAGGGGTTACATCCACCGCCTTGTCGCCGCGATCATCAATCGCTTTTTCATCGTCCTGAAGGCCCTTGCGGAAGGATTTAATCCCTTTCGCAAAATCGCCCATGATCGACGAAATTTTACCGCCACCACCGAATAAAAGCAGGGCCAACACCAGAATTATGACAATTTGCCAGGGTCCAATTGCGCCCATTTTGCGCCTCTCAAATAATTTCACGCTATAGGTAGAACGGGCGCGCGAAAGACGCAAACGCCAATCCCAAAATTTGGCCCGAAATTTGGCCCGAAATTCGGTTAGATATCGGCCGCTTCATCGACAGAATCCGCCGATTCCGCATTTTCTTCCTCTTCGAGGAAGTCTTGCGCAAATTCGCCTTCCTCGCCGCCTTCTCCGTCATCCTCGTCATCTTCCGCCTCTGTCGGGGTCGGAACCGAGAAACCGGGTGGAAGGCGCGCATCGAGAAGACCCGCCGCTTTGAGGTCTGCAAGACCGGGCAAGTCGCTCACCGATTCAAGACCAAAATGCTCAAGGAAAGCCTGCGTTGTACCGTAAAGCGTTGGACGCCCCGGCACATCACGGCGTTTGCCGCGCAATTTCACCCAACCGATTTCCAAAAGCTGATCGAGCGAACCTTTTGCAACCTGCACGCCGCGAACATCTTCGATATCGGCGCGTGTACAAGGCTGGTGATAGGCAATGATCGCCAGCGTCTCTAGCGCCGCGCGCGAGAGCTTGCGTTGTGTGGTTTTCTCTTTCTGAAGGACATGCGCTACATCCGGCGCGGTCGCGAAATAGAATTTGCCGTCCACCGCACGCAAATTGACACCGCGATTTTCGTAATCGGTTTTAACCCGCTCGATTAACGCATCGGTGGGCGCACCGGCCGGCAGGCGGTCAACGATGCTCTTCTTATCAAGTGGTTCAAACGCCGCGAAGAGCAATGCTTCAAGCATACGCGATTGCTCCGCAATATCCTCTTCTGTCCACTCAACCGGCGCAGCCGCTTCCGGCGCTTCGGCGGTCTCTTGCTCTGCGTTTACGTCGTCGCTTTGTTCTGCGTCATCGCTTTGCGCAGCTTCATTCTGTTTAGGGGCACCCTCGCCATCGGTTTCGGCGACGGGCTCTTCAGCGATTTCATCCGCTTGCGCCGAAACAACGTCCTCATCTGGCGTTTCTTCCTGCGCAGCCTCATCGTCGCCGGACGTCATCGCCTCGCGGTCATCCGATGCGATAACATCGTCCTCGACCGTTTCCTGCTCCAACTCGCTATCGGTAACCTGATCTTTCACGCTAGTCTCTTCGCTTTCTTCACTCGTCAATTCCTCAACGAGCGCTTCTTGGGTCGCACGCGCGTCCAATCCTTTGAAATCTCTTCCGGCGTCAGAATCCATTATGACGCATCCCCTTCATCCGTCGACTGACGAGCTTTGATATAAATAGGCTCGAAGGTACCCAATTGCCGAAGATCAATCTTCCCGGCCTTGGCGAATTCGAGCGCGGCGTTAAACGAGCTGGCAAGCACCGAAACATCTGGTGCCTCAACATCATAGGTCGTGGTCAGCGAACGTAATTCTGTCCATTCGGGGATCGCCCCGAGAATACGCTCAAGCCGATTACGGGCAGCTTCAACGGAATAAACCGCAGGCGGATCAAGATGGTATTCCCGGTCAACCGCCGCAACGCGCTGAACCGCATAGGCCCGCAACAAATCATAAAGGTCCGCTTGCCAATCAGGCTTATGCGTGACCCGAACACCTTCGGGTGCTCCGCGCGGGAAAAAGTCTTCGCCTTTTTGCGGTAGGGCCTGAAGATCCTCGACGACCTTCCGCATGGCCTCAAGCCGTTGCAACTGGAAGGCAAGCCGCGCAGCCATTTCATCCGCAGTCGGCTCATCATCGTCGCTTTCAACGACCGGCAGAAGCATCTTCGATTTCAAGAAGGCAAGCCAGGACGCCATGACCAGATAATCAGCCGCAAGTTCAAGATTGCGTTCTTTGGCAACCTCGACAAAACGCAAATACTGATCGACCAAGGCGACCATCGAGATTTTGCGAATATCGACTTTCTGGTGGCGCGCAAGATCAAGAAGGACGTCGAGCGGACCTTCATAGCCGTCAAGATTGACGATCAACGCATCAACGGCGTCATCCTCAGGCACAGCAACGCGCACAGGAGCATCAAATGCCTCCTGAGCCTCTTCGACCGCAGGGGTCGCGCCCTCTTCGGTCACAACAGCCGCCAATACAATATTCTCACCATCCGCCATTACGCCACATAAGACCGATTCTAGCCCCCGCCATCAGCCTTTTACGCCCCTGTTGAAAATCAGACCAAGACGGGCTTCAGGAGCGCGTTTAGCCACTCATAGGCCTCGGCCGTATCGCTCCTGTCAACCTTGCGCAGGTCGCCTAGCGCTGCCTTGGCGCGGGTTTCCGCCTTGCCGCTTAAGGATTTCAATGCCTTAGCGCTTTCGCGCTTTTCTTCCATTGAGAAATTGCAATTCAGCGCAATGTCACAGCCAGCCGCATAAGCCCCGAAAATCCTGTCTGCGATTGCCCCGCCCAGCGCTTTCATCTTGAGATCGTCTGTCATCAACAGCCCGTCAAAGCCAATTTCGCCGCGAATGACGTCTTCGACGATCACGGGAGAGAGGGTCGCCGGCCGTTCCTTGTCATAGGCCTCAAACACAATATGCGCGGTCATGCCCATGCGCGCATCGCTAAACGCGCGGAATGGCCGGAAGTCGACCTCGCGCAGATCATCTTTTCGCGCACAAACATTCGGCAGGTCATGATGGCTATCACAAAGCGCGCGCCCATGGCCGGGAAGATGTTTGATGACCGGTAAAGCCCCGCCCTCTTTCAGCCCCTCGACCTGTGCCTTGGCCAGTTGAATGATCGTATCCTGATGTTTTGCCAATGCGCGGTCGCCGATCACGACAGGGTCCGCGTCCATCTGCGGGACATCAAGCATCGGAACGCAATTGACGGTCACACCGCAATCGGAAACCAACCGGCCCAACAGATAGCCATTCAGCTTTGCTGCCTCAGCCGCTTTAATTGGATCGAGCCTGTGCAACTCGCCAAAGGTTGCTGGTGCGGGATGCTGCGGAAACACCGGCGGCTTCATGCGCGCCACGCGCCCGCCTTCCTGATCAATCAGGATCGGCGCATCGTCCCGCCCCACACATTCGCGCAATTCATCGCAATGAGCACGCAATTGATCGGCGCTTTCGCAATGACGCGCAAAGACGATAAACCCCCACGGGTCTACCTCACGGAAAAACGCGCGTTCCTCCGGGGAGAGACGCGCGCCTTCACAATCAAATATCGCTGCTGTGGGCATTAGCCCGTCACCTCAAACTCACTGGTCAGCAAAGCACCTATCCTAGAGCGCTTTGATCAGACAATCCTGGCCACGTTCTTTCAGGCCGGCACAATAGGTTTTCGCCGCATCCGATGATGAGAACGGACCAATCCGCAGACGATGATAAACCCCGCGATCACCAAGGTCTGCGCGTTCTACGTCAGGTGATTTCCCGTCGAGGTAACCACCAAGCTTGCCTTCAAGCCGTGACCACTGGGCCATGGCTTCGTCATTTGAACGAAACGCACCGACCTGAACGACATGCGATCCGCTCCGGGCAGAACCACTCGCACGGGACGCCGGGCGAACATTGCTGGCCGGTGTTGTGCTTGCGGGTGTCGTCGGTGTGACGCTCACGGTTTCCGGTGCTTCATTGCGGGGCTTTTGTGATGGCACAGCCTCAGGGCCAAGCGTCGCCGCATCTTCCTCTTTCAGGCTCGCGAGGCGGTCTTCGACTTCGTCGCTGATATCCGCGGCAGCGCCTTCTGCTTCAGCGGCCAATGCGCCAATCGTATCGTCAACATTGCGGGTGACGGGCTCTTCCGGGCCTTCAGCCAAGGTCGTGACTGGCTCCGGGTCATTGCCGTCAAGCGCGTCATAGACTTCGCGATCAGCAACTTCTTCGCCGCTATCGGCAGTTTCGATTTTGATAGGCTCAGGGTCAGCGGCCACATAGGGCATTTCCGCAATACCGCCCTCGCGTCCTGCCTTCACCCCTTGGTTATATGAAATCCACACGACCGAAACAAAAGCACCGATCATGACGATGCCCATGATGAGAACGACTAAGCCCGACAGGCCGCGATCATCATCATCGTCGAATTCGTCATATTCCTGATAATCTTCGTCGTAGGTTTCGTCTTGTGCTGCGTTGGTCATTTTTTTAGGCCGCTCCTTGCCCGACGTCGTTTAAGACGCCTGTATCATCTGTGTGCGCCCGAAAGGTCATAGGCGCGTTAATTCAGTTAGCGCAAGAGCGCGTTTTGCTCATCTTGCATACTCGCATATATGCTTACTCAACATATCTAGCCGCGATCGCACTGAGAAATCCCGAACCATCCGGTCGACCGAATCGCTTTGCGTCGTTCATTCTACCACTTTAGCGGCGAATGATAGAGCTTTAGCCCTCAAATTCGTCACCAAAAAGGCGACGATACTCCCGCGCAGCATAACGGTCGGTCATCCCTGCGATATAGTCACAAACCACCCGCGCCAAGCGGGCTTCGCTCGCGCCCTCATAGCGGCTTCGCCATTCAGGCGGCAATGTCTCCGGCTCGTGGAAAAACAAGTCAAACAAAGATTTAATGATTCGCTTCGCGCGGCTGCGGGCGCGATTGACCTTGTAATGACGATACATGTTCTCATGCAGGAAAGACCGCAATCCGCTCAGATCGCGATCCATCTCCGGGGAGAAAGCACTGAACGCATGATCGGCGCGGCGAATTTCATCGGCATGGGCCGGCTTGTCCGCCTCAAGACGTCGGCGGGTTTCCGAAAGGACGTCCTGAACCATCGCGCCAATCAAATCCGAAACTGCTTCCGCAATCAGGATAACGCGCGGCGCATCAGGAAAACGCTCTTCGGCGGCGCGCAGCGCTGGGCCCACAAGCGGGACATCCCGCGCTTCCCCAAAATCAAACAGCCCCGCCCGCAGGCCGTCATCCACGTCGTGATTATTATAGGCAATGTCATCAGCAAGAGCCGCCACTTGCGCCTCAAGCGACGGAAAGCTGTCGAGCCACAAATCATGCGCTTCCGCATATTCGACAATCGCCGCCGGCAGCGGGTCTTTCTTTTTGGCCAACGGCCCGGTCAGCGGGCCGTTATGCTTGACGACGCCCTCAAGGGTTTCCCAAGTCAGATTGAGCCCATCGAATTCAGCGTGCCGCCGCTCGAGCTTGGTGAGCAGGCGCAAGGTTTGGGCGTTATGGTCGAAGCCGTCATATTTCTCCATGCACTGAACCAGCACATCCTCGCCCGTATGCCCGAAGGGCGGATGGCCCAGATCGTGCGCCAGCGCCAGACTTTCGGCGAGGTCTTCATCAAGCTTGAGCGCCCGCGCGAGCGTGCGCGCAATCTGCGCCACTTCCAGCGAATGGGTCAGGCGGGTTCGGTAATGATCGCCCTCATGGGAGATGAAAACCTGGGTCTTATGCTTGAGACGCCGGAACGCCACAGCATGAATCACCCGGTCGCGGTCCCGCTGAAACGGGGTGCGAAATGCGCTTTCGGCCTCCTTATACAGGCGACCGCGCGTCGCCTCCGCGCGCGCCGCATAGGGCGCAAGCGTTGCCGGGAACGCCATAGGCTTTACTTCAGGAGTCGTATTTTTCGACATATATTCAGCTACTTACGCCTTTTTCCGCACTTATTGCATTTGCAATGTGAAACCGCCCTATCGCCCTTTGTCTGCCGATTCCACAAAGTTTTCCCTAAGCCATATTCAAAACTTGATCAAAAATTGACGCCTTCTTGCGAACAATCCGAAACTTGACCCTCGAATTTCAGCGACTGGCCCACTATGTTTCAGCCAGATAAGTCAAAAGAGTAAGCAAATGTCTGACGCCACGCCTGTTACCGTATCTGATCGCGCTGCCAAACGTATCGCGGCGATCCTGTCGAAGGAGCCTGAAGGCGCAATGTTGCGCGTTTCGGTCGAAGGCGGCGGTTGCTCCGGCTTTCAATACAAGTTCGACATCGTCAATGATCGCGAAGATGACGATCTGGCGCTCGATGCCGATGGTTATGCGGTTTTGATCGACTCGGTCTCTGTGGACTATCTCAGCGGTTCCGTCATCGACTTTTCTGACGAGCTGATCGGCGCAGCATTCAAAATCGAGAACCCGAACGCGACTGCGTCTTGCGGCTGCGGCACGAGCTTTAGCCTCTAACCCCTATTCCAGCACCGTCACGATATTTGAGCCTTCACGCATCAATTGACGGCCAGAGACAAAATAGTCTTTCCCGCGCCATTCAACCGCAAGCTTATCGCGCCAATCCGGGTCCATTTCCGAATTGACAAAATAACGGTGGAAAAACTGATTTGACGACATGCGTTTTTCAAAGGCCGGTTCGTCAACTTTTTCCCCAGTATAGACATCATAGACAGAAGGTTCGTGGAACATAAAGCGCGCCGACGCAGCGGCGTAGCGCTCCTCCCCTTGCAGGAAAATCGGCACGCACATGGAATAGCATGAACGCCGGTTGCGCACCCGCGTATCGACAATATGCGTGCGCTTCATCTTGTTGATCTGGCGAATGACCGCCTCGCCCTCGCTCAGGGCACCGCCGGGCGAATGAAGGTCAATAAGGATGCGGCTCGTTGTGTCTTTATATTCGCGATAGGCCTCGGCGAAACGACGTGCCATCGGCACGTCCACATCATTGCGCCAATAGAGAATAGCGGTTTCCGGGTCATCGGGATCAAGCTTCACAATCAGGCGGCCCTTATCCTGAAAGACCAGGTCCTCATTGCGCGCCATCAAGATTGCCGTGATCGCAAACAGAACCAGCGTTAGCGCAAGTGTGAACTTATTTTTCCGTTGTTGCGTCAATCGAATTACCCAAAACCATTTAGACTAAATATGACCGTAAACTATGATATGGTTTACTTCAGAGCCCGAACAAGTCCGAATAGCGCCCCTAAACATCAGAATTGCCAATCCATGAGCGTAACGCAAATAATTCAAAACCGTATTTCGACGCGCGCTTTTCTCGACAGGCCGGTTTCCGAAAAACAAGTCCGCGATATTCTCCACGCCGCGCGCTGGTCGCCTTCGGGCGGCAATCTGCAACCTTGGCGGGTTTACGTGGTCATGAACGATGCCCGCAATCGTTTGATTGAGACCGTTAAAAAGGCGATTGCAGAAAATCCGCTTGCAGATGAATCGGAACTGGCCATCTACCCACCAAAACTTGCAGAGCCTTGGCGCACACGGCGATACGAACTTGGCGAGGACATGTATCGCCTGCTTGACATACCGCGTGAGGATAAAGCGGCGCGAATTGCCTACCTCCTCCGCAATTACGAGTTTTTCGGCGCGCCAGTTGGCATTTTCTTCGCGCTCGATCGGCGCTTTGATAAAGGTCAGTGGGCGCATCTTGGCATGTTCATGCAATCCTTAGCCCTGATCGCAGAGGAACAGGGACTTGCAACCTGCATGCAAGAAGCGTGGGCCGCACGCGCCAAAACCGTTTCCGCATTTTTGGAAATTCCGCCCGAGGAACAGCTTTATTGCGGCATGGCCTTGGGATATGGCGATCCATCGGAAAAAGTAAATCAGTTACGTTCCTCGCGCGCTTCAGTTGATGATTTCGCGACGTTTTTAAAAGAATAGACCTATATGACCGTTCAACTCACCGTTTGCGAAAATGTGAACGCCCGCGCCCGTACCGTATTCGATACGGCGGTCGCGTTTGATGCGCGTACGCTTATTCAGAAAACCGGAATTATGCCGGGGATCGTCGATGTCGCGGGCCATGACGCCCCTTGGGCCAATGTTGGCGAAACTCGCCGCCATACGCTAAGCGACAATTCTTCCGTACACGAAGAATTGATCAGCATAACGCCTGGCAGAAGCTTCGCCTATCGGTTGACGGACTTTACCGGGCCGCTGGCACCCCTTGTTCGCGGTGCCCGTGCGGACTGGCATTTTACACAAATCGGTCAGGAAAAAACCAAAATCGAATGGACCTATGCATTCACGCCCACCAGCGCGATTGCGGAACCAATCTTATGGTTTATTGTCAAATTATTCTGGCCAAAATACCTGAAGAACGCGCTAGAGCGCGTGAAAGAAAAAGCTGAGAGCCCAACGTGAAAATAGCGACTTTTAACGTCAATTCGATCAACGCCCGCCTGCCCCGTATTCTCGAATGGTTTGACAATACGAAACCTGACGTAGCTGTGTTGCAGGAAATAAAGTGCATGGATGAAAAATTCCCGGCGCTCGAATTTGAAGATCGCGGGTACAATGTCGAGGTTCATGGGCAGAAAACCTATAATGGCGTCGCCCTGCTCTCGAAACATCCGATTGACGATGTCATGCGCGGCTTGCCGGGCGATGATAGCGACGAACAGGCACGTTATATCGAAGCGCTGATCATGCCCGATGACAAAGAACCTGTGCGTGTCGGTGGCCTTTATCTGCCGAATGGCAATCCGGTACCGGGGCCGAAATATGATTATAAACTGAGCTGGATGAAACGGCTTCATGCGCATGCTGAAATGCTACTCAGCAATGAAGAAGCATTCGTTCTGGCCGGCGATTATAACGCTATTCCGCAGGCAGAGGATGCGCACGACCCGGCGGCCTGGGAAGGTGACGCGCTTTTCCGCCCGGAAACCCGCGCGGCGTTTCGGTCGTTACTCAATCTTGGCCTCACCGATGGCCTCAGACAGGCGAATCCAAACGGGATTTGCTACACCTTTTGGGACTATCAGCGCGGGGCGTGGGAAAAAGATAATGGCATTCGAATCGACCATCTTTTGATGTCCCCACAAGCGGCTGATCGGTTCAAAGATGCCGGTGTTGACCGGTCAGAGCGCGGGAAGGAAAAACCATCCGATCACGTTCCAGTTTGGATCGAGTTGAGTTGATCCGAATTTCGCGTTAGGGTCTGTGCTTCGCCTTAGTTTGGCAAGGGGGAGCCAATATATAGAGCCGCGCTAATATTATTGTTGATGTGGGTCTTGCCAGCATCTGCGCAAGACCGATTGGACTATCTTCAAAGCATCAAACCTGAAGGTTATCACCTGATCAAATCAGAGACCTTGGGCCGGTCCTTTCATATCTACGTTAATCTGCCGCGTGCCTATGATTGGGGCGACGACAACTATCCGGTCATTTATCTTCTTGATGGCGGTATGACCTATCCGGTCTTGTCGTCCTATTTCCTCTTGATGACCATTGATGAACCAATGCCAGAAGCCATCATTGTGGGCATATCCTATGGCGCGACGTCACCGGCTGATGGAAATTTTCGGAGCACGGATTATACCCTCCCCTCCAAAGAGCGCGAACATTGGGGCGGCGCACCACAATTTATTCAGTTCCTCGATGAGGAATTGCTTCCCTTTATCGACGCCAATTATCGAACCGATCCGTCGCACCGCGTTTTGTTTGGCCAATCATTGGGTGGGCAATTCGCAATCTATGCTGCGATGATGCGGCCTGACCTTTTCTGGGGGTATATCGCCAGCAATCCGGCACTGCACCGAAATCTTGACGTTTTCCTCGGCCTCGAACCAAACGACATTCCGGCAAAGACCAATCTTTTTGTCGCTTATGGGACGCGCGATAATGAACGTTTCGTCGCCCCGCGTGTGGCGTGGCTCGATAAATGGACCGAAAAACCCCATCCATGGAAAATGGATGTCGAAATCTTGGAAGATGAGTATCACGCCTCCGCCGCCCCCCTTGCATTTCGGGCCGGTATGCGGTGGTTGTTCTCCGGTGATTCCGAGGTCCGAGAGTAAATATCTGAAATGAAATGGTCTGTAGAACAGGACAACGCGCTGTTGGCGGTTGAGCGCTGGCGCACCGCAGGCGACACACAGCTTTTTCGGCTGTTTGGCTATGCCGGTGCCGGCAAAACCACAATGGCCCGCCATATCGCCGAGAATGCGGGCGGTGAAGTGGCGTTCGCGGCCTTTACCGGAAAAGCTGCCCATGTGATGCGCCAGAAAGGCTGCGTCGGTGCCTCGACCATCCACTCATTGATCTACCGCCCGGCGAGCGATGAAGGTGACGAAGGCGAACCCGCTTTTACCATCCGCCATGACGCGCCCGCTTCGACGGCTGACCTCATTATCATTGATGAATGTTCGATGGTGGACGAAGATCTCGGCCGCGATCTTCTTTCCTTTGGCAAGCCTGTTTTGGTTTTGGGTGATCCGGCGCAGCTTCCCCCGGTGAAAGGCGGCGGCTATTTCACCGAAGGCGAGCCGGATTTCATGCTGACCGAAATTCACCGCCAGGCTGCGGACAATCCGATTATCCGCCTGTCGATGGCGATTCGCGAAGGCACCGAGTTTGATGAACAATCGGACGAATGCCGAATTTTATCCCGGCAAGAAATTTCAACCGATGCAATCATGGAAGCGGATCAAATTCTGGTCGGCGCAAACCGCACCCGCAAGCGCTATAATGACCGCCTGCGCGAATTACATGGTTATACCGACCCTTCGCCCGAAAGCGGCGAAAAACTTGTCTGCCTACGGAACAATAAAAAGAAGGGCCTGTTGAATGGCGGCCTTTGGAATGTCGATCGGCGTATGAGCCCGCGCGGCGGCCGCGTGCGTTTCTCGGTTCGCCCCGAAGAAGGCGGCAAAGCCGTGACGGTTACGGTGCCGCGCGCCTTTTTTACGGACGGTCCCGAAAATGTTCCATGGACCCAGCGCAAAGGCGCAGACGAATTTGACTATGGCTATGCGCTTACCGTTCACAAGGCACAGGGTTCGCAATGGGATAACATCGTTCTCTTTGACGAGAGCTACATGTTCCGCGAACACCGTGCGCGATGGTTATATACGGGCGTAACCCGCGCCGCAGAACGACTGACGCTCGTTCGCTAATGGCTTGCAGCAAAAACAAACATTGTTAGACTCAGCGTTTCAGCAACGAAGGGAGCGGCTCATGGATATTCAGCAGTCGGTAAAAACCGTTCTAAGCAACTATGCCAAATTTGAAGGTCGTTCCGGCCGGCCTGAATATTGGTGGTGGGTTCTAGCCTATATTATCGCCGCCGTAATTATAAATGTTGTCGGTTCGATCGTTGGGCTCGGCGAGATTTTGGTCAATTTATTTGCCCTTGCGGTTCTCATACCGAATATTGCGGTTAGCGTTCGCCGATTTCACGATATCGGCAAATCCGGTTGGTGGGTACTCATCGGTTTGATTCCACTTGTCGGTTGGATTGCCTTTATCTATTTCGCGGCCCAGCCATCTGTCGGCCCGAATGAATATGGCGAAGGCCCACAAGGCCCAGTTACGACGAGCAATCCAGACAATATTGTCGGCTAAATTGTTTGCGGAAACAGGCGTAATTGTTTCCGCAACGCTATTTCCCGCGAATAGCATCAACCGAAAAAGCTCCATCAAGACGGCCGTCGACGCGTTTTAAAAGAACGTCCATCAAGTCGAAGATCAAATCAAATTCCTTCAGGATTTTCTCGACGCGCTCCGGCCCGGCAAGCGGTTTGAACATCGAACCCATATTCAGCTTGTCACCCGTTTTCATCGCAATATAGAGCTTCCCGCCAGTAAACGCCGCACAAAGCTCTGCGCCATCAAAGAGGCGATTGAGCTCCTCAAAGCGCTCAAGCACCAGCGGGTCTAAAAGCTCCCTCGCCTCAACTTGATCCGTAGACCATGCTTCGAAGATTTTTTCGAATTTGGGTGATGTAATTCCGACTTGCTGAAAGTTTTTACCCGGCTTGCCAAAACGATTGAAAATACCAACATCGCGTTTGATCACCGTTTCACCGAGAAAGCGTTTTTTATAATCGATAACGAGCAATTGACCGTGAAAAACAGTTCTGGTGCTGCTGTTTTTGCCTGATGATTTATATTTTAGATGCGCTTCGCAAAAAACAAAATCAGCGCCATTTCGCGCCCCCGTGACCTCATCTTCCCAGCTTTGACGATTATAACTCGGCAATAGCTTTAGCCGATCATAGACCGCGCAATAATCCGGGCGGCTCATTTTCTGTCTATAATCGAATTGTAATTGCCCACAAACCCGTTCGAGCAACCCATTGGTGATATCTGCGCTCGTATGGGCCAGCCGCCACCCACAGGCGACAAAACCAAGGACCAGGATAATCCCGGCAACCATGATATTGTCGTCGCCAAAGGGAAGCTTCAAAAATGCAGCCGGGGCCAGAACCGCAACCCCAATGGCGATCAGCCCCACATGCATGACGGCCTGCTGGCGCGCATCTTCTTTGGATTTGAGAAATGGCAGGATCTCGGTTTCGTAATAGCTTGGAAATCCCGAAAATTCTTCTCGCGAAGATGGCAAAGCAATTGTCATTTTGTCCCCTCAGCTCGTCGAAAAGTGCGCAGTGCGCGCACATTAAATCGATAATAGGAAAGTCTTAACCAATCTTACCAATTTGATCACGCTAATGACGGTGTGCGCCAAAATTTTCCCCCGGTATTTTTTCGCAATCGTCCTAATTACACTTGCTATTAACTAAGATTTTTCATGCTCCATGTCTGAAAGTGGAGCAGAATACCGATGAAGAGGTTATCGCGGCAATTCGAGCGCTGGTTTAGCGCCGCCGACCAATTTGCACCTGAAATCGTTGTTGATAGACAATTGCGCGAACTGAAGCAGCAGCTTCCGCGTGAAATGATTGGCGTCGCAGTATGTTGCGTCCTCGTCTATTTCCGATTTGTGCAGGAAGCCCCGGTCTTTGTAATTACCTGTATCGGCCTACTGATCGCAGTCGTCGCCTTTGGCGCATATCGCTGGGCGTTTCTCGATATCGACTCGATGGACGCGCCGAAAAAGCGAAAGACACTGAATTCTGTCATTTCGCTCGTTTACTGCCTCTGTGCGCAGAACATCGTCAGCACGATTTATCTTTATCGCTTCGCCGATAACCAAGGGGTTATTCTGCTTGCTTTGCTGGCGCTTATCGTTGGCGTCGGTACGTCAATGGCCATCGCCGCCCTACGACGGAAATCAAGTATCCCTCTTATCATTTGCACGGTTCCCCCCGCAATTTGGATGATGATCACCGGCGATTCAACGATCATTACCATCGCCGTCATGATGATCACCGCATCGATCGTGATGCATTATTACAATACGCGAAATGGCAACGCCCTGCGCGAACTATCCTTGCACCAACAACGGAGCCAAGACATCGCCGCGCGCTCGAAACAACGCTTCCGCGATTATATCGCCTCAGCGTCGGATTGGGCCTGGGAGATAAACAGCGAACGAAAACTGGTTTATATCTCGCCCAGCTTTGAAAAAGTAACGGGCATCCCGACCGACCAAGTCATCAAGAAAAACTTTCTCCGCGCCGGTAATGCCGGGGACAATCTCGCCAACCGCGCAGACGAACGGCTCACGGAATTTCTGGAAAACGAACAACCGTTAAAAGATTTTCTCTATGACATCGAAGCTGCCGACGGGCGGATCATTAGCGTCTCAACCACGGCGTTACCGCAATATAATCGAGAAGGCGAGTTTACGGGCTATATCGGCTGGTCAAAAGATGTAACCCGTCAAGTAGACGCGGAGCGACTGTTGCGCGAGAGCGAGCAACGTTACCGTGACTTTTCTGAAAGCGCCGGTGATTGGACGTGGGAATGCGACGCAGACCTCAAGGTCACTTTTATCTCGGAGCGCGCGAACGAAGTATTGGGCGTCGATCATAGCGAATTTATTGGCAGTTACATCGCTGACGACACCTATATCGAACCTGCGGACAATTGGGACGAATATCAGGCAGCCTTGAAAGAAAAACGTTCCTTTTCGCGGGTCGTTTCGAAAGTCACGATCCCAGAAAAAGAAACGTCCTATTGGCTCGAGTCGGCTGGGGTTCCTATTCGTGATGCGAAGGGCAATTTCACCGGTTATCGCGGCGTCGCACGAAATGTGACCGAGCGCATCGAGGCACGCGCGGCTGCGGCACGCGCCCTCACAAAACTTGAAGAAATAAATTCTAACCTCGAAGAGACTGTCCGTCAGCGCACGCAGGACATCAAAGAAAAGTCTGAGCTTCTTCGCGAAGTGCTGGAATCAATGGCCCAGGGTCTTTTGGTGCTTGACGAGAATTTCTGCGTTATCGCCCGCAATGAAAAAGCGTGGCAGATGGCTGAATCAACACCCGAGCATTGGGATATTGGTGTCAGTGTTCGCGATCTGTTGGCGTACGGTATTAGTAACTCTATGTATGACTACGAAACCGTTGAGGACTATCTCGAAAGTTGCGCCGAAGCATTGGATCAAGGGGATGAGTTCCGCGCGACGCGCCGTCAAGGCAATGGCATCATAATCGAAGAAAGTACGAGACGCCGTCCCGACGGTGGCTATGTGGTCACCTATCGCGATATCACCGAAGCGCAACAGCGCGAGGATGAACTTCGCGCTCTGTCAGAAGAATTGAGCGAATCAAAAGAAGCGGCGGAAGCGGCCAACCGCGCAAAGTCAGAATTCCTTGCCAATATGAGCCACGAAATCCGTACGCCAATGAATGGCGTGATCGGCATGGCGTCCTTGTTGTTGAATTCTGACCTCACCCCGAAACAAGCGGACATGGCAAAAGTCATCGTCAGCTCAGGTGACGCCCTATTGAAGATTATCAACGATATTCTCGATTTCTCTCGGCTTGAGGCCGGGAAACTCCGCCTGTTGCGAGAGTCGTTTAATCTGCGCGAATGTGTTGAAGACGTCGCAACATTGTTATCGCTTCCGGTCGAAGAGAAGAATCTCGAACTTCTGGTTCGTTTCCATCCCGGCCTTGACCGTGTTTACATTGGTGATCCGGGCCGGCTTCGTCAGGTCGTAACCAATCTTCTAGGCAATGCGGTCAAGTTCACAGAGAAAGGTCACATTGTCATTGATGTATCCGGTCATCGCCGCGGTGAAATCTGTGACCTCAAAATTTCGGTCTCTGACACTGGTTGCGGTATTCCGCAAAGCAAGCTCGACGCAATTTTTGAAGAGTTTGAACAGGTCGATGGCTCCTCCGCTCGTAAACATAATGGTGCAGGTCTTGGGCTTGCGATCAGTAAGCGAATGATCGAGGCCATGGGCGGTAATATCGTTGCTGAAAGTACGGTCGGTAAGGGATCAACCTTCTGTATCCATGTGCCGCTTGCCGTTGACGAAAGTATGACCAAGCATCGCCCGCAAACCAAGAACTCATTCGATGGAATGTACGCATTGGTCGTGGATGATAATGAACTTAACCGCACAATCCTGAAGGAACAGCTCGGGTCGTGGGGCCTCAAGAGTGACCTCGCGGAAAACGCGGACGAAGCGCTCGACCTTTTAAGAAAGGCGGCAAGTGCGAACACCCCCTACGCGCTCGCAATTCTTGATTACCAAATGCCCGGTGCCGATGGCGTCGAACTTGCGCAGACCATCAAGAGCGATCAAGCCATCGCGGCTACGCCCCTTATCTTGTTAACGTCGGCGGGCCGCAAAGGTGATCCCGGTGGACTGATGGGTGATTTGTTCTCTGCCTATCTTGTGAAGCCTGCACGCTCGTCGATGTTGTTCGATTCTATTCTTACGGCTGTGAATGACGGTGCGGTTGCTACGCTTCGCTCGAAAACCGCGAAATTAGCGGAAAGCAAGCCGTCTCTATGTCCGTTTACAGAAGATGGCCGTCCGCTGAAGGTTCTGGTTGCCGAAGACAATATCGTCAATCAGATGGTGATAAAGGCGATGCTCGAAGAATTGAAATGTGATGTTGATCTGGCGTCGAATGGCCTGATCGCGGTCGAGAAATTCACAGAAGAGCAACCGGATATCGTTTTGATGGACATGTCCATGCCGGAAATGGATGGCGTCGAGGCCACAGGCGAGATTCTGAAAATTCAGAATGATCTCGGTGTCAGCGTTCCAATTATTGGTGTCACGGCCCATGCCATGCGCGAAGACCGCAAACGCTGCCTCGATGCAGGGATGAATGATTACACGCCCAAGCCGGTCAAGCGTGAAGCGCTGCGTGAAGTGATTGGCAAATGGACGATTGATCAGAACCAACGGGTGAAAAAGGCCTAAGCCTCGGCGAAGGCCGCAACATCGATTTGTTCGCCGGTCTGTCGCTGCCACAAAGAGGCATAGACACCATTTTTGGCTAGCAATTGATTGTGATTGCCGCGCTCAACAATTTTTCCTTGATCAAGCACGAGGATGATATCTGCACTCGCGATCGTGGAGAGACGGTGCGCGACAGCCACAGTCGTTCTGCCTTTCGCCGCTTCTTTCAGCGCGGTCTGCACGTCCAGTTCGGTTGTTGAATCGAGCGATGAAGTCGCCTCATCCAAAATTAGAATGGGTGGGTTTAGCAAAATGGCACGCGCTACACCGACCCTTTGTTTTTCACCGCCTGAAAGCTTTAGCCCGCGTTCTCCCACCGGCGTATCGAGGCCATTGGGCAGGCTTTCAATGAAGGGACCAAGCTGTGCCCGCCTCGCCGCTTCCATGATTTCTTCATCGCTAGCATCAAGTCGTGCGTAACCTAGGTTGAAGCGCAAGCTGTCATTGAACAGCACCACTTCCTGAGGCACCAAGCCCAAATTTGCGCGAAGCGAAGATTGCGTGACTTCTGCGATGTCCCGCCCGTCTATAAGGATGCGGCCTGACGCCGGATCGTAAAACCGGAATAGCAACTTCAAGATCGTCGATTTACCTGCGCCCGAAGGGCCAACCACACCGATCATCGCGCCAGCCGGCGCATCGAAACTGACATCGTCAATTCCGTTATCACGCCCCTCATGGGCGAAGCTCACATTTTCAAACGAGATCGCACCGCCACGCGGCGAAAATGTCTTCGCACCCGGTACATCCGTCACTTCGGGTTTACGGTCCATCAGTGCAAAGAGCTTTTCAATATCGACGGTGCCCTGTTTGATTTCGCGCCACGCCCATCCAAGAATATTGAGCGGACGATAGATATTCGCGAGCATCAAAATGATCGCAGTTACGTCACCAACCTGCATCGTGCCATTCACTGCGCCGACGCCTGCCAAGATCGCAACGGCCAGCAAACCGCCGGTCATGATAAATTCCTGCCCTGCATTCAGGACAGAAAGCGACTGCATGACTTTTACATATTCGCGGTTATAGGTCTTGGTTGCATCGTCAAAACGCCCGGCTTCACGATTTTCCGCCGCGAATGATTTCACCGTTTCAAAATTCGACAATGTATCAAGTGCGATACCGCGCAATTGCGTATCTGCATGATTGAGCGCGCGGCGCTGTTTGTTGCGCCACTCGGTGATCAGGATCGTATAGATCGCATAGATGCCCACCGTAATGATGGCCGCGAGTGAAAATTGCAGACCATATAAAACCGCGAGCACAATCGCAGCAAAGGCCAATTCAACCAATGTCGGTCCAATATTGAAGGCCAAAAACCGAAATAGATATTCAAGCGCACCGGCACCGCGTTCGATTATTCGGTGCAGCGCGCCAGACCGGCGGGTGACATGAAATTGCAGATCGAGATATTGCGCATGACGAAAGGCATCGACCGCCACAACCCGCGAGGCATCTTGGGTGACGGCGGCAAAAAATCCATCACGCAAAGCCGGTAGTGCATTAGCCGCAAATCGTGCACCAGCAAACAACACGAAGAATAAAACGAATGAAATTCCCGCACCCGTCCTATTTCCGTCGACAAGCCTGTTCACGCCCTCACCCATGAATACAGGCGCGACAACCGCGAGCCCTTTGGCGCAAACGGTGATCAGAAATGCGAGAGCGATTCGAAACCGCCATTTCCGAAGTTCCGGGTGGAACAGCATCCGAAACATTCTGGTTATCGACTGGCCAAAAGGCACAGGGTCAATATTAATCTCTTGTTCAGATTCTGGCGGCATGGGCCGCTAGATGGGGGCAAAATACTGCAAATACTAGTCCCACAATTGGAAATAATCGCCCATAGGGATGGTCCGCTAATGAATTCGAAAGGTGCCTGTTAATAATAATAGGGGTTTAACAAGCTGCGGTCACGCGCATGAACCCTTTATGCCGCGTATACGTAAGGCGACTGAATGGCGAAGAAGGATAAAGCACGGATAGCGAATCGGCTTGCTGCGATTTCAAGCGCTGCGCCGACGATATCTGATGGTCGTATCCCGCCCCCCAAACGACGGGGGCCGCCTCAGCGCGAGCCGCGCGAACCCGTGTTTAGACCGGGCGTCCTATTCGTATCACGCTCCCACCAGGTCCGCTGTGTCATTAGAAACCTGAGCACGAGCGGTGCCTACCTTCATGTCGAAGGCGAGCACCCGCTTCCACCTATTGTTGTCCTCAAATTTTTACAGACAGGCACCGTTAAAAAGTCGCGCGTGATCTGGCAAAATGAGACCGAGGTCGGATTGCAATTCCTGGACGACAAAAACCCTGATGAGGACAGCGCTGATTCCTAGAGCGATCCTTTGATCAATTTCATGACACCCGAGAAATCGAGATTGTCTTTGCCTGCCGCTTCCATCAACGCATAGATCGCCTCTGACTGGGCCCCAAGCGGCGTTGATGCTTTCGCTTTGTGCGCCGCCTCTTGCGCGAGGCGCATATCTTTCAACATCATCGCCGCGGCAAAGCCCGGCTGGTAATCCTTGTTTGAGGGTGCGTTCGGCACCGGCCCCGGCGCAGGACAATAGCTCGTCATCGACCATGATTGCCCGGAGGCCGTGGACGAGATATCGAAAAAGGTTTGGGCATCAAGCCCGAGTTTTTCCGCCAGGTTAAATGCCTCGCAGGTTGCGATCATCGAAATGCCCAACAACATGTTGTTACAGATTTTCGCGACCTGTCCGTTGCCCGCATCGCCCGCATGGAAGATGTTCTTACCCATTTTCTCAAGGACCGGCTTTGCGCGCTCAAAGGCATCGCTTTCACCGCCCACCATAAAGGTCAGTGTACCTGCCGTCGCCGCCGCGACCCCGCCGGAGACCGGCGCATCAACCATCGCGAAACCTTTATCGGTCGCGGCGCTGATCACTGCGCGTGCGCTATCAACATCAATCGTCGATGAGTCTATGAAAAGCGCGCCCTCTTTTGCATTGGCCAGCACACCATAATTATCGAGATAGACAGAACGGACATGCTGCCCCGCGGGCAACATGGAAACAACGACATCGGCGTCTTTGACCACATCGGCGACGCTATCCCCACGCTTGCACCCGGCTTCTACGGCACGGTCAAGCGCCGCGATCGAGAGATCCGTCGCAGTGACATCAAAACCCGCCTTGGCCAGGTTCGCGGCCATTGGCCCGCCCATATTTCCAAGTCCGATAAACCCAATTTTCGTCATGACCGTTTCCTTTAGACCCTGATTATTTAAGTCCGCCCATTTTTCGGACGTGTTTCCATTCCGCCGCCGTCACCGGTTGAACCGATAGGCGGAAATTCCGTACAAGAACCATTTCGGCAAGTTTCTCTTCGGCTTTTATATCGGCGAGCGTGACCGGTTTTGGCAGATCCTCGACCGCAACCACATCGACCACCAACCACCGCTCATCATCGGTTGTCGGGTCCTGATAAGCTTCCTTGGTGACTTTGACGACACCAACGACCCGCTTCTCGCCGCCAGTGTGATAGAAAAAAGCGAGATCACCTTTTTTCATTTCACGGATGAAATTTCGCGCCTGTGCGTTGCGAACGCCCGTCCACGGCTCGCCTTTTTTGCCTTTGGCGACTTGCTCGGCCCAACTCCAATCGTCAGGTTCGGTTTTTATAAGCCAGTAAGCCATCACCTGCTCCCCGTTACGGCAAAATCAACTCTGCGTCGCCAAGTTCATTGAAATAATAGGTGATGTCTTCGTCGGTGATCGCATCGAGCGATTCCGGGTCCCATTTCGGGTTGCGATCCTTATCAAGGATTTGCGCGCGCACTCCCTCGAAAAAGTCTTTACCCTCCATGATCCGCCGAACGACGCGGAACTCCATTTTCATGTTCTCGTCAAAATCGAGCGCACCACCGCGCTTCATCTGTTCAAATGTAATTCGCATTGATGTGGGCGACATGCGCGAAAGAATTTTGAGCGTATCATTGGCAAAATCGCTATCGTCCTTTTCAAGGGCCATCATAAGATCGTCGAACGTTTCCTTACCGCTGAATAGGCGTTTTATATCGGCGCGAATATCATTGATCGGTGCATGGCCCGGATCGCCGGCGAAACGGTCAAGCACCGCCTCGATATCGGCATGGGTTTGCTCGCTAAGCGGTGCCCCTAAAAGCGCTGTTTCGAGCGCTTCATATTGATCATGCGCCGTATAATGGGTCGCGATACCCGCAGCCATACAATCCGCCGCTTTGGCGCGCGCACCCGTCAGCGCATAATAAAGGCCAACGTCATCATGTAATCGCGGCATGAAATGCCCGCCGCCAACATCAGGAAACAAGCCAATGCCCGTTTCCGGCATAGCGAACATCGTCGAATCGCCGGCAACCCTAAAATCACCGTGTACGGATATTCCGACGCCGCCGCCCATGGTAATTCCGTCGATCAACGCGACATAGGGTTTTGGATAGTGATAGATCAGTGAATTATTGCGATATTCTTCGCGAAAGAATTCCGCAGCATGGGCCGGGTCATCTTTTGCGGTGTCGTGAAGCCAGCGAATGTCACCGCCAGCGCAAAAAGCCCGCTCGCCCGCGCCGCGCACCAATACCGCCCGGACCGATTTGTCGCTTGCCCACTGCATGAGTTGCGCACGCATGGCCTTGACCATATCCCAATCAAGCGCATTCAACGCTTTTTCGTTTTGCAGGGTGACAACACCCCAATCGCCGGTTTTCTCGAATTTGATTTTATCTGTCATTGGTTTTCTTCTTTCCGATCAGATAGACAAAGGAAAAGGCGATCAATAAAGCGCCGAAATAGAGAAATCCGGTGGCTTGCGGAATGTCGCCCGACGCGATCCGCTGGAGCGTTTCCATCATGATCGACATCGCTCCGCCAACGCTTTGTGTCGCCTCAAGTTCCGCAGCGATTTGAACAAACGCGGCGATATAGGAATATCCGATTGCGCCGCAACCCGCGAGGAAAATGAGAATGGCAACCACAATGCGCATGGCAATTTTTCCTAGGCTTGATACTCCTTGAGGAGATCGCGCGCGACGATCACGCGCATGATTTCGTTCGCCCCTTCGAGGATTTGATGAACGCGCACATCACGCAACATGCGCTCTAACGGGTAGTCTTTCAAATATCCGTATCCGCCATGAATCTGTAGCGCCTCATTGACGATGTTAAACCCAATATCCGTCACGAAACGTTTGGCCATAGCGCAATGGCGCGTGGCGTCGGGCGTTTTTTGATCCAGCTTCCACGCCGCCTGATAAAGCATGACCCGCGCAGCCTCTAGCTCCGTCGCCATATCCGCAAGCTTGAACTGAAGCGCCTGTTGCTGGTTAAGCGGCTTGCCAAAAGCTTTACGCTCATTCGCATAATCGAGCGCAGCCTTTAATGCGGCGCTGGCAGTCCCCAATGAGCAGGCTGCGATATTCAATCGTCCGCCATCAAGGCCCATCATGGCGAATTTAAAGCCCTCGCCTTCTTCGCCGACACGGTTGCTCACTGGAATGCGGCAGTCTTCGAAAGTGACAATGGCCGTGGGCTGAGCATTCCAGCCCATTTTCTTTTCATTCGCGCCGAAGGATAGCCCAGGCGTATCTTTCTCGACGAGCACCGTTGATATGCCTTTCGGCCCATCACCGCCGGTGCGGACCATCACCACATAAAGGTCGGAGACACCTGCGCCGGAGATAAACGCTTTTGAGCCATTGAGGACATATTCATCACCGTCGCGCACGGCTTTGGTTTTAAGCGCCGCCGCGTCCGATCCCGACCCCGGCTCCGTCAGGCAATAACTGGCGATCATTTCCATTGAGGTTAGCTTCGGGCAATATTTCTGGCGAAGCTCTTCGGAAGCGAAACGGTCAATCATCCACGAACACATATTGTGGATTGAGATATAAGCCGCTGTTGCGGTACAGCCTGACGATAAAGCCTCGAAAATCAACGCAGCATCAAGCCGACCCAAGCCGGAACCACCCACATCGTCGCGCGTATAAATCCCTGCAAGGCCAAGCTCAGCAGATTTCTTGATGACATCTACCGGGAAATGTTTCTCTTCGTCCCATTTCGCCGCGTTGGGAGCCAGTTCATCAGCCGCGAAACGCTGAGCCATTTCCTGAATAGCGGATTGTTCGTCACTAAGTGCGAAATCCATCGACTTACTCCTCGTCTTTTTTCTTTGCTTTGGGGTCGACCAATGGTGTCCCCTCAAAGCCCGGCATATCCGGCATCGGGTGATCAAACTCGTCGGTCATGGGCGTCATCGGCCCTTCATGTTTATTGACGTGGTTTAGCCAGCGAACAAGAATATACACTGCCAGCACCACGATAGCGATTACCGGTAGCCACACCTTTGCCTTTTCGCCGGCAATCATCCCAACCGAATGAAACAAACCAAACAAAATCGCCACATAAAGCGCGGCCGTTAATGTCAGTGTCAGGATATATTTCGGATAATAGGCCTTAAAGAAGCCCGCAGCAATATAGGTCGGGATGCGTGTTCCCGGTACGAAGCGCGCCGTCAGCATGGTCTGATAGAACTCTTTACGGATCAGATCGCCGGCGATCGAAACCCCGGGCTTTTCCGCAAATCGGTGTGCCCAATCATATCGGCGCGCCAATCGGCCCATCCAGTATTTCCACGCATCAGACCCGACAAGACCCGCGAGGATAACAATAACAATCGCTGATGTGGGTGCGGCTCCTGCGAGGGATGCGGTTGCCGCAAAAATGACCGCGCCGTCTTCTTGGATAAATGGCGAGAAAAATATTATTGCAAACAGCACCCAACTATTCATCACCGAAATGTCTAAACTCTCCAAACCGAGCAAACTCTTTCCCCTCAATATGTCTCTTTTTGCGGCAGGCCATCATTGATGGTGTAGTAGTCGCCTTTATCCGCAACGAAAATATGCTCGGAAAGGGAAATACCGCTCGTATCGTCTATAGCACCCATAGCAATTGCAATTCGGTCTTTATAGTCTTCGAGCTTTTCACCGTGCCAGAAAAGCGCCGAACCGCAATTTTTGCAAAAGCCCCTACGGGCATAGTCAGACGAGGCAAACCAACCAAGCTGGTCCTCGCCTGACGTAAATTTCAACGTCGCATAGGGCGCGATGATTGATGCCCAGAAATGACCGCTCCAACTTCGGCACTGACCGCAATGACACGCATGGGCGTGATCATCGTCCAGACCGAACTCGAAAGCTATTTTCCCGCACATGCATTTGCCTGTGCGGGCTTTCTGTTTTTCCGGTGCATCCGTCATAATCAACCCATTGTTGGAATGACAAACTCAGATCCCTGAATATCATCCGGCCAGCGCTGTGTGACCGTTTTGATTTTCGTCCAGAACTTGACCCCTTCGGTGCCATATTGATTGGTGTCACCGAAACCGGAGCGCTTCCAGCCGCCGAAGGTATGATATGAAACCGGAACCGGGATCGGCACGTTAACGCCGACCATGCCGACATTGACCTTCGCAACGAAATCACGAGCGGCCGCACCAGAACGCGTGAAGATCGCCACACCATTTCCGTATTGGTGTTGGGATGGCAGCGCTGTTGCTTCTTCGAAATTCTTCGCACGCGCAATCTGGAGAACCGGGCCGAAGATCTCATCCTGATAGGATTTGTGTTCCGGCTTTGCGTGATCGAGCAACGTCCCGCCCATGAAGAAGCCGTTCTCATAGCCTTGCAGCGAGAAGTCACGACCATCGACAACAAGCTCCTGCCCTTCGTCAATTGCCATTTGAATATAGCTGGCGACCCGGTCGCGATGCGCCGCAGAAACCAGCGGGCCCAGATCCGAATCTTCGGAAAGTGATGGGCCAATCCGCAGGCTTTCGACCTTTGGCTTTAGCATGGAGATCAGCTTGTCAGCGGTATCGTCACCGACCGGCACAGCGACCGGCGTCGCCATACAGCGCTCGCCCGCGGAGCCGTAAGCGGACCCAAGGATCTGATTGACGACATTTTCCATATCCGCATCCGGCAGGATGACCATATGGTTCTTTGCGCCACCGAAGGCCTGAACGCGTTTCCCCTTCGCCGCGCCATTTGAATAAATATATTGGGCAATATCAGACGACCCAACAAAGCTGATCGCTTTGATGCGCGGCTCATCGATGATCGCATCCACCGCATCTTTATCGCCATTGACGACATTCAATACGCCTGCGGGTGCGCCGGCTTCCATCATCAGCTCAGCAAGGCGAAGCGGCACCGATGGATCTTTTTCCGACGGCTTGACGATGAATGTATTGCCGCAAGCAATTGCGACGCCAAACATCCACATCGGGATCATTGCCGGGAAGTTGAACGGCGTAATACCAGCGCACACACCAAGCGGTTGGCGCATGGAATAAACGTCGATGTCTGGTCCGGCTGACTCTGTATATTCGCCCTTTTGAAGATGCGGGATACCGCAAGCAAATTCGATCACTTCAAGACCGCGCTGCACGTCACCACGCGAGTCCGGAAGAATTTTGCCGTGCTCAGACGAGAGCAGCTTGGCGAGATTATCCATGTCCTTTTCGACAAGCTCTTTGAATTTGAACATCACCCGCGCGCGCCGTTGCGGGTTCATCGCAGACCATGCCGGAAACGCTTTTTCAGCGGCATCCACGGCTTTGCTCATTTCCGATTGCGTTGCCAAGCTTACCTTTGCCTGAACCTCGCCTGTTGTCGGATTGAAAACATCATGAAGCCGACCGCTCTCGCCTGCTACATGTTCTCCGTTGATAAAATGTCCGAAAGTCGCTGACATGCTGAAATTCCTCGCCAATTGCGCGACACGTACCCCCAGGGAGAATCATGCACGCCGGTTAAATATTGGCGCAAACCTAGTCGTAGCGAAGGCTGCTCGCAAGTGAGTGTAATCACGCACATTCCGCTTAGCCGAGATACAAGTTAGGCCAAAAATATCGTAGATTTCGGCGGAAACCTGCGTGCGCCGGGAATGCTAGTCTACAAGGTGCAGATTTGGCGCTGCTGGCTGGATGGCGACGCGCCCACTTGCCGCACCAACCACATGGGTAATATTGGTTCCGTTCTCGGCCAATGGTGCTGTGACGACGCGAAACAGCAATTGCCGCCCGTCACATAAGGTGAGTTCGTCATCTCGAAAATGCGGTGCCTCTGTCGCCACCGCCGCATTGATGTCGGCGGTTGCCTTGTCGAGCACCGTCATCGTCCAATCATTCTCACCGCGCAAATGCACATCCGACAAGCGCGCAAGGCGCTCGCCCATAAAGGTGAAATAGGGAAAGCCGATACTCCGGTGAATGTCGACAACAAACATCCAGTCGATGTCTGGTCCCAAACCAGTCTCTTTCATCGCCGCCCAGCTCGGAAATTGTCCGCGTGCAGATCGTGCCCAAACATCAACCATGCGCCGGGTCAGACGCCGGTCCGTTGACGGCACCGCCAATTCACTTCCAAAAAGATTTGCGACATCACTAAGCATAATTATTCCAATGAAAATCGTGGTTTTTCAGCGGTAATGTGAACCCTAGGACAGATTTGTAAGCTGAGAATTTTTCCCGGCTGGAGAATTTGCCTAAAATTTTGCTGTCCCCATAAGGAACTAAGCCCCAAGCGGGACTAAAGCCCTTTCCCTCGGGCAGCGCCAAAAATGTGGCTTACGTCGATGCCGTTTTCTGAAATCGGCAAGAGGATGCTGCGAAACGCAATGCGGCGGCCATCATCAAGCCGTTTCACTTCGCTGAATTCGACCGGTGCCCGGGTCAGGGTCGCTTCATCCATCTTGACCATTGCCGCATCGAGCAGCGTTTTTTCGCGGCGCGCATCATTCATTGGATACAGGCTGGAATAGCGGGCCAATTCTTCGCCCATAAAAACAAAATACGGCAAAATATCCGAAAGGCGCATATCAACCGCAAAGCAGAAATCCCGATCTGGTCCGAGATTGAGGCTTTCGACCTCGCGTAATGAGGGAAGCCGGTCACGCGCAATCCGCAAATATTGATTGCGCACACGTTCGGTTAGTCGCCGTTCCGTGACCCGTACCGGTGCTTCCTTAACTTCTAATTTCATTTGGCCCGCCCTCTTCACCGCTCAACTATCGAGCGCAACAAAACCCTAATCACACCCAGATAAACGAGTGGTTTTTGCGATGGCGTCACTTTGTCCAAAATTTGAAGCATTTTTCCCCTTTGTCCCGGTCGGTGGATGTCGCTAAAGGGTAACGAAATGGGGTGACGCTCGCTCCGAGCACCACTATAAGAACGGCCAACGCTTACAAAGAAGGGGTTTCCACATGGGTCCAGGTTGGATGGCAGTCATTGCTATTTTCATCTTCATCGCGGTTTTCGCGCTGCTCAACGTCCTTGAAAAAGGCTCTATCGACTGATTTCCGGTGACATCGCCATCGTGCCGCACGGGGCTTTAACTGTGGAAATGTTTTCCCATATTCCGCGACTGGCAATGTTTGCGGCGAAATTCGATGGCCGCCGGTAATCGGCTTGATCGCATTATTCTGTTGTCGAATGGCAACCGCCGATAAACATTCTGAGCAATAGCAGTTCGCAAAGGCGTTTCATGATCCCAGAGATCGCAAACCAAATCGTGCTCGTCATTCTCGGCCTTGTTATCCTGCTTGTGGCAGGTGACCTTTTGGTCCGTGGCGCTGTCGGCCTCGCGACTGCTCTTAAAATTCCGGCACTTCTGGTCAGTTTGACCATCGTAGCCTTTGGCACATCTGCACCAGAATTATTCGTTTCCATTCAAGCGGTTATGACCGGAAACGACGGTATTGCCCTAGGCAACATTATCGGCTCGAACATCGCTAATGTGATGCTCGTCTTAGGCCTGCCGGCGCTTATTTACCCGATCACCACACATGTCTTGGGGCTGCGTCGGCATGCGGTGTTTATGCTGATCGCAACCGCCGGATTTCTCGGCGCGGCTTATGGCCCCGGCGAAATCAATACGACGATTGGTGCGGCGTTATTTGGCGGCATCATCATTTACGTCGCCTATCTATGGTTTCGGGCCAGTCGCGGAAAATCGGACGACCCGATCCTAGATGAGGTCGAGGAATACAAAGAAAGCGGCCTTGGCATTAAAACCATTGCGTTTTTGCTCGCGGGGCTCGTGGGGCTGCCGCTCGGGGCGCATTTGCTCGTTACGCATGGTGCCTCCCTCGCCGCAGATTTGGGCGTTCGTGACGAGGTCATCGGCCTGACCATCGTCGCTTTCGGGACTTCGTTACCGGAACTTGCGACCGTCATTGCTGCGGCCCTGCATAAAAAATCTGACGTCGCGATTGGCGGCGTTATCGGTTCAAATATCTTCAACTTGCTCGCAGTTGGCGGCGCAGCCGGCCTTGCAGGCACAGCCGTCTTCAGCGCGCCATCATTGGTTCTCGATATTCCGGTTATGTTGCTGGCGACACTTGCCCTGGCGGCCTTCGTACTGACCCGGCGGGATATCGGTAGGCTTTGGGGCGCGATATTCTTTGCGGGCTATGTCGGCTTTATCTTCACACTCGCAGCAAAAGCCAGTGGAATTTAGGCGATGACCGCCGCCCCCACAGCGCTCGTTACCGGTGCCGCGAAACGGTTGGGTCGCGCCATGGCGCTACGTCTTGGGGATGCTGGCTTCAACATCGCGGTTCATTACAACAGCTCGCGCGAAGACGCAGAAGTGGTCGTTGCAGAATTGACCGCAATGGGCCGAAAAGCGGTCGCCCTTCCTGCGGATTTGTCTGATGAAAAACAGACTGCATCGCTCATGGCCCAAGCCGGAAAAGCGCTCGGGCCAATGACGTTACTGGTCAATTCCGCGTCTGTATTCGAGCATGATGATATAGACGATATGACCCGCGCCAGTTGGAACCAACATATCGAAACCAATCTTTGGGCCCCCTTGAAACTCGCGCAGGATTTCGCCGCCCAAGCGCCAAAAAATGCGAACAACCTGATCGTCAATATTACCGATCAACGGGTTCTAAAACTGACGCCGCAGTTCTTGTCTTATACGACCTCTAAGGCCGCCCTGCAGGAACTGACAATCACCCTCGCACAGGGCCTCGGCCCCAAGGGCATTCGCGTTAATGCGATCGGCCCCGGCCCGACGCTCAGAAATGCTCGCCAATCCGAAGAAGACTGGGCCCGCCAGAACCAAAGCACTATTTTGGGGTATGGCGCGGACGCGGATGATATTTGCGACGCGTTGCTCTATCTTGTTTCCGCCAAGGCCGTCACCGGGCAGTTGATTGCGGTTGATGGCGGCCAGCACCTTGCGTGGCGTACACCAGACGTTCTGGTAAAGGAATAATTCATGGCCGAACGGCAAAAAGACATCGCCCCTTTACCGCGGACAGCCAACGCGCCGCAGCGTAAAGTTTTCGTCCGCGGATTAGTGCTCGATGCGCATATTGGTGCCTATGAGAGCGAACAAGGGGTCACCCAGCCGATCATTATCGATTTCGAGACGGAAGTGCTTGAACCCTCGAACCCGGTCAGTGACAGTCTTGAAGATGTTGTTTGTTATGACCGCATGACCCAAGGCATAAAAGCGATCATCGCCGAGGGCCATATCAAATTGGTCGAGACGCTGGCGGAACGGATTGCCGATCTGGCACTTTCGCACCCAATGGTTCTTTCCGTCATGGTACGGATCGTAAAACCGAACGCTATCAACGAAGCTGACGCTGCGGGCGTCGAAATCGTTCGGAAAAAATCCTAGGCGGGATCGCTGGCGAGATCAAAAAGCTCGTCTTCGGTATTGGTCAACGTCCACAAGATACCGCCTATTCCGAAGAAGATCGAAAGCCCACTCAACACTGAACAGACGACGAAAAGCAGCCCTGCGCCGCCGGGATAGAGCACCGCATATGAATGCTCCTGCGGATGAACATAAACCGTTACGGATTCGCCCGGATTATAATCAACAGCGCCGCCCTTTGGCATCTTCGTTAAAAGCCAGCGCTCGCGCGTCGATTCATAACTCATCCCGTCATATGAATAGACGTAACGAATATCCGCGCGCTCATCGTCGAGCTTGCTTAGCACAATGCCCTCAACTGTCGGCCATGACATACTCGCCCTCGCGCGAGCAAAATCATGCACAAAATACGCACCCCCAATGAGCCCTATGACCGCTAATGCGATAAATAGAAACAACACGATTGAGACATCAGATTTGCGTTTTATCTCAGTTGGCATTTGACCTTACGCTTTCGCATGATTAGCTCCTAAGCTGGATCGGCGCACGATTAGGGCTGATCTGGACGGGAATTCCCGGAATTCCGGATGCAGAATCGCCATTAAAGTCGATGCTGACCCAGCATTGGCTATAATACGCCTCACTAAATGAACACGCAGTTAACCAATTAGCTATGCCGACAGAAACGCCGCCAATAAATCAAAGCGACAAAGCTGAAGTGCCGCAAAAAGCCGGCGCTGCGGTCATCGCTGACTATGTGCGTAATTTGCCAACCAAGCCCGGCGTCTATCGCATGTTCAACGCGGATGGCGATGTTCTCTATGTGGGCAAAGCCAAGAGTTTGAAAAATCGCGTCTCGTCTTATGCGCGGGACTATGGTCATTCCAACCGGATACAGCGAATGATCGCTGAAACCCGCGCGATGGAATTTATCATCACCGCGACTGAGACCGAGGCGCTTCTGCTCGAAGCCAATCTCATCAAACAGCTAAAGCCGCGCTACAATGTTATCCTTAGGGATGACAAATCTTTTCCCTATATTCTGGTAACGGACCATCCCGCCCCCCAGATCACGAAACATCGCGGTGCGAGAAAACGCGACGGCAAATATTACGGGCCCTTTGCGTCAGGGACGGCGGTTAATCGCACGCTCGACGTTCTTCAAAAAGCATTCCTGTTAAGGACCTGTACTAACAGCGTCTATGAAAGCCGTACCCGCCCGTGTCTTTTACATCAGATCAAAAGATGCGCGGCCCCTTGCGTTGATTTAATCAGCGAGGAGGAATACGCAAAACTCGTCGATGCGGCGCATAGTTTCCTTTCCGGAGAGAGCGCGCAAATTCAGCGAGAATTTTCCGAAAAGATGGAAGACGCTGCGGCGGATCTCGATTTCGAAACTGCCGCAAGCTACCGGGACCGCATCCGCGCGCTTTCCTATGTGCAGGGTCGTCAAGTGATCAATCCCGGCGGGGTTTCCGAGGCCGATGTTTTTGCCATTCATTCCGAAGGCGGACATTCATGCGTACAAGTGTTTTTCTTCCGCGCGGGGCAAAATTGGGGCAACCACGCCTATTTCCCGAAACACGACAAGGAAGAAGGCCCGGACGCCATTCTCGACGCTTTCATCGCTCAGTTCTATGACCGTCGAGAGCCGCCTAATACCATTCTTGTCTCGCACCTCCCCAAGCAAGCCGAGCTATTGTCCGATGCATTGACCATGCGCGCCGACCGGAAAATCAACATCAACGAACCAAAGCGCGGTGAGAAAGCGGAACTTGTCAAAGCCGCCGTGATGAACGCCAAGGAAGCGCTTTCAAGGCGCATGGCCGAAACCGCAAGCCAGGAAAAAAGCATGCAACAGCTTGCCAAAATTCTTGGTATGAAAGAGCCGCCAAAGCGCATAGAGGTTTTTGATAATTCGCATATTCAGGGCAGCAACGCCGTTGGTGCGATGATTGTCGCCGGGCCTGAAGGGTTTATCAAAAATCAGTACCGGAAATTTACCTTCAAGCCGGGAAGCCTGCCTTCGGGTGATGATTACGCGATGATGCGCGATGTCCTCAGGCGGCGCTTCGAGCGTCTTCTAAAAGATAAGACCGCAGAGCGACCCGATTTGGTCATTATTGACGGCGGCAAAGGTCAATTAAGCGTGGTGCTCGACGCGCTGAAAGACATCGGCTTCGATCACGAACAAGAAGGCGTGACCATTATTGGCGTCGCCAAGGGACGCCGCGAAACCGAGGACGGGCGAAAGCGCATTGATCGAACCATGGGCGCGACTGGCGAACAGATTGTCATGCCCGGACGGTCGCCATTTATGTTGCCGCCGCGCGATCCGGGTCTTTTTGTTTTGCAGCGTTTGCGCGATGAATCCCATCGCTTTGCCATCGGCGCGCATCGGGCCGCCCGTAAAAAAGCCTTTGGTGCGAACCCGATCGACAGCATCCCCGGCATTGGCGCAAAACGAAAACGCGCATTGCTCAATCACTTTGGGTCCGCCAAAGAAATTGCACGCGCCAATGCCCAAGATCTGGAAGCGGTAGAAGGTGTTTCTGCCTCGCTGGCCCAGCGCATTTACGATTATTTCCATGGCGAATAGAAACCCGAAAAATAGGTGTTGAAATGAGCATTCAGCTAATTGGTTTACCTTGGGACTCCGGCTCGTCTTATGCGCGCGGACCTGCCCATGGCCCGGCAATCATCCATAGCCTTCTGTTTAGTGATGCCTCGAGCACCTATTCGCTTTCTGGTATAAATGCGAAAGAGGTGATCACCGGGTATGATTTTCAAGATCTATCCAGTGACGGAGATACGGCGCGCGCGGAAATTCGCGCAAGATTAAAAAGCGCCCTTAAAAGTGGAAAAAAGCCATTGAGCCTCGGCGGTGATCACTCGGTAAGCTTCCCTATCCTGCAAGAGCTCAAAGCCAAACATGGGCCAATGAACATTCTTCACATCGATGCCCATACTGATCTTTATGAAGAATTTGAAGGCGACCCCTATTCTCATGCTTGCCCTTTTGCGCGCGCAATTGAAGATGGCTGCGTTAACACCCTTGTTCAAATCGGCCTTCGCAGCATTTCACCGGATGCGCGCGCATTTGGCGAGATACATGGGGTCATCATGCTCGGCGCAGATGAAATGGACCAAATCCCCTTCGCCAAACTAACCGCACCGCTTTATGTCAGCATTGATCTCGACGGCATTGACCCCGCATTCGCGCCCGGCGTTTCCCATCCGGAACCGGGCGGATTATCGAGCCGCGACGTCATCAGCACACTAAAGAAATTGCCAGTTTCGCCAATTGGCGCGGATGTCGTTGAACTCAACCCGGAAAAAGACCAAGGCTTGATCACGGCCCATCTCGCCGCTCGGCTGGTTAAGGAACTGGCTGGCTACATGGCCTAGATGCCGCGAAACGATCCTGCCCCCGCCGCGTTTCTGCCTTAGTCCTGCGCTCTAAAGGATCGGTGGCAAAGCGCTTGGGGCCGGACAGCGACATGATTAATGCCTCTTTAAAGAACCAGATTCTGAAAGACCCGCGTCATTATCAAATTTTGACCCTTTCTGCGCTATTGGCCTACGGCACTTTGGCGAGTGTCTTTGAAATCAGCGGTGCGCAAATTTTCGGGATATTTTTCGCTGCGCTCGCGACGCAATATCTCGGCAGTTTCATGAATGCGGTCCGCTTTGAACCGCGCAGCGCGCTGATCACCGCCCTCTCCATCTCTTTGTTACTACGCGCCGATAGCGTCATGCCGCTTATGGCGGCAGCGGCCATTGGGGTTGGCTCGAAATTCATGATCCGACTTTATGGAAAGCACATTTTCAACCCTGCCAACGCCGCAATTGTTTTTCTACTGATTATATCTTTAACGGCTATGCCGGGCGTCGCGTGGACGACGCCGGGTCAATGGGGCACCGCGCTATGGTTTGCGGCCCTTTTGGCTGGTGCGGGATTATTCGTCACCTATCGCGCCGCTCGTTTTGATGTACCGCTGATTTTTCTAGGCACCTTTGCGGTGCTAATTTTCACGCGCGCCCTATGGCTTGGCGATCCATTCTCAATACCGCTGTTGCGCTTGCAAAATGGGGCGCTGATCCTGTTTGCATTTTTCATGATTTCTGATCCAAAAACCACGCCGGATGGATCGATAGCGCGTGCGGCCTTTGCGGCGAGCGCGGCCATCGTGACCTATATTCTTTCTTATCACTTCCATAATTCCGATGGGCTGTTTTACGCGCTGGCCATCATGTGCGTCGTCCGCCCACTGTTCGAATATTTTGACCCTGCACCACATTACCGGTGGGGTGACCGGATCAATCCGGTTCGCCTGCCGCAATTACGCCCCCGCAGCCCGCAACAAATCCCGGCAGAATAAATCGGAGAGAGACATGCCCCTATCGTTCAAGAAAACATTGTTCGCAGCCGTTTCCGCCACCGCCGCCATCACCTTGACCACCGGTGCCGTTGCTTTTTGTGGCTTTTACGTTGCCAAAGCGGATACCAAATTATTCAACAAGGCGTCGAAAGTCGCCTTGATGCGTGACGGCGATAGAACCGTCATCACTATGGCCAATGATTTTCAGGGCGACTTAAAGGAATTCGCTGTTGTCATACCGGTTCCGGTCGTTCTGGAAGAAGGACAAATCCACGTCACAGACAACGCCATCATCGACCATCTCGACGCCTATACCGCGCCGCGCCTTGTTGAATATTTCGACGATGATCCTTGTGCAGTCTATATGCGGCGAGAATTCGATATGGCGACAACGACAGCCCTGCCCGAAGCCGCCGCTCCGGTCTCGCAAAAAGATAGCTTGGGCGTCACCATAGAGGCCGAATATACGGTCGGCGAATATGACATTCAGATCCTTTCTGCCGAGCAGTCGGATGGCCTCGCCACATGGCTAACACAAAATGGATACAAGCTTCCTGAGGGAGCTGAAGAAACCTTACGCAGCTATATCAAGCAAAACACCAAATTCTTTGTTGCGAAGGTAAACCTAGAGGAACAAGCGCAAACAGGGCTGAAATATCTTCGTCCTTTACAAATCGCATTCGAATCGCCGCGATTTAGCCTGCCTATTCGTCTTGGTACGGTCAATGCAGATGGAAAACAGGAACTTTTTGTGCTCGCCCTTACGCGTACTGGCCGCGTTGAAACAACAAATTATCGCACCGTCAAATTGCCGACCGATAAACAGATACCGTTATACGTAAAAGGTGAATTCGGTGATTTTTACAAATCCATGTTTCATGAACAGGTCGAGCAGGAAAATGGCCGTGCGGTCTTTCTTGAATATGCCTGGGACATGGGTTGGTGCGACCCCTGCGCCGCTGACCCGCTATCATCGGATGAGCTTCGCGAACTCGGCGTGTATTGGCTGACCGATAATACAGTCATGCCCCGTAATCGTGGGCCACAAGCACAGAATGTATTCGTCACCCGCCTGCACGTTTCTTACGACGCCGAACATTTCCCCGAGGATCTGATGTTCAAGGAAACCGGCGACCGCACGAATTTTCAGGGGCGATATGTCCTTCGGCACCCCTATAAAGGCGATGCCCAATGCGATGCGGCAAAGCAATATCGGGCTGAATTACCAAAACGTTTTGAACAAGAGGCGCAAACGCTCGCCAATCTGACCGGATGGGAAATCGACGATATCCGCAAAAAGATGAGCGAGAATGAGCAGTCCTTCACACCGCCTGAGAAGGAAAATTGGTGGGACCGGCTCTGGGGAAATGACAAAAAAGATGGCTAGGTGCCGATAATATCGGCCTATTCGCCGTTGGATTTGCGACACGGCGCAGTTTAGAATTGCGCTATGGCAAATTTAATTACGCTCGCGCGCATGGCGCTGATCATTCCGTTCATTTTCGCGTTTCTCGCGAACGCCCCTTGGAACATGACGGCGGCGCTCATTATTTTCGTCGTAGCCTCGCTGACCGACTTTCTTGATGGCTATGTAGCCCGCGCCAGAAACGAAACCTCTGCGCTTGGTGCCGCGCTCGACCCCTTAGCAGACAAATTGCTGATCGCTGCGGCGTTCATTTTGCTGGTACGCAATGGGGTGATTATGGGCTTCGGCGTCGTCGCCGTGATCATCATCATTCTTCGCGAACTTTTTGTGAGCGGCATGCGAGAGGCCTTGGGCGCTGCGAACCAAACTCTGCCGGTCACGCAAATCGCAAAATGGAAAACCACCGCGCAATTGATCGCCGCAGGGCTTTTAATTGCCGCCGCGCCGACCGGCATCATCGGCGAAAGCCTCCGCCCGCTGGCGAGTGCCGCGTTGTGGGTCGCAGCTACGCTGACCCTTTGGACCGGCGCGGATTACGGCATTCGTTCGTTTAAAATGTTGGGGGCGCGATGACTACTTCTCCGCTAATTTTGGAAGGCGCAGCGCATATTCTGATCGTCGATGATGACGACAGAATCAGAAACCTCCTGAAACGATATTTAGCGGAGAATGGATTTCGGACATCGACTGCATCGAATGCGAGCGAAGCCCGGGGACTTATGTCGTCGGTAACTTTTGACCTCTTGATCCTTGACGTGATGATGCCCGGTGAAAGCGGATTCGACCTGACAAAATCCGTCAGGGGCATTTCAAATGTGCCGGTGCTTTTACTTACCGCACGGGGCTTACCCGAGGACCGGATCAAAGGGCTTGAGATGGGTGCCGATGATTATCTCTCAAAGCCATTTGAACCACGCGAATTGTTATTGCGGGTCAATGCCCTGTTGCGCCGGACACAGCCTGCGGCACTTGAGAAGAAAGAATTGAAATTCGGCGATTGTGTTTTCTCGCTGGGCCGCGGTGAGCTGCGCAAAAATGGCGAATTGGTACGGCTAACCGCGGGGGAAGCTGCGCTGTTGAAAGCGCTCGCGCAAAAACCGCGCGAAGCCATGAGCCGGGAATCGCTTGCGGAGCAGACGGCCTCCTCGATGGAGCGATCGGTAGACGTTCAGGTGACACGCCTGCGCAAAAAAATAGAAGAAGACCCGCGCGCACCGATTTACCTCCAGACCGTTCGCGGTATCGGCTATGCGCTGATGGCGGATTGATAAAATGATCTTGCGGTACTTTCCTAAAAGTCTTTATGCCCGCATCACCTTGATCGTCATTCTGCCGATCTTCATTACCCAATCTGTGGTCACCTATATCTTTTTCGCGCGCCACTGGGATTTGGTCACGGCAAATCTTTCCGAAAGCGTAGCCGGCCAAATCGCCCTTGTAACAACAATGTACGAAGACGCGGAGACCGATGACCAGCGCACCGCGATAAGCGCCCTTGCGCTCAACGATCTCAATATGCGGGTGCGGTTTGCGCCCGACACCACCCTTCCGGCAACCAATCAATTGGCGTTGTTTAACGTCTATAACAACACGCTGAACAAACGGCTTGAAAATGCGCTGGACCGGCCCTTTTGGCTGAATACTCAGACGTGGCCGAACGACGTAGAAATTCGCGTCGCATTTGAAGACGGAGCGTTGATTTATCTGGCACGGCGCGATCGGGTTTTTGCGACGACGGGGCGTATATTCCTATTCTGGCTAATCGCGACTTCTATTCTGATCGGGACGATTGGAATTATTTTCATGCGCAATCAGGTGCGTTCTATCTTGCGGCTTGCAACTGCCGCAGAAGCATTCGGTCGCGGCCGCGATGCGCCGAACTACCGACCATCTGGCGCAACGGAAGTACGTAAAGCGGGCTATGCTTTCATTGCCATGCGTGAGCGGATCAAGCGTCACATGGAACAACGCACGACGGTCTTGGCAGGTATCAGCCATGATCTGAAAACGCCCCTGACCCGCATCAAACTGGCGTTGGCGATGCAATCGGAGAGCGACGAAATCATCGCCATTCAAAAAGATGTAGAAGAAATGGAGCGGATGATCGAAGCCTATCTCGATTTCGCCAGCAATGAAGCGGTCGATGAAGACCCCGCGCCTTTCCGCCTTGATGAACTTGTTGCCGAGATTGCCAAAGATGTTGAGCGCACGGGCCGGCATATCGATACCGATGCCCCCCGTCCGGTAACGCTCGCGGTACGGCGCATGGCGCTAAAGCGGGCCGTTGCTAATCTCGTGAATAATAGCCTGCGATATGCGGATAATGTCTGGGTCAGCGTTGTTCGTCTGAACCGCTATGTCGAAATAATCGTGGAGGATGACGGCCCCGGCATTCCGCCCGAAAAATACGAATATGTATTCAAGCCATTCACCCGCCTTGATGAGGCAAGAAACCTGAATGAAAGCGGCGTCGGTATGGGATTGGTAATCGTGCGCGATGTCGCGCGCGCTCATGGCGGCGATGTCACGCTTGACCAATCCCCAAGAGGTGGTTTGCGCGCGACTATTCGCCTACCGCTTTAATCGGTTAGCTCCCCTGCCCGCTTGGCCGCGGCCTCCAGCGCTTTATTCATCAGCTTGCGGACGGCCTGCTCATCGCCATCGAGCACATTGAGCGCCGCCTCAGTCGTACCGCCAGGCGATGTTACCGCGCGGCGCATATCAGCGGCGCTGCGCTCATCCTTGGCCACAAGACTTCCGGCACCGCTACAGGTCGCCCGCGCAAGCGCATGTGCCTTTTCGGGTGCCATGCCAAGCGCGATCCCGGCTTCTGCCAAGGCTTCGGTCAACAGGAAGAAATAAGCGGGGCCAGAGCCGGAAATTGCCGTTACGAAATCAATTTCCTTTTCCGTATCGACCCAGACCACATCACCTGTCGCTTGCATCAAGGTCTCGATCATGGCCCGTTCTGATGCGCTTACCTGATCGACCGCATAGACGCCGGACACCCCTTTACCGATCGCGGCGGGTAAGTTCGGCATGACACGCGCGGTCTTTTCCGCACCGCCAAGAAATTCCGAAATGCGCGCAACCGATTTCCCCGCCATGACAGAAATGACGACCGCACCCTTCGCGATAGCGCTATATTGCGGCAATACGGCTTCGGCCATTTGCGGTTTGATCGCAATGACAACCGCATCGAACTGCCCGCTAATCTCTGGATTTAATAAAAGACCATGTTCTGTGCATAGCGCCTTCATCGGCTCGCCTGCACTCGGATCAAAAACAGCGGATGCGGCCGTATCGACCGCACCATTTTCAAGCCATCCGCGAAGCATCGCTCCGCCCATGGCACCTGCACCAATAAGGGCAACTTTCGGTAAGTTTGTCATCCGCGCAACCTAGCGCATCAAACCGGAAAGAAAAGCGCCTAAGCTGTCCCAGCCGTATCAAATAATGACGCTTGCAGGGCCTCGTCCGGGTTTTTACCGCCCCAGATCAGGAAATTGAACGCCGGATAAAACCGATCAATCGCTTCGCTTGCCGCTTTGATCAACGCTTCACCTTGCATATTGTCGAGATTACCTTCCGGCGTCAGCAAGGATGAATTCCGATAGACAATGGAATTGTCGTCCGCCCACAAATCGAAATGGCCCAGCCAAAGGCGCTCATTGACCATGGTCACTAACCGCGCCGCCTCATCGATTCGGCCAACCGGGGCTTTTAACTCTAGTGGTGCACCCATTTGCAAGGTTGCCAATTCGGGCCGCCATGTGAACCAGAGACCGATATCGCGCCACACACCTGGCATCATCACGTGAAGCTCGTTCGCACCGGCGCGCTCGATTTCGAACTCCAAACCGCTTGCGGCGGCTTCGAGCACTTTCAACGGGTCAACGCTCTGTTTCGGTTTACGGATCAGCTCAATGGACATAATTGCCCCTCTTCCCGGTTCACGCGACTTAGTGCAGCCGCTTGCAACTACATGTCGCTGCGATTCGGGGTGCGGACAAATGATTCGATTGGGGTCTTTTTCCTCAACCGCAAGAATAACTTACCACAGGCGGGTGTTAAGAATTCTCAAGCGCGTCGAGGCGTGCTTTCAGCTTCTCGTTTTCTTCGCGGGCGATTCGGGCCATATCGCGCACCGCTTCAAACTCTTCACGGGTAACGAGGTCCATATCCGCCAGCATATTTTGAAGCCTGCTGCGGAATACGGTCTCCGCCTCCCGGCGAACGCCATCCGCCGCGCCAGCGGCCTCGGTCATCATTTTCGCAATTTCGTCGAAAAGGGCGTTTTGGGTTTGCATGATAGGCTCCTTCTTGCCACCTATATAAGCATAGAGATCGCGGGGCGACAGGGGCCAAAAACCGCGCTATTGAGACGCAGCGCCCCATCAGATCGTACCAACGCTGCGGAAAGAATATGAGTTTACCCTATCCCAATATCGAGCCGGTTTTGTTTCAAATCGGTCCTATTGCCATTCGTTGGTATTCACTTGCTTATATTGGCGGCCTCGCGCTCGGATGGTTTTATCTGACCGGCCTGATCAAGAACAAGCCGCTTTGGGTCAAGGATTGCCCGCCGATTGATCGCCAGAAACTGGATGATGTTATTTTCTGGGTAGCGATCGGGGTCATGCTTGGTGGCCGGATTGGCTATCTGGTCTTTTATGAGCCATCGCTGTTTTTCGCGAAATGGGAAACCGTGTTGGGTTTTCTCCCCCTGCCACCAGCGCTGATGACATGGCGCGGCGGCATGTCCTTTCACGGCGGTTTGATCGGCGTCACCCTTGTCGGGATCTGGTTCGCACGTAAGCACAAAATCAACATGCTTTCGCTCGGCGATATGTTTGCCTGCGCCGCGCCGATCGGTTTGTTTTTTGGGCGTATCGCAAATTTCATCAATGCAGAACTTTATGGCCGCCCATGGGACGGCCCTTGGGCGATGGTTTTTCCGACAGACCCAGTTGGCGTTGCCCGTCATCCAAGCCAACTCTACGAAGCCGCATTAGAGGGTCTCGCCCTATTTGCGATTATCCGAATCGCCACGCATCATTTTGCGATGCTGAAGCGACCGGGCGCAACCATCGGAATTTTCCTTGCGGGCTATGCTTTGTCGCGCATCATTGTCGAGAACTTCCGCGAACCAGATGCGCATATGCCCGATTTCCCGCTCGGCCTGACGATGGGCATGTTGCTTTCGGTGCCAATGCTCTTGTTGGGCCTTTGGATGATATGGCGGACACGAACCAATAATGGTGATGCAAAAATCGGAGGCGGCGCGCCATCATGACCGCTACCCAAAATTACACCCCCATTACCCCACTTGAAGAACGACTTGTTGATCTCATCAAGTTAAAAGGCCCGATCTCAATTGCCGATTATATGACTGATGCGTTGGGGCATCCCCATGAGGGATATTATATGCGTCAAACGCCAATCGGTGCCGACGGAGACTTCACCACCGCACCAGAAATCAGTCAGGTTTTTGGCGAGTTGATCGGCCTGTGGCTGGTGGAAGCATGGCAGAGCATGGGCTCGCCGGAGAGTTTCAATCTGATCGAACTCGGCCCGGGTCGGGGAACGTTGATGGTCGATATTCTACGCGCCGCGCGCTTGCGCCCTGGCTTTGCCCGCGCAGCGCAGGTTTGGCTGGTAGAAACGTCGGGCTTGCTCCGCCTTGAGCAACAAAAGCGCCTGAAAGAAACTGAAGTCAGCCCGCTTTGGGCAGATGATTTTGGCGATATCCCGCCTGCCCCTTCCTTGATTGTTGCAAATGAGTTTTTTGACTGCTTGCCGATCCATCAATTTGAGCGGGTCAAAACCGGCTGGCGCGAGCGCCTGGTTGGTTTGGACGAGAGCGGAACGCGACTGGCCTTCACACTCGATCCGACCCCGGCGGCTCCGGAGTATAATCTGCCCGAAATTACTGAAAGCGAAATTGGCGACATTTTCGAAGTCTCACCGATCAGCCTGGATTTCGCAGGTACGATTTGCCGTACCCTGAAAGAAAATGGCGGCCATGCCCTGATCATTGATTATGGCCATATGGAGCGCGGTTTCGGCGATACGCTTCAGGCCGTAAAAGATCACGCCTATTGGCCACCGCTATTATCGCCCGGACATGCTGATATAACGGCGCATGTGGATTTCGAGGCACTGTCAAAAGTTGCTATTGAAAATGGAATAAATGCCCACGGCCCGGTAACCCAAGGACGCTTTCTTGATCGTCTTGGCTTGGCGCTACGAGTTGAAGCTCTGTGCAAAGGCCAGCCTGAAGACAAAGCGAATGAAATCCGTGCCGGCGCTACGCGCATCGCTGCGTCAAATGCCATGGGCGAGATTTTCAAGGTTCTCTCTTATTCGTCGCCGAACCTTCCGACACCCGCTGGATTAGAGACATGACACCGCCATTTCTGGTTTCGAAATTGCTCGATGCGCCCAGTCTTTCGCATGGTTTTTTCTCGCGCGATGGCGGCGTGTCACCGGCACCTTATCAAACATTGAACACCGGTCTTGGTTCTGACGATGCCGCCGAAAATGTCGACGAAAACCGACGCCGCTGCGCCGACGCCCTTGCCGTCAAACCGGACCATCTCTTAACCGGCTTCCAGACCCATTCGCCTGACGTGATGGTTGTTGACGAGCCTTGGGCGAATGGCCCGGCCAAAGTCGATGCGATGGTCACCAAAACCCCCGGCATCGCCCTCGGGGTTCTTGCGGCGGATTGCATGCCTTTCCTGTTCGCAGACGCAGAAGCGAAAATTATCGGTGCCGCCCATGCGGGCTGGCGCGGGGCCCTTGGCGGCGTGATTGAAAATACTGTCGCAGCGATGGTCGAATTGGGCGCGCAGCCCGCGAATATACGCGCTGCCGCCGGCCCCTGTTTACGGCAACCAAATTTCGAAGTGGGCTTAGATTTATTGGAAACTTTCACCGCGAAGTATCCGGACTCTATAGCTTTTTTCGCACCCGGACAGAATACGGATAAACGCCAGCTTGATCTGGTCGGATTTGGTAAATGGCGTCTCGAAAATTGCGGCGTCACGCAATTCGACGATATTGGTCTTTGTACGCTAGGCGCACCTGATCGCTTCTTCAGCTATCGCGCAATGAAGCGCCGTAATGAGCCGGATTATGGGCGGAATTTGTCCGCTATTGCATTGCGGTAAAAAACGCAACTTTACGGGTTGCACATCTGTTAAGAAAGCGTCATGAAGCGCTCGCAAAGTGGCGGCAAAAAGAGGACCGACGTTATGAAATTGATTGCGGGAAATTCTAACCGTCGGTTGGTCGAAGCGATATCCAAAAAGCTAGCCACAACACCGGCCCGGGCCGAAATAAAAACGTTCAAAGACGGCGAGGTCTTTGTCGAAATTCAGGAAAATGTGCGCGGTGAGGACGTCTTCGTCATCCAGTCCACCTCCTACCCTGCGAACGACAATCTGATGGAATTGCTGATCACGATGGACGCGTTAAGCCGCGCCTCAGCAAGTCGCATTACCGCCGTTATCCCCTATTTCGGCTATGCGCGACAGGATCGCAAAGCTGGCCCCCGTACGCCAATTTCAGCAAAACTTGTTGCGAACCTGATTACCAGCGCCGGCGCAGACCGCGTTCTAACGGTTGATCTTCACGCCGGTCAGATCCAGGGCTTTTTTGATATTCCGACTGACAATCTTTATGCGGTCAAAGAATTCGAACGCCGCATCAGACAAATCCAAAACAACAATCTCGACGATGTAACTGTCGTCTCGCCCGATGTTGGCGGCGTTGTCCGCGCCCGCGCCTTGGCGAAAAAACTCGAAGATCGCCCGCTCGCAATTGTCGATAAACGCCGCGAAGGTCCGGGCCTTTCCGAAGTCATGAATATCATCGGTGATGTAAACGGACGCGATTGCGTGATCTTCGACGACATCGTCGATTCCGGTGGCACGCTTTGTAATGCCGCTGAAGCGCTTATGGCCGAAGGCGCAAAAAGCGTGACGGCCTGCGTCACGCATGGTGTTCTTTCTGATCACGCGGAACGCCGGGTCATGAAGTCAGACGCCCTCACGCGCCTGATCATTTCCGACTCAATTGAAACGCGTAAAGAAGTCGCGGACTGTCCGAAAATCGAAGAAGTATCGATCGCGACATTGTTGGCCGAAGCCATCCGCCGCATCGCCAATGAAGAATCCGTTTCGAGCCTCTTCGACTAAGCCGACTTTTTCCCGTCCGGCTCCCAAAGCTGAATCGGATTCCCTTCCGGGTCTTTTATTGTGGCAAATATCCCGTTCGGATATTGCTCTTGATCGACGTCGACGTCATTTCCATTGGCGCGCAATTGCGCAACCATCGCGTCTAAATCCTTCACGCGGAAATTGATCATCCATTGTTGTGACATTGGGCCGAAAAACTCACTTTCCTCCGGGAAAGGAGCAAATACAGTCGGCCCCGCATTTGTGTGCCAAGGCGGCGTGTCGTAATCATTTGGCACGAGACTGATGCCAAGATTATCAGCATACCATTTGGCTAATTTTTCGGGATCTTTCGCGCGGTAGAAAAACCCGCCAATTCCGTCAACTTTTTCCATGCCTGCTCCCAACAAGTTCTGGTTGGTTCATGTTCGGACGCGACTTGGTCCGAATATATAGCAGGAAACTAGGGAAATACGAATACGCGTCGAAATCAGGCAGGATATTCCCTTAGCCGGCGGCCTGCCGCTTCAGCCAATCGCTCGAAGGGATCGGCTCGCCTGCATTGGCTGCGTCAATTGCTTGGTGCAGCGCTTCCACCAGGTCATCGACCCGATAGGGTTTTGCGATACAACCATCCATACCTGCTGCGGCGTATTTTTCGATCTGGTGTGCCATAGCATTTGCGGTAAGCGCGACAATTGGTAGACGGCGCTTGTTTTGACGGCGTTCGTCCGCACGGATTTTCAATGTCGCTTCGACCCCGTCCATGACCGGCATTTTGATATCCATCAGGATAGCGTCAAACCGTTCCTCGGACAGACGATCGAGACATTTGCGGCCGTTCTCAACGATCTCATACTCAACCTTGGTGGATTTGAGCAGGGCCTCAAGCACCATCTGGTTTGTGACGTTATCCTCGGCGACCAAAACTTTTAACGGCTTTTGCGCTTTCGGTGATCCGGTGCGGAAATTATTGCTGATGACATTGCTTACTGGCTGCTCACCGCCGCCCAGCCGTTCCATTTTTTCAGCTTTGACCGTGAGCGTAAACTCTGACCCCTGACCGACTTCGCTTTTGACGGTCAGATCTCCACCCATCAAACGCGCCAAACGACGTGATATAGAAAGACCTAAGCCCGCACCGCTCGCTGGCGTGAACTGTCGATCACCGGCCTGACGGAACAATTCGAAAATGACGTCGTAATCACTTTCCGCGATACCGACACCAGTATCTTTTACCGTAAAGATGAGCATGTCATCGTCCGATGTCACGCGCAGATCAACAGATCCGAGTTTCGTAAATTTGATCGCGTTCGACATAAGGTTGTGAAGGACCTGACGAATACGCATCGGGTCTGCATTCCAGCAACCGCTTGTCGCAGGCTCGATATCGACTTTAAGCTCGATCCCTTTTTCGAGCGCTCTTTGGGCGTGAAGCTGCTCAACCTGAAACGCAAGATCGGCCAAGTTAAAATATGTAGGCTCAATACGGATTGCGCCCGCTTCGACTTTTGAAAGATCAAGAAGATCATTGAGCAAAGTCAGAAGATCATTCCCGGATTTCGTAATGACGGAAAGCATCTGTCGTTGATTATCATCAAGCTTCGTCCCGCTTAGGGCCGATGCCATGCCGAGCACACCATTCATTGGTGTGCGAATTTCATGCCCCATATTGGTGAGGAACAGTGATTTTGAGTGGTTTGCATTTTCGGCTTCGCTGCGCGCTTTTTCTAGCTCTTCGAAGACTTTTTTCCGTTCACTGACGTCGCGAATAAAGCCGATAAAGCCAATTGCGTTGCCCTCAGCATCAGTGACAATTGACCCGACAGTTTCACCGGAAATTATCGTCCCGTCTTTAGCACGGTAATCAATTTCATAGGGCGAAGATTGTGCCTCTGCGTCACGATGAAATCGTTCTGAACCTGTTTTGTGGAAATCAGAAGAGTCGGCATACAAGAGTTCTGTCTGGCGACCACGCACCTCGTCGATCGTGTAACCAAACATTTTCGTAAATGCCGGGTTAATCGCAACAATTCGACGGTCCAAGTCTGCAACAGCCACCGCTTCTGGTGCATTTTCGAAAAGGGCGACGCACAGGTTCTCGCGCTCTATCAGCATTCTTACCTCTAGTTGTCCCCCCGATGCGACAACACTTAAGGTTGAATGGTTAATTAAAGCTAACTCTACCAGGCCGATTACACTATATATTTAGGACACTTAGCCTTTACCGCGTGTCTTTGTCTTTCCGGGCTTTGCGTTCTTTTCAATAAAGTCGATTAACTTGTCAGCAACATCAATACCGGTCGCTTTCTCAATGCCTTCAAGGCCGGGAGATGAGTTCACCTCCATTACAACTGGCCCGTGATTTGATCTTAAAAGATCAACACCGCAAAAATTGAGACCCATGGCTCTGGCCGCGCCAACAGCGGTTGAACGCTCCTGCGGGGTAATTTTGACTTTCTCCGCAGTGCCGCCGCGATGAATATTTGAACGGAAGTCGCCTTCCTTGCCTTTGCGTTTCATGGTTGCGACGACTTTGTCGCCAACAACGATACAACGGATATCTTCACCGCCGGCTTCTTTGATAAACTCCTGAACCAGAATATTCGTATTCACACCACCAAAGGCTTGAATGATAGACTCGGCCGCTTTCTGGGTTTCGCCGAGAACCACACCAATCCCCTGGGTTCCTTCGAGTAGTTTGATGATAACCGGTGCCCCGCCGATCATATCAAGGATCTCATCCGCTTGACTGGTTCGGTGTGCAAAAACCGTCACCGGCAGGCCGATCCCTTTTCGCGCAAGAAGTTGGAGGGAACGCAGCTTATCCCGCGAACGCGAGATCGCGACGGATTCGTTCACCGGATAGACTCCCATCATCTCCAGCTGGCGGAGGACGGCTGTACCGTAAAAGGTCACCGACGCCCCGATGCGCGGAATGACGGCATCAAATACTGGCAATTCCTCGCCTTTATACCGAACGGTCGGACGCAACGACGTAATATTGATGTAACAGCGTAGATGATCAACGACGCTAATTTCGTGACCGCGCGCCTTAGCCGCATCAACAATACGTTCATGCGAATAAAGTTCAGCATTGCGACACATGAGCGCTAGTTTCATCGTAATACTCCTGTCCTTTTATTGGCCAAGCAAATAAGAAGCGCCCGGATCAATCACAAACTTGCGACGCAACGCATCGCGGCCAATCAACAAGCGGAACCCCATGGCGTCCCGGTTGGTCAAAGTCAAATCTATTTTCAATTCGTGATCGCCGATCTTCAGATGGGTCTCAACGACATAGCGCTCTTCTTCCTGACCGTTTGAGCTACGAATTTTCTTTTTCCCCGCTATCGGCGCACAACAGACAACTTCGGGCGTTTTCCTGCGCTGCACCGGGTGAAGGCAAAACTCAACATGAGGTTCCCCCTCAATCAGCACTTCCTTTATTTTGAAGGCGTGGATGGCCGACGATTTTGCACCGGTGTCAATTTTTGCATTTACATGGTGAACTTCGAAATCGGGTAAGTCTACCCATTCGCGCCATCCGATCGTTGGGCGAACACGTTTTTTCTTTTTATTCTTTGGTAGCGCAACTTCGCTCATAACACCCCTTGTTCACGCCATTGCGCAATTTCGGAAGGAGTCACATCCAACTCATTCAGGATTTCATCCGTATGCTGTCCGGCTTCCGGTACCGGGTCCGGGTCTTTCGGCGTTTTGCCGTCAAACCGGGGGGCCGCAACCGCTTGCAACACGCCATTGATATCCCTGAGCGAGTCACGCGCTTTCATATGTGGGTGATCTTTTGCCTCGGACGGCGATAAAATCGGCGCGAAGCAAACATCGGTTCCTTCTAACTTATCGGTCCAATATTCCCGCGGTTTGGTCGAAAACAATTCCGCTAATCTTTCTTTCAATGCGGGCCAGTTTTTTGTTTCATACTGCGCCAGAAAATCATTGCCCTTTCCAAGGCCCAACCGTTCGATAAGTTCCATGTAAAATTTAGGTTCCAAAGGACCAATGCTGATCCAGCCGCCATCGGCACATTGATACGCACCATAGAAATGCGCACCATCAAGCATGCTTTGCCCGCGTTGGTCTGGCATGCCGCCCACCGCCCGCAGAGAATAAATGAGATTCATCATATGGGCTGACCCATCAACAATCGCCGCATCAACCACGGTGCCCTCGCCGGTCTCTCTCGCGCGCATGATGCCGGCAAGAATGCCGATGGCAAGATAAAGCGCGCCGCCCCCGATATCCCCAACCAATGTTGGCGGCGGGACTGGTGCCGCACCAGCCTCTCCCGCATACCATGCTGCCCCAGACAAAGACGCGTAGTTTATGTCGTGCCCCGCATTATGCGCGAGTGGCCCGGTTTGCCCCCACCCGGTCAGCCGTCCGTAAACCAATTTTTTGTTTCGCTTCAACGCAATCTCCGGCCCAAGCCCCAAACGCTCCATGACGCCGGGCCGTAACCCCTCAATCAGCGCGTCGGCATTATCCAAAAGCTTGAGCGCAACTTCTTTCGCCTCGTCCTGTTTCAAGTCGAGAACGATTGAGCGCTTACCGCGCTTATAGATCTCAGCCGGTGCCGCTCCTGATTTCCCTTTGCGTTCTATTAAAATCACATCCGCGCCGAGGTCAGCGAGCAACATCCCGCAAAATGGCGCAGGCCCCAATCCTTCGAATTCGACTATTTTGACACCCGAGAGAACACCCATTCAAAACCCCAAAGAAACATGCCTAGTGATTACATCACTAATGCGCATGTTTCCGACAGAGGCAAGACGCAAGCGTATTACTCAGCTGCATGAACATGATGGGTATGGCGGTTTTCCCGCAGGCGACTGCCGCTAAAGACAAACCCTTCGACGCCTGGCACATAGAGCATGTTCGTTAACCGTCCGGTCATGGCCACATACTCCCCTTCTTGTGCGCCGCGCATACAGACATGCGGCAATCCGATTACCTCACCCAATTGCGAAAGTGATTTCTCTCCCACTGAGCGAAATTGCGACATGTCATCCGGGTGCACTATTTCTTTTGTGGTCTTCCCGACTAAAACACCAGATGGGGTATTGAACGCTTTTTCCGCTGACGGGCTCGCATACACAAGCTTACCTTCAGGCGAGAATATAAGCGTTATGTCTTGCGACGCTTCAACTAATGCGCGGAAACGCTGTTCCGCCGTATGCGCATCATCAACTCGGCGCCGTAGGACCGACAATAATTTCTCGTTCTTAGTATGTAACAGGATCGACCGGTCAATCATGCGCTGCGTTGTCAATGCAAGATAGGTGGTCGCTAACGTATAAATACCGATGATCGCTGCGATTCCGAGGCCGGCCGTCCCTAATGTAATCGCGTAGGCCGCTGCTAACGGCAATAATGCCGGCAGATTAAACGCAAGAACTGCACGCCAAGATGCCCCAGCGGATACGATTGCCGCGGCGGTCATGCCCGCTATGATGAATGGTAAAATAGCATGTTCAATTGCACCGGACACGGAGAATATGGGCCCAAGCGCCCCCCATAATGCGCCGTTAAGGACCATGAACGAGAGATGCAAGCGCGCAAATCGCGATAGATTGCGTGCGGAAACGCCACTGATTTTGAATTTAAGCCATAGCCCTGCGCGTAACAGCGCGACGCCCATCACAGCGCCGACCCATCCCAAAAGGATAGTCTGCTCGACGTATGATCTGGCGATAAGAAAGATGATCAGCGCGTTTGCGATACTGGCAAAAATCGCAACCGGTGCACCACGAAATAAAAGCGCTGCGCGCTCGACCTTGATTTTGACTGACTCGACTTGCGTAAGCCCCCGTAACCGGGCTTTCCGACTCGAGACTTGAGAAACTGCCGACTGCAATTCCGCAATCATAGGCGCTCCTAAGTTGCCCCCGCCTACCCTTATGAGAACACATTAGAGAAAATCAGAAAACCAAAAGTTGTGAAATCGACCGCAAAATTCTTCCCCAACACCCTATTTATAGCATATTATTCAATAGCTTAGACAACAAATTCCTTGCGCTCATCCGCGAAATCCGTCATTTTTGGGCGAATTTTTAATACAATAATATCAATGACTTAGATTTCGACCTGAAATGGGGATTTTCGCCGATTCAAACCGAAAATCATTGGTTGCGACGCACAAAAGAGCTATGAAACCGATGCAATCCGTCATGGGAATCAACAAAAAATGAGCACCTTTACGCCTTCCGCTGCCCTCTCGCGCGTAAAACCTTCACCGACGATGGCCGCAACTCAGGCTGCCCGAGACCTCAAAGCGGCAGGCCGGGACATTATTTCCCTTGGCGCTGGAGAACCCGATTTCGATACGCCCGAATTCGTAAAAGAAGCGGCGATCGCGGCAATCCGAGACGGAAAGACGAAATACACGGCCGTAGACGGCATCGCGGAACTCAAACAAGCAATCGCAGCGAAGTTCAAACGCGACAATGATCTTAGTTATGAGACGTCACAGATCACGGTGGCCCCTGGCGGCAAGGCGGTGCTTTATAATGCGCTTGTGGCAACGCTGAACCCCGGTGACGAAGTGATTATTCCCGCGCCCTATTGGGTGTCATACCCCGACATGGTGCTCTTGACCGGTGGCAAGCCCGTGATCGTTTCTGCTGACGCGGATACTAATTTCAAATTGACCGCCGAAGCGCTGGAGCGCGCGATCACGCCCAATACAAAATGGTTCATTTTTAATTCGCCGTCTAATCCGACAGGTGCAGCCTATAGCCGCGAAGAGATAAAAGCACTCACGGACGTGCTTTTAAGACATCCGCATGTCTGGGTACTGTCAGACGATATGTATGAACACATTGTCTATGATGGTTTTGAATTTACGACACCTTCGCAAGTCGAACCATCGCTTTATGATCGTACACTGACCGTCAATGGCGCATCAAAAGCCTATGCAATGACCGGCTGGCGGATTGGCTTTGCGGGCGGCCCCGCACCGCTCATCAAGGCGATGGCCAAGGTAATGTCCCAGTCAACATCCAACCCCTGTTCGATCAGCCAATATGCGAGCGTTGCAGCCCTCAATGGTGATCAATCTTTCCTTGCCGAACGCAACCAAGCATTCAAAGAACGTCGAGATCTTGTCGTCGATATGCTGAACGACGCTGAGGGCATTGAATGCGCAACACCGGAAGGTGCGTTTTACGTCTATCCGTCCTGTGCCGGTACAATTGGTAAAAAGACGCCCGAAGGGGTGGTTATCGAGTCTGATGAGACCTTTACCAGTGAACTTCTGAAAACCGAGGGGGTCGCAGCCGTATTTGGGGCCGCATTCGGCCTTTCCCCATTTTTCAGAGTGTCGTACGCTGCCGCCACCGAGGAACTTCGTGACGCCTGCTCAAGAATTCAGCGATTTACGGCTTCATTGACCTGATTAAGGGGCCCGAACCCGGTATCGAATTTCTCGAAGTTGCGCTTTAGTATTATCAATTTGATTGAACCAAACCGGCACCTTATGTGTTGTTCAGGTTTCAAGAGGTTAGAGGAGAACTCGCAAATGTCTAAAATCGATATTGGTCTGGACGAGAACGCACGCAAATCCGTTGCGGAATCGCTGAATGCGACGCTCGCAGACACTTATGCTCTATATATGAAGACCCATTCTTATCACTGGAATGTCACCGGCCCGCAGTTCCAAACCCTGCATGTCATGTTTGAAGATCAGTACCGCGAGATGTGGGCAGCACTTGATGAAATCGCTGAACGCGTTCGCGCATTGGGCGTTTTCGCGCCTACGAGCGGCAAACAGTTCGCAGATCTTTCAGCCATCGAGAGCGCTGATACATCACCGCCAAAAGCAAGCGAAATGATCGAACGGCTTTTGACGGATCACGAAACACTCATCAAGCGTGCACGCGAAGGCCTGAGCGCAGCTGAAGATGCGGGTGACGCTGCAAGTGCAGACCTTTTAACGGTTCGTATTCAAGCGCATGAGAAAACCGCATGGATGTTGCGCGCTATGAGCCAATAAAAATCAAATACTTAAAAGGCCCGCTCAAGCGGGCCTTTTTTGTATCTCGGCACTTCTTAAAACCCATCTATAAAATGAATTTTGTAACCTAAATTAATTTATGGCCGAACTTCCTCTCACTCTTAAACAGCTCCAATATCTTTTGGCGATCAGCGACCTTAATCACTTCCGAAAAGCCGCGGAGCGATGCGGCATTAGCCAACCATCCCTAAGCGTACAAATCTCGAATCTCGAAGAGACCCTTGGCGTAAAACTCGTAGAGCGTAGCCGCTCAGGCGTTGCCCTTACCCCCATCGGTCGAGAAGTAGCAGATCGTGCGCGACGCGTGGTCGAAGATTCTCGTAGCATTATAGATTTTACCAATGACGCAAAGCATGGGCTTAGCGGCACAATTCGCCTCGGGACAAAACCGACCTTGGGTCCCTATCTACTGCCGCATGTGGTGGCCACGCTGCACAAGCAACACAAAGACCTCAGTCTTTATGTACGCGAGAATAGCCCGCGAGAATTGGAACATGAATTAACCGCTGGGGTTCACGACCTGATCCTGGCTCAATACCCCGTCGAAAGCACAGAACACGTTTCGTTTGAGTTGTTCCGTGAACCACTTTACCTGGCACTGGCGAGTGACCACCCCCTCGCCGAACAGGCGCGAGAGAAGAAAGCCCTTCCTATTAGCGCATTAAAGGGCCTCGATATGCTGTCGCTGAACCCGCTTTATCACCTCAATGATCAAGTTAACGCCTTATGCCAAGAGCATGGTGCCCATTTCCTGCGCGATTACGAAGGGACAAGCCTTGATGCACTTCGCCTAATGGTCGGTATGGGAATGGGGGCAGCGTTCTTGCCAGCGCTTTATGTGCATTCCGAAATTAAAGCCCGTTCCGAAATCGTAGTTGCGCGGATAAAAGGCAGACGTATCTATCGCACTATCTGTCTTGCCTGGCGAAAAAGCGCAGGCCGCGCTCGTGCGTATAGAGAACTTGGCCAAGTCATTCGCAATGTCGTTGAACGCAAATTCGATGATTTAACCGTACCGCGATGACCCGAAATTGATATTGGTAAACCAATTGTGATGATTGATAACCCTATCCTCGACTCCTCAGTTTAATAGTTTTTTTCTATCAAAATTTATCGTTCTTCCCGATTGCGCAAGTGCAATGATTTCACCATCTTGCACCGCACAATGGAACGCTTTTTTCCACCCTCTGCCCCCCTCGAAAAGCGTTTCACCTGGCTCCGTTCCCGCACAGAATGGAGCCAGGAACTGTAGCATTTAAGCCAGTTCATCTGGGTAGTAACAAAAGGGTACTAGACTTATGCCGCAATTCGCAGCCGGTGTTGTGAAATTCCAAACTGACGTTTACCCAAACAAAAAAGATCTTTTCGAAGAGCTAAGCAAAGGCCAATCACCTGAGGCGCTTTTCATTACCTGCTCTGACTCGCGTATCGAAACCGCGATGATCACGCAAACAGAACCGGGTGAACTTTTCATTTGCCGTAACGCAGGCAATATCGTCCCTCCCCATACTAATTCCACTGGCGGAATGACCGCTTCAATTGAGTTCGCGACGGCCGTCCTGCGCGTTCCGCATATTGTGGTTTGTGGCCATACAGAATGTGGCGCGATGAAAGGGGCGATGAACCCCGATTCGGTCGAATCCCTTCCGCATGTGAAAGAATGGCTTGGCTATTCAAAAGCCGCCGTCGACATTGTGAAAGAGATTGCTGGCGACGCATCGCCAGAAGAGCAAATGCGTCTCCTTTTAGAGCGCAATGTTGTTCTTCAATTGCAGCACTTGAAAACACACCCGACCGTCGCCGCACGGCTCGCAAAAGGTGATCTGCAACTTCATGGCTGGCTATACGACATCAAATCCGGTGGCGTGACTGCCTATGATGAATCGAAAGACGCCTTTTTGAACGTCACCGAACGCTATGCATCAGAAATGGCCGCATTAGCGACAGCCGACAAAAATTGCGCGGCATAATTTAATCCGCTTCGGAGAACTGCAATGAAACTCATCGACACTTCGCATTTGCGCGGTGACGTCTTTGGCGGCTTGACCGCAGGGATCGTCGCGCTACCCCTAGCCCTCGCCTTTGGCGAGGCCTCCGGTGCCGGACCAATTGCAGGTCTCTGGGGAGCCGTCTTCGTCGGCTTCTTCGCGGCCCTGTTTGGCGGCACAAAAACACAAGTATCGGGCCCAACCGGCCCGATGGTTGTTGTTTTCGCCGGTGTCTTTTCTTCGCTTTCGGGCGAGCCGGCACTCGTTTTTGCGTCCGTTATTCTGGCCGGTATATTCCAGATATTGTTCGGCGTATTTCGGTTCGGCCAATATATCCGCCTTGTGCCCTATCCGGTCATTTCCGGCTTTATGAGCGGCATTGGCTGCATCATTATTGCGCTCCAACTCTCTCGCCTATTCGGTCACGAGCCAGAAGCATCGGGGACGATCCCTGCTCTTGCGGCGATCCCCGGCGCAATCGCAAACCCAAACATCGCGGCGCTTTCGATTGGTCTTGTCACATTGGGTGTGATTTTCACCTGGCCGAAAAAGCTCGGTAAATATGTGCCGGGCGCACTCGCGGCGTTGATCATCGGTACACTGCTCAGCCTCGCCCTGAAAGGCGCACCTATCCTAGGGGATATTCCGACGGGCCTGCCTTCTTTCGTGGTTCCTGCCTTCTCGCAGAGCACGTTCTTCGTGGTTGTCGAAGCCGCCTTTATCCTCGCAATTCTCGGCGCTATCGACAGTCTTCTGACCTCGCTCGTCGCCGACAACATGACCCGCGACCGCCACAACTCCAACCGCGAGCTTATCGGTCAAGGTATCGGTAATACGGTTGCTGGTTTCTTTGGAGCGATCCCCGGTGCCGGTGCCACCATGCGGACGGTCGTCAACATCCGAAGCGGCGGTAAAACCAACATTTCAGGCATGCTGCACTCGATCATTCTGGTTGTGATCATCCTTATCGCCGCGCCATTGGCATCACAGATTCCGCACGCAGTGCTTGCAGGTATTCTTGTGAAGGTTGGCTATGACATTCTAGACATCGCCTATCTGAAACGCGCCCATAAGGGACCGCGTTGGGACCTCGCCCTGATGGCATTGGTCCTTGGCCTGACCGTATTTGTTGACCTGATTACCGCTGTTGGTGTCGGTGTTGTTCTTGCGGCTCTCGCCTTCGTTAAAAAGATGGCGGACGATCAGCTCGTCGCCTTTGGCGAAGCGCAGCCGCGCGTCACGACACCAGAGGAGCGTGATCTCCTGTCCGCGTCAGAGGGCCGGGTCACAATGTTCGATTTCGGTGGTCCGCTTAGCTTTGGTGCTGCGGCGGATCTTGGCCACCGCGTGCGCGAGCGCGTGAAAGACCACACAAGCGCAATCGTTCTCGATTTCTCTCGTGTTCCATTTATCGACGTTTCCGCCGCACGCGCGGTTGAGACGATCGCCTGTGACGCGAAACAGTCGGGCAAGCGGGTATATATTAGCGGCATGACCGACGAAATCCGGGAAGTCCTCTCCGGCCTAAACGCCGATCACTGCATCGAAGACAACACGCGTTATGAAAACCGTATCGATGCGCTTCGTGATGCTGCAAAGTGGGTCAAGAGTGACGATGCGAGTGAGGCGAATGCTATCGCCTCACCCGGCTCAACTTATTCAGCAGGCGCTGGGACGTCCTGACCCATTAGATAACCGAGCAGCGCCACATGCCGCGCTGTTCGCATCATTGCATCAATATCAGCCCATTCACCGGGGTGGCCGCGTTGGCCGCCCCGTTCGCCGCCAAGGCCGATCGCGGGCGTACCATTTGCGATCGCGATATTGAGATTTGCAGAGCCTGCATCGCTCAGCCTCGGTTCCAGCCCCAATCGTTTTGCAATCTGTACGGACCAACGAACGAGGTCGCTTTCCAACGCACCGGGAATCTGACCACCCGGCGTCATGTTCTCCGGCACCATCTCCAATGAAATCGAAGTTTCATCAGAGACTTCGCTCAGAATCTCGCGCACATCGCTTTCAATATCGGCGATAATCGGTGCATCCAGCGATCGGATATCGAGCGAGAACCACCCCTCAGGCGGCTTGTGATTAAACACCTTTCCGCTGTTCAAGATCGCAACATTCACGCGTGTCATCCGGTCTTCGAATTCGCTTGGCTGCGGTAGCGCGAAAATGCGATCCACGGCACGGGCAATGGCCAGATTGATATTTGGCAACCCGCCACGCAATGTATGTCCCGGCGGTCCTTCCGCAACAACTTTCCACCAATGGATACCAAGCGCACCATAGCTGATGCTGCTTCCGTCGCCTAAAACATCGACAAACAATAGCGCATCTTCCTGATACGCATCATAAAGCGCGCGCATGCCGTCAAGGCCGGTTTCTTCTTCGGCAACCGCCGCAAAGATAATATCGTGTTTTGGCTTCAGATTGACGTCGATCAATGCCTGTGCTGCTGCCAGCATCGCAACCGTTGTCGACGACGTATTCGAGCCCGGCCCTTCGACACGGCGGCCAGAAACATTCAACGGCGCACCGAGCTGGCGCTGATGTTCTGCGACTGTTTTCAAATCATCCAAGGTCGATACAAAAACAACCGCTTTGCCAGAACGCCCTTTTATGCGACCGATAACATTACGGTCTTTCGTGACCTTCACATTTTTCAATCCAATCGCGCGCATTTCTTCGGCCACTTTCGCGGCGCGTTCATGCTCTTGGCCCGAGGGCGAAATGATGCTGCCAACGTCGACGAGCATTTGCGTCGCTTCGTCTTCGAATGCCGCAACATCACGCTCAATTGCGATCAGCCTTTCATCGCTGAAGGCTTCGGCCGCATTGGCCATCGTTTGGGGGCTTCCAATCGCGGCGATCAACCCCGCGATTACTGCGTAGCCCCCTTGCCTCACAGATGGAAAAGTAAATTTCGAAATCATTCCTCGCCTTTCAAATCATACTGATGAGGCGATGTGCGCATAAATGCTGCGGAGAAGTCAAATGTTTCGATAATTTCCTAAATTCAATGGCTTATTTGTTACGCTATGCGCACATTTTGTGAATCAGTAATGATTGCAAAGCCTGGAAGATTTTTCACATCATACCTTTGTCGGCGTGCCAATCGGAAACGGCCGCACCGCTACCACGGAATTTCGTCACCATTGTAGTCCAGGAACGTCCCGGTATCTTCCGCGGTGAGCTTGTCCAAAACGGAAAGCATTTTCTCGGCCCCCTCGTGGGGCGTCGAGGTATAGCGGCCACGCGCATATTTCTTTGTCAGCGGCGTTTCAATCGTACCCGGATGAAGTGCTGTGATTATCGCATTCGGGTGCGACCTCTTTATCTCGACCGAGGCGCATTTCACGAGCTGGTTGAGCGCCGCCTTGGAAGCGCGATAGCTCATCCATCCGCCAAGCCTGTTATCTTCGATTGACCCGACACGGGCAGAAAGAAACGCAAACACGGCTCTTTCGTCTTTAGCCAAAAGCGCCGAAAAATGTTTGATGAGGAGTGCCGGACCAATAGCGTTCACAGCGAAAGCTTCCGCCATCGCGTCAGCTTTTATCACCGAGAATGACTTTTCCGGCGGCGTGCCGCATACCTCCAGCGCGCCCGTTGCCACGAATATGAGATTAAACCGAAGCCCCCTGTTGTCTAAAATGGCGGCAATATCCCGGATTGATCGTTCATCGCGTATATCAAGCCCATGTTCACGCCGACTGATAACGTGAACATCGGCGATATTTTTTCGGAGAACATCCGCGACAGCGGAGCCAATACCGCCAGATCCACCGATGACGAGCGCCCTAGACAATTTCTCAACCTGATCCTGATTTATTTCGTCCGCTCACTGATTAGAAAACTCGCTGAAACCCAGACTATGGCGCGCCCCAAAGATCGTCATATCGGGCGGTGCCGTCATCGCGTTTGAATTTGTCTCGGTGGGTATTCCGGCGCGCATTATAGAAAGTGAACCCGGTAAAACTCGCGCCTAGGGCAACAAGAACGTGAAGCACGATCAATTGTCCGTATATGGTCCAATATCCTAGCCCAAAGCAGAATATTGTCGTCCACATGATGCTCAAATAGGTCATGAGCTGAAAACGCTGCGCCTTAGGCAGGTTCGACAGCGGATTTTTGTCGCTGTCCATCACGGAATTATAGATTCTCGACATAGAAAGCCTCCTTATCCGGGACTTTCTACGCCTTAACTAGAGAATTGGATTGCAAACAGCGGCCCGCAAATTCTTCGGGCCGCCACTGGGCTAGAACGATATACGCAGACCGGCAGTGCCGCGCATGCGAAGACTATCGCCGAAATATTCCAATCCGGTTTCAACTGACCCTTCAGCATAAAGCGCAAATTTGCTGTCGGACCAACGATACGTTCCACCGATGGAAACGCCGCCCATCAGGCTTTCAACTTCATTGAAGATCGGCACATCGGCCACCTGTATTTCGACATTATCCGTAGCGGCATAATACAAATTCAAGACCCCATAGAGGTGGAGATCTGAGGCCCGACCACCACTACTATGCCAGCTTTTTTCGTAATCGGTTGATAGCCCCAATCTGGTCCGAAAACTGTCATTGGTATCGCCGATAACTTCTGCGCCAAATACATCCGTAAACCGATCAGCTTTGATCCCGGAATAAACAAGCTGTGCTTGGGGCGTAAGGGTCCACCCCGGGGCCACCGAGAAACGGTGCCCAGCCTCGATGCCGGTCGAATATCCGAGCGCATCAATATCCTGCGCTAATGTCGTAGTGGCGGTCGATGAGAACAAGTCACTCTCATACCAAATTGCTTGCGCTTGCCCGTCGATATAAAGGCCATTGCTACCATACAAGGTTATCGCGCCACCGACGCCCCAACCTTCTGATTTGATTTCGCCGTTCCCGTAAATCGACACGGCATCGCTATCAGTATTGAGATATTGAGCCGATAATTCCGCGACGACGACCCGATCATCGTTGTTTAAGACATGCCAGTTCGCGCCGACTTGTAGCCGCGTTGTCTTGGCTTTGTATGACACGCGGCTCGTCGCCGTTGTCGGGCTTACGCGGTTGAACTCCCCTTCTAATCGCCCCCATACACCCGCGCTAACACTTGCAACTTGAAACGGTGTCGCGTTCTCTGTTCCCTCGGCCCAATTCCGATTGCCGACACGCTGCTGCAAAGTGGGTAATTCGCTTACGCCAAGGAGTGTTCGTGCGTAGGCGTCATATATTGGAATTCCGGCTTGATACAACGGACCGGGCTCTGGCTCCGGTTCCGGCGTTGGCTCGGGTTCGGGTGCTGGCTCTGGCTCTGGTTCTGGTTCCGGTTCTGGCTCCGGTTCCGGCACAAGGCTTGACCGCAAATACCAATCACCGTCCGAAGGATCCGCAACGCCGTTTTGATGTAAGCTGTAAGCATAGGCGCCGGCGGTAACCACTTGTTGGCCCTCTAGCTCATACTCACCCAGCAGCGAAAAGGTTGCATCCGACGCCCCGGCAATGTCGATGATCTTGATACCCTCAACAGTCGCCGCACCTGTGCCACCGACATTAGTCACGCTAACATTGGCTGTACCGGATGCATCACCGGTTATCACCAGCAAATCAGTTGGCGAGCTGTCATCACCGAGTTCCGTTTCGATCTCGATGAGCCCGCCAGTTCCCACATAATTGCCATCTATTGTAAGAGTGCCGATCGAGTTACCGGGCGCAATGATGCCATTCTCAAAATGGAAGGTCGAACCGACAGTCCCCACGCCCTGCAACCGTCCGTCATTGACGTTGGTGACGCCGCCAAGAACATTGTTCACCGTCAACATGCCCGCATCGATGTTCACGCTACCGGTGAATGCTGAATTATCGACGTTGAAAATTGTGTGTCCGCTGCCGGTCTGATTGATCGTACCGCTACCAGAAAATGGCGTCGAAAAATCGTAGTCCGCGGCGGTGTGATTGAAATTTACAGTTCCGTCGCCAACACCAAAAATGATCGACGCCGCTTCCACCGAACCCGGATTGGTCGCGGCCTCACCTTCGCGTCCGCCAATATTGAGGATACCGGCACCGTCCGAACCGGACGCTAGAATGATATTCGCAGCACCGCCCATTGCGCTGACCATACCGCCGTCAGCGACCGTCAACTTACCGACGCTCGTATAACCGGGGTCAGTACCGCCGAGGCTAATATCGCCCGCAGTCGTAGAAATAACAGAAGATGCATCAGCAACGATTGCATCGAGTTCACGACCATTCGATGGCGCGAAACTTAACTGCGTTGCAGAAAGTGAACCTCCATCAAGGACCGATAGATCACCGTCATGAAATTGGTAATGGCCACTCGATTCCCAGGCTGATCCCGTTCCCGAAATCAGCACACTGTCGCCCAATCCGGTATTCACCAAATTGCCGCCAACATCGACCGTACCCGTTTCAAAGCGGCCACCATCAAGAATGCTATAGCTTGCCTGCCCGCGAAATCCGGAACTGACCCGGCCCGTCGTGAACAAAGAACCGCCACCTACAATTTCGACGGTTACATTACCGCCCGACCCAACAGTGTTACTGCTAAAGCCAGTTGTACTCATCGCATTGAGCTCGCCGCCATTCTCAACCCTGACTAGGGTCGTTGAATTGCTGCCGTTTGAGAATCCAGACCCGACCCCAGCATCAATGACAGTCCCGACCCCGCTAACGATCAGGCTTACCGAAGCGTCGTCGTCACCGCCAATGAAAAATCTGGAACTGGGGCCACCACCATTTTGTGCCCCACCCTCGAACCGGAGCATTCCGCCATTATGATAGAGCCTTCCCTGCGGCCCCGCTTGGCCAGCAAAAATCAAACTGCCGTCACCGACCGTACGTACAGCATTAGAACTCGATAAATCTGCATTGACCGTCAGCGTATGCCCGCCCGTCGTGTCGATATAAATCTCTTTGCTAACCGTTGGAATTATCGCGGTATCCGCAATCGACACATCGCCCGCCAAGCTAATCGTGCCATTTGGGTCCGCGTCACCATTGATGCTGTTAATGGCGTTGATGAATTCCGCTTCGGATGAAACTACGTACGTTGCCGCGTGTGCAGACGTCCCCGATACGGCCATCGCTAGTATAATAGCAGAGTGGGCAATACCTGAGTACAATTTCTGAAGGCCAACTTTTTCTTTGTTGGTATTATTATCGTACTTTTCCGCCATGCACATTATACGACTCCACGTCTCGGTTTTACTTAATCTTCCCCGCACACCGGATTCACTTTTCATTAAGGAACCGGATAACCTGCATTGAAAGATTGCTTCCAATAATCCAATGTTTACAGTCGCTTGCACCACATATATGTTAAGGATTAGATACCAAAAACGAATGTATTGTTATGTTAAAATTGAACAGAATTGCGCGATACAAAGTATGCGTGAAGTATAGTTTTCTCGGTTTCATTTCCATACTGATGTAATAATGAATGCCGCATATTGGGACATAATGGTTCAATGTCCCATCTTTTGGATTGCGTTTCGTAACCACCATCACGACCGGGCCCGCAACAAAACCCTACAATTTCAGACACAAAAAAGGGCTTGCTCATGACTGAGCAAGCCCTTCTACCGAGAAATATTTTTCTACGTTAGAACTTGATGGTAAGTCCTGCAGAAATTGACCGTCCACGATCATAAGTCTGGAATTCAGTTCTGCCTTCCGGTGTTGCATCGCTAAGCTGGAATTCCTCATGACGTGTTGCGAGGAGATTCCGGCCACTCAGGCTGATGGTCGCATCGGTGCCCAAGAGAACAACATCAATTCCGTATACGGCGTCAAGCTGTATGCCTGGTGTTTCGTAGACTGTCGGAATACCACCTGTCGGGCTTCCCCGTTGAAGGATACGTTCGTCAACCCAACCAAAGAGGACGGTAAACCGGTCATTCTCGCCTTCCCAACCAACTTGAGAATTCACGATGTGTTTCGGCGTACCCTGAAGCGGCTGTCCGGCAAGGCCGAACAATGTCGCATCTTCTGCAAAACCTGAAAGTGGGTTGATGACAACGTCGCCAGCTTCAACCTTAATTTCAGACTCGGTGAAGGTGTAGTTCACTGAGAAGATCCACTCACGGCGCTCGAACCAATCATTCCAAAGAATGTCGAAGCGCGTTCTGTATTCTGCTTCGCCACCAAATAGCTCAGCTTTCGGTGAGTTGATGAAGGTCGTGTCGAAGCTATCACCAGTCGTGGTAAAGAGGATTTCTTCAATCGGATTGTCGATTGTTTTATAGAAACCCGCCAGCGTAATGAATTGATTACGCCCAAGGTAATATTCGAAACGCGCGTCGTAGTTTCTAAATTCGCTGTCAACAAGGAACCTGTTGCCGCGATATGACCGGTTTGTTTCCGGATCAAAGAACAACGACTGAGCAAGTTCGCGGAATTGCGGACGTGCAATAGTGTGTGAGTACCCTACCCGGAACTGCATATTATCGGCAAAGTTCCAAGTGACCGTCGCCGTTGGAAGCCAATAATCATTATCCAGCGTCGTTGTAGAACCGATATTGCCGAAACGATCAGAGGTTTGGACAATTTGTTCTGCAGTTTCGTAACGCACACCAACATTCGCTGTGACCGTCGGAATGAGTTCGAAATCTGATTTGAAGTAACCCGCATGGGTCGTCATAGTCGCATCATATAGATCCGGCGTGAACGACGCATCCGAAAGGAAGAACCGAGACGGGTCGATATTGTCTGGCGAGAACAGATAGTCAGGACGTGCTGACTGAACATCTTCCGGAAGCGAGTTTCCGCCTGCGAAACGGAAAGAATAAATGTCGTAATCCCGTTCGTTGTCAGAGTATTCGTAACCAACAGAAACACTTGCTGCCCGTGGACCAGCAAATGGAATTTCGTAGCTAACATCCAGACCGCCGCTGAAAACGTCGTCGGTCAGGTATGAAAACTTCGTGCTTTGCTTGTTCGCGAATGAATAAACAGGATCAGAATCGACCGTATCGCGGAAGCGCATCAGGTTCCATTCATATGGAGAGTCCCGATTAGAGCGCGCAAACGCCGTACGCCATGTAATGTCGATATTCTCACCAACGCGCTGATCGCCAGAAAGCTGACCCATATAAAGCTGACGCTGAAGGAAGGTATTCGATTCTATCGTTACGAGCTGTGAACCCGGCTGAGAACGATCGACACCTTCGTCAATCTGGGACTCTTTCAACGTTGAGTGAATATATAGACCCGTTGCGGTTACAGCACCGGTATCCCACTCAAGCGTAGCTGCAGCGAGACCGTTTACAGTCGCATCCATGCTTGTGGATTTTGTCTCAAAATCCGTATTCAGTGTACCAAGAATTGTTTGGCGTAGACCGTCACGGTTTGTCCATTCCTGATCGTAGCCGACAACACCAACAAGACCGAGACGAAGACCATCATTGAGGTCAATCGCGGTACCGGCATTGATAGATGCATCAAAGTTCGGACCAAGTGTTCCGTTTTGGATAACCGTAAGTGGCGAGTTAACGAGGCTTTCGCCGATCACTTCAACCTGACTGTCATCGAGGGACGCAAGAGGTGTTCCCGAGTTGACAACATCGGCAAGCGGATCAGGAAGGCTGCGAAGTCCGTCATCGTAACCCAAGAAATCGAGATCGCTACCGTTTACGAAAAGCCCGTTTTTCCCAGTGGTGATGAGATTTGCACCAATGCCGCCTTTGATGTTGAGGAAGCTCTCATCAGGAACACGAAGCGTGTTCAGGTCGATGACGCCGCCACCAAATTCACCGGAGTAATCCGCTGAATAGGTTTTCTGAACGACTGCACCCGCGAGAACGTTAGATGGGAACAGGTCCAATGGCACCGTACGACGAAGCGGTTCCGGGCTTGGCAGCACAGAGCCGTTGAGGCGCGCAGAAGAGTAACGGTCACCAAGACCGCGAACATACGCAAAACGGCCGCCGACAACGCTAAGGCCGCTCAACCGCGTTAGAGCAAGCGCCGCGTTTTCGTCCCCGCTACGCTCAAGGTCATCAGCTGAAAGGAAGCTTGCTACCTGAGATGTCGCCCGCTGTGGTTCAGGAATATTCCGTCCCCGAACAACAATGACGTCCGATATACTGTCTTGTAATTCTTGCGCGTCCTGTGCGTTCGCCGCCTGAAACGTGGCCAGCGACGTGCAACAGAGCAAAAGCGCTTTAATCTGTTTAGCTAGTGGCATGATTGATATCCCCGAAAATCTAAAAACAAGTGAGCGACGCTCCGGCGAAAACCGGAGCGTCGCATTTTTCAATACTTAACAAGGCGTACTTGCTTCGAGGCCGCAGCTCCAATCTGCCCACCAACGGTCATTCGCATCTTTGACCGCACCGATATAATCAGTGTCTTCAAAGAATGGATCGCCGAGTGTTGTGAGATCGAACGCAGTCGCGGCTGCTTCATTCGGGCCGTTAATAAAGACATTAATCAGGCTGTTTGAAACATTCGTAGAGTTGTTTGCGTCAGCGTTAACCGAATCCACTGCCGCAGGCGTATCTGGAGACGCGTTGGTCAGTGACACACAGTCAAAGAGAACTGAGTTGAACGTTGGATCGGTCAGACCTGAGTATGATGATGGGTCTGTATCACCGGCTGTATCTTCCCACCGCAAGCAGCTTGAGTCGTAAGCAACGACACCGTTCAGGAAGCGACCAATGTGACCGGTATTGATCCGGAATGCGTTAGACCGTGCACCGACGACTGTGAAGTTGGCAATCGTTGGGTTTGTCTGAGGCGTAACCGGGTTGTCCGCAACATCGAGCGTGCTCGACATTTCGAATGCGTTATCGCCACCAGTCGCACGCTGCGTGATGATCAGATACTGAAGGTTACCAGTCCAACCGTTATCGGTATCGAGTGAGTCATCGTCGTTACCGGTCAGAACAATGTTCTTAAGGTTCGCCGTACCGCCGAACATTTCGATGCCATCGTCAGAGTTGTTGTGGACCTGAACATACTCGATTGTAGTACCAGAACCGACACCAGCCATCGTAAGACCGTTCAGCTCGTTACCTTGTTGGTTGATCGCGAAGCCAGCGTGCTTGATTTGCGTGTAACGGATTGAACCGCTGCTGTCTGTCGCGTCCGAACCACCATAAGATGCTTCAGGGTTGGTCACGCCTTCAACAACGTTCGTGCACTGGTTGGTGCCCGGTGTTGCGGCTGTCTGACAACGGCTGATCGGTGCGTCGCCAAGAACGACGATACCGCCCCACTCTGAGATCGCATTTTCAGGATCAGCTTGTGTGTCTTCAAGGTCAGCCTGTGACGTGAAGATTACTGGGTTTTGACGAGTACCGTTTGAGAAGATTTGCGAACCACGGTTCACAACGAGGTAGTCTGCGCCGCTGTTACCAAAGATAACCGCACCCGGCTCAATCGTTAGAACGGCTACGTCACCATTTGGCGCAGTACCGTCAGCACCAACGTCAACACCAATGTCTACGCGACCTTCGAGCTCGTAGTAGTTCCCGCGTGTAAGTGTCAGGTCTTCAGTTTGAACACCCGCGACCGCACAAACATTTTTGCCGTCGATTTCACCTGTCCGCGTTGTACCCGTTGGGCAGCTTGGTGCCGGGAAGAGCGCGAATGTCCAACCAGCGGCCCAGTTATTGGTCTCTGATTCCATCGGGCTGAACGCACCGATGTAATCGGTGTCTTCAAAAAAGCTGCCTGGAAGTGTGGTCAGGTCAAACGCCGTAACGCCCTGCTCGTTTGGCCCAGGGAACATCATTGATGTCAGCGAGCTTGCACCAACAACATTGTTCGCATCGGCATTGACTGAATCAACCGCCGCCGGAACGTCTGGGCTCGCATCTGTAAGCGCGGCACAGTCGAAAAGAACAGAGTTGAATGTTGGGTCCGTCAAACCTGAATAGGAAGATGGATCCGTATCACCGGCTGAATCCTGCCAGCGGAAGCAGTTTGTGTCGTAAGCGACAACACCGTTCAGGAACCGGCCAATGTGGCCTGTGTTGATGCGGAACGCATTTGAACGACCACCAACGACTGTGAAGTTCGCAATTGTCGGATTGGTTTGCGGCACCACAGGGTTGTCTGCGCCATCAAGCGTGCTCGACATTTCGAAACCGTTGTCGCCGCCATCGTCGCGCTGTTTAATTGCGAGATACTGAACGTTCCCTGTCCAGCCATTGTCTGTATCCAGCGAGTCATCATCGTTACCCGTAAGAACGATATATTTCAGGTTCGCCGTACCACCGAACATTTCGATGCCATCATCTGAGTTGTTGTGGACTTGAACATTTTCGATCGTTGTTCCGTCACCAACACCAGCGAGTGTCAGGCCGTTTAGCTCGTTGCCTTGCTGATTGATCGCGAACCCCGCAAAGCGGATCTGCGCATAGCGGATGATACCGCTGTCGTCATTTGCGTCTGAACCGCCATAAGAAGCCTCTGGGCTTGTGACGCCTTCAACGACGTTTGTGCACTGGTCGGTGCCCGGTGTCGCAGCCGTCTGACAGCGGCTGATCGGTGCCTGACCGAGAACAACAACGCCGCCCCACTCAGAAATGTTTGAGCCGCCTGTGTCAGATGCGTCTACGGCCCGGCGCTCGATGTCGTTTTCACTGGTGAAAATGATTGGCGCGTCTTGTGTACCATCAGCGACGAGGCGCGAACCGCGGTTAACAACGAGATAGTCAGCGCCACTTGCGCCGAAAACCGTCACACCCGGCTCAATCGTCAGGGTGCCGGCAGAGCCGCCCGGCGTCGCGCCGTCAGCGCCAACATCGATACCAACATCGACACGGCCGTTTAACTGATAAGCAACGCCGCTGACATATGGCAATGTCAGGTCGCCGAGAATTGAGCCAGAAATATTACAAACCGTCAGGCCGCCAACGCTGGTGCCTGTTGTGAAACCAGTAGGACATTCGGCTGTGTTGCCATTGCCGCCGCCATTGTTGCCGCCGCCATTGTTGCCGCCGCCCGGAGGTGTTCCCGGATTTGTCGCACCCGGTGATTCGATGTTTTCGCCCTGCGTACAAGCAGCAAGAGCGAGAACGCCGACACCGGCTAAAAGAGTTTTTTGAAAATGTTTGAAGACGCGCATTTAAAGACCCCCGCGAGGTTACATGCATAGGAACTGGGACAGCCGTTGCCCCACGCAACGACACAGCGACGCGGATAGCGCAAAGGTGAAACGCTTTTGTGACAGAAAAAAAAGCTTTTATGACAACTTCGCAAAAGAGAATTTGAGCGCGCCAAAAGCGCACGACGTTCACCAGCGCAACAAAAACAGAAGCCAAACCCCGACGCTTCGCCCTCGATAAAACCTAAGGAAATACGGGGAATTTTATATGACAGATTTTTGAATGGCGCAGATAGTGCGCCCACTGAGCTATTGGCGACACTATCCAATAAATTTTTTTTCGAATTTCAACTTTGAACAACCCGAGGTGTAATTCCGCGCGCCAGATTTCAACTATCAGTTGGCATTGCCGATTCATTTTGACAGGTCGACCGATTTTCTCCCTCACTGCCCGACCGCGATTCCCAAATTGAACCCAAGGCCGGCAGTCGTAACAAATGTGACTTTGGTGCCTATTAACCAGACCCGACCAAACCGACACGCCTGTACCGACCGAGGCCCTATTCTGGCCAAGGCTGGCGCAGCCCTCCCCATATCGGTTTTGGATTTTCGCTGGTGACCATGCTGCTTTTCACGGCATCCGGAAGCGTCGCCAAACTCCGCCTCGGTAGAGACCTTTCGTGCGGAATATGGCCCCGAAGGGGTGTGGCATCAAAGTTGAGGCCATCAACTCCACCACCACATTGCCGCGATCAATTGTGAAGGATAGCCTGTTCACGTCGAGAAAATGTGGAGTCAGAGTATTCAGGAGGCGAGCACACGCCGCGGCATATAGGGACCGAAGCAAATATGGATCAAGCATCGATAAGTTATAGGGATGTAGAGCTGGATCACCCCACCCTATCAACGCTCGTAAACGTGTTTGAAAAGATGATCGGTTATCCGGAAGCTATTGATAATTCAATGTACGATTTGACGTCATTCGATAAGTTCAAAGCGTTGACGCAAAAGTTAAAAGATGCCGCAGAGCGCGAAGAAAGCGTTTCAACCATTCCAATGTCACAAAGCGAATGGACGACATATGAGGTTTACGCTTCACATGCATATGACTTGAAAGATGACCTAACAGCAGACGAGGTTGCTGTCATGGATGACATCAACGCCTTTAAAGGCGTCATCTTCAAATAGGATGCAACGGCATCAGCCCTTATTAATTTTGCACTTTTCAGAATTTGGTTTTGTCGCGATTTTTGCCGCTTCTATCAGCCAACTTTGACCAAGCAAGACCCAAAATCACGGACAACACGCCCAAAAAAACCGCAAACGCTGCCTTTAAAGGAGACAATATTTCGAGCTTAATCATTAGCACGAAAAACATTAGGATAAGGATTATTGCTAAAACATCGACTACACGGCAGCGGCGCATAAACACTCTCCCAACATAATCTTCCGCAGCGGGGAATTCTGACGCATTCCCAGCAAGCGTAGGGCGGGATGAGCGTGTGCGATATCCGCCATCATAGTTCGCCCAGATGCGCTGACCGCCAGTCTTCAGCCGGAATGGCGATCGGCCGGCCGTATTCCTTTTCCAATCCTGCCAGGTTGATCGTGAAGAAATACGTTGCACCGAGAACATAAAGGCGGAGGTAGTTCGGCATACCCTCATCATGCCCATTTCCGCGCTCTTGGTAAAGATGATCGGCGGGTATCGCATATGCTCAACCTGCCCCACCGGCCGATGGCTGCTACTGACCGCAATCACTGAGCCGTTGCGGTCAGGACATATCTACTACCCCGCGCGATTACAGATCCGCGATAGGTCGTAAAGTTTCCACGATTTGCTCGGCAAGGGCCTCGTCGATTGGCTGGCCTTTTTCTGCATCAAACCGGTCATAGAATGAGCCAACGGAAAGAGTGGACAAAATTGTGCCGCCAAAAAACTGCGCGGAAGCCGCGAATGCTGCCAGCACTGATGCGCCGCCCATACCGCCGGGGGATGCAGAGAAAGCGACGATCTTTTTGTCATTATAGACCTTGGCGTCTATTCGCGAGACCCAATCAAATATGTTTTTATATGCCGCCGTATACGAACCATTATGCTCCGCAAAGGAAACAATAATGACATCTGCGGCTTGAATTTTACCAAGGAACTGAGTGGCCGCGTCTGGGATACCGGTGTCGAGTTCGCGATCAGTGCTATAGATCGGCATTTCAAAATCATTTAAATCGATGATGTCGATTGCAGCCGAGGGTTTCGTATTGCCAAGCGTTTGGGCCGCGTATTCAACGAGCCCTTTGTTGATCGATTGTTTTGAATTCGACGCAGCAAATGCAAGTATATTCATGGTGGTTTCTCCGTTTTCTATGTTGCTTTAGTCAGCGATGGTTCCAAATTCTCCGGCCCTGAAGGCCTTTGTGACGGCCTCAATATCGGCCAATGTACTCATGGCGAATGGCCCTCTTTGTACGAATTTCTCTTTGATGCTTTGCCCTTCGATAAGAACAACCTGCCCGCCATCCGGGCTCGATAGCTCAACCGCAGTGGCGTCTATTGCTTGCAACGCAAGGGCTTGATTAGGCGTCAATCGGGTGGCTACGCCCGCAATCGTGACGAGCGCGTCGCCTGAGACAGGATGCACCCACACGCCATGCCCCTTTGGTAAATGATGGACGTAACGCCCCCCGCTGTTGAACTGCGCATCCAGAATTGTCAGGGGTAGAACCGGTGACGAGACGCCCTTTGTTTGATTGCTCTGCCCTAGCACCACACGCACACGGTGGTCATCACCCTCAATCACCGGCATGTCTTTCACTTTCACATGAAGCGAAGACGGATCATCGAACTTTTGCGTTGCGGGTAAGTTGACGAATAATTGCAGGCCATGGGTCTTTGAACCGATTGTCGGCTTTTCATCGTGAAGACCGCCCTTACCGGCTTTCAGCCAATAAAGGTCACCGGGCAGGAGATCAATGTCATTGCCGAGTGAGTCGCGATTGTTGAACACGCCAACACTGTCTTCGAATAATATGGACACGGCGGAGATGCCCGCATGACCGTGTGGACCGAATGTTGGCTCGGTCATGGTGTAATGATCCACCATGATCAAAGGGTCCATCAGGCCGGCAAACGCTTCGTGTTTGAAACCCAGCGCATCGAACCCCGCTCCAATCCTGATCGCGCGGGCATCAACAGGCGAACCGATCACCGCGCCTCTAGACTGGCCATTGTTTGTCCTTTGAATGTTCATTTCCGTCGTCCTCTTCGGTTTTCATCAACATATTCGATACAATGGGATTGAAAACTGCTAGGATTAGAACTTATCGTTCTATTTTTGGAACGTATAAGCGGATTAGGACCGTCCCGATGGATCTAAATGACTATTTCTATTTTGCGCAGGTCGTCGAAAAGCGCGGCTTCGCAGCGGCCAGTCGCGCGACCGGCGTCCCCAAATCACGCCTAAGCCGACATATACAACAGCTAGAGGAACGGCTCGGGGTTAAACTCATCCAACGATCGTCGCGTCAGTTCCACGTGACAGACATCGGCCAGGCTTTTTACGATCAGGCGCGCGCGGCGCTCGATCATATCGAAGCGGCCGAAGCGGCCATCAACAATCAATCAAAAGAAATATCCGGACGCGTCACAATTTCTTGTTCCGCGAGTACTGCGCAATTTGTATTGAAGGAGATTCTTTCAAATTTCCTATGCGACAATCCCGGCGTTGAAATCGCGCTACAGGTAACAGGACAATCTGTTGATTTGATCGAAGAGGGAATTGACTTCGCAATTCGTGGGCACACAAATGATCTACCAGATTCAAGCCTAATCCAGCGTTTATTGGCTAACGTCCCTTGGGGGCTATTTGCCAGCCAGAAATTCCTTGAATTACATGGGCACCCTGCGACCCCCGATGATCTTAACGGTTTGAATGGTCTCAAACTAGGCTGGATATCGCATCAAGGAATTTGGTCACTAACCGGACCCGACGATCTGTCGGCCTCCATCCCCTACAATACGCGACTGGCGAGCGATGACATGGTGACCCTAAAAAACGCGGCGATGCGCGGGCTCGGCATCCTTGCAGTTCCCGCTTATACCTGCCGCGACGAGGTCAATTCCGATCAATTGGTGCGCGTATTACCTGATTGGATCGCCGCCGAAGCGAGGCTAACCCTCCTTATGCCGTCACGGCGCGGAACCCTGCCCGCGGTGAAAGCGCTGGTGGATTATCTGAGCAAAGAAATCCCGACCTACACACAGCTATGATCACTCAACCCGCCCTACCGGCCGAAGGCCCCTACTGAAGTTATATCGCGGTACGGAATTTATCGCCTCCAAATTTTGGAGATTCCCCACAATAACAAGAAATAACCTGCTCCCCCAAGCAAATTATAAGTTAATGCTGTCGGAATATTTGCGGGCTCACGGAACGCAAAAAACAAGAACAGCAATTGCGCGTAAGCTACGCTCATAAGGGCCGTGCTGAGTGCAAATTTCATAATTCGGTCCTTTAGTTAGATTGGATTCCTACCAGAATGCCATTTAGCCCACAATCTTTCAGCGCGCTTACATAACCGCCAAAACCAATAGCCGATGGATCTGTATATAAGAACCTCCCTGTTTCCGGGTCGTAATAATTGGTTTTTAAAACAGATATGTTTGCACGGATGCCTAATGCCGCGACGAACAGAGGCGACGCCACTAATTTCACAATGCCAAACTTATTTCGAAAACTTCTTGCACCTCATTATTTTTATTCTCGCGATTAACAAAGGAAAATTCAACTTCTTCAATTCCCATGATGCCTTCTGAATTATTTTGAATATTTGAGTTAGAAACCGGTAAATACACTACCTTATCAAAAGGACTGCGATGAGTTGCAAACCTCAGAAATGCACCATGCGGTATATCATTAGTAGATGTTCGCACTCTTATATAGGAATATATATTATGCCGTGCGGGAACAAATCCGTACACAAGCTTTTCCATTAAAGCACTACTGTTCATAGCGCTCGAAATGCTTCGCACTACAAGATTTCGAAAAAGCGCCTCTGATATTTCATCAAAATCATCGTATTGATCAGACTCTTTCTTCCAAGAAAGATCAATAGTTTCAAAAACTGGCACTAACAACACAAGTGCTTCTCTAAAATTGCGCATCAAGTGATTAATTTTATACGTTCGCATAGATCACCCCATCACAAAAAAACACTTCACTAGACAAATATATCACGAGTGAAAACTCATCTGCACCGGATGAACGCTCACCATTGAATCAGTCTTTTCTGGTGTTACATCATTACCCGACCATGATGACAGCCGCCTGCGCAAAAACACCGTCAGGGTCCACCCGATTGTTAGAATCATTATGCAAAAAAGCATAAAATTCCATCTGGTCCGCATAGCCGATGGGGTCTGTAGTTAAGAACCTCCCTGTTTCCGGGTCGTAATAACGGGCTTTATAATAATACAAGCCCGTCTCGGGGTCGAGCTTTTGACCCGTGAACCGGCCCGCGCGCAAAGACGCGCAAAACTAAATCAGGAATCACATTAATTCATCAGCATCCCTACTAGCATATTTTTCTAGTAGGTAGCTGACCGTCAGCGAGGACTAGTATTCCGCTTACGTCCAAGAGCGCACGCCCTACACCGGAAGAAACTTTCCCACTTAAGTAAACATATCTACCGTTAAATGACGAAAGACTCACTTGACAACTTTCGTCAAAGCTTTGCAGTTGTATGGAATTCACTACAACACCGAGTTCCGCCATTTTTTTATCTGCATAAAGTAAAACTGGATAATTCTTTTGGTGTCGAATTATCACTCCAGAAACCAGCACTTCTTCGCCGACCAATTCATTGCCAGAGGAAATCAACTCGTAAAAAGAAACAACTATTTTATGGCCATTTAGTGGCTGCGCAGAACCAAACACCTTGGCATATACCTTCTCTGGTAGAGTGTCATTCAACGAAAAGACAAGTGCCGTTATAGAGATCATAAGGCTTAGACTATATTTCATGTTCAGTTACCTCGAAATCAGATCAGACCCGTAATCGCACAATCTGGCCTGAAACGCACGATCTGCATTTGGGTGCTCCATCTGGAAACCGGACGACGCCCCACCCGCAACGCGACAGATTTATTTCACGTTTATCGCTAGTTGGCCCCATGACAGGCATGAGAAACGTCACAAAACGCGTATTTGCCTGTCACAATTCAATTACGTAACTGCCCTAACGCAATTGAGAAATCGCATCGGGGCCAGACATCAATGGCGTCAAGAATTTTTTGTAGTGCTGCCAACGACCGACGGATGATGTGTAGATAGGTTTCCGAACCTGCATCTGGCTGGGCGTGTAAACAAGACGACTGTTCTTATAAAATGCCAAACAACTTTCATTCCAACTCAAACCACAAAACTGAAGCAAATTGCGGACATTATGTTCCGGTTGCTCAATCAGTGACTCGTATTCAATCTCGAAAATATCATCCTTTTGATATTCGTTCCAATAATTGAACAGCCGTAAATACTGGCGATAATAGTGCGCTAAATCATCAAGCCGATTGCAATAATTATGTCGGTGAGAAAAAACCTGAAAATAATTGGAAATACACGTATCGAGCCGGTTGCGGCGACAATGAATAATTCGTGCACGTGGCATCAGAATTCGTATTAAGCCAATCAACAAAAAATTGTGAGGGTTTTTATCAGTAAATTTGGCACACTGCGTCGCCTCATTCGCCAAGTTCGAAAAATATAATTCGGTTGCGCGGCGGAAAAATGCTTCCGGTACGGTTTGAGCCAAGGTCGTGTCAGTTCTAACGGCTACTTTTTCAAAATAACTTTTGACATCTGCAAGTGCTTGTCTCTCACCAGCGCCAAAAACATCCGGATGGGCGGATAAAATCTGTTCTATTAGTGTTGTGCCTGATCGCGGCATGCCAACGATAAAGATTGGTCGACCGTCATCGACCCCATAGCGCGCAAGGGCCGCTACGCGCTCATGGCTATATATCTTCATTGTTCTATCGATAAGCCGTTCATGGTCTTCGACGCTATAAGCACCAACCGCCGCTTCTGCGAGGCTGTTCTGCGCCTCATTGCCACGCTGATATGCCAGAAATGCCGCGTCGTAATCCCCGCGTGCCTCCGCTGAACGTCCAAGCGCAAATCCGAGATCCCTTTTTTCCTCAAATGTACTGCTTGGGTTTTCCAATTTTTGATAAAGATTGGGGTTGGATAGTAAGTTTGAGCACGCATCAATCTTTGATAATAAAAGCAAAGCGGCGGAATTATCGGGTGAACGCTCTAAAGCCTGCGTAACAACACGATTGGCCGCGTCAAAATCACCTTGCGCCGCGAATATTTCCGCATAGAGCGTATCAATGCGGACGGTCTCTCGTACGTGCGCCGGTAAGTCGTCCAGCACCAGCTTAGCCTCATCCGCTCTATTTAATTCAATAAGCGTATGGGCTAGCTCGCTTCTAGAGGTCACTGATTCCGGTCGCAGGAGCATAGCTTCCTTCAACAATTCAGTTGCTTCTTCCAATGCCCCAACGTTCCGCGAGGCAATCGCATTTCCAATAATTGCATCGGAATTAGTGGGATCAAGAACGCAAGCTTGCTCGAATGCTACCTTGGCATCTTCATATTTATATAACTTCAATAAAGCTGATCCCATGAGTAAAAATATGGTAGCAGACCCTGTATTATCGGTCAGAAATTCTCTCAAAACCTGAACTGCGCCCTGATAATCCCCGCATTCCAGCGCTGCCTTTGACTTCAGAATTATTTCATTTTCCTGATTAATTGTTCCGCACTCCTCTCTTTACTCAATATCGCCGTATATCCCTCTACCGTTTTCGAATTCCTGGATGGGAACTGCCAATGCTTCATCGAGTATTTTTAAATAAGGAGCGTAATTATTCCTACGTTCTAACGATGACCTGTATATGGGCTGTCGAACCTGCCAATTACTAGGCGTCATCACTGCACGATCTGTGTTATAAAATTCAGAACATGCCTCTTCCCACTGTAACCCACAGCTTGATATCAGGCGTTTACTTTCAGATTCAAAATCTGTGACCAACGTGTCATATCTAAGCGTAACAAGCGTCTCTCCCAATAGGTCTTTATAATGGCTCATGATCTTGTAGTAGCTGAGATAGTAATGGGCGGCGTTCTCCAGCGACATTGAAAAGCCGTGATTACCGGTCAAGTTTTGAAAATAACACGACAAACACACATCTATTGGATGGCGCACACAATGAATAACTTTCGCTTCGGGAAATATTGTGCGGATCAACCCCGTATAAAGAAAGTTAAACGGCATCTTATCGGTGAAGACCTTATGCTCACCGAAAACATTTTTGATGTGATCAATATATCGGTTTCGTAGGGCTGTTAGAGAATGCGTTGAGTGTTTTCCGTTTTTGTCAAAATATCGTCGCATTAAATCCGGTTTATCCCCGAAGCCAAATGACTTCACGAAAAAGTCCACCTCACCACATCCAAACACCTTGCTATGACTGGAGATTATCTGCTCAGTTAAGGTGGTGCCGCTTCTGGGCATACCAAGGATAAAAATTGGGCAATAATCTTCGGCGATGTCTATAGAAGAAAGTATACCCAAATTATCAGGCGTATTGTCCGCTATCTGGTTTGAAACAAAATGCTCAATCTTACGTCTATCATATTTTGTCCGCTGCGCCTGTCGTTCATTTGCTTGCGAATAATATAAATAAGCGGACGGATAATCTTTGTTACTATCGAAATAGCTTCCGAGAGAATAGAGCACGAAAACTTTTTCAAACTCCTGCGCGCTCTCATCGTTGACGAATTTCTTCGCCCTACCAAGAATATCTTCCGTAGGCTTCGGTCGACGCATTCGCACAAGGCTTCCAAGGGCGATACCATTTTGAGGAGCGCGCTCTAATACTTTGAGATACCCGGCATGAGCTTGCTCAAATTCTCCAAGCTCTTCATATAAAGCCGCTTGATTATGCATAAGCTCGACGTCCGTAGGCGAATTGACTAAACCTTCCTCACATCGCTGTAGCGAATCATTCAACCTGCCTATTCTCCGAAGCAATAAAACATAGTTTATTCTTGCTTTTCTGTCGGTCGGATCGCGCTGTAATATGTAGTCGTAATACATAATTGCGTCTTGCAGTTTTCCCGATTTATCATAGGAATCTGCGAGCCTCAGCGCGACATCGAGATCATCCGGATTATTCTCTAGCACCGATAAAAATTGCTCAGCCGCCTCAACATGAAGCGATCTCGCCGCAAAGCAACGCCCCCTTAAAATACGCGCATCAGATTCTTCCGCGCCCAATCGCGCGACCTCATCTAAATGCCGCTCTGCCTCGTCGAACGATTTATCGTTAAAACAAATCCGCGCCAAATTCATGTGAACACTTGGCTGGTCATTGTCTACAAACAGAGACGCTTGCAACAACTGACGAGCCTCAGCGACACGATTAAGTTTGTACATAGCCATTCCGAAATGATGCAACGCGTCCTGATTACGCGGAGAGACATCCAAGATCGCTCGATAAATTTTAATAGCATCAAGGTACTGACCGCTCTCCTGAGCGACCATTGCCTGCAATAATTGCCGCTTATTATCTGAATCTATCTTTGTAATTTGGAAGATCCTTTCGTATTCGGCCACAAAATGAAAAAACCTACTTCTTGATTGCGTTTCACTATAGATTGAAAAATATTATAGTCTTCGCGGGTCTTGAGGGTAAACAGATTTTTAATTCAATCCAATACGTGCACCGATTACTTTTCACATAACGCAATATACGGGATGAACGGGGATGAGAATATTTTCGTTGTTTTGTTTATTCATCCTCCTCGTGATCGGCATTTTTGTCACGATTGTTTTCGCGCGCCTCCATACGCGTGGTCCGGCTTTGGTCTCGGCACATTCAGACATACCGATAACAGAAGTAAAATGTCCGGAACGGTATCCCTATGCACGGTGCGGCTTGATTTCCGCCCCTCTCGATTATCAAAATCCAGCGGAAAATTCGATACAAGTAGCGTTCATTTACCACCAACCCGCATTTCCCTCTTTCGGGAGAAAAAAGGCCGTTCAGATCGTTCATGGCGGTCCCGGCGGAGCAATCAGCGCCTCACTCGATACATGGAATTTTACCGAATTTCGCATGCGCCTAATGATCGGTAACCGGGCGTTACTTGGCATTGATCCACGCGGTGTAGGTTTATCAACGAAATTTGACTGCTCTATTCTAGAAGAAAAACATTATGCTGAACCCGGCGTTATAAATACCTGTGCTGAACAGATTGGGCCGAACAGGATTCATATCTCAACAGCAAATACTGCACGTGATTTCGATCTCGTTAGACGATCGCTTGGTTTAGATCAGCTCGATATTTATGCTTTTTCTTATGGCACTAACCTTTCAACAGTTTACGCTTCGATGTACCCGGATGCCGTTCGCACGCTCGCCTTAGATGGTGCGTACCCATTGGTTTATCCTGATTTTCATCCGTCGTTTTATTCCGCAATGAGAAGGCAATTCCATCAGGCCTGTGATCGAAGCGGTGAATGCAATGGAGACGAAGCACTAAATGCCCTCACCTGGGCAGTAAAGGAGTTGCGTAACAATCCGCGCCCTCTCGATTTTCCCAACAAAGAAGAAACTTCCTATCTGGACCAATACGATCAACTCAACCCAAGCCTACTAGCAAGTCTGGTACTTCGGCAGCCTAATATCGATAAGAGCCGTGGGGCCGCGTCGACTATCTGGCGCGTTCCGGTTATTGGGGCCTTGATAAAGGCTCAAAAATCTGGCGATTGGAGTGACCTTGAATCGATAGCCATGCGTGCTGTCTCTTATAAAACAGGTGAAAATCTAAATTCGAGCGGGCATTCATTCACTGTCGCGTGGGCGGTCGATTGCCCGGAGATGACTCATCCGTGGAATGATCAATCCAGCATAGCGGATCGGAAGGCTGAATTGACCGATGCCGCTAGCAAGTTACCTGCCGACAGCTTTGATCCATTTACGGTCGACGAATGGGTAGCGCGGCCATCGGAACTGAATCATTACGGTTATTGTATATTTTGGCCATCACCGCCGGAAAACCGCCCGACTGAGGTCCGGCACCGACTTGGCGAAACGCGGAAAGACCTTCCGGTTTTAGTCATAAACGGTGACTATGACATGGCCACCCCCTTAGAAGACGCCATATTGGCCAATGATCAATTCGAAAATAGTCAGTTCGCGAGATTCAAAAATCACAAACATGTCGTCTTACCACGAAGCGATTGTGCTTTTCGTCTTTGGAAAGAGTTTTTGAAAAACAAGCGCGTGGAAGATAAAAATATGTGCCTTGATGCCGATCCCTTGGCGGTCTCAATATCAAGCAAATAGTTGTGTTGCCTTTCGTTGCTAATTCAGTGTCGAATAAGTCCGTGAATTAGCATGGCGGAGTCGAATATCGACTAAGATCTTGGATTGTGATGACGCACAACAAGGGGCCAAAGGAATAGCAACGCCACCAAATTTGGTATTGCCATCATGCCCGTCAATAAATCCATTAAAAGCCAAAACGCATTTGTCGCAACAACATTGCTTTCAACAAAGGTACTGAAACCAAGCGCTCCGAATAATGTTGACGCGATCCAAAACCACCGAAACGTTGTAACCGATTTCACACCAAAAACGTAAATGCTACAGCGCTCTCCGTAGATACTCCACCCAAGGATCGTCGTCCAAGCAAACAAAAGCAAACAAACAGATACAAGCGTTTCACCAATTCCAGGGAGACCCGCTTCAAATGCGGCGGCGGTTAAGGCCGCTCCAGTCTTACAGTTAGCACTGACTGCCGCGTCGGCGGACGGTGTCAACATTGAACAACCAACATCAAAAATTCCAGACGTTAAAATCGCTAACGCGGTCATGGAACAAACGACAATCGTATCAAATAACACGCCGGTTGCTGCGTAGGTCCCGTGACGTGAAGGATTGTCCCCTTTCGCAGAGGCATAAATCATCGGCGTAGTTCCTTGCCCTGCTTCGTTAGAGAAAAAGCCGCGAGCCGCACCGCGCTGTAGCGCTAAAAGAAACATCACGCCAGAAAAGCCCCCTATCGCGGCGTCATATCCGAACGCGCCCTGAATGATGGATATAAATGCATCAGGCAGTCGATCTGCATTCAAAAAAATTATGGTACAGGCACCCACTATGTAAGCGATCGCCATGATCGGAGTCAGCAACAGTGCCGCTTTGGCAATTCTGCTTATACCCCCAATAATTACGACACCGGTTGCGAATGCCAGCACAACACCGATGAACAGGTTCGGCAATCCGAACGAAGCTTTAAAAACATCTGCAATGGAATGCGCTTGAATTGCAGCACCGGTACCGAGTGATGCCAAAACACCGGCACTTGCAAACAATAAGGCGAGTACTTTCCCGGTTCGACCGATTCCTTTTTCCATATAATACATCGGCCCACCTTGATATTCTTGGTTTTCTCCCTTTTCTCGAAACATCACAGCCAGAACTGTTTCCGTGTAGCTGCATGCTGCACCGAGCAATGCCGTCATCCACATCCAGAATATTGCGCCGGGCCCGCCCATACTTAAAGCGACCGCAACGCCGGCAACATTTCCTGTTCCTACAGTTGATGATAGCCCGGTCATTAGGGCTTCAATGGGCGAGATATCCCCATCACCAATCGTGCGTTTTCCATTTTGATGGGCACGAAATAAACCGCCGATGGAGGTAATCGGAAAAAACCGCAAACGAATGGTCAGAAAAAGCCCAAACCCGAACAATAAAATGAGTAGAGGTGGTCCCCAAATAATACCGACCACCGTTTCGATCACGCTCACCAGCATCATATAATAAGTTCCCCGGCAAATGACGCCGATAAAACGCGCTCATGTCTGCATACTCGTCGCATGCATAGCTATTGAGACATGACACACGGCAACAGGCATGTTTTCAAGAGCCAAAACTTACCCGCTCGAAAAAGTGGGTGGAGGCCCCCACGAAGGCGACAACTCAATCAGCGGATTGTTCGCTCGTAGTGAGTTTCCGCGCAAATGAAGGGCGCAGGCTTTGAACCGCGCCGCTTCTTAGTCCCTGCTTAAAAGGCAACTTGCAAACGCGCCTTGACCGTGCGTGGATCTTCGAAAACAAATTCACTGTATCGAACACCGGTAGAGGTAAAGATATTAAGCTCATCAGTGAAATTAGTGACCGTGACATTAAGATTTACATTTTCGGTAATCTCGTAGGCAACGCCCGCGTCAAACGTATGCCTATCCGGCACGAGGAACCTAAAAGCATTATCCGATCTATGATAATACGAACCATAGTAATTAAAGCCTATATTGGCGGATAACCCTTGCAGAACACCTTCGAGAAATTGGTACTGAACAAAAGCGCTGCCTAAATGACGCGGTACGTGTGCAACTTCGTTTCCTACTATATCAGGATATTCAATATCATGCGTGATCTTGGCGTTTTGATAAGAATACGTAGCGACGATATTCACGCCTTCGAAAATTTCACCCAATGCTTCAAACTCAAAGCCGTAATTTCGTTGTTCTCGTCCCCCGACTTTGAAATCATCGCCTGGCCCATTTAAGGGATCAGGTGCGCCTACGCCTTTTCTTTCGATGTAATAGGCAGCGGTGTTAACGCCCAGAGCACCCTCGAAAAACTCAAATTTGAATCCGCCTTCAAATTGTTGGCCCGTTTCTGGATCGATGACCCCACCGTCACGCGTCGTTCCCGTTTGGGGAATAAAGCCCTCAGTATAGCTAAGATAGCCATTAACCTCATCCGAAAATTCATACACTAGCCCAACGCGTGGGGTGAATTTGGTGACCGTAAAGTCTGCGCTGACGTCAAATGTCCCGAACTCTGGGTCGATCGTACCGACCAGGTCACGAACATCCCTATATACGATTTGGGAACGTGTTCCCCGCCCACCTACCAAAACGGACAGCCGATCTGTCAGGCTGAGTAGTAGCTGGCCACCAATCGCGAAATTCTCGCGCTCTTCTTTCGTAAAGCCAGCGAGTGGCGATTCGAAACCCGGATCACTGGTATCGATAAATGAAAAGTCCGGATTAAACTGATCCACAGCACCTAGGTAAACATAGGCGTGACGCGGATCATCTCTTTGAATTTTTCTGTATTCAGAATTGATGAGGAATTTGTGATTTCTTCCAAATAGCTCGAAATCTCCACCGAACCTAAGTTCTGCATCATAAGTCTCAATTGCTTTATCATGAGACCGATTATAAACACCGGTATAAAGCGTCGCTGGAAAATAGTTATAGGTGTACACCGCTTGCGCGTCAGACTCCGTATTTGAATAACCAGCTTGCGCTTCTAGTTTTAACCCAGAAGCAAATTCATGAGTGAACCCGCCTAAGAACTGAAGGTGATCAATCTCGTCTCTATTGTAATCTGGTAAGCCTAGAAACACATTCCTATCAAGCTCATAAGGGAGAACAATATCACCCTCGGAATTTTGGATAAGTGTGTAGGACCTGTTTGGTATCAGCACTTCGTTTTGATAAAACATAATAACATTTGCTGACGTCGACGGACTAATCTCCCATTCAATTGCCGGCATAACAGCAATTTTTTCGCTATCGGCACCGTCCTGAATAAATCCACGATCCTGCCAGGCACCGGTAAGACGGTACTTCAGATCTCCATTGGTCGTCAGAGGACCACCACTGTCGATTTCAACACGCTTAAAATCATAAGAGCCATACGTCGCAGAAAGCGCATGACGAAATTCACTTAACGGCTTTTTTGTAACCGTGTTGATGGTACCGCCATAATTATTGACGCCGTAAATGATGGCCGTCGGTCCCTTTACAACCTCCACGCGCTCAATGCTGGAGAAATCAGGTCGAAAAACGCTCAATGTAGAAAACCCATTGATTTTGGACCCGTTATCGCCGCTGATACGAAAGCCCCGGGCGACCAAACTGCTACCGCCAAGATTGGCAAAATGACCAGTTCCATCATTGGAATTGTACACGCCAGCGACATACTTATCGATTTTCAAAATATCGTCTGGCTGTGTGGTGTTTATTAGGTCGTCTGTAATAACCGTAATGCTCTGAGGCGTGTCCTGTATCGGCAGGTCAAACTTCGTGGCACTGGACCCGTCCGTCGGTCTGAAAAATCTCTTTTTACCAACGACGACAATTTCGTCACTTCCAGACGTCAGGTCATCGGCGGCCTCCTCCTCTACCGTAACGTCGGTTGGCTGCATCGCTGACGCCTGACCACCAAATCCGGTCACAATCGATATGGCTGCCGTCGTCGTAAGCAACTTCGACTTTCCCATCCATCGAGTATTCGCTTGAAAATACGCCATAATGCACCCCTCAATTATTAACTGCGCTTAATAGCATTTGTTTATGCAGTGAATATGATCAGTCTCCTGATATTTCGCAAGAAAATCAAAGATGCATCGTTTTTTTAATATGCACGTTTCGAAAGATCTTTCTGAAATTAGAGCGCTGAGAAAATAATCTCTACCACAGGGGTCAGAAGTCCTGATATTGGCTTCATTGCTGGCTTTTCGCCGTGTTGACAAGTGCGCTTAGAGTGAGGCTAAAACATGATACTCTACGAGAGCTAGATACTCTTGGGTTGGCTGAATCCGTTACCTACCCAGAACAATATCGCGTAGAGAAAACGAATTATGATGAGGCTTAAATTTTCTCTTGTTAGCGGACGTCTGTTTTCGCTCCGATCAAGTTGCGGAACGAGCGCCTGAAGTTCGAAAAATTTGCTCGCCTAAATCGAGAATGGTTTGCCACCACCTAAAGGCTTTAAGGAGCTGTCGAATGGAACATTTCGCAAAGGACCTTCAAGTAATATCTCCTAAGCGCTTGCGAGATCTTAGTCAGAAATCCAACAAAGAAGGCTGGATCAAAACCGGCTCGCATATAGGCGCAATAATTCTGAATACCGCACTTCTTTCTCATTTCTGGGGGCATTGGCTTGGCGTCGTCTTTTTTGTCATTCAAGGCGTTCTATTGGCATGCCTATATGCGGGTATTCATGAATTCTCTCATCGTACTGTGTTTAAAACCAAAGAGCTAAATGACCTTTTTGGGCGATTGTTCTCGTTTACGATTTTGGTTTGCAAATCATTAGACCGATCGGAACACATGGAACATCATCGGTATACGCAAGACCTTAAAAAGGACGCAGAACTAATCGGAACCAAACCTTTCACACTTACCACTTACCTCCTTTACGTACTCGGCCCATCCTATTGGTTCATTCGCATCAGGGAACTCGTCTATTTGACATTGGGAATTAACATTTGGCCCTACCTTTCAGAGAAACAGTACAAAGATGCCCAACGAGAAGTGCGAGAAAATATGGTGGGGTATTTGATTATTCTGATCATTTCAGTTTGGTTTCAATCATGGGCGGCGATTCAGTTTTGGTTACTTCCGCTTTTCATCATGAAATGGGTTCATCAGCTTCAGAACATCACAGAACATACAGGAATGCCCAATGAAGCGGGAATTCTAATAAATACGCGCACCATAAAAACGAATGCTGTAATGCGATGGTTGATGTGGAATATGCAATATCATACTGCCCACCATCTCTATCCTTCCGTACCGTTCTTTCGCCTACCCGCGCTTCATCAAGAAATATTTGGAACATTGGAGAAAGAACCGCCAACAATCACTTATCAGGCGTTCCAATGGCACATGATAAGAAAACTTATCGCGGACAAGTCCTCACGCTTCTGTGGACGTGATGTGGCAACCTATTAGGTTGGGTTGATTGATATATGCAAACGCTGAAAGTTTATCAGTCATTATGGGCAATGCAGGATGCAAGCGGCGTTCCGATCACTGACAAAGAACGCATCCTGGATCGTATTGCAGACGCTGGCTTTTCTGGCGTCTCCATCGATGTTGACATCAACGAAGTTTCTGACGGCGTTTTATACAAGCCGTTACTGGAACAACGAAACCTAGAATGTCAGGTAAATATCTTTCCCCGCAATGACAATGAGTTTGTAGAGCTAATCAAGTTTGCTAAGGAGATGGATGCACGTTTCTGCGTGACCGTGGGAATGGTTTTTCCGCTAAATGTTTCGGGAGCCATTCCGATCATCCGCAATTGGATAAATCTCGCGGCGGATGTTGGTATGCCGCTCCTATTTGAGACCCATCGCAATTGCATAACTAACGATATGTTTTTTACGCTGGAATTGCTGGATTCTATCCCAGAAATGAATCTTTGTGGCGACTTCTCTCATTATGTTTTAAATAGAGAATTACAGCCGCCCATTGGGAAAACCTTTGAGCAGCTCTTTGATCGCCTTATTCAGAGGTCGTTCAGCTTTCAAGGGCGCGTTTCAAGCCATCAACAAATTCAGGTACCAATTAACTTCCCTCAGTACAATGACCACCTAAAGCTTTATCATTGGCTTTGGAAACGCGGAATAGAATCTTGGCGGCGACGGATGAGCGATGACGACGCCCTCGTATTTTTGTGCGAACTCGGCCCGCCTCCCTATGCCATTACAAACGCCGATGGCGAGGAACTATCTGACCGTTGGGCGGAAGCCCTGACCATTAAGTCTCGGGTCGAACAATACTGGCGCGCTTGCGAGCCCTGATCGCGCTCGGTCTATAGACTACGACAGTGAACAATGAACCAAACCATGAATTCCGCACAGAAACGGTATTTCTGTTCGACGGTCAATGAGGCACGCTACGTGGAATTCAGCAATTCCTGCAGTGGGTACCCGGTGAATTTTTTGACCTGATCTAATAAAATGATTGTTTCTAATTTCACGACTGCCGGATTTTCTTCAAGCAAACGATCAGCCGTGTCCCTATAGGCCTGCATAGTAGGACATACGAAATAAAGAATATAATCGATTTGCCCACTCGCCTGTTGAGCGCTCACAATGGTATCCGTTTTTTGGACAAATTCTCGAAAAAGTCGTTCGTTCTCCTGACCATGATTATCGAATTGAATCATCGTCAGAACTGACACGTGGGGGGCTAGCGCACGTAAATTCACGTCGGCATGATACCCGTTAATAACCCCACCTTCTTCAAGTTTTTTGACCCGATTAAAACAAGGGCTCGGAGAAAGTCCCACCTTACTCGACATCTTGGGATATGAAATTCGCGCTTCCGTCTGCAAGGTCTCCAATATTCTTATGTTGAGTTTATCAATCTTTATACGTACGTTACCTTGATTTTTCTGCATATTTCAAATTTATATCACCCCCGGCGACACCACATGGTTAGAGATATCAGGTGGCCTTGTTACTTTGGACAAGCTCAATCATGTTTCTACCATCGCACAGGCTATAGGATTCAGCAATTCCCGCCATAGCCCTGCCTAGCGAGCACCAGTAACTCTGACCGGCACCTTTTGCGCCAAAAGGTTCAACCATTTCGCGGAAGCCCCCGAATCACCGAGGTGGCTACATATACGAGGTCTATCGATGTCTTTTGAATATTCAAGGAATTGAACCAATCACCGACCCCAGACGATCTTGATGGGCCCAGACCTCGCGGCGCGATCATCAATTCATTTTTGGGAAAATGGTGCCCCCACACGGACTCGAACCGCGGACCTACTGATTACAAATCAGTTGCTCTACCAGCTGAGCTATAGGGGCGCGGGCGCTTCGATAGAGGATTGCATTGCGTCTGACTAGGGGGGTAAAGGGGGTTGTTGCAAAAAAAACGGAGTTAACGGCCCCATGAAGATGTATTTAAGCCTTTTCGCCCTGCTCGCGCTTGCTGGATGCGGCGAAAAAGCCGAGGAAAAGTCAGGTTCTGCGCAGACTGCCGCGGCGGCGGCACCGGAAACTGCCGAATCACGGGGCCGGAAAGCATTCAATGAATGTGCGGTATGTCATTCGGTGCGCGAAGGTGATTCCCACCGCGTTGGCCCTAATCTCTATGCTGTGGTTGGCACGCCTGCGGGCGCTCGCGAGGGCTTTGCCTATTCAAAAGCGATGAAAGAAAGCGGCGTGGTTTGGGATGATCAGGCGCTTGATGCGTTCATGAAGAACCCACGGGATTTCATTCCGAAAAACCGGATGGCCTATGTGGGCCAGCGCGATGACGCCAAACGGGCCGACATCATCGCCTATCTCAAGACCATGCAATAGGGCTTAGACGTCAAAGCCGGGATTGGCGCGATTGAGCTTTCGGATAAGTCCCGGCCAGGCGAGATTGTCGCCAATCCCCGGTACAAATGCCGGTGCCCCCTGTTGCAGGACTTTCGCGCCCATTTCTGCCGGTTCTTCAAGCGGCTCTTTCGTGTCGGACTGCGCCAGAATTTGCGCGCGGCAGGCTTGTTCAAGGAAATACATCCGCAAGAACGCCGTTGCGCAATTCGCGCCAACCGTCAGTGTACCGTGATTGCGCAAGATCAGGAAATTGTGGTTCCCCATATCGGCGACAATGCGTTCGCGCTCGTCATGGTCGGTCGCAATGCCCTCATAGCCGTGATAGGCGATGTCATCATGCACGATCATTGCAAATTGGGTATAACGCTTTAGGCCGCCTTGCTGCGCTGATACAGCAACCCCATAGGGCGTATGCAAATGAAGAACCGCATGGGCATCATCGCGCGACATGTGAAGCGCTGAGTGAATGGTAAAGCCGGCCGGGTTTGAGAAATATGGCGTCTCGGCGACGACCTGCCCTTCGACATCAACCTTGACGAGCGACGTTGCTGTCATCTCGTCGAAAAACACGCCATACGGATTAATTAGAAAGCGTTCCTTGCCGCCCTCATCCGGGCAACGCACGGAGATATGCGTGAAGATCATATCATCCCAGCCATAAAGCGCGGCCAAGCGATAAGTCGCCGCCAGGTCGCAACGCAATCGCCACTCTTCGTCGCTGACCTTACCCTTGAGCGACGGAAGGGTCTGCGGGTCCGGGACATTAAATCCTGATGTTTGACCGACTGCTTCTGCTCGCTCGGTTTGCGCATTCATGACCGTTTCTCCTTCGAAAAATGAACGTATTTTTCGCGAGAATAACCGCAGCCCGGCAATAATGCATGTATCAATTGCAGTCGCGCGCCAAGCGGAAGCCGGAAAACTGCCAACGCGCTTCGGGCGGGAAGAAATTACGGTAGCTCACGCGGATATGGCCTTCGGGCGTGGCGCAAGACCCGCCCTTCAGGACCATCTGCCCCGACATGAACTTGCCATTATATTCGCCGACGGCACCGGGCGGTACAGCAAAGCCCGGATAGGCCACATAGGGGCTCGCCGTCCATTCCCACACGTCACCGAAAAGCTGTAACAATCGATCGTCGTTTTCGAGATTGCTGGCAGGCTTTGGCAAGAATGGTGCGCCGCCTTTTAAGAAGCGTCCTTCAAGCGGGAATAATGAGGCTGCTGCTTCCCATTCAAATTCGGTCGGCAATCGCGCGCCAATCCAACTCGCATAAGCGGCGGCCTCATAGGAGCTGACATGGCAAACCGGGGCATGCGGATCAATTTCCACCTCACCAAAGAGCGAGTACCGATACCATTTATTATCGGTTTGGGATTTCCGCCAATATAACGGTGCGGTCCAACGGTCGCGGTTTATCACTTCCCATGCATCTGATAGCCAATGCAATGGTTCTTGATATCCGCCATCTTCGATGAACTCGATAAATTCGCCATTGGTCACTGGCCGGTTCGCAAGTTCAAACGGATGTAAATAGACTTTGTGGCGCGGTTGCTCATTGTCGAAGGCGAATCCGTCACCGTTCCATCCAATGTTGCAAACACCGCCTTCCATTTCACGCCACTTAAGCGGAGCACCACCGCCCTCACCTTCGCGCGCGTCTTTATATATGGCGGGCTTCATTGCGTTCTGGAAAAGCCCGTGCTGGAGATCGGTTAACAATAATTCCTGATGCTGTTGCTCATGCGAGCACCCCAAAAGGATAAGTGGCTCAATGGCCGCAAATGTCTTTTCATCTGCGTCTTCCACGAGCCGGATCAATGCGTCATTTACGAAACTGCGATAGGAAAGCACATCTTGGAGTGATGGGCGCGACAGCATCCCGCGCTTGCCGCGTTGGTGCATCTCGCCGATTTGATTGTAATAGGAATTGAATAAATATCCGAAATCAGGGTGAAATGGGCTGTAATCTTTGGCGTTCGGCACCAATTTGGCGTTCGGCACCAATATGAAGGTTTCAAAGAACCAACTTGTATGTGCGAGGTGCCATTTTGCCGGGCTTGCGGCCTCCATTGACTGTATCATGCAGTCTTCCGGGCTCAGCGGCTTGGCGAGCGCTTCGCTATCGCCCCTGACGCGGGCGAAAGTTTCGAGTACACTGGCCGAATTCTGAGCGGTCGGAAGATCAAGGGGCATAAGCGTCTATGAAATTTTTTGGTCAGGGTATGGCTCGGCGCATCATAACCCGAAAACACCCCAGTGACGCAAATCTATCCCTCACAATGCCGCGAGAGTTACCAACGGCAAAAGAATTGCGGCTGGCTTTTTTCGCGAGTGATAAGCCAGAAGCGGCGGAAACCGGGAAACAACTCGAAAAACGCTATGGCAATCATAGCGTCGAGGATTGCGATGTCATCGTCGCTGTCGGCGGCGATGGCTTTATGCTGGACGTCCTGCGTGCGCATATGACCTGCGAAAAACCGATTTACGGATTTAATCGGGGTACGGTCGGTTTTATGATGAACGATGCAGAGATTGACGGCCTGAAAGAACGAATCGCACAATCAGAACCGACAAATATTCATCCACTGACCATGAAGGCCACCACCATTACCGGTGAAGTGAAGACCGCAAAAGCGATCAATGAAATTTCATTGTTCCGTGAGACGCGCCAATCGGCGCGTATTCGCATCTCAGTCAATGGTCGGGTGCGTATGGAATCGCTGACCTGTGACGGCGTGCTTTTGGCAACGCCAGCCGGGTCGACTGCCTATAACCTTTCGGCGCATGGGCCGATCCTGCCGATCAGTGCGCATATGTTGGCCCTGACGCCGATCAGTGCCTTTCGCCCTCGCCGTTGGCGCGGCGCTTTGTTGCCTCATGACGCGGTTGTGGAATTCGAGACGTTGGAAAACGAAAAGCGACCTATTTCTGCCGTGGCCGACAATCAGGAAGTTCGTGACGTCACCCATGTTGAAGCGCGCGAAGCACGTGATATTACCATGACGCTTTTGTTCGATCAGGGGCAGTCCCTCGATGAGCGAATTCTGAGCGAACAATTTGATTATTGATTAGTAAGAACCTGCGTTCTTGGTTAACTAGTGGTTTACGCGCATCCATGAATCGCCACATGGTAATTCTTCTTAAGACTCCCCGGTTCTGTTCAGCGAGAATTAACCCGCGCCAAGGAGTATGGACAGAATGTTAATTGGGGATCGCGGCCAGTTTGGCTGACGGAAGGGCTTTCGGATGGGCGCACAGGCAGTACGGCTTTCCAACGTTGATATCGATAACGCGTTGAAAAACAACAACTTCGAAGTGTTGTTTCAACCGATATTCGATCTAGGAAATGGTGCGCTCGCGCGCGTCGAAACCTTTGTGCGCTGGCATCATCCCCAATTGGGCATGCTGCCGCCTGGTGCCTTCATTTCATTCTTCGAGAGCCAGGGCCGGATGAGCGAGCTCACCCGATTCGTTCTGGCCAACGCACTTAGCGCCTATAATGAATGGCGCGGCCCCTATGCGCCGGGCCTCTCTGTCAATCTCGCCCTTAGCGATTTGAGCGATGATGCCTTCGCTTCGCACTTCATCAAACTATTGCGCGATTATAATTTCCCGCCGGATCTGGTGACCCTAGAATGCCCGATGCCGCCGGTGGATATGCCGATCGACGTGGCGTCAGGACATTTCAAGCGTCTGGCCGATACGGGCGCGCGCCTTGCCATCGAAGTGCGCGGCCGCGCGAATGATCTTCTTCGCACATTGGATCCCTTTCCGTTCGATGAGATCAAAACAGGCGGTTCCGCGATTTTACGCTTCGCCCGCACCGTGAGAGGCCCCGGCCTTTCCGCGATCGCCGATCTTCTGGATATCGCGAGCACAGCAAATGCTGCGATCACTGCCGTAGGGGTTGAGGATCAGGCATCGCTTTCTGCATTGCGTGGTCTGGGCTTTACCGCTGCGCAAGGCAACCATCTCGGTAAAGTTGGTGACATCAAAGAATTCCGGCCGCACCGCATCAATGATGTGCGCGAGCTTTTGGGGCTTGAACCCTTAAGCGCCGAAAATCTGACGGCATTATTCCGCACGGCCGCGCCCGAACCACAAACCGCTGCGCCAGCCGATGAAGCCGAAGCATCGCAGCCGCAACCGGAACAGGAAGATGCATTGATCGAGCGCTTGAATGAGCGCGTTGCCCGCTATGATAAAGCGGCTACGGCACCTGAGCCTGAGCAATCGCCGACCGAAGAACCAGCGGCCAAACAGGTTGAGAGCGACGAAGACAAAAAACTCAAAGCCCGCGAGAAAGCCAAGGCCCTTGCCCTCGCCAAACGGGCCAAAGCGAGAGCGGCACGGAAAAACGCAGCAATCGAACGGGCGAAAACCAAGGCGGGCCTTCGCACCGCGACGGAAAACGACGATGCGTTATTCGATGACGTTACGGCGGCTAGCCCTGTGCCGCGCGATATGCAAGAGAAACTCAGCCGGGCGTTTACCGCAGAAACACCGTCTTCGGCTGAGGAATCCGCGATGACGAATGCACCGGAGCGCGAGCAACCGACCGAACCGGATGTTCAATCCGCTGACACCGGATCATTGCTTTCTGATGAGCCAGCCGTGCAAAAATCTGCAATTAACGCAGATGCTCAAACACGCGAAGCTGCTGCGAGCGAAAAACCCGCAGAAGTTGAAACGCCCGATTTATCAGCGACTTCGCAAGAACAAACGCCGGAAGCGCAGCCTTCCCAGCCAAGACCGACCCCATTTGTCGGCGGCATGGACAAGCCGGTATCCCTTTCCGTCGGCGCTGGTTCGGCGTATTTTCTGAAGGGGATCAGCGTTGGATCGCCAGCCCTGCCGGGTGCGCCGAATACGCCGATACCACCGGCTGAATTAAATATCGAAAGATCGCCTATGGCGAATAGCGACGATAACAATGGGGCCAAGCCCGAAAACGCAGAGCAACAACCGCTAAGTACGGTTGAGCGTGCGGTTGCGTCGCTTTCTGAAGAGGAAACGCCTTATATCAAATCGGCGGAGGACGAACCAACCGCCGAGGAAGAAACGCCGATCGAAGTTCCTGCGCAGGAACCACAGACTGCACCGAGTGCGGATGAAACAATCGGCGATTTGCAAAATGATCTTTTTGAAAATGAAGATTTAACAGGCGTTGCCACGCGGCGGCGTAAACCATTTTTGCAACGGAAAGTTATTCGGTTCTCGCCCTATTTCTGGCCGCGGAGTTGGCGACGCGCGATGCATCGACGCAATATGGATAAACTCCATAAGCAAAGCGAAGAACACGCAACTGCCGCGGAATAATTCCGTACCAATACTATACAGCCGGAGCCCAAGTCCCATGAAAGCCGAGCGGCACGCGCTGCGGTAGCTTTACTTTGGCGACGGGTTCAGCGCTCATATCACTTGTGTTGATAATGTGAACCTCTGACTTACCAGCAAGATCGCTTGTAAATGTGATCAGATGGCCTTCTTCGCCGTCATCATTGGCGACAAAAACCGGCTCCGAGCCGAAAACACCCTTGGGAAAGTAGTGCCGTTCGCTTTTTCCGGTTTCGAGGTCATATTTGACCAAGCCGGAGAAACGTTGCTCGATACAATCGTCGAAAATGACATGGTAGGAATGTTTCGTCTTACGACCCGCCTTTAGCGTATCAACCACCGGAAATTCCGAAAGCGCATCATCGATCTGTTCTTCGCGCCCCTCCCCGGTTTGCATATTCATCCGCCAGATAAAGGGCTGCGCGCGTAAAGCCAATACATCTGCCATCGCCGCGAAAGGACCATATTGAGGGTCAGGTTTAAATCCATTCGGTACCATTTTACAGGCAGCCATCACCACCTCGGTCCCGTTCGGCGTTTCCTCCTCCCACGAATTAATCACATGATAGATATAGCAGGTCGGAAATTCGAACCATTTCGGCTCACCGCCTTTTCGAGGAACCACCGCAATACGCGTCGGCTGATCCGCCACGTGAATTTGCCATAGCCGGTTGCGAATAGCCGCTTCTGAAAATATCACCGGCAGATCATGAAGGATCGTATAGTTCTCGGTCATGCCCATATCATGGGGCAAACGCGGACCGGGCAACGCGATCTCCTGGAAATGGGTCAAAGCACCATCGGCTGATACCGTACCGGTCCACATCTTTGGCTCATAGAGGGCGTAATCGAAAAACACCAATTCGCCCGTTACGGCATCGACCTTTGAATGCGCCGAGACATTGCGCGGTAATTTCCCGCCGAAATTCTCAATCGCGATTGTTTCCAGCGTATGCGGATCAACGGCAACGGGCTTTCCCGATATATACCAAAGCGCAAGCAATTTTCCGTTGTGATAGATGACATCCGTATTCGCCGTATCGCGGTAATTTACAGTGCGACCGGCGACATCAATCGACCGTTCAAAAATGCCGGGCATCCCATCCGCACCGCCCGACGATAAATCTTGGGTCTGTACAAACCGGTTGCGATAGCGCGCATTGCCGTTTTCAAACCAAACTCCATGCAACATGCCGTCACCGTCAAACCAGTGATGCATACCCGCTGGTGGGCTTGCGGGATTGGGCCCATTGCGAAAATACCCCCCATGAAGGGAATTCGGGATTTCGCCGACGACCTCAAGGTTTTGCGCCGAGACCTCTTCGGCGACGGGCGCGTAAAGGCCCTTGAGATAAGGGTTTTGTTTATTCGGGTTGATGGGTGTCATGTCGTTCATGACCGAGGATTTTAACGGTCCTCGAAAACATTGACCACCTTTTGATACAGGTCCTCGGCAATGATTGGTTTTGCCAAAATTGCGCTCAATCCTGCTTCGCGATAATTTTCCAGATCTTCCGCGCGCGCAGCGGCCGTCAGAACGATAATCGGTGCATTGGCGCTAGGCTTATCGCTATTTCGAATAATCTTGGACGCGGTGACCCCGTCCATATCGGGCATTTGAATATCCATAAGAATAAGATCGCATTCATTCTCAGCGGCAACTTTGACCGCTTCAACCCCATTACTGGCGGTAATGATACGTGTCGCGCCAATCTGATTGAGGAATGCTTTGATGATCATCAAATTGGCATCGTTGTCGTCCACAACAAGAACCAGCTTGTCATCGAGAATATGCGTGATCTGATCGGTAAGGGGCGCATCCGTTAAAACCTCTTTTGGCTTCGGTGCAGCAAACTTTTTCACCGGTATTGTCAAAGTAAAGGTGACACCGCTGCCAATTGCGCTTTTCGCCGTTAACGAACCACCCATCTTTTCTGTCAGTAGACGCGCCAAAATCAATCCGAGCCGATGACCTTCGGCACCGGACATATGACGGTTAATCAAATATTTTTGCGGGCAGAAATAGGCTTCCGCCGCATATTGATCCATGCCGGCGCTATCATCACGGACAGAGATGATAAAATCACCCTGCTCCGAATTTCTTGGGTCCGGCCGATAATCGTAAGCGATATAAACACCGCCTTTATCAGTTTGCGTCAGGCACTGGCTAATACAACTGGAGATGCTTTGAATAACGCGAACATCGTCAAACTCGTACCAAAAATGCGAAAGCTTGCGCGTGTCAAAAACGAGATCCAGATCCTTTTGCGCGGCATGTTTTTTATGCCGGCGGGTCAATGACTCCGTCAGCTTGTTCAAATCAACAGGGCTCGTATCAAGCGTTAATTCCTGAGATTGGAGATCTAACAGGTCGAGAATATCAATAAGAGCTGTATTGAGGTTTCTGGTTCCCTGATGCAGCACCTCCACCAATTCTTGTTGTTTGGGTGTGAGGTCTACAGATTGGAAATCCATCATCTGCAAAACGCCGACAATCTGATTGAGCGGGGTTCGCAATTGATGCGCCGAAACCGACAAAAGAGCGGAATCAGCCAGCCATTGCTGTCTGGTTTCTTCAGCTTTCCTTGCGCGGGTAACAATCCAGCCGACCAGGCTACCGCCCAGTCCAGAAAGCGCTACGAGTATTATCGTCAGGATCATGTTTACAAAACACTTCCCTATCGCGCCGCACCCCCACCTTAGCGACCCTTCTGGTTAAATATCTCAACGGATAGGATTAATTCTGCCCGCTATATCTATTTATTGGTGTAATGCTAAAAATTTGCTACTAAATGCAATTAACGGCCAGACCACTATGACTGCGCCAGAATCCCGTATATTGCGGCATTCAAACTGGTACCCACGCCACTTAATATAGTTAACAAAAAGAGAACCGATGGCTCGGAATTCCGATAGTTACGTTTGCCAATCATGTGGCGCTGTGTATGGAAAATGGTCAGGCCGCTGCGATGCGTGCGGCGAGTGGAACACCATCGAACAGGAAGCCACGGAAGCGGGCCCACCGGGAAGCCTGAGCAAAAGCGGGGCGTCAACCAAAGGCAAGAAGCTAGAATTTTCATCGCTTTCAGGAACAACAGCAGAAGCGCCGCGACTGGCGACTGGAAATGCTGAATTTGACCGCGCTTGTGGCGGCGGTCTTGTTCCCGGCTCTGCGCTTTTAATCGGTGGTGATCCCGGCGTCGGCAAATCAACCTTGTTGTTACAGGTTGCATCAGGCCTCGCAAAAGGCGGCGCGAATGTCGCTTATATTTCCGGCGAGGAAGCAACTGCGCAAATCCGCCTACGGGCAAAACGCCTGGGCGTCGAGAAAGCACCGGTTAACCTCGCCTCCGCAACATCGCTTCGCGATATATTGGCGACACTGAAGGCTTCAAAGCCCGACGCGGTGATCATCGATTCAATTCAAACTTTATGGTCCGATGCCCTGCCCGCCGCGCCCGGCACCGTCACACAGGTCCGCTCTTGCGCGCAGGAACTTGTAAGGTTCGCAAAGTCCTCTGGCGCAATCTTATTGCTCGTTGGGCATGTCACAAAAGACGGTCAGATCGCAGGTCCCCGCGTGGTCGAACATATGGTCGACGGGGTGCTCTATTTTGAAAGCGAACAGGGTCGCGATTTCCGTATTCTCCGCGCCGTCAAAAACCGTTTCGGTGCGGCGCATGAAATCGGCGTCTTTGAGATGTCTACCGATGGCCTGCGGGAAGTGGCGAACCCGTCGGAGCTGTTTCTCTCAAGCGGCGATACGCCCGTCTCAGGTGCCGCCGTTTTCGCGGGGATCGAAGGCACGCGGCCTGTCCTTGTCGAAATTCAAGCGCTGGTTTCTCCCTCCAGCCTCGCAACGCCGAGGCGTGCAGTGGTCGGCTGGGACTCTGCGCGATTATCAATGTTGCTTGCGGTGTTGGATGCCCGCGCGGGGCTCGATTTCGGGCGAAATGACGTTTTTCTTAATGTCGCTGGCGGCCTTCGGATCGCTGAGCCCGCAGCGGATCTTGCCGCCGCAGCCGCGCTTTGTTCGTCTCTTTTCGATTCGCCTTTACCGCGCGATTACGTCGTATTTGGCGAGGTCGCATTGTCCGGGGCCGTTAGACCCGTCAATCAATCGGACGCACGCCTTAAAGAAGCCAAGAAACTCGGTTTTTCAGGCGCACTGGGCCCGGCGAGCGGTACAAATAACGCCATTCGCCTGAAAGAGGCCGCAACCCTAGCGGATTTGGTCGGTTGGGCACGCAATCCTTGATCAAAGCAGTTGAGAAATCACCCCATCAAGGCTATCAAAAACAAAGGGGAAGAGTACGACTCGCCCTAATGTATTCGGGGCGATGATAGGCGGGTTCTGTAATGTTTGATCTACTGGTTCTCGTTGTAGTCGGACTATCGACTGCGTTTGCTGTGTTACGAGGCGGATTACGCGAACTTTCGACCTTGGTCGCACTCGCAATTGGTGGCGGAGCCACACTTCTTTTTCTTGAACCAGTTCTGGCGATTACCGGTCAGGCCGGCAGCTTTTTCGGCACGGCAATCATCGCGGTCATCCTGATCGCGATTTTCTTTGTGATCGCCCATATCGGACTGCATTTGACGCTCAAGCGCTTCCCGCTGGAAGGCCGCGCAAAGCTCATTGATCGAATTGGCGGCGGCGCATTTGGTTTCTTCCGGGGCTTGGTCCTGATTGGCCTCGCCTATTTGGGGTACACCTACTATCTCGACGAGTCGAAACAGCCCGAAGAGGTCAGAACCGCCCTCACCCAGCCAATCGCAGCGGGCATGGCGAACTGGTTTGAAAGTTTCACGCCTCAGGATGCCGATCTTGACGCACCAGAAAAACCGAAAAGTGATGAAGATGCTGTTGACGCGGCGGTCAGCGGGTATCAAAGAAGCGACAGAAACGGTCTGAATGAAATTGTCACAACGGTGACAACAACGGATCCGGCGATAAGCGCCACCCAAACACCTGAGGAACAGCCTGCGGCTTCGGATGAGCTAGATCCGATAGCCGACATTCTAAATGAGGAAACGCCGCAATGAGCTTTGTCTTTGAGGAAAATAGCGACACCTCGCTCTCCCTCGCAGAACGTGCGGCAAACTACCTGAAAAAAGAAGCTCCCCTCTACCGACAAAATCAGGCCGAATTGGAAGCCATCGTCGGCCCGCCCAAGATGATCGAAGAATGTGGCGTATTTGGCATTATCGGCACCAATGACGCAGCCACCCTTACCGCGCTCGGGCTTCACGCCCTGCAGCACCGCGGCCAAGAAGCCGCCGGCATTGCCAGCTATGACGGCAAGCATTTCCATAATGAACGTTTCATGGGGCTGGTCTCGGACAATTTCTCCGATGCGGCGACCCTTAATGGCCTCCCCGGGAATGGCGCTATTGGGCACACGCGCTATTCGACCCAAGGCGAGACAGTTCTGCGAAATGTCCAACCCCTTTATGCGGATCTTGACCGCACCGGAATTGCGATTGCCCATAATGGCAATCTGACGAATTCGAAAACCCTTCGCGCCGACCTCGTGCGCCGCGGCTGTATTTTCCAGTCGACATCCGATTCCGAAATCTTCCTGCAATTGACCGCTCGGTCGCAATATATCTCGGTCACCGATAAATTGATCGAGGGGCTGAAACAGGTTGAAGGCGCGTATGCCCTCACCGTTTTAACGCCGGAAGGCCTAATTGGTGCCCGCGATCCGGTTGGCATCCGCCCGCTCATTCTTGGTGATCTTGACGGCGCGCCGATCCTCGCATCGGAAACCTGTGCCCTCGATATAATCGGCGCAACATTTGTCCGGGACATTAACCCTGGCGAGGTTGTGGTCTGCCGCGCTGATGGCACGATCGAAAGCCGTCAGGTGTTCCCGAAAAAGGAACATGCGCGCCCGTGTATTTTTGAGCTTATCTATTTCGCCAAGCCCGATTCGGTCGTGGACGGACAAAGCGTCTATGAATTACGCAAACGTCTTGGGGAGCAGCTCGCATTAGAAGCGCCTTGCGAGGCCGATCTTGTTTCGCCAATTCCGGACTCCGGCGTTCCCGCAGCGATTGGTTTTGCCCAACATACGGGCCTGCCCTATGAGATGGCACTGATCCGAAGCCATTTTATTGGCCGAACCTTTATCGAGCCTGAGCAGCGCATTCGTGAAGCCGGCGTTGCGCGCAAACATTCGCCTAACCGTAGCCTTATTGAAGGCAAGCGTGTCGTCCTGATTGATGATTCCATCGTGCGCGGTACGACGTCGCGCAAAATCGGCGAGATGCTACGCAAGGCTGGCGCAAAAGAAGTTCACATGCGGATTGCCTGTCCGCCAATCATCCACCCGGATTTTTACGGTATCAACACACCATCACACGCCGAGCTTTTGGCGGTGAACCGCACCGTCGAAGAGATGCGCGAATTGATCAATGTGGACAGCCTCGCCTTCTTGTCGCTTGATGGTCTTTACAAGGCATTCCGCAAAGGCAAGCGTGACGACGCCGCACCGGCCTTTACCGACCACTGTTTCACTGGTGATTACCCGACCAAATTGACCGATCGCGATGCAGAAGCGCGCGATGCTATGATCACCCAACTCTCCTTCCTTGCGGAAACGAGCTAAAACATAGCGGCGGCGAAGAGGCTTAAAGCCCCTTCAACCGATCAAGCGCTTCGTTAAGTTTCGCAATTTGCGCTTCAAACCCGGCTTTACGGGAATGTTGTTCCTCGACCACTTTCGCGGGCGCACGCTCAACGAAGTTTTTATTCGCAAGCTTTTTCTCAATGCCTGCGATTTCGCCCTGCGCTTTTGCAATCTCTTTTTCGAGACGGGCTTTTTCTTCATCAATGTCCATAAAGTCGGCAACGGGCAATGCCGCAATACCGTTACCATGAACGATCTGTACCGCCCCTTTTGGCGGCGCGTCGGCAGTAGTTATTTCCGCAAGCCTCGCCAATCGGGTCAACACATTATCATGACGGGCAATCAGATCTTTGTCCGGGCCAATATAGACCAACGGAATTTTCGCCCCCGCTGGCACGTTCATTTCCTGACGGACAGAGCGAACATTCGTGATTAAATCGACAACCCAGCTCATTTCGCTGGCGGCGTCCTGGTTTTCCAGCGACGCATCATAACTCGGCCATTTCGACGTAATCAGCGCCTCACGGTCAGCAAATGATGTCCACAATTCTTCGGTGATGAACGGCATAAACGGATGCAATAACGTCAGTATGCGATCGAGTGCCCACGCTGCCGCTTTGCGGGTTTCGGCCTTCGCCCCTTCATCATCGCCCATAAAGACGGGCTTTGCGAGTTCCAGATACCAATCGCAGAAAACATTCCAGACGAATTTGTAAATCGCACCAGCCGCATCATTAAACCGGAAGGCTTCAATCTCACGCGTTACATCCGCAGCGCATTGATTGGCTTCGTGCACAATCCACTGATTGATCGTTTCATTCACCGATCCCGGATCAAAAGCAGGGTCCGGCTTGCACTCATTCATTTCGCAAAAACGTGCGGCATTCCATAGCTTGGTGCCGAAATTGCGATACCCCTCTACGCGCTGTTCCGACAATCGAATATTTCGGCCCTGTGCCGCCTGTGCCGCGAGCGTGAAACGCAATGCGTCAGCGCCATATTTGTCAATGAGCAATAAGGGGTCGATGACATTGCCCTTTGATTTGGACATTTTCTGTCCGTGCTCATCGAGAACCAATGCGTGGATGTAAACATCTTTAAACGGAACCTCATCCATGAAATGAAGTCCGTCCATCATCATGCGCGCAACCCAGAAGAAGATAATGTCATGCGCCGTAACGAGCGTTGATGTCGGGTAATAACGTTTCAGCTCAGCCGTTTCATCGGGCCAGCCCAGTGTCGAAAATGGCCAAAGCGCAGACGAGAACCACGTATCCAGAACATCTTCATCGCGGCGGAGGATATGAATCGCCTCGCCTTTATTGTCCGCTTCCAGCAGCATTTCATTCGCTTCATCGCGCGTGAACATGCCGTCTGCCACATATTTGGCAATCGCTTGCTTGTTGGCTTCTTCTTCGTTCTCAGCAACAAAAATACTGCCGTCAGGCCCGTACCATGCTGGAATACGATGCCCCCACCATAGCTGGCGGGAAACGCACCAAGGCTCAATATTATTCATCCACTGGAAATAGGTCTTCGACCAGTTCTCCGGAATAAACCGTGTACGCCCTTCTTCAACCGCTTTGATCGCAGGCTTCGCCAATTCTTCCGCATTGACATACCACTGATCGGTCAGCATCGGCTCGATGACCACATTCGAGCGATCACCAAAGGGCTGCATGATCTTTTTGTCTTCGACTTTGATCAAAAGGCCTTGTGCCTCAATATCCGCAACAACGGCCTTGCGCGCTTCAAAGCGGTCCATGCCATGATATTTCGCCGGGATATAGCTCGCATCAAGCATCGCGCCTTTTGTATCGAGCAGCTCATAGAGTTTAATGTTGTTTCGGCGTGCGACCTGATAGTCGTTGAAATCATGTGCGCCCGTAATCTTCACTGCACCTGAGCCAAAATCCGGGTCCGGATATTCATCCGTAATAATCGGAATATAGCGATCAGCCAGCGGCAACAGGCATCGCTTGCCAACAATTGGCGCATAGCGCTTGTCGGATGGATGAACCGCAACCGCGCCGTCGCCCAACATGGTTTCAGGGCGTGTCGTGGCGATTGAAATATAATCCCGTGTTTCCCACTCGGTTGGTTCGCCATCTTCGTCGAACGCAATCGGAAATTCGTAAGTTTCACCATTTTCCAACGGATATTTGAAATGCCAGAAATGTCCATCGACTTCCTTGTTCTCGACTTCGAGATCAGAAATCGCGGTTTCGAATTTAGGGTCCCAATTAACAAGCCGCTTATCGCGATAGATCAGTCCCTCTTTGTGGAGCTGAACAAACACCTTCACAACGGCCTTGGAAAGCCCCTCGTCCATCGTAAAGCGTTCGCGTGACCAATCGCATGTGGCCCCGAGGCGTTTGAGCTGGTTGATAATCGTGCCGCCGGATTCTTCTTTCCATTTCCAGACGCGTTCAACAAACGCGTCACGCCCCATATCGCGTCGGGATGGTTCCTGGTTTTCCATAAGCTGGCGCTCGACCACCATCTGGGTCGCGATCCCCGCATGGTCGGTGCCCGGCTGCCAAAGAACGGACTTTCCGCGCATTCGCTCAAAACGCACCAGAATATCCTGAAGCGTATTATTGAGCGCATGGCCCATATGAAGGCTGCCTGTCACATTTGGCGGCGGAATGACGATGGAATAAGCATCTGCGCCCTCTTTCCCGGAGGGCTTGAATGCACCGGACTTTTCCCATTCCTCATAGAGGCGGGCTTCGGCGGCGGTGAAATCAAATGATTTTTCGAGCATATTCCTGCGTCTTCTCACATATCTTTTCTGTGCGCCCGCAAAATTTCGGGCGAGTATTCGGGTTTATCGCCCGACTGCGCTTTGCTCAACCGCTTTTGGCAAATATCAATCGTTCTCTGGAGCGAGCCCGGTATGAGCACACAAAAACGCCCACATATCGGTATATTCCTCGATGATTTTGTCCGTAGGCTTGCCTGCGCCATGGCCCGCCCGGGTCTCAATCCGGATAAGATGCGGCGCGTCACCAATATCCGCCGCCTGAAGCGCCGCCGCATATTTAAAGCTGTGGCCCGGCACCACCCGGTCATCGGTGTCTGCCGTCGTTACCAATATTGCCGGATAATCGGTGCCCGGGCGAATATTATGATAGGGGGAATAGGCTTTTAGGTTGCGAAAATCCGCCTCTTTCGCCGGATCGCCATAATCATCGACCCAAAAGCGCCCAGCCGTGAACTGGTTAAAGCGGAGCATATCCATCACGCCCACCGCCGGCAGAGCGGCCGCAAACAGGTCAGGTCGTTGATTGACGACCGCACCGACCAGCAATCCGCCGTTAGAACCACCTTGGATGGCTAATTTATCTTTGGTCGTTAGGCCCTGCTCTATCAGATATTCCGCAGCGGCGATAAAATCGTCAAAGCTATTTTGCTTGTTCAACAGCCGACCAGCATTGTGCCAGTCTTTGCCATACTCCCCGCCGCCACGAATATTCGCGACCGCCAAGACGCCGCCCATTTCCATCCATGCCAAACGGGTCACGGAAAATCCCGGTGTCAGCGAAATATTGAACCCGCCATATCCATAGAGCAGCGTTGGTGCACCCTTCGAAAGAACAGCGTCTTTATGATGCGCAATAAACATTGGCACGCATGTTCCATCCTTGGACGGATAAAAGACTTGCCGGACCTTGTAATCTTCCGGGTCGAAAGGCGCGGCACTCGATTTGAATAAATCGTAATCGCCTTTTTCAACGTCATACCGGTATATCGTTGGCGGTTGGTTGAAGCTTTCAAAAGAGAAGAACGTCTCACGATCTTTCGGCTCACCAGAAAACCCTGTCACTGTGCCAACGCCGGGTAACGGAACAACACTTAACTCATCGCCTGCAAGGGAATATTCCCGCACGACAGATTTCACGTCTTCCATATAGTTCGCGAATATCCGGCCACCGACTATTGAAACGCCGGAAAGCACACCGACCTGCTCGCCAATGACATCAAACCAATTCGGGTTGTCGGATCGCAAATGCGCGGAAACCGACACAACGCGTCCTTTGGGGGCATCCTTGTCCGTGAAAAAGAAATGCCGTTCATCGGCACTGCCAATATAGCTGTAATTATGATCAAAGCCGGACACCAGCGTTACGGGCGTTTTATCTTCCTTATGCAGATTGATTAAAACGACCTCGTAACGATCATCGGTTCCGGTCCATACTGTGATGACTAGCGCCGAGCCGTCGCTGCTCACCACCGCAGAGAAACCATGTGACGGCTCTTCGGGACGCGCATAAATGAGCCGGTCATTATCGGCGCTTTCGCCAATTTTATGAAAGTAAACCGCTTGATTGAGGTTGAGGCTTTGAAACTCTTCGCCGGGCGCGGGCTTTGGATATCGCGAATAATAAAATCCGGAACCATCTTTTGCCCAGCTCACGCCGGAAAACTTTACCCATTCAATTGTATCTTGCTTTACCTCGCCGCTATCAACGTCAATGACCTTGATCGTATGCCAATCAGATCCGCCTTCCTGCACCATATAGGCGAGCAAGCGCCCGTCCGGCGACGGTTTATAAAACGCCAGCGCGGTTGCGCCGTCATCCGACCATTCATTGGGGTCGATCAAAATACGCGGCGAAGCCTGACCATCTTGGACATGCAAAACGAACTGATTTTGCAACCCATCATTTCGGCTAAAGAAATAACGTTCGTCGCGCTTTATGGGCAGTGAGAATTTTTCGTAATTCCAGAGATGCCGCAACCGGCGCTCAATCGCTGGCCGATTTTCGAGGGTCTGAAGATATTCATTGGTAACCGCGTTTTGCGCTGTAACCCACTGTGCCACGTCTGCATTATCGCGAACGTCATCTTCAAGCCACCGATATGGATCAGGAACGACCTCCCCGAAAATCTCATCAGTGTGATCAAGTGTTTTACTCAATGGGTAGGAAATCATCAGAAACTCTTTTTGAACGCCTTCCCTAGTTAGGAAGCCCGAACCGGAATTGGGAGATTTGGCCGAAAAAAAAAGCCGGCTAAGAAGCCGGCTTTTACGAAATTTATAAAAGCGGCCTTTAGCGGCGACGTCGCGCCACGCGCTGAACTTCTTCTTCAACCTTCTCCTCGACGATCGCCGGAAGGTTCGCGTCGAGCCATTCTTTCACCATCGGGCGAAGCATTTCGACAACGATATCTTCGAGTGTGCGCCCCGGCCCCTCTGAAATCCGAACCGATTGCGAGAGATTGCGGAATGCCTGACTGGCAACTTCGGCGGTCGCTTTGTCGAGAATCTCTTCTTCGCCGTTGTCGCTCATCGTTTCGGCCACGTTTTGCTTCATCATGTTTATGCTCTCATTTTCAGCAGGTGCAGCCTCTTGTGCGGCATCCTCCTGAAGGTCTTCGGCTTTGGTCTCTGATTCGTCCGTGGCTGGTTGTGTCTCGACCGGTTGCGGCGCAGCTTTTAAAGTCAATTCCGGCTTTTTCGGCTCTTCAGCCGTCGTTGGCGCAGCCTGCTCTTCCTCATCCTCGGAAATAATCCGGCGAATTGAGGCGAGAATCTCTTCCATGCTCGGTTCTGGTTGGGCGTTTTCCATTGACCAATAATCCTTTGGGGGTCAATTACGACAAATACGGTAGTTTTTAAACCGCTGAAACTCCGTTTTCAGGCGCTTCGCAAGACTTATCAAGACCCATCATACAGACGCGGCGCTTTTCCGCAAAATATCTGACCCAAGCACTTTGCCCGCCGAAGCCAAAGCGATTGTTAATTATCGTTATAAAGGTCAAACGAATCAGTTTCGCCGATTTCGCTATCAATCCCGATTGCATCGGGGGTCAGTAGCCCTATCACCGCAAGCAGGCCAAAAGCCGCGGCCTGTGCATCGCGCTGTGCACTGACCAGCGATACTTGCGCGTTCAGATTTTCCTGCTCAGCATTCAGGACATCAAGCGTTGTCCGGCTGCCGACCAACGCCTCACGGCGAACCCCTTCGAGGGCCAGATCATTAGCCACAACCGCAGCCTCAGCCGAGCGGACGATTGCGCGCGCTGCCACCAGACGTTCCCACGCGGAAATTGTCTGCGTATCGACCTGCCTTTCGGCAGCGACCAACAATGCGCGATCGCTTGAGTGATTGGCTTTTGCTTCGCGAATTTTAGAAAAATTCAAACCACCCAAAAATATCGGCGCAGACGCACGTGCACCAAACGTGAATTCTTCCGTATTATCGACAAACAGGCTCGGCTCTTCTGCATACTGATATCCAGCCGTTAGCGACACGGAAGGCAAAATGGCACCGCGCGCAATTTTAACCTGACGGCGTGAAATTTCTGCCTGCTCGCGCGCGCCCACAAGCGCGGGCGCGTAACTTTTGGCGAGGTTCTGCGCAGCCTCTAATGTCTCGGGAAGTTGCGGCAGCTCGGTCACAGGTTCCAGATCCGCGGGCACCTGCCCAACCAATTGCGCATAGGCGGCGCGTGAAATTGCCAATTCGCTTTGCGCGCTCGAAAGGTTTGCGCGCGCCTGTGCCAGACGCGCCTCAGCCTGCGCGACGTCGGTTCGGGTGATTTCGCCAACCTCAAACCTGCGGCTTGCCATTTCCTGCTGGCGCAAAAGAACTGTGACGTTTTTCTTGTTTAATTCGTACACCGCCATATTACGCTGAACGTCGAGATAGGCAGCAGCGACGTCGTTCAAAACTTGTTGCTCGGTTGCAATCAATTGCGCTCCGCCCGCCCGTATCCGTGCGCCCGCCTGTTTGATTGCGTTGTAATTTCTAAAGCCCGTGAAAATCGGCTGCTCGGCGGTTACCCCAGCGGTTTTTGTGTCCAGCTTGGTCTCTGTCGTCGTCGGCGTTCCGGTAAATGTCGTGGTTTGATCGCCATCGGATTTGTTATACGCTGCCGTCGCAGAAAGCTGCGGCAATGCACCGGCCCATGCTTGGGCCCGGCTTTCCTTGATTGCACGAAGGCGCGCCCGTTCAGCCCGGATTGTCGGGTTCGTCTGATATGCAAGCGACAATGCGTCTTTTAGCGTCTCGGCACCGGCAGGCTGAACAGTAGCCACAGCGGCAATCGCAACAAGCGGTAATGAAAATACACGCAACGCTCTACTCCTTCGGTCAACGATATTCGACATCCCGCGACGAGACGCGAGATGTCTAAACGCTATTGGTCACACTCTATCCCAGAGTCATTGACCAAACCTCAAGAGGTTTGAGCACCTTAGAGGGTGAACATCGTGTTAAACTAGGGCACGAAACTCCCAGCTCTCATCGAAATTAGCTTAAATCTCAGTCCCGAAACGAAGAAATTGGTGCTTCAACCTGAATAAATCAGTTGATTTCGGATGCTGAAATCTCGGCTATGGCTTCCCACAGCTCTGGAAATTCTTCATATCCGTCGCTTGCCAGAAAATGTCCGCCACCCGGAATTTCGCGGACCGAAGCATCGAGTGAAACAGCGAGTGATGTCGTTAATTCGGGCTCAACATAAGGATCATTGTCAGAAACGAACACCGTGCGATATTCGGCAATCTGCTTGATCGTCTCGGCATTAAATCCTTTGGGAATAATAAAGTCTTTTAAAGCCGGTATTGCTGGCAATTCGTTTTCAAAGCTAGACACCAAAATCAGCCCGGAAATTTTCTTATCTGGGTGCTTATCGAGAAATCTCAGCGTAGAAATACCACCCAGACTATGAGCAACGATAATCGTGTTTTCATCGAGCTGATCAATTTGCGTTAATAGCGCCTCGGTCCATCTTTCCGCAACCGGATCAAACGAATTCGGCATCTGAATTATTCGGGCTTCTCCCCCATTATTTTCGACATTTTCATGCAGCCATCCGAACCAGTGGTCTTCGGGGCCAGCCATATATCCATGAACAATATAGACTGACTTACCCGTCAAATCTGCGCCAATGCGTTCAGTTGATCCGGAGCAACCCGCCAAAGCAAAGATCGCCGTCGCAATTAACGGCATTAAAACCAGCTTCGTCCTTGTCAGTATATTCATGGGCAATAATCTGATCTTTAGAAAAGTGAGCCTCGCCTAAAATAGCTCATCACACTCTGTCGTGTTAAAATACGAAGGATTTCACCGCCTCGAAGCCCGGCAGGATCGCCCGGGTCGACGCATCAAATTTCTCTGTGCAGGCAAAGGCATCACCATTATGGCGGTAGACCACCCCGCGTGACACACCGTCTTTGCGCATAATCGCGACCAATCGGCCACCATCTTTGAGCTGTGCCAACAAAGCGTCTGGCCGCTTTTCAATCGCGCCATCGATAAAGACGAGATCATAAGGCCCCTGACTGGCCGCTCCTTGGTCGCTCGGCCCGGTAATTACAGCCGCATTGCTCACATCAACAATATTCAGGTTTTCCTGCGCCGTTGCGGCGAGCGTTTCGTCGCTCTCAACCGCGACAACCATATCGACGAGCTGCGCAAGGATTGCGGTTGAATACCCAGACCCGGCGACGGCATTGAGAACGAGTTCCCCGGCTTTTGGCTCGGCAATCGCTGCCAATTTCGAAAAATCGCGCGCCGTCAGCAGTGTTCGGCCCGGTGCGTAATCAATTTCACGCTCTACATAGGCCTGATCTCGCAGACCAACCGGCAGAAAGATTTCACGCGGCGTTGTTTCCATTGCCGTTTGAAGCCGTAAATCGGTGACGTCATTCGTGCGCACCTGGCTATCAACCATCCGCCGCCGCGCTTCGTTAAAATTCATGTCAGGCCCTCGATCGTCCATTAAATCCAGATGGGGCATACAACTGCGCGCGCCGCCATGCAACGCGCCAAAATCACTTCATTCGCCAATATTTAGAAATCCCCTTTGACCGGAGCGATTCTCCGCGCTAAGAGGTCGTCCCTCGCCCAGCCGTGCCTTTGTCACCACATGACGGCTGAGCGCGCTTCGGCCACGTGGCGGAGTGGTGACGCAGCGGCCTGCAAAGCCGTGTACGCCGGTTCGATTCCGGCCGTGGCCTCCATTTTCTCCTTGAAATTCAATCGCCAAACTTCGCGCCCGAGCGCGAAACGGGATTGGACCCAATAGCATTCGCGCGACAACGCAACTTTTTGGCGAATCTATCTGAAATCAGACGCAAATCTTTGTCTTTTTGCGCTATTTTTCACTATTATTTTATCCACCCCCCTTTCAACCGGGGTTAAGTTAATGCGGGCCAAGTGCCGTTCGCCGCAAACCTCGAACGACCCGCCGATTGCTGCTTGCGGATCAGGCTCCTAAGACAGAAGACAACTTGTAACGAGCGGATTGCGTTCGAGAGTCAGATTTAAGGGAGAAAACTCCATGCGATATGGGGGCGTTGCGCTCATTGCTCTAATGACCGCTTCATGCGCTAGCGTGAATCAAGAATTGCTGGAAGCTCAACTGCCGGAAGCGCCGTCTGCGTGGACCGCTGATGATTCGGTTAGCGCCGCACCGACTGGTGATTGGGTGGCAGCGTTCAATGATCCGCTACTGCGGTCGTTGATTTCCGAAGCGATGGAAAACAACAACAATCTTCTCGCGGCGGCAGCGAATCTCGATCAGGCGCGCGCCGGTGCCGGGATCAGCCGTGCGGCCCTCCTCCCGACCGTTGGTGCTAATTTCAATGCGCAACGAAGCGCGATTGTTACCGACCCGACTACAGCGGCGCAGGCAGGTGGCGGAGCCACAACCGGCAGTAGCCGACTTTACATCAACAATTTCTCGCTTGGCGGCTCGTTAAGCTGGGAGCTTGATATTTGGGGCCGCATCACGGACGAAACGCGCGCCTCTTATCGCGATGCGAAAGCTGCACAGGGCGATCTTTATGGCGCGCAATTGTCCATTGCCGCCCGCGTTGCCCAGGCGTGGTTCGCTCTGATCGAAGCGCGCCAGCAACGCGAACTCGCGGAACGGGACACCGAAGCCCGTGAACGCAATCTTCGGGTGACCGAACGCCGATATGATCGCGGCGTCTCCTCAAGTCTTGATGTTCGTCTTTCGCGCTCAGCGCTCGGCAGTAGCCAGGCAAATCTCGCATTGCGCCAGCGGCTTGAACTCGAAGCCTCGCGCGCGCTCGAAGTTCTACTTGGCCGCTATCCCGCTGCCGAACTTGAAGCCGCAGAAACATTGCCGGTTCTGCCGGAACTCGAAGGTGCCGGTGCACCGGGCGATATTCTCGCGCGGCGGCCTGATCTCGTCGCCGCTGAAGCGCGGATGGAAGCGGCCGGCCTACGTGCTCGGGCCGCGCGCAAACAATTCTTGCCGCAGTTGACCCTTTCCTCGCGCGCCGGAACGTCCGGGCCGGATTTTGCCGACCTCACCGACCCGCAGCGCCTTGCGGGGAACATGGCCGCCGGTCTTTTCCAACCGCTGTTCCAGGGTGGCCGCCTGATCGCCAATTCAAAACGCGCCCGCGCCGCAGCGGAAAGTGCATTGTTCGGTTATGTGCAAACCGTTTTGTCAGCCTACGAAGAAGCGGAAAATGCGATTGCCGCCGAGACATTATTAGCGGCGCGCGAGGACGCGCTTCGTCTCGCCTATGAAGAAGCGGCAGCCGCAGAAGAGCTAACCGAACGTCGCTATTCAAGCGGCGCAGCGACAATCTTTAACCTGTTGGATGCGCAAACGCGGCGTATTTCATCTGAAAGCCAGTATATTCAAGCGCAGCAACAACGCGTTTCAAATCGCGTACAGCTTTATCTTGCGATCGGCGGGGACTTCCTGACGCAAGAAAAACTCGCAGCGCTTGCCACAGACACCGGAGAATAAAATGGCGCGCAAACTCTATACGATTGCAGGAACGCTGCTGATATTCGTGGTCCTGTTCCTGATCGTCACCATCATGGGCAAAATGCGCCCAGAGGTAGAGCAAGAAACGCCCGTCGCGACAGCACCGGCGGTTTTCTACACGGTTGCGGCATCCCAAGCCGTTACACTTGATGTAGAAGTTCAGGGCGAAGTCCGTCCGCGCACAGACATAAACCTGACCGCGCAAGTGTCCGGTCGCGTCATTTCGACGTCGCCTTCTTTTGTGAATGGCGGTGCATTCGACGAAGGCGATATGCTCATCAAGATCGAAGATACGGACTACCGCGCGGCCGTAGCGGCGGCGAAAGCCCGAGTGGCCCAAGCGGAACAGACCTTGCGCCTCGAAGAAGCCGAAGCCGATTTGGCCCGCCGCGATTTTGAAGAACTCAATCCGAACGAGACGCCGTCTGAATTGACGTTACGCATCCCGCAATTGGCGCAGGCCCGTGCGAATTTTGAGGCCGCGCGCGCTGAGCTAAGAGCTGCGGAAATCAATCTGCAACGGACGGCTATTCGCGCGCCATTTGAAGGTCGCGTAAGAGAGCGCATTGCCGGTGTGGGTCAGTTCGTGTCCCCCGGCATGCAGCTGGGACGAATTTTCTCAACGGACGTTGCGGAAATCCGGCTGGCGTTGACGGACAACGACCTTGCCAAGCTTGGATTGCCCCTCGCTTTCGTCGAAACGGACGAAAACCCGGGCCCGAATGTTGCGCTGACGGCGCGCCTCGCCGGGCAGGAGCATTATTGGCAGGGCCGGATTGCCCGAACCGAAGGCTCTATAGACGCGACCACCCGTCAGGTTATCGCGATTGCGGTTGTAGATGATCCCTATGGAATGGGTGCAGATAACGGAACGCCGCTGGCGATGGGTCTTTTTGTGGACGGTACGATCACCGGCAAACCTTATCAGAACGCCATCGTTCTACCGCGTTCCGCGCTTTACGGGCGTGACCGGGTCTATGTGATCGACGAAGAAAACCGTTTGATAGAGCGCCGCGTGGAAATTGTTTCCTCCGACCGCGACACACTAACCCTTGCAAGCGGCATTAATGATGGCGACCGGGTTGTAACCTCCCCACTCCGCGGCGCGGACGAAGGTGACGAAGTGGTCCCGACCTTGCCCGACGCGAGTAGCGAAGCCCCGGTTTCGGCGGCAACGCGAAATGTCACATCAGGAGAATAAGCTGTGAACGGACTTATCGCCTGGTGGGCCAAAAATTCGGTAGCAGCCAATCTTCTTATGGTCGCCTGTATCGTCGCAGGGGTGATGGCCTTTTTGCGGCTCGAACGGGAGGTCTTCCCGTCTGCTAGTTTCAATGGGGCGACTGTTAGCGTCTCTTGGCCCGGTGCCTCACCGCTTGAAGTTGAAGAACAAATTGTTCTTCGCATCGAGGAAGCCATTGCCGATGTTGACGGTGTCGAACATGTAACCGCCACCGCACGAGAAGGCGTTGGTAGGGTAAATATTGAAGGTATTGATACGGTCGATGCTACGTTTTTCCTCAATGAGATCAAAAACCGCGTAGACGGAATCTCGACCTTCCCGCAAGACGCCTATCCGCCGGTTGTAAGCCAATGGCGATCGCTCGACCCTGCGCAATTCATCGCTCTCTATGGTGACGTAGAAACTCGTGAACTATACCGGACTGCCCGCGATCTTCGCGACGAGCTTTCCCAAATCCCTAACGGATCGCCCCTCGTCGATATGTGGGGGGTCGTTCCCGAGGAAGTTTCAATTGAGGTTTCCGAAGATAGCCTTCGCCGTTACGGCCTGACCTTTGACGATGTATCGCGGGCTATTCGCGGCTCTTCGCTTAATCTGAGTGGCGGCCAGGTCAGAACCGACACCGGAAATATACAGGTTGCAACGCGTAATCTTGCAGATACCGCAGAAGAATTTGAAGAAATCGTCATTCGCCAAAACCCGGACGGTTCAACCATCCGTATTCGCGATGTCGCAACCGTTATAGATGGTTTCGCCGATGTAAAAGCGCGCCGGGAGATGAATGGCCAGCCAACGGTCAATCTCGCGGTCAATGCGCCTGAAACGCTGAACATTGTTGAGCTCTCCGAAGCGGTCAACAAATGGATGGACGAAAAAAACGAGGAATTAGGCGATAAGGTCACGCTCTATAACTGGTTCGACTTTGCGGACGTCTATTTCGGTCGTATGGATCTGGTTTCGACAAATGCCTTTATCGGCTTGGGGCTGGTACTAATCGTTCTGCTACTTTTCTTGCGCCCAGCGGTTGCGTTCTGGACCACCGCCGGGATCGCCGTTTCTTTTGCCGGTGCATTTATCTTCATGCCGCTCGTGGGCGTCTCGCTCAACATGTTGTCGCTCTTTGCATTCTTGTTGGTGATCGGCGTGGTCGTTGACGACGCGATTATTGTCGGGGAAGCCATTCACAATCGCGTCGAAGAAGGCGGCAAAGGCGTAGACGCGGCAATCGTCGCGACACAATTAGTCGCAAAACCGGTTTTGTTCGCTGTACTGACAACCATGATCGCCTTCTTGCCATGGCTATTCATTTCGGGCGGCACGTCACAATTTACCAAGCATATTACCTTTACAATCATCTTTGCGCTTTTCTTCTCGCTGGTGGAATCCTTCATGATTTTGCCGTCGCACCTTTCTCATATGAAAAAGCAAAACAAGACTGGTGCATATTACCGTTTCCAGCGGACCTTCGCAGAAGGACTGATGAACTTCGCGGATGTCGCCTATCGCCCGCTAATCAAAACCGCACTCAAATTTCGATATTTCACGGTCGCGTTCTTTATAAGCGCGTTTGTGATCGCTGCGTCTTTGATGGGCCAAGGATGGATAGCCTTTAAATTCATGCCTGAAGTTCAAGGGACGTTTCTATCCCTGACCGTACGCATGCCCGAAGGATCACCATGGAACCGGACACAGCAAGTCTTTGAAGAGGTTGAGCGCGCGGCGGAGAAACTGAAAGCTGAGCTCAACACGCCAGAATTGGAATTCGTTGAATCCGTGTTCATTGGCGCGGAAGAAACCGTCGTTGAGTCATATGTGACAATCGTAGAGGCAGATAAGCGAAAACAATCAACGAAGGAAATTGCTGAGCTTTTCAGATCGAAATTGGGAGAAATTCCCGATGCTGAAGAAATCAACATTGGATACACCCTCAATGATGGCGGGCCTGACCTCACCTTCGGCATTGAGTCTGACAATCTTGAAGAGCTTCGTTTAGGCGTTATTGATCTCCAGAACTTCCTAAGGTCGTTCTCTGAAACCTATGACGTCAGAAACAATCTCCAATCGGCCACACCCGAATTGCAGGTCAGCTTGAAGCCCGGTGCAGAACGATTTGGTCTGACGCTCGCCGAAGTCTCGCGGCAGATCCGTCAGTCCTTCTATGGCGAGGAAGTGCAACGCCTTCCCCGCGGCGGTCAGGACGTTCGCGTGATGGTGCGATATCCCCGCTCCGACCGCGAGTCGCTCACCACCATTGAAAATATGCGCATACGGACACCCGATGGTCGCGAAATTCCGCTCACCGCCGTTGCAGATGCTGAATTTGCCCCAAGCTTTAAGCGGATTGATCGCCGCGACCGTCAGCGCTCGGCGCGGGTCACTGGCGAGCTTTTGGAGAATGCCGACCGCGAAGCGATCATGAAAAAATATCGTGAGGATTTTGTCCCGGAATTCCATAAGCGCCACCCCAATGTCACGCTCGGACAGCGCGGCGACGCCGAGGAACAAGCGGAATTTATGGGCGAATTTCTGGCGCTCTACACGGTCGCTTTATTCGCCATGTATATGCTCCTCGCGATTGCCTTTGGCTCCTATTGGCAACCGGTTCTGGTCATGTCCGCGATCCCGTTTGGCTTTATGGGCGCGGTTTTCGGCCACGCGATTTTCGGGCTCGATTTCGCGATGTTCTCATTTTTCGGAATCGGGGCGGCCGCCGGCGTTGTGATCAACGATAATCTCGTTCTGATCGATTATGTGAACCGGCTCAGGGCTGGCGGAGAAGGCGCATTCGCAGCGCTCGTGCGGGCTGGGGTTGGCCGCTTCCGGCCAATTCTATTGACCTCGCTGACGACCTTTATCGGCCTCTTGCCGATTATGTTTGAGCGCTCAACCGATGCACAATTCCTGATGCCAACGGTCGTGTCTCTGGCATTTGGGGTCTTTTTCGCGACCTTTGTCACCCTGCTCTTCGTGCCCGCCATGTATGCTGTGGGCGCTGATATTGCCCGGTTTTATCGGTGGGCCTGGACCGGCGAGCCGCAAATTCCGCTGGGATATGGCGCATCCTCAGAAAGTGAGGATGATGCGTCTCGTCCTGCGCCCGAATCAGGTATTGATGCGGACGGACATCACGAAAAGCCTAGATTTGGCCCCGCTGAGTAAGGTGTCCGGCCCCATCAAAATTAACCATATATTAACCCCTTGATGAGACCTTAATGGCATCTTCTCCCGAGAAGATACCCCACCATACCCCACGACAGTGAGTACCGGCCGCGTTCCCCCAACGCGGCCGTCTCAGTTCAGTTGTGGGTTTTTCTCCCCAATCGGCGGAAATCTTTCAGAAAAAATGAACTTTATCGCAAAAAGATAGTGGATTAACTGAGACGGCTTTGTTATATCCGCCGCCACCAACGGTGATCCCCGATAGCTCAGTTGGTAGAGCAGCTGACTGTTAATCAGCTTGTCACTGGTTCGAGTCCAGTTCGGGGAGCCATTTTTCCTTCAAAAAGAAAAGCGTAAAGCCTAGCGCCAATCGATTTTTCTTATCCGGTTTTCCAATTTTACTTCCCACCTCTCTATTGTGGTCAGTCGTGCCGTTTTCCGAATTTTAGAGACAATTGCACTATGCAAGTTTGATCGCTCCATAAGGAGCGGCTATCGGCCTATTGCCACTCCGTCTGCCAACGCTCGGCGCGGATGGCGACAACATATTCGTCGATGGGCAGCCGACATCGTTAGCGAGGAGCATATTATCATTCCGCGAAAATATTCTCAAAATGATTGCCCAAAGCGGTCGAATGCAGTGCTTGCTAAAGTCAGCATGATTATGCCGGATGCACCTGTCTCTCCCGATCCTTCGGGATGGTAGCTTGCGAAAAGTGACCACTTAAAAAAGATCCCAGAGAAATGCCGCGCGTATATACCAACTCCGAAGGGTATTCTCCGCCTGCCCTTTCGTGCATTCCTTCAACCAATGGTGTCTATTTCGCGCAGTCGATAAATGCCGCTGTGAATGTCGATATTCCCTCATCAAGCAATTCGTCAGTTATTGTCAGTGCCGGGAGGAACCGGAATACATTTCCATCCATTCCGCAACTGAGGACGATAAGCCCCTTCTCGTAGCATCTTGTGAGGACGGCCTTGGTCAATTCAGCGTTCGGCTTGTTCGCATTACCATTATGCACCAACTCGATTGCAATCATTGCCCCGCGGTCAGAACGGATGTCACCGATAAGATCGGGGTGCTCGGCCTGCAATGATCGCAATGCTTCACCAAATTTTTGGCCAATATGGATTGCACGCTCTGTCAAATTTTCATCATTGATAACATCGATGACCGACAGTGCGGCTGCGCAGCCGATTGGGGATCCCGCATAAGTTCCGCCTAATCCTCCGGGCGCTGGTGCGTCCATTATTTCAGCCTTGCCAACAACCGCGGCAAGCGGGAAACCACCTGCAAGACCTTTGGCAAGCGTCATTAAGTCGGGTTCTATTCCTGCATACTCGGATGCGAAAAGTCGGCCCGTACGAGCGAAACCGGACTGAATTTCATCAATGATCAGCACTATCCCAAATGCGTCACAACGTTCACGTAAGCCCTTTAAAAATTCGTTTGGTGCCGGATAAAAACCGCCCTCACCTTGAATCGGCTCAACAATTATTGCCGCGCAGTCTTCCGGCGCAATATCGGTTTTGAACAACATATCAACTGCTGCGAGGGAATCCTCGACAGAGATATTATGATAGGGCTTTGGAAAGGGCGCACGCCAAATGTCACCCGGGAATGGACCAAACCGGTTTTTATAGGGCGCTACCTTTCCGGTTAAGCCGAGCGTCATCAATGTCCGGCCATGATAACCGCCATCAAACGCTATTACGCCGCGCCGCCCGGTGTGAGAACGCGCGATTTTAATTGCATTTTCCACGGCTTCCGCACCAGTGGTCACAAACATGGATTTTTTTGGCGATTGTCCGGGTGCAATCTTAATTAATGCCTCGGCTAACAATACCGCGCTGTCATATGGCGTAACCATGACACATGTATGGCTGAAACGTTCGAGTTGTTCATTCACCGCCTTCATAATCTTGGGGTGCCGATGGCCCGTATTACAAACTGCGATCCCAGTGCCAAAATCTATAAAACGCCGACCCTCAACGTCCCAAACTTCCGATCCCTCAGCGCGCTCGACGTAAAGAGGCGCAATATTCCCCTCGCCTCTCGCGATTGCCGCTTCTTTACGGGATTGCCATTCGGCATTGCCTGGCAATTTAGCTGTTTTAATTTCCGCAACGCTCATCGGTCCAGACCTCCCATGCAGAGATATTTAATTTCCAGATAATCATCTATTCCGTATTTTGAGCCCTCGCGGCCCATACCGGATTGTTTTACGCCGCCAAATGGGGCCGCGGCTGACGATATTACACCCTCGTTTACGCCGACCATCCCATATTCGAGCGCCTCACCTACGCGCCAAGCACGGCCGAGATCGCGCGTATAGATATAGGCTGCGAGGCCATATATTGTTTCATTCGCATACTGAATGGCCTCGTCTTCTGTACTAAATGGAATAATTGTCGCGACAGGACCAAATATCTCTGATTGCGCAATCTCGGACTGGTTTAAAACATCTGTAAGTACGGTCGGTTGGAAAAATAGCTCACCAGCCTCATGACGACTGCCGCCGACAATGCACTTCGCGCCATCCTTCACAGCATTGTCGACAAGCCGCTCAACTTTTTCGATGGCGGTGCGGTTGATGAGCGGCCCAATATCTACGCCGGTTTCGTTGCCAGCCCCAACTCTGAGGTTCTTTACACGCTCAGCAAGCTTTTTAGAAAACTCTGCAACTATTGAGTCGTGGACAAATATTCGATTTGCGCAAACGCAAGTCTGCCCACCATTGCGGTATTTCGATGCCATAACACCATCGATCGCCGCGTCAAAATCGGCGTCCTTAAAGACAATGAACGGCGCATTACCACCCAGTTCCATCGACGCCTTCTTTACCGTTGCCGACGCCTGTTTCAGGAGCAATCGGCCCACGCCAGTCGATCCCGTAAACGAAACCTTTCGCACCTTTGGATGTGTCGCCAATACCTCCCCAACGCCCGCTGGTTTGGATGCGGGCACCACATTAAAGACACCCTCCGGCACACCGACCTCTTTCGCAAGCGCGGCCACTGCCAAGGCAGAGAGCGGCGTGTCTTCTGCAGGTTTCGCAACCATCGTACATCCGGCGGCTAATGCCGCCGCTGCCTTACGCATCAACATTGCATTCGGAAAATTCCAAGGCGTAATTGCCGCGCAAACCCCTACTGGCTGTTTCAATACAATTGTACGCGCACTGGGAGAGGCGTTTGGAATTACCTCGCCATAGACCCGGCGCGCTTCTTCAGCAAACCATTCAACATATGAAGCACCATAGCGTATTTCGCCCAATGCTTCTGCCATTGGCTTGCCCATCTCTGTCGACAATAACGCCGCGAGATCCTCTTCCCTCTCCAGAATGGCGCTCCGCCATTTCTTAAGGACCGCAGCTCGCACATCTGCGGTTTCATGTGCCCAACCTTTAAACGCAGCAGCCGCCGCATCGATCGCTCGCTCCGCATCTCGCGCAGAGCAATCAGCAACCCGCGTAATTTCTTTCCCGTTCGCCGGGTTAAAAACCGGGAATGACTCTCCGGTTTCAGATTCAGAAAATTCGCCATTGATAAAAGCGGCAGTTTGAAGAATAGAAACGCCCATGGTTCAACCTGTAATTCATTTTGTAAGATAGGTTCTGCCCCTGAGCGACGCGCTCAAACAGGGCCAGTATAAAGTTTGTATAGAACCAGTTTATGGTGTTGGCTGCGCTTCATCGAGCCGCTTGGCTGGCGGCAACATAACCAGCATACTTAATGCCATCAGAAGAAGTGCCGCGTTTATTAACCCAGGAAAATTACCGCCTGAAGCAAGGAACTGCCCCGCTAAAAACGGCCCACTCGCAAGCCCTAATTTTGAGACAAATCCGGCTGCGGCAGCGGTGCGTCCCGCTTTGTCAAATTGCGCCGCCATCCCAAGAAGATAGGCAACGACCGCCCCCCAGGTGATTCCCGTGCCGCAATTTGCAATCATATAGGCCGCCGGCTGTGCACTTAAATGAAATACAGCAGTACCGCCAAGTGTGAGAAGCATACCCGCAAACATGACGGGGAATCGCCCGTATTTAACGCCCAGAACGATAACAATTGCAGGTCCGGCCAGTGCCACCCACGTCGCCAGACCAAGTGCTGTCGATACATAATTTCGATCAAGTCCGAAACTGATTCCCAAACGAATTATGTAGGCTAATAGCCCCATATTGGCGGCTTGGAATAAGAAAATAGCGATTAACGTCATGACTAATGGCCGCCATGCAACGCCATCACTTTTTACCGTCACCTTTTCATTTGGTGGATACCGGCCGAGAAACGGTAACATAGCGAGGGCTACAGCGCTAAATAATGCGAGGGCGATAAACAATGGCGCAACACCGTAAATTGGTACCAGCCGCGGAAGCACCATGACCCCTAACCCGCCAAGGCCAAACTGAACAAAAAGTAGTACGCCAAAAGTTCTGTCGACCTTGTTTGTTCGCGCAATGACCGCGTAGGAAACGCCCACGAGGAGCCCCCCAACAATACCGTGGATTAGCCGCACCAATAATAGAATGTCTGCTGACGTGATAAACATCGACGCAAGATCAATCGACACCAACGTCAATAGAGAAATGATCGATACAAGTCGCCAGGGTACTTGCTTGACCACCAAGACTGCACCCAAAGCGCCAAATGCTGCGCCATAAATATTGGCAGCACCAATATTTCCGGCGGCGCTTTCAGAAATACCAAGCCCGGCGACAAGCCCGTCAACGATGGCGGCCATAATGTTGACGTAGAACAACCCCGCGGTCGCAAGAAATGACAATATGATGCTTGCCAAAAAGCCATCCGGCGCGGCAGTTGGAAGGCGTCGATTTCTGTCTAGTGTATCGTCATTTGTCATTACTTGTCTCACAAAATGGTTGGCGCTCGTTTGACGCCTGCGCTGCACGCCGCCACGCAAACGCGCCGCCGTCACTGAAATAATAATAGGTAGAACCGTTTGGCATTAGCGCTGCCGAGAGGCCGCCATATCCCGACATTGCAGGTATCCATATCTCGCCGACGCAGCCCAATGCGGGTCCCGCATTCCACGCCCAGAATCCATTTTTATAACGCTGTTCGGGAATAACGGCCGGTAGCCCGTGGTCTAGTGATGTGCGTTGCAAAGCAGCAGATAACATTCCCTCATCTAAGAATGCTTCTCCGTCAACAACGCCACCGTTTTGAATGAAGTCGGCAATCAGCGCTATATCATTCCGATGCATAGTCATTCCCCAACCAGTAAATGGTTGACGCTCGGGCCCCAGTGTACGCCTCGTATTCAATAGCAATGGGCTCGTACCGATTTTCGTGAAGATCGGAACAAGTAAATCCTCGTAAAAGTCAGCAGATTGATTTTGTGTTTGCTCACGCAAATAAGCGTTGATCGCGGCCCCTAGTGTATAGGTATCACCCGTTCTGTAGACGAATTTTTCACCCGGATCACTCCGTCGCTGAAAACTTGAACATGCTATCGCAATTTTATCCGCGTGCGTTTCGGCAAGAAAAAACGCACGCATTTCCGGGGAAGCCTCGTCTACGTCATATTCATCAGAATTATATATTCCGGTCGCCATGTTGAGCGCATTGGAAAAGGTGACACCAGACCATTTTGATCCACTACATTCCGGCACGTAATCCGCTACAAGCGAAGCCATCGCCCCGGGATATAGTTTTTCCATCCGCATCGAAGCTAATCCGGCAATGATTGATTTTGCCCAGGAGTATGATGGTAAATCGATAACCTCGCAAAACGGGTATGGGCCATATCGCGTCGGGCATTCGCTTACATAGTGCATTCCATTTTCGACATAACCGAAGGCTGTCATCGATTGTGGCGGCACTTCTATTGGAGATCCAAATTCACCAGTCTCGAGATCGTCAAGCTCGGTGATTGGAAGAGTAGCCAGCCGGCTTCTTATTTCATCTCTATAGGTATCGATTATATCCTGCGTATTCGAGATTGGTGTTTTTTCAATGCTCGCCTTATTCGCGCCCCACATATCAAACTGGGTATATGCGCAAGTTTCGGACCCAATCTGGTAGACTAGATTCCCTACATCTCCATTATTTGAGATTTGTAATGCGGCGAGGCCGTTATGAATGCAATTTGCGTTTCGCTCTTGCAGTGCGAATGGAAACCGCAACTGAAAAACGCCATCCGGATCACGCCAAATTTTTCCCGGTTCAATTATCCATTCCCAATCCGGATGATTGCTGAGTTGAGGCCCTCTGATGGTGGGAATGAAATCATTTCCATGTTGCACGAATGAAATCGCCACCGAAGGAATCGCGCGGATGGTTTTGCTTTCCGCCACATAACCAAACTCATCCTTTAAAAGGCGGAAATGGTCAGCCGGCCCACCGGTTATGCGCAAGATTCCTTGCAATCGGTCTGTCGGCGGCCCAAACGACTTTGGAGGTGCAAATGCTGCGGTAGAATATGGTTCAGCACTCACTTGGCCATTTAAAAAGGCATCTGACGCGATAGTTGACGCCACCTTCCCTGACGTTGCATCAACCGCAATATTATCAACCCAACACGTGTCATTGTCGGCATTCCCTTTAATCCGCACACCGATATAGGCTGACGGATCGCTTGTTTCGATATTTACCGTCCTGTGCACAGCGTGAAGCGTGTTTCCGTCATCTTGACCGTCCGCAATTCTACCGATCTCAACCCAAGTTTTTTCGTCCGTGGTAAATTCGAGAATGCAGGCATCCTCGCCTTCGAGGTCCGATGCTGCAAAAAACGCCGAAACAATAACGCGCTCAGCGGCCCCTAAGCTAACCTGTCGGAACGCCGCCGCATTCCGCGTAAGGCGCATGGATATGTTTCCGGAATATTCCGTCAGACGGACATCACCGCGACCAGGCTGTGCAACCCAATCCTCCGCGCGACTATTTTCGAAATCATCAAAGAGGAGCGACTGAGCACCTGCGGATGCCCCGAAAAGAAACGTACACATTAAAAATGAGAGGATGTACACATATTTAGTCATCATACATCCTCTCCGGATTGAGATCGAAAGTCCGAAACAACCAAAATATCGAGAAATTTACCCAGACAATGCCTGCGACAAATCCCCGAGGTGATTTTCGTAATGCCGCCATTTTTGAATTGACGACGAATATATAGGTCGGCGCACTTGAGCCGCACTTGCCGTTGCTGTTGGTGATTTATTTTCATGGAATTCAAGGCACTGATCATCCCACGTAAGCCCCAAATGATCGATCAAATTGCGGATCTGTGTCTCCGGTTCAGCCACCAATGTCTCATAGGAAACGGTCGTGATCCGATCACTGAGCAAGTTTTCCCAATGCGTCATAAGATGTGCCTTGGCTCGAATGTACCGCCCAATATCATTGAGGTCATAGGAGAATGGATAGCCCATCCGAAATAGCGTTTTGTACATTGCAAAACCCACATCCATTTCATCGCGCAGAACATGAATAATCCGTGCGTTCGGCAAGGCTTTCGCGATCAGACCGATATACAGAAAATTCAAAGGCGTTTTATCGACGACATATTTGGCATGGTCACTACGCTCTTTTACGGCTTTATGGTATTGCGCGCCCATCGCTTCGAAATCCGCATCGATAGATTTTTCGATCAACGTTTCTTTGCCAGCGGATCCGCCTGCATGGCGTGTCAATGAAAGCGCGAAGTCATTAACCTCACCAACGCTTTCGACCTCGGGATGGCTACTTAAAATACGGTCGATAAGGGTCGTGCCCGAACGCGGGAGACCGACAATGAATATATTGCCATCTCCGTCGTGCCCGCTTTTGTCTGTGTTCAAGAAATTTTCGTCAAAGGTTTTTTCGATCTTATCTAATGCGACTAAGTCATTTTCCACGCGATATTGCATTAGATTACGGCGCGCAACCGCCCCGCGTTTTAAATAGGCAAAGCTTTCATCATACTCGCCTAAATCTTCCAATTCTTTTGCCAACGCATAGCATACCGCAAATTCGCCGCGCGGATTGCCGCCACGATTGAGCAAATTCTTTAGTTCTGCAACGTGATTTTTCTCTTTCGTTTGTGTGCGAATTGTTGCGCGATTATAGGCGGCATCAAAGTCCGTTGGTGATTTTGCAATAACATCATCAAAGCGTGTCTCCGCCGCAACCAAATTACCGCAGGCAATTTCCGCACTCGCCAAATTATAAGCGATCCCCGAATCATTCGGGGCAATGACTTGTGCCTTTGTTAGCGCATTATAGGCGGCATGATGATCCCCAAGCTGCGTCAACAATTCAGCAATTCGCGCTAGCAATTGAGCATCGCGTTGGTGAATTGCGCGCCATTCAAGCCCAGAAATGACATCGCGGGCATCGTCTATTGCGCCAGTAGAAATAAGGGCCTCCGCATGCATTAAATGCGCGAGCGGAGATACGTCCTTTATGGCTACCGCCTTTTCGGTATGCTGAAGCATGTCGTCAAACAGTCCCAACATTTGGGATGCTCGCGCCAGCATGAGACGCGCAGTAATATTGTCAGCATCTTCGAGCAAAACTTCTGCGCATATTTCGGCGCAGCGATTCGCGTCTCGTTGTCGCAAATATCTATCAGCCTCGCGAAGTTTCGATTGATGGTCTTTTTGGCGCAAGGTCATAAATAATACGGTGCTGCGGGCAGCTTCCTGCCCGCAGCCTCTTGTTGCTTAGAAGGACAAGCCTAGCGTAAAGCCAACTGTACGCGGAAGGGAAATCAATTCCTTATTCCCGTTCCCATAATATCCAGCAGCTGGCGCTGTGCCCATATAGACTTCCGTAAATACGCCAGTCACACCCTCTTCATTGAAGATGTTCTTGACCCAAAGTGAGGCGCTCAGCGGTCCCTTCGTTGCTGTCAATGTTGAGTTCCAGATCGTAAACCCTTCAAGCGGCACATTGAAAGTTGGTGAAACGCCAACGCCGTTCCGGGTTTCCGATTGATAGAAGCCGTCAACGCGCGCGAAAAGCGACCAATCCGGGGTTAATTGCGTCGTGTAATCAAACGCCCAATTGATCATATGCTCTGGTGCGCCCGGCAAAGTCGCACCGTCCTCAGCCAAAAGCACACCATCCGGTGAGAAGAAATCACCTTTTAGCTCTGCGTCGACATAGGCGTATCCCAGTCCATAATGGAATGCATCACCAAGATAGCCGTCAATTTGGGCCTCAAGTCCGTAGGTACGCGCCGCATCGCCATTCTGAACGGCGAAGAAACCCCAATTCGTTGTCGCGGTATTTAGCTGCGGATCATCCCAATCCACATAGAAAACGCTGAGATCATAGGTAAGACCATTCGCATTTCCTTTGATACCTGCCTCATAATTGACAACTGAGTCAGCAGTATAGACTTGCCAGTCCGGGTTTTCAGCGAACGTACCAGAGAGCGGCACAGCGTTCGATCCGCCGCGGCGATAGCCTTCAGAAACTGTCGCATACACCATATTGTTCTCAGCAAATCGCCAAGAGAGATTTCCTTTGAACAAAACATCGTCTTCCGATGTTTCGAAAAACGCATCGGTTGGCGTGAACAACCCTGCATAAAGAGGTAGATCAATAAAGGTGTCGTTCTTCGATTTGTTATCGAAATATCGGAAGCCACCGGTCAGGTCGAGATCAGGCGTGATGTGCCATGTGAGCTCGCCGAAGACCGCCAGCTCTTCAAAGTTCTCGTCTCTGCGATAATCAAAGTCTTTGTCACCGGAGACTGCACCCGCGAAGGCCGGCAGATACTGATCCCACCATTGCTTGAACCCGCGTAGATAGCTCTCTTGCGTCGAGACGATATCCTGGTTCCGATAAAATCCGCCGATAATATAATCGAATGCCCAATCCGTTTGCGAGACCAGTCGCACTTCCTGAATGAACGCACTGTCTTCGTACGTGCGAACGGCCGACGCCATTGGACGCGGATAATTGTAATAGAACGACAGGAAGCCTGCCTGCGCATAGAAGCCTGTGTTTTCGCTGACGCTGTCGCCTTCGTGGTCATAATAAGATGATGACGACGTCAGCGTCGCAAACCCTAGATCGATATTTGCTTCCAACGCAGAAACATGAAGATCCCGTGTCGACGGTTCTAATTGAATAGAGCCATTTTCATATTCTTGATACTCTCGACCGAAACCATCGACACCCACAGTTTGTTGACGTCGACCACCGACATCATCTGATTGACGCGCATGATATGCACGGAAACTAACTGCATCCGTAGGTTCCCACAACAATGTTGCACGGAGCATCCATTGTTCGAGATAATCTGCATCTTTAACTTCGCTATAGGATGCAGCCGGATCGAGAATTCCATTCGGCGCAACCGGAATACCGCTTGCGTCGAGGTCATAGACGTTCACATAGTCAGTAATGCCAGGATAATCCGCCCACGTACCGACAACGCGCAAGGCAGCTGTCTCACCAATTGGCAGATTTAACACACCGTCGAGCGTATAACCTGCACTCCCAGAACCTTCGGTATGTGAAACCGTTCCGGCGGCGGAACCACCAAATTCGCCCAATTCAGGATCGCGCGTGATATACCGGATCGTACCGCCAAGCGAACCCGAACCGTAAAGCGTTCCTTGTGGGCCACGAAGAACCTCAACGCGCTCTAAATCACGCAAAAGGAAATTCGCGAAAACTGGCGTTTCGTTGATATATGTTGAAACAGACGCGACAGACGAAACCGCGTAATCGCCGAGTGCGTTGCCATCAATGCTCAAACCACGAATACGCACCTGATTAACAGTGCCCGAATTGCGCGCACCGCGATCAACAACACCCACCCCTGGAACTGACCTTAGTAATTCAGCGCTATCGAAGGTTTTAGCGGCATCGATTGCATCACCGCTAACGGCCGTGATGTTGTAGGGAACGTCGGTTACGCTCTGCTCACGCCGTGTTGCCGTCACCGTAATGACATCACGCTTTGCGGTATCTTCGTTTTCTTGCGCAAAAGCAGGCGTCAACATGCCCGTTAAAGCGGAACTTCCCATCAAGGCTAGCATTGCTGCCGACTTGAAATTCGAATTGTAGCTCTTTTTCATTTTAGACCCCTCTAAAGTCATTACTCATTTACCGTTGCTCGCCCCTTATTCGATTACTCTGAGCTTCCTATTTGGCTTTGCGCCGGTTATTTCTCCTGCCCCATTCTGATCGTTTGATTTTCCGCTACGCGGCATCGCAAGCTGCCCGAGATCCGAAAGCGCTGCGCGGCGATGTTCAGCGTCTGCATGCATTGGAAAGGCAAGCGGCGCGTCGCGAAAACTTTTCATGACCTGTCCAAGCCCATGCCAGCCACGGTCCCGCGCCCGCCGAACTTGTTCAAAATCTAATTCAAGCGGGATAACTTCTGCGCCTGTACCGCATTCGTGTAACAACTCACCACCGGGCCCATAGAAAACCGAGCGGCCATTGCCTTGTTCGCCTGCGACATTCACATCAATAAAATAACACTGATTAACCGCAGCATTCGCGCGCGCTATTGACAGCTCAACATCGCGGTCAATTGTATTCGTCATTGTAGGTAGCAAAATGACTTCTGCCCCCATGGCCGCGAGCGTTCGAATCGCTTCCGGGAACCACATATCGTAGCAAATTGCGAGGCCTATCCGCCCCTTACCCGGCACGTCAAAAACCGTGTAATTCTTTCCGTATGCTACGTTTTTCTCATAAGGAAGAAATGGAAAGAGCTTGTCGTGTTTCGCAACGATCTCGCCATCCGGATTAAACACAGGCGCAACATTGAAAATTTCGCCATCACGTTTTTCGTAATAAGACCCTGGCTGGAACCAGATTCCCAACTCTTTTGCGAGCGCCGCACACCTTTGTTCGGTTGGGCCTTCCGGGGCTTCAGCGAAAGCCGTATCAGCACCGTGAATGACCAACTCGCCTAGGGTCACGAGATCTATCCACGGAAACCGCTTCGCAGCAGACCGCACTTCGCGCTCTACAAGGTCGAAGTTGCCATTTTTTCGACCAGCCGTTTGTATCGCTGCGATGCCAAAAGTCGCCATTCTGCTTGCCCGCTCCCGTTTCGTTGATCAAAAACGCCAAAATGCGCCCTTGATACGTAGCTTCACAGAATTGACATGATAAAATTAGGGCCAGATGGGCCGAATGAATGGAGCCAGATTGAAATTCGGCACTTTAATCACTAGGCTTCGCGATGAGCGCGCCATCTACGCGCTCGCCCGCATCATTTAACCAGTTTAAACTATCCCCCGCCACGGATACGAAAAACGATGCCTCTTCCCCATAGGCCCAGTTTTCCCATCGCCGCACCCACTTTTCACCTTCGACACGCCATACCCCACGGTCTTGATCTTCGTTGGCGTAGCCAGCCTTACCGATCATTTGGCCATCGGGTAAAAGTTCAATCGTGCACGGCTCACCGTAAACAGTTTTGTAAAGCAAGGTCGCCCCGGAAAGCATCTGCTTAATCTGTTCGCCAGCGAGTAACCCGGACAACTCCCCTTGACCGGCACTTTCCTTATTTAGGCTGCGCATTACATCAGAAAGAGCTTTAATACCGGGCCTGATATTTTTAGTGGGAATACTCGTCACCCCCAGCCGGAACATATTTTGCCGCAAAGCTGGCTGTGCAAAATACTGGCTCGCCGGCTCTATAAGTACGCCATATCGCTCCGCCGCAGAAACAAGTCTCGCCGTATCCAGTTTTTCCGGCCCTGTCACCCAATACGCCGTTCCCCCTGCCACTGGCGGGATAGCGATCGATAGTGGGCGGTAATGATTTAATGCATCGCGTAATGCGATCAGGCGCTCTTCAAACACGCGCGCAAGGCGATTGAGCATGGAATCATAATGACCAAGAGATAGAAAGATTGCCGCAGTACGCTGATTATTGGGCGAAGGACGCCGCGTCATCAAATCCCGGAGTCGACGGGCGGCGGCCACAACATCCGGCGGCCCCACTAAAAACCCTAATCGCAGGCCCGGGGCCAGCACTTTTGAAAGAGATGCGGCATAAATAACATTCCGGCCTTCATCAAGAGCGTAAAGCGCGGGAACAGATTCATGTAGATAATTTAGCTCGCACTCAAAATCATCTTCGATAATTATGAAATCATCGTTCTGCGCTCGCTCAATCAATTCTTCCCGTCGCGACATTGACATAGTCACGCCCGTTGGCCGTTGACGACTTGGCGTTACATATACGAAATCAGTCTTATCTTTTATATCCTGAACAACGATGCCCTCATCATCGACAGGCGCATAATCAATCGTCGTCCCCTGCATTGTTAACAGCGAGCGCATATCAATTAGCCCCGGGTCTTCGACACAAAAACGTCCGCCCTTCCCCCCAAAAAGCGCCGCAATCAAGCCAAGCGCCTGTTGCTCTCCGGTTGTTATCAATATTTCATCAGAACCCGCTGTAATTCCCCGCCGCGGCAAAAGCTTTGTCCGAATTTCATTTACAAGCATTTCGTCGTCGACATCACCATTATTCGTCGACCACTTTTCAACTTCATTGACCGCCAGGGCCAAACGGCTCGCCTCTCGCCATTCCGCCAACGGAAACAGTGATTTATCATATTGTCCCTCTATGAAGGGGTAGCTAAATTTCTGCCAGTCAGGAGGACACCGAAATGTTTCAACGGATGGCACCTCCAGCTTTATCTTTTTATGGATGCCCGAACGAACTTTGCGCTCACTCCCGCCAGCAACAAATTTTCCTATTTTCCTAGGAAGTGAAAAATTTTTATTGGCAACAAAGACCCCGCTCCGTTCCCGAGAAATAAGGTGCCCTTCGGCAATTAATAATTGATACACGATGAAAATCGTATTGCGCCCGACACCCAATTCACGGGCTAGTTTCCGTGAAGACGGCATTTTCATGCCCGCAGCCAAAGCGCCACGCTCTATTCCATCAATGATGCGGGCACGAAGTTGCGCTTGTAAGGAGCGCTCGCTTTTGTGATCAAGACGCAAAAGTGGTGCAATCGACTTCAGGGACACGATGTTCTTATCTACCATTACATGCTCACCATATTCGACGCTTAACCTATGGGCGAGTTAATAACCATACGGAATTGACACGGAATTTCGTCAACGGATGTAACAACACCCACAATCAAAAAAAAAACGCCGTCGTTAATATGGATAGCCTTACGGGCTCTACCGGCAATTGAAATGCACTCAAACGTGAAAAAGCGTGCACTTCCTCGTACTAGACGAGAACTCTTTTCGCACATAAAATAGGCAAACAGCGACATTTTAGTTCTATACCTATACTTGCTCTTTGTTTGTTACTATGAACTTTTTTGTACAGTTTTCTTCATGGGGGTCAGTAAAGGGTTTTCTTCGATGCGCACCTTCGAATTGTGGCCGCCTCAATCTACGCCGGTCTTTCGCTATTTAAATAGCGCTACTCGCGATTCAATGAGTATTGATATTTCCGTCGCCGATAAAAATGCGGAGATATTCCCCGAAGGGATTGATTCAAACACCGTCTCGAAAAAATTCGTTCATGTCGCATTACAATTTACGGAATCTCAAACACAAAAAACAGCGGAGAAACTCTATTGCACTCTTTGTGCAAATCATTTCCGTAAGGAAATTGTCGAGAAAATCGCAACACAAATCCTCAAAGTGGAGGAAAGGCTTGCGACTCTGTCAGAGTTCTTGACGACAATAGTACCTTCGTCGCCACATTGGGTCGCTGTCAGTAATTCGTTAAAACTCCTTAGAAGCTTGGAATCCCTACCGGATGATGGTCAGATCATTTTCCTTGCACGGAGCTCCCATGACATCCAATTCATACAGGATGTACCCTCAATTCCATCGCACAAAGAATTAGAAAACGACGGTCTCGTTTTTTCGTTGGCGAAGGCCGGTTGCTGGGAAGCACATGAGGAAATCATCGACGGCCTTACATCAGAATGCCCAGACCCTGTAAAAGAATGGGTGCTGCGGCACGGATATGAATCCGTTTCAACTTCCGAAGTATTCGGCGAGAACACCTCTGAATATATATCTTATATTCAAAACCTAATCGAGAATGTTGATATGCGCGGTGCGGTTCGCATGCCATTTATCGACAATGATTTAGCCGTCGGCATACTTCATTTCATGTCAAATATAGCATCCGAAGCTGCCACAGGGGTGGTATGGTCAGACCCAGAATTATTTGCATGCGAGACAGATATTTTATTCCGCCTAATTGATCATTTGGAAGGACGCGAATTAGACACTTCCGCGCTTAATTCATTGGCGCATATCTACGAAGAGTTGCTTTCGCCAGATCGCGGCAAAATAATTCTCCGTTCGCACGAACATGACCTCGACCTCACAATGAAAATATTGGCCATTTTCGACTTTGAACCCAATCGAATCAAAATTGATGCTGCGCTTTCTTCCACGCAGTCTCCCGGCTTCATAGAAGCACTCGCAGTCGCGGTGAAAATTCGTGGGTATTCTAAATTTGATACTTTACTAGAAACGCTTAAAGCCGACTTCCCACAACGCAATTCTACGCCCATTCGAACCGGCCTCATTGCGCAGCTCGCCGACAGCATTCGAAAAAGAAATGAGGCGGAACGAGCCAGCCAATGGTGCATCAACTACTTCCAAATTCACAATGATGGATATAGCGCTTTTTCGCGTGAGCCCGATTTTGGCCAGTTTGTCAGCATCTTGCTGCAGGTCAATGCGCGTTATTCCGGTGTTGCGCCACCATTGGTGCTCGCCGGCCTGAACAATATCGTTGCCACGCGCGCCGCCGCAAATCTATTGCTCGAGTGGGAGGGGAAAGACCATCCCGAAGGTGTGAGCCTATTTATCGAAAACACTATCAATGACCATAAAATGATCGTTGATAAGCTAAGATCGATAAAGGGAATACGAACCAAAACCGTTCTGCACTAGCGTAGCGACGCAAAACGTATCGATCGCCAAACCTACCGATTAATCAGCACCGAACTTTTTCGACGTCGGGAACCCTTTGGGTGCAATACGGCCCGCTTGAGCGCGCTTGCCAACATAGGTTTTCCAATCGTCTACAGTTTGCGTCCGACCAGAACGATCAGTCCACGTCAGCCCCTCTTTTTTCTGGAATATCTTTGCGTCAGAGAGACCGCCGCCTTGGTATTTCTGCAATACAACTCCCTTACCGCGGCTCATCTCCGGTAATTCGCTCGCTTCAAACACCAAGAATTTCTTATTCTCGCCAACCACGGCCAACATATCATTATTGCCGATTTTCGCCGGAGCCGGTCTGCACACTGCCGCTTCCGCGCCTGACGGAACATTCAAAACCTGCTTTCCCTTACGGGTATTCGATAGGCATTCATCCTCTGGCGCGACAAATCCGTGCCCCGACGAAGACGCCAACAAAAATTTCCGGCCGCCCTTATAAATAAACGCCGATACAATAGCATCGTCATTTCCCATATCCACCATCAGGCGAATTGGCTCACCATGTCCACGCCCGCCAGGCAAGCCCGAAACATCAAGCGCATAAAACTTTCCATTTGTCGCAAACAACATAAGCTTATCAGTGGTTTGCGCATGGACGACATATTGCTGTCGATCGCCTTCCTTATATTTTACGGATTTAAGATCTTCTAGATGACCTTTCATCGTCCTTACCCATCCCTTTTCGGATATGACGATGGTGACCGGTTCTTTTTCTACCAAAACAGAAAGGTCGATGTCTTCGAGAACGGGAGCATCCGCAATTTCGGTACGGCGACGGCCCAGTTCGGATTTAGGGTCGAATATCTTACGAACGTCTTTTAGTTCCGTACTAATTTTCGCCCATTGTGCATCATCTGATTTCAACAGGGCTTTAAGTTCTTTTTGTTCCTGTTTGAGTGCTTTATGTTCGGTTTTAATCTCGATTTCTTCGAGCTTGCGCAATGACCGCAGACGCATATTTAGGATGGCTTCGGTCTGCGTTTCGGTCAGCTTGAAAGCCTTCATCAATTCGGCTTTCGGATCGTCCTCATAGCGGATGATCCGAATAACTTCATCAATATTGAGATACGCAATCAGAAAACCATCAAGAATTTCCAATCGCTTAGCGATCTTATCCAGCCTGAACTCGGAACGGCGGCGAAGAACGTCTTTTCGGTGATCAAGGTAGGCCTGCAAAACGTCGCGCAAGCCCATAACGCGCGGCGCACCATCAGCACCAAGAACGTTCATATTCAACGATGCGCGCGATTCTAGGTCAGTCACCTTGAAAAGGCTTTCCATCAACGCGGCTGGGTCGATTGATCCCGATTTCGGCTCAAGAATAAGACGAATGTCCTCCGCGCTCTCATCACGAATGTCCGCCAATATCGGCAGTTTTTTCGCGTGCATGAGTTCGGCGACTTTTTCGATCAATTTCGATTTTTGAACCTGGAATGGAATTTCGGTGACAACGATCTGATAACGACCACGCCCGAGATCTTCGGTTTCCCACCGCGCTCTTACCCGGAAACTTCCTCGCCCCGTTGCGTAGGCTTCTTCCATCGATGCGGCGTCTTCTACACAAACACCGCCTGTGGGAAAGTCAGGCCCCTTCACATGTTTTAGCAGCGTTTCGGTTCGCGCATTCGGTGATTTAATTAGGTGCAATGAAGCATCGATTAGTTCCGCCGGATTATGTGGCGGGATCGAAGTCGCCATCCCCACCGCGATACCGTTCGCACCATTTGCTAAAAGGTTAGGAAATGCGGCGGGCAGAACGACGGGTTCTTTCCCCTCACCGTCATAGGTCTCGCGAAAATCGACTGTATCTTCATCAATACCATCAAGCAGCAGCTGCGCCGCCGCCGTAAGTCGACTTTCCGTGTAACGCATCGCGGCCGCATTATCGCCGTCGATATTACCGAAATTTCCCTGACCATCGACCAATGGCACGCGAACCGAGTAATCCTGCGCCAATCGGACCATCGCATCGTAAATTGCGCTGTCACCATGAGGGTGGAAATTACCCATCACCTCGCCGACGACTTTGGCCGACTTTTTGAATCCACCCGAGGGGCTCAGCTTCATCTGGCGCATCGCGTAAAGAATGCGGCGATGGACTGGCTTCAGCCCATCTCGCACGTCCGGCAGCGCACGGGACGTAATCGTAGACAGCGCATACGCCAAATAGCGTTGCGACAATGCCTCATCAAATGGCTCCAGAAAAATATCTTCTGGCTTCGTGGGCTTCTTCGTTTTCGCGGTTTTGGTCTTCGATCTTTTCATACGCTACGCCATAGCAGAGTCTTCGGCCTTCGCCAGCCTGTGGAAAACATCAAATTTCCCAAATTACGCAAGAAATCCCCTCTGGTTGGCAAGGAAGGCGGATTCGCTAGAATTCCGATCTACTGAACCGGGTCAATTTTTGGCTGAAGGGCCGTCGATGCTTGCTGATCTTTTCGCCTTTTTAGGCCTGTTTTTCGACCTCGCTTGGTCGGCAATGTGGTTTGGCACCTCCGCATTCGTGCGCGCGGCACTGTCGTCGGAGGCCCGAAATACCGCGTTATTAATTGCCTTCTTAGCCGGTGTTTCGGAAATGACCGGCCAAAGCGTGATCCTCGTGATTAATCGGGTTCCCCTTTACCGCTTTCTGGCAAGCCTCGCCTTTACCGGGGTCACCTACATCGTGACGGCCATCATTTGGGCTTTAGCGACGATTATAGTCGCACCACTAACCCGGATCGGCACATTGGCACCATCGGAAATAGCCGCCGCCATCGGCATCATTGCACTGTCGTTTTCCCCTCGGCTTTTCGCATTTCTCTCCCTAGCGCCATATTTCGGGGTCGCTTTAGCAAACTTTCTCGAAGCGTGGGCCATGGCGCTCGTCGTTTTTGGTTTGCATGTGGCGCTTGATATGCCGGTCGGTGCCGCGCTCTTTTGTGGGTCAATAGGCTGGCTTTTATCCTATGGGCTGCGCACCTATCTTGGGCACCTCCTTGCTCGTCCGCTTGGCCGACTTCGCGTCCTGATCTCTGGCTCAGCCCTAGACCGCACACCCGCAAAAATACTCGACGATCTGGCGAAACGCATAAACCCAGAGCGACACTCATGATTTCAAGCATCTTATTGGTGGCGCTGGGTTTTGGATTTTTCGCGCTCATTATTACCGCGGCCCTCTCCCCATTGGAAACGCTTAGTTGGTGGGCCGGGTGGACCGAAGCGGAACTTGATGATCTAAAACCTATTAAAAAACGAGACGAAGACTCTGGACGACAATATGTCGTTTATCTTTCGGGTGTGGCATCGCTTTCCGGAAATTTCCTTTTACCTAGGGAGCGCGCTTTCATCCGACGGCTGAGAAAATCGGTCCCCGATACGGTCATCATAAGCGATATTTTTCCTTATTCACCGCAGGGACTTCCCCTATTGGAATCACCGCGCCTGTTCGACCAAATCTGGCGACGCGTGCAAAAATTGAAACTCGACGGCCGTCAATCGATTTTGTCGGCGCTTATCAATCTAAGAAATATTTTCCAAGTGATGGTATCTGCCGATCACCGCTACGGACCAATTTTCAACCAAGGTGCGGCCTCGGTCATCGAAGATGCGCTCATTAAAGCTGGTTATCCAATTAAGGGCGGGCCGCCGATTACAATCATCGGCTATAGTGGCGGCGCACAGGTCGCTGTGGGGGCAACGTCGTTTCTCACTGCACGATTTTCCGCGCCTGTACGCGTTATTTCGCTAGGTGGCGTAATCGCGTCTGATCCGGGCCTGCAATATGTTTCGAAGCTTCATCATATCATCGGCGATGGGGATAACATCCAGAAATTCGGCGCAATCATGTTTCCTGAAAGGTGGTCAATCGTGCCGCATTCGAACTGGAATATCGCAAAACATGACGGGCGGATAAAGAAATACATCCTGCCCGATATGGTTCACGCTGGTATCAATGGATATTTTGGGCGACCCACGCGAAACGGGATTTCAAACGCGGACCGACTCGTTAAACTCGTCTCGAATATTCTCGAAACTTGAGTTTACCCCTCCGCAGCTGGCGCATTTTCGTCCTCGACAATTGCGGTCAACTTAAACTCGCCTTGCGAAACCAATGTGCGAACGATGGAAGTAACCTGACGTTGTGCCGCTTCGCCATCTGCCTCGGAAGGCGCATCCATTTCCGCCAACTCTTCGCGATATTGCTCGACCATTCGTTTAGAAATATTGGCAAACAGAAACTCTACCGTTTCCGGTGCGTTCGTTTCACCGTGTTTGATCGCTGTCAACAATGTCTCTCGCTCCAGATCACGCAAAACAGTTGGTGCACCGGCGGCTGGCAATCTTGTATGTAGCTCCTCGAATGTCAAAACCGATTTGCGCACCTCTGAGCCAACTTCCGGATCGACATCCTGTAGGTGCGCAAGAAACGCATCACGCTTGGTGGCAGGCAAGAAGTTTATAATCTCACCAACCACAGCACCGGCATTCCCTGCTGAACTTGCCCCCTCTTCTTCGTCGCCCGTACCGCCAACAGGTTTGAGAAGGTCTTCTTCCAATACGTTTGCAATCGCATCAAGCGCCTCTGCCGAAGGCGGCTGTTTCCGCGCAAGCTCCAACAGAATTTTCTTGGCGTAATCCCCCTCAGTGTGATCAAGGACTCTGGCGGTTTTTTCAAAGCTCAGTTTTGAAAGAATTGTAGCGGCTACGGGCAATCTTTGGGCCTGAACGTATTCGGCAACCGTTTTATCTTCAACACGTTCGATCCGTACCCATACAGCCTGCGTGCCACCGCCTGCAAGTTCCGATAAAATCCGATTCGCGCGCTCTTCTTCGGTCATCATACCCAGAACGCGCCGTGCCTCGTCCACACCGCCCGCGAGGTCTTGATCTGTTTTGTTGACCTCCGAAAGAAACTCCTCAGCAATCGCCTGAAGGAGTTGCGGTGATACGGATTTTAGCTCGGAAAACGCCTTTGCAAAAGCGCGCAATTGCGCATCGCTAATGTCGTCGACGATTTCTGCCGCTGTCTCCGCACTTAACGAGGCTAGAATGATGGCCGCTTTATGCGTCTTCGTGAACCAAGTCTCAACATGGCCTTCTTGACGGGATTCAGTTTTTTGAAGTGACGTCGCCATCACGAATATCCTCTAACAAGTGCCCCAGACACGGCAACCCAGCCATTCGTGAGGACAAAAAACGAAACTTTAAAAGGGAGGGAAACGATTGCTGGCGGCACCATCATCATACCCATCGCCATCAAAATAGATGCGACCAGCAGATCAATGACGAGGAATGGCAGCAGCACTATAAAACCAATTTCAAAAGCCCGTTGGATTTCGGACAAAACAAATGCCGGAACAAGCAATGACAAAGGAGTGGAACCATCGACAGGCTGAGCTGTCTCTATTGGTCGGGCGTCACGTAAAATATCCACAGCACCCGGGTCTACTCGAGCGTCCATAAAGAGCCGAAAAGGCTGCATAATTTCTTTAAAGGCAACTTCTTCGCTAAGCGTCCCATTCAATAATGGTTCTACGCCAGCAACCCAAGCCTCTTTGAAAACCGGTTCCATGACAAAATAGGTCAGGAAAATCGCGACACTGACAATAAGCATGTTTGGCGGTGCCTGTTGCAAACCAACGCCCTGACGCAAAATTGACAAAACGATCAACATGAATGGCAAACAAGTCACCATCATCGCAATTCCCGGTGCGAGACTAAGGACCGTCACCAAAACGAAAGTTTGAATTATTCGCTTCGATAGGCCGCCTGCTTCTGCAACGGCGTCGTCAAACGCTTCACCAATTTCCGGTGCATCAGTCGGTGCAATTTCCTGCGCATTTGCAATGCCAGTCATGGCAATGAGCACAAGGATAGTGAGCGACAATAGTAGGCGAAAGCGTTTCATTATTTTTCCTAAGGATCTCGGTCGCTAGTTGCCTAACCCACAAATCTCAACGAGCTTAACACCGATCCCATTTTCATTATCCGTCGCTTCAACGAGTTCGCCGCGAGCAATCAGACGCTCACCAACAAAAATATCAACTGGGTCATCGATCAATGCTTCGAGATCGATGACAGTTTCTTTTTTCAATTCCAAAAGCTGTTGTACGGTCATTTGCGCAGCGCCGACAGAAACTACGATACGAACCGGCAGCTCGAGAATATTTTTATTTTTTGCAGCACCGTCACCACTCAACATATCGGCTACCGCAGCACCAGCTTCAGTCGCCTCTTCGCTAACGATATCGTTTTCTTCACTCATTGATCAGGCTCCTGTGTAGGTGTATCGGTTTCGCCCAAGGCACCGAGAATTTCAGCAATCAAACTATCGGGGTCATGAAACAATCCGCCGCGCGCCCATTTTGCGTCTATCGACGCCGGTGAAGCGTTTTCGTCTGTGTGTAAATGCATCAGCGGATTGTCATCGAAAATTTTGCGTTGAGTGTCGCTTAAATGTTCAATCATCGATGGATGAACATGCAGATTAATTTCAGCATGCGCCCCAAGCACGCGCTCTTCAACAAGCGCCATGATATCCAACAGAGTGGATTTTTTCGCGAGTGTCGGCGCAATAGCAGCGAATAAGCGTTTGACGAGGGCGAGACACTCGTCACGGTATAATGCGTCTATATTTTCCATCGCCGCTTCGACATTGCGGGCGAAGGATTCTTGCACCTTGGCGAGATCAGCTGACTCTGCGGCGATCGAAGCCCGCCCTTCAGCAAATCCCGCTTTATAGGCGTCGCTCGCCCGATCGATATCGGCAGCGGTCGGTTGTTCCGTCGTCAGTGACGGAAACCGCACACCCCGGGTCGAGCTTTGCGGTAAGTTCGAGCGATTGATCGCTTTTGTACTCATCTACGCCGCCCGTTCCGTATCACCTAGCCAGGATTTCAATAGTGTCGCCGTTGCTTCTTTATTGCTTGCGCTCACATCACGGAGTTCTTCGAGCGGTGTTTTTGCCGCCGTCAATTGTGCTGGCGCAGCCTGTGCTTCAGCGTTTTGACCTTCCGACATGTCGGTCAATGCCAATGCGCCCTCACCGCCAGTTACATCTTGGGTCAGAACTGGCTTGAGAACGAACATGCCAAGAACGATGACGACGAGCGCTGGAATTACAATCTGAAGAATCGACATGATGTTTTGCTGAATAAACAGCATCACGCCGCCCGTGGCCTCTGGTGTTTCAACGGCCTCATATTCATGAAACGGCATTGATTTTACGGTGACGATATCGCCCCGCGCTTCATCATAGCCAACAGACGCTGTCACCAGATCACGGAGCGCCTGAAGCTCAGTATCACTACGCGGCGTTGCGGTTTCTCCTTCCGCAGCAGTCGGTTCATTGATCAATACGGCTACATGAACCCGAGAAATCGCACCAGGCATTTTCTCACGTGAACGTTGCACCTCTGAAATATCGAACCGGGTTTGTTCATTTGTCTCTGACCGCGTTGAGCGCGACTCGCCATTTCCAGCCGCGGCGTCACCATCAGGCAAATTACTCGCGACAGTCACAGCGCCGCCTGCAGACCCAGTTTCAGATTGCTGCATATCTGTTGTTTCACGCCCCATCAGGACACGGCTTTCCGGATCAAGAATACGCTCAGAAACAGTTTCCCGCTCCCGGTCAATGTCCAAAGAGACAGTCACCCGCGCATTGCCGGGCCCAACATGGGCCTCCAAGAGATTCAATAAATTGGCTTCAAGCCGCGCTTCGCGGTCCGCACCATCCCCTTCAGCTTGCATCATCGGGTTATCCGTGCCGGGCTTCAGGACCATTCCGTTCACTGAGTCTATAATCGCTACCTGTTCAGGCTCGAGATCCGGGACCGCAAGCGCAATAAGATAGCGCATTGCAGTTGCTTGCTGCACGTCTAGACGTCCTCGCCCCATTGTTACTGTGACCGAAGCACTTGGCGGACGGCGATGGCGCGAGAATGAGGAAGATTTTGGTACGGCGATATGAACGCGCGCTGATTTTACGCCCGGCGTCGACAACATCGTGCGTGCTAATTCGCCTTCTTTCGCGCGCCAATAAGCTGCGTCAAACATTTCCGAAGTCGTTGCAAAGCCATTTAATTCATCAAGAAGTTCGAATCCCGGTTGTCCCTGTCTTGGCAGGCCTTGGCGCGCTAATGCCATGCGCAATGAATCACGCCTTGACTCGGGCACATAGATTGCCTCGCCGCGCACTTCAGCATCGACATCCATCGTCTCTAAGGCGCTGAGTACATCCCCCGCTGCAGATGCGTCTAGCCCGCCATATAGAAAGGCCATACGCGGTTTCGTCGCGACATTCATCACAGCAGAGAATACAATCAGTGTCGCAACTAGCACGCCAACCAGGATTGCTTTTCTCGAGTTAGAGAGTTGGTTCCAGACAGAAGCAAGTTTGAACATTTCGGCCACACCTTCACTGGAAAGTACATTTGGCACCTTCCTGAAATTTCTTGGTTAATTTCTAGTTCTTTGATTAATTTTGGGTTTACGTTTCGCGGTCTATGGTGTGCCGGTAATTGATAGGTGCACAAATCCGTGTCTGACGCGAAAAACAAAAATAACGATGCCAATTCCGCGCCGGAAAATGAGAACGGCGGCGACGAGGCAAAAAGCAAAGGCCTTGGCTTAATTCCCATGATTATTGGGGCCGTTGCTGCCGCCGGCATTGCTGGCGGCGCGGCATTTGTATTTGCCCCGACGACCAGTTCCGATAATGAATATGCAGATGAGACCTTGAGTGGCGAACAGGAAACTGACCCGCATTCAGAGAAAAAAGCTGCTCACGACGACAGCAAAAAGAAGAAAAAAAAGAAATCCGGCAAGGGTCACGGCGATGAAAAAGACGGTGAAAGCGCCGTCAAACCGATCGGTAAAATCCAACATAACGACTTTGCGACATTTCTCGTCCTTGATCCGATGGTCATCTCTGTCCAGCCAATTGGCCGGTCAAAACACGTAAAAATCTCGCTTGTCCTTGAAACCGATGATGATGGTGCCGCGATCATGCTTGATCACGGTTATTATATACAGGATGTTTTGAATACCTTCCTCCGCTCCATCGATTCCTCGGTATTGGAAGATCCCGCATCCATGTCGCGTCTACGCGCGCAAATCCTGCGACGTATTCGAGCTATTGTTCCTGATGCGACCTTGAACAACGTCTTAATCACAGAATTCGTACTAACCTAAGAGGCTCTATCATGGAGATGATCGTCAACTTTATGCTGCTTGCTGCTTCCGGCGCTGCAACATTTTACTGCTTCATTCTGAGCCGCAAACTAGAAGCGCTCAAGAATACAGAAAAAGGTCTCGGAGCCACGATTGCGACTATGTCGCATACGGTCGATCAAGCACGATCAACGGTGACCCTTGCAAAAGAGTCCAGTGCTCAGTCGATCAATGAACTGAAACCGCTGATCGATGAGACCAAAGATATCCTGCCGCAGCTAAGCGAAATGATTGATGTTCTGAGTGAGCTGGCAGAAATCGCAATCCGTGACGTTAACGACGCATCGACCGCTGCAACGGCATCGCTTGATGAACGTCTTGAGAAAGCGCGTGATCTTCAGCAGCGCCTCGACGAACAAATCGATTTTTTCCTAGAAGACGGAACGGACCCTGACGGCCCTGGTACGCCCGCGAATATACCCGCTCAAGAAGACGACAATGTCGCCTATCTTGATGACCCCGCAGAAGAAGAAACACCGCTTCGTGCGTCGTCAAAGGTTTCCACTGCCCTTATGAACGCTCGGAATTCGCGTAAATTAAAAAGGCTTGCCGGTTAAATCATGAAAACCAGAGCGTTACTTGTTCTCGGGGTAATCTTTTTCGGCTCTTTCATTGGCCGAATTGCAGTTCTTGCCTCCGATGTCGCGGAAAAAACGAACGCGAGTGATATGGCTAAGCTTAGTCAGCCAGCAGCCGTAGCCACTTGTGTGGACGGCGAATTGGCATCGGCCGTGAAAGACCGAATGCACGCGCTTGACCAACGCGAAACAGCAATCGCAGACCGCGAAGCTGAGCTTGAAACCTATGAGGCGCAGATTGAAAAGCGATTGGCTGAACTCGATGTCGCTAACAATAAGCTACAGAAAAATATTCAAGCTGTGCAAACTGCCCGAAATGAGGACGTACAGAAACTGGCTGCGATTTATGAGGGAATGAAGCCCGCACAAGCAGGTCAGATCATCAATGAAATGGACGCCAAATTTGCTGCAGGACTTCTCGCTGCGATGAACAACGAACAAGCAGCGCAAGTTGTCGCGAACATGGATTCGCAAAAAGCGTATTTAGTGAGTGTAATTCTCGCAAATCAATCACAACAATCGCAATAAGACTGATCAGTTTCAGCGAAGATTAACCTCTTCCTGCTGTACTCGTTAAACGAGTGCGTAAAATTGTAAATTCTTACTGTGTGGTGACATGGGCCCGATCCTCGGAATAGTAATTACGCTTGGTATGGTCTTCGGCGGCTATATCATTGCTGGCGGCAAGATGGGAATTATTACCCATTCCTTACCCTATGAAATGATGATGATCGGAGGGGCCGCAATTGGTGCCTTCGTCGTCGGAAATAGCTTTACCGTCATAAAACAAGCTGGCGGTGACGTCGTAAAGGCGCTGAAAGGCCCCAAATGGAAACGCTCTGATTATCAAGACCTGCTTTGCTTGATGTACGAACTGTTGCGGGTTGCAAAAGAAAGTCCGGTTCAGGCAGAAGCCCATATCGAAAATCCAGATGAGTCGACGATTTTTGGCCGTTATCCAAAAATCGCGAAGGATCACGAAGCGACCGACATCATTTGCGATACCATACGGTCGATTTTGATGAACTTCGACAACCCCCACCAGGTTGAAGACCTATTGGAAAAGCAACTCGAAGCCCTGCACGAAGAAAGTATGCATGGCGGCCACGCACTTCAGAAAATGGCGGACGCCCTCCCCGCACTTGGCATTGTTGCTGCGGTCCTCGGCGTTATCAAAACGATGGCCTCCATCGACAAGCCACCAGAAGTCTTGGGCCAAATGATTGGCGGCGCATTGGTCGGAACTTTCTTGGGTGTTTTCCTAGCTTATTCGATCGTCGGCCCGCTTGCGGAAAAAATCATGGCCGTGAACGAAGAAGAGCAACGGTTTTACAAACTCATTCGCGAGACGATCGTCGCCCACCTGCAAATGCACACACCACAAATGTGCGTCGAAGTCGCGCGACGGAATATTCCAAGCCACGACCGTCCGGACTTTGCTGAAATAGAAGAAGCGTTGAAGGCGCTAAAGAAAGAAGCCGCGTAAAATGCGATTATTGTTCGCCATAAGTATTTTAATTATGCCTGTTGCCGCTAACGCGGCGCAGACATTGCCCGTTCGTGCGGGTGAACATGGCGAGTATTCACGTCTGGTCATTCCTAATGCACCGGACGATTGGCGTATTGCGACATCTAATCGAAAAATCGAAATTGCATTCCCCGATCAGGACTTTTCATTTGATCTTTCTGAATTGATGGAAAAGCGCAAAGCGCATCGGGTCCTATCAGCAAAAGCCATTACAAACGGTTCTGCCCAATCACTGGTCTTATCGCTTACTTGCGACTGCCCTGTGCGCACATCGAAAAGTTCCGAAAACTCAATCATAATTGATATTTTCAACCCTGGCCCAGTCAACCTGATCGACAATGACGGCGCAATTACTGCGGCATCAGACGAGCAGACTAATAAAGAGAATCCCACGCCTGAGAATTTACGAGCCGCACGGGACCGAATGATTTCCCTCCTCGCCGAAGCTCGGCATCAGGGGGTTGTTCAATTAAAAATTGATGATGAACGTGCTGCGGCGGAAGAAGCTTCAAAAGTAACTGAAATAACACAAGCCAGCTTTGAAACGCTTACGAACGATGTTCCGCTGGTCGACGAAGCACCACTGACGGAACACGCAACAATTGACGCAGAGCCGACCACCTGCATTGATCCTACTCTTTTCGCTCAACCTTCCGCAGATCAAGATCAAATCAGCTACGGCACGATTGCCAATCTGCGGCAGCGTTTTGACATTACTGATAACGAAGACGAACGGCGCGATCTCGCCAATACGCTTGCAATTGCTTATTTACACATAGGCTTTTTTGAAGAAGCGAGTTCTGTTGCGAGTTCTCGCGGTAAAAATGGCGACGAAAACATGATCGTCACTGCCGCCCTTGCAAATTTGGCAACTGGCTCGTCTGCTCGCGCCAAGAAAACACTTGCAAAATATCGCTCATGCGGTCCCCTTTTCGAACTCGCTTATTCTGCTGCAGCCGGTCCCGAAGATGAACTTGCGACAACAATGAGCGAGACCCATGTCGCAGCCCTTGCCGAAGTCACCGAACCACTCCGCGCGCCAATCGCCGAAGTTCTCGCTTTAAATGCATTAGAAAAGAAAAACAAAGGACTTGCGCGCTCGTTTTATGAACTCGCTGTAGGTGCCCGCCATGGCGATAAAACCGCAGCCATCGCCATAATTGAACGTGCGTTAGGCCAAAGCGCGGATGAAAACGCAGTAGACCGCCCTACATCGGTGCAGATCGCTGAAATTGCGCGAACACCGGGTCCACTCCAATCGAAGGCGCTTGCTCTCCTCGCTGATGAATATCGTCAAAAAGCCGAAATTGCTTATGACGGATTACTCGACGACCTTGCGGCACAATCATCTAATAAAGTTGGCACCTTATCTAATGCGCGCGCTGCTTTATCGGGTGCGGAAGCGTTAGTTTCTGCTGGCCGTATTAATGACGGAATTGCGGTTCTGGATAATACCGCCTCCACGGTATTACCAGCAAGGGCAGCAAGTCAGACACTTGCACGTGCCATTATCATGGATGCTCTCCAGAAAGATAACGAAACGCGCCTTTCGGCAGTAAGTGCATATTTTCAGCATAAGGATTTCATCGACGGGCGCGAAGACGAACGCGACTCTGAAGTCAATCTAGCAATCGCGAAAGAGCTTGCGCAATATGGGGCAACCGAACTTGTAACAAAAACCGTCTCTGGCATTGGTGACAAATGGCAGCCCAATATAGACGCGCTTCTGGCACTTGCCGCGCTTAACGGTGACGATGCTAAATTGGCAATCGAGATTGCGACTAAGGGTAATGACAGTACCGAACTTACAGAAATTGCCATCGCAGCGCATGAACGTATCCGTGACAACAACGGTACTAAATCATCGATCAAACAGGCACTCGCAAAGGGCCTGACAAGCGATAAAATTCCCGCCGCCGCCTGGCGCATCAAAGATTGGGCGCTGGCTATCGACGCTTATGAGCGTCTGCCGGACGACGAAAAAACACCGGAGCTGGACGCGCGTGTTGCTCTCGCATCATTGAATGCTGGTGCACGTGAGCTGCCTTCAGGCATCAAGCAGCGTCTTACGAATGATCCAACTCGCCTAGCTGCCTTAACCCACATGTTTGTAACGGCCCCACCCTTCAACATCCGGGCGATTGACGTTCTTGCTGATTATTCAAAGGGCGTCACCAAAGAAACACTCTTTATGCAGACCGGTCTCGGCACCAAAGGAGAAGGCCGATGAGTAATACGAGCTATGTCGCGCTGTCGAAACAAGCCGGCCTCGCAAAAGAACTGACAAGCATCGCGAATAATGTCGCGAACGCCAATACCACAGGCTATCGGCGCGAAGGCTATCTTTTCTCCGAATATGTTCAACGACTAGGTCCCCAAGACCGTAGCATATCGCAAACAAATGTCGGCGGGCATTATTTTGATCCCGCGCCCGGCGGTCTCGTCGAAACTGGCGGGACCTTCGATGTTGCGATTGATGGTGAAGGTTATTTCCTAGTGGAAACACAGCGCGGAGAAAGACTGACACGCGCTGGTAATTTCCTCGTTGATGCCGAAGGACAAATGATTACTCAAGACGGAAACCGTGTCCTTGGCGAAGGCGGAACACCAATCGCAATTCCCGCCAACGCGACCAATGTGACAATTGCACCAGACGGGACAATTGCCGCGGATGGCGCGCCCGTTGGCAGGCTTGGACTTGTGAACGCTGATCCAACAACTCTTGCCCGCGAAGGCAACAACCTGCTTCGCGCGGCAAACGGATATGAAACTCTGGAAACCCCAAGCTTACGACAAGGATTCGTAGAGGGGTCAAACGTCAATACAGTCGTTGAAATTTCACGACTAATCGAAGTTCAGCGTGCTTATGAATTGGGCCAACAATTGCTCAAAGATGAGGACGAGCGAATCTCGAAAACTGTTGACGCAATGAGAAAACGCTAAGGCACGACATAGAAGGAGGGCCGACATGCAAGCACTAAGAATCGCAGCGACGGGAATGGACGCACAACAAAAGCGCGTCGAAGTCGTCTCAAATAATATCGCCAATATGAGCACGACCGCCTATTCCGCGCGCCGCGCCGAATTTGCTGACCTCCATTATCAACAGCTACGCGCGCCGGGCGCAATTTCATCGTCGACTGGGCTCGTTGCTCCATCCGGCATAGAAATGGGACTGGGCGTACGAACATCTGCCGTATCCGTAAATGTAGAACAAGGTTCGCTTCGTCAAACGGGCGGCGATCTCGATCTCGCTATCGAAGGTCGCGGCTACTTTGAGGTGACACTGCCTTCCGGTGACCCAGCCTATACCCGAGACGGTACCTTTAAACGTACGGGCGAAGGATTGATCGTCAACTCAGAAGGCTATCCCCTCGCCGGTAGCATCACGGTCCCTGAAGATGCACGTTCAGTTACGGTCAATACCGATGGCGAAGTTTACGCTTATTTTGACGGCGATGCAGGTGGCCAATTAATTGGCACACTCACTGTCTCAATGTTCGTCAATGAAAAAGGCCTAGAAGCATTGGGCGGAAATATGTTCCGCGAAACTGAGGCGTCTGGTGCCGCGGTTTCGGGCGAACCGGGACTCGATGGTCGCGGCGCGATCCGTCAAGGGTACCTTGAGGAGTCGACCGTTGATGTTGTCCAGCAGATAGCCGATCTCATCGAAGCGCAGCGCGGTTACGAACTCAATTCCAAAGTCATATCAGCCGCTGACCAAATGCTCGGCTCAACAACGCAAATCCGTTAGTAATATGAAAAACTCCGTTGCCAGTCTTGCTTTGCTTGGATTTATCGGCGCTCCGGTTTCGCTATCGGCGGCCGATCATTCTACGCCTTTTGTTGATGGCGCAGATTTGCCGATCATCGCCTCGACCATTGAAGTCGAGAAAGCACCGTCAACTAAAGCGGAGGCTGAAACCCCGGTGAGTCTTCCGGTGGTCAAGGCCGTCAATAATTTGCGCGCGGGTACTATTCTCCACCGGTCGGATTTGAATATCGAAAACGACAACGGATTTATTCTCGATGATTTTGTCGGAAAAGAGATTAAGCGTGCAGTATACGCTGGCAAGACAATCACCAAAAACGATGTAGGCCCCCCGACGATTATTGAACGTAATGCAATTGTTTCGCTCGAGTTCGTCCGCGGCCCTCTCGTCATCACGACCGAAGGCCGGGCACTTGACTCTGGCGCGATGGGCGATGGCGTGCGTGTCATGAATCTCTCATCGAAAATCATTCTTTCTGCGGTCGTAACAGGCCCCAATCAGGCAAGGACACGTTAAATGAATAAAGCACTTTTATTGTCGTTGCCGATTTTGCTGACCGTAACGGGATGCTCATCTCGGCTTGATCACATGATGAAACCACCGTCGATGTCGGCTGTGGGCGAAATGCGTGACCCAGTTCCGGCTATCGCCGCATCGCGCTACAATGTTCCGCCCAAACCTCAGCGCGCGACAGAGGCGCAAACAACGACTGCATCTCTTTGGAGATCCGGACCGCAATCGCTATTCGGGGACCGTCGTGCCCGCGAGCAAGGCGATATTGTTACCGTCGTCATTGAAATTGACGAGGAAGCGGAAATTAAAAATCGTACCGATCGCAAAAGAAGCTCGTCAGATGACCTTTCGGTTCCGACGTTTTTCGGTGTGAATTCACTGGTCGAAAAGGTTCTGCCCGACGGGGCGAATTTGAATCCTGCACTTGAGACTTCCTCAAACACTAATTCGTCTGGTGACGGATCGATCAAACGTGAGGAGCGGATAACACTTCGGGTCGCAGCGACCGTATTGGGCGTTCTTCCAAATGGGCATCTCGCTATTTCTGGTAGTCAGGAAGTGCGTGTGAACTATGAAATGCGCGAATTGCTAGTTGCGGGGGTAATCCGCCCCGAAGATATCTCCCGAAACAACATCATCACCTATGATAAAATCGCCGATGCACGTATTTCATATGGTGGTCGTGGTCAGATTAGCGATCTGCAGCGCGCGCGTTATGGTCAACAAATCATAGATATGGTTTCACCATTCTAATTCAGGAACAAACACTGAATGCAAAAGCTGCTACCAATAATCGTTATTCTTGTTGCCGCTATCGCTGGCGGCGGTGGCGGTTATTTCTTCAAAATGCAATCAGCGTCGAAAACTTCAAATGATTCGTCGGCAGAGCAGATTGCTAGTGACGGCGACGTAAGTCACGGTAATAAAGACAATGCTGGCCATGCTAAAAAGAAGAAGAAAAAAGGCGGGCATGGAGATTCCGAAGAAGGAAAAAGCAGCACGACCTTTATGAAATTTGGCCGTCAGTTTGTTGTGCCCGTTATCAAGCACGGCCAGCCAAAATCTATGGTCATTCTCGATATTAACATCGAGATCGATTCATCTATGGACGAAGCGGTCTATACATTTGAACCCCGCCTGCGTGATGCACTTTTGTCAAAACTTCTTGAACTCGCCGCGGATGATATGCTCCCGCAAATTTTGGAAAATGGTGAGAAAATGGAAGCAACGAAACAGGCGCTTCTTGAGACAAGCCGGACGATTATCGGAGATTCAGCGCGGAGCGTTTTGATACTCGATATTGGAATGCAGAATTACTAGCGATTAAAAATATCCAATAAAAAAAGCCGTGGCGGAATTCCGACACGGCTTTTTTTTTGTAATCAGGTTTTGTGATTAGCCCGAAATACCAAGCCCTTTCACATCGGATGGCTTTACTTCCACACCGCTAGTCAAAACGATTGTAGGCTGATCGCCATTTAATCGAACTTCTCTGACGATACTAAAGGTGCTGGCGACCTCGCTACCGATGCGCTCGCCTTCAGCATCAAAATAAGTAGCCGAAATTGTATAAATTCCTGGAGGAACAGGTTCGCCATCTATTTGACCGTTCCAAGATTGAACTGCGCTAGTGTTCGCGGCATTGATCTGAGCGATCTCATCGCCTGCCTGGTTGAATATAGATGTCGTCATTGTTGCCGCGTCTTCTGACCCGGACAAGCGGAACCGAACAGAGTTCGCGCCATCAAAATATGCCGACGAAGACGAAGTTTCTGCTTCGCGACCAATCCAGCTTGCATATTTATCGAAACCATCGCCAACGATTGAGGAAGCAATTGAATCGAGCTTATCGTTCGCGGACACAAGTTGTTCAACCGACGAAAATTGTGCAAGTTGCGCAACAAATTCGGTGGAATCCGCAGGGTCCAATGGATCTTGGTGTTTGAGCTGAGCGGTTAAGAGTGTCAGAAAATTCTGAAAATCGACAGCCTCGGCGACACCAGAATCTTTGGTCGCGCTATTTGCGCTGTTCGTCTGATTAGTTTGTGTCTGGCTTGCCGCTGGGGTTACTGACTGCATGGTCTAGCTCCAATGAATTAATCCACACCGACTAAAGTCGGCGATCGACACGTCCCGTCTCAATCATCACACCAACGGGATTTTGCCCTTCCACATCATCCGCTTCAGCCAAAGACATATGGTCAGATGACTCAATCGAAGATGGTTTATCGCTTTCTTGCTGACTATCTTGCCGGAACTCCAAGTCCAGTGTTCCCATACCCTGCTCTTCTAACGCCCGTTGAAAGACGTCAGCATTGCGACGCAGTAGGTCTAATGTTTCAGGGGAATCTGCAGAGATAACCGCGCGGACAATGTTATCCGGACCATCACCTTCAAACCCTATCAGTAGCTTCCCCAATTCTGGTGGGTCGAGCCGAACTTCTAATCGCCCCTCACCCTGCCGGTTCGAAACAGCGGCGACAATTTGATCCCGCATCGGATTAATAAACATCGATTTATCATTAGCCGTAGTAACGACATCGGACCTCGCTCCAGACAGCCGGCCTACGCCTTCGACGTCGCCTTCTCTAAAGACAGCCGATGAAATAGTCTGATCTACTAATTCGGCCGCAGAATTTTGTGCGAGTGGAACCATTTGTGAATTCAGTGACGCAGCCAACGGTTTCGTTGCTGGTGTCCGATTGAGCGGAACCCGTAATTCGCTTTCCAACGATTCCGCCAGATCAATATCTAATCCCTCGCCGGCAAGATCGGTACTTTCATTGGATGAAAGCGTTGAATTTATGGTTAGTCCATTGGAAACCGTATTTGAACCATTCGAAAAGAGTGGCTTTACGGCCTGCGCACCTACAGCGCCATCAGAGGATAGAGTTTGGTTTGGCGCGATTGTTAAGGGTGCCGCAATTAAACCAGCCTCCGGATCGGCATTTAATGAAGCTGAGTTTAGGGAATCCGTATCTTCTTGCCCAATAGTATCCATCACCTGCGCCGAGAAACTCTTTGCCGTTAACAGATTGTTATCTGTATCAACCAATGTCGCGATACTCGGCTTTTCATCGTCCGAACTTCGCTGCAATAAATTCTCTAAAAAGGTGAAGAAACCAGGCGCATCGCCCTCGCCTTCCAGCGCGTTAGAAGACTTTTTTGCAAAGCCATCGCCAGCGGCGGTTCCAGTTAATGCGGTCAAAAATGAAAGATGACTATTTTCCATAAGGCTTTTCTACATTTGATAACTTATTTTTTAGTTACGGCGCATAGGGTTTGGTAAATTTATTCTTATCCGGAGTAACTTATGGCTTCGCCCAATTTGTCGATCGCCGTTTCACTGCCCAGTGCCGATCAGGTTAATAAAGCGGCACCTGCCGCAGCCGATAAAGATGCAGCGCTTCGCAAATCCGCAGCAGAGTTCGAATCTGTTTTTATCGCAGAAATGCTATCCCATGCGGGTTTTGATAAAGCCCTTTCTGAAAATTCGGGCTTCGGCGGAGAAGCCTTTTCCCGGATGCTTGTCGAAAGCTATGCGGAAGAAATCACAAATAACGGTGGGTTCGGTCTTGCTGATCAGATTTACCAGCAACTGAAAGGTCGCTCATCATGAAAAATCCAATCGCGCAATTAAAGACCATCCTAAAAGACCTTTCCAAGGTCACCGATGATGAGCGTAATGCAATTTCAAATCGAGCGTTCAATGAAGTCGCAAAATTGATGCTTCAAAAAGAATCATTGCTCGCTCAATTCGAAGAAGTTGCCAGCGCGTTAACCTCAGAACAGTTAACCGATCAACTTATTGGTGACTTAAATTTAATACGTATACGCGCCGAAGAGAACGCGAAAATCCTGAAATCTACTGCAGATGGGGCCCGCGAAGCCAGAAAACGGCTTCAGAAAATTCGCGATGCGGACTTTTCTACAGGCGCATACGGAGCAAATGGTAATAAATTACGCAATCCAAATGCATCAACCGTTACCACAAAAGCGTGACGTTAATTGCTTGTTAGGTCTTGCACTGTAGAGTTTCCAATATACGGCGAAACAACCGAAGCGGAATTGCTTAAATGGCATACCGCGTGTCAAAAAGGCACAAAAATCCTGCCTCAACGCAGGACTCCCGGCAACTCCTTGTGAGGTCGGACCGTTTAAATCAACGATCCAACAGGAGTCTAAAAAATGAGCCTACTTACAAATACAAGCGCGATGACCGCTTTGCAGAACCTTCGTTCAATCAACAAAGATCTTGCGATGGTTCAAGAACAAATTTCGACAGGTAAAAGTGTCAGCAATGCTCGCGACAACGCTGCCTTGTTTGCTATCTCAACAGTTATGGATTCAGACGTGAAAGGCTTTGAGGCGATTTCACAGTCACTTAATCTTGGCAGTTCAGCTGTTTCAGTTGCTCGGGGTGCAGCGGAGCAAATTACTGAACTCTTGACTGACATGAAGGGTCTGATCGTTGGGGCACAAGAAGACGGCGTTGACCGCACAAAAATCCAGACAGACGTTGATCAGCTTCGTAAGCAGATCGACTCGATCGTTAATGCTGCTCAGTTCAACGGTCTGAACTTCCTAAAAGGTACAGATACAACTGACTTCCTGGCGTCACTTGACCGTGATGGCTCGGGTACTGTGACTGCGAGCCCTATTTCCATTACGGCACAAAGCCTGGAAACAACGGCTGGTGCGGCGGTTGCTGGTCTGGCATCAACAACGACTGGCGTTAATGGCGGCGGGAACTCTGCTGCTCAGCTTGTTGCAAACACAAATGTCTTCGCGCTCGATATTGAAGGCACGGCAACCTTCACTGCTGGCGACGTATACGAAGTCAAAATTGACGGCCGTAAATTTGCATATGAAGTTCAGACAGGCGACGACGAAAATGATGTTGGTCAGGCGCTGACAAACCTCATTAATGATGCTGGCCTGACAGGTATTACAGCCGCATTTGTTGCTGGTGACGGCACTACCGATGCGCAAGTAGATATCACCAACAACTCTGGAGCTACTGTCGCAATCGAAGCGAACTCGACAGATGGTTCTGGTGGTGGATTGGCGAGCCTTGCTGGTCTTGACGTTTCGACAGAGGCCGGTGCTGATGCCGCGCTTGTCGCAATTGAAGGCCTGATCCAGACTGCGGTTGATGCTGCAGCTGAATTTGGTTCTGCTCAAAAACGTATCGAAATTCAGGATACGTTCATTTCTGACCTAACTGACGCTTTGAAAACCGGTATTGGCGCACTGGTCGACGCTGACCTTGAAGAGGCATCTGCTCGCTTGCAGTCTCTTCAGGTTCAACAGCAGCTTGGTATTCAGGCTCTGTCGATTGCGAACCAGTCCCCAAACTCGGTTCTTAGCCTCTTCCGCTAAACTAAACTATTCCGCGAAGGCCAATTGGCCTTCGCGGTTTCTACAACACTAAATTGGGTATTCTGGGGTTAAAAATATGACGGTATCGGCACTGGCGCGTAATGCCTATGATCAATCTACTAAAAGTACTGCCGATCCACGAGCCGTCGAACGCCAGCTACTGGCCAGACTGACAAGTGCGATTATCGTCACCGAAAAGAAGCGTGACGAAGACCTTCCATCGTTCATCAATGCGCTAAGTAAGAATCTCGAATTCTGGACTGTTGTTGCGACTGACGTCGTCGGCGAAGGAAATAAACTTCCTGCCGATCTTCGTGCGCAACTTTTTTACCTATTTGAGTTTACAAGAAAGCACACAAACAAAATCCTGAACCAAGATCACAAATTGAGTGCTGAACCGTTGGTAGAGATCAACCAAAACGTTCTTCGTGGTTTACAGGGACAGGCGGAACCAGCGTAAGAAAAGCGGAATGATGACATGACCGGGCTTGTTTTAAAGCTTAAACCGAATGAAAAAGTGCTCGTTAATGGCGTGGTACTCCAAAATGGAGACCGCGCCGCAAGTTTAAGAGTACGGTCGGAAGATGTCTCGATACTTCGCGCGCGCGATGCAATTCGACAAGAAGAAGCGGTAACCCCCCTTACCCGTATTTACTATATCGCCCAACTCGCCATGGCCGGTGAAGCCGATCCGAAACAGGCGGATGCGGAAATCCGTGCGGGCATCGAACCGCTTAAGTCCATTTTCTCCGGAGAAGTAGCGATTGACCTAGCGCGGGCAGAGGAAGCTTCGAAGGAACACAAATTCTTTGTCGTCATGCGCGCTGTGAAGCGGCATTTCGAATTAGAAAAAGCTCTATTGGATCGCGCATCTTCGAATAGTGCGTTAGCATCATGACCTTTACGCCGGCAATTCCACTTGGCGGCTATTTAGGTTGGCGTGTATTCGAAAACAGCGCGGATCGTCAGTTTGAGGCCTTCATAAATACGCCGGAAGTTACGCGCAACATTGAATACTTCACCGAGAATATAAAAAATGCACTGACGGCTGAGGATCTCGTAAAAGACCGAAAGCTTCTCACTGTCGCTCTTGGTGCATATGGCTTGCAGGATGAAATCGACAAGGCCGCCTTCGTTCGAAAAGTTCTCGAAGAAGGCACCGATGACCCCTCGTCCTTCGCCAACCGCCTGAACGACACGAAATGGAAAGCCTTTGCAAAGGATTTTGGATATGGAAATCTCGGCGGGACGCGCGTTCTCATTTCGTCGTTCCGCGAGCAAGTCGCAACTGATTATATGCAACAGGCATTCGAGGCACGCGTAGGCGACGTCAACACAGATATGCGCCTTGCCATGAATTTTCGACGAGAGATCGCCACGATTGCGGAAAATCCGAACGTAGATCGCGTGGGTTGGTATTCAATCATGGGTGACACGCCCCTGCGAACCGTACTCGAAGGTGCCTTTGGCCTTCCCGCTTCTATCGGTACCGCTGATATTGATCAGCAAAAAGAATTATTCGAACAAAAAGCAAGCCAGCTATTTGGCGGTAAGTCACCCGCCGTTTTCAAAGACCCAGCTGTGGTCGAAGACGCTTTGCGCCGGTTCTTTGTTTTCTCCGAGTTAGAAAACGGACCGACTGCGTCAACGCCGGGGTCGGCAGCATTGACGCTTTTATCAGGTCAAAGCGCGAGTTCTCAGGCGCAGAATTTGTTCTTATCTCTCGTTAGCTAAGCGCATTCGCATTTAATGATGCGGATGATTTTTTCGTCGCGCTATGCACAATGCTTTCAAGCAGCTGAAAGCTCTCGCGAACTCCTTCGCGCGGCTTTTCCGAAATAAATTGATCGAGCTTTGGCCAAATTTCCAAGGCGCGATCGATCTGTGGATCTGCGCCATGGGCATAAAGACCTGCACGGACAATGGTTTCGGAGTCTTCATAGGCACGTAAAATTGCCCGCGCTTCGCGAAGCAGCAAATTCTCGTCTTCGGTCGCCGCTTTTGGCAATGACCGCGACACACTACGGGAAACATCAATCGCAGGGAAGCGCCCGCGCTCCGCGATCTTTCGCTCCAACACAATATGCCCGTCCAGAATACCGCGGATCATATCTGCGACGGGTTCGTTATGATCGGACCCTGCAACCAAAACAGAAAAGATCGATGTAATGTCCCCCTGGCCTTCCTCACCTGGTCCTGAACGTTCGACCAATGATGCAATCGTTCGGAAGGTCGACGGTGGAAAAGCGTGTAGAGATGGAGCCTCTCCGGCGGAAAGAGCAACTTCGCGATGGGACTCTGCAAATCGCGTGAGCGAATCGAACAAGAATAAAACTTGCTTATTCTGATTACGAAAATACTCAGCTGTCGCCATTGCGAGATTGGCACCGCGTTTCTTGGCAAGCGGCGATTGATCGGCTGTTGAAGCAATCACGATCGTTTTTTTCATGCCATCAGGTCCAAGCGTGTCTTCAATAAAAGACCGAACCTCGCGCCCACGCTCACCGATCATCGCGACAACCGCAATATCGCAGTCTACTCCCCGGGCTATATCTCCCAGCATTGTCGATTTTCCGACACCAGAACCGGCAAACAAACCTATTCTTTGCCCGCGACAAATGGGCAATAGCGTGTCCATTACACACATCCCGGTTTCAAGGCGTGGACCAAGCATTTTTCGCATCGCTGCATTCGGTGCGGGTGCATCAAGTGGCATTGCAACACTGCCCTGGCGGAGTGGTGCTCCATCAAGCGGCAATCCAAACGGATCGATAATACGACCAATCCAGTCATCGCAGGGAAAAGCCTCGCCATTAATATGATCAAGGCTAGCGATATTCCCGACACTGGCTCCGGTTAGCGAGTCATAAGCAAAACCGGTGATGACCTCACCGTCCATCGCGACAATTTTTGCGCTGACATCGCGTCCACTTTCCGTCGCAATAGACACAGTGTCGCCTAATGCGGCGTGCCCGGCCAATCCCTCAATCTTGAGTGACAGCCCATCGGTAGCGACCACAACACCATAACGATTTGGTCCGGCAGTCTTTAATAGTTTTTCAACTTTTGGCGGCGCGAGAGAACTCATCTTTGGACCAATCGTGGTTAACAGTTCATTCAGCATATAGATGCAAATATCCCTTACGCCTGGTTAAAGCGAGGTATACATGTTTAATGATTTGAAAATTTTGCACACCGCTTCTTTGCTCGCGCGCCACTCCGTGGAACGGCATGCGCAAATTGCCGATAATATCGCGAATGCGGACACACCAGGCTTCAAGGCAAAAGATCTTGAACCCTTTTCCGATGCTTTCGCTCGCAGCGAGCGAGCCGCAACGTCGGATACGGATCAATTCAAAGCCAATAAAATCAATACGCCGGGCGTCGCTTCACCTAATGGAAACACTGTATCACTCGAAGATCAGATGACCCGTTCGACCGCCGCCTCGCGTGACCATGACACAGCTTTGACGATCTATTCAAAAACACTTTCCATGCTGCGATCCAGCTTAGGCCGTAGCTAAGGAGGCGAGAAATGAACCCGTTTGATAAAATATCCTCACTTGCCACATCGGGGATGCGCGCACAGGCGCAGCGCCTGGAAGTCGTTAGCGAGAACATCGCCAACAAAGACACACATGGCTATCAGCGTAAAATGGTTGCGTTCGAAAATGTCTTTGACCGCGATCAAGGTGTAAATAAAGTAGAAATAAGTGACACCTTCATGGACAAAACACCCGGCGAAAGAGTGTTTGATCCTAGCAATCCGTTTGCCGATGAAAACGGTTATGTTGTCATGTCAAATGTAAACATGATGACCGAATTTGCTGACGCACGCGAAGCAACCCGTTCCTATGACGCTGGCCTTGAGGTCTTTCGGCAGGCGCGGGACATGTACAGCTCTCTACTAGACATTTTGAAATCATAAGGGGACGCCATCATGAAACTTCCCGCATATCAAGCAGCGCAAAGCTATAATTTAGCGAAGACCGCTCTCAAATCCGAAGCTAACCAGCCGAAGGCACAAGAAGCATTAGGTGCCGATCAAACACCAGAAACCAACAGTGCCTTCAAGGCGGTACACGAACTAGCCAGTACCATTACCAAAGGTGAACAGGCTTCCATGGCTTATATGACGGGTTCTGCAGATCCGCATTCCGTCGTTGAAGCCCTCGCGGCCGCGGAACTCGCTGTTGAAACTGCTGTCACCGTTCGCGACAAAGTGGTTGAAGCCTATCAGGAACTAATCCGGATGCCGGTTTAATCAGTTAGGTATTTTGTCATGACTGAAGTCGAGATCGCCGATATTTTCCGCCAATTCATGTGGACAGCCGTATGGATGGGCGCGCCAATTATCGGCACTGCACTAGTTGTCGGTATCATTGTTGGTCTTTTCCAGGCGTTGACCTCTATTCAGGAATTGACGCTGACTTTCGCACCCAAACTCCTCATGATGCTGCTCGTTTTCTGGCTAACCGCCGGACATATGGCGCGTCTTCTCGCTAACCTCTTCGATTCCGTCGTAATCACCACAATTGCTGGCGTCTAACCGGACGGCATTTCCCTACCTCAAAAAGGTCAAACATGGATCGCGCGTTAAACCTGAATATTCCCGGCCAGACAACGGTTCTGCTGGCTTTTGGCCTGATGGGAATAATCGTCATGATGGTATTGCCGGTACCGTCAGTGATGCTCGATATCGGTTTGACGCTATCTTTTGCACTCGCGATTTTGATCTTTACAATGACGCTTTTTATAGAGCGTCCACTTGATTTCTCTGCTTTTCCTACGGTCCTTCTCGGCTCGTTGATGTTGCGCTTGTCGCTCAATGTCTCTTCGACGAAGCTGATTATCGGTGAAGGACATACCGGCCCCGACGCTGCCGGAGCGGTCATTCATGGCTTCGCTATGTTTGTGATGGGCGGTAATCTTTTTCTAGGCCTAGTTGTCTTCGGCGTTCTTCTCATCGTGAACTTCATGGTCATCACCAAGGGTGCTGGCCGTATGGCAGAAGTCGGCGCACGCTTCGCTCTTGACGGAATGCCGGGTAAGCAGCTTGCGATCGACTCCGATGTTGCGGCGGGGGCAATCTCCCACGAAGAAGCAAAGGACCGTCGCCGTTTGGAGCAGGACGAAACGACATTCTTTGGTTCGCTCGATGGTGCATCGAAATTCGTCAAAGGCGACGCTATTGCTGGCCTATTAATCACCATGCTTAATCTGGTTGTTGGATTGGGAATGGGGATTGGCGTACATAGTATGTCAGTCGGCGATGCCGTTGCCTCCTACTCTATCCTGACCGTCGGCGATGGTCTTGTAAGCCAGATCCCAGCCGTCATTATTTCAATAGCGTCTGCTTTATTGCTTTCAAAAGGCGGAATTGCTGGATCAGCAGACAAGGCAATGTTTGCGCAGCTCGGCGCAAACCCCTTAGCACTTGGCACGGTTAGCGCCATCATGGCGATCTTTGCGCTAATGCCTGGCCTTCCGTTTCTACCGTTTTCGCTTGGCGCTGCGGTATTCGCTGCCGCCGCTTATTTCATGTTCCAAAAAAAGGAAGAAGAAGCAAAGGCGGCAAAAGCGGTACCCGCAGAGAAACCGGTCGATACGAGAAAACCGCTCGGCGATATTCTTGACGTCGACGAAATTCACGTTGAATTTTCGGGCGATCTTATCCCGCTTGCGCTGGACAATGTGAACGGTCTTGAACCAAGGATCGTTAAAATTCGCCATTATATTGCCGGTGAGTTTGGCTTTATCATTCCGCCAATTCGCCTAACTGATAATCTGGAACTCGGCGCAAACGAATATGTCGTCAAAGTCCAAGGCGTGACCGCAGCGAAAGGAACGCTCTTTCAAGATCGTGTTTTGGTTATCGTTGATGATCTCGCACAGTTGCCGATTCCGGGACAAGATTGTGAGGAGCCGGTCTATGGCGCACCTGCACGCTGGGTCGACAGAAAAGCACGCGATGATGCAATGGCATTGGGCCACGCCGTTGTTGAACCTGCTGAAGTCGTTTCGACCCACCTACTAGAAACGATCAAACAGAATTTTGGCCGCCTTGTAACGCGCCGTTCAGTGCAGCGTATCCTCGATGAGTTTGTAAAGAACTCGGATGCGGAGCGTGCTGCATCAAACCGTCGTCTTTTGGATGAGTTTGTACCGGACAAAGCACCGATTGAATTTGTACAAACTGTATTCCGCCTCTTGCTGGAAGAACGGGTTCCTATCCGCAATCTTCCTGTCATGCTTGAAACAATTGCTGAAGGCCGCACAATATTTAATTCTGCCGAAGAGGTCAGCGAGTTTGTTCGTCAGCGAATTTCAAGGCAATTCGTATACGCACTGCAGAACGAAGATGGTGCCCTACCCCTTATTCAGGTTGGCCTCGATTGGGAAAATACGTTCACCCAACATGAAACCCAAGGCCAAGGGTCACAAACTGACGTTGCCCTTCCGCCCGATGAATTTAACCGGTTGGCGCAATCTGTGGTCGAACAAATCAACAATGCGTCGGCTCGCAACCTATATCCAGCTGTGGTGACTTCGGCCAAACGCCGCCGATTTATTCGCGCCGTATTGCACGCAAAGAAAATCCGTAACCCCGTACTGTCTTACGAAGAAATCGATTCCGGTTTGAAACCGCTTCTCGTCGGGACGGCCTAAGTCATGGATTTTCTGGCCGCGCTCACACCCTTCATAGAAGCGGGTGCGCCTATGGTTTTTCTCATAGGCGGTATTTTTACGCGCGTGTCAGCAATTGCGTTTTTGATGCCGGGCCTCGGTGAAAAAGCCGTACCGGTGCAGGTTCGATTGGCTGCTGCAATTGCAATTACCATTGTTCTGTCGCCTATTATATTAACGCCTGACATGCAGCCACCGGCGACGACCGCAGATGTTGTATCCCTTTATAGTGCAGAAGCATTGTCCGGATTATTGATTGGTTTCGGCCTGCGATTGATGATTTTTATCCTGCAAATCGCGGGCGCAATCACCGCGCAACATCTTTCGCTTTCCCAGCTATTTGGCCCAACAGTTGGTTTCGATTCAGAATCTCCATTTGCCGCGATACTTGTCATGGCGGGTGTCGCCCTCGCGGCAAGCACCGGGATCCACCTTTATCTCGTCAGTGCGCTGGTCGATATTTACCAAACTCTTCCCTATGGGATGTTTCCTGGCGCAGAAGCAGCCGGCGAATGGTCTTCTCGAAGAGTCGGTGAAGCCCTGATGAAGTCTCTCGCCCTCTCCTCTCCGTTTGTCATTCTCGGATTTCTCTATTCTCTAGCTCTAGCCGCGGCGAGCCGGGCAATGCCGCAGTTAATGGCCGCCTTTGTCGGTGCCCCTGCTATTACGCTTGCGGGCCTTGCACTATTTGCCGCCACCGCGCCGATCCTTTTGTTTGATTGGCTGGCTGGATTTCAACGTGTGTTATTTGATGTGTTTGCAGGTGCGATGTGAGTGACAAACCATCAGATGACGGCGCAGAAAAGTCGCATGAACCCACCCCGTCGCGAATTGAGAAAGCGCGGCGGGATGGTGATGTTCCTCAGTCTAAAGAAGCAAACGCAGCTGCATCCTATATCGGATTCTACCTGGCGCTGGTTGCCGCAGGCGGCGGGGCGGTTTCAGCGCTTACTTTTGCGCTAGCCCGGATGCTCGAAAAACCGGACGATTTTTCAAAACAGGCTTTTGGTCCCGATGGATCAATCTTCATCGCAGACATAAGCAAAATTGCGATGCAGGGAATAATGCCATTTCTCGCATTGCCGGCGTTAGGGGTACTGGCGGCATTATTCGCGCAGCGGGCATTTGTTTTTGCGCCCTCTAAAATCAAACCGAAATTATCGCGCCTGTCGATTATATCTAATGCCAAGAAAAAATTCGGCCCCGATGGTATTAGCGAATTCGTCAAAAGCGCGACCAAATTATTGGTCGTTTGCATCATCTTCGGCGTTATTTTTGCGGCCCGCTTCGGCCATCTACCGGCAGAAGCGCGCCTTCCCGCACAATATCTTCCAGAGGCTATTCTCAAAGAAGGTATTATCTTCGCAGGTGCGATCGTCATCTTTTCTGCAGCGATCGCTTTCATCGACCTTCCATGGAGCCGTCACCAACACAATAAGCGCCTGAAAATGACGCTTGAAGAGTTGAAGAAGGAGATGAAGGAACAAGAAGGCGATCCAACCATGAAGCAAAATCGCCGGCAGCGCGGACAGGATATCGCACGCAACCGAATGATGCAGGATGTACCGTCCGCCGATGTTATCATCGTCAACCCGACGCACTATGCGGTCGCGTTGAAATGGGATCGAAATGCAGGCATGGCACCGGTTTGCGTCGCCAAAGGTACCGACGAGATAGCCGCTAAAATTCGTGAAGTTGCAGCCCTTTCAGGCGTACCTATCCGATCAGACCCACCAACGGCGCGTGCAATTCACGCCACCGTGGAAATCGGCGAAGAAATCAAGCGAGATCACTTCGCCGCCGTCGCTGCTGCTATTCATTTTGCTGACGCAATGCGTTCGAAAGTGAAGGGCCATGTCAAACCACAAAACTGATCCGCTAGCGGAACTAAAAGTGATCGCGGCGCTGAAATTCGACCGAGAGCGCCATCGACTTGCCGCGATCAAAGACGAGTTAACAGCACTTGAAGATGAGCGACGACAACTCGACAAAAAAATGAATGCTTTGTCGCAAAATAAACAGTCCGATCCAGCAACGATCATCAACGCTTTTTCTTATCTTCATGCACTTACAGATAAGGCAAGCCGGATCGACCGTGAGCGTGAAGAAGCTCATCAACGCACAATGGCACAACGGCAAAAAATCAAAGAGGCATTGGCTTCGAAAATTCGCGTCGACGATTTAGATAAAGACTAGAAGCGTTCCTTACTTCTCACCGATATAGCGCTTCAATTTTTCGATATCATTATAGCTGGTCCGAATGTCATCGCGCTTCACTGCAAGGCGCATATCCCGCAAAACTTCGAGTGACCGCAACAATACCTCAAGCGGCGGACCACTCGCCGTGACTTGGGTCAGCTTTTCTGCGGGCAATGCCTTGGAAGGCTTTTCTATGAACCGCGTAACTAGCCTGTCATGATGCTGTGCCGCCGTCGCACCATGTAACTTACACACCTCTAGAAACGCACTGGCATTTTCGATGAACCATGGCTCTTTCGCGCTCTTCTCGGCCACATCCAGAAATTGCGACAGCAAAGATCGACGCCGCATACAATCACGCAAACTTGCCTGATCTGCTGGCGGCATAAACAGCATTTTATCGACCAACAATTGCGAATAGTAAGGGTCATTCGCGTTGCAAAGGCCCAACAACATATCAATCTCATTGATGCCGGAAAAATCACCGGCATTTGCGCCACGATATTCATGCCGCCCTACCCGATAGGGTTTATAATAAGGCCTGACCGAGAAGAAGAAACGATCCGTATCAAGCTCATCAAACAGGTAGTCATTATATTTTATGACGTCGCGCAAAGCATTGGCTGCATCATTCAAAAGGGTCAGCGCGACCGGATGAGAAATACCAATAGGCAGTATCCGCGTCAGCGCATCCGACGCCCGCATGAAGGCAAATATACCTCGGGTATTATAATCCAGAAAAAGATACTCATCGTTGAGCGACGTAAAACTCTTTTGTCGCCCATTAATCGCTTGATTATGAGTTGCCAGATGCGCCGTCGAAAAACGCGGGACCATGCCGACCGACGCCGCAATTTGCATACCCAAGGCCGAGGCTTCCGGAAAAGGCGATTTTTCTTCTTTGGCTGGGTTGGTCAGTTCATGCCGCCGAAGCGAGGCCATGTAGAGCCCCAAATCACCCAACAAGTTAAAAGCGTGGTCAAATCCCTCGTCCGTGTTCCCTTCAGCCAAGAGTCGAACCACATATTGATGCCCTTCATCTCGGATTTGGTGCTTTATCGGATCAGCGATACCAACCACATTTTCGCGCGCATCCTGCGCAAAATAGCGGTTTTCGAGTTCTGTATTCATTTCCACGAAGGCAGTACGAAGCCAGCCTTCGAATTCTTCGACATTTTTGCTCATGAGTGCGTTTTCCGCCTAATTGATTCGCTTTTTTCAAAGCTTAACCACATTCTGTTGGCGTGCGCATGACCGCCACCAAATTGCTGCATTGCAAAAACTCTTTTATTTTTGCGCCTTTCAGGTTGTATTTTGCCAAGTAATAGGCATATTCCCCTCTTTGTATGGGTTGCGTGTACCGGAAAATTCCGGATCGGCCCAAAAATCCAGAAATGTAGAGCGCCCTGGCACGCGGGTTCTCCGGAACCCATAGCTGCCCCGCTCGGCTTATCGCTAGCGGCGCACAGAAAGATAGTTTTGACTCAATTTTCCGATTTCGGCCTCGCACGGCCGATCATGCAGGCGCTCGCCGACGAGAAACACACAACGCCAACGCCAATTCAGGCGGAGGCCATACCGGCAATATTACGCGACCGCGACCTGTTGGGCATCGCGCAGACCGGCAGTGGTAAGACGGCCGCGTTTGCTCTGCCAATTCTTCACCGCCTTGTCGATACGCCCCATCAACGCCGCCCCGGAGATTGCCGCGCGCTGATCTTGACCCCTACTCGAGAGTTATCCGCCCAGGTACTAGACCGGTTCCGGGCCTATGGCCGACGGTTAAATTTGCGAATGGGCCTCGTAATTGGCGGTGCCCCAATGGGCAAACAAAAAGCGATGGCGCGTAAAGGCGTTGATGTATTGGTCGCGACGCCCGGTCGATTGGTTGACTTGATTGAACAAAAAGCAATTGACTTGAGCCGCGTAGAGACACTGGTCCTTGATGAGGTGGACCAAATGCTCGATCTCGGATTTATCCATGCCATCCGCTCAATCACCCAAAAACTTCCCACGGAACGGCAAAGCATATTTTTCTCGGCCACCATGCCGCGTGAAATTGCAAAGCTCGCCGGCAGCCTATTGCAGAATCCTGCGCGCGTCGAAATCGCAGCTCAAGAACGTCCAAAAATCGATCAAAGCGTCCGCTTTATCGACAAGGGCGCAAAGGCCACCTCGCTTCTCGAGATTGTTAATGCCGAAGAGTTTACGCGCGGCCTTGTATTTACACGGACAAAACATGGTGCGGATAAAGTTGTACGGTTTCTAGATGCTGCAGGCATACGCGCCCACGCAATTCACGGGAACCGATCCCAACCACAACGCGAACGTGCGCTCGCAGCATTCAGGTCAGGCAAAGCATCCGTATTGGTTGCAACTGATATCGCAGCCCGCGGCATTGATATTCGCGACGTTACCCATGTCGTAAATTACGATCTACCGAATGTTCCCGAAACCTATGTGCACCGTATTGGCCGGACCGCCCGTGCTGGTGCAGCCGGTATCGCTATTTCGTTTTGCGCGAATGACGAACGGCCATATTTGCGGTCTATCGAAAAGCTAACGCGTGAGAAAATCACCGTTACGCATGGCGAGGACATCCCATTTGAGGGGCCTAAACGTGGCGGAAAACCACCACGTCGCCGGAAACCGCGCCCGGGTAAAGGCGCGCCAAAAAAACCATTCAAAAACGAAAAGCGCACTTCGAGCAATGGCCCGAAGGTTGCCGCGAATGACGAAAAGAGGAAAGAGCATGGCGAAAGAGGAACTACTCGAGTTCGACGGAGACGTAACAGAGGCGCTGCCGGACGGAAACTTTCGAGTCACGCTGGATAACGGCCATCAAATTCTTGCTTATGCAGGCGGAAAGATGCGGAAATTCCGCATCAAGACGATTGCGGGCGATCGCGTGACCGTCGAAATGTCTGCATACGACCTAACAAAAGGTCGCATCACGTTCCGACACAAACCCGAAGGGGCGCAAGGTCCGGCCTCAAATAAACAGCGCAGTGCAGCAATTGCACGCAAGCGGCGTTAACACTCGCAAAAGCTTAAAGCAGAAAAGGGTGCCTTTGGAGGCACCCTTTTTCGCATTTACGCACTGACGATAAATAAGCCAGTCTTTTCGCGCCGAAAGTCATCGGAATTGCGATATTATCACAGTGCTGAATATTACAAAATCAGAAAAACTGCCTTTAAGAACAGGTAAAACAAAGAATTTACTTGAATAGACGCCCACGAATAGGCAGTTATATACTGCCAATGATTTCGAGCCGTCTTTTCGGGCTTTGCTACTCGCTTTTGAAGTCTCTCCAAACCATCGGCTTTTAAAAAGAGTTGGGCGTCGCCCACTCAACATCGCCATGTTTGAAGAGGATTAAAAATGGCTACTGGAACAGTTAAATGGTACAATTCGCAAAAAGGTTACGGCTTCATTGCACCTGAGACAGGTGGAAAAGATGTTTTCGTACATGCAACAGCGCTCGAAGCTGCGGGCATCCGCAACCTAGATGATGGACAGTCTGTTACATTCGAAGTTACCGAAGATCGCGGCAAATCTTCGGCGACTGCACTGAAAGTCGCCTAAAAACCATCTTGCCTCGCGGCATTTGACAGCACGGGAAGCCTTGCTTCTCGTGCTTCGCTTTTCGAAACAGACCCAAACGGTTCTCGTCGATAATGTGACAATGATGATACCGTCCTAGAAACACCGAATGAGGAATTTCGTATGGCTGACAATCATCAAATTAGAGCAACAAAACCTACAACCACCTCCCCTGCTAGCCGACGCGCCGCACGCGAACGTGCCGAAGCTGCTGGTCTTGCTCGCATAGAATCCGAAGCACAACAACGTAGATTGCAATCAGAAAAATTACGCCGCCTTCGCCTGGACAAAACTAGAAAAAGCTAAACAGTATTCTGTAAAATTCGTTACCTTACAAATCGGTTGCGTACGGATCACAGAACTGATCAATCCAAACGTTATCCAAGATCCCGCCAGGCCGGCTTTGGCTCTGATCCTGGTAACGCAGTAGCTTCATAAACAGCACGTGCGATTGCGCGGGCTAATGTGTCGGCGGCAATCGCCCCAAGCCGCATGGTCAGAACCGAGCGCCGCATGTCACCCGAAGCTTCGTGATGGCCCGTTGAAAGCGCGAATAGCACATCACCATCAAACGGCGCATGAATTGGCCGGATTGCCCGCGCCATTCCGTCTTGGGCCATTACTGCAATCCGCTGCATCTCCACGCGCGATAACGCAACATCGGTAGCGATGCATGCAATCGTCGTATTCGCCCGGGGCTTTGCCTGCCCTAGTGCATATCCATAGTCCTCTGGGTTCGCATGTAATTCGCTAGTGCCCAGCCCTCCAAATTCTTTCCCGATCTCGACTGGTGCAGCCCAAAACTGCTTCGTACCCGGCGCAATTACCGAACCAAGGCTATTGACTGCAACGATAGCCCCCACCGTATGACCGTCAGCAGTGACCGTCGATGCGGAACCAAGACCGCCTTTTATACCGCCGGACATAGCGCCAAACCCAGCGCCGACTGTTCCGAGGTCAAACTCTTCCGATGCCGCTTCGAGCGCTTTGACTCCTAATTTTCGGTATGGCGGATTTTCACCCCAATTTTTATTGCCGCCATTTGCTAAATCATAAAGGCATGCAGTTGGAACGATTGGAGACGGCGGCACACCCGGCGTATTCCCCATAGAAAATCCGCGGTTCCGTGCACCGAACCAGCTCGCTACCCCATCCGCAGATGCCATTCCGTAGACTGATCCGCCTGAAAGCACGATCGCATCAACTTCCTGTACGAGATTATGCGGTGCCAATGCATCCGTCTCTCGAGTTGCTGGACCACCACCACGTACATCAACCGCAGCGACAGCGGGGCTATCGGGGACGATCACTGTAACCCCAGTTTGTACTTTTTTGTCTTGCGATTGACCAACCTTCAATCCAGCCACGTCGGTAATCAAATTTCGCGGACCGGTTTTCTGTCCGCCCAGCGTATTCGCAGCAATTGATACGCCGCCCGATGTCACGGCAAGCCCCGCCGTCGAAACCGAAACAAGTGATCCAAGCAATTCTCTACGATTCATCGAACTATCCTTTTTAATTCGCCTGTTCAGCTATGTTCTGGGCAGCATCAGCTGCCCGCGGGAGGCCACGAGACTCAAGCGCCCGCTCCAAATTGGGCGCGGCATCAAGAAGTTTGGCCGTATAGGCATGTTGCGGATTAGCAAAGACCGATTCAGTTTCACCCTGCTCGACAATTTCTCCGCTTTGCATCACCAGAACTCGATCCGTGATTGATCTTACTACCGTTAGGTCATGGGTCACAAATAAGTAAGCAACGCCAAGCCGGTCGGAAAGATCAGCAAGCAGATCAAGAATTGTCGCCCTTACGGTTACGTCCAGCGCCGAAACGGCTTCGTCCAAGGCGATGATTGACGGCTCGGTAATAAGTGCCCGAGCGATCGCAATACGCTGTCGCTGACCACCCGAAAATTGATGCGGATAGCGATCGGCGTCTTTTCCAGAAAGTCCAACTTGTTCCAACATGCGCTCGACATGCTTTCGTGCATCGCGCCGAGAAACCGGCGTGTCATTCAAATGAAAATTCTCAGCCACAATCTGCTCAACGCGCCAACGCGGATCAAAACTACCAAAAGGGTCTTGAAAGACGACCTGGATTTTTTTGCGCAGCTCTTTGGTTCTCGCGGCATTCGCGGCGGGGAACTGTTCACCGTCCACTCGAACGCGACCGGCTTGCGCCCGATCAAGACCCAATATCGATCGTAACAGCGTAGACTTACCGCAACCGGACTCGCCTACAAGGCCAACATTTTCATGTGGATGTATTTTCAGGCTAACGCCATTAACAGCCCGGAAAGCCTCAGACTTCCCAAACAGTTTGGGCTTTCCCGAATATTCTCTTACAAGATTCTCGACTTGTAATACCGGCTGGTCCTCACTGCTCGCCTGTGTATTGCGTTTAGGTTTATGGTTTGTGTTCCGAATAAGTTCACGCGTATAAGAATTCTCACTTTTTCGGAAAATTTTTTCGACGCTTCCCTGCTCGACAATCTTACCGTGGCGCATCAGAACAATTCGATCAGCAATCCCCGCAATCACCGCTAGGTCATGGGTGACAAAAATCATGGCCGCGCCGTCTTCGCGCACCAAGCGACACAATAAATCCAGAATTTCGGCTTGCGTTGTGACGTCGAGGGCCGTGGTCGGCTCGTCTGCGATGATCAGTTTTGGTTTAAGCGCCAATGCAATTGCGATCGCAACACGTTGACGCTGCCCACCAGACAAATCATGCGGAAATCGATCTAAGCCGAAGCGCGGTGCAGGCAACCCTACTCTATCGAGTAAATCGCGTGCGATTGATAACGCCTCCTTGCGCGATCGCTTTTGATGCACGCGCACGGTCTCAGCGATCTGATCACCAATTGTCATTAACGGATTTAGCGCCGTCATCGGCTCTTGAAAAATAATGCCTATATCGCGACCACGAATATCGCAAAGCTGTTTTTCCGTAGCGTTCGAGAGCTCTTCCCCATCCAGAGAAATCGTACCGCTTTTTTTTGTTTTGGGCGGCACCAACCCTAAAATCGACATGGCAGTCATGGACTTCCCCGACCCCGACTCGCCCACTAACCCAATAATTTCGCCCGCATCTAATTCTAACGACACAGACTTCAATATCTGTGCAGAACCGATCTCTACGTTAAGATCTTTAATCTCCAGCAGTGACATGAATTAACGCTCCTGCTGGATTCTGGGATCGAGGTAATCACGCAAGCCATCGCCGATGAGCCCAAAGCCAAAGACGACAATCATGATCGCAAGGCCCGGGAAAATCGCCAGCCAAGGGGCAAAGCCGATCATGGTCTGAGCTTCGGCCAACATACGCCCCCAACTTGGCATTGGCGGCTGCGCTCCAAGGCCGACATAAGAAAGCCCCGCCTCTGCAACCACGCCAAGCGCAAACTGAATTGCCCCTTGAACGACTAATAAGCCAAACAAATTCGGCAAAATATGCTCAACAGAAATCAGGAAAGACGACTTACCCGCTGTTCGCGCAGACAAAATAAACTCTCGCGCCCATAAACTAATCGCTGCGCCGCGCGTTACCCGCGCGAATACCGGAATGTTAAAAATCCCGATTGCAATGATTGCATTAATCGCGCCCGGTCCAAATACGGCGGTAATCATTACCGCCATAAGCAAGGACGGAAATGCGAAGATAAGATCATTGGTTCGCATCACGACTTCGCTTACTGCGCCGTGACGCGCCGCGGCCAGCAAACCAAGCGGTGTACCAATGCAAGCTCCGATAACGACAGCAATGAACGCAACAGCCAGAGAATTCCGAGTGCCGACTATAATCATCGAAAGAACGTCACGACCAAAATGATCAGTGCCAAAGGGGTGAGCACCGCTCGGAGGAAGCAGCTTACGCGCTATATCGATTTCCTCAACGTCATAGGGCGTCCATAGAAATGACATTACACCAATCGCAAGGGTAAAAAGGCATAGCGCCAAGCCAATCCATAGACTTAGCGGTATTTTTATTTTCCGCGCCGGTGCCGTAATCGGATCTGTTTCTGTTATCGTATTCATCCTATCCGGCTCCGTAACCGGGGATCGACCACTAAATAAGCGAGATCAATCAGGAAAGTGACCAAAATCACGGCAAAGACGAGAACAAAGACAACACTCTGAACGACCATCAAATCCCTTTGGGTAATGGCTTGGAAAACGAGACGTCCCAGCCCCGGAAGAGAAAATACATTCTCTATGATAATCCCTCCGGCTAAAAGAAACGGAAATTGCAGGCCAATAATAGTCAGCACTGGGATAAACGCATTTCGGAGCGCATGACGCCACAACGCCGCTTCCCAACTCAGTCCTTTTGCTCTTGCGGTGCGAATGAAATCTTCATTCATAACATCGAGCAAGGATGAGCGTAGAACCCGCGCGATAATCGCCGCCTGCGGTGCAGCGAGCGCCACTGCAGGAAGGAAAAGCCCCTTCAGCGCCGAAAAAAAGCCAGCATCCCACCCGACAAAACCACCAGCCGAAAACCAACCGAGTTGAATAGAAAATACAATAATTAGCAGCATCGCAATCCAGAAGTTTGGCAACGCGATACCAATTTGCATGACGGCATTCAGGCCCGTGTCAATTGCGGAACCACGCCGGCTCGCAGCGATCACACCGACAGGAATTGCGATCAGCAGAGAAATGAACATCGCAAGCAATGCGAGCGGCGCAGAAACCTGTAGCCTTTCTGCGATCAATTCACCGACAGGGACTTGATAAGTATAACTCGTGCCGAATTCACCACTGAACACCCCGCCAATCCAATCAAAATATCTGACAATTGATGGCGCATCTAACCCCATTTGCGCGCGCAAGGCACTAATCGATTCAGGACTCGCATTGAGGCCCATCATATAGGCTGCGGGGTCACCAGGTACAATCTGCATAAGAACAAAGATCACGACCGAAGCCGCGAACAATGTTGCCCCATGCGACCCTACGCGTCCCAATAGATAAACTAGTCCCATCGAACGAATGACTGATACGGCTATAAAAATTGCTACAACAATTGCCGCGAGAACCCAGACAAAATTATTGCCTCGTTTCACCTCGCCTTGTGACGAAACGCTTGCCTGCGATCCGGTAAAAAATGCATTGGCCGCAATATTTGCAGGTATTGGCGTATCGACCCACAATCCATTTAGATCCGCACGCCAGATGCCGACGCGGGCTGACTGCAACAAATAGCCGTTAACGGCATCATCCGCGAGTATTCGTTGAATTTCACCAATGATCTCTGCACGGCGCTTTTCGTCAACTTCGATTTCATATCGCGCGACCAGTGCGTTATATTCAGGGTTTGAATAACCGAAATAATAATCGTCACGCGCATAAATGCCAAAATCCATGGGCTCGATATGTTCGACGATAGTAAGATCAAATTCATGCCGCTTGAAAACTTGATCGAGCCATTGCGCCCACTCAAGATTTTCGATTGTCACATCGATACCAACCTGAGCAAGCTGTGCCGCGACGATTTCGCCAGCCCGGCGCGCATAAGGCCGTGGCGGCAATCGAAGCGATAAAGCGAAGCCATTCGGATAGCCCGCGTCGGCTAATAATGATTTCGCTTTTTCGATGTCGTTAGGGTACCGGTTAACCAAATCGACATAACCGGGGCTTTGGCGCGTATAGTGACTACCAATAGGAAAGCCAAAACCAAACATCGCTCCGTCTATGATCGCTTCGCGATCAATCGCATGAGAAATTGCGCGGCGTACATTCCGATTTGCGAGGGGGGAATTGCGATTATTAATCGCGAGAATTACCTTACCTTCCGAAGCGCCGGCAATGACCTTAAATCTCGGGTCATTTTCAAATTCTGCAACATTCTCCGGTGCTGGATAATTCGGGTAAGCATCAATATCCCCCGCTTTCATCGACGAAAAAGCCGCGGCCGCATCCCCAATGAACTTGAAAACGACGCTATTTATTTGCGGCTTACCGCCCCAATAATTTTCGTAACGCGTAAGCGTTAGCGAATCGCCACGACGCCATCGAGCATACTTAAACGGTCCCGTCCCCACGGGATTCATAGCATTCGTAGCGGCACTTTCTTCGGCGACAATGACCGCATCACCCCAGCCTAGATAATAGGGCAAGTCACTCGACGGGCGACGGAGATTCAACCTCACCGTAAACGGATCAATGACATCAACAGCACTGATTGGACTTAACAACGCCTTTTGTGCGTTCGACGATTCTGGTGCTAGCGCACGGTCAAGAGAGAATTTAACGTCATATGCATCAAATTCGGTTCCGTCATGAAAGGTTACGTCTCGCCGCAAATAAAAGACGTATGACAATCGATCAGGTGCCGCATCCCAAGATTCGGCAAGTGCTGGTGCAACATCGCCAGTTTGCGTAATGCGTGTAAGGCCTTCAAAAATATTCCCGTACACAACGGCGTCGACCGCCGCAGCCGCACCTGACGTTGGATCAAGATTCGGCGGCTCCAGCGGCACGCCAAGGACAAGCTGATCCTTTGCGAAAGAATTTGAGAGCAACGCAACGAAAAGCGCACCGACGATTAGGATCAATCGGAGTGCTGACCGCTTGTTTCCAAAAGTGGTAACGCTAGCATCACGAAACATGATACTCGCACCGCGCGTACTAAATCGCATCTAGTCTCTATTCTTTCGCGTGATAAAAAACTATATCGAATGAAACGTCATCCGAAACATACTCTATGCTGGCGCGGTGTTCCATATAAACAGAACAACCGCGCCGTTATTGGTTCTAAGTTTTAAATATCTGCGCTTAGGCGAATACCAAAGGTACGTGGACGCCCAGGCTGGGCAATATCAGCACTTGTGAAAAAGTTACGGGTCAAATCATATTCTTTATCGAAGACATTTCTGACCCAGACACCTAGCGACCATGGGCCATTCGCCGGTGAAATGCTCACGCTTGCATTTACCAGCCAATAGGCATCAACATCGTAAGTACTACCTAACCATGATGGGTAGAAATCACGTCGGCTATAATTTGTTTCCGCGATAACACCATACTCGCCAAGATCAATCAGATAGCTGGCAGAACCGCTATAGCTGAAATCCGGAAACGGTAATGCCTCCCCTGCACGGTCGACATAGACCGCCATATCTGCTGCACGTGACGCAGGAACATCGAGATCGAAGAACTCGACATACTCGCCTTCTTTATATCCAAACGCTTGAATTATATTTAGGTTCGGCAATGGCTGCCATACCAACTCCAATTCTGCACCATAAATCTTGGACTGTGGCGCATTCGCAAATCGACCGACAGGACCGTTTTCTCCGTACACCGCCGATAGAACCTGTTGATTTGAATAATCGTAATAGAACGCCGCGCCATTTACCGTTAGGTTGTCGATGACATCAGTCTTGAATCCGACCTCGTATGCCCAGAGAACTTCCGGCGCAAATGGCTGAATAGAACTTTCCTGCCCCGTATTATAGGTGGTGAAGCCGCCAGACTTTGTTCCTCGACTGACCGACGCATAGAGCAATATGTCTTCCGTAGGCGTATATTCGATCCCCGCCTTTCCGGTTAACGGTTCCATTGCTGTGGTAACATCGGTTGGTGGTAAAGCTGTTGCACCACCAAACGCAGTACCAAAACCTTCGAGGAAACGGTCTTCGCTTTCAAGGCGTAGCCCCGCGATCAAATTGATCTGATCTGATATCGCATATTCCGCCTGCCCAAAGATCGCGACGGATTCCACGGTCTGGTCATAATTTACACGGCCATAGGTACCGAAAATGTCGATAAAGTCAGAGAAATATCGCTCATTAAGGTCCTGCTTTGAATAATAAAGGCCAACCTGCCATACCAGAGCGCCTTCGCCATCGGATGACAAACGTACTTCTTGGGAGAAAACGGAAACGTCACTACCGAAGAATGTGTCGGCTTCGATGGACGCGGACGAATCCCAATCCCCTAATTCGGAACGGTCAAGGGACTCATAGCTGGTAATGCTATTTAAGATGGCTCCGCCAAGATCCAGCGCACCATTAAGAGAGACGCCCCAACCGCTATTATCGCGCCCTGGTTTCCGATCTGGTGACGCGCCAATATCTGCCAATAAAACCGGAGACACGCCCCAACCTGTTTTCGAACGATCTGCATCGGCCGAAATGGTCGGTCCAAACCCGCCCTGCGTCGTCAGGTCATTAATCAGATATAGTCCCTGATTTTCAGAATTGTCCCAGCTATAATGCGCATCAAAGAGAAATTCGAGATTAGACGTCGGTTCAAACTCGAATAGTCCTCGAACACCACCGCGGTCGGCATCACCAATCTCCTCGCCGGTATCACGGTTATGCTGCCATCCGCCACCTTGTTGAGTCGATGCAGAAATCCGTGCACGCAATGATTCTGTAATTGGTCCGGAAATATAACCTTCTGTTTTAAACTCGTTGAAACGGCCATATTCAGCAAAAATGCCCGCTCCGAATTCCTCTGTCGGCTTTTTGGTAATGAAGTTGATGGCACCACCGGTCGTATTGCGGCCATAAAGCGTACCCTGTGGCCCGCGAAGAACCTCAACGCGCTCGATGTCGTAGATCAGCCCCTGCGTCATGACCGGGACCGGGAATGCAACTTCATTCACATATACACCAACCGTGGGTGCGTTGTTCGTTGCATAGTCCTGAAAGCCCACTCCGCGCAGACGAAACTGAGCCGCGCCGCCGCCAAATGCTGGTTCGACCTCAAGGTTCGGCGCAGTATTTTGGAGCTGATTAATATTGGTGACGCCTTGATCCTTAAGCTGATCACCAGTCACCACCGTAACGGCGACGCTGACGTCTTGTAGTGATTGCTCACGACGCTGCGCTGTCACGACGATTTTATCTTCATCGTCTACACTCGTCTGTGCATAGCTTGCCGGCGCAACAGAAACCGCGCTCGCTAATACACTACTCGCCATTAAAAGATTGAATTTAAGTCTACTCATAATATGGCCCCTCCTATTGCCCGGCCATCGACCGAGCTTTATGCCTAATTACCGAAATTGACTGGAAAAATTTATCGAGTGTGGATCAACTTCCCTAAACAGAACAACACAAACTCTTTGCTCAACTTTAGTCCCTCACTCATTCTCTAGTGGGCATTACCCGTCCCACCAAACTCTTTGTCACGCTATCGTCATAAATTTTGACGGCTATTGCGCAAACGCACAAGCCACAAATGCAATAAATTTGCTGCGATATCCCATTTGCACAATTATTTCTCCCGTGAGAAATTTTCGTTCAACATAATTCGAGTACAGCGCATCCGTAAGCAACAAACCGTCAGCTGTTACTCTACGCATCACAATTATTATTATCGTAGCGCCAAAAATGGCCCTATCGATTTTACTTTACCGCACCTAATAACCTTGCGGTTGTCAGTGCCATGACCTTCGCCGCGGCCACCATATCGTCGATACCAACCCACTCATCCGGCTGATGGGCAAGATCAAGAACACCCGGGCCATAGGCGATACAGTCTTTCAGCTTACCAATTCGGTCCACATGTTTCTGATCATAAGTACCCGGAGAACAAACGAATTCCGCTTCGCGCTTTAGAACATCGCGAATTGCAGCGGCGGTCGTCGCAGCAACTGGCGCGTCTTTGTCCGCAAGGCTCGGCTCAACGGCAAAAAGCTCGCGCATATCAAAACGGAAATCGGGACGAGTTTCAGACAACTTCTCAAGAATAGATCGAATTTCGCCCCGCACATCATCGATGTCCTCTTCGATCAGGAAGCGCCGATCAATAATCATACGGCATGAATCCGCTACGCAAGGTGCCGGAAGCCCTTCATGTCCCTCTTCCTGCCCCCCGTGTAAGGAGTTGATGTTCATCGTCGAACTACGTGCACCATCGGGAACAACCGGCATATTCGACTGGCGTGCCTCCAACGCCGGATAGAGATCATTTTCGAAACGTTCGAGAACCGCAGACATATGCCGAATTGCGGAATCTCCTAGGAATGGCATCGATCCATGCGCAATCCGTCCTTTGGTTTCGATCTCCGCCCACCATACGCCCCGATGCCCAATACACACCCGGTCGACATTTAATGGCTCCGGAATAATAACGTGATCGACGCGCGGTTTTGAAAACCACCCACGCTCGGCGAGATATGCAACCCCACCATAACCGCCTGACTCTTCATCGACTGTACCTGAGATTTCGATCGCACCCGGAAAATCCGGCAGTGTGTCGATCAAGGCTTCCGCCGCAATAATTGCAGATGCGATACCGCCTTTCATATCGCACGCGCCGCGGCCATAGACTTTACCGTCTTTTACAATTCCCTCGAATGGATCAAGCGTCCAACCGTCACCAACTTCAACAACATCGATATGACCATTGAAATGCACACAAGGACCCGGCTTTCCGCCCTCCTTCCGTGCAACAACATTGGTTCGTGGATACCGATCACTATCACCGGGTGTACCGACGCCGCGAACATACTCAACCGTAAAGCCGCGCTTCTTTAAACGCTCGCCAATATATTCTGCACATGGCCTATAGGCCTCGCCCGGCGGATTGATAGTAGGAAAGCGGATAAGGTCCTGCGTTAGCGCGACCAGATCTTCGACGCGACCGTCAATTGTTTCGTTTACGCTATCCATTACTGACGACACGTTATGCTTCCCTCTTTAAACTTAAATCATTCAACCTAGACAAAATCGCGTCGGTCATACCCGCCGAACTAACCGTCTTCTCACCAGGCGCGGCAATATCCGGCGTACGAATACCGCCTGAGAGCGCCAACCGCACAGCCTCTTCGAGTAATGCTGCTTCCCTTGATGCATCAAGGGATATCCGCAGACACATCGCAAAGGACAGTATCGTTGCAATTGGGTTTGCAATCCCTTTTCCTGCGATATCCGGCGCAGATCCGTGAATTGGTTCGTACACACCAAATTTTTGGCCAGCGGCACCATGAGCAATTGTAGCCGACGGAAGCAAACCCAGCGACCCCGTAAGCGCCGCGGCTTGATCAGACAGAATATCACCAAACAGATTATCCGTCACAATGACGTCGAACTGTTTTGGCGCACGCACCAATTGCATGGCACAATTATCCGCGTACATATGCGAAAGTTCGATGTCTGGATTCTGATTTCCGAATTCGGTTGTCACCGCGCGCCACAACGCACCGGTTTCCATGACATTTGCCTTATCAACCGAGCATACGCGACTATTGCGCGCCCGCGCGAGCTCGAATGCGACTTCGCACACCCGCTTTATCTCATTTTCATGATAAGCCTGAGTGTCAGTTGCAGCGCGCGCCCCGTCAGCGCTCGTTACGATACCACGTGGCTCACCAAAATAGACTCCCGCTGTACTTTCGCGAACAATTAAAATATCCAAATCTCTGACAATTTCGGGCCGCAACGCTGACGCGCCAAGTAACGCGGAGAAACTTATCGCAGGGCGAAGATTGGCATAGAGATCGAGACCTTTACGCAGTCTCAAAATTCCCATTTCAGGTCGCGAAGCACGCGGTAGCGCATCCCATTTGGGGCCGCCAACCGCACCAAAAAGAACAGCATCCGATGCTTTAGCTTTGGCGAAGACTTCATCCGACAACGGGACGCCGCAATCGTCAATCGATGCGCCACCGGCTAGGCCGTAATCAATTTCAATAGTGAGCCCGGCATTTTCAGTAAACCAATTTACAACACGCAACGTTTGGTCAACGATCTCAGGACCGATACCGTCACCGGGCAGAACCAATAACTTCATTGCACTGTCGTTTTTCACGTTAGATACACCGTCCACCATCAACTTCAAGCGCGACACCAGTGATCATTGATGCATCATCAGAGCACAAGAAACTCGCCGCCGCGCCCATATCCTCCGGCGTTGAAAAACGTCCGATAGGGATAGAAGCCAAAAACTTTGCTTTAATTTCTGGCGTATCACCGCCCATAAATGTTTTTAAAAGCGGCGTATCACCGGCAACCGGGCTTATTGCATTAACGCGGATTCCGACCGCAGCAAGTTCAATTGCCATTGCTTTTGTCGCAGTGATCATCCAGCCTTTTGATGCATTATACCATGTAAGATTAGGACGCGGACTAACACCGCCGGTCGACGCAACATTCAATATCGCTCCGCCACCAATCTTCTTCATCTGTGGGATAAGGTTTCTCGCGGTCAGATAAACCGACTTCATATTCACCTGGAAAATCTTGTCGAACATTTTTTCCGGCAAGGTTTCCATGGTTTCCGGTATATGACCGATGCCCGCATTGTTCACCAGAACATTAACGGTACCAAATGTTTTTTCGGCCTCTCTCACAAGCGCGGCAACGGAACTGCCATCGGACACATCCGCTTCTATACCAACAGCTTGCTCGCCCAACTCATCCGCCAATTCCTTTGCGGCATCACCGTTTAAATCTGCGATCACTACGCGCGCGTTCTCATTTACGAATCGACGAACAATGCCTGCGCCAAACCCCGACGCACCACCCGTTACAATCGCAATTTTTCCGTCTAATTGCATTACTTTTCCTCAACCATGCAGCGCGGCTACTGTCTTCAGTGTTGTGAAACCATAAAGTGCCTCGAAGCCTTTTTCGCGCCCATGCCCCGAGCGACCGACGCCACCAAACGGAAGCTCAACCCCGCCGCCCGCACCATAATTATTGATAAAGACCTGACCTGCCTTAATCTGACGCGCCATTCGCATCTGACGCCCGCCGTCACGGGTCCAAACACCGGCAACTAATCCGTAATCAGCGTTATTTGCAATTTGCACTGCCTCCTCTTCTGTATCGAAAGGAATGGCAACGACAACTGGCCCAAAAATCTCTTCGTTCGCAAGCTTATGATCTGGTGGAACATCCGCAAAAAGTGTTGGACAAACAAAATACCCACCGGACGGAGCACCATCTATTATTGTACCTTGTGCAACGACTTCGAGGCCGGTTTTTTCCCCGTGTTCAACAAAATCAGTGACGATCGCCTTTTGTCGCCCTGAGACGAGCGGGCCAACCTCAAGATCTTCGATCGCCGGCCCTACGCGCAGTGATTGAAACCGTTCGGCTAAGCGTTCCAAGACTTGTTGATAAACACCTCGCTGAATCAATATGCGCGATCCCGCAGAACAGGTCTGCCCGGCATTTTGAACGCCGGCATTTACGAGAAATGGAATTGCCGCCTCAATACTTGCATCGTCGAAAACAATTTGTGGCGATTTTCCACCAAGCTCCAATGTGACGGGCGCGGTATTTTGCGCCGCGGCAGCCTGAACGGAGGTGCCCACCGCCGTCGACCCGGTAAATGAAATATGATTGACGCCCGGGTGAGAAGCCAATGCGGCACCGACAAGTTCACCAGTCCCCGGTACAACATTTAATGCGCCCTTCGGCAGGCCAACAGTTTCCGCAATACGCGCAAAGGCTAATGCTGTGAGGCAAGCCTCTTCCGCAGGTTTCAAGACGGCCGCATTGCCCGTCGCGAGCGCCGCAACAACGGACCGGCCGATAATCTGCATTGGATAGTTCCAGGGGATAATGTGCGCTGTGACCCCGTGGGGCTCACGCAAAGTATAGACCGTATAGTCATTGCCATACGGAATAGTTTCGCCATGAAATTTGTCAGCGCATCCACCGTAAAACTCTAAATACCGAGCAAGTGCAATCGCATCGGCTTTGGCCTGCTTGAGAGGTTTTCCAACATCAAGGGCTTCCATCTGCGCAAGCTCATCAACCTGTTCGGTGACGACCTGCCCCATTTTCGTGAGCAATCTTCCGCGGTCAACAGCGCTTAATTGTCCCCAATCTCCATCGAGCGCGGATTGCGCAGCGTCCACCGCTTCATCCACATCCTCTTTCTGAGAAGCCGCGATTTCACCAATTGAAGTACCGGTAGAGGGATTTTCAATTTCTATGGTGCCTGCGCCAGTCGGCTTTCTCCAACGACCATCAATAAATATCTCGTTGGTACACAACACCATTATACACCCTCTTTAAATTTACCACCTCTAACACGAGGCTAAGTCAGAAAAATCGTGATGACAATCACGCTCTTAGCAAATACTTCTGACAAATACAGTTTCTTTGAATTATCATTGCTATGCCAGCCTATTGGCCAACATATATAGTTACGACCGACACGGATCAGTTATTCTATGCGTAACACGCCCACAATCTAGCGGCGCATGGAGCTTTTAAATTGCCACTTTAGCGAATCACTTAGCGGCCGCTTTACTTGCGCCCTGAATATTCTTGTCCCCTCGGAACAGAAACTCGGCAACGTCCCGAATGATTTTGACACGTGCTGATTGATCGAAATCAGGTGCGACGATCCTGCGAATACCAATTCCCTGAAGAATAGCGACAAACACTTCTAATCGCGCCTCGATGTCATCAACATCGAGTTGTTTCTCAAGCGCGCTAACAACTCGTTTTTTGATTTTTGCGTCATTATATTCAAGGGTAGATGCAATTTCGGGACTTCTCGTAGCTTCCGAAAAGATCTCCAGCATCAATGTCGACCAAAATGGATCGGAGTTTGTCTCGATACTCTCTTCGCAATTATTGATCATATAGTCGACGATTTCATCACCGGCTCTTTCGATATCCTCGACCATTTCCACTTTCTCAGCGAAGTGCGTTCGGATCAATTCCTCGATGATCTGACCTTTGCTCTCGAAATAGTGATAAATATGACCAGGGCTCATTCCGGCTTCTTTAGCGATTTGCGCCATTCGCGCACCATGGAATCCACTAGCCACAAAGCTACGTTCTGCAGCGTTTAGCACGCAATTTCGCCGTTTATCGGCGTTTTTCACTGGCTTTTCCGCCATTCTATGACCTCCACATACTAACGCTAAGCCGGCTATTGAAATTTGTGCAGCGCACCATACTTTGCTCGCAATCGCCTTGACTTCGTAACGATATAGTTAGAATAAACGTTCATTCTATTCAAGTCGCCCAACTCCGGGCCCCGTCCTCACGAGCAGAAAAACGGAATTCGCAATGAAGCGCCATCACTTTCCACACCGCTCCCAAATTCCCACTCTCTTTCGCACTTCCGCCACCATTGGTGCCGCGGCACTCTTTCTAGCGGCCTGCGGCGGCGATGCCAGCCAAAACGCTGGCGGAACCCCGCCGCCGCCGGAAGTGGCCGTTCACACTGTAACAACCGAGACCACCGAATTGTCCGTTACCCTTCCGGGTCGAACTTCAGCATTCAGAATGGCGGAAGTCCGGCCGCAGGTTTCCGGCATCATCCAAAAACGCCTGTTTGAAGAGGGCGAAGTGGTCGAAGTCGGGACGCCACTCTACCAGATTGACGATGCTTTATACAAAGCAGCCCATGATAGCGCCGTCGCATCTCTCGCTCGCGCGGAAGCAAATGCTGTCGCCGCGTCTAACCGAGCAGAACGTTATAAGAAACTCGCGAAGGTCAATGGCGTCAGCCAGCAAGACTATGATGACGCGGAAGCAGCGGCTCGTCAGGCCCGTGCAGATGTCGGCATTGCGCGTGCAAACCGGGACACCGCCAAAGTAAATCTCGACCGGACCGTCATCAAGGCCCCTATCAGTGGCACGATTGGCCGGTCGCTTGTTACTGATGGTGCGCTTGTTACTTCCGGCCAAGCACAAGAACTCGCGGTCATCAATATGCTTGATCCGATTTTTGTTGACCTCACGCAATCAAGTACAGAGCTGCTTCGATTGAAACGTAAATTGGCAAATGGCGAACTTCAGACTCTGGACAATGATCAGTTGTCGGTGAGCCTTACCCTAGAAGACGGCACCACTTACGAACATCAAGGTTCACTTGAATTAACCGAACCCTCGGTCACACCAGAAACAGGGTCGGTGGTTCTGCGCGCGCAATTCCCCAATCCGGATGGGCTTTTAATTCCTGGCATGTTTGTTCGCGCAAACATCACCGAGGGCAAAAAAGCCGACGCCATTTTAGTCCCTCAACAGAGCGTAACGCGCGATGAAAAAGGGAACGGCATCACCTATGTCGTCAAGGACGATAACAGCACGGAGATCCGCATGGTCAAAACCGATCGTGCAATTGGAGATCAATGGTTGATCGCCGACGGATTGGAAGCTGGCGAGCGTATCGTTTACGAAGGATTTCAGCGCATCCGGCCCGGTACGCCGGTAACACCCGTCGAAATAGCCCTCGCTGACGCGGAACTCAAAGTATCAAGCAATGCGGGAGCCGCTGGCTCCCGCTAACGGTTAGCCGTCATCCCATCTTAGAAGGTATTACGCCGTGGCGAATTTTTTCATCTCGCGTCCGATTTTTGCTGTCGTATTGGCGATCATTGCGATGCTCGCCGGTATAATCAGCCTACTGAACCTACCGGTCGAGCAATATCCTGACATCGCACCTCCAGCGGTAACGATCACCGCCACCTACCCCGGCGCATCAGCAAAAGCGGTGGAGGATGCTGTCACGCAGGTTATCGAACAACAAATGAAAGGTATCGATAACCTCCGCTATATATCCGCAAGTTCAAGCTCTGATGGTGCCATGTCGATGACATTGACCTTTGAGTCTGGAACTGACCCTGATATTGCGCAGGTACAAGTTCAGAACAAACTCGCTCTTGCAACTCCGCTTTTACCAGCAGAAGTGCAGCGTCAAGGCGTCATCGTGGACAAGGCACAAACCGGCTTCCTGATGATCGTCGCTCTTTCGAGTGAAGATGGCTCATATTCGCAAACCGATTTGGCGGACTACATCGCGTCGAATATGCAAGATCCATTAAGCCGCGTACCCGGTGTCGGTGCGATCCAGCTCTTTGCGTCACAATACGCAATGCGAATTTGGCTGGACCCGTTTCAACTGGCGAATTATGGCCTATCCCCGAATGATGTCGTTGCAGCCGTTCGTGCACAGAACACCCAGGTAACCGGCGGCGAAATTGGCGGCGGACCAATCGTTGAAGGCCAACAGTTAAACGCGACAATCACCATTCAATCATTGATGCAGACTCCAGAGGAGTTTCGCGCGATCGCGCTTCGCACTCTCGAAGATGGCTCACAGGTGACTGTTGGGGATGTTGCAACCGTAGAACTCGGCAGCGCAAATTATACCCGCTTTGGTGAATTTATGGAGAGACCAGCCGCGGGTATGGCAGTCCAGCTAGCCACTGGTGCAAATGCATTGGAAACGGCCGAAGCGGTCAAAGAGCGTGTTGCGGAACTTGCTGAATTCCTTCCGCCAAAAATGACCGTTGTAAGCCCTTATGACACCACTCCTTTCATTAAGGAATCGATCAAAGAGGTTGTAAAAACCCTGATCGAGGCGGCGATATTCGTTTCGATCATTATGTTCTTGTTCCTACAGAACATGCGGGCGACAGCAATCGTCATGATCACTGTTCCCGTCGTGCTTTTAGGCACGATGGCAATTCTTCTTGCCCTTGGATTCTCGATTAACACTCTTTCAATGCTCGCGATGGTTCTTGCAATCGGACTTCTAGTCGATGACGCGATCGTCGTAATCGAAAATGTCGACCGCATCATGGAAGAAGAGAAACTCCCGGCGAAGGAAGCAACCCAAAAAGCCATGGGAGAAATCTCGGGCGCATTGGTCGGTATCGGTGCGGTTCTTTCCGCGGTGTTCATACCTATGGCATTTTTCGGCGGAACTGCCGGGGTCATCTATCGCGAGTTTTCGGTCACGATTGTATCGGCAATGGTGCTTTCGGTCATTACCGCCATCATCCTGACCCCTGCCCTTTGCGCCGTCCTGTTAAAACCAGTCGACAAAGAACTTCATGCACAACCCGGCACACTAAAATATGCGCTTTCATTCCCACTCCGCTTGTTCAATCGCGTATTTAATGCGGGTGCAGAGAAACATCTGAGCGGCACGAAAACTTTCATACGCCGTGCGCCACGTTTCTTGTTCATTTTCATCGCGCTTACGGCAGTTACCGGCTTTTCCTTTACGCGGCTTCAAGGCGCATTTTTACCGAATGAAGATCAAGGCATCATGATGGTGATGACACAGCTTCCGGCCGGTGCCACATTTGAGCGGACAATGGCCGTTAATGATCAGGTCGAGGACTATCTTCGTGAAGGTGAAAAAGAAACCGTCGAGACTTATTTTACACTCGCGGGAATGAGCTTTTCCAGTGTCGGTCAGAATGTCGGCCTCGCCTTTATCAATTTGAAAGATTGGGAGGAACGTAAAGGCGCGGACGAGCATGTTCAGGCTGTTATTCAACGCGCCATGGGAGCATTTCAGGGTATTCGCGACGGCCAAGTATTTGCCTTTTCGCCGCCTGCTGTTCCCGGTCTTGGCCAAGCGGAAGGTTTTGACTTTTACCTGCAAGATCGCGGCGGAAAAGGTCATGCAGCGCTCATCGAGGCACGTAATCAACTGCTCGGCATGGCCGCGCAAAACCCCACCCTTGTTGGGGTACGCCCAAACGGTTTGAATGATGTTCCGCAATTGAAGATTGATGTCGATCAGCAAAAAGCTCAAGCAATGGGCCTGTCGATTGATACAATCAATTCATCAATCGCAACCGCTATGGGAAGTCTGTATGTCAATGATTTCCTTGATCGTGGGCGGATCAAACGGGTCTACATTGCGGCGGATTCAAAATTCCGCAAAACGCCTGAAGACCTGAATTTGTGGCGTATTCCAAACGCATCCGGCGAATTGGTCCCGTTTTCGGCATTCGCAGATGTGTCTTGGACAAAGGGGTCGCCCAAGTTAGAGCGCTATAATGGTGTTTCCGCGGTGCAAATTCTTGGTGCCGCAGCAGCGGGCATCAGTTCCGGCCAAGCGATGAATGAGATTGAAAAAATCGCCGCCGCGCTCCCGGATGGGTTTGGCATTGAGTGGACTGGTGTTTCCGCAGAGGAACGCGAATCCGGTGCCAAGACACCGATGCTTTATGCGCTCTCTATTTTGGTCGTATTTCTTTGCCTTGCAGCACTCTATGAAAGTTGGAGCATTCCGATCTCGGTTCTCATGGTCGTGCCATTAGGCGTCATGGGCGCGACCTTTACCGCCCTGTTCTCAGGTCTTGCCAACGATATCTTTTTCCAAGTTGGCCTACTGACCACCATTGGATTGTCCGCGAAGAATGCAATCTTGATTGTGGAATTCGCAAACATTCTTGAAGAGCGCGGAAGAACCGCAGTTGAAGCAGCGATTGAGGCCGCGCGTACGCGCCTTCGCCCGATCTTGATGACCTCATTTGCATTCGGCTTGGGCGTAACGCCACTGGCCCTCAGTTCAGGCGCAGGTGCCGCGGGCCGTAATGCAATCGGCACCTCAGTTCTGGGCGGTATGATTGCGGCTTCATTGCTAGGATTGTTCTTCACCCCACTATTTTACGTATTGGTCCGCCGGTTTTTCGGTGGTGCCAAGACGCAAACCGCAAATACCACTGAACCTCAGGAAATATAATCATGAGCCACTCGATCAAAATTGGCTTTGGCCTGTTCAGCCTGCTCTTCGCTAGTGGATGTGCAACGATGGCCCCGGATTATAACCGCCCGGAAAGTGTCGTGAACGATGTCATTTCCTATTCCGAGGGTGGTGACATGATCAATCAACTTTATGACTGGAAGGCAGTGTTCCCCGACCCGACGTTGCAGCGATTAATCAACGTTGCCCTGAAGAATAATCGCGATGTTCGAATTGCGACGCTCAATGTCGAGCGCGCGCGCGCAGCCTATCAAATTCAGCGTTCGGATAGCCTGCCATCGATATCTGCAAATGGCACCTACACCCGCCAACATTTCGGCGAGAATGCTTCCGCAAATGGCACGGCGTTCTCATCAGGTAGTGAAATCGATATTGAACAATTCTCCGCAAACGCCGGGGTCAGTGCATATGAGCTCGATTTATTTGGCCGGGTTCGCAGTTTGAACCGACAGGCGCTAAACAATTATCTTGCCACCGATGAAGAACGCAAAACGGCCGAAATCCTCCTCGTCTCAGAGGTCGCAAACGCCTATTTGCGTTTAATTTCCGACCGGGAGCTTTTGCAAATTGCGAAAGACACCGCAGATAGTCAGGAAGCCTCACTAAACCTCACAGAACTCCGTGTTGAAAACGGCATCGGAACAGATCTCGACGTACAGCGGGCGATCACGTCCATTGAACGCGCAAAAGCAGACGTGGCAATTCTGGAAGCGCAGACCGCACGCGACGTAAATGCGTTGCAATTGTTGCTAGGCGTGTCAGAGCTACCATCGCTTAATGCTGACCGACGTCTTGAAGATATTGCGATCGCCCGGTCATTGCCTGATGGGGTCCCGTCAGGTGTGTTGCTGTCGCGTCCCGATGTCATTGCTGCGGAAAATCGTTTGATAGCGGCTAACGCAAATATCGGCGCTGCGCGCGCTGCTTTTTTCCCACGCATCCTCTTAACTGCGAGTGCCGGTTCATCGACGGCGGAGCTGTCTGACCTGTTCGCGAGTGGGACTGGCGTCTGGAATTTTTCACCGTCGATTTCGCTACCCATATTCACCGGCGGCCGAAATCGCGCTCAATTGAAAAGTGCCAAGATAGATCGCGACATCGCCCTTTCCGAATATGAAAAGGCGATTCAGACAGCCTTCCGTGAGGTCGCCGATGCCTTGGCGACGCGTAACACGATCGATGCGCGCCTCTCCGCGACGAAAAAACTGGCACAGGCATCAGCGAACACGTTTTTCTTGTCGAATAATCGATTCGAAAACGGTGTTGACGATTATCTTGCCGTACTGGATGCGCAGCGCGCGGACTATGCAGCACGACAAGAACTCGTGGCGGCTCAGTTAGCGGAGGCAGTGAATGTAATTGAAATTTTCCGTGCGCTCGGTGGGCCAGTCAAACTATCGTCAGATCTGTCCTCGTAAAGCTGGCGAGCGGGCTTGCCGATCGAGCCGGTCCGCCGCACCGAACAATGCGGCATGATCACGAATAATCAGACGGATCGGAATTGGTTCCATATAGCTCCGCATGGTGCCTTTTCCGCAAAAACGATCCGTAAATTTGCTCGCTAGCAGGAGTTTGGTGATATTGGGTAAGATCCCGCCCGCAAGGATAACCCCGCCCCGCGCGCCGGTAGACAACACTGCATCTCCAACAACTTGCCCCAATATCTCAAAAAAGAGATTCAAACTATCCATCGCCGCTTGGTCATGCCCCTCTTCTGCCGCTAGCGTAATCGCTTCCCCGCTATGAAGGGGCGATGATGACAATGATCGGTAAATTTCTACGAGGCCATTCCCGGACAAAAGGCGTTCAACCATTATATCAGGATTTGACACCTCCAAAGCCGCAACGAGTTTCTTCTGACGTTCGCCCACGGGGGCAAAGCGGACGTGGCCGCCTTCCGTCGCGATCACTTCAGACCCTAAAATAATGGCCTGACCAAGTCCCGTGCCGGGGCCGATGATTAATGTCGGCTTTCCCTTTTCTACTATGCCGGCTTTGATCTCCAGAAAATCCTGATCAGTCAAAAATTTTATCCCCTCCGCCAGAGCGACAAAGTCATTAACCAGTTCAAACCTTTCTAGCTTGAGCGTCTTCCGAACATTTTCCGCATTGAGGTGCCATTTCGAATTTGTAAAAGTGACCTCGCCGTCAATTATCGGCCCCGCAACAGCAAAACAGGCACAACCGGGGCTGAAGCTGGATAGCTGTAGATATTCTTTTGCCACATCGATAGCGGAATTATGTTTTGCAACCTCATAGCGACGGATTTCGGATAGTGAATACGTATCATCGACACGTTGAGCGATTGCAAAACGTGCGTTTGTTCCCCCAATATCGGCAACCAATATCTGATCAGTTGACGGCACAATCGAAATCTCCGCGTTGATTTGCGTTCTCCCATCCTAACCGGGCACGTGCATCAAGGCCATACAGTTATAACCTTCGTATATTTCTTGCTTTTAATGACTGTTTTTGCGGGTTTTTCTCGGTTCCCTCCTTGCACTGAGCGGTATTCGTCACTTAATAAAATTGTAAGCGGAGGAGAGATTTTTGATTGACGCAATCAATCTAGCAATTCTAATCGGTGCAGGTCTGGTAATCCTCAGTACATTAACCAGCCTGGTCTCTCAACGCATTGGCGCGCCGCTTCTTCTTGTTTTCTTGGGTATCGGCCTACTCGCCGGTCAGGATGGCCTTTTAGGGATTCAGTTTAATAGTGGCGGAACGGCCTATTTCATTGGTTCTTTAGCGCTTGCGATCATTCTCTTTGATAGCGGTTTCGAAACCCCTTTGCGCAGCTATCGTCTTGCGGCCGCGCCTGCGTTGACGCTGGCAACGCTCGGCGTTGTTTTGACCGCTGGCCTGATCGGCGTTGCCGCACATTTTCTCTTCGGCGTAAGCTGGGTCGAAGGGTTTCTCCTCGGTTCAATCGTCGCGTCCACTGACGCTGCTGCGGTGTTTTTCCTTTTGCGTGTGGGCGGTTTAAAGCTCCGCGATAAAGTTAAGGCGACGCTCGAAGTGGAGTCCGGCGCGAACGACCCGATGGCGATTTTTCTGACGGCCATGTTCGTGGAACTAGCTGCCGCGCAAAACAATCCTGATTTTGGGTTCAATCTCGGGTTTATTTGGGCTTTTATCGAGCAGATCGGATTAGGCCTCGTAATCGGCGTAATCGGTGGGGCCGCAGTGGCCGCCCTGTTGAACCGGCTTCGCAGTTTGGATGCGGGCCTTTTCCCGATTGCGGGCCTTTCCACTGCGCTGGTGGTGTTTGCAGCCAGTGGCCTTCTTGGTGGAAGTGGCTTTCTGTCGGCTTATGTTGCGGGGGTAGTCGCTGGCAACCGCCGTGTCATCTTTCCGCAGCGCATTCGGCGCTTTCAGGTCGGCATGACATGGCTGGCGCAAATCGGCATGTTCCTGACGCTTGGCCTATTGGCGACGCCCTCTGAATTCGGCGCGATTATTCTACCCGCGATTGCCCTTGCGATTGTACTTATCTTTTTCGCACGGCCAATCGCGGTCTGGCTATGCTTGCTTCCCTTCAAATTCAAATGGCGCGAAAAGCTATTTGTCGGTTGGGTCGGGTTACGCGGCGCTGTGTCGATTATGCTCGCAATATTGCCGGGGCTTGGCGGCGTCCAAAATGGCGAAACATTTTTCAATATCGTTTTTGTAATGGTCCTTGCCTCACTTTTGATCCAAGGGTGGACCATCAGTTTCGCCGCACATCTTCTGAATATGCTACGGCCACACGGGCCGGGATTGCTGGACCGAATTGAGCTGGAACTGCCAGGTGACGCCGAGCTTGAACTTGTCAGCTATCGAATTCATCCGGAGAGTTCGGTGGCAATTGGTGAGCGGGTTCCCCGCTGGGCACGCCCGGTTTTGATTATGCGCGGAAGTCGCACATATTCCATCCATAATATTGGTCATCTGAAGGCGGATGATCGCGTATATCTATTCGCCTCACCGCGCCAACTCGACATTCTCGACAAGATTTATGCGAGCCCGGCAGACCCGGAAAACCCATCCCTTTACGGAGATTTCGTTTTTGATGGCGACATAAAGGTGTCCGACATCGCGCAGCAATATGGCATCCAGACTGTTGATTTAGAGAGCGACGAGACAGTTGGCCAATATCTGGAGCGAGAATTCAGCGGTGAACCGGTTGTTGGTGATAGGTTATCGGTCGGAAATGTTGATCTGGTCGTGACCGCAGTCCTTGATGACATGCGGGTAGAGAAAGTCGGTTTGATCGTCGATCCAGAGAGTATTGAGCGACCCAGCATGGCGAGACGGTTCACCAATCGAGTTCGTCAATCCATTCGCAAATTCCGGAGCCGCAAAGCGACCGACCCTGCAATTCAGACTACGGAAATCGAAAAACCGTCTCAGGCCAGCTAGATGGCAATTCGTTGCAATCAGAAAAACTGGCCTGATAGAGCAATATAGTCGAAAAAAATTGTTTTGAGACAATCGTTCAGAATTTGCGAAATAGCATTAGGAACGGCGCTGTGTTCGGCGGCATCATCGCCGGGCGGCCGTCTCAATAACCTGCCGCCTGATGCGTTTTATTCAGTCGCCAGTGCGGCCAGGTTATTTTTCGTCTTTGATGTACTGTACTCAATTAAAGGCCCCCCATCTGAACAACGCCGTCTTACACGTCATGGCTGGCGAATGGGTTTTTCATTTTTCCTTGCAACGGGAAGCTTTTTCTTCGGTAACAACCACGTATTGCCGGAAGCATTAAGAACACCTCTCTTTTTGTCAGCGCCCGTATTATTGGTGATTCTTTGGACATTCTATTTTTCGGTAAAAGCCAGGTTTTTATCCATTGGCAGGAAAGTATAATTAACTTGCGGCAATTCGTAATGTCCGGTTTCGCCCGTATCTTGGGCCTCATGATATCCCTTAAACCCGACAAATAGATCGTCGATTTTGGATAACGGCAAGGTCATTAAAACATTCGGTGAGTTGAACAAAGATCAATCTAACGCGAAACCGGTCAAAAACGACCCGGCGCGCTGAATCCCTTCATACCCTTGCGGAATTCTTCCAGAAAACGAGACACAACCGTGCACGGTGTTGCGCGCCCGGAATACTTCAACCGCGACGCCACTTTTTTTTAAAAGCGCAGCATATTTCTCCCCTTCGTCCTTGAGCGGATCAAGGTCTGGCAGCAGGATAAAAGTCGGCGGTGTCTGATCGAGTTTCGGACTCAATATCGGAGAAATCCTAGGATCTTCAGGATCGTTTGCATCGCCGCAATACCATGAGGCGGCACCCAATATCCCGTCTTCGGATAAAAAATATTTTCCCGATCCGAACCGGCGGCGCGACCGATAGCGGGCGGACGGGCGCAAATCGAGCACCGGATAAAACAGAGCCTGGCCTCTAATCGCTTTGGCGAAACGTTTGTCGGAACTGATTGCTGCAGCAAGAGTTCCCCCGGCGCTGTCGCCGGCGAGAAACAAAGGCGCTTCGAATTGAGTCTGCGCCCAGTCCGTTACTGTCACAAGCAACTCATACGCCGCGGGAAACGGATGCTCAGGCGCTTGCGGAAAGTCGGGGACGATAACGCGCATTCCCGTTTCAGCAGCGATAGCGCGGCACAATGGTGCGTAACATAACGCAGAGCCAAGCGACCAGCCGCCGCCGTGAATGAATAGGATCGAACCAACTGCAGAATTTTGCACCGGTTCGACAATGAGCGCATTCGTTCGATGGTCTTCTGAAGCGATTTCAATCCAGTCTTCGCGCGTTGGCACCGCCGCGCCGGCGGTCCAGGCGCTGAAGACCCGGTCATAGGTGGCGCGCACGACATCGATGTCCTCGCTGCCGCGCGTCAATGCCGGTTCTGCCGCTAAATCTTTAAGGACTGCGCGCGTGGCTTTATCTGCCCCCATTGGCCGCCCCTAATATCGAACCGAAGCGGTAATGCTCCAAGTGCGCGGCGCACCGTAGTAACCAAGTTCGTAACCAAGGCTATCCGACAGATCGAAACCTTGCTGTCGATACCGCTCGTCGGAAAGATTTTTGCCGACGGCGCGGATTGCATAACGTCCGTCGGCAAATTCAAACCCTGCGGACGCATCGTATAAAGCGTAACTTTCCTGAAACAGAACAGGGCTGGAACTGACTGTTGGAAAGACGTCTCCGCGATAGGCAAAAGCGCCTGCCACAACAAACTCGGCATTTTGCGTAATTGGCGTGCGGAATTCGGTGCCGATACGCGCCGTCCATTTTGGAGAGTTCGCCGGGGTGAGCACATCGGACACGTCCAGCCCGCCCGCGCCAATAAATTCCTGATATTCTGCATCAAGATAACCGACCGCCGCATCAAGTCGTAGCCCGTCCACAGGGCGCGCTACAGCCTCAAGTTCAAATCCGTAAATCCGCGCAGAAGCGGCGTTTGTGAAAATCGCGGCGAAGTTCCCCGGGTTATTCGGATCGGCAGTGAAACTCGACACCTGAAGATCGCTATAATCATTGTAGAAAAAGGCCGCGCCGCCGCTGAGGCGATTATCATAAAAACTGCCCTTCAAGCCGGCCTCATAAGCCCACAATGTTTCGGCATCAAATGGCACCGCTTCAAGGTCGGAATTTGACCGCCCGTCGAAGCCGCCGCTTTTGAACCCGCGGCTCACGGAGGCGTAACCGGTGACACTATCGGTAAAATCATAGCTTAAGGTCGCGCGCGGCGAGACATTAAAAAAGTCTTCCGATACGTCGACGTCAGTGACGCGCAGGCCCTGCCCTAGGGGTGGCACAAGCGGCGTCGCCGCGCCGAAAAATTCCTGAATGCGCGCAAAATCTTTTTCTTCGTAGGTAAGCCGCAAACCGGCGCTTATCGAGAAACGGTCGGTTACGTCATAGCTCGCATCCGTATAGGCGGCGTAGCTGCGTGTGGTCTGATCGTTGAGCGAATTGGAAATGAACGCGATATCCGGACCGAAAATACCGGATTCCGTAATGTCATGTTCACGGAAAAAATAAAGGCCGCTGACGACCGCCAGATCGCCGCTCTCGACGGAGAGCTGCAGTTCCTGACTAAACTGGTCCTGATCCTCGAAAACAAAGACGCCGAATAGCGGGGCCGCCGTCGCATCAAGGTCAAGATGCGTATCATAGGACATTTCACGATAGGCGCTGATTGAAGTGAGCGTTGCTGTGTCCGATAATTCCCAAACGGCACGTCCGGACAGACCCCAAACTTTGAGGTCGTTCAGATCGTTAAAGTCCGCATCGATAACGAATGGGTCATCATTCGGCGGAAAGGCACCGAATACGGCAGTTTCACGCGCGGGCGTGCGCGACGTATCCGGCTTATCAACGGACCCGTCTGTCGACAGTTCGAAACTGAACCGGTCGGTTGGTTTCGCCAGCAATGAGGCGCGCCAGGCAATGGTGTCCTTATCGCCGTCATCTTCGCCTGTAACGGTGTTTTGCGAATAACCGTCCCTGCGGAGATAAGCGACCGCCGCTTTGCCAAGCAATTTATCGCCTGCGATGGGACCGCTCAAACCCGCTTTAACATCGACCCGGTCATAGTTGCCGTATGTAACTGAAGCGTAAGCCTCGGGCGTCTCTGACGGCTGTCTGGATACGAACTTGATTGCGCCGCCGATCGTATTCCGCCCATAAAGCGTACCTTGCGGACCTCGCAGGACTTCGATGCGCTCAACATCGAAAACGTCGAGGAACGCGCCCTGCGCGCGGCCGAGATAAACATCGTCAAGATAAATTCCGACGCCGGGATCTGCGAAAGCGAGGCTGTCGAGTTGCCCGACGCCGCGAATATAGGCGACTGTATTTTGCGCATCGCCTTCATGCAGGACCAAGTTTGGAGCGGCGGACTGGATATCACCGATTTCAACGGCGTCAAACTGAGTTAACTGATCGGACGATACTGCTGTGACAGATCCCGGCACATCCTGCAGCCGTTCTTCGCGACGGCGCGCGGTCACTACGATGACATCGTCCGCATGTGCGCTTTGCGCGGACGCCGCTCCTTCTTCCTCTTGTGCGTATGCTTCCCATGAAAAAATTGAAATGGCGGATACGCCGGCCAGCAATGCGGCGACATGCATTTTGCGTCTTAGGGTCAAAATCCCCTCCCATCGTTCAGCGCATTGTTTATTTTTTGCGCTTTCACCAGGACTTTGCGACACAAGAAGCAATGGTTTAAGGGAATAGATGTCCGAAATAATAACCGCAAAATCTGCGCCTATCTCTATCCCTGATTGTTGGGCAGAATTTTTTCGCGGGTGCGGATCAGTGTGCGCTGCAAATGGCCGATGATCAGCGTTTCGAGTTCCGGCGTCGGACGCACGATCGCCGCGCGGCCGTCATCGGCACCCTTTTCCTTTACGAGATAACCGTCGTCAACGGCGCGCTTAATCCTCTCTTCGCGGGTGCGATTCGATCCGGATTTCATGCTGTGCGCAAGTTGGCTTACCGTAAGCGGATGGCCGGCCCAGTCTGCGCGCAGGCACCCCACAAGCATATACCAAAATTCTTGCGTGAAATAACTCGGGCGCCCCCCGAAGGATTCGTCCCAATCACGGGCGTAAAATTCAAGCGCATCCATCCACGCCACGAGATCGGCTTGCGCATTTTTGCCGATGGAATTCAAATTGCTTTTCTTAGGTTGTGTCACATCGGTAGAATAGGTCTGTTATGTACGAGGTGGCAACTCGACGAAGGTCGATAAGTCATCGGTGGTGAGTTCGAACGACTTGGCCTGCCCCCGCGCGCGTTCTTCCCCCAGCATCAACAAACACTCCGTGTCATGATGGCCGTTGTGCGATAATTATGTGCATCGCTCACATCTTCAGTTAGTTGGTGGGAATTCAAGGACTGAATGGTGGGCGGTGCAGTCTGCCGCTAATGCTGCTTTGCGTCCTGGTTTTCAAAAACAGGGTATTTACAGGGAATTTGATCGAATCTGGTTCGGTTTTGCGGATTTCCACGTCCAAAAAGCACGAAAAATCGGGCAGTTTTGCACAAATTCCCTGCTCTTTGATAACAGGGAATAGAATCCAAGGGTCAGGGAAGCCACTCGCCAATAACAGCGAATTCCTACTCAAGAACACGGAACGCGATGTTGCCGAAGTCGCGAGTGAGAACGGCTCTTTCTCCTCATCGGCTTGGGAAAAGAAACCCGTGTTTCGGGCGATTTTTGTTGTGATGGGCCTTGATCAAATTCGCGAAAAATAGGAACGTAAGGGGAACAGGGAGACAAAAGAGGAATATTTGAAAAAAATGAAAGGCATCATATCCGATGTTAGAACACCTCAATCCCGACTCGTTAAAGCCCAATCCGCGTAACGCACGCACCCATTCCACAAAACAGATCAAACAAATCGCCGAAAGCATCCGTGCCTTTGGCTTCATCGCCCCTGTTTTGATCGACGAACACTGCATGATCCTTGCTGGTCACGGCCGGGTCGAAGCGGCAAAACGCATTGGACTTTCCACCATTCCCTGCCGACGAGTCAGCTCTCTCACCGCAAAACAAAAACGCGCTTACGTGCTTGCCGATAACAAACTCGCCCTTAACGCCGGATGGGACGAGCAACTCCTCGCCGAAGAACTTGACGAATTGGTCAGCCTGGATCTCGGTTTTGAGATCGAAGCAACCGGCTTTTCGATCCCAGAGATCGATCAGTTGGTGGAGGGCTTAACGCCCGAGGAACCAAATGATCCTGCTGATGACCTTCCCGCGCCTGATGGCCCGGCGCGATGCAGCCTCGGGGATGTCTGGCAACTTGGGCGGCACCGCCTCATCTGCGGCGATGCTCTTGATCCCGATGTCGTATCTCTACTGATGAATGGCCATTTGGCGCAAATGGTCTTCACGGACCCGCCATACAATGTGCCCATCGATGGTCATGTCTCCGGTCTTGGTAAGACCCAGCACCGTGAGTTCGCAATGGCATCCGGTGAGATGTCCGCGCCACAGTTCACGCAGTTTTTGCAAACGGCCTTTCGCAATCTCGCCGAGGTCAGCGTTGATGGCGCTATTCATTTTATCTGCATGGATTGGCGGCACCTGTCCGAGCTCATGGCGGCGGGTAGCGAAGTCTATAGTGAGCTCAAAAACCTCATTGTTTGGGCGAAAGACAATGGCGGCATGGGAACATTCTATCGGTCGCGTCACGAACTGATCTTTGCCTATAAAGTTGGGGATGCGCCGCACATCAACACCTTCGAACTCGGCCAACATGGTCGCTATCGCACCAATGTTTGGAACTATCGCGGCGTCAACACCATGAAAGCCGAGCGGATGGAAGAGTTAGCGCTACACCCCACTGTCAAACCGGTACAGATGATTGCGGATGCCATCAAAGACGTCTCCGGGCGCGGCGACATAGTCCTCGACCTCTTTGGGGGCTCAGGCTCAACCTTGATCGCTGCAGAAAAAACCGGGCGACGCGGATATTTGTGTGAACTCGACCCTATTTATTGCGACCGGATCATTCGTCGGTGGGAAGCCTTCACAAAAGATGAGGCAGAACAAATTATCTGCGGCGTTGCGGCCAATCCAAAGAAGGTGGCCGCATGACCCGGAAAACGATTCAAAAACACAAGCAACGCGCCAAACTCTCGCGATCAGAAACAGGTTACGAGGTTGGGTATGGCAAGCCGCCGAAATCTTCTCGTTTCAAGAAGGGTAAGTCGGGGAATCCAAAAGGCCGTCCGAAAGGGTCTAAGAACCGCCGTCCCTACCTCAATGAAGAGCGGCTCAAGGACATCATTATTGAAGAAGCCTATCGCACCATAGACGTCGTCGAGGGCGGCAAAACCGTGTCCTATCCGATGGCACAAGCCGTGATACGAGCGCTCGCCGTCAATGCCGCCAAAGGGCAACTTAGGGCACAAGAGTTATTTACGAGCCTTCTCGCTTCGACAGAAGACGCAAACAATCAGCTCTATGCTGAATATTTTGACACAGTGATGTCGTACAAGCTGAACTGGGAGCGCGAGCTTGAAGACCGCAAATTGACCGGTCGGATAGGCCCTGAGCCCATCCCTCACCCCGACCACATCGTGGTCGATATGAAGACAGGTTTGGTTGAAGTCAAAGGGCCAATGACGAATGCAGAAAAGCGAATATACGACAAACTGCGGGAACAAAAGGCGTGGGCATTGGAAGAAATCGAGGAACTCACCAAAGATCTAGAAACAGAAACCGACCCTGCCATACGGAAATTAATGGAAGATGATATCCGGCGCGATACAGAGTTAGTCGAGAGAATCAGTCGGGTGATTACGGATTGAGGATGTCGGTCAGTTGCAGGGAACGCAGCACGAGCCGCCATTAATCGAAAGAAAACGACGCTTGCAGCGGTATTGTGAAATATTTTATTCAACGTCACGTTTGTCGCGAAACACCGGTTGCGACCAAGCACGTTTGTCATTTGATCCAATAATTGACGCACGCACATAAATTTCCGATCCCGTAAAGCGATAGCTTGGCGTCAATCCCGCAACGGCTGCAAGCACCTCCCCGTCTTGTCCGATAAAACGCGTTAAATAGCGTGGACCATTTTCTGGTGAATCAATTTCCAAAGTCATCTCTTTGTCGCTCACTCTGTCCAGCCCCGCTCATATAGGCCACTTTTTCATATAGTTTCCGGGACGGACGGACGCATGCCGAGCGCTTGATGCGGACGGACATGATTGTATTGGCGTAGCCAATTTCCGATGACAGTTTTTGCTTGGTCAATAGTCGCAAACCATTCTGCATTCAGCACTTCCCGCCGCAACGTTCCATTGAAACGTTCGTTGTATCCGTTCTCCCATGGACTGCCGGGACATATCTGGATCGGCTTGACGCCGACTTTCCTTAGCCAGGCTTGCAGCGCCTCAGCGGTGAACTCTCTTCCGTTGTCTGACCGAATGAATGCGGGCTTTCCGCGTTTTAAGATCAACGGATAAAGCGCTTCGAGCACGTCCGCCGAACCCATCTTTGGCTTGACGGTGACGCAGAGCGCTTCGCGCGTATACTCATCAATAACAGTCAGCATCTTGTAGGTTCGCCCATTGGCGAGGTTGTCGAACACAAAATCAACGCTCCAGATGTGGTTCTCATATTGCGGGCGCAGGCGGATCACCGACGTATCTTTGTGATAGAGGCGCTTGCGACGTTTGTGCCGTATCGGAAGCTGCAGGCCTTCCTCTCGCCATAAGCGTTCAACTTTCTTGTGATTGACGTTCCATCCCTCAATACGAAGAAGCTTGGCGATCTTGCGATAGCCATAACAACCATATTGTTTGGCGAGCCGGATCAACGCCAGCCGCAGGGCATCATCATCTCGCCAGGGCTTTGGCTTATATTGCTGTGATGAGCGTGCCATGCCGACCGTTCTGCAGGTTCGCCGCTCGGACGTATCCAATTTTTGGCGGACCCGAATGACGGCCTGACGGAGATCGGCGGCGGTCAGGCCTTGGGCTTTAGATAATCAAGCGTTTCTTTCAGGATCAACTTATCGAGTTCGAGGTCAGCGACGATCTTCTTGAGGCGACTGTTCTCCTTCTCAAGGTCTTTCATCTCACGGAGCTGGGACTTTCCCATGCCGCCATACTTCTTGCGCCACGTGTAATACGTCGCATCGCTGATCCCCACTTTGCGGCAGGCGCTCGCTACATCGCTGCCGCTCGAGAGTTCAACCTCAATTTGACGCAGCAGATTCAATACATCTTCATCTGAAAACCGTTTCCGAGCCATCAATCCATTCCCCAACAGACTTAGTGATCAACATATCACATGGCCCAACTTTAAGGGGGAAGGACAAAATGCCAATACACGTCCTTTACCCTGACGAAATGGCTAAAAGGCACCTCCGGTGCAAAAAGCGTTCACCAATAGTCTGTAAAGGTTCAAATCGTTTTCGACCCATTCTATTTCTAAACACACGACTCAAGGGAGGTTTTCTCTTTCACGCTGGTACACTTAATCCAACTCAAATCACGTCTGGGCTGTCCCCTCGAAGTAGCACAACTCATTTGTTAGCGCCGACAACTGTTGTGGAAGCAGGCCAACTTTCGATAAATTTTAAGTTGTGCTGGAAAATTCCGACTTTCGAAAGCCTGTCGTGCCACTAGTCCAGTAGTCCGTAATACCACGGCATGAACAAACTGAAAGTAATCCAAAGCAGTACAACCAATGGCCACCCGGCGCGCATGAAATCTTTGAAACGGTAATAACCCGGGCCCATCACAAGCAAATTCGTCTGGTAGCCGACCGGCGTCACGAATGAACAGCTGGCACCGAACATCACAGCCAGCGCGAAAGGCGTGGGATCAGTGTCCAGTCCGTTCGCTAGACCCAACGCTATCGGGGTAAAAAGGATAGCCGTGGCGTTGTTGGACAGGACATTTGTCAACAGAGCGACAAGCAGAAACAACGCGGACAGGACCGCCGCCTTTCCCGCCGGACCGGCCAGTCCGATCACGCCGTCAGCAAGATACGAAGCCGCGCCAGTCTCCAGCATGGCGGCACCAAGCGCCAAAGATGCGCCCACCATTAAAAATATCTGCCGATCAAGAGCCGCTGTCGCTTGGTTCAGGGTTAAAACGCCGGTGATCAACATCATTACAACGCCGCCGACTGCGGCCGCAGCAATAGGCAGAATACCGGTAGAGGCGAGGAAAATAACGCCGGCAAAGATGCCCCCGGCCATCTTAGCATTGCGGGCCGCCGGGAGTTGCTGGGTGGTGCCGTCAAGCATCACTACGCTGCGATGATTGCGCATACGGTCGAGCGCCTCACGGTCGCCCTGCACCACAAGCACATCGCCTTCTTGCAGCTGAGCGCCGGTAAGATGGCGCTGAATCAGGCGGGATTGCCGCTCTATTCCTAGCACCAGACAGTCATACCGGGCGCGAAACCCGACCTCTTCGAGGGAAAGCCCGGCGATATTCGATCCCGGCGCAATCATTACCTCTGCAATCATCTGGCCCCGTGACAGCCATTTCTTGCGCTCCTCTTCGTCCGCCGGAAGATCCTGTTTTCCCGACACGCTGAACATAAGACGGGAAAATTTGGTTTGCGCTTCGGCTAACGCCTTATGCGTCGCCATGAAAACCAGAATGTCATTATCGCGTATGTTTAATTGCGCGAATGGAGGAATGTAAGCATGTTCGCCACGCTGAACGTGAATAAGGCGAGAACCGCGTATGCCCAGGATGTTGAAACGGGCAGTCTCGCCGACCAATTTAGACTCTCGCCCCACCGTAAGCTGTGCGATGAAGCGCCGGTTCTTGCCTGTCATGTATCGCTCAACGGGCGAGTGACGGCGGGGCAGCAAATGCGGCATTACAATAATGACATAGAGAAGGCCCACGCTCGCAAGCACCAGACCGGGAACAGTGAAATCGAAAAAACCTAGCGGTTCTTTACCGAGCTGACTGAGCGCGCCGGAAACAAGCAAATTTGTTGAAGATCCGATTAGCGTGGTCATGCCAGCGAGGATCGCGATGAATGAAAGCGGCATCATCACTCGGCTTGGCTCCAAAGAAAAGCGCCGCGCAATCGTCTCCATGATCGGAATGAAGATTACGACGACTGGCGTATTATTCACAAATGGACTCGCCACGAACACGGTCGCGAAACAAATCCCAATTGCAAGCTGTCGTCGGTTGCCAACGCGGTCGAGGAAAATGCCCAGAGCCCAATCCAATGCTCCCGAACGCCAAAGTCCGTTCCCGACCACTAATAATGCGAGAACTGCTATAAGAGCGGGATTTGCAAATCCTGCCAGCAATCTAGCAGTATTGAGCGAATTTTCTTCTTCAGACCTGCCAACAGGGACAAGTTCGAACAGTAGGAGCATAGCGGTCAGCAAGAGAAGCGAAGTCACCTCAATCTTAATTCGATCGGATGAGAACCCCACAATAGCCATTACGACCAGCGCAAAAGTCGCCCAGATATGAAAGGCACCTGTCATTGTTTCTGTCATGAGCACGCCATTCACCCTACCCTTCCAAGATGAGGGAGTTCATAAACTCCAGAATTGGCCGCAGTTACGCGCTTCCGCTCAATGTCATTAGTCCGTACAAAAATATTTCTCTTATATTGATTATGCCCATTGTATTGAGAGGCCTCTGCACCCATTTGATAGAGTGCACCAGCAAATCATTGCCGTGCAAAATGAAAGTTACATGACATGTTCAAAAAAAGCGATAATCAAAGCGATAAAGCCCCGAAACAAGAAAACAAAGACTATGTTTCCAAAACGACAGAGAAGGCTGAAAAATCTGCGACAGCTTCAGAAGAAACGGCTGCGCCTGCCAATGAAGACAAGAAATCTTAAAACGCATTGCGGAGGGGCTTTTCTCCTCTCCGCGACCATTTGAAATAGCGCCATGTATCATCATATGGATTTTTCCATTGCGCGCGCCAGTAGTCTTTTCGCGAGTCAATTTCCACCATCCCTTTTCTTTAACAGGCGATGCCGCGATACAGCCTTGCCGGGTCGTAAAGCATCGAAACCCGCGACCGGCATTATTGGACATTCCCGTTCTCTTGGGAGAAAAAGACGAAAGCCACTATCCGATTGCACACGCTGTCGGGGCCGCAAGACAGTCGGCATGAGGTCGAACTTGATCGAGAAATTTATTCTGTGCACTGAAAAGCGACCATTTAGCTGTAGCTGCATGATGTAGGCGATGTCGTACTGCCGATTCCCGCGCCTTCTATGCGGATAAGTGCTTAATCTGTGTGTTGTCAAAGGGCAACTCCACAGTTTTACGTTGAAGCCTAAAACCGTCTCGCGCCATATTCTTCAACATTGAAAGCAGGACATTGAATGGCCAGTAAAATTTTGAAAACTCTCAGGGCCACCATGGTTTGCATGGCACTTCCGTTCACACTGCAGTTGACGGTTTTCGTCGCCGCCCCAGCGTCAGCACAGGCGCAATCGCGCAGCTTCGATCCGCCTCAAAACGGACACAAAAGGAGCTATGGCGGCGGCTGGGAATGCGACCAGGGCTTTCAGGAAGAGGCTGGTGCCTGCGTCGCTGTGGTCGTTCCTGAAAATGGTTATGCCACAAACGTTTCTTATGGGCGCGCATGGGAATGCCATCGCGGCTATCGTCGATCCGAAGGGGCGTGTGCTGAAATCAACGTGCCCGAGAACGGCTACCTTACTTCCTTCGGGGATCAATGGAGCTGCAATCGAGGACACAGGAAGACAAACGGGACTTGCGTTGAAATCACCGTGCCTGAAAACGGCTTTCTTTCCGAGAAGGACTATGGAGAGGGTTGGGAATGCAACCGCGGTTACCGCATCAGCGAGGAAGGCTGCGCTGCTATAGCCGTTCCCGTCAACGCATATCCAACGAATACATCCCATGGTTCTGGCTGGGAGTGCGAGCATGGTCATCGTGCTGTTGGAGACCGATGCGAGGCTATTTCCGTACCAAAGAACGGATTTCTTGTGGTTTCAAGTTATGGTCGCGGTTGGGAGTGCGAAAGAGGTTATCGTGTGACCGATGAGTCCTGCGTCAAGGTATATGTGCCCGAGCACGGATTTTTGACGGGAAACCTCTACGGCTCCGGTTGGGGATGCGAAAGAGGGTTTCGAGCGAACGGAGTAAATTGCGCCGCCGTCATTGTTCCAGAGCGCGCCCATCTCGATTATTCCGGCAATGACTGGGAGTGCGACAAGCTTCACCGGCGGCGGGGTGATCAATGTCTGGCGGAATGACTGCGCCCCCAACCGAATCCGTTTCAATTCTACGCTGGGAATCAGAAGGCGGCTCCGTGACGTCGCAGATGCCACCGCTTTACGGGCGTGACCAAATAGACGGATCTGAGAGCGCCGCGCCGCGCCGCCTCTCAAAATTACGCAATGACGAGGGGATTGCCGAAATCCGGATCGGGATGAGGGAGTTCGAATGTATTGGAGCCTCGCCGCCCCATGACCATCCCCATGTCTATTTGAATATGGGCTTGTCCGATTCCATGCTGTGCCCATATTGCGCGACTGCGTTTTACTTCGATACGGCGTTGGCACCGGACGGCGTCATGCCGAGAGAATGCCTCTACAGGAAGTGTTGATTTTCATTTCTTACCGCCCTTCTTTGGTTGCGGATTGGGCTTGTTTTCAAAGGTTGCAGAGACGCTTGAAAGCTTGCTTTCTGTCTTTTTGGGCTTGTTCTGCTTCGGCTTTTTGGGTTCTCGATTGCCGCGCTTGTGACCTTTGGCCATGTCGGAATATTCCTGTTCAAATAGAATAATTTTGGGAGAACGGCCCGCTGGATGAGGACACCAGCAGGCAATCCTTCTCCCCCAAGGCTCAAATTCATCAGTAACTATGTAGCGAATTGTCAAAACCTGAGCGCCAATTGCGATTACTTCGAAGACGTGCATTGGCCTTTTAAGGATGCGCCTTAAATAAGACATTTGCAAGAAAATTTCCGTATTCTAACTAAATACATAGTACTGCTAGAAAAAGCTACTAAATGTCTTTTTTCGATTGAATAGCGTCGACCGAGTTGCCATATAAATAATTTAAGGAAGTATAGAAAATGGCGGAAGAAATCACTAAAGCCGATATTGTAAGCCGATTGGAAGGCGAGATGCAGAAATATGGGATCAAGTGCGTCCCCGTCGATTATTTTCACGTCAATGGCTTTCGATATACCGACCTTGAGGATGCCATAGCTCAGGCGAAACTCATGAACGCTTCAAAAAAGATTTCAGCTTAAACGACTATCTTACGATATAATTCAGGCACATTATTCGAGATATCCTATGAAGAATAAGGTGGCCGTGCTCGCAAGGAAAAGATTATCGGACGCAGACGTTTTCGATTTGTAACAACAGATAGTGTTGAGCTCGGATTCAGGCCGTGAAGTACCATCAGCGTGTCGTAGAATAAGTGATTGTATCAAAGTAACCGAGAACACTTACCTAAAGCTCGCAAAGGCGGAAGAGAAAAGTGATTCGAACGGTACGCTAATTCCTTATTTCAGAGGTGTACGTTTTAATTCTGTCTAAGCCGACGTTTGATTTGGCAAGTCTCTCATAACCTTTTGGACCTGCCCTTCCCCCTTATGATTAGGGCCAGAACAATAAAAGGATCATCACCAAAAAAAAGTCATTAGAAGAGCCGAATAAAGATGACGCACAGCACACGCCCCCGCCATCCCGGTCTATAGCCATCGCGAAGTGAGAACTCCTAACTAACTCTACGCCGCCTACTGACGTTGTAAGCAAGAGCAGACATTGAGCATTAAATGACAGCAGCTTTTGTTTCTTCGATGAGGCGTCAAGACCTCCATGCCGCACACCTCTTCTCCCATCGTAGAAGCTTTTCCATGGCCCCCTCAAAATGCCAATACACGTCCTTTACCCTGACGAAATGGCAAAAAGGCACCTCCGGTACAAAAAGCGTTCACCAATAGTATGTAAAGGTTAAATCTGTCTCCGGCCCATTCTCTTCCTCATGTTATGAATCGAGATAAATTCTTTCCTTCACATTGCTACACCTAATCCAATTCATGTCAGTGAGCCTGATTAATCTTTAGTGAAGCTCGTCCGCTTAATCCTCTTAGCCGACATAGGGCTCGGAAATACCAATTGCGGGGAAGGCGTAAAACCGAGCATTTAATTTCAGTCAAACGTGGCTGGTTTGGGCAATAAACTATAATTCTGAGCCGCGTACCCCATCACCCGCCAATTCCGAGCGCTTTCAGGATACGAGACAAAAGACCATTGCGCTTGGAGACTTTTCCGTTGGCCGAGGGCGCCGCTTCCGGCTTTACGCGCAGACTAGTTTCAAACGAGAAATAGTTCTCGCGTCGTGTTTGATCTCGACGTCGGCCAAGTGCGATCTGTTCTTTATCCCAGTCGCCCGCCCATTCGATACGATTGCCTGTAATCAGGTAGTGAGATCGGCAGGGGAAGCCCCAATTACCGACGGATGGCCGCATTGTGATGGCCTTTCCGTCGTATGTGAGACGCCAATCGGTAGGGTGGAGCGGCAGAACGACCTTTTCACCGCATCCGCAAGCACATAGGTGCGCCGTTGTGGCAAATTCTATGGAGATATAGAGCACACCTGGCTCAAGCGTCTTGGGCACGAATTCGACGAAACGAGGCGACAGCGCTGTCAGGCCGCCCATCATGCCGCCACCTTGATCAGAGTGCGCGTATCCAGTTGGTAAATCCAGACGTCTTCGCCGAGATTAACATAGAACCCTCGGTGGGCTTTCCAAAGTTGGATCGCCATGTTGGCGTTGAAGCTATTAAGATCGGCGATCTGAATGTTATTTGTATAAAGAGCATCCTCTCCTGGGGCATCAAGAGGTATGTGTGGCCGGACCGCATCACGATTGGCGTCATGGCTCAGCACTGCCCGCAAAGTCCCGCCAATCGTGTCGCCACTTCTGTGAAGGCCCATTCCGACTTCAACATATGGAATGCTTAGCGCTTCGAGCTTTTCTATGATCGAGCGTTTAAATGGACCAAGATCCATGGAGACAAAAGCGAAGGTGATGATTTCGAGCAGATTTAGATTTTCAGGAGTGAAATAAACGGGGTGCGGCTGAATGCCTCTTTTTATTTGACCCAAGCGCTCTGCATGGAAATCGACCTTGAATGGTGGCGGCTGAAGATCGCCACGCGACGGCGTACCCGGCGACCTCAACACGTTGTGTGGATAGTATTTATCCCCGTCGAACGGATGAATCTCCATGACCGGCGATCTCGCCACTTGGTCGAAAATAAACGAGCCCGTACCGCCGAGACCAATGATCGCCACTACTTCCGTGGAAAGTTGGTCGCCGATGTCGGCGATGCCGGCGCGCGCCGACGCTGTGTCTGGGATAATGAAAGGTCCGTCCGGCGCGTCCGTCGCAGGAAGCGCCCCGACTTTTGACGTCGCCGATGGATCGACAGCGTGAACCTCCCGCATAATGATCGCCTCATACGTGACGACCTTCTCATAGAAATCGCGGTAGTCCCGCGGACCTGACGCGCCCCTCGGTTTATTCGAAAAGGCTTGATTTATCTCAAGCTCGCCCACCCGCTGCATCGATGGAGACGTCATTCCCAGCGCCTCGAGTCGGTGCCCGTGCCGATCGCAGGGAAACGCACCGGAAAACCACATGACGTGATCGCCAGCTGGCGGCGTTGCCATCTCGCCATTGGAATGGAACGGACAGACGAACGCACCGCGGCGAACATTTCCGTCGGCATCAAGATAAGGAATTTCTTCAACAATCAGAAAATTGCTCTCGATACGGAGGGCGTAGCCCTCCGCAACGAGTCTGTTGAGATCGGGGCTACGACTTATCAGTTGCTGAGACATTGAACGCCATCCCCTCTACGACGCGAATTTTGCCGCCTTCAAGCAATGCGCCCTCTGGCCGCCGCTTCGGGCCGCGGGAAAATGAAACGGTGAAACAAATCAATTCGCGACCGAAAAGCTTCGGGAAAGCGAGCTTCGCCAGGTCTTCAAAGGTAAGCTTGCCCTTATCGACTGTGATCTGTTCGCCGTTCAGAATGATGGTGACCGTCTCGTCTTTCGGGTCAACCGACCGGACGCGTTCAACGCCCTTCTCCCGGAGAATTACGGCACCGTCATCAGGAATCAGTTGATCGCCATCCGAATCAAGCACAAGGTCTTGGTCGTCAGGGATCTGACCGATTTCCCGAAGGTCCGACGCGGTGATACGGCCCTTTCCCCACACGACCTCCCGTTCATTCAGGAGCGCTCGGAACAGTCGATCTGAGTCGAACGCCCGCAGCACAGGCCCATGGCCTTCATCGAGGCGGAGGGTTTCGTCTAGACCCAGCAACTCGGTGCCGAAATTCTTGTAGATGACAACGGAATAGTCGGAAGCGGATCGGAACCCGCCATATCCGAGAGCGTCCCGAGCCGTGATGGCCGGGTCGTCAGTAGTGAGCGTTTGGTCGTTCAAGACAAACGCAAATTGGTGTTTACGCGCGGCGGTCGCCATTAGGTATCTCCTTTCATGGCCAGCCCTCTCACCGGGTCCGGTGGAGCTTGACGTCAGGCCCGCAGCGTGATTCTGTGTTTCATCAAAAAGACGTTTCACGCAAGAGGCGTATTCTGTCTCACCCATGAAACAGATAGGAGCACCGCCCATGGTTTGTCAAGGGACGCGTCAAGCGACGCGCGCAAAATGAGTCTCACCATTGAAAACCTTAAGAATTTGGTCGCCGAACGCCGCGGCACGCTTGGCGTTCGAGCCGCCGCCAAGGAGATCGGGATCAGCCCTTCCACGCTATCGAGGATCGAAAACGGTCACGTCCCGGACCTCGTTACTTTCGCCGCTATCTGCCAGTGGCTTGGCAAAGACCCCAATCAGTTCCTCGGGATGCGGCCGGCGTCCTCTTCCGAAAGCGCTGCCACAGTCCATCTTAGGAAGAAGAAAACGACGTCAATGGATACGGCAACAGCGCTCGGCGGCATGATCATTCGCGCTCAGGAGGCTCTACGGGACCTCGAAGAGCTTTGACGATGCGGCGCGGCTTCAAGACCCAGGCGGAGAAGCTAGCGCTTCAGCGACGGTCTGCGTTTGGCTTGGCCCCGACGGATCGATTGGATCCCGTTTCGTTCCTAAGGTCCGAGGGACTTGTCGTGTGGCGACCAAATGACATTCCCGGTCTAGATCCGGACCATCTGCATCAGCTGACAGTAATCGGTAAGGATGAATGGGATGGAATGACCATTAAAGAATACGGTTTCACGGCAATAATCATCAATTCGAGCGACGCAAGAACGCGCCAGGCCAATACGCTGATGCACGAGTGGGCGCATATTGAGCTCCGCCATAAGCCGAGCCGGGCTGACCGCTCAGACGGCGGGATTCTACTTCTCAGCGATTATCCGGCTGAACTGGAGGAGGAAGCTGACTGGCTTTCAGGCTGCATGCTGGCCCCGCGCGATGGTCTACTCACACATTGCGGCCGTGGATTAAGCGCGACGCAAGTTGCCGCCCATTACGGCATCAGTCCCCAACTCGCCAATTGGCGAATCCGGATGACGGGCATCCAGAGACAGCTCGGCCGACGGTAGCGCCAAATTCCAAAATAAATAATGCGTTCAAATGAAATTCAGTTTGTGTATTATTGTGACTTTAAATGGATCTATTGGTAAGAGGGGCCATGTCGCAGGCGATACTAAAATGGCTAAGGCTCGCAACACCTGGCCTTATTCTTCTTATTCTCGGTGGATTACTTGGGTCCGTTACTGGGCTTTGGGGGGGTGTATTGGCCGAACGAGCCGAAAGAAGCGGTGGCCAGCCTTAGTGTTCTTATCATCGGCGCGATCTACTACGTCACGCCACTGCGCCACTGGTCTAACCAAAAGTTTTTTAATGACATTACCGAAATCCTTCGCACGCGAATTGTCCAGATAGCCGGTGAGAATGACGACCCTAGCCTTTATTCTTGGAAACGCCTTCGCGGCATTTTTTTCTCGATAATAGATAACGACAAGAGCTTAGCGATCAAAGCGTCTCAAGCTTATTTCAACGGATATATCTGGACGACGTTAGCAGATCTTCGCGTTCTCGCGGCATTGATGACAATACCAAGCGTAGCACTAGCCTTGTTGGGGCAAACTGAAGCTTGGTTCGCGGTTGGTGGCTTTGTGAGTCTCGCGCTTCTGACGATACCGGCGTCCTTCGCTGTCACGAAGACCCACAAGAAAATTGGCGAGCAGCAAATCGAAATAATCGAACACAATCATCTCGACACGCTTCGAGAAAAACTGAGGGGAATTCGTGAGAGATCCGATCCAAGCCATCGCAGCAACCAAGACGGCGATTGAGGAAAACCCTTCAGCCCGTTGGATTATTGGCTTTTCTGGAGGAAAGGACTCTACCGCGGTACTTAAGATTTTTACCTCAGCTTTTCGTAAAGCCAATCCGAGGCCAAACGTTGTCGATATCGTTTATTGCGACACACGCGTCGAAAATGTTTTATTGGATCATTATGTTAAAGCGCTCATCCGTAAACTGAGAAAAGAGTTCAAAGAGGATGAACTCCCGTTCCGCATCAATGTACTAGCCGCGCATGTAAGCGATGGATTTTTCGTCAAGCTGATTGGCAGAGGCTACCCACCGCCCACAAACAATTTTCGGTGGTGCACGAAGAATCTTCGAATTAAGCCTGTAGCAAAATTCATAAGTGAAGCTGCAATCGAAGATGCAATCGTCGTCCTCGGCATGCGCCGTTCGGAAAGTATCCAGCGCGATCGGTCGCTTGACAAAGCAGGCGGCGGGATGTGGCAAGCTCAGCGCGAGGGACGTCATTCGTATCGCCTTTTCCTGCCGATCATCGATCTCGATTTAGGAAACGTTTGGGACGCAGTATTCATGCTGGAACGGCCGCGCAGCATTGATCATAACAAACTGGAGTCCATCTATCGCGGCGCATCGGGCGAATGCCCAATGATCAAAGCACCGGACGCGCCCCCTTGCGCTTCGGGACGTTTCGGTTGTTGGACATGCACGGTAGTAAGGCGCGATCGCTCCGCCGAAGCGCTCATCGAAGCTGGTGAAGTCAGCCTCAAGCCCTACCTACGTTTTCGCGATTGGCTCGCTGATGTGCGCAATGACCCTAACATGCGGTGGCCTGTTCGACGTAATGGCGTCGAACGCCCAGGCCCTTTTACCCTCAAAGCGCGAGGCCGCATTCTCCGTAAACTTGAAGTACTTGAAGCTAAGACTGGCAAAAATCTTTTAAACGCACGCGAGCGCAAAGAAATCTTCCGACTTTGGGAACTTGACATCCCAATTGAACGTCAACTCGGGCTGCGCCGTCGCTAATAGGATACGGTTCGAATTCGCGCTATTGCAAGGATTAGGGTCTAGCGGGTTTTTGGAGATAACCGTCTACTAAAATACTCCGTCGCTACCCACACGTATTCGTGCAAACGACAATGCAAATTCGCACTGAAATCAGATAATCCATTTGGATTGTGGCCATAAAGGGGTCGGCCATTCTTGTTTCGATCCTTATGTCTCCTTTTGCGCGCAAAGCTGACCTTTTTTGAGATCGAAAACAAGCCCCTTTGAATCGGTGCCCAGTAATTTGCAATCGTTAGCGTTCGAACCTACCCCCAACGCATCCGCTATTCCCGAACAATTCACTGGACTTCCTCCTTACAAAGAGCGTTGCTGTGGCTGTCGCGAATGCCTTGTTTCGCCTCCTGCCCGACCGTGTTCGACGCCGGGCTTGTCGCGGTGCAACAACGAGGAGGCAATCATGGGCCAACATGGAAAGATTACGGCTAAGCGCCGGACCCAAAGCAACGCACCTGAAAAATCAAAGAAGGATCGAATTCTAGCGCAGCTACGGCGTAAAAGCGGGGCAAGCCTTCAGGATTTAGCCGCGGTCTCTGGGTGGCAAGACCATTCTATTCGCGGGTTTTTATCCGGCACCGTGAAGAAAAAACTTGGCTATTCGCTGATAACGGAAAAACCAAATAGGGGACCACAGCGCTATTACATCCGAGAGGCTAAATGACCCGGCATGGTGATACCGCAGCGTTGGAACAAGCACTCTCCAGCCTTGACGACCTTTCATTTGGGGACCTGAAGCAGCTCTATCATAAGCACCACAAACAGTTGCCGCCCAAACGCATCGGCCGCACGCTTTTAATCCTCGCCATCGCCTATGAGATGCAGCGTAAATTCCATCGCGTACGTGTTGATCGTCTGCACAAGCGCGTGCTGGCGCTGAGTGCGAGCAGCAAAAGGCGTCAGGATACCTCCAAAGAAAAGACGGCCCCTCGCCCATCCCTGCGGCCGGGCGGGCGGCTGGTCCGCGAATGGCGCGGCAAGCAATATGAGGTCTATGTCGCGGATGATGGATGCTATTTAGACGGTAAGCGCTTTCGATCACTGTCGGCAGCCGCGGAAGCCATTACCGGTGTCAAGCGCAATGGCCCAGCGTTCTTTGGGCTACGGTCGACACGCGTGCGTGCACAATGAAACGCTGCGCCATTTATACGCGTAAGTCGACGGAGGAAGGGCTCGATCAAGCGTTCAACTCTCTCGATGCGCAACGGGAAGCTTGTGAAGCGTATATTGCTTCACAGCGACACGAAGGCTGGAAACTGGTGAAGACCCGTTTTGATGATGGGGGCCTCTCCGGCGGTAATATGGACCGCCCTGCCCTCAAAGCCCTCTTGGCAGAGATTGATGCTGGGCGCATCGATCTCATCGTCGTCTACAAGGTGGACCGCCTCACCCGATCGCTGGCCGACTTCGCTAAACTGGTGGAGCGCTTTGATGCACAGGACGTCTCCTTCGTCTCTGTAACCCAGCAGTTCAATACGTCATCTTCCATGGGTCGGTTAACGCTAAACGTGCTCTTATCCTTTGCCCAATTCGAACGGGAGGTCACAGCCGAACGGATCAAGGACAAGATCGCAGCCTCTCGCCGCAAAGGCCTGTGGACCGGCGGCAACCCACCCCTCGGCTATGACAATATCGATAAGAAGCTTGTGGTGAATGAGACCGAAGCGGTCATTGTACGGTCCATCTTCGATCTCTATCTCAAAACGGGCAATGTCCGTGCAATCGTTGACCATGGCGTTAAACAGCGATGGACCACCAAACGGCGCGCCAGTGGCAAAGGCGGCAAGCCACTTTCTCGGGGACCGCTTTATCACATCCTTGCTAATCCGATTTACGCAGGGCTGATGCGTGAGGGCAAAGATCTTCATCCCGGCAAACATGACGCGATCATTGCGCGTGACTTATGGGAAAAGGTTCAGGAGAAACGCAAAGCGAGCACAAAGTGGACGGGACCAACAGGAATGGTAACAAGTCCCCTCGCGGGCAAACTCTACGCGAACGATCGTCGCCTTACACCAAGCCACACGTCAAAAAGCGGAAGGCGTTACCGCTATTATATAAGTGATGCGAATGGATCCCCGGCAGGTGGTGTACGGATAACGTTAAGAGCGGATGATGTCGAACAAGCGGTCGCTGCGGCACTAGATCGTTGGGCAGAGAACCCGAAATCAGCGACGTTCCAACTTGTAAAGGCCGGCACATCGCTGGCGGTTATAGAGCGCGTTCGAAATGCGCTCGAGCACCATCTTAACGATCCATCGAACCTACCAGCCTCCGACCTCGCGCGATGGGCACCGATCATCGAGCGAATTGATCTCACAGAAGACGCGGTTTCGATCTCCCTTGACGTTGCAGCGCTTCTTCAAACATCGGAGTTGCAGACCCACCTCAGCGCCAAATGCACAATCACCGCACCTGCAACCATCCGCCATTGTGGACAGGAGCGCCGGTATCTACTCGGAAATGTCGACCATCAGCGTGGTCCCGATCCGGCCATATCTGGATTGCTTTCCCGCGCCCACCATTGGAAGAACGCGTGGTTCGAAAACCCTGAAAGAGAGCTTGCAACAATCGTTGACGCAATAGGTGCCGATCAAAGTACAGTCAGCAAAACCATCCGCCTGGCGTTTCTTGCGCCCGACATTATCGAAGCTTTCCTCAGTGGCACGGCCCCCATTGAAATCAAAGCGGAAACACTGAAGCGGCTTTCTCGGCTTCCAGCCAGTTGGGCGGAACAACGCAAACTGCTTGGCTTCGACGAACGTCGATAAGTCAACGCTGGTAAGTCCGAACGACTTGACTGCCCCCGCGCTCGCCCTTCCGCCAGCATCAACAAACACTCTGTATAATGATGGTTGCTGTGCGATAACAGTGTGCATCGCTCGCATTTTCAGTTGGTCGTCGAAAATTGGTTTTAGAGACTTTCCGCGAATTCGGCTCTGCTTTACGCAAATGGAGATCGTAGAGACAACGTCTTCTCGCAAAATCCCGCGGACATGCAGGCCTTGGGGCTTGTTCCAGTTGGTCGGCGTGAATTGGAGGACTGAATGGTGGGCGGTGACGGGTTCGAACCGCCGACCCTCTCGGTGTAAACGAGATGCTCTACCAGCTGAGCTAACCGCCCGGATCAATGAAGGGAGTTCTTAAACTTCCCTCAGAGCCGCAGTCCATAGCGCGAGCTTGCCGCGCATGCAATGCCCTATTTGAAAAAGAAAACGCCGGCCGCGAGTTTCCGCGGGACCGGCGTTTTCAAAGACGAAATTTGCTTAGTTAAGCGCGTCTTTCAGGCCCTTACCGGCCGAGAATTTAGGCTGTGTCGATGCCGGGATCTGGATAGTCTCGCCGGTGCGCGGATTACGGCCTTCACGGGCCTTACGCTCTGCGGCTGAGAAAGTACCGAAGCCAACGAGACGAACATCGTCGCCCGCTTTCAGCGCTTCCGTGATCGCGTCAAACACCGCATCAACAGCCTTCGCTGCATCTGCTTTGCTCATGTCCGCTGTGTCAGCGACTTTGTCGATAAACTCGTTTTTGTTCATTCCTCCGGCCTTTCATTTTGGTGCTTGGAGTTGAGAAATTTCGTTCTGAGCCTGATTTTACGCGGGGTTCAGGGGGCTTGGCCAAGGAAAAATGGCTTAAAATAAGGGTTTGCTTTCCACAACCCCATTAATCCATTGAAATTACTTATATTTTTTCTTTAGAAGAATTGTGCTCTTTTGCCCAAATTTCGTGCTCATGGTCGATACAACGGTCAATTAGGAGCCGCCAAACCGGTTCAGCGATTCGTTTCGAGAGCCCCTGTTTATCGGCTTCTGCCAGCACTTTTGCGACGACATCCTCTATTCGCCAGGGCAAACGCACCTCATCCTTCCGGGGTTTGATCCGGCCAGCAGCCTCTATATAGCGCTGCCGCACTGAGAGAATCGCAACCAATTCCCGGTCGAGCGTATCAATACCGAGACGCACATCTTCCATCGACTGGCAGGCTTCGGGCGGGACAATGTCATGAGCTGTTTTCATGGTTTGAAGTTAGTCCTTTGCCGCCCATGAAAAAAGGTGCGATGGCGTATCACGGCGTCGCACCTTAACTATTTCGTTCAAGAGAGCCCTTAATGCGTGACGACGTTTCCGCCATCATCACCGGCCTCGCCGGCTGGCGTCGGATCGACCGGCTCTGACCAGTCAATTGGCGTCAGCTTTTGCGTCAGCGCATGGCCTAGCACCTCGTCAACGGTGCTTACCGGAATGATTTTCAACTCACTTTTGACGTTGTCCGGAATATCCGCGAGGTCTTTTTCATTGTCCGCAGGGATCAGAACCGTTTTAACGCCAGCACGAAGTGCGCCGAGTAGTTTCTCTTTCAGGCCGCCAATCGCCAATACCCGGCCCCGCAATGAAATCTCACCGGTCATCGCGATGTCTTTATGAACCGGCACTCCCGTCAGAACCGATACAATCGCAGTTGCCATCGCAACACCAGCTGACGGACCATCTTTCGGGGTCGCGCCTTCGGGCACGTGCAGGTGAATGTCGGTCTTTTCAAAGACCGGCGGCTCAATTCCGAATTCAACCGCGCGACTTCGCACATAAGAAGACGCAGCCGATACGGACTCGCGCATAACATCTTTGAGGTTACCCGTTGGAGTCATCTTGCCTTTACCGGGCATCTTAACCGCTTCAATGGTCAATATCTCACCGCCGACAGATGTCCATGCCAAGCCGGTAACCACACCAACCTGATCCCGGCCATCAATCTCGCCGTGACGATACTTTGCGACACCGGCGTAATCCGCAAGATTATCCGCAGTAACAACAATGCTTTCTGCTTTTCCGACTTCAAGATCACGAACAGCTTTTCGCGCAAGCCGCGAAAGTTCGCGTTCAAGATTCCGGACACCGGCTTCGCGCGTGTAAAGACGAATGAGCGCCAGAAGGCCGTCATCTTCGATCGACCACTCACCTTCTTTAAGGCCATGGTTCTCAACCAGCTTTGGAATGAGGTGACGGCGAGAAATCTCAACCTTCTCATCCTCTGTGTACCCCGGAATGCGGATGATCTCCATCCGGTCAAGCAATGGCTGCGGCATGTTCAGGCTATTGGCCGTGGTAATGAACATCACATCCGACAAATCATAATCGACTTCGAGATAGTGATCCGCAAATGTCGAGTTTTGTTCAGGATCCAGCACCTCTAGCAAGGCAGACGCAGGGTCGCCACGGAAATCCTGCCCCATTTTGTCGATTTCATCGAGCAAGAATAGTGGATTGGATTTCTTCGCTTTTTTCATGGACTGAATAATCTTACCGGGCATCGAACCAATATAGGTCCGGCGGTGGCCACGGATTTCGGCCTCGTCACGCACACCGCCAAGCGACACGCGAACGAATTCCCGGCCGGTTGCCGCTGCAATTGACTTACCGAGCGAGGTTTTACCAACCCCGGGTGGGCCGACCAGGCAAAGAATCGGACCTTTAAGCTTGTTCATGCGCTTTTGGACTGCGAGATACTCAACAATCCGTTCTTTGACTTTCTCCAGACCATAATGATCTGTATCCAGAACTTCTTCGGCTTTTTTAAGGTCACTCTTTACCTTTGAGCGGTTGTTCCATGGAATGGCGGTCAACCAGTCGAGGTAATTTCGAACAACTGTGGATTCGGCCGACATAGGCGACATCTGGCGAAGCTTCTTGAGTTCTGCTTCAGCCTTTGCCTTTGCTTCTTTCGTCAGCTTGGTTTTTTGAATCTTTTCTTCAATTTCAGAAAGCTCATCGCGACCATCATCGGACTCGCCAAGCTCTTTCTGGATCGCTTTCATCTGTTCGTTGAGATAATATTCGCGCTGGGTCTTTTCCATTTGCCGCTTAACGCGGTTGCGGATCTTTTTCTCAACTTGCAGCACGCTCATCTCGCCTTCCATGAGTGCATAGACGCGCTCAAGGCGTTCGGAGACGCTCGTGATCTCGAGGAGTTCCTGCTTCTCGTGGATCTTGATATTGAGGTGAGAAGCGACCGTATCTGCGAGCTTCTGGTTCTCTTCAATTTGGGAAATTGAAACGATCACCTCTGGCGGGACCCGCTTATTGAGCTTCACATAGGCTTCAAACTGCGTAACCACTGATCGCGCCAGCGCCTCAAGCTCCGCATCGTCGCCTTCCGTTTCTTCAACGTAGAGCGCTTCAGCTTCGAAATACTCATCGGTGCGGACATAGTTCTCGATTGACGCTCGCGCCTCACCCTCAACCAGAACTTTCACCGTACCGTCTGGCAGTTTGAGCAACTGGAGAACGGACGCAATCACCCCGATATTATAAATATCATCGACCAGCGGATCGTCATCAGTCGCGTCTTTTTGAGCGACCAACAGGATCTTTTTGTCATTTTGCATGACATTTTCGAGCGCATTCACGGATTTCTCGCGCCCGACAAATAACGGCACGATCATTCCCGGGAACACGACGATGTCGCGTAGCGGCAATACTGGATAGGTGACGGTCTCACTCATCGAAAACTCCTTTTGGCGCACAATTATAGCGACGCCCGGCTATTCTTCACGACCTTACTCTATTGGGCAGCGGTTCGACCGGATGCGCAACATTGGATTGAAGCTGCTACGTCACTGATTATACACAACCCGGGTGACAGGTCGGTTAAAGGCCGAACCGCCGCTGTGATACAGCGGCGGTGACTATAGAACCAATGTGGTTTTCAAAATCGCATTTTCAAGTTGTAAAATCGGTGTTCACAACTCTTGTGAGAACCGCGGCTTCGAAAACCCGCGGTTTTCCCCAATTTATGCGCTGGCGTCGGCCTCAACCGCGCCTTTGTCCCGCTCGGCGTAGATATAAAGCGGTTTTGCGTTGCCGTCGACGACTTCAGCGTTGACGACCACTTCGACCACGCCCTCAAGGGTTGGCAGTTCAAACATGGAATCGAGCAAAATGCCCTCCATGATCGACCGCAGACCACGCGCACCAGTTTTGCGTTTGATCGCCTTGCGGGCAATTGCAAGGCACGCATCGTCAGTAAAGGTCAGCTTGACGTCTTCCATCTCGAAGAGGCGCTGATACTGCTTGATGAGCGCATTCTTCGGTGATGTCAGGATCTGTACCAACGCTTTTTCATCGAGATCTTCGAGGGTCGCGATCACCGGCAGGCGGCCAACAAATTCGGGAATAAGCCCGAATTTCAGCAGATCTTCCGGCTCTACTTCCTGAAGGATTGTTCCGATACGGCGATCATCAGGGCTCTTTACCTCAGCCCCAAAGCCGATTGACGAACCCTCTCCACGCTGACCAATCACCTTTTCAAGGCCAGCGAATGCACCGCCGACGATGAATAGGATATTAGTCGTATCAACCTGCAAGAACTCCTGCTGCGGATGTTTCCGGCCACCTTGCGGCGGAACCGATGCAACAGTGCCTTCCATGATTTTCAGCAAAGCCTGCTGCACACCCTCACCCGATACATCGCGGGTAATCGAAGGATTATCAGACTTGCGCGAAATCTTGTCGACTTCGTCGATATAGACGATGCCGCGCTGAGCACGCTCAACATTGTAATCCGCAGACTGAAGAAGCTTGAGAATGATATTCTCAACATCCTCACCGACATAACCAGCCTCGGTCAATGTGGTCGCGTCCGCCATAGTGAACGGTACATCAAGGATTCTTGCCAATGTCTGCGCAAGAAGCGTCTTACCAGAACCGGTCGGGCCAATAAGAAGAATATTCGACTTCGCCAATTCGACGTCATTATTCTTGGCCGCGTGATTCAGGCGCTTGTAATGATTGTGGACGGCAACCGCGAGAACGCGCTTGGCCTGAGACTGGCCGATGACGTAATCGTCGAGGACCTTATGAATATGTTGCGGATCCGGAACCCCGTCCGTCGCTTTTACCAATGAGGACTTCGATTCCTCACGGATAATGTCCATACACAGCTCAACACATTCATCACAGATGAAGACTGTCGGGCCGGCGATCAGTTTCCTGACCTCATGCTGGCTCTTGCCGCAGAATGAACAGTAAAGGGTATTTTTCCCGTCGCCGCTGCTTTTCCCGCCGATCTTGCTCACTATAACTGCACTCCTTCGTCAACGCTGCCACTCACCGCGCCATGCCTGTTTATTATCGCACCCAATTCCGGTAGCGGCGATGCCGCGCCCCTCAAAGGGTGCATGAAAGGCGCCACGGACCTCCGGGATCAGCGCCATAGGACCATAATCCGGTCGGGCCAATCAAGAAACCATTTCCTAATTGACCCAATGAATAAGGTGAATCTTAGGCGTCGCTTTCCGCCGGAGACCCACGTTCGGCCAAAACTTTATCAATCAGCCCGAAGCTGACCGCCTCTTCCGGGTCCATGAAATGGTCTCGGTCGAGCGTTTTCTCAATAGTTTCATAGGATTGACCAGTGTGATCGACATAAATCTCGTTCAACCGGCGCTTAATCTTAATAATATCCTGCGCGTGACGCTCAATATCAGACGCTTGGCCTTGGAACCCGCCAGATGGCTGGTGAACCATGATCCGGGAGTTTGGCAGCGAGAAACGCATATCCTTTTCACCGGCTGTCAGCAAAAGCGACCCCATAGAGGCGGCCATACCAACACACATCGTAGAAACGGCCGGACGGATATATTTCATCGTGTCATACATCGCGAGACCAGCAGAGACCGAGCCGCCAGGAGAGTTAATATAGAAAGAAATCTCTTTCTTGGGGTTCTCTGCCTCAAGGAACAAAAGCTGAGCGATAATAAGGGTTGAGACCTGATCGTGGACCGGTCCTGACAGGAAGATAATGCGCTCTTTCAATAGGCGCGAATAAATGTCGAAAGCGCGCTCACCGCGGCTAGATTGCTCGACAACCATTGGCACGAGCGTGTTCATATAAATATCCAAGGGGTCTTTCATCGACATTCTCTTCCTTTAGCGACCTGTACTTACGTTGGAATATGACCGGCTAGTTAATAATCTTCCCTAACATGGGGACGGAATCTCACTGTACCAGCCCCATTTTTCACAACCCTAACGCGTCTGACTTAAGCGAGGGTTATTCTTTTGAAAAGGCAAGCCATGTTTCACATCGGGGCGATTGCTGATTTTCACCAATTCACCCACATCGAATTCCACACGACATTGTCTCGAAACGGAAACGGGCCGCTAAAATAGCGGCCCGCCCCCAAAAATTCGTGAAAATCCGTTGCTTAGGCAAATGCGCCTTCGCCTTCCGGCTCTTCCATCAATTTTTCTTTGGTGACGGTTTTATCTGTAATTTCAGCCCGCTCGATAATGTAATCGACCACTTTCTCTTCGAACAATGGTGCCCGGATCTGCTGAATGGCCGCTGGGTTTTCCTGATAGAATTTCAAGACTTCCTGCGGAGACACATTCTGACCCTGCATCTGCATCATTTGTGATTCGCGCATCGCCTGCTGCTGGATCGCCTGCTGCAGTTCGTTCGATGGGACCTGAACTTCTGAACGTTTGCCGATTTCTGCCAAAACCAAGCCAAGACGCACACGGCGTTCGGCGATTTTGCGATATTCTTCTTTCAGTTCGTCTTCAGATTTGTCTTTGTCTTCCTCATCCCGCTCAGATGATTCGACCTGACGCCAGATCTGCTCGAATTCAGCGTCGACCATGCCTTTTGGCAGTTCAAAGTCATGCGCTTCGTCAAGTTTATCGAGGAGCGCGCGCTTTAAGTGGCCGCGAGAGAGATTCTTGTAATCAGCTTCAAGACGCTCTTTCAGGCGCGTCTTGAGGTCTTCTAGGCTTTCAAGTCCGAGCTTGGTCGCCAATTCGTCATTGATCTCAACCGCTTCTGGCGCTTTGACTTCATTGACCGTCACCTCAAAGACTGCGTCTTTTCCGGCAAGGTCTTTGGAACCGTAATCTTCCGGGAAAATCACTTTAACTTCAGTTTCATCGCCGGTTTTGACGCCGACCAACTGCTCTTCGAAGCCCGGAATAAAGGTGTTTGAACCAAGTACGAGTTCAATGCCCTCGCCCTTTCCGCCAGCGAATTCCTCGCCGTCAACGCGACCAACGAAGTCGATGACGAGCATGTCTTTGTCTTTCGCCTTGGCAGTCTTGCCGCGTGCTTTGTAGCTCTGCTGCTGCTCAGCAATATTGGTGAGCGCCTCTTCGACATCCGCCTCAGGCACATCACAGACCGGACGAGTCAACTTGAGCGTAGAGACATCCATCGGTTCGAAGGTCGGCAAAATTTCTGCGTGGATATCGAATTCGAGATCCGCCTTACCTTCAATGACGTCTTCAATCTTATTCGCAAAATGCGGATGCGGAGATGTCGCTGGCTGTAGGTCGCGCTCAGTAAAGGCTTTCATAGAGGTCTCATTGACGACCTCTTGGATGATCTCGCTCATCATGCCTTTGCCATACATCTTCTTCAGGAAGGAGACCGGCGCTTTACCTTTACGGAAGCCCTTGAGATTGACCTGTCCTTTGACCTCGTTCAGCTTCGCCACCAACTTTTCGTCTAGTTCAGCGGCAGAGACTTTCACCAGAAACCGGCGATCGAGACCTTCGGCGCTTTTTTCAATGACTTCCATTTGTGCTCTCGTATTTCCTCAGGCCGGAAGGCCAAATTTAATTCTCTTTGTCGGGTGTCTGCCTTCGCAAAATTTTGACCGAGCCAAAATCAGCGAGACCTATTGGTGCGGATGAGAGGACTTGAACCTCCACGCCTCTCGGCGCCAGAACCTAAATCTGGTGCGTCTACCAATTTCGCCACATCCGCATTGCCAACAGGGGCAAACGTAAAACGGGCCGCGGCGTTCGCAGCGACCCCTTACTTAAGCCCGCGCTTCTATAACAGACAAAACCGCCCTGTCGAGCGGTTTAGCGCCTTTTCTCGACGGAGATTGTGACAAATCCATTGCACACCCCCTGTAAGGCGGGTTTTAAACGCATAATTCGCCGTATGGACCGCCCCAAAGACCTATAAATTGCCTCGCCAAATTCAAGTTTTCTGGGCGGAAGCCGAGGATTGTTCCGGCTGATCTTTATGGAACAGCATACGTAATACCTGAGGCACCGCCTCGGGCAAATCCTCTGCGATGAGGCCATCTCCTGCGGCTTGGCCTGCCGCGCCATGGAACCAAACCCCAGCGGCAGCGGCGAGAAACCCGTCCATTCCTTGTGCGCGGAAGCCAGCGATAAAGCCGGCAAGAACATCACCGGAGCCGGCCGTTGCGAGTGTCGGCGGTGCATTCGTATTGATAAGCGCACGCCCATCCGGGGCCGCGATCACGGTATCAGCCCCTTTGTAGACGACCACCGCATTGGCTTCTTTTGCCGCTGATCGCGCCGCTTCGAGCTTGCCCTTCTGCTTTGCCGCTTCCGGGAACAACCGTGTGAACTCCCCGCCATGGGGCGTTAGAACGTCGTTACTGCGCAATGAAGAGAAAAGCGTTTGTGGCTCTTTTTCGAAACTCGTGAGCGCATCGGCATCCAGCACCGCCGCTGCATTAGATTTCAGCATGGCCAATACATTTGCGCGGGTACCCTCGCCGACACCGGCAGCGGGGCCAATTACAGCCGCCATAGGGATTTTATCAGCCGGTCGAAGCGCCGCTGCGATCGCCTCCGAATCATCGGCGACTTGAAGCATGATAGCGGTCAGATGTGCGGCATGAACCGGCGCAGCAGTTTGGGGGGAAAGCATTGTTACCGCTCCGGCCCCAATGCGAAGCGCCCCACGCGCCGCAAGTCGTGCTGCCCCCGTATTCAAGGGACCACCCGACACAACCATTACCGAACCACGACTATATTTGTGACCACCCCAATGCGGCATCGGCAGGTGTCGGCCCCACACACCCGGCTGATTAGAATAGGTCTGTGCGCCCGTCTCGGCGGTGATTTTTTCTGATATGCCGATATCGACGATATCAACACCGCCACAGAGGACCCGACCCGGAAACAAAAAATGTGCCGGTTTCTGGGCATGGAAGGTTACGGTTCGCATAGCATGCACCGCAGCGCCTGGCCCGGTGCCTAATACGCCACCCGTATCTGTTTCCACGCCCGACGGGAGGTCGATTGCCAATACAGGTGCAGGATGGGCATTCATCGCGGCAATGGCCTCATTGGCCTTGCCTTCGACTGGCCGCGACAGGCCGGTTCCGATTATCGCATCGATAATCAGGCCACATTCCCCAAGCGTGTCGCCATCAAACGATACAACTTCGCCATCGAAATGATCGGCCATCAGTTTCGCGTCGCCCGAGAGTGAATCGCGTGGGCCAATTAGCGCAACCCGGACCGGCCAGCCCGCAGCCTTCATTATGCGGGCCGCGACAAAACCATCGCCGCCATTATTACCGGGGCCACACACAACAACCGTGGGGCGCGGGGTCCAAAATCGCATTGCGTGCTCCGCAACGCCATTTCCGGCCTTTTCCATTAGCGCTGCAGAGGCTATTCCTCCGTCAATTGCAGATTTTTCCGCCGCACGCATCTCATTTGCTGTTAGGATAATAAATGGGTTCACGCTTGACACCTCCTGAGACCCACTCTCTTTTTGGCCCGACTTTGTACACTGGGCCCAGTTCTAAACGAAACAAGGCATGAAGCCATGAAGAAAATTGAAGCTATTATAAAACCTTTCAAACTCGACGACGTTAAGGAAGCGCTACAGGAGGTTGGCCTCCAAGGCATGACCGTGACCGATGTACGGGGTTTTGGCCGTCAAAAGGGGCACACTGAACTTTACCGCGGCGCAGAATACGTTGTCGATTTCCTCCCCAAAGTGAAACTTGAACTCGTGGTGAGCGACAATCTAGTTTCAACCGCTGTCGACGCCATCAAAAACGCCGCCCATTCTGGCCGGATTGGAGATGGCAAGATCTTCATTTCCAATGTCGAAGACGCAGTCCGGATCCGCACCGGGGAAACGGGTCGCGACGCGATCTGATGGAATTAACTGGATCACCTACCAAAAACGATGAAGACCGGATATTCGCGAGCGTAAAAACCTCACTCGCGAATGCCGAGCGCTTTAACGCGCCCTACACTCATTGGTATTTGACCGGCCTTTTCCCTGATGACATCGCTGCTGCCTATCGCAACCTTGCCTTCCCCGTTTCTGCTGTTGGCGATCTTTCGGGCAAACGCGAATATCACAATGACACCCGGCACTATTTCGATACGGACAATATCGCGAAATACCCATGTATTGCCGCAGCCGCGAATGCGTTTCAGGCTCCGCGGATGATTTCCGTTGTCGAAGAGTTCTTCGATATTGATCTCGAAGATACGTTTCTGCGAATCGAATATGCGCAAGACACAACAGGCTTCTGGCTCGAACCACATACGGATCTGGGCGTTAAAAGACTAACCTTGCTAATCTATATCTCTGATGAACCTGCACACGACACCTTGGGAACCGACATCTTCAATGCGGATAAATCCTGGGCGAAGCGTTCCCCATTTGCACCAAATTCCGCCATGGCATTTGTGCCCAGTGATCATACGTTTCACGGCTTCAAACAACGCGAAATAAACGGTGTCAGGAAATCGCTAATCCTGAATTACGTGACAACTGATTGGCGCGATCGAGATCAACTGTGCTTCCCCGAAAGAACCGTTTCGCGTTCCCGCTAAAGTAATTTCGCTTCGAGCGGCTCAATTAATTCCGGCCCGTCATTCCTTGGAGAGTTCACGGCAGTCGACACCGCAAAGCCAGACCATGTTCCCTTGTTCGCGGCACGAAGCAGAGGGTTCAGCTCCTTCAGGTCGCGCTCGTCGGCTTCGAGCCATAGCGCATAATGCTCGCGATCAATCACAACCGGTTCCCGGCCATGGATTGATTTGAGATCTGGCCCGGAGGCAACAGTCAAAATCGCTAGCGTATCTATCTCCCCGCCATCGGGATCTTGGGCGGTCTCCCAAATCCCCGCCAGGCCGAACACAGCTCCTTCGTTTCGTTGGAAAATATATGGCTGTTTTGGGCCGTCCTTCTGCTTCTTCCATTCGTAAAAACCATCCGCTGGCACCAGACATCGCCGCCGTTTAAACGCGGATCGAAAGCTGGCCTTTTCCAGAACCGTTTCACTGCGCGCATTGATCAATGGCTTGCGGGCGAGATTGTCCAGAAACTCACCTTTTGCCCAGCTCGGTATGAACCCCCAACGCATCAACCCATATTGGCGTGCATTGCGTTCATTCTGATAGACCACAGAAACTGGCTGCGTCGGACAGATGTTGAACCGTGGCGGAAAATTATCGCGCACATCGACATCAAACTCTGCCCCAACTTCAGCCGGTGGAGATTTAAGGGTATAGCGACCACACATAGTCATAGGGTAGCAGCGAAAGATGAACGCAAGCGAGAACATTTTTATCGGCGTCGGCGCGGTAGTTTTCCGGGGCGATGACGTTTTGCTGATCAAACGCGGGAAAGCACCATTTCTTGGACATTGGTCGATCCCCGGCGGGCGGCTTGAATATGGTGAGCGCTTGATCGACGCCATCACCCGCGAAATTCACGAAGAAACGGCAACAACAGTCAGAATTCTCGGCTTGCTCGATGCCTTTGAGGCACTGCCACGAACCCCGCAGCAATTCGACCGCCACACCATCATGATCGACTATGTCGCGGAATGGGTGTCTGGCGAACCCGTGGCCGGTGATGACGCAACTGAAGCTGAATTTGTTTCAATCGACGAAGCGATGACACGCCTTTCGTGGGACCAGACCCGGCTGGCGCTGAGCCGAGCAATCGAATTACGGCCGTCGTTCGCTAAAGCGCCATAATGACGCTATAATTGCGTATAGAAGGTTAGAATCATGAAACGCAATTTGATCATTATCGGCCTGATATGCCTGCTTGCACCGCTCGCACACGCGCAGGGGCTAGAGCAATATCAAAACCGCCAGAGCGACCTGACCAACCTTGCGGGTATTTTCGGAGAACTGCACCATTTACGCCGAACCTGCGAGCCCCGATTTGAGGCTGATGTCTGGCGGGACCGAATGAAAAAGCTGCTCGATCTGGAAGAGCCACAAGCCACGGATCGAGAAAAAATGATCGCAGCGTTCAATAATGGGTATCGTGATGCCCAACGGCGCTATCGCGGTTGCGATCGGCGCGCTCGTGACTATGCGGCAAGCCGTGCAAGTGACGGTGATATTATCGTCAGGCGGCTGACCGCGCAGTTAAGACAAGATGAAGGGCCCGAACTGGTTGTCGGACCCCGTCCCTATTAACGGCCAAGCGTTTCTTGAAAGCGAACGGGCTTACCGGCCGCATCGCCAATTATTTCATCGCCCCACATGACCTTCCGCCCACGGATGATGGTACCAACTGGCCAGCCGGTTACGTTCATGCCGTCAAAAGGCGTCCACCCAGATTTGGTCGCTGACCATTCATTCGTAATGGTGCGTTTTTCTTTTAGATCAACAATGGTGAAGTCGGCATCATACCCCATTGCCAATCGGCCTTTACCCGCAATACCGAATACACGGTTTGCGCCGTGACAGGCCAGATCGACGAAACGCGCGAGCGACAACCGCCCTTCCGCCACATGGTTAAGCATGAGCGGTACATAGGTCTGGACACCGGGCATTCCCGAAGGTGATTGCGGATATGGCTTTGACTTCTCTTCAACCGTATGCGGCGCATGATCAGAGCCAATGACGTCAAATACGCCCTGCCGCAATCCATTCCAAAGGCCCTCGCGATGACGAGAGTCTCGAATTGGCGGATTCATCTGCGCAAAGGCTTTCAGGCGCTCATAACAATCTGGCGCTTCTAGCGTTAAATGCTGGGGCGTGACCTCACATGTCGCCACATCTTTGGCGGCCGCTAGCATCGGAATCTCGTCCGCCGTCGAAATATGCAAGACGTGAATCCGCCGACCCGTTTCACGGGCTAGCTTCAACAACCGCTCCGTACACCGAACAGCGGCTTCAGCGCTGCGTGCTTCCGGGTGGGACGTCCAGTCCCCTTCCCTCGCCTTTGCCTTGCCTTCACGTAGCAAATATTCGTCTTCTGAATGGATCGCCACGCGGCGTTGCCCATGCGCCAGTACTGCGCGGACGCCCTCATCATCTTCAACCAAAAGATCACCGGTTGATGCGCCCATAAATATTTTAACGCCGCATACACCGGGCAACATCTCAAGTTCAGCTAGTTCGACCGGGTTGCCATGAGTTGCGCCAACATAAAATGCATGGTCACAGAACATGCCGCCATGATCGACCTTACCGGCCGCGCGATTGAGCTTGTCTTCGATGGCTTCCTGAGTAACGGTCAGCGGCGAGGTATTCGGCATTTCAAACACTGCCGTGACACCGCCCAAAACTGCGGCCCGACTACCTGATTCCAGATCTTCCTTATGGGTTGGTCCCGGTTCCCGAAAATGAACCTGAGTATCAATCACCCCGGGCAGGACATGAAGGCCGGAACAATCGATGATTTCCGCTGCATCTGCGTTGCCGGAGATTCCGATCTCGGCAATTTTCCCGTCGCGAACCCCAATATCCCTCAGGCCCTCGCCATCATGGTTGACGACGGTGCCGTTCTTCAAAATCAGATCAAATGTGTTTGTCATGCCCGTTGTTTAACGCCCGGCGCAGCATTCGCAAACATGAATTGGCGATCTAAATCAGATTCCGTTGGCCGGATGTCCGATTTTGGGCCTTTGCGCGATGAAGATTTGTCCATATATGCGGGCGTATGAGCAATATTGAACATTTAAAAACCCGCCGCATCATCCGACTCGAAGGCGACGACCGCCGCAGTTTCCTTCAAGGACTGATCACGCAGGACATCGACCAGCTCACCCGCGAAAATGCCATTGCTTCGGCTCTTTTAACGCCGCAGGGCAAAATCCTCGCGGATTTCTTTGTTGCGGAGATCGACGACGCGTTTCTTATCGATTGCCATCACGAAATCTCAGAGGCGCTAATGAAGCGCTTATCGATGTACAAATTGCGGGCGAAGGTCACTCTCTCGCTTGACGACACTCTTTGCGTATTTGCCAGCGCCGGTCCCATCGAATCTGCGGCAAGCACCTTTAAAGACCCGCGAGACGAAAGCCTTGGCTGGCGCGCAATTGCAGAACCGGACTTAGACTCAGCATCAGAAGCTGAATATCATGCGCGCCGTATCACGCTTGGCGTACCGGAATTTGGCTATGATTATGATGCGGACGACAAGTTTTTGACCGATGTAAATGCGGATCATCTCAATATTGTGCATTACAAAAAAGGTTGCTTTATCGGTCAGGAAGTAACGAGCCGCATGAAGCGCAAAGGCGAAGTGCGCAAACGCACACTTGTGGCTCAATTCGTTCAAGATGCACCCGCAAAAGGGACGCCCGTGACCGCAGGGACATCGACACTTGGCGATGTCCTAAGCAGTTCAAACGGCCGCGCATTGGCGTTCATTCGTGCTGAACGCTGGGAGAAAGCGATGGCCGAGAATACTTCAATCGAGGCCGAAGGCACACCACTGCAATTGCGCTTTCCCGATTATCTAAAACAGGACTAACCTCCCCGTCAGGCCTGCATCAAACAGGCGATAAATGGGAGGCGTATGATGACACCAACAGCGACGACCCTACTCGGCCTAGTAGCTTGGTCAGTATTTCTAGTGCTTTGTCTTGGTTTCCTTCGAAGCGCGCTTGTGATGACCGGCAAGCGTGCGGCTAATGCGTTTAATCCCTCAGGCGAGGACATGGAAGCGTTTGGCAAGCGCCTCACACGAACGCACGCAAATTGCTACGAGAATTTACCCGTTTCTGCCGCGATTTTACTTTATGCCATCGCAACGAACCAGATGGGCGTTACTGACGGCCTCGCCTATATTTTTCTTGGGGCGCGGATCGGTCAATCTCTCGTTCATTTGATATCGACAAGCCGAACCTTTGTATTGATCCGCTTCAGTTTTTTCGTAATACAAATATTGATATTACTCGTCTGGCTTTATTCGCTTTTCGTCTAACGCCACCCTATTCCAGAGGGCCCAATGACCAAGAAAGATTATTGCCTTTGGGCCCCGTTGGATGACGCGATCTACCGTCAGTATCATGACGAAGAATGGGGCGTGCCGGAATATGATCATCGCGCCCTATTTGAGAAACTGATACTCGATGGATTTCAGGCAGGCCTTTCTTGGCGAACCATCCTTTATAAGCGCGACAATTTTCGCAAAGCATTTGATGGTTTCGACCCGGAAAAAATTGCGCGTTATAAACCAGCAAAGATCGACAAGTTATTGAGTGATGCGGGTATTATCCGCTCAAAGACAAAAATCAACGCCGCCATTGGAAATGCCAAAAGTTATCTCGACATTATGGAGAAAAACCCAGAAGGGTTTACTGGCTTTTTGTGGAAATTTGTTGATGGCGAACCGATCAACAACAAAGTCAAAAATTACCGCGACCATATGGTAAAATCGCCCGAAAGCGAGGCCATGTCGAAAGAGCTTAAAATGCATGGTTTCAAATTTTGTGGTCCCGTCATCGTTTACGCTTTTATGCAGGCCGTAGGCATGGTCAATGACCACGAATATGCCTGTCCGCGTTGGAAGGAAGTCCAAAAGTTGAGTAAACCCCTATGAACCTGAACGAAGCCAAATCGCCATATGTCGATAACGAAAAACGCCTCGCAGACGTTATTGCGGCGATACAGACATTGGGTACCTATCGCTTTTATAAAATGGATTTTAAGGGGTGGGCGGATCGAATCTCTGGCGATGAAGCCATGAGTGACCATTGGGAAACCGTATTCAAGGAGCATCCCGAATTTTTTCGGTTGGATGCAACCCGAAAACAGGTTTCACTGGTGATCCGGCGTCAGCACAACAAATTGTTCAATGTCGACAGCCATGAAGAGATCACAAAAAGCGAATTTTTATCGCTTACAGATGAGCAAAAATCGCGCATTTCACGAAGCCCCCTTTCTCCCGATGAAATCTCCACCCTCATCAACACGGCGGTTTTGCTGCACGCCCGCGCGATTGAGCACAAAAGGAATTTGCGATGGTGGATACCGATTTTGACGGCGGGCATCGCCGGGCTTAGTGCCACAATTGGCGCATTTATCGGTTCTATGTCGGGTAACAGCTAAGATGGCTGGACAAAGCCAGAGGTTGAAACACCTTACATCTGCGGGTCGATGCCGTTAGAATATAAAACAATCAATTAGGACACAACGATGAAGAACTCTGACGTGCGCATCGCCGCAACCGGTCTTTACACCCCGCCCCACTCGATTTCGAATGACGAACTGGTCTCTGCATTCAACGCCTATGTGGATCAGTTCAATGAAGAGAACAGCGCGGCAATTGAAGCAGGCAAAATTCCCGCACTGCAAAAATCCTCAGCAGAATTCATCGAAAAGGCTTCCGGCATCAAATCACGCCATGTCATGGATAAAGATGGCATTCTCGATATTTCGCGTATGGCCCCCTATTTTGAGCCGCGCTCAAATGACCAATTGTCCGTACTCGCTGAAATGGCCGTTAACGCGGGCCGCGAAGCCATGCGAAATGCTGATTTGACCGCAAAAGATATCGATGGCGTGATCTGCGCCGCGTCGAATCTGCAGCGGGCCTATCCGGCAATCGCGGTCGAGATACAAGCCGCACTGGGCATCGACGGCTATGCTTTTGATATGAATGTCGCCTGTGCCTCTGCGACGTTCGGTATTGAAACCGGTCTTGGTCTTATCCGTGCTGGCGCTAAGCGAATTTTGATGGTGAACCCTGAAATTTGCACGGCGCATCTGAATTTCCGTGACCGTGACAGCCACTTCATTTTCGGTGATGTCTGTACAGCCGTCATCCTTGAGCGCGCTGAGGGCGAAGCGAATGGCGAAGCTTGGGAAATTCTTGGCACCCGCCTGAAAACTCAGTTTTCGAGCAATATTCGCAATAATTTCGGCTTTTTAAATCAGGCCGAGCGAAAAACCGGCGAAGATGCAGACCAGCAGCGCGACCCGTTTACGGACAAATTATTCAAACAGGAAGGCCGTAAAGTATTCAAGGAAGTCGTCCCGATGGTGAGCGCGCTGATCAGCGAACATCTTGAAGAAACGGGCGTTAACGCCGATCAGGTCAAACGCTTTTGGCTCCACCAGGCCAATCTTTCCATGAACGAATTCATCGCGCGGAAAGTGTTGGGCCGCGACGCAACCCGCGAAGAGGCTCCGGTCGTTCTCGATGAATACGCAAATACCTCATCTGCGGGTTCAATCATTGCATTCCACAAGCACCGGGAAGACTTTGCGCCGGGTGAGGTCGGCGTAATTTGTGGTTTTGGTGCCGGATATTCTGCAGGATCGGTCATCGTCCGTAAGATTGCCTAGGGCCGCGGCTTCACAATTCTTTTGAGAGTGCTAAGCCCTGTCAGCAAGAACGCTGACACTGAGAGATAAAAGCCATGACGAACCACCTGCACAAAGGCGACCTGCCAGAGGGACTAGATTTGGGCCCCGTTGTTGCGGTCGATAGCGAAACAATGGGGCTTATCCCTCATCGCGATCCGCTTTGTCTGGTTCAGTTATCGGCGGGCGATGGCGATACCCATCTGGTTCAACTGGACCGCAAAACCTATGACGCACCGCGACTGAAAGCACTCTTGAGTGACACGAAGGTGCTGAAGATTTTTCATTTTGCACGATTTGATGTTGCTGCTTTTCAGCAATGGCTGGGTGTGGTCACCGCGCCGGTCTATTGCACAAAGATCGCGTCGAAACTCTGCCGCACCTATACTGACCGCCACGGCCTTAAAGACGTGACCCGGGAATTGGTCGGTGTCGACCTTTCCAAACAGCAGCAATCGTCGGATTGGGGCGCTGAAGAGCTCTCTGACGCGCAAATCGAATATGCGGCTTCGGACGTTCTTTACTTGCATCAATTGCGGGAAAAACTCGACGAAATGCTCGCCCGCGAAGGTCGCACCGCCCTCGCCCAAGCCTGTTTCGATTTTCTTCCCGTACGATCTGCGCTCGATATTGCCGGATGGCCAGAGACTGACATTTTCGCCCATTCTTGAGGAATTTGCCCCAACTAGGCGAAAATCAGGCGATTTCTATGAAAATTGTCCCTATTGCTTCCCTCGCGGCCGCGCGCGACTATATGGAAATAATGGCCGATATGACATTATCGAGCTTTCTTAACTGTCTGGAATATTAGGGAAACGCAGCTGGGCATGAACAGCACCGCTAATCATCAGAACCAAGCGAGCGATCCGCCAAAAACGGACCCGCAGCGCCGCGTTCTGGATAGCCTGCCGATGGAAGCCCGTACGACTGGCGACCAAGCCGCTGCCCGGTCGCGACTGGTACGTCGGCTTAGGGTGATCCTGCCCATTACGGCGCTCGTGCTTGTGGCCGCCTTTTTCTTTAATACCCAATCCAACACGGTCGATGATGCATTCCTCGAAGACTTCAAGGATATTTCCGCTTCGGCTGAGGAATTGCGCATGGCGAGCCCCAAATTTGTCGGCACCGACGGCAGCGGCAAGCCTTTCGAAATCAGTGCAGATACGGCCCTTCAGCATACTTCTGAAAAAGACACGATTGAATTAGAGAAACCCCGCGCGGTCCAAGGCGAAAATTCCGAAACCACGGTCGTCACCGCCGAAAAAGGCGTTTACCGCACCGAGACGAAAATTCTCGAGCTACGCGATAGTGTCACCCTTGAGCATGAAGTCGGTGATGAGATTTACATTTTTCGCACCCCGGCCGCCACGGTCTCAATTGACGATGAGATCGTCACGAGCGACACCGGCATCGGCGGAAGCGGGCCGGATGGGCGCGCTCTAAAGGCCGACAAGATGAAGGCCTATAACAGCGAAGGCCGGGTCGTTTTCGAAGGAAATGTTCACATGCGCATCTATCCCAAGAACGTGACCTCATCCAAAGATGAACCGAATGGTGCTAACCCAGCGCCGGAATTAAAAGACCCAGAAATAGAGGCGCCGCAATGACATTGAAAAAATGGATGAGTTCCGCCCTTTGTGCAGTTAGCTTTTTAGCGGCGAATGCGCAGGCACAATTGATCGCGAATGACAGTAACGAACCTGTCGACATCACTGGTGACACTGCTGAATTTCAAGACAATGTCGCGGTTTGGACCGGGAATGTCCGCGTCGTGCAGGGCGAAGCGATCCTCACAACGGAACGGCTCGAAGCCCAAATTTCAGAAGACGGGAATTTTGAAACAATCACCGCGATTGGTTTGGTGCGCTATTCCAACGGCAAAGAAGCGATTACCGGTGAGCGCGCGGTCTTTGACGACGCATCCCGCACAATTACAATAACGGAAAATGTGATCGTTACCCAAGGCAAGCAGGTCATGTCTGCGGGTAAGATCGTTTATTGGGTCGATACAGGTAAGGTTTTGTTTACCCCAGAGGCTGGCAAACGCATTCGCGGCCTATTTTTCACCGGAGAGACCGAAAAACCGATATAGTCGGTAAAATTTTAGCTTTCACCGAACGTTAAAGAGAGACGCGCTTAATGAGCGATAAGATGGAAACACCCGTAGATACCCAACCGGCAGCCAATGAGGCCGCGCCAGTAAAACCCAAGGTGATTTCGGGTGGCGGTTCGCTTTCCGCCGAAAATCTCGGCAAATCATTTAAACGCCGTCCGGTCGTCCGTGGCGTTTCCATGAGCGTAAAACGCGGCGAAGTTGTTGGCCTTTTGGGGCCGAATGGCGCTGGTAAAACCACCTGCTTTTACATGATTACGGGGCTTATTCCGGCGGACCGCGGACGTATTTCCATTGACGGAAACGACGTGACCAACCTGCCGATGTATCAGCGCGCACGCCTCGGCGTTGGTTATCTCCCGCAGGAAGCATCTATTTTCAGGGGCCTGACAGTCGAGCAGAATCTGCGCGCTGTTGTGGAGCTGATCGAGCGCAATAAAGACAAGCAGCAAGCGATCATCGATGATCTCTTGAACGAGTTTCATATTACCCATTTGCGCGGTGCGCCGGCGATTGCCCTCTCCGGTGGTGAGCGTCGCCGAGTTGAAATTGCACGGGCGCTCGCAACTGCGCCGTCATTTATGCTCCTTGATGAGCCATTTGCCGGTATTGACCCTCTCGCAATCGCGGAAATTCGCGAATTGGTTAAACATCTTAAGGATCGCGGTCTTGGGGTTCTCATTACTGACCACAATGTTCGCGAAACTTTAGACATTATTGACCGTGCATACATTATTCACGAAGGCGAGGTACTACTCGAAGGTGCGCCTGGCGATATCGTCGGCGATAAGGACGTTCGCCGCGTTTATCTGGGTGATCGTTTTCAAATGTAGGATGAAAGTTTAAAGGGGGCATCGTGGCGTTAGGCCCAAGATTAGAATTCAGGCAGTCGCAGCAACTGGTGATGACGCCGCAATTGCAGCAGGCGATCAAGCTGTTGCAACTTTCCAATCTTGAACTCACCGAATATGTCGAGGAACAGCTCGAACAGAACCCCTTCTTAGAGCGTGACGAGTCTCCTGTTGACGGTCCTGCCGAACGGCGCGGGGAGCGCGATCGAGAGCAAAAAGACGAGAAACCCAGCGAAACTTCAGGCGTTGACGAAACGTCCGCCAAAGAAGCCAGTGAAGCGCTAGACGCCGAATATGACGATATCGATCCCGGTGCCTCTGGCAGCGATGCAGCTTATGGCGATTATCAGCCAAATGATTGGGCAAGCTCGTCCGGTGGCGGCAGTTTCGATGGCGACGACCGAGAATTTGGCTCGAACCTCAAGAAAGAGATTTCGCTCGCAGAGCATTTAACCGAACAACTCCACGTTGCGACCCGCAATCCAATGGAACTGATGATCGGGGCCTATATCATCGACATGATCGATGAGGCCGGCTATCTGCGCGAAGATCTGGAAACCGTGGCTGATCGTCTTGGTGCGGAGCTTAAAGACGTCGAGACCACCCACAAAATGATCACTTCATTTGATCCTTCTGGGGTTGGCGCTCGCGATTTAAAAGAATGCCTAAAATTGCAGCTTATTGACGCCGATCGTTTCGACCCGTCAATGCAGGCTTTTGTCGAAAATATCGAACTTCTTGCGCGCAGCGACCTTAAAGGCTTGATGAATGCGACGCAGGCGGATGAAGAAGATGTTCGCGACATGATCGCGGAAATTCGCGCCCTCACCCCAAAGCCGGGATATGCCTATGGCGGCGGCGTCGTCCAGACAATCGCGCCAGACGTATTTGTGACGAAATCGCCTGAGGGCGGCTGGAAGGTCGAACTGAACAGTGAAACCCTACCCCGTGTTCTGGTCAATCAGCGCTATTACACCGACGTAAAAACCGTCAATGGAACTGGCGAGGAAGACAAAACCTATATCGCTGAACAATTTGCAAGCGCGAATTGGCTGGCAAAAAGCCTCCATCAACGGGCACAAACGATCCTCAAGGTTTCGAGCGAGATTGTCCGGCAGCAGGATGCATTCCTCGCTTATGGCGTGAAACATTTGCGCCCGCTAAATCTAAAGATTGTAGCGGATGCTATAGATATGCATGAATCGACAATTTCTCGGGTGACATCAAATAAATATATTGCCACCCCTAGAGGATTATTTGAGCTTAAATACTTTTTCACTGCGTCCATCGCGTCATCAAGTGGCGGCGAAGCGCATTCGGCTGAGGCTGTCCGCCATCGGATTCGCGAGATGATAGAAGCCGAAACCAAAGACAGCGTCTTATCGGATGACAAAATTGTTGAAATCTTGGCAGCGGAAGGTATCGAAATTGCCCGCAGAACAGTAGCCAAGTATCGGGAAACGTTACATATTCCTTCTTCGGTACAGCGCCGGAGGGCTATGCTACAAACGGCAATTTAACCCTTTAAACGGTGCCACCGACCACAATATGATGACTATGGAGCGGTTGTTACACGACTGCCATTTTCAGGAGGTCCAATGGACATTCAGGTCACCGGCAAAAACATGGATTTGGGCGATGCTCTTCAAACTCATGTTTCCGATAAACTCGCCGATAGCGTAAAAAAATACTTTGATCGGGGCGCAGAAGCGTCCGTTACATTCACCAAAGAGCGCCACCTCGTAGAATGCGATGTGACGGCCCATTTGGCCTCGGGGGTCTTTCTGGCTGCCCATGGCGAAGGTGGGGACGCCTATGGCGCTTTTGACGCAAGTGTGGAGAAGCTTGAGAAGCGGATCCGCCGATATAAGCGTCGTTTGAAAAATCACCACGCGAATGGGAAAGAACCATTTCCCGCAGAGAATGCGTCATATTATCTCCTCGAGCCCCTCGGCGAGGAGTCTGATGACGATTCCGTCGATGATGATCATAACCCAGTTGTCGTCGCTGAAGGGCAGACTCCCTTACGCGAAATGACTGTAGGCGCTGCGGTTTTACAGCTCGATATTGCCGAACAACCAGCGGTTGTTTTTAAAAATGCCGCTCACGGGCGAATCAACGTCGTATATCGGCGGCGAGATGGTAATATTGGATGGGTTGATCCTTCGGCCTCATAGGTCTATTGGCGTGCGGCCCGCATCGGAGATCTCGTTAAGATTTCCATCGGGCCCACGACGAGGCGACGGATGAACCAGAGCCAGTGGTAGAACCAATGCGATACGCGCCAGTGAAATGAGTAAGTGTGAGTGTCATGGGACTTGAAGATCTGCTCAGCCCTGAGGGCGTGATCCACAATCTCCGAGCCAAGTGCAAGCGGGACGCACTGCAGGCCCTCGCCGATCAAGCGAGTGTCATTATCAATCGACCTGCGTCCGACATTATGGCCACCCTGCTCGAACGCGAACAGCTCGGCTCGACCGGCGTTGGCGACGGGGTTGCAATTCCTCATGGGAAAATGGAAGACCTCAATAAGATTGTTGGTGTTCTCGCCCGCGTCGAAACACCAGTGACTTTTGATTCAGTGGACGATCAGCCAGTTGATCTGGTGTTTATGTTGCTAGCGCCTGCTAATGCCACTGCGGCACATCTCAAAGCCCTTGCTAAAGTATCGCGCTTGCTTCGCGATCCCGAGGCCCGAGATGCCTTGCGCGGCGCAGAATCCGCCGAAGCGTTGTTCGCGATTGCCACGTCTGACCGCAAAAACCACGCGGCGTAAAAACCAAATTTTCTGAAAATACTTGTGTAGCGTTTAGTGGACGCTGACGGGATTCATCTCATATTGCCGGGCCGCAGCAAATGCCAGCTCCCGGCTGCCGACGAGCGCAATGCGCTCACCGCTCGAAGAGTGAACCGAGTAAAGCGTATCATCGTCTTCGACCTCAATCGCTAACTCGCCGTCGTCGTCGAGCAGATCATCAAGAACATCACGCGCGACCACGGTGCGAATATAGACCAGCTTGCGCCCGCCCAATTCGGCAAAGTCACGGGCCGACAAAGGGATACTTTGCCCTTCCGTTGCAATCGCTCCGTTCTTCATTATCGCCATCGGTTCTCACTTCCTTGGTCAACAGCGTTTGATTTCGCTTCCAGTCATCGACGCGTGACGCGCTCTATTTTGCCGTATTATTGGCTAGCAAAATGTGAACGCCGACCACATAAATCGAAGAATTCTTTCAACGACTTACACACCAAAAATTGGTTTCTGATCGATTAAGTTAGTGTCTTCTGCTGACAGAATTATATGTGAGGCTATTTTATATCGTTTCAATAGCTGCCTTTTCCACACTCGCAAATGTGAATTTTACACGACAACGATATAAGCAATTGATTTCCGGTCTATTTCCGCGGAATCGGCTGGCCGTCCAAAATCGCTGAAAAGATAGCCGGATCAACATTTCCGCCGGAGAGAACGATCGCTGTCGTCTTTCCGCGCCCATCAAACTTGCCCGATAATATCGCGGCCAGCGCCGCTGCGCCGCCCGGTTCAACCACCAGCTTCAAGTTCTGGAACGCAAAGATCATCGCCGCGCGAATATCGCTTTCCGTGACCGCAACGCCGCCACGGACCAGCCGTTCCATAATTGGCAGAGTCAATTTTCCAGGCTGCGGCGTCGCAATAGCATCGCAAAGAGTCCAACGGCTAACATCGGCAATTTGCGGCTTTCCGTCACGAATAGTCGCCCAAGTCTCGTCATAATGCTCAGGCTCCGAGATCCACACTTCTGTGTCGGGCGAAACCGCCTCTAACGCCAGCGCGCTACCCGCCGTCAGCCCGCCACCACCGCAACAGATGATGAAGCTATCCAGGTCGGTTTCTCGCTCCAACGCATCTTCAAAGGTTTCGAGCGCCATTGTGCCCTGCCCCTCAATCGTATGCGGATGATCAAATGGCGGCGCGATCGCCAATCCATATTTCTCGATAATAGGCCGCGCGACTTCTTCGCGGTCCTCTGTGTAGCGATCATAGGTGACGATATTTGCGCCTAAACGTTTGACGTTTTCCGCTTTTATTTTTGGCGCATCTTCTGGCATGACAATGGTGGCATTGATGCCAAGAAGCTTTGCTGCAAAGGCGACACCCTGCGCATGATTACCCGATGACCAGGCAATGACCCCGCGCTCGCGCGCCTCCGGTGCGAGCTGAGATAATAAGTTATATGCGCCTCTGAATTTGAATGAACCGTAGTGCTGAAGAACCTCCGGTTTAATTATCACTCGTCCGCCGACAGCCTCATTCAGAACGACGCTTTCGATAAGGGGGGTACGGATTGCCTTGCCCTTAAGGCGCTCTGCTGCGCGCATAACTCCGTCAGCGGAAATCAAAGCTAAATCTTCAGTCTTGGACAGCATTTTAAATTCCTAAACTCTTCGACGTATTTGTGGCGATAGATAGCGCCCGCGCCAAGACATTTTTATGGCAAATCGAAGTTATTATGCAGCCATCAATTGCCCTGCAAAGACCAGAAGCAAAATCCCAAAAATTACCCGGTAAATAACAAATGGGGTGAAACTCATTTTTTGCGTAAGGCGCATCAAAAAGGCAATCGACGCGAAAGCGCAAATAAAAGACAAAACAGCGACCACAAATGCGCTGATCATATCTGCGCCGGCACCCTCTTGAGCAATCTTGATGGCAGCAAAGAAACCCAGCGCCAAAATGGTTGGGATCGCCAAAAGCATTGAAAAACGCGCCGCTTCTGGGCGTGAGAGGCCTAGATAACGACCGACGGTCATGGTGATACCGGAACGGGAAACACCCGGAATAAGCGCGATCATCTGCGCCGCCCCAATTGAGAGCACATCCCGCCAAGTAATTGTATCAAGTCCTTCTCGGGCACCTTTGGAGCGATCACCATGCCAAAGCAACAATCCGAAAATGATACTGGTACAGCCGATCACAAAAGGCGAACGCAGCATGTCAGAAATGCCGAAGGTGACAAAAACCCCCGCAAGCAAAAGCGTTGGGACGGTAGCAACGGCAATAAAAAGAAAAAGCTTTCTATCGTCACTGGCGCGGAAAAAGACGGTGTCCATTCCGCCGCGAAATAGTTTCGCTGTCTCCACCCGAAAATAGAGCAACACCGCCACCAACGAGCCTACATGCGCCGCAATATCAATTAACGCGCCTTGGTCTTGCCAGTCCTTTACGGCAATCGGCGCAAGAATGAGATGCGCAGATGATGAGATCGGCAGAAACTCCGTGATCCCCTGAATGATGGCAAGAACGACAAGTTGTATAAGGGTCATATGCCGCTCTTATACGGGTTTGCGCGATTAGTAAGCTAATAAATAAACTGATTGGCGTGGCAATATTGCGGCCCGTCTATGGCAGACGAACCCGTTCCACCATCAGCCATTCGCAGAGAGTAATTCAGGGTGCTCTTCGGCGTCGATCAAGCCCAGTTCTGCGAGCTTACTTGCGATGGCAAATTTGTCGAATGGCTTTAGAATGTGATGATTGGCACCGGCTGCCCGAGCGAGCGTAAACTGCTGTTCGTCATTCTCCGTCGCGCAAAGAATGATTTCAGGCTTGCACGCGCCCTCGAAGTTGGCGGCACCCCGCAGGAAGTCCAGCGCGCCCATCGATGGCAAATCCCAATCAAGGAAAACCGCTGCCGGAGCCTCTCCGCGACAATATTCCATGGCCTCTGAAGCGTTGGAGACGCCTTTAGTCTCCAAGCCAAGATCAGTGATAATGCGCATTGCGATTTCGCGGATGACGTCAGAGTCATCAACAACAAGGCATGTTTTTGTGGCGCTCATGTTCCGGGTCCATTCAATGAATATCCCCCTAATTCTGCCCGCTTGTCGTTAGCGCACTGTTAACGCATCACTATGATTGCCGCGAATATTCTATGATTCAGCATTAAATGCGGCTTTGAACGTTACAGCCTCTTCTGTTTTCGTCACCTTCACAACACCGCCGACGGAACTCACTAATTGAGACGCGATCAATGCCGGGGTGTTTTTCGGGGCGAGTTCGGATGCATCGCCATTAAGGGCTTTGACAAGATCATCGTTGAGCAGCAATTTTTTGCCTGTCGCGACGATCGTAAAACTCTCGATATCTCCGGAAATAGAAACCAGACCACCACGCGGCACACAGTCAGCCGCAGCGTAAGCAAGCACCAGAAGTACTTTCACATTTTCTTTCGCAGCCAATCCCGAACCGATCCCCCATTCTAGATCAGCTTTGGTAATGTCGAAAAGTCCTTCTAAGGCGCTCCGTGCATCTTCGAGGCTGATCTGCGCGCCAAAACCACCCGCAGCGCCATAGGCGAGACGCGCATAGGACAACAAAGCGATCGCTTTTTTGGCACCCGCGCGAATCAAATCCATCGCCGCGTCGTGCATTGTCTCTTCCATCGAAGGGTCGTCCAGCACTTCTAGCCCTGAACTAAGTGCACCAACGGGATTAATCAGGTCGTGACAAACCCGCGACGAAAGTAACGCGGAAAGCGCCAACGCATCTGGGCCTTCATCATCAGGGGGTGTGAGATCAACAGCTTCGGACATGGATAAGAGACTCTTGTTGCTAAGAGTCCCTTATCCACGATTCGTATCTGGTTGGCCCGTGTAAAATCGGTTTCTGGCTAAACCTTCACCCACTGACCGGCCTGATTGCGGATGCATTGTCCGGCAGTCGCACCGTTTAGCAACTTTTCTGCCGTTAGCGCAGCAGTGACCTCAATCGTCACACCATTTCGCTTTGCGAGATTCGCATAAGCGGTTTTACGCTGTTGATTGATATCACGAATTTCACGCCGGAGTTCGTCACTTACATTCGCACCAGTAACGACCCCGAGATAACCATCCGCTTGTTCACCAACAATACAACGGTTTTTGGCGTTTTCGACCAGCGCACTTGCCGCTGACACAGGTGACATCGTTGCGGCTAGTGCAGTGCCTGCCGCGACCAAACTCATCAATATTTTTCGCATCGAGTTTTCCATACCGGCTTTCCCCCTAGAATATGTCCGGATTGTCTGAAATCAAATCCTCGATCTCACGATCGAGTTTCACGCGTACTTCCTGGTCGATCTTTACGTTCAGATTGACCACGATCGGCTCGTTTTCGTCACCTTTCAAAGTGACGGTTGTGCAGGCCATGAGGGCTACTGCGATAATTGGCCCAAATAACGCTAGCCTTATTTGCTCTGCCTTGATCATACCGGAACGCCCTCCGCCAGTCTGCCCATTAATCCAAGAATGGATTTTTCGATTTAATTTTCATTTGAAACTCAGAACGCTACTACCATAGCCTGACCATCAGGCAAAAAATAGGCGGAATTAAGCGTCCTTGGCGCCGATTTCGCCTTATTCCACATTTTGCAGGCCCCGCTCGATCTGCAATTGGAAACTTCGCGACAGGTTGGCCTGCTGGAGCAACTCCAGTAAAGCGGCATCAAGGCTGATGGTATATTTAACCGGAACGCGCCCCTTGGCATTTTCCATGTTAACTTCGCCCGTTCCTTCGAAAAACATCTGGAAATCAAGTCGGCCATCAAGCGCGCCATTTACGCGAACTTCCATCGAGTTATATCTGAGGTCTCGCAGAATATCGAAGGCGATTTTGGCATTACCGCCAGCAGCAGCGGCCTGTTCCGCAGCCGCGCCTTGATACCGAATTGCGCCCGGCCCCGCTGATTTGAAATAGCCATCCTCAATACGGGCTTTGCCATCCTCGAATACTACCGGTAAGACACCATTCATGACCCCCTCGCCGGAAAGTCCATTAACGTCGACATATTCGAATATCTGTTGGAGGTCGACATTATCAGCACGCAGAGGCACTTTGGCTTCTCCTGTCAATGACGCCTCAGCATCATAAACGCCAATCACTCCACCGAACCAGGGAAACTCCGCCTGCGGAATGATAATTGTATCATTTCCTGGCACGTCAAATGTTATTGTTCCATCCACCAGTTTGAGCGCATCCATGTCGACGACATCGACCGTCACGGTTTGTTGCCCATCAGTTTGAACGGGCATCAAATTGGTCAACGCTACGGCTCCATTAAAGCCGCTCGTCCGCGTAACCGCGCGCGTTGGGCCAGCAAAAGAAATATTATCAAAACCGAAATTGGCGGCGGAAGTCACCCCATTTGGTCCCCATTCAAAGACCATCTCCCCGCCCATCTCGCCATTGGCAGCATCGACAAAACCTTTCAGAACAGGCGAGAGTTTATTTGGCTGCACCCCTTCGGGTGTGAAGGATAAGCCTTCAAAGGAAAAGACGGTTTGACCGCTGGCCTTCTGCATGTCTTGCGTACCGGTTCCAGTGCCTAACCGTTCACCGACTGGGGTTGAAAGGACGTAATCGAATTTTGCATTCGTGCCGCGAATGTTAGCGGTTGCGTTCGCGATCACTGGCGAAACCAATGGCGCATCACCATGTTGTTCGATCAACAAACGGTCCACGATCGCATCGATAGTCATGTCCGTTTCATTCAACGTAAATTCGAAACCGCCATCAACGGCAGACATGTCCAAAGCGTTGTTGAGGGTCATATCGCCTTTTGCGACATCGCCAATAATGCGCGTGACATCTTCGATTATGTGGTAATCGGCATCAAACTGAATGATCGGTGGCTTACCTTCGGCTTTTGTCTGGCCGATCCGAAATTTGGCGTCTTGCGCCGACAATTCACCATTCAATGTGCTCGATATCCGGTCTGTCCAATTCAAGCGCGCGAGGCTGCCGCCCTTATTGCACAGCTCCACGCCGTTTAAATGCACCTCCATATCTTGCTCAGCCAAAAGTGCATGCGTTCGCGCAAAAGCTAAACACTCATCCTTATTGATGATAACGGCGCTTTGGGTATCGATGTTGGCAGCAATTTCGAAGAAACCCGTAAATGGCGTGTCATCTATCGTCAGCCTACCAATATTAAGTTTTTTGAGGCCGGATTTGAGCGCAAGATCTGCCCTTATATCGGCACCAGTTGATTGGAATTCAATATCAATAAGCGAACCGCTCAGCGCAAGTGCAGGCGAATCATAGGCCGCAATATTAATGGGTGCGATAACACGCCAATTGCCATCGATATATTCCGCATCAACCGCCCCCTCAGCATTTACTCCGCTTCCGGAAATTTCAAACTGAAATGACGCGATATCGCTTTGATCACTATGGACAAGAAATGGTACGCTTCCCTGCGGCGATAAAGTTAACTCTGTGCCCTTATTCGTAACTAGCGAAAGTCGGTGAGTGGGTTCGGAAAAACTGACTTCGACCACGCTATTCGAAAGCGCAATATCGAACGCCCCCTCGGCAGCACCCCCCGTAACGACACCGCCCAATAGGGCTTCCATTGTAGATGTACGCAATGTTTCAAAAAGGGCAGCATTTTGAACATCAATATTGGGTGCGCTTGTTTGAATTTTTCCCTGCCCCATCAGGGATGCGTAATTTCCCGAAACGGCTTCGCGCCAAGATCGCCCAGCGGCTTCAAAGCCGATCGCAATGTCACTGGCAAGCGCGCCTTGAAATTCGAGGTCACTGTTAAAAGTACCTGAAATCGAAATATCTCCGTTATCGGATAAATTCAGGTCAAACCGGGTGTTGCTTCTCGCAAATGAATAGCCCGCGAACTTTAATTGCTCACTCGATATGTCTAGCGTCGCACTCCCGCCCGAGCGGAAATCATAGTCCGCTGAAATACTGCCCGTCGCGCCGCCGTCAGGCGCATCAACCAGCACTTCTACATCAGCAAGCGATAGCTTTTGAAACGGCAGAGCTGGCATGTCACGCTCGTTGCCACCGCTTCCCGCCCGGAAACCCGGCAAAACAATATTGCCCTCGTCGTCAATTTTTAGGCGAACCAACCCCGGGCCGATTGCAACCCGTTCAACCATCCGTTCCGTTAATAGCTCGCGCCAGTTATACGCGCTTTCAATCCGGTTCAGGCGCAACCCTTCTCCACCATTCGGACCGACCGACAGGTTTTCAATTCGTACCTGATTCAGGGTGAGCGCGGTCACCGTCGCCTGAGGGTTTTCAAGCCCCGCGCGAGACATTGCCTCCCGCACGCCCCAACTCGCGATGGGAAGGCGGACCAGATAAAGCGCCCCCGAAAGCACCACCAACGCAAGAAGGACGATACCGAACAAGCGGATCATTCGCATGATATTACCTGTATCCCTCAAACACGACCGTCGCTTTTCTCTATTGATTAATCACATTTTCGTCTAATGAGCATTGCGACGGACCAAGCATGCCGAAAATTGCAGCGTTTGGCGAGGCGTGTAAAAACGTGACAAAATCGGGCGATCACGAATATATGCGATGAAAACAGCCCGATAATACCAATGGCGAGAGCGGCAACGGCGGAATGACAGACGAGTTTGTTCAAACAGGTCAAACCCTTACGGGTGAAAACAGCGCCTATTGCCCACTCGAACGCCGGCGTCGTGGTGGGGCAGCTTTGGCTGCGGCTTTAACGGTTATGATCGCTGGCGGAGGTTTTTTAATTTATTCGGCGGCTTCAACGCCGGAACAAGCGACGAAAATAGCCTCTCAAACGCCGAGCCCCGTGGAAATCGCATCAACTGACCTAATTCCTGCTCACACAGCGCCCGAGACCGAGCCTCCTACCCGTAAGGGCACCGCATCAAAACAATTACCTCAGGAAAATGCGAAAAGCGCAGTCGATGCCGCATTGGCTGAATCCCGTGCTGCACGCGCCGGCACCACTTCCCCGGAACCCATTGGTCTGATCCCGCGGATCAAACCGGACGTCGCACCGGAAGTGGCAGCGGCCACTACGCCATCAGACGCGAAAGCCCTTACCGCGCCAATACCTGTTTTAACCGCGAAATCTGCAGCATCGGTAACGCCCCTAGAGCATGTTGGAGCGGTTAAATATGCGAGCGAATTCGACGCACCGCCCCCGTTCTTTTTCACAGCTGACATCGAACCGGTCGTTATCACGCGGAAAATACCGGCAATCGCCTATGCGACCGATATATCGCGTGCGCCACAAGAAGTTCGTATAAAAATTAATAAGGGCGAGAACTTTGTAGATGCTTTGAAACGTGCGGGCGTAACAAACAATGATGCAAATATCGCTGCCTATGCCTTTGGGGAGCACCAAGATTTGCGCCGATTGCGTCCCGGCCAGGAACTCGCTCTGACCCTTGCTTGGCCAAATCAGACCTTGTTCCAATTGGCAGCGCAACAAGCGATGCCACAGGCGCGCCTGATGGGCCTGGAATTTCGAGCCGACGCAGAAAATCGGATCGTTTTGCGCCGCGACCACACAGGCGAGATGTCAGCCGAAAAGCACCTTGTACCGCTGACGACCCGCGTAATGTCTATCGCAGGGCAGATAAATGGCAGTCTCTACATGTCAGCAAAGACCGTCGGTGCCCCCGATGAAATCATTGCCAACCTCGCTGACGCATTTGCCTATGATGTCGATTTCCAGCGAGAAATTTTTGGCGGCGACGAATTCGAAGCGATTTTTGAAGTCCGCTATGACGATTTAGGCAAGATGGTTTCGGCGGGTGACATCCTATATGCGCGCCTCAAATGGCGGGGCCGTTCTCGCGAGAAAGGGTATTACCGCTTTTCCGAAGATGGCGAACGCGGTGATTTTTACGACGCAACCGGGCAAAGTGCTAAACGGCTATTGATGAAAACACCCATCGATGGTGCGCGACTTTCATCAGGGTTCGGTACGCGGAAGCACCCTATTCTCGGTTACCGCCGGGCCCATAAAGGGGTCGATTTCGCCGCCCCGCGCGGAACCCCAATCAAAGCCGCCGGCGACGGCACGGTGCTTCGCGCTAACCGCTATGGCAGCTTTGGTAACTATGTCAAAATTCGCCATGCCAATGGCTATGAAACAGCCTATGCCCACCTCAATGGTTTTGCTCGGGGTATCCGTGCCGGCAAACGCGTCAGACAAGGTGACATCATTGCCTATGTCGGAACGACCGGTCGATCAACCGGCCCTCACCTACATTATGAAGTCCACCTTAACGGCAAGGCGGTCAATCCGCAGCGATTGAAAATTGCAACAGGCAAGCAACTCACCGGTGCGGCGCTTGAGCGGTTCAAAGCCGCGCGTGATCGTATTAATGCGATGCGTATGCCGGAAGAAGAACGCGAGGCACTTTACGCGCGCGAAACCGTGGCCGCGCGCGACGCTCTTTAACCCTCCTCACCCCAAGGGGCAGGCGGCGAAGAAACCGGTTCCGTCAGATCAAATTCAGCCCTGAATGTTCTGCCATCACGGAACAATTCGTAGACGAATTGACCCTCTGTTAGCTCCAGCGCCCATGTATTGGTAACAGCAGCTGTCAGGCCTTCTTTTTCGAAAAGTTCAACCGAATATTCATCGACCGGGAATTCGACCCGGTGTTGTTCAAAACGGTTGGCATCACCGCCATAATTCGTAACCGGATCAAGTTGACCATCCATATGCCGATGCCGGTGCTTTAAACGCAATCCGTTTTCAGTTTTGGTTATAATCCAAGTCCGGGAACGATTATCATCGATATGAAGCGGTATAAGAATTTCATTATCGGAACATTCACGCAGTTCCATGACCAGCGGTGCATCCGCATAATCCGCGTCCGCAGGATCGTCTGAGGTGATCTCACCGCCATAGGCGTTTCCGCAATGAGCGTTTAAGCGTTCAAAAAATAATTCGGCAGGCGTTTGTTTCGGTGAACACCCTATAATGCTCAACATTGTTATGAGTAACAGAACACGCATCCGGTATCGCCTTTCTGGTTATGGCCAGCCTGGAAAGCTTTCGACGAATTCTACTTTAACGTCTGGAAAGCTATTCACATACTGAATTTTGAAATCAGGAAAACTTTCTACAAATTCCCATCGGCCGCATTTATCCGGGAAACTCTCAACGGTTTTGACCCGAAGATCCGGGAAACTCGTGACGATTTCGACTTTGATATCGGCGAAACTTTCAACCACCTGTACACGACCGAAAAGAGGTATCCCGTTCCACGTGCAATCATCGCGATTAAACCCGTCCGCTGCCTGAGATTTGCTCCCCAACATAAGACAGAAATAAACCGCATATATTGCGCATATTTTCGTTAATCGATCCGTCATGTGATGATTTTAGGCAACAAAACCAAAGGATGCCAACGGCCTCGGGGGATTAAGCGTCTGTGATTGTTGACTCTTGGGGGAAAGATCCTTACGTCCGGCCTCGCAATGTTGCAATGCAGCGCGCGCAATCGGCCAAATGGCGAGTTTTTTCGCCGGCCCCACGATAAGACGCCAGCGCATCAAGCATAGTAACCGCGCCCTAAGGGCCGCAAATTGCAGATGACGCATCGCTTCCTCGGCGGAAGAGCGGGGCGTTGGAGTTAACCCCGCCGATGTGACTAAAAAGTCTGGAAATTTTTGAGATACCAAACCGGCTAGCCGCCGATTTCGCTCGTTTATAACCAGCAAAAAATACAAACGGAGACTGAATGTCCTTTGCCGATCTCGGCCTATCGCCGAAACTCCTCGAAGCTATCACCGCTGCTGGCTACGAGAATCCTACGCCGATTCAAAAAGAAGCCATCCCTCCTGCGCTTGAGGGCCGAGACGTTCTCGGTATCGCGCAGACTGGAACAGGCAAAACCGCTTCTTTTACCCTCCCCATGATAGACCGGCTCGCCAAAGGCCGTGCCCGGGCGCGTATGCCACGATCATTGGTATTGGCCCCGACTCGTGAACTCGCAGCCCAGGTTGCCGAAAATTTTGAAAAATACGGCGTTAATCACAAGCTTTCGATGGCACTCTTAATCGGCGGTGTTTCCTTCGGCGATCAGGATGCAAAACTGACACGCGGCGTTGATGTTCTGATTGCGACCCCGGGCCGCTTGATCGATCACTTTGAGCGAGGTCGCCTCTTGCTCAACGGGATAGAATTGATGGTCATCGACGAAGCAGACCGAATGCTTGATATGGGCTTCATCCCTGATATCGAAAAAATCTTTAAATTAACGCCAATGACGCGCCAGACATTGTTCTTCTCAGCGACAATGCCGCCGGAAATTCAGCGCATAACGGATCAATTCCTTCATGCCCCTGCCTTTGTCGAAGTCGCACGGCCCGCAACCACTGCGGAGACAATTACGCAGCGCATCATTAAAGTGCCCAGCCGTGATGATAAACTGAAACGAACGGTCTTACGTGAATTGATCAAGGACGATGCCGTCAAAAACGGCATCATCTTTTGCAACAGAAAATCGACGGTCGATATTGTAGCGAAATCACTGCAAAAGCATGGCTTCAATGCTCGCCCTATTCACGGTGACCTAGCACAAGCCTTCCGCATGGAAACGCTTGATAAATTCCGCAACGACGAAATTCAGTTTCTTGTTGCCTCAGATGTAGCAGCACGGGGATTGGATATTCCGGCCGTGAGTCACGTTTTCAACTATGATGTTCCGATCCACGCGGATGACTATGTGCATCGTATTGGCCGTACGGGCCGCGCGGGTAAAGAGGGTGCAGCGATGATGCTGGTCTCCCCTGCTGACGATAAACATTACGATCAAATCCTCAAGACGATTTCTCAATCTGAAATCGAAGCGCTCGATTTTTCCAAGTTTTTCGAAGAAAATCCGGTTGGCGAAAAACGTCGCGCCAAGAGCAAAACGGATGGCCGCAAGACCAAACGCAAATCCCGTAAAGACGAGGAAGAAACTGCGTCTGCGGATAATGATCGGCCGGAAACTGACTCGAGCGCTAATGATAGCGATAAAAAATCAGAGGCCAGCCATTCCACAAGGCGCGGCGGACGAAAATCGCGTCGCCGAGAAACACCGCCCACACCTGTTGTGGGCCTCGGTGATCACGTACCGGCATTTATCCTGCGCGAAGTGGCCCGTTAATCAAAATTTAAGGCGAATATTCTTTTTCCGCGAACCGATTAATTCGGGCGACTGTTTTAGGCATTATTTTACTCTACTGACCTAATTTTTCCCTCCAAGGGGAGAATCCCTCGCTACGAGGAATTACGGGGCAGTATGACAGAAAGATCAGACGATACACATCGCTTTGCGGAAATGGCGCTCGCGGCGCTCAAAGCGACCGGACTGAGCGCGACACCGCGCAATTACGAACTTTGGTTCGCACATGCGGAAGGTAAAAACCCGGCACTTTCCGCACATATCCAAAAGGCGATGGATGAGACCGGAAAAGTAAGCCAGGAAATGGCGGATAAGCTTTATGATCAGCTTGTTCAGCACAATGACATCTCGAATGACGTCATCAATCTGGTTACGCGCTTTCACACCGAAGTTACTGATCTTTGGGATCTGGTTGAAAAGACCGGCGAGAGCACCAGCGGTCACAACAAAGAACTTACCAATCTGAGCGAACAACTGCGGGAATCGACAAATAGCTACCCCGCTGTCGGTACCCTGTTAGAAGGCGTATTGTCTGTCACTAAAAATATGATGGCGGAGAACGCCAAACTAGAGAACCGATTAGCCGCTTCCGCCGAAGAAGTGACCAATCTCCAACGCGACGTTGAAGCGATCCAAGCGGAAGCGATGCGCGATGCTCTCACCGGAATTGCGAACCGAGCAACCTTTGATCGCTCGCTCGACAAGCATATGAACGAAGCGACCGAAGCGAACGAACCGTTGGCCTTAGTTCTCAGCGATATCGATCATTTCAAGAAATTCAACGATACTTGGGGACATCAGACCGGCGATCAGGTCTTGCGATTTGTTGCCGATGTGATGAATTCGAATGTAAAAGGCAAGGACTTGCTCGCGCGCTATGGCGGGGAAGAATTTGCGATCGTTCTTCCGGGTACTTCACTTGAGAATGCCCATATGTTGGCTGATCGGATCCGCAATGCGGTCGAATCGCGCCGACTGCGTAAACGGCGAACCGACGAAGACCTCGGTATTGTAACAATGTCTATGGGGGTAGCACTTTTGCGTGAAGGCGAATCTATGGAATCGCTCATTGATCGCGCCGACAGTTGCCTTTATGCGGCAAAGCGGGCGGGCCGTAATCGTGTAATGGATGAAAACGAATACGAAGCCCTCGCCCAAACGGACGAAAAGGGTGTAGCCTAGTACACCCTATTTTTCGCCTAATCGCCGCAACAAGAAATCACGTGCTTCATTGATTTTTGCGGCCAGGTAATCCGTACCGCCCCGATCGGGATGCAACTGAGAAATCAGTTTTCGATGGGCCTGCCGGATGTCTTCGGGGTTAGCTCCTTCTTGCAAGCCTAGGACTGAGAGCGCCTCGTCTTCGGACATTGCGCGGGCCGGCACCTTTGGGCTTTGGGACGCTTCATCAAGTTCCGGATCACGCCCTCGCAAGGCTTCAATCGCCGCGACCCCGCCTGCAGCGAGCAACACCATAAATGCCAACGGCCAAAGTTTTGCCGCCAATAGAGCACCGCTGAGTGCCAACCATGCGATTACCTTCAGGGCCGTCATGTTTCGGCTACTGCTATTTTGCTTATTGCCGGCAAGACGAAACAGCAGCCATCCGGCTGCAATGATCGCAACAATAAGAGCAAGGACACCTACCAGCATGGCATGGATCATACTCGCATCCGCCAAACCATGCGAATGCAATCGACCTAAGCCGCAGCCGCTTCTTTTTCAGGCTTCGCCTCTTCTTCCGTCGGTAAATTAAGCATCGCCACCAACGACCGAATTTCCAACCGTGCTGTCACGTGGCTCATGGTAGACAGACGGACCGGTGAATCGACCCCGCCAAGATCTAGCAATGTCAGTCCGATCGGGAATAGCTCCCGATAAATCACCCGGTCACCAAATCCGCGGGCTAGCCGGAAACCGATCCGAGACGATAACTCCTCTAGCTTATCGCCCATCACCTTTTTGTTGCGTGCACGGGTTGCCGACAATCGGTTGCGCATGACCACCCAATCTATACCGCCGGGAACCCCCGACATCGCCCGATGCTTACGGGCGGTCCAGACCATTTCGCTATAAAGGCTTGGGCCGGTAACCTTATTCGTTTCCGGGTCTATTCGCGCAAGCAAATCAAAATCGACGAAACTATCATTTAGCGGCGTGACGATAGTGTCCGCATGAAGATGGGCGAGACGCGATAAATGCGTATTTGCCCCCGGGCAATCGATCACCACAAAATCACATTCACCAAGCGTGCTTAATGCGGACTGCAAATTCTTGGTTTCTTGCGCTTGGGAGTCCGCGCGGCTGTCCAAACTCGACGACTCAACTTCTACCAGAACAGGAATTTCTAGCTCTTTATTATTGATTTCACAGAACTTTTTTCTATTCTCAATATATCGCGTTAGGCTACCTTGCCGAAGATCTAGGTCCACCGCCCCGACCTTTTTCCCGGACTTTAAGAGCGCCACAATCAGGTGCATTGCGGTCGTCGATTTGCCCGAACCGCCCTTTTCGTTCCCGAGCACGATTACGTGAGTCATTCCGAAATCCATTCGGGCCGAAAGCCCGATTTAATGATGCTTGCTTACCTTAGGGAAACGACTCCCCGCGTAGAAGTAAGTCTGCGGCGATTCTGGTGCTTATGGCGATAGTGGTTAATTTCTGTGTTTCTCTGCTTTTGACGCTTCTGGCCGTCACCTACGCCCATGCCGATATGGGCCTGGCACCATTAAGACAAGTTCTGAGCGTAGAGCAGCCGCGAGGGACATTCACCGTTTCCAACGCCTCCGAACACATTATGGACGGCCGGGTTTCCTGGGTGGACCTCAGCGCCACCGATATCGGCTACGCGCCTGCCACACCGGATGCGCGATCCCACTTGAGCGCCGCCCCCTATTTAATGGTCTCACCTGCTCAATTCCGGCTCAAACCGGGTGAGCGCATGCAAGTAGAGGTGTGGATCAAGGACGGTGTTGAAATCCCCAAGGGCGAACGAAGATCTCACCTGCTCATTGAAACGGATGCGTCGCGGACACCCATTCGGAAAGCAAGCAATAGCGGCTTACAGGTTGATGTTGGCCTTGGCATCTCAGCGCCAGTCATCCTGCGCAATGGAGATGACGCCAAAGCGAAAATTACAGAGACGCGTCTTCTCCGCGATGATCAGGGGTTATTAATGCTTGAAACCACAATTGCCCCCCGCGGGAATATTTCGAGCTATGGGCGGATGGTCGTAAATTTCACACCAGAGAATGCCCCCACGCGCGAATTAGGAAGGCGCGAGAATGTAGCTGGTTTTCTTGATGCGCCAGAGCGGATAATCACTATTCCATTTGGATTTGTCGCGCTGAACGCCGGTGAATTGGAACTACGTTTTGAAGGATCCGATGAATTTGAGGGGGTTCTTTTTGATCGGCGCCTGTTCGACGTCGCACCGCCTGACTAACCCTGATCCTCAGCAAGCGACAAACGCTCACCCTCAAATCCGGTTACTGAACAAAAAAGCCCGCGCGACTTCAGCTGAAGACAAAGCGCTTCGGCTTTATCGCGCGATGCGAATCCGCCCCCAACCAATCTCACAAAATTGCCTTTGCCGGTTACTGCCACACTTTCAATGCGCGGTTCCAACAGGCCTAATTCTTCGGGGTTTTCACGCTGTAACTGACGCCAGCCGGCGCGCGCTTCGTCCGGCTTTCGATAGGACGCCAGATGGACACCGAAGAGAACGCTTTCTGTTTTGATGTCGCCTTCTGCTTCGTTTTCAAAAACTGTTTCGTTTGATGCGAATGTCGGCTGAACAAGTCGCGGAGAGGTTTCTACCGGGACTTCACTTTGAGCGAGCGCTGGCGAAGGCGCGTCATCAACGACCGCCTTTTGCTTGGAAGGTTCATCGGTGACGATCATTTCGGGTTTGGGGGGCAGTTCCGGTTCAGGATTCGCCTCTTCTAGCGCCAGGCGGTCTTTGTCGCGTTGAAGCGCAAGCACTTCGTTCGAAAGGCGTGCATTCTGGGATTTGAGCCTCGCAACCTCGGCCTCCAGGGACGCAACCTGCTCTAGCGTCGCGATATAATCGACCGAATTAGCGTCAACGACCGGCGAATCATTCGGCGATGACGCACACGCCGAGAGCGTCGCAAAAACGATAGCGGTACCGAGAAATTTGAACGATCCGAGTGGATTTGAAAAACGCAGTAACGAGATCGATTTTTTTAACGCTGACACTGTTCGGCTTCTCCTAAAAAAGCCCCCGATTCGACCCTATCATACCCCCGGATGAAAGGTCATCCAATCCTTTCATTTAGTTTTCAGAAAGTTTCAAGATAGCCGAGATTAGCCGCCAGCGGCAGTCACTGGCTTGTCTTCGAATTTCAGCGGCGTAAATCGCAGGGAAGCATTCTCCCTATCCTTTTCGAGCAACCCGGTTTGGTAAAATCTGGCTGTCCCGTCCGCTACCATCCCCGCTGAAAAGGCCAGTATTTCTTCAACCCCGTCATTGTCGAAATCCGCATTCGCTAATTCGGTGAGATAAACCGTCTGGTCACCCATGGTGATTTCCCATTGGAATCGCTGAGATTGCGAAACCGACACCGTATCAAGTGCCCCGTCAATGAATTCACCAAATCGAATATTTGGCGCGAGCGATGCCACTTCTTCATCCGTTGGGGAACCATTTGAAAAATGTTGCGTTGATGCCTCTTGCGCTTCAAACAGAACCGTCAGCACACCACAAGCGCGTTTAAAATATCCCTCACGACGCATATCCCGCGTCGTCATGGCAAACCAACCGTCGAACACATATTCGCGATACTGACGACATGTCGAGGCTTCTTCTATTGCGATGCTCGCGTCACTTGGATGCGTTAGGCTAACACTGACGGCATCACCGTCGCGGTTCACAAGCGGCCTATCAAGCAAGACATAAATTTGTTTTCGATTATAACATTGCGCCTTAACGTCCTTGAATAATGACAAGGAGGATTTGAGGCACATTTGATAGGTGTCCGCTATAGCATCAGCGGATTCGTTATCAGGACCTTTGAAGACCGGCTGCGACAGCAGTGCTAGGCTTGCCGCCCCCAAAGCGCCTGCCCCCGCTGCAATTGTTTTAACTGTCGGCATTATAAAAGCCCCAATTCTGCAAGCTCGCGTCCAAGTTCAGGCGACATTCCCTTTTGTCTTTTGCCCCTTTTTATATCACGTGGTGCGTCTTCGGCTGTCAGATATCGCCAGCCTTGAAACGCTCGTCGTGGCTGTGGCTCGGTCAGAACGAACGCTGGATCGAGTAATATTGCAGTGCGTTGAATACCATCCGTTCCCGTTCGCTTCTCAAAACCAATAATAGGCTGCCGCGCCGATACGATCCCTTTGATCACCCAATAAATTGACCCGCCGTCGAGCAATTCACTTTCCCGGCGCGGATGCATTCGGGTTACGTGGTCGTGCACCGAACCGACACCAGCGGCTTTATTGATTCGCACGCGACTCTCGATACGCGCGACCAAGTCATCAATGGTCTCAGCCCCGACACAGAGTTTTACTAAATTGAGGGCCGTCATACTGTGCTGTTGCATCCGCAGTTACTGTGCAGATGCATATAGGCGCTATTCAGCGATACGCAATTGGGCGAGGTCCCGCGCCCGTTGCCGCTTTAGGTCGTGTCGCGCCGTACGTTTAACGAGGATATAGAGGATGAAATAACACATCGCTGCGCCGATAGCGGAAATCCAGATCGGCAGGCTTTCAAAGATCGTCGCAAATCGCTCATAGGTCAGGCCCATTGCTTCCGCGAGTCCCGGTGCTTCTTGCCCGATAAGCAGGAGCGCCCCGATACCGGTCATCACCAGTGCGAGTAGCCCGGCAAGTACGGCACCAACCGTAACCCCCATATCCGCCCGTTCTTCGGCCTTTGAAATGATCATTTTCGTTGGCTCGCCCGATAGGGCCTGCGTGGCGGCAAATAATGCGCGTGTACGTGCGGCGCGTTCTTCCGGGGCTAATGCCTTGTTAGAATCATCTTTAAGACTATCAAAATCTACAATCGGTTTTGCGTTATACACTCGGTCAGAAACGTATTCCGGCTCGCATTCCGGTGCCGGATTCACGTCAGATGTTGGGACAACCAGCGCTGCATCGGTCGGCATTAGAAACAGCGACTTTTCCGCAGCTCTACGGCGAACGAGGCCATCAAGGGTAACCAGTTCATTATTGACGTAGGCTTTGGTCCAATACTCAAACGCGTTCGCAGCGCCTAATTTATCGCCCGCATTGAGTTTCCGCAGTGCGGTCGAGCGCTTCCAGTTGTCTTCGCCGATATTGAAAATAAGCGAGACTAGGGCATCATGCTCGTTTTGATTGAGCGGCGCCCTAACAGTATCGCTGATAAGTTGTTCGATTGGCTGAACGTCGTCTTTTAAAAGACGTTCCGCGTCACCCTCAGTGACACTCATGCCATGGCGTGCTGACCCCGTGTGACCATAGCCGACTGTCCACTGTTCCGTCGGGGCATAATGCGCCGACATTCGCAGACCTTCGTACCCCTTGATCAGATTAAGCCCGGTCTCTCCCGTCCGCATCAGACCCGCTAAACCCCTCTAGACTACTGTTCCCACTGAGGTCGCCGTTCCGCATCTACGCTTAGCGAAAATCACGGCTTCCCCCACGAATTTACCGTTAACGATTCCTAACATGTTAGCGTCGAATTGGGTAGATGCACCGCCCCGATCTCGCATTGATCTGAGAAATTTGCCCCGAAGCGGCACAGTTTTGCCGCACATCAATACCAAAATGGGTCAGTCTAAATAGCGTATAAATTTTCAGATTTTTTATAATGCACTGTTTTTGTTTAGTTTTTGATTTTTTTCAACAGACCTACGAGTTCAATTTTATGGCATAATAATTGGGAGTATCGTCGCGAAAGACTAATCGCGTCACGCCAAATGCGATGACTTCGCATAATTTGGGGAATTGCGTGGCGCGTTGTGAGGTAACTTATGATGGGTAATGGGATTACGAACATTGTTGCCGCTGCGATCATAGCGTTGGCAATTTTGTTCAATGGTGGTTTTGGTGGCGGGAGCGACAAATCCACGGGCATGAGTGACGAAGAATTTGCCGCTTGGTATGCCAGAGCAGTTGGCGACATCAGAAATGATATAGTCGTCAATTGTGGTTGCTGCGGCGAAGGCGAGCAAAAGGTCACCAAAGATTCTTTTTAGCACCCCGCCCGGTTCCAACACGGTTAGCCGGTTATAACCCGGTATCACCAGTAGAGCCGCGGCGGGTTCCGAAAGAAGCGCCAGTAGCGCCTCTGGCCAATCCTGAGGTCAAGGAGGAACCTTATCCGCCTTATGTTCCGGTTTTCTTGCCGGACTGGCCACGCCAACCGCCTGTATTGGTACCGCCGGTCGTCATTCCGCCTGTAACGCCGCCCTGTGACGAAGACGAGGACGAAGAATGTAAACCGCCTACGGAACCACCCGTAGATGCACCGGAACCAGGTTTGCTGTTACTATTGATGATTGGCGGCGCAATGTTGTTGTTCATCCGCCGGAAAGATCAGCACACAGCTTAACCCGGATTAGCTTGCCGCGGGCAGCAGGACTGCTGCGGCAAGCCCCAAAAACACAAAGAAACCGACAATATCCGTAACCGTCGTAACAAACACGGCAGATGCGACCGCAGGGTCAGCGCCAGCCCGCTGCAGCCCGATGGGGACCAAAATTCCCGCAAGCCCTGCCGCAAGTAGATTGATGATCATCGCGGCCCCGACAACAATTCCGAGCCGCACGGCTTCGATTTCTGTTCCCCAACCGCTGGCGAAATACCAAACGCCGGCAAGCGCCCCCATAATCAGCGCAAAGATGACACCATTTAAAAATCCGACGGTGGCTTCACGAATGACAACGCGGGCTGCGTTTGTCGCGGTCAAATCCTTGGTGGCAAGCGAACGAACAACCACGGTAAGTGTCTGCGTTCCGGCATTACCGCCCATTGATGCTACGATCGGCATTAAGACAGCGAGCGCAACGATCTGTCCAATTGCCGCGTCAAACAGAGCAATCACTAACGATGCCATGATCGCGGTACCCAGATTGATCGCAAGCCATGAAAAGCGCGAACGCACTGTTTCGATGACCGTATCGGATAGGCCGGTATCTGCCTCAACACCCGCCAATGCAAGCATGTCTTCGTGGGTTTCTTCGCGGACCATTTCGACCACGTCATCCACAGTGATCATCCCGATTAATCGGTCCGCGTCATCGACCACCGGGGTCGAAATCAGGTTATATTGCTCGAATAGATAGGCGACCTCTTCCTGATCCATCGTGACCGGAACCGTACGCATATCCCGACTGTTCATCAGATCTTCGATAACCGTTTCACGCGGCGCTTTTAACAGCGTCGATAGCGGCACTGATCCCATCGGCTTAAATGCCGGATCAACGACAAAAACCTCATAAAATCGATCGGGCAGTTCTTCCGCGCTACGCAAACGGTCAATGATCTGGCCCACGGTCCAAAAGGCCGGTGATGCAAAAAATTCCCGCTGCATCAGGCGGCCGGCACTCTCTTCCTCAAAATCGAGCGCAGCGCGCAATGCAACCCGGTCTTCGACCGGCGCAAGCGCTAGGATCTCAGCCTGTTTTTCTTCATCAAGGTCTTCGAGCAGGAATGTCGCGTCATCGGTGTCGAGTTCGACGACAGCCTCAGCGACCTTGGCTGGCTCCATCGCATCGATGACTTCCTCAAGGAGGTCTCCATCAAGTTCCGCAAGTACGTCCGAGGGGATCGCGCCGCCCATCAAGGTAATGAGGGATTCGCGCTGATCCTCGCGCAACAGCGCCATCAAATCAGCGAAATCGGCCGCGTGCAGCTCTTCGGTCAGCGCCTTGAAGTTATCCGGATCATTGGCATCCAGGGTATCGACAACGGACCGAACAAATTCCGGCGACAGCGTGCGGTCGTCCGCAAACTGAGCGTCATCTTCCGGCTCTTCCGGGCGCAACTCGTTCTCGGCGGGCGCGATTTCGCTCATAGACAGCCCTCGCCTCTTGTACCTATGGAAAGAATTGATTGAGGTCTTGCTATGATAGCCCATTCGCAATGGCAAGGGCAGACGGCTATGAAAATTTTTCTGCGGCTAGCGCCGACAATCAACCGCCAAATTTAAATATCCCGCTAAGGATAATGGCGACGGTGACCGCCCAGAAAACCACCGTGATTTTGGTGGTGAGCCAGGCCTTCGCGCCGATATTTGGCTTTACAGGTGCGCCGGGATCAGCGCCCTTAACACCGTCATCAGGGGATTCCCATCGGCCCTGAATGTCACGCGGTAGAACAGCGAGAAAGATTACCCACCACCAAACGATAAATATAACGAGTGCGCCTGTGGGATTCATCTCCGTATCCTATCCTGCAATTCTGTGGATCTGGGTCATAACGACGGGGCGTTTACCCCAGACATCATCAAAATATATCCTGACCGCGCGCTTTACGGCCAATGAAACCGCCTCATCATCAGCGCGCTTGGGCTTTGGTAAGGCAAGAATAGCATCTTCTATTTCATCCGGTAGGTCCGAGAAATCGTCGCTTTCATCCTCGCCACCGACGATGCCATAGCCGTCAATACCAATATCGTCTGCAAGTTTATGGCCGTCAAATACCACCGACACCATGAGTATCCCGGCATAAGATAATTTCCGGCGTTCCTTTATTGGGGCGGCCCCATCGGGGAGCAGAATATCGCCATCGAGATAAATTCGGCCTGCCGGCACTTCGTCTATACGTTCAGGGCCATCAGGCGCGATGCGAATAAGGTCACCGTTGCGCGGAGCAAAACTTCGCTTCGTTCCTAATTCTAATGCGAAATTAGCATGCTCTTCGAGATGGCGAGCCTCGCCATGTACGGGAATAGAAATTTCCGGGCGCGCCCATTCATACATGGCCCGCAATTCTTCTCTGCACGGATGACCGGAAACATGAACGAATTCATCTTTCTCGGTAATGATTTTGACCCCAAGTTCAACAAGATCATTTTGGAGCGTGTAAATTTCGCGGTCATTCCCAGGTATAATTTTAGACGAAAAGATCACCGTATCCCCTGCGGACAAAGTCAGGTCTCTGTGGTCGTTTCTCGCAATTCTTGAAAGTGCTGCTCGAGCCTCTCCCTGACTACCGGTGCACAAATACAATACATGCTGGCGCGGTAAAAACCCAGCATCGCGCGGCTCCACAAACTGTAGCCCCTCAGGAAGGATTCCGGTTTCTCGCGCGACATCAACAATTCGCAACATTGACCGACCCAATAGGCAAACACTTCGATCCGCCGCCATCGCCGCTTCACATATAGAAACAACGCGAGACACATTCGAAGCGAAGGTGGTAACCGCAACCCGTCCCTCTTGTTCCGCGATCAATTTCGTCAATGATTTGCGCACGGCAGATTCAGAACCGGACTCGCCAGACGAAAGCACATTGGTGGAATCACAAACCATGGCCAAGAGACCTTCATCCCCCAATTTTTTAATGCTCGCGGAATCAGTGGTTGGGCCCAATGTCGGCTTTTCGTCGATCTTCCAATCACCGGTATGGAGAACATCACCCAATTCCGTTCGGAGAATGATGCCGCTTGGTTCCGGTATCGAATGAGTTAGCGTCACATATTCAATATCGAATGGACCAAGCGAGAAATGCTCATTCATATCGATAATGTTTAGCTCTACATCAAACTCGCCGTTTTCTTCGAGCTTTCTTGCAACCAATGCCGCAGTAAATGGCGTCGCATAAACCGGACACCCAAGCTTAGGTGCCAATAGAGCAACTGCGCCGATATGGTCTTCATGGCCATGGGTTAAAAGCAAGCCATGTAATGCTTCTTTTTCTTCGAGAATAAATGATGGGTCCGGACAAATTAGGTCTATACCCGGGGTCGAAAGGTCGCCGAACATTACGCCGCAATCGATCATCAGCCATTGACGGTTTGCGGGCGTTCCGAACCCATAAAGGTTCATATTCATACCGATTTCGCCGGAACCGCCGAGCGGTAGGAATACGAGTTCTTTTTTCGACATTAATTCACATCCGGCATATTTTTGCGCTCAGACTTAATGCGCTTATTTATTTCTAACAGGCCGCGGATCGTCAGATCGTGGTCAAACACATCAATCGCTTCGGTCTGGTCTTCGAAAAGCGATGCAATTCCACCCGTGGCCACGACCTTCATTGGCTTACCGTATTCGGCTTTGATGCGTTCGATGAGGCCCTCTATCAAACAGATATACCCCCAATAGACACCAGTTTGCATCGCGCCAACTGTATCGGTACCGATGATTTTTTCCGGCTTTTCGATCGCAATGCGCGGCAGACGTGCGGCAGCTTCATGCAGTGCTTGCATCGAAAGGTTTATACCAGGCGCGAGCACCCCACCTTCGAAACCACCATCAGCACCGACAATATCAAAATTCGTCGCTGTACCGCTATCGACAACAATTAGCGGGCCGCCATGCGTCGTAAACGCACCTACCGCGTTTACCAATCTGTCCGCGCCTGCTTCAGAGGGTTTGGTAATACGCACTTCTAGTCCGGGAATATTATCGTGGCCGATGACAAAGGGTTCGCGATTGAAATATCGGCGAGACAAATTGCGCAGATGAAAAAGCGACTGCGGCACAACCGTAGAAATGATGCACTCACTAACGTCGGTTAGCTTGTAATTTGCCATGCCCATTAATTGCGATAGCCACACCGCATATTCATCTGCGGTTCTGACAGTCGATGTCGAGGACCGCCATTGCGCGACCGGCTTGTCGTTATCAAATAACGCGATTACCGAGTTGGTGTTACCGACATCAATCGCGAGTAGCATAGGCAATTCCCATTCCCATTACGGTTGAGGCCCGAAAAAGACCTCTCCGGCTGTAATCATCCGCTTTCCGAGGTCAGAGCGCAATATCAGCGCCCCACTATCGTCAAGCCCTTCAAATATCCCAGAAAGTGTTTCATTCGGGAGGCGCACAGTAATCTCTGTTCCGATGCCAATAGCGCGCTCTAACCAACGCTCTTTAATTTCTCCAAACCCCGCCTGCCGCCAAATGCGATAGAGCGCCCAGAAATGATGATCCAACCGTGCACAAAAGCTGTCCGGCGTCGGGACGTCTTTTATAAAATCCAGTAATCGCGTTGTTGGATACGCCAACCCTTTTGGCGCATTGACCAAGTTCACGCCGATCCCGATGGCCAGATACTGACCTAAATTCTCAAGCAATATGCCTGCACATTTAGCGCCGTTCAGCATCACATCATTCGGCCATTTCAGCCGGATTTGATCTTCATGAAGATATTCATCAAGCGATTGTGCGAGGGCAAGCGCGACAATGAATGACAGTTGCCCAAGATTGTCTGACGCTCCTTCGGGCGCAAATAGCAACGTACCAGCAAAATCACCGATGGATTGCTCCCATTGGCGACCCCGCCGCCCATAACCTGCGGTCTGAGCAAGAGCAACAATCCAACGCGGCTCAGCGACGCCCCTTTCGGCACGCCGCTTTGCTTCTAAACTTGTTGAATCGAGGCTTTCGTATAGCTCAATTGCTGTGCCGGAGGGTAACCGTGCCACGCGTTAAAAGAGAGACGCAGCGGCGCGGCCAGCGGCACTTGCCAACGGTCCCATAAAGATTGTCAGAACAGGGAACATCAAGATCGCAGAGCCCCAAGCAGCAATCGTCAAGACAGGTCCGCTATCACGCTCGAATGCCGGTGCCGGTTCATCGAACCACATGAACCATACAACACGCAGATAATAGAATGCAGAAACTGCACTAAGAACTGCACCAGCAACGGCGAGCCAGATCAATCCGGCATCAACGGCGGCGATGAACACAAACCACTTACCGAAGAAACCAGCCGTAGGTGGCACGCCAGCAAGCGAGAACATTAGAACTGTCATGATCACGGCCATTGGCATATTTGTACGCGCGAGGCCTGAGAGATCCGACACGTTTTCTGTCATGCCGCCGCGACGACGCATCATAAGAATGATCGCGAATGTACCGATCGTCATCGCGATATAAATCGCCATATAGATCAATACGGAACCAACGCCATCATTCGTGCCTGCAGCTAAACCGATAAGCGCATATCCCATATGGCCAATCGATGAATATGCCATCAGGCGTTTGATGTTCGTTTGAGCAATCGCCGAGAACGCACCGACGACCATCGACGCCAATGCAATCAACGCAATCACAGGTCGCCAATCATCCAGAACGTCTAGGAACGACCCTGTCAGCAATCGCGTAAACAAAGCCATTGCAGCGAGCTTTGGCGCGGCGGAGAAGAAAGCCGTGACCGGCGTCGGCGCGCCTTCGTAAACATCTGGGGTCCACATATGGAACGGTGCCGCCGAAACCTTGAATGCAAGGCCCGAAACCATAAAGACGAGGCCAATAACGAGGCCATGATTTTCAGTTGATGACGCGGCGATCCGCGCAATCTGATCGAAGCTGGTCGCACCGGTAAAGCCATAAACGAGCGAGGCACCGTAAAGCAGCAAGGCGGATGACAGCGCGCCAAGCACGAAATATTTCAAGCCCGCTTCAGTCGAACGGCGGCTATCGCGATTAAACGCCGCTAGAATATAAAGCGCCAAGCTTTGCGTTTCGATGCCCATGTAAAGCGAAATCAAATCGGTCGCAGACACCATCAGCGACATACCGAATGCCGCAAGGACAATCAGGATCGGGTATTCGAAACGGCCTTTTTGCTCATTTGCGAGGTAACGATCCGACATCAAAATCGCGACCGCAGCCGCGCCGAAAATCAGCACTTTGCAGAAGTCAGAAAACGCATCGATCTGAAACGCACCGTCAAACAGCGACGCAGTTGGCGCGCCGGGTGCAAACAAAACCAGAAGCGCCGCGACAACCAACAACAAGGTTGCCCCCAGTGAAATCTGTTTTGCAGATTTATCACCGACGAAAACGCCAGCGAGCAACAGTCCCATTGCCCCGACCGCGAGAAGCAATTCGGGATATGCAAAGGAAAGGGTTTCAGCGAGGCCCATTAGTTTCCTCCGCTAGCGGCTAGAGCCGCGTCGTAATTTTCAATCAACAAATCAACTGCCGGGCTGAACACAGATAATGCAGGCCCCGGATTAAAACCAAGATATAGCGCAAAGGCCATCAATGCCCCGAGCATGATCAGCTCACGACGATTGACATCTGTGATTTCCATCAAGGCTTCCTTGGTCAGCTCACCAAACACAACCTGACGATATAGGCGCAATGCGTAAGCAGCTGATAGAATAACGCCAAACGCTGCAAAGAACGCAATCCAGCTATTCACCTTAAAGGCACCGGTCATTGTGAGAATTTCACCGACGAAACCACTTGTGCCCGGCAAGCCTACATTCCCCATCGTAAAGAACAGGAACAGGAAGGCATAAATCGGCATGCGATGAACAAGGCCACCATAGGCTGCGATCTCACGCGTATGCATGCGGTCGTAAACAACACCGACACACAGGAACAACGCACCCGAGATAAAGCCGTGTGAAAGCATCTGGAACAGACCGCCCTCAATCCCCTGCGCTGTACCGGTGAAGATACCCATCGTCACAAAGCCCATATGCGCAACAGATGAATAGGCAATCAGCTTTTTGATATCTTCCTGCGCCAAAGCGACAAGCGAGGTATAGATGATCGCAATCACCGAAATCGCATAAACGAAAGGCGCGAAATCAAAGCTGGCCAGCGGAAACATCGGTAATGAGAACCGCAAGAAGCCATAGCCGCCCATTTTCAAAAGGATTGCCGCAAGAACTACCGAGCCAGCGGTCGGTGCCTGAACGTGCGCGTCAGGTAGCCAAGTATGCACGGGCCACATCGGCATTTTCACTGCAAATGATGCAAAGAAAGCAAGCCACAACCATTTTTGCGCGCCAGCGGCGAAGTCAAAATTCTGAAGGCTTGGGATATCCGTAGTTCCGGCCTGCGCATACATCCATGCCATAGCGACGAGCAGCAGCAGCGAACCAAGCAGTGTATAAAGGAAGAACTTGAGCGACGCATAAATGCGGCTCGGCATTGTAAAGCCAGCAAACTCTTTCGTGCCCTTCGATCCCCAAACGCCAATGATCAGGAACATCGGGATTAGGCTGCCTTCAAAGAAAAAGTAGAACAGGAACAGATCGAGCGCACAGAACACGCCAATCATCAGTGTCTCAAGGATCAGGAAGGCGATCATATATTCCGCGACGCGGTTTTTGATCGAATCCCATGATGCCCAGATACAAATCGGCATGAAGAATGAGGTCAGTAGAACGAACAGGATCGAAATCCCGTCAACGCCCATTTTGTAGCTGATGCCACTTCCGATCCAGGACACTTCCTCAACGAGTTGGTAACCAGCAACGGAAGTATCGAATAGTGCATAAACACCAAGCGAGATGATGAAGGTGCCGATGGTAAACACCAACGCAATGATACGCGCATTGCGTTCAACATTTTCGAGGTCGCGCCCGACAATGATGCCGTCATCATTTTTTCGCGCCATCATCTGCGCAGCGACAATAAACAACGCCCCGATCAACGGCGCGAATGTCAACATCGACAGCCAAGGCTGGTTGGCGAAACTTTCAGTAATCACTGGCCGCCCCCTGCCCGAATAAGGATGTAAGTTACGAACACGGCGATACCGATGAGCATCGCGAACGCGTAATGATAAACATAGCCACTCTGCATTTTTACGATACGCCGTGCACCAACCGCGACCGCTGCCGCGATCCCGTCAGGGCCAACACCGTCAATGGTTTTGCCGTCACCGTCTTTCCACAGGAAACGCCCAAAGCGTAACGTGGGTTTGACGATCAAATAGTCGTATATTTCGTCGAAATACCATTTGTTCTTTAGGAACGCGTATATCATGCCGCCTTCGCGCAGAAGCCCCGGTCGTAGCGGGTCGCCGCGAAGGTAATGGAACATTGCCGCACCCGTACCGATAATCATCGCAAATAGCGGTGCCCAAAGGACCCACGTCGGTACGTCATGTCCGCCATCACCATGCGCCTCATCGGCGTCACCATGACCATCGCTCGCGGCACCGTGGCTATCGTCTGCATGGGAAGTCACCTCACCATGATCACCAGCGGCACCATGATCGTCAGCGGCCAGTGCTGCGACTTCAGCGGCATTGAGGTGATCTGCCGGGTTCACGACCTCTTCATGATGAGCGTCGGCTTTGTAAATTGCGCCGTTCCAGAATGTTTCTGACTTATCGCCGATGAAGTTCGGATAAAATACGATACCGGCGAATAATGCACCGATCGCAAGCGGAATAAGCGGCATCATCATTGTGTCAGGCACTGCATGTGGATGCTTGCGGACATGTTCTGGCGCACGTGATGGCCCCCAGAACGTCAAGAAGATCAATCGCCATGAGTAGAACGCCGTCATGACGGCTGCGAGCATACCAAGGGTAAAGGCGAAATAACCAAACGCTTTGCCCGCGTCACCACCGAGGAACGCTGCTTCGATGACCATATCTTTTGAAACGAAACCTGCGGTCCCGAGCGGCGCACCAAAAACTTTGACACCGGGAATGCCGACACCGGTAATTGCGATCGTTCCGATAATCATCAGGATATGGGTGAAGGGCATCAGCTCTTTAACGCCGCCCATTTTTTTGATGTCTTGCTCGTGATGCATGCCGATAATGACCGCACCAGAACCGAGGAATAGAAGCGCCTTGAAAAATGCGTGCGTGAACAGGTGGAACATCGCCGCGTCATACGCGCCAACACCAGCGGCAAAGAACATATATCCGAGCTGAGAACAGGTCGAATAGGCAACAATTTTTTTGATGTCATCCTGCAGGAGACCAACTGTCGCCGCGAAAAACGCGGTAATCGCACCTACGAACGTAATCATCGCTGCCGCATTGGGCGCATATTCATAAATTACTGACGCGCGGCAAACGAGAAACACCCCGGCGGTCACCATGGTCGCTGCGTGGATCAGCGCCGACACAGGTGTTGGCCCTTCCATCGCGTCGGGCAACCAGGTGTGAAGAAGGAATTGCGCCGACTTACCCATAGCGCCGATAAACAGAAGAACGCCGATAACCGTCAGCGCATGGAACGACTGGCCAAGGAAAGTAATGGTGAGTTCCTGAATGGGCGCTCCGACAGTCTGCCCAAATGGGATGACCTCGGCATTTGCCGCAACAGCGGAAAAGACATCATCGAACTGTATGGAACCGAAGACGTAGAAAACGCACATGATCCCGAGGGCGAAACCGAAGTCGCCTACCCGGTTAACGACGAACGCCTTGATCGCAGCGTCGTTTGCCGACTTTTTCTTAAACCAGAAACCGATAAGCAGATATGATGCGAGGCCAACACCTTCCCAGCCAAAGAAAAGCTGGAGGAAGTTATCCGCCGTAACAAGCGTTAACATCGCAAAGGTGAAGAGCGAAAGATAAGCAAAGAACCGAGGCTGCTCACCGTAGTCCTTCATATAGCCCATGGAATACCAGTGAACGAGGAACGAAACCGAGTTCACTACCACGAGCATGACAGCCGAGAGCGTATCCAAACGAACGGCCCAATTCGCTTGGAAAGCACCAGAACCAATCCACTCGAACAGCGTTATGGTACGGGCATTACCCCCAAGTGCGACGTCAAAAAACAATGTCCACGCGATGATCGCGGCGATCAGCAACAAGCCAGTGGTCAACAGCTCGGCTGCGCGCGCGCCAGACAGACGCCCGATCGGCACCGCGAACAATGCTCCGAAGAGCGGTAGGAGAACGACTAGGGCCTCGAAATTCATTGTTATCAGTTCTTCATCAAATTGGCGTCTTCGACGGCGATATCGCCACGATTGCGGAAATACGCGACAAGGACGGCAAGACCGACCGCCGCTTCAGCAGCAGCAACTGTCAGCACCATGAACGCAAAAACTTGACCGGTCAGGTCACCCAGGAATTGCGAGAAAGCAACGAGATTAATGTTCACCGAAAGCAACATCAGTTCGAGCGACATCAGAATGACGATGACATTTTTCCGGTTTAGAAAAATGCCCGCCATACCAACCGCGAACAGAATCGCAGCGACGATGAGATAATGAGAAAGACCAATTTCCGGCATTTTACGATCCCTTCCTCATGACAATCCCTGCCCCGATTGAATATCGACGAGCTCAACGCCCTCTTCGCGCTTGCGCGCAATCTGCGCTGCCGCATCCTGTTTTTTGATGCCTTCACGGGTGCGGAAAGTCAGAATGATTGCACCGATCATTGCCACCAGAAGCACGATCCCCGCGATCTGAAAATAGTGAACATAATCGGTGTAGAGAATAAGACCCAAAGCCTCGATATTTGTCGGCCCATTCGGGTCAGAGACCGTCTGCGCTGCCGTCGGGGCCGGATGGGCCCGTGCGAGTTCCTCGTCGGATGGGAATGCCCAAACCGAAAACACTAAAAGCAATTGCACGACAACGATACCGGCCAACACGACGCCGAATGGCAGATATTGCAAAAAGCCCTGCTTCATTTCGACGAAATCAACATCGAGCATCATGACGACAAACAGGAACAATACCGCGACGGCACCGACGTAAACCACGACAAGCAACATCGCGAGATATTCAGCCCCCATGAGGACGAACAGTCCCGAGGCGGAAATAAACGCGCTAATCAGGAACAGAACCGAATGAACCGGATTCTTTGACGCGATAACCATCACGCCTGAAGCGATGACAGCGAAAGCGAAGATATAAAAGGCGATGACTGCAATCATAGGGTTTCGCGGCTTTAGCGTCCGTTCCGGCTAAGTTCTAGTTGATGAAAGGTCGGCAGAGAGGAGAAAACCGACCCGTTGGCGGTCCTTCTAACGGTATGGGGCATCAAGTTCTAGGTTTCGGGCGATTTCTCTTTCCCAACGGTCACCATTCGCGAGCAACCGATCTTTGTCATAGAAAAGCTCTTCGCGAGTCTCGGTCGCGAATTCGAAATTCGGCCCCTCGACAATTGCATCCACCGGACATGCCTCTTGGCAATAGCCGCAATAGATACATTTGGTCATATCGATGTCATAGCGGGTCGTACGGCGCGATCCGTCGTCACGTGGCTCGGCCTCGATTGTAATTGCCTGTGCCGGGCAAATCGCCTCGCAAAGCTTACAGGCGATACAGCGCTCTTCGCCATTTGGATAACGGCGTAGCGCGTGTTCACCACGGAAACGCGGGCTTAGCGGTCCCTTTTCAAAGGGATAATTGATCGTCGGCTTCGGCTGCACGTAATATTTCATCGCCAGAGCGAATGCTTTGAGGAAGTCCTTCAGCAGGAAGCCGTTTATCGCTTGTCCAATACGCGACATTAGTATCTCCAGCTCTGGAACCAATCTTCAAGCCCTGGGATTGCCAGCATCAAGCCCGCGACCAGAACGACCCAGAACAATGTGAATGGCAGAAAGAGCTTCCAACCAATCCGCATGAGCTGATCATAGCGGTAACGTGGCACGATGGCTTTCACCATAGCGAAGAAGAAGAAGAAAAAGACGATTTTCAGGCAGAACCAGAAAACCGGCACGGTTTCGAGCGGGGCCCAAGGAATTGGCGAATGCCAACCGCCGAAAAACAAGATCGTCAACATCGCGCACATCAATAGGATGTTCGCAAGCTCGCCAATCATGAACAGGAGGAACAGGGTCGAAGAATATTCAACCTGATAACCCGCAACCAGCTCTGATTCAGCCTCCGGCAAATCGAATGGCGGGCGATTGGTCTCGGCGAGCGCCGAGATGAAAAACACCACAAACATCGGAAATAGCGGGATGAAATGCCAGTTCAAAATACCCAAACCGCGCGACTGGCTTTCAACAATATCGGAGAGATTGAGCGATCCCACCAGAAGAAGAACCGAAATGATCACAAAACCAATCGAAACTTCGTAAGAAACCATCTGTGCTGCGGACCGGAGCGAGCCCAAGAACGCATATTTCGAGTTTGAGGCCCAACCACCCATGATCACGCCATAAACGCCCAGCGACGAAATGGCGAATAGATAGAGGATACCGACATTAATATCTGCGCCAACCATGCCCGGCCCGACAGGGATGACCGCCCAGCCTACGAGCGCCAAAATGAACGTGATCATTGGCGCGAGGACAAAGACGACCTTATTCACCCCAGAAGGGATCAGGATTTCCTTGAAGACGAATTTGAAAAGGTCAGCAAATGACTGAAGCAAGCCAAAAGGGCCAACGACATTCGGCCCTTTGCGCATTTGGACAGCCGCCCAGACCTTGCGGTCGAAATACATCAGGAAGGCCTGCGCAAGCAGCAATGTCACAATTAGCGCCAACGCCTGAATGACTGTTGGCACGAGCCAGCCTACCCAGCCCTGGTCCGCGGGACGGGTCGACAAAAATTCCCAGATATTGGTCAGCATTTCCATGGGCCCGCGTCATAATGCGGATTGCATCGCTAGTCACGGGGGTAAAAGGGGCCATTCGGTCGCAATTAGCCCCAAGATGGAAAAAAAACTGCCTATTTGGCCCCAGTTCACTGAATGGAGATGTCAGAAAGGAAGCTTGTCTGCTTTTCGACGCGCTTCGGGTCACCATAAATTTCGACGGATCCCAGCCCATACACGGCTGCGTCGGCTGATTCGGAGGCGAAAATTTTGGCCTCGCCCAGCCCGGAAACCGCCACATCGGCATTCTCACAACGTAACCCCTGAGCATCTAGGTCACCTAGCCCCGACAGTTGGGCCTCCAGTTTCCGGCATCGGCCCGACAGCGTGATATCTGAAATGCCGGACGCATCAACCAGAAAATAGTCGGAATCGATACCGGTAACCCTTCCATCAGCGACACCAGAGACATCCAGTCGCCTCAATTCCGGGAGCGTCACCTCAACCGTCATCCCGGCATCGCGCCAGCGCCGCTTGCCGTTAATTTCGATAGAGGACTGGTCTACGGACAGAGTCCCGCCTTCAACCCCGACTTCGAGTTCCCGAAACGCGTTTTCCGGACCGGAAATCGTGACGGCAAAATCGCCACCCGTGGTGATTTCGAAATCGAAGATTCCGCCGATTTCGACGCCATCAAAATCCGCGACCTCAAATTGTTCGGTTATATCTTCTGACCGATCACGTTCGCTTACATCAAGTAATGGTCCAAAAGCATAATAGGCCGCCCCCGCCGCAATTGCAGCGGCCAATACCAAACCTATTAGTATTCCAAGAATGATCCTCATAACGCCCCTCTTGATCGCTGGCGCGTAATAATATCACTCTTTAGACGGCGTAAAAATACCGCCTAGCGCGGCGAGGAACCGTTCCACCTTATTGGCGATTTCTGACATGCGTAAAACCAGCGACTTTGATTCCTGCTTCGACGCACGCAACATCGTTGACAGGGGCCTCGCCCGAGGCCGCTGCCGCACCCAGAAATGTTTTTCCGTCTGAAGAGTAAACCGGTACGCCACCAGGAACCGTCACAACCCCGGGCGCAAACTGAAACCCGGGTGTGTTTTTCGCCCCCTCCTCCATGCCCGCGGTAGCAAAACCCCACATGGCTACAGCCTTGGCTTTCTCCATTGAAAATAATGTTGCACCCGCACTGTTTCCGTCCATTCGAAGCACGGCAATTGGCGCTCCGGCCTTGTCATAAACTGCAATGGCGTGACTTCTTCCATTTTCTATTGCAAAGGCGCGGCAGCCATCGATTATACTTTGCGCCTGCACTGCACTTAGTGCTTGCGCATTTGCAGCCCCCGCAAATAGACCGGTTATAGCAGTGATTGTTATCATCGTTTTCATATGATCCTCCCTTTTGGGGGGATTTTAAATCAATGAGATCGCTGATGATCGCACTTCATCTCTGAAAACATTCTGTTCACCGCATATAATTATCGCTTAGTGGATAGTTATATCCGAAAACATACTGCCATTTTTGCGTACATCTTCAGGAGATCCAAAAACTTCGATATCCCCCATCCCGGTCACACGCGCATCCACGGATTGCCTAGCATATACGCTCGCGCTTCCAACGCCAGATACTTTGACTGTGACCTCACCACATTGAAGATCTTCAGCATTCAGATCACCAACGCCCGATACTTTTGCCTCAAGAGCACTACACTGGCCAGATACTTTGAGGTCCCCAACACCTGAAAGGTCAAGGTTGAACTGATCTACGTCGACCCCGCTTATCTCACCCGCGACCACGCCAGAAACTTCGAGAGCCTTTAAATTCGGCAAGGTGATGACTGCATCAATGCCGTCACGATGAATACCCTGATCTTCTTTTTCCCGATCAAGATATAAAACGCCGTCGCGAACAGAAACTTTCGCCAGACTCATTTCCCGTTTGGGCCCGGTCAATGTAATCGAAAATGGAGAACCAACTTCCACCTCCAATTCGTAAACACCGGCAATATCAATCATATCGAACCCGGCTAAATCGTAAGATTTAGTGACCTCGTCTTGCGCCCACGCATGCGGCGTTCCGATCACAGCAAACACAGCCGATGCGACACCAATATTCCGATTTCTGTTCATATATCCCTCCATCCGTTGCGACGAACGTAGCGCGCGAATTTTAGCGCGTGAAGCTCGGCCCGTCGCAGCGGCCACCCATCCCGTCGATTGCCGTGGAAAATCAGTGCAACCTAATGATATTTGAGGGTCTATCGCGCTCGGCGGCTTGGGCTTCAGCCTTTTCAGCAGCGCGCCACACAGGAACCATCAATCGTGCGAACATGACCGCGATAAATATTGCCGGGATAAAAATTTGGACCAGTGTCTTTAGCGTAAAATCAGACGCCTGAGGAAGACCGCCAGCAGACACAACGAATGAAGCAATAGCAACCGCGCACGCTGCTGCCAAATAGGGCCACACATTCCGTCGCTTATTTTTCTCGAGCCACACGAAGAGCGGCGCACCGATGGCGACGCTGGCAAAGAAACCAATAAGAAAAGTTAGAAAACTTGCGAGCAATGTGTTCAGCAATGCCGCCAGCAAAGCACCAAAGGAGAGCCCGCCAAGGACCATTCCGGCGAGGTCTAACAACAATGTCAGCCCCCCGCCTATTGCTGCGCCGGTCAGAACCGAAAAGACTAACTTTTCAAACGCGATATTTACGCGGATTTGATCAATTGTTTGTTGCGCCTGATCTTCTGTCATGCGCAACAATCTTATTCAGCGGCGATCTTACGCGAACCGCTCATTACTGCGGAACATTCGGCCATCGTTTTCGATGCCCGAGCAATCGGATTGGTTAGGTAATAATCCTGAATTGGCGACACCAACGGCGCACTATCAACAGAACCCGCAGCACCCACCGCACTCAAATCAAATGCAGTCTCCTCTCCACCAATTTGATCGATCCGGCCCATAGATGGCGCATCGTCCAACATCGCCTGACGTAGTGCAAACATATCGTCATAAGACAACGTCTTGCCAAGGTGATCCGAGAACGCCCGAATGATCGCCCAATCCTCGCGCGCCTCTCCGGGAGGGAATGCCGCGCGGCTCGCGAGCTGCGCTCGGCCTTCGGTGTTTACATAAATAGCGTTTTGCTCGGTGTAGGCTGCGGCCGGGAAAATGATATCCGCATGACGCGCACCGGCATCACCATGGCTGCCCTGATAGATCACGAACGCATCGCGCATTTTCGACGTGTCGCATTCGTCTGCACCAAGATTATAAACAACTTCGATATCGCCAGTTTGGGCACCATCAAGGATCGCCGCGAAACCTTTACCGCCCTCTCCCGGCAGAAAGCCAAGGTCCAGGGCACCTACGCGGCCAGCGGCCGTATGCAGAACGTTGAAACCGTTCCAATCATCGCGAACCGCACCAACCTGTTTCGCAAGCGCCGCCACTTCAGCAAGGATAGCCGCACCATCATCGCGAGCAATCGCGCCCATTCCGACAATGATCGCGGGGTTCTTCGCGTCTTTCAACGCGGCCGCGAAGTCGCCTTCACCATTGGCAATGGCTTTAAGGCTATCAGGACCAGCGCCGATATAATCATATTCGAAGGAAAGGTCTTTTTGCTCACCAATCAATCCGATTTTGACGTCTAGCTTGTTTAGCCAAATCTTACGAAGGCGGGCATTGATCATCGGCGCTTCAGCGCGCGGATTGGTACCGATCAATAAAATCGCATCGGCGTTTTCAATACCCGCAATACCGCTATTAAAAATATACGACCGGCGATCACCGCCACCGATTTTTGCGCCATCCTGGCGGCAATCGATATGGCTTGTGCCAATCGACGCCATAAGATCTTTAAGCGCTTTTACCGCTTCTGCCGGTGCAAGATCGCCCACGATGGCGGCGACTTTATCGCTTGCAGTGTTCTTAAGTTTTTCGGCGGCCAGACTGAACGCTTCATCCCAACTCGCCGGAACCAACTTACCGTCTTTATGCACATATGGCCGGTCGAGGCGCTGGCGCTTTAGACCGTCCCAGATGAACCGCGACTTATCCGCGATCCACTCTTCGTTGATGTCCTCATGCAATACCGGCAGTATCCGCAATACTTCGCGGCCACGGGCATCGACACGAATATTGGAACCGACGGCATCCATCGCATCAATAGTTTCGGTTTTTCGTAGTTCCCACGGGCGCGCATTAAACGCGTAAGGCTTTGAAGTGAGCGCGCCGACAGGGCACACATCAATTAGATTGCCAGTGAGTTCGCTTTCAACGGCCTTTTCGAGATAGGTCGTGATTTCTGCATTTTCGCCACGGTTCACAAGGCCAAGGTCATCAACACCCGCAATCTCTGTCGCGAAGCGGACGCAGCGGGTGCACTGGATACAGCGCGTCATGATCGTTTTGATCAACGGGCCCATGTGCTTTTCTTCAACGGCGCGTTTATTCTCCTCGTATCGAGAACCATCGCGGCCATAGGCCATCGCCTGATCTTGAAGGTCGCACTCACCGCCTTGGTCGCAAATCGGGCAATCCAGCGGGTGATTGATGAGCAAAAACTCCATCACACCTTCACGGGCCTTTTTGACCATTGGGGTATTTGTAAACAGTTCCGGCGGTGCCCCCTCCGGTCCGGGACGCAAATCGCGAACATTCTGCGCGCAGGAAGCCACCGGCTTGGGCGGTCCGCCTTTCACCTCAATGAGGCACATACGACAATTCCCAGCAACCGACAGGCGCTCGTGATAGCAAAAGCGCGGAATTTCTTCCCCCGCAGCTTCGCAGGCCTGAAGCAATGTCAGGTTCGACGCGACTTCAATTTCACGATTATTGACCTTGATAAGGCGAGTGTCGGACATCTTGGAGCGTTCCCATTACGATTCGCGAAAGCAAACAGGCTTCGACATACCGCGGATTTCCTCAATGACAAGGGCCTAGAGTGGGCGCGGTTTGTCCCATCCCTCGCTCGCACGCTTTGCGCGAAAGGAAAATAGGCGTTTTCCGGCGAAAATCGCTCAAAAAATTCCAAAGAATTTTTGTGCCCAACCGATAGATCAGAGAATCACACAGGGCAAAAAAGACAATGAATTTGAGGTTTTAATGACGCTCAGCGTCACTCCTGAGCTTTAGACGCTGAATCACGCTGGCCATCCGTTGGGTCTCCTGATGCAGTTGATCAACCCGACTATCCATTGCGCCGATCGCATCAGAAATTTTTTGCAAGGTCAGTTCGATGTCTGAAAGACGCTCATCGGTGCTCTTTTCTGCATTCTTTGACACAACCACGTTTCATTACTCCTTTGACCTGGCTAACCGGTCCCGAGCGATTTGCCATCAATCCTACGTAAATAAGGCAACAAACGGGCCGAAATCACTTGGTCAATTAAATTAATGCGTTTCCAAAGTCATTGGATCGTCGAAAATTGCGTTTTTATCAACAGTTAAATCCAATTGTTGCGGTTTTGTCCATCGATTTTCAAGCCCCATCGGCACATCTTGCGCAAATGAAGCAAGAAATCGACTGGATTTTGAAAGCGCTTGAGGACGACCCGGAAAAAACGAAAACCGGGCTTGCACGCGCGCTTAATGTCGATAAGTCCGCAATTTCGCGACTACTTCGCGGAGAACGCCGGCTCAAATTCGATGAGGCGCAAAAAGCATCTGTTTATCTCGGGGTCAGCCCCACAGGGATTCCAACGGGCTTTGAAGAACCAGGGGCAGAATTCACAACAGAAAGCGCAACTCGGCCAACAGCCCCATTTTATCGCGTCGTTGATACAACCGGCGGGATTTGGAAACTCGACCAGTCCTCACCAATAGAATTACGCAAACGCCCGTTGGATTTTGAGACGGTCGAAGGCGTGTTCGGTTTTTACGTCCCTAATTCGGACATGTATCCGCGTTTTCGCATTGGCGAGTCCGTCTGGACCAGCCCGAACCGCCCAGCAGCGATTGGCGAGGACGCCTTGATTATGCCTTATGGCGAAAAACTTCCGCAGTTAGATGTATTTCTCTGCGTTTTGAAATCTATTGATGATCAAACCATCACTGCACACCAATATGGATCAGCGCGTGAAAGACAATTCAGTCGCGCGGATTGGCAAGCGCTTCATGTTCTGGGGCGGAATTAACCCACCCGCTCATGATATTTTTTAGATTATCAACCAAACTAGAGCACGATCAGGCACAAAAGAAATAAGCCTGCGGTACATTTAATGACAACAAACCACGACGCTTACCTCGCACGATCCTATTTCCCGGGCCTAGATGGCGTTCGAGCGATCGCGATTATCGCCGTTGTTTGGCACCATTGCGTAAGAGCGGATTTCCTTCCGATCATGTCACGCGGTTTCGCAGGCGTTGATTTATTTTTTGTCCTTAGTGGATTTCTAATTGCGACATTGCTCATTCGCGAAAAGGCCAAAAGCGGAGCAATTTCACTTCGTAATTTCTGGGCTCGCCGATTTCTCAGATTGATGCCGGCCTACTACCTTTTGTTGTTTTCGTTATTAGCGGCTTACATGCTGTTAAAACCGAACGATCCAAATGCCCAACGCTTCATCGAAGGGTTCCATATATACGCGTTATATTTATCCAACTGGTATAATCCCGGCACGAACAATATGGGGATCACCTGGTCGCTGTCGACGGAAGAACAGTTTTATCTCGTCTGGCCATTGATCGAATCTTTTGCGGCTCCTTTTTTTCGACTGGGATTTTGGATTTTTGCAATCTTCATCAATCAGCTAATTAATTTCGGCATTTTCGACACGACTATTCAAAATATTTTTGGTCCCGGCGCGCATGAAAAAGAAATTCTAGAATCAACATTCACACCAATTCTTTTTGGTGTTGCGCTCGCGCACATTCTCGATAACCCGAAATATTATGAATGGGTTAGGCGCACTGTCGGCTTTAAATATGCGCCAATCGCGACGCTTGGGTTTTTGATTGCTTTGATGAACATCCCTGCCAGCGATATATCGGGCCTATTTCGCTTAGCTATGCATCTGGGCATGACTGCGTGGATTGCGGCAATTGTTATTCAACCCCAGAGCGAATTGACAAGAACACTTGAATGGCGGCCGATCGCTCTCATTGGCGCAATTAGTTACGGCATGTATCTTTATCATATGTGGTGCATTCATATTGTACGGGTGCTGATTGATAAGGTTGGGCTATCGCAAAACTGGTTACAGTTTCCCCTATCACTCGCCCTCACAACACTCGTCGCCGCAGGCAGTTATTACCTATATGAAAAGCGCTTTTTGAACTGGCGTAAAAAGTTTCGGAAATAAAAAAACGCCCGGCTGCGATGCGCAAACCGGGCGTTTCTGTACGAATAAAATCCTGCGCTTAAAGAACGCGTTCTTTAAGGTCTTTTGCAGGACGGAAAGCAACTTTCTTGGAAGCTTTGATCTTGATAGATTCGCCAGTTGCTGGGTTGCGGCCCATACGCGCTGCGCGGTGACGCACAACGAGGATACCGAGACCAGAGATGCGAAGCTTCTTACCTTTTTTGAGGTAGCCGCCCATCCGATCGATGAAATCAGCAAGGATTTCTTCTGTTTGTTTTTTAGACAACTCATGCGTTTCAGAAAGCTCAGCCGCGAGGTGCTTAAGGGTAAGCACTTCTGGCAATGCTTTCTTCGTTGCTTTCTTCTTAGCAGGTGCTTTACGCGCTGGTGCCTTTTTCGCAGCAGTCTTCTTCGCAGCTTTTTTCTTTGCTGGAGCTTTGCGGGCCGTAGCTTTTTTCGCTGCCGTCTTACGGACAGGAGCTTTCTTTGCTGGGGCCTTTTTAGTGGTTTTCCGTTTAACGGCCATGTCGTTATTCCTTTAATCAGTAGTAGCTGAATGCAGACAGAATCACGCAATTGCCTGCAACACAAGCATTAATGCGCGTGATTCGGTATATTTAGAGAAACATAAAAGTGCGTTTACGCCTATAAAATCGCAGTTTTTTAAGTTTTGAGATGCCCGCGCTTCATAATCCATTCCGGATCGGGATGCTCGCCAACCATAAAAATGTAGTCTTGAACCTTCTCAAAACCATAACGTTGATAGAGCTTTTGCGCGCGAGGATTTTCGGAATAAACGCCAACATAAAGATGCTCAAAACGCGTTTCGAGCCATGCAATTACGATGTCCATAAAGGCGCGACTAAGGCCAGTGCCGTGCTGCGCAGCATCCAGATAAAGGCGATATAACTCCCCTGAATTTAAAGGCATATTGTCAACCGGCAGTCCACACGGCCCCGCCGCGCAATAACCGCAAAGACGACCATTATTGCCGTCAGCAACCCAGACCGCACACTCGTCATCGGACAACAATTCATCGTAATATTCGCGCGAATGCCCTTCGCTCAGATAGGCATCAAGGTCCTTCGGATCGTACAATCCGCCGAAGGTGTCCATAAAGGTTTTGGTACCGAGGTCTTTGAGCGCAGATAGGTCGGCAGGAACAGCACGACGAATTCTAACGCCGTCGCGTTCCCACTCGACTATTGCGTCGGCGCTCACTCCGCAGCGACGCCCGCCATCGAAACATGACCGCGGTCGCTACGATAAGTGTTGATACGCTCTTCGATTTCATGACGGAAATGGCGAATGAGACCCTGAACAGGCCACGCAGCCGCATCGCCGAGCGCGCAAATAGTATGACCTTCGATTTGGGTCGACACTTCAAGAAGCTTGTCGATTTCTTCGGTTGTGGATTTACCGACCGCCATACGCTCAAGAACGCGCCACATCCATCCCGTGCCTTCGCGGCAAGGGGTACACTGGCCACAGCTCTCATGCTTATAGAAATAGCTGATACGCGCGATTGCGCGCACAATATCGGTCGAATTGTCCATGACGATTACGCCAGCGGTACCAAGACCGGAACGCACATCACGAAGCGCATCAAAGTCCATTAAAACGTCGTCGCAGATATCGCGCGGCAAAAGCGGCACTGAGGAACCGCCCGGGATTACTGCTTTCAAATTATCCCAACCACCGCGAACACCGCCGCAATGTGTATTGAGCAATGTCTTGAGCGGTATCGACATGGCTTCTTCGACATTGCACGGCTTGTTGACGTGGCCGGAAATGCAAAAGACTTTTGTCCCGTGATTGTTTTCGCGCCCGAATGAGCGGAACCAGTCTGCACCGCGTCGCAAAATCGTCGGAACGACCGCAATTGATTCGACATTGTTCACGGTCGTTGGGCAACCATACAGCCCTGCCCCAGCTGGGAATGGCGGCTTGAGGCGCGGCTGGCCTTTCTTGCCTTCGAGGCTTTCAAGAAGCGCTGTTTCTTCACCGCAAATATAGGCACCCGCGCCATGGTGGACATAAATATCAAAGTCCCAACCTGATCCGGCGGCGTTCTTGCCTACGAGGCCGGCCGCATAGGCTTCATCGATTGCCGCCTGAAGATTGTTACGCTCATCGACATATTCGCCGCGAACATAAATGTAGCAAGCATGCGCCTGCATAGCGAACGACGCGATCAAGCAACCTTCGATGAAAAGATGCGGATCATGACGCATCATCTCACGGTCTTTACACGTACCCGGCTCTGACTCGTCGGCGTTTACGACAAGATAATGCGGACGGTCTTTAACCTCTTTCGGCATGAACGACCATTTAAGACCAGTCGGGAAACCCGCTCCGCCCCGACCACGCAGACCGGAATCTTTTACCTGCTGGATCAGCCATTCCGGCCCCATCGCCATCAGGTCGGCTGTACCATTCCAGGCACCGCGCTTTTTCGCTTCTTCAAGCCGCCAGTCATGGCGGCCATAAAGGTTAGTGAATATCCGGTCTTTATCTTCGAGCATTGTTCAAACCTTGTCGCTCAGTCCGATTTTACATCGCTATTCGGCTTCGCCTTTAGGGCTTTACCGTGTTCGTTAAACCACCTTACGAACATCGGACCGAATATTAGTGTCGACCCGACGATCCCGCCGATCAAATGGACGAAATTGTTCGTATAAAAATAACCCCCGACCACCGCCAACAAAACGACACCTTCCAGCATGGCAATGTTAATCAATGCCTTCACTGCTTCTTGCCGTTTTTGCTCTTCGATCGAGGTCATCGTTTTTTACTCAGCCGGTGCCGGCGGAGCGGCATTCGGAATTTCCTTTAGCGGCTCTGCGCGCGATCCGTCATAGAGTGATGGATCGGTCAAAGACGTATTGTCCCCTTCCGGATCTGATGTGTGACGACCGGGGTTTTGTGTTCCGATTTTCACTTCTTCACCGCGGCGCAATTTGCCGAGCATTTCTTCGAGAATTTCCGGCGTCAGATCTTCGTAATAATGATCACCATCATTCGTCGATATCTGGATCATCGGCGCATTTGCACATGCGCCCAGACATTCGACTTCGAGCCAGGACAACTTACCGTCTTCGGAAACTTGATTCTCTGGCCCGATCACTTTCTTGCAGGTCTCACGAAGCTCCTGCGCACCGCGCAACATGCACGGCGTGGTGCCGCAAAGCTGGACGAAATATTCCCCAACCGGCGCGAGATTGAACATCGTATAGAAGCTCGCAACCTCGTAGACACGGATATAGGGCATGTCGAGTTGACGGGCGATTGCTTCCATCATCGGGATGGAAATCCACCCTTCTTGCTTTTGGCCACGCCACAAAAACGGGATCACGCAAGAGGCCGCCCGGCCTTCGGGATATTTCTTGATCTGTTCTGCGCACCATTCCGAATTTTCGGGCGTCCATTCAAAGGACGCGGGCTGGTCTTTCGCGGGGCGTCGGCTCGCCATGGTCTCTCCTCGTCGCTGATGTCGTCCAGGCTTTCAGGCGTTTCCCAGACTAGCGTGAATCTTGGATCGCAGACATACCGGATTGGGCGCGAAACGGAAGGGGTGAGATGCCGCAATTAACGCGCTTTTGGCTCTATTCGAGCTCAATTTCGTTAATTGCCGCCGCATCTTCGAAGCAACCAAGGCAAATTACCCCAATATTATCGGGCCCCAGAGCCTCAAACGCCTCCTGTGAGAGGTTGTTGCAGTCGGTACAAACGGCATCCCAGACGCCGTCTTCGCCCCGGCTCCACCAGAATCCTTTAGGTTCGCCATCGCGTAATGATTCGATGATGTGAACGCAGACAAAGGTCTGCGGCTGTTTGCCGTGGGTACCACAGGTGACTGATGGGACTTTCATGGCGCGGCTTTTAACGCCGCTCCGCTAGCGGCGCAATAGGCGCACACCCTAAGCTAGCGTCAAGCACTTATGATTCCTACCGGTCGATCTCGCCAAACACGATATCAAGCGATCCGAGGACGGCAGAGACGTCGGACAACATGTGACCGCGATTGATCCAATCCATCGCCTGAAGGTGTGGATAGCCAGGCGCACGGATTTTGCAACGGTAGGGTTTGTTCGACCCATCGGAAACGAGATAAACACCAAACTCACCTTTTGGTGCTTCTACCGCTGCGTAGACTTCGCCCGCAGGGACATGGAAACCCTCAGTGTAAAGTTTAAAGTGGTGGATCAATGCCTCCATCGAACCTTTCATTTTGGCTCGACGTGGCGGGGTAACCTTGCCGTCTGTTGACATCACAGGTCCAGGCGTTTCGCGTAGTTTTGCGACGGCCTGCTTCATGATGTGTACAGACTGGATCATCTCTTCGACGCGGCACAGATAACGATCATAGCAATCGCCATTTTTGCCGAGCGGAATTTGGAACTCATATTCATCATAGGATTCATATGGTTGCGCACGGCGCAAATCCCATTGAATTCCCGAACCGCGAACGAGCACGCCGGAAAAACCCCACGCCAAGGCTTCATCCTTGGTAACAACGCCAATATCCACGTTGCGCTGTTTGAAGATGCGGTTGTCAGTAAGCAGCGTTTCGATATCTGCGAGCTTTTGCGGGAATTGATCACACCAGCCGTCAATATCGTTGATAAGGTCTTCTGGCAGATCTTGGTGAACGCCCCCTACCCGGAAATACGCGGCATGCATACGAGAACCGGAGGCGCGTTCATAGAACACCATCAGTTTTTCACGCTCTTCAAAACCCCAGAGCGGCGGCGTTAGCGCACCAACATCCATCGCCTGAGTGGTGATATTGAGAAGGTGTGAAAGAATGCGGCCAATTTCCGAAAACAAGACGCGAATATGCTGCGCGCGTTTTGGCACTTCGAGCCCCAAGAGCTTCTCTGCCGCAAGGCAGAACGCGTGCTCTTGATTCATCGGTGCAACATAATCAAGCCGGTCAAAATATGGGATCGCCTGAAGATAGGTCTTATGCTCGATCAGCTTTTCTGTGCCGCGATGCAATAGCCCGATATGCGGATCAACGCGCTCAACGATCTCGCCATCAAGTTCGAGCACCAAGCGCAAAACACCGTGGGCGGCCGGGTGCTGCGGGCCAAAATTGATCGTGAAATTACGCTCGGAAGAAGCGTCAGATGTCGAATCTTCGGGATTGATATGTCCGTCAGCCACGCTTATGCGCCTTTCTCTTCTTCAGCCTTTTCGTCACCGGGCAGCACGTATTTCGCGCCTTCCCAAGGTGAGAGGTAATCAAAATTCCGATATTCCTGAACGAGCTTTACGGGTTCATAAATGACGCGCTTTTGCTCGTCATCGTAACGAACCTCAACATGGCCAGTTAACGGGAAGTCCTTGCGCAATGGATATCCCTCGAAACCATAATCGGTCAGGATACGGCGCAAATCCGGGTGGCCAGAGAACACAATGCCGTACATATCAAAGGCTTCGCGTTCGAACCAATCCGCACAGGGGTAGACATCTGTAATCGTTTGAATTGTTTCATCCTCAGCAACCTGCGCCTTAACGCGAATGCGAGTGTTATTGTGCATCGACAAGAGGTGATACACCACGTCAAAACGCTTCGCCCGGCCCGGATAATCAACGCCCGTAAGGTCAATCATCACGAGGAATTTTGCCAGCGGATCATCGCGCAGGAATTGCATTACCTGCACGATGCGATCGGCGCGCACATCAATGGACAATTCGCCATATTCAACCCGCCAGCCACGGATATCCGCGTCGATAGCAGCGGCAATATGGGAGCCTAGTTCCTGAAGTTCTTCGCTCATAAAAACCTAGCGGACAATCGAGCCTTCACGGCGGATTTTCTTTTGAAGTTGCAAGATGCCATAGACCAACGCTTCAGCAGTTGGCGGGCAGCCCGGGACGTAAATATCAACTGGCACAACACGGTCACAGCCGCGAACCACGGCATAAGAATAGTGATAATAACCGCCCCCATTCGCACATGATCCCATCGAAATCACATAGCGTGGGTTTGGCATCTGATCGTAAACCTTGCGAAGCGCCGGTGCCATTTTGTTGGTCAAAGTTCCCGCGACGATCATCACATCAGACTGACGTGGGGAAGCGCGCGGCGCAAAACCAAAGCGCTCAACATCATAGCGGGGCATGGACGCCTGCATCATTTCAACCGCGCAACAAGCAAGGCCGAAGGTCATCCACATCAGCGAACCGGTACGCGCCCAGTTAATCAGGCCATCCGCCGGAGCTGTAAAGAAGCCGCGATCAGCCAGTTGGTCAGACAATTCACCAAAGAACGGATCTTTCGCAGACGGGTTGTAACCCGGCGAACCAGCGCGCGCGCCCGTCCCGTATGGAAGGGCAGAAGCATTTGGGAGTTTCGAAGCGTCTAGCGCCATTCGAGAGCACCTTTTTTCCACTCGTAAAGAAAACCAACGGCGAATACCGCGATGAATACGAACATCGACCAGAAGGCGAAAATCTGAAATCCGCGATCCGTGCCTAGCTCGGGGTTGAACATTGCAACCGCCCAAGGGAACAGAAACGCCACATCGAGGTCGACGATAATAAAGAGAATAGCAACGATATAGAACTGAACGTCGAATTTCATGCGTGCATCATCAAACGCATTAAAGCCGCATTCATAAATAGAGACCTTTTCCGGGTCTGGGTCATTTGGCGCGATGATGGACGGCGCGAGAACGAATCCCACTGCCAGTGCCACCGCAATTCCCAAAAATACGATGATCGGCAGATAATCGAGCAGAAAATCGGCTGTCGCCACGGTCGGTCTCCTCAATAGGCATTAGGCCCCAAATCAATGCGGGGCCGCAATTCTGGCCGGAACCTAGAAAGGTGCGCCCGCAAACGCAACGCGAATCCGACCCGATGAGGCCGAAAACCGCAGGGATTTCGCTTAAATAGCCGCCTATTGGGGGTCTTGTGCGTCAATTTCGTCGCTATTGGGGAATTCTCCCTCCTGCCCATCGCGCAAAAACTGGTCCCAATCTTCCAGTTCCCAGAATCGCTCATCAAGCAGGCCATCACGAATATTGTCGGGCAGGCTATCCGGTGTAAGCCCTTTCTGGGCATCACGATCAGCGGCAAATGCGGCAAGATCGGCAATTTCATCGGCTGTAAGGTAGATTGTATAGCCCAATTCGATCGACTGAAGCTCGATCATGGCTGGTGCGCCGAGCCACATGCGCGCCGCGAAATCTAGCGGATCAACTGGAGGGGCTCCAATCTCCGCGTCAAGCGCCGGTGCCGCCTTCCCGCCCACGCCATTTGTCGAATGACAAAGAACGCATCCTTTAGAGACGAATAGGTTGCGACCGTTTATCGGGTCCACATCACGCGTCACCACGGGCTTCAGACTGACCGAGGCCTGACTTTCGGCGGTCGTACCCTGTCCGCTGTCACTGCCACAAGCGCCCAGAAGTGCCGCGCAAATTCCAATGATAAATCGTTTCGCCATGATGCCTGTCCCCTTCGACATTTATGTGCAGTTTCGCGCCGTTTCTTGATCTCTGCAACGGGATAAAACATGAAACCCGCGTAAATGAAGGCTCACCCCTAGCTTTCTAATTGTTTATGCGTCGTACTTTCTACGAAGTCTGCGATTATTTCGGCAACGAGCTCTGGTTGCGTATGGTGCAAAAGCTGCCCTGCTCCCGCAATCGGCGTAACCTGCGTATGTTTGTATTTCTGGGCGAAGCTCTGTGCCCAAATCAGCGGACATACCGTGTCTTCCTCGCCGATGACATAATGCAAGGGCACTCGCATGCGGTCGACGAATTCCGACCAGTCCCCAAAAATACGTAATCCGTCGCCAACAAATCCATCAAAACCATTATGCGCAATCATATCCAGCCCTTCGATCAACAACTGACGAATTTCTGTCGTCGCAATGGCTTTTGTATCCGATAATGAATGCCCATAGGCGCGCTCTATAATTCTGCGGCGACCTTTTTCACTTCGATAAAATACGGTCGACGATCCGAGAAAAAACCGCAGCGCGGTTGGCGACATATGCGCGGTGCGAGACATAATCCGCACCTGTGTCGGATAATCCGCCAACATCGACAGATCACTGATCGGCACGCCCCCCGCCAGCGCACAAACCCCATTTATCCGGTCCGGAAAATTCGCCGCAGCGACGCAACCGTAAAGAACGCCTGTTGTATGAGTAACAACCGTCACCTTTTTTAGATCAAGCGCATCAAGAAGAGCCGGGACCATAGACGACCAGTGTTCGACGCTTTTACGCCAATCGCGATACGGATCCGAACGACCATATCCCGGACGATCAATGCAAATCGCCTTTAGATTATGATTGGCCAATTCATCGGTGAATCGTTTTGTAAAACCGTGCCCGACGGCCATTCCGTGCAGAAATAAAATCGCCGTTCCGTCCGCCGCGCCTTTTTGGGTCCACCCCAATCGCGATCCGTCTGGCAAGGTGACCATCCCCTGACCTGCCCCGACGTTTGGCGCACTGGTTTTTGGTGAGCGACCGACAAACACGAGATGAAACTGCAATGCTATTCTGACCGCGTCTTCGCGACTGGAGGCAAGCATTTTCCGGTAGATAGAACGCGCCTGCGTTTTTAATGTTTCTACTGAACGATTAGTTTCATCAGCAACATCGGAAAAACGATCACCTATCGTCATGCGCCGGAGCAATGCTAGCTCGGCATCAGTAAGCTTAAACTCTGCGGCGATCAAGCGCCCAATATCATCGGACCAGAGAGTTCGCGTCATCCGTACGAGATATCGCGATGGCGCTTCCCCATGGGGTGAGAACAAACGACGTATCGCAACGCCGGTCGTTGAGCCTTCGCACAAAGTAAGTTGAATAAAACCCGTTCGGGGTTCGGCGATATCATGAAGCGACATGACAACTGACCGCAATCGCTCACGATCATCCAGTTCCGAACATATATCCCACAAGGTGGATGACGTCTGTGCGATTCCGTTTCGCCAACCGATATTACATGCAATGATATCGCCAGATGCTTCGATTAAAGCAGCCGGCCCTATTTCAGAATCGACCAAAAGCTGCGCATCTGGCTCGTCCAAAAATACTGTGTGCAGCCGGTCAAGTATTGTCAGAGCTTTTTCGAAATGTTCGTGCAGATCAACGCCATCGTCCGCAATCGGATCAACCTGAGCAATATAAGCGTCCCATTGCTCGGCAAAAGCTTCATAGTGATCCGGCGTCAAAGCAACTTCATAGATCGCATTAATCGTATCGAGCAGTTGCTGCGGCGACGGCGTATCCGTTTGATTACTCCCCACTTCCCCCTCGCAAATTTCGGCTGTGCAATATTCGCCCCAATGCGAGAGGTACTATCGATTTCCCCAATTGCCAACAGCTACCAAAGCTAAACTGCAGCCGCCAACCTTTTACTGCAAGGATTGCGCGGCAAGCCCGGCCATCGCATTATGTTGTGTGCGATCATAAGAAGGGTTTTTGCCAGCCTCACGCAAAGCAATGAGATCACCTTCGTCATACCAGATGCCATTACGCATCACGCCCGATGGTTCTTTGAGGCAATCAATATCGGCAAGAGGATCACAATCATAAAGCGCGAGATCAGCCTTATATCCGGTCGCGATGCGTCCGCGCCGATCTTCTTCTCTCAATACTTTCGCAACATTGAATGTCGCCGTCTGCAATGCCTCAAACGGCGTTAGGCCCGCATCGACTAATAAATTCAATTCGTCAATGAGAGACTCGCCGGGTATGTTCAGAAATATCCCCGCATCAGAGCCTGCAACAAGCAAAACATCTTCCTCGTTCAGAATGTCGGTCATGCGCTGATAGAATATTGCATTATCACCGACAGATTTTGGCGATTGTGAACGCCAAAACTCTACGACGTCATATTCAGTTTCTCTGATGAAGGGATTCAATAATTCCGTTCCCGCACGATTGATGAAATTATCTTTTTCTTTTGCTGCACGATAAAGGTTATAATGAGCCACCAATGTCGGGGTTACTGCGACACCGGCATCTGCAATTTTTATCGCAACAGCGCGCGCAGCTTCTTCATCATGGCGGTCGCGCAACGCATGCCAAACAATAGATTCAACATGTTCGATTGTGGTGAATCCATCATCCAGAATATCCTCAAAAGGAATATCAAAAGGCTTTTCGGCGGGCATGCCCTCTGTCCGCACACCTTCTGGTGTATGCCCCATGATCGTCATCCCCAACGCAGAGGCTTCGGATCTAATCGCGTCATAAGCTTTACGTTTTAGGTTAGAATATACTTTCAGGTCGCGGTACCCGGTCTCATACTGACCACGAACGGCTTTTATCGCGTCTTCGCTTGTCTCAACGATTTGATGATTTAATTGTACATTCGGACCATCGCTGTTCAAAATTGGACCGGTCGTCAATAATCTTGGTCCAACTTTTTCACCGGCATCGATTTGCTCTTTCAGAATCAGATGAAACGGCATCCCAGACGCATTTCGGACGGTGGTGATGCCGTAGGATAAATAGCTAGCTAATTCGGCCTCATCCCAGATATGAACATGCATATCTGTAAGCCCTGGAATCACGGTCATACCGCCTGCATCAATTATGTTTGCGGCTTTCTCTGCTATTACTTTATCGCGCGCCCCCACGGAAACAATCTTGCTTCCATCTACGACGATAGACATGCCGGTCTGTATATTTGGAATATCGTCGTAAAAGTGAACTATCCGCACATTTTCAAACACGGTCGTAGCCTCACCGGCGACGAACATATCGTTTTTATTGCTGCACGCCACAACGGCAATCAATGAGCATACTGATATTATGCTCGCCTTTAACGCGTCATCGAATATTCGATTTGATTGATATTTCATAATACCCCCGCCTTCATAACGGTAATTTATTCGGGCCAAAAATTCAAACGTTCATAACTTGAAATCATGTTTCGAAAGAAATGCTACCTAAACACCTCAGCGCCATGTTCGGTTTTTAATCGATATTATATGCACGAAGACCTTATGAAGGTTTCCGCGCAACGACAAAAAGCCCTTTGCTTTTGCCCGGTTGCCATTCATATTCAATTACAAATCCCGCGTCGCGCAATTCATCGAGAAACTCGTCCTTCGAAAAAAAGCTTACGTAAGGAAGCTTTCCGATTTGCCGGCCAATCCATAGAAACGGTCGTAAAAAGCCCGTCGAATCTTTGAGACATGCGGTGCTCGAAATAAATGCGCCGTTAGGTGCCAATAGCGAGTGTATCTTCGTCAAAGCGGCCTGACGATCCGGCAAAAGATGAATAATCGACATTCCCAAAACAACGTCGAAGCTGCCGGGTTGTGCGTCGTACTCTTCAATTCTTGATCGGATAAACTCGATGTTATCGATATTTGCATCAAGCGCTTTTTCGCGTGCGATCGCCAGCATGTTTTCGGAAACATCTATAGCTACAATATGCGCGACTTTAGTTGCGTGAATAATAGCCGTCGAACCAGTACCGCAGCCGAACTCGAACAATTTGGTGTCAGCCGTCAGGTATTGCTGCGTGACTTCTAGCTTGTGCTCATAAGCGGCCTGATCGGCGATTGGCTGGCGCGCATATTTGGCGGCAATTCGATCCCAAAACCCTTCATTCGTCTTCCGCGCAACCGCCATAATAGGCTCCCCCTCGAAAACGGTTAAACATATGAAGCCTCATATACAGACGGACGCACCATACGCATATTGCCTAAATTCCTTGAACTGCTATACGTTTTTATATGAACTGGCAGGCAGTATCGTTCGATTGGAACCAGGCACGCGCCTTTCTCGCGACAGCCGAGGAGGGTTCATTATCCGCCGCCGCCAGAGCGCTCGGGGTCACTCAACCAACGTTGAGCCGCCAAGTCAGCGCATTGGAACACAATCTCGGCGTTACGCTGTTTGAGCGTGGAACCCGCAACATGGTCCTCACCGAGGCCGGACTAGAATTGCTCGATCATGTGAGAGCAATGTTCGATGCCGCAAGTCGTGTTTCACTAACCGCCTCCGGACAATCACAATCCATCAAGGGCGCGGTGAAGATTTCAACGACCAACAACATGGCTACATTTCATCTACCGGCCATCGTCGCAGAAATCAGAGCAATATACCCGGAAATTGAGATCAACATAACGACGTCGAATGCCGTACGAGACCTGACCCGTCGAGAAGCCGACATAGCGATCCGGCATGGCCGCCCCACCCAACCAGAGCTAATTGCAAAACTCGTTCGCGAGACGACCGCGCATTTATATGCGTCTACTGAATACCTGGATAAAAAGGGTAATCCCCAGACTATCAATGATATATTAGATGCCGATTTTATCGGGTTTGAATATCCAGAGCAGTTGATCCCTGCCTATGCGGAACGCGGCATTCATTTGACCCGTAAAAACTTTCCGATCAATACCGAAAGCGGCACGGCAATAATCGAGATGATCCGTCGAGGACTTGGTATCGGCATACTTTTGCGCGAAGAAGCAGTGAAATTTCCCGAGCTTGAATGCGTCTTACCGGACCTAGAGCCAATCACGGTGCCAGTCTGGTTGGCAACACATCGAGAACTCCATACTAGTCGTCGAATCCGGCTAGTCTTCGATATTCTGGCGGAACGACTAAATACTGCCGACTATTAGTCTTTGATCCTAGTCAAGTTTTCCATCCTAATGATCCGTTAGCGTCAATACCGCGAATCTCGCGTGATAGCGGCGCGCGGATATCTATCCTGCGCTTAATTGTTGGCGGCAAAAATGTTCGGAATGAATATACGCATATTTCGCATCCTCGGGATCGACATAAAGGTCGATATAAGCTGGGCCCTTATTGCGACCTTTATTGCCGGGGCGCTCGCGCAGGGCGTTTTTCCGCGGCTATACGAGGGGTTAAGTCCGTTCGCTTATTGGTGGATGGCTTTAACGGCAATAATCGGGCTCGCCTTATCGATAATTCTGCATGAACTCGCCCATTCCCTCGTTGCCAAATTTCTTGGATTACCACTGAAAAGCATAACACTATTTGTTTTTGGCGGCATCGCGGAACTTGAGGCAGAACCCAAAAGTCCGCTTGCGGAATTTGCAATGGCCATAGCAGGCCCCTTGATGAGCGTCGCTCTTGCCGTTCTCTTTGGCTGGACTGCAGCAAACCTTGCCGCCGTTGAAATGCTGTCTACGATCAGCAAGGTATTTGAATATCTTGCTCTTATTAATTGGGTATTAGCAGCATTCAACATGCTTCCGGCCCTTCCTCTCGACGGCGGTAGAGTTTTCAGATCAATTGTATGGGCGTTAACAGGTGACCTGACAGGCGCGACACGTATTTCAGCAAAGCTCGGGATGGCATTTGCAACTGCCATCATGATCCTTGGCGTCTTCTGGGCGCTTCTGGGCCAGTTTGCCGCCGGTTTATGGTGGATACTGATCGGTTTGTTCATTCGCAGTGCCTCCGCAAGCACAGTATATCAGGAGTTGATGCAAAGAGTATTTAAAGGCGCACCATTACGGGAATTTATGAGCGCCGACCCGATTACGGTACCGCCCGGGATCACAGTCAGCAAACTGGTCGAGGACTACATATACGAATATCATTTTGACCTGTTCCCAGTCGTGAGCGAGACACGCCTTGTGGGCGCTGTCGGACTGAAAGAAACAAAAAATACCCATAGAGATAATTGGGCAACGACCAAAGTCAGCGACATCATGGTGCCGATCTCCGACGAGATAACAATTGATATCAGTGCGGATGCAATGGACGCACTCAAAAAAATGCACAGCAGCAAACATAGCCGCCTACTCGTTACCGACAAAGGAAACCTTGTCGGTATGATTGCTCTCAAAGACTTGCTTGACCTCCTGTCGCTCAAAATGGCGCTCGAAGGGCGCTGATCGGAGCGGCGAATTTTATGCTCAAAGTGAAAAAAATTGCTATCGATACCGAGCCGGAAAACACCGTATTTCTTTCGAAGCATTGTACTTCGTACCGCGCCGAAGAATTTCGAGCCTTGAAGAAGATTGAAATTCACAGTCAGGATCAGACCGTTAAAAACAATATACTTGCGACATTGCTCATCGCCGATGATCCATCACTGGTTGCGCCTGATGAATTGGCCTTGGGTGAGCAAGCATTCCGGCGGCTCGCACTTCCCGAAGGGTCGATTGTTAGTATAGCGCAAGCGCAACCGCCAACCAGTTTAGACGCAGTTCGCCGAAAAATAACTGGCGAAGTAATGACTGCTGATGAAATCGACGCAATTATCGAAGACATCGCCAACTACCGCTATTCTCCGATGGAAATCGCTGCCTACTTAATCGCCTCAGCGAGCTTCACGACGACTGAGGAGGTATTGGCAACGACAAAAGCGATGGCCAAGACCGGCACCCAATTGAGCTGGGAGTCGCCGATCATTGTCGACAAACATTGCATTGGCGGGGTGCCTGGCAATCGCACGTCCATGATTGTCACGCCTATCGTCGCGGCGCATGGGCTACAAATGCCCAAAACCTCGTCCCGCTCGATCACCTCGCCAAGCGGCACAGCCGACACGATGGAAGTTCTTGCCAATGTTTCGCTATCAATCGACCAGATGCGCAATATCGTGCAAAAGGAAAGCGCGTGTTTGGTCTGGGGCGGTCGGGTAAACCTATCTCCGGCAGATGACGTATTGATTACTGTCGAACGCCCGCTCGCAATAGACACGCGCGAGCAGATGGTTGCCTCTATACTTTCGAAGAAACTAGCTGCTGGGTCCACGCACATCGTATTAGATATTCCTGTCGGACCCACCGCCAAAGTTCGCACACAAAATGATGCCGTCCGACTTCGAAAGCTGATGGAATATGTTAGTTCCGAAATTGGCCTCGTCATAAACACTGTTTTTACCGACGGTTCACAGCCGGTCGGGCGCGGTATAGGCCCAGTGCTGGAAGCCCGAGACGTCATGGCCGTGCTTAGAAACATGCCTGATGCCCCGGCCGATCTAAAAGCCCGGTCATTGTTATTGGCTGGTCACGTACTCGATTTTGACCCTGTGCTTCATGGGGGCGCGGGACGTGTACGGGCTCAAGAACTCCTCGATTCAGGTGAAGCCCTCGCCGCGATGGAACGGATTATTGACGCCCAAGGGCGAACAAACGAAACGATCTGTCCGGGTAACCTAACCGCCGAGGTAGTGGCACCGGGTAATGGTCAGGTAACGGCGATGAACTGTTTTAGAATAGCCCGTATTGCCCGCCTCGCAGGTGCGCCAATGGACAAAGGGGCGGGTCTCGACCTTTTCAAGAAAGTCGGAGACCGGGTGACAAAGGGTGAACCGCTTTACCGCATCCATTCTTGTTTTTCCTCCGATTTCCAATTCGCAAAAGCAATGGCTTTTGAAGATGCTGGAATATCTATCGATGCAATAGAAGTTCAGGAAAGTATCAGCAAGTGAATGACCATGTGATAGCTGCTATGCCCGGCGAACGATCGCCTGCGTCAACACTTGCAGAACAACTCAACCTTCCGCTCTGTGAGATTTCAGTTCATACATTTCCGGATGGTGAAAGTCTGGTTCGGGTACCGCAATCCGCATCTACGGTCATCGTTTATTCGTCACTTAATCAGCCTAATGATAAGCTGATTAATTTGTCTTTAGCCGCATCCGCTCTACGGGATATCGGCGCGCAACGAGTCATCCTTGTCGCACCTTATCTATGCTATATGCGACAAGATAAGGCTTTTAATGAAGGGGAAGCGGTATCCCAGCGGGTTATAGGTGAGATGCTAGCCAGTTGGTTTGATCGGATAATTACTGTCGAGCCCCACCTGCATCGCACGCAATGTCTTGATGAAGTTTTTTCCGACACAGATATTACTGTTCTTTCTGCCGCTCCGTTATTGGCCGAGATCGCAACGCGGACCCAGCAAAAGCAAGGAAATTCGATCATCGTTGGACCGGATAAAGAGGCATCCCGTTGGGCAGAGGCCGTGGCAACAGCATCAAACCTTCCGTTCATAATATTGGATAAAACCCGTACCGGCGACACATCTGTTTCAATATCTAGTGCGGAAACTGGTGCCGTTCGGCATAAGGATATCATTCTCATTGATGATGTCGTCTCAACAGGCACAACCCTGATTTGCGCAGCTCAGTATCTGAAGGACTGTAATGCTAAAAGTATTAAAGCCGTAGTTGTGCATGCGCTATTTGGTGAAGCCGAATATACGCAGATGCGCAATGCGGGAATTAAAGCCGTTCATTCGACCGACAGCGTCCGACATCCGACAAATAGTATCAAGATTGCACCTCTCCTTGCGAAGACTTTATTGCAGGAACTCAATTCATGAGCATACGTATTAAATTCTGCGGAGCAGCTGGTACGGTTACTGGATCATGTTATCTAATCCGACATAATCAGGGAGCATTTCTCGTCGATTGTGGCATGTTCCAAGGGTCAAAAACGTTAAAGGAACTGAATTACGGGGACTTTCCTTTCGCCGCGAGCGAAATAGATTTCGTGTTACTAACCCACGCCCATATAGACCATAGTGGGTTACTTCCCAAATTGATGACCGATGGGTTCCGAGGGCGGGTCTTTGCGACGGGTGGAACCAAAGAGTTATTGGGGTTTATGTTACCGGATAGCGGTTACATCCATGAAATTGAAGTTATGTATTTAAACCGGCGCAATAGCCAACGAGGCATTCCGTTAGTTTCGCCGATTTATACCCGGGAAGATGGCGAAGTCGCAGCCGAAAAGATTACCCCCGTAAAATATCAGACATGGATTGAACCTGGCCATAATGTTCGCGTCCGTTTTTGGAATGCTGGACATATCCTTGGTTCGGCTTCGATCGAAATCGAAATCGAAATACAAACAGAGAACAATGATCGACGCATCACTCGCTTGCTTTTCTCCGGAGATATCGGACCGGATCACAAGCTATTTCATCCGGACCCTGAAGCACCTTCGAATCTCGACTATGTTGTATCGGAATCCACTTATGGAGCACGGCAACGAATTGCGCTTCCACCAGCCGAACGCCGTAAAGAACTAAGTCAGCATATTAAAGAAGCATTTGATCGAGGTGGTGTTCTCGTCATGCCGGCCTTTAGTGTCGAGCGGACGCAGGAATTGTTAGCCGATATCAGTATCCTTATCCACGAAGGAATATTAAAGGACAGGCTCGTATTTCTTGACTCGCCGCTCGCTATCAAAGCTACAGAAACGTTTGCTGCGCATGCTGAGAATCTTGAGGATATAGGCGACCATGGTGGATTGTTTCATCACCCGTCCTTTCATTTCACGCGAACACCAGAAGAAAGTAAGGCGATCAATAATTACGAGAATGGTGTAATTATCATCGCCGCTAGCGGTATGTGTGAAGCGGGACGAATACGTCATCATCTTAAACGGCGGCTTTGGGATGACAAAAACACAATTCTCCTCAGCGGTTATCAAGCCCCTGGAACATTAGGCGCATTACTTGAGAGCGGAAAAAAAGCCGTTCGAATTCAGGGGGATGAAATCCAAGTGAATGCATCAATAAAAACTATTGATTGCTATTCAGGGCATGTGGATAGCGAGGGTTTGGTAGAATGGATCCTCGCGCGACGGCCTATTAATCGAGCTGTCTTCCTCACTCATGGAAGTGACGAAGCACGCGAAGCCCTGCGCGACCAGTTATTGAAACACAGCTTCAACAAGAAAGAAGTGATACTTCCGGTGCTCGACGAAGAAATAGTGATCGAGGGACGCGCAAAAACAAAACCAACCAGCCCGAAACGCCTTTCCCCAGATGTTATCAGCGCACCTGACTGGCACAACGACCTCGCTCAACTCACGCTGGATATCCGTGCCGAAATAGACAAGGCCAGTGATGAGCGTTCACGGAAAATCATTATAAGGCGTATTCGAAAAGCGCTTGAAAACAAAGCCTGATCACTTTTCAGCCATACCGCGGGCAAATGATAATATTGATCTACGTCAATATGGATACGTTATTCTTTCGTATTATTCCAAAAAAGGAGCATAAATATGAAGTTGAAAAGTATCCTTGTTCCATTTCTTGACGACAAAACCGCCGGTCCCGCCTTCGAAACCGCTGCCCTTCTCGCGCGCGAGAGCAAAGGGCACCTTTCATGCGTACATATCCGGCAAAGGCCAGTGCCGTCTACGACGGTTATCTACCCGCTCGGTGGCGTATTTACGGAATTTACCGAGGACTTTCTGGAATCTGAAAATAAACTCGCAAATGACCTTCAGGCTCTTTTCAATAAGCTTGCCCATGACGCAAAGATCGGCTTCAGCACGCTAGCCAAACACTCCTGTGAAAAAGGCGTCACAGCATCCTGGGACGACGAAGCTGACGATGTGTTTTCAGCTATGCCGCGCATCGCTATGACGAAAGACCTTGCAATATTCGTTGGTGTTGGCGCTGACGCGCCTCCAGTGGCTACGATGTTGGCCGAGGAACTTCTTTTTCAATCTGGACGCCCGCAATTGCTATGCCCTTCGGCAGGCATGTTATCACTTCCCAAACGAATTACCGTTGCTTGGAATGGCAGGCAGGAAGCCGCCCGTGCGGTCGCCGCGGCACTCGACTTGCTGCGCGATGCAGAGGCCGTCAACGTATTGACCGTGCGAAAAGCGGAATCTCTTGCGGTGAATACGGACGAAATAACGGATTACCTCAGGCTTCATGATGTAGAAGCAACGCAAACGGATATTGAACTGGCCGACGATGACGGCGAAACCGAAAGACTGGATGAAGAAATTAGAGAATTTAACTCAGATCTATTGGTAATGGGTGCCTATTCTCACAATCGGTGGCGCGAAGCCATATTAGGTGGCTTTACAAGACACATCCTTAAAAGTTCGACGATACCCGTATTTATGAGCCAATAAGCCCCCCGATAAACTGTGGGAGCCGACGTTTCGTTGTTCGCCACACAACCACCCATCGGAGGGGTTGCACTCGGGAATACCAAAGACATCATCAAACCGCCGGATCCGATTTGATCCGGAGCATTTCGCGCTGAATAATGAAAAATCCTGGTAGCAGCGGTAACCATAGGGATAGCCCCCTATAAATTAGCGTTGCTGTTAATGCGTTTTCGACGTCCACCCCAGCGGCCGTTAGCGTGGCGATCATGCCGCCTTCAAAGCTTCCCAACCCCATCGGAATAGGCGCAATCGTGGCTGCAACAGATGCAAGTACCACAGCTATAAAGCATAAATAGAACGACGCCGACCCATCCACCGCATAGATCGCTAACCACAAGGTAACGCCATCGAGTATTCGCTCTGTAAGCTGAATAAGGCTTGTTTTTAAAAATAATAATGGATTTGATTTGATATTTTCTGCCGCAGCCGCGATCAGTTCAAATCCTCGTTCCCCGGCAGGAATTTTTGCCAGCCACTTTGGCGGCTTACGCGGCTGAAATAACAAGAATGATATTATCGCAAGAACTCCGAATAATATAATTGCCGCAAATGTTGCGATACTATCAACGAGGTCTGACCCTACGTCGCCCCCATCTGCGATTGAGAAAAAGCTAACCATCGCTGATGCTAAAAATGCGAAAAGGAATGCCAAGGAAACAAACGCAAATACCGAAAACGCAGCCTCCTGCGGAACATTCCGCCGACCAAGCGCATATAGAAAGAACGCCCCGCCTGAGACCCCTGCCGACGGGATCGCTTGATCTGCGAAAAGCTTCGCTACCGATAGCGGTAAAAGCTTAAGCATCGTCAACGAACTACCAAGCCGATGCAAAACAATCTTCCAAGCAGCAGCATCGCAAAAATAAGTGAGTATCTGAGAAAGAAATGCCAAGATTAGCCAGATTGGCTCTGCGCGTGCCGCCTGCGCTGCGAAACTGCCGATCTCAGAGGAGTTTACCGCAACAAGAATGACCGCTGCCAGCGCCGTGATACCAAAAAGTAAAAATGCAATCTGCTGCCGCACACGCGGACTACTTGTTAGGGCATAATCTTTTCCCATTTTTCTTTTCTGGTCGCGCTTTGGAATTTTTGCGGTCAATTTCTGCCTCGATCAGCTGATTGCTCTATCGATCTCATCATCCCGACCGCCGAACCGAGTTCATGCTTCCAAAGAGGACGGGACCGAAGCAACTTATATAACTCTCCAACGACCAATACTGTCGCCGCAAGACCAATCATAGCGCCCCACTCACCAATACTGACAACATTGACGTCTAACAGCTCTTGAAAAAATGGAACTTGCATTGCCACGATGTGAATAGACTGTGCGGCGATCACGCTCCAGATCAATAATGGATTGTTCCGTAGTGGAATTGAAAAAATTGAACGCGTTTCCGATCTACAGTTCAATGTATGAAAATTGTTGAATGACACAAGAAATAACAAAACGAGGTTTCGTGCGAGTTCGACATCATATCCCAGCTCAACATATAACCAATAGAATAAACCAAACCCAACAACGCTTATATAGCCCCCAATGACGAGGCACTGCTCAATCATCTGCCGATTGAATATTGGCTCTTTTGGGCGCCTGGGATTTCGACGCATTAAGTCCTGCTCTTTACCCTCACAAGCTAGAGCGACATCCTGAATTCCTTCTGTGACTAAGTTTAGCCATAAGATTTGTACTGGCGTTAGCGGAATCGGCAAACCAATAACCAGCGCCATTGCGAAAATCACCACTTCTGTAATTGCTGTACTGATTAATAACCAAACAATTTTTCGAATATTATCGTATGACGCCCGGCCCTCTTCTATGCCGGAAACGATTGAGGCGAAATTATCATCTGAAATAATCAAATCGGAAGCGGCCCGTGCGACATCGGTACCACATGCGCCCATGGCGACGCCGACATGCGCCGCTTTTAACGCAGGCGCATCGTTTACACCATCGCCCGTAACCGCAACAAAATGACCAGCATCTTGCAATGAACGCACGATAATTGTTTTTTGCGTCGGCTCAACTCGCGCATAAATGCTCGCTTTTTCAATCGCCTGGCGGAGATCATCACCCTCTAGTCGATCCATTTCGGTACCTGTTAACACTGTATCTTCGGGCCAAGACGGATCTAGCTTGGATGCTATCGCCATAGCGGTTTCGGGATGATCCCCGGTGATCATCCGAATATCCAGACCAGCAGCACGAGCAATTCTGACCGCGTCAGGTGCTTCGCTTCTGAGCGGGTCAATCAATCCGACAAACCCTAAAAAACGCAAGCCCGCCAAACTACTCTTTTCGAGTTGGCATTGGCTTTCGCGCAATTGCCCGGCCGCAAGGGCGATTACCCTGAAACCCTTTTTAGTAAGACCAAGTAGCGCCCCATCAATTACCTTTGTGTCGCCAATTTTACACATGGGCAATATAATCTCGGGTGCCCCCTTTACCGAAATAATCCCCCCTTCCGAATTTACGTGTAACGAAGATGAAAACCCGTTGGCCGGTTCGTAAGGAATAGAGTCGGAATGCCTAAATGTATTGTTGAGGTCCGCACTTGAAAGTCCGCGTTTTTCCGCAAGGACCAAAAAAGCGATATCTACAGAATCGCCTCGCGCTTCAACAACGCCATCTGTCCATTTTAAATCCCCTTCGTTCGTTAGTGCACCGACAAGCGCCAACTCATCGATCGCCGCTTTTGCGTCACCATTTCCAACACCTAAGAGCTTAGCCGCCCCCTCAAGCTCTAATCCTTCGCCTTCTATTTCAAATAGGCTTCCATCCGGCAATGCGATTCTTTTCGCCGTGAGTTGATTAGCGGTAAGCGTACCGGTTTTGTCGGTCGCAATAATTGTACAAGACCCCAACGCTTCGACAGCGGGTAGCCGCCGAACAATGACATTTCGTTGCCCCATCCGAGAGGAAGCAACTGACAAAGCGACGGTAATAGCAACAGGCAACCCTTCCGGAATGGCTGAGACCGATAATGCGACAGCCAAGAGGAAGACGGATTCTAATGGCACATTTTGGTATAATTGTAACAATCCAAGCGCAATGGCTATTGAAACGATCAAGACACCTATACGGTTAGAGAACCTCTCCATACGTATTAATAAAGGTGGCCGCATGTCTCGCTCACCTAATTGAGTCGCGATTTCTCCGATTTGAGATTTTTCTCCAGTTGCATAGGCAATTCCTATACCTCTGCCGGCCACAATCATCGTACCTGCGAAAGCCAAATTACGTCGATCACCGATTGCTGAAGTTACCGGGCATATGACTTTACTGTTTTTTTCGACGGGCAATGACTCGCCTGTAAGTAATGACTCATCTGCTTTTAGATCATGCGTTGAAACGAGACGCATATCGGCGGGAACCATAGAGCCGGATTCAAGATGAACAATGTCGCCAGGCACTATCTTGTTCAATTCGATCGTTCGACGCGTTCCGGCCCGGATTATTGTTGGAAATATCTGCAGCGTCTTTTTCAATGAGGCGGCGCTGGCCTCCGCACGCCATTCTTGGAACGCACCTACCGACACGTTGATTATAACCACGGCGCATATAAAAAAACCGTCTGTCTGCTCCTTCAGAACAAACGACACCGTTGCCGCAAATAACAAGATATAGGTAAGCGGGTTGTTCAGCTGCCGGAGTATAATCGAAATTCTCGTGGGACATTCTGGGTCTGGGAGTTCGTTCAGCCCAAATTCCTCTATTCGCCGAATCGCCTCTGTTTCACTCAGTCCACCAGAGTTCGTATTTAGCGATTTAAATGCTGCGTCTATCGTTTCTGTATGAATGGTGGTTGGGCTTGATAGCATGAATCCGTAAACTCTTTTGTATGATCGCCGACACCAACACTTCTATCGAGTTACGCTAAAGCCTATCCCCCAATAGCACCTTGAAAAATTCGTACCCAGGGCGACAAGCAAAAAGAGAAAATTGATCCCTATTCGGGTGTTTCTTCCAATGGGATCCGATCGCCTCGCTCCTTATATTCAGACCAATCATCAGAACGCCAATATGGTGTGTTCAAAAACCATTCCTGCATAGAGACAGGTATCGATTCTAATGTCAGAAAAAGGCGTTCTTCATTGGAGGCCGCGAAAGCTGCGAGGTCCGCAATATCCTGCCCGTCTAGTTCTATGACGTACCCTAGCTCAACCGATTGTAGTGAAATCATAGCCCCTGCCCCTCGCCACATTCGGGCAGAAAACTCTATTGGATTTACACTCGATTGATTTGCAGGCCTATCAAGTTGTGGAGCTGCTGTTCCACCTACATCATTTATCTGATGACAAATCACACAGCCTTTCGTGATGAACAAAATTCTCCCGCGACGCGGATTTACTTCTGGTAACTCAACGTCAATTTGAGCGGGTGGTTTACTCAGCGCTTCCAGTCGTTCCGTCGAGCGTTCGACCCCATCTGATTGCTGTATGGATTCGTCTATCCCTCTTTCCGATTCTCGGACACAGGCTGTGACAACGAAAAATAATCCCAAGGCAAACGGCAACCGATAGAGCGGGAGGTTTCTATTCGAATACCTGTTCATCCCATTTCCAATCAACTCATCATTCGCTTGATCAAAGGCACCGGATCTCAGCTAGCCTTTTATAAAGCACCTCCCCAAATGAGTATTGATGCAGGTCAATTCTCTCGATCTGAATATTAGTAATGTGCAGGCAGGATGGAATTGAAAACACGGAAATCGAAATGCCCTTCGCAAAAAGGAAAACTTGATTTTTGGTTACAGACGGTGCAAAAGCACGCTTGTACGAAAGCCAAGGGCCTCGAACCGACTTTTCACTGAAGAATGAATGGTTGGAAAAGGAAGCCCGTACTCCGTCTCGCGAATTAGATAGCGAGCGGCCGGTCCGTGGACGTACGATAGGAACTGGTGCGCCATACGCTGTTGATGTCCCATCATCACATGAAAAGGCGAAAGCACATTTTCTCTCGGCAAGGGCCGAGGACATAAATGCGGGTCATGAAGACGCGAAATTTGATCAACTGGTAATTGCGGCCGCTCCGTCGGCATTAGGGATATTGCGTAAAAAGCTATCAACGGATGTAATTACGAAACTAATTGCGATATTGGACAAAGATCTTACAAACTTCTCGGACCAGGACCTACACTCATACTTTATTGAGCGACTGGAACGTTGGTGAAACGCTCACCCACCTTTGCTGCAAAACTCTAGCTGTATCGCGCTTTCAAAGGTGCATCGTTACCACTGCGCCAATCTACTGAACGATACGTGCAGTTTTTATCGAATCATCGGGTCCAACAGAAAACTTGACTTACCTCAATGGCAGGAACGTCAGTTTCGGCAAGATAGCATGGAATATATTGAGAAAGGGAAGCGACATGCTTGTTGAAGAAGTCATGACTAAGGGGATTCGTATTGCGGAGGCCGATGAGAAAATCGCTCACGCAGCAAAGAAAATGCGCACGCAGAATATTGGTGCATTACCCGTCATAGACAATCATAAACTGGTCGGCATGTTGACAGACCGAGATATTGCTATTCGGGCGGTCGGCGCAAATAAGGACCTAAGCGAGACAACTGTTCGTGATGTTATGTCGGAAGAATGCTTTTGGTGTTCAGCATCTGAAGACCTTGAAGATGCAGTCCGTATTATGGAACAAAATCGAGTCCGTCGGCTGCCCGTGATGAATAAGCAGCAAGAGATTATCGGCATGCTTAGCCTCGAGGATGTCGCGCTTTATGCGCCAGCATCATTGACCGGCGAAGTTTTGAAAGCAGTTGCAAACCGCGAATACGAAATCGTGGCAACTTAAGACGTAATCGCCAAAGTTCAGGCGAGCCGCCTTCAATTACTCAACTGCGAATGGCGTCGCCATGAAAATGGCAATCAACTCGATAACAGGTCTCGTTGCTCGGGTTTAAGTCGTTCAATCAGGCCGGGGAGTTATGTGATGACCTTACAGAATATTCTGGTGCCGTTTCAAAATATAGAAACCGGTGTCCAGGCCTTTAACACCGCGACACTGCTGGCCAAACATTTTAAAGTCCACCTCAATGTCGTCCATATTCGTCAAAAATTTCCTTTGCCGGCTGGGTATTACTACCCAATTGCTGGCACCTATTTTCAAGAGAGTATGAACGCGGAGACAGCCGGGGCCGGCCGACTGGCTAACGAGTTGAAAACCAAATACGAGGAGCTCTGCGAACAACGAGGGATTGCGCGCACCGGGATGGGTAACCACGACGAATCTCTGGGCACCACCGCCTCATGGGACGATCTCTATTCAAATTATTCATTCGATTTTGCGCGCGAAGCTCGGCTTGCCGACCTTGCAGTCGTCGCCAGAACGAAAGGTACCCCATCAACAGACAACAGCGCCATGATCGAAGAACTGATTTTCCAATCAGCCCGCCCAGTACTCATTGATACAGCCGCTGGACCAATAGCAGAATTTCCCAAAACCGTTGTCGTTGCGTGGGATGGTGGGCGCGAAGCCGCGCGCGCACTTAGCGCAATAATACCCATGCTAAAAGAAGCGGAAACTGTGTTCGTTAGCTCAATAGGCGAACTGGAACCTGCGGCCGCCCTACCTGAAAGAGCCGCGGCCTTTTTACGTTTGCATGGAATTCACGCGCTACCTAATCATCCCAGCGTTAGAAAAGGGCAAAGTCGCGAAGAGCGGTTCCTAGAGCACGCGGAAAATCGTGACGCAGATATGATTGTGATGGGCGCGTATTCTCACAGTAGGTGGCGCGAGGTAATATTGGGCGGTTTTACAAAGTTTATGTTGCATCACGCGAACACACCAATTGTGATGGCGCATTGAAGACGACATAATTTTCTTTGCCGCCGGAACACAATAATAACCCCATAGATTAATTTGAATTGTGCGTTATCTCTTCCAGCGAAGCCGTGTCCTGAATTGAGAAAAGCCGCGCGGATTCAAATATGATTACGCCACGTTTTTTCATTTCGGTCAGCGCTCGACAAACCGTTTCAATAGTAAGCCCTAAGTGATCGGCTATATCCTGTCGGCTCATTATAAATCGAATATTACTCGTTGCTTTTTGTTCACGTGAAAGCCTAATTAAAAATGCTGCCACCCGTTGAATAGCACTCATTCGACCGAGCATGATCATCCTTTCGCGGGAGCTATGCAAGCGAGCCATTAGCGTGTCTAGCAATTGCTGAGAAAGTTTGGGGCATGATGCGACTGCCTTTAAAAACGGATCGCGTGAATAGCAACGCACAGCGCAATCAGTAATGGCCTCAGCGGTGTGTAGCTGGTCTTCCAATTCCGAAATCCCAAAGAGATCGCCTACCCCGTAAAAATCAGCCACCTGGCGGCGACCGTCCTCTAGTGTGTTATACTCCTTAACAACGCCACTCACGACCTGATAACAATAAGGCGCGCTCTCACCCTCTACATAGAGCGTTTCGCCCGCTTTGAACCGAACGACATTCGCATTTTTGGCAAGCTTGAAATCAGATGCGCCGGGCCAAATCGCGCTCTGGTCGTAAAAAGGACTTTGGACTTGTGCTGAACACATCATAGTAACCTCACCTGATACGAATGAACCTAACGCAACCCACGAAAATATATTGATTGGATCATCAAGGTTTTTATATTGTGGTGATTACCTAGGTATTCTCTACACTGAAGGCCCCGCTATCGCGCGTTGACCCGAACGCTTCCGCGATGTCGGTATTTATTGACGACGCTTAACCATTGAAAAGCTCAGTAATTTGCGCACTTCTAGGTATTTCTACGTAGGTAGTTCTACGTTGCGACTCTCCGCCTTGCGACAACTATTCACAAAGGCCTAGCGCAACTGCCATGCGGATTAATTCCGCGAAACTGCCGGCTTGCATCTTTGCAATCAGGTTTTTCCTATGGGCCTCTACGGTCCTGGGGCTGATATCGAAGCGCCGGGCGATCTCTTTACTCGTCGCGCCTTCGACAAGCTCCTGAATGACCTCTTTTTCTCTCGGCGTTAATGCATCAAACCGCGCTTTTACCTCTGGTAGAGCGCTCAAATCATGATTAGACGCGGACCCAATTTCTTTGGTTGCTCTAGTTAGCGCCGCTGTGACTTCCTCCGCAGTAAATGGTTTTTCTAGAAAATATGCTGCGCCAGATTGCATTGCTCGAACGGCTAATGGAATATCGCCGTGGGCCGTCATAACTACGACCGGAAGTTCAGTTCCTTCGGATTTCAGGTGTGAGAGCAGCTCTATTCCCTGCATGCCCGGCATGCACACATCGACGAGTAATGCTGCATTACTCAGATCGCAATTCTGCAATTCATCGAGAAAAGTCTCAGCGGAATTAAAACATGTCACCGAATAGTCAGCTGCGGTAAGAAGTGCCGAGACGCCGCGCCGAACTGCGGCATCGTCATCAACAAGGAATATCGACACTGGACGGGCTTTTTCTACCATTATATCTAACTAATTATCGGTAAACGGAACACAAAAGTGCAACCACCTGATTCTTTATTATGTGCGCATATTTCGCCTTGATGTGCGTCAATTATCGCCTTTGAAATTGATAATCCAATACCCGTTCCATCGTCTTTGTTAGACACAAATGGCTGAAAAAGTTGATCTTTGATTTCATCTGCAAGACCAACCCCACTATCCTCTACAGATACCTCGATACATTTATCAGTCCTTTTCGTCGAAATCGATAATCGCCGTTCTGGCGCAGCCCGCATTGCATCTATCGCATTGCGAATAAGATTGGTTACCACCTGCTGAATTTGAACACGATCAAGCATCATCTCGCCCGCTCTTTTATCAAAATTTGTTTCAACGCGTATTCCATCCGCATCCGCGCCGATGAGCGCAATCTTACTGGCGTCTTCAACGACTTTATTAACATCGTGAATGCTTCGTGCGGTTTTTCTCTTACGCACGAAATCTCTCATATTGCTAATGATTTCGCTCGCGCGCTTGATCTCCCCTATCGCATCATCAAGCATCTCGGTCGTATTCAAAAATCTTTCTTCATTATCTTTCTTAAGAGTCAAAGACACAGCGCCAGTTAGGCTAGCCGCTGCTGTCAACGGTTGGTTCAACTCATGCGCGATTGACGTCGCGATCTCTCCCATGGCCCCGAGCCGTCCAGCGTGATGTAATTGCTCTTGAGTTTCATTGAGGCGACGTTCGGTATCTATGCGCTCAGTGACGTCCTCCACGAACCCGACATAAATATCATTATCATTGTGGAATTCGCTTACATGCAAAATCGCAGGAAACACCTCACCATTTTGTCTCAGCGCCTTAATAAGCCTTGCCTTGCCGATTATTCTTCGCTCACCCGTTTCCGCATAATGGCTAATATATTGATCATGCCGAGACCGGTCTGGTTCGGGCATTAGCATTTTTATATTTTTGCCGAGCACATCCACTTCTCTATAGCCGAATGTTAACTCTGCTTGCCGGCTAAAGGTCAGTATTCGACCTTTTTCATTTATGGTAATGACCGCCACCGGTGAGGCATCAATTATAGACCGCAAAAACGCCTGACTTTCTTGGAGTGCCGCTTCCCTCGAGCGCCGGTGTGTCAGGTCCTTGCCACTAGCAACGATGTACGAAATTGAGTTAGCCTCATGTATGATTGGCCGGAGGGACCACTCTATCAATACGCGCCCATTGTCTTTGACCGTCCAATATCCGGAAAATTCAAATAATGCATCTGCTTGCTGCGCATCGAATATGGTAGACTTAACATGCTCTGCGTCTTCTGATGACGCAAAAAGATCCCAGAATTTTCTTCCTGATACTTCGTGCCCGGCAAAACCTGAGAGCGTCTCGCAGGATTTATTAAACCGTAGAACGTCCCCAGATGGAGAAAGCAAAATCAGTGGTGCATCGACCTTATTTAGAAGCTCCTCAACTAGTGAGCCCTCAAGATCGGTCAATACCGGGCTTTCCATACTATCCTCACCGAGCGCACTTATTTGTTTCTTATACTAAAGTGGCACCCTGAGAATATTATCCGCAAAAGTAATACATTCAAACAACGCAATTATGATGTGATATTATCTCAAAACGTCGGTTTACCCGGTAAACCGAGCCTAATCCTAATAATTTGGCATTTCCTCATATTGCGATTGCAGAAATGTCACCAAATCGATCAGCTCGCTAACCGTCATGACGTCATTGTAATTGCGCATCTTGGAAACCCCGTCATCGGAATATTCTTCGCTGCGGTAGTACCGAGATATTCGATGAGAGGGATTGATAACAGAGGTTACGAGCTGGCCATAGGTTTTCACCTGTGTTGTCATTCCCCCAATAACAACGCTCATTTCCGGTTCAGAATCAATCTTCAGATCATCACGCCCCGGTATTACATGGCAACTCGCGCATTGATACTGAGCGAAAATTTTCTGCCCCTTCTCCGCATTCCCGTCAGGAAGCCTGAATCCCAGTGAGGATTTCGGACTATAATCACAAGCAGAGATCGATAGCGCAGCGGCGATAAGCAGCGTATGCAAAAGTTTCATTATTGACCTCCTCGCTTCATCAGTTCAGATACCATTGCAGATCTATAAGGATTTTCTAGGCTATAAAGATTGATTCCGATCAATCGCATTCCCCAAATCGCAAACTGATATTGTGTCTAGAAAAATATTCATCGATTGATGCAGATCAATTATCAAACAAAAGCGGGATGCTTTTATTAAATGCCTATAATGGGGAGCCGAACTAAAGGTGCATTGCCGAAACATATCATAGCGGTATGAACCGGTAATAGTATTCGTTAGCGACGCGACGATCCATTATGACGGAGCCCGAGAGCGGGTGTCGTAAGCGCGCCGGAGGAGACTTTGGCGTAACGCGATATCCTCTCGGGCTTTCCGTTTTTGATTATACTTGGTATTTTAGGGAGGACCGATGTTCGACAATCGTCAACAGGCCGGTGAACTTCTCGCCCGTGCGCTGAAAAAATTAGACATCGAAGATCCAGCGATTTATGCCCTGCCGCGAGGTGGTTTACCGGTAGCAGCGGCAATCGCGAAGCACCTGAGCGCACCTCTCGATATAATACTTGTGCGCAAACTCGGTGCGCCTGGACATGCAGAGTTAGCGATCGGTGCGGTCGTTGATGGTCCGGCCCCCACCCTCGTGCTCCATCGAGATATCATTCATGAACTGAATATTTCGCAAAAATATCTCGACGATATACGGGCGACCGCGCTACGTGAAATTGAGCGACGACGCGCGCTCTATATCGGCGACAACCAACCACTAAAACCCGAAGGGCGTAATGTAATTATCGTTGACGATGGCCTCGCGACAGGTGCGACCATGGAAACGGCGGTTAAGGCAATGCGTCGCGCAGGTGCCAAAAATATTCTTGTTGCGGTTCCAACAGGACCCAAAGAAACTGTTTCAAAGCTTCGAAAATATGCTGACGACGTGGTCTGCCTCGATATGCCGTTACAATTTTGGTCGGTTGGAAATCAGTACCGGAGCTTTCCCCAGCTATCTGACAAAGAGGTCATTGAAACCCTTCAAGGGTAACACTGAGTATATCAGCACCCGAGTTGATCTATGTAGGCCCAATAACATCAAGGCGAGTAAATCTAACCAAATCCAAGAAGGGATGCCAGGTGGTTGCTTAGGCCAGATTTATATCCCTGTATTCGATTACGTTCGGTCGCATCCAATGAATAACGATTGACCTATATCAACACGATTGATGTAAAGTTGAGCTAGTTTTCGGAAAACCCGTTTGTTTCGAAGGGTAACTTGTTATGACCCGAGACCGAAGAAAGCTGATGCATCTTTTATTATTTATCGTGCTCTTGGCGGCTCTACTCCTCGCCACCGGCACGATTATCGCTCATGTCAGTTCACAAAATGCTCAACCCGAAATCGCGGCCAGTGATATGTCGGATTAACGCTGATCCCTCTTGCAGAATCTTTAAATATAATTGCACCGCGTCATCTGTTTGTAGGATATTATCCGATAGCGGATGGTACTTTCTCCGACATTTCCGGACGGTGTATGTCGGCCGCACTCGACATGTAATCACGTACGATCGGCGTCGATCTTAATGACTTTAAAAGCTGAATTTGAAAGACAACATGGTCGAGATACCGGAAAGATTGCTCCGAACTTGCTAGGTAAAATGACCATAACCGGCAAAATTCGTCACCATAAAGGCTTTGTGCTAAATCCTCATTTTTCTTAAATCGATTAAACCAATGACGTAAAGTCTGAGCATAGTGCAGCCTTAGGATTTCTACGTCGCCGGTTATCAGGCCAGACTTTTCGACCGCAGGCGTGATTTCAGAAAGCGCAGGTATGTAGCCACCGGGAAATATGTGTTTTCGTATCCAGGGATTGGTCTCCTGAGGCACCCCGGACCGGCCAATAGTGTGTAGAAGCGCGAGGCCATTGGCGGTTAGGAGCGAATCGATCTTTTTGAAGAATCCGAAATAATCGCGCAGGCCGACATGTTCGAACATCCCTACAGATACTATTCTATCAAATTTATCTTATATATCTCTGTAGTCCGTAAGCTGAAACTTTACGCGATTGGAAAGTCCCGAATCCATCGCGCGTCGTCGCGCCACCTGAAGCTGGCCTGGCGATAATGTAACCCCTATCACCCTAGCATCCGGATATTGGCGCGCTATCGATAATGCCAACCCGCCCCAGCCACATCCGATATCCAGAATGCGCATATTACTTTTCATATTTAGCTTTGCGATTATCCGCTGTTTTTTGATGCCCTGAGCCTCCTCAAGGCTCATCTGCGAATTCTCAAAAAAACCACACGAATATTGCATATCCGTATCGAGAAAAAGGCGATAGAGCCGATCATCGATATCATAATGTCGACGGACATTTTCCCCCGACTTGGAAACAGTATTTTTCGCTCTTATCGCCTTTGAGAAGCCGTCTAAACCCTGCCTTACCCGTGCACCCGGCGATGCCCGGTATCGATCTATGTTTTTGAATAGAACTGCGATGACATTGTGTAAGGACTGGTCCGATACGCGAATATTTCCTTTCACATATTCGTTTGGAAAGGCATAGGCGGGGTTTGCAATTAGACGCCTTATCGTACGATTACTTGTGATAGAAATATTAGGCGTGTCATCCGTCACCTCCGAAGAACGACCGTATTTTTCGGCTCGCCCAGACGGGTATTCAACAACAATTGCACCGTCGACAATCACGCGGTTCAAAATTCGATGTAATAAGCTTTCTTGGAGCATTTTACTCTCCAATTTTTACAATAGATATTCACCTATTTTCCGTAATCGAAGTAATTGATAAAAGTCAAAATTCAAGGCCAAAGTTCTAGTATCATAAGATTATTGATTGCGTTTATTGCACCCTCAAACCCCGCGCCCTTCGTGAGCCCCAAAGCGCCTATAATCGGTTCTTTCATGCAAAAGCTGCGTGGAACTTTCGCGCTGAATTACAGTTGGCAACTTTACATCGAGTGTTTTTTTGAGCGGGCTCTTTTTCGGTAACCCTCTTGACAAAAAGTACTCTAACATTCATATACCCCTACAGGGTATGCAAAGCGAGCAATCAATGACGACTTCAAACACAAAAGCTTCACAAGCCACTCTATACAGAATGGTGATGGACAAGCATGTGTGTCCTTATGGGTTGAAATCAAAATGGCTATTGAAACGAAAAGGTTTTTCTGTCGAAGACCATCATCTGACAACACGCGAACAAACAGATGATTTTAAGGAAAAACATGATGTTTCGACTACGCCGCAAACCTTTATTGGCGAAGAACGGATTGGTGGATATGACGCCCTTCGGCAATACCTAACCGGCACTGGCCAAAAGGGCGACGAAACCTCCTATACGCCGGTTCTCATGATTTTCGCGATAAGCGCGCTTGTCGCTCTGTCCGTGACCGGGGCTTATACTGGAGATATATTCACGATACGTACGATAGAACTGTTCGTTGCATTCGCCATGACAATGCTGGCGCTTCAAAAACTGAAAGATGTTGAGAGCTTTTCAACGATGTTTTTGAATTACGACCTGCTTGCACGGCGTCGCGTAGGATATGCGTATTTATATCCTTTCGCGGAAGCATTTGCGGGTATTCTTATGATTGCTGGCGGAACAGCTGCGTTAATCGCCTCACCGGTGGCCCTGTTTATTGGCACCATCGGTGCAATATCGGTTTTTAAAGCCGTTTACTTAGAGAATCGAGAACTGAAATGCGCCTGCGTAGGCGGCAATTCGAATGTTCCTCTTGGGTTCGTTTCCCTAACCGAAAACCTGGCCATGATCGCCATGGGGTTATGGATGCCTATAAGCATTTTGGCTCTCTAAACGGGGTTGGGAACAAGGTTTCTAACCTATCGGAAACAACGCCTTGAGTGGCGGTGACGCAGACCACGCTTTAGGCGGCCACTATCGCATCGTGCGTTGACGCATTTAAGCGCCCAAGCGAAACGTCAAATCACAATTCAACCTATTTTCAGATTCTGCCCCCCCCCCGACGATCCCGAAATGTTAATGCCTACCGCCAGGGTGGTAGATTTTAGTGCCAGCGCCGAACATGAGCAGAAGAATTTTGCGTCGCGGTGAATGCGCAAAGCGTAGATGAAAATACTTCGCAAGCGCCGGTTTCAAGGCCTATCTGGCGTCGTCTAGGTCACACGGCATGAGACGGGAACGAGAGGTTCGAAGCGCATCTGGTGGAAACGGATTGGCCCAGTCTGGCCAACATTTCGGAAGACGCGGCGAGCCCCATAGTCGGGGCGATTATTTTTCGGTTTGGTGCAATCAATGAAGCCTTTGCCTGCATCGATCCGTGTACGCAAATTTTCTCGATTAGCTACCCCGTCGGCTCCGACAATGCCCCGAATTCCCAGAAAGCACGCACCTCAGGCGTTACGAGTTAAGGCAGGAAATCGCCACTTCAATGATTTTTCGGGCTCTATCTATGTCCAACTCTTCTCGAAAGCGCGCGATCATCCAGGGGTCTCGAATAAGTATGGTCATGTCGAGGAAAACACGCGTGAGTTCCGCAGCCTCTTGCGAGGTAACGCACTTTTCCGATAGCATTTCTACAGCGAGGGACGTGATCATGTCCGAAAGTTTCGCGCTGTGGCGCGCAACGGCGTCCGGATTGCGTTGTGCCAGCAATAGATACGACTGAAAGAGGTCAGGGTCTTGGTCGTGCGCGGCGAGCTTTATGGCGAACTGCGTCTCAAGAAACGCGGCCAGCCGCGCGTCGGCTGGTCCTCCTGAAACGGCAATTCGGTTAAGCTTATTTTCCGTTTCCGCAAACCACCGTACGGCCAAGGCAGCCATGAGCGAGTCTTTTGACGGAAAGTAGCGGTAAGCGTTGGACTGGGACATGCCGCATTGCGCCGCAATGTCGGTGACCGTGACCTTGTCCGGTCCATGCCGGGTTAGTAGCGTCTCGGCGGCGAGAAGCATTCGTTCCTTCACAAGGTCGTCGTCAGGCCTCGGGCGGGGCATATTAGATCCAGCGTCTGACACGTGTCTTATAATCGCGCCATTCGTCACCAAACACACGCTCAGCTGCGCGTTCTTCGAAAGGGATATAATGTAGTTGCGAGACCGCGATGAAAAAGCCAACCGGCACTAACGACAGCCATCCATTAGCCAAAAGCGCAGCCCCCAGAAGAGCGAGAGCAAAACCAAGATACATTGGGTTCCGGCTCATTGCGAATAGGCCGTCCGTTACCAGCACGGTCGGGTCACGGAATGTATGTATATTTGTCTGTACACGACTAAAATGCCGGTTAGCAATGATCGTTATGGCGAAACCGATAGCAAAGACAATGGCACCTGACCACTGCCATGGAATCGGAACAAGTCTTGGGCCCCAATTGACCCAATGACTGACTCCGATGAGGGCGAGCATCAATATCCAAAGCAGAGGCGGCAAAATGCGCATGGCAAGTCTCCTACACTAATGGAATTATATTATAAATAATAAATATGCACAACTATTATTTATCGGTCGCCTTGCTTGTATTTGTGGATTTCCGTCCACACTCTGCCGAACCCCGACCACCTGACAAGCAGACTGAACCGTCAGGCGGCATCTGGCTGATCGAAGGCATCGGCTTTATCGTCGGTGTCGGACTTGATGGGGGTTAGCCGTTCCTGGAAGTGATCAGCGACAGGCTGGGGCGAATAAGCTTTTTCCACAAGTTCTTCATGATTGCGGTCGTGTTCTTTGCCCTCGCCGTGCAGCTCTTCATCACCATCATGGAATTCAAGCTGACCACACTGGTCGGGTTTGCGCTCGTGCCGTTTGCCTCTGGAACAAGACGACGTTTCTGGGGGAACGCGATCACACGGCTCGTGCAATGGTTTGGCGGAAGTTCCCATCGAACACCGTATAGGCGTCGATAAACGGCCTCATCACTCTAATTTCGATCGTACGCGAAGAGGCCTGTTCCGGCCTCTTTTGGATATGAGCAAATTAAACGACTTTGCAGCGAGTAAGGTCTACCGCCGGGATAATAGATTTTAGTGCCAGCGCCGAACAGGGGAAGTGGACTTTATGCGCCACCTCCAGGGTATCATCATTAATATTTCTACTAGACTGTATTTAATTGCCTCTATACTGTGCTTTACTATTGCCAGACTATCAAAAGGATTCCCCTGCTGTGGTCGATATGAAGCATGCGCTCGGGCTGGTCGCAGATAAAGCAATCACCGACGCAACCAATGCAATTCTCTTTGGCGAAACGTCGGTTGATTTCGTACAGTTATTCGACCGTACACTGTTATTCGTGTTCGAGGATGATTGGCTTCACGCCGCAACACCACAAGATAATCGACACCTAACTCGCCAAGAAGCCTTAAAGCGCATATCAGAAGGCAAAGCGGTTGATTTTGGGAAGTACGCGGGTAACGGCAATGCTGGCGATGAAAAATTGCTCAAACGCTTCTGCGAAGTTTACGATACGTTCAATTTAGTGGATATAGGCGCAAATTATGGTCGCGAATCTGTCCGCTATCGAGCATTACTAACCAGCGAATTTTTTCAAGATGTATCGTCGGCCCTGAAATCTCATGTTCTCGTCGACCCAGCCCACGCAGGACTTTTGGCCCCTGCCAATCTAATCCTTCACAGATTTGGTGACGGAATAATCGTGCGCGGTGCTATGGGCGATATAAATGGTGTTGAACGGTTTTACTTTAAACCAAACGTTACAACAGGTGGCACCACCCTACCAAATGCTCAACAATTGAAAGAAGGTCGATATAAACACGTTCCTGTCCGCATAATTATGTGGGATTCTCTAGCAGAAAACCTGAATATTGAAGGCCCGACCTTCTTCAAAATAGACGTTCAGGGTGCTGAGCCACGGGTTTTTGACGGTGCTCGCCAATACATGCAGAAATATCCCTGCGCAGGAATATTTGAATTTTTCCCAAAGGCTGCGGCAGCGTTAAGAGACCAAACTGAATGGCTAAAACAAATGAATGCTCAATTTGATTTGTGGGATGTCCACATGGACCGTAAGCGCCTTAACAAAATTGATGATAATTTTGATTTATTTATTGATGAGGTCAACGCTAGAGATAATCCGTGGACTGACCTATTATTCGCGCCAAAAGGTTTCTATTTAATTTAATTAGCCCCGCAAAAGACGACGGCAAAATTTTCGGATTTTCATGATGCGCGCTCTAACATCTTTGATGCGCCGCTTCACGATTACGAGTCATCCATTTTCACTAAATTACTCGCAAATTGCCTACCCGACCCGATCCTAACAGATCGGCCTAGCCATCAGCTCAGCACGATATAAGCGCCCAGATTTGGATTAACTAAACAGAGCGCAAGGAGTGGGGCTAGTAATTGGGCGGGGCAAACGCTTCCGAATGCTCGCAGGCATCCATTTAAGCCGCTCACGCCAAAATTCTTTGCTGCCAGATTTCAGAATTAAATGGCGCGAGTGACGGGACTCGAACCCGCGACCTCCGGCGTGACAGGCCGGCGCTCTAACCAACTGAGCTACACCCGCATCAGATCAAGCTGACGCTCATCAGAGGGTGCCGTTTAAGATAGCCGACGATGCCCGTCAAGCGGAATATGGCGATTGAGGGGGCACAATCTTACTAATTCTTCTTGCGCGACTAAAAAGATACTGAATATCCGAGCATTGCCTCGGTTTCGCGCCCAGAATTGGGGATAATCATTAACGAATTACGCTTGGCCGGCTCCCTGTTGCCGAAGGCATATTTACCGGCATATTCATGCCCGCGCCTATTCGCAGATTAATCTATAAACGAGGCTCTATGACTAACGCTCCCCAATTTTTGCAAGGCCCCAATGGCCGCATCGCATACCGCAAAGTTGACGGCACAATCGCGCCGGGCATCATTTGGTTAGGTGGTTTCCAGTCAGACATGCTGGGCACAAAAGCAGAGCATTTGAGCGAATGGGCATTATCGGAAAACCGACCATATTTGCGGTTTGACTATACTGGTCACGGCGAATCTGACGGCAAATTCGAAGATGGTTGCATAAGCGAATGGGCTGAGGACGCTTTGGCGGTCTTTGACAATGCAACTGAGGGCCCACAAATTCTGGTCGGGTCATCTATGGGGGGATGGATCGCCACTTTATTAGCGCAGCAACGGCCCGAGCGTATTGCTGCCATCGTCTTTATAGCACCCGCCCCTGACTTCACAGAAACGCTGATGTGGCCATCATTTACCGACGCCGAGCGAAATACCATCAATGCTGAAGGTCGGCTGGCGCAACCGTCGGAATATTCCGATGAGCCTCAAATTATTACAAAAAAACTGATTGAGGACGGCCGAAAAAATCTAGTGATGAATGGCCCTATCCCGATCAACTGCCCCGTAAGGGTATTGCAGGGTATGAAGGATGACGCGGTACCCTATAGCCACGCATTGCGCTTCGCTGAGGCACTGGCCACCGAGGATATAGAGATCTCCATCGTAAAATCTGGGGACCATCGCCTTTCAACGCCTGCGGATTTGGAACGACTTACCGCAACCATTGCGGCGGTGTCTTGAGACCAGTCCACCGGAACCACTCGTCGCAACTCCACAACGACTTGTCGCAGAACGCAGCAAACCTCCAAGCACAGCCCTTGCGACAGTTGTCGCAATCCCATAAGCTAGCCATCAGAATTGGGGGCAATTCGCCCTGTTTTATTGGTTTTACGCTATATGGCCGATCTAAAGGGTGCAGACCCCACCAAACCTGAACTCGCGATACTCAAACACCTCTGGCAGGCGAAAGAGATGAGCGCGCGGGAGATCCACAGCAAAATCTCCTCCGAATTCGACTGGTCTTATTCAACCGTGCGGACCGTATTGGACCGTATGGCTGATAAAGGCCTTATTTCAAAAACCGCAATTGACGGCGTGAACATTTACGAACCACAGATCGGCAAAGTGACCATGCTTTCCCGAATGATCGCCGATTTTTCAAAGCGGGTACTGGAACTCGACTCAACCCCCGCGGCCGCATTTTTTTCAGACTCAAAGTTGCTTAGCGACGAAGAGCTTGAAGAACTGCAATCGGTACTTCGGAAATCGGAGGAAGAATCATGAGTGCAATCATAGAACCGTTTTTTCTGTGCCTTCTTGCTTCGATGATCTGGGCACCCATTATCTTTCTTGGCGCGCGTTATCTTGCAAACAGACAAGAGCAAAGAACCGGCACTTCGTCATTAGGAAGTACAATTTGGCCTGCGGCTCTTATCCTCGCTGCCCTGCCCGCGCTACTGGCACCTATTGCTGCTAGCCTCGGTGTCTCTCTGCGCGCCCCTGCGGCTTTGCCGGTGATGTCAGAATTTGCGGGCACTTCGGTATCCACAACAGAATCCCGCGAGTTAATTCTTGCGCCAGTAGCGACAACGGTTTCCATCGCGGACATTTTAAAAATGATGGCCGTCCTTTATTTTTACGGCTTCATGATGGTATTTGCTCTCGCAGCATTGCGGCATGTTTGGTTTTCCTACCGACTAAAGTTTGCTGCCGACATTGACGAGCCAGAACTTAAAACTGCGCTTGAAAATTGGCGTCTAAAAATTGGTGTGTCGCGCCAACCTCGTTATGTTTTCTCGCATATAGTTTCTAGCGTTTGCGTTTACGGCATATTCCGACCGGTAATTATCATGCCGTATAATCTCCTTGATCGCTTATCCATAAAGGATGCGGCGCTGATGGGTGCGCACGAAATGGCCCATATAAAACGCGGAGATGTCGCATTATTCGCGCTCTGCACTGTGGCGAAGTCTGTTTTCTGGTTTAATCCATTTATGCATCGCATTTGCGCGCAAGCAAATCTTGCCGCAGAACAAGGTGCCGATGCGCTGGTCTTGTCTGCCGGGGTCAATCGCCATCATTATGCAAATTGCTTTGTGCAAGGCTTGCGATTGGCGGCCGGTAAGCATTCTGGATTTGCAGGCGAGCTTATTCCGTCATTCACTCCCTTTGATAAGCGCTCGCGTCGTGCGCGACTGGATGCCATTTTATCGGGAGCACCATCGCAGAGATTACTGTCTACACCGAGTAAAATAGCCCTGTCATTGAGTGCTGTTTTTGCTGTTGCCGTCGCTGCTGCGCAGGCAACAATCGCCGTGCCGCCCCGCCCAGCAGGCGCGACCCTTTTCGTCATGCCGGTCGACGGTGAAATTACATCTCAGTTTACCGCAGATTTAACGCAGGATCGTGATAGAAAAGCGCATACCGGCATTGATATTCGCGCAAAGCATGGATCACCTGTATTGGCGGCTGGCGACGGCAAAGTAATCGACGCTACCGAAAGTTACAAAGGCGGAAAGGCTTGGGGTAAGGTTGTTGTCATTGATCATGGCCACGGTTTATTGACCCGATATGCTCACCTCGGCTCTTATGCGGTTGACAAAGGCGAAAGCGTAGACGCCGGCGATGTAATCGCAAAAGTCGGGGCCACAGGCAAAGCCGACAAACCCCATTTGCATTTTGAAATCATAGAGAATGGCGAAACAATCAATCCGGCTGGGGTATTCGCCCAAATAATACAACAACCGATTTCAACGGCTCCGCCCACAAATCTACCACGCGCAGTGCCTGTCGTGCCGGCGCTTTCACCAGCCGCACCGTTACCGCCAAAGACGCCTGATTATCCGGAAGCGGAGAAAAAAGCACGCAAAGTCAATGAACAGTTAGCAAAAATTGAAAGAAAAATGCGCAATCAGTTTCACGACTTTGAGGCCTTCGAAAACTTCCAAGAAATCGAAATTCCAATCGAAGCGTTTGACGGCTTTTCAGAGACAACAGCGCGATTGCAAGAACAACGCCTAAGATTCAAAGAACAAGCAAGAGAAAAATTTGAATCGCGGCGCGCTGAATTAAGCGAAGTTCGGCGTCAACAAGAACGAGCACGGAAACACGCTGAAAGAGAGTTCGAGCGTGCTGAAGAAAAGTTCTCACAGATCGTTGTAGATTTAGACACAGACCTTTTTAAGAATGAATTTATTCAGGAAAAAGAACTTCTCGATATTCGCGAAAAAGCAATCAAAGATGCGAAAGCGGATCTCGAAAATGAACTGCGTGAAATCAAACGCCGGCGGCAAGAGTTAAAAGCGCAAGAGAAACAATAAAAGCGTATTTTAATTTTCCAGAAATTCTTAGATGGAAGAAAAATGCGGTACACTAAACCGTGTACCGCATTTTTTTATTATTGAAGATAATAAAAATTTCCCGTCGTCGGCTTGTCGCAAACTACCTGCGATTGGTCGCATTACAGGTGCATGTTTACATTGAAGGCGTAAAAGTCTCCTCAGACCTTTGTCAAAAAGGCGGGAGAGATTAAATGGGCCTTACACGAGTTTGCCTGAAAAACCCGGCTGCAGCACTCGTCGTGCTAGCGCTAATAACGATGTTGGGCGCACTTTCTGTAACCCGCCTGCCAGTACAATTATTTCCGTCAATCGAACGCCCTCAAATAGGCATTTGGACGGGGTGGCGCGGGGCATCACCACGCGAGGTTGAAAGCGAAATAACCGAACCAATTGAACGAGAACTTCGCGGCATTCCCGGTGTCACAGTTATGCAATCCTGGTCCAACCAGGGTGGCGCTTGGATTTCACTTGAATTTTCTCTTGGTACTGACATGGATAATGCGTTCACAGAAGTGAACGCAAGATTGCAACGCGTGCGCGGCTTACCGGCGGACGCTGATCGCCCCGTAATTAATAATGGCGGCGGTGGTGGTGCCGAAACTCTTATATTCCTGTTTTTGCAACGCCTACCCGGCAATGAGAACCCAGACCTAAATTTAGGGGACTTCGCCGAACAGCGCATTGTACCCCGCCTTGAAGCAATTGAGGGGGTCGCGAGTATTGACGTGCAGTCCCCTCTTGGCGAGCGAATATTAAGTATTGAATTCGACCCCTATCTAGCCGCTCAATTCGGAATTACCCTAGATGAAATTGCCCAGAATGTTAATCAGTCAACAGATATTACTGGCGGATCTATAGAAGTTGGCCGACGCAATTATACCATGCGGTTCAAAGGTCGATTCACTGCCGATCAATTGAACGAGACGATTCTTGCATGGCGAGACGGTGCCCCCATCAGGCTTGGCGACATTGCAACGATTGAAGTCGCGCCTGATGAACGAAACTCCGGCCTATCTTATCAGAACGGAAACCCTGCCATAGGGATGAATGTCTCGCGTTCTCCAGGATCTAATACGCTTGAAGCGATCAATGCGGTCACCGAAGTTATAGACGAGTTGAATGCTGGCCCGCTGGATCAAATGGGCCTGGCAATACATAAGAGTTTCGACCCGTCGGTATTTATAAAGCGCGCAATCGCCCTATTGTCAGGCAATCTCGTTATTGGAGTCATGCTCGCAATTGGTGCCTTGTGGCTGTTCCTACGCCGCACAGCAGCTACCTTCATCATAGCTGCATCAATTCCTATATGCCTTATGTCGACGTTAGTTGTGCTCAATCTATTCGGGCGGTCAATCAACGTAATTTCATTAGCCGGCTTGGCATTTGCGACGGGAATGGTGCTTGATGCAGCAATCGTCGTTCTGGAAAATTTCGTTCGCTTGCGAGAAGAAGGCCGGACCCCATTTGAAGCGGCGGAACAAGCGGTTGGGCAAGTTTTTGGAGCGCTCTTCGCCTCTACAGTCACAACCGTTGCGATCTTCATACCCATCATGTTTTTTGAGGATGTTGAAGGCCAGCTTTTCGCAGATCTCGCATTGACCATCGCGATAGCTGTGTCTTTCAGCCTCGTCGTCGCTGTCTCGCTCTTACCGACGGGTGCCCGCTATTTTATCAAAAATTCCGGCACGACCAAAGAACGTCCGAATTTTGCAAAGCATGTAGCGAATTTTATTATGAACCTCACATCGTCGAATAAGCGACGAGGTGTCATAATTTTCAGTCTCACGATCATCCCAATGGTTGTGGCATTCCTACTATGGCCACAACTGAATTACCTGCCCCCAGTGAAGCGCGATGCGGTTGACGGGTTTATTAGTTACCCCTCTGGGGCGAGCGCCGACACGGTGCGCAAAGAATTCGCTGAAATCGTCGTTGAGCGTCTCCGTCCCTATATGGAGGGAGAGAAACAGCCAGCATTGCGAAATTACTATCTATTCTCAAATAATTTCGGTGGTAACATCGGTGTGCGGATTAATGATCAATCGCGTATCGATGAAATGGTCGACATCGTCAATAATGAAATTCTGTCCGGCTTCCCTGATACGCGCGTATTCGCGAGTCAGGGTAATTTATTTGGTAATTTCGGCGGAGCCGGTTCAATCAACCTACAGCTCCAAGCTGCCGATTACGATGCGTTGATTGAATCAATGCCGGCCGCTATGGAGCTTATTCAAACCGCCCTACCCGGAGCGCAAGTTTGGCCAAATCCGGACCCAGGCGTTGTCACCCCTGAGCTACAACTTATTCCCAATGATCGCCGGATTGCGGAAGTAGGCATGACCCGTGCCGCAGTTGCGCGCGCCGTTCGCGCATTGGGCGACGGACAATGGCTCGGCGAATTTTTCCACGAAGATGGCAGAATAGACGTTTTCTTGCGGGCGAAAGACTGGGCCGAACCCGAATATCTCGAAAGTGCACCCATCGCGACACCGTCGGGAATCGTGGTCCCGCTTGGTGAATTGGTCACGGTTACCCGTAATGTCGGCCCGCAACAATTGCGTCGCTTAGACGCCAGACGGACAATTTCGCTCGGCATTAATCCGCCGGAAGGCATGGCCCTCGGCCCAGCGGTTGATCAGTTAAAACGCAATGCCGGGGATGAAATTTATGATGTTCTTCCGCAGGGCGCGACGGTGATTTGGGGTGGCGATGCCGACTCCCTCGACCGGGCCATTAAAAATCTTGGCGCGAACTTCTTGCTTGCGGTCGTCATTCTGTTTTTGATCATGGCTGCGCTGTTTAAGTCGGTCAAAGATTCTGCACTCGTCATAATAACCCTGCCGATGGCTGCAGTAGGCGGCGTATTGGCTATTCGATTGCTGGACCTATTTAAAACGACGCCACTCGATCTATTGGGCATGATTGGATTCATTATCCTTCTGGGGCTGGTTGTGAATAACGCCATCCTGCTTGTGTCTCAAACTCGTGCGTCCGAGCGAGAAGGAAAAAGCAGAACCGATGCCGTACGCGAAGCCCTATTACTTCGTATACGCCCAATATTTATGTCAACATCGACCTCATTAATGGGAATGCTGCCGCTCGTACTCGCGCCGGGAGCCGGTAGCCTCATCTATCGCGGGCTCGCGACGGTCATTGTCGGCGGGATGGCTATATCCACCTTGTTCACGCTTTTCTTACTGCCCGCCCTTCTGCAATTAGGTGCCGCGCGTCACGTCCACAAAGATTTGCCAACCCTCGGCATGCAGCCCGCAGAATAAGGAGCTTCGTCATGAACCGTAAAATCGCCTATTCTGGAATAGCAGCGACATTCATCGCTGTGGCCGCTGGTGCTGCATTTGTCTATGGCGGACATGTCGGCGCGAGCCCCGACACTGAAAGCGCGGAAGCAACAGAGGAACCCCAAGGACCTCCCCCTGCGGCGGTCGCATTGGCAAAGGTTGAAAGCCGAAACCTTGCACCACATTCAGAAACACCGGGGACGATCGTCTCTATCCGCGATAGCCGCGTTTCCGCGGCGACGAGCGCGAAAGTTGAATGGGTCGCCGAAGTAGGCGCTGAAGTCAACGAAGGTGATTTAATCGCGCGGCTCGACCCGTCGGATGCAACCTTTGCGAAGAACGACGCCGAAGCCGAATTAAAGCGCCTCAATGCGCGTGCGAAATATCTCGACAGCTTATACAAGCGTTATTTAGGTCTTGGCGAAGAAGCGGGCGAATCCGAAGCGACGCTTGATGAAATGCGTTCAAATCGCGATGAAGCCTATCAGGCTGTTGCACGAGCGCGCGTCGCGCTTGAACGCGCAGAGACGAATTTAAGTCGAACCGAAGTCCGCGCGCCATTTTCTGGCAGAGTTGTTTCACAAGAAACCCAAATCGGCGAATTTGCCACTCCGGGTACAGAGTTAATCCGCCTTGTGGACACACACCATTTGGAAGTCACCGCCCGAGCACCAATTGGCCTAACGCAAAACATTCGCCCGGGCGCGACCATTCGGGTGGCAAATGGCGTAGAGACACTTGAAGGTAAGGTGCGCACAATCGTCCCGGTCGGTGATGAGCGATCACGGATGCTGGAAATTCGTCTCGAACTTCCCGCCGAGACAAGTTGGTATATTGGATCGGCTGTGCGGGTACACCTTCCCTCCGCGATACCACAACGCGTCACTGCAGTACCACGAGACGCATTAATTCTTCGCGCGGATCGGATTAGCGTTTTTGTCGTCGGCGAAGACAATTTGGCAAAGCGTGTTGATGTCGAACTAGGCACTGCGGAAGGCGAGTTCATCGAAGTCATGGGCGATCTCGAACCGGGGCAAAATGTTGTCATTCGAGGGGGTGAACGGCTTCGCGAAGGACAGCCGGTTACGATTTCTCAAACGCGACTTCGTCCGAGCGCCTAGTCTTTCTCGCCAAACTTATCTTGAACCAGTTTGACAATTGAATCGACTGCTTCTGCCGCCTGAGGACCAGTCGCAGAAATTTCCAGTTTTGCACCCTTGCTTGCCAATAGCATCAACAGATCGAGCTGCGAATCCGCAAGCGCGACACGGTCATTGTTTTTAACCGAAACAACGGCGTCGTAGGATTTAGCAAGAGATGAGAGATATCGCGACGGACGAATATGCAAACCGAGTTTGTTACAGACTTCAACGGTCGCTGTTACTTCGTCCGACACCTATTCCGACGCCTCACCTGACAAAACCCATGACGCAACATTGATGTATTTTCTTCCCGCGTCATGCGCCGCTTTAACAGCTTCAGCGAGATCATCTTCGGCGCGCGCTGATGCGAGTTTAATGAGCATAGGTAGATTTACACCGGCAACAACTTCGGCATTTGCTTTTTCCATTACAGAAATAGCCAGATTAGACGGTGTGCCACCGAACATATCAGTCAAAATGACGACGCCATCGCCGGTATCAACGGACCGTGCAGCCTCGAGAATATCTTGCCGGCGCTTTTCCATATCGTCATCCGGCCCGATTGAAACTGCTTTTACCTGCTCTTGTGGGCCAACCACATGTTCGGCCGCGGAAAGAAACTCTTCCGCCAGCCGGCCGTGGGTTACAACAACGAGTCCAATCATTTGTTTCTGCTCAACTCCGTCACAACGCTACTATGGTGCGTGATTGTTCCCAGATGTCCACCAAAAATTGCTATTCTTGGCTCGGAAGCTCCACAACAAAGCGCGCGCCTAGCCTTTCACTATCCGGATTATCCGGATCTGTGAGACGGTTTTCCGCATAAATCCGGCCACCATGGGAATTCACAATTTGGCGCGAAATCGCAAGGCCTAGACCGGAATTATTACCAAATGACGCACCAGATGGGCGTTTGGTATAAAAACGTTTGAAAACGGATTCTAGATTGTCGGGCGGTATCCCAGGTCCGTCATCGGAAACTGTGATCCGCGAGAAGGTAGACCGTGCGCTCGACGGCTCCAGCACGACCCTAACCTCGCCGCCATCAGGACTGAAAGACCGGGCATTGTCGATCAGGTTTCGAATGACCTGCCCTAATGCCCCGGGGTTCCCAAGAATGTAGGTTGGTTTGATCGGTTCTTCATATTGGACCGAGACATCGCCGTCTTTCGCAGTATCTGCATAAACCGACACAATGTCTTTTATCAGCTTTCCAAGATCAATCGCTTCGCGGCTTTCCCGAGCGAGTTCCGCGTCAAGGCGCGACGCATTGGAAATGTCGGTGATCAACCGGTCCATACGCGCCACATCTTTTTGCACGACAGCCAGCAACTTCGCCTGCTGTTCAGGTGTTTTCGCGATCTGCAGTGTCTCCGCGGCACTTCGAATAGACGTCAGCGGGTTTTTCAATTCATGCGACACATCTGCGGCAAAGCTTTCGATCGCATCAATTCGCGCATAGATCGCCTGCGTCATTAATTTCAGTGATCCAGACAACTCACCGATTTCATCTCTACGATTTGTAAAATCGGGGATACGGGCCCGCCCCGCTGCGCCGATTCCCTCGCGTACTTTGTCCGAGGCAATGGCCAGTTGACGAATAGGCTGAGCAATCATCGTCGTGAGCAATAGTGATGAGAGAATCGCCGCTGCAACGGCCCATCCAAAAAACGGCAGGATCGACAAACGTGCGTCTTCCACCAGTTCATCAATGCCGCCACTTTCCGCCGTCACGATCCCATAAATAGCTTGCACGCGCCTGATAGGTACCGATACCGAGGCGACGATCTCGCCTTCTTCGTTTACCCTGACTGACGCGGCACCGCGCTCTATGGCAAACGGCGAGGATTGCAGTGCTGCGTTAAGTTCATCCTCAATCGTGCGGCGCGCAGCTTCCGCGCGATAGGCACGTGAAAAGTAACGGGACAATCGTCGCCAGATATCGCCCGCGCTGAAACTCGTCCAATCCGAGTTTCCGTCGTCAATCGACGGTAGCTCTTGCGCGACAATTTCGTCTTCGCGCAAAACGACGTCTTCAATCAGAAGGCTACGTGCGTCGGTGATTGGCGGGTCGGCAAAGGTCTGGGGCGCATTGAAAATCCGTACACGACCTTCAAAGCTATCCCACACCCGATTAAAGACTTCGCGAACATCCCGCTGGCTTAGTGATAACGAACAAACCGCTGATTCATCTTGCGAGGCGATATCCGCTTCTTCGACGGGCTGGCAAGTCGTTTCATCTATGGCGACTTGCGCCAAGACATCGGCAATGATCTGCGCCTGCGCCCGCACGCCTTCGAGTTTTGCCTGAACCAATCCATCGCGATATTGCGTAAGGGCGAAAGTTCCTAATAGAAGAATTACAAGCCCAATAAGATTGGCGAGGACGATCGTCAGCGTCAGACGCGACACCGCCATGGGTGCGCGTCGTTTGCGCACGATCCCGCCCTCTTTACTCATGCGCGATTAGGTATCCTTGTATTTGTAACCAACGCCGTAGAGTGTTTCGATTGAATCAAAATCCTTATCAACGACTCTAAATTTCTTCCGTACTCGTTTAATATGGCTGTCGATTGTGCGGTCATCAACATAGACTTGGTCATCATAGGCCGCATCCATCAATTGATCTCGACTTTTTACGAAGCCCGGCCGCTGCGCAAGCGCCTCCAAGATCAAGAACTCAGTCACAGTTAAAATAACCGGCTGATCTTTCCAGAGGCAGGCGTGACGCATCGGGTCGAGCGTTAAAGGCCCGCGGCGAAGAATTTTTTTCTCTTCGTCTTCCGTTGGTGTGTCGCTGGCCTGCCCACGCCGAAGAACGGCTTTGACCCGTTCCAGCAAGAGCCGCTGTGAGAACGGCTTTTTGACATAATCGTCTGCGCCCATGGTAAGCCCAAGCACTTCGTCGATTTCTTCATCTTTTGAAGTAAGGAAGATCAGCGGTAGGCTGGATGACTGACGAATGCGGCGTAAAAGTTCCATGCCGTCCATGGTCGGCATTTTAATATCAGAAACGACCAGATCAGGCGGCGTCGCATTGATATATTCAAGCGCCTTGGCACCGTCTTCGAAAGTTTTGACCGTGTGACCTTCGGATTCGAGTGCGATCGAGACCGAAGCTAAAATGTTTTCGTCGTCATCAACGAGTGCGATTGTCGCCATAATTCCTATTCCCCGTGTAATATCAGTTTCTTACTATGTAGCCGCGCGGGCGTATAGAAGGCGAAGCCAAGGCGATTTTGTGTCCGCCCCGACCGAGCCATTTTTAACTGAAAACACCTCCTGCGGCGGCATCGATAAACTTCGCCAAGGAAACATCCCGCTCAGACAGACCATCCGCATCATGCGTCGTCAGGACGATTTCCACCTTATTATAAACATTGAACCATTCTGGATGGTGATCGGCCTTTTCCGCAGCTAACGCGACCCGGTTCATAAACCCCCATGCAGCATTGAAATCACCAAATACAAATGTCTTTTTGACCGCATCTCGGCCCTCGACCGGATTCCAGCCCGGATTTCCAGCCAGAAATGCTTCACGCGCATCGGCGGTTAATTTTTCGACCATTACCAAACTCCGTGTTTTGTCCAACGACATAAACGGATTTCAGCAAATGCCCAACCTATCAACGGTGAGATCACCCCATACCGGCATCAATGCAACACCCGCCAATAAATCCTCGCCCTCAGCTCTCTTGTAATTGACAATCATTATCAGTCCGTCTAGCGGAGCGGTAATTGATAATCATTATCAAGCAACCCTGACCCGAACAAAATAAGAAAGTCGAGTAGAATGTTAAGGAAACTGGCTCTATTTACGGCCCCAATCGCACTTATGTCAGCGCAGGCTAATGCAGATGACGACAATCTGGAACTTGCCGCTCTAGACGGCGTTGACCAAATCACGGTCTTTGCTTCGGCTGGCGGCCTCAAAGAAGTGCCGGGCGCGATCACCTATATCGACGCCGATGACATCGCGAAACAATCCTACACCGACATATTGCGGACCCTTCGGCGGGTACCGGGCGTGAACATCCAAGAAGAAGACGGCTATGGTCTGCGCCCAAATATTGGTCTTCGTGGCTCGGGGTCTGATCGCTCAGCGCGGATCACAATCATGGAAGACGGCGTGCCGATCTCGCCTGCCCCTTATGCGGGACCTGCAGCTTATTACTTCCCTTATGCCGGCCGGATAAACTCCATCGAAATCACCAAAGGAACCGGCGCAATTAAATATGGCCCGCGCACAACCGGCGGCGCTATCAATCTCTTCTCAACGCCGATTCCAGAAGATTGGTCCGCAAATGCGCAATTCCTATTGGGATCAGATGACGGCCGCCGACTTCACGCCTATGCAGGCGGTCGCGGAGACCTTGGCGCGCTTGATGGCGGTATATTGATCGAAACATTCCAGCAATCCACTGATGGCTTCAAAGAAATTGATGCCGGGGGCGATACCGGCTTTGACGTATCCGACTATATGATCAAAGCTGGCCTCTACACGAAAGACGGCGCTAGCGTTCCACAAAGCCTTGAATTCAAATATCAGCGTTCGGATGAAACTTCGGATGAAACATATTTGGGTCTGACACGGTCGGATTTCTCGGAAAATCCCTATCGGCGTTACAATGCTTCTCAGGAAGACCAGTTCAATAGCGACCATGAGACTTTCCAGATCACATATAAAGCCGACCTGACGGATGATCTGAGGTTTTCGGTGAATGCCTACCGCACTGAATTTTCCCGTGACTGGTTCAAGCTCGAAAAAGTATTGGGCACTTCGCTCTCGACAGTTTTGAACGACCCGACAACCTACTCGGTCGAGTTCGCCAATCTCGTAGCGGCACCAGGTTTTGTTGGCGCTGCGGACGCGCTCGAAATTCGCCACAATGCGCGTGACTATGTCGCAAAAGGCATTCAAGGGACCGTCACCTATAAAACCAATACTGGTGCTATTTCCCACAATCTGGAAGGTAGCCTCCGCTGGCATGAAGACGAGGTCGATCGGTTCCAGAATTTCGAATATTTCCAAGCGAATGACACAGACCTACTCCGCACGAGTGTTGGCGATCCTGGTACGGACTCCAACCGGATCGAAAGCGGCGAAGCACTGGCAATATTCGTACAAGACAATATTGATTGGGGCCGGCTACACGCAACGATTGGCGTGCGGATCGAAGATATTGATCTAACGCGCCTCGATTATGGAAAGTCTGATCCGAACCGCACGGGGACGAGCCTTTCCACGCGCGAAAATTCACTCACGGCCGTAACGCCCGCATTCGGTGTTGTTTACGATGTAACGGAACAGCTCTCCATTCTTGGCGGCGTTTATCGTGGTTTCGCTCCTCCCTCACCGGGAAATTCAAACTCCAGCGAAGAAGAATCAACGAACTGGGAAGCCGGGTTACGTTGGGAAAATGCTGCCGCAAGTTTTGAAGCGATTGGCTTTTTCAATGATTACCAAAACCTTTTGGGAACCTGCACAGCATCAACCGGCGGCGGCTGCGTCATTGGCGATCAATTCGACGGCGGCGAAGTTGATGTTTACGGCCTTGAAATTGTTTCTATCGTTGATGCAGCGCAGTGGCTGAATACTGCATTTGCTATTCCGCTATCAGCAACCTACACGCTGACCCAATCCGAGTTCAAAACCAGCTTTTCATCTGGATACGGACCGTGGGGTTCCGTTTCAGAAGGTGACGAGCTTCCATTCGTCGCAGATCACCAGCTTCTGCTGACAGCTGGTATTGAAGATACCAAGTGGGGTGGCGAGATCGCGATGTTCTATCAATCAGAACGCCGCACCACAGCCGGGCAAGGTCCTATTGCGCTTAATGCCAGCCTTGATGCGCACACGGTTTTTGACGTCTCTGCCTATATTCAGGTGATCGAGAATGTAAAAATTCGCGGTAAGGTCGAAAATATTTTCGATGAAGAATATATCGCGTCGCATCAACCCGCCGGACTGCGCCCCGGTCTGCCGCGGACATTCTGGGTTGGCGTAGATTTATCCCTTTAACCAATCATGGCCCGGCGAATAGCTGGGCCATTTCTTTTTTACCGCCAAAAGAATAGGGCCGCTCGTTCGAGCGGCCCTCAATCCATTTAAGGATCGCGATTCCGTAAGCCAATTGGCCTCGAGATCTATTCAAATCCGGTGGTTAAACGAGCTCCGAAGGCTGCTCCGAACCGCGCTTTTCCCACAAAGACCTCATTGGCTTGCTGAAATCACTCGACATCGAATCACCTCCTCTCATTAATTGAACCTGAAATAGAGTGTGAGGCGCATCGCACCTTTTGGCAAGGGGGTTATGGTTAACGAAACCCTAAAGAAAAAGCCGCCTGTCACAGGACAGGCGGCTTTCATTGATCATAATTTTGCGATTTACGAACCGAGCATCGGTGCCAGAATTGTCGAATAGACAATAACCAACAAAATACTGACCGGACAAATATACCGGATCAGGAAGCGCCAGCGCTGGAACCATAGCTCTGATTTAAATCCGATTGCTTCGCGTGCGGTTGCAGTAGAAACGATCCACCCCGCAAATACCGCGGTAATAAAGCCCGCAATTGGAAGAATCAAATCAGTTGCTGCACTGAGGAAGTCCAAAAGCACCATGCCTTTGAACAATGTCGTCTCGCCCAAAGGTTGCCAAGTATTCCAGAAGGTTGACTGATCTTCGCCATTAGGACCAACAGCTGGGACCTGGCTAAGTGCGTTGAACACACCAATGATGAAGACGACGAGCCCGATACCACCGGCAGATAGAAAGCGGTGATCGCTTTTGGTTTGCTCATCGACCCACTTTGTCGACGTTTCCAGCAATGCGATTGATGAGGTGATCGCCGCAAAAAAGCCGAGAATAAAGAACATCAGGCCGAACAGTCCACCGAAAGGAATCCCTTGAAACGCTAGTGGCAATGTTTGGAACATTAATGTGGGACCACTGCCCGCATCGAGGCCCATCGCAAAAACGATCGGGAAGATCGCAAGACCCGCAATAATACCAACGCCAGTATCAGCAATGGCAACTAGGCGCGAAGAACGCGGCAAGTCCTGCTCCTCGCGCATATAGGCCCCATAAGTGGCCATAAGCGCTGAACCCAGTCCAATTGAGAAGAATGCCTGCCCAAGCGCTGCCGAAATGACCGAGCCGTTTTTAACACCGACCCAAAGATCATCGAAACGGACACCCAAAAGGAAATCAATACCGCGACCTGCATCCCCTTCGATCATCGCGAATCCAAGCAAGACAATTAAAAGCACAAAAAAGGCGGGCATTAAGAACATGACCGCCGCTTCGATGCCGCCTTTAATACCGCGCATAACAATGCCCACGGTAAGGATTACAAAAATCGCGTGATAGGTGATCATCCGCGTTGGGTCGTTCAAAAGATTGCCCAGCTTCGCAGCGACCTCGTCACTGGTCTGGCCTTCAAATGCAGTGGCGGCAAGACCGCCAATGCCACTTTGGGCGATCGAGTTAATTAAATCGCCGCCAATCATGATGACATAAGCCAGAACCCAGCCGGCGATTACTGAATAGAAAGTTAAAATGATAAATGCGCCGATCATGCCGATCCATGATTGTGCGGCCCAAAATGTGGACCGGCCTTCGGCTTTTGCCAATTTGACGACGCTACCCACTGCGGACATGCCGCCTCTGCGTCCAATAAACAACTCAGCAACCAAAACAGGTAAACCGATGACCGCGACACAAATTACGTAAAGCAGAACAAACGCCCCGCCGCCGTTCTCCCCTGCGACATACGGAAACCGCCAGAGATTCCCCAATCCTACGGCAGACCCAACCGCTGCCATGATAAACGCCGCCTTAGATGACCAGTGACTTCCTTCGCCAGCCGTACCTTGCATAAATGCAACCCCTTATAATTTTAGACACCGAATTGGTGTGATTATGTATTTTAGACAAATTTTTACGGTTGTTAGCAAATATTGCTCAAGGGAGAGAACATAAAAACACGTGCAATTGTGAGATTTATCGCTTATTGCCGTTAAAAACGGGGAAAAAACTTGCAGGAGACGCAACTGTTTGAGCCTTCTCACCTCCAGACCGAACAGGTCGAAAGCCTGATCGCGGCTGCGGGTGTCGATGGCACGCGCGCGATTCTTGAAGCCTTTCAGCGTTCAACCACAGAATTGCTGACGCTCCTCGACGAGGGGCTTAAAGGCGGTTCCCTGAATGACGCCTATAAAAATGCTCATGCGGTCAAAGGTTCGGCGGCAAATGTTGGCGCTCAGCTACTTGCTGAGGCCGCTGGTGCAATCGAAACCGCCTGCAAAGACGGGAATGCTGTCGCCGCAATGCAATTCCTTAACGACGCTCATGCGAAATTTGAGGCATTCTGCGTCCATTTCGACGCGCATCTACAACAATATTAATTTCTAAGGATCGGCGACAGCAGAAATCCTGCCCTAAAGATCGCTCGACCGGTACATATCCTGATCTCTGTGGATATGCGCGCTCATCACGAAACCGAAGCCAGCCATAATCGTCAGCATAACCGTTCCGCCATAGGAGACCAATGGCAGCGGCACACCGACGACCGGCGCAAGCCCCATCACCATCCCCGTATTGATCAGCACATACAGGGTAAATGTCGCGACAACCCCGGTCGAAACCAATCGACCAAAATGGGATTTCGTGTTCATTGCGACCGACAACCCTGTGATGATGACAGCAAAGTACAGCAGCAATAGGCCAACCGCGCCGACGAAACCGAATTCCTCACCGAATATGGTAAAAATGAAGTCTGTTTGCATTTCCGGCAAAAATTTTAGCTGACTTTGCGTGCCTTCCATATAACCCTTGCCATCGAGCCCACCGGAGCCAAGCGCGATCTTGGACTGCAACAAGTGATAGCCCTCGCCTAGCGGATCGCGATCAGGATTTAAAAAGGTCAAAATACGGCTGATCTGATATTCTTTGAGAATCTCAAAACGATAGGCACCATAACCGGCGGCAATTGCACCTATCACTGCCGCAAACCCAATGCGCCAGCTCAATCCAGCGACAAAAATAATGATTGCCCCCGTCGCAGCCAGCAAAAGCGCTGTCCCAAGATCAGGCTGGATAAAAATCAGCCCGACCGGTGCCCCGATCATCAATGCCGGCGGGATAAGATATAAAATGTGCGACACCTGCTCGGCACGAAGACCGTGATAATACCGTGCCAAACCAAGTACGAGACCAATTTTCATTGCCTCCGAAGGCTGGAATTGCATGCCGCCGAATTCGATCCAACGCTGTGCGCCCATATTAACAACGCCAATAAAGGGCACAGCCATGAGCGCGGCCAATGATGCGAAATACAGTGGATAGGCCATGGCCAGCCAATATCGGATGGGTACCATCGCGATACCGGCCATAATGACGAACGCTGCCATAAAGCGCAGTGCGTGTTTAAGCGCCCACGGCTGCCAATGGCCTTCTGCAACGGAATAGAGGGTTATCACCCCTGCCCCTGCGATCATCGTCAATAGAATTATCAATGGCCAATGAAGGCGGGAAATTTTATCCCGTACGCCGCGCCGTCGACCTGGAAGAATGATCGATGACATTGCTTATCCCTGCCTTACCGGCGAAGCGTGCGCCAAGGTTCTTGGATCGATTGCATTCCGTGAGGCCGGGTCCTTCGCCGCAACCGCTTTCATGATTTCACGAGCTTTTGGCCCAGCCATTGATGCACCACCAATGCCGTGTTCCACCACGACAGCACAGGCATATCGCGGATTTTCATAGGGCATATAGCTCACGAACAAGGCATGGTCTCGCCGTTCCCATGGCAGGTCTTGAGGCTTGGCAAGGCCCTTCGCGCGATCTTCCGCGGTAATCTGATAGACCTGACTTGTTCCGGTCTTTCCGGCCATCTGCCATTCAGGATCTTCGATTCTTGACCGAGCGGCAGTACCCCACTCATTCGTCACCGCATTCATCCCTTCACGGACGACTTTGAGATGCTCCTGATCTACATCAATCAATGGCGCATCGGGTGCCGGTAAAATTAGATCGCCAACAGCGCGTACCAATCGCGGACGAACCGCCCTTCCGGTCGCAACACGGGCCGACATTACAGCCAATTGTAGCGGCGTCGATGTTACATATCCCTGCCCAATGATAACCGACAAGGTTTCCCCTTGGAACCACGGTTGGTTAGCAGGGTTTCCAGCGAAATATTGTTTCTTCCAGGCGCGGTCGGGAATTATGCCTTTTTGCTGGCCGGGAATACCTAATTCATAGGTTTGCCCCAAACCAAACTTACGCGCAGTATCCGCAAGCAAATCGACATCAAGGGTCTTCGCAATGTCGTAATAGAAAATGTCACATGAATGTTTTAACGACGCTTTCATATCGACGGTGCCGTGGCCGCCCCGTTTCCAGCAATGGAAATAACGATTGCCGTACCAAACACGTCCATTACAGAAAGCAGTGTGGTTCGGTTTAAACCCTGCCCGCTGGGCCGCGATCGCGCTAACGAGTTTGAACGTGGATCCCGGCGGATACACGCCTGACAGCGGTTTGTTCAAAAGCGGTTTATAGGGGCTGGCGTTTAATTCTCGCCATAGATCGGGATCAATCCCCACATTGAAATCATTGGGATTGAATGCTGGCGTTGAAGCCATGACCAATATATCACCGGTCACGACATCCATGACCACCGCCGCTGCGCTTTCACCGTCGAGCTCTTTCATCGCGGCTTCTTGGAGTTCCGCATCAATCGTTAGCGACAGCGTTTTTCCCTGGACGGATGGAATGGCTGTTTCCGCCATTTCCTCAATTACCCGACCATGCGCATTTACTTTTACATTGATCGCACCCGCACTACCGCGAAGCTCTTTTTCATAGGTTCGCTCCAGTCCCTCTCGGCCAACTTTGAAACCGGGCTGACGAAGCAATACGCGTTCGTGATCGGATTCCTGCGCAGCGAGGTCACGTTCGGTCACAGCCCCCACATAGCCGATTACAAAAGCTGAAGATTCTCCTTGGGGGTAATCTCGTGTCTCCCCAACATCCGGCAGAACACCAGCAAGGTGTGGCAGTTCAAAATTGATTTTGGAGAAATCATGCCAACTCAAATTATCGGCAATCTGAACTGGCGTAAATGATCCGCGCCGACGAATTTCGCGTAAAATCCGCGCTCGCTTGTCATCGCTGACTGTGATGATGTTGGAAATCTTATCCAACGCTGCGTCGACATCTTTTGCCTGTTCGGGAACAAGCAAAATACGGAAATTTTTGCGGTTAGATGCAAGTGGCGCACCGAAGCGGTCTACAATTTCGCCGCGTAGCGGTGTCAGAACGCGACGGTTGAACTGATTACGCTGAGCAAGATCAAGGTACTTTTGGTGATCGACGACTTGGAGTTGGTAAAGACGGCCTGTGATACCCGCAAATAACAGCCCTACGCCGCCACCAAACAAAACGGTTCGGCGACTGACCGTTTCTTGACGTTCCGGATCATGGGCATTCACTTTTACCATGCCTACGCCTCCACCAAAACGCGCCGATGCAACTCGCTAAATGCGGCACCAAATAACGGGTAGATCATGATCGTAGCAGCGAGTTGCAAAACCAACGACCAAATCGGTAGCAACACGCCTGACATTAAACTCATCACAAGCCATAAGATAAGCCCTGCGCCCGCGGCTGCAAAGCCAAAACCGACCCAGACGACCTTTTGTTCGCGACCCAGAAAATAAGACCTTTGCGCCATTACGATGAATTGGGTGGAAAGATATACCAATGGCCACAGGCCAAGCGGACCACCAGTTAACAAATCCTGAACAATACCGATCAGAAACACACTGAATGATGGCAATGAGTCTGGATCATAAATTGACCAGAAAAATACGACAACCAACGGGATGATTGGCGTTGGTGCAAACCCTTCAAATAGCCGGATAGGTGCCGCCAGCATGACGACCCCGATTAAGCCAAGAATCGTCGGGGTTATCGCTTTTAAAAGTCGGAACAGGTTTTCAGCACGGTATCCCATGCCCTAACCCTCAGCCGGCGTTGGCTCGTCTTCGCCGGTTACAATTGCTTCTTCTTCGACTGGATTGACAGATGGGAAGGCATAATTGATGACCCGTACCATCCGCGTTCGCGCATAATTTGTATAGAGATCAACAATTATTTCGTCATTCCGCTCACCACTCACCGTACCGACAGGCAAACCACGCGGTAGCGCACCACCAGCCCCGGACGTCAAAACCCGCTGTCCCGGCGCTGCTTCGATCTCATCGTCAGTTACAGTGACACTAATGACCGGGTTTTTACGCGTATTGCCGACAAGCATGCCTTCAATATCAGCACCCTCCACATAAACGGGGATACGACTTTGGATATCGGTCAACAGCAATACACGCGATGCGGATCCGCCGGCCTCAACAATCCGGCCGACCAGCCCGTGATCGTCGACTACCGCTTGACCAACTTCAATGTTTCGAGCGCGCCCCGCATTAACGATCATCGAACGGGCAAATGCATCATTTGACTCACCGATAACAAACGCCGTTACTGGCTGCGCGTTAGGTGGTGCCTGATAACCTTCGAGCGCTTGAAAGCTGGCAACCGTTTCACGCAGCTCCAACGCCTCTACCATCCATTGGCGTAACTCCGCATTTTCTTCGCGAAGCGCCTTGTTCTGTTCCATGACGTTAAAATAGTCGCCAACCGAACCGGCAACGTCATGAATATAATTGATGGGTGCAGAAAAGAATGTAAGGACCGGCGACGCGGCGTCCATGACCCCCTCGCGCGCCTTCTTAAAAACCGATGCTTGCGCTGAATAGAGGCTGGAAAGTAGAAGCAAAACCGAGACGAGAATAAGTAGGAACAGGACAAAGCGCGAGTGCGCCTTACGTCCTAATCCCTCGCGTCTGTCCTGCCCCAGAAATTCCATGCCTCGCGAACAAGATCCGTGTTGTCGCGACGTTTACGCTGTAATGGCTTTAGATGGCCGAAGACAGTACGCCGCGCATTGCTTTCGTATTTTCTAACGCTGCGCCAGTACCAAGAGCAACGCATGATAGTGGGTCATCCGCTACAGAAACTGGCAAGCCAGTCTCATCGCGAAGAACCTGATCGAGATTCTTGAGCAGCGCCCCACCGCCCGTCAACATAATTCCGGTGTCGACGATATCAGCAGCCAATTCCGGTGGCGTTGCTTCAAGCGCAACCTTCACCGCTTCAATAATCTGACTCACTGGTTCCGCAAGCGCTTCGGCGACTTGCGCCTCACCGATGCGTACTTCTTTCGGAACGCCATGCATCAAATCACGGCCTTTGATCTGAATAGTTGTGCCCGACCCTTCCGTCGGGATCATCGCAGAACCTACCTCTTTTTTGATACGCTCTGCAGATGCTTCGCCAATCAATAGATTATACATGCGGCGAATGTAAGCGACGATCGCATCGTCCATTGTATCACCGCCAACGCGAACAGAGCGCGAGTAAACGATGCCGCCCAAGGACAAGACCGCAACCTCTGTTGTCCCGCCGCCAATATCCACAACCATAGAACCGGTTGGCTCAGTCACCGGAAGACCCGCACCGATTGCAGCAGCCATCGGTTCTTCGATCAATTCGACCTTACGAGCCCCTGCCGATAATGCAGATTCCTGAATAGCCCGGCGTTCAACCGCGGTCGCACCGGACGGTACGCAAACGACAATCCTCGGTGACGCAAATGAACGACTATTATGCACTTTACGGATGAAGTGCTTGATCATTGCTTCTGCGACTTCAAAGTCGGCAATAACACCATCACGCATAGGACGAATGGCTTCAATTTCACCTGGCGTACGGCCAAGCATTTCTTTCGCTTCGTTACCAACAGCGCGCACCATCTTGCGGCCACCGCGGGTTTCAATCGCAACAACTGACGGCTCGTTCAGCACGATCCCGCGGCCTTTTACATAAACCAGCGTATTTGCCGTACCGAGGTCGATGGCCATGTCCGCAGAAAGCATGCCTAACAAAGTAGAGAACATTGGGCTTGTCCTATTCGTGGATACTAATAATCACGGACGTTCTTATCCTTAATGGGTTCCTAAATCGTCAACAAAGACACGATCGCCGTTATTTTTCCAGAAAAGGTCGATGCTGAATATTTACGCATTAACAGGATTCTCGAACATCATACGGGTTTCTTCAATAAACATTTTCGCTTTTCCGCAAGCGTCGATAAATCCAGCGGACAAATAGAAGGAAGCTCAACCAAGCCGCGATAATCAACGCAATTATCGATAAGTCTCTGGGATTGCGGCTTGTAAAGAATTCAACCACGCCGGAAACGCCATCGCGCAATGCCTCCGTATCGGGCGTAAATGCCGCAAGGCCCGCTACCACAAGGATTTTAGGGATGATACCTATCCCCGTCCCCACCCAAAATTTCCACATCGGAATATGCGCGGCCCCAGCTGCGGCATTGACGACAATAAACGGCGCAGAAGGCACTACTCGGACCAAGCCACTCGCCAAAATGCCGTGACGACCGATAAAATCTATGGTGCGCTGCACCCTAATCCCGCCTTTGCGCCGAACCCAACGCCCACCGAGGAAATGGCCAATACCAAAGGTCAACGTGGCGCTCGTCATCGTGGCAATCCATGAATAGATCGCACCATTTTGCGGGCCAAATACAATGACGGTCGCCGTGATCAAGAAAATCTGCGGAAAGCCGGTCAACGCAAGAAAAACAAAAATAGAAACGACCCCTATAACTGCCCAAGGAGATTCAGCGGCAGTCACCAGAAGTTGAGTAAGCCCTTCTTCTTGGTCAATATTTAGCCATTGCTGCCCGAATGCGAGCATCAAAACGACGAAAACAAGCAAGATCACGGAGACCGCCAAAGACGTTATCGCCTTGGCATCCATCGACGTGAGCAAGCGCCCCAAAAGGCGCAGAAACTCAATCATATAGCGGTTCCACCTAGCGCAGCGTCTAAACGACACTAGCCGAACTAACCCCATTTTAGCTGCTTTATAGCCCCAAACAGCCGTGCCCTTTACGTTATTAAATAACGCTCCCCAACAGCCTATGCAATCTATCCGGGAAGATAAAGGTTAACATTGCGATTGACGGCTTAAAGGTCCACCATCGCGTGGGGAAATTGTGGCTAACACCGCGCGAATGATGAATACGGCGGGGAGAGTAAGCTATGCGTATTTCACTGTTTTTCTGGCTCATCATTTTTCTATTGGGCGTTCTCGTCGGAGACCGCAATGGCGCGCCGGGCTGGGCGAGCCGCATTAGTGCAGGCGCTTTTACCGCCGTTGAGCGATGGTTCGGCAAGCTAGATGAGCCAATTCCGAATGCTGCGGATGCCGTCGAAGACGTAAGTGCAGACGCCTCGATAACAAATGAATCTCTTGATGAAAACGCGCCGGATAATTCGCAACTTCGTATCAACGAAGCCGGGCTCGAAATCATCAAGGAAAGCGAAGGGTTGGAGCTTGAAGCCTACAATTTGTATGGACAATGGCTCATCGGTTATGGACATGCGCGCACCGCAGAACCCGGCATGACGATAACCGAAGCAGAAGCCGAACGCCTATTGCGCGAAGATGTTGCTTACTCGGAAAATGCGGTACGCGAATTGGTCGTCGTTCCGATCAATGAAAACCAGTTTTCGGCGCTCGTATCACTTGCCTATAATTTGGGTTCAACCCGTTTTTCAAATAGCTCCGTTTTGGAGCTTTTAAATAACGGCGACTATCAGGGCGCGGCAGACGCATTTATATTTCATGATCGCGCCAGAATTAACGGCGAATTGCAATCAATCCCACATTTAACAGAACGCCGCGCGAAAGAACGTGAATTGTTTCTGCGCCCAGTTAACTGAGCAATTTTATCGCCTCGGCACCATTATGGACTTGAGGCCATTCGGCCGCCTGATTGCGAAACCAGGTCATTTGCCGTTTCGCAAATCGCCGCGTGTTTTGCTGAAGTTGCGAAAGCGTAGCCTCCCGATCCGCCGCCCCACTCAGGAATGATACCAACTCCGCGACCCCTAATGCCTTCATGACCGGCATCGCAGGATCAAGTTTTCTTTCCATAAGCGCGCGCACCTCATCAATGGCCCCTTCTTCGAGCATCTGGGCCGCGCGCCGATCACAATTTGCATAAAGGGCTTCGCGCACAGGCACGATGACAACACGTCCTGAAACCTCTTGGACAAGCGGCTTTCGCGGTAAAGCCTGAAAATATGAGAGGGGCTTGCCTGTTGCTTTTTGCACTTCCCAAGCGCGCAAGAGGCGTTGCGTATCACCAACAGGTAGCCGCGCCATCGGCGGATCTGTCGTAATGACTTCCTGCCGGAAAGCTTCGGCCCCCAATTTATTCCACCGGTCTAATGCCTCTTCTCGCGCAGATTGCGGAATATCAGGAATTGGAGATAGCCCCTCCTCTAGGGCTCGAAAGTATAGCCCCGTGCCGCCCACAACGATCGCCGTTTTTCCGCGCGATTGTATTTCAGCAATAATCTGCGCGGCGCGCGCCGCCCAAATCCCCGCAGAATATCGCGTCGCGCCATCGACCACCCCATATAAGTGATGCGGGATTTTCGCTTCGTCTTCCGCGGATGGACGGGCGGTCAGCACCCATAAATCCCGGTAAACCTGCATCGCGTCAGCATTGACGATTTCCCCATCAAGCTGCTCCGCCACAGATAATGCTGCCGCTGACTTGCCGCCAGCGGTCGGCCCTGCGATAAAGATCAAATTTGCAGCGCTCATGGAGCCGTCCGTACTCGTATGACTTATATTCTCTCGGTCGTCGCTAATCCCGAAAACCCAACAATTGATTCCGACCTTCTCGACCGCATAGGCGACGCGGTCAAGGGAACGCCGCCACGCATTCTCGCCCCGAATATCGCCTATGATATTGGACTTGCAAAGCCGCCTGCTAAGGAAGCGTTATCCAAAGCGGCGGCAATGGCGCGCGAGGTTCGGGTCGATATTAACCTCATTTCAGCAGAAAATCGGCGTAAAAAACTGCTGATCGCGGATATGGATTCAACAATCATCGAACAAGAATGTATCGACGAAATTGCGGATTATGCGGGAAAACGCGAAGAAATTTCTGACATCACAGAACGCGCAATGCGCGGTGAACTCGATTTCGATGAAGCGCTAAAGGCGCGCGTTGCAATGCTGAAGGACCTCTCAGAAGAGGTTTTGATTGAAGCCTTCAAACACAAAATTTCGCTAACCCCCGGTGCGAAAACTTTGGTTCAAACGATGAATGCGATGGACGCAATGACCGCACTGGTCTCCGGCGGCTTTACCTTTTTTACAAGCCGCGTCGCAAAGGAAACCGGCTTTAAATACAATCAGGCAAATGAACTGCTGTCGAATGACGGTAAACTTACGGGCGAAGTTAAAACACCCATATTAGGCCGCGCAGCAAAGGAAAAAGCACTCAAACGTCTAGCCGATGAAGCCAATATAAAATTGGCGGATACAATCGCGGTCGGTGATGGTGCGAATGACCTATCCATGCTTGGGGCCGCAGGTGTTGGCGTCGCATTTCGCGCGAAACCCGCAGTCGCCGCTGCAGCACATGCGAGAATAGACTATGCTGATCTAACAGCGCTTTTATACCTGCAAGGCATTCCGCAAACGGAATTTCAACATTAAGGGCGCAACGATTCGTAGAACAGCAAATCACCACGCTGCACGTAGATCTGCACTGGCCCGCTATTGAGGTTACGAAGTTTACCGAGCTTATCGACCGCCGTTGACGGTCGTGTAACGCGCTCCCAACCGATTTCGAGAATGATATCCCCCGGCTGCAGAACAATTGCTGCAGGGCTTTCCGGATCAACGGCAGTGACGACAACCCCCTGCACCGTTGCGGGAAGCCCAAAGGCTTGACGGATTTCCTCTGTTGGTTCCTGCAATGTAAGGCCGGACCCTTTCGCGGCATTCGCAGGTAAAATGCCTGAAGAATTCGCCGCCAGCATTCTGGTTTCGCGGCGGTCAACGCGGACCGAGACGCTGACCCGGCGTCCATCACGCAGCACCACAAGTGGCACCGTCGTACCTATGGGCGTATCTGCCACAGCACGCGTGAGGTCACGCACACTATCTATGTTACGGCGGTTAAACAGCAAAATCACGTCATTCGGCGCAAGGCCCGCATCGGCAGCGGGACTATTGGGACGAACGACTGTTACCAACGCCCCTTTTGGCGCGCGCAGACCAAGCGATGAAGCTAGCTCCGGTGAAACATCATCAATAGAGACACCCAACCAGCCGCGCCGCGTTTCGCCAAACTCGCGCAATTGCGAGATGACCGTATTTGCAAGATCGGCGGGCACTGCAAACCCGACACCGACAGAACCACCGGTCTGTGAGTAGATCGCCGTGTTCACCCCAACGACCTTGCCGTCCATATCAAAGAGCGGCCCGCCGGAATTACCGCGGTTAATAGCTGCATCAGTTTGAATAAAATCATCATACTGACCAGAATTGATATCCCGATTGCGTGCAGAAACAATTCCGACTGTCACTGTGCCGCCAAGGCCAAAGGGATTACCGATTGCAATAACCCAATCGCCGACCCTTGCGGCGTCAGAGTCGCCAAAACTGACATAGGGAAATTTGGTCGAGCCACCATCAAGCTGCATTACCGCCAAATCCGTTTCGCGGTCGCGGCCAATGACGCTCGCCGAAAACTCACGGCCATCATGCAAGGTGACCGTAATGTCATCGGCGTTGTCGATAACGTGGTTATTTGTGACGACCACACCGGATGAATCGATAATAAACCCGGACCCCAAAGAAACGGCCGGGCGGTCGAATTTACGTTGAAGCGGCGCAAGCTCCCCGGTCGCGCGTCCACCAGCACTTCGCTGGGCAGAGGAAATATTGACCACCGCCGGCGTTAACTGCTCGGCCAAATCTGCAAAACTGTCTGGCGCGCCGCGCCCCGCTGCGACCGCACTAAAGTCTGTAGCCAATAGGCTTCCCGACGCAACGACGCTCGCCAGAACACTACGCACAATCCCCATTCGAGCCATATTCGCCTCTACTCTATCCCCGAGAAAAATACCCTAGGTGAAATAGGTTAACCCAAACAGCACCGCCGGGAAACGCCTCAAACGCGCATCCCGGCGGTCAATCGTCGATCAATTTTCGAGTTAGTTCCGCTTTCCGTCCAAGTTATTGAAATAGCGGAAAAATTCGCTTTCTGGCGAGAGCAGGATGGTTGTGTCGCCGCTTTCGCCACTTTTCTTGAGGGCTTCCTCATAAGCTAACAGTGAGCGGTAGAAAGCGAAAAACTCTGGGTCTTTGCTGTAAGCAGCCGCAAAAATCGCATTTCGCTCACCATCCGCAGCACCGCGAATCTTTTGCGCTTCTTCTTCGGCTTGCGCCTTGATCTCGATAACCTGACGGTCAGCTTGCGCCCTGATCTGGTTCGCGCGCTCACTACCCTCGGAACGATATTGCTGCGCAAGCTGACGCCGCTCAGCGATCATCCGCTGGAAAACCGCTTCTGAGTTGGTTTGCGGCAGGTCAGCACGGCGGATTTTAACATCGATAATCTCAACACCCAATGGCCTTGCAGACTGACTGAGTTGCTCTTGGATACGACCCATCAATTCGCTACGGCGTTCAGAGATAATTTCGTCAACCGTCACAGAGCCTAACACCGCGCGCAAAGCATCTTCGAGCTGAGAACCGACACGGTCTTCACCAATGGTCTCACTTCGGACTGACTGATAAAAACGCAGTGGATCAATAATCCGATACCGAGCAAACGCGTCAACGATTAGTCGTTCCTGATTGCGGGCAATGATCTCTGTTTGACCTTGCTCAAGATTACGATTTCGCTTGTCAATAAAATCGACGCTCTCTGCAAACGGCACCTTAAACTTAAGGCCGGCTTCGGTGTACTGGTTTTTCGGCTCACCAAAACGGAAGACCAATGCCGAATGAGTTTCCGGAACGATAAACGCCGAGTTCAAAATGACGACCAAAACGGCAAGCGCCGCAATACCAATTAGGGGCAATGGAAGTTTATTCATCTTAGTTTGCTCCCTGATTTCTGCGCAGCTCATTCAGCGGCAGGAACGGCACAACGCCTGACCCCGCGTTTTCGTCGACGATAACTTTATCCATGTCGCCAAGAACCCGCTCTACTGTTTCGAGATACATGCGTTGACGGGTCACCTCTGGAGCTTGCGCATATTCTGTGTAGATTTCATTGAAGCGCGCCGCCTGACCACGGGCATCCGCAGTCCGTTCGGCTGCATAACCGCGCGCCTCCTCAAGGATGCGTTGCGCTTCACCACGTGCCTCAGGCACGACCTGGTTTGTATATTGCCGTGCATTTTGAATGACTGTCGCCTGATTTTGCTCCGCAGCCTGAACATCACGGAAGGCTTCGTTGACTTCCTGAGTTGGCGGCTCGGCAAGGGTCATATTGACACGTTCAATGTCGATACCGGCGCGATAGCTATCGAGCGCCGCCTGCATCAACTGTTTGCTTTCCTCAGCAACTTCAACGCGGCCTTCGGTCTGAACAAAATCTAGGGTATTACTCCCTACGACTTCACGCATTGCCGCTTCGCCGGTCATCCGCACCAATGCAGCCGGATCATCAATGTTGAACACAAACTGTGCGACACCGGGAAGGTCTTCACCGGGTGCGGGCACGAGATCTGATTTGATCTTCCATTGTACGGTGAATGCGACATCGACGATATTTTTATCACCAGTCAGCATAAGGCCCGGCGATAACTGACCGGACCGGCGATCATTCGCCGGAATAACTGTATCTTGGAGCGTTAGCGCTGGCTGTTTGTTCACGCTCTGCACTGGCGCAGGTATATGCCAATGAAGGCCTGGGCCTTTGACGGTGTCGTATTTTCCAAAGGTCGTTACAACGGCAAGTTCATTCGTTGCGACCTGATAAATACCACTGGCAAGCCATAACAACACAACCGCCCCAGCGACCAGACCACCGGTTGCAGCCGACATATTGAAACCACCGCCACCGTTTCCGCCGCCGCGGCCGCCACGGGGAAAGGCCCGCTTTAATCGCTGGCGAGACGCTTGAAGCAGATCTTCGAGATCCGGCGGATCATTCCGTCTGCCGCCATTATTGTTTCCGCCGCCATTACCGCGAGGGGGCTGCCCCCAAGGTCCGCGACCGCCGCCATTGCCAGAATTATCTTGCCAGGGCATTGAGCCTCTCTTTGCTTGATTATTTCACCTTGCGCCCGATTCATTTTCCGAGCACTGGTGGAAGTGACTGTATAGAGCCGTATATATGTTACCAAATTGCCCGCGTGCAACGCGCGCTCTGCGTTTTTTTAAAGGATTTCAAAGGCAACTGTGACCAATCCCCTGATCATGCGCGTTCGCGCCGCTCTCGAGACCATTAACGATCCCGCCTCGGGACGCAACCTTATCGCTGCCGGCGCGATTCGCGGTCTTGCGGCCGATGACGATGGCCGCGTGCGTTTCACTTTAGAACTAGCCGGCGCGGACCGCCAAGCCTCCGAGGCGCTCTTGGAAGCAGCCAAAGCGGCAGCGGGGTCAGTGGACGGTGTTTCATCGGTTTCAGCAGTTGCGACCGCGCATCAGGCCCAATCCCCGCAAACCCAAAAACCGACCACGCCAGCCGGAGCCCATGCAAATCCATTTGGCCTCAAAGGAAAACCAAAGATCGAAGCCGCTGGTGAAACACTGACCGGTGTGAAAAGCGTTATTGCCGTTGCCTCTGGCAAGGGCGGGGTCGGAAAATCTACGGTCGCAGCAAATCTGGCCGTCGCACTGGCCGCTACCGGAAAACGGGTCGGGATCCTTGATGCGGATATTTATGGCCCGTCCCTACCCACTCTTTTTGGCCTCAAAGACAAACCAACTATGCGCGAAGGCAAAATCGTGCCCCATGAGGCGTATGGCGTAAAAGCAATGTCGATAGGCTGGCTGGTCGATCAAGAAAAAGCGGTGGCTTGGCGCGGGCCAATGGTAATGGGCGCGGTACGGCAGCTTATGACCGATGTAGATTGGGGCGAGCTTGATATCCTTCTCATCGATACCCCGCCCGGGACCGGCGACACGCATTTGTCCCTGATCCAATCGAAACGGTTATCGGGCGCGGTAATTGTTTCTACACCGCAGGAAATGGCATTGGCCGACATGCGCCGCGGAGTCGCGCTTTTTCGGCAGACAAAAACACCTGTTCTCGGCATTATCGAAAATATGGCTTGGCTCGAAATGCCGGATGGATCGCGTCAGTATATTTTTGGCGAAGGCGGCGCACGCAAGGCCGCTAATGCCCTAGAGGCCCCGTTTCTAGGTTCAATACCGCTTTACCCAGAGCTTCGTCAGGCTTCAGATGAGGGAATGCCGCTTGCAGCACGTGAGCACCCCGCATCAGATAGCTTCAAAGAACTTGCCGAAAAAATCGGGAAAAGTATCGATGACTGATTATTCGTCCGAGGACGTATGATCATGAACGATGCGCCATGCGCCATTATCGCGACGCATCACCAAGCTGAAAGTACCGCTCGATAATTCACCATCTTGATCTAGATTAAATCGGCCGGTCACAGTCGCCACATCATCCGTTATCATTTTCACGTCAAGCTTTTCAAAGCCGAGTTGGCCAAGGGTTGCACCGCCGCCATAGGTTTCACGATAACGCTTCATCGTCGACGACCAGCCGCGCGTGATCGAGGTGTTGGAGACGAATTTTAAGTCATCGCTCTTCCAATAGGTCTCCATAAATGCTTCCAGATTGCCTTCATTCCACGCAGCAGCCTGAGCGAAAATAGAAGCTAAAATGACCTCTTGCGGCGTCCGCAGTACGGACGTTGATTTCTTTGGTTCTTTTTTCTCAGTTAATTGCGGAACAGAATTATCTGCCGGTGATTGCTGACTACTAACGACCGTAGGCGTAGTAACCGGTTGAGCCGGTTCTTGCGCAAGGCTTGCGGTTGTAACCGCAGTCGCGGGTTTCGGCGCATCAGGTGCTGCACCCAACATACGACCGGAACCGATCGGCGCGTGTCTCACGTTCGATGTCTCAGCGCGCTGTTCGACCAACACGGCCGGTTCACCAGACGGCTCAGCCAGTGATGGCTGCGCAAGAATTTGGCTCATGCGCTCTTCTAATACGTCATCTTCCTGTTGGGGTTGTTGGTAATCACCTGTTGATGCTGTTCCACCAACTGGCTCCATAGCTAACGGGACCGGCGCATCCATCGTCTCAATTGAACTCGAAGACGCCTCCTGCGTCGGGGCGTGGGTCGTATCGACAACATAGTCGCTTACTGGAGCGGAGGTTGTTTCGGCACGCAAGGCTGGTTTTGAAACAGTGCAAGTGAAACCCGCAGACTTCAGCCGTGTCACAATCGCATTAGCTTTTTCAATACAAAAACTGTCGGAATTATTCGCATGATACGGAACGGACACATTAGAGCCGCCACCGCGCGTATATCGAACATCACAACTTTGCCCAACATTGCCGGGCGTTAAAACCTCAATGACGCGCGCGTCGCTTCCGCGAACGCAACTGGATTTATCGGTTTCCGCCAATGCAGCCCCCGCTGCGGCGATCCCGATAAAAAATGAAATCCCTGATAAAGCCCGTTTCATATGTCCCCTCCTCGAATCGGTGCTTGTGCGATTGCGCTTAATAGGTCTGCGCCACACAGCTAAGACATTAACGCACAGGACGATGCATTAGGAACTTATTGCCAGCGAATGTTTAATTTACTGTCGATATCGTAAATGGCAGATGGCAAAAACGTTTAAAAAACAGCCTATTTCGCTGGTTTCATCGGGAGCCGGTCTAGAATGAAAAATTCGCAAGAATATTGATTTTTCGGGCCCTTTTCACAGCTCGAAAGTAATTTGCGGCTCCATTGTGACGAATCAATGGTCGGGAAAAACGCGTCTCCGTCTACATCGGCGTCAACTTCGGTCAGATAAATTCTATCCGCTAGATTGATCGTTTGGGCGTATATTTCTGCGCCCCCAATCACGCAAAATTCTTCCGCGCCCACCGCCTCAGCACATTCGCGACCCAAATGCAGCGCCGCATCAATTGACCTGCTGATAAAAACCCCTTCGGCGCTAAATCCCGTCGCGCGGGTAATGACGATATTATCCCGCCCCGGAAGCGGTCGGCCAATCGAATCAAAAGTTTTCCGCCCCATGATGATAGGCTTGCCCATGGTGATGGACTTGAACCATTTGAGATCGTCAGAAATCTTCCACGCTAAATCTCCGTCGACGCCAATGACGCCGTTCCGCGCGACCGCCACTGCGAGAGATAACGAAATATCCGTCATCGGCCGTTCATCTCATAGGCAGCTAATGCCCTTAACGGATCACCGGTTAAACGATAGGTCGTCCAACCGTCCATCGGCTCGGCGTTTAGCGACCGATAAAACTCAATTGACGGCTTATTCCAATCCAGCACAGACCATTCCATCCGCCCGCAGTCATTTTCGACAGCGATCTTTGCTAGTGACGCGAGCAGTGCTTTGCCTGCTCCAATTCCTCGGTATTGCCGCTGAACATACAAGTCTTCGAGGTAAAGCCCGTGCTTCCCTAAAAAAGTGGAGTAGTTGAAAAAATAAAGCGCAAAACCCACCGCCGCACCCGATTGTTCGGCAATAAGCGCGAACACCCTAGGATTATCGGCAAAAAGCGTGACCTCTAGGTCTCTTTCCGTTGCCACGACTTCGTGGCTCAGCTTTTCGTATTCAGCGAGTTCTTTAATGAAGCTCAAAATAATCGCTTCATCACCAATTGTTGCTGCCCTGACGGAAACGGTCATACCGCAACTGGCGCTTTGATATGCGGCTGCGGCGAGTAATTTTCGATGGCGATATCATCAAAAGTAAAATCGAAAATATTGGTTGTTTCTGGATTGAGGCGCAGCGTAGGCAGGTCATGCGGTGTACGTGCTAATTGTTCACGCGCTTGGTCGACATGGTTCGAATAAAGATGTGCATCCCCCAATGTATGCACGAAATCGCCCGCTTTTAATCCGCATACTTGTGCAATCATTGCGGTCAACAATGCGTATGATGCGATATTAAACGGAACGCCCAAAAACACATCGCCTGAGCGCTGATATAATTGGCACGATAATTTGCCGTCCGCGACAAAGAACTGGAAAAGGCAATGGCATGGCGCGAGTGCCATTTTATCAAGCTCCCCGGGGTTCCACGCACTGACGATTAATCGGCGTGATGTAGGGTTATTCTTGATTTCGTTGATAACCCAAGAAATCTGATCAATCGTTTCTCCATCCGGCCCTGCCCATGATCGCCATTGCTGACCATAAACTGGCCCGAGATCACCGTTCTCGTCGGCCCACTCGTCCCAGATCGAAACGCCGTTCGCTTTCAAATATCGAATGTTTGTATCGCCCGAAAGGAACCACAATAATTCGTGCACGATTGATTTCGTGTGCAACTTCTTCGTGGTCAGTAACGGAAAACCCTCTGACAGGTCATATCTGGATTGGTGACCGAAAACCGCGCGCGTCCCGACCCCGGTCCGGTCCATTCGTTCGTCACCGTTTTCCAACACACGCGAAAGTAGTTCCAGATATTGACGCATAAACTTGGCGAATCTCCTGTTTCCCACATAGTTTAACGATCTTGCGGGACGATCCAACTGTTGCTTTTTCCCCGTTTCCGCTAATGTTACGAAAAGCGGATCAACCAGTGGGGAGCTGTGGCGCATGGGTATTTCGGGAACCCCTGACAATCAAGTAGGTTCTGCCGAAACTGCGAGAGGACTGGCGCTCACCGGACTGGTGATCGGGCTCCTGACTGGCGGTATTTCCTATGGAATCGGAGAATATTGGATAGATGACCATGACGAACGCTTTTTAGCGTTCACCACTCTCCTTTTTATCGTCACGACCGCATTTTCCTATCTGTTGCTGACCGAAGCAGGCCAAATAGCCCGCGCCGGATTGGGGGCATTTCTCATCGGCGTGATTATGACCGGCCCCGATTATTTTATTTTCAGCACGCTCGCCGTCGAAACCGACAACTATGATCCGTTTCCGGGGATGTTCTGGCTATTTGTGGGTCGGGGTTTGGCCGTTTTTCTCTTGATAGTCTTACTAAAAGCCGGTTTTGAACGGGGATCGTCCCTTTTTGCATTCCCATTTTACAAAGACGTTTTTTTCCACGGGCTGACACTCCCCCTAATCACAGGCGGCGCGAAGCTTTTTGCCGGTTTATCACTTCTTCTCCTGTTTGCGTGGGCCTATTTATTAAAGCAAATGGACGTGGACTTTTTCCACAGGCTTTTCAAAGAAGGATGGTTTCTACTGCCATTCCTTGGCGCAATTGGCGGCCTATCGATCGCATTGATGCGCAGTCAACAATCGGTGCTTAATGCCTTGCGCTATGTGCTTCTTTTGTTTTGCCGAATTCTCATGGTCATTACGGCACTTTTCACGATTACCCTTTTGTTGGTGCTCGCAACAAAGGGTGTGGGCGTCGTGTTCGACAGGCCCTATCCGAGTATTTGGATGATGGTGCTGGCGATTGCCGGCATGCTGATATTCAATGGCGTTTATCAAAATGGCCAGGGCGCTGCGCCGCCAATTTGGCTTCGCCTACCGACGCTTATCACCTTGCTTGGATTTCCTGTCTATTCCGGGCTGGCATTTTATGCGTTTGGCTTACGGATCGATGAGTATGGCCTGACACCGCCGCGATTGACCGGTCTTGTTATCAACGGCCTTGTCGCGGCTTACTCTTTTGTTTGCCTTGCCGGCCTGGTTACCGAGTTAAACTGGCGCGGTAAAAAATGGATGCCTCTGGTTGGCCGTCTCAACATTCTAATGGCCTGTTTGTGGGTTATCGTTTTGGTTGGCTTAGCATCGCCGATCGCAAACCCTTGGGCGATTAGCGCCCAGAGCCAGTATAGACTGATCGCTGAACAAAAAATCTCTGCCGACGATTTTGACTATGGATATTTGCGGTTCAAGCTCGGACGTCCCGGCGACCGCGCCCTCGAAAAATTACTAAAGCTAGACAATCATCCGGAAGCTGCAGCAATACGAGATGGCATTTCGCGAGCGCGTAGCGCCGAAAGTTATTACCGCTACAAAACGCCGATTGTTCCCGAGTTGCAAGAAGCTAACTAGCTATCGGCTCAGGAAGCTTGTCTGCGTTTTCGTCCTTCGAAGATTTGTCTTTGTGCGACTTTTCGGATTTGTCTGCGTTCTTTTCGATTAAATGCAGTTTCCGATTGGGCCCATTATAATCTTCAACCCCTTGCGAGATCGCATAACAGGCCAATCTAACGGAGCGAGGGATTTTCACTTTTTCCCCGTCACGTTCGCCTTTTTCATAGTACTGAATCATGCGCCGTTTGAGGCCCAATAGATGCGCAGCATCTTTTTGAGACAGTCCCAAAGTCTTGCGCCACTTGCGGAAATCGCTGGCTTCCATTTTTGCTGCCCCATCTCAAAGTTAAATATCAGCCCCGTGCGCACATAATGCATGGATATTACAGAATATTGACAAAAACCGAGATTTTTTCGCCTAAAGGCCTATTAGGCTTTAAATTTTTTGCTACGCGCCCTATATCTAGGGCGCTCGCGCAAGTGAGCTATGGCAATAAATGACGCGTGTAATAAGCGTTTCGGACCCGGGGGCGGTACCCGGCGGCTCCACCAGATTTCCTCCTCCTTAAACCACGGTTCGGGGAGATGTGGCGGGGCCGAACTAGGATCGACGAGCGTCTAAAGACGATGTTTTTGCCCGGTTTGCCTCCGTTATTTGGCTAAACTGAATAGTTGCTAATGACAACAATTCGGAAGAGTTCGCTCTTGCTGCTTAATGCAGCTGAGTAAGCTCGCTTTTTAAAGCCCTAGCCCCCATCCAAGGGCTAGGCGGGGTTCCCCGGTACCTGGCAACAGAAACCGGGACTTTCATTGAAAATTGTTTGAACAATCGCCTCCATGCAGGCGTATTTTCTCGTTGTCGGCGGTGTTAAACCTTCAGGAATCTATCCAAATCAGCGGGGTTTAGGGCGTTCAAGCGCTAGCGCAGCAGCATTTAGCCCGTTAAAAGACGGGACCGAATTACCAGAAGGACGGATATCGTGAGTGAAGACGTCGAACTCGATTACAGCGAACTAATTCAAGACGCCCAGAAAAAAGCCTATCGATTTCTGATGCAGGATGTATTGAACATTGTTGCCACGCTTGGCGACGCGCCGGGAGAACATCACTTCTTCATCGAGTTTCAAACCACCGCGAACGGGGTTTCCATTCCCGATCATTTAAAAGCGCAATATCCCGAGCGTATGACGATCGTTCTTCAGCATCAATTCGAAAATCTCGTCGTTACCGACGACCAGTTCAGCGTCACCCTCTGGTTTAAAGGTAAGGAAGCGAACCTTGTAATTCCATTCGATGCGGTCACTCAGTTTGCTGACCCTAGCGCACAATTCGGTGTCAGCTTTGAAGCCGTCGAAGAAGAATATGAAGAGGTCGATGAAAGCGAGACATCAGATCCAGAAGACCCCGATATGTCGGATACGGACAACACCGCGGACGAGAGCGAACAAAAATCAGACGGTGCCGACATCGTTAGCTTGGACGCATTTCGCAAAAAGTAACCGCGCGGCGTCGCCACGCACGCGTCCCCAATTCTGTTTTTCGGTTCGGCACCTGATCGAATAAATCCACCCGCCAAAAATCTGCGAAAGATATTAATATGACCAAAACCCGTACAGAATCCGATAGTTTCGGAAAACTCAATGTTCCTGCTGACAAATATTACGGCGCGCAATCCGCGCGGTCGCTCATAAATTTTCCAATCGGTACAGAAACAATGCCGGCTCCTCTCATTCGTGCGCTCGGCATCGTTAAATTAGGCGCTGTACGCACAAATATGAAGCTGAAATCAATCCCGGCCAAAACGGGCAAAGCGATTGAGAAAGCAGCCAAAGAAGTAGCTGAAGGAAAGCTGAACGATCATTTCCCGCTTTCTGTTTGGCAAACTGGCTCGGGCACACAGTCAAATATGAACACGAATGAAGTCATTGCGAACCGCGCCATTGAGATCTTGGGCGGCGTGATCGGGTCTAAAGATCCCGTTCATCCGAATGATGACGTTAATATGAGCCAGTCGTCTAACGACACATTCCCTACGGCGATGCATATCGCGGCAGCTGAGCAAATAAATCACGAATTAATACCAGCGCTTGAGCATTTGCACGCAGAGCTTGTCACAAAACAGAAAGCCTTCGCAAAGATTATCAAAATCGGGCGGACCCATTTACAGGACGCAACACCGGTCACACTGGGGCAAGAATTCTCTGGCTATGCGCATATGGTCAAAAACGGCATCAAGCGGGCGAAAGCTGTGCTTCCCACTCTCTATGCGCTTGCTCAAGGCGGGACCGCAGTCGGCACGGGCGTAAACTCCAAGAAAGAATTCGCTAAAACCTTTGCGGCTGAAGTTGCGACTTATACCAAGCTTCCCTTTGTTACGGCACCAAACAAATTCGAAGCCCTCGCAACCCATGACAGCATGGTTGAGGCCCACGGCGCATTAAATGAAATTGCGATGAGCCTTTTCAAGATCGCAAATGACATACGCTTGCTCGGTTCTGGTCCGCGGTCGGGGTTAGGTGAAATTAGCCTTCCCGAGAACGAACCCGGATCTTCGATCATGCCGGGTAAAGTTAACCCGACCCAGTGCGAAGCGATGACAATGGTCTGCGCTCAAGTAATGGGTAACAACACAACCGTTAGCTTTGCTGGCTCACAGGGCCACTTTGAGCTGAACGTCTTCAAACCGGTTATCGCGATTAATGTTCTTCAGTCGATCCGCCTGCTCGCGGACGCGTCAAACTCCTTCACGGATCGCTGCGTCGTCGGAATTGAAGCGAATGAAGAGCGAATCAAGTCATTGATGGAGCAATCTCTTATGCTCGTGACAGCGCTTGCTCCGGTTATTGGTTATGATAACGCAACCAAGATCGCCAAAACGGCACACAAAAATGGGACAACCCTCCGCGAGGAAGCGGTTAGTCTTGGGTTTGTCAGCGCTGAAGAATATGACCGGATCGTCCGGCCAGCAGACATGGTTGGACCGAAATAATATAACAAATTCAAGGCACTTTATCTTTGCACGTGAACCGGTAAACCCGGCACGTGCAAAGTTGGACCGGTTCTTGCCTAAACCATTCCAAGCGTTGTTCCCATGGAATGAAAATTGGGCATTTGGCGCTTTTTGGGACACGGGATTTAACAAGGACTAGGACGATCATGGCCGATACCAAACCTTCCGATAGCCAATTGCGCGTGCTTCTTGCGCAATTTCTTTTTGCGCACAATGTCGACATTGAAGCCCTTTATGGCGCTTTAGGCACAGACCTTTCCAATGCCGACGCTGAAGCAGTTTCACACATGGCCGGTATTATCGACGGTGTCATGCTGGCGACCTCCAAAATCCGCGCTCATGGTCTGGATAACTGGACCAAAAACTAAGCAGCGCAATTTCACTTTTTACTTGCACAGCGCGCGCGAACCGGTTTCCTCATTGGGGGTGAGGAGCCGGTTTTCGCTATTCCGATGATTAAAAAATCAATTACCCTAAAAGGCCATCGCACAAGTATCGCGTTAGAGGCTGAATTTTGGGACGCGCTCGAAATCATCGCGGACCAAAAAAGATGTTCCCTACCCGCCTTAATCAATCAAATTGACCGCAATCGATTGAAAATCGATCCCGCGCCGGGACTGGCATCCGCAATACGGGTTTACATTCTACGGAATTCGACTCAGCGCGATTGACCAGCCGCATAGTTCGCGCCGCTTGTTTCGTTACGGCCCAAAACTACCTGCGCATAGGCTCTACCAACCTCGTCGGCATAGCCCCGCAACATCGGCCGAACCTGATCGAAATTACTCACACCGGCTGCACGGGCAAGCATTTTGCCAAAACGGCTCCGTACCGGTGACTGGATCGGATCTCGCCATTGGCTAAGGGCGCGGACTAATTGCAATCGCGCCCAGAATGCGCGAGCTGATTTAAGCGATTGAACAGTGACCTCGGGCAATAACCCGGACCGCGCCATTGCGTCCAACGCCTCTGACGGATTGCAGTCCTGTACAAACGGATGCGCCGAAGCATGTTTGTAAACGAGCGTGCTGATAATCAACTCGACGTCTGAACGACCACCCTCAATTTTGTCGATGTCCCAATCCGAACTCGGCCGATCACGCCGCATCCGTTGTGCACGGGCGCGATCAAGGTCGCGGAACAATATGTCAGCACGCCGAGAACAAGCGACCGCGCCGCGCAACGCTTCACGGGCGCTCTCCGCAATTTTTTCGGAACCCGCTGCGATCACACGGCCGCGCGCTAACATTATCTGTTCATGGGCAATCGCCTCAGACTGCACATAATTTTTGTAGGCTTTCAAATCCGGGACGAGTTCACCATTGATGCCCGATGGCCGGTGGGTCGTGTCAGGCAGAACCGCAAAAAGCCCCTCACACATTGAGCCAACACCATCAAGGTATGCCCGGGCAAACCCCTCTCCGGCTTCCCCCAACGGGGCTGCGCTAATAAAGCCGAGATGTGTCGCGGCACCCAGAACATACGGCCCATCGGATTCGAAGATATGTAGTGAAATCTCCTCTGCTGCCGCCTTTGTCTTATCATCGGCCGCAAAATTTACAGCCTCGAATGCTTTGCTCAGGGTACTGATATGAACTTCATTAATTGCCTCAACTGCTGTATCAAAACTCGTCGCACCGATGGAAACGCTATAGGCAATGCGCGCAATCAACTCAGATCGCCAAGCACCAATTTTTGACAATGCGTCATCTTGATCAGACTTTGGCGGCACGTAGCGTGATAGCCATTCCTGAGCGGTTTTTGGTGTCTCAACACCAGCGCCTTCAAACAAGAACGCACATGCCTGCTCTGATTGAACGATTGGCGCAATCGCAGGACTGAACGAGCCGAGTGCATCAACCAATCCGTCACGTTCCGGAGCGCCTTCACTAACCAAGGAAAAGACATCACGGCTTTCGCCCGCGACACTCAGTAATTTATCGAAAAGGCTAACTGCACGATTTGGATATTGCGTTTCACCGAATTCCGAAAGTAATCCAGGTGCACAAGCGGAAAATCGCTTCTCGCCTTTAACTTGGTGCGCGTGCTCAGCCCAGCGGTCTATTGATCTTGAAAGGCCCGGCCCGTTCAAAAATCCTAGATCTTCCAACTTATCCGCGTCTTGGTCGACACCGTCCTCACTCGAACGATAAACCGCCAATTCCTCCCGCGGTCCGGTTGCGAGTCGCCGTAATGTACTAACCGCATCTGCCTTTGCACCGGCTAAAACAGTCGATAACTGCTCATATTCCGTATAGCCACAAAGGCGCGCGAGGGCTTGCTGTTCGTCATCGCGATCCGCATTAAACGCCGGGCAACCTTTTAAAATCTGCAAACGTGAAACTGCGATATGCGCGAGTTCCTCGCCTGCAATCAAACGCCTCGCTGCGTCTTTTGAAATAAAGCGAGATTGCGCCGCAGTTTCGAAGATGTCGCGCGCAGACGCGGTTCGGAATAACGGCCGAACGCCGCCGATCACCAAACGGCATAAATCTGCCACACCACGAAATGCACTACGGGGATCCTGTTCATTTGCTGTGACAAAGCTTTCTAGGGAATCTACGGAAACTGGATTATCGCTCCAGACAAGCTTTTCGATATTTTCGAGAAACTTACCGCCAGCCTCCCGGTCACCCGCAACAATGCGGCCCGTACTAAGCCAAAATTTCAATAAGTCTGACTGTGGCCCTTCCGCTGTGGATGCAACGCGAGCAACACTGTCAGCATAGCCTGCGCCGCCAACGCCTGAGCCTAAGGGTGTCCGCAATGCATAAAGCGTTTGCTCGCCCGGCTTACCTTCGAACGCCTCACGAAGCTCTGCGCCAATACGAACAAAAGTTCGATCCATGCCGCGCGCATTTGAAGCCTCGAAAATAGCCTCGTCGTAAAGAACCACCAGATCAAGCGGGCCATATGGTGTGAGATCTTCATGGGCGAAATCCGCACCGGCGACGATAAAAACGCCTTTGAGGAAATTATCAGGGTCCGGTGCGCTCAGTTCTCCGCGTTTGACCGCAGCGCGAACAAGCCACCTAAGGCCGCATTCAACCATGCGCTCAGCAAAGTCGACGCGTGCAGCGGTTGCTTCGGCCACACCCCATTGACCGTTTAACTCGGCAATTGCGATTGCAACGTCCACGCGATTTTTGAGCGGCGCAAGCGCAGCATGTAACGCCTCTGGACCACCAACACCGCGATCTAACGACGTTAAATCCCGCGCGGCCTGCGCGAGGATTGGCGATGGACCGTCGATTAGAGAGGTTGCTGCGGCATCCGGGTGGGTCATACATAAATCAGCAAGGCGACGCGTCGTACCAAAAACACGCAACATCACCAACCGTCGATCGGGTTGATCTAGCGGCGCACCGGGATCGCCGCCGAGCGATTCAGCAACTGCTCGACGCCACCGCTCAAGTGCGGCTGTCGCACGCGATGGATCAATCGCGTCACCGTTATTGCGTGCTGAATAGGTGCTCGCAGCCATATGAAACCCCGTGATTGGCCTAAAAGATCAGAATGGACTATGCCGCTCCACAGTGAATGCTGCGTTAAACATATTGTGACATTTAGACTTCATCTGAAAAACTGTTATGAAAACCTTTTCTTAACCATGCTCGATTGCTCATGACGCGGAATGTTGCTCGGTTCTTAATTCTTCTACGCAAAATGCGTCGCCGTATGCCGCAGGTTGATGTGCTGCGTGTCTGGATTGTCGCTGTTTTGATCGGGATTGCGGCCGCTTATGCGGTAATCGGCTTCAGATACGCAATCGATGGCGTTTCGATGTTCGCCTTTGGCGCGACCGAAGCCAGTATGACCAGTGGCGCTTCCTCTCTCAGCCCTTGGCGGGCATGGGCCGCTCCAGTTCTTGGCGGGCTCGTCGTCTCCGCGATGCTGTATCTTGCCGAAAAATTTAGTTGGTTGCCCGGTGGCCGAGGACAGGCGGTCGCCGACGTTATTGAAGCCCGCGCCGTTGCTGGTGGGCGCGTCTCCCTTCGCGCCGGGCTCGCTGCGGCAGCAGTTTCTGCAGTATCGCTCGGTGCCGGTGGCAGTGCAGGCCGTGAAGGACCAGCGGTCCATCTCGGTGCCACCATCGCATCAATTTTGAATCGCAAGCTCGGGTTTAACGCCAAGCAGCGCCGAGCATTGCTTGGTTGTGGGGCCGCCGCGGCTGTATCTGCAAGCTTTAATGCGCCGATTGCCGGGGTCCTATTCGCCCTTGAGGTCATTTTGGGAAACTATGCGCTTTCGGTTTTTGGCCCGATTGCCGCAGCGAGCGTTTCAGCGGCGATTGTCACCCGTATCCACTTGGGTAACTTTCCCGCCTTCGCGCCCCCAGAATATGGAGCGATCTCAAATATTGATGTTCCGCTCGCCGCACTCCTCGGCATTATTTGTGGATTGATTTCGTCTGGATTTCTTCTGTCTACGGAAAAACTAACCGTCTCAGTCCGTGAATTCGCTCAAAAACGGAATATTTCCTATTTGCTCTTGCCACCGATAGGCGGGTTCATCATCGGGGCGATTGGCATTTTTTATCCGGAAGTCTTTGGCGTCGGCTATGAAGCGGTGACGAAGGCCCTCAACGGCGATTATGCGATCCCGTTATTGGTCATGCTTGTCGTCATGAAATGCGCGGCCACCGCGGTTACGCTTTCCTGCCGATTTGGGGGCGGTGTATTTTCACCTGGACTTGTTATCGGCGCTTTCATTGGTGCCGCGTTCGGGGCAGCGTTGGGACAACTCTTGCCCGGCGTAACCGCTAGCCCCGTCTATTACGCGATGATTGGTATGGGGGCCGCCAGTGGTGCGATTTTAGGCGCACCGATTTCAACGACCTTGATCGTTTTCGAACTTACCGGTGAATATGGTATTACAATTTCTTTGATGGTTGCCGTCGCGATTGCGACGCTCATCACGCAATATATTTGCGGACGGTCTTTCTTTCACTGGCAATTATCGCGGCGTGGTTATGACCTCTCCGAAGGTCCGCAAGGTATCATCCTGAAAACCACGCGGGTGCGTGATGTAATGGAGGCGATGCCGCCGGGCTCACCGCTTGCGCCGGATGCAGACCGGCTGGAAACGCGTCAATCTCTCGGCGATGCGCTTGCGCGCCTCAATGATGCCGAGGAGCACGGGCTACCGGTTGTGAACGCGGAAAACCGGGATCAGATTGTCGGTTATCTATCCCGCGTAAAAGCGCTCGCTGCCTATAATAAAGCGCTGATCGAAGATAATATCGAACATCATACCTAAGGTGACTAAAAACGACCAAACGCCATCGCCGAAAACATCTTAAGGCGTTTGCGGATCGGAAAGGCTTTACCGGCGCGCGCGGCATATAGTTTGGTCAGCGCAAGATGCAACAATGCGGGTGTTACGTCAGCGGAAGCCTTAGCTAAGACTTGCCGGGTATTTTCGGCGATCACCTTGGCTCGATCTGCAACTTGTTCCGCTAGGTTAGGCGCTAGCCCCCGCCCCTCACGAGCCAACGCAAATCCTGATCCAGCCTTTTTGGCGATATCAGCGAGTTCTTGATCTCCGCCCAAAATTTTAACGCCCATAGCATCAATCGCGCCATCAGCTGACATTAACCACTGCTCTAATGCCTCGATATCGGCGAAACCTTCGCCGTATAGCGGATAGGCCGCGGCATCAATCGCGCCATCAATAAGTGCCGCATAGGTTTCCGAAGCGAGTCCGGTTTCCGCTATTTCTTCAACAACAGGATGCGCGCGAACAGGTTTTCCGGATCGAATTTCATCAAACGCCTCGCGCCACCATTGCAGACGAATCTCACCCAATGCAGGCTCACTGACCGCACCCGGGATACGCCTGAGTTCAATCTGAAATGCGTAAAGCGCAAAAAGCGCACGCTGCTTTGCCCCGGACGCATAGCCGCACGCTAACCACCGATCTTCATCTTGCGATTGCACGGTCGTGGAACAATATGTTGCGCTATCTGTTCGTTGCTCTGACATGACGGTTTTTTGCCGCATTTGTGCGACGCGCCTCTTTTTCACTTCGACTTCACGCGTTAAGAGCCGAAGTCATAATATGTAACCCTGAGAAAGGCGAATTTCATGGCGATTTCACTTCCTGATCTTCCATACAGCAATGGCGCACTTGCGCCACATATCTCTGAGCAAACTGTCGATTTCCATTATGGCAAGCACACAGCGGCCTATATCGACAAAATGAATGCAGCAATCGAAGGCACTGACCTCGACAATGCATCGCTCGAAGAAATTGTATTGGCTGCCAAAGAAAAGGGCGATCAGGGCCTATTCAATAATGCTGCCCAGTCCTGGAATCATATTTTCTACTGGAATTGCATGGCACCAAATGCTGGCGGCAAGCCTGAAGGCGACCTTGCCAAAGCAATCGACGAAGCTTTCGGTGACTTCGACGGCTTCAAGAAAGCATTCTCTGATGCGGGTGCAACGCAGTTTGGCTCAGGTTGGGCATGGCTTGTTTCGAATGGCGGAAAATTAGAAGTCCGCAAAACGCCAAATGCGGAGACACCGCTGACAGAAAATGGTGTTACGCCGCTCTTGACCATGGATGTGTGGGAACACGCTTATTATCTCGACTATCAGAACAAGCGCCCTGACTACATCGCTTCATTCCTCGACAATCTTGTGAATTGGGATTTCGTAGCGGCCAATTTCGCCAAGGCGTAACTTCTGATTTATCCAAATAAAAAGGGCGGCTCAAAGCCGCCCTTTTTTGTTATCTGTTTTGTTCAAAACTAAGCGCCGGTCGGAGCAACTTTTGACCAATCCCGTTTCACGTTGGTCGCCATCAAGAATGGAGACGCAACAAAGACCGATGAATAGGTACCAATTACAACACCCCAGATCATCGCAAGCGTAAAGCTGCGCAACACTTCACCACCAAATACGGCAAGTGAAATAAGCGCGAGCATTGTTGTCAACGACGTCATAACCGTACGTGAGAGCGTTTCGTTGATCGAAAGATCGAGAAGGTCCGATAGCGGCTTTTGTTTAAATTTGCGCAAGTTCTCCCGCACGCGGTCATAGACAACGACGGTGTCGTTCATGGAATAACCAACAATCGTCAGGATCGCCGCGATCGTCGCGAGATTAAAATCGAGCCGCGTGACCGCAAACATCCCGAGCGTGATGATGACATCATGAACCAGCGCCACAATCGCACCGAGTGAGAACTGCCATTCAAACCGTAGCCAGATATAGATCAGCATCATGCCAATCGCGAGCGCGACTGCGAGCGCCCCTTTCTGAACAAGCTCGCCCGAAACGGTAGGTCCTACAATATCGGTTTTCCGGAAATCAACGCCGTCACCAAGCAACTCTGTTAGCGTGTCGCGAACCAGTGCAGCAGCCGCTTCTTGCGCCTGCTCATTCTCAAGAGCCGCATCCTCGCCCTCGTCTTCGGTAGCTGTTTGTTGCTCAATATAGATAACAACAGCGTCGTCGGACCCGGCAAAATCGTTGATTGCCTGAACCTGAACATCACCTAGGCCTAATGAGGTTACCGCGGTTCGAATTTCGCCAATATCCATAGGTTCGTCATCAGCGACTTCGATGGTGACGCCGCCACGGAAATCTACGCCGAAATTTAGGCCAAGCGTAGAAACCGCTATCAGCGAGCCAACGACCAACAGGGCCGAAAACACGAGCGCAATAGACCGTAAGCGAATGAATGAAATATTCGTGCTATCCGGGACAAGTTTTAAAAGCATGATTCCGTTCCCTATAGCTTAATTTCTTGCGGACGCTTAGCGAGCAGGTATCCGCCAGCGAACAATCGCGTTAGCACATAAGCGGTGAACACCGAGGTCACCACACCAACCGCAAGAGTAATCGCAAACCCGCGGACCGGCCCTGCCCCGAGCTGGAACATAATAAGCGCTGCAAGAAATGTGGTGATATTGGCGTCGATGATTGCCGAACGGGCTTTATCATAGCCAACTTCGGCCGCTTTTATCGGAGCTTTACCGGACAACATCTCTTCGCGAATTCGTTCAAAAATCAGAACATTCGCATCAACCGCCATACCGATTGTCAAAACAATACCAGCAATACCCGGAAGGGTGAGCGTAGACCCCATGAGCGATAGCGCCCCCATCAAAAGAATGACATTGGCAATGAGCGCTATATCTGCATACAAACCAAATCGGCCATATGAAATAACCATATAAATGATCACTGCAATAAAGCCGATGATCAGCGCTTTTGCGCCCGCCTCGACCGAATCTTTACCCAACTGCGCACCAACAGACCGGGTTTCGAGCGTGTTCAACTCTGCCGGTAACGCCCCCGAACGAATGAGGAGTGATGTTTCCGCCGCTTCGATTGCGCTGAAATTACCGGTAATGCGGCCTGAACCTTGGGTGATCGGCGTTTGAATATTTGGCGCTGAAATGATCTCATTATCGAGAACAATCGCGAAAATCGAACCAACATTATTCTTGGTATAATCCGCGAACCGGCGGGCACCGCGCTGGTCGAATGAGAAATTGATCTGGAAGCCGCCGCCATCCGAGTTAGGGCTGGCAGAAGCGGTCTGAACCATATCGCCGGTGACCTCTGCATCCTCGTAAAGAACCAGTCCTGGACGCCCGGATCCTTCGAGCGATGCAAATGGCACATACATACGGCCCGGGGGCAATAATCCAGCCATTGCATCTGTAAGAGACACGGTCGGATCATGCCGATGAAAGCTTAGCTGGCCGGTACGGTTTATGAGCGCTTTCAGGGCTTCGGGATCATTATCGCCCGGTACCTGTACGACGATACGGTCAGCGCCCTGCGGTGCGATCAAAACCTCTTTGTTACCGGCCGGGTCGATCCGGCGGCGCACGACCTCAATCGAGTCGCGAACCGCTTCGTCCGCATAAAACCGTTTTGCTTCCGGCGTCATTGCGACCTGAATGGTTCCGTTTTCGATATTCACTGTATAGGCGCGAAGACCAAGCCCCAGAGCGCCGCCAACGCCGCCTTTGGTGATATCGCGAACACGGTCCTCGGCTTCGTCAAGCATCGCGCTATCGGCAATACGCAAAATAATCGTGTCGGATTGTTCGTTATAAGTCAGACTTTCAATCGAAACGCGCTCTCGGCCCGCAGCACGATTTGGGCGCATTTCGCGGCGGATGTCCCCCATCATGCCTTTCATTCTGTCGTCTACGACTTTGCCGGTCTCAACCCGAAGCAACAAATGAGACCCGCCTTGAAGATCGAGACCCAGATTGATCGTCCCTTTCGGCATAAAGCCGGGAAGCGATTCGCGCGCTTCTTCGGAAAGAAGGTTAGGAATACAAAACAGGACGCCCAAAAGAACGAGCAGCCCTATTCCCGCAGTCTGTAGTTTTGAGAAAGAAAGCATGGATCAGCCCAGATGCAGCGCCTTAATCGCGCTTTGTTTCATTGGAAAGTAGCTTATTTGTCGTTCGCCGCTGGCTGCGTCTTATTACGAACATCTGTGAGGGTCGATTTTACGACCTTAACGGTCACATTATCCGCCAATTCGACCATGACCTCTGAATCATCGAGGACCTTCGTCACTTTGCCGATAATTCCGCCGGCGGTTACGACGACATCACCACGCCGAACATTGGAGACCATCTCCATATGCTTTTTGCGCGCGGTCATTTGTGGGCGAATTAGAAGAAAATAAAAGATCACGAAGATCAGGACGAGTGGTGCCATCTGCATTAACGGGTTAACCGTGGCTGGTTCGGCAGCCTGCGCGTAAGCGGGCGAAAATAGCATGTGTGTTTACTCCCTCGGGAAGTGTTAGCCGGTTGATTTTCTGACCAATTGGGGAAGTTCGAACGGTGCGCCCCTTCTCCAGCCAGATTTAGAACCCCTGAGTCTCGCGGGTATATAGCGATCCACAGGTCAGTTGCAATCCGCAGCAACCGTCCTGGCCTCAGATTTGCCAACGATTTTCCTCAATAATTGCAACCATATGGTATGGTTTTCGCGATACGGGAAATCCACTGCGTGGTTTTACGCGATGAGTTTGGGGGATAAATTTAGTTAAATGCCAGCAAAAACACTACTTATTGGCTTGGATGGAGCAGATCACAACCTCATAGACCGCATGATTGATGCCAGTGAATTACCCAATTTCGCGGCATTGAGGGCCCGCTTGGTCGCGCAAGAGGTCGAAAACGATCCGGGCCAAGGCAATGGGCAGTTTTGGACATCAGTCGCCATTGGCGGGAATCCGGCCCATCACGGGCGTTATTTCTATATCCAGTTCAACCCAAGGACCTATGATATCCAGATGTGTGAGGACCTGGACCTCCCGGACCTCAAACCCTTTTGGAAAACGCTAGACGAGGAAGGATATCGGGCCTCAATCGTTGATTGGTACAAGATGCCCGTCACGCCGCTCGAAAATGGCGTTGTCATGCATCGCTGGTTTGCCCATGAGCCGCTTACCGCCAGCGTTTTTCACCCCCCGGAAATGGCGTCTGTTGCCGCTCAATATGTCGAAGCGGACCCCATCGCCGAAGGGTTCGCCAGCCAGCCGCGCGACACAGCGGAGAAGCTACAGGATTTCCTCGATCGGCTGTTGCAGCGGGTCGACATCAAACAGCAGTTCTATGCGGACCAATTGCGGCAGAAAGATTGGGACATATATATCGCGTGCTTCGGAGAGGCGCATAATGCTGGCCATTATTTCATTCAATTGGAAGATGAAGGGCACGCACTTCACGATCCGGAAATTGCAAGCCATGTAAAAGCTCCCTTGCGTCAAACCTATCGCAAACTTGATAATGCGATTGGCGAATTGATCGACGCTGCCGGGGATGACGCGCAAATCTTCGTTCTAGGTGGTCCGGGGATGGGCCGTTTCGTGAGCGCGAATGGCGCGCTTGAAGAAATTTGCCGCCGGGTGGATCTCGGCTACGAAGCCCCCCTTTCCACCGCGGAAACCGCAAAAAAGACTTATCATTCATTAGTGCCGGAAACACTTCGCCGCCGTCTTGGACCTCTCGCACGCGCAGTGAAGCGGCAGATTGCAGGTAGCGATTTCAAGAAACGCCGTTTTTTCTTTGTCCCTCACAATGACAATTCTGGCGGTGTACGGATAAACTTAAAGGGCCGTGAACGCTTTGGCATTATTCAGCGCGGGCCGGAATATGACGCACTGATCGAAGAAATAACAGCAGGCGTTTCATCATTTATCAATCCGGAAACCGGACGCTCAATCGTCAAGAGTGTGGTTAACGTGGACAAGGAATTTGACGGGCCACATCGCGATTGGTTACCGGACCTGTTCATAGAATGGGACAAAACAAATACTGCCGCCAATTTCAGCACATTAATCTCAGAAAAATTCGGCGAGGTGTCTCAACCGCCCCATTCTCGCACCGGAGACCATGAAAAATTTGGATTTTTCTGGGCTCCGGCAGCATACGCAACCGAAACCCCACAACGGCCAGCCGATATAACGCCGGTGCTCATGAAAGCGGTGAGACAGACCGCCACCCATAGCACGGGCGCGGACTTGACCGGCGAAGAGCAAGTGTTGGTAAGCTAATTGCTTTAAAAAAATGAAATATAACTTTCATGGGTTGTTGTAAGAGGGCAGAATGCCGGCGCGGAACTTATTCATCGGATTTGACGGCTCAAATCCAGACCTGATCGACCATATGATCGAAGAAGGCGAACTCCCGAATTTTAAACGAGTTCGAGACGCATCAAAGATTTATCCAATCGAAAACGATCCTGGCATGGGGGCCGGGCAGTTTTGGTCTAGCGCCTCTATTGGGGCCGACCCATCTTATCATGGCCGTTATTTCTATATCCAATTCAATCCGTACACATACGATATCGCGCCAAATCACGAAACAAAACTTCCGGACACGACGCCATTCTGGAATGAACTGGATGCAGAGGGTTTTAAAATAGCCGTCATCGACTGGCACCGCATGAATCCCAAACCATTGAAAAATGGTATCCTTGTCGATAATTGGATTGGGCATGACCCCTTAACACCTCCAAAATTCTTTCCCCCGTCACTTGCAGAAACAGCTGCACAATATTTTACGCAAGACGCAATTAGCGGCGGCTTTGAGTCGCGCAAGCGCGAGACGGTTGAAGACTTGCAGGAATATCTCGATTGCGCTTTCAACCGCATACGTACCAAATCGAAATTTTGCACTGAGCAAATAAAATCCGGCGATTGGGATTTATTCGTCGCTTGTTTTTCAGACACTCACGATGTCGGCCACCAATTCCAATTTCTTGAGGACCGCGACCACGAATTATACAATGCTGAAACTGCCCGACATCTAGGAAACCCCTTGCGCCAGACCTATCGCGAACAAGACCAAGCGATAGAACGAATCATCAATGGCGCGGGCCCAGATGCCCGAATTTTCATGTTTGGGGGCCCCGGCATGGAAACTTTAATTAGCGCCAATAGTGCCTTGGAAGAAATGTTGCGCCGTATTGACCTAGGGGTCGGCGCGCCAGTTTCAGCAGCAGAAGCCGCACGGAACAGTTACCGCAGCTTCTTTCCCCTGAGCCTCCGTCGACGCATCGCTCCGCTTGCGCGCGCAATCCGCCGAAATGTTGCGAATTCTGAATATCAGCGCCGCCGTTTTTTCAGCGTCCCGCATAATGACAATGCTGGCGCAATACGGATTAATGTTAAGGGGCGCGAAAAGTTTGGAACTGTCGAAAAAGGCGCGCAATATGATGAGGTTATTGAGGAAGTCACAAGCGCCTTGGCGACATTTCGAAATCTCGCCACGGGGCGACCAATCGTGAAGGAGGTCATCCCCGTCCAAAAACTTTTTGATGGTCCGTATTGCGATATTCTCCCCGATTTATTTGTGGTTTGGGACCGCACTGATACGAAACGAGATTTTCGAAAAATCGCATCCGATCAATTCGGGGAAATAGATGTAAAACCGGCAATTCGAAACGGCGATCATAATCCATACGGTTTTTTCTGGATGCCCTCGGAAGGAGGCGACCAGATCATCAAAAGGCCGGGTGACATTGCGAATGCAGTAACAAATATGGTTCGCAGTCCGGGTAAAGTGGAATATAAATCGAGCTCCATCAGTCATCACGTTTGATTTTCGCTTGATCAATCAAGGTCTACACCCGGGCAATCATAATGTTAAATCTCATACGCGCGGTTATGTTCCGCATGTTTTACTGGGTGACTTCCGTTTTTTATGTGCTCGGCGCGATACCACTTTTGATCCTTCCCGGACGCGGGCCCATCATGACGTGGATCCAGACCTACACCCGAACGATGTGGTTTTTGATGCATCGGGTCGGCGGCGTTGAGGTTGCCGTCAAAGGAAAGGAAAAGTTACCTAACGGACCAGCGATTATCGCCGCCAAACACCAAAGCTGGGGTGATGGTTTTATAATGTTCTCTGCGGTTGATGACCTGGCCTTTGTCACCGGGGATCATCTCGAAAAATTCCCGTTTCTCGGTGGGTTGCTGCGGAAAATGGGGGCAATCGTCGTCGATAATTGCGGCGGTGCCTATGCGCGCGCGCGTCTGGTCGATGACGAACTCAAGAAAGCGCAATCGGAAAACCGGCGCATCCTGATATACCCAGAAGGGCATTTGGCACCCATAGGCCAGCAATATCGATATAAAAGAGGGGTTTTCCACATGTATAGCGCCTATGGCTGCCCCGTTGTTCCAGTAGCTACGAATCTGGGATTGCGCTGGCCACAGCAGCATTGGCGGCTGCGGCCCGGGAAAGCGGTTGTAGAATTCCTCGATCCGATCGAACCGGGGCTGGATAAGGAAAGTTTCATGTCGCGCCTTGAGAAGACAATAGAAGCGCGCTCTATTGCCTTACTGGGCGACGAACGGCCAGAGGGTGTAGAGATCGGCACCACGCTCCCCGATCCGCGGAACTAAACTTTTTGAACCAAAATACGAAAATAAAATCCCGCGGGAATGCGCCTTTATTCTTTCAGCGTCGCTTCTTGCCAATGTGGACCGCTCTTTCATTCGGTACATTCGCGGACAACACCCTTAGGCAAGCATTGCTCATTGGTATTCCTGCCGGTGTTATCGCAGTTCCGTTCTTCTCGGATTCCGACAATGCAATTCCGTTTATCGGTGCGTTGTTGCCGATGGCAATTTTGATCTTTTCATCCGTGTCGGGACAGCTTGCCGATAAATTTGAAACATCTCTGATGTTTCGGCGCACAAAATTTGTTGAGCTACTATTAATGAGCGCCGCAGCGATTGCTTTCGCTAGTGGTATCGGTTGGCTGGCAATCGCGATGTTATTTGCGATGGGGGCGCAATCGGCGTTTTTCTCGCCTGTCCGTGTATCCGCCATGCCTAAATATTTAGCACCAGATGAGTTGGTGCGTGGTAACGGCATGTGTAATGCCGGCTTATTCAGTTTCATTCTCGTCGGTTATATGGTTGGCGGCTCATTGATTGTGATGGAGAATGGCGGCGCAATGGTTGGGGTCGCTCTGGTGAGCGCATCAAGCATTGGTTTCTTTGCCGCGACCCGTACGCCTTGGGCGGCAGCAAATGCGCCAGATCTAAAAATCAGCTTTAATGGAATCACGCAAACGATATCCATGTTCCAGCATGTATTCGGCTCGCCCGGTGTTACGCCGCCATTGCTGGGCAGCGCGATTTTCTATTTTCTTTCAACGGCGATAACGGTCGTCATTCCCCTATATGGGCGCGATGCGTTATTCTCGACGCCGCTTGTATGGGCCGCGCTGAACGGCCTTTTTGCTATAGGTGCCGGCCTTGGCGCTGTCGGCGCGGCTTCAATGGCAAAAAACCGGTCTGGGCTTGGTGCATCATCATTCGCCATTGGGGCTGGCGGCATCATGAGCTTCGTCATTTACGCTCTAACCCCGCTCGCTGCAGGAACGCCGGATGCCCCTATTGGCCTTAAAGAACTGTTCACGCAGCCAATGGGTATATTGCTGACAGTTTCTCTTATCCTCACAGCCGCATTGTCGGGAATTTATATCGCGCCCCTGCAGGCGGCGACCCAACGGCGCGCACCCAGCACGGTTCGTGCGCGGATCATGGCGGCGGGCGCGTTCTCAAACGCCACCTTTGCGATTCCGGGATCGCTCTCGGTATTGCTGGTTACCAGCTTCGGTGTAAACCCGCGTTTCGCCTTTATCGCACTAGGCTCGATCATGATGTTGATTTGCGCCGTTATGATATATCGCAAAAATAAAAACCCCGAGGGCCTATACGATGAGGTTCTGCACGCAGCGAGAAAAAATCGTTAATAACATCATGCGGATTTTGCTTCTTTCCTATCCCTGAGCATGATACTTAATCTGCGTTAACCTTTCCGCTATGTGTGTTCTTTTGCGGAATACGCAAAACAAGTCGCATAATTTTCGATCTGGTTAACTGTGCGGCAAGGACAAAGCGGTATTTTCCACAGCCTATGGAATTAACGATTGCCATCATAGCGACCTGTTTGGTGTTTGGTTTTGTGGCGGCGCTGGCATCTTTCCGGCCGAACCTGATACCAGAAATAGGGGCGAGTCTTCGCAAAACCGAAACGGTTAAGAAGTTCTCGCCGCGCAACACCCTATTCATTATCGGCTCAACGGCAAATCACCCCGCCTGCCGAATGCAGCGGCGTTTGTTGAAACCGGCGATCGCGGCCTTAATCCGCGAGGAAGTATCGGTCATGGAAATCTATGGCGAAGATACGCCAAGACAAAACGGCGAACCGATTGATTGGCTCGATCCGGCATTATTACGCCACGCACTGAATGCTGAAGGCGGCTTCTTTGTAATCTATGTCGATGCCGAAGGGAAAACCCGTTTTCGCAGCGAGGCCCCGATGGTGACGTCCGATATTCTCCGGCGCGCACAATTGGATATTGCCCAACCCGCTCAGAATGGTCGGCGCAAAAACGCAATTTTGAAAAAGCTGCGCGCGGCGTAATTTACGAAAATTCGACACGCGAAGATGGCCGCCCAATCGAATGATAATTGATCCCCGCCTCAGCCATCTCGTCAGGGCTATAAATATTTCGCAAATCGACCATGAGCGGCGACTTCATCAATGATTTTACGCGCTCAATATCAAGTGCACGGAATTCGTCCCACTCGGTGATGATTACGACCGCGTCAGCGTCTTTGAGGGTGTCATAGGGCCCGTCCACATATTCAATGTCACTCAACAAGCCTTGCGCCTCATGCATCCCGGCAGGGTCGAATGCGCGAACCTTAGCACCAGATTTTTGCAATACCGGGACAATATCCAGCGATGGCGCATCGCGCATATCATCGGTATTCGGCTTAAACGTAAGCCCCAATACGGCTACGGTTTTACCTTCTAACGACCCGCCACAAGCTTCGATAACGCGGTCCGCCATCTTCTTCTTACGTGCGTCGTTTATAGCTACCACGGCCTCAACAATTTGCGTTGGCGCATTATTGACCTGCGCGGTTCGCACCAATGCCAATGTATCTTTCGGGAAACAAGAGCCGCCATATCCCGGCCCCGCATGGAGAAACTTGCCGCCAATCCGTCCGTCCAAGCCTATCCCGCGCGCGACTTCCTGAACATTGGCACCGACTTTTTCGCAAAGGTCAGCCATTTCATTGATGAATGTAATCTTGGTCGCCAAAAATGCGTTTGCTGCATATTTGATCAATTCTGATGTCGCTCGATTGGTGAATAGGATCGGCGTTTCATTCAGATAGAGCGGCCGATACAATTCGCGCATCACTTTTTTAGCGCGATCATCCTCCGCCCCGACAACAACTCGATCTGGACGTTTGAAATCCATGATCGCCGCGCCCTCGCGTAGAAATTCTGGATTGGAGACCACAGAAAAGTCTGCATCCGGACGAACACGCTTGATGATCGATTCGACCTCGGTCCCCGTCCCTACGGGAACAGTCGATTTCGTGACGACGACCGTATAGCCATCCATTACTTCGGCAATTTCTTCGGCGGCCTTATAGACATAAGACAGATCTGCAAATCCATCACCGCGGCGGGAGGGCGTACCGACCGCAATAAAGACGGCATCCGCATTCGGCGTGGAGGCGGCAAGATCAAGACTGAAGGAAAGTCGTCCGGCTTTCACGTTTTCGGCGACGAGCGCTTCGAGGCCAGGCTCATAAATCGGAATTTCGCCCGCGCGGAGCTTTTCGATCTTTGCGCGATCTTTATCGACGCATACAACCTCATGGCCAAAATCGGCGAAACAAGCGCCGGAAACAAGCCCCACATATCCGGTACCGATCATGGTGACGCGCATATCGAATTCCTACTCGCTGATGGCCCAAAAGGCAGCCGCTTCATGGATAAGGCAAACGACAGCCCTCACCCTTGTTGCCTGCCTCTTAAACGGCGTTTGTCGGAAAAACTACCGCCTTGATGGTTAGAATCAAGATTTTTGCGTCAAACCAAAGTGACCAGTTGTCAATGTAAGCGAGATCGTAGCGTACGCGGTCCGCCATTTGCTCATTTTCGGAGGTCTCACCTCGGAATCCATTGACCTGCGCCCATCCGGTAATTCCGGGTTTCACCTTGTGGCGGCCTGAATAATTCTCGATCGCCTGAGCATATTGGTGATTGTGCGCCAATGCGTGCGGGCGGGGCCCAACTAATGACATCTCCCCCCGGATGACATTGAAAATCTGGGGTAATTCATCAAGGCTATATCGGCGCAGAAATCCGCCCAAGGGCGTAATGCGAGAATCGCCTACTTTGGCCTGGGTTACCGTTTCGCCGTCCTCAGCAACAGTCATTGTGCGGAACTTATAGACCTTGAATACAGCATTGTTAAATCCATGCCGCTTTTGAGCAAATAAAATGGGCCCCTTCCCCTGGACTTTGATCGCAATTGCAATCACCAACATGATCGGCGCAAGGAGAATGAGCGCGATCAATCCAAACACATAGTCTTCAACGGTCTTGAGAATGCCGCCCCAGCCATCCAGCGGACGACGATAGAGCGATAAGACACGCACACCGCCCACTTCGCTGACCGCACCGCCCAGATGGTCAAGCCAATGTATATTCGGGCAAATTGCAATGGATACCGGCAAAATTGAAAGCCGACGGATCAGTCTGCCCATATCCTCAGGAGCGGCACGCGGCACAGCGATAACAATATCGTCGATTTCTCCATTACGTGCGGCGACCGCCAAATCGTCGAGGTCACCTTTAATGCTGGAGCGATTTGTATCGCCGGAATCACTGAGCCCGGAATCATAGATGCCAACTATTGAAATTCCGGTCGGCGAAGTAACTGCCTGATCGGCGAATTTTTTGCCTAGCGATGTCGCACCAACAATCGCAATCCGGCGCGCAAACACGCCGCCATCGCGACTTAATCGACGAACACAAACCCCGGCGACAAGGCGAATGGAAATAACACTGGTCAACGCCGTGACCGACCAAGCCGCGAGCCAAACCCGAGAAAAATTATCAGAAATCTTTAATGCGAAGCCGAAAGCCAGCAGCCCCAAAAGCGTCAGCGCCCAACGCGAAACAACCGCCCTTACCGCAAATTCCGATGTCGCGATCACGTCATATTCGTAATAGCCATCGCGCCGCATGAGCGCCGTAACCGCCGTCGCGCCCATTATTCCGGCAGCAGCATATTGCTGAAAGTCAAACTCCGTTCCAAGCGTGAAACGGTGATATATAAATGCAACAAGTACAGAGGTGAAAATCACGACAATAAAGTCGATGAATTGCAGAACATCACCGATCAGTGCCCGCGCAATGGGGCTACGCCGATTTACACCATCCGTAGAAAAACTGTCCAATTTTGTATTGATACCCGGCTCCGCCATAATGGCGCTTATCCTTCACTCTCGCGTCCCGGGCAATACTATAATTTGCGAACTTTCACGCTAAGTGAAAATATTGAAATAACCCGGCCCAAACCTTGAATATATTTACATAAGGAATAGGGCTAATTTACGTCAAAAGGGTTACTTGTACCATGTCGAAACAATTTACCACGTTTCACGTGAGTTGGCGGGACGCGAAAATCCGCCCTCTGGGCCTTTTTGCCGACGAGCGGGACTATGGACGCGCAGCCGCTGCGGCCCTTCAGGTCAGGCTAAATCAGCTCGCAGATGACGGTTGGATCATTCAGGAAATAATACCCATTGTGGGCATAACGCCTAAACAATCCGCAGCTTTCACAATCATCGCTTTCCGTTAACATCTCAGAAACAATTTCGTCACGCCGCGGCAAAAAAATTATTGCCTTTCCGAGCCGGTCAATTCATGGCTGTGGGATGAGCAAAATCTATTACGCCGAAAACCCGACCGCAGCCGATAGCCTGAGCGCTGTTTTAATCGATCTTGCCCTCAAAGCTGGCAGTGCGGCGATGGAAATTTACCATCAGGAATTTACCTCGGACACCAAGGCCGACGCCTCTCCAGTAACTGAGGCCGACCGGCTGGGTGAAGAAATTATCCTAGCAGGCCTGAAAAACAACGCGCCTAATATTCCTATTTTGGCCGAAGAAAGCGCCGCAGACGGGAACATCCCCGATGATTTGGGCACCCAATTCTTTCTGGTTGATCCGCTCGACGGAACCCGGGAATTTGTGAACAAAACCGGCGAATTCACCGTCAATATTGCGCTCATAGAACATGGGAAACCGGTTTTGGGCGTCGTCTACGCACCAGCGATCAATACGCTATTCATGGGAACTCCTGCGGGTGCCTGGAAAGCGGCAACTAATCAAGACGGGAATTTAGGGGATCGCACTGATATCACGGCTCGCGAGGTCGATAATGCCGGATTGGTGGCGGTCGCCAGCCGTTCGCACCGGTCCCCTGAAACCGACGAATATTTGAGCAATCTCAACGTAAGCGATTTCACTGCGGCAGGGTCTTCATTGAAATTTTGCCTGCTAGCGGAAGGTAAGGCCGATATTTATCCACGCTTTGGCCGTACGATGGAGTGGGATACCGCGGCGGGCCAAGCGGTTCTGGAGGCCGCCGGCGGCAGTGTGATTTGCCACCCGGAGGACAACGCACTGCGTTACGGCAAAAAGGCACGCGGCTACGATAACCCACATTTCATCGCTTGGGGAAAGCGCTAACGGTACATTCCCGCATCGGATATTTTAAAGAGCTTTGCGGGAACCACAGCGTCTCGGCGAACCCAGATTTCCCAAAGCGCCGTACGCTCTATCATTTTAAACTGTGTATATAAGAGCACTTCCGCTTTTCCCTTCGCGGCCGCCGTTTTCGGATCCATATCCAGCCGTGGCACAAAGACGACATTCGCAGCGTTAGCTGCGGCTGTCCCATCCGCACGGCAATTGCGACTTTCCGCGAGTACGCAAGCGGTATCCGCGCCCGTAAGAAATGCAATATCAACGCCAGCGGCCGTTAATTGACGCGCTCGGCTCGCCGCTTCCAATAGCATTGCAGACTGATCAACAGGGGTTAGCGCAAAAAACTCCCGCGCTTCTGGTGTAGAGAAACGCCCCTCTTCTACCCATTTTGCGATTGTCGGGCCGCCCGGCTGAACGAGTGCCAGTTCTGCGCGGATATTCTCCGGCGCTTTCGCAGTTACTTGGTGCTGCAGCGAAAACTGCCCTATCGAATGAATGATAATCGAAAATGTCCAGAACAATGCAAGCGCCGCAGAAATCAATGCCACGGACACGCTTGCCCGGTCATGCGCTTTGAACAGACCATCGTAAAATGGCGATGCCACCGAAAAACATGCCAGACCCGCTGCGAGCCCAAAAACCGGCATTGCGTTCGCGCCGGTTACGCGCGCCGCAAATAATCCCGCAATCAAAATGACAAATGCGGCCATCCAATTCTTTCGGTGAGCATGACCGCCAAAGATGGCGCTGACGAAAATCACCAATATCGCGGCATATGCAGCGCCACCAAGACCTATCCCGCTCTCGCTACCGCCAAACAACATAGGCAAACTGATTGAACTCGAAGCAAGTGCCGCACGCTCTAAATTGATACCGAATGCAATCAGTTCAAAGAATATTGCCAAAATTACAAAAGCTGCGAGCGCAGAGACATAACGCCAAAGGCCATACCGCCCTGTCAGGAACGGACATACTGAAAGCACGGCAAAGCCTACAAGCGCAAATGCCGGATTAACCAACCACAGACCATAAAGACATGAACCACCAATAGCGCCTTCAATACGGGCCCGGGAAAGCGATTCATCCGCGGAGACCGACACAAAGGAAAGTGCCGCCACGAGGAGTAACGCAAGACCGATCTCTTCAATTCCAGCGAAGGGGGAAACTACAAAAGCGGAATAGGCGATTGTTAAAACCGCCGCAAAGATCGCTGGAAAGCGTGAAGAGGAAAGAAATGCGAGGGGATAGAAAATAAGCACTGCGCCGAGCGCTTTAGCGATCAAATGTACTCGTCCAGGCGCATCAACAAAAACATCTGCTCCTATTAGTAGCAGTAAATATAAGGGCGCTTCATGATCGGCCAGCCCCGCTTCGCCGGACATCACCGCCCGAGCCTCCGCTATAGGAGCGATCAAATCGACGGGCGGCATAAGGCTTAGCAATGCTGGCGACAGAACTGCGAGCCCCACAAATAAAAGCGCGCCTGCAATAGCGATCATGAAAACCCAGCCGGGTTCTCGCCATGAATAAAGCTCCATCGCAGCGCGGCGGGCTTTTGGGGCATCCTTACGCCAAGGAAGATCGGTCGTTTCGGCGTTATGATGCGTATTCATTTGGGACAACCTCACCACTTTTTCGTGCCAAATCTGCCTGCGGCATTTGACTTTGATGAGGACATTGCAAACCGAGTGCCGATAGGCCGGTCAGACCATAAATTTCTCCCCGAAACCGGGGTAAAATGCGGTTTTCGTCTTTGCTTGATCCGCAGCGCTGCTATGGTCTCAGGCCATGCGAACCCTATTTCATATGCCCCTCGATCCCGCCTCGCGGATGATCCGGTTAATTCTTGCTGAAAAAGGCTTGCCGATCGAATTAGTCGAAAAACGCCCTTGGGACGACGAAGAGGGATCAATCACTGCGGTAAACCCAGCGGGCACTATACCGGTATTGATCGATGAGCCCCCGACAGGCGGTGAAATCGCAATCTCGCCCGCCAGTACGATTATTGAATATCTTGATGAAGCCTATTCGAACGCCCCTCTTCTTCCTTCAACCTCCGCGGCGCGTGCGGAAGCGCGGCGAATTTCAGCATGGTTTCTCGATAAATTTGATAATGAAGTTTCGGACTTCACCTTAAGAGAACGCGTGCACAAGCGATTGATGCGCCTCGGCCAACCCGACTACGAAAAACTGAAACACGGTGGCGAGGCTCTTGTCTGGCATCTCGACTACGCCGCCTGGCTCCTTGATCAAAGACATTGGCTGGCTTGCGAACGATTGACGATTGCTGATTTTGCCGCCGCTGCACAATTATCGGCGCTTGATTATATCGACCTTGTCCCTTGGGAAAAATTTCCGGCTGTCAAAGACTGGTATGCGCGGCTTAAATCTCGCCCCAGTATGCGGACGATATTGCGTGACCGAATAGAGGGCCTGCCGCCGCCGGCGCATTACGATAATCCCGATTTTTAGGCCATCATAATGGATACCCTTTCGCAAAAAATTCGTGCGGCGGCAAAGGAAGCTGGGTTCGATGCTGTGGGGTTTACCTCTGCATCCGTACCCACCACGCTGCGCGATCGATTAATGCATTTCATTTCGCTTGGGCGTCACGGCACGATGAGCTGGATTGAGGACCGAGCGGACCAGCGCGCGCATCCGCAAACCTTATGGCCAGAGGCAAAAAGCGTAATCATGCTGGGCATGAATTACGGACCTGACAATGATCCGTTTGATGCCATTGCCCGAAAATCAAACGGCACGATATCAGTATACGCACAAAACCGCGACTATCACGACCTAGTGAAAAAACGACTGAAACGTCTCGCGCGACACATTGTCGATGAAACGGGTACAGAGCTTAAAGTGTTTGTCGACACTGCGCCGGTCATGGAGAAACCACTCGCGGCCCGCGCCGGCGTTGGTTGGCAGGGCAAACATACAAACCTCGTCTCGCGTGAATTTGGATCTTGGCTTTTTCTCGGGGCCATTTTCATGGCAATCGACCTGCCTTCAGATACACCAGAAACTGACCATTGCGGATCGTGCCAAAATTGTCTGGATATCTGTCCGACCAACGCCTTTCCGGCCCCTTATCAACTCGATGCACGGCGGTGTATTTCATACCTCACCATTGAACATCCGGGCCCAATCCCCGTCGAATTCCGGAAGCAAATGGGTAATCGGATCTATGGCTGTGATGACTGTCTTGCAGTTTGTCCATGGAACAAGTTTGCCAGTACAGCCTCGCAACAGGCCTTTCACGCCAGAGACGAGCTCAGAAGCCCGGCATTGAAAAAGCTAGTAACACTCGATGATAGTCAATTCCGTGCGCTTTTTTCGGGATCACCTATCAAACGTACGGGGCGCAACAGGTTTATTCGAAATGTCTTGATTGCGATTGGTAACAGCGGCGATTTATCATTGATTGGTCAGGTTCAACAATGCTTGTCTGACGAATGCCCGATTGTACGTGGCGCAGCTATCTGGGCTTTGTCGCAATTGTCGATTGATGAATTTTCAGACGCCAAAAATCAGTTCGCCTCAACAGAAACTGACGCGTCCGTCTTAGCCGAATGGAATGCGAACCCGGTTTAGGCTTCAACCGTCACGTTGACGAGGCCTTTTTCGAAATTGCCATTTTCATCTTCCAGCCAATACATAAACGCATCATTGCCGGTAAAATTCGGATCAGCAATATAACGAACTGTACCGTCTTCATTGATAAAAACCTGCCCATTCGTCGGTGGGCACAATCCATCGATATTGATTTCGCCACCATCCGGATCGTAGTCGTTCGCCAAGACATCAATGTCGATATATCCGCCACTAGACACCGTACCAAAATCGGTTCGCGCTACCGCTGCGGAATTGTCACTCAAATCTAGCACGCCGTTATATTTCGGGACGCCATCGACATCGCTGAAGTCTCGTTCCCACTCTACGAAAATCGAAACCTTGTCGACCGCGCCGGTCACCCGGTCTGCAAAATACTGATCTATCGCGGTTACTTTTGTGCCATCGGGAAGCGTCCAATATCCCTCTTCGACCAGCGCGTTCCGGACCGTGAAATAATCGTGACGAATCGGGTCCCAACTTGGCGAGACAACCGTTTCACCAATTGAATCGGTTTTCGTTCCAGTAACATCAACATATGTATGGTGTTCAGGTGGCGCGATCCAAGTCACATCACCAAGATCGGAATCATAGGAAAGACGCCCCGAAACCAACTGGTCGCCGGTCAAAAATACATCAGAACTATGCGGGTTACTATAATCGGTTGTCGCCCCATCGATATTCACATCGATAAAGACATATGCCCAATCATCATCAAACGGATAATTCAGATTGATTGCATTCCGACTCGCATAGAAACCGGTCGGAAATCCTTCAATATTTGCCCCGTTAATGACCATATCGATCGTATTCGGGCCATACTCAATCCCATATCGCGCAGGGTCTGCTCCACCTGAACCATCAGTCGCAACAACATCAATATCCGCTAAGGTGTAATGGGCGGTATATTGCAGATGGATACCCGTTCGCACTTCCCAAGCAGTAAACTGCTCGATCATAGATCTTACATCATGCTGCTGTTCCGGGCCCGCCTTAATGACCTCAAGCCCAACGCCAACCGCAATCGCTTCATTACCTTGGAATTGAGAAATCACCGGATAGTTGGCAAAGGCTTCGTCAACATAACGAAGGCTCTCCGACCAATCTGCCGTTGACGGATCAACTTTGATTACGCCGCCGCCCCGCGACATCCAGACAAACCCCTCGCCGCCCGGCACGCCAGCGGCAACATTGTCAACCGCATCGACAAGGCGGCCTTGGAACCAAAAGCCTGCACCGGTCCGGCCTAAATCGAAAGCCTGTACGTCCTCGTGCCATTTCGCGCCACCGCCATTGCCGATCGACTTAATGGCGATATTGCCAACCCAACGGCCTATTTCATTGCCTGTTTCAGCGACGAATGCCGCGCCATAAACGTCATAGGCCGCGTTATCCGCTAATATGGCATTGGAATCATGATGGACATAGCCCCATCCTGGCGAGCCCCATACAGAATTACCAACCAACATGGCGGGATCATCCGGATCATCTACGCCAACCCGGTGTAGGTGGAGCGAATACCGCGCTTTGGCATTCGTATCGGATTGCACATTCTCAACATCGGCAATATCCACCGCGCGTACTGATTTATCCGTACGCCCAAGCTCCGAAAATTCTGCGTAGCGGATGTCGATTTTATCAGAATGCATGAGCATGACATGGCCGCGCTGATGCACCGGAAGATCTTCGAAATTCTCTGTCTCGAAGCGAATGTTGCGCGTATAATTTGCGACATACGCCTTCAAATCATCTCGCGGCGAATCATGATCGAATTGTAGTGGTGTATCGAAATAGATTGTATTCCCTTCAATACGCGTAATGACCAGTTCTTCGTCTTCTGTTGTATCATCACGTGGAACTTCTGGTGCCACTTCTTCACTATGAGTAAGATGTGTACCAGTGAGCACCAAGCGATCACCGACTTTCCACCCCTCAGCCGGCGATTCCAAAATTATCGATGTATCTCCGGCCATCGGATCAGTTGCGACTTTTAAGAATGTCGTCTTTTCCGCCCCATGCACTTCAATTTGGCCGTGACTTAAAAGTCCGCGCGATAGCAATTGCGGATCCCATGAAACATCAATAGGTCCATTATCCGCAAACTGAATTACTGTCTCAATGTTCGCTGCGACGGGATTGTCCGCAGTACCAATCGTCAATGTCCCGCTGGGTGCGACGACAAAAGTATCCACTTCCATAAAAGTGTCTTGATCCGTCGCGAAGTCCAGCTGTCCATCTACTCTAACGGTAAATAAGGACGCAGCACTTTGTCCGTCATAATCAACGGATACCCCCTCTGGAATGACAACTTTTGCGCCATTCCCGGGAACCTCTCCACCAGCCCAAGTTGATGGGTCGAACCATGAACCATCCCTAACCGCTACATGCGTCGCCTCGCTAACGGGTACAAGGTTCATCATCGCCATATGTTCGCTGGCCATCGATGGATCATCGGGATGAACATGGCCGCCATCCCCCATTCCTGGCATATCGTGACCGTCGTGGCCGCTATGATCACCTTGATCATGATCGTGGGCGACATGCAGCGATACGCTCGCTTCGCTTATATTGCCCTCGCTATCGCGAATTTCGTATCGGAATGAAGCCATGCCTTCATAACCGGCATCCGGCGTAAACATGATTACACCGTTATGAATCATAACCGTACCATTTGCTGCGCCAAACACGCGAACGAGCTCCGCGCCGCCAGCTGGAAGGTCATCATTTGCTAACAGATCATTAACCGCGATATGGACCGTGGCGTCGACCTCTAAACGAAAATTCTCGTCGTCCCGCGCTTCAATGGAACTTGGTGTGCTTGGTGCCGGGCTACCAACTGATGACGAAGGTGGCGGCGTGGTAGGCGTTACTGGTTCAGGGCCAGGTGCGCTAGCCACCGGATCGCCCTTACCGCCAATAGTAAAACACCCTTCAACCGCAAGAAGCGGCGCAATCATACTCGCCTGAGTTGCCCGTTTTTTAACATTTCGCTTTTTGGAACGCGAGTTCGCCCGGATTGCATTTGGTAATTGGCCGCGCTGTGAAGCTTCGATGAGAGCGCTAAAATCAATTTCGGCACAATCTCTCGAAGAACCAAACTCTATACTCATCTTTGCAATCCCGCAGTTACGCAACACGCGTTTGAATTGCTGCGAGGGTATTCGCGCAGAGCAAAAGCTTAATTTAGTGGATCGATAGAATTGTTCCTAATAGGTACTTTTTTCAGTCTACAGATTTAAATGAATTAGATTTAATATTGCGATTTCACATCAAAAATATTGCAATTGATCCAATTAATAAACCAGCGGTCAACCAATTTGGATCGTACCGTTAACCATTCGGATTGCGTTTACTCTTTATTCAGACCAAACAAATTGGCATCTACGATACCACGTTTGATGAACTGTTGACGGTCGGCTTCTGGGTGCCAATCAAGTTCCTGTTTTGCATAGCCATTTTTAAACGGTGACAACTGCGCACGTGATTTCCAATCACGAAGACTGGGTTTTGTGAGCCCGCTTCGTTTGGCGAGAACCCGCTTGAGCCAATATTTTACGACATCCACCACGTAGTATTGCCAGATTGGTGTCGGCTGCGCGCGCATGGCAACGCCCGATGCTTCGCCCACAGCGTTAAAGTAATCCCGTCCACTAAGCATAGGATCGCCAATCAAATTGAATGACTTACCCAAAGCGTTCTCTGCCTGCATAGAAGCGACCAGACCATCGGCGACATCATCTACAAGGACAAAAGGCATTATATTACGCCCGTCGCCCCACAACTTGCATGCCGTCGCACCGCGCCACATCGCAATACCCCAATGCTGCAAGGGTCCCCCCTTACCAATTACGATGCCGGGACGGACGATGACCAACGGCAATCCCTTGGACTGTTCAAGCTTCTTTAGCTCGGCCTCACAGGCGGCTTTTGAGCGCGCATAGAGGTTTCGCCGTTCGAGGTCTTGATCAAATGGTGTGTCTTCCGTGATCGGTCGGTCGGGCCGTGACGCATCATAGGAATCGATTGTCCCTGTATAAACAAGCCGTCTGACCTTCGCCGCAATACACGCCTCGCCGATCCGGCTCGTAACCGCCACATCGTTTTCTAAATAACCTTCCCATGTCGACTCGGTAGCTTTGGCAAGATGATAAACGCCACTCACCCCATTCATCGCCGATGTCAGATCATCATCTGATTTCAGATTACCAGTAAAAACGGATATGCGGCTATCATTGCGCTCAAACCCACTGCCGCTTCCTCGCGAAAATACGCGCACGTCATACCCCTCATCCGCGAGAGCATGACATAAGGCTCGGCCAATAAAACCAGTGCCGCCTATCACGAGCATGGTTTCGTTTCTAGACGGCTTTGCATCACGGCTTTCGGGCTGCTTTACCGGAATAAATTGCGGCGTGGCAACTTTGGTGGTGTTTTCAATCAGCTCAATCGTTCTCGCCGCTAAATCCGCGGACAAACGATTATCGACTGCATCCCCAGTGGCTAGAGAGGCGTAAAAACTCTCAATGGCCCGGTGAATAGAAAGTCCGTAAGGTGCCAAAGCATTGAGTGATTTAAGTTGCCGAAACGCGTTTCCTAGCCCAGCCACCAAGGACTGTCCCGCCAAAGAGAATTGCCGAGACAGTGGTGCTACAACGATATCATTCAATGATGCGCGCTCTAATCTATAGGTGTCCTCGCCAAAATCGTAATGCGCGACTGCTCCGATCCCCCTAACACGAAGGCTTCGGTTATCATGCCCTTCAACAAGAGAGAGATTAATTGTTACAGCCGCATTATTGGCTTCCCCCGTAACTTGCCATGTCTGATGATGGGTTATCCCGCCTGGAATTTCGATTGGGTTACGAAGCGAAACTTCGACATTCTTCAACTCGCCGAATAGATCGGCGATAAATGAGAATAAGTGCGGCCCCAATTCGAGCAATAAATACTCGGGTTTACGCAGCATCCAAAGGTTAAATGGCCCTGACCGAAGCGGCGTGAGTGGGAATTGCCAATTGATCTCGATCGTATCTATTGGGCCAATAGTGCCGTTTTTAATATCCCGCTTGAGCCGATCATATGACGGCAACATCAGAAAATTATGATTGACACCGAGCGCTACTTTTTTATCCGTAGAAAGACTATGAAGCTCTCTACAATCATCAGCGCTGGTCGCGAATGGTTTTTCAACGAATGCGGCAATGCCAGCATTGAGTATCTGCTCAGTCGCCGCCTTATGATGGTCAGGCGGCGTCAGTACATGAACACAATCAGCCACATTAGCGGCCAACAAATCGTCAAGCGATGTAAAAACATGCGGCGCGCCATATTGATCGGCTAATTGCTGCGCGGCATTTCGTGAGAGGTCACAAACCGCAGTGATTTCTACCCCAGGCAATTTGCGCAATACATTTCCATGCCAACTCGAAATGTAACCCGCTCCAAGAAGTGCGGCTCTAATTGGTTTTTTTTGCATGGTTAACCGATCATTTATATTCAACTATGCCGATTTCTCGGCTCTTCAATTTCTTTATCCGATACTCGATCATTCCTTTCAGATTCGGAAATTTCGAGAGCGTCAAGAACACCGCGGCCAAGGTCGCGTGTTGATTTTTGTTTCCTGCTTTTATCAACCCCTGACGGGTGCGGATAAATGAAAGTGGATAAAGAAGAAAAATTAGGAGGCTCAATCCGCTTGAAAACGGTACGCCAATTAATGCCAATGATGGCAATATCAGCCCCCATAGCCAGGCGCGTCGGCGCTGACCGGCAAAATATCCGTCATGGATTTCACTCAATTGCGCATATGCATGCCCCGCACGCACCATTCTGCGCCACCACTGGGAAAATCGATGGATATCCGCATCATGAAAACACATATCAGTATCAATACGAATGATCAGATAACCAAGCTCTCGAACGCGAATGCAGAAATCATCGTCTTCTGCGGCGATAATCGCCGGATTGAAACCATCGACTTCTTCAAAGGCGCGCGTCCGTACGACAAATATGCCGCCGCAGGCGTCAATCTCGCCGAGGGGACCGTTCCATTCGACTTCACAGAGCCGGTTATAAATTGTCGCGTCGGGATATCGCTCGCGGCAACGGCCAGTAACGATACCAAGATGCGGTGCCGCAATCATTTTTGATAATGCTGCATCGATAAAATCACCGGACAGGACGCAATCGCCATCTATGAACATCACGAATTCAGTATCGGGCCATTTTTCCCGAAGCAGTGCGAAGCCAGCGTTGCGGGCGCGGGATGCGGTAAACGCGATCTCAGCACTCAGTTCAACGACCGCCGCACCGTGTTTCTGGGCGAATTCGACGCTACCGTCCGTCGATCCGGAATCCACATATACAATCCGTGACGACGAACCGATAAGTGATTTCAGGCAAGCTTTAAATCGCTCCCCTTCATTTCTTCCGATTGCGACGATGCCAATTTTGGCTGCATCATTCATTTTCGCGTTCGTCCTCACCGGCATTGTTTCGTGTGGGGGTCCATTGTTTCGCGCTTTGCCGCCCTTTTTCACCAAATACTGCGAGTTTTGAAATCAGAAACTGGAAAACCCCGCCCATTGCCGCAGGCGGCAGCGCTTCGCGCCCAAATCGCAACCAACCGACGAATATCGATCCGGCTGTCAATATTAAAGCCCAAACCGAAAGGAAGAATGGCAAACTCCCCGCGCCCAGTGGCCATGCTATCAATGCAATCGACGCCACGACACATAGAGATGCGACGAATATCGTCAGTGGCGGGATCATTAAATCGAGTGCCGCGCCGACCAATACCGGTTTGGACGAAGCAAGCCCCTCAATTACCGTCGATATACCTTTTCGCGCCGAATACTGTAGTGACCCTATGGACCAGCGTGCTGACTGGCGGGTCAGCGCCTCTTCATCTGACGGGAACTCACTTTCGACAATTGCGTCATGTGCAAGTAAAGGCGGATGGCCGTTACGTGCCAAATCAAAGGTAAGGGACAAATCTTCAACGATTTCGCTGCTGCCAAGATTTACGTCGGAGATTTGGTCCCACGGAACCGCCAACCCGGCTCCGGTGAACCGCGTTACATTAAAAAGTCGCTGTAATCCACGCATACGGACGTTATTGATGAATGACCATGCAAATTCCGCCACCATAAGGCGCGGGCTCGCGCCTTCCGGTGCTTTCATCAAATAGATAGCTTGCGCTGGCCGGTCACTACTCGAAGCCAAGGCAATAATTCTTGCAAGCGCGCCATCTTCGAACAGGCAGTCCGCGTCCATAAACACAACGAAATCTGGTGGCGATGCACGCAAATGGTCAAGCGCGAACTGAAGGGCAAACCCCTTGCCGCGATTATCCTTGTCCGTCCGTTCAATGACATCTGCACCGTGTAATCGCGCGATTTCCGCAGTATTGTCCGTGCAATTATCTGCAACAACTAAAATTGTGTCGTTCTTGGCCGACTGCGCTTTTACATTCTCAAGGGTTGGACCAATCGTAGTCGCTTCGTTATGAGCGGGAATCACAATTGCTGCAGGACCGGGTTCCGCATCGACAGCGTTGGATTTGCCGGGCAATAGAGCGGCCAATGTCTCGAGCGCAAGAAACACCGCAGCCGCGAGGCCGAGAATGGCCAGCCCAAACGCAATGACAAAGATGAGAAAGCTCATGCCGCGTTCCAATCGATTGGCTTTTAATAGCCCGGCGACTTAACGCACCGGTCGTGACCCGCCCAGCCAAAAACGCATTGCGCCCAAACACTGTGGAAAGCGCCCGAAAACTGCACCGAAAGCTCCACTCCACGCCCCAATGCTAAAGACGCCGCGCGCAATAATACTCGCGATTATTTTAGAAATATAAACGGCTGCTCCCAGCGCCAGTATCCCCGCCGCAACCAACGGGGCTGGTGTCAAAGGTGCGAACATTGAAGCGGCGAGCGCTCCTAATCCAGCAGCCATCAAAATTGTCAGCGGAAAAACCCCGCCCCAAAGCACCGACCAAACGGTCGCGCCAACACCGTGACGTTCGGGCGGGTTACCATGCAAAGACATTGCGTAAGCATTATCGAAGCCCAGTCGCAAAGACCGCTGCCACCAGCCCATCTTTGGATTGCGCCTAGCTTCGCGAATGATCATATCTGCATCTAATCGCCAGATATGCGATCCGCGCTTTCGCTGCCGAATGCATAAATCATCCATCTCACAAGCCAGCAAATCGCCCCTGAAACCACCGGCAGCTTCGAAAGCTTCGCAACGAACTAGTGCTGCCTCACCGGCGACGGTGACAATTTCCCCCGGAGATTCGGCTTTTTTCTCTGCCGCTAAGGTCGCAAAATTTGGTCGACGACCATTCCGATTAACAAGCCCTTCAATCACCGCCACCTCAGGCCGGCGGTTCATAAAACGCTCGGCCTGCCGCAGCCAATCCGGGTCGAGAGCACTGTCCGCGTCAATAAATTGGACATAACGAGTATGCGGCGCAATTTTCTTCAATTGCCGATACCCGGCATTCCGCGCGCGTCCTGCGGAAGGTGCGCCTTTGCCGCCCTGCTCTGCAATCACGGCCCCAGATTTTCGCGCGACGCCCATGGCATCCGGCATTTGTCCCATCGGGACAAATACAATTGCCCGGCCATCGCCAACCGAGCGGATCGCGGCTTCGGGGGAAATGCGCGGATCCGTACCAAGCACAACAACACCCGTTATTGCGCTTTCTTCCGTATTAGAGCGGTCACGCACCACGCTTTTGGAGGCTGGATTTTTGACCTCAGATTCAACCCGCTCTTGTGAACTTGCAGCCCTTCGCGCTGGTTCAGGTTGAACTTGCGGCGTTTTCGGTTCGCGAAGATCAGTGACCTGATCTTTTACGTCGCCGAGTGACTTCACCGACATTTTTGCAGTCTTTTGGGTGCCACCTTCAATTGATGACGGAATCTGCACTTCCTTTGGCTCGCTGGTTTCTTTGAGTGCCCGCGCTTCCTCACTCAGGAGGCTGTAATCCGGGTCAGCTTCACCAACAAAGGCATCCGGTCCCTCGCCGTCCTTGTTTTCGATCGGCCCAGCCATCGGTTCATTGGATGCGATTCCAAATACACCATATGACTTTTTATCCCGGATCACATTGCGGATGGTCTCAACGCCAACCACAAGGTCCTCGGCTGAAAACGCATAGACCAAGGCCGTATCGGCAATCACATTAATAACACGCGGTACGCCGCGCGATTGCTCGGCGATAAGGTCGATAGCGCGTTCAGTAAAAATTCGTCGCTTACATCCAGCAATCGATAAACGCGTTTCAATATAGGCGTGGACTTCATCGCGGCTAAGTGGCGTCAGATGGAAATCCGACCCGACCCGTTGCGTCAGCTGTAATAATTCAGGGCGGTTCAATACGTCTTTGAGTTGCGGCTGACCGACAAGGATTAGCTGTAGGAGCTGATCTTTACCCGCATTAATATTGGAGAGCAGCCGCAGCTCCTCAAGCATATCCATCGAGAGATTTTGCGCCTCGTCAATGATAAGAACGATGCGCTTGCCTTTGGCATATTCACTGATGAAAAAATTCTGGAGCTGCGAAAATAACGCGACATGGCCGCCATCCGTAAATGGTTCGCCAAACGCCATTAGCACCCAGCTTAATAAGTCGCCGCGCCCTTCCTGCACATTAGAAAGTAGCGCGACGGTATGTGTGTCAGAGAGCTGATCAAGAAGACGATGAAGTAGTGTCGTCTTTCCACAACCGACCTCACCGGTGATAACAGAAATACCGGCGTGATTGAGCACACCATATTCCAGCATCGCATAGGCAAGGCGATGTGTTCGGCCCCAATACAAAAAAGACGGGTCCGGCTGAATAGAAAACGGCTTCTCCGACAGGCCGAAAAACTGTTCATACATAGGCGATTGCTCTCGATCGGCGATAAGTTCGCCAACACACTCAAGGTCAGCCGGGTTCCTAGTCTGATTACAGTTGCGCTAGAAGGCCTCGGACCTCATTTTCGTACCTAAAGCCCGAACCACCTGCACTCAGCGCGCTTTCGAGGCTGGTCTTAGCAGCTTCTTTATCGCCATTCGCCAATTGCGCCGCACCAAGGTGATAAAGCATCTCGGCATTGTTACCAGCGCCGTCCACGGCCTTGGTTAAATGCTCAACCGCTTTGGCATAATTCCCAGCGCGGTAATTCGCCCAACCGACCGTATCCTGATAATATGGATTTTCGATCTCAGCGATTGCTTCAGAGACTTTCAATGCGCGAGCAATACTCTCAGCATCGGTACGCAGGTCACTTGATAAGCTGACAAAATTATTGGCGATGATTCGGTCTGTCGGCCGCGCCTCAATCAGTTCATCATACAATTCAAGTGCGCCCTCTCGGTTACCCTGATTTAACAAGACATCCGCCTTGAACACACGCAATGCGTCGCTTTCGGGGTTTGCGCGGAGCCCGCGCTCGATCAATGCAGCCGCTTCATCCCGCCGACCATCACCTAAATAGGTCCGATAGAGCAGTTCAAATGCTTCTGCCCGCGAAGGGTCGTGTTCGGTTGCGTCAATGAGCGTTTGCTCATAGGCATCCATGTTTCCTTGTTGAGTATACACCCGCGCCAATAGAATGCGTGCCGTATAATTGTCTTCGTCTGTTTCAAGAATTCGTTCAAGAAGCTCTTTCGCTTCATCCGCACGCTCTTCTTTGACATAGGCAGAAACGAGTGCGGTTAGCGGGCGACTTTTCAGCGGCGCATCCTCGGCCTGAGCCGAAAGCGTATTAATTACACTGTCAAAATCTTGGAGCCCGATATAAGCCGCCGATTTGATGCTCGAAGACAATTCGCCACTATTGCTATAGTTTTCGATCTGCGTCGCGATTTCCTCCGCTCCGCGCCAGTCCTGACGCGATAGGCGAATTGACGCCAATAACTGCAGGTTATCGATATCAGCCGGATGTGAAGCTAAAGAATCTTCAAGAATTTGCTCCGCCCGATCCACATTTTTACGGCGCAACAAGAAACGCGCATAGCGATTAGAGATTTTCGGATCTCGTTTACTCTTATCATAGGCTTTAGCAAGTTCAGACTGCGCGAAGCTAAAATTGTCCTGACGTTCGAACGCAACCGACATCAGCAACATCGCATCATGCGCGTCTGGGTTGTTGTTTAGCGCCGTACGAAGATTAACGATTGCCTCGTCATATTCCTCATTATCGATCTGGAGCGCCGCGAGTTTAATCAAAGCTTCGGTATTGCGATCATCAGCCGCAAGAATTTCATCGATGATCGGTTTTGCTTTATCAATCTCACCTTTCGACAGGTAAGAGGCCGCAACTTTATTCTTTGCACGGAAAGCAATATCCTGATCTTTACTTTCTGCCAGCTTTTTCAGCTGCTCGTCGGATTTACCCTGCTGGCCTTCGCCAATGTAAAAATCCGCGAGCGCAAATTGAAGCTGCGTATTCTCTGGTTCAGCGTCGATATAAGATTTCAACTTAGCTTCAGCCGCGTCAACGCCCTCCGCAACCTTGACGATTCGAATGACATCAAGCTTCGCTTCTAAACTGTCGGGGTTCAACTCGACAATCGCTTCCATCTGCTCACGGGCAGCATCGAATTCTTTGCGCGTGATCAGCTCATTAGCATAAACACGACGGTATGCTGATTGATTTGGGAACAGCTCGATAAGGTCAGCGTAGGCACTGTGCGCTTCCTCATTTCGTCCCAGCGATTTTAATGTGTGAATTCGTAAAAGCTGAAGCATGGCCACTTGCGGGTTTAGCTCCAATGCCTTTTCCAACTCAGCGAGCGCGCCTTCGCGGTCACCTTTCACGGAAAGGTCGGTAACGACAACGGTCACCGCTTCAGCATTCTTCGGATCTTCAGCCAGCACTTCACGGGCGAGATCGACGGCCCCAGCATTGTCACCAATTTTAAGAAGAATGCCGGCCTTCAGGCTTTTTGCATCAGTGCTGTTTGGGTCCAATTCGAGCGCTTTTTCGGCTTTTTCCAGTGCGCTCGTTTCGTCACTGCTGATCAGATAAAGTTTTCCCAACCGGATCTGCGCGTCGATTTGAGTGGGATCAAGCCGAACCGCGCGCTGCAGAAAGCCAAACATTGCTTCGAAATCCTGACGCTGCTCTGCGATCTCTGCGAGTCCCAGCAGCGTTGGGACATGTTCTTCATTATTTTTCAGGGCGTTCTGAAACTGGATATAGGCTTTCGCAAGATCGCCCTCTTCAAGGAATTCAGTACCTTCCTTGGCGTAGCGCTCGGCCTTTTCTTCCGGCGAGGCACAGGCCGACGCCATAGCCAGCGCGGAAACAGCTAACAGCCACGTAGCTGTGCGTTTTTTAGCCGAATTTTTCGCTGCGCTACGCGAACGATTGAATTTGCCTGTCGTCATCTTCCCCTACCTTTGTCGCTGAGATTGCTCGGGTTTGCCACTATTGCATGCCCGATACAACGAAACTCTTAACTTGCTATTTGCTGAACGGGTAATTTGTCCAGTATTTTCAACTCGCTGTCATTTGCCACCGGATACATCATGTTATTGGCGCGCAATAGCGATTGTAACGACCGCTGGACACCCGCAAGCTTCAGAACACAAAAAGACGCCGTTAGGTTCTTCTCGAGCATCAAAAGTTGTCCCAAAAATGCACGGTCTACCGATTTGAGGCTCGAACAATCCAAAATTACGGCATTCGCATTGCCGCTTGCGGAGGCTGTCGCCGCCTGGCGAAAGGCTTCGCGTACCGGACGAAGATTATGACGACCGAGATCACCCGAAAGGTGAATAACGACCTTCCCCGCCGCGTCCTGATCCTTAACGGTCGCAGCACCTTCGCCAGTTACATTTTTAGCTTTGGTCAACTGGCTAGCGAGGTCAGTGAGCGCAATCCGCGCCAAAGCCAGACCGTCATCAAAATAACGACGCCATAAGCTCGGCTCTTCTTTTATGCGCCACAACCACTCTAAGCCGCTTTTCTGAACCCATTCCGGGGCGCGCTGAATGCCGCCAGCGGTGAAATCAACAACGGCCCCCAAATGCGCGGTGACCGGCGCAGCCAACCGATCACGGTTGCGCTCGATCCAAGCCTGCCCTTTTGCGGCACCGAGCGCCACCATGACAAAGTCAGGCTCGGCAGCATTGATTTCGTCGATAATCGCCTCGGAACTCATACTTTCCACGTCGCCAAAACCCGGATTGATCCATCCCACCGCCTCCACACCGCGGTTTTCATTATTTAGTGCATTTGTTGCCTGCTCGGCAGCGCCGTCACGACCTCCAAAGAAAAATACCTTTAGCTTGCGGCCAGAAAATGACGGGCGGCGACGTAGCGCCTCAAAAACATCAGATCCGGCAACCCGCGACGTAACCGGCAAACCTAGCAATTTCGCCATTTTCACGAGTGGCGCGCCATCAATGACGCTCAAATCTGCATTCAAAAGTTCTGACCGAGCCTTCTTGTCTTTGTTCGCACGCACAAGAAAATTGACATTGGGCGTGATGAAAGAGAGGCGCTTTCCACTACGCGATGAGTCGTCAATCATACGCACTGTTTGATCGATATCGGCCACATCAACCGGCAATCCCATCAGGCACCACACATCCCGATCGAAATCATCTCTACGCAACGCCGCAACTTCAGCCGCTGGCGCGCCAAGCCCAGTCTGCGATTGCGCTGGGTTAGAGAATTTATGTGCCGGTTTATCGCTCATGAACTTTTCTTGCCGTTTTATGTTAACGCGTTAACGCTGTTTCAGTTCAGAACTCTTTCGCCGTTAAGGCTATATGGAGTTCAATTTCGAGATGTAATGAGCAAACAATGGGCCAAATTCGCGTGGGACGTGTTTTTAATAAAAAATTTACCCCAAAACTCGCGCAAACAAAGGGGCAGGCATAAAATCCAGACAAACACAGCCGGAGCGGGCCTTCACCACATCGGAACTAAGGTTCTGAATATTTTAAGATATTTACCTTAACGGCATAGTAGAATGATTAATATACCGCGGTGCAAGAATAGTGATTAAAAGCCATTAAGCCTTGAATGCTCTTTACTTATCCCGCCCGGCAATGAATTGATCGACGGCACTAAATTTGCTGTTTGCCAACAAATTCGATGTAACCGCACGGTAGAACGCGGAAATGAAACGGGGCTTCGCTCCAAAAATCAGGAAACAAGACACCACTTATGAGTGACAATTCTTCTGAACAAACCACAGCACCCACCGCAAAGATTGAACTACGCCCGGTCTATCTACTGGTCGCGCTGGGGCTGGTTTATGTTTTTGCTTTCTGGGGCGGGATCGAAAATCTGTTCAAACGCTGGGGCGAACAAGAAGAATTGAGCCACGGATATTTTCTGCCTGTCATTGCGGGTTGGATGTTGTGGTCCCGTCGTGACGCGCTTTTGGGGAGCCTCGGGAAACCGGTCGCATTGGGCATTGCGGGCGTCGCAATTTCCGCGATTGTTCTGATTCTCTCAGAGCTTACCGTCACTTCGCTGATGATATTTCAGCACCTTGCGATGATTTCCATGCTTGGTTCGTTGGCGCTGGCGTTAGGCGGTTGGCGGGTTTTCTGGCTGTCGCTTTTGCCGATTGGCTTTCTTTTGTTCATGGTGCCGCCCCCCTATTGGTTCATCACGGTTCTGTCGCAGCAATTCCAGCTCTGGTCATCACAGCTCGGCGTTTTCATGATTGAGCTACTGGGTATTCCGGTCTTTCTGTCCGGCAATATTATTGATCTGGGCGATTACAAACTACAGGTCGCAGAAGCCTGTAGCGGATTGCGTTATCTTTTCCCGTTCTTAAGCCTAGGTTTCCTCGCGGCTTATCTTTTCAACGCGCCGTTATGGCAGCGGGCAATCGTATTTCTTTCGACAATCCCAATTACGATCGTAATGAACAGTTTCCGCGTTGCTGCAACGGGCCTGCTGGTTCAGCGGTTTGGGCCGGAACACGCGGAAGGTTTCATTCACATGTTTGAAGGCTGGGTCGTCTTTTTGATGTGCCTGGCAATGTTATTCATCGTCATTGCGGCGCTATCCCGCCTCTCCGGCAAAAAGGGATTCACCGAATTGCTCGGCTTGCCTGACATTCCGGCGCAACCTTCTGCGACCAAATGGAGCGCAAAAACCTTCACAATCTTTGGCTCGATTTCGATTGCAATCATCTTGGCCGCAGGTGCGTATGTTCATTTTGGGACATCCAACATCCTCAAGGTCCCCGAGCGTGCATCCTTGGCCGGCCTACCCTATGAATTTGAAGGTTGGTCCAGTGAAGTGCAAAAAGTCGACAATGAGACGCTCGAGGTCCTAGGTGCCGATGACTATATCATCACGAATATGGTCAGCCCCGAGGATGAGCATTTCAATCTGTATGTCGCCTATTTGAACATGCAGCGGCACGGCCATAGCTGGCATTCACCGCGTCAGTGCATCCCCGGTGGCGGATGGCAAATTACCCAGCATGACGTCGTACCGGTCGAAATGCCGGATGGGCAACGCTTCCATTATAACCGCATCATCATCGAAAATCGGGGCGTCAGACAGTTGGTCTATTACTGGTATGATCAACGGGGGCGGAAAATCGCGAATGAATTTGTGATGAAGTTCCTGTTGATTTTCGATGCCGTGAAACTTCGCCGTACTGACGGCGCGATGATCCGGATTATGACGCCAATCGGCCGCCAAGAGATAATTTCCGATGCTGATGAGCGCCTGATGGGCTACATGAAGGAGCTAAATCCAAAACTGCCAGCATATGTACCGCCTGCGGATGTTGAGGTGACGCGGGAATTTGATCCGGACGCATAAGGTAACAAATTGGCGGTGATTTTTATCTAAAACCCCACTGGCTGCCTCATTTATGACCCGATCAAGGGTTAGCAGCCATATAACTTGGGTTTGGCGATATATTGCCGTCAGGGGCGGAAACATTACGGCTCGCTAACGCCGCCTTTAACTTATTGTTCTATGGTCATATTCCGTTCATCCAAACGGTGTGTATTAGGGAATTGAAATGCTCGTTATGGGAGAAATCCCACCAAAAAGGGCTTATAGTAGACGGACAAAAGCGCCGGTAAAGCGTTGAGACGACAGCAGGAACAGGACTGACGGACTATGGGTGACGAGTTTACACTAGAGGATGCGCTGATCATTCTTCAGCGGCGCTTTCTTGCGTTTATCTTACCAGTGATCGTTATCGTCCCGCTGGGCATTCTGACCGTAATGCTGCTGCCAGCAAAATATACGGCGCAAGGAACCATCTTGGTGGAATCCCAGCAGATCCCCACAGACCTTGTCCGCTCAACCATTAACGCCTATGCGCAAGAACGCATCCAAACCATCCGCCAACAGGTTATGACGCGCAACCGGCTATTAGAGGTTGCTGACGAATACAATCTCTTCCCAAAAGAATTAGGCCTGTCAGAGAGTGAGCGGGTCAAGCTGATGCGTCAGCGGCTGAATGTTCAACTCATTACCACAAGCGTCAATCGCGGCAGCCAAGGTGATGGGACCATTGCGTTTACCGTCGCCTATACAGATCGGGAAGCGCGCAAGGCGTTTCTCGTCGCAAACAAATTTATGACCCTGTTTATTGACGAAGATATCCGTGCCCGAACGACGAGCGCGTCAAACACCACTGAATTCTTTGAGCAGGAATCAACGCGGCTGCGCAATGCTGTCGCGGAAATGGAAAATCGGGTTTCCGAATTCAAGGCTAAAAATTCTGATGCGCTTCCGGAACATCTAAATATGCATCTTAATATGCTGGAGCGGGCACGGGACGATTACAGTAACGCGCAAGCCGCGATTACCCAGCTAGAGGAAGAGCGTCGCTTCCTTGAATCGCAATTAATCAGCGGCACCGCCGGTGATAATAGCCTTTCCATGGAATTGACCCGGCTAGAAGCTGAATTGGCACGTCTGCGCGCGACCTATCACGACAGCTATCCTGAGATTGTTGCGAAGCGCGAAGAAATTGCATCAATCCGTCGTCGTATGGCCCCAAGTACTGAAATAAAACGTCTGCGGGAAACATTGGCCGAGAAAGAAGATGCCCTGATCGCGTTAGAGCGTTCGGACGCCCCGGATGAGGAAGCCGTTTCCGCGGCCGAGGCAGAGGTCGAAGCAGCACGCGAAGCCCTCAGCAACCGGATTAGTGACGAAACCCGCAAGGGATCTCCGGACATCACTGGCGTTCAATTGGAAGGCCGGATTGCGGTCATCGAAAATAGAATTCGGATGCTCCATAAAAAATCAGATGAAACTCAAGAGCAGATTATCTCCTTAGAGCAACGCATTGCGAAGACGCCGGAGGTCGAACGCGGTCTTGCCAGCCTCACGCGCGATTACGAAAATCTCTTCACTGAGTATCAGGACGTCTTATCGAAACAGCAATCTGCGCAGCTCGCGGAAAATCTTGAGATCAACAATCGCGCAGAAAAATTCTCGACTTTGGAGCCCCCTCTCCTGCCGGAAAAACCATCAAGTCCTGATCGTCCAAAGCTCATGTTGCTTGCGGTCTTTGCAGCCCTTGGTGCCGGTGGGGTAACCGCCTTCGGTATGGAATTACTTATGTCGCGTATTCGCGGACGCGCCCACATTGCAAATATCATCGGTGGCCAACCAATTGCGGTTATTCCCTATATTCATGGAGAGAAGGAAAAAACCGGACGGCTTCCATTTTCAATTTCATTCGGTCGCAAGGGTAAAAAATCTCGCGGCCGTGGTGGTCCCGGGAATACCCTTCCCGAGGCCGTATAAGAGTAGTGACAACAGGTTTGAAGTAAGGCTTAGCCATGGATCGCATTCGCAACGCAGTAACGCGCGCCCGACATACTCGAGATGCCACTGCGCCAGAAAGCACAGAGACAAAGACCCCGTTTGAAAAAGTCACAGAACGGGCGAAAGCCAATGCGCGACCTCAACCGGCTCCACAACAGGAAGCCGCAATTGACGACTTGAACCTCGCAACCGTTGAATGTGATTTTGAAAAGTTCGGTGCAAATCGCATTATTGCAAACGAACAGGATCCAGTATTGAACGCCTACCGCGTATTGCGGACACGCGTTCTGCAAAAGATGGAAGCCGAGGGCTGGAAGACCCTTGCGGTCGTTTCGCCTGGCTCAGGCGCAGGTAAAACGGTGACTGCTATTAATCTCGCAATAGCCATCAGTTCAAAAGCGGGATCACGCGCCACACTGATCGATCTGGATTTCTATCGTCCTAGTGTCGCTCGCTATCTCGGCCTTAAAGAATTCCCATCCGTACTCGACTATTTCGAGGGTCAGCGCGACCTCAGGGATGTGGCCGTACGTCCCGGATTGAGTGATGTCGTTTTGATCGCTAATGAGCGCGTCACCCGGCGTGGGGCCGAACATCTGACTTCTGATCGTGCGGATCAACTGATCGACACGTCAATCAATGATTTTGGCTCTCGTGTGGTGATTTTCGACATGTCGCCACTTCTTGGCTGTGACGACACAATCGCTTTTTTACCGAAGGTGGACTGCGTTCTGCTTGTGGCTGCCAGCGGAGACACCCGCGTGGACGAATTGAAGGAAGCACGCCGAATTCTGGGAAAAACCAATATTTTGGGGACTGTGCTGAATAAGGCACCAGCGGCGTTTATGCCGAACCAATACTACTAATAGGCGATTTTTCTCCATCACCAGAAAAGCCTGTCCCGGAAACGGGTCTCTGTGTCATTATTCTTGGCAATTATGGCTTTTGATTCTTGAAGCCCGCAGGTAAACTACCCAGTATATTAACCTGTGAATGAAATATTCATTCACAGGCGTTTTAACAGCCTGTTAGTTATAATCATTACGAGCCGACCGACATGAAAATTTCTCAGCCCGTCAAACTCGCAGGCATCATAATCGCGCTGATCGTCCTGTATTTCATGATCAGAAGCCTGTTTGCGGGAGAAGCCGAGCAGGTTGAGGCTGCGGCCAATCCCGACTTTACCGTCGTAACCGAAATAATTTCACCACAAGACTGGCGTGACGAAGTCACGATCCGAGGGCGTACAAAAGCCGAACGAAAAGTAATCGTCCGCGCAGAGACTAGCGGCAACATTATTGCTACCCCAACAAAAATTGGCTCTTTCGTATCGAAGGGCGAAGTTTTGTGTCGCCTGAGTGTTGATGCGCGGCGGGCCCAGCTTGCCGAAGCCAATGCAACCCTCGCCAAAGCAGAATTGGACTACAACGCCGCTGAGAAACTTGGCGAGGATGGGTTCCGATCAGAAACCGGTGTGGCGCAAGCGAAAGCCGTGCGCGACCAAGCCCGCGCTCTGGTCGAACGCGCGCGTCTGGAACTGGAAAAAACTGAAATCAATGCGCCCTTCGATGGTGTTTATGATGAACGGCACGCAGAAGTTGGTGACTACCTAAAGGTTGGTGATCCGTGTGCTACCGTTATTCAACGCTCGCCCTTTCTGATCGTCGGCGCGGTCTCGGAACGCGATGTCAATAAAATTGCGATTGGCGACCGCGGTGTCGCGACCTTGGCGACGGGCGAGACCATTGAGGGAACGGTTCGCTTCGTGGCGAAATCAGCCGATCCGGCAACCAGAACATTTGATGTCGAACTGGAAGTCCCGAATGATGACGGCAATCTTCGTGACGGAGTCACTGCGGAGTTCACAGTCTTCGCGCGCGAACGCAGCGCACACCAAGTGCCTCGATCTGCGTTGATCCTGAATGACAATGGCGATCTTGGCATTCGCTCTCTTAACGGCGAAAATATCGTTCAATTTGAGCCGGTTAGAATGCTCGGCGAAACACCAAGCGGGATCTGGGTATCCGGACTAGAAGCCCAAGTTAAGCTGATCACAAGCGGTCAGGGTTTTGTCTCAACCGGGCAAAAGGTTCAATCTGTTGATGCCGCGGAGCGTCAGTCGTGACCCGCATAATTGACGCCGCTTTCACGCGAACACGCGTGGTCATGACCGCTCTTGTGGTCATGATTTTATTCGGCTTCGTTTCATACAACACCATTCCGCGGGAATCGGAGCCAGATATCACGGTGCCGATCGTCGCCATTTCTCTACCGCTGCCCGGCGTATCGCCAGAGGATGGCGAGAGACTTCTGGTCCGTCCGACCGAATTGGAATTGCAAAATGTCGAGGGGATTAAGCAAATGGATGCCCTCGCCTATGACGGCGCGGCGCAGATCATTTTGGAATTTCACACCACAGTCGATATCGACCAAGCCGTTCTCGACGTACGCGAAGCGGTTGATCGCGCAAAAGCCGATTATCCATCGGACGCGGAAGAACCAATTGTATCAGAATTTAACGTTCAAAATCAGTTTCCCATACTGACGACCATCATTTACGGTAATGCTCCTGAGCGGGCATTGTTTCAAGCCGCCAAAGACCTAGAAGACCGCTTAAGTGGTGTTCCCGGCGTCTTGGAGGCAAAGCTTACAGGCGCTCGCGAAGAGCTTTTAGAAGTCATCGTCGACCCTCAGGTACTGGAATCCTATGGGCTCACGGAACTCGAAGTCGTCAACGCCGTAAACGCTAACAATCAATTGGTCACCGCGGGTTCCATAAAGCAGGGTGACGGAACATTCGCGATCAAGGCACCGGGGCTCGTTCGTAACGCGCAGGACCTTGCGGCAACTCCCGTGCGCGCCAATGGCGACAATGTCGTAACAATTGGCGATATCGCATCGGTGCGTAGGACTTTTAAAGACCGACAGGGTTATGCGCTTTTCAATGGCGAGATGGCCATTGGTGTTGAACTGACAAAGCGCGCCGGTTCTAACATCGTTGAGACTATTGAATTGGCCCGCGCGGCCGTCGAGGAAGAAGCCAAATTTTGGCCGGCAACGATCCAATACGAATTCCTAAGCGATCAATCCGTCACGGTTAAAGACTCACTTTCTGGACTAACCGCATCGGTGATGACTGCCGTTCTGTTGGTCATGGTTGTGATTGTAGCGGCTCTGGGCCTTCGCTCTGCTCTGATGGTTGGCATCGCGATTCCGACCACCTTTCTGATGAGCTTTTTGTTTTTATCCGTATCCGGATATACGCTCAATATGATGGTTATGTTCGGTCTCATTCTCGCGGTCGGTATGCTCGTTGATGGGGCGATCGTCATTGTTGAATATGCTGACCGGCGTATGGCCGAGGGCGCAGCGCGGAAAACCGCCTATCTCGAGGCCTCAAAACGCATGTTCTGGCCCGTCATTACGTCAACAGCAACGACATTGGCCGCCTTTGTTCCGTTCTTATTCTGGAACTCCGTGCCCGGCCAATTCATGCGCTACTTACCGCTTACATTGATCTATGTGCTGCTTTGCTCATTGGTTGTTGCACTCATCTTTCTACCGGTGATCGGTTCATTATTCGGCATCCCCGATTGGATGAAGCAACGGATGAAACTGAAGGGAAAAACTGAAGGGCCACCGAAGCAATATGAAGTGGATGAAGTTGATCCGACGAGCCTAACAGGGCCGGTTGCCACCTATGCACGCGTTCTTAAAGACCTTGTCCGCCGGCCAGTATTAGTCGCCGCGGGCGCATTTGCCGTGGCATTTTTGTGCCTTGAATCCTTCAAACTCGCGGCACCCGATGTTGAATTTTTTATTCGAAGCGACGACGAGCAAATCAATGCATTGGTGCTCGCGCGCGGAAACTTGTCCGCAGAGCAGAAAATCAACGTCGTCCGGGAAGTCTCAGCACGGCTCGAAGACCACCCGGCAATTGAACATATATACATCCAGACCGGCCCCGGCCTTTCGCGCACGACCGAAATGCCTGCTGAAACGATTGGACAAGTTGGAATAGACCTCATCAGCTATTCGGAGCGGCAACATTCGCAGATCGTGTTGGACGAGTTGCGTGCCCGCGTTCAAGATGTACCCGGTGTCATTGTCGAGGTACGGCAACGCGAAAGCGGTCCACCCGTCGGTAAAGACGCACAGGTCGAGATAACTTCCCCCGATTTCGACGCCATGGTCGCTGCGGCGAAAAAGGTCCGTCAGTTTGTTGATGAAACCACCATTGTCGTCGATGGTCAGGAAGTCCCTGCCTATATGGATCAGGAAGACACGCTGCCCCTCCCCGGCATTGAATGGTCGATGGAAATCGACAGAGCGCTTGCGGGCCGATACGGTCTATCCGTTCAGCAAGCTGGTGCCGTCCTACAATTTGTGACTGATGGCTTGTTGATAGACAAGTACCGCCCATCGGACTCCGATGATGAGGTCGATATCCGCGCGCGCTATCCGGAGGACAACCGAAATATTTTCGCGCTCGACGCCGTCCGGGTCCAAACCCCGCAAGGATCGGTGCCGTTATCCAACTTTGTGACACGGGAAGCAAAACCACAGGTCGACCGGATTGTTCGCCGTAATGGCAAGCGCGTGATAGACGTAAAAGCGAATGGAAATACCCGTGTCGAAGGCCATGTTGTAAGCCAGGATCGCGCCATTAGCCACATGAAGGAATGGCTCGAGACAGGCGTTCTCGGCCCGGATGTAAGCTGGGTAATGCGGGGCGCGGATGAAGACGCAAATGAAGCCGCTGCATTCTTCCAAGTCGCTATGGCCTCGGCTTTGTTCATGATCGCGATGATTTTGCTGTTGGAATTTAATAGCTTTTATCACGCCGCATTGACCTTGGTCGCGGTTATAATGTCCGTATTCGGCGTTTTACTTTCGATCGCAATAACCGGTCAATATGTCAGCATCATCATGACCGGCACAGGCATTGTCGCGCTCGCCGGGATTGTGGTGAACAATAACATTGTCCTGATTGATACTTATCAATATCTGCGCCGGAAGGGCCTAAATGTCGAAGAGGCTGTGGTGCGCACGGCCGCTCAGCGAATCCGCCCCGTTCTTTTGACGACCGCGACGACAATTCTGGGTCTCTTGCCTATGGTCTTTGAAATTAACGTGGATTTTGGCGCGGGAACGATCACACATGGTTCAACCACCTCTAGCTGGTGGGTTCTCCTTTCATCGGCAGTCGTATTTGGCTTGGCATTTTCAACCGTTCTGACACTAATTCTAACGCCTGTAATGCTGGCCGCCCCTACGGTACTGCGAAGCCGCGCGCCAATGCTAATACATAGCCTAATGACAGGCTATGTTTGGCTCCGCCGTCAATTAGGCCTCAAATCCGGGCCAGCAAAATCTGCGAAATCAAAGAACGATACCGATTATCAGCACGCTGCGGAATAAATCCGCAGCGCTTGAATGTTACTTATTCCGTCTCTTCGTCTTCCGCTGTGGGGACTTCAAAGATCTGACCTGGATAAATCAAATCCGGGTCACGTATCTGATCGGCATTAGCCTCATAGATGATCGTATATTGCGCGCCCCGTCCATAGGCACGCCGCGCAATACGCCAGAGACTATTGCCGGGCTGAACGATGACCTTACCGTCGCGCAATTGAATTTGATCTGCGGATGCTCGCTCGAATGGTAATTCGATAGCATATTCGGGACGTCCCTCTTCATCGAGCTGAATTACCAATAGCTGGTACACACCGGGCTCCACCTGTATCTCCGGTGCGATCATCCAATTGCCGTCTTCGTCCGCAGCAACCTGCCCGATCAGTTGCCGGTTTATAAAGAGCTGAACCACTCTTCCCGGGTCTGCGCGGCCAGAAAAAATGACAGCTCCTGTATCATCATAGTCGATAACATCGAGGCTCAATGGCCCCAAACCGGGACCTGCCTCACGCGGATCTTGTAACACTTCGGTTGCGCCGCCCGGTGTCGTCCGCAGGACAAGCGGGATATCCCCTTCTCGTTCCGGTACGTAAATCAGGATCGTGTCCTCAGAGCGGATTACCGTACCGTCACCGGTTTTCATAGAAAGCGATAATTCAACCGGCCCAGCATCGAGTGGCGTATCTGTTGAAATGACCCAAGAGCCATCTCGCTCCGCTTCTACTTTCTCAAGAACTTCATCATTTGCGTATATAGTAACCTCAGAACCGGGTTTTGCGCGGCCAGCGATCACTGCGTAACCGGTACGGTCGACCCTGACGACATCAAAGCTCGGGAGCGCTGGTTCTGTCGCTTGCTCGGCAGGTTCTTCAGTCGCAGGAACTTCCGTTGATTGCTCGCTCGATTGTTCTTGCGGGCTGTCGATAATTTTAAATCTTTCAGCGGCCTTCCAGCCGATGAATCCGAGAACGATCAGTAACAGGATTATGATGATAACACGCACAGAACACTGCTCCTTTTGGTTAATTCGCAGGCTTGAATTTACTTTACCCGCTTGTAAAACCGCGTACAATGCCCGACCAACAAAAAGAAACGTGTAAGTCTATGAAATCATTATGTGTTTATTGTGGATCACGCCCTGGCAATGATCCAGCCTTCAAAGAAGCAGCGATTGCACTCGGTCAGGAAGCCGCAAAACGCAGTTGCCGCATCGTTTACGGTGGCGGCAAACTGGGTCTGATGGGCGCTACCGCGGGTGCGGCCCGTGACGCAGGCGGCAAGGTTTTCGGCGTCATCCCTGATTTTCTTGTTGAATTAGAAGGCATTCTCGAGGGCGTTGACCATAAAGTCGTCAGCAACATGCATGAACGGAAGATGACGATGTATGAGGAGTCTGACGCAATCGTCACACTCCCCGGCGGCATCGGAACCCTTGAAGAACTGATCGAAGTTCTCTCCTGGGCACGCCTCGGCCTTCATCGAAAACCTCTTATCGTTCTGAATGTGAACGGTTTTTGGACTCCGCTCCGCGAACTCCTGAACCATGTCGTCGAGAGCAATCTCGCAGACAAAGAGCTTTTGAATGACCTTGTTTTTGTCGACAACGTGCAGGACGTGTTCAAAGAAGCTGAAGATCGGATGCTAAGCGCCCGCGTTTAGCATCTATGCGCGCTCGCCCCGGAGACGAGCGCGTGCCTTCTCAGCGCCGATAAGAGGCAATAAAACCGCCATTTCAGGGCCGCGTGCCCGACCGGTCAGCGCTAAGCGCAGGGGCATAAAGAGCTTTTTTCCTTTTGCCCCGGTTTTTTCCTTAATCGCGTTAGTGAGTTCCTGCCATGAATCGTCGTTGAGCTCATCCGGCACAAGCACCGCGGCCTCATTCGCAAATGCGGCGTCTTCAATTACCGGATCGATTTCACCATCGACGACCTCAACCCACTCCGCGACATCCGACAGCCGGGTAATATTTCCACGAACGGCGTTCCAAAGCGGCTCAGAAATTTTCGCATCGCTTAAGCGATCTGCCACCGCATCGTAGGCGGTCTCATGGAATAATTTCGCATTCAACGCTTCGAGTTCGGTGTTGTCGAAACGCGCTGGCGCACGCCCTAGCCGGTCGAAGTCGAAGCTTTCGGCAAGCTTCATCAAATCCGACTGCGGAATAACTGGATCGGCGGTACCGAGCTTGGCCAGGAGGCTGGTGATTGCCGCAGGCTCAATGCCATCTTCGCGCATTGCCTGAATAGAAAGCGAGCCAAGTCGTTTCGACAGCCCTTGCCCATCGGCACCGACCAAAAGAGAATGATGCGCAAATTGCGGCGGCGTTCCGCCGAGCGCTTTGATAATCTCAATCTGCACGCCAGTATTGGTGACGTGATCTTCACCGCGCATCACATGTGTGATCGACAAATCAATATCATCAACGCAGCTGGGCAACGTATACAGAAAAACACCATCGGCCCGGATCAATACCGGATCGGATACACTTGCGGTCTCAACGACCGTCTCTCCGCGAATGAGGTCGTTCCATTTTACCTGCGCCTGCGAGAGCTTAAAACGCCAATGGGGCTTCCGGCCTTCTGCCTCATAAGCGGCAATCTGTTCCGCAGTGAGGGCGAGCGCAGCCCGATCATAGACCGGGGGCAATCCACGTGCGCGCTGTATCTTCCGCTTGCGATCAAGCTCTTCAGCCGTTTCGTAGCAAGGATAGAGAAGACCGGCCGCTTTCAGCCCCTCCGCAGCCTCCTCATATCGATCAAACCTCGCGGATTGGCGCATGGTCTCATCATAGGTCAGACCAAGCCAAGCGAGGTCTTCTCGAATACCGTCCTCATATTCCTTGGTCGACCGCTCCAGGTCCGTATCATCGATACGCAGGACGAAGGTTCCGCCAGATTTTCGGGCGAATAGCCAATTCCAAAGGGCAGCGCGCACATTGCCGACGTGCAATTTACCAGTAGGCGAAGGCGCAAAACGGACTTTAACACTCATGATATTTTCAACTCTCGCGGAAGGACCGTTGGATTAGCGGGTCCGATGCCTCTGGTCAAACGGCCTATTTATCGCGCCAGCCATTTGTTATCGGATATCGGCGATCTCGACCGAAATTCACCGCGGCGACCTTTGGTCCCGGCGGTGCCTGCCGCCGCTTATACTCAGCCACATAGAGAAGATGCTCGACCCGACGGACCAATGCTTCTTCATAGCCCTTGGCCACAATATCGCGCACCGCCATTTCTTTCTCGACCAACATTTCCAAAATGGCGTCCAGCACTTCATAAGGCGGGAGGCTATCCTCATCCTTCTGATCTTCGCGCAATTCTGCTGACGGCGGTTTGGTGATGATACGGTCAGGTATCACCTGTCCTTCTGGGCCCAACAATTCACTGGCGTGATGCTCATTGCGCCAACGGCACAACGCAAAGACTTCCATTTTATAAATGTCTTTGAGCGGATTAAATCCGCCATTCATGTCGCCATAGAGTGTGGCATAGCCAACCGACATTTCTGATTTGTTGCCGGTCGTTAAAACCATGTCACCAAATTTGTTGGAGAGCGCCATCAAGAGAACCCCGCGCAAGCGCGATTGAATATTCTCTTCGGTCACATCTTTCTCGCGTCCCGCAAAACTAGGAGCCAACATTTGGTCAAATGCCTCAACCCCTGGTGCAATCGGTATCGACTGGTAGGAAACACCGAGCATTTTCGCACAGGCTTCGGCATCCTCGAGGCTTTCATCGGCCGTGTATTTCGAAGGCATCATCACACACCGCACCGCATCTGCCCCTAAAGCATCAACAGCAATCGCTGCCGTTAGCGCAGAATCAACGCCGCCAGATAAACCAATCACAACCCCTTTAAATCGGTTTTTAGTAACATAGTCGCGAACGGCAAGCGTAACTGCACGGTAAATCATTTCCGAACCATCAACCCAAGGCGCGGCCGGCCCTTCCGTACACTGCCAATGATCGTCGGCTTTTCGCCATTTCGTGATAGCGACTGTTTCAGCGAATTGAGGTGCGCGATATTGAACGGCCCCACCTGCATTCATCACAAAACTAGCGCCTTCAAACAGAATTTCGTCCTGTCCGGCTAATTGGTTTACAAATATAAGCGGCAACCCGGTTGCAGTAACGCGCGCACGCGCTGCCATTGTCCGTTCCTCAATTGCAGACTTTCGGAATGGCGACCCGTGCGGGACGATGAATAGCTCCGCGCCCTTGCCGGTGAGATACTCGCCCGCACCGGGGAGCCACATATCTTCGCAGATCATTAATCCGAGCTTGACGTCATTGAAAAGTGTCGGTTCTGGGAAATCGGGCCCGGGGGTAAATCGGCGCGGCTCGTCAAACACACCATAATTTGGCAACCGTACCTTAAAGCGCTTCGCAGCGATTTCCCCCTGATTGAGCAAGAATACCGCATTATACAGCGCATCATCTTCCCGCCATGGCGAGCCGATAATCATCGCGGGTCCACCATCTCGGGTTTCCTCCGCAAGCTTTAATACCGCGTCGCGACAGGCGCGTTGATATGATGGTTTGTTGACCAAATCTTCCGGCGGGTAGCCGGAGACCACAAGCTCACAAAAGACAACCAAGTCTGCGCCAGCTTCCGCAGCCTCCATTCGAGCCTTGCGTATCCGCTGCACATTGCCGTCTACATCGCCAACAACCGGTGCGATCTGCGCAATCGCTATAGAAAGTGTATCACTCATGAATGCGATTTAGGCTCTTTCAGCGAAGAATAGAAGCATTCTGGCCTAGAGGAGCGGAAAAATATCAGGTTTTACCCTCGGTCTCGGTCACCGCCATATCCGATTGCGTCATAAACATCCCTAAAAAGGGGTGCAATTTCGGGTAAAGGAGAGCGACCGCGGGTCATTCCCATGCGCACCATCACTAGATTTTTATCTGGCACGACGAGGACATATTGCCCTTCGTGCCCCGACATAAAGTAAACATCTTCAGGCAAACCGGGAATGAAACGTGTGCGCCCATCTGTGCCATCGTGGTTTAGCCAGAATTGCGCACCATATTGCCCATCCGAGGCATCTGTGGGGGAGGCAACATAGTCAGACCATCCTTCGGGTAATACGCGTACGCCATCCCAAACGCCTTGATCAAGATAAAGCTGCCCCAATCGCGCCCAGTCACGTGGCGTCGCATAGGCAAATGACGAACCGACGAACGAACCCGACGCGTCCGGTTCTAATACAAATCTCTCGGCACCGATCGGTTCAAATAATGCGTCACGAGCAAATTGATAGAAATCTACCCCCTGCTCGCTCAGTACCTGTCGCAATGTTCTAGCAATAATATTGGCCGTCCCACTCGAATAGGACCAAACCTCACCCGGATCGTGGGCAATATCGCTCTGCGCCGCAAATCCTCCTGCGTCGGGACGTTCAAACAACATACGATTTATTTCAGATCGGGGCTTTTCGTAATCTTCTTCGAATTCTAGCCCGCTTTGCATACGGAGAAGGTCATCCCATGTGATCTGAGACTTCTCGGAATCACCCTCCCATTCAGGTACAGGCGCAGGCGCTGAAACGTCGAGATAGCCCTGATAAACCGCCGCCCCCACAAGAGTTGTGGTGACACTTTTGGCCATAGACCAAGACAAAAGCGGCGTGTCTTCATTGAACCCCTCCGCATACATCTCATCGACAATTTTATCGTCTACAACGACAAGAAATGACCGATGTTGTGCAACATTCTCTTCAAAGGCCTGCGTAAGAGCATAATCCACTGCACCATAGTCAACATATTCTAACGCCTCACCAGATATAGGCCTCGCTAAAGGCCAAGGCCCACTTGTCGTGCCGCTTGGTTTTACTGCTGGTAAAAGACCAACCCTACCCGCATTTGCTAACGTACAACCATAACCGTCGCGATAAATAGCTTTGATCCCGCCTAAACCAATCGGCCCGCTGGCGCGCACGGTTTTTGCCTCGTAGTCAACGTTAACGTGGATCTGCTTCATCGTCGCGGGCATGCCGAGGAATTCTCTACGGATGACTTCTTGTCCGTCCCGGCCTGCGACGAATATTTCGGAACAAGTGATTTTTGCTTTATAGCCTGCGCCAATTCGCGCGATGCGATCAGCTTTGACGACCCCGTAAATTACGCCAAGCGCGGCCAAAATTCCGGCGGCAGTCAATACTTTGTGATGCAGTTTCCATTCGGTCATTGGCGAAACATATCCCCTTCGACCATTCGACAAAAGGCGCGTTGTCAGGTCTTCACAAACGATTTCTAGACGAGGTCAATCTTTTGCGGTAGTCGAGTGGCGCTTATGGGAGAAATTTTATGAAGAAGATTCAGCAAGACGCTGCCTCAGCCCTTGAGGGCCTCTTGTTCGATGGGATGACCATCATGTCTGGCGGGTTCGGGCTTTGTGGTATTCCTGAGAACCTAATTCATGCGCTACGGGATAGCGGCGTGAAAGACCTTACCTTTATCTCAAACAATGCGGGCGTCGATGATTTCGGCCTTGGGCTCCTTTTGCAGAGTCGCCAGATTAAAAAAATGATTTCATCATATGTGGGTGAGAACAAAGAATTCGAACGCCAATATTTAGCCGGCGAACTCGAACTCGAGTTTAATCCACAAGGGACACTCGCCGAGCGTTGCCGTGCGGGGGGCGCAGGCATTCCGGCATTCTATACAAAAACGGGCGTCGGCACGCTCATTGCCGAAGGCAAAGAGCATAAAGAATTTAATGGCGAGACCTACATCATGGAGACCGGCCTCGTAGCAGATTTGTCGATCGTCAAGGCGTGGAAAGGCGATGAGCAAGGCAACCTTATCTATCGCAAAACGGCGCGTAACTTTAATCCGATGATGGCAACAGCCGGCAAAGTCACGGTTGCTGAAGTCGAAGAGATCGTACCTCTTGGCAGTCTGGACCCTGACAATATCCATACACCAGGTATCTTTGTTCAGCGGCTTATTCAGGGCGAGCAAGAAAAACGCATCGAAAACCGCACTGTTCGTCAACGGGAGAATGCATAATGGCTTGGGATCGGAATCAAATGGCCGAACGGGCCGCAAAAGAATTGCAAGATGGGTTTTACGTCAATCTAGGCATTGGCATCCCTACGCTTGTCGCTAATTACATTCCGGAAGGCGTCGATGTAACGCTTCAATCGGAAAACGGTATGTTGGGAATGGGACCATTTCCGTATGAGGACGAAGTCGACCCCGACCTTATCAATGCTGGCAAGCAAACCATTACGGAACTTCGCCGGACATCTTATTTCTCAAGTGCTGACAGTTTTGGCATGATCCGGGGCGGTCACATTGATCTGTCAATTCTTGGCGCAATGGAAGTCTCGGAGAATGGCGACCTCGCGAACTGGATGATTCCAGGCAAGATGGTCAAGGGCATGGGCGGCGCAATGGATCTTGTTGCCGGGGTTAAACGCGTTGTTGTCGTAATGGATCACGCGTCAAAATCAGGTGCACCAAAGCTTCTACACGAATGCTCACTGCCGCTGACCGGCAAACAAGTTGTTGATATGGTGATCACCAATCTCGGTGTCTTTGAAATCAAGGATGGCGAGGGCATGTCCCTGACAGAGCTTGCTCCGGGCGTCACCATTGATGAAGTGAAATCCCTAACGGAAGCCGATTTTAAAGTGGCAGTCTAATTACGACGCCACCGCGATCTCTTCCATCGCACGTTTCTTGTGATCGCCACCTTCATGAACAATTATTTTCAGAAGGTGTGCGATCACTTTTTCGTCGCCTGACAATTTCATATTTTTCTTTGCCTCGGCAAGAGACTTCTCACCGCGGAATGATTGCATAATCGTTGCAACATCAGAGACAAGGGTTGCAACCGCTGGTACGTCCGCACCGCGCCTGCAAACCATTTCACCATTCATATTGTAAACAGTGTACGGAAAATCATCCACAATCACATGTGCGACGTAATTGATCGTATGCTCGGGACATAGGCCCGCAAACATCTCAATCGCCAATACGACTGAGTCAGGTTGTAGATTGTCCGTATAGATGCACTCCCGAGCCGGAGAAGATTCCGGTTTTTCCATGAAATAGAGGATCGACCATTTCATAAGAGAACGGACAGTGGAACGAAGCCCCTCGCCCATGACGGTAAGTCGGTACCGGGTCTTGTTATCGCCTTGGCCAGGCGCTTCGATCAGGTCCGCCTCTTCAAGTTCCTTTAACCGCTTACTCAGAAGATTAGCGCCAATCCCGGGCAGCCCAGCCTGCAGATCGCCAAATCGCTGCGGCCCTAAAAACAGCTCCCGCAAGATCAGCAGGGTCCACCGCTCGCCCAAAAGGTCGAGCGCGTGCGCCAAAATGCAGTCCTGATTATAGGTTCGCGCCATAAAATTCCTCCGCCGTAATTCGGGCTTTTTCTGCCAAGTTACTACTATTGCTGGCATTTTGTTATGCGTTTAAAAAAATTAAACGCTAGCACCGAATATATTTGACACTTCATTTTTATATAGTAAAGTCTTTCTTGTTATCAAACGGCGAAAAAAGTTTTGTCACTCGTCGTTATCCCTGAAACGGAGAAACCCTATGTTTAACAAAACTGTAGTCGGCCTTGCGTTGAGTTCAGCCCTTTTCGTCGCCGCTCCAGCGTTTGCAGGCGATTGGACAGAAACTGTTGGTTTGTGCGCAGCTGCGGCCGAAGCCGAAGGTGCAGTCGCTGCTGACGAATATCGTGCAAAATTCTTGTACGGGTCTGGTGCCTCGACAAAAAAAGTTGCGATCGAAATGACTGCGAATGACGGAAATGTCGTCAAAGCAGAATGCAAAATCCGCCGTGGCAAAGTCACGAGCATCGATATCAAAGCCTAACCTCGCTTCGATATCTCCCTAAACTAAGCGCCTCCCTAGGGGCGCTTTTTTCTTGTTCATATTTCCAGAACTCAATCGCCGCTCAGCGAGCGATAGACCGTGCGAACCATTCTCTCACCATTGATAAATCCACCGCCCCACTCGCCATTGAGATCACTCAATGGGTCATCGGCGACAATGGCGTCTTCTTCTAGGCCCGCATCAATGAGGGATTGAATGCGCTGGCGCACATCCTTCAACATCGAGACTGTTCTTTCGAGATCAGCTTTATTTGCCAAGGGACCATGGCCGGGAATGATCATTGCATCACTATTGATCATACCGAGAACTTTTTCGTGGGTTTCGATATAGCCGTTCAGACTGCCGCCCGCACCGATGTCGATATAGGGGTATCCGCCATTGAAAAAGACATCTCCCATATGAACAACATTGGCGTCATTCATAAATATAATAGCGTCACCATCCGTATGCGCAGGGTTTGGATGCCACACGTAAATTTCCTGGTCGTTCCAATGAAACGTCAACGAATCTGAAAATGTAATCACCGGAAGCGCGTCAGGTGAAACCGCATCCGCTTCCTTGTCGCGCTTGAGAAGCCGTTGCCTGACATTATCATGAGCGACGATATGAGCACCCGCCTTGCCAAATGCCTCATTCCCGCCCGTGTGATCACCGTGATAATGGGTATTCAAAACGAAGGCGACGGGTTGGTCGGATTGAACTTTAATCGCCGCCATAATTTTATCGCTGAGCGGTGCGAACTGGTCGTCAATCACAAAGGGGCCATCCTCGCCAACCGACAGGCCAATATTACCGCCCGCTCCTTGCAGCATGAAAATACCGTCCCCTAAGGAAATCGTTGTGATTTCGACCTTTGAGAAATCCCGTTGTGCATGCGCCGCACTTGGGGAAAGCGCGGCTAATGCAAAAGCCATAATAATTGCTGATGCCCCAATTCTGAAATCCCGTCCTGTCATCGTTGTCCCCTTAGCTATTCCATCCGGTCACCATCATAGCATTTTATGCCCAATAATCGAATTAGTGCGACCCAATAACCCGTTACTGACAAGGATTTGATGACTATTGTTGCGGCGCGGTGGCCATAGGGCTAAAGGGTCCCCGTTATGGAGTTATTGTGATGAATTGGACGAAAGACAGCTGGCGTCAAAAGCCTGCCAAACATATACCGACGGACTATCCCGATCCTGCGGCACTTGAGGCCGTAGAAAAAGAACTAGAGGGTTATCCGCCGCTAGTGTTTGCTGGTGAAGCTCAAACCTTGAAAAGCGAATTGGCGAAGGTTACCCGCGGCGAGGCATTTTTGCTTCAGGGCGGTGATTGCGCTGAAAGCTTTAAGGAATTTCACGCGAATAATATTCGCGACACATTCCGGGTTCTGCTTCAGATGGCGGTTGTTCTGACCTTTGGCGCGGCTATGCCTGTTATCAAAGTGGGCCGGATTGCGGGCCAATTTGCCAAGCCGCGTTCATCGCCCACTGAGACCATTGATGGCGTCACCCTGCCTAGCTATCGCGGTGACAATATCAACGGCATTGAATTTGACGAGGCCGCACGTGCCCCTGACCCGCAGCGCCTATTGCGGGCCTACGGTCAAGCGGCAGCGACCCTAAATTTGATCCGCGCCTTCGCAACAGGGGGCTATGCGGACCTTCACAATGTCCAAAAATGGAATCTGGAATTCGTTTCCGGCAATCCACAAGAAGGCCGTTATCGCGCGCTTGCGGATAAAATCTCCGAAGCGATCACCTTTATGGAAGCTTGCGGGATAAACGGCTCAAGCGTTCGCGGCATAAGTGAAGTGGATTTTTACACGAGCCACGAAGCCCTGCTTTTGGGTTTTGAGAGCGCGATGACCAGAATCGACTCAATTTCCGGCAAATATTACGATACTTCAGCTCATATGCTTTGGATCGGTGACCGGACACGTCAACCAGATGGCGCGCATGTCGAGTTCTGTCGGGGGGTCGAGAACCCGATTGGCATTAAATGTGGCCCGTCCCTCGATCCAGATGAACTGATCGAGCTTTTAGATATATTGAACCCACAAAACGAGGCAGGACGAATTGTTCTGATCGCTCGCTTTGGTTCGGAAAAGGTCGAAGCCGGATTGCCGCCGCTTGTTCGAAAGGTGTTATCAGAAGGGCGCAAGGTCGTTTGGTCCTCCGACCCAATGCACGGCAATATCATTAAAACCGGGCAAGGTTTTAAGACACGTCCGTTCGATGCAATTCTTTCAGAAGTAGGAACATTTTTTGACGTTTGTCGCGCCGAAGGTGCCATCCCCGGCGGTGTTCATTTTGAAATGACCGGGCAAAACGTTACGGAATGTCTGGGTGGATCACAGGAAATATCCGAAGCAGACCTGCATTCGCGGTACCATACTCATTGCGACCCACGCCTAAATGCTAGCCAGGCACTCGACCTAGCCTTTATTTTGGCAGATCGATTTAAGGATAAGAGATCCTCAGTTTCATGATGAAAATGTCATCTATCTAGGTAGAGACTTTTCATGAAATTACCGGATATATAGTGTGAACATGCTCTATGGCGTGCGGCCTTCCATTTTCCGCATGACATAGAGTATGACTGTATCCGGATCCAACAGGTCCGCTCAGTTCAACGGCGCGGGGGCGCAAACGGGGGACTTACCTGTGACCACAAGTTTGAGTGTAGGCGTGGCCGGTGCCGGCGTCTTCGGCGGCTACCATGCGGCAAAATATGACGCCAACCCCCATGCGCGCCTAAACGCGATTTTTGACATCGACCACAACCGCGCCCAAGCTCTTGGGTCCCGTTTCGCGGCCCCAGCTTTCTCCAATTTTGAGCAATTTCTGGATGCCGGACTTGATGCAGTCATTATTGCAGCCCCGGCCACAGCCCATTTTGAATTAGCCGAGAGTGCGCTGAGCGCTGGGATGCACGTCTTTGTTGAAAAGCCGATCTCGCTGGAACCCGAAGACGCAGACCGTCTTATTTCGATTGCAGAGGAAAAGGCGCGCATTCTACAGGTCGGCCATCAGGAGCGGTATGTTGCGGCGACCGCCGGTCTTTTCAACCGAAAGCGCTCCCCTATCAAAATCGACTGCATCCGAGGCACCGGTGCGTCAGGCCGTTGCGAAGACGTTTCGGTCATTCTCGACCTCATGGTCCACGACATCGATATTGTTCGTAAGCTGACGGGTGCAGAAATCAAAAATGTTTCGGCAAATGGAACCCCACACGAAGCAAGTGCTGACCTCACCTTGAGCAACGACACGATTGTTTCACTCAAGGCAAGTCGTCGCGCAAGTGCACCGCAACGACGCATGACGCTTGTTTATCAAGACGGCATTATCGATTTCGACTTTATAAATCGCGAAATCAGCAACACGACGCCGGTTGCAATCGAACTTGACTTCGATCAGGAAAACGCGCCCCTCGCCTTGCGTGACCCGCTTTCTTTTGGTGCAAATGAATTTGTCGAAGCGGCACTGAATGGACGGCAGCCTATTGTGAGCGGTGCTGACGGTCGTGAAGCTGTGGCATGGGCTAGAATGATCGAGAAAAGTGCGGGCATTTATGCCCAAGGGCTTGAAGACAACCTCCTTGAAAGAAAGCGTGCATGACAAGCGTCATCAATTTAAATCCATCCGCGAAGAAAAAGTTCGACGATATTGCATTTATCGATCTTGTCGCGCAGCAAAAGCGCATCAGGCCTGCAATCGAAAAACGTCTTCAGGCGGTTCTCGACCACGGGCGATATATCGCTGGCCCAGAAATTGACGAACTGGAAGCTTTACTTTCTGAACGCACAGGCGCGCCAACTGTAATTAGCTGCGCCAGCGGCACAGCAGCACTCATTATCCCCCTACTTGCCCGTGGGGTTGGGCGCGGTGACGCGGTGTTTCTTCCGGCGTTCACCTATAACGCAACAGCGAATGCCGTTCTCCTGTGTGGCGCGACCCCTGTTTTCGTCGATATTGATCCAGACAGTTTCAATATCGACCCGGTCGACCTTGATCACAGAATTGCGGCGGTTCGCGCGGAAGGTGAATTACGGCCCCGGGCGATTATTCCGGTCGATTTATTTGGCTCGCCTGCTGACTACAACGCTATTCATACAATTGCTAAACGAGATGACTTGTTCGTTCTTGCCGACGGCGCTCAGAGCTTTGGCGGCGAATTGAACGGTACGAAAGTTGGCGCACTGGCTCCCGCTACGGGCACAAGTTTCTTCCCCGGCAAGGCATTGGGTGCTTATGGCGATGCGGGCGCAATTTTCAGCATGAACACGCATGACCGTGAACGCTGGGCTTCTATACGGTGGCACGGTACCGATGACTCCCGTCGCGAGTCGGTCCGTGTCGGATTTAATGGCCGTATGGATAGCTTTCAGGCCGGTATCTTGCTCGAAAAACTTTCTATTTTCGATGATGAATTAGAGACACGTCGCCAGATCGCCTCTGTTTATAATGACAAGCTTCAATCCGTCGCGAAGCCGCAAGTCCACGGCAAGGGCGCAAGTTCTGGGTATGGGTATTATTCGCTTAGAGTGAAGAACCGCGATGAAGCCGTCGAGAAGCTCAAGGCCAGAGGGGTTCCGACCGCGATTTATTATTCTAATCCGCTACATCTAATGCCGGCATTTGCTGATCACGCGCCCGTCAACGGCCTTCCGCATACGGAAATGGTAGCAAATGAGATATTCTCTTTGCCCATGCATCCCTATCTAAGCGATGCGCAAGTCGAATATATCTGCGAGACCGTATTAGAAGTTTGCGCCTAATTTCGCGTTACTTATCTTTTTGCGAATAGGCTTTGTGAATGAGGTGCATGCCTGCTTCAGGCCCCTCATCAATTTGTGCCAACAGACGCTCTCGATCCAGCGACCGAAATTGTTGAATATAATCTTCGATGACATTGTCGTCATACCCCATTCGCTCAAGCGCTTCCCGCGCCATGAGAATGCTCGATTCCAGCGTTTCACGAACAATTACGTCTGGTCCTAATTTTCTAAGCTCGATTTCATGCATCCGGTCATGCGCACAGGCAATGATCGTGACATTAGGCAAGCTCGCGCGGAGTGCGATGGTCGCGTGATTTACCGACTCCGGATCGTCCATACAAAGAATGATCGTCTGCGCCTCTGCGGCTCCGGCATTCATCAACATATCAAGGCGCGAACCATCGCCAAAATAGACCTTAAATCCAAACCGTTCAGCATTGCGAATATGTTGCGGATTGCGGTCGATCGCGACGATATCGACGCCAGAGTTTTGGAGAACCTGAGAAACAATCTGCCCCATACGTCCAAAGCCGACAATAATCGCATGATCTCGGCCAGCCTCGGGTCCCAATAAGTCATCGCCCACATCAGGTGCGCTATCAGCCATTCGATTGCCGATTGCCACCAATGCCGGCGTCAACATCATTGAAAGCGTCACGATCGCCGACATCAAATTAGCTTGAATACCCGTAAACATTGCCGACCCGACACCTAATGTCACGACAACAAATGAAAACTCCCCGCCCTGCGATAAGGTCGCCGCAGTACGCAAGGCGTTTTTCTGATTTGCGCCCATAAGTCGGCAGAGCATGAAGAGAATCATTGATTTCAAGACGACCAAACCAAGGGCCCCGCCAAGAACGATCAACCAGTATTCTGCGATAATACCGAGGTCGAGCCCCAAACCAATCGAGATGAAAAAGAGACCCAAGAGCAACCCTCGAAAGGGCTCAATATCAGTTTCTATTTGGTGCTTAAACGAGGACTCGGATAACAATACCCCAGCAAGAAAAGCCCCGAGCGCCATAGAAAGCCCGGCCCATGCAACGGCAATGGATGTCAGCGCAACAACAAGCAGAGCGGTTGCGGCAAAGGCTTCGCGCGAACCGGAGCCAGCGACCAACCGAAAAATTCGATCAAGGCCAAATTTGCCAATAATAATCACGGCACCGATCACACCGAGCGCTTTTATCGTGGCCCCCGTTGCATTGCCGTCTGCACCAACGCCGGCAAGCACCGGCACCGCCGCTAATAACGGAATGACCGCCAAATCTTGAAAAAGAAGAATCGAAAAAGATTGATTCCCATAGGCCGTATTTAACTCGCCACGATCTTTCAGCCATTGGAGCGCAAATGCCGTCGACGAGAAAGCTAACGAAAATCCTGCGATCACGGCCGCCTGTATTGGCATCACATTGGCGGATACGAAAAGACCCGCAATAACGACACCAGTAAGTGCCATTTGCGCTGCCCCCAAACCGAAGATCTGGTGCCGCATTGACCACAAGCGGGAAAGCGAGAGCTCTAATCCGATAATAAAAAGAAAGAGAACAACCCCAAGCTCTGCAATGTGGAACACACCTTCCTGATGATGCAGAAGTTTGAGGCCGTAAGGACCAGCAATGACGCCAGCAGCCAAATATCCGAGGATTGAACCGAGTTTGAAACGATTGAACAAGGGAACCGCAACTGCCGCAGCGCCAAGATATGTTGCCGCTTCAACAAGAAAGGCGCTGTCGGTTCCCGCCATAATATTTAACTCGGCCTTTCTTTGCTGATTAGATCAATCCGTCTGTTTCACCTAAACCTAAAGCTAGATTGACATTCTGTATTGCCTGCACTGCTGCCCCTTTTAACAGGTTGTCTTCAGCAGCAACAACGACGGCGCATTGCCCGTCATCGCTTACGGTAATACCGCCAATAACAACGCCGCGGAGATCGGTACCATCTTTGAGTTCTGGCGCGTCTTTTTGTAATTCTATCAAAGGTTCAGCGCTATATCTATTCTCAAATTGTTGAATTACAGCGTCACTGGTCATCGCCTGCGCCAGTGGAATATGGACTGTAACCATCAGACCACGGAAGGCGGGATGGACATGCGGTGAAAACCGGACGGGCGCACCCAGATGACGTGTTGCCTCGCGCTCATGCTTATGGCCCGTAAGGGCATAAGGCATAAGGTTATCTTTCAAGCGCTCGACATCATTTCGCGGGCTTGGTGTCGTTCCCGCCCCTGAATAGCCTGACACGCCAAAAACTGATGGCGGTCCACTGAGGTTATTTACGAGGGGTGCGATAGCGAGTTGCATCGCTGTCGCATAGCAGCCCGGATTAGCAATCCGCTTAGCGCGGCGAATTTTATCGCGATGCAATTCAGGCAAGCCATAAACCCAACTATCGTCAAAACGATAATCTGCGGACAAATCAATGACGATCCGATCAGGCGCATGCTTTTCGATCGCATCGACATATGGCTGACCCGCACCATCAGGTAACGCAAGAATGACCACGTCAGCCCGGCGCTTTGCCGCTTCATCGGGGCCTAGCGCCTCGAATACACACTCGTCCTTGTCCTCTGGCGCAATATCAGCAACCGGACGCCCGGCAAATTCCCTGCTCACCGCATAAGCGAGCATCAATTCGGGATGACCAGCGATCAGACGGATCAATTCTCGGCCTGCGTGCCCCCGCGCGCCAACGATACCGACTAAAAACGGGGTGCTCATTCTGCGTCATCTCCAATAAAACTTGCGGGCATAGCGGCGACCCTATCCGCAATTCGGGATATTCTCGCCCAATCCTTCTCACCTTTCCAAAACACTGTCCATGGCCCCGCCTTCACAGAGCCGTCAGCGCTATTATGGTAAAAGCCATTAAACCCGTTCGACGTCCGTGAACGCCAGAAAAAGTTCGGATTATTCTTCGTAAAGGCGCGCCAGACCGTACGCGACAACCCCTCACCACGCGCGTCTTCCACGACGGCGAATTTGTCGAGATAGACGAAATCATCAATTTTTGTGAGGAGTGCGCCCGCCCGGTAGCTGTCGGACATGATAACCTCATGGATATCAAGCCCGTCCCACCAGTGATCCTTCAATGTTCGCCCGAAGGCATTTTCAACGAGCGCAATCGTCCGATCACGATCAATCGCTGATTTGGATTGGTGACGATTGATTGCCTCACCCATCCTGACGAGCGTACCCGATCCGCCATGCGTGAAAAGCTCGCGGATCAATCCGTCGGGCGTTGTGATCGAAACCGATGTCGATAATGGCGAAGCATCGAGAAGTCGTTTGATCTCGCTCAGCTTAAGCCGCATGCCCCCTTCGACCCAGCTAGCTTGCATGAGCTTGTCATACTCGGACGCAAGGTTGATCGAGTGCATGACTTCGCCATGCTTATCGAGCAATCCGCCTACGCCCGTGAGAAAGACGATCTTCATCGGCTGCAATGCTTCGACAAGCGCACGGGTCGCGCTATCGCCATTGATGTTGACCAATTGACCGCCGGGGGCGATCCCCAAACATGTCAAAATAGGCATCGCGCCAGAACGAACGACAGATTGAATTAAGCCCTGCCGGATTGTCGTAGGCTCGCCCACAAGACCAAATTTATCCCGGTTCAGATAATCGGCTTCGATGACGCCGGCGATAACCCCCTCGGCTTCGACCCCTTGCTTGCGTACCGCCTCAACCAGCTTGATATTCTCGCCAATAAAGACATCACGTGCCACGTCCAATGTGGCATCATCCGTGACACGCAATCCATCAACTTTCGGCGTGGATATGCCCCGCTCCTTGAGCGCAATATCCAATTGCGGGCCGCCACCGTGAAGCACGATCGGCGTCAAACCCACTGTATGAAGAAAGGCAAGCGCAGAGGCGGTTTCTTCCAATTGCTCAGCGAGGATCGCGCCACCGATTTTGATGACCGCAAATCGCGACTGGTCGACCTCGGAAAATCGCTGAAGGTAAGCACGAATTTCCTTGCCGTCGCTCATATTTGAAAGCAACTGGACGATGGTCTGGCGGGTCGATGAAGTCTGGGTCATTTGATTTACGGTCTTTTACAATTTTTCATCCCGGAAGGATGAGCAGTTCTATTCACTCACTAGCCATACCGCCACCCCGAAGGGGTGCTGAATGACTATATATTCTGACCCAAACCGCCCGCGGCGGCGGATCAGCATTCCGGGAGCTTCATCGGACGATTGCCTTCATGATCGCCTTTTGCACGTGGAGCCGGTTTTCAGCCTCATCATAAGCAATACAATTTTCACTCTCAAAAACTGCATCCGTCATCTTCACGTTCCGGCGCATAGGCAAACAATGCGAGACAAGCGCATTATTCGTTTTCGCCATTTTCTCTTCATCCACAATGAAGTGTTTGTACTGATCGCGGATCGGCTTTTCAGGTTCCCAATTACCAAAATAAGGAAGCGCACCCCAGCTTTTCGCATAAACGACATCGGCCCCATCGTAGGCCTCGTCGATATTGTGCGAGATTGTCAGCGCGTGACCATTCTCCGCAGCATCTTTGCTCGCTTGGTCAATATAGCGCTCATCAAGGATATAATCTTTAGTCGGACAAAGCAGTGTTGGCTTCATGCCGAATTTTGCCGCGATCATAAGCGCGGAATTCGCGACCGCCGTATTCAATGGCTTGGGGTGATAGGTCCAGGTCAGCACAAATTTTTTGCCGTCGAGCGAAGCCAGACGTTCCTGCAGCGCCATAATATGCGCCATCTCCTGACATGGATGGGTGATCGTCTCCATATTGACGACCGGTACGTCGGCATATTTGGCGAAAGCATTCAGAATTTTGTCTTTGCGATCTTCTTGCCAATCGACGAATTTCGGAAAGGCGCGAATACCGATGATGTCGCAATAGCGCGAGAGTACTTTCGCAGCCTCTTTGACATGCTCCTCCGCTTCGCCGTCCATGACTGCGCCGTCTTCAAATTCCAACGGCCACATCCCGCCCGACGGTGATAGGACGACTGCGTGGCCACCGAGCTGCTGGGCACCCACATCAAAGGATGTGCGGGTTCGAAGCGAATTATTCAAAAACAGCAACGCAACCGTTTTGCCTCTCAAAGCATCGCCAATTGGCGAGGCCTTCATGGCTCGAGCGTCGTCGATCATGGCTTGCAATTCGGGGCGGGACCAATCCGCAGTATTCAAAAAATGTCTCATCCGCGCTCTTTACCGGCCAAAACGGCTAATTCCAAGCACCTCCTTTGGGGAAAATGCCTATTACCCCAACTAACGATTCGCGCGTGACACCGATGGGCGAAACAGAATAGTTTCCAAATCGTTAACCCGTGGCGTGCAGCATCATGCTAAAGACACGGTCTACTTGTGATTTTTGGCGCATTTATTGGCGGATCGGCCCTTACCTTCATGGCGGAAGACAAAAAAAATATTGATGGCGACAAGCTGGCAGCGCGAATCGATGCGCTTTCGCCCCGCCGTCTGGCCATTTTAACCGGTGCCTTTCTCGTGGCGCTGGCGACTCTGTTTGTCTTCGAGATGAACGATAAAGCCGAATTGCGGGTTGCAGAAACCCAATTGCGGTTGTCCCAGGCCGCGAGCGACGGCGCTGCGGCGCTGAATATCGCTATTATGACGGGAACCCCGGTTCGCGAGTCCCTGAGCGGAATCGAATTGGGCGGTTACACCGCCATGTTCCACCTCTCCGCCTCGGGGGATATCCTGACGGCCGAAGGTCGCACGGACATGATCGAAATCCCGGCATCATCCCTGCGGGCACTAAATCTTGATGCGGCGACATCGACCCGCCTCGATCTGCCCGGCGGAAAGATCGCGGTCGCGTGGCGGCGTCTGGATAATGGTGATGCGTTGGTGGTTGCTGCCCCCGCTAGAGATATGTTCGACCGGACGCGGGTCTGGGTTCTATATGCGGTTCTGATGGGTGCAATCACATTGGTGGTTGGCTCGTTGATGGCCGCATTCATTCGCCAAAGTCGGGCAGCCGCGAGCGCGGCTCACGCGCTTTCCACCTTAACTGAATTCAACGCCGCGCTCACAGGCGGTCGGTGTTCGCCTTGGTTTTATGACCACAAAGAACGCACGGTTCATCTTACCAAATCATTCCTGCAGCCACTTGGCCTCAGCGCGAGAGATCGAAAGTTTTCCCTGCGCGAGATTTCTGCACTGGTTCATCCACAAGATTTGCGGACAGCGCTCGCCGTAATTTCCGGCGAACCATCGGGTGTTAGCGAGGGCGTCGTCCGCCTTCGGGAGCCGGGTGGCGGATGGTCGCGCGCCTATTTCAGAACCTCGCCAGAGGCGACGCGTTTCCACCGCGCGGGCGTTGCATTTGACTTGGTCGGCGCATCGACATTAGCGCCCGGTGCCGCGATTGCGGAAACAAGGCTCCGCGACGCAATTGAAAGCATTCCAGAAGCATTCGTTCTTTGGGACGCTCAGGGCAAGCTGGCAATTTGGAACAAGCGCTTTACCAGCATATTCCGCATCCCTGCGAAAATGCTGAAACCCGGTTTGACAATTGACGAAGTCGCGACCTGCGCCGCTGTGGCCGGCGATATTCTCGTCGCCCATTTCAGCCCGCTCGAAGACGCGCAACAGGAAAATCAGGAAGTCGCCCTGCCCGGTTCCCGTTGGGCCCACGTTTCACGACGGAAAACTGCAGAAGGCGGATATGTTTGTGTCGCCAGCAATGTGACGGACCTCAAGCGCCGCGCATGGGCGCAGAAAAAGAAAGAGCGCGAGTTACAACGAACCGTTGAAGATCTCGAAAGCTCGCGGAAAGAATTATCCGAAGCCCTGCGCAAATATGAGTTTGAAAAATATCGCGCAGAGGAAGCGAGCCGGTCGAAATCCGAGTTCCTCGCTAATATGAGCCATGAGCTTCGCACACCATTAAACGCAATCAATGGCTTCTCTGAGGTCATGCAATCGGAACTTTATGGTCCGCTTGGCGACGATAAGTATAAAGAATATGTTACGGATATTCTGTCCAGTGGCCGCCACCTTCTTGAGTTGATTGACGACATTCTCGACATGTCAAAAATCGAGGCTGGTCGTCTTTCGCTTGAGCCGAAACGGATTGAGCTTGAACGCATATTAAATGAAAGCGTTCGGCTTGTGGCAAAACGCGCAAGCGATGCGGGCGTGAAGCTAACTGCGTCTGTTGCGCATGCTCCTGCAGTTTGGGCCGATCAACGTGCCGTCAAACAGGTCGTTCTGAACCTTTTGTCAAACGCGCTTAAATTTACCGGGCGTGGCGGCGAAGTTACCCTGACGGCCGAAGCAGACCTAGACGGTGTGACGATTATCGTCGCCGATAGCGGTACGGGCATCGATAAGGAACAATTACGCAAATTGGGCGCACCATTCGAACTCGCGGAAAGCCACTTCTCCCGCTCGCGGAATGGATCAGGGCTTGGTCTCGCTTTGTCGAAATCACTGATGGAGATGCAAGGCGGAATTCTTGCCCTCGCAAGCCAGCCAGGACGCGGCACCGTCGCTTGTGCGACCTTCCCTCGCCGGAAGGAAGCAAAGGTCCGCCTTCCGCAATTTATCCGTAAAGAGGCCTATGTGCTGACCGGGCGCGAAGCCCAACAGCCGCAACCCCTTCAGATCGTGGCGACACAGGCGGCAGAATAAATCTCGACCTTATTCCTCGGGTGGTGGCGGCGGCATTTGGCGATCATCTGGTCGCTCATCGCCTGGCCTGCCGGGATGATCTTTGCCGGGACCGCCCTCTCTTTGGCCACGACGATATTTCTTCTTTTTGCGCTCTAAGCGCTTGGCATTTGCCGCATCAATCAGTCGCTTTCGTTCAGCGGCGGGCAGCGTTTCAAAAGCATTCACGAAGGCTTCGTTGAAATAGACAAATTTTTGATCCTGTAACACACGGATCTCATCAAGCTTTGCGTTAACTGCTTCGCGATCCCACGGATCGGCGCTCATCAATACACCTAATTCCCGGCGTAATGCGCGAACCTGACGGTGATCTTCACGCATTTTCGGCAACTGTTTTTTGAATTCATCGCGGAACTGATCGCGCAATTCCGGAGAGAGTTCTTCGGCATAACGCATCAGTTTAAATGGGTCGTCCAATCCGGAACGATGATGAGACTCCGCCCGGGGCTTGGGCGGGCCGCCTGCGATCATAAGACCCGACAAATGACCGACCGCAAAAATATTCAACCCCAGTGAGGCTATCAATAAAATAATCAGTCCGCGTCCCATTGAAGGGTCTCCTCATCACTCAATTCTGAGAATGTAAGCCCACTCTCAATATAGGATAGCGCCTCGGTTTCAGGCGTTAGCGGCGTTTGGGCAGAGGCCGAAACAATTCCCGAAGCAACGCCCATCGCGCCGATGCCAGCCAATAAGCCCGCTGGTGCCAAGCGCACCCTTGGCAATCGGTCACGGAAACGCGAAAACCAACCGGCATTCTCAGGGATGGTTTCAAACCCCGCCAGCACCCGGCGCTCTAAATCTTCCGCCATTCGCGGTGCAGTAGCGGCGTTCAGAAAACCGTCCAGCATTTCTGCCTCAAGACGAACTTCCGGTAATTCGTCGAGCAATTCACCATATTGTTCGCGCAGTGGCGCAGGCCAACGAGCGACGTCCGCACCATACGCATCACAAATCTGGCGCACTCTTTCCATTTGATCAGTTGACATGGCTACTTTGCTCATCGTCCATCTTTCCCAACAAATGTTCACGCATAGGTGCCAATAAGTCCCGCAATTTACGTCGGCCACGAGCTAATAGTGACTCCAATGCGTCAACACTCACTTCCATAATTTCTGCCGCTTCGATATTCGACAATTCCTGATAGTGACAAAGCGTGATCGCCATGCGCTGACGCTCCGGCAATTGTTCCAACGCTTCGTCAATCGCAAAGCGCCGTTCACTGAGAAATAGCGTTTGATCCTGCCGATCAGCACCATCCGCTCGCTCAGGCGCGGCCTCTTCCGGGGCCTCGCGTTTCGTCTTTCGCAACTGATCAACGCATATATTCATGGCCACCCGGTATAACCAGGTTTCAAACTTCGCGCCCTTGGGCTTCCACTTTGACGCATGCCGCCATAGGCGCAAGAATGTCTCCTGCACAACATCTTCAGCAGCGTGTTTGCTGCCTAACATGCGATATGACGCGGCGTAGATCATCTTTGTATGTCGCTCCACAAGCATTGCGGCCGCGGTTTTGTCACCGTTGCCAGCGCGCTTGACCAGCGCTTCACTGCTATCGTTATCCGTTTCCAACAAAACGCTGGTCTTGTTCCTTCGTTGGCCGGCTCAATCAGAGCCGGCCAAAATTTTGCCAAGTCAGTTACCGATCACCACGACGTTTACCGTGATGGCCGCGGCGGCGTTTTTGCTCATCCTCAGAAAGGACGCCGTCACCATCTTTGTCCATCCGGTCAAATCGCGCTTCCGCTGCATCGACAAATTCGGCCCGGTCAACAACACCATCGCCATTCGCATCCGGATTACGCTTTTCACGGCGTTCAGCGCGCTTTTTCTTGTGATGCGCTTTTAGCTCTTCTTTTGAAACTGTACCATTGCCGTCCGCATCGGCAGCCTCAAAAAACTCTTGGTTTTTAGCACTCATTTCTGAGGCAGAAATCTCACCATCGCCATTTGTATCCAAACGGTCCCAACGGCTATCTCCCTTACCGTCCGCCGCATAAGCGGTCGCCGCGATCAACGCGGACCCAGCTACGGCCAAGGTGGCAAATGCAATTTTCTTCATAGCGTTCCTCTAGGTTATCGCCTTACCAGCACCCATTAAACGCTTCAGCGCCGAAAATCCGTCGCACGCCCCTGTTCACTAGAAAATTGGCGTTCTAACGCGCTTTCTGTGGTCTCAAACGGCTTTGCCAACACCCGTTTTTCGCCGGGCATCGCCATGGAAACCTCAAATTCCGGGCTGTGGCACGCGGCCCCAATATCTGCAAAGGCCAATACTCTTTTGCGTGAAGGCGACCACCCGCAGCTCGTTATTCGGCCAATATTCTTTCCCGCCAAATAAACGCCAGCACCCGGCACCGTCTCTTCAGCATCAAGGGAAAGTGAAATTAACCGCCTCTCGGGACGTCCTGCGGATTTTCGTAGTGCTCGGCGACCATTGAACCACCCTCCGTCAAGCGGCGCGAGATGCGCGAGCCCGAGTTCTTCGGGTGTTCGCTTGGTAGCGCTGCTTCGCCGATCCGCTGGTATAAAGTCGAGCCCACTGCGCGGCACACCGCTTTCGAGACGTAAAATCTCCATCGCATCAAGCCCAATGGGGCGCGCCATGCTACGTCGTATAATTCGTTCCCAAATCGTCAGCGCCTCGTCTTTCGGGAAAATCAATTCCACCCCTTGGATACCGCCGAATTGCAGCGGGCGCGTCGCAGTTTCAACACCGCGCAACACGCTGGACGCCGCAAAGGTTTCGCTGACTGACTTTAGGCCCGCCGCGTTCAGGGCGCTCCCGGTTTGGGGCCCCATAATACCAAGCGCGGCGACATCGCTTGAGATATCTTGTACTTCGACATCCATGCCGCGCGCCGCCAAATCAACCCGCCGTGCATGTGGCCCCGGAAAGGTGACGAGAAATAATTCTTCACTAAGGCGCGAAACCTCAGCCAAATCGATGACATGACCTTCATCCGTCAACAACAGCCCTCGCGCCCCTTCGCCGATATGAAGAGAGATCGCGGGCGCTGTCGTCAGCCGCGCCAAAAACTGCGCCGCATCATTGCCGCGTACCGCGTATCGCGCCATCGGGCCGAAATCACCGATAACCGCATTATTGCGCGCAGCATCATATTCTTCGGCGACGGAGCTATATACGCGGGCTGCAGTCCATCCGTTTACGGATGTCCAGAGATTGGCTTCGCTGACCGATGCCGCGGCCGCATAAAGTGGTGTTGGCCGTGGCGCATCCACGAAAATGTCTTCCGTTGCGAAAATCATGCCCCACCCTTTTTATAGGCGCGCAATGCTGCTTTCGCGGCCGCCCGTCCCGCCGCACAGGAAATTCCGCTACCGATTTGCGCCTCGGGGCCGCAAAAGAACAACCCACCAATTCTCGCGGCGTCTGTCACCGTACGTGAAATCGCCCATTGCTGGAGTATATCGGGCTTGGACGCTAACGCGCCCGGTGTCGCGCCGGAATTCTTGACCTCGTCCGCTGGTAATTGAAGGTCTATAATCTCGGCACGATCCGAAATGTCTGCGGCAAATGCTTCTAGGTTTTGCAATATTGCTTTTTTAATTTCATCTCGGCGGTCGTCGCTTGGGTCCGCTTCGAATGGAAGCGGATGCGCAATTACTGAAAGAAGCTGCTTCTTATCGAGCGAGGCCCCCTCATCAAGCGCGCTGGGAAACACTGCCTCCAAGATCAACTTCTTGGGAACGCGTCCCGCCCGCGCGTCAATGAAAGCCGCGGCGAGGTTTTCTGCGGTTGGCGCGAAAACCAATCGTCGCGTGAGGTTTTGACGTGTCGCATCATCCTCTGCGACGCCTTTTAGCAAAACATGCAATCGCGCGGAGCAATATTTTTGCGTGCCTGCAGTCAGTATGCGCTGCAATTCTATATCGATCATTTTCGGGCCGATCATGTCGACAAAGGTCCGCTGCGCATCGATCGCCGCCACCACGATTGGCGCTCGTAACTGGCCACCATCCTTTAACGTCACGCCGGCAACGCGATCCGCTTCGATCAGAATAGACTGAACCGGTGTCGCCGCCCGAACATCAACATTGGCCTGTTGTGCCGCTCGCCGAAGCGCGGTGATTACGGAAATCACGCCGCCCTTGGGATATGCCACCGCCCCTTGCAATCCGGCGGCCTCGCCGGAAAACCGGCGTATCAAATTCATAAAGCTATAGGCTTCAAATGGCGGAACACCTGATCTGAACGCCGCCTCGGTCAACAGTAAAACCCGCAGGGGCGATTCCCCCAAACGCGCTTTTAAAATGGTGTCAGTATTGCCCATAATCGCTTGGGTAACACTTTGCGTCATCTCCGACGGCAATGCCGCGATGAGTTTCTCAACTTTTCGCCCACCATCCTTTTCTGAAAAAGACGACATGCTGAAGAGCGGACGCAATTGCTCGGATAATTCGAGCATTTCATTCAAGAAGATCTCGAAATTCTCGCGATCGTTGTCCTCCTCCAGCGATAGCAACGCCGCTTGAGACGGGTTTCCATCAAACTTTAGAACGTCACCACCATCGAAAAAATAAGTTGTGTCGAGACGGCGCGAAGAGAATTCCAGACCATGTCTGTAGAGATCGAGTTCGTCGATTACGTCCGGGTCCAGATTGGTAACAAGGTGCTCACCATCAATAACCGAAATATTTTCGGCGATATTGCGCTCGGCGATACGGCCGCCAATTTCACCTCGGGCACCGACCAACACGGTTTTGAGGCCAGCCCGCCCAAGATACGACGCTGCGGTCAGTCCATCAGCACCCGCGCCAATCACGATCGCGTCGATGCCGCCCTCGATCCGGCCCGGCAAACGCTCGTCTTCGGTCATCACGATGGGTTCTTCGGTATTGCTACTCATCCCGGCCGATGACCTCATCAATCAGCTTTACGGCTGCACTTATTGTGTTGTGCGGACGAGACTGAACTATAATCTGATCGCAGCCGGCAAAGGGTGTTTCACCTAAATACGGTGTCACGACCTCGGTTTCTGTACGGCGTATTTGTGCGGCGAGCCCCGGCATACGGCTTGTAAGCCGTTCCTTAATGAGTGTGACCGCCGCCTGCCGGTCCTGTCCCGTCCAGCCGCGCCATTCGCCATCTTCGAAAAACGCGCCCGGAAGAAACGACGATCGCGCAATGATTTCGCCATTGCGCGTATATTCAAATTCAACGGGCAATTTTTTCGGGAACTGCCCTTTTACGGCGCTGTCACGGGCCTCCTGTAATTCAGTGGCTGAATCGACAATCTGAAAAATCCCATCACGATCACCTGCCGGCGGATCAATGAATTCCGCCAATTTAAACTTTACAGAAAAGTTTGCATGGCCCGGCGCATCGACCATTGGCGAAGACAAATTTTGATCAACGCCATAGGCGCGCGCGGTCTCGGGGGTCGCAAAAAAGATAATGCGTGTTTTGACGCTTTCATCAGCGCCTATTGATAGCGCGATGTGTTTATTGCTGGCGGTCGTTACCTCTGTTATCCGCCCAGCGAGAAATGATACGCCTTCGGTCTGACAAATTTTTTCAAGAATTGTACGTATGCTTTGACTATTTTTGTCTGGCCTGACTGGCCACGCTGTTTCATCGAGAAAATTAATCAGCGCCGCCGCCGATCCTTGTTCCCGTGGCCCAAAACCAGAGGGGGAAAGCGCGTGCGCTGAAAGATGCGCCTTTAAGGAACCATCCGTTAGATAGTCGTCCAACAGGGTTTCACTCGCACCAGTCATGCGTGCGGCACGGTCCAATGCGTAGGGGTCAGATAGCAACTTCGCTAGGCCGTTACGCAGTTTCTTTTTGGTCGAAAATTGAAGGTCTGCGACGAAATTATCATGTGCCAGAGACGCCACCTCATCGGTGAAATCCGACCAAATGTGATGATCTTTTATCTCCTTCCCCGCCAGCCAATCGGCGGTCTGGCGATCATTATCGAACGTAGAAATTTCCTTCGCGCCATGCAATAAAGTCACGCGCGTGCTGACGGGGTTGAGCGCCAGATCATAATCCTGCAATTCCAATCGTCGCCAAACAAAGTTCGGGATCGCTGGTGTCGAGGCAGTAAAGCTTTTTCGACGGGTTGCATTTTTTCTCAGTACACCGACACGTGATCCTGCCTTCGCTGCGCAAGCGGCAGCGCATAATGCTGGCTCGTCATCGCCAATAATCAATATGTCGAAAGGCCCATTCATCAAACTTGGTATAACCTAATTCATCCGCATATTCCGATCACCAACGATACTCGCAAAAAGTTGTGCGACAGTATCCTGATGGGCCTTAAGTGCTTTTTCAGCGGCTAAATGATCTTCCTCTCCGCAGACAGATGCCATCCGGCTGCGTAGCGCCTCTCCTGCCCGTTCTGGCGAGTAAACACCGCCCGTCGCCGCACGGCTCACCTGCAGCACCGCTTCGAAAATTGAATGGGCGTCAAGCAGGCTCGTCGCGTCTTTCGCCGTCAACATTTGCTGTTCCTTAAACCACTGTAATGATTGCCGGACTGCACGGGGTGGCCGTCCTACCTTATGGGCATGTCTTAATGTGAGATACTGGCAAATGAATGCAATATCCGTTAGCCCGCCGACAACATTTTTAACATCCCAAGCACTATTCCCCGGCTTGGCTGCATCAAGACGCATTCGCATATTGGCAACATCAATACCCAAGCTCTCTTCGTCGCGCTGCCGAGCAAGGATCTCTTGTATTTCTGCCTCGACTTTATCAGCCAGCGCACCGGCTGGGCCAATGACCCGCGCTTTGACGAGGGACATTGCTTCCCATGTCCAGGCTTCGTCACGATAATAGTTATGGAAGGCAGAAAACCGAACGGCAGCGGGCCCCGCCTTTCCAGAGGGCCGCAACTGCATGTCGACCTCGAAGAGCGCGCCTTCTTCGGTTGCCGCAGAGAGCGCGGTTACCGCGCGGCGAACAAAACGGCTAAAATATTCGACAACGCCTAGCGGACGCTTTCCGTTGGACTGCTCTTCGCTCTGCGCATCATAAACAAACATCAGATCAATATCCGAGGTTGCCGTCATTTCACCGGCGCCGAGGCGACCTAAGCCGATAACGACAAATTCACCATCAATTTCGCCATGCTGATGTTTCATCTCTTCCATTGCGGCTGCCAACAGCGCATTTATTGCGGCATCTGCGATTTTGGTAAAATGTGATGATGCAATGTCCGGCGCAATAAGGCCGACTGCCAATTGCGCCGTCACCTGAAATTGTTGCTCGCTGACCCATCGCCGCGCAGCGTTAAGCGCCGCTTCGTAATCCGGTGCAGCATCGACCATCGCCTCGCACGCGGTTACGTAATCCGATGTGGCAGGCGGCGGCGCTGACCATCGATTGTCGAGAAGTCGCTCAATCAAATTTGTGCGTTTCGAAAACTCCCGGCCCAGATAGGGCGAAATCGTCATGATACGAATGAGCGCATCAAAGACATCGAGATTGTTCAAGAACAGAGAAAAAATCTGAACGCCCGCGGGAAGCCGCTCAAGGAATTTCTCAAACGCAAAAAATGCTTCGTCGGGATCACTTGCCTTTGCGAGCGCCTCTAGCAAGGGCGGCACCAATTTGGTCAACAGGGTTCGTGCACGCTCTGTCTTTGTGGCCCGCATCGAACCCGTATGCCACCGGCGAATGGCGGCACTTACATCCCCCGCCCGCTGGAAACCGAGTTTTTCGAGTGTTTCAAGCGTTGCCGGGTGGGCTTCAACGCCCGTGAAGACCATTGGGCCAAGGCGTTTTTGTGGATCTTCGTCATCTTCGAAAAGTGCGTCATAACATTTTTCGACCGCGTGGAAGGTTTCCAATATTTTCTGGCGGAACTCGGTTGGGTCATTCGCGCCAACAAAAATCGACAAACGCTCTATATCGCTTTGCGAAGCAGGCAATCGATGGGTCTGCTCATCATTGATCATTTGCAACCGGTGTTCGACATGACGCAGATAGAGATAAGACTCTGTCATGATGTCCCGCGCATCTGTTTCTATCACACCCGTCTCCGCCAAAGCGGATAGCGCATCAAGCGTTGCCCTATGGCGCAGCGACGGGTTTTTCCCGCCGAGGATTAGTTGCTGGGTCTGCGCGTAAAACTCGATCTCGCGGATACCGCCGCGCCCTAGCTTTACGTCGTGACCTTCAAATGCGACATCGCGGCCACCTTTGGCCGAATGCATCTGGCGTTTAACCGCGTGAACATCTTCGATGGTGGCGTAGTCAAGATATTTCCGCCAGATGAAAGGGCGTAAGGTTTTGAGAAACTCTTCACCAAGAGCAATATCACCTGCGCAGGGGCGTGCCTTGATGAAGGCCATTCGTTCCCAGTTTTGACCATAGGATTCGTAATAGGTTTCGGCCGACCTTACCGACACAGCGGGTGCAGTCGCGCCCGGATCAGGCCGGAGCCGGAGGTCCGTTCGGAACACATAACCATCGGCCGTCTGCATTTGCATGAGATTGACAAGATCACGCGCAATTCCCACGGCGTATTTTTGTGCATCGAAGCGATCAATATTCATCCGTTCAGGATCAAATAAAACGACAAGATCAATGTCGCTTGAATAGTTGAGCTCAAACGCCCCATGTTTGCCCATGGCGAGAACGACAATACCGTCACTTGTCTCAAGCCTGGATCGCTTAATCGCGCCTAAAAGAGCACCATTCACCGCCGCATCCGCAAAGCGCGATAAACCATCTGTTGCGCGCATGACCGGCCAAGCGCCGGCAATATCCGCAAGCGCGATGACAAGTGCTGCATCGGCTTTTGCCTCACGCAGAAGCTTCATTTGCTGATTGGCATCATCCGCCATTTCGGATTGGTGACAGGATGAAATCGCTGCCTCTAACGAAGTTTCCGCTGGCACCGCCAGAATATTCGCAAGCGCTGATTTGCGCCGCGCGAACAGCCGGCGCAAATATGGTGAGGCACTGGCTACTGCGCTTAGAAAATCGGAAGCATGCGGCGGAATATTGACTAACGCATCCTTGCATTCATCGCGAAATCGCTGCGCCGCATCCGGATCAAAAACCGCCGGTGCGTGCTGGATGGCATCCGCAAGACTTGGTTGTTTATTCATAAAGCCAAATTGACATTGGCCGGGCATAAAAATCCAGCAAAAAAACCGCTGAGGAAGCGATTCCATCAGCGGTTTGACTTAGGTTGAAATGCAAACTGGTTTCTTAGCAGCCCGCTGCGTCTTTCAACGCTGATGACGGCCTGAAACGCAGGCTTTTCGATGCCTTGATCTTGATCTCTTCACCGGTGCGCGGATTGCGCCCTTTGCGTGCCGCGCGCTTGGAAACCGTAAAGGTACCAAATGTCCCGATTGTATATTTGCCTTCTTTTTTGGCGCGCTTCAGACCTTTTTCGATTTCGCCGAAAACCAGCTCGACAACCCGCTTCGCTTCCGCATTGCTCATGTCACCTGCTTGCGCGACATTGGCGATAAATTCTGCCTTGCTCATATCATTTCCCTCACGAAATGCGGCCCCAGCATTCTTTGCAAAGCCGCGATTGCAAATATTTTATAGTGGAAAGTGAGAACTGATTTCCCCAATCGCGCAAGGGCAATAACGCTAAAAGCCTGTTAGAATCTGGCAATAATGGCAATTCGAATCACTTTTCCGATTCGTTTTGCGCTGCCCCCAAAGCGAATTTACTCCGGCGGCCCGAATTTCATAACAATCCGTAGACCAAACGAATCACCATTCTTTTGCGGCAGGCCGTCAATCAATTCCAGACTAGCACCATGCGCCCGCGCAATCGCGGATACGAGCGATAAACCGAGACCGCTACCTGGGGTAGTACGGCTCTGTTCAAGGCGCACAAAGCGCTCCAATACGCGGTTTCTGTCCTCTTCCTTAATACCCGGTCCATCATCGGCAACCGACAAGACCGCACCGCCATCTTTCGAAGGCTCAACCCGAAGTTCTATTTTTGATCCGCCCTCCGCATATTTGAGCGCGTTATCAAGGAAATTCGCAACGGCCTGCGATACCAATTCACGCGAGCCTTTAACCGCCGGGGTTGGTGCAGTCACCAAAGAAAAATCAAAACCGGCATCTTGTGCGGCGGGTTCATATAGCTCGGCCATCTCCTCCGCAATCGCCACGATGTCGATCAGTTCCATCACGCCCGCGCCCTCACCAGAGCGAATGCGAGCGATCGACAAAAGCGCATTAAACGTCGCGAGAACCTTGTCTGAATCGTCAATGGTCGCGCGCAAAGCCGCATCTTTATCTTCCGCTGATCCTTCGAGCGCGCTGTTCAGACGGTTTCGGATACGGGTTAATGGCGAGCGCAGATCATGGGCAATGTTATCGCTGACATCACGCATACCAGTCATCAGACGCTCTATCTGATCGAGCATCGAATTAAGGTTTTTACCCAGATCATCAAGCTCATCACCGGAACCGGTCGTCGGAATACGCTGGGAGAGATCACCACCCCGAATTGCCCGCGTGGTTTTATTGACCACCTCAACGCGGCGCAGGAATGACCGCGAAAACATGAGGCCAATCAAAACACCAAATGCAATCGTTACCAACGCGGCGCGCATAACAACGCTTTGTGAGCGCTCGCGCAGATATTCCCGCCCCGCAACATCTCGGGCAACGACAACGAGATATGATTGCTCAGCGTCAGGAGCGGAACGAAACCGCATCATCTTGCCGCGCGCCTCGCGCTGCTGAACGCCGACTTCACGCCCCGCCGCATCAACAAGCGGTTTTTCGAATTTGAAGTTGAAAAAATCACCCTCAGCGGTCAACGCTTCGGGCGGTAGTGCGGTCAAGTTCCCCGCCAGAACAGCACCAGATGGCGCGCCAATTAGCATGTAAATCGCATCATCCGACCAAGCAACGCGCTGGCGGATAACGCGGGTGAGCATGCCCGACCCGCTAGTCGAAAAAAGATCCGCAAGCACACCGATTTCACTATCGATAACAGTGTCGGTCTGCTTGGCGGCTTCGCCAAATGTCGCGCTGTAAAGATAGGCCCCGAGTGCCGCCATCGCTCCCGCAAAGAGCACGACATAGATAATCGTGAATCGAAACGATGTCGTGCGCAGTAGACGGAGCATCACTTACCTATGGCTCTTCCGATAACCTGTATCCGGCACCGCGTATGGTTTTCAACAAAGGCTTATCGAAATCCTTATCAATTTTGGCACGCAGCCGAGAGATATGGACATCAATAACATTCGTCTGCGGATCAAAATGATATTCCCAGACATTCTCCAACAACATCGTCCGGGTTACAACCTGCCCTGCGTGGCGCATCAAATATTCCAACAGACGAAATTCGCGCGGCTGGAGATCGATCTTGGTTTCTGCACGACGCACCGTCCGCGTCAGGACGTCAAGCTCAAGATCCGCGACCTGAAACCGCGTGGTCACGCCCGCAGGCTGCGTCCGGCGCCGACCCAATGCTTCAATCCGGGCCAATAGCTCAGAAAACGCATAGGGTTTAACGAGGTAATCGTCACCGCCAGCCTTGAGGCCAGAAACGCGATCATCAACCTCGCCGAGCGCAGAGAGAAATAGCGCCGGCGTTTCATCGCCCGCTTCGCGTCGCTTGGACAATAAGGATAAGCCATCCATTTTCGGCAACATTCGGTCGATGACAAAGGCATCATACCCACCAGAAGTCGCCATATTCAGGCCAGTCTCGCCGTCAAGCGCATGGTCAACCACATGCCCGGCCTCTCTCAGGCCTTTAGCGACATAGGCTGCCGCTTCTGCATCGTCTTCAACCAATAGAATTCTCATAAGTCCACCTTACAATATGTTTGGCGAATTGGATAGAAAACAGCGCTCCCAAAACCTATCGCAAGGCCAAACAAGGCATGCGGCGGTCCCGAATAGGAGCGCTGTAAAAACCGTTACGCTATTCGTTATCCAGCGATAACGCGCCGAACTGGCGATTTGATCCATATTGCATGCGCAAGAGAACGGCGTCTTTTTTCGCTTTCTTGGCATTGGCGATCTTGTCTCGCAAATCATCACCGGAATCGACAGGCTCTCCATCAACCTGAAGAATCACAACCCCTGGCTGAAGCCCGGCATCCTGCGCGGGACTACCGGGACGCACGGCGGTAACAACCACACCGTCAACATCGTCCGGTACGCGGAATTGCTGACGCAGCATATCGTTCAGTTCAGAGACCCGCAGTCCGACATCCGCCGCCAGCGAGTCATTGTCGTTCGATGGCACGTCTGCTTCGGCAACATTCTGCTCCGCATCACGTGCGCCGAGCGTAACCGTCAGATTACGGATCTTTCCGTCTCGGTGAATTTTGACGTCAATTTTCTTACCGGGCGGGAATGACGCAACGCGCCGTGACAACGCATTCGCAGTTTCGACTTCTTCGCCTTCAATCCCGATAATGACATCGCCATCACGAAGACCGGCTTTTTGCGCGGGCGTGCCGTCAATCACATCCGCAACGAGAACGCCTTTATCATCTTTAAGGCCAATCGCCGCTGCGATCTCATTGGTCACTTCCTGCAATTGAATACCAAGCCAACCGCGCGTGACGGAACCGTTCTCAATCAGTTGGGCAACCATATCTTTTGCAACCCGCGCGGGAATAGCAAAGCCAATGCCCACACTACCGCCATTTGGCGAAAAGATCGCCGTATTCACCCCGACGACCCGGCCTTTAAGGTCAAAGGTCGGCCCACCAGAATTACCCCGGTTAATCGGCGCATCGATCTGAAGGAAATCGAGATATTGGTTTTCACGGTTCTGGCCACCAATCGCCGAGACGATGCCGCTGGTCACGGTGCCGCCAAGCCCAAACGGGTTACCAACAGCCACGACCCAATCACCAACGCGGAGATTCACATCATCGGCAAATTCGACATAGGCTTGCCCCTTGATCGGTTTTACCTTGAGCACCGCAAGGTCCGTCAACGGATCGGTACCGACGATCTCGGCATCGACTTCGTCGCCATTGGCCAGCCGAATTTTTACGCTGTCCGCTTCGGCGACAACGTGATTATTGGTGACGATATGTCCTTTGTTATCGATGAAAAACCCAGAGCCCTGCGCCTGCATGCTCTGTGTGCCGCCATCGTCGAAATCATCGCGCGGCGCATTTTCGGGATCACCAAAGCGGAAATTAAAGAACCCATCGAGCCCCGGGGGCAGACGGGGTCGCTCAACCTCGCGCTCGACCAGAACACTCACGACGGCTGGGCTAACACGTTCAACAAGATCGGCAAAGGATAACGTACCGTCAGCGGCCAAAGGCGGTGCCATCAAGCGTGGAGCCTGCGCATCGGCGGTAGAAAAACCAAATCCGGCTATCGTCAGTGCCGTAGCCGCAACGCCCGCCGCAAGAACCGCAACAGGACGTCTGGATGTTCGTTTTGTAATCTGTGACGTCAACTTCATATTCCTTCTATGCCTTCTGATCTGAAAGCGCCCCGAACCGTGACCATAATGTAAGTAATCACGATAGGACGCTATCAAAGCGCTATCTTCGCATTAAAATTTGTTAAAAATATCAAACGATTCGGGAGTTTACGCTGACTCCTTGGGTGAGAACCCGGTGAACCGGGCATTTGTCGGCAATTTCCAGAAGCCGCGCCCGCTGGGTCTCATCGAGATTTCCGGTGAGGTGCAGTTCTTTTTCGAGCACATGGGGCACATGCGAATCCTCTGACTGGCCCCGGCGAATACGAATTTCAGCAGATTCGACATCCCATTTCTTTCGGCGCGCATACATCTTGATGGTCATCACCCCACAAGCCGCGAGCGCAGCCTCCAAGGTCCGGGTGGGATTAGGCCCGAGATCATGACCGCCATCCTCGGTGCCTGCGTCGATCACCATGGGGTGGCCGTCGATCGATAGCGCAACCGCCAAGGGCTCGCCCGCAATGGTTTGTGCCAAAGCCCCGCCCTTATAGGCCGGCGCTGTTTGCGCTTGTTCCGAGGGGGCGGCAGCGGTCTCGTTGGCTGGAGCGTCAATAAACCGCCCGGCCCAGGCCTCCAGAACCGAGGCCGCATAATGCGCATCCTTGGGATTGGTCAAAAGGTGATCAGCCGTATCAAGACTAACGAAACTTTTGGGATGTTTCGCGGCGACAAAAATTTTCGTGGCGTTTTCTATTCCGACCGTCTGGTCCCTTGGGGCATGCATGATCAATAGCGGTTTTTTCAATCTCGCCGCGCTTTCGAGAACGTTCTGGTCCGCCAGATCGTCAAGAAATTGTTTCTTGATGGTAAAGGGTCGGCCCGCGAGCTTTACCGTGGCACGCCCCTTTTCTTCGATCTCTTTCCGGCTTTCGCCAATCTGAAGCGCCACATGATCGGCCTCGGCCGGTGCGCCAATCACGGCAACGCCCTTGATCTCCGGGATCCGCTCTGCCGCAACCAAAGCGGCCGCGCCGCCCAAGGAATGACCGATGATCAGGCTCGGCGCAGAATAAGTCGTACGCAGATAATCTGCGGCGCTCACAAGGTCATCAATGTTTGACGAAAAATTCGTATTCGAAAAATCACCCTCGGATGAACCGAGCCCGGTAAAGTCGAACCGCAATACCGCAAAGCCAGCGGCCCTTAGGGCGCGCGCCAATTCACGGGCAGATTTGATATCTTTGGTGCAGGAAAAACAATGCGCGAATAGCGCAAAGGCGCGCGGTTTCTGCGCCGGCAGTTCAAGCGCCGCCGCCAAGGTCTGGCCGCCCTTGGCTTTAAATTCAGTCTTTTTGGTTTCGCCGGTCATGCGATGCTCCCACTCTTCGTCTTGTTTTAAACTTCTGCGCAAACAGAACCGACCATAGAATCGTTTCCGCGAAGCGCGCCGAACGCACGAAGATAAGTCTATACAGTGACGGCCGCAGCCGCAGCACGGTCACGGATCAGGCCGATTTCATCACTTTTCAGTAAGGGCCCGACCACCGATAGGGTTTGATCAAGGAGCCGCCGCGCCGCTGCGCGGTCATTACCTTCGGCGGCGCGGATTTCCGCCACCAGATCATTGGCATAGGTCTTGGCCTGCTCATGGGCGCTGTCGGTCATGGCTTGGGCATTGGCGGGATCATCGCCCAAACGCCGCGCATCAAGCGGTGCCGCAACAATCAATTCAACCGCGCGCTTGCCTTCGTTGACAAGCTCGGGCGCAAGCGGGCGCGCAAAATCAGGGCGCGGCGGTGCGAGCCGGCTTGATCCGCTCGACCGGCGCGTCGGCAATGCTTCGCGCATAGTGGCAAGCCCCTGCTCCAGAAATCTTGCATGGGCTTCGCTGGCAATATCGCGGCACGCTTCGATTCGATTGACAAACACATTGTCACCGGTCCGCGTTGCCTGCCGCATTAAACCGTCCGCATACTCCGCAAAATAGGCAATGCGCACCATCGCCGATTGCGCGTCTAACGGTTTTGCGCAAGCGCGCTCCATCGCCCGGGCAAGCTCTTCGATATCCTCGAACAAACTTTCGGGCAGTGCCATAACTGCATCGCGGGCATCATTGAGCTGCTCATCCGCACTGCGCGCGAGATGATAATAAACGCCCAATGCACGCCAAGGTGCTTCGAGCCTGCCTTTCAGCGCCAACAAAATATAGGAGCCAAGAAACGGCGATTGATCATGCGCAGACAGGAATAATTTTCTAAGCTGGAAAAACTGTTCTTCGTTTAGCGACGGCGAAGACGAAGGAACGGTTTTGCGTAGCTCGCGCAATAAATCCACCGCCGGGAGCAATTGCCATAATTCTTCGAGATCGAACAATGACCCCTCGCCGCCAAGCTGGGACACAAGATCTTTCTTGAAGCTTTTGTTTTCCTGAGCGCGGCTGAACACACGGCCCAGACCGGCCTCCGCCGCGAGGAATAACGCATTTTCAAGCGCCTCATTCCCCTCGCCTGCGCGATAGGCATCATCGAGCGCTGCCGCCGCCATTGCCGCTTCGGTCAATGCGGAATCGGTCATCATAAAGCGCCAGATCGGCTCCAGCGATGTGCGGGCAATCTGCGCGCGACGCTTTTTGCCACTCCGTATGCTGATGAAATAATCCTCGAACGGATCAAAGAACGCGCGCTTTGCGTTTTCCGGGCGCGACGGCAAGTCGGCATTGCGCGAGGCCAGGCGCTGACGCAGATCATCGAGAATAGCGTTATGCGGAAGGCCCTTTCCGCCAATCGCGCGATCGGCCTCTAACGCAGAAAACAGCTTTACCGCCGCCGCCATGGGCAATTCACCCAAAAAGGCACTCAGGCGTTCTCTTTTCCGCGGAGAAAGTGTCATCTGCCCTGTTCTTGTTCGCCGTCGAATCGCTGCGCGTCTGGAAGCGCTATCGGTACGATTTTAACCGCCCGCGGTCAAACGCTATGCGGTTTATGCGCCCGCAAAATCCTTGCGCGATTTTTCACCCTTCCACTTCTTCACAAAGGCTTCGAGTTCATCATCGCCGCCTTCGGGTAGAACGATCTTGAGTTTGACATATTGATCGCCCGCGCCGCCATTCTTGCCTTTCGGCACGCCGCGCCCGCGCAAACGCAAGACGGTTCCGGAACTCGAATATTTTGGCACATTGACCGAAACATCACCGGCAATGGTCGGCGCTGTGACTTTACCGCCCAGAACGGCCTGTTTGATGCTGATCGGGACTTCCACATGGATGTCATCGCCTTTGCGCTCAAACATCGCATGGGGCCGCACTTTGACTTCGACATAAACGTCGCCCGCGCCGCCGGGGCCGCGTTCGCCCTGCCCTTTCAGGCGCAGGGTCTGGCCATCCTCAAAACCGGCCGGAATCGACAAATCGAGATTGCGCCCATCGGGCATGGTGACCCGCTTTTTCGCGCCATTGACCGCGTCGAGAAAGTCCACATCAAGCCGGTAGCGCACATCGCGCCCGCGCATTTGCTGAGCCGAAGCCCGCTGCCGCGCGCCAAAAAGGTCCGAGAAAATATCGCTTAAATCTTCGAAATTCGCGCCCGCGCCGGGTCCACCGCCGGGGCCCGCGCTATAGCCCTGACCATTGCCGCCCCGTTGCGACCACTGGCCAAAGGGGTTCGCGCGCTCCCGACCTTCGTCGTCGAGTTCGCCATGATCGTATTTTCTGCGCCGCTCGCTATCGCCCAGAATATCAAACGCCGCCGAGACTTCTTTGAACTTCTCTTCGGCTTTCTTGTCGCCGGGATTGCGGTCCGGATGATATTTTTTGGCAAGCTGACGGAAGGCGGTCCTAATTTCTGCGTCAGTCGCCTTCGGAGATAGTCCTAAAACAATATAAGGGTTTCGTGCCAAGGCCCGTTTATCCTCTAATTCTTCACCAAAGTGGGCGCAAACCGGCGCGCCCACGGCCATAGAGATAGGTGATTTTACCCCAAAATGAAGTCTTTAGAGTTAATTTTGCCGGGGAAAAATTAGCCCTCCCGAGGGCTTTGTAAGGGTATTCGCCCCGCAATAGCCACGGCTGACCGCTTTGACATAGGCAATTGATTTCGGGCCATGATACGGGCGAGATCAGACAAAGAAATGGGGAATACATGAAAAAATCATACCTCTTATTGGCCGCATCGGCCCTGATCCTCTCGGCCTGTGACGGGGAACGCCGACAAGCTGGCAACGAAACGACCGCCGAAGAAACGCTTGCCCAGCAAAAAGAGACCATTACCGAGATCGCAGATGATTATCTGCGGGCACTGGCCAAAGTGCACCCGCTCTATCTTGTCGGAACAGGGCTTGCCGCCGATTACGGCGTATCGAATGCCGATTTTGAGGATATCAGCCCCGAAGCATCCGCCGCATACCAAGCCGCCGAAGACCAATTGCTTGCGCGGGTCAATGCGATTGATCCGGACAAGATCGAAGACCGCAATGACTGGGTCTTGCATCAATCCCTGAAAGAGGCGCTCGTAGCGAGCATTGAGATGCGGGTCTGTAAAACGCCGCTTTGGTCGCTCAATCATATGAGCGGTTGGCAAAACTCGCTGGGTCAGGTCATTCCCCTGCAACCGGTCTCCACCGAAGAAGAGCGCGCTGATGCGCTGGAGCGCTGGGCGAAACTGCCGGCCTATCTTGCCCATGACCGCGCCAATCTTGAGGCTGGATTGGCACAAGGATATTCCGCACCCAAACGGGTTGTTGCGCGGGTCATAAAACAGCTCGATATCATCCTGGCCGCGCCGCCCGCGCAATCGCCCTTTATTGGCTTTGCAAAAAACGTCACCGACGCCCCGGAATTTACCGAAGCCGCTGAAAAACTCGTGACCGAAGAACTCAATCCGGCAATCGCATCCTACCGGGCCTTTTTGAACGATCGCTATATGCCCGCCGCGCGCGATGCGCTGGCGGTTACGGTCCTGCCCGATGGGGATGCTTGTTACGAAGCGTTTTTGCGCCTGTTCCACGGCGCGCAGATCGGATCGGAAGCGACCTTCGAGAATGGCAAAAAGGCCGTCGCCGCCAATATGGAAGGGCTTCTTGATCGCGGCGAAGAGGTGTTTGGCACCCGTGATCTTGCGGAAATTCTTGCGCGGGTAAAAGACGCACCCGGCAACCGGTTTGAAAGCGAGGAAGAACTGATCAGCTTTACGCGCGATCAGGTTGACCACACCCGCGACAAATCCGAGCCGTTTTTCACCGCGCTCCCCAAACAGCAAATGATCGTTGAACCCTATCCCGATTACCTTAAAGGCACGGGGCAATCGTCGCGCTATGAACCGATGGAAGCAGCGAAAGGCCCGGCGACCTATCGGATCAATACGGATGATTGGGCCGAACAAACCCGCGGTGAAGCGATGGTCGTCGTCATTCACGAAGGCTGGCCGGGACACCATCTGCAATTGGCGACTTTCGCGGAAAAAGGCGATCTGCATCCGGCGATGAAGCTGCTCGGCTCGTCCGCCGCAGTCGAGGGCTGGGCGCGCTATGCCGAAGCCCTTGCCGAAGAGGCCGGTATCTATCATGACGTCTACGGAGAAATCACCCGGCGCGCATGGCCGTCGCGCGGCATGGTTGGCGATCCCGGCCTTCATGCATATGGCTGGACCAATGAAGAAACGGCGGCCTATTTCATTGAAACCGGACGCTTTAACGAAGAAAGCGCCGACGTCTTGCTTGATCGTATGGCCGTCATTCCGGGTCAATTGACCGGCTATGACACCGGCGGGCTTGAGATTTTCGCCCTCCGGCGCGAAGCCGAACAACGGCTTGGCGACCGGTTCGATATTCGTGCCTTCCACGATCATGTGCTCGAAGTGGGCATGGCCCCGATTTCGGTCATGCGGGCCAATGTCGAAGCATGGATCAAGGAAGAAGCGGCGAAATAGCCTATCCAATCACCAACTCCCGGTGGGCGGCGATGCCGTCGCCCACGGCGTCCGATAGTTGCGCAACGGAGATGGTGATCGAATGTTCCGGCGCTACGCCGCCAAAATCCGTCACCATATCCGCATTGACATAGTGGTATAGAGGCGCATCGACCTCTTCCGTGCGGACCATTGTTTCGCCGTCAAAGATCCGAATACGATATCGCTCAAAGACCTCGCCCAAGGGGACGTCCCCTTGCCAGCTATCACCGCCTGACCGCGTACGGCGCACCCAGCTAAGCGCAATGTCATCGCCCGTGCGTTTGGCCTTTAGATGCACCGGCGATAGTGGCAGCAATGCCCGCTGGGTTAACGTCATGGTTTCGCGCGTGAAATTCTCCGTATCGGGAATGTCCTGCTCGGGTCCCGCTTGCCAATCAAATTCAAGCCCACGGAGATCGCTGGAAAATTCGATCGGCGTCACCGCCGGGGATAACAACACCACCCTCGCGCCGAGGCTCGCGCCGCTTTGCGCTTCTGCTTCGGTGCCTGCCTGCCCGCGCAACAGCCGCGAGACGCGCCAGCTACCATCTTCATTAAGGGTGGCATCGCGGAACTGCATCACCTCCCAGCCGCCATTATCGGCCAGCACACAAAGCGTATTTGCGCCCGCGAAAATATCGTCATGCTGGCGCGAGGCGAGATTGCCAAAAGCAAGGCGTAGGTCGGCCGTGGTCTTTACCCAACGCCCCGAAGGCGCAGGCGCAAGCGCAGATTCAAGTCGCCCCATCACCGCCCGCGCAGGGGCACGCCCGGCCAATAGCGGCGCACCACCCGCACTGCGATAAAGCGCGACACCGCCGGGCCACGGGTCCGAAAAGGCAGCGAACATCGGCGAAGTTTCCGCGCCCATCATTGGCAGATCCATCACCTCCCAAATCGGTGCTGAATAGACGGGGACGGATGGTGGCGGCGTGAAAATCGCTGGCCCGACGGGCGCATTATATACGTCCGGTGAAACACGCACCAAGGCACATTCGCGCGCGCCCGCATCGTCAATTTCGGTAATGCGATAATGCCGCCCCTCCCCAAGCGCATGCAGCGTTATGGAATCGCCCGGTTCAATCGCCAGCGCCGATGGCGGCAAGGTAAATTTCAAAGTCTCACGCATGACCCACGCATCCGCCAATATCGACCGTGCGCGGGCTTCGGCCTCCGCCGCCGGGATCACCGCCGCCAGATCAATGCCGATTTCTTTTATGGGCCGCGCGCCGGGATCACGGGCCTCGGCCACGGCCGTGCCATATTCGTCCTGCTCGTCAATAAAGCCCAACCGAAAGGCCGAGGGCAGGTCTGCCTCCTGCGCCAGATGGTGACTGAATGCGCCTTCATCTTGCGCCAGCAAATCATCAACGCCGAGCGAGAGAACTGGCGCAGCATGGCGCGGCTGGCAAGTTATTGTGCCGCCGGTTTCAACCACATCGAACTGATATATATCCGCAAGCGGATCAATCATCTCGCGCGCTGACATTGGCCGGTCGATGATATAGCCGGTGACAACGCCTTCGAGCCTATGGGCTTCCAGCGCCATCATGCCCGCTTCATCCGCCAAGGCCGAGACCAACAAACCCAGCGGCGCGCGCCCAAGCCGCCCGTTCAGCCAATGACCTTTTTCCCAATTTGCCGTATCGCCCCAAATATCCGAGCGCGCCGGGAAATCCGGGAAAGGCCGCGCGTCCCACGCATAAACATATTGCCGATCCGCATCGACCATTCCGCCGGCCCCGTATAGCCAATTTGATCACCACTTACCGGGAAATCTGCCGGGGCGACTGCGCCGAAAAAACTGGCAATCTCGGCTGTCGCCAAAGCGGATTGATCACTGCCTGCGATGCGCCCGCGCCAGGGAAAACCCGCCGCGTCCATCAGGATAAACGGATGAAACATCACCTTTAGACCCCGCTCGTTCAGGGCCCGGATGGTTTCAATCACATTCTGGTCTGATGGTGTTCCGCCATAGGCCGCGCCGCCATTATGGGTTGAGATCAAATAGGCTGCCTCGCGCCCCGCCCCGCTTACGGTCCAGTCATAGGGGATCGTTTGCTTGTCGCGGTTCTCGACCCCCGGCCGTAACAGGCACGTCCCCGCATGGGTTGAATTGCCGAACCAACTGACCACCAGCGAAACATGGTTGAGGTTTGGTGTCGCATCGAGCAGCGCATCAATCGACGCCGAAAAATCAGTGACGCCCTGATTGTTGTGAATATTCTCAGACGCGGTCACCCCTTCGTCGATCACGCGGGTAACTCCGGTGGTGCCGTAGACGAACTCACCAGAGCCGGGGATAAGGCAGATGGCGGTCAGGCGATTTTCAAGCGCGGTTTCGTCTGTTTTTTTGAGGCTTTTTTCCACCTCAAAGGATAGCTGCGGGATCCGATTGCCAAAGTCCTTGAGCGGTAAATCCTCAAACACCACATAGGCCAACCCGCGATAGGCCGGGGCTAGGCCTTCGACCGCTTCGATCAGCGAATCCGGATTCTGGGTTTCACTGCCGCGATAGACCCGCACATTGAGCTTTGACAAATCAAGCGGCTTGCCATCGGCCCAGACCCGCCCAATCCGGTCAATCTCCCCTTCGCACAGACCAACCGCAAAGGAGATCGAATATAAATATTCCGTATAGGTTGTTTGTGCGGCGGGACGCGAGCCTTTACCGCCGATCGCCTCTGTGGTTTCCGCCGATGTTTCCTTGAAATTCGCTGCCCAGATCAACTGGCCTGAAATCCGCGCGCGCCCATAGACCCGCAAGATGGCTGCGCCTTCCTGCGCGGCCTGAACCGAAAAACTATCAAGGCGCGGCCCTTCGACCGAACGCTTGCGCGGCCCGAAAATCAACCGGTCCGCATAACCGGCAGCATAGGACGCGGCGGTCGTTGCGGCGGTGCGGGCGAGAAACGCGCCGATCCCGGCCTTCGAAATTGCGGACCCAACGCCCGAAGCGGCGGTCAATAAAAGTTGCGCCATTATTCTGCTCCCGGAAAGATATAAACGCCCGCAATCCGCGCCAGCCACCAACGGTTCATCCAGCTCTCGACGACCTTTCGGCCCGCATAGGCGTGGATGAATTGCTCCGGCCCACTGGCAATGCCGCAATGTTTGGCCGGTCCATCGGGCACCACGCGAAACACCAAAACATCACCGGGCAAAAAGCGGCCATCTTTGCGCTCGATCAAATTGCGCCGCGCCGCACTCAATAATGGCTCCGCGCTGTGATTGCGTTCATTCCAATCGGGCGTATAGGCCGGCGGTGTTTCAGGCTCCGCCCCGTAAAGCGTACGCCAGACCCCACGCACCAGGCCAAGGCAATCACACCCCGCACCGCGCGTGCTTGCCTGATGCCGATAGGGGGTACCGATCCAATCGCGGGCGGCGTCGATAATGTCTATGCGTGAACGGAATGCGGTGAAGCTGGTCATGCGCGCCGACCTCCATCATTGGTTTCAGATCGCAGCGGATAGGAAATCGCGGCGTCATTGCCGGGCATGGTCGGAAAGCCGCGAAAATTGATCTGGTTTGAAAACTTGTCCCGGCAGGTAGAAAACCGTTTGTCGCAACCGGTTTGAACCTCGAATTCATCACCGAGTTCAATCGCCGCCCCTGCTGGCAGCCAAAGCGATATTGCGCCGCCGCTTGACTGGCTTTTAACAAAGCCGGTCAAACCCGCATTGCCGCCGCTCGTCCATCGCAACAATCCGTGGGCGAACCAGCCATCGTCATAGCCGCTCAATCCATCGGCGATGAAATTTTGATCATCACGCAACATCGCGACACTGGCGCTTACAAAGGGCGCGCCTGCGCCGCATTGCGCGCTGGCGAAATTGACATCGCAAAGCCGCTGATAGATCCGCCCTGTGGGCTGGTCGAGCGCATGGGAGAGCCCGCGCAATTCCGCCCGGAATTGACTGCCGCTATGGGTGACTTCGCCAATCGTCCCCGCCTTGAGCAAGACATGTTGCGATGGCTGCGCCCAATTTACGCGATAGATCTCTATCCCTGCGCCATCATACCGGCCCGCGCGGAGATCTTCGCCTTCAACCGACGATAACAACCCTTCGATTTCGGCGTTATCCGCCCCGAGATCGGCTGAGCTATTCATTGCGCTACCATTTGCGCCTGTTTCCGGGCGAAATATCGTATCCAGAAACGCAAGCGGGCGATCATGATCGGTAAACCCTAGAACCGTCTCGTCCCGACGCACGATGCGCCAACAGGTAGCAAGCGTCGTCGCCCCGCCCGCAAGATGCGCCGCAAACTGACTATCAAGCGCACGCATCAGACCAGAACCTCAATCAGCGGAATAGAGGGAATATCCCCCGCCCGAAACGCCGCGAGATTGATCCGCAGATCATCGCTATCAAATCGCACCGGCACATCGAAAACAAAACCGGCGGTGACGCTGACCCCACTCGGGGGTGGAGCCGTTAGGGTGACCAGACCCGTTGTCGGATCGACGGTAAAATCAGCACCCCGCGTTAATTCGCTGCCATCGACCGCAATGCGGACAGTCCCTTCGACCGGTTTTGTAATCGGTCTTTGATAGTCATGTGCGCCGGAATTATAGGTTTTTAAAAGCGTAAAACCGACTTCATCACCGTCACCGGTGCCGATCAACTGGTCTTCTGGCGATGGCGTATCGGCAATAGCGCAGCTTTTATTGTCAAAGGGATCGCGAAACCGGAACCCATAAAGCCGTCCATGGCGGGCCTCGAAAAAGGCAATGATATTTTCAATATCGCGAATGGATTTGACGCCATAACCCGCATTGAATGATCGCCGCGACCCGGCCCAGGGGCTGTTGCGTTCCTCATAGCCCGAATTGAGCGCATGGATTTCCGTTTTTCGGCTCGGGCCGCCTTCGGAATTAAGCGCAATATCGATGGGGAATAAGACTTCGTGGAAGTTCATGACCTTGGGTCCTTATGCGTTTCGTTGACCACGCGCGACGGCGCGCGCCAGAGCGCTTGCGATTTGGGTTTCCGACCGGCGAAAACTGTCCGTATCCGTTACAGATGGCAGGGTGATATTGACGTTCACCCCACCAACGCCCCCGGCCCGACCCATGGGCTGGACGATGCCGCCTTGGGTCGGGGTGAACCATTCCGGCCCGCGCTCGCCGACCAGATAGGCCTGCCCCGACGCAACCGGACCGCCATTGGCGCGCGCACCGCCAAACGCCCCGGTCAAGGCATTGCTGACCAGATTATGCACCGGCTGGCGAACCAGACTGTCGATGGCGAAGCCGCGAAGGTCGCGCAAAAGCGCTTGAGAGAGTTTTTTCAGCGATAGCTCGCCGCGCTCCGCCGCGCGCGCTAGATTGGATTGGATTGACCGCGCCGCAACCGCAAACGCATCTTCGATCAACATTGCCGCTGGCGCGATTTGATCGCGGGCAAGGCGCTCGATTTCCAAACCGGCTTCCGTGATCCCGCTCGTATCTACCTTGACGTTAATTGTTTCCGCCATTTCGATCTCCTTCAATTTGCTCAATCAATTGCGCAAGATCCTGCTGGCCCATGCCGCGCGGGGTTTGCGTCAGCGCATTCCATTCGTGAACGGAGAGTTGCCAGAAGCATTGCGGCATCACGCCCATGGATGCGACTGCGAAACGCAACATCATGGGCCAGCTTGTGACTTTCCCGGCGCAGCCTCCAACGCGGAAAATGCTTTGGCGATGGCCTTGCTCGCTTCGCTCAGGTCGAGATCGCTCGCCTTGAGCGCCTCCATCGCCAAGGGGGTACCGCCGCCCGCAATAAGCGCATGAAGGATCAGCACAATGTCGCTGATGCGCGGGTTTTTAAGCCGCTCCTGCAACGCCGCAAGATCGCCCCCGCCGAGCTTGTCCTCAATATCCGCGAGCGCACCCAGCGTCAGGCGCAACACTCGCTCCTCGCCATTAATCTGTAGGCGAACATCACCGCGTGGATGGGTCATCAGGCACCCTCCGCCACGAAGCTGATCTCGCCCGCAGATTCGAGCGCAAGCGCCATTGTCGCTTCGCGGTCATGCTCGCCTGCGTAATCGAGATTGGTGATCAAAAACGCGCCGGAAACCGTCCCGAAGCCGGGGATGATGATTTCCCAATGCCGGGTTTCGCCCGCAAAAAACACCGTCCGGACGGTGGATGCGGCGGCACCGTTTAAAAACACACCGGCCCCGGAAATTGACGCCTGACGGACCCCGCCTCCGGCCAGTAATTCGCGCCAGCCACCAATAGATTGCGCATGGGTCACGTCGATCATCTGTGTATTGAGCGATAAGGTTTTTGTGCGCAGGCCCCCGATGATCGAAAAGCTTTCGGGATCACCGGCATCGCCAATCTTGAGTAAGAGGTCTTTGCCCCGTTGTGCAGTCATGAGATTTCCTTTTCATGGGTTACGGCGCGAAACCGGGCCACGCCCTGATAGGTCTCGCCGTCTTGTCGGCGGAACACATCACCAAAAACAAAGCGGAGATTGACCAGCTCGTGGTCAGGCAGGGTCAGCGCGGTTTCATGAAGCGCGTCATAGACGGCGCTCAGAATCCGTTTGACTTCGCGGCGACCCGCATAGCGCGAAAACACATAGAGCTTCAGCTCATGCTCGACCCCGCCATCAACGCCCTTCCAATCACTCGTGCGGGTTTCGCCAAGCGTCAGATAGGGAAACACCGCGCCGGGTGGCGCGTCGTCGTAGATGCGTGCGGGCGTGCCGAGTTCGGCCTTGATCGCTTCGTCATTTCGCAGATGTTGATAGATCGCTTTTTGCAAATCCCAAGAGGCGACCATCATGACAACACCTCCTCACAAATGAGCGTCAAGCGGCGATCATCATCGCTTTCTATACTGACGACCTCGTATTCTACGCCATCGAAGCGGACACGCTGGCCGAGCGGTATATCGGCGCGGAAGCGCACTAATGCTGCGATCCGGCGCAAACGCTTATTACGGTCACCGGTAAAATCGCGGGTCGAGGTCAGGCGTTCGATTTTTGCCCATAATTCCGGCCCCGGCAGCCATGAAAGGCTGGCCCCGCCGCCCTCATCATCGCTGCGGGATGGGGTCAGGAATTCAATTTTTCTGTTCATGCTCCCGATCACAGCCGCATCTCCCAATAGGGCGCGATCAGCGCATTAAAACTTTCCGGGATCGCGTAGCGCCGGATTTCGCTGGTCGATTCGCGCTGTTCGTAAAAAGCGCCGCAGAGCATTTTGATGGCCTGCAGCAAGGGCGCGGGTATCGCACCGTCGAACCCTGCGGTGAAATCAATTGTGATCCCGCCAAGGGCCGCTTGTGGCCATGGAGTATCGGCACGCAATCGGCCCGGCTTTCCCGGCGCGAAGGCATAGCCCCCAGCGCCAATCGAATGGTCCGTACCCGCGATATCGGTGACGTTGATTGCATCAATCGCGGAGACCGGTCCAATCGGCAGGGTCAAACAGCGGGGCATTTCGTCAAGTCGCAATCGCCATTGCTGCGCCATCATGGCAATACCGCACCGCGCCTCGATTGCGCGGACCGCCGCGATGATGAGCCCAGTAATCAGCGCGTCTTCATCACTATGGGTGACGCGCAAATGCGCCTTCATATCGGCAAGATTTATCGGTTCCGCCGCTGGCGGTGTGATCAAAGTAAGGGACATAACGCAACTCGTCCGTTGGTTGGTGCGTGGAAAGTAACGACCGTCGTCATTGCGGGCTACGACCCGCAATCCACCGAAAAAACCAATGGATCCCGGATCGAGTCCGGGATGACGACCGTCACGAATATCCTAAGACACAGCGAATTTCAGGAACTTGATCGCATCAAAATCCTGGATGCCGCCACCCACACGTTTTGTCGTATAGAACAGAACATAAGGCTTGGCGGAGAACGGATCGCGCAACACGCGCACGCCAACCCGATCAACGATCAAATAGCCCCGGCGGAAATCACCAAACGCGATTGAATGACTGTCCGAGGCAATATCATCCATGTCTTCCGCTTCGGTCACCGCATAGCCCATGAGCCGTGCTGGCTCGCCCGGTTCGCTATTGGGCTGCCACAAATAATTGCCATCTGCGTCTTTGAACTTGCGCAATGCACCGACAACGGAACGATTCATCACGAACCGGCCATTGGCGCGATAGGCCTGTTTCGGCGCATAGATCAGGTCGAGCAATTTGTCAGACGGGTTCGACGCCGCAAAGGCACCATCCACGCCCGTTGCAATATAGCCAAGCTCGCTCGCGCTGCGCACATCATCCGCCGCAATTGTATAAGACAGAATGCCTTTTGGCTGGCTGGTGCCATCACCGCCGATAAAGGCTGCTGATTCCTGTACGGCGAATTCGGTTTGCACCTCATCTGCGAGCCATTGTTCGATATCGACGATGGAGTCATCGAGCAATGTCTGGCTTGCGGCGGGCATGGCGTAAAGTTCCATGGTCGGGAAATCGAGCGCCGTTAGCGAAGGCGAAGTGGTCTCGACCCGCGCGCCGGTTTCTGCGACCCAGCCGGCAGCGGCATCGCCATTCGAGACGGGCTTACGGAACACATTACCGCCGATCTCGCGCACCGACGCGATCTGGCGCATGGGCGAGATGTCTTTGACCGCCGCAGTGATCAGGCTTTCTACCTGGTTCGGCGCGAGATAACCGCCCTCCGCCCCGCTATCGGTATTGACGGACTTCGCTTCTAAGGCCGTTCCAACATCGCCCGCGCGCATATAGCGTTGAAAGGCGGCATTGCGCTCATCGGGTTCAGGCGTTTGACCGCCATGCAGCGCCGGACGATGCGCCTTGAGGGCGATGCGGTCAACCACGTCTTTTTGTTCGGTGACGGCCTTGTTGATGCGGTCGATTTTATCACGCAGCAACACATCGTCATTGCGTTTCTTTTCCAGCGCATCAAGGCGTTCATCATTGGCGGATTTGAAGCTTTCAAACGCCGTCAAAAATTCGCGCATTGCGCCGCGGACGTCACTGCCCGCTTTGGTTTCGATATTCATGGTACTCTCCTTTTACTGATAGGCTTTAGACTGACAGTGCCGATGCCGCCTGACGCAGCGCCGTTGCGAATTGGCCCGGCGATGGCTCGGGGTTTTGGCGCTCTGGCCGTGGCGGGCTGACCTTGGTGATCCGCGCGTGCGGGGCCATGGGAAAGGTCACCACCGATATTTCCCACAATGACGCGGACAGAATGCGCCGCCCGGCTTTGATTTTGGCGGCGCGAATGGTTTGATAGCCAATCGAAAGACCATCAAGCGCCCCGCCCATGAGCAACGCATGCACCTCCCGTGCGCGCGGCGAGGATAAAATAATCTGCCCCCGAACGAATAATCCGAACTCGTCTACTTTCAGGCTTGTCCAGCGCCCGATTGGCGTTTCCGCCGCGTGTTGATAGAGCATCCGCACCGGCCCATCATGGCGAAAGGCACCGGGCACAATGATATCGCCATTAAGATCCGGCTTATGAAATACCGCGCCATAGCCTTCGATATCGGCGACAAGGCAATTATCATTGGCTTTCACCTCGGTCATGATTCTGACCATCACTCCCCCTCGCCGCTATTGCGGTCGATTTTGTCTTCGATGCGCACAAGCGCGGCAGAGATGAAACGGGTTTGCTCTTCGAGGCGCGCAGTGCGCTCAAGGATCTGGGCGTCATCAACGGACCGGCGCTCAAGCTGGGCGAGCCGTTCGGTCGCGGCCCCGGCCCAGATCAGGCCAAGCCCGCCTTGAACAATCACGGCAGCACCAATCGCAATCGTAACCCTAAGCTCCTGGGGCTTGTCACCGGGCGGTTTCGGCAAAGTCACGCTATGCATTGCGCACCTCCAGCCCCAGCGCCTGGCGCTTTTCATCATCACTCAGGAAATCTGCGCGGCTAACCCGCGCCCAAAGCGCGTCGCGATCCGCCGATAGCGCATCAATATCCGTTGACTGACAAATAACACTGACACCCGGATAGACCGGCGCAAACCAATTGCTCAGGGCCGCTGCGGTTTTCTTGACCAGCGGCAACACGGTCTGTTTCCAGAAGGCCAGATTGGCTTCGCGGTAATTCGAATAGGTATTGTCACCGGGAATGCCGAGCAACATGGGCGGCACCCCAAAGGCGAGCGCAATTTCGCGCGCCGCGGCATTTTTGGCCTCGATAAAGTCCATATCCGATGGCGATAACGACATGCTGCGCCATTCAAGCCCGCCATCCAGCACCAAGGGCCGCCCTGCATTGGCTGATCCTTGATAGGCGTCCTCGAGCTCTGATTTCAGGCGATCAAACTGCTCTGCGGTCAGGTTTTCTGCCCCTTCGGGACCGTTATAAACCAGCGCCCCAGATGGCCGCGCCGCATTATCAAGCAGTGATTTATTCCACGCCGATGCGGCGTTATGAAGATCAACCGCAGTGGCAGCGGCTTCGAGGGGTGACAGCCCATAATGGTCATTGGTCGGGTGAAACAATTTCAGATGCAGGATCGGCGCTTGTCCGATTTCCGGTTTTCGGAACACGACCGATCGGCCGCCTGCGGAATATTCATAGGCCTCGGCCCAGCCCGATTGCCCGGTGCGCGCTTTCATCCGATCCGGGCGCAGGGAATATAACTCGCGCGGCGTACCATCAAGCGATACCGCTTCGAGATAGGCATTCCCCGCCGTTTGCAGATAGCCATAAAAACTCTCGAGCAATTCACTGCCCGATTGTTCATCATTGGGCCGCGCCAACAAATCAATCAATGGATGATCGGATAAAACTTCACCGCCCTCTTTTACCGTTAGTGGTGCCGACGCCGCCGCCTCTGCGGTCAGGCGCACACAGCGATAGGCAATGACATTGCGCTCAAAGCCGGAGCGCGCGAGCGATGCATAATCGCGCGGCGTCCAAGCGGGCGCGCCGAGCCGATGCATGGCGATGAGCGCTTTTGCGGCTGAGGCTTTGGCCTCGGGCGCACGGCTGAACAGCTTTTGGATAATGGACATGGGTTGCGCTCCTAATTCATGCGCCGGACGCCGGGCTTCGGCGCAGGTTTTTTCAACATTAAATCGGTCAGTGCCCAGACAAGCGCATCAAGGCGGTCCGGGCTTTTGCCGCTGCCGATATAGCTGGTCATCTGGTCTTCGAGCTGCGGAAACGCGCCCACATGGCGCACCCGCCCCTGTTCATAAAGCGCAGCAACCGGTTCGGCCCGTAGGCGCTTGCCCCGCGTCGCATAGACGCCGCGCACAGGCACCAAAGGGTCGATCTGGGCGATCACGGTTTTGGCCATATCGCCGCCCTGATTGACTTCGACCACGACCCGATCGGCAGAAAATTCATGATAGGCGGTGACCGCTTTTTCCGCCCACTGACGAGGCGTCAGCCCCGCCGCAGACCAGTCCGCGAGAATGAATGCGGTATGCATGTCGCCGCAATATGCAACGCCAGCGACGATGATACCGCACTCATCCGCGTCGGGGCCGCTTGTTGTGGGGGGGTCAACAGCGACCACCACTCGATCAAGGCTTGGAGCTGCGCTGATGCGTGCCGCCTCGATCAAGGTCCAGGTCCATAGCGCGCCGGCAATATCTTCGACCAGCTCGCCTAATAATTCCTGCCGCCCAAGGGCCGTGCCCTCATAAAGGGCTGCAATTTCGGTAAAGAATGCCTCTGATAAATGCGCGCGATTGTCATAGGTCGATGCGCGCGTCACATGGGTCGTTTCTGCCGCCATCAGCCGTTTGATCAGCGCCATGGGGCGCGGCGTCGTGGTTGCGATCTGGCGCGGGCGCGGCCCCAACCGCAATGCCAATTGCAGGTTCGACCATGTTTCCTCGGGGTAGCGCCATTTGCACAATTCATCCGACCACGCTGCATCGAACTGATAGCCGCGAATACCGTCGGGGTCTTCGGCAGAGAACGCATAGGCCACCGCCCCTGTGGGCCAGACAAGCCGCCGCCGCGATGCCTCATAGACCGGGCGATCAATATCGGTCGCCACCGCGCAGATGCCCGATTGCCCCTCGATCATGACTTCCCTCGCATCGGCATAGGTTTCTGCGACCAGCGCAATGGCCGGTTGCACCAATTCGTCATTGGCGCGGGCGGCCACAAGCGCACGCACCCATTCGGCGCCGGCGCGGGTTTTGCCGGCGCCACGCCCACCAAGAATGAGCCATGTGGTCCAATCGCTTTTTGGGGGCTTTTGATGGTCATGGGCGTTCGCCTCCCAATCCTTCGCCGCCAGCGTCGGAAACAGTTCGCGCATCGCTTCGGCCCTGATCCGCGCGATCTTCGCGTTCAATGCGCGCAATCTGGCGGTCGATCCGTCGTTTGATGCGGCGGATGGCGTCGTCGGAGATGGGGGGGTCTTTGGCCGTTGCATGAACGTTTCGTTCCTTTTCCTCTTCGAATTTCATTCGGCGTGCGATTTCCGCCGCGCTCATCAATGTCCGCAGGCTGCGCGCGCCGCGATCGAAACCCTCCGGCTCGTCTTCGGTTTCGAGCAAGGCAAGCGAGCGTTGATGCGCAAGCTGACGAATGCGGGCATAGAGCGATTGCCAATCGTCATCTTTTGGCTGGGCATTATGTTTGGGTTGGTTTGTCATCATGGCCCGCATAATGGGGCACCTGACAAAGGGGTGGATAACTATCCACCAACACTAGGAAATATTGAAGAATTCAACACAAGTGATGTAGCGCCATGAGTCCGCTTCGCGTTTTAGGCGAAAGTTATAGGGCTTACCGGGCTTTTGTTATGCGGCTCTCCAGCGTCGCATCATCGATCTCGCCTTCGGGGATGAGATCTGGCGACACCGCAATCTTTGCGCGCTCAACCGTTTTCGGATCGCCGCTAACCAATGGATGCCACCGCGCGAGGCCCCGCCCCTCAGCCAGCCGGCGATAAGCACAGCTTTTCGGCATCCAATGAAGGGTCGAAATATTATCCGGCGTTAACTGAACGCAATCGGGTACGCGCTTGAGCCGGTTGTCATAATCGGTGCAGCGGCGCTTTTTCGCGTCAAACAGCTTGCACGCAACATCGGTTTCAAAGACATCACCGGTTTCTTCATTATGCAGAATATAAAGACAACACCGCCCACAGCCATCGCAAAGCGACTCCCATTCTTTGGGGGTCATCTCGCTTAGTTTTTTTGTTTCCCAAAAGGGCTTGGTCACGGATTTTGGCCTTGTTTACGTAAATTGTTCCCTAGCAGCTAAAGCGCCGCGAATGCAAACCGATTGCCCGGCCCGTGGCGTATTTTTCCTGCAATTGTTTATCCCCGGAAAATCAGCCTAATATCATTGGCTGGATTACGGGAGGGAAATGCAATGATCCGCATACTCAAAATCGTTCTGGTTGCGTTTGTGGCCCTACAGGGCCTGACCTATTTCGTCGAAAACATTCTGAATTGGGAAGCGGCCAAGGGGGCTGTGGGCTATGTGTTGTCGCTGGCCGATCACAATGTTTACCCAAACAGTTTCGTGCCGCCGATTACCAATCCGGCATTGGTGACGATGACCTTGGTCATTATTGTCACGGGTGAATTGCTGGTCGGCGTGCTGGCCGGGCTTGGGGCGCTGCGGCTATTGTCCGTTGCCGGTAAATCCGCCGAGGAATTCAACAATGCGAAAACGCTGGCGCTTTTGGGCTGCGGCATGGCGTTGGTGGTCTGGTTCGGGCTTTTTACCGTCATTGGCGCAGGCGTATTTCAGATGTGGCAAACACCAGCCGGTGGCATGTCGATGGAAGGGGCCATGACCTATTATCTGTCCAGCGGGATTGTGTTGCTCTTTTTGAATATGCCCGACCGCTAAGCCCCGGTTACTGTCCCGAGATTACTGTCCCTTGACGCGATAGGTACATCGGCGCGCACCTGCGAGGATATGTTCCTCGCGGTTGACATCAACATCACTGCCAAGCACATCGGAAAAGACTTTTAGCTCGTTTGCGCAAAGGCCCGTACAGGCTTTTGCCGCCGAACAAATCGGACAATGATTTTCAATCAACAGCCAATCGCGCCCGTCTTTTTTGACCTCGGCCATATAGCCTTCGTCGCTACGCGCTTTGGCGAGGCGTTTGACACGCTCGGCCAATGGTTTTTCCGAATTGATCTTTTCGCCATAGGTCGCGCGCTGCTTATCGCCATGGCTTTGGATTAATTTCTTCAATCCCGCTTCGCCAAATAATTCCCGCACGGAATTGATCATCTCAACCGCCAGCCCTTGGTGCGCATCGGGGAATATCCGCGCTGCCTCTTCGGTCAGGCACCATTTCTTGGTGGGCCGTCCGCGCCCCTTGGCCTCGGATTCTGCGGCGACCAGCCCTTCCTCTTCGAGCGCATAAAGATGGAGCCGCACCGCCATCGGCGTCACGCCGAGGTCCTTGGCGAGGGCTGTCGCCGATTGCGGCCCGCCCCGCTTGAGCCGGTCAATCACCGCCCCGCGCGTTGCGCCGTCGGCATTATCGATTTTGTCGATGGGTTCGTTCGGAATTTTGCTCATGGATTTTTATATAAAGGAATTGCTTTCAAAAACAAGCCGAATTAATTAAAGGATATTCTTTATTAAATAGGAGGCGAAAATGACCAAAGCACGGCTTGAACATGCAAATCTGATGGTCACGGGTATTGATGAAACCGCGAATTTCCTTTTGGCAGCGTTCCCGCACTGGCGCATTCGCGGCGAAGGCGGCGGTGAATGGCATGGAGTGCCGCGCCGCTGGGTTCATGTGGGCGACGACTACAACTACATCACCCTGAATGAGTTTTTCGGCCCCAAGGCCAGTGACAAACCACAACGGGATCTCGCGGGAACTGATCCGGGGCTGGCGCATCTGGCCTTTGAGGTTGATGATCTTGAAGCCATCGTCAGCAGACTGAACAAGATCGGTTACGAATCCCATAATCTCGGCGAAGACCACCCCCACCGCCGGAACAATTATTTCAAAACCAAGGAAGGTATTGAATTCGAGTTCGTTCAGTATTTTTCCGACAAGCCGGAAGAGAGAAATCTTTATGCGTGAAGGTGCTGAAATGGTGGAATATTTGCGCCGTATTTTTGAAAGCAGACACGGGAATGGACAATGAGCTATTTGGGAATAATCGGGACGAGCCGCTCTGGCGGACAGACAGCGCAGCTCGTCCGTGAAGTCTTCAGCGGACTTGATGACGGACAGATCATCGACCTCAATGCCCTGAATATAGGCTATTTTGACTATGATTATGGCAATCAGGGTGATGATTTCCTGCCCATCGCGCAGATGATGATGCGTGCAGAGACAATTGTCCTCGCCTCGCCGGTTTATTGGTACACGATGAGCGCGCAAATGAAGGCGTTTATTGACCGGTTCAACGACTTGACCGGCCCCTATAAACCGCTCGGCAAGCGCCTTGCGGGGAAACGGCTTTATCTGGTGGCAACCGGCGCGCAGCCAACCGTGCCGAATTCATTCGATCAGCCTTTTGTGGATCTGGCGAATTATTTCGACATGCGTTGGGGCGGTATGCTGTATCAACAGGTCCGGTCCGAAAGCGAAGATATTATCGCCAATTCTGAAATTTCAGCGTTCGCACAAACGGTTAAATCACCGATTGATCTTCGCGAGGCAATGCTGTCAATTTAGGGTTCGGCTTTCCACCCGGCTAAAAGGGAGAGACCAATGCCTGTGGCTGTTGCCATCTTGAAAAACGCAATCCCCGCCATCGTCGAAGAGCGCGATGACGCGGCTTTGCTCAAGCGGCTGAAGGACTTTCCCGAACTGCCGAATTTTTCGACCGTCAATGAAGCGCGCGGCTATCTCGCCAAGCTTCCCTTCCCCAGCGGTTGGTTCGATTCGCTCAAAGAGGCGCAGCTCTACGCCAAGCAAGACGAGCCTAATTAAATGGCCCAAATAAACGCAAGCGAACATTGCCCCTTCGCTTTGGTTCCGCATAACGGGCCGAATTACCGCCTTTTCATCAAGGTCTTGAAATCTTTACGCTGATGCCCCGAAAACGCCCTCTTTGCATCACAAAGAGCAGTGTTATTTTAAATCAAGCACGTCATAATGGCGGCGAGTCACGAAAAGCCCCGCATGAGCAAGCGTCCAAAGAGTTTTAGCGCCATCCTTGCCTCGCTGTTTGCCGACCTGAAAAGAGGTGCGGTTGCGGTGCGCGGGGATATCGCCAAATTATGGGCGGGGCTAACCAAAAAGAAAAAGACGGCGGCCAAAACCGGCGGCCGCGCGCCCTATCCGGAAAATGCCAAATATGACAAACGCCCCGGCGACGGATTTGCCTGGCGCAATCTTTGGGGCTCGTTCATTGGCGCGGGCGTCTCCCTCGCCTTTCTCGGGGCCTCGGCGGTTTTGGGCTTTGCCTTTATCTATATGGCCCCGCGCGTGCCCGACGATGCTGATCTCTGGAACGTCAACCGACAGGCCGCCATCATCGTTCTTGATCGCAATGGCGAAGAGATTGCGGCGCGTGGCGCACGCTATGGCGAGCATGTGGAGCCGAACGAACTGCCGGAACATTTGATCAAAGCTATTCTCTCTACGGAGGATCGCCGGTTCTTCGATCATGGCGGTGTTGACCTCAGGGGGACTTTGCGCGCCGCCATCACCAACGCGAAATCCGGCGCGGTTGTCGAGGGCGGTTCGACCATCACCCAACAGCTCGCGAAGAATCTTTTCCTCTCCCCCACCCAGACCTATGAGCGCAAAATGCGCGAAGCCTTATTGGCGCTCTGGATCGAAGGCCATTACACCAAAGACGAAATCTTGTCGCTCTATCTCAATCGGATTTATCTCGGTGCCGGGGCCTATGGGGTCGAAAGCGCGGCGCAGACCTATTTCGCAAAATCCGCGCGCGACGTCACCTTGGCCGAGGCCGCAATGCTGGCCGGATTGCCGAAAGCGCCTTCGACCTATGCGCCGACGCAAAACCCGCTCGGGGCGCAGCGTCGCGCCGCCGAGGTTTTGGACAACCTTCTTGATATTGGTGCGATCACCGAATTTGAAGCGCGCGAAGCGCGGTCCAACCCGCCAACGATCGCAAAATATAATGTCGATAACGGGCTGGGCTATTTCTTTGACTATGCCGCCGCTGAAGCAAAACGATTGGTGCCGAATGCCAGCGGCGATCTGATCGTCCGGACCACGATCGATCAAAAATTACAGCGCGATGCGGAAGCCGCCGTGAAAGCCGCGCTCACGGTCGAGGCCCGCCTGAAAGGCGCAGACCAAGCGGCGCTGGTGGCCTATGACGCCGATGGTGCCTTGCGCGCTTTGGTCGGTGGCCGCGACTATAAGGAAAGCCAGTTCAACCGCGCTGTGCAGGCAAAGCGCCAACCGGGCTCGGCCTTTAAGCCCTTTGTCTATGTGGCGGCGATGGAAGCGGGCCTGACCCCGCAATCGCGTTTCATCGACCAGCCGATTGATATTGCCGGGTGGAAACCCACCAATTACACCCCCGGCTATGCGGGGCCGGTCCGCCTGACCGAAGCGGTCGCAAAGTCGATCAATACCGTGGCCGTTCAGGTCACCGAACGGGTGGGCCGCGCCAAAGTTGCGGCGGCGGCCAAAAGGTTGGGCATCCGCTCTGAAATCGCCGCACACCGATCAATTGCGCTCGGCGCGGTCGATGTCACCCTCGAAGAATTGACCGGTGCCTATATCCCCTTCGCCCGTGGCGGCTTGGCCCCCGAGTCCTATGCGATTTCGAGCATCGAAACCCGCGACGGCGAAGAGCTATATTACCGCGATGAACGCGCGCCCGAACGGGTCATGGCCCAAGACGTGGCGCGCGATATGAACCATCTTCTCTATCAGGTGATGTTGTCGGGTACGGGTGGCCGTGCGCGGCTCGGTCGGCGACAGGCCGCCGGCAAGACCGGCACCACCAATGATTGGCGCGATGCATGGTTTGTCGGCTACACGCCGCAAATCATTGCTGGTGTCTGGGTTGGCAATGACGCCTATACGCCCATGGAAAAGGTCACCGGCGGTACGATCCCGGCCTCAATCTGGAAAGACTTTATGACCTCCGCCCATCAGGGCTTGCCGATGCGCAATCTAGATGGGGCCTTTCCGGCGGCACGCTATGCCGCCGAGCCGGTATTGCTTGATTTCTACGCGGAAGTATCGCGCGGGTTAAATCGTGTGCGCCGCGATGGCGATGAACGCCGCTATAATCGGCGGCGCTAAAATCTAAGCCACTTTTTGCCCCGACAGGCGGTCGATCTGCGCCGACAGCCAGTCATGGTGTTTTTCGAGGTCAGCAACGAGATCGGACTCTTTTGGTCCATGTGCTGTCACGTCTTCGATCCAGAGCTGTAACACTTTTTCCTGCGTCATCAGCCAGGTGAGTAATGCGCGGTCTTCGCCCCGTTGTCTCAGCATCGCTGCCTCCGTTTTATTAGAATCCCTGCCGCCAGCTCACCGCGATCTTATAGTTGCGGCCCGGCTCGCTCACGCCTGCAGCGACGATCTGATAATCAGTGTCGGTGATGTTATCGACGCCCAGATCGACACGGATTCCTTTCAGGCCGCCGCTTGATGGTTCCCACACGGCATAAATATCACCTACCGCATAGCTGTCGCGGATATCGTTAGGGTCATTGACCTTGTCGAAGGTGCTGGCGAGCGACAGGCGGCCACCAAGACGCATATCGCCGCCTGCGAATTTCACACCGCCATCAATATAATAAATGTCCGGTGTCAGGATGCCGACAAAATCACCGCTATCCATATCGCGGCCATCAATGGTTGAAAAATTCCCGCGCAGATAGGCAAAACGGCTGTCGTAATTGGCCTCGATTTCAACGCCATCAAGTTCCGCATTGGTGACATTCACATTGCGGCTAAAATTCCCGAAGGCTTCGCCCGTGCCGCAAGGCGGGAATGGCGCACCGAAACAGCCGGCCGGAATATTGACCTCAAGATCAATCAAATTGGTCACGTCAGATTTGAAATAAGACCCTTTGATCGTAAAACTATCGCCATTGCTGAACAGATTTTCAAAATCGAGACCCGCACCCACTTCCCATGTCTGTGATTCTTCGGGAACCAGATCGGGGTTAGGGATAAAGAAGTTGGTTACAAGCTCGAAACTCGGAGACGAGAAATTCGGAATCTGGAAATGCACATTATCCGCATAGATCTCATTGAAAGACGGCGCGCGATAGGCTTCGGACCAATTGCCAAAGATAATCAGCGCATCGATGGGCTTATAAGAAACACCCACCTTTGGCGATAAGGCTTCATCATCAGTATTTGGCCCGCTCGACGCGCTGGTCTGGAACTTATCCCAGCGTACTCCCGGGAGGAGCGTGAGAACGCCGGGTGCGCCGAGCGGGCTATCTACGGCAAGTTCACCCTGAACAAACGCGCCGTAGAATTTTGCAGTCGCATTGGGGACGCCGCCCCGTGTGCCGTCAGGGGTCGTATTGTCAAAGCCGGCCTGTTGGTCGCGGTAAAACTCGCCACCATAGGTCAGCGTCAGCGCTGCCGGGCCAAGATCGAACCGTGAGCGGTTATCGAGCGAAACACCAAAGGTTTCGACTTCGCGGCTGACAATACGGGTGGTGTTGACTTCCGCCTCTTCGACCTCGTTTTTGGTCAGATAGGCAACCAGATTAGCGTCGATCAGGTCAGAATCTGCCGGGTTATAATTGACCGTTCCCTGAAATGTGTTGGTGTCGATATTCCGAAACACATTGTCATTGCCGGGCCCGCCAATATTGTTCCCCTGCGGATTGTTCGGGTCAATTGAATCGCCGCCAAACCTGATCCATGACGCGGATAATTCCCAATCCTCATTCGGGCGGAAGCTGGTTTTCAGGAGTGAGGAAACAACCTCATCATCCGCCGGAAGAGTCACGCCGCTGCCGAGCTCGATGTCTTCTGACAGGCGGAAGGTCAGGTTTCCGACGACGTCAAAGCGGTTGTCATTGCTCCGCCAGACGCCAGTGCCGCTTACGCGAAACTCGTCATTGACGCTCTGATAGCCCGACCCAACTTTGAAACCGGCCGTTTCGCCGTCTTCCAACAGATCGCTCGCCGTGATCGTCCGCATCGCGACAACACCGCCGAGCGCGCCCGAGCCATAAAGCGCAGAACCGGGCCCGCGAACAACTTCGACCGCGCGCAGGAGATCAGGATCAATGAAAAAGCGCCCGTCATGACCGGACAAAAAGCTTTGCCGCGCGCCATCAAACAGGACCAATACGCCCTCGCCGGATAGTCCACGGATATCCGGCGTCTGACCAGTCCGGCGAGGGCCTCCCCCAATTGAGGCACCGGGAACGGCGGTGAAAATATCGGCAATGGTCGATGGGTTGATGTCGTCAATAATGTCTTCGCCAATGACCGTAACCTGACCGGGATAGTCAAAAGCCGGGATCGGATTTCGGGTGGCGTAGACCGTAATTTCGTCGATCTGCGCCAATTCAAATTCTTCATCGTCCTGCGCGACAGCAATGTCTGCCTGTATTGCTGCCCCCAAAATTGCAGCACTCATCAAATATGTTTTTTTCATCTCATCCTCAAAAACTCTGCCGCAAACGCTTCGTCCTGCCGCGCGATTGGCCATTTCCCCAGTCTAGTTGCGAATGATTTGCAACAATGGATCGATAACATTGCCTAATTGCGATTGCAACTCAGAATCACTCGCAGTATAGATTTTTTTGAAAACGATTTTGGGGCCGCGCTCGGCGATGTCGGATCGGTCCGGGCAAAACCGTATATGGGAGAAAGATCGAATATGAATTTTCACAATGACGGAACGCGCATCGCGATCGCCGCTTTGGCAATACTTGCCCTTGGTGGATGCGCAACAGCACAGACAGGCCAAAGCACAAGTGATCAGGCGGAACGTGGTCAATCACAGAGCGCAAAGTTCGAGGCAGACCGCAAAGCGATTCTGGCCATGGCCGGCAATTACAAAGTGAAGTTCGACTTTATCGAAACGGTTCCTTTTGCTGCTGATTACGAAATCAAGGACCGCAAACATTCGGGCGGCCATGAAATTGTCCGGGTAATCGAAGATAGCGGCACTTTCATCAGCCTACAGCATATCCTCGTGGTGGGCGGCGAGAAGAAATTTCCGGTCAAACATTGGCGACAGGATTGGCAATATGAACCGGAAAGCGTTTTGGTTTTTATTGGCGGGAATGCCTGGGAAAGACGCCCTGTGAAAAACGGCAAAGGCAAGTGGTCGCAAACCGTTTATCAGGTTGATGATGCGCCCCGCTATGGTGCCATCGGTACATGGAGCCATGATTATGGCGTTTCCGCGTGGAACCCACCTGCGGAACTTCGCCCCCTCCCCCGCCGTGACGCCACGACGCGCGATGATTATCATGCGGTGAATGCGGTCAACCGCCATGCGATTACGCCAGATGGCTGGGTGCATGAGCAGGACAACACAAAGGTCATCCTGAGTGGTGAGCCGCGCGCCCTCGTCCGGGAAATCGCGATCAACACGTATGATCATTTCGACGATTTCGACATTGCGGTCGGCGACGATTACTGGGCCGCGACAGAAGAATTCTGGGCGGGCATCCGCGATGAGTGGACAAAGATCGAAACCGAGAACCCGGTTTTTGGCCTGACGATTCAAGGCGAACCGGAAGCGCTTTACATGCCGATCCTCGAACTGGCTGAAGCGGTCGAAAAGGATGAAAAATCCGCTGATGCCGCGCTCGAAGAGGCAAAAGCGGTCATCGCAGAATATACGACGACCGATATTGGCAATGTGACCGAGCGGGTTGCGGCCAAAGTCAGCGGCGATGCCTATTAACCGCGCACCCGACATCAATACATAAAAGAACACCGGGCCTTGCGCCCGGTGTTTTCGTTTAGAGCCCTAATAACTCATCATCCGTTGTCGGTGCTTCCGGTTCTGGCGGGGCGAGTCGCCACCCGGTGCCGTCATTACAAGCCGCGCCGCTCCATTCGGTTCGCTCCGAATAAATATTAATCCGCTGGCTGAACTTTCGGCAAAGCACCGGCATACGCACCGGCCCACCCGCCAGCTCAAGCTCAGAGCCAGGTGCCTTGATCAGCAAATCACCAAAAACATAACCACGCACAGTGTCATTCGCGGCAATCAACATCCAGTTCTTGTCGGTGACACGGCCAACCACATCGACCCCAGAACCAGACGGCAGCACCTCGGCGATTTTGCCCTTGGTCGATGGCGCAGTCCGGATATTGGAATTGCGCGTCAGCACATAAAGACCCATTTCGGTTTCCACCATATGGGTCAATTCAAAATCACCGCGGCTGGCATCAATCCGCGCATCGGGATTCCCTTTTAGATTGGCAATGGCATAGGATTCCGGCTCGACCACGCCCCTTGCGCTACTGCCGCGCCACCCTTGTGGCTTGCCGGTATTCATAGCCTGAACAAAGGCATATGCCAGCGCATCATGATCCGCGCGCGATAATTGTGAACTGAGATCCGCGCCCTTGGCATAGTTAATATCGTCGCCGCCAAACGGGTCCATCGAGGAGAGAGTCGAGCACGCCCCTAAAGTAAAGACACCCAACAAGGTAAATAAAGGTGCCGTTTTTTGAATAAAACCTCTGAACATTTAGTCACTCCTCTAGGGCAATTCGGCGACGTTTTGTTTACCTTTGTTGCACACTCTGCGCAGCTTGTGGAGGGAGACACATGGCAACGCAACTCGTCGAATTACTGACCTTGGCTGGTGCGCGCGTCAAACGCAAAAGCGCTAACGCCAGAACCGGACAAGAAGTTCAGTTTTTGCGCAGCTTAATCGACATTTTTATGGCAGCGCCAGAAAAATTTCATGGTGCGGCCTTGGATGAGTTCGATGGTTTGGTTTGCGCGCTTTGCGCGAATGCCGATCCGGAAACGCGCCAGGCCATTGGTGCGCGTCTTGCCCACAGCGCCGATGCCCCGCGACGGGTATTAAAACAATTGGCGCGCGATGACATTTCAATCGCGGAATCAATCCTGCGTCTTAGCCCGAACTTAAAAGACGACGATATTTGCGCCATTATTCGCGCACGCGGCATTGCGCATCATCGCGCCATCGCCAATCGCTTTGATCTTAGCTATGCCGTCAGTGAAGCTTTATTGGCCCTAAACAATGAAGTGATCACCATTTCCCTATTGAAAAATCAACGGGCGCATTTCAGGCCCCATGTGCTTGAAGCGTTGGTCGATCAGTCAAGGAAGCTGACATCGCTGCAAGCGCCGTTGGTCAACCGGTTTGATCTTTCACCGGCCTTGTTGACCCGCCTTTATTTCTATGTCCCTGCGGCCTTGAAATCGCAAATCCTGAACCGTTCGGACCATCTCGAACCCGCACTGATCGATGAAGCAATTCAGATCAATCGCGCATCATTATTTCATCCGGGTCAGGACAAAGAACATCTCCGCCATTCGGTGTATCAGCGCTCTATCCAGGGCCATCTCACCGAAGTGCAACTGCGCGCGTTGATCAGCGAGCGAAAAATCGACGAGTTTATTTTCGCATTCGCCTATCTTGCCGGGCTTGATGAAGATGCCGTGAAAACCATTTTGAACGACAGCCGCTTTGAGGCACTGGCCATCGCCTGCCGCGCATTGGAAATCCATCGCGATTTATTTTCGCGGCTGGTGTTTGGTGTCCTGCTCGAAGGGCGCGACAAGGCAAAGGCGCTGCGGATCCTCGATCTTTATCTGAAGGTGCCACCGGACGCCGCAAAGAAGCTGATGCGGTTATGGCGATTGCGCAGCAAAGCCGTTCAGAACGCCAATCAGACGATTATTTTAGACGCAAAGGCAACCGCGACGCGGCGTTCGGACAAGCGCCAAACAGCGTGACCTGATCGAACGCCAAATGCTATTCGAGAAAGGCTCGTCCCTCTCTGTCTTCAATCTCGACAACCCAAATATCCGGATCAATCGCACTTTCTTTTTCGATCCACCGGTCAATCTTCGCTTCGATATCGTCGGTTTCAGGATCATCGCTGAAAGGTTCGCGCCAGATCGGATTCCCGTCGAGATCGCGGCTCTGAATATAAAGGCGCACATCACCGCGCGCGATAAAAAGCTTTACCGCCACCGCGCCGGCATCCGGATCACCTTTGCGAACTATCGTCGCGAAAGCACCGCCGGCTTGGGCGCGGCGAAGATGAGCAGAAACACGGATTTCGGTTTTCAGGCGAGGTTCGATCATTACACCCGCACGCTTACGCAACGGCGCGCATTGGTCAAGCGGCTTTTGGCTCTTTCATGGTGCGTACCAACATCGCTTTTAACGCATCAGCGCGTAGCGGCTTGGTAATGAAGTCATTCATCCCCGCCGCGAGCATTTCTTCCCGCTCACCGGACATCGCATCAGCAGTGACAGCAATGATCGGTGTTGCGGCCTTATGATCATTCCGTTGCCGGATGGTTTGCACCACTTCGATACCGCCCATGATCGGCATATTCTTATCGACCAGAACCACGTCGAAGCTGCCGTCTTCAAACAGGTCGAGACATTCCTGTCCGTCGCAGGCAAATACCGGCGCAATCCCCCAGGATTTCAAAAACTCGCCCACCACGAGACGATTGACCTCGTTATCTTCGGCAACAAGGACGCGCAAGCCCGAAAGGTCGCTGGCCGCGTCATAGATTTCGTCGTCCATCTCATCAACGGAGACCGTCACCGCATCCACCGCCAGCGTCAGCAAGAAGGTCGTACCGCTGTCTGCGGTCTTTTCGACACAGATTTTCCCGCCCAACAGGCCAGCCAGTTCACGGCAAATCGGCAATCCAAGCCCAGTCCCGCCATAGACCCGCGATGTTCCGCGCTCACCTTGCTCAAACGGTTCAAAGACCCGTTCAATCAAATTGTCAGGAATGCCTTTCCCGGTATCACTGACCCGGATATCAAGGCGATAATTGCCCGCCCCGCGCGCTGTTGCGTGAAGATGCACAACAACATGTCCGTGCGCGGAGAATTTTACCCCGTTCGAAACAAGATTCTGAAGGATCTGTCGAAGGCGCAAATCATCAATCATCACCGCAGGCGGTATTGGCCCCGTGACCTTGGCCGTAACGGTCACCCCCTTTGCCGAAGCGGCCTCACGCCAGTTATCGCATACAAACCGGACGAGGTCGCGAAGATCGGTCGGGCGCGGTTCCAGCGTTAACATGCCTGCTTCGATTTTTGAAAGATCGAGCATGTCATTGAGGATCAGCAAAAGCGACTCGCCGGATGTCCGAATGGTTTCGGTCAGTTTTTTCTCACGCGCCGGCAAATCGCCGTTCAACACCGCGTCGGTCAAGCCAATGACACCATTTAGCGGTGTACGGAGCTCATGGCTCATGGTGGCGAGGAACTGGCTTTTCGCCGCTTCCGCCCGCCTTGCCCGCTGCGCATTTTTGTGGGCGTTTTCAAGCGCTGTATAAACGCTTTCGGTAATCAGGACTGAGATGCCGGTCGAAACATACAAGACGAACATCGCTTGAATGAAACGATTGGTCTCGCGCGAATAATCGAACGGCGCAATCAGCGATGGATTGTTCAGCGATACCCAATAGATCGCCACGAGCAACACTGTCCCCGCGCCGCAGAAGGTTGTCGCTGCACGACGCCCGGCGATAAACCCCGCCATCAATGGACCGATAGCGATTAATGGCAAGATCGCGGTATTAATGCCGGATGCGCCATAAAGGGCCGCCGCAAGAACTGACGTTACCATTAAGATTGAATACAGCACCGAATAGAAAAACGGGTTTTTAAACCACCGCACCATCTGCATTGAGCCAAGAATGATCGCGACGGCGACAAGCGTCAGCGTGTGATCAAAGGTCCACGTATGGTAGATGAAAAACATCAGAACGAAATTCGCGAGCTGGGTCGCACAGATCATCGCGCCGATGATCCAAACGGCGCGCATACGCATTACCTCATCTGGGCGTCCATGTTCCGATATGCGTAAAAAACGCTCATAGGATTTTACCCAGCGCTCCATCGTGAAATCGTCTCCAAAAGCAATGCTTGCCGCGTTCTCAATTTAGCGGAATGTTCCTCAAGAAAAGGTCAATGGCTAGAGCATTAGAGCGGCATTTTGCTGTTATTTTTCCGCATGCTGTGGAGCTAGTTGGTTAATTTTATTCTAAGAATTCAGATACGCATAATAAGCATGAACACCGGGTTAAGATCCGGCCTATGCAGCGCTCTTCCCGAGGCGCTCTCGCCGATATTGCGCAACGCGGTCAAGCTGGCTCTGAATGTCAGCGGCGCGTGCAGCGGACACCCCGGATGAGGCTAACTCTTCGGTGGTTTTTGCAACCGGCAATGTCAGCGTCGCAGCCGTCCCTTCGCCCTCGATGGAACTCAACGACAAGGTCCCGCCATGCAATTTGGCAAGTGCAAATGCGAGTGACAGACCAAGGCCCGTTCCCGCTGTTCCGCGTACGCCGTTTTTATGCATGTCGGTAAAACGCTCACCCAATCGCGCAAGCGCGATCTGGCTCATGCCGACACCGGTATCGGAAACCGTGAATGAAATCGTCCCGTCGGTTTCCCGCACATCAAGACCGATTGCGCCATTGGCCGTAAACTTCACGGCGTTCGATAAGAGATTGATCAAAATCTGCCTGACCGTACGGCAATCGAGCATGGTCTCTGACAGATCATCATCAATATCAATATTGAGACACAGCCCCGCCTTTTCCGCTTCGCCGCGAACCATTTCGGCGCAGCTTTTCGCAAGCGGGCCCGGCGCGGTCAAAACCGGCGCGATCTCATAACGACCCGCGGCCAATTTTGCGCGGTCCAGAATCGCAGAAATCAGTTCCGACAGATGACCGCCGGATGAATGAATCAGCTCTGCATATTCGTTGTATTTTTTATGGCCGAGCGGCCCAAAAGTTTCGGTCCGCATGGTCTCGGCAAAACCCATGATCGCATTCAACGGGGTTTTCAGTTCGTGACCAAGATCAGCCAGCAATTCAGCCGATACGCCCGTTTCTGCTTCGGCCGCGATATTGGCATTGCGGCGCTCGCTCAATTCTTCGCTGCGGTCGCGCATCAATATGGCCAGTCCGCTAGCGTTTTTGGAAAAAGAAAGCTCGACGAAACGCAATCCGTTCTTGGTTTTTTCGCCCGCTTGGGCCAATAAGCGCACCGAAACGCGAATGGTTGCCGCGCCAATTTTTGCGTCGCGGGCGCGGGTTACTGCTTCCTTAACAACTGAGCGATCATCCCGCGCAATATATTCAACAAATGAACGGCCAATCGGGCCTGATTTTCCGCCAACCAGATTTTCCGCAGCGCTCGTCGCGGCGGTGATAATGCCGTCATCATCAATGCCAAGAACCGGGTCGCCATCGCTTGAATGCCATGAAACGCCAGGCTTTCCGCCATTTTTGCCGGTGATTGCTGTCAAAAAAGATGGCAGTTTCAAAGCCATTATCATTCCGGTTTTTGAGCGCAGCCCAGAATGGACTACCCGCGCTGATTCGTTAACGGGCTTCACCATGCGCTAATTGACGTTAATAAAAGATAAACTGGAAAAACGACGAAAAAGGGGTGTATCACGGTGCAAACCGGTCGAATTTGATAATAATTCAGCTAGTGTGGTCAGCGCAGTCTTAAAAAATCGAACCATAGGATGGCGGATATGCTAAAACACCGCCACTTGGGAGAAGTAATCTATGTCGCGTAACAAGTTGGGGCCGCGTAAGATGTTGATTGCGCGAAGAAATTCTTCATCGCCAATGAAAAAATCCAAAACGCCCCGCGCCGGCCGATCGGCGTGTCGCCCCTATGCGCTTGCCGTCGCATTGATGGCTGGCTTCGCAACCACCGGGGTTGCCGCCGATACATTGGCCCAGCCAAAAGATAATTCGCTTGAACGCGCCGCCGCAAATTACATTCGTTACCGCGAGGATGTGGCGGCGATCGAAGCGATGCCGTTTAAAAACGCAGAAGTCACGCGCGAGGCGCATCGCCGCCTTGCGGGGCATGAGCCAGACAAGCTCGCTGCCGGATGGGTTGCCTATGCGGCGCTTGTTGTGGCGGACCAGCCCGACTTTGCCGAGGCCCTTGAGAAAGAGCTCAAGAAAAAGACCAAAAAGCGGAAAGGCATTCTGGGCGGGATTGACGGACTGATGTCGAATATTTCGGCAAATCCGTCCTTCCTTCGCGAACTGGAAGGAACGAAACCGGCAGTCGATGCAGTGCTTTCGATGGCGGTGCAAGATGGCGCTCGGATTTCGGCTCTGGGCGAGTCGTTCAAGACCCAAGCCTATGCCATGCAAAAAACCAGTTGGGGCAAGCAACGCATTTCCCCGAGCCAGACCCGCATCACCGAGGCGGCGGATTATCGCCGTAGCCGCGCCGAACCGGCGATGCCGACCTTCACCCATCCCTCGAATAATGGGGTGATGGCACCATCGCTTGCCAGTGCGACTGAAACCTGGTCGGCCGATTGGGGCGCGACATCCGGCGAAGCGCGGGTGACCGAAAAGAATGCCGAAGTGGTCATCGACCGTATTCTTTACCTCGCCGCGCGGTATTCCACCGACACGCTCAATCCGAAAATCGTCGAAGTTTATGCGCGCAACACCAAGTCAGAACGCTGCCTTTCCATGGCCAAGCTAACGCTCGATCAATGTATCGCCGCAACGCGCACCCCCTATGAAGAGGCATTTTGCCTTGGCGAACATGGGTTAAATGATGTCGCGACCTGCACCGGTTGGGTTGCCGGCGCTGACGGTAGCTAAAATAAACCGCACACAAACAAAAGGCCGCGCAATTGCGCGGCCTTTTTTGTTGCACCGAATTCAGGTTTTTCGTCGATAGCTTTTACACGACGCTTCATAGGCTTTTGCGGTGCGCCGGGCATTCCATCCGGCCGTCCACGCATCACCGCCATCAACGCCGAAAAATTCGCGGCACATCAAAAACCCGGTTTTATAATGTGAGGACTCAACGCTCAGCCCCTTGCCGCTCAACCGCATGGCTTCGTCATAGCAACCGCAAACATCGCCGCTAACGGTTTTTGCCTTGGCCGCAACGGGCGATGACACCGGCGCACGGGGCTCAAGGCCCGCGAATAATCCATCGCGACTTTTGGCGAAAAGCCCAAAGCCCACAATGGTCACGACCAGCATGGTGCCGAGAACAATCTCCGTATAGGGAAGTTTTGGCAGTGATTTCGATGTCTTTGCCGGCGCTGGACGGGTCGCCGTCGGCGCATTGGTTTCCGCGCCGCCGAGAGGAATCATCTCCCATGACCGGCCGCAGTCACGGCATAAATCAGCTTCCTGAAATTGGCGATTGTCGCAATCCCTGCTCTGGCAGCCGGTTTCACCACAATGGCCACAACGATAGAGCGGGTGGTCGCATGACTTTGCGCCCATTCGGGCTTTGTCGCCTTTACCGAAGAACTTCATACCAAGACCCCCACCCCGGCCCCCAAGACCCTATGGGCATTTACCATAGACTAGCGGATGGCGGCCATTTGAACAAGTTTGCCCGCGGCGGGCTATCGGCCCGTTCAAGGCCGGTTATTCGGTATATCCGCCAGCCGGTTGGCCATAAATAGCATGCACAAAAGCGCCCGGTTGCGGTGCCGGGCTACAAGCCTTATGTGACCGCCATGACAAGTTTTGACGACATCCGCAGCGATTTTGAATTCATCGACGAATGGGACGAGCGATATAAATATCTCATTGATATTGGTCGCAATCTCGAACCCTATCCGGAGGAATTCCGCGATGAAGCCCATAAGGTTCGCGGATGCGCCAGTCAGGTCTGGCTGCATGCGATTCGGGACGGCGATAAGCTTTATCTAAAGGGCGATTCGGATGCGCATATTGTCAAGGGGCTGGTTGCCCTGTTGATCGCGCTCTATTCCGGTAAAACGGTCAGTGAAATAACCGCGATTGATCCTGAGGCGGAGCTAGCGCCTTTTGATTTGAAAGACCATCTGACACCACAGCGGTCAAATGGCCTACATTCGATGATCGCGCGCATTCGCGCAATTTCCGCTCAAGGGTAAGCCCGGCTCGATCTCGACGCCCACGGCTTTATGTTCAACGACCGGTACGGATTGTTTGAACAACCCTTGTCGGGCCCCGTCGCGCAATCGCTGACGAAACCGCTTTTCCATATATTCTATTTGCAGATCAATGATCGGGCTGTCGCGGCTGTCTTCGATACTGACGCAAGCATGAGAAACAGTCGAACGATCACGACTGAAATGTTCCGCCACCTCATTTAGCGATAATTGACCAACCACATGGGCCAAATACATCGCCACCTGCCGTGCCCGTGCATGAAGCGCCTCGCCGCGCATCGTTGATACGAGTGCTGAATGCGGAAATCCGTATGCCTCGCATACAATTTCCTTGGCCATGCGCGCGGTTAATCGGTTCGCGCTTTGTGAAAATCGATTTGTCTTTCTCGCCATGCCTTATCCCCATCTAGCAGTGCTGCCAAAACGACAACAATCGAGAATAAGATAAGAGATATATACAAGTTGAGGATAAGTTTTCGAGCGTGGTTTAAGTCCCGTTAAGGCTTAACCATAAACCACGCCCACTGATGATTATGCCAGGAATGACAAGATCAAGACAAAAGCAAGTAAAACTGCGGCCCACAGCGCCATAAAGCCAATCGGCCAAGAGCGTGCCAATTGCCCCTCTGGGCCGTGAACAGCGTAAATGCGTGCCATTATTGCGTGCACCCGGCCTGCGAAAATCCCCCATAGGGCGTTCCACGTTGCGCGCGACGCACCACTGACCCACCCTAAAAATGCCCGGCCCGGCACCCGGTAGAACCAATCACTATCGAGATTCGTCGATGGTACTTCGGCAGGGTACCATTTGATCAGGATAAGTACCGCAAAGGCCAAGACCGCCCAGAGCAATAGCTGAAGCTGTTCAACAATGTGATAGGCCGTATAGGGATGGTAATTGGCGATCTGCTCCTGATCCGGCAACAGCGCATAGAGCGGGTCCGGATGGATACCGAGGCCAATACACATGACCGCAGCGATTCCCATGGCGATCATCATGCCCATCGGCGCATCTTTTGGCCGCTTACCGCTATCATGGGCAAAGAAGGTGAAATACGGGATCTTGATACCCGCATGTTCAAGAACGCCAGCAGAAGCAAAGAGCAGCGTCAGCCAGATCCAGAACAAATTCGCACCCGCCGCGCCATCAATGATGAGGCCTTTGGTGACAAAACCAAGCGTGCCCGGGAAGGCGGAAATCGACAACGCGCCGATAATACAAAGCCCCATGGTGATCGGCATTGTGCGGTAAAGGCCGCCCAGTTCCGTCGCTTTGGATGTGCCGGTCCGGTACATCGCCGCTCCGAGGGCCATGAACAACAGACCTTCGAAGATAATATTGCCGAATGCGTAGCCAACCGCGCCGTTAATCGCGCCAAGGCCAATGGCGCAAACCATAAAGCCGACCTGGTTGTTGATGGAATAGGTCAAAACCTTGCGCAGATCGTTTTCGATCAAGGCAAAGAAGATCGGGAAGATCGTCATCACTGCGCCGATATAAATCAGCTCATTCGTGCCGGGGAATGCCCGCGCCAGTGAATACACCGCCAGCTTGGTGGTGAAGATCGAAAGGATAATCGCGCCATTGATGGTCGATTTCGGATAGGAGTCCTGCACCCAGTTATGAAGAAGCGGGAACGCCGATTTGATCCCGAAGGCGAGGAACATGACCAAGGCCGAGAATTTCACAACGCCATTCGCATCGCGCAGACCGATGAAATCAAAGGCGAGCGAGCCCGTTTCGCGATAGGTCAGCACCACCCCGGCAAGCAACAAGACACCCGACAAGATCTGGATCGACAGATAGCGCATGCCTGAAAGATAGGTAACGCGCGTGCCCGGTGCCCAAACCAGAAAGACCGATGTGATCGCCGCCATCTCCCACCAGAAGAAGAGCGTGATCAAATCACCGGCGAGAACGCCCCCAAGCGCCGCCGCCGGATAGGCCAGCGTCGCAAAGTTCTGGGCACGGTCTTTTTGCCCCCACGCATAGATAATGTTTAGGGCCGCCGCGATGTGGAACACAATTGCGAAAAGCCGCGACATCGGATCAAGCCGCACTGTCGTCAATTGCTCGCCAAATAGCGAGATCGCGCCATATTCACCAAGGCCGAGCGTATAGAGCTTGATCGCCGACAGCGCGGTCGCGATCAGCAGCACCACACTGGCGAGATGGCGCGGAATCGCAAGGCACATCAGCCCGCCAACGGTCAGGATAACCGCAGGATTATCAGCAAACAGCGACATGAAACTACTCGCGTTCATCGTAATAACCCTCTTTGCGGCCTACGAGTTTGCGCAAATGCTGGCCGGCCATAACGATGAAAAAGAATGCGGCAAAGCCCCAAACCGCGAAGAACACGCCCCAGCTTTCGACTTCGAAATGCGGATGCGGGTTGTGCCAGGCACCGACAAATCCGGCGAGCGCCGCGCCGATACTCGACACGACGAGAACCCCAAGAAAGATGCGAATGAAGGTCGGATTGTCCGCCCAGCCGCCTTTGTCGTCTGAATGTTTATGGTCAGCCATTACTGCCCCCCGATCAACGGTAGGAGAAATTTATAAAGCGGGTCTGCAAAGAAGAAGAGGATGAACGCCCCGGTCGCCGTGAATAGCGGCGGCGCGATACAAAGGATCGGTGCTTCTTTGAGGGCACCCCATTGAATGCCGGCACCGCCCGCCCCTTGGGGTTTGGCGTCGCCTTCGGCGGGGTTCATGTAAAATGCCTGAACCGGAATCGATAACAGATAGATCACATTGAGGATCGACGAGATCATCAAGATCGCAATGATCGCGAGCTGTCCCGCATCGGCCGCGCCGAGCATCAAAAAGAATTTCGGCCATGAACCCGCCAGCGGCGGCAGACCGATAATCGACATCGCGCCAATAAAGAACGCACCAAACGTAAACGGCATCACCCGCCCAAGGCCGCGCATTTCAGAAATCAGCGTTTTGTGATGGGCCACATAGACGGCACCGGCACACATGAACAACGTCATCTTACCGAGTGCGTGCGCCGCGATCTGGGTCGCGCCGCCCATCACGCCCATGGACGTTGCGAGCATCGCCCCAAGCGTCACATAAGAAAGCTGGGATACGGTCGAATAGGCCAGCCGCGCTTTGAGATTGTCTTTATGCATCGCAATCGCCGAGGCGAGCAGGATCGACAAACCGGCAATCCACATAAAGGGGGTCGAGGCACCGGTATCCGCCAGAAAGTCGATACCGAAAATATAGATCACGATCTTAAGGACCGAGAACACACCGGCCTTCACGACCGCAACCGCATGAAGGAATGCAGAAACAGGCGTCGGCGCGACCATCGCGTTCGGCAACCATGGATGCGCCGGCATCAAGGCCGCTTTACCGATTCCGAAAACATAAAGCCCGAGAAGGACACCGGCAATCGGCCCAACCGCCTCGGCATGATCAGCGAAGATACCGCCGACCGCGAATTCGCTGGTGCCGGTAATCGCATAGGTCCAGACAATCGCCGGAAGCAACAGGCCGATAGAGGTCGCCATCAAGACGCCAAGATAAATCCGGCCGCCGCGCCGCGCATTGTCATCGCCTTTATGGGTGACCAATGGGAAGGTCGAAAGCGTCAGCACTTCATAAAAGATAAAGAGCGTGAACAGATTAGACGCAAAGGCAACGCCCATGGCCGCAGAAATCGCAACGGCGAAGGACATGTAAAAGCGGGTCTGATGTTTCTCATTGCCGCCGCGCATATAGCCGATGGAATAAACCGAATTGACCAGCCAAAGCCCCGAAGCAATCAGCGCAAACATCGCGCCTAACGGTTCGGCCTGAAATGAGATCGGCAGGCCGTCAATGACTTCAAAGAGTTCATAGCCGGGGCGTTGCCCCTCGCCGACGGCACCGAAAACAGTAATCACCAAGAGCAGCAAAAGACCGCCCGTGATCAAGGTCGCTGCTTCGCGCAGATTTGGCTGTTTATCGAGCAGCCAGATCAGAAGGCAGCCAACAACCGGCAAAGCCAAGGTTAGCGGAATAGCAAGACCGGGAGAAATCATGGCGCGCCTCCGGCCGTGAGCATAAGCGTTTCAGCAGCGCGGGTCGCCAGATCGCCCGTAAGGTCCGTACGCAGACCGAAATACACATTCGCCGCCACTAAAATCCACATCGGGATCAACATCGACAAAGGCGCATCCTTTTTCGGGATGACATAACGCCCCTCGGTCGCAGGTTCACGCAACAACATCATTTCAGCAATCCGGCCAACATAAACGAGCGCGATCAGCGAACTCGCCACGATCAAAAAGCCTGCATACCAATGGCCCGCAGAGAATGCGGCCTGTAGCAGGTACCATTTAGAAACAAATCCAACCGTCAGCGGCACACCGATCAGGGAAAGACCGCTGATCAAAAAGGCCCATGTAGTATAAGGCATGCGTTTCGACAGACCGGCAAAGGCCTGAATGGAATGAGATCCGGCGCGCAAAACCACACAGGCAACGGCCATGAACAACGCGCCCTTCATCAGCGCGTGATTGAACATATGGACCAATGTCGCGCTGACGCCTTCGACCGTCGCAAAGGAAATCCCGAGCAACATATAGCCGATCTGGGCAACCGATGAATAAGCGAGCATTCGTTTTACGTCGTCCTGAAAGACCGCAACGAAAGACGCGATAAACATCCCCGCAAGGCCGAGCGGCAACAACACATATTGGAAGGACGCCCCAAGGAAGGCGAAGTCGAAATTGAACACCGAGAAGAAGAAACGGATCAGAACATAGACCGCAACTTTGGTGGCCGTCGCCGCAACGAACGCCGACACCGCCGATGGCGCATAGGTATAAGCATTTGGCAGCCAGAGATGGATCGGGAACATCGCGAGTTTGAGCGCAACACCCACAAGGATGAAGGCAAAGCCCGCCTGCACCATCCGGTTATCAAGTCCCAATAGGCGCTCATGCAGATCGGCCATATTGAGCGTTCCGGTGGTCTGATACAAAAGACCAATCCCGATCACAAAGAACGTCGCGCCGATCGTCCCCATCACCAGATAGTTGAACGCAGCCGTCAAGGCGCGGCGATCACGACGGGCCCCCATGGCGATAAGCGCATAGGTCGAAAGCGATGAAATTTCGAGAAACACGAAGACGTTAAATGCGTCACCGGTAACCGTCACACCCAAAAGACCGGTCATGCAAATGAGAAGCGCACCATAAAATAACGGCGTCTGCTTTTCATCGACCTCGAGCTGGACCGAACGATAGGCAAAGGGGAAGGTAATCGCGGCGATCCCCGAGACCAGCAACAGCACCAGCGCATTGGCGAGATCAACGCGATATTCGATCCCGAGTGGCGGTGCCCAATCCCCAAGGAAATAGGAAATCATACCGCCATCGGCGACTTCGCTCAAAAGCCAAGCACTGGCCGCAAAGGTCAGCCAGCTGACCAATGTGGCCCAAGCCCAGGCGGGACGCCCCTTTGGCAAAAGCAATGTGATCGGTGCCATCGTCAATGGCACGATTACCGGCAATACGGGAAGTTGAGAAATCAAACTCATGCGGCGACCCCTTCGGTCTCGCCAAATTCAGCAATATCGTCAGCGGCCTCAAGCTCGTCCTCTTCGATCGTGCCATAGGCCTCGCGAATACGAACCGCGAGCGCAAGGCCCACAGCCGTTGTCGCAACGCCGACCACAATCGCTGTCAGGATCAAGACATGCGGCAGCGGGTTGGAATAAATAATCTCGGTCGCGTGATGCAGCCCATCCGCGCCCGCATGGCCCGCCTCGGCAACGCCGTGACCAGCGTCGGCACCATGCTCAGCCGCGATATCGAACCCTTGGCTTTGTGCATGTTTATCGGCCGATGACAGAACCTCATTCGAGATTTTCGCGCTATCCAGATGGTTCGGCGCGTCGTGCAATGTGTCTCCATGCGCTTCTGCTGGCGCTTGTTTTATTGCGTCTTTGAGCTCATTGGCGTGGGTGTTGTCGATCTTCGAATGAAGCGCAGCAGCACCCTCGCCGGTTTTTTCACTCATTTCATGAACGCTGGTTTCCGCGTCATGAATGGGCGTTTCCTCGTGGCCGCCACCATGGTCTAACTCGCCGCCGATATAAATCGGAGCCGTGCCGCCGGTGATCTTGCCGATGGTAATGTAGAAAATGAAAACAGATGTCTGGAACAGATTCAGACCCACAATCTTTTTGACCAGATTGCCGCGCGCAAACACCGTATAAAGACCGGTCATCATCAGGGTAATGACGATCCAGTAATTATAGCGTTCCAAAATAAAGAGGAGCCAATTATCCATTTGCGCTGCGCCTACCAATCTTCTTGGTCGATATCAGGCTCGCGGCCTGTGAACTGATAGAAAATTGTCAGCATGGTTGACGCAACGGTCACACCCACGCCCCACTCCACCAAAAGAATGCCGTAATGCTGACCGGCATGGTGGGTCGATTCCGGTACGATTGCGTCATACCCCAAAAGGTTTGCGCCCAGAAGCATGGTCGCAACGCCCGTCCCTGCATAGAAAAGAACACCGACCACCATGGCGATGACCAATGCCTTTTGCGGCAGAACCTTTTTGGTTTCATCAAGCCCATAAACGAAGGCATGAAGGATGAATGCGACCGCAAAGATCACACCGGCCTGAAAGCCGCCGCCGGGGCCGTAATCCCCATGAAACTGGACATAAAGCGCGAACAAAATGATCGGCGCAAATAATAGCTTTGTGGCTACACGAAGGATCAGGTGGTCCATTACTCATCCCCCTCCTTCTTGACGTCAGAAACCTCGCGGCCGCCGCGCACGGAGCCCGCGCCGAGCAAAAGCATCACCGCAACACCCGCCGTGAAAATCACCATGGTTTCGCCGAGCGTATCAAAGCCCCGATAGCTCGCCAGAACCGCCGTCACGATATTCGGTACCGCGATGTCATTCGGGGTTTGCTCGACATATTGCTGGCCTACGGCGTTATTGGCCGGTGCATTCGGATCACCAAAGGCCGGCATGTCGATGGTCGCGTACACAAGCGCCGCGCCCGCTGCAAAAACCACGGCCAGCGCAACAGGCGCACGACCCGGGGTCTTTGGTTTTTCGCGCCGCGCGGTCAACAACATCCCGCCCAGCATCAGAACCGTTGAAATACCGGCACCAACCGCCGCTTCGGTAAAGGCCACATCGACCGCATCAAGCGAGACGAAAAACGCCGCCGACAATAGTGAATAGATGCCCGACAACATGACAACCGCGAACAAATGCCGTGACCGGAGCATGCCAATCGCAACCAGCACCAGCATGGTCAAAAGCGCAAGATCGAGAAACACCGTTGAAGAAAGCCCGAGATCACTCATTGTCGTCTCCATCATAGCGGAGCTCACTGCCCTGTAGCGGCTTGAAGCCGACCATCCAGGCCGAATGGGCAATCGCATGGGTCGCCACCGGCGATGTCAAAAACAAAAAGACACCGATGAAAACGATCTTGACCGCAACAATCCATGTGGGTGCCTGCAAAAGCATGCCGATCAATATCAATTCCGCGCCGCCCGTATCGGTGACGCCAGCGGCATGGATCCGCGTATAAAAATCGGGAAACCGCACAAGGCCAATCGCGCCAGAAAGCACCGCAAGGCCGCCCACCAGGAAAAAGCCCCATGATGCAATGTCGAGGATCAACGCCCAATCGAGATTCATGCGTCGCCTCCCTTGGCTTCCGCTTTAGCGGGGTCTTTGCGGTAAGAGAAGAAACGCAAGATCGCCAATGTCGCGGTGAAATTGATCAGCGCATATAAAAGCGCGATGTCGAGAAAATCTGGACGGCCAGTCACAAAGCCCATCAGCCCCAGCAAAAGCACTGTTTTCGTACCAAAGGAGTTACCGGCCAAAATCCGGTCATAGAGCGACGGCCCGGCAAAAGCACGGACCAGCGCCAACACCATCGCGCCAATAATGGCGGCAATTGCGGTCGCAAACATCATTCTACGGCACCTTCGGTCCGGGCCACGCGATTGCCCATATCGGTAATCGCCGCCACGTCACATAGCTCTTCGGTCAGGCCATGGACCAGAATTTCGTTCTCGCGCAGATCGACCGAAACCGTACCCGGTGTCAGGGTAATCGAATTCGCAAAGGTCACTTTGCCAACGGTACTGCGCGGCGGATTGGGAACGGTGAAAAGCTTCGGCGAGAGTTTGGGCTCAACGGCTAAGGCCTGACGCATGACCATGAGATTGGCTTTGCCGATCTCGCCGCCCAGCCAGACCCAATAGGCCAAAATGCCGGGGAACAGGCTTGCAGGGACACTGTCATTATCAAGGACCGATGCCCGGCGCGCCAACCACGCAGCGAACAGAACTGACCCCGTCCCGAAGGTCAGCAATAGCGGGTGGTCGAAATAGCCTGACAACAGCAGCCATAATGCTGCGAGCGCCAGAACGAGGATTATAAAACGCCCCATCAGCCCTTTTCAGGAACCTCTCATCACCCTTGCCATTCTCGCGAATGGCGCTGCCGACTGAAAACGGGCCCGAGAAACCATTGGCCCGAAGACTCAAATGTCTCGTTACAATATCCGCATGGACAGGGTCGAGAGCAAAAAATGCCGCAACGACTCGAGACGACGGGAATTTCGCAGAATCTACGCAGAAATCAACGGGTTGAATGCCGAAAAGCGCGGCTTGGGTGAATCGTTTTCCCCGTACGCCCTATTTCGCGCGCGCCATCGGTCATTCGGTTACGCCCGGCGGAATTGTGCAGTGCAAAAACTAATCTGTACGGAATCCGAACTAGCGCTGTCGCCGGCTGCGGGCGCGCTTAATCATGCGCTCGGTTTCGCGCAGGATTTCAGGGTCATTATCATCCCGGGGCACACCATTGGCATCAAGATAACATTCAAGCGCCTCGATAATAATGCTCTGGCAAGACATCTCTAAATCCCGCGCAGCGATCCGAAGCCGGACCAAATCGAGCGATGGCATTTTAAGCGTCACAGTCGCTTTTCGATTTAAAAGATCACGATAAGGACCATTCGGCGTCGCCGGCTTGGTAGGCGCGCGCTTCATCACTGGCCGACCGGCTTGCACCCGTTGGCGGGGTGCCCGCGGCAGTGACCAGATATCGGGCACGTCGGTTTGTTGCGCAGGCTGCCCCGAATGAACCAATCGCACTGATTGCTGTTGCTCCGGCATCAGGCGCTCTTCGGTTTTTTCTTCATTATACGAAATATGTGCGGGCGCACTTTTGGCTGCCTGAACAGGCCGGATATCAATATCGACCCCTTCATGGGCGACGGCGTCAACGGCCGGCAGCGCCTCCCCCTTGCGGGCCAAAAGGCTCGACGTCAGCGACGCGAATCCGCCACCGGATGCATTTTGCGCATATGCTGTCATTGCGCCGCCCTGCGTCCGAAGATGCGGTTATGAGGGTTCGCAATGCCGCCCTGATCTTCTTGCGCACGATAGCCATTTTCCGCACGCTGAAGGCGTTCGTGAAGATATTTCCAAAGCGCAGAAACTTCCTGCGACGATTGGCAAAATGGATCGATTTCCATGACGGTTCGGCCATCAATCATCGAAGCCGCGAAATCAACCCGGTGATGCAAGGTCACGGGCGCGACCGTACCATGTTGCGACAACGCAACCGCCGCCTCGGCAGTAATCCGTGCACGGGGCGTTGCGCCATTCACCACAAAGATAAGCTGTTTACCGCGCGCTTCGGCGATATCAACCGTTGGGCCCACAGCGCGCAAATCATGCGGGCTGGGCCGGGTTGGCGCAACGACCAGATCGGCGAAACTGACCACCTCTGAAATCGCCCGCGTCACCGCAGGGGGCGTATCAATAACAACCAGTTTAAACCCTTCGGCCCGGGCGCTATCGAGATCATAAAACAGGTTTGAAAACACGGATTGAATAAAGGCAGGTGTCGGATCTTTCCGAACATTCCACCATTTCGCCAGCGACCCTTGCGGATCGGTGTCGATCAACGCAACTGGTCCCGCGCCTTGACGCTCCGCTTCGACCGCAATGTGCCCTGACAAAGTCGTTTTGCCCGATCCACCTTTTTGCGACGCGAAAACGATAACTCGCATCGATGACAGCATGCGCCCTCCCGAAAAATCACATTCCTTGTGACGATCGTGGTTATGGCACGGCGCGTATTAACACAGCGCGTTAAGCGAGATGAAAATTTTGTTTAAATTATCGGGAATAAAAAGAAACGCCGGCAGCAACCTAGATACGCAAGGTCGCCGCCAGCGCTGTAATCTGTATAGCCCAAACCTCTTAAATGAGACTTAAGAGAAGGATTTTACTTCGCCCAGTTCAAAGATATTCAGGTCGTCTGCGATCGTTGCCATCATGCGCGTGATATAGGCAATGCGTGGATTGGTATCCCAATCCCAATACCGCAGAACCGCACGGGCAAAGTCACGGGGCATTGAATCGAACACGCCCAACAAATGTTCTGCGTGTTTGATTGCTTCTTCGCCTTCCGCTGCGTCCGCAAGGAAATCGAAAAAGTCCCCACGCGGAACACCAAGGCTTTTGCACAGAACCGCAAATGGCTCGCCGCCGGCATCGCGCAAGATGCGGCCCGCAAGAACGCGGCTAACGCCGCCGATCATCGCCACAGCATCGATAATTTCTTCCGCCGGATATTTGCATGCCGCCGCCAAGGTCCGCTTGACCACATCCATTGATACCGGCTCGCCATTAACGCCGCGCGGGCGATGGCGACGCTCCGCAAGAATAAGAATATCCTTGACGATTTGATCATTGTCACCGCCGCGAAAGACACGTGGATAAAGATCCGCCAAGGCGTCTTGGATAATTGACCGATCAAGCGCAAAGCGCGTCAGAACGCGGCGGCGGCGCTCTGCGTCCACCCACCAAAACATAACAAAACCATGAGCCGGTTCGAGTTCCTGCCGGCGCAATAAAGGCCCTTGCAGTTCTTTATGAACGGCGCTCATCGCAACAAGTTTATTGACTGCGTTTGGCGACAATTCGCAGTCATCGCGCTTGAGCAATGCTCTGCACACGTCAATTTCATCAAAGCTCAAACAGGCATCGGCGACAGACGTCGTCACATTCAAGCGCTGGGCGATCATGACGCGATGGGCCGTCGTGCCTTCGCGGGCCGCTTCGATCAATAGTTCTTCAGGGAGGGACTCTGCGCCTTTCAAGATTTTTTCGGCAACCGCCGGCTCGTCGAGCATCAGCATGCGGACCAGTACCGGTGAACATTCCGAAACCCGCGCAACCCGTTGTGCAACTTCAATCCGAAGACTTTCTTCGACCTTGTCGAGCACCTGTAAAAGGATATCTGCAACCAGCGCGCGTTCATTGGACGATATTCTCGCCGTCGGCAGGACGACGATATCGGTCAATTTGCGCACCATGAGCGCCCGCACCGACGGCCCAGACGGGGCCAGCGGCGTAAGCATGGTTTCCACATCAATTGACGCCGTTGGCTCGGCTTCGGTTGTCGTTTCAAATTCGCTCATCGTCAGCGGTTCACCTGTTTCATTCCGAACCGTTGTAACCGGAACACCCTTAACGATGGATTTCATTTTTCACATAGGTTTTCCAAGACCTCATGGATTTGCGGTGTTAAGGTCTTAAAACGTAGCCAGGAAAGCCAAAAACCCGTGATTTTTTCCCTTTTCCGTCCCGCCAATTTCGCGCGCCCGACAAAATTGGTCGCGATTACCGCGATTTCCGCCCTTGGGCTGAGCGCATGCACCACAACCGCAGACATTCAGGCCCTTCGTGAAGCCCCGGGCTATCATTCCGGCTACGCCGATGGATGTTCGACTGCGACAGAAGAAGACAAAAGCTTTTCGACCGATAAAACCCGCGATGCCTATGCCTTTAAGAACGATGAGGCCTATCGGATGGGCTGGCGTCAGGGATATCTTGAATGTTCGCACACAACGCCAGTGCCCAGCGATGGCGGCCGAATTTTAGGCGAACGTAACGAATATTAATGCCGGGTAAATCCGGCAGCGGGCCCGGATGACCGGCCCCTGCCATTTTTGCAAAGAAAATAGAGAAACAAAAAAGGCGCTCCCTCGGGAGCGCCTTTTTCGTTGAACCGATGACCGGTCTTATTCCTCGTTGGCAGTAGCGTCTTCTTCTTCAGTCGCGTCTTCTGCCGGTGCACTCTCTGCTTCGTCATTTGCAGGTCCGGATGGTTTATTCCGGCTTGGCGGACCCGCTTCTTCGAGTGCTTTACACTCGTCCATGCGCGCCTGCTGTTCTTCGAGCTCTTCCGGTGTCGCTTCGCGGTTTTGAAGGTCGCGAATACGCTGGTCACGCTCGAAACGTGCCATATCATCCTTACACGCATCAAGGTTCTGTTGATATTCAAGCTTACGGCCATCCCAATACGCGTTCACAACCGCATCGATATAGGTGATCCAGTCGCTGGCGCGGCGGCGAGAGTTTGAATAACGCTGCGCATTGACAAAAGCCTGACGGGCGCTCGCCCAGATCCGTGTGTCTTCAGGACCCGCCTGCGAGAAGCGTGCAGTACCGAGCAGCAACCAAGCGTCGCCGGTGTCTTTTTGATCCATGCCGCCACGGTTGATCGCACTTTCAAGCGCGCGTTGTGACGCGGCATATTGTTCGTCCGCTAAGAGAACCATGCCGAGGCGATAGTATAGCTCACCATTGCTCGACTGGCCCGCCGCTTCGCGGAGGATCGGAATTGATTTCTTGTGCTCGCGCGCCTGGCTCCAGAGCTGCGAGAGAAGAATGAGGTTCTTCTGGTTCCGCTTGATGTTGTTCGCGTTCATTTCGCGCTCAAGCAGGACCGCACCACGATAAGGATTATCGAAGAATGAGTAATACTGAATGAGGGTCAAAAGCTCGTTCTCGGCCTTTACGAGACCAGCACGATAAGCAACCTCAAGAACCGAGAACGCATCCCGGTCTTTGCCCATGACTGAATAAGCGCCAGAAAGCTGCGTCCAGTAGCTACGTTCGTTTGGCCAGATATTGACCATCCGTTCGAGCAATGGCGTACGCTTGGCGTTGTCGTTCAGTTCTGAGTAAACGAGGTTCAAAAGGTCGAAATACCCTTTGCGCGGCTCGTCCATACCCGCAATCGCCTGCTCTGCAGGACGGACCGCCGCACGGAAATTAGGTGGCGAAATCTGCGTGTAAGCCGCAGCGAGTAGGTAATATGCGTTTGAATCAACAGCAACATTACAAGCCCGCGCATTGTTGATCCACTGATTAAGACCGGTGATCGCTGTCTGGTACCGTTCCATCTGGAAGTTCAACTGCGCGATAAAGTAACGAAGCTGATTGTTCCGTGCGGCTGGAAGACCGTTTGCGTTAAGCGCTGTCTGGAAGTCCTGAAGCGCACCACCAAAGTTTTCCATGTTCACTTTGACACTGCCGCGCAGTTCGTAAACCGTCGACTTGTCATAAGCCTTCATGGAATCGCCGCGATTAGCGATCAGATTGTTAAAACCAGCCAATGCTTCCGCATATTGCTCGTTCTGCATCAGCTCATAGATTTTTTGGATTTCGGCACCGACCCGAGGGTCAAGTGTTTTCGAGGCCCCGCCCTCTTCCGCGTCGCATTGCTGCGCAGCAGCCGGCAGCGGCGCGGTGCTCATCATCAACGCAGCTGTGAGCGACGCGACAGCCGAAAAACAAAACTTACGATAGTTCCCACGCATATTTATCATCCTGCCGTCTGTTGCCCCTTTAGGGCAGTTTCGAGCGTTAAGCCGGCGGAACGCCGCATTATAGTCAACCGGGCGGCCCGAATTACTGTTCCAATACGAATGTCACACTGGTTTGAACACCACGGCGCCATTCAGCTTTGTTATCAACAATCTTAGGCTGATACTTCCAGCGCTCAACCGACCGCATCGCAGCGCGATTAAGGCAGCTGTTGGTTGTATCAACCACTGTAATATTTGTGGTCTGACCATCCGGTGTCACGTCGAACTGAACCTGGACGGTCTCACTCGCATCCGCGCGGCTCATGCAACGCTCTGGATATTGTGGCGGGATACGAACCAGTGGCTGCGCATCACGGTCCGGGTTGAAGCCAGAACCAATATTCAGATTTGCTTCGATCGTAGGGATCTGAGCAGCAACACCATCAAGCGCCGGACGGTTTGAGGGGTCGTTCACAGCCGGTGGCGGTGGTGGTGGTGTATCGAGCGTCGGGCGTTTGAATTCCCGGTTTGCACTGGTCAAGTCAGTGTCGTCGATCTTCGCCGTGATGTCGATCTTCACCGCGGCCTTCTCATCCTGAAGACGAACTTCCTGCTTAATCATCGCAGCCATGAACAAGAACAGCGCACCAGTGACGAGAACCGAACCGGGTATGCCGAGAACCAATCTAACGAGCGATCCCATAATCTCTTTCCTTAAACGTCTTCCGTCGAAACGGCGACATCGGTGAGTCCAGTTGAGCGAATTTGATTGACCACTTCGACGAGAAGTCTCGTCTTGGCTTTCGCATCAGCCTGAACAACAGCAGTCCCCTTCGGGTTTTCACGACGCAACTGTTCGACCATTGTTTTCACAGCTTCGAGCGGAACCTGTTCTTTATTGATCCAGATCTCATCCCGGTCCGAAATCGCAACGATGATTGACGCTGCTTTACGCTCAGTCGCAGATTCTGCGAATGGACGTGTAACCTCAACACCCGGCTCCTTCACGAATGTGGACGTCACGATGAAGAAGATCAGCATGATGAACACGATGTCGAGAAGCGGTGTTACGTTGACGTCTTCGTCGTCACCGCCGCCGGACTGAGAGAAATTACGTCTCGCCATAATAATATCCGCCTACAAACCTTGTCGAATATGCGCGTGAGCGCGGGTCCGACCTATTGATTATCTTTCTGCAATGCCAACTGCACCGCACACCCACCACAGCCGCTCTGCGCCTGATCAAGCACCTCAACCGCAACACCGGATTCAGAGGTTGGTGCCGCACTGACGAGAACCACGCCTTCGGGCTCCCGTGCGATGAATTCCTGCACAACCGGCTTCACGGAACCTGGGTCAATCACACGCACATTGTTTACGCGGACAAAGCCATCTTCCTGAACCGCCAAAAGAAGTGCGGGTGGTGGAATGGTGTTTTCATCCTGCGGAGGGTTGTCCTCCGGCGTCCGGATGTCGATCCCTTTTTCGCGAAGAAACGTCGCCGTCACGATGAAGAAGATCAGCAGGATAAAGACGATGTCGAGAAGCGGTGTAATATTTACTTCTGCTTCATCGCCCGTATGTGTCGCTTTTTTTCTCATTGCGCTACTCGATCAACAGTTCATCGGAAATTTTGTGAGACGCTTTTTCAACGTTGCGGTCGAAAGCGTTGATGAAAATCAGGCCCGACAGAGACGCGACCAAGCCAGCCATCGTCGGGATCGTCGCTTTGGAAATACCCGCCGCCATGAGACGAGCATTTGACGAGCCGGTCACAGCCATAACGTCGAACACTTCGACCATGCCTGTCACAGTTCCAAGAAGACCGAGGAGCGGTGTGACCGCAACCAAGGCGCGGATCACATTGTTGAACCGCGAGGCCTCTTGAACGGCTTCGGAAATCAACCGGTCCCGAACCGCATGAGCATACCAGGATTTGTGGTCGCTCCGTGCGCTCCAGGCGCGCTGGGCCCGTTTGGCAACGCCGCCATGAGCACCAGACCAGTACATCAGTCGTTCGATTATCAGTGCCCACATAAAGAATGTGACGAACATGATGATCAGAAGGACGTTGCCGCCTGCGCCAAGGAAATCCATTAGCGCGTCATAGGCGATCGCCGGATTTAGTAACTCGAGCATTCTCGAGACCCCTTTCCCTAGTCGGGTGGAGGGACCGGGCTATTAAGCCCGGCCGCCTTCCGCATGCTCAGCAATGATGCCAGCGGCTTGTTCTTCAAGAATTTGCGTTACGCGCTTAGACGCACCTGACGCAAAGGCATGGAGAAGAAGAAGCGGGATCGCAGCAACAAGACCAAGCACCGTTGTAACAAGCGCTTCAGAGATACCAGACGCCATGATCTGTGGGTCGCCTGTACCGAAGAGCGTGATCGCCTGGAAGGTGTTGATCATACCGATAACCGTACCGAGAAGGCCGAGTAGCGGTGCAACAGCAGCGAGAACCTTGATGAGGTTGAGGCCACCTTCGAGCTTTGGAACCTCTTTGAGGATCGCATCGTCAAGCTTGAGCGCAACCGTTTCAACATCGTTGGTATTGGTGTTCTCGTAAGCGAGCATGACGCGGCCAAGTGGGTTCGATTTCGACGCTTTCTTGCGGCGGACCTGACCACGCACAGCACCGGCTGTCATTGTCAGTGTAACCCATTTGTAGATACCGAGGAGCGAACCAAGGATCGCAGCAACGATGATCACTTTACCAATGAAGCGGCCTTGATCGATACGCTCTTTAAGGGTCGGCGCAGAAACGCTGAGGTTAAGGAGCTGACCAAGCGCTGGGTCAATCGCGGCGCGGACAAAGCCTTCGCCAGATGCGTTTGCAACTTTAGAAGCCGCGCCCGTTACGTCGCCTGCTGGCTGACGTGCGAGGAACTTCAAGCTGCCTGTTTCGCTATCAAGGGTAAGATACTTGCCGTCGGAGAACGCAACGAATGGACCGATGCGTGTGACGTCAGCAGAAGCAGCCTCACCATTCGCCAAGCGGATTTCCGCTGGGAAGGTTGCTGTTTTGCCCTGCTCAGCCATTTGCTGGATCATGATTTCCCACAAATCGCGAAGCTGTTCTTCGGTTGGCAGTTTTTCTGTTTGTGCAAGCTCTGTCAGCGTCTGGCTACGGCCAGGGAACTGAGCAGAAATGATTGAGCCTTTGATCTGAGCGTTAAGGTCAGCAGCAGCCGTACGCGCCGCGCCGAAGAGCTCCTGGAATTCACCCTGCTTAGAAGCGAGTTCCTGATCGAGATCAGCAATCGTGTTTTTGTTTTCTTCCATCACCCCTTCGAGGCGTGTGGATTCGGCAGCAGCCGCAGTCACCTGCTGGCGCACCTGATTAAGAAGGGCTTGCTGCTGGTTCCGCTCAGCGAGGAAGCGCTGTTCACGCTCTCTGTTCTCGGCGCTGACTTCGCGGCGCTCAGCGCGGACCGCGCTAAGAACCTGATCGAGTGTCAACTGCTGGGCGTTGGCAGAGGCCATACCTGTTGAAAGATCCATGCTCACCGCGGTAACGCCGGCGATCAGGGAAAGAGATGCAAGTTTGAAGAATTTCATGACTTCATATTTCCTTTTAACCGATGCCACCAATTACTGCGCCGCGACCGGAGGCTTGACCGGTGCGAAGAAGATATCAGGCGCGGTTTGCTCTTTCGCCATACGCAGAGCGAATTTCACGTCCTGCAGATAGCTGCGGTTAAGATCGGTCCAGCCACCTTGTGCTGTGTCCCAAATCCGCATGGTTGAATCGTCTTCTGTTTTGAAGATAAGCGCGATCCGGCCAATCTGGAGGCACTCACCTGAGAGTGCTGCCTCGCCGTCACCGACGGTGCACTGATTGACGCCGATTGTGCGGCCTTTTTCGTTTTCGATCTGATAAGCCTCAACGATCAGGCGGTAACGCTGTGCCGCTGACATCTCTGGGTTATCAAGAACGCCTTCGAGACGGGCCGCGCGCGCTGAGCGATCCTCAATCTCGAAAGGAAGGTCAGCGTTCACAAGCTCACCAAAGCGTGTGACCATGTCTTCCATCAAAGGCTGCATTGCGCGCTGAAGACCTTCGACATTGACGATGTCTTCTTGGAGCTGAGCAATCTGACGCTCTTGCGCATCGATATTACGCGTCAATGACGCATTATAACGACGTGCTGCTTCGAGCTGTTTCAGATTTGCGCGATAGTCATTGAGCAGTGACGCAGTTTGATCGTCTAGCTGGTCAATACGCTGTTGTGACTTAGCAGTGTCACGCGCAGTCGCTTCACTTTCTTGCAGCGCGGGGCGGAACTGAGCCTCGGCTGGTGCGCTCAAGGCCGCCAGCACCATTGCCGCTGAACCCAAAATCGCTGTTCTCTTCATAATTGCCTCACCTACCGGAATATTGCGGCTAATTGAAACGGCACCATTGCCGCGGACCAATGGCGCGTCACTGCGCCGGTTTGAAACGCGTTGCCGCGCTTCGGAAATCTGTTGGTAAACATTCACCACCCCTGAACGTCCCCTGAATGGAATACAAGCCCTGAATGGAATACAAGCATTGATATATTTATCGACGAATTGCAACGGCGTTTTCCCACAAAGGGCAACACCGCTGGACCAATTGATCTGTCCTGCACTTTTAGTCGCAAGATTTTTAACACCCTATACCAAACGGCGCACGATAATCGCGCGCCAATCCACACCCCGTTAGTTTGTAACAACACTCGACCGCCCTTGCAATCGTTGAATCACGCCATTTTCGAAACAATTTTGTTTTTTTGAAAAATTTGTACGGATAGTGAAACAAAGATCCCCAAGTTTTCCCAAACATCGTGCACAGCATAAAAAATCGATGAAACTGAGCCGTTTCATGACGCTGTTTTTCATTAACTAAAATGATGACTGATTCTGAAGTCTGATTCTTTTGGGTGATGGCTGGGGCGCCAGGATTCGAACCTGGGAATGTCGATACCAAAAACCGATGCCTTACCACTTGGCGACGCCCCATCACCGCCGGACAAAGTGCGCCCGACAAGAGGAAGCGGCGAGATAGCGCTTTCGGCTCGCGGTTGCAATGGGGTTTTGCGCGAAAATATGACGAATTTTGCCGCGCCTTATATCGCGCCTTATATAATGTACGCCAAATCGCCGTTCTGCCGCGCCGGATAAGCTGATATCAACCGGATACAACCGGGCAAGCGTCGCCGTTCGCCAAGCCGCCCCCGATCACGATTGCACCCCCTTTTGGGGCGCGATATATAGACGGCCCCGTCAAGGCCGGTCATGAACCGGATCGCCGCGGCAAAGATTTCGGAGTGTAGCTCAGCCTGGTAGAGCACTGTCTTCGGGAGGCAGGGGCCGGAAGTTCGAATCTTCTCACTCCGACCAGCGATGTTTTCTATTGAAATGAAATCGCGAGACGCCATCGTATCAACGTCGAGCGGCATTTATTTTTAATAGTTGCCGAAGGCAATTTTGATCAGGCCATAACTCAACTTTTTTTGGCAAACAAAGCTTTTTCCCATCATAGGCCTGATAGAGCAAATCATTTTTCAAATTCGCTGCGACAGAACATTTGTACGTGTCAGGATTTATTTCGATAAGACCAAGATCGAAAAGGGAGTGAATATCTGCTCGTAGAAGAATTCCGTTCTGGACACGATTAGATGCAAGCCCCCTATGCGGAAGAATATGTGCGGCTTCGAGCACATCGACCACCCGGCAGCCGGAAATGGCGCAGGTACCGTTATAGGCGGATAATAATTCTTCTCGAAATCTTCCCTGCCCTTGACGACGGTACACTTCTAAAAGTGACTTCTCCCGCGCATCGTAAAGAATTTTTTCCACGTCTATGCCAATGCGCGGCTGTGGTATTTGCTCTACCCCTGCGAGCGAAACTGGTCCTTCAACAATAAAGTAATCCCCGACCATCCCAGTTACAACGCCAAGACCAAACACAAGGTATGTGCTGGGGTTCTTTGAAACTTGCTGAAGAACGCCTATCGGAACGCCATCATCTCGACATTTAATTACTCCAGCATTTGTACCATAACGCTTGGGGTTTGATTGATTGGCACGTATTTCAATATGATAGAGTAGACGCCAAGTCCCGTCATAGAAAACATCCGGACCGTCACCATAACGCTCACCATAGGAAATTCTCAAACTTGTCGAATACTCGAAGCCCTTCGGCCGACAAATTCCTTTCGCTTTGTTCGCGATATAAATATTGCTTTTTTCGCCTATCGGTCCAGGCCATTTATCTAATTTTTGCCCTTGATGATTTTCGAACCATTCAAGCAAATTGAGATGGTCATGAGTTAGCTCTGCAATTTCCGGCACATTCCCTCCACACCGCTATATCCAAAAACCTTCGCATTGTGGCGAAGCGGCAATCTAGCGGTTTTGACCTTTCAGAAACCAATTACCGCACATCAAGCAGGGATATATCCTCAGGAAATTCATCATAATGCGGAGCATTATCGGGAACGACTTCCCACGGTGCTTTTGAGCCCACAAAAATATGCGCTTTAATGTCGATGCCCGCGTCATCATTCAGGCACCCAAGCGTGACGCCATGCACCCGCCCTTCGACAATGCCGCACAGGGTTGATCCGCACCGGCCACAAAATTGCTTACCGGTTGTGCCGCCCGCCGGATAGGTCACCAAAAGATCTTCGCCCGCGATCCATGAAAATTGATCCGCATCCACACGAGCATACGAATTAGCCTGCGCGCTAAAGGCTTTGCGGCAGCGCGAGCAATGACATTGCCGCGCGCCATAAACATCGCCGTCAATTCGGTATTTCACTCCACCGCAGAAACATTCACCGGTTCTTGTCATTCCTCCCCCCTTTCAAAAAAAGGACCCCGCAGGGCCCTTTTCTAAACCACTTAATTCCGATTACGGAATTATGCGTTACGTCGGCGCATAAAGCGACCCAAAAACCCTAGACCGCCCAAAAGCAAAAGCCCGGATGCCGGTAAAGGTGTTTCTAGCACAGGGTCGGTCGTACCGCCCGTGTTCGCATCACTGCCAAAGGTCGAGAACTGATCGAACCCGCCAACATAAAATCTGGTGCGGTTCGCGCTTGGAACAAAATAGCGGTAATCGGTCGCCATTTGAGTCGTTGCATTCGCAAAGAATTCGACCAACGCGGCCTCGGTCAGCGGTACACTTGGCGTGGCCTCGCCCGGCATTGTTGCGAACAACAACGACATGACTTGTAGGTCAACATTAAGCGGAATATTGTCATCAGCACTAAGAATGAACTCAACCCGCACCCCTTGGGACTGTGGCTGGCCGTAAGCTGAACGGCTCGAAGAACTGAAGGTCGAGATCGATACGGAGTCGAACGCGCCTTCATAGCCGTTGATCGTGTAGCTGGCACCCGTAATGCCGGTGTCGTCATACTCCAATTCAACCAAAAGCGGTGAACCCGCTCCACGTGTCCCGTCGTCGAATTGCGACGAAACGCGATAGGTTGTTTCAATTCCAACTGTCGCTGCACTTGCGGAAGAGAATAACGCGCAAAAAGACGCAGCCGCCATCATGCCGGCGGCGGCAAATATCTTAGAGAATTTCATTGTGTCCCCACACTCATACTAAAGCGGGTAAATATAACCCGCCAATTTCACCATTACCTGTCCCCGCGCCAAGACGCCCGAAAACAGAAGAGGCCAAGCGAAATTTACGCCTGACCGTTTCTACACATGCTGCCGAAACAGCACCTCCCCCAAAGAGGGTGAAATGTATAGAAATGCTTTAGAAATTTTTTACTATCACCAACTAGAAACTCTGTACAAGTCCTAAAGTCGATATCAGCGAAAAAAAATCATAGTTAAATTAGGCGCTTAGCTTTTCCGGATCGAGCCGTGGCAACACGCCCGCCGTTACGCTATCCGTAACAGAAACCGCTTCGGTGAGGTAATTATCCGCGTAAAAATGCGCGATGGCGATTTTCGCTTCATAATAATCGCGGTCCTCGCCTTCATTGATGTAAAGCGCCGCAGCCTTGGCCCCGCGCGCGAGGTAATAGCCGCCAGCCACATTTCCGAATTGCTTGAGATATGGCGTTGCGCCCGCAAGCACCGCCGCCTGATCTTTACCGGCAGCGTCGAGCAACCATTCGGTAGACGCGGTCAGTGCATCCGCCGCCGCGAGAAGCCGCGCACCGATATGGGTCAGGTCATCGCGGTTCGCCGCTTCTAACAGTTTTGCTTCTGACCGGACTTCAGCAATGAAATCTTTTACGGCCGCGCCGCCATCGCCCTGTAGCTTGCGGCCCACAAGGTCAATGGCCTGAATGCCGTTAGTGCCTTCATAGATCGCCGCGATACGCGCATCGCGCATATGCTGGGCCGCGCCGGTTTCCTCGATATAGCCCATGCCGCCATGCACCTGCACGCCGATCGACGTGACTTCATTGGCGCGGTCGGTTGACCACGCTTTTGAAATTGGCGTCAGCAGGCCCTCCAAGGCTTTTGCTTTTTGGCGGGTTTCTTCGTCGGGCGATGAATGCGCGAGGTCATAAGCCACCGCATTCGCATAACAGATCGCGCGCGAGGCATCGGTCAGCGCTTTCATGGAATAGACCATGCGTTGAACATCGGGATGCTCGTAAATCGCAATCATCTCGCCTGATTTGACACCCGGTGCCCGACCCTGTTTGCGATCCTGTGCATAGGCCAGCGCCCGTTGATAACCGCGCTCTGCGATGCCGACGCCCTGCATGCCCACATCGAGCCTTGCCGAGTTCATCATCACAAACATATTGCGCAGGCCCTTATTCTCTTCGCCGAGCAAGGTGCCAATGCAATCGCCATTATCACCAAAGGCCATGACGCAGGTCGGGCTGCCATGCAGACCCATTTTTTCTTCTAGCTTGATACAATGCGCATCATTGCGCGCACCCAGCGAGCCATCTTCGTTGACGTGAAATTTCGGGACGAGGAACATCGAAATACCGGCCGTCCCCTCGGGCGCATCGGGAAGCCGCGCGAGCACGAGGTGAATGACATTGTCTGTCATGTCGTGATCGCCATAGGTGATGAAAATTTTCTGGCCCGAGATCTTGTAGGTGCCGTCGCCGACCGGTTCGGCCTTTGCGCGCACCGCCGACAAATCCGACCCGGCCGAGGGCTCCGTCAGGTTCATCGTACCGGTCCATTCGCCGGTCACCATTTTTTCGAGATAGAGCTTTTTCTGTTCGTCGGTCGCGGCATGAAGAATCGCTTTGACCGCACCGGTGGTCAGGGTCGTGCCGATCGCGAATGACATACAGGCCGCGTTGAGCGCATCAACCAGCGCCACCGCCAATGTCGATGGCAGGCCTTGTCCGCCAAATTCCTCCGGGAAGGCCAGCGACGACCAGCCGCCTTCGACATATTGCTGATAGGCTTCTTTATAGCCGGGGCTGGTGCGGACGACACCATTCTCAAGGACGGCCCCTTCGCGGTCACTGACCTCGTTGAGGGGCGCAATGACCTGATCGCAGAACTTACCCATTTCTTCGAGAATGGCAGCGACGAGATCTTCTGACAGTTCGGGATAGGCCCCGGTTTTTTCCAGCACCCCAAATCCTGCGGCATGATCAAGTAGGAAACGCATATCGCGAATGGGGGTCTGAAATGTCATCTCTTAGCTCCTTTTTGACGCTTTATGCCGGATTACGCCGCACTTGCGAAGATGAAATAGCAGACGCCAGTGACGCATCTCAAAATTCCTGCGCGTCCCGATTTGGGACAGCCGGCTGGGCGCTACTCCAGCTTCGACATCACCTTAAAAACGGCCCTAGATTAACTCTCAGCAATATTACCTAAATTACCGTTCTGTAAGAGTTTTTCTCATTTCGCTCTCGAAGTTTCACGTCGGCGTGAAACGGGCACATTTCGTCGAAATCCCGATTGAAAAAAATCACGGCGATAGGCATCTCGGCGTGACCGGGGCGGAGTGGTCCGCCCGTAAAGTAGAGAAACCCAATGCGTAAAATAATGATTGCAGCCGCTATGATCGGCGCAACCGCGGCAGGCTCCGCACAAGCAGAAACCTATGGTAAAATTTTCGGCGGTGCCATCTACGGTAGCGACCACGATTTCACCCTCGACATCCCCGGCACGGGTACAAGCGCTGGCGAATATGACACCGATACAGGCTTCGTCGTCGGCGGTGCCTATGGTTATAACCTGAACAAATTCTTCAGCGTCGAAGGTGAAATCGCCTATCGCACAAACGAAGTCGAAAGCGGAACGATTGGCGGCATCACCCTTGATGGCGATGACGACATCAATTCTCTCAGCTTCATGGGCAACGCAATTTTCAACGCGCCTAGCTATGCCGGCTTTACACCTTATGTCGGTGCCGGTGCCGGTGCTGCCCGGATTGGCGGTGCGGGCGAACATGACACCGTGTTTGCCTATCAGGCCTTTGGCGGCGTCAAGAAGAACCTTACTGAGAAAATCGATGCCGGTATCGAATATCGTTATTTCGATGCAGACACCGCTACGCTTACGGACGCGGGTGCTAGCCTGGCGACCGAATATGACTCGCACAGCCTGAACCTTGTGCTGTCACGTAGCTTCTAAATCGTCAGCTGATCCCTCCTCCACGAAAGGGCGCAATGTTTCATTGCGCCCTTTTTTGATACAAGACGAATGGCGCACAGGGTGTTATATGCGCGTCATGATTTCAACGCGCTCAAAAGAATTTACCGCTGCTTCTGACATTATCCTTCGCGGCGGGCTTGTGGCTTTGCCGACGGAAACTGTTTACGGCCTTGCGGCGGACGCAACCAATGACCGCGCCGTTGCCCGCATTTTCGAGGCCAAAGGCCGCCCACAATTCAATCCGCTGATTATTCATGTGGCGTCGATGGACATGGTCGCGCAACACGCGATCATCAGCCCGCTGGCACAAAAACTGGCCGATGCGTTCTGGCCGGGACCGCTGACCATGGTCCTGCCGCGCCGCGCCGAAAGCCCGGTGTCTTTATTGGTCAGCGCGGGGCTTGATACGATTGCAGTGCGCATGCCGAAGCATGAACTGGCGCGCGATCTCATCAAAAAGGTCGGACGCCCCCTCGCCGCGCCAAGCGCGAACCGATCAGGCTCGATTAGTCCGACCACGGCAGATCATGTAAAAACATCCCTCGGCGACAAGGTTGATTTTATCCTTGATGGCGGGCCGTGCTCGATTGGCCTTGAATCGACAATTGTCCTCGTGGCCGGGAAATCAGTTTCCCTGTTGCGGCCCGGCGGAATTGATCGCACGGCGATTGAAAAAGCCATCGGCAAACCGCTGGTCGCGCCGCAACAGGCCGATATGCCGCTAGCCCCGGGCATGCTGAAAAGCCATTACGCACCGCGTGTTGAATTGCGGCTTAATCAATCTGCCCCAAAAGACGGTGAAGCCTTTCTCGGGTTCGGCCCAACAAACGCCAATGGGCCTTATGCCCTTAACCTGTCTGAAAGCGGTGATTTGAACGAGGCCGCAGCGAATTTGTTCGCCTATCTTCGCCAGCTTGATGCGCTCTGTGCAGAACACGGACTAAGCGCCATTGCCGCTGCGCCTATCCCCGTCACCGGCCTTGGCGAAGCAATCAATGACCGCCTCTCCCGCGCCGCCGCCCCGCGCGAATAACGCGTTCTAATCTTCGATCCACGGCGGATCTTGCGTATCGAGGCCCGTGACGCGGGTCAGCGCGCGTTTCTTGAAGGCAGGGATTTTCAAAAATATATTGGCAAGATGATCGCGTGCAAAACGCCCGACACCACCAAGATGTAGCAAAGCATCCGTTTGTTGGCGGGTTTGCTTGATGACCATACGCACATGCGGCAGACGCAGTTTCGAATAATTGGCTTCGGTTCTTTTGTGGATCATCCAGGCAAGCCAACAGGCATCTTCGATTCCCAAATTCATCCCGCGCGCGCCGATCGGCGAATGGATATGGGCCGCATCACCGGCCAGAAAAACAGACCCGCGCTGCATTTTTTCGACATGACGGAAATTAATGTGGAATGATGATTGCCAAATCACGCGGCCCGTCGCCAAATCCTTTGGCAAAATGCGCTTTATATCTGTATGCGGAGAAATAAACCGAAAAACATTCCCGCCCAACGGAATTCGCGCAAGCAGGTGCCCGCCGGAAAAATCCACAACCATCTCAGTGGCATCCAGTGGCTTTTCGGTTTCAATATCCACAAGGCTAAATTCCGTCGGATAGCTGTCGCCCGTAAAGGAAAAACCAAACCCGTTGCGGATGGAGGAACTCGCCCCGTCCGCCCCGATGATTTTATTGGCGCGAATGCTCTCTAACCCGTCCGGTGCATTCACATCGAGAACAGGCTTTTTCGGGTTGCCATTGGCGGCGATCACTTCCCGGTTCCATTCCACCGCAACGCCATATTGCTTTAGCGCGTCGGCGAGAATCCGCTCGGTCCGGCCCTGCGGCAAAATTAAAATAAACGGATAGAGCGCGCCGGGATGATCAAAACCGGCGCTGATGACATCGCGGCCCTTTTCATTCCTTACGCGAATGCGCTCGCCCTTAATGCCTTGCGCCAATAGCTCCGCGCTCACGCCAGAGGGGGCCAGCAATTGCAAGCTGCGATTATTGATGCCGAGGGCGCGGGATTCTGCCTCGGGGGTGAAACCATCCCCCTTGTCGATGATGCGCGGTTTTATACCGCGCCGGGATAATTCCAGTGCACAGGCAAGCCCCGTTGGCCCTGCCCCTACAATCAAAATATCTGTATCGCTCAAGGCGGATTACTCTGGCTTTCGGAACTTCAGAATAAAGCGGTCGGTTTTTCGGCGAACCGACGCATCGAAGACATTCATATTGTAATCATCATCGCTATTGTGAAGGACATCACTTTCCCCAACAAAATCGAATGATTGTTCCGTCGCGAGATTGAGTACGATCGCCGGGTCAATCCGATGAACGGTGCCGCCGGTGGTCGGCGGTGACCCCACCGCCGCCCGGTGATCGATCACAACAAATGTGCCGCCCGGTTTCAAAATGCGTTTAATCTCTGCGAAAGTTTCGACCGGATCGCCCAGCGACGTGCCGCCATTGGGCGTAAAGTAAAGATCATGCGGGCCCAAAATCCAGGTGACGATATCGACCGACGCATCTTCCGCATCAAGATCATCAAAGGGTGACTTTGAAACCCGCACATTGGCAAGCCGGTTATTCGCAAGTCGTTTTTCAACGACGTCACCCAGAAAACTGTCAAACGCCGCCGGGTTTTGCATGATGACCTGACCATTCGGCCCCACAAGGCGCGAGAACAGCTCGGTGTAATAGCCGCGCCCGGCTTCCATTTCGAAAATGGTCATGCCCGGTTCGATCCCGATGAATGACAGGACACTCTCCGGCTTGCGCAAATCATCGTCGCTGCGGTCTTCGACCGGGCGTTGGCGACTGGCGAGCGCCGCATCGATAGCGCGGTCGCTGGCATCGGGTTTTTCCGCAAGCTCCGCCGGGGTCGTCGTTTGATCCGGCGAGCAGCCCAACAGAACCGCACTTGCGAATCCGGCCAATGCAAAGGACTTGAAAATTACGCCAGCCATAACGCCTCCCCGAATGAGCAACCTCCGCTCAATCCATCCGATTTTGCATTGTTAATCGTCTTTAGGGGCGTTGGCAAAAGTGAATCCCTGCGCGGCTTTGGCAAGATAAGCCATTTTGTCCGCTTGAACCGCCGGGCCACGGTCACTAGACAATTGGGACAGAGGACCGAAGCGATGACCATCGATACGCACAGCGCGCCGACCGCCGAACAACTCGACGCTATTCGCGCCATTGTCGGGCCGAAGGGCATTGTCGAAGGCGACGATGCCACGCCTTTTATATCGGAACGGCGCAATCGGTGGCAGGGCACGACGCCGCTGGTGGTCGCGCCGGCATCGCCGCAAGAGGTTTCCGAAATCGTCAAAATCTGCGCGAAACACAAAATCGCCATCACCCCCCAGGGCGGAAATACCGGTCTTGTGGGCGGGCAAATCCCGCTCGGCAATGAAATTCTTTTATCGCTCAAACGCCTTCGCAACATTCGCGCGGTCGAGCCGCTGAATAATTCGATGACGCTTGATGCGGGCCTGACCCTCGCCGAAGCGCAAGAAATCGCGCGCGAGGCCGGACGGTTTTTCCCGCTTTCCATCGGCTCGGAAGGCACCTGCCAGATTGGCGGCGTGATTTCGACCAATGCGGGCGGCGTGAATGTGTTGCGCTATGGGAATATGCGCGATCTGGTCCTTGGGATCGAAGCCGTCCTGCCCAATGGCGAAATCTGGAACAGCTTAAAACGTCTGCGTAAGAACAATACCGGTTATGATTTAAAGCAATTGCTGATCGGCGGCGAAGGCACGCTGGGGATTGTGACTGGCGCGGTCTTGAAGCTCTTTCCCCTTCCCGCACAGAAAGTAACGATCTGCGCGGGCCTCGATAATACGGATAATGTCGTCAAACTATTGTCGCTGGCGCAAGCGGCAACGGGCGGTAATGTTTCAAGCTTTGAGTTGATGTATCGGTTATGTATCGACTTGACCCTGAAACACATTCCCAATACGCGCGATCCGCTGAACGCGCGTCATCCAGTTTATGTGTTGGCTGAGTTCACCTCAAGCGCACCGACAGATGCGGGCCTGCGCGAGTCCGTCGAAGCACTGCTGGCTGATGCGTTAGAAAAAATTATCATCCGTGATGCGACCATCGCCGAAAATGAAGCGCAGGCGCAAAACCTTTGGCATATTCGCCATTCTGTTTCTGAGGCGACGTCGGGCGAAGGACTAGGCGCGCGGCATGATGTTTCTGTCAGCACGAATGATATTCCCGCCTTTATCGAAAAGGCGAATGCGGCCGTTAAAAAGATCGTTCCCACGGCGCGGTTTGTAACCTTTGGCCATATTGGCGACGGGAATATTCACTACAATATTCTTGCCGAAGAAGGCGCAGACAAACATGCGCTTGATGATCAGCGCGAGACCATTGAACAGGCGGTCTATGATGTGATTGGCGACTTTGACGGCTCGATTTCTGCCGAGCACGGTATTGGCCGCCATCGCCGTGATGACCTCGCCGCGCGAAAAAGCCCGGTCGAGATGGAAATGATGCGCGCCATTAAAAAAGCGCTCGATCCCCAAGGGATCATGAATCCCGGTAAGATGCTCTAGCCACATTCAACACGAAGGACGCTGCCCCGCATGCTGATATTATTGTCTCCTGCGAAGAACATGAATTTCGACCCGGCCCCGGCGGCCCCAAGGGCGACGAAACCTGTGTTTTTAAAAGACACCGCAGAACTTTCTGAAACGACAGCGACCTTAACAAAGTCAAAGATCAAGACCCTGATGGGGATTTCCGAAAAACTTGCGGATCTCAATTATGAACGCTTTCAGGCTTTCAGCCCGGACGGCAAAAGCGAGAGCCTGAAACAAGCGGCGCTCGCCTTTAATGGCGATGTCTATCTCGGGCTTGATGCCAATAGCCTTTCTGCGGACGACCTCAGGCGCGCGCAGGACAAGATCCGCATCCTTTCCGGCCTATACGGATTATTGCGGCCCCTTGATGCGATTCAGCCCTACCGGCTTGAGATGGGATCAAGGCTTAAAAATACACGCGGCAAAAACCTCTATGAATTTTGGGGTAGCCAGATCGCTCAAGAGATCGACAAATCCCTAAAAGGGCACAAAGACAAAACCGTCGTGAACCTCGCTTCGAACGAATATTTCTCCGCCGTTGACCGCGCGGCACTAAAGGCACCGGTGATCACGCCGACCTTCAAAGAAGAAAAAGACGGAAAGCTGCGTCAGCTTCAATTCTATGCGAAACGCGCGCGCGGTTTGATGGCCCGTTGGGCGGTCGAAAACCAAATCGACGATGCGAATGACCTCAAGAAATTCAATGTCGAGGGTTATCGATTCCAGAAGGACCAATCGAGCGATGACACGTGGCTTTTCACCCGGCCGCAGCCACCGGCCAAAAACCCGCCGAAAAAGCGCAGCTAAGCACGCTTTCCGATTGGGCACACCGTAACAAGGCTTGGCTTAAGCCGCAGCTTCGTTACGGGCTTTGGCCAACCCCGCTGCGAGCGATGCGTTTTCGGTGATGCTGTCCCAATCTTCATGCTGAATGAGGTGCGCTGGCGCAATCCATGACCCGCCAATACAGGGCACATTCGGAAGCGCGAGATAATTTTTCGCGGTCTCCAAGGTAATGCCGCCGGTCGGACAGAACACAATATCCGGCAGCGGGCCGTAAAGAGACTTCAAAAAGTCCACACCGCCCGATGCCTCCGCCGGGAAAAACTTCATCGCCTCAACACCCTTCTCCCGCGCGATCATTGCGCCGCTGGGGGTTGCCACCCCCGGCAGAAAGGGCAGCGCTTGTTTCAATAAATGCTCAATCAAACTCGGCGAGCAGCCCGGCGTCACCAGAAAATCCGGTTTCGCGGTCAAGGCGCGATTGAGATCGTCAAAAGACGTGACGGTGCCCATCCCAATCGTCAGTGAAGGAACGGCTTTTTTCATGAGCGGCAGGGCAGCGACCGCTTCCGGTGTCCGCATGGTCAATTCAATCACCGACAAGCCGCCGGCCTTTAGCGCATGTGCAAGCGGTGCTGCATGGTTCAGATCGCTGATCTGAAAGACCGGCATCACAACGGCCTCGGCGAGTATCTGCTTCATGCTATCCATTATGCGTTCTCCGACAATTCAAATGTCATCGCGCCGGTCTCGGCGGAGGTCACAAGCTTGCGCATACCTGCAAATAGCTCACGTCCGGTTCCCCGGCGTTCCGGCTCAAGATCGCGCGTCACCGATTCCCGCGCCGACAAATCGACCTGCAACACCTCAAGCGTTCCTGCGGTTGCATCCAGACGCACAATGTCGCCGTCACTGATCTGGCCGATTGCGCCGCCATCCATGGCTTCGGGCGACATATGTATCGCCGCAGGTACCTTGCCGCTCGCGCCAGACATACGGCCATCGGTGACCAGCGCGACCTTGAAGCCTTTGTTCTGCAGAACCGACAATGGCGGCGTGAGTTTGTGCAATTCGGGCATGCCATTGGCCTTTGGCCCCTGAAACGGAATGATCGCAATGAAATCCTTTTCAAGCTCGCCTTGCTTAAACCGGTCCATGAGGTCGGCCTGCGATGAAAACACGATGGCTGGTGCCTCGATGATTTGGTTTTCCTTCTTAACAGCAGAAACCTTGATGACCGACCGGCCAATATTGCCGTTTAGAACGACCAGGCCCCCTGTTTCGCTGAAGGGGTCTGTCACGTTACGGACGATTTCTGGGTTTCGCGGGGTCTTGTCGGCGGCATCCCAGACCAGTTGCCCCTGATCGAGGCGCGGCGTGCGCGTATAGGCATAAAGCCCCGCCCCCGCCACGGTCGACACATCATCATGGATCAAGCCCGCTTCGATAAGTTCGCGAATGATAAAGCCGATACCGCCGGCTGCGTGAAAATGGTTCACATCCGCAGACCCATTCGGATAGACACGCGCGAGCAGTGGCGTTACCGCCGACAGATCAGAAAAATCATCCCAATCAATGACCACGCCGACGGCCCGGGCCATCGCAATGAGATGGATTGTATGGTTTGTTGATCCGCCCGTGGCATGAAGCCCCACAATCGCATTCACGATGGAACGCTCGTCAATTACCTTTGAAAACGGGGTATACTGATCGCCTAGCGCTGTTGTCATTGCCGCTTGCCGGGCTGTCTCTTCGACAATTGCGGTACGCAGCGGCGTTCCGGGATTAACGAAAGCCGATCCCGGGATATGCAGCCCCATGATTTCCATCAACATTTGATTGGAATTTGCCGTGCCATAAAAGGTGCATGTGCCGGGGCTGTGATAGCTGGCGCTTTCGGCAGCGAGTAATTCGGCCTGATCGATTTTGCCTGCCGCATATTCCTGACGCACCCGCGCTTTTTCATCATTCGATAGCCCGGTCGGCATTGGTCCGGCGGGCAAGAACAGAATTGGCAAATGGCCAAATCGCGCTGCGCCGATGAAAAGACCGGGGACGATTTTATCGCAAACCCCAAGCATCAGCGCGCCATCGAAAACATTATGCGACAGGGAAACCGCGGTCGCCATCGCAATGACATCGCGCGAGAATAGAGAAAGATCCATTCCCGCCTGCCCTTGGGTCACGCCATCGCACATCGCCGGCACGCCGCCCGCAATTTGCGCCGTCGCCCCCATGTCGGAGAGGGCCGCCTTGATTATGTCGGGATAGGCCCCAAGCGGCTGATGCGCCGAGAGCATATCATTATAGGCGCTGACAATCGCGATATTAGGGCCTTCGCCGCTCGCGAGGCTATGTTTGTCCGCCACCGAACAAGCCGCCGCGGCATGCGCAAGATTTCCGCAAGAGACGCTTGTCCGATGTGGCCCTTCGCTCGCCGCCGCATTCATTTGAGACAAATAGGCTTCGCGAGTTGGTCGACTTTTCTCTCGGATACGATCGGTAACGCGCGCAACGGTTTCATGAAGCTTCATGATTTATTCCTTTTGGTGCTCAACATGCCAAGGCGATCAGGTTTAGGGCGCGCCTCATTTGCCCGCCCACCATTCGCGGCCATCACGATCAAGCAACATCGCCGCTTGTGGTGGGCCATCTGTCCCGGCGGGGTATTTATGAACCGGGGTTTCATCGGCTTCCCATGCCGCAAGAATACCATCCACCCATTGCCACGCCGCTTCGACTTCGTCGCGGCGCATGAAAAGGGCAAGATCACCCCGCACAACCGCCATCAATAGCCGCTCATAAGCATCCGGGTAACGCGCTTCGAAATGATCTGCATAGGACAGGTTAAGCGGCACATAGCGCAAACGCATACCGCCCGGCCCGGGGTCTTTGGTGGTCAGCAGCAATTTAACGCCCTCGTCCGGCTGTAGGCGGATTACCATGCGGGTCGGCGGCGGCGGCGCACCATCCTTAATCAGGGAATGGGCGACATCTTTGAACTGCACAACGATTTCCGAATGGCGGCCCGACATGCGCTTGCCCGTCCGCAAATAGAACGGCACGTCCTTCCATCGCCAATTATCCAGATTGGCTTTAAGCGCCACAAAAGTTTCGGTGTTGCTGCCGCGCTCTAATTCCGCTTCGTAGCTTTGAACGACTTCGCCGTCGGTCGCGCCGGACGCATACTGCCCCCGAACAGAGATATTGCGAATATCCCTCAGCTTGACCGGCCGGAGCGCCTTAAGAACCTTTATCTTTTCGTCGCGGACCGTGTCGGAGTTCAGGTTAAGCGGCGGCTCCATCGCCACCAGACACAACAATTGCAACAAATGATTCTGGACCATATCGCGCAAGGCCCCGGCCGTGTCATAATAACTCGCCCGCCCCTCACAACCGATCGATTCTGCGACCGTGATCTCTACGTGATCAATCGCATTGGCATTCCAGATCGGTTCAAAAATTGAATTCATGAACCGTAAAACGATCAGGTTCTGGACAGTCTCCTTGCCCAGATAATGATCGATACGGAAGATATTTTTCTCCGCGAACACAGCGCCGACGCCATCATTGATCGCGCGGGCGGAGGCAAGATCCTTCCCAATAGGTTTTTCAAGCACAATGCGGGCGTCCGGCGCTTTCAATCCCGCGCTATCAATATTTGCCGCAACCGCACCATAGATATTGGGTGGCAGCGCTAAATAGAAAACCCGTAGATTATCGCGGCGCTGTTCCAGCAATGCCGAAAGGCCAGACCAATCGGCTTCAGCGTCCGCGGCGTTCACCGCGCGATAATGTAATAGGCTCGAAAAGCGCGTCCATTCCTCTGCTGCGATTTCCGTATTCGGATTGAATTTACGATAGCTATCATAAACGAGCTTACGAAACGCCTCGTCATCCATTTCCGTTCGCGAGACACCGACAATGCGCGAGGCATCGGGGATCTGCGAATCGCGCCAACGGTGAAACAAGGCCGGGATGATCTTACGCAATGAAAGATCCCCCGCCGCACCGAAAATAATGATATCGAAAGCATCAACCGGAATGAACTGCGCAGCAGATGATATTTCTTCCATGCCTTAAAACTCTTTGTACTCGCTCATCATTTATACTCAGTATACCAACATTTTGATCGAGAATGATGGTGGGAATGTCGGCTAAGTGGCGACCAGCATTCGCCTTTTTGGTAGCAGCGACGAACCAAAATCACGCATATGGGCCCTCTCCGCTCCTCGCTGAAAACAGAAACCAATATAATACCATTTATCTACATCAGCAAGCCGGAGATCCGTGCGCAATTACCAGATTTTCGCTAATTACGGCTATTTTACTGCAGTTTCTCACAAAAGTGACTGATTTCGTTGGCGGAAAGCTGTTTGCTATTGGTATTTTATTGGCATTGAAAAAATAGGCGAAACCAGAGTGGCGCGGCCGATCTCGCGACCCCAAACCGTACTGCACAGAGACTGTGCAGCCCTTTGGCTATTACTCTTTTGGTTTTTTAACGAGCGATCCCAAAAACCCCGGTGCCCCGCCATCAATGCGCGCCGCGCCAACAACGCGCTCATAATATTCGATCGGCCCTGCGGCCCCGATCACCGCATAGGCATAGCCCGCAGCACGCATATCCGTCATTACCCGGAAGAGTAACGCAGTCCCCACGCCCCGGCCGCGTCCGGCCTCAGCCACGCCGGTAGGACCAAAAACCCCCTTCGCCGCCGCATCAAAACAGGCAAACCCGATGATGGCCTCATTGGAAAGTGCGATATAGGCGGCGCTCGGCGAAAGATTGGCGGCATAGGAAAACTCTGTCGCCCAGCCGTCGCTGAATTCCTGACGGACCCACTCGGTCGCCGTTTTAAGCTCTGCCTGAAAAACCTGACGGATCAAAATACCGGATGGCACTGGCGGTGCTTCGGGCAACCGATAAAGCGGGACGAGCAGATCATGCATAACACCAACATCCAATTTGAATTGCCACGATCACTGACTTGATCGTAAGCGCAACACAATAACGGCAAATAAAAAAAGGGGAAAGAAACCAAACGGTCCCTTTCCCCTTCATTTTCCTATCTTGCTCCCTGGGAGGAAATGGGAGCAATCAGGTCAATCGTTGCACTGATCGCGATCAGTGACGTTTCGCATTGCGAAACTTAGAAGCGCGCGCGCACCGACGCACCGAATGAACGTCCGACAGCGTCATACTCACTGACGGTACCGAAGAAGTTACCACCGGCCAGCGGCAATGGTGGCTCTTTATCAAAGAGGTTCTTGATACCTGCAGTGACCGTTACATTCTCAGTCACGTCATAGACACCAGTCAGGTCGAAATAGTTCTGTGAGCTGATGGTATCCGCTTCATCAAGCGCGTTATGAACGCCGCCGATCCGGCGCCAAGAGAATTGCGCCGCGAATGGGCCTTGCGCCCAGTTCAGATCGGTGCGGTGCTTGTAGTCCTGCTGAAGGAAGCTAGCGAAGTCACCAGAACATGAACCACCAAACGTACCCTTACAATCGACAGCATCGACTGTTGCGTTTGCCTGACGGGTGTAATCCGTCACGATGGTTGCCTGATAGTTCAGCTGGAATGCTTCACCAGGCTCGCCGAGAATATCGAGCGGCAATACAAGCGCTACGTCAATGCTCTTTTGCTTCAAGCTTGCCAGATTGAAATCGTTCACCAGCGCCTGACTAATCAAGCCCGTTACCGGATCACGGAGAACCGCGCCGCAAAGCGGGTTATCCGGGGTCGGATTATCAATATAGCAGTTTGTTAGCGCCGCAATTGGCTGGATCTGGCTGACCGCATCGGTGATTTCAATATCAACATAATCGACGGTCAGGCTTGAACCCGGATAGAAATCTGGCGTGAGGACCATACCAACGGTAATGGTTTCGCCTTTTTCCGTATCGATATTCGGGTTACCGCCAAAGCTGTAGATTGCAGCGCTTGTATCAAATGGCGTGCCGGGCGCTGCTGCACCTTGGGCCGCACATTGTGCTGCATCGCCACGTCCATCAAGACAAGGGTCGCCGTCGAAACGACCGCCAAGACGCGGAATGAAGTCAGGGCTTGTTGGGTCAAAGAGTGACAGCGAAAGCTGCACTTCCGGTCCGGCAAACTCGCCAAGGTTTGGTGAGCGAACCGTTGTCTGACGCTGACCGCGGAAACGGATCTGATCGTTGACGACCCATGTACCGCCCAATTTGTCAGCATTACCTGTGCCCGTTGTTGAGAAATCAAAGTGACGGAACGCCCCTTCGAAATTCAACTGCTGAATGAATGGCAGGTCAGCCAGCAATGGAACCAGCACCTCGCCAAAGACTTCGTTTGTGTCGAAGCTCGCATTGTCGAGTGACAACACGCTGCCAAGACCGAAGCCGAGACCATTCTGCACCGCAATTCCCGGAACAGCTGAACCGGTTTCTTCGCGATATTCATAACCGCCGGCAAAACCGATCGGGCCCGCTGGCAATTCAAAGACATCTGCCGTCGTACCGGAGATAATCAACGAAGCCACCAACTGATCACGTGTACGGTCCTGATAGAGGATTTCCGTGCCGAAATCGCTGAAGTCAGCATCCGGACCAAAAATGTCTACCGTGTCCGCGATTGCGCCAAAGCGGCTGTTGCCGCTGCTGTCATTGCGGATCGCATTACCAAAGACGGTCGCATTTTCTTCTGACCGACCATACTGGGTGTACATGTCCCAAGAAATGTTATCGGTAATATCACCGCGGATACCACCAACAAGCTGGAATGTATCGCGGCTTGTGACCGTGCGCTGAAGGCCGAGGCCGAGATTGCGCTCGACATTCACTGTCGCCTCACCGCCCACAAAAGTCAGCAGCGGCAATGCTTCAGCAGGAATGAAGGGGTTGGTCTCTGAGATCGTAACTTCTTCATTGACGCTGATTGGCGTCTGACCGCTACCACCCGCACCGGTCACTTTCATGTCGGTGTAGAATGCACGGCCGTAAACTTCGACATTGTCGAGGACTTCATAGTCGAACAGAACCGAAGCGTGGAAACGCTGCATCGGCTGGATCAAGAAACGATCAGGCGTCGCATCAAAAGTCTGACGTTCGGTTGAAAACGCGCCGTTATTGTCAAAGGCAAAGAAATTGCCGCTGGCAACATCGGTGAAGTTACCGCCGATAGAAGGCACCGCCGTAACCGTGCCCGATGTGAAATCGCGCTCGCCCGCCAAGAGCTCAAAACGCTCCGTATAGGCCAGATAACCGACAACATGACCGCGACCATCGCCGATTTCAGCGCCCGCTTTAAGGTCGGCAGAAATTGATTCGCCGCCGCCGCTTGGCACCTCACCCGATACTGACATCTCAAGGCCTTCGAAGCTGTCGTCGAGAATGAAGTTCACGACACCAGCCACAGCATCCGCACCGTAAATCGCTGCGGCACCGCCGGTTAGAACCTCTACATTTTTGATGAGACCGGTTGGGAGCGTGTTCGTATCCACCGCATTACGGAAGCTGAACGGAACAGCGCGCGTACCATTGACGAGGACCAGCGTGCGGTTCTGACCAAGACCGCGCAGGTCAATCGTTGAGGAGCCGAGGGAGTCACCAACCGCAGCACCGGTTGCATTCGCACCACCGCCGGCTTGAGGCAGGCGGAGGAAAATATCTTCGATGACAACAGAACGATCAGTTTTGATCTGTTGTTCGCCGATTGATGTCACCGGCGTCGGTGATGTCAGGCCGCTACGTTCGATACGGCTACCAGTAACAACAATAGTATCCTGCGCCTGGCTCGCTTGCTCGCCCTGCGCGTGCGCTGGGGCCAACCCGAGCGCCAAAAATGGCAAAATACTCGCCGCCCCCGATAATGTAAGTTTAGATTTCAACAAGCCGTGGTCCCTCCTATGAGCTATTGCCTGTTGCGGCCAGCAGTGGTTGCAAAGGCGGATTTATGATACCATATTGCTACCAATGCGCAGATCAGTCAAACAGGAATAGACCAATTTAAGCGCACAGATAATTGCTGTGCCATTTTGGCAACATCGAAATGACGGTCTATAACGTAGCATTCGCCAATAAAATGGCACAAATGCTTGCTTTTAATCGCCATTATCCCCTCCCCGCTTGCCAATTAGACTGGTACACAAGGTTGTATTAGTCCAAAGAAACAAATATACTACCAATGCGAGGGTGTAGCATTTTACCAGAGCCGATGCGCGATGACATGCGCACCTCGTCGCGCCGCCTGAATTGCGGCTAGTGGCCTGTAACTAGAGGATAAATTCGAGATATGCCCACCGAACAGTTCGAAACGAAGATGTTTCATGAGGCTGGCGAGGCACCCGACCGGGTTGCGGCCCAATTTCAGAATAATACCAGTGCGATTAACGAGATCGCGAAACGGCTCGCCAGTGACAAGATCAATATGGTCGTCACCTGCGCGCGCGGTAGTTCAAGCCACGCGACCGTCTACGGAAAATATCTGCTCGAACGCCAGACAGGCAAGCCTGTCTGCGCCTTTTCGCCATCGGTCGCCTCGGTCTATGGCGCGGCGTTGAACCTTCGCGGCGCAATGTTTCTCGCGGTTTCGCAGTCCGGCCGGAGCGAGGACCTGTTGCAATCGGCAAAGGCGGCCAAAGCTGGCGGTGCCTTCACGGTGGCATTGACCAATGACAGCGCTAGCCCCCTTGCGGATCTGTGCGACGTCACGCTTCCTTTGCTGGCGGGCGATGAAACCAGTGTCGCCGCAACAAAGTCTTTTATCTGCTCACTGACAGCATTGGCGCATATCGCGTTTGCTGCGGGCGGCGATGACAAAGGCTTAAGCGCGCTTGAGCAATTGCCGACGCATTTAAGCCAGGCATGGGAAGGCGAATGGAATGCGGCCCTCCCCATCTTGCAGGACGCGCGGAACCTGTTTGTTTCCGGACGCGGTGTCGGCTTTGGCATCGCCAAGGAAGCTGCGCTGAAGCTGAAAGAAACGAGCGGCCTGCATGCAGAAGCATTGAGCGCGGCGGAGCTGCGTCACGGCCCCATGGCGGTCGTTTCAGAAGGCTTTCCGATTTTAGCCTTTGTGTCTGCGGATGAGTCAAAACAAAGTGTCCGGGAGCTGGTTTCCTTTTGCGCCTCGAACGGCGCGAAATGCCTGACTGTGGGAGAGGCCGTGCCTGACGCATTAAATCTTGATTGCCCAGTTGGCGATGATCCGCGCCTGACGCCGATTTTACAAATTCAACGGTTTTACCGTTTTGCAAATGCGCTTTCATTGGCGCGCGGCAAGAACCCGGATGAACCGCCATTCCTGAAAAAAGTAACGGTGACGGTCTGATGTTCGCGCTAACGGGATGCCCCATTCTTTTCAACGATGCGTGGACGGAAGGTCATGCGGTTCTCGTTGATGGCGCGCGCATTGCGGATATTGTGCCTTTGGGATCTGTGCCCGCAGACGCAGAGAAAATAAGCCTTGATGGCGGCATCCTCGCGCCCGGATTTATCGACCTTCAGGTCAATGGCGGCGGCGGCGTTTTGTTGAACGACGCGCCAACTGTCAAAACCATTGCGACCATTGCCAATGCCCATCGCACCTACGGCACAACCGGGCTGTTGCCTACGCTCATTAGCGATACGCCAGAGATAATCGGGCAAGCGATTGCGGCCGTGGACGAAGCGATTGCATTAAAAACGCCGGGCATTTTAGGCATTCACATCGAAGGGCCTGTCCTCAACCACGAGAAAAAAGGCGTCCATGACCAGCAGAAATTCCGCGGTTTGGACAGCGACTTTATCGACCTGTTGTCGAGCCTGAAAAGCGGAAAAACCCTGGTCACCCTCGCGCCGGAACAGGTCGCGCCTGGTGAGATTGCCGAGCTTGTCAAACGCGGCGTGATCGTTTGGGCCGGCCACACCAATGCGGATTATGATACGGTCCGGGCCGCAATCGATGAAGGTCTGTCCGGGTTTACGCATCTTTATAATGCGATGTCACCGCTCACCAGCCGGGCACCGGGTGCGGTCGGCGCGGCGTTTGATTCGGATCAAACATGGGCGGGCATTATCGCCGACGGGTTTCATGTTCACGACGCCTCCCTGCGCGCGGCCATCAAATGTAAAGGCATTTCAAAAACAGTTTTAGTCACCGATGCTATGCCCAGCGTTGGTGCGCCGGACGGCTTTGATGGTTTCGATCTTTTCGGCCAATGGGTCGATGCAACCGGCCCGCGCCTCACGATCGAAGCGGGCAATCTGGCGGGCTCATCCCTTGATATGATGTCGGCCGTTCAGCACGCCCACAACCATCTCGGCGTCACACAAGCGCAAGCAATTTCCATGGCGTCATTAAGCCCGGCACAGGCCCTCGGCATTGAAAATGATTTGGGCGAAATCGCCGCCGGAAAATACGCAAATCTTGTGCACCTGTCCGATGACGGACAGGTCAAACGAAGCTGGATTAACGGAGAAGGATAACGGCCCAACCCGATTGAAAACATCATCGGTGGAGTGGCCGTTAACGCTGATTGCTTGCGTGCTCGCCTTCCCAAGCGCGCGATTAGTCGGTATATTGGTTTTATTTTGGTATTCTCGGTTAGATTTACCAATTACGAGATACGACAAGAGTTTAGGAGACCTGCATGTCCACAGAGGATGTGAGCCAACGTTTCGTCAATATCGATAGCTGGCCGGCCAAAGATGCCGTGGATGCCATGATCGACGGCCAGCTTGCTGCCGTCGCATCGATACAACCGCTGTCTTCAAAGCTCGCTGACGCTGCGACCGCCGCCGCGGCGCGTCTCGCTGATCGTGGCCGCCTGATTTATGTGGGTGCCGGTACGTCTGGCCGCGTCGCGGCACAAGATGGCGTTGAACTGTTTCCGACCTATGGCTGGCCGAATGAAAGGCTCGTCTATGTTGTTGCGGGCGGACCAACTGCGCTTGTTGAAAGCGCTGAAGGCGCTGAAGACGACGTGGACGAAGGCGCGGGTGAAATTGAAAAGCTCAATGTCGGTGAAAATGACGTAGTGATTGGCGTCGCCGCGAGCGGCAGAACGCCTTTCACCATTGCCGCGCTCGAAGTCGCTCGCCAAAAGGGTGCGCTTACGATTGGAATCGTGAATAATCCGGGTGCGCCTCTCCTCGAAACTGCCGATTTCGGGCTGGTCGCAGAAACTGGTAGCGAAGTCGTTGCAGGATCAACCCGCATGAAAGCCGGAACGGCCCAAAAAGCGATTCTGAATATCCTCTCGACAACGATTATGTTGCAATTGGGCAAAGTCTATAAAGGCCTGATGGTGAATATGGTCATCTCGAACAAAAAGCTTCGCCATCGCGGGGCCGAGATTGTCCACAAACTTTCTGGCGTATCCATGGATAAAGCCGACGCCGCGCTGACCGAAGCCAACAACGATATTCCAACCGCTGTTTTGATTGGCTTTGGTCTTGAGAAAAACGACGCCGCCGCATTGTTGGCGCGGCATAAGGGGCATTTAGGTGCTTCGATTGAAGCACTAAAGGGGTAATTTCGATGCAGCCAATGTCAAAAGACAATCCGACACCGCTTTATCTGCAAATCGCGAATAACATTCGCACCAAGATAAATGATGGTGAAATTGTCGATGACGAGGCGCTGCCATCGGAACGCGAATTGACGGCGATGACCGGCGCGTCTCGCGTCACGATTCGCAAAGCGATCGATAAACTCATTGCCGAAGGGCTGCTCTATCGCAAACAGGGATCGGGGACCTATGTCTCCCCGCGCATTCAGTCGCCCTCCTCTTTCCTGAGCAGCTTTACCGATGATGCGATCAAGCGCGGTGATGAGCCGGGTGTCTTCTGGATCGTAAAATCTTTTTCAAACCCCACTGCGGATGAAGCGGCGCAGCTAGAGATTGCCGTAACATCAGAAGTTGCGCGATTAGGCCGAGTGCGTTTGTCGAATGGCGAACCTTTGGCCATCGAAAACGCCATTGTGCCAAAGGAATTCCTGCCGGAATTGGATACGCTCGGCGATTCTCTATACGAAGCCCTCTCTAAACTCGGTCATCGCCCAATTCGGGGCCGACAAAAAATCCGCGCCTCGCTCGCAACCCCAACCGAAGCGGGTCTTTTGCAGATCGATGAAGGCAGCGAAGTTTTGCGTATCGAACGGACAACCTATTCCGCCAGCGGCTCAGTTGTCGAATATACCCGGTCGGCCTATCGCGGTGATCGCTATGAATTTGTTTCCGATTTGAGTTAAAGCTTTAAATGCCAACAACGAACGCTGCCTCCGATAACATCGTTGAAAAATTCCGTAGCGTTCTCGGGCGCAAATATGTCCTGACGGGACATCACAAAACAAAAACGTACCGAACGGGCTATCGCGGCCAATCTGGCGAGTGTCTTGCCGTGCTTCTTCCGGGCAGCTTGCTCGAATTATGGCGCACGCTCCAGATCGCGGTCGAGAACGATCTCAACATCATCATGCAGGCGGCGAATACCGGCCTCACCGGCGGATCTACGCCCCATGCCGGTTACGACCATGATGTGGTCATCATCAGCACCAACCGGTTAGAGAAAATCTACCCGATTGATAATGGCAATCAGGTCATCTGCTTTCCGGGCAGCACGCTGCACAAGCTCGAACAGACGCTGGCCCCGCTGAACAGAGATCCCCATTCCGTAATCGGATCATCCTGTCTGGGGGCTTCGGTCATTGGCGGCGTATGCAATAATTCAGGCGGCGCGCTGGTCGAACGCGGCCCCGCCTATACGGAACATTCTCTCTTTGCCAAACTGACCGAGGATGGGGAACTCGCCCTCGAAAACGGATTAGGCGTCGATTTGGGCAGCACGCCCGAAGACATTCTAACGCGCCTGGACAATAAAACTTTCTCGGACACAGACATCGCGCCGAGCAACGGCATGGCGTCCGATCACGAATATAAAGACTGGGTGCGCGATATTCATGCCCCCACGCCTGCGCGGTATAATGCGGACCCACGGCGCCTCAAGCAAGCCTCCGGTTGCGGCGGCAAGCTCGCGGTCTTTGCGGTCAGGCTCGATACCTTTCCCAAGAACACCGCCGAGAAAACATTTTTTATCGGCACCAACAAGACAGCGGTTCTGACGACCTTGCGGCGGAAAATATTGGCGGACTTTGCCGAACTACCCGTGCTTGCGGAATATATGGAACAGAACTGCTTCAAGTTCACCGAACGTTATGGGCGCGACACGGTCTATCTCATTAAAACGCTCGGCACGCAGCGCTTGCCAACTTTCTTCAAACTAAAAGAAACGCTGGCGTCGCATCTTGATGACATTCCGTTTCTTTCGTCCTCGTTGATCGATCAGTGCCTGCAAGTTTTTTCTCGGTTTGCGCCCAATCCGCTACCGAAGACGATCAAGGAAATCGCTGACAAACGGGCGCATCTCCTTATTTTAAAGGTAAAAGATCGCAGCGTAGACGAGACAAGGAAGCTTTTATCCGAACTAAGCGAAGACTATGACGTTCTATTTCATGCGTGCACCGACAAAGAGGCGTCCACCGTCGGCCTGCACCGGTTTGCGGCCGCGGGCGCAGCGGTCCGCTACCAGACCATCAAGTCAAAGGATGTCGGCGAGGTCCTCGCATTGGATATCGCACTCCCCCGCAACACAACCGATTGGCAGGAAAAACTCCCCCAGAGCCTCGACCAGAAAATCGAGAACAAACTCTATTATGGGCACTTCATGTGTCAGGTCTTTCATCAAGATTATATCTTGAAGGCAGGCACCGACACGGGCGCAATCAAATCCGAAATGCTGGACCTTTTAAAACAACGAGGCGCGAAATATCCCGCTGAGCACAATGTCGGCCATGCCTATCAGGCGGAGCCGCAACTCGCAGAGCATTACCGAGCGCTCGACCCGCGAAACCAGCTCAATCCGGGGATTGGCAAGGATTCTAAGCGTCGCTTTTATGCCGAGTAAGGTTTCGCACGCGAACCTTTAGGGCCGTTGCATCGTCAAATTGCTTAATCCGCGGATGAATTCGGCAATCGGGATCAGACTGCTCAGTTGAGCGGATTTCATCAAGGATAGTGCCGAGGGACTGTTCTTGCGCACGCGCGAAAAATGCCCGCTCATCCGAAATTTCCAAAACTTCTGTATAACGACTAAACCCGTCTGAGGTCAGCAAAAAATCCGTCTCCGCGTTATTCGGGAGAGTACTGGAAACAATGTTACGCGGCACCATCGGCGATAAGGTCAAAACATTATAGCCGTCTTCCCGATTCACATATTGACGATTGTTCCGCTGGCTTGATTTTAGCGCTTTCGACAATTCGCTATGGGGCGCATCTGGTTGTTCGTTTTGCAGTGCGATCAGCCGGTCCAGCGTTTTTTGTTCAAATGGCTCAACGGATCGGTCACCGAAAACCGTAACGCGCCCTTCCATATCTTTAAACCGGATTGCGCTGTCCCCGATGGAGGTCAGTTCGATCTGACCATCCACCAAACGCAACATGGCGAAAGTCGCCGCTGGTTCTGCCATGTCAGGTTGTCCAAGGTCAGCCCATAATGACCGGCAGTCGTCGATTGCCAGATTGATGAGCGAAAGCGTCGGCGCATCGGGCCGCAACAGCATATGCCGGGAAAAATGCGCCGAAAATGTTTGTGCGTACCACCGCGCGGCCGTGCCCCCTCCAACAATAGAGGTTTCAAGCCCCGACACCCCATCAAGGACCCAGACCGCATTGGGGAGCCAGCCAACGGCATCCTCATTATCGCGGCCATTGCCTTTTTCGCATACGGCGTCGAGAACAGAAATATAATACTGAGACATCACGGGAGCGATATGCGTTGGATTAGTAAATCGCGAATTTCTGCTGTACGTCGCGCCACGCCTCTTCGTCCGGGGTGGTTATTGCGTCGAGATCGCTGGCCACCGCCTCTGGATCGTCAACCCACTGACGAAGCAACTCACTGCCATTGATAACATCAAAGGCAAGTTTGTCATTTTCGTACTCATACGGAAAATCGCGCCAGATATTGTAATCGGGATAGAGCTTGCGAATCGCATGAAGCGCAAGCGCGATGATCCGCCAGGGCTTGAACCGGTCATGCTGATAGCTCGGTTCATCAGCGTGGATCTGGAACCCATGACAAAGCAGATGTTCATGCTTGTGGAATGTGGGCTCGAACCAACATTCTCTCAAACGGCATCCTTCCGCCCACTGAGGGGCCATTTTTTCCATCAGGGACAAAACTTCTCTGGCGTTGATGTCGGGCGCGCCGATCACTTCGAGCGCACGGGTCGTGCCCCGCCCTTCGGAAAGCGTCGTGCCCTCTAGCATCACTGTCCCCGCATAGGCCCGCGCCATATTGAGGGTCGGTGCGTTCGGGCTGGGGTTGATCCAAGAGCGCTCCAATAGCGGCCAGCCATAGCCGGGAGCCGCATCCGGTTGCCAGCCAGACATTTCAATGACTTTGTAATCCACATCGAGCTTGTTTTGATCGATGAACCATTTCCCCATCTCGCCCAAGGTCATGCCGTGGCGCATGGGCATCGGGCCAGCACCGACAAAGCTCTCCCATCCCGGCTTCAAGGTCATGCCTTCAACCGGGCGGCCCGCCGGGTTGGGCCGATCAAGGACCCAAACGGTTTTGTTGTGTTTGGCCGCCGCTTCGAGCACATAAAGAAGCGTCGTGACAAAGGTGTAAATGCGGCATCCAAGATCTTGGAGATCAACCAACAGGACATCGAATGTGTCCATCATTTCGTCGGTTGGCCGCCGCACCTCGCCATACAAACTAAAGACCGGAATATTATAGACCGGATCATGTTCGTCCGCGGTCTCGACCATATTGTCTTGCTTATCGCCTTTGAGGCCATGCTGCGGACCGAAAGCCGCCGTCAGATTAATGTCGTCTAGCGCCGCAATCGCGTCGAGCCCGTGTTCAAGCGTATTTGTGACCGTTGCTGGATGGGCCAATAGAGCGACGCGTTTATTCTGAAGCGGCTTACGCAATGACGCTTCATTCAACAGTCGATCCAATCCAAACAAAATCATTAGGTGTCCTTCCTATTCACAAGGGTTCCTGTGAACCCCTTTTTATCATGGAAATCCGGGCGATCTGATGGGTGCGCAAGCGCCCAATAGCTAATCCCATTGTCGCTGGCTTCAATCACCGCAGAAAGCGCGACCGGGACAGCCGCGCTCGGCACCGCACGCAGCGCCGGCGCATTAAGTCGTACACGAAGCATGAAGCGGTCATCATCGCGCGCAATGTCGAAAGTCTTGATCTCGACGGCCTCTAATGGCTGCATCCCCGCGCGATAGCGCTCAAAGCCATAGGCCGCCCATTGCCGTGACGGCGAAAAATTAAACTCCAGATAGCGCTCGCTATCCGGCATTGCGACAAACAGCTCAAAACAGGTCGTTTGCCAAAGCTCGTCAGCGCGGATGATTGGCCGGGCCGCTGGCCAGACGATTTGATCCAGGTCGCCGGAGACCACAAACCCCGCCTCAAGCTCACCCGATTCATCAAGACCGGCGTGGGCAACAAGGCTCCGTACCGCTGGCAGAGGCGTTGTCGGATGGGCCACAAGCGGTAGCTGATTGGTATCAGCCTTGGTCGCCATGTTATGGTTTGGAACGGTATTCATCGCTTGATATTAGAGGCCCCAGATTTATGAGTTAAGAATGGACATACACCAATTTAATACATATAGTCGAGGATTAACCGCGACCCTTGGCCAATCAGGCCGGTTTTTCGCAGTATTTTTGCTAGATCCGGCAGAATTCAGCGCAAAAGCGGACATAAGGAACGAAATTGGTGTTACATTGGTTGCTACTTTCTGACGTAAACGCGAGATGACTTTCGAGACGGTAACAGATAGAGCAATCGGGTTTCCAAATAGGCTCAATTCATGACTGAAGCATCATTTTTTCTAGGTATAGATGCAGGGGGAAGCCGCTGCAAAGCCAGGCTGGTCGATCCGAACGGGCAGATTCTGGCCGAAGTCGAATCGGGCCCTGCCAATGCCCGCATCGGTATCGAGCGCTTGAAAACCGCCCTGATTGAAATTGCAGAAAAAGCGCTCACGAAAGCGGACATCCCCCATTCCGCGCTGCCCACTGTCGTCGCAGGGATGGGCATTGCGGGCATAACCCGCCCCGGTATGCGCGCCGCCATTGAAAATCTCGACCTCCCTTATCGTTGCCGCGCATTTGATACGGATGCGGCGATTGCCTGCCTCGGTGCCCATGCCGGTGCTGATGGCGCGATCTTGATCCTCGGCACAGGAAGCATTGCCTGTATTCGCGACGGCGACAAAACATCGACCATCGGCGGATATGGGTTTCCCATCTCCGACGAGGGAAGCGGCGCGGCCCTTGGCCTGAGCGGCGTGCGCCATGCCTTGCGGGCCCTCGACGGACGCACCAAAGCGACCCCACTCAGCGCCGCGATTTCGAAACAGTTTAACGACGACACCGCCAAAGCCATTGCCTGGATGGATCAGGCAACCCCTTATGATTATGGATCATTCGCGCCGTTGATTTTGGATTTCGCCGAGAAGAATGATGAAATCGCGCGGTCAATCGTCGAAGACGCAGCGAAACATGTGGAGCGGTTTATCGAGACCATCTTTGCAAAAGGGGCCAAGCGCTGCGCGCTGGTGGGCGGCGTTGCGCCGCGCATGATCCCGTGGCTGCGTGCGCGCACTACAAGCCGACTTGTCGATGCCGCCGGTGATGGCCTTGATGGGGCGCTCCTTCTGGCCGGATGTAATCGCTTTCAAGGGAAGTCATGACCATCAGTCTAAAGAGCAATAATTTTTCATCATAACTTGTGACAAAATCAGCAGATCAAATACGCGCTTTTGATTTGCCTTGAGGATCCTTTGCGCGGAGGACCATGGATGAGCTTTACAATAATTGATTGGGCCGTGCTCGGCGGATATTTCGCGATCGTATCAGCATTAGGGATCTATCTTTCCCGGCGCACGGCGGCTTCATCCAAGGAATATTTTCTCTCAAAAGGCGGTTTGCCGCTTGCGCTGATTATCTTTTCGGTTCTGGCCACCACCCAATCAGCGGCGACGTTTCTGGGTGGCCCGGATATTGGTTTTCGCGGCAACTACACCTATCTCGCCGGCACGATCGGCACCATTCTCGCCAGTGTTATCGTGGCCGTGGTTCTGTTGCCCAAGTTTTATGCCGCCAATGTCATAACGGTCTACGATCTTCTGGACAAAGCCTATGGCGCGATTGCCATGCGGTCTGCGGGGGCGATGTATCTTGTGGGCCGTATTTTCGCCAATGGCGCGCGGTTATTCATGGCGGCCCTCGCCGTTGCCTTGATGGTGTTCTCCGATACGAGCTTTAGCAGCGTTGCCCTCGCCTCTTGCTTCATCACTTTTGTCGCCTTGGCGTTTACCCTTGTTGGTGGGCTTCGCTCGGTCGTGGCCAGTGATGCGCTGCAATTCGCCGTCTACGTATTTACGGCAATTTTCATCTTGATCGGCCTCTATCAGACCCTTGATCTCCCGCTTTCCGAAATCATGGCCGCGGCGCAAAACGCCCCCGATGGTCAGAACAAATTGGTCCTTTTCGACTTTTCGCTGAATATGCAGGACCCGTTTACAATGCTGTCTATTCTGACCGGGCTGACACTTTTGCTTTTGGGCAATTATGGCCTCGATCAAGATACAACGCAGCGCTTGCTCGCCGCCGGTAGTGCAAAACGCGCAGGCACCGCATTGATTATTGCAGCGCTTTTGGCGGTTCCGCTGACCTTCATCTTTGTTTCGATTGGCCAGCTCTTACATATCTTTTATGAGCGTCCTGAAATTACGGGACGGCCTGTGACCTCGCTCGAACTCGAGAGCACAACGGTCTTTATGCAGTATATTCTGAGCGAACTTCCGGCAGGCGTGCGCGGTCTTGCGGTGACCGGCGTTGTGGCCGCTGCAGTCTCGACCCTTAATTCGGGCCTTAATTCTATGTCCGCTGTGGCCGTGAGCGATTTTTACCGCCCGCTTCGGAATGACAAATCCGAACGCCATTATGTCCGCGCCGGCCAAGTCGCGATGCTGAGCTTTGCGCTTTTGTTGTTTTTGATGTCCTGCCTTTGCTTTTATTGGCAACAATCGACCGACGCACCGCTTCTCGAATTTGCGCTGTCGGTCATGACTTTTGCCTATGCGGGCCTGTTGGGCATCTATGCGACGGTCGTCTTCACCAAACGCGGCAGCACGCTGTCGATTGTTGCGGCGCTTATTGTTGGCTTTATCGCAATGGGATTGGGCGACAATAATATTGGCGGTGCGATCGGCGTCCCCGAAAGCTACACCAAGCTCGCCTTTACATGGAAACTTTGCGTGGCAACCTTTGTGGCGTTTCTGGTCGCGAGCATGGGCAATCGCCGCAATGCGCCAGTAGAAGCGCAAACAGCGGATGCACCGGAAGTGAAGGCACAAACAGCGGAAGCGCAGCCAGCGTAAAGCAATCGCAGCATGGTCAGCCTTGGAATCGTAGAGGGTTTTTTCGGGCCGCGATGGTCACCCGAAGACCGCACCTTTGTCATGCGCTATCTCGCCGAAAGCGGATATCGCCATTATTTATATGCCCCGAAAGCGGATCAATATTTACGCAAAAACTGGAAACAGCCCTATCCAAAGGATGAGCTTGCGCAGTTGAAAGCGTTTGCCTCATCCTGCCGTAAAGCGGGCGTTCGCTTTGGCGTCGGGTTAAGCCCTTTTGAGCTTTACAAATCCTTTGACCAAACCGCGCGCGAAACACTGCGGGCCAAATTAGACGAACTGCAATCGCTTGACCTCGACGAGCTTGCTATCTTTTTTGATGACATGCGCGGTGATCTCCCCGATCTGGCAGCGCGGCAAATCGAGATCATGGAGTTTGCCGCTGACCATTCAGCGTCCAAACAAATTTCGTTCTGCCCGACCTATTATTCCGATGATGCTGCGCTTGATCGCGTATTTGGCAAACGGCCAGGCGATTACCTCGAAGCTCTTGGGCTGGGCCTGCGTCCCGAAATTGATATTTTCTGGACCGGCGAAGAAGTTTGCGCGCGCGAGATCTCGCCGCACCATATGAAAGAGATTGGTACGCTTCTTCGGCGCAAACCGACCTTATGGGATAATTATCCGGTGAATGATGGCCCGGTCAAAAGCCAGAACCTTCACATTCGCGGATTTACCGGCCGCCCGGCGGAGAACAAAAACCACATCGCGCGCCATATGGTGAACCCGGCCCTGCAACCGCATTTGTCGATCATCCCAGCGTTGACCCTCGCGGAAAGTTATGCCCGAGGGGGCGACTATAAATATTCAGAAGCCGCCTATGAGGCCGCCATTCGCTATCTCGGTCAGCCATTTGCGACGCAGTTAAAAAGCGATTTGATCGCCCTCAACGATACCGGGCGCGACCGGCTGGGGGCGAAGGCGGAAACATTACGCGCGATCTATGCCAAATTCGACCATCCCGCCGCCCGCGAAATCCTTTCGTGGCTTGATGGGAAATGGGAGAATGCCGGCGTCGAAATGGAAATCGATTAGCCGCCGCGTCCTGCCTCTTTGGGGGTGCTCCGAGCGACAGTCAGCCCCGATCCCAACATTCCCGATCCCGACTTTTGTGACAGTTTTGCGGAGTGTATTAGTGAGTTAATACACGCAAATGACGAATTTGTCATTTCAGAACCGTTGTTTTTCTTTAATTTTTCCTGAATTTCGCCGCCAATGCTTTGTGACAGCAATATTTCATACCGAGGTGGAACCCGCATATTTACTGGGTTTCAGCCGTCATAAAATTACAGTTTTGTGTCATATGCGCATAATTTGCGCATCCATATTGACTTTGCGCAAAGAGTGCGCAAATATTCATGACAGTTTGATGACGGGCCAAAAACAATAGGCAATCAAGCCAATAACCAATGCCCGAGGAGTAATAACTATGGCAATTACACACCCTAACGACTTTGCCGACCACAGCGTGTCATTCGGACCAAAAGCCAAAACTGCGCTGTTCTATATCCTTGTCGCGATTATCGCGATGGCGGTCGCAATTCCTGCGGCCATCACCTTTGGGAATGCGCCTGTCCTTAGCTAAGGCAAGACGCGGTTTCCGCCCTTTTGATCTAAACAAAAACGGACGGTTTGAGCACAGTCTCAGCCGTCCGTTTTGTTTTTGGGGTTAGCGCGCCGGCAGGTTCTCCCGGAAAAAGCGGATCGCGTTCTCGCCCATCACCGCGCGAATCGTTGCCGCATCCGCGCCCTTATCCAATAGCGCTTGGGTCAGCGCTGCCATCTCTGAACCATCGATGGGCGTTGTGACCGTTCCGTCAAAGTCAGAGCCAAGCGCCACATGATCAACGCCCAGATGTTCCACCGCATATAAAAGCGCGTCGGCAATTCCTTCCGGTGAAGGATCACACACCGCGGCATCCCAGAACCCGATACCCACCAGGCCGCCTGCATCGGCAATCGCCTTCATGAGGTCATCAGGGATGTTTCGCGCGGTATCGCAATGTCCTTTCATCCCCGTATGGGAAACGATTACGGGCTCATCGATCCGGGCCAAAACATCCCACGCCACCTGTTCCGAAGAATGAGCGAGATCAATGATCATGCCTTTTGCGACGGCGCGATCGACCGCCGCCTTACCGAATTCCGTAAGCCCCGCCCCGGACTTTCCGTGCAGCGATCCGCCCAGCGCATTATCGAAAAAATGCTGAAGCCCCATGATGCGCAGTCCCTGATCATAAAGCCGGTCGATATTCTCTAATTCGACCTCCAGCGGATGGGCCCCTTCGATCCCATAAATTCCGGCGAGCGCCCCGCGATCAAGCGCCTTGTTGAGGTCAGACGCGCTTTTGACAAACACAAATTCGTCGGGCGCGGTTTTTTCAAGCTTTTGAAGCCGCTCCGCCTGATAGGCGGCGCGCTCATAGATCGAATTCCATGTGCGGCGCGGCCATAATTGAGCGAAGGTCAACAGGTTCAGGTCATCTGTACTCGCATCATTTTCATCATAATTCAAACCGCTGGGCGATTTGGTTACGGCGGTAAAAACCTGTAGCGCGACACCGCCCTCACGCAGGCGCGGCACATCCGTATGACCGCGCGCATTCTTTTTGGCAGGGTTTCTGCGCCAGAGGAGCATATCCGAATGAAGGTCAGCCACCGGAATCGTATCATGCAATGATTGCGCTTCTTCGCTGATGACATAGGGATCATGCGGAATGACGACATTGGCATTTCGGTCGAAACGCTGGGGCAGCACGCCAAAGAATATTGATGCAGCGGCTAATAAAATGACAATGATCGCAAGGCCAATTTTTTTCATGTGCTCTCTCGCATGGTTTTCTGTTTCGCGAGTGAAAACCCGAACGCCACCATGTTCAAGCAAAGATTACACCTATGCTTTGGAAAATGGGCCCATGCTCGCAAGGTCGCTTTTGGTATCCACATCGGTGAGTTGGTCGATCTGAACAATCTCGAAATTCTGCGGCAGGCTTTTGATCGTATCCTCCAACGCGTGTGCCGTAGACCATCGCACACCATCAAAAAGGCCCGGTGCCACGCGCCGACGTGATAAGCCAATTAGCCAGTAACCGCCATCTTCCGCAGGGCCAAAAACTGCATCGGAACCGCGCAGCGCCTTGAACGCCGCCTTGATATGACGCGCGCGCATATCCGGCGCATCTGCACCAATGACGATAACCGGCCCATCCGCGATTTGATCCATCGCATATTTCATGCGCTGGCCGAGATTGCCATGGCCCTGCCCGATACGACGCAATGAAGGTGGCCAGAGATTGCGGAAGCCTGCATTAAGCGGATCAATCGCGAGCACGCATCGCCAATCGCCTTTGCGCGCTTCTTTAATCGTTCGCCTCGTCATGATACGGAACAATGCGCTCGCGCGCCCAAGCCCTATATCAGCACCCAGTCGAGTTTTAACCTTACCCGCAATCGGGGCCTTCAGAAATATGATAATTGTCCCGCGCATCAATCGTAGTTTTTCTTGAGCGCTTCGGGCGATGCGCCCAACAAATATCGCAATAAGGTGAAGCTGTTTTTGAGAACGCGCTTTATATAACCGTCGCGTTCATAGCGCGCCGCCGAGGTGATTGCCTGTGCGGGTAAAATCTCGATCGCGCGGCGTCCATATTTCTTGGTAAGCCTGCGGATAAAATCCGCATCTTCCATCAGCGGTAAATCACCAAAACCGCCAACCGCATCATAGAGCCTGCGAGAAATCAAAAGCCCTTGGTCACCATAGGGTAATTTCAACAGGCGCGTCCGCAGCATCGCCCCGCCCGATACGAAATTAGGCGCAAAGCCCGAACGGTCAAACTGAAGCGTGAATACTGCGGCTCGGTCCTGGTCGCCCCGCATGAAAATTGCCGCGCCCTTGGCCCAATCATCCGAAAGGACCGTGTCTGCATGGAGGAACAAAAGCCAGTCCGACTTTGCGGCTTCGGCTCCGGCCCTGAGCTGCGTGCCGCGCCCCGGTTCGGTTTCAATGACCCGCGCGCCAAACCCGTCGGCGATCAATGCGCTTTGATCGGTCGAGCCGCCATCAACAACGATGACTTCGCGCACGAGCCCTTCAACCGCTGGCCCGACCAAGGCATCAAGACAGGCGGGCAAGCGCGTTTCGCCATTGAGGCAAGGAATAACAACAGAAATCAATGGGCCCCCAAAGCATTATGAACCGCAGAGCCATAGCCGGTTGTGGGATTGGCGCAAAGACCACTCGCCGAAAGATGATCGGGCGTGACTAACGGCCAAACCGCCGCGCGAGATACATAATGACATAAATTGCAATCGCGACACCGACCCCGACGGCCAAATCATCAAGCGCAACGGCGGTGGCGACCCCAACCGCAACGCTAATGCCGATTGCGGCACCGTTTGAAATGCTTCGCTTCATCAAAGAGCCTCTTCGCTTTTGAATATTATCAATAGCTTGCGCCGCGCTGGCCAGTCGGCGATCTTTTGTTGAAAAAATGTTCTTGATTTGTTCTTTTTCGGTGGTAGCTTCTTTTCATGGCCCGCGCCGCGCATCTTTCCTTCCACCCGCCCCACCGCCCTGGGGTCACCGCCGACAGGGATCTCCCTGCCAAAGGGTCCGCCACTGGGAAAGGGCGCGGCGCGCGGTCTAACCAATCCGGCCGATATGAAGCCGAACAACGTATCGCGATTGATGATGGATGGGATAATGACGAACCCCTGCCGCCATTGCGCACCAAAGTCACCGATGAAGCCCCGCGCAAGATCATCACCTTTAATGACTCGCCCTATGTCGGGTTTGATCGGTCGATCAATCCCTATCGCGGGTGTGAGCATGGCTGCATCTATTGTTTCGCGCGCCCGACCCACGCCTATATGGGCCTGTCGCCGGGGCTCGATTTTGAAAGCCGTCTGTTCGCCAAACCATCCGCATCGAAATTATTGGAAAAAGAACTTTCCAACAAACGCTATCGACCGCGCGCCATCGCCATGGGTACGAATACGGACCCCTATCAACCGATTGAAAAGCGCTATCAGATCATGCGCGGTATTTTATCGACCTTTGATCGGTTTAATCATCCGGTTTCGGTTCTGACCAAATCGCAATTAATTTTGCGCGATCTTGATCTCCTGGTTCCGCTCGCGGAAAAAGGGCTTACACGGACGATGATCTCCATCACCACCCGGGACAAGAAACTGGCCCGGTCGATGGAGCCGCGCGCCGCCGCGCCGAAATGGCGATTCGAAGCCATTAGAAAAATGAGCGAAGCCGGGATCGAGGTTGGCGTCATGACGGCACCGATGATCCCCGGCCTGAATGACGATGAAATGGAATCGATCCTCGAAGAAGCCGCCGATGCGGGCGCAAAATTTTGCGGCTTCACGATTATCCGCCTTCCTCAGGAGGTCTCGCCCCTGTTTCAGGAATGGTTGGAGGCCTTTGCCCCCAATCGCGCCAAGCGGATCATGAACCATATTCGCCATATGAATGGCGGCCGCGATTACGATCCGCAATGGTCGCGCAGCAAGGAAATCAAGACCGAATATGCGCGGCTTATCGCGCTGCGCCACAAAAAAGCGCGCGTAAAATATGGCCTTGATGCCAAGCTGGCCCCGCTGGATGTCAGCCAGTTTCGCGTGCCCCCTTCGGTGACCGGGCAATATGATCTGTTCAGCTAGGCGGTTTCAGTGATCGGCGACTCACGCAAAATGATCACCATGATGAAATTCACGCCCAGCTTTGACATTGAAAACTGCCATGATGGCATTGTCGCCGGAATTGACGAAGCCGGGCGCGGCCCATGGGCGGGCCCTGTTGTGGCCGCAGCCGTGATCCTCGATCCGGCGAACATGCCCGAGGGGCTCAATGATTCAAAAACCATCTCCGAGAAAAAGCGCGATGTGATCGCGGCGGAAATTCGCGCAAAAGCCGTGGTCGGTGTCGGGATTGCCAGCGTCGATGAAATTGACGAGATCAATATTCTTCAAGCGACCTTTCTGGCGATGAAACGCGCCAAAGCCGATTTATCGGTAACGCCCGACATCTGTATCATTGACGGCTCGGCGAAACCAAAGCTCGACACGCCGATTGAAATGGTCGTGAAAGGCGACGCGAAATCATTTTCTATTGCCGCTGCATCGATCATCGCCAAGACCGTGCGCGATCAAATGATGCGCGATCTTGCAAAAATTCATCCCGAATATGCGTGGGAGAAAAATAAAGGTTACGGCGCACCGGCCCATCGGGCGGCGCTCGAAATTCATGGGGTAACCCCACATCATCGCAAAAGCTATGCGCCGATCCACAACATCTTGTATCCGGAAGGCAAGATCGCCGCGCGATGAAAGGATTTGTTAACCTAGGTTAACACCCTGATTCCATTGGAAAAATTTACCAAGACTCTTGACGCGGAATCCTCCTCGACTCACAGTGCCGGTCCTTGGGTTCTGCGCGGCGTCACCTTTCGCCGCTATTTGAGAAAACCGGTACGATCATGGCGACGAAAAAGAAAACTCCGAAAAAAGCCAGCACGCAGTCTGTCGATATTTCCAAATATCTCGATCAGATCGTCGAAGGCGATTGCATTGAGGCAATGAAAAAATTGCCTGACGGGTGTGTCGATCTGATTTTCGCGGACCCGCCCTATAATCTTCAACTTGGCGGCGATCTGACCCGGCCGGATAATTCGCGCGTTGATGGCGTTGATGATGAGTGGGACAAATTCGACTCGTTCCGCGCCTATGACGAATTCACCCGCAACTGGCTGACCGAAGCGCGCCGCATCTTGAAACCTGATGGGGCGATCTGGGTCATTGGTTCCTATCACAATATTTTCCGTGTCGGCACCGCCATTCAGGATACCGGTTTCTGGATTTTGAACGATGTGATCTGGCGCAAGTCCAATCCTATGCCGAATTTCCGCGGCACGCGCCTGACCAACGCCCATGAAACATTGATCTGGGCTGCGAAAAGCCAAAAGTCGAAATATACGTTCAACTATCGCGCCCTGAAGACATCGAATGATGATTTGCAAATGCGGTCCGATTGGGAATTCCCGATTTGCACAGGCAGTGAACGCATCAAAGGCGAGGATGGCAACAAAACCCACCCCACGCAGAAACCAGAATCCCTATTGTTCCGTATTCTGATCGGCTCGACCAAACCCGGCGATGTTGTACTTGATCCATTTTTTGGGTCAGGCACCACCGGCGCGGCCGCCAAATATCTTGGCCGTCACTTTATCGGCCTAGAGCGCGACAAGACCTATATCAAGGCGGCAAAAGCCCGGATCGCCAAGGTCAAACCGCTGGATGATGAAAGCCTGATCACCCAGCCTTCACCGAAAGCCGCCGCACGGGTGCCTTTCGGTACGGTGATCGAACACAAGCTTTTGAAACCCGGTGCCAAGCTTTATTCACCGCGCAAAAACCACGCCGCGCAGGTTCGCGCAGATGGCTCGCTTTACGTCAAGGAAGGCGATAACGAAATTCAAGGTTCAATCCACAAGGTCGGCGCGGCGGTGCAAAATGCTGCGGCCTGTAATGGCTGGACCTATTGGCACTATGAAGAGAAAACCGGCCTTAAGCCGATTGATTTTCTGCGCGATAAAATCCGCAAAGGCATGGCCAGCTAAAACTTCGTCTCGGCCCTGACTTTTGTCAGGATGATGAGATGTTTAGCCTTCGTCATCCCGGACTTGATCCGGGGGCCATTTCGAAACACCCGTCATCCCGGACTTGATCCGGGATCCATTCACTCACGCTGCGCTTTCCGACGGATTGCGCGTCGATGCCCGCAATGACGCACGCGGCAAAGGCCCAAACCTCTCAACCGTCATCCCGGACTTGATTCAGGATCCATTCACGCACGCTGCGCTTTCCCATGGATTGCGGGTCGATGCCCGCAATGACACACGCGGCAGGGGCCCAAACCTCTCAACCGTCGTCCCGGACTTGACCCGGGATCCACTTACCTACGCTGCGCTTGCCGATGGATTGCGGGTCGGTGCCCGCAATGACAAACGCGGCAAGGGCCCAAATCTCTCAACCGTCATCCCGGGCTTGACCCGGGATCCAGCGTTCGTGCGCGACGCTGAAAGGATAATGCTTGTTATCGGATTGCGCGTCGATGCCCGCAATGACGCCCGCAGCAAAGGCCCAAACCTCTCAACCGTCATCCCGGACGTGATCCGGGATCCACCCACTCACGCTACGCCTTCCGATGGATTGCGGGTCGGTGCCCGCAATGACACACGCAGCAAGGGCTCAAACCTCTCAACCGTCATCCCGGACTTGATCCAGGATCCATTCACCCACGCTGCGCTTTCCCATGGATTGCGGGTCGGTGACCACAATGACGTCATCCGATTAACCCGGCGGTTGCTCGGTCCAGTAAAGCGCATTGGTATTATACCCAAAGGCCTGAAGATCCTGAATCGCATCGACGCGGGTTTCGTTCGAAATTGTTGGTGTACGGGATAAAATCCAGAGATATTTCCCGGAGGGTTCTCCAACCAATGCCAGCGAATAATCCTCAGCCAGACCGATGACCCAATAATCGCCCCAGAACGGGCCAAAAAAGCTCACTTCCAGTTTTGCGTTTGATTGCTCATCGACGATGCGCGCCCGACCCTTGGCCGCTTTTTCTTCGCCGTCCGGTGTACCCTTGCGGCAGGTATTGATCACCGAGATCAAACCATCATCGCGCATCGCGTAATCAGCGGTGACCCCTTCGCAGTTTTCTTCAAAGCTGTTGGGAAAGCGCGCGATTTCATACCAGCGCCCCAAATAGCGTTCGGTATCTACATAATCGACCGTTGTCAGGGGAATGGATTGATCGCGGTTCACCGGCGGGCTTTGGCAAGCCATTAAACCAAGCGGCGCAAGAAGCGCGCAAAGAACGGAAATTCGCATTATCTCTCCTTTTGGCACAGAACACTGTTTTTACGGTTTGGTTCAAAAGTTAGATTGGTCCGCAGTGCCTTTCCGGCTTTACGAATAATCGCAGCGCACTACACTCCGCCTTTTTTACGGCAAATCTATTCGGGGTGACAAATGAAACGGATCAAAGATAGTGCGAACCACATCAAACTGGCAGCGCTGATGACATTAGCGCTATCCGCTTGTGCGACCGCGCCGGATCGCCCGCGCGCGAGTGACGGCCCCGCACCAAACGATCTATTAAACGCCACCTTATGGCTGCAACAGGCCATCGAATATAAAGCCACCGCAGATAGCGTTTATGCCCTGGCGCATCTGCGCCTTGATGAAGCGCTGAATGATCCGACTTGGACGGCCCTCCCCGACGACCAAAAACCCGGATATGAAGCGCTGCCGCCGGCAATCATTCTTGATGCGGATGAAACGGTTCTGGACAACTCCCCCTATCAGGCATTGCTGGTGGAAACTGACCAAACCTATTCTAACGAAACATGGACCGCTTGGGCGGGCGCTGGCGAGGCCGATGCCGTTCCCGGTTCACTGGCCTTTACGCGCGCCGCCGCCGCAAAAGGTGTAACGGTTTTTTATGTGACCAATCGCAATGCGGATGTGGACGAAGGTACCACGCGCAACCTCAAGGATCTTGGCTTCCCGGTTAAAGACGGCATCAACGCCGTCATGACCGTTGGCGAAAAACCCGAATGGACATCAAAGAAAGGGACACGCCGGGCCGCGATTGCCGCCGATTACCGCGTGCTGATGCTGTTTGGTGATAATCTCGGTGATTTTGTTGATGACTATAAAGGCTCACCCGCGGCACGGCAGAAAGTTTACGTAACCAATGCGCATCATTGGGGCCGTGACTGGCTGGTACTGCCCAATCCGGGATACGGTTCATGGGAATCATCGGCCTTTGGCAATGATTATTCGCTGACGCGCGAACAACAACGGGCGCGCAAACTAGAGCAACTAAAAAGCTGGACGCCGGAATAATTTGCGTCTCCCGTCCTGATTTTCGGTTCTGCCGATGCGATTACAGCTTTACCTGACGCGAGAGACGATTACACTTGCATAATAATACCATTAAACAAGACCGTGTTGTAAGGGTGGAAACCGTAAGAGCGAAAAATGGCCTTTGAAAAACAGCTAGACGAATTGAAACGCCGCGAAGCAATGGCGAACAAAATGGGCGGCGAAGAAAAGCTCGCCCGTCAATATGCGCGCGGCAAGCTTGATGTACGCGAGCGCATGCGCCGTTTGCTCGACGATAATTCGTTTCGCGAGATCGGAAAAATCGCCGGCAAAGGGCAATATGACGACAATGGCGATTTGATCGATTTCTCGCCGTCAAATTTTATCTTTGGTCGTGGACGGATCAATAATGCGCCGGTCGTTGCGACCGCCGACGACTTTACCGTGCGCGGCGGCGCGGGCGATGCCTCTATTCACCGCAAATTTATCATGGCCGAGCGCATGGCCCATGAGTTGAAATTACCCATCATACGGATGATTGACGGCACGGGCGGCGGCGGATCCATCAAGGCGCTTGATGATTTGGGCTTTACCTATGTGCCGTTTATCCCGCTTTGGGCCGATGTGGTGAAGAACCTGAAAACCGTGCCTGTCGTTGCATTGGCGCTTGGCCCGACGGCGGGCCTTGGGGCGGCGCGCATGGTCGCCAGTCATTATTCGATCATGGTGCGCGGTGTTGCGCAGATTTTTACCGCGGGCCCTGCGGTTGTGGCGGGCATGGGCGATGGCAGCGAGGCCCTCGACAAAGAAGCCTTGGGCGGCGCGGATATACATGCGCGCAATGGCGTTATCGACGACGAAGCGGAAAGCGAAGACGAAGCCTTTGCCATGGCGCGGACGTTTCTTTCCTATTTGCCGCCTCATGTGGGCGCGCGTGCGGAACGCGTTGAAACCCATGACAGCCCCGAACGGCGGGATGAGACCTTGCTCAATGCCGTGCCGGAAAACCCGAAACACGCCTATAATATGCGCCGGATCGTGGAAACCGTGGCGGACCATGGCTCGGTCTTTGAAATCGGCCGTCGCTGGGGCCGCGCGGCGATTACGGCTTTGGCGCGGCTCGACGGTTACCCGGTCGCGATCCTGGCGGGCGATCCGACATTTCTTGGCGGTTCGTGGACGGCCGGCACCGCAGAAAAGGTCAAACGATTTGTAGAGCTAGCGGAGCAATTCCGCCTTCCGGTTGTGCATCTGGTTGACAATCCGGGCTTCATGATCGGGCTTGAAGCGGAAAAAGCCGCCACCATCCGGCGCGGCGTTGAAACCCTGAATGCGATTTATGACGCAAGCGTGCCCTGGGCGACGATCATTGTGCGCAATGCTTTTGGCGTTGCCGGTGCGGCGATGTCAGATGATACCCGCTTTCAATATCGCTTTGCGTGGCCATCTGGCGATTGGGGATCCCTGCCCATGGCGGGCGGCCTTGAGGTAGCTTATAAGTCGGAACTTGAAAAGGCCGATGATCCGGCTGCGGAGCTTCAAAAGATCAAGTCGCGGCTTGAGAAAGTATCATCACCATTCAGAACCGCCGAGCAATTCTTGATTGAAGATATAATCGACCCGCGCGAGACCCGGCCCCTGCTTTGTGAATTTGCTCAGCTTGCGCAACGCAGCCTTTAGGGCTGGGTGATGCTCACGGCTTTTTTCATGACCGTGGGCAGAAGTGCTTTTTCGGGCTTGATCCATTGCTGGTCGGTAGATTTGCGAAACCCTTTTGGAGCACTCGCTACATAGACATCCAGTGTCAAAAGGAAATGGGTGAACACATGGGTGACCTCGCCCACTCGCTCCCACTCGGCTTTGACCGGCGCAAGGGCGAAACACTCGTCTTTTTGATCTGACGTCCATGCGGTTCCCGGCAGGCCGAGCATCCCGCCTAGCAAACCCTTTTCGGGCCGCCGCTCGAATAACATCTCGCCGCGACCATTGCTGAGCGCGAACACCGCGCCTTTCCGGTTTGGCTTAGGCTTTTTCGCGGGCCGTACGGGGAAGTCTTCCTGATTTCCTTGCGCATATGCGTCGCACACAGAGGAAATCGGGCAAATTAAACAAAGCGGGGTTTTCGGGCGGCAAACGCCGGCCCCGAGATCCATCATGGCTTGCGCAAAATCGCCCGAGCGAAGGTCAGGCCAGATGTCATCTGCACGGGCTTTGATTTCGGGCTTTGCGCCTGGCATCGGCGTATCGATCGCAAAAAGCCGCGCAACCACCCGCTCAATATTGCCATCAACCACCACCGCCCGGCGATCAAACGCAATCGCCGCTACAGCCGCCGCCGTGTAATCGCCAATCCCCGGCAGGGTTTTCAGCTCTTCTTCCGTATCCGGAAAGCCGCCGCGCTCGGTAACGGCGACCGCACATTTATGAAGATTGCGCGCCCGGGCGTAATACCCAAGCCCCGCCCATTCCCCCAACACATCATCAAGGGGGGCGGCGGCCATGGCCTCGACAGTCGGCCAGCGTTTCAAAAACCGCTCAAAGCGCGGCTTGACGGTAGCGACCGTGGTTTGCTGAAGCATGACTTCGGAAAGCCAAACCGCATAGGGGTCTGGTCGCCGACCCAACTTGCGCGCCTTGGGGCCAATCCGCCACGGCAAATCCCGCGCATGGCTGTCATACCAATCGAGCAGGGCCTTCGCCACGCGCTTTGGCGAAGCGGGCTGAGAACTGATTGCGGATTTATTTCCCGAGGCGATTGTTTCCGATGGCATAGGGTTGATATTATAGAGATCCACCGAAACGCCGCAAAGAGCCAAGGTTTATGCAGCAAAAATGGACAACCCGTCCCGCCAGATCCGCGCCGCCCGCAATCGGCCGCGCTGGTGCCGGTATTTTTGCGCAGCTTGCCCAGAAAACGAAATATATGGACCCGGCGCTTGCCGGTCATTGGCCGACCCTTGCGGGGCCGCGTCTGGCGTCACTCTCGCGCCCGGGCCGTATCACCGGGGCGGGCCGCGTTGGAAAAACCCTTGAATTGCATGTCCCCAACGGATCGGCCGCCGCAGAAGTTCAAATGGCAACAGATGAGCTTTTAAAACGCATCAACGCCTATCTTGGCCCCGGCAGCGTTACGCGAATTGCGGTGCTCCAGTCGGGAAAACGCGTGCCGCCCACGCGAAAAACTGCGCCGAAACCGGCCAAACAAGAGGACGATGATAGCCCGCTTGGCAGCGCATTGGCCTCTTTCCGGGCAGCCATAAACCGGCGAAACGAGGAAAATTAACGGTTTTTCGGCGTTTCGGGCTGGCGAGAACCAATCGTGCCTTGCCAATTCATGCGCCATCAGCGATTTTGCGCCACAGCTTTCGACATCTAAAAGGGCGGAACCGTAAATTGGTGTCCGCGACGGAAAGGTTCCCTGTCTAATGTCTCAAACAATTTTCTCACTTCGCCAGCCTGTCTTTAAATCCGGCGTCGCTATTGCCGCCTCGCTAGCGCTCATCGCCTGCGGCGGCGCGAACTCTGAATCAAGCGCGGAATCAACACCGGCTGAACCGACCGAGACCGCTGAAATCCAAGGCGAAGGTGCTCTTTCTGACATGGCACTGGGTAACCCCGACGCAAAAGTCACGGTGATTGAATTTGCGTCCGTCACCTGCCCCCATTGCGCGACCTTCCACGAAGACATTTTCCCGGCAATTAAGGAAAAATATGTGGATACGGGCAAGGTCCGGTTCATCTTCCGCGAGTTTCCGACCGCGCCAGCTAACCTTTCGGTTGCGGGCTCCATGCTTGCGCGCTGTGCCGCTGATAAAGGCGGTCCCGATGCTTACTTCCTGATTTTGGGCTCTTTGTTCAAAACCCAGCAAACCTGGATCTATGGCGAAAGCCCACGCACGGAACTGCTCAAGATCGCTTCACAGGCCGGTATGGATGAAGCGGATTTTGACGCCTGTGTAAAAAGGGAAGAATTGCTTGATTTCCTTAATGAAAATATCAACGAAGCTGCTGACAAATATAAAATTGCGTCAACGCCAAGCTTCGTCGTGAACGGACAAACGCGTCACCTGAATTCCGTCGAAGCGTTCTCGGAAGCGCTTGATGAAGCGCTCGAAAAAGCGGGTGGAACAGATGGAGAAGAGGCCGCAACAGAATAGGCTGGGGAATAACGGATTGCGCGGGGGCGCATTCCTCCCCTTGGCCTTGCGGCAGAATCGGCAATCATTGGTGGTTTACGGGACTGAAATGAGGAAGTGGGCCTCATTTCAGCACTTATCGGGAAAAGACGCGTGAAATTCACCAATGTTCGCCTTGTAGGGTTCAAATCTTTCGTAGAACCAACTGACTTCGAAATCCGCGAAGGCCTGACAGGTATTGTCGGGCCTAATGGATGCGGGAAGTCAAACCTCCTCGAAGCCATGCGCTGGGTTATGGGCGCGACCTCGGCCAAAGCATTGCGCGGCGATGCGATGGACGCGGTGATCTTTGCAGGGACGACCATGCGCCCGGCACGGAATTGGGCTGAGGTCATTTTGACCATCGACAATTCCGATCGCTCCGCACCCGCCGAATATAACGAACACACAACGCTCGAAATCTCGCGCCGTATCCTCCGCAAGGAAGAAGGCACGCAGTCGATCTATCGGATCAACAATAAGGAAGTCCGCGCAAAAGATGTGCAGCTCCTATTTGCGGATGCCTCGACCGGTGCAAACTCCCCTGCCCTTGTTCGTCAGGGTCAGGTTGCGGAATTGATCAGTGCAAAGCCGCAAAATCGCCGCCGCCTCTTGGAAGAAGCTGCGGGCGTGACCGGCCTTCATTCGCGCCGTCACGAAGCGGAATTACGCTTGCGCGCGACCGAGGCAAATCTCGAACGCCTCGATGATGTTATCTCCGAACTTGAGACCCAAAAGGGCGCGCTCGCCCGGCAAGCGCGTCAGGCCACGCGCTATCGCAATGTCTCTGGCGACATTCGCCGGACCGAGGCGATGCTCGCCTATATCCGCTGGCGGGATGCGGTTGATGCTCAGGAAAAAGCAAAAGCTGGCCTTGATGAAATCAGTGCCCTGATCGAAGAGACGACCCGCGTTGCGGCGATCGCGGCGACCGCGCAATCGAACGCACATGAAGCGCTTGAACCACTGCGCCTGAAGGAAGCCGAAGAAGCGGCGGGCCTTCACCGTCTGACCGTTGCGCGCGAAAATCTCGACGAAGAAGCACGCCGGGCCGAAGCGGAACTGCGCCGTCTTGCGGGCGAAATTGAGCGCCTTGAAAACGACATGGCGCGGGAAAAAGACCTTCTTTCCGATGCGGACAACGCGGTTGCCGCCCTGAACGAAGAGCGCGAGGGCCTGAATGCCAATGCGGCCAGCGAAGAGCAGCGCGTTGCCGAAGCAGCTGAGTTGATGAACCAAGCCAGCGCCGCGCTGGAACAGGCCGAAGCAGCGTTCGACCAGAAAAGTAAAGAAGCCGCCGATATCGAAGCTCGCCGTAAAGCGGTCGCCGGTAATCTTTCCGCCACGGAACGACGCCTCGAAAAGATCAAGGATCAAATCCGTAACTATACGGATGAACGCGAGGTCATTTCGCCTTCGCCGGAACAGGCGCAATCGCTTGAAGAAGCGAAACAGAAATTTGCCAATGCGGAACAGGCAGCGAATGCTGCGGAAGCCGCCTTCCACCGCGCCGAAGAAGAACGCACAGCGGCAGAAGAGCAAGAAAAAGCGCAGCGCGGCCCATTGCGGGATGCTGAGCAGAGCGTCACCGAGATGGGCGCGGAGCGCGATGCCCTGCGCCGTGTCCTAGCGGCAAATGACAGCGATGATTTCGAACCGTTGATTGAAATGATCGAAGTCGATCCCGGCTATGAGAACGCCTTGGCCGCGGCCTTAGGGGATGATCTTGGCGCGCCAACCGACGAAGACGCCCCGGCCCATTGGTCGAGCTTTGGGAACAATGCGGCCGAGCTATCACTGCCCGAGGGCGTGCAACCGCTGAGCCGGTTTGTGCGGGCACCGGCGGCATTGAACCGTCGCCTTTCGGCAATCGGCGTTATTGATGCGCAGGATGGTCCGCGCTTGCGTGATCAATTGCGCCCCGGCCAACGGCTTGTGTCCCGTGATGGTGACCTTTGGCGTTGGGATGGCTTTACCAGCCATGCAGATGCGAAAACGGCCGCCGCTATTCGCCTTGAACAGCGCAACCGGTTGCAGACCCTTGAGCAGGAACTGGAAACCGCCCAAGCAAACGCAGACGAAGCGCGCCGCATCCATAGCGAAGCTAGCGACAATCTAAAAGCCAAGCAGAATATGGAACGTGAAGCACGTTCCCTCTGGCAGGAAGCCCGCCGCGCCGTTGACAGTGCACGGACCAATCTCAATGCGCTGGAACGCGAACATGAACGCGCGGCCGCACGAATTTCGTCCATCGACGAAAATCTAGCGCGCCTATCGGAAGAAAATATCGAGACCAGCCGGAATCTGGAAACGCTGCAGGCTGAACATGCGGAATTTCCGGACGCTGATTTAATTGCCGAAGGGCTGAATGCATCCCGTGAACGGGTTGCCGAAGCACGCGCCCGGGCAACTGAAACTCGCACGGCCCATAGCGATCTTGCCAATGAGGCCCGCCGCCGCGCGAACCGTTTGGCGGAGATCGAACGCGATTGCACGTCATGGACGAGCCGGGGCGAAACCGCCCGGAGCCGCCTGGCGGAAATCGAAACGCATCTCAATGAGACCAAAGCCGCCCATGAAGGCGCGGCGGGTGCTCCTGCGGAAATTGACGAAAAGCGCAAAGCTCTTCTCGATCAATTGTCTGTCGCAGAGCAGCGCCGCAACGAAGCGGCTGATGCCCTCGCCGAGGGGCAGCGTCTCGCCCTTGAGAGCGACAAAAACGCCAAAGCCGCCGACCACGAAGCCAGTGAAGCGCGCGAAGCCCGCGCCCGACTGGAGGCGCAGGCCGAAGCCGCGCAGGAGCGCGTGGAAGAAGCGACGCATCTAGCGCAGGAAACCTGCGAAGCGACGCCCGACGAGTTGCTCGGCATTGCTGAACACAAAGAAGGCGCTGACCTGCCTGCCCGTGATGACATCGAACGCAAGTTAGAGCGCTATAAGCGCGAGCGGGAAAATCTCGGCGGCGTCAATCTGCGTGCTGACGAAGAGATGCAGGAAGTGTCGGAACGCCTCGAAGAGCTGGGTACCGAGCGCGAAGATTGCGACGCGGCGATCCGCAAATTGCGGACGGCGATTGGCAATCTCAATCGCGAGGCGCGCCAGCGGCTTCTCGATGCGTTTGAAACGGTCAACACAAACTTCACCGACCTCTTCAAGCGACTGTTTAATGGCGGTCAGGCGGAGCTGCGCCTGGTCGATGCCGAAGACCCGCTCGAAGCTGGTCTGGAGATCTTTGCCTCACCGCCCGGCAAGAAGCTAGCCTCGATGTCGCTGATGTCCGGTGGTGAACAGGCCTTGACCGCAACGGCGCTGATCTTTGCGGTCTTCATGGCGAATCCTGCGCCTGTGTGTGTCCTCGATGAGGTCGATGCACCGCTTGATGACGCGAATGTTGAGCGCTTCTGCCGCCTGCTTCATGAAATGGCGCAGGAAACAGAAACGCGCTTCATCATCATCACGCACCACGCATTGACCATGTCACGCATGAACCGGCTGTTCGGCGTGACCATGATCGAGCGCGGCGTATCGCAATTGGTCTCGGTCGATCTTTCAAGCGCCGAACAATTGGTTGCCGCTGAGTAATCAGCCCAAAGATTTTAGAATATCTTGCAGGCCCCCGAGATGATCAATTTCGCGAAAACGCGGATGCGATTGCGGGGGTTCTGCACGTTCAAAAGCCCATGTTTGGGAATGCGGTACATGCACGCCCCATCCGCCCAGATCGAGAACCGGTAGCACATCGGACTTTAGGGAATTCCCCACCATCATTGCCTTTTCGGCGCTCACCCCATGACGCGAGAATACATTCCGATAGGTCTCCGGGTTCTTGTCAGAGACAATCTCGATCCCGTCGAACTGATCTGCCAATCCGGAAAGCGCAATCTTTCGCTCCTGATCGAACAGGTCCCCCTTGGTGATCACCATCAAACGAAACTCGCCTTTCAGTCGTTGAACAGTTTCCGCCGCATGAGGAAGCAATTCAACCGGATGCTCAAGCATCTCATGCCCCTTGTCGAGAATGGCCTGAATGACACTGGCCGGGGCTTTGCCTTCGGTAATCTCTAACGCAGTTTCAATCATCGACAGGGTGAACCCTTTGATCCCGAACCCATAGCGGGCGAGATTGCGCCGCTCGGTTTCGAGCAAACGCTCGGTCAGATGATCCGGGTCAGCATAGTCCGCCAATAACTCGGTAAATGCCGCCTCGGTCAGCCGGTAAAACCGCTCATTCTGCCAAAGCGTGTCATCTGCATCGAACGCGACAACGTCTAGCGCGGGCATAAATCATCCTCTTCTTGCTGTGCCCGCCTTTGAACATCCCTAAAGGCCGCGTGCAATATTAAACTTAGGCAATCACCTAATTTTTACTTGTGCCTCGCGCTCGCCTCGATTAACTTAGGCATATGCCTAACCATCAAAACACCCCCGAGACACCGCTCGACAGCGTTTTTCACGCCCTCGCCGACCCGACGCGTCGGGCGGTGATCCAGCAATTATCAAAAGGACCAGCCACCGTTAGCGAGCTGGCCGCTCCTTTTGACATGGCCCTTCCCTCCTTCCTTCAGCATCTAAAAGTGCTCGAAGACAGCGGGCTTATGACCTCGAAGAAATCCGGCCGTGTTCGAACCTGCGAAATGGATATCCAGAACTTATCCGCGGCGGGGGGATGGATCGACCATCAACGGGCCATTTGGGAAGGCCGGCTTGGCCGGATCGATCAGTATCTCAATAAAATTCATCCAAAGGAGAAGGATTAATGCAGGTCAATGTCTATTTAAATTTCGACGGAAATTGCAAAGAGGCGATGACGTTTTACCACGAAACGCTCGGTGGCGATCTTGAAGTCATGCTCCCCTTTGCGGGCTCTGAAGCGGAGCCGCATGTTCCCGACGATATGAAGGACAATATTCTGCACGCGTCTCTCGTTGTCGGCGAGACCAAGATAATGGCAAGCGACGCCTCGCCCGATCATTATCAACGTGCGCGCGGCACTAGCATTTGCCTCAATCTCGACGACCCGGAAGAGGCCAAACGGCTCTATTTCACGCTCAGTCAGGATGGCGAGATCATCATGCCGCTAGAGCCCACCTTCTTTGCGAAGGCGTTTGCATCCTTCCATGACCGCTTCGGCGTCCTCTGGATGATCCATAGCAGTTAAAAATAAGTGGGGAGAACATGAGTAAAGACCATCTAATCATCATTGAACGAACGTTTAAATTTCCGCGAAAAACCCTGTGGCATGCATGTACAGACGCAGAAGCCATTAGCGCCTGGTATGGGCCGAAAGGATTTCGCACCCGGGTCGAAGAACATGATTTCCGCGAGGGCGGTGCCTATCGCTATGTAATGATCGGTCCGGACGGAAAGGAATATCCATCGGTCGGGCGCTTTGTCGAAATTGTCGAATTATCAAAAATTGTCGCAACAGATGATTTCGGTGAAGGTTTTGAGTATGACAAGCCACTTCCCGATCAAATGGTGAGTACACAGCATTTCGAAGATCATGCTGATGGCTCCAAACTGATTATTTCCATCAGCCACCCAACCGAAGCCGATCGCCAGAAACATATTGATATGGGCGTTGTCGATGGTTGGCAGTCATCGCTTGATTGTCTTGATGAATATGTAGCGGGAAAGGACACCTAATGCCGCCATTACCCAAGGAACTGACTTTGTCGCGCAAATATGCTGCGCCGCGCACCCTACTGTGGAAAATCTGGTCAGACCCACACCACATTAAACAATGGTGGGGCCCGTTTGGCCCAACCAATACGACATGCGACATCGACTTTCGCGTTGGCGGACAGTTCAATATCGCAATGCGCACCCCGGAGGGCGACATGCTTTATGCGGTCGGCGAGTATTTAGAGATTAAGCGTCCTGAACGGATCGTTTATCTCGGCGATGCCGACACAGTGACGGCCTGCGGTTGCGGCGCGCCACCAAAGGCAAAAGTCACGGTCACCTTTGACGAGTTTGCAAAGGATAAAACCAATTTGACCGTGCACACCCTATTTGACCGACCAGAAGATATGATCGCCGCGAATGAAGAAGGCTACACTTCTGGCTGGACAAATACGCTGATCGAACTTGAAGAAACATTACAACTGCTGGAGGCGTAAATGCCAAAACTAGCATCAAAAGTGCGTACCTGTCTTTGGTATAACGGCGATGGGCATGAAGCCGCTGAGTTTTATGTGTCTCTGTTGCCGGATAGCTATTTCGAGGACGGATATATTCCAAACCCGGAAAAGCCACCACTGGTCGTTGAGTTCATGCTGTGCGGTGCGCCCTTTATGATTTTAAACGGCGGCCCCACCTTCCCCCATACGCCCGCCGCGTCGATTTCTGTGCTGACCAAAGACCAGACCGAGACGGATCATTTATGGTCTTCCCTGACAGCGAATGGCGGTGAAGAAAGCATGTGCGGCTGGTTGAAAGATCGCTACGGCGTTTCGTGGCAAATTGTTCCCGAAGCGCTGCCAAAAATGTTATCATCAGACGACAAAGACGCTGCCCAACGGGCACAGGCCGAAATGATGAAGATGAAGAAGCTCAACATTGCGGCCCTCGAAGCCGCATTTAACCAACAATAGGTGCAATTATGACTTACATTGATGGATTTGTGGCCGCAGTCGAAACGAAAAACCGCGACGCCTATAAGGCGGTCGCAGAAAAAGCCGCCGTGGTTTTCAAGGAAAATGGCGCGCTAAGCGTGGTCGAAGGCTGGGGCGATGACGTGCCCGACGGCGAAGTCACCTCCTTCCCTATGGCCGTGAAAGCAAAGCCTGACGAGGCGGTCATTTTTTCCTGGATTATCTGGCCGTCCAAAGAGGCCAGAGACGCGGGCATGAAAAAATCCATGGAAGACCCTCGCCTTGGCAATCCGGAAGACATGCCCTTTGATGGGAAGCGGCTTATTTATGGCGGCTTTGAAGTTTTGCTTGAGGCCTAAGACCAAAAGTTCGACCCGAAACGATTCGCTCAAGCGCCGCTTCGGGTCGTAAAATTGGCGAAAAACCATGCGAATCTTATCAATCCGCACTGTGCTTTTTCGCCAAACGGCTTGAAAGCCGCAAAGTTCTTAGCGCGGCAGGACGCCGCGCCACATTTTCCCCAATTAAATCAGACCTTTAGCATTTTTTTCCATCGCTTGACGCTGCGTTGCAGCGCCTATATGGTCCGCCGCGATTTCAAAAGGTACGGGCGTCCGTTCGTACCTGTTTTTTCGGGCAAGCTCATGGGCGAAGACACCGGCAGAGATGAGGCCAATAACGACCGGCCACCCTCGCTGGATGAATTTTCCGAGCGGTTGGACCGGATGCGCGGCACGGGCAAAGTCCCCAATGCCAATGCTTCGGGTCCTGCGTGGGGGCGAGCCTTGCGGGTCTCCTCGGACCTTTTAGCGGGTCTGATTGTCGGGGGCTTTTTGGGTTGGGGTCTTGATTACTGGTTGGGGACGAGCCCTTGGCTCCTCCTTCTGGGGCTGGGCCTGGGTTTTGCGGCGGGACTGCGCAATATGATGCGCACCCTTAAAGAAGATACGGAGCAATCATCAGGCGACTGATGACACGCTGGGAAGAATAACGAGATGATAGACTTTCACGCTGCCGGCCCTATGGAGCAATTTGAGATTTTACCGATCATTCCGGTACATCTCGGCTCCATTGATATTTCGCTGACCAATTCAGCGCTCTGGATGATCATTGCAACGGCAGCGATTTGCGCTTTCTTCTTTTTTGCGACGCGCCGCGCCAGCCTGATCCCAAACCGGATCCAATCTACCGCCGAAGTCCTATACGAATTTGTCGCTGACCTCGTTCGTGACACCATCGGCAGCGAAGGCCGCAAATTCTTCCCTTACGTCTTTACGCTGTTCATCTTTATCTTGATCGCCAACCTCTTTGGCTTGATCCCGTCCATTCCGGGCACCCCAGCAGAAGCACACACCTTTACGCCGACCAGCCACCTCATCGTGACGCTGGCGTTGGCGATGGTCACCATCACAATCGTTGTGGTCTATGGCTTCATGAAAAACGGCCTCGGCTTTCTGCGCCTGTTCGCGCCATCCGGTCAGCCCTTGCCAATGTATTTGATCCTCGTCCCTGTTGAGGTGATTTCATTCCTGTCGCGGCCGCTTTCACTGGCAATTCGTTTGTTCGCCAACATGTTTGCGGGCCACATCATCCTTAAAGTGTTCGCGGGCTTTATCGTATCGCTCGTTGGCGCGGGCAGCGGTTGGTTTCTGCTCGGACTTGCGCCATTCTTCGGGATCGTGGCGGTGACCATGCTCGAAGTGCTGGTTGCCGGCCTTCAAGCCTATGTGTTTGCGATTCTCACTTGTATATATCTCAGCGATGCGGCACACGCGGCTGACCACTAACAACAAATTCCCGCGCGGCGCGAAGAGCCAGCCGCGATTATGGGATCACCGGCTCAACGATAACCTCACTAGGAGTAAAAAATGGACGCTGAAGCAGCAAAACTGATCGGGGCGGGCATTGCATCAATTCCACTCGCTGGCGCAGCCATCGGTCTTGGCCTTATCTTTTCTAGCTTTCTTTCGGGCGCATTCCGCAACCCGTCAGCATCAGCTCAAAACCAGCCAACCATGCTTCTCGCATTCGCGCTGACAGAATTCACGGGTCTTCTTGGCTTCGTTATCGCGATCCTGATTCTTTTGAACGTTCTTTAAGTCGTAACGTCATCAAAGCAGAAAGAAGCTTACGTTGTCTTTTTCTTCGATAATGCTAGCCGCTGCCGCAGGTGCTGCAGAGTCCCACGGGGAATCTGCTGGCCTGCCGCAGTTGGACCCCACATGGTGGCCTAGCCAGCTATTCTGGCTCGCCATCACATTCGGTATTCTCTTTGCTCTGATGTCGAGCCGGTTCCTCCCTGCTTTGGGTGGTGCCATCGAGGAACGCCGCGACCGTATTGCGGATGACCTTGATCAGGCGAATGAGTTCAAACGTCAGGCGGAAGATGCCGAGAACGCCTATAATCAGGCCCTCGCCGATGCCCGCGCCAAGGCGCAAGGCATTGCGGCAGACACCCGCGCAGAGGTTGATTCCGATATTGCAAAAGAGCAGGCAGAAACAGATGCCGCGCTCGAAAAGCAATTGGAAGCTGCCGAAGCACGCATCGCAGAGATGAAAGCCAATGCAGCGGCGAAAGTTCGTGAAGCTGCGGCGGAAACAACACGGGCGGTGGTTGAGACCCTCATCGACGAGGCCCCAACCGATGAAGCCGTTTCCAAAGCCATTGACGGCGTTGCTCGCGCCTAAAAGTACTCGCGCTGAATTTTGAAAGACTATGACGATGATCGCATATTCAAGCCTTGCCGTTGCTGCCGCTGCTGAAACCGCTGAAGCGGGACATGCAGCTCCGGGTCTGTTTCAGGACACTTCGCTTTATGTTCTGATTGCGTTCATCGTTGTCGTCGTCGTTTTCGCCCGCGCTGGCGTACACAAAATGATCGTCGGTGGCCTCGACAAACGTGCGCAGAAAATCTCTGACGAGATCAATGAAGCCCGTAAAATGCGCGAAGAAGCCCAAGAGCTTCTCGCCAGCTACCAGCGTCGCCAACGCGAAGCCGAAGAAGAAGCGGCGGCGATCATTGAACAGGCCAAAAAAGATGCGCAGCGTCTTGCGGTCGAAGCCCGTGAGAAAATCGCGGAACAAACCGAACGACGGACCAAAGCCGCGGAAGAGAAAATCGCGCGCGCTGAGGCACAAGCCATTTCAGAAGTTCGCGGCCAAACTGCCGACCTCGCAATCGAAGCTGCACGCACCATCATTCGCGACCGGATGGATGGCGGCGCACAAGGCCCCTTCATCGACAAAGCGATTGCTGGTCTGCGCGACAAACTCAATTAATGGGCGGGGCTTTAGGCCTCCCCTCCTCTGGCCGATCAATTCGGCCCACGGCGGCTGCCGCCGAATCAATCCTGACATTCTGGTTCGAAGAGGCGAAACCTTATCAATGGTTTCGTCGCGACGATGACTTTGACGCCGAGATTGCGCGCCGGTTTGCTCATTATGTAGCCGCCGCGAAGGCCGGGCATCTGGATGTCTGGCGTGCTCATCCGCGCTATTCGCTCGCCTTGATCATCCTGCTCGACCAATTCTCGCGCAATCTATTCCGCGATACGCCGCGCGCCTTTGCGCAAGATGCGCAGGCCCTTGAGATCGCGCGTGAAGCGATTCGTCGGCGACATGACAAGCTTGCTGATGATCGCACCAAGGCATTTTATTATATGCCCTTCATGCACGCCGAAGACCTAAACGTTCAAATCGAATCGGTTGCGCTCTTTAAAGCGCAACTTCCGAGTACGATGAACATGCCCTTCGCGATCGAGCATTATGAGATTGTTCGCGACTATGGGCGCTTCCCGCATCGGAATAAAATTTTAGGGCGCGAATCAACACAAGCAGAAATCGCTTTTCTCAAGGCTGGCGGATTTAACCCCTAGCGCTGCTTTTGATATTCATGGGGCGCAAGCGGGCGATTACGCGCCAGCAATTGATCCAGCGGCACCGACGTTCCATCGGCCTGTTGAATGCGGACATGCATGCGCCGCAATCCGCGCGCATGTGGCGCGCCGCAGGAATGGGCAATCATCGCAACATCTTTGCGCATCTTATTGACGAAATTTGCAACGCTCGGCCCCTTCACTTCCGGATCGAGCCCCCCTTGCAGATGTTTTTTATGGGTCGTCACACCGGTCGGGCAATTATTGGTGTGGCATTTCATGGCCTGAATACAGCCGATCGAAAACATAAAGCCCCGCGCGGTGTTGACCATATCTGCGCCCGCGCAATAGGCCCAGGCGACCTCCGCCGGGGTAACGAGCTTGCCTGATGCGATCACCTTGATCCGGTCGCGCAGCCCGCGCCGCTCCAATATATCGACCAGCATCGGCAGCGATTGTTTGAGCGGTAATCCAACATTATCCATGAGCGACATCGGCGCGGCACCGGTCCCGCCATCGCCGCCATCAAGGGTGATGAAGTCCGGTGCCGATTCAATTCCGCGCCGTTCGATTTCATCGCAAAGCTCATCAACCCAGCCATAGGCACCGATAACAGTTTTAAAACCGGTGGGCAGGCGCGATACACTCCGTACCCGTCCGATGAAATCAATAAGCTCAGAAATATTGTCGATTTCAGGGTGCCGGTTCGGCGAGATTGACGCCGTATGCACCGGAATATGCCGTATTTCCGCAATCTCCGGCGTGACCTTCGCCGCTGGCAATATACCGCCCTTACCCGGCTTGGCCCCTTGCGCGAGTTTGACCTCGATCATTTTGACCTGTGGGTTCATCGCGATGGCGCGCAGCTTTTCATCATCAAGCCGGCCATGATCATCCCGGCAGCCATATTTCGCGGTGCCCATTTGAAAGACGATATCGCATCCGCCTTCGAGGTGATAAGGCGCAAGGCCGCCCTCGCCTGTATTTAAGTAGCAACCTGCCAAATGTGCGCCGCGCGAGAGTGCCTGAATAGCGGGCTTCGATAGCGAACCATAACTCATGGCAGAAATATTGATGATCGACGAAAGCCGGTAGGGATTAGGCGTAAAGGGCCCGAACTCAACAGGAGGCGGATCCGACGCCTCTTCATCAAGTCGCGGAAAGGCAACATTCACAAATATCGGTGTACCAACAATCGTGAGGTTGCGCGTTGATCCAAAGGGAACTGTGTTGTTCTGGCCTTTCGCAGACCTGTAGATCCAGTCCCGTTCGGCGCGATTGAACGGCATTTCTTCGCGATCAAGCGCAAAGAAATATTGCCGAAAGAACTCACCAAGATGGGTAAAGAGATCACGGAACCGCCCGATGACCGGATAATTATGGCGGATTGCATCCTTCGATTGGGTCGCGTCCAGAATGAACATCGCCACAATCGCAAGAACCGTAACGCCAATGACGAAGATAAAAATCGTCGCCAACAGCTCTAGCCCGTTTACGGTGAAACTGTTCAGGAAATCCATATCGTGCCCTTATTCGTTTTAAGGGCAACAATAGGACGAGTTACGCCCCCGCGTGAAGCCGGGGGCGTAGACTTACTCGGCGGCTTTTGCCGGCTCTTCCGGTGTCCAGCGCAGGACCGGCTTGCGCGCGGCTGCGGTTTCGTCGAGGCGCCGACGCGGCGCGTGAACCGGTGCCGCTTTGAACGCCTCTGCCTCACCTGCCTTCGCCCGCTTGGCAAGCGAGAGCAACGCATCACAGAACTGATCAAGCTCGCGCTTTGATTCTGACTCCGTTGGCTCGATCAACATGGCACCATGAACGACCAGCGGGAAATACATGGTCATCGGGTGATAGCCTTCGTCGATCATCGCCTTTGCGAAATCAATCGTTTCAACGCCGGTGTCTTTCAAGAACCGGTCATCGAACAACGCTTCGTGCATGCAATAGCCTTCATAGGCAGGGGTCATTTCCGCTTTGAGGCGCGCAAGCACATAATTCGCGTTCAATACCGCATCTTCGGCAGCCTGACGCACACCGTCCTTACCATGGCTAAGCATATAGGCGAGCGCACGAACAAACATGCCCATCTGACCGTGGAACGCTGTTAAACGCCCCATGCTTTCATGGCCGTCGCCTTCGTCTTTGGCAGCGCGGCGCGATTCGATCAGGCTATATTTACCGTCTTCACAAATCACATAGGGAACAGGCGCAAAAGGCGCGAGCGCATCAGACAACACTGTTGGGCCAGAACCCGGTCCGCCGCCGCCATGCGGCGTCGAAAAGGTCTTGTGAAGATTGATGTGCATGGCATCGACGCCAAGGTCACCGGGGCGAACCTTGCCAGCGATGGCGTTGAAATTCGCGCCGTCACAATAAAAATAGCCGCCCGCCTCATGAACCGCATCGGCCATTTCGCGAATGTCGCGTTCAAACAGCCCGCATGTATTCGGGTTGGTCACCATGATACCGGCGACATCGGGGGCGAGCTTTTCTTTCAGCGCCGCAATATCGACCCGGCCCGTTTTATCCGCAGGGATGGCCTCGACCTTGAAGCCACACTGAACGGCGGTTGCCGGATTTGTTCCGTGTGAAGATTCTGGGGCAAGCACGCGCAGCCGGGTCTCGCCCTCACCGCGCGCAATCAAAGCCGCCTTGATCGCCATCATGCCGCAAAGCTCGCCATGGGCACCGGCCTTTGGCGACATCGCAACGGCGGGCATGCCAGTCAGTTCCTTGAGCCAATGGGCCAATTCGTCGATGACTTCCAATGCGCCTTGCACGGCAGATTCCGGCGCAAGCGGATGAAGGTCCGCAAAACCCGGCAACCGCGCAACTTTTTCGTTAAGGCGCGGATTGTGTTTCATGGTGCACGAGCCAAGCGGGAACGGCCCCATGTCGATTGCATAGTTCTTTTGCGAAAGACGCACAAAATGGCGCATGGTTTCCGGCTCAGACAAGCCCGGCAAGCCAATATCACTATTCCGATTGAGCCCGCCCAGGCGGTCTTCGTCGCCACTCGGCGCTGGCATATCGACGCCCGTGCCGGCGAAATCACCGATCTCGAATGACAAAGCCTCTTCAATTTGAAGCGCCTTGTTGCCGGTGAAGGTCGGTGCATCATTTACGGTTGTAGTTTCTGCGCGTGTGGCGCGGCCCTGATTATTCATGACAATGCTCCACGCAGGCTAGTGGCGAAACGATCAATATCTTCATCGCTGACGCATTCCGTTGCGGCGACAAGCAATAAATTATCGGCAGACCGATCAAATGGCCAAAGTCGATCACCGGGGACACCGGCGAGAATGCCGTCACTTGCCAAACGCTCAACGATCTCGCTGGCTTTTACCGGAAGGCGCAATGTGAATTCATTGAAATAGCTCTTATTGACCACTTCAACGCCGTCGATTGCGGCTAGAGCGTTAGCGGTTTTACACGCCGCTTCATGATTGAGCATCGCCAAGCGGCGCAAACCAGCCTCACCCAAAAGCGTCATATGAACGGTGAACGCCAACGTGCATAAACCCGAATTGGTGCAGATATTCGACGTCGCTTTATCGCGGCGGATATGCTGCTCGCGGGTTGAAAGCGTCAACACGAAACCACGCTTGCGTTCGGCATCGACCGTTTCACCGCAGAGCCGGCCTGGCATCTGGCGGATATATTTTTGACGGGTCGCAAAAAGGCCCACATAAGGCCCACCGAAATTAAGACCATTGCCAATCGACTGGCCTTCGCCGACGACAATATCAGCGCCCATCTCGCCGGGGCTTTTAAGCGCGCCAAGCGAAACGGCCTCGGTGACCACCGCAACCAAAAGCGCGCCTTTTTCATGGGCCGCCTCTGCGATCGGGGTCAGGTCGCGAATATTACCAAAGACATCCGGGTTCTGAACGATGACGCAGGCCGTGTCGTCATCGATCTGGCCGATCAAGTCCTCGGAGGCATCAACATCAATCGGCGATAATTCAACCGTGGCGTTGACGAGTTCAAGATTAGTGCGGGTCACCGCGCCATATTGCGGATGCAGCCCACCAGAGACCAAAATCTTGTTCCGCTTGGTAATACGCCGTGCCATCAAAGCCGCTTCAGCGCAGCCAGTGGAGCCGTCATACATGGACGCATTGGCGACTTCCATGCCAGTAAGCGCCGCAACCTGCGTCTGGAACTCAAACAAATATTGCAAGGTTCCTTGTGCGATCTCTGGCTGATAGGGCGTGTAGGCCGTCAGAAACTCTGACCGCTGAATAATATGATCGACTGTCGCCGGGATGTGGTGTTTATAAGCACCGGCCCCAATAAAAAACGGCCCCGCGCCTGCTGCACGGTTTTTCGCAGCCATCGCACCGAGCGCCTGCTCGACCTGCATCTCGCTTTGATGATCAGGCAAGTCGAATGTCGCATTCAGCGCATTCGCCGGCACGTCAGAGAATAGCGCGTCAATATTATCGGTGCCGATGACATTCATCATCGCCCGACGATCCGTATCATTCAGCGGTAGATAACGCATCAGGAATTGCTTTCCGTAAATGTTTTATAGGCTGCTTCGTCCATCAGCGCGTCAAGTTCGCTTGCGTCGCTCGCTTTGATTTTCACAAACCACGCATCATTGTCAGCGGCTTCGTTGATTTTACCGGGCTGATCGACAATTGACTGATTGACCTCGACGATTTCACCTGAAATCGGTGCGTATACGTCAGATGCGGCCTTGACCGATTCAACGACGGCCATGTCGTCGCCTTTGTTGAAGCTCTTGCCGACTTCCGGCAGCTCGACAAATACCACATCGCCAAGCTGTTCGGCCGCATGGGCACTAATGCCAATTACGTAATGGCCGCCTTCTTCGCGCACCCATTCATGATCTTCAGTATATTTTGTCATGTTAGTCTCCTCAACCGCGGTAATAATTTTGAGGCACGAATGGCATATCAGCGATTTTCGCCGACACGGCTTTGCCCCGGATGATTAAATTCACTTCAGTCCCAGTCTTGGCAAATTCTGATGCGACATAGCCCATGGCGATAGGCCCGCCAAAGGTCGGGCCGAACCCGCCAGAAGTTACGGTGCCGATGGCTTTTCCATCTTTAGACTGAATTTCTGTCCCCTCACGGGCGGGCGCTCTGCCGTCTGGCAAGATACCGACCCGCAGGCGGCTCGGCCCTTCTTCGCGCTCGCTCAGAATGCGCGCCGCGCCGGGGAAACCGCCCTCTTCGCGGCGGCGTTTGCCGATTGCAAAGCCGATATTCCCTTCAATCGGCGATGTTTCTGGCGTCAAATCATGACCGTAAAGACATAGCCCGGCCTCAAGGCGAAGCGAATCGCGCGCACCGAGTCCGATCGGCTCGACTTCCGGCTCCGCCAACAAGGCCTTGGCGAGCTGTTCCGCAAAACCGACCTGGACGGAAAGTTCAAATCCATCCTCGCCCGTATAACCGCAACGGCTGACGAGAACCTTCATGCCCTCATTGTTATTTGCAGGCCAAGAATAAGGCCGCATCGTCATAAAGGTCTGCTCACCCGCGCCGGGGATGATCCGCTCAACGACTTCGGCCGCTTTCGGCCCCTGAATTGCGAGTAGCGCACGACGTTCCGCGCGCTCTAGCTTTGCAATGCCGTCGAGTTTTTTCTCGATCAAAGCAAAATCCTGATCCTTCATGGCGGCGTTCACAACCAGAAACAGCGTACCCTGATTTTCATCGCGGATTGGGCGCGTGATCATCAAATCATCAAGGATGCCGCCATCATCATTCAAAAGCACGCTATAGCGCATGCCGCCCTGTTTCAGCTTCTTGATTTCACCGGGGACCAGCGTCTCGATTGCCGCTGCGATTTTTTCATGGGCTTCTTGTGTACCGATTTTGGCTTCGGTCGTTGTCAGGAATGCCTGCCCCATATGCGAGACATCAAAGAGGCCCGCATTCTCGCGCGTGTGCTGGTGTTCTTTTAAAACACCCAATGGAAATTGAACCGGCATTTCGTAACCGGCGAATTCGACCATCTTACCGCCCAATGCGCGGTGCAATTCATTTAGGGGAGTCTTTTTTAAATTCTCTGACATTCATCCGTCCCATGACAAAAATCGCCGCTAAACTGCGGCAACCCCGGCTGTCACGGGACCTGAGAGATTTCACGGGAATTTCCGCTTACTCCGTCGGTGGGGCATCCAAGCCCACTTTCCAGCCTTTAACGCTTCATGCGGTCCTTTTGCCTGAGAGTTTCCGGGGCGGTTGCTCCTTCGGCGCCATTCAAAATGGTCTCTCCCGCATGGGAGCTTGTTCACAAATGAACATTGCGTCGGACAATAGGCAGGCCACAAGCGGAGTCAATGATTCTCAACGGCGTTGCACAACAAAAACTTAGGCCGCCGCGCACGCGTTGCAATTCCCTTTGATCTCAAGCCGGGCCGTATGCATGTCGAAAGCAGCAGCACGCACTGCCGGCGCAATATCCGCCTCAACGGCGACAACTTCCAACTCTTTTACGGTTGAACAACTCTCACAAACGAGAAAAGTCTGCACGACATGAGGGCCTTCGTGATTGCAAAGCACAAAGGCATTCAGCCCATCAAGTTTGTGGATATGCCCCTTAGTCTCGAGCCCATCGAGCGCCCGATAAACGGTCATCGGCGCGCGAACGCCCAACTCTTTGAGTTTATCGAGAATTTCATAGGCTTTGAGTGGCTCTTTGTTCTCAGCGAGAACATTCCAGACGAGCTTTTCATTTTTCAATAGACCGGCAGGCCGTTTTACGCCCTTATGCTCGTCACCCGTTTTTGTTGTTTCGTCAGACATAAATTCCCTCCCGAGGATATATGACTGTTATATCTTTGTTATATCGTATGACAAAGCAAAAAGCACCCCTAAGGTGAGATTATCAACCGGAACTACGTTCGGTCCGGGCCAACCAATTTGATGGGAGGCGTAAATGTCTGAAAATACTGACATCGTGAAAAGAGCCCTGCGGGCCTATGTGAATGATGATCGCGACGAAATCGAAGCCTTGATCGCCGACGATTTCAGCTTCACCAGCCCCTATGACAATCATATTGACCGCGCTTCTTATATGGAGCGATGTTGGCCCAACCACGAAGCGACCAAACATATTGAATTTATACGGCTTTTTGAAAGCGGCGATGACGTGGTCGCGTCCTATGAAGTGACCTTGATCTCGGGGCGCGAATTCCGAAATACCGAAATTCTTTCGCTCAAGGACGGCAAAATCAGCGCTATTGAAGTCTTTTTTGGCTGGGATATTCCGCACCCGGCCGCACGCGGGAAATCTATCGATATTGGTGAGGAATAAAAAAGCCCGCCATAGGGCGGGCTTTTTAAATCGGTTTTCGTAGCGCTATTGCCAACCGACCCGGTCAAAAATCCGAACGGCTTCGGCTTGGTTTTCTCCGAGTGCGGACACCGGCAGCGCATCAGCTTTGAAATCTGAATAGGCGGCGATTGGCCCACGCGCCTCAACACCCGGCACGACCGGATATTCGTTATTACCGCTCGCGAAGGCTTTTTGCGTTTCATCACGCAACAGGAACTCAAGCAGCTTTTCCGCATTTTCCGGGTTCGGCGCATATTTCGTTACCCCCGCACCGGAAATATTCACATGCGCGCCATTACCATCCTGATCGGGGAAGAACAGATCAAATTTCTCACCGATGGCGGCGTTCTTTTCATTGTCCGAACCAATGAAGCGTGCGGTGTAATAGGAATTGACTATACCAAGGCGGCAAAGCCCTGCGGCCACCGCTTCGATCTGGGAAGTGTCATTGCCTTGCGGCTTACGCGCAAAATTCGCAACGACGCCGCGCGTCCATTCCTCAGCCGCTTCGGAACCGAAATGCGCAATCCGCGATGCCAGCAAAGATTGGTTGTAGATATTGGATGAAGACCGTACACAGATCATCCCGCGATAAGCCGGGTCCGCAAGATCCGCATAGGTCTCTAAACCTTCGGGCAAACCCATCTCTTTATTGTAAATGACGATCCGCGCCCGCTTTGAGAGCCCGAACCATTTGTCTTCAGGATGACGATATTGCGGCGGAACGCGGCTTTCCAATGTCGGGTTATCGATGCTGCGAAAGACATCGCGTTCTTCCGCGCGCCAGAGAATGCCCGCATCCGCCGTGATGAAAATATCAGCCGGGCTTGCTTCCCCTTCTTGGGCAATACGTTCGATCAAGGAGTCCCCACCGGCTTCGATTGTGTTGACCTTGATCCCGGTTTCCTTGGTGAAGGCCGCATAGATTTCTGCATCCGAATCGTAATGACGACCGGAATAAACATTCACCTCTCCCGCTGGCTTGGCTGCCGGGCTGTCCGTGGTGGTTTCGCCGCCGCATGCCGCCAGCGCGACCACCCCGAGCCCGATCACCAGAGCCATACCCCATCGAGAAACGTGAGAATTACTGACCTGCGCCATAAAAACCGCCATCCTGATATTTGCGAATAATTCTTAATAACAGGGGTATAGCGTTATTAGCACGGATTGCAACCGCCGCGCCGGCGGATTTCTAAGCGCCGAAAATAAACGCGCGTTCCCAATCAACCGTGACATTCATATGGGTCGCATAATCAGGACGGGCATCCATCAAAACTGAAAGATGCGCCCCTTCATCAGTTTCCAATCGTGTCAGCCAGCCAGGACCGGCAAAGCGCGTATCGGCCACATGGAACTTGCCCGCAGGATCGAAGATCGCGACCAGCGTATCGGGCCGCACCACTGCCGTTGCCGGGCCGTCATTCAAGTCTCGTGATGCACCATTGAGCGGCACCGGCCCGAGGAACGATTGAAACATACCGGATTTAACATTACCGGAAATTCTTTGGCTGCCCGGAAACAGCGCCGCCCCTTCGATGGTTTTCGGTGTTTGGTAAAGCGTCTCCGGGGTGGCGACTTCGATAATCTCGCCGGCGCGCATTAACGCGACACGATCACCGAGTGAAAGGGCTTCTTCTGCGTCATGGGTCACGAGCAGAACGGCGGCGTTCTGGTCTTTCAGTATGCGTCTTAATCGCTCGCGCAGGCGACGCCGCAAGGCGACATCAATGCTGGCGAATGGCTCGTCGAGCAACAATGCCTTTGGTCGCCGCACCATGGCGCGGGCCAACGCGACGCGTTGCTGCTGCCCGCCCGAAAGTTCATGAGGATAGCGCCGCGCAAGATCTTTGATATTGAAGTGCTCGAGCTGTTCCGCGACGCGCGCTTTTTCATCGGTCTCGCCCGCCAAACCAAAGGCAATATTTTTCGCAACCGTCAGATGCGGGAACAGAACGTAATCTTGAAAGACCAATCCGATCGGTCGTTTTTCCGGCGGGATTTCATTGCCCGGTTTCGCAATTTCGGTTCCGTCCAGTTCAACGGAGCCCGACTGAAGCGGCTCCAGACCGCCCGCGATCCGCAAAAGAGTCGTCTTGCCGCAACCGGAATGCCCAAAGAGGCACACAATCTCTCCCGGACGGATTTCCAGCGACGCCCCGCGCACAGCCCTGACATCACCAAAACGGTGAGAAATATCCCGCAAGATCAGGCTCATGTCCGGTTCGCGCTACCCTTTTTTACGCCGAGGCCGCCCGTCACCCGTGCCAACAAGACCAATATTGCGGACGTCCCAAACAAGAAGGCTTGGGAAATGCCGCATTTTCGCATAGATGTCACCTGTTGAGAACGAGAATTAAGAACGATGACAACAATTACCGAAGAAGGCGGGCGGTTGGAGGCACAATCCAGACCGACAAAACGTCTCGCCCCGGGCCTTATGGGGATTTTGCTCATCGCTCTCTTAGCGGCGGCCCCGATCATCGCGATTATTGTCGGCGCGGCCCAAAGCGGTCTCGGCGAAGCGCAGGCGCATATGCTGTCGGTTACTGGTGGTCGTTATTTGCGCACCACCTTGCTGCTTTGCCTGTTTGCGGGAATAGGCGCGAGCGTCATTGGTGTTGTCTCAGCCTTATTAATTTCTTTGACCGATTTTCCCGGCAGGCGGTTGCTCGCGGTTGCCCTTGCGCTGCCTTTTGCCATCCCCGCCTATGTGGGGGCCTATGCTTATGGCGACCTGTTCGGACCGTTCGGCCTTGTCGCGAATATTATCGGCGCAAACAACCTGCCGGAGATCCGGTCACTCCCCGGTGCGGCATTAATCCTGATGCTGACGACCTATCCCTATATTTATCTCGCGATGAATGCGGCCTTGGCGTCACGCTCGGCGTCGATGATGGAGGCAGCCCGGTCCCTCGGCGCAAGCCCTGCCCGCACAGCGGTTGAAATTCTTTTCACGCTCAGTCGCCCGGCCTTTATTGGCGGGCTCGCTTTGGCGCTCATGGAAATTACGGCGGATTATGGCGTTGCGGATTACTTTGGTGTGCCGACCCTTAGCGTCGGTATCTTTCGCACCTGGTATGGCATGGGCGACCTTTCGGCGGCGATGCAATTGGCGGCGGGGCTGTTCTTTCTGGCGTTGCTTTTAGCGATATTGGAACAGGCAGGTCGCCGTGGCCGAACGACCGAGGATACGCGCGCCCATCGCGCTAATCGCCGCTTGGCTTTGTCTGCGCCCCATGCCCTTTTGGCGATTGTGTTTTGTGCATTGCCTGTGATTTTAGGCTTTATTGCGCCCGCAGCCGTCTTGCTTTCATTGCTCGACCTTCAGCAAAGCGGCCCCTCGATCAATGCCTTTACCAAAGCCGGTATCAACACCGCATTTATCGCCGCGATTGGGGCGGTTTTTGCCATGGCCCTTGCCCTCATTCTGGCCTATGGCGCGCGGCGGGCCCGTGGCCATATCGCAAAATTCTTTCTCCGGATTGCAACCCTTGGCTACGCGGTGCCCGGCGCGGTGATGGCCATTGGTATTCTCGCGCTGACCGCCAATATCGGGCGCGTATCCGGTGTCGCCGCTGCGGGCGGGGTCGCGGCCCTTTTATATGCTTATGTGGCGCGTTTTCTGACGGCAGGGTTTAATGCGGCCGATGGCGGGTTACAGCAAATCAGCCCGCAAATGGATGCCGCTGCGCGAATGTTGGGCGCAAATTCAGGGCGGATTTTGCGCGAACTCCATCTGCCTCTGGCGAAACGGTCAATTCTTGCTGGCGCGGCGATTGTTGCGATTGATATCGCCAAAGAGCTGCCGGCGACATTGATATTGCGGCCTTTCAATTTTGAAACGCTCAGCACACATATCTATAGACTTGCAGCCGATGAGCGTCTCGCGGACGCCGCACCGGCTGCACTGATTTTGATTATTCTTGGATTGATCCCGACCTTGGTATTAAGCCGCCTCAACCGTCAGACATCACATTGACAATCGCTTTGGTTGAGGCTGGCACTTTGGTCGAAGCAAGTTTGTGATCGAGGCCTGATCTTACTCGCCGCCGCGATAAGCGAAAGGCAAATCACCCCGCGTTAGGTCGCGATAGCGTTCCACCAGCATTTTCTGGCGGTTGTTCAGGCCTTGTTGCTGACCGGCAATGAACACGGCCTCTGGCTGTGTCGTCACCTCAAGTGGATCGCCATCCCAAATCACGACATCGGCAATCTTGCCCACTTCGAGCGAACCAAGCTGGCTATCGACGCCATAGATTTCCGCTGGCGTGAGCGTGATCGCCCGCAGTGCGGCTGCCATTGGCAATCCTTCCGCCACCGCATTCCCCGCATGTTGACGGATCAAATGCGCTTTATGCGTGTCGGAAACAAATGCGAGTTTCACACCCGCACGATGAAGGCGGGCAGCGTTTTTAAGGGTCGAATCAATATCTTCAAATTGACGGGGAAGATTAGCGAGACCCGAAATAATCACCGGTATATTTGCAGACACCAGTTCATCCGCAACGCGCCAAGCTTCGGTACCGCCGAGAATAACGATATTCAACCGATAGGTATTTTTCAGCCGGATGACGGAACGAATGTCATTGGCGCTGTTCACCTGAACGATCAAAGGCTGTTGACCATCGATCACCGCACCGAGCGCCTTAAGGTCAGACAAAGCAAAACGTTCATTACGCGGACGACGCGTATATTCGTTCGGGTTTGCATGATATGACCGCGCTTCATCAAGATACTCACGAAGCACCGCCCAAGCCCCCATGCGGGTGTCGCCGGCACGTGCAGCGCCGCCATAGCCCATAACCGCCACCTGCGCGGCTTCGGCCTTGGTGATCGAATTGGCACGGCCGGAAAGATCGACCACCGCAGCCCGGCCACCGAATAATTTGTCGCCAGCCGATGGCGCGGATAGCGCACGGGTCACGCCTTCAGCGCGATTTACCGGAATGACAACCGATGAAGGGTTGAAGGCGTCAATCGTATTGAGGGCCGCGCTAAGCGGAAAGCCCTCTGCGGGTCTGGAGTCATTTGTTTCTTTCTGGGAACCAATCTCAACCAGACCGATCTGTGAATAGGGAACAAACAATCCCGGCGTCACGATCTTGCCCGTCGCATCAATGACGGTTGCCCCGGCCGGTGCCGTCAGGTCCGCCCCGATTTCTGCGATGCGGCCATCACGAATGATGATGTCACCATTTTCGATGACGTCACCGGCGATCGTATGCACGCGCGCATCCATGATCGCCGTAGTTTGCGCCAGCGCGGCAGAAAATACGGCTGCGCTGGATGCCAAAAGGCTTATAAGCGTCTTTTTCATTAACTTTCTCATTGTCCTGCACCACCGGTAAAGCTGTTGTCATGTTGACCAAGTTCGAAATCCACCCGTGGGGATAGCGAAGGATCGGCGCGGTCAAACATCAGTGCACCATCAATATAAACTTTCTCTGCCCGGGCGTAGACCGAGAACGGATTTCGGTTCCAGACAACCACATCAGCCATCTTGCCGGTCTCAAGTGTTCCGGTTTGATCGATGATCCCCATGGCTTTTGCAGGGTTTGATGTGATCCAGCCGATTGCGTCTTTCGGTTCAATCTCAAAACCGATCCGCCGACCATCGGCCATCGCTTTTGCTGCTTCCTGATTGAGGCGTTGAATATCGCCTGCATTATCAGAATGGATGATGGCACAGCTATTTGGCTGCGCATCGATCAGGGCCGCATTCGCACCAACTGTATCAAACGCTTCGAGCTTAAAGCCCCACCAATCGGCCCAAACCGCCGCACAAACATTGTTTTCCGCAAGATAGTCCGCGATTTTATAGGCTTCGATTGCGTGGTGGAATGTTGTGACCTGATAATCAAACTCTTTCGCGATATCGAGAATCTGAACCATCTCGTCGGCACGGTAGCAATGCATATTAACGACAATGTCGCCTTCGAGTGCACCGGCCAGAGTTTCAAGTTTCAAATCGCGGGTTGGTGCCTCCGGCGGATTGTCAGACTTGTCGTCGCTGTCGTCTTTTTTCCACTCGTCGAATTCGCGCCAGTATTTTTCCCATTTCTGTTGATAGGCTTGCGCTTCGATCCATGCAGCGCGATAGCCCGCAACATTGCCCATGCGCGTATCGGGGCCACCGCGATCGCCATAAACGCGTTTCGGATTTTCACCACAGGCCATTTTCAGGCCATAGGGTGCATTCGGAAACTTCATTCCTTGTACGGACCGTGAAGGCACATTTTTAAGAACAACCGACCGGCCACCAAACAGATTCGCCGAACCGGGAAGGATCTGTAGCGATGTCACACCGCCAGCGAGCGCACGGGTAAAACCGGCATCTTGAGGCCAGACCGAATGTTCTGCCCAAACATGGGCGGTGTTCGGTGAGGTGACTTCATTGCCATCCGCCGTGGATTCGGTTGACGGCGAAGGATAATCACCAAGATGAGAGTGGATATCGATAATGCCCGGCGTGATCCATTTGCCGTCCGCATCAATGGTCACCGCACCTTCTGGCACCGTCAGCGAGCCCGCTTCGCCAAGGCCCGCGATTTTTCCGTCCTGCAGCAAAACATCGCCATTATTGATGCGCTCACCAGTCCCCGTCAGGATCGTCGCGCCGCTCAACAAGACGGTTTCACCGGGATAAGGCTGATAGGTCGAGGGAAAAGGGTCCGCTGGCGGCCTTACTGGTTCCTTGTCGGATTTAACCTCGGTTTCGCCCTCTGTCGTCGCCACTTCCGTAGCAGGCGTCTCGGCGTCGTTATTCGCCTCTCCAGATTCTTGCGAACACGCGCCAAGCATAAGTGTCGGCACAAGAACAGCGAGTGCCGTTCTTCCTAATTTTTGCATACTATTCCTCAACATGCTGCGAGACACACTTCGTAGGTGCTCAATGTTATGTCATAAGATTAGCGTAAAATATCCGGGCGACCACCCCGCCTTATGACTTAAGGTGCGGTATATTTTCCAGATCGGGTTTCGTGCCGAAAAAAGAAAAATCGGTAAAGAGGGGTTTGACCATGTCGAAATTCACACGCCGCGCCGCGATAACAACAGGCATCGCCGCTGGCGCTGCGTCCTGCGCGACTACACCCAAAATGACACCTTATGTGGCGCTTACAACCGCGCCTCAGGGCGTGTTTGCCCATGGCGTTGCAAGCGGCGACCCCGGCGTAAATGATGTTATTTTGTGGACCCGCCTGACCTTACCGGACGCAGACAACACAACCCGCGCCAAAATTGCTTGGGAAGTTGCCAGTGACGAAAGCTTTTCTTCGGTCCTTCGCTCAGGCGAAACCCAGACCGGCGCATCACGGGATTGGACCGTCAAAGTCCTTGCAGAGGGGCTGGAACCCGGCCGCACCTATTTCTATCGCTTTACCGTTGGTGGCATGATCTCTCCTACCGGGCGAACAAAAACGCTGCCTATGGGGAATGTCGACCAAGCCAGATTTGCGGTGATGTCGTGCTCGAATGTTCCGTTTGGATATTTCAACGTATACGACCTAGTTGCCCGGCAAGATGATATTGATGCGGTCATTCATCTTGGTGACTATATTTATGAATATAGCCGCAACGGCTATGGCGGCGAGGCGGGCCGCAAGCTTGGGCGAGAGCATCTTCCGCCGCATGATTGCGTAACCTTAAGCGATTACCGCATCCGGCACGCGCAATATAAATCGGACCCCTCCAGTCAGGCCATGCATAAAAATCACGCGATGATCTCTATTTGGGATGATCATGAGACGGCCAATGATTCTTGGAAAGATGGCGCTGAACATCATGACCCGGCGACCGATGGCGATTGGCATACGCGCCGCCGCGCCGCGCTTCAGGCCTATTATGAATGGATGCCCGTGCGCGAGCCCAACATGACACCGGAAGCGTTCTTCCGATCGTTTTCCTATGGTAATTTGATGACCATTGCGGCCATTGAAACCCGCCTTATGGCGCGAACAAAGCAATTTGATTATGGCGATGTCGTAAGGGCCCTAAACACACCAGAGGAAATCGAAACCTTTAAATCCACCGTTTTATGGGATGAAACCCGCGAGATGCTGGGCGGTGCGCAGATCGATTATCTCGACCGCACGATCCGCAATTCTGTTTCGCGCGGACAACCTTGGCGCTTAATCGCCAATCAGGTGATCATGGCAAAAGTCACCTCGCCTGATCTCAATGTGCACGTCACCGAAGAAGACATCGTTGCCCTCGAAAAAGAATGGCCGCCTGCCCGCGCCTTTATCGAAACATCCGCCTTCGGATTACCGTCAAACTTTGACGCATGGGACGGCTACCCCGCTGCGCGAGAACGCTTTTACGACATGGCGCGCACCGCCGGCGATGACGGCATGATCGTGATTACAGGCGACACCCATTCCTGGTGGGCCAATGACCTTGTTGATAAGAATGGTGCTCATATGGGCGTCGAACTGGGAACCCATTCCGTAAGCTCGCCCTCACCCTATAATAAGAATTTCCTTGGGGGCAAAGGCGCTGAATATGCGCTTTTGACCAATCGCGAAAACGAGGACGTTCGCTATCTATCTGGCGAGAACCATGGATTTATTCACCTGACCGTGAATAGGGATAATGCGAGAGCGGAATACCGGGCCGTCGACACAATCGAAACACCGGCCTACAATGCCTTCACAAAAGTTGCGTTCGACATCGAGAAGACAGACGGCACAGCGAAATTCGCAAATGCCGATGGCCTTGGTTTTAAAGAGGGTTTCTTATTCTAGTGTCTTGGACGGAAAAGAAAATCGAACAAGCCAGCTTCAGATCATTCTTAATCTGGTTTGCGCTGTTGTTCGTTTATTCCTTTTGGGCATTCACCATCCCCGGCCCATGGAGCCGTGCCATTACGGCGGCGGGCGGAAAACTCCCCGAAACACAACCGGGCCTACCGGCGATTGAACCGGTTCGCTCGCTCGAAGCCCTAAGCCAAAATATGAACGATTACCTTTTGTGGCAGGTGCTCGATATTCCCTATTTCGTGCTGACCTTTTTAGCGTCGACCGCGGCCATCGCGCTCGGCCTGAAAATGGCCGGCAAATGGGGACGCGTTTTCAAAATCGTTTTATTTTTACCCGCGATTTATGTGGTCGCCGAGCTTATCGAGAATAGTCTTTTGACGCTCTTTGCGGCTGGCATCATTGCGCCGGTTGAACCATTGGTTCTCGTGCAGCAAATCGCTACCACGCTTAAATTTTCAAGCGCCATGCCCGCCATGTTGTTTTCTTTGATCGGCATCGTATTTGCGACAATCGTTTTGGTCATTGGCGCTGTGCGAAAAAATTCATGAAAAAATCTGACCTGAAAGCCTATGTGGCAGCATTGCCAAAAGCGGAATTGCATCTCCACATCGAAGGCAGCCTTGAGCCAGAACTCATGCTCAAGCTGGCGCAGCGAAACAATATCGATTTTCCGTTTCAATCGGTCGAAGAAATTCGCAAAGCCTATCAGTTCTCCGAGCTGCAAGACTTCCTCGATATTTACTATCAAGGCATGAATGTTCTGCAGACGGAGGAAGATTTCTTCGACCTGACCATGGCCTATCTCAACCGGGCCCGCGCCGATAATGTGCGCCACGCAGAGATCTTTTTTGACCCGCAAGGCCATACGGCGCGCGGCGTGCCCTTCGGCACCGCCATTAGCGGTATCGTGACCGCACTCGGCATGGCGAAGATGCAATTTGGCATGACAACAAAATTGATCATGTGTTTCCTGCGCCATTTGCCCGAAGAAGACGCATTCGAAACGCTCAAACAAGCGGACCCATGGCTCGATCATATCGCCGGGATTGGGCTTGATTCATCCGAGCTAGGGCACCCACCCGCAAAGTTCAAAAACGTTTTTGCCAAGGCAAAAGACATGGGCCTCAAGCTTGTGGCCCATGCGGGTGAAGAAGGCCCGCCGGATTATGTTTACGAAGCGCTGGACCAGCTAAAAGTGGACCGCATTGATCACGGCAACCGGTCTCTTGAGGACGAGGCCCTCGTCGCTCGCCTAGCGGCAGAAGAGATGACGCTGACCGTTTGCCCGCTTTCGAATTTGAAGCTCTGTGTCGTCGATCAGCTAAGCACCCATCCGATTAAACGGATGCTTGATCTTGGCTTGCGCGCGACGGTGAATTCCGATGATCCGTCCTATTTTGGCGGATATGTAAACGATAACTTCTATGCCTTGATCGACGCAGTTGATCTGACCAAGGATGATATTCGCACGCTTTGCGAGAACAGCTTTAAAGGATCGTTTCTGCCAGAGGGACAAAAACGGGCGCAGCTCGCGGCCATCGCGAAGGTTTAGTCGTCGTGAATGCGCGAGATTTTAGACCCTTCGAGCGATAAATTATACATCAGCCCTTTTGAATCAAAAACAAAGGCAACGATAGGTTGGTTCAATTGCGTTGCATCGATTGCGCCGCCCGCACCAATCGTCACCGCCGTGACCGATGCATCGACGCCAATTTCCCAACCATCACTGGCGCGAAATTTTTGGAGTGCTTTCGGATCAAGGAAAACAATGATCTGGCGTCGTGCCTGAGCGCCCAACTGAAACCCGACGGACGCTGATGCGGTTGAATAATACGCCACGGTTTTTCCGCCGACGCGCAAGGCACCCTGTCCATATTCGCCGCCAATTCCGATCCCGGCTTTTTTAATGGATGGAAAAACCAGAACCCCTGCGGCCTTGGCCAATACGTCATTGGCACCGCTGATGTCTTCGCGAAACTCCGCCAACGCCTTATCGGTACGGCGATCAATCTTTTCCGGCGACGCAGCGCTTGCCGGCGCAAGGATACAAAACACGATAGCAACAAAGCTGAGAACGATTTGCTTGAACATTTTAGTGCTCACCTTCCAATCATAACGGGCGTCAGAATCTATCTGAGTTTGGGGCAACTTAATGACCGCCGCCCTAATTTGATGCTTAAGAATTCTCCATCTCCGCAGCAAATTATCCGAAAACTAGGCACGCAGGCAAAAACATTATATTTCATGCCTTTTTGAGGAGCCCTATGAAACCTTTGATTTTTGCCGCAGGGATTTCCGGGTTTGGTGCCGTTGCCTTGGGGGCGTTTGGCGCACATGGCCTGAGCCTTTCACCGGAAGCATCAGCATGGTGGGATACGGCAAGCCTGTATTTTCTCGTTCACAGTGTTGGCGCGCTTTTCGCCGGCATCAGCCGGATGCGTTCGGCGGGCTGGGCATTCATTATTGGCTCTCTGTTTTTTGCGGGTTCGCTTTATCTCATGGCGCTGGGTGGTCCGCGCATTCTTGGCGCAATCACCCCAATCGGCGGCGTAAGCTATCTGGTCGGTTGGGCGCTGATTGCGCTGAACGGCCTTCGGAAAGCTAATGCCGACGGCGAAGGAACGGCACAATAATCGATACACCAATCGCGGAATTGATGACGATAAAGCTGATAATTGTAAGTTCGATAATACCCATCTGTCTCTCTCCCCAAAGACGACAATGAACCTTCGCCAATTGGGCCGTTGTTGATGGTGGAAATAAGGCGACCCCGTGACAGAACAAGGGGCTTTAATGTTCACATAGCGTCACGAAAAGGGGAGATTCGCCAAACCGACCAGCCTTTGCGCCAAATTGCATCGCGCGAGGGTCAGGAAGAAAACGCATCGGCGGCTTTAGCGGTAACCCGCAACAGATCAAGGCTGATTGCGATTACCCCGGCGGCCACCCCGCGATGGACCGTGCCGGTCATTTCATAGACTTCGTAACCAAAATTTCCGAGCGCGGCGATGATGACCAACCGTGCAATGATCGTCGCGCCGAAATTCAATCGGTTTGACGCCATACGGCGTTTACGTTGTTCCGGTGTTTCTTCTCTTCGCCGTGTCTTGATCCGTGAAAGATCAGGCTGAACGCCAACGCGCGGCGCGGGTTTCGCAATTTCTGCGTCCAGAGCCTCATTTGCCGGTGCGCCAATGACATTCGCCAAACGCGAAGAACTGATTTGCGCTGTAGCCTGCTGCTGATTTCCGAATGCCATGCCCGCATCTCCACCCAACGGTCGATTAAGATTGCCCTAGGTGATCTTGCGATGGCCTAAATTTTTTAAATGCAATTTTATATTTCAACCGAAATAAAAAAACGAGCGACCCGAAGGTCGCCCGCTTTTCTTTCGTCCCCTCCCGACGCGTCCGGCGTTAGAAGCTCTTGCGGACTGTCACACCGTAGGTACGCGGTGCATTGGTGTAACCTGACGCACTTCCGGCCTGAACAACCGTTGGGAAGCCCTGAAGGAAGTATTCGTCATCTGTGAGGTTACGACCCCAGACCATCACTTCGAATCCGCTTTCGGTTTGAACGCCGACACTGGCATTCAGAACATTCACAGAGCGCGTGATGCTTTGCGGAATGTTTTCGATAAGTGGCACATCTGATTCATGGACATATTCAACACGCCCATAACCACTCAACCATTCATTGAAGTCATGAGTATAGGTCGCTGATGTGGTGATGCTGACTTCGTGAACGCCTGGAACGCGTGTTCCAGAAAGGTCACGGAAATCTTCGCCCGCGCCGCAATTGACCGTATCAAATGGCGTACAACCGGCCATTGTGAATGAGTCATATTCCGGATCGAGATAGGTCAGTGCGAAGGTCAATGTCAGTGGCGTTACCGGTGAGTAGAGCGATTCAATTTCAAAACCGCGGACTGATTGTTTACCTGCGTTCGCAAGGTCAAAACCGGTACCGTTAAAGACGTTTGACTGGAAGCCTTCGATTTCCTGATCGAAAATCGCGAAGTTGATATAGCCGCCATCAAAGTTGGCTTTGATGCCAAGCTCAAGAAGGCGAACTTCTTCCGGTGCCGCTGTCCGGCCAAAGCCAGAAACAGGATCCGGTGGACGCGAGTCCGATGATAGGTTGAACGCACCAGCCTTAAAGCCAGTCGCGTATGTGAAATACGCGTTCAAGCTATCGGTAAGGTCATAACCAAGACGCGCTGTCCATGTAATGTCGTCACTGTCGAGCTTGCCATTATCAAGCGGATCCGCCGCATTCGGGAAGTTGACTTGTGGCGCAAAGAACTGTGCCGCCGTCAATGCCGCAAATGGGTTGAGGCTTGGATCAGCCGCAAGCGCTGCCTGCGCTGCTGCGAGTGAACCATCACGGGCCGCTTGATAAGTCGCTGGATCAGACATCGCCAATGTTTGTGCCGCGACGAAGAACGGCGTTGGGTTTGCCGGATCAAATGGCGTACCGATTGCACCACCCATAATTGTCGCTGCGACGAACGAGCCGCCCGCTGACATATCAAAGAGCGAGAAGACATCGGTCAGGTTACTGATACCCGTCGCGGTCTTGCTGTCATTGATGTAGGAAACACCGCCGCTGAGAGTCAGGCGATCAGTAATATCGAAGTCAAACTGACCAAACAGCGAATAGGATTCGTTGTCCATGTTATAGGTACCAAAGACACCCGTGCCCGCCTGGAAGGACGAACCGAATGCGATTGGCATAACAGGACCAAATTCCGGGAAGATCGCTGTCGGACCTGTCGTCAGCGCACCAATTACCTGCGACCCACCCTCAACTGTGAGGAGGTCAGAGCCAAGAGGTGACAACAAGATGTTGACAAAATCACGCTGCTGCGAGCCGAAGACCACGTCACGCTGCAAGAACACATCTTCGTTGAAATAGAAACCACCGATCAACCAATCCAGACGATTGTCACCGGTCGATGCCAAACGAATTTCTTGCGTGAAGGTTTCGTATTTGCGGTCTTGTGGGTTCTGCGCGAGATCAGCACCAGAAAAGTCAACGTCTGTGTTCGCTGAGTCCGTCTGTTCACGATAAGAGGTGATCGACGTCAACTGAGCACCACCAAGGTCCCAATCGCCCTGAAGCGAAATGCCCTTACCTTTAAGAACGTTGAATGTATCGGTATCGACCGCAACTTCGCGTGAGAATGGGTCGGTGCCGTCAGTGATCTCTTCACCGAGACCGCCAAACGCAACCGGCGCGCCAATTGCCTGCGTCGCCGGACCATTAAGGATCGTCACAGCACCACAGCAATTCTCGTCGATCTTGTTGTAGTCACCGATAACCCGGAACGACATGTTCTCGGTTGGCTCCCAAAGGAGCTGGCCGCGAACCGCCCAGCGGTTGCGCTCGTTCTGGTCGGTGCCGTCAACGATATTTGTATAATAACCTTCGCGATTATTGGTGCTACCAGAAACGCGGAAGGCCAATGTATCCGTTAGCGGGCCCGTCAATGAACCTTTGAAAAGAACCTGATCGTAGTTGCCATAGCTGGCTTCTACGCTGCCGCCCCATTCGAACTCTGGCGATTTGGTTGTGATCGAAATCGCACCAGCCGACACGTTCTTACCGAACAATGTTGACTGCGGACCACGCAGAACCTCGACCCGCTCCATCACAGGAAGGTCAAGGATCGCCGCCGCAGAACGTGAACGATAAACGCCATCGATGAACACACCGACAGAGCTTTCAATACCTGGGTTATTGGCACCGTTACCAAATCCACGAATGGTGAAATTTGTCTGCGATGCGTTTTGCAGCTGCGTGATGCGCAGCGAAGGAACAACGGTCTGCAAATCAATAAGGTCATTGATTTGAGCTTTTTCAATTGTCTCGGCGTCAACCACACTAACCGCGATCGGTACTTCCTGCAGTGTCTGCGCACGCTTGGTTGCCGTAACAACGATCTGGTCTGACTGCGCCGACGCACCGGTCGCCGCAACCGCGCCCAACGCAGCACCCATAAGGAGCCGCGAAGAAAACACTTTAAGAACGGAATCCTGTTTCATCATCTAACCTCTGTTTTGCCCCCTCCCTGAATGGGGCGTGCCGAACCCGACTGATTTGAGCCGCCGGGTCTTGAAAACACTATTCTCTTTTTGATCGGTTCCCGTCCAGTAATGGAATGAAAATCAACTGCGGTCCGACCAATAGCGTTACAAAATTACAACAAACTACAAATGCAAAACATTTGCTGCGACGCAACACGTTACGCGAAGCGAACTCGCCGGATCGCCCCATACTGAGCGTCGGATTAATAGTTCAAGATTTTATTAACAACGTATCGCAATGAGGTGACAGTAAAATTACGATTGCCGGATCGTGGCACAGGTCGATCCGTATGCGACACAAGTGGTTTTGTGCAAGTGCGAAATATTGCGATTTTCGTATTGTGGTCAGTGTCATCGCCGCTTAGGCGACTTCGCGTCCCTGTTGCTTCGGCATAGAGCCCGGCAATTCATGGATGCGTCGGGCCGGCAATACAATTATAGCGCGCGTTCCTTCATTCACGACCGAGTCCAACCGGAAGGACCCGCCATGAGCTTTTGCAATTGCCTGCACGAGCGGCAAACCAAGCCCCAGCCCCTCGCGAGAACGTTGAAATGACATATCAATTTGCTCAAAGGGGGCCGTCACCTTATCGAGCAATTCCGGCTTCACACCGGGACCGGTATCCTTGACCACAATCGCAAGGTCACCGCTTCGGGTGAGCGCCGCGCCGATCAAAACCGAAACGCCCTTCGGCGAAAACTTGACCGCATTATCCACAAGCTTGCGAATAGCCTTGGCCATCAAGCCGCGATCACAACAAATTTCCAGATTGTTTGAACAAAGCTTTTGTATTGGCTCGACATCCGCAAGGCGGAGCGTTTTTTCAAGGCCAGACAACGCCTCCTCGACAATATCACCGAGGCAAACATCGGTTTCATTGATGGCAATCGGCCCTGATCGCGCATCGGACGCAAGCAACATGTCCGATACTGAGTTCAACAATCGCCGTCCGCCATCGATGATATATTCAGCATACTCATGATGCATATTGTCATTTTCATTATCGAATCGCTCAGCGATGATCTGACCGAATCCGATAATCGCGTTCAGTGGTGTTCTGAGTTCATGACTCATTACCGACATCAGACTGTCTTTAAACTTCGCGCCGGCTTCTGCTTGATCCTTGGCCGTTTTCAACCCGCGCCGGTCATCACTGGCGCGCAGAACGAATTTCACCGCATGGTGAAACAGAGACCAATTCATCGGTTTTGCGAGGAATGACGTCGCACCGGACGCAAATGCGCGATCGACCGCATCGCTCTGGTCACTTGCGGTAATCACCATGACCGGCGTTTCACAAAAAGCCTCATCGGCGCGAATGGCTTCGGTCAGCTCGTAACCGTTCATATTCGGCATATCGATGTCAGAAATCACGAGATCCGGCGCAATTTTTCGCAATAACGAAAGCGCCTGCGCGCCGTCTTCTGCGGTTGTCACCGCATATCCGGCTTCTTTCAACTTAGCCGATGCCAATTCCCGCATAACCGGGTCATCATCAGCAAGTAAAACCATTCTAGCGCTATCTGACAAAGTAAATCCCCTGTAAAACGCAAAGCAGTTATGGCTTAACGCCCGCCTATTTATGCAACCTTTCCTTAACAATCGCTTTCACCGAAATCGCACCGATAGAAATTAAATTTCAAGTAATTGCGGTCACACTCCCGGTATGTCGAGACCAACCGGAACTGTCTGGGACCGTTAACAATTGTTTAAACGCCACTCAAAATCCATGCGAAGCCGCCTTACGGCGCTTGTTATCATCGCGATTTTCGGTGCTGTCGTTATCGCGACGGCGTCGTCTGTGTGGCGCGAGACCGCGCAGTTTGGTGCGGGCAAGCGGGCAGAGCTTTATGCGTCGGCAAATGTTTTTGCGTCGGCAATTTCGGAACATGTCGATAATCAGGATAAATCAGCGACGCTCTATTCCTTGCGGGCAATTTCTTACATTCCAACAATCGAATATGTGAATGTTAAAACCCCGGATGGAGAAACTTTCGTTGAATTAGGCAGCGCGACGCAAATCGTCGATACCTCGTCTATTTCGTTGTTTCCCGAAAATTCGCCCTTATCGATGCTGACTTCAGGCTCGGCCGAAGCGACCGTGCCCGTGGTTCAGGGCGGGCGCACGATTGGTAGTCTTACGATTCACGCCAATACCGGCGAGCTTTCTGATCGTATCGGCTTTTTGCTCTATGACGCCTTTGTCGCCGCCATCTTCGCGGGCGGGATTGGCGTTTTAATTGCGCTCAAATTGCAGCGCTCGATTACCGACCCGATCCTGAGCCTTGCGCGGGTCATGAGCCGGGTTAGAGAGTCTGGGGATTTCTCTGTTCGCGCAGAAAAAGCCGAAGATGAAGAAACCGCCCAGCTTGTCGACACCTTCAATACCATGCTTGATCACATTCAAGACCGTGATGAAGCCTTGAAAACCCACCAGCGCACGCTGGAAAAAACCGTTGAACAACGAACCAGCCAGTTGCGCCTCGCGAAAGAATCCGCCGAAGCGGCAAATCACGCAAAATCAGACTTCCTCGCCACGATGAGCCACGAAATTCGTACACCGATGAATGGCATGCTGGCGATGGCAGATCTCCTGAGTAAAGCGCGTCTTGCGCCGCGGCATCATCGCTATGCAGAAGTTATTGCAAAATCCGGCCAGAGCCTTCTTGCGATCATCAATGATATTCTCGACTTTTCTAAAATCGAGGCCGGGCGACTAGAGCTTGAGAAAATCGCTGTCCGTCCCGCCGATGTCATTGACGATGTGGTTGGTCTTTTCTGTGAGCGTGCAGCGTCGAAAAACATCGACCTTGCGGCCTATGTCGCGCCTGATACGCCCGAGGAAATCGAAGGCGACCCGGTTCGGATCTCGCAGGTCATTTCCAACCTCGTCAATAATGCCCTCAAATTCACCGAAGAAGGTCACGTCCTTGTATCGGTTGAGGTGAAAAAGAACAAAAAAGGCCAAAATGCTGGCGATGTCGTCATTGAATTTTCAGTCACTGATACTGGGGTCGGTATCGCGCAAGACAAGCAAGCGGCGATCTTTGAAGCGTTCTCGCAGGCCGACCAGACAACCACACGCCGTTTCGGTGGCACTGGCTTGGGCCTCGCGATCTGTCGCCGTCTGGTCGAAGCAATGAACGGCAATATCGGCCTCACCAGTAAGCCGAATAAGGGGTCACGCTTCTTCTTTAACATGCCGGCAAAAACCCTGAAGGCCCCACCGGCTATCAGACGCGCGGAAGGCGAAAAGCGTGCCCTTGTCGCGATCGATGGGAACGCTGCGCCGCGCATGCTTGCCCGCTATTTGCGTGAAACAGGCGTTATTCCGCATATCATCGAAAAAGGCGCAGATCTGGGCCCACATATCGCCTATGCGGATATGATTTTCGCCTCACCGGAATTTTTCCGCGGCTATCACGAATCGATCATGAACGGCGAAGCGCAATGGATCCCCGCACGCATATGCGTTTGCGAGCTCGGCGATACAGCGCCGGACCAACTTCTTGAGAGCGGTGTCGTCGAAGACATCCTGCTTGCGCCGCTTTCACGGCGCGAGGTGATGGACCAGATTGGCCGGATCTTTGACGACAAATTACGGGGCAAAGCGGCGCTCAGCCATGCAGAAGTCGCCGGACCGTCGCATCTCTATTTCAGTGGACAGAAAATTCTTGCCGCTGACGATAGCGCGGTTAACCGCGAAGTTGTGCTTGAGGCCCTGTCGCGCCTCAACCTGAGCGTCACACTCGCCAATGATGGACGCGAAGCGGTCCACAAAGCGCAGAAAGAGAAATTTGATCTTATCCTTATGGATTGCTCCATGCCGGAAATGGATGGTTTTGAAGCCACCCAGGCCATTCGGGCATTGGAGAAACGCGCCCAGAAAGAACCCGTTCCGATTGTCGCCCTCACCGCCCATGTTGCCGGCAAAGACGATGCGTGGCGCGAAGCGGGCATGGATGACTATCTTACCAAGCCGTTCACCCTTGATACGCTGGGCAGTGTACTGACAAAGTACCTTGAGGTGAACGAAGACCAAACCCCGACGCCGGACGAGGAAGACATTCCGCCACCGCCAATCGTCGCGCCAAGTAAGGACGAAGAGCAATATCCGGTATTCGACCATAATGTTCTCGACCAGATCGCCGCTATGCAGGGCGGTAGTAGCGATCTCCCTGTGCGCGCGATCAACCTGTTTGAAGAACACTCACGCAAGGCCATGAAAAATCTGGCTGAAGCACTGAAATCCGGTGACCGCGAGACCATTGCGAAAGCCGCCCACGCGCTCAAATCCATGAGCGTAAATGTCGGTGCTCGCGCGCTGGGTGCTGCATGCAGCGAGATCGAGGCACAAGCGCGGTCGGACGCGTCGCTGAAAGCGATTTCCGCCCTATGCAAAATTGCAGTGATGGAATTTAAAACGGCTCACAAAGCGATCCCGAGCGTTATCGGTACTCTGCAAAAGAAAGCCGCCTAATAGATCTTAATCGACACCCGCACGCTACCAATAATCGCGACAGAGCGCGTGACTTCGATCACCGAATGACCTTCCTGACTTGAATAAGGCTCAAGCCGCGCGGCGCTCACATTATCTGTAACCTGACTTTTTTCGTATCCAGTGCGCCACCGCCTGACGATGAGCGAGTCATTATATAAGGCGAGGCAAAAGTCGCCGTCTTCCGGCACCCGGTCATCATAATCGATCACCAGCACCGTATCAGGCAGGAATGCCAGATTAACAGCCGGGTCATTGATAAATACCGCAAACAGCTTCGGCGCACTCAAAGTGACGGGAATATAGTCTTCAGCCATCATATGCGGATCGGCCTTTGCGTCCTGTACGAACAAAGCCGCCCCGCGCAGAGAGATGACCGGAACATGACGAACCGGGCGGCGGATATAGGCGGCCGCCGCGTGTTTATCACTCTCCGCCGATGAGCGATCACCGGCAGCAAGCCAATCAAGCGACGCATCAAGCGCATCCGCCAGTTTGGCCAATGTCAGACGCCGGGGATCGTGAACACCGCTTTCCCAATTGGCGATCGCTGGCTGGCTCACGCCGACCCGGTGGGCAAGATCGGACTGGCTATAGCCTTGGGCCTTTCGGGCCTGCCGGATGCGCTCGCCGATTGAGCGGGCAATAACCTTTTGGGTGAAATCCATATCCCCTCCATCGAAATATAAGATATACTTATAATATAAGTGCGGCCCGCGCTATAAAATTCTGCAGTTGGCCGGGGGTGGTTGAAAGAATGCCACTAAACTACTGTATTTTAGTCATTTTTGAAGTAAACCGATTGGTGCAAAATTTTTTGAAAAGTGACTTGAATTAATCAGATTGTCTTATATTCTACGCCGCGTGGAAACGTTCAAATGCATAGCTCGGGGTAAAAATATGACTGACCTGTGTGATCGAGACGGTGCTCAACGTCTCGCAGCAAAAATTCAGGACTTCTGGAAAAAACGCGGCTTTGATGTCAGCATCGAAGTGAAGGACGAAGGTTTTGTGTCGACCATGCGGTCTGCACGAAGCGATGTCCGGAGCAACATGATCAATGGCATGCCGACCAAATTTTTCGGTGAAGCGGCGACCAGTTAGGCCGCCAGCAATTTCTCTATAATCACCGCCGCTTCGCGATAATTACCAAAAACGGCGGTGGCCTCTCCGGCCAGCTCTAATGGGCCATATCCAAAATCAGCAATGGCGCTTGGTAATCCGGCCGCCATTGCCGCTCTGATGTCGGTGTCACTATCGCCGACAAAAACCGCTTTGCGCGCATCCAATCTTTCAAGGCAAAGATTGACCGGTGCCGGATCTGGCTTGGCCGCGGCCGCTGTATCCGCCCCGACAATTGTCTCAAACAAATGATCAAGGCCCAAGCTTTTGATAAGCTGAACCGCCAAGGCCTCGCGCTTGTTGGTGCAGATCGCACAGACAACGCCGCGCGCACGAAAAGCTTCGATCATATCCAATACATGCGCGAAGGGTCGCGAATGATCAGCGATATTGGCGCTGTAATATTGGGAAAACAGCGTGAACGCCTCATCGAGTTCCGCCGCGGTTGCTTCGCGATCCGCCGAAATCCGAATCCCGCGCATCAACATTCGCCGCGCCCCATGCCCAACCAGATGACGAACCTCTTTTGGGGCAACCGCCTCAAACCCGAGATCGGTCAAGGCATGGTTCATAGCCGCCGCAAGGTCATCAGCCGTATCCAACAGCGTTCCATCAAGGTCAAAAATCAACGCTCCGCCTTTTAGGTCTTGGGTCATCTTTACGCCTGTTTTTTCCGCTAATCTTTGCTTTTGCCAATATCGCCTTAAGGGATCCTCGTTAGCATCGCGCAACGCTGAGGGCTCGCGAATCGGGCCATCTCCGCCCATAAGACACGAATTGGCCATAGGCCGGTTTGCGTCTTTTATGATAGACGAATTTGAGCATTTGAAAGGCGCAGTGATGAAAGACGTCAATACGGCAACCGTCATTTTGGCAGCAGGCCACGGAACGCGGATGAAATCCGCGCTGCCGAAAGTCATGCACCGGATTGGCGGTCGCGCAATGATTGCGCATGTAATTGATACTGCCGCCTCTCTTTCGCCGGATCGCCTTGTCGTCGTGATCGGTGATCACGCGCCCCAAATTGGTGACTTCGCGAAAGACATTGACCCGAATATTTCAGTGGCGGTTCAATCACCGCCCCAAGGCACCGGCCATGCAGTAATGCAAGCCATGCCCGCCCTTGAAGGATTTTCCGGGGCCGTGTTGGTGCTCTATGCAGACACCCCCCTCGTCACCGCAACGACCCTATCGGCTTTGGCAAAAGAAATTGAAGATGGTGCCGCCGTTGCTGTTCTCGGTTTTACGCCGAACGACCCCGGCGCATACGGACGATTAAAACGTGACGCTAATGGCGCGCTCTTGGCTATTGTCGAAGCGAAAGACGCAAGCGAGGACGAACTTGCGATTACGCTTTGCAATTCAGGCGTCATGGCCATCGACAGCGCTTTTCTGAACAAGCGCCTCAATGACATCGACGCCAATAATGCCAAGGGCGAATATTATTTGACCGACCTCGTCGAGCTGGCCCGGAACGATAAATTGCGCTGCGCGATTATCGAAGCTGACGAAACAGAAGTCCTTGGGGTCAATTCACGGGTTGAATTAGCCGAAGTAGAAACCGAATTTCAAAACCGCATGCGCCAGAAGGTGATGGAAAATGGCGCAACCCTTGCCGACCCGGCGAGCGTTTATTTTTCCTGTGACACCAAAATCGGCCAGGACGTCACCATCGGCCAGAATGTCGTCTTTGGGCTAGGCGTTACGATTGGCGACAATGCTGAAATCAAAGCGTTCTCCCATCTTGAAGGCGCAATAATCGGCGAAGGTGCCGCCATTGGCCCGTTCGCGCGCTTACGCCCCGGCGCAACGCTTGGCCGCGATGCAAAAGTCGGAAATTTTGTCGAAATCAAGAAAGCGCAAATCGGTGATGGCGCAAAGGTCAGCCATCTTTCCTATATCGGTGATGCCGACATCGGCGCGGACGCCAATATCGGCGCGGGCACAATTACGTGCAATTATGACGGATACGGAAAATACAAGACAACCATCGGCGCTGGCGCATTTGTCGGTTCAAATTCATCGCTGGTCGCCCCGGTCACCATTGGCGATGGTGCCTATGTCGGATCAGGATCGGTAATCACAAAAGACGTCGCGCCAGACGACCTTGCGGTTGCGCGAGGCCGTCAATCTGCGATCAAAGGCTGGGCCGCACGGTTCAGAAAATCAAAACAGAAATAGGACCCCAAAATGGACAAAGAAGCCGGCAAGCGACTTGCCGCAGAAGAAGCCGCAAAACACGTAACGAATGATATGACCCTTGGCTTGGGGACAGGGTCTACCGCCCGGTATTTTGTCGACATTATGGGTGAACGCGTCAAACAGGGCTGGGCGCTGCGAGGCATCCCGACCTCTGAGGAAACGCGCCGTCAGGCCGAAAGCCTTGGCATAGAAATCATCGAACCGGATGAGACAACCATTGTCGATCTGGCAATCGACGGCACAGACGAGGCGGATCCGCAATTTAACCTCATCAAAGGTGGCGGCGCGGCCCTCTTGCGGGAAAAGATCGTTGCCAAAGCCGCACACAAATTCATTGTGATCGCAGATAATTCAAAGCGCGTTGTTGCGCTGGGCGCTTTTCCGTTGCCGATTGAAATTTCTCCCTATAGCTGGGCATTGACGGTCAAGGCCATTCGCGAGGCGCTCTCGGCCAATGGCTTCCCGTCCCCTCGGCTGACCCTGCGCGCCAAAGACGGCGCACCGGTCAAAACCGATGGCGGCAATCTGATTATCGACGCAGAACTCGGCCGTATTGATGATCCGGCGTCGCTTGAACGGATCTTGGCAGCCATTCCCGGCGTGCTTGAAAGCGGCTTATTCTGCGGCATGGCGGATATGATCATTTACGGCGACACCGACGGTGTCAGCGTCGTCAAGCCATAACACGTTCATTTGATCGTCCGGCCTTTGCGCTAGCCCCTTCCGCAGGCTAGCGTGCGCCCCTAATTTAGAGACAACGATATGACGCAATCGCGATTTGAAAAACTGCAAGAGGCCATTCGCACCTATGGTGCCGCGGCATTTGAAAATCTTCTTCGGTGCAAGGGCCTCGGCGAGGCCATTCTCGATGGCTTTCCCGCCTATCTTGGCTGCGACCCGAAATGCGTGACCGCCGTTCCGGCGCAGGGGCAATTTGACCCACGCAAGGATTATGGCGAAGACGCGTTCAGCTATCGCCAGAAACAGGTCATCGTGCTGGAGCCGATCCAGTTCGGCATCGCACTCACCGTCAAGAATTTCGAGGATTCCGGCTCTTTATGGCTCCGCACGGCGCTTTCCATTGAGGTCACCGGTGATACTTTTGATGTTTTTGTGGCGCAGCAGCCGATTATCCGTGTGCCGCTTGAATATACCGATAAGCTAGAGCCTATTTATAACGCGATATATCGCGAATTTTTGAATACATTTCAACTCGAAGTGCTCGAGTTTAATGATAAGCGTTTTGAAACCCGTATTGGATTTGTTCCGGAAAAATAAGTGATTTCTATGACCAAGTATGATTATGACCTGTTTACAATTGGTGCCGGCTCAGGCGGCGTACGTGCCTCGCGCCTGGCCTCGACCTATGGAGCGAAAGTCGGCATCGCAGAGGAATATCGTGTCGGCGGCACATGCGTCATTCGCGGCTGCGTTCCTAAAAAATATCTCGTTTACGCAAGTGAATATGGTCACGGGTTCGAACATGCGAAAGGTTATGGCTGGTCTGCCGACAACGTATCCTTTGACTGGTCTACGTTGATTGCGAACAAGGACAATGAAATTGACCGGCTGAATGGCATCTATATTCGCAATCTGAAAAATGCGGGTACGGAGATTTTTCAGTCGAGAGCAACCATCAAGGACGCCCATACGATTCACCTTGAGGCCGAAAACCGTGACATAACAGCGGAGCGGATTCTCATTGCCACGGGCGGCACGCCTTGGGTTGATGAAAGCGTGCCCGGACATGATCTCGGCATAACCTCAAACGAGGCATTCCACCTTGAAAAGCTTCCAAAACATGTGGTTGTCGCGGGCGGCGGCTATATCGCCATTGAGTTCGCCTGTATCTTCAAGGGCCTTGGCTGCGACGTTTGCCTTGTCTATCGCGGGGAAGATATCTTGCGTTATTTCGATGCGGATATTTCCGTGCAGGTTCACAATGAACTACAGCGCCAAGGTATTCGGGTCATTACACAATCGGTTTTCGAGAAAATTGAAAAACGCGAAGGCGATGAAAAGCGGGTTCATCTCAGCAATGGCACGCATATCGATACGGACCTTATTTTTTGGGCCGTCGGCCGCAAGCCAGCCACAAACGGCCTCGGGCTTGAAAATGCTGGCGTCGAGATGACAAAAAATGGCGCGATCAAAGTCGATGACCAATCGAGAACATCCGTAGACAACATTTTTGCTGTCGGTGATGTCACCGATCGGGTCAACCTGACCCCGGTTGCTATTCGTGAAGGCGCGGCATTTGCTGAGACCTTTTATAACGATAATCCAACTGAGACAGACTATCGCTTCATTCCAAAAGCGGTGTTCTCGCAGCCACCGGTTGGTTCAGTCGGTTATGCAGAGCATGAAGCGCGCGCGGAATTTGAAAATATCGACATTTACAAAACCAATTTCCGCTCAATGAAACACATCCTGACCGGTTCTGAAGAGCGGGTTTTGATGAAGCTCGTCGTCGATGGCGATACCGACCGGGTTTTGGGCTGTCATATTGTTGGCGACGAAGCAGCGGAAATGATCCAGTGCGTTGCGATTGCGGTCAAAGCCGGCCTCAAGAAAAAGGACTTTGACGCCACGGTTGCGCTACACCCCACCATCGCCGAAGAGTTGGTGACCATGAAAGAGAAATTCGTCCCTGACGTTTAATGCCAATTTCTCATTAGGTTGTGGTGTATTCTGTCACCACAACCAGCCGACTGCGAGCTAATGTTGCGCTGCACAAGAGGTTCGGCTATCACTCCCTCCGATTAGGAAAAAACGGCGCACGAGCCGTCCGAGGAAGGGAATGAATTATGGCGACGAATATCGGTGGGTTGGAAATTCTTGGGGATTTGACGGCGGAAGACCGGGAAATCCTGACAGAAAAGAATGCGGTATTTCTCGCCGGATTGGTGGATGAATTTGCGGCACGCCGCGATGACCTCTTAAAAGCCCGCGCGGCGTGGCAATCAAAAATCGATGCTGGGGACCTGCCCGCATTCCGCGACGATTCAAAAGACGTACGTGCTGGCGACTGGCGCGTTGGCGATCTGCCCGCCGATTTGCTCGACCGCCGTGTCGAAATCACCGGCCCTGTCGAGCGCAAGATGATTATCAATGCGCTCAACGCGGACGTAAAAGTTTTCATGGCCGATTTCGAAGATGCGCTGGCACCGACTTGGCGCAATGTCATCGAAGGTCAGATCAATCTGCGCGATGCCGTCAACCGCACGATCAGCTTTGACGACCCGAAAAGCGGTAAGGCCTATCGGCTGAACGATGATCCAGCGACGTTGATCGCCCGGGTGCGCGGCCTGCATCTTGATGAAAAACATGTGCTGCGCAATGGCAAGCCGATCCCCGGCTGTCTGATGGACTTTGCGCTTTACTTTCTCACGAACCAGGAACAGCTGCGCAAAAATGGCTCCGGCCCCTATTTCTATGTGCCTAAGCTCGAACATTACGAAGAAGCGCGCTGGTGGAACGAAGTCTTTGTCCGTGCACAGAACCATGTTGGCCTGCCGGTCGGGACGATCAAAGCGACAATGCTAATCGAAACGCTACCCGCAGTGTTTGAAATGGACGAGATTTTATATGAGCTAAAAGATCACGCGGCGGCGCTGAACTGTGGGCGCTGGGACTATATTTTCAGCTATATCAAGACACTGAAAAACCATGGTGACCGGATGTTGCCGGACCGGCACGCCGTTGGGATGGATAAGCCATTCCTTGATGCTTATTCGCGGCTTTTAATCCGTACCTGCCACCGCCGCGGCGCGCTCGCCATGGGCGGTATGTCGGCTTTCTTGCCCGCCAAGACGCCTGATGAAGACGCAGCGAACAAAGAAAAAGTCCGCGCCGACAAACAGCGCGAGGCTGACAATGGCCATGATGGATCATGGATCGCGCACCCGGCTCTCTCGGATGTTGTAAACAAGGTTTATTCCGATGCGTTTAAAGCTGGCAAAACCAATCAGCTCGACGTAACCCGTGAGAGCGATGACGAAATCACGGCTGCTGACCTTGTCGAAACGCCAGAAGGTCCGTTCACGGAAGATGGCCTGCGGAACAATATTCGCGTCGCGGTTCAATATATCGAAGCCTGGCTTGGTGGCCTCGGCGCAGTGGCGATCTACGGCCTCATGGAAGATGCCGCAACGGCCGAAATTTCCCGCGCTTCAATCTGGCAATGGATTAAAAACGGTGCGACCCTTTCAAATGGCGAGACCATGACCGTGGACTATTTCCGCAAGGTCATGGCCGAAGAGCTAGAGGTCGTGAAATCCGAAGTTGGTGATGACCGCTGGGAAAATGGTCACTTCAAAGAAGCCATCGCCCTGTTGGACGATCTGTGCGTCTCTGAAAAATTTGACACCTTCCTGACATTAGGCGCTTATCGCGCCCTTTAAGCAGAAATGACTACCGGCACTCGGCTGCAGCGCGGTCGAGTGCCGCTGACACACCGCGTAACGAGATCACATAGCTCGTCGCGGTTCCGCGCTGGGAAACGGCGCTGACCCGCATATCCGCCCCGCGCCGCATCGCCCGGATCAACCGGTCTTCTTCCGATGCAGACTCGATAAAAGCCTCATTATCCGACACATACATGTCCCATTTATCGGACCCGATCCGCAATGTCGGCTCTGGCTTGCTGTTCAGCGTATAGCCAGTCATCAGGCTGGGCTGTTCTTTCGCGGCACCCGATTTCCAGCTGGCAATGAGGAAGAAAACATCACCGTGATTCACTGATTTCGGTGATTTATCAGTGGCTTCCGTCGCGGCGAAACAGATTTTTTCACCATCAACTTCGCGCACGAAAACACTCCAGTCCCGGAAATTCGCTTTTGCTTCAGGTTGTTGGGCGACTGCCGCCGATGAGCCAACGGCGCACCCCGCAGCAACAAGACCAGAAATAATGGCAAATTTTGTGGAAAACGGCTTGCGAGACATGGAAACTATGCTCCCTCGATGCGAACTGATAAGGCGAAATCGTCAAATTTATTCGCCACATAGCATAGTTCTAAATTTGTCGCGACTGTGACGTTTAGAAGAATTGCAAGCGGCGCGCCCATGGGCCATAACGGCGCGGAATTTCATACATTTTTTAGCGCCGTTTCGATATCCGAGTTCCACAGAGGCGACGCTGGATTTTTGTTTTACCGCGCACCTGATGGGACAGGTCTCCACCTGCTCCCCTGACGGCGCACCAACCGGAGGGAATTGATGATACCCGGACGCGACTCACTAAAGACCAAAAAGACGCTGACTGTCGGCGGCTCTAAATATTCTTATTACAGCTTGAAAGAAGCTGAGAAGCATATTGGCGATATTTCACGTTTGCCATTCTCACTGAAAGTTCTTCTCGAAAACCTTCTTCGATTCGAAGACGATCGCTCAGTCACCGTCGATGACATCAAAGCGTTTGCGGATTGGCTCGGCAAAGGCAAATCAACACGCGAGATCGCATACCGCCCTGCGCGCGTTTTGATGCAAGACTTCACCGGCGTACCTGCGGTTGTTGACCTTGCCGCCATGCGCGACGCGATGAAAACCCTTGGCGAAGACCCAGAGAAAATTAATCCGCTGGCACCGGTCGACCTCGTAATCGACCACTCAGTGATGGTTGACTATTTTGGCGGCGAAAACGCTTTCGAGAAAAACGTTGACCGCGAATATGAGCGCAATGGCGAGCGTTATAAATTCCTGAAATGGGGCCAGGGCGCGTTCGACAATTTCCGCGTTGTGCCACCGGGCACAGGTATCTGCCACCAGGTCAATCTTGAATATCTTGCACAGACGGTCTGGACGGCGCAGTCAAACGGCGAAACTTTTGCCTACCCTGACACATTGGTTGGCACCGATAGCCACACAACAATGGTCAATGGTTTGTCCGTACTCGGATGGGGTGTTGGCGGTATCGAAGCTGAAGCGGCGATGCTCGGTCAGCCGGTATCAATGCTGATCCCTGAAGTGATCGGTTTCAAACTGACTGGTAAATTGCCAGAAGGCGCAACGGCTACTGACCTCGTTCTCGTGATCGTGGAAATGCTCCGCAAAAAAGGTGTTGTTGGTAAGTTCGTTGAATTCTACGGCCCGGGCCTTGACCATCTCGCACTCGAAGATCAGGCGACCATCGCCAATATGGCACCGGAATATGGCGCAACTTGCGGCTTCTTCCCGGTCGATGACGAAACACTTCGCTATCTCAAAGCGACAGGTCGCGAAGATGACCGCGTTGCGCTGGTCGAAGCCTACGCAAAAGAGCAGGGCATGTGGCGTGAAAAAGATACGCCGGATCCTGTCTTTACAGACACGCTCGAACTTGAGCTTTCTTCGGTCGTACCTTCACTTGCGGGTCCGAAACGCCCACAAGACCGGATCGCCCTTGACCGCGCACCGCAAGGTTTTGCCGAATCGCTGAATACGGAATATGGTAAAATCGACGAAGCCGACAAACGCTTCCCTGTAAAAGGCGAAGACTATGATCTCGGCCATGGTGACGTCACCATCGCGGCGATTACGTCTTGCACGAACACATCCAACCCATCCGTGCTGATTGCCGCGGGTCTTGTCGCACGCAACGCCCGCGCCAAAGGCCTGACCGTTAAGCCATGGGTTAAAACATCACTCGCACCGGGTAGCCAGGTCGTGACCGATTATCTCGACGCGGCTGGTCTTAGCGATGATCTTGATTCGCTCGGCTTTAACCTTGTCGGTTATGGTTGCACGACCTGTATCGGTAACTCAGGCCCATTGCCTGCGCCGATCTCCAACACCATTCAGGAAAATGACCTCGCCGTTGCTTCGGTGCTTTCTGGCAACCGCAACTTCGAAGGTCGTATTTCTCAAGACGTTCGCGCGAACTATCTCGCATCACCGCCATTGGTTGTTGCCTATGCGATTGCCGGATCGATGAATGTCAATATGACAACTGACCCGCTCGGCAAGGATGCGGATGGCAATGACGTTTACCTGAAAGACATCTGGCCGTCGAATAAAGAGATCGCCGATGTGGTCCGTGAACATGTCACCGCGCAAATGTTTTCGTCGCGCTATGCGGACGTATTCAAAGGCGACGAAAAATGGCAGGCAATTGATGCTGGCGACGGCCAGACCTATCAGTGGCCGGCTTCAACCTATGTTGCGAACCCGCCATATTTCGAAGGCATGAGCAAAGAGCCAAAAGCGGTTGAACCAATCGCCGGTGCTCGGGTACTCGCGCTGTTTGGCGACTCGATCACAACCGACCACATTTCTCCGGCCGGTTCGATCAAAGAAGACAGCCCTGCGGGCGAATATCTGAAATCGCATCAGGTTCCTGTGGCGGAGTTCAATTCCTATGGCTCACGTCGCGGTAACCACGAAGTCATGATGCGCGGTACATTCGCGAATATTCGGATCAAGAACCAAATGCTTCCGGGTACTGAAGGTGGCGTCACAAAGTATAACGGTGAAGAAATGCCGATTTACGACGCCGCAATGAAGTACAAAAAAGACGGCGCACCATTGGTCGTCTTTGCGGGCGAGCAATATGGTACGGGCTCGTCTCGTGACTGGGCCGCGAAAGGCACAATCCTTCTCGGGGTTCGCGCGGTTGTCGCTGGTAGCTTTGAACGTATCCACCGGTCAAACCTGATCGGCATGGGTGTTCTGCCGCTACAGTTCAAAGAGGGCGAGTCATGGTCATCACTTGGCCTGACAGGCGATGAAGAAATCGAAATCCCGGATATCGATAAAATCGAGCCGCGCTCAAACGTAACCATCGCGGTTAAATTCGCGAATGGCGACGTCAAAAACATTGAAGCGCTCGTACGCATCGATACTGCTGACGAGCTTGATTATTTCCGTCATGGCGGAATTCTTCATTACGTTATTCGTAAGCTTGCTGCTTAAACAGCAAACGCGAAGTTCTATTATGAAAGCCTGCAACACTTCGTTGCAGGCTTTTTTTATTTTGAAATATTGACCTAACACCGATAAGTTACTGAAGGGAACGAGAGACCAAACAACCAGAAAGGGTGTTCGGTGGGGGGCTTCGTAGAACGCGCTTGCGCGCGCAGATATTTATTATCTGCGCTTTTGTTTATCAGCACATTTTCATTTCCCGCTCATGCGTCCCCTTGGGCACGGCCTGATGGGAATTTCCTTATTATTTCGAGGGCGGAATATTTTTCCGTTGATTTACCACCGGCACAAATCGATGAACCGGTCGGCCGATTTCAACGGATCGAGTCAAATAGCTATGCCGAATATGGTTTGACCGACGCGATCACCATTGGCGGCAAAGTAATCTACGGAACAACATGGCTTAACAATGCCAGCCTATCGCACACACAATCCGGCTTTTCCGAGATCGAAGGCTTTGGGCAATACCAAATTCTGCGTAACAGAAATCATGCGGCGTCATTGCGGTTCGCAGTTGCATCACCCGTTCAATTACAGTCGGGCACCCGATCGAGCCTTCTTGGTAAGGGCGTCGATCTCGATTTCTCGGCGCTTTATGGCCGCGATATCATTTTTAGGCCGATCAAAATCTTTGCCGCGGCTGAAATAGGCTACCGCAAAAATATTGGCACCAATGCCGATCAAATTCGAAGCCAATTGACCTTGGGGACCGAGCCGCACGAACGCATTCTCTTCCTGCTCGAAGCCTTTGGCACGCGATCAATGCGAAACGAAACCCAAGGCGGCGCGGATTTCGACGTGATCAAGGTTCAACCTTCTCTCGTCGCGAAAATCACAAATCGCTGGTCCATTCAAGCGGGCATGAACCGAGAAATCGCGGGCCGAAATCTTGAATTAGGCCAAACATTTTTCATCGGACTGTGGAGCCGGTTTTGAGCCTTGATCCGCAACAGGAGAAAACTCTCAGCGATCACGATGGCGCAAACACCGCCCCTTTTTCAAATCTTTCGACCACACATTCGCTTCTAATGGGCGACGCCCTTAACGTCGCCGCGATATCCGGCCTTCGTGCCAATCACCCTGACCAATCAGCCTACAAACTTTTCACGCGAACGCAACTTGTATTCGCGCTTTGCATTGCGGTGATTGTTTGTGCCGCATTGTTTATTTGGCCGTTTGCAACCATTATCGCGATCAATGGGGCAACGACATTATACTTTATAAGCGCAATTCTGTTTCGGGTTTACCTGTTGGTACTTGGGGCCGGTGACAATCCGGCAGAAGCGCCACCCACTGGTTATGACATCGCGTCACTGCCGACAATTACAATTCTCTTGCCGCTCTATCACGACGCTGCGGCATTGCCATCATTGGCGCGGGCGATCAATCGGCTCGATTATCCCGCCCATAAAAAGGATGTGAAATTACTGCTGGAGGCAGATGATCCCGAAACCATTGATGAGGCAAAACGCTTGGGCCTTGATCGCCAATTTGAAATCATAACGATCCCTCCGCTCGCCCCGCGCACAAAACCAAAAGCCTGCAACTATGGCCTTTATCGCGCCCGTGGCGATCTGATCGTAATTTATGATGCCGAAGACCTGCCCGAGCGCGATCAACTTTTAAAGGCCGCACGCGCATTCGATAAGAGCGATCAAAACCTTGCCTGCGTGCAAGCGCGGCTGAACTATTATAACCCCGATGATAATTGGCTCACGCGCCTTTTCACGCTTGAATATTCGCTCTGGTTCGATTGGCTTTTGCCTGCGCTTTCGCGGCTCGGTGCCCCTATTCCACTTGGCGGCACGTCCAATTTCTTCCGCACAAGGATTTTGACAGAAATCGGCGGTTGGGACCCTTATAACGTAACGGAAGACGCGGATCTTGGTTTGCGATTAGCGCGGTTGGGGTACCGTGTTGATCTGATCAACTCAACGACATTCGAAGAGGCCAATTGCCGTACCCATAATTGGATCAGACAGCGCTCGCGCTGGATGAAGGGGTATTTACAGACCTGGCTCGTCCATATGCGCCGCCCCTATTGTATCCTCGCCACCACAGGATTACGCGGCTTTTTAGCGGTTCAACTATTCGTAGCCGGTAATATTTTCAGCGCCTTGATTAATCCGATCATGTGGTCGCTCTCACTGTTTTGGCTGATCGCAGACCCGCCGCTTCTCTCGCGCCTGTTCCCTACCCCGATTTTACAGCTCAACCTCTTTGCGCTTTTTTTCGGAAATTTCTTTTTCGTCGCCATGATGGCGATTGCCCCCCTTAAACGAGGGCTGGGCAAACTGGCCATATATGGCCTGACCGCACCCGCATATTGGTTGCTAACCTCGGTCGCCGCCTATAAAGCTGTCTGGCAGTCGGTCACCCGTCTTCATTATTGGGAGAAAACCGACCATATTATTAGCCGCGCAGCGCAGCAAAAACGTGAAGACGCGCTGAACGATCATTTCGAGCAGTAAGAATACGGCCCTATGTCATCTCTATCCGGACACCCCTATTTGATCATGAACGGTCTAGGCAATCGGTTTGTCATCATCGACCTTCGCGATAACCCCATGGTTATTGATAATGATCTGGCCAAAAAAATCGCTGATCCGAAAACCGGTCCCGGTTGTGATCAGGTGATCACTCTCGAACACCGTAAAGGGATCGACGGTGTGTTCATGGGGATTTGGAATGCCGATGGTGATGAGGTTGGTGCCTGCGGCAATGCCTCGCGCTGTGTTGGCTGGCTCTTGATGGAAGAGCAGGACGAAAGCGAAACCCGATTCGAAACGGCGAGCGGCGCGCTCCATGCGACAAAGGTTGGCGACAAACGCATTGCGGTCGATATGGGCGAGCCGAAATTCCATTGGCGCGATATTCCGCTCGCCGAGCAAATGGACGACACCCGCTTTGTTGATATCAAATTAGGCCCGATCGACAATCCGGTCCTTTGGGGCCCTTCGACGGTCAATGTCGGTAACCCGCATTGCATCTTTTTCGTTGACGATGTGAACGCTCATGCGCTCGAAAAATTCGGACCGATGATTGAGCACCATCCGCTCTTCCCTGAACGCGCGAATGTTTCCATCGCCCAAGTAACCAGCAAACACGCGATCCGCCTTCGCGTGTGGGAACGCGGTGCGGGCATCACCAAAGCCTGCGGCACCGCCGCTTGTGCCGCACTGGTTTGCGCCCACCGGCGGCGATTAACCGGACGCAAGGCTGTTATCACGCTGGATGGCGGCGATCTTGCGGTTGAATGGCGCGAAGACGATAATCGCATCATCATGACCGGGCCGATATCACTTGACGAAAAAGGCGAATTCGGGACCGACTTCTAAAATGGCAAAGCTCTATTTCAATTATGCGGCGATGAATGCCGGTAAGTCGACAACCCTATTACAAGCGAGCTTCAATTACCGTGAACGCGGTATGGACACGATTGAATTTACCGCCAAGATCGATAACCGGGTTGAAACCGGCGTCATCGCGTCACGTATCGGCCTTCGTAAAGACGCTTATCTATTTGATCGGGATACGAACCTGTTTGATGTTGTCCGCAATGCGGTCACACAAAAACCCGCGGCCTGTGTGTTTCTCGACGAAGCTCAATTTTTGAATGCGCTTCAGGTTACGCAACTCGCGCAGATCGTCGATGAATTGAACATACCAGTCATGTGTTATGGCTTGCGCACTGATTTCAGCGGTGAGCTATTCGAGGGCAGCGCGCGACTTTTGGCGGTCGCGGATGAGATTCGCGAGCTGAAAACGATATGCCGTTGCGGCAGCAAAGCGACAATGAATCTGCGGATTGACGCCGCCGGCAATGCAGTCACCAGCGGCGCAAAGATCGAAATTGGCGGCAATGATCGCTATGTCCCGCTTTGCCGCAAACATTTCTACGAGGCGTTCAATCGGTAAATTATCCGAACGCCCCGTAATGATTTGCGATGGCTTCGCTTAACGTTCGCGAAGCGACCGAAATTTCGCGAAGCGGCCAGATGATCTCACGATGAATTTCGGGATAGGCACCGCCCTCTGCGTCGATATCCTCGACCTTTTCATCGAGCCCTGAGAACATATTCCCGCCTTTACTATTGGCCGGGAAGATGCGGCCCAGTAGGTCCGCGGTTTCATCAATTCTGAGATCCAGCGTCATCTCGATTAGATTGCGATGCTCAACATCGTGACGGCGCGAGAATGGCGGTGCACTCGCTACCAACGAGACTGCTTTCGCCATGAGGGCCTGACGAACCGCATGCAGAACACATAACCGGTCGCGATTTACGGTTTCTTTTCGCATGCCCGATAAATCAACGGCGCCGATCATTTCATCGAAATGACGAAGGTCACTGGAAACAAAGTCTGCAAGATGTTGAAACGCTTGCGACGTACCGCTGTCTTCCAAAGCCATTTGCGCGGCCTCATAGGAATCTGCAGCTTTACCCGCCCCGGCACTCACGGCCATCGCCGACCAATAACCGGGCGCATAAATATCAGCATAGGCACGAAGTACCGACACATCGGTCAGATCGCGGGCATGCACAGCCATCGCCATCAAAGCGCGCATTCGCGTCGAGCCTTCGACCTGTTCGACAAAACGGTCAGGCTCCTTGCCCGCGGCCTTCCCGAAACCGCCGGAAACATTCACCGGCGCACCCAACTGCTGAAGAATGGCATTATGCGGAATCGCCCGTAACGCGCTTAGGTCAAACCCACCACTTTGTGACCGTTTCGTTTGGCGGGAACCGGTTTTGAACAAAAGCCGAAGCGCAAAGCCGGATAGGATTTTGCGGTAATCTTCCCGTTCGAACAATCCTTCCTGCCATGTCTTCAGGCCGCGATACACATCCCATGAATAATTGATATCGCTATAAAACCGGTCTTCCTGAGCTGCTTCGGGGATTGAGCGGGAATGGGCCCACACCATCGCCATTGTTTGCGCTGCCAGCTCAGGCGTTTGGAAATGCGTATAGCCTTCGCCGCCCTGGAAACTACATTCCGTACGGAGACGAATGTTCTCTTTTGCAAAGCGCGACCGAACCCAAGGGGTTGTCAAATGATCGAGCCGATTACTGAAAGAACCCGGATGCGCCCCGCGCCCCATGGATTCGCCATGCGTGTTGAACACCAAGGCTTCAATGCCGGGCAGGTCCGCCGCGCCAAGGGCCCGCGCAAAAAGAACCTGCAACCGTTCAATCGCCAGATCCGCCGCGCATTGCCCCATAAACCGGCCTGAGTCAGAAAAGCCGAGTTGAATACTCATGACCCCGCGGCCAGAAACGTAATCCCGATATTCCGGTTCGCGCAGAAGGCGTTCGATAAAGCGGCCGCCGCTTTCGAGCGCTTGCGGGGTTTCAAATAGGGGTGAGATGTCCAGCTTATGTTCAACGCCATAAAGACGCGCAAGATAGACCGCCCCCATGATGGTCGCGGGCGCTTCGCATTCAGCAATCAAAAACCGGATGGGCGTATCGGCATCAATATGTTTCAGGATCTGTGCACAGAGCATGAATTGACGGCGCGCCGTCATTTTCTCCAAGAAGACAGAGCCAAAATTAACCGCTCGCCGTTGCGCCGCCATAGCCTTTTTCGCTGCCACATCAAGCGCAGAACGGCCTAGAAAACCGGTATCCGGATCAAGGCCGAGATCTGCCCGAAGGGCAGAGCGCACCTGCGCCGAATTGACCCGCAAATGAATGCGCGCGAGGCCCAAACCATAAGATTCCATCTCGGCGCGAAGGAGCAACAGTTCCGCCTTGCGCGCATCGCTATCGCTTTCTTCAATTTCTTTCGTCAGCGCCTCAACGATGGGATCAAGCGATGTGAGCCGTGCCGGATTTTCGTCGGTCAACAAATTTGCCGCCTGCACTACGGTTGACGGGTCATCCAGATCCCCAGCAAATGCCTTTGCTTGTTGTTCGGCGAGTTTTGCCGATGCCGTGAGCTGGCTTAGCAAATCCTGCAAAGATTTTGACGGCGTCTCACCCTGAATTTTCTGTAGCGAAGCGACATATCGCTGGAGTTGCTTTGCTTTTTCATCGATCCGTATGCGAATGGATTCGCCCCAATGAATATCGGTTCGCCCATCAAGATCATAACCAACCCATGTGGCAACGCTTAAAGGTTGCAATCGCAGGTCCGCCCATTTTTCTGGGAAATGTTTTTGCGCCACATTCAGGATCGCGCGGTTGATCCGTGCCACGGCCTCCTGCGCATTGGCGATGGCTTTGCGAGCCTCATCATGTTCGTAACGCAGCGTGATCTGGTCATCGCCTTCGTCAACTTTGGCAAGCTTCTGTCGCCAATCGGTTTTGTCCGAATCGCTTCCATTCACCGGATAAGCAGCAAGCACATCCCGCCGCGCCGCGCTAAGGGCAAAGGTAGGGTGGGCTGTAAAAACGACCCCTTCCGGCGCGCCTTCAACAGCCGCTTTGAATTCTTCGAAGCCGCCTTGGGCCAGTTGGGCCAAAATATCTTCCAGTGCACAGGCCCCGTCTCCCCGCCGGAGGTGGAAGGCTTCTGCACGATCCTCGAAAGACCGATCATTCAGATCATTTGCGATCGCCGTCAGGCTGCCAATCGAAACCTCACCAGATTCCAACCCCAGAAATAGCGCAGAAGCCAGACGTGAAACCGGGTTCAGATGGGGATCATTGTCGCTTTCCCCGGAAAACCGACGAAAATCGGACAAAAGACGGTCGACATTTTTCGCAACTGGTTGATCGTTCATTATGTTCCCTTGGCCTGCGTAATTGTGTGCTGCAACATAGGCAAACTGCCCAGCGCGAACCACCACAAACTGAGGGAAAAACTTTAGTTCAACACATTTTTTTGACGCTTATGAACGCGCACAAAAGATTGCGCAGCACAACCTGCTAAAAAATAGAAATAATCCTGCGCAAATTGGTATGGTACCTAGAGCAATACGACTAATTTATGGACCGCGCCCGCCAAATCAAAGGCAAGAAGAAATCTGCTCAGAGGTTCGTTGCAGCACGCCGAGAATTTCGCTTTCCATATATTCCATCGAAATTCGCGATGCCGGGCAGCACACATTCAACGCGGCAATGACCTTGGAGCCCCCCCGGTAGATCGGCACGGAAATTGACCGCAAACCCGGTTCCATCTCCTGATCGACCATGCTGTATCCATCTTCGCGGACTTTCTGGACGACCTCACGGAGCTTCTCTTTTGACGTAATGGTGGTTGGCGTATGCAACTCCATCTTCACTTCGCTCAGATATTGCTCAAACGCCTTTTCGCTCTCACCCGCGAGGAGAACCCGGCCGGTTGATGTTCCGTATGCGGGCCCACGATTGCCTACCGTAATACCGATACTGATACGCCGGTCGACCGTTGCACGCGCAATATAGATCACGTCATGCCCCGTAAGGACAGCAACGAAAACCGACTCGTTAAGCTCTTTCGACATGTCATTAATGATCGGCTGAATCACTTCGAGCATATTCATCGAAGACAGAGCGGAATAGCCTAACTCCAATATCTTTGGCTTGAGGTTGAAATAGTTCCCCTCTTTCTCAGCGTAGCCTTCCTGCACCAATGTCAAAAGGAAACGACGCGCCGAGGCGCGCGTCATCCCTGTTTCTTCGGCGATATTAGTTAACGTCATTTGCGGACGGTCGCGCTTGAATGCGCGAATAACTTCGAGCCCACGCGCCAAGGAATTGACGTAATCACGCTCGTTAATTTCTACTTCTTCTTTCACGCCCAGCTATTCCCCAAATCTGTTTTTTTCATTCGGTCGTCTATGTGAAGCTTCGGCCCTGATAGGATCTTCTGTTCTGTTTTTGTTATAAAAACTATCATCGCCGATGCCAAGCGCCGGCTTAGCCCGCTCTTTCGCCCCCCATGCGATAGAGCCTCCAGCTTTAAAACTCGGCCTTCTGCCCTTTTTTGCGCGCCGCGGATTACATTTCGGCGCGAACCTCGCCCCTCGCCCGCAAATGGCTCATGGAGACCACCTGCGAAACGAGATGCTGATTGCCATGATAGGCAATACTTATTTGGCCTACGGACTATGGAAGCCTCGGAATGAGGTGAAGCTCCGTCTGACGACCATCAATATAACGGAAGTCTTCGCCATCGAAATAACCATCGACTTCGAGCATGAACCGCACTTCCTGATTATCCCATTCCGGCACTTTCGAAATCGCATTGAGCTCGATTGAATAAGCGGTATCGGGGCGCATTTTATAATCGCCTCTCACCGGTGTGCCGTTTTGCTGCTCCCATGACCCAATCGTAGGTCCTGCACCGTGGCCGTGATAGCCAATCGGATGGGTATAGATCGTTGGGTTAAGACCGCGTCTGATCGCTTTTTTCCGTGCAGCAAAGAGAATGTTGTTGCCGCTGACGCCCGTCTTGAATTCAGACGTCAACGCATCCTGAACGCCATTCGCATCGCTAAGCCCCTTGCGAAGGCCCTTTGGCGCGGCGGTTTCGCCAGGCTTGAGAACATAAGCCATTTGCTGCGTGTCTGTTTTCAAACCCATATAGTCCATGCAGAAATCCACATGAAGCAAATCACCGGGCATAATGGTCTGACCATTTTCAAGCACCATGCTGTCAATGGCAAATGTTTCCATTGCATTGCGCTGTACACTGACGCTTGGTTGGCACCATGGCTCAACATCAAGCTCCGCAAGGCGCTCTCTATACCACCAAACAACTTGCGATGTTGTTGTCACGCCCGGAGTAATCACGGCCTCTGAAAGGCCTTCCTCAACGATTGAATGCGCAACCCGCATAATCGTTTGATAGGTATTCATTTCCGCCGGAATACGCGTTTCCAGCCAGCCAACCGCTAACGCGTCGTGGCTGACAATACGTTTCGAAAGCTCAGGGCCAATCGCCGCGCGGAATTGCCGGTCCTGACTGACTGACAAACCATCCGCCAATGGGAAGTGATCGGAAATATTGACCGCAATATTCTTTGGGTTCCGTTCACGGATAATTTCTTCAACCCGCGCCCACTGATCTGGCTGGGTATCCGGATCCCAAGCGGATGGGAAAACGTCTCCGACGGGGTACCGGGCTACAGCAAGGCGTTCAACGTTTTCGCCATTATCGAAAAAGATCAAAACCATGCGGCGACGCGCCGACATCCACGTCGCCGGTAACATGGTCTCAAGGACAGGATCTTCGTTATATTCGCGGGCGATCAACACCCACATCTCGACGCCATTTTCGCGCATCAAGGCAGGAACAACCGTATCAAGACGTTCCTTGAGCCACTGATCCTGAATTTTGGCCCGTTGTTGCAACGAGACCATTCCCGGCGTTGGCAGTTCATTTTGTTGCGCAATCGCTGGCGATGCCGACGCAACGACCGCAGCTAAAAGTGACGAAACGACTTTTTTCATTTTGTTCCTATTCCTTATTCGAACCGCGATACCCGACAAAAGTCAGCGAAGATCGATTTATTGTTTATTCGGCTTTGATCAGGTGAAACTTGGTCTGACGACCGTCCACATACCTTACTTTCTTGCCATCAAAAAACGCGTCTTCTTCCGATTTGAAATCGACATCCTGATTATTCCATTCAGGAACTTTTTTCGTGGCTTTCAGCTCGATTGACCAAGCGGTGTTTGCATATACCGGATACTCACCGCGCGGCACCATGACCTGATTTTCAGAGAGGCCGATGGAGCTACCAGCACCATGACCATGATACCCAATCGGGTGCGAATAGATGGTTGGGCGCAAGCCCTTCGCGATTGCTTTTTCTCTTGCAAGGCGAAGAATTTCATTACCCGTGCGACCGGCCTTGAATGAAGACGTCAGCGCATCCTGCACGGCGTTGTTTGCCGCCAAACCCGCCTTCAATCCTTCGGGGGCATCGGTTTCGCCGTCACGGAGGACATAGGCTACATGCTGTGTATCGGTGCTGTAGCCGTTATAGACGATGCCAAAATCTACCCGCAACATATCGCCTTTTTCGATCACGGCTGGCTTTCCGCGCATAACACCTTCAACGCCCTTGCGGGTAACCTCAACCGAAGGATGGAACCATGATCCCAATCCGAGATCATTGACCCGCTGACGATACCACCAGACCAGATCTTCATTCGTCGTTACGCCGGGCTTGACGACCTTGCCCGAGAATCCCTCACCGATAATGGCATGAGCGACACGGACCATCTCCTGATAGCGCTCCATCTCTGATGGGGTGCGCGTCTCAAGCCAGCCAACGGCGAGCGGGTAAGCAGAAACCACGCGGCTATCCATGCCCGACGGCAGCGAAGACATGAACCCGATATACTGGGAATGAGTCAGACCATCGGCAAAGGCCGTTAATTCAGACGTATTGATCGCGATTTTTTTTGGATCACGGTCAGCAATAATTTCTGTAAGCTGATCCCACTGGTTTGGATATTTATTCATATCCCACGCCGCTTCAAACATGCCATTCATGCCATGCTTGCTCACCACTAGGCGCTCAATGGGCTTGCCTTTGCCGGGATCGAAAAATACCAGAATCGTCCGGCGCCGCGCGCGCATATTCTTTGCGTCGAGCATTGTCGTGATGACGGGATCTTCGTTATATTCGCGAGCAATAATGACCCACATATCGATGTCATTATCGCGCATCAATTTCGGCAGAACAGTATCAAACCGTTCAATCAGCGCTTCATCATGAATTTTTGCCTGTTCCCGCAGTGATAGAATCTCGGGTAGTGCCGGGCTCATGGATTCTTCTGATTGCAGCGGCTCGGCAGCGATTACAGGTGACGCCGCAACTGACATGAATAAGCATGCGAGGACGCTATTTTTAAGACGGGCTGACATTAGAACCTCTTTCGCTGAAATTAATCAAATGGGCGATGAATTGATGCTGGCGGCGTAGAAAACCATTTAGGGCCAGCTTCGGTCATGTAAATACAATCTTCGATACGCACACCATATTTACCGGGCATATAAATGCCTGGCTCGTTCGACAAACACATGCCCGGTGCAAGCGGCATGGTTTCATTGGAAACGAAGTTAATCGGCTCGTGAACATCAAGGCCGATACCGTGGCCGGTCCGATGTGAAAGGCCAGGCAGTTGATAGCCGGGGCCATAGCCAAGCGATTCGTAATATCGCCTTACCGCTTTATCGACCTCGCCCGCTGGGGTACCGACCTGCGCCATTTCAAAGGCGATGTCTTGTCCGCGCCGGACTTGGTTCCAGACACGGATTTGTTCCGTGTTCGGCTCACCAAATACAAATGTCCGGGAAATGTCAGAGCGATAGCCGTGAATATTGCAGCCAAAGTCCAACAGGATCACCGAACCGTCTTCGACATATTCGGGAATCGTTGATCCGTGTGGTAACGCACTTCCCTTACCGACTTGTGCACCACCCGATGGGCCACTGCCGCCGAATTTGGCTTGGGTCTGATACATCAGATTTTGTATATCTTCCCGGCCCATCCCTTTTTCGATCCGCGGATAGACATCACGATAAGCGGCGATCGTCACGTCTGATGCAATCTGCATCAACTCTAGCTCGGCCGGTGACTTTATTAGACGGCAACCATTCACCACATCCCGCGCCGTTACCAGTTTCGCGCGCGGCGCTTCACGATTGATGCCATCAACAATGAAATGCCGGACCGCTTCGTCGATAGCGATCTTTTTGCTGTGAATGCGTTTTTCTTTCATCCACTGCGCAACAAGCGCAAATGGATCTTCATGCTCTTCCCATGTGCGCACTTCACCGGGGACCTTCATCACTTCGCGAAGGCGGCTTTCCTCAAAGCCCGGTGTCACGAAAAAGATTTCGCCCTCGGCGGGAATGATCGCGGCCGTCAAGCGTTCGCTAAGCCACCAATGAACACCGGTGAAATAGATCAGGCTTGATCCCGGCTCGATCAGGGTCGCTGCGATTCCTTGATCGCGCATAATGCGTTGGGCTTTTTCGATCCGCGCATTGCGCTCAGCTTTGCTAATCGGTGCCGCATTGCGGGCGCGCGCGATTACCGGATGCGAAGGCTCAGCTTTCTGTGCATTCGCATTCTTTTTCATGCCGGCGATAAGCCCGGCTCCAATCGCGATCATGCCGCCTGTACGAAGAAACTTCCGTCTATCCGCGCGCAACATTAGTCTGCGTCCTGTGCAAGATCACGGATCAATGTGTCCCAGTAAGTCAGCTCTTTATAATATGAATCAAGGAGAATACGCTCATTGATACCATGCGCACGGCTGTCTTCCGGCCGCACAAGACCCAAACTCCCGGCACCATAGGTCGGAATACCGACGCTACGATATTCACGGCCTTCAGTACCACCGGATGACATAACCGGCTGGAGCTTAACGCCCGGATAGTTGACCGCGACTGCGCGCTGCAACGCGCCCATAATATCTTCGCGGATTGGCGATGCAGGGCTTTCAACAGAACCGCGCTGCAAGGTCACCTCTAACTCGTCATTCTCAATCGTATCAATCAGTACACCGCGCACCTCTTCGGCACTCGTGCCCGGCATGATACGGCAATTGACGGTCGCATGCGCACTTTGCGGCAGGGCGTTTTCCGCATTACCAGCTTTCAGCATGGTCGCAACGCACGTCGTCCAAAGCATATGGGACGTGTTTGGATATTGCTTCACAATATCGATGGCTTGCCGGTCGGTGGGGTCTTCCATTAGCGCATTCAACGCATAGGCGAGTTCTCCGCCTTCACGTTCAGCAACATTCTTCGCCATCAAGCGGGTGATCTCGTTGAATTCTACCGGGAATTCATGATCTTCGATTTTCGTCAGTGCATGCGCGAGGTCGTAGATTGCGTTCTCTAGACCCGGACGAGAACTATGTCCGCCATCGCTCTTAGCTGTAATGATATAGGTTGCGAATGTTTTCTCCGCGGCCTGCATTGTAAAGGAGACAGGCGTGCCGTCTTTAGTGATCGTACCGCCGCCAGCGTCTGAGTTGAGCGCGAATTCGACCGATTTAATCTCTGGTGTTTTCAAAATCTCACGGGTTGTCAGCATGCCGGTTTCTTCATCACCGGAAAATGCCAGATAAAGATCGCGGTTCGGTTTGAACCCGTTTTCCTTCAAATTGGCAAAGGTCGAAACGAGTAGTGCGACACCGAATTTGTTATCTTGTGATCCACGCCCGTAAAGATAGCCGTCTTTCTCAACCGGTGTATAGGGGTCTGTATCCCAATTTTCGGGCAACGCGTCGACAACATCCATATGCGCGAGAAATGCAATCGCGGATTTGTCGCTATTCTCTTCGCCGGAATACCGAACGATCAGTCCTTCGACCTCTTCACCGTCAATCGTCAGTGGTACTTTTATAATATCTTCATTCGAAAAGCCCGCAGCTTTGAGCCGTTCTTCAAGAACATTGACCATCGCCGGGACCTGGCCAAAACCTTTTGCGGTTCTGAAGGTAATTAATTCTTCGAGCAACTCACGCGCTTCAACTTTGCGCTCCTGTTCAACACCGGTCGATTGCTTGCTCTCCGCGCAGGCTTGAGTGGAGATCGCTAAGGCAACGAGGGCGGCAGTCTGGCAAAGTCTTTTAATCAGCATCATGAATTCTCGCATTTTGGAAGTTTTGGAAAATGAAGCGGGACATCATTCGACATCCCGCTTCACTTGGAGCACTTCGTGAACGAACGACTAGAAGTCGACTGTGACGCCCATGAAGATGTTGCGACCAACAGCATCGTAGAACTGTGGATAGGTATTACCGTTTCCACCGTCCTCAATAGCCGTAGAAGTCGTCAACGGAGGGTCGGTATCGAAGACATTGTTCACGCCAAGGCGGAAACGAGCCATCTCCGAAAGTGTGTAGCCGAGTGAAAGGTCAAAGTAGTTACGTGAACCAAGTGACTCGTTGATCTCGGCATAGCTGCCAGACAGCGCTGGCTGCGAGCTTGTTTGTGCGATGTCTACTGATGAAATGTAGCGCCATGTGACAGACACAGACAGATCCGAAGGAGCATACCATGTTGTCAGGAACTTGTGACGCCATTCAGGACGTGGACGACCGCAAAGTCCGCCGTAGAGACCTTGGCAATCAAAGATGTCTGATTCCGGTGAATTCGGAAGCGGCTTTGATTCATACTCAGCCAGATAAGTTCCGACAAAGTTGAATTTCAGATCGCCCATCTTCGCCAGGTCATAGCGGTAGTTGATGTTCAAATCGACGCCAGAGGTCGTAAGTGAACCGGTATTGATGTTGAAGCGTTCAAAGTAGCCGTCTTCAAACAGGAAGAGTGAACCACCCTGACCGCGATTAATCCGGTCGCAGAAGAACGCATCACCAGTCGCAAGACAGTTGCTCATGGAGAGGTTCGGGTTCACACTGCCAACCAGCTTGTCAACTTTGATGTTGAAGTAGTCAACGGAAACGTTGAGGCCAGGAACGAAGGCAGGTGTGACAACCGCACCAAGCGAGAATGTGTTTGCGACTTCTGGCTCAAGATCCTCGTTACCACCGATCAATGTATTGAACTGACCTGCAGGGTTATCCTGAATATTGCCATACTGAGCCGCAGTCACACCCGTGTTCATGCACTGCTCAAGCGTTGCAAATGGTGTTGCACCTGAACATGGATCGAATGTGCCGTTTGGCAATTCAGTTAGTTCAACCTCGAAGCGCTGCTGCGATGAGAACAACTCAATTACGTTTGGCGCACGAACCGCACGTTGATAGCTGCCACGGAAGCGAACATCGCTGACTGGTGCCCAGTTTGCGCCCACTTTGTAAGTGTGCGTTGTGTGACCTGTGCTGTAGTCAGAGAAACGGTAAGCAGATTCAATCGACAGAAGGTCGAAGAATGGCTGACCATCAACAATCGGAATGTTCAACTCGCCAAAGAATTCTTTGACATTGACTTCACCGCTGATTGGCAGTTCTGGCGTAACCGCTGACTGATAAATTTCATCCGGCACATAAGACAATGTGTTCCGGCGATATTCACCACCAAGCGCGACAGCAACACCATCAGACGCCCATGGCATTTGAATGCCATAGTCCGCGAGATTACCGTTGATCGCAAAGATGATATTCGTCAGCGACGTATCACCTGTGATGCCTTTGTCCTCTAGGACATAAGACGTTGCTTCTGCGCTTGCGCCATTTGGACCGAAGTAATCAAGCGGCAAGCAGTTTGCGTCATCATTCGATGCGTCCGCATCTGCATTAATCGCACAAACAGTTTCGCCGAATGTCGAAGAGCCCGGACGTTGGTCGACCACAGCGTTCAAGGCATTCGCCAAGCGAACGCGGTTCGCATCACCGGTAAACCGGCTGCGGTAAGTCACTTTCGCATATGACGCAGAAAGATCATATTCGAATGGACCAGCAAGCACACCGTTCATGCCAGCAACCATGCGGTAGCTCGTGTGATTCAGGTCGTCCTGACGCGGGCCACCTTCGATGTTACGGCGACGAACGAGAACGCCATTTGCGACATCCTCTGGGCCGACATAGTTGCCGTCAACATCATAGATGCTGCCCGTTGAAAGGCCATTTGAACCACAAAGGTAATCCGCCTGCTGAGCGCTGAACAATGCGTTGTCACAGTTCAGGCCACCAGTAGAACCGTTGATACCACCGGATACCGTACCTGGCGCAATCTGCGCAACAGAGCGGTCATCCATGAAGTTCAGCTCAAGGTAAGGACGGAAATGATCGTTGATGTCGTAATGCGCATAAGCACCAAGCGTATAACGCTCGTCTGGACGCTGATAGTAGTTGTAAGGCGCGTAGTTAAATACGCCGCTACCATCTACGAACTCACCATTGTCAACGCGGAAGCCGTTTGCGAGGCCCGGAATACCCAATGAGTTAGACAGGTTGGCAGGGAATGCGAAACCTGAACCACCGCATTTATATTCGCTACCGCCTGGTCCGTCAGTACCGAGCGCACACGCACTATAGTCGCGTTCGCTTTGAACGATTGGGTTGACCTTACGATATGTACCGTAAGCGGTGACGTTACCGCGACCATCTTCGGAGTTGGTACCAACAACAACAGAATATTCCTGTGTCAGACCGTCAACAACATTGTTCGCAGGCTTTTCATAAGCGCCCGGCGTGATTGCGTTGTTCTGGTCGAGAAGGTCCTGAAGCTCATCATTGGAATTGTTGTGCTGAGAGAAGCCAATATTCGCGTTGAGGCGAAGACCTTCAAAATCGTCAATCATTTTGAAGTTCACAACACCAGCAATCGCGTCTGAGCCGTAAACCGCAGAAGCACCACCTGTCAGGACTTCAACGCCACCGATAAGCGCTGTCGGAATTTGGTTGAGGTCAGACGGTACAGATTTTGGCGAGCCATATGGCAAGCGGCGGCCATTGACCAGAACCAGCGTACGTGACGGGTCGAGACCACGAAGGTCAACCTGCGCCGTACCGGTCGCTTCGTTAGAGTGTGCGGCACCTTGCGATGCAAACACCTGTGGTAGTGCGTTTACGAGGTCTTCGGCGCGAACCGTACCGCGTAGTTCGAATTCAGCTGCGTCAACCGCAGTGATTGGGCTTACGCTTTCTGCATTCGCAGAACGAAGACGCGTACCCGTTACCACAATTTGGTCAGAACCCGCATCAACGGCCGCGGATTGCGCCAGCGCAGCCCCCGATGCGCCAATGCCAGTTAGTATAGTTGTTGTTGCCAACATTAATCGTATGGAATTTTTCACAATAATATCCTCTCGTTGCTTTGAAGCAATTCCCCTAGGCACAAGTTTTTAGTTAGAACGGTTTTCGTTATTTATATTTCCAGCTTGTTAGATCCGCCCCTTTCGGTGCCGCCGCTTCGATCCGTTTAAGGATCTTTGGCACATAGAAAGTATTGTATCTAAGCCGTGAAACCGCATTTGGATTTTGGTGATCGCCATTCCAGCAATGTTCAGCACGGTCACCATAGTCGACCTCCCCTTGATAAGGCGGGTTCGCCTTCTCAAGAAAATCTTCAGTCAAATAGACTGCGTTATTCAGGTAGTAGTTATCCATATCGCCAGTGTAGATATGAATCTTGCCCTGAAGCTTTGGACCAATTTCTTTCCAGTCCCGCTCCATGATGTAGCGGAGATCATAATTCTGGCGCCAATATTCAGCGACTTCCTTATCAATCTCGCCTGTTTCTTTATCCCAGATCCGTTTCGGGTAACCGTCTTCTCCATTGGGTGAGAATACAGCCTCCCATACGTCCCATTGCGCGCCAGAACGGGTCTTGTCACCAAGTACGAGTTCCCAGCGGTTCTCGCCTTCCATCGTACGCGAAATATGGCCGAGATAATTTCTGTGCGCAGGGCGATCGATCTTTGTGAACGGACCTTCGCGATAATAGGCATTGTCATCTTCATAGATATTGACGGTCATGAACTGACGGAAATCAATCGGATCAGGACATGCCGCGAATGCGCCATTATATTCGTCCGGATATTTCACCTGAACGCCAAGCGCTTCCCAACCGCCGGTTGAACCACCATATAGGAAACGCGCCCAGCCTTCGCCCAGACCGCGAAGTTCTTTTTCAATCGCCGGGATCAGCTCATAGGTAATTGCGTCGCCATACGGCCCGATATTCTCTGAGTTCACCGCATAGCTATCGTCATAATACGGATTACTATGGTCGATTTCCGCGATCAGCATGCGCGGCATGTCGTCGGAGATCCACTTTTTGTAGAAGTCATAAGCTTCTTGCTGCTCGATATGATTGTAACAATCCACATCGAAGCGCGAGCTATAGACACATTCCTCTTCGAGATTTGGCGGCGTTGTGCGGAAGCCACCAAAGTCAGCCGGGAAGTGACCGTGGAAAATCGCGAGCGGGAACTTTGCTTCCGGATGCTTGTCGAAATCTTTTGGCACAAGAACATGCGCTCGAAGATAGACATCGGTCCCCCAGAATTCTGAGAGCATGTCGCTGCGGATTTTGATGTGACGGATGAATTCCGTATCTTCCGGCTCAGCAATTTCAGGATTGACCTGATTGAGCGAAACCTTGATCCGGCCACGTTTTTTAGGGTCGAATTTTACTTTTTTCGGCTCGCTCACGAGATTGCCTGGCTCAAGACGCCAGTTCTGGCCCGCACCGCGCGCAGCAGGCAGCTTTACGGTTTTGCCATTCGAGAGATTGAACGTGTCGTATTTGTGCAGAACAGCCTGCACGTAATATTCGCCCGCAGGGACATCTTTGAGGTCACGCGCCGGGAAACCGAGAACATTCGTGCCGATATCCGTATATTGGCCCGGCTTGATGCCATCGACATTTACGCCAAACACCTGAGCCGCGTCGAAATTCGCGCTCACCTGAAAGCGGGGTTCCTTCTCACCATCGGGCGTAAGGATCAAAATGACCCGACCATCATACGCCGCCTCAGGCGCAGATTTGGGCAGTTCGACACGAAATGTTTCGGCGTTTGCTGCAGCGCCCATCAGCGCGAGCCCACCGATTACGGAACCCAATTTCAGAATATGTTTTAGCGACATAGCCCCTCACAAAATTACTGTTCTGAAATCTGGACGCACCTCTCCTGCCCTCGGAAAACGGCCCGAAGCGCGCGATTAATGCGTCGAAAAATCAGCAACCCTCTAAGCCACACAAATGGCGGCCATGGTGCTATTCGTAGTTTGTACGCATAGCGTTGTAAAGTGCGATATGTAAACTTTGTGAAATTTAGCCGATTATGCTAATCTGGCGCAATATTTTTCAGAGTTGCGCATACCCTTTCCTATCGGAAATGCTGCACTGTAGCAATAGTTTTGTTCGCATTGTGGTGCACTTTTTCACATTGCGCACAATTGCGAACCGACCTCATCGCGAAAACAAATGAGTAAAACTGAGAAATAACAGACCTGAACGCGCGACGTTTTCTCCGACGCGCGTAAACGCCCGGCACCCGCATCGAACCGATCGGTGCCAGTTATTCAGCATTCGGATAGATACGCGCTTAAAAGAAATTGCCTGAGACGGCTGCCGCCACGGAAACAGAACAAACCAAATTGCACTGCCTACACCGAAGCAGCACAGGCCCCGCTATTAGTCCGTAGACCGCGGTAATTTCCATTCCGGGCGGGGGAAATGGCAAGTATATCCATTCGGGAAGCGCTCCAGATAGTCTTGATGTTCGGGCTCCGCCTCCCAAAAGTCACTGACCGGAGAAACCTTTGTGACAACCTCACCCGGCCATAAACCGGACGCATTGACATCTTTGATGGTTCTTAGCGCTTCTTCTTTTTGTGCCTCGTCCACGTAAAAGATTTCGGAGCGATAGGACGTACCAATATCATTACCCTGACGATTTAAGGTTGATGGGTCGTGAATCTGAAAAAAGAATTCCAACAAGTTCCGATAACTCGTTTTCGTCGGATCGAAGATGATCTCGATTGCTTCGGCGTGTCCATGGTGGTTTTGATAGGTCGCATTCGGCACATCCCCACCCGTATAGCCGACGCGGGTTTTAACCACGCCCGGCTGTGCGCGAATGAGGTCCTGCATCCCCCAAAAGCACCCACCGGCAAGCACTGCACGCTCAGTATCCGCAGACATCATCAACTTCCTATTCACCCGTTCGCGACCACGATCGCCCGTTATTCGCGCCAAAAGCGCCCTGCGCAATTTATGGGGTCGTCCCCCGCTGCCTTAAAGTATAACGCAGCTCACATTTTGGCGAGCGCACCCCATAGTCCCAATATCTGCAGTCCGCCACATAAATCGGCACTCGGCCACCGGAACTGACCCAAACGGGGGGTGTTTTCTATGGTATGCTAGAGGTCTTCGCATCTTCCTTTGCGACCGCGACCCCATTTGCGGAAATTTTGGCCCGAATGCTTATGGCCTGCGTTTTCGCCTTTGTGATTGGCGTGGATCGCGAATATCGCAGCCGCCCCGCCGGCCTGCGCACGAATATGCTCACGGCCCTCGCCGCATGTGCTTTTACGATTATCGCGATTGAAATGATTTCCGATCTGGGCAGCTATGATGACCGCACCCAACTTGACCCAATCCGTGTGGTCCAGGCGGTTACGGCGGGCGTCGCCTTCCTCGCGGCGGGTACCATCATCCAATCGGGCGGAAGCGTGAAAGGTCTCACGACCGGCGCGGGCATGTGGCTCGCGGGCGCAGTCGGCCTCGCCTGCGGCGCGGGTTATTTGGCGGTCGGCTTCATCGCGACCTGCCTCGCGCTTTTGATCCTGATTCCAATCAACATTTTCGAAAAGAAAATGCCGACCAAGGACGACGAAAACTAGGCTTGGCGACAGACCATCCCACAATCGGCGTATGCCCCTCCTTTTATCGAAGAAATCGCCGCCCATTTTAGTTGAAAATTGCGGGCGGGCTCTTGTTTATCCGCTTGCATGGGCTATTGGTGAGCTGCTGGCGATGGGGGCGAATTTTCACCCCTAGCCAGATAATTTGTAACGTCATTTTCGAAACTCAATGGCCCGCCGGGCCAATACAAAGCTTGCCATTCAGGTAAGCCTTCGCTGATTTAAAGGAGCGCTTTCAATGTTCGCCGCCGTCACCCCTGTGCCGCCTGACGCTATTCTCGGTTTGTCCCTTGCTTACGCAGCAGACACGAGAAGCGATAAAATTGATCTTGGTGTCGGGGTGTACCGAACGATCGAGGGCGAGACACCCGTAATGGCGGCGGTTAAAAAAGCCGAAGCGTTTGTCATCGATCATCAGAACAGCAAACGCTATACGCCACCCGAAGGCGCACCCGGATTTACAGATAACATCCTTAAACTGGTTTTCGGCGACGCCGACGTGCTTCAATCCGGTCGCGCGGCTGCGGTACAAGCGCCGGGCGGATGTGGTGCATTGCGCCTTGCCGCTGACCTGCTTAACCGCTTTGGTGCAAAAACGATTTCAACGGGCGCACCAACTTGGGCCAATCACAAACCGCTTATGGGCGCGGCTGGCTTTGATATTCAAATGCTGCCCTATTATGACGCTGCATCGTCGTCGATCGATTTCGACGCTTATGTCGAAGCTGTTAAAAAGCTCGGGCCGAGCGATGTTCTGTTGATCCATAATTGCTGCCACAACCCAACCGGCGCAGATCTCAGTACGGATCAAATTGATATTCTCGCGCAAATGGCCAAAGAACAAGGCTTCTTCCCGCTGATTGACGCGGCCTATCACGGCTTCGCACAAGATCTCGAAAAAGACGCCTATATGATCCGCGCATTCGCAGATCAGGTTCCGGAAGTTTTGGTGACGTACTCTTGCTCCAAGAATTTCGGCCTTTATCGCGAACGTGTTGGTGCACTGATCGTTGTTTCCGACACTGCGGAGCGCGCACTGGCCATTAAATCCCACGCATTGAATATTGCGCGGGCGAACTATTCCATGCCGCCGGCCCATGGCGGCGCTATCGTTTCCGAAATTCTGGGGTCACCGGAACTCTCAAAAATGTGGCGCGATGAACTTGCTGCCATGTCCGGCGAAGTTCGGGGTAACCGGCAAAAACTTGTCGCGGAAGCGGAGAAAGCAGGCCTGGGTAATCGCCTGTCTTATATCACGAACCAACATGGCATGTTTTCACTTCTTCCGCTCAACGAAGAAGAGGTCGTTAAAATGCGTGTCGATCATGGGGTTTATATTGTTGGCGGCGGCCGCATTAATATGTGCGGTGTCAACCACACAAATGTCGAACGCCTTGTGGCTGCGTTTAAAGCCGTGACACAATCCTAAATATTTCTTTCAAAGAAAATCAGAAAAGGGCGTGCGGACTGCACGCCCTTTTTGTTTGTTGGCTGACGAAAGTCACAAACCCACAAAGTTTTCGGCGATCATCCGATGACTGGAAATCTTACTATTCCGCCCTCACCTGTGCGCGATAGGCATGGGGGCTTAAGCCACGCGCGCGTTTAAAGGCGGCACTAAAGGCAAAGGGGCTGCTATAGCCAATCTTGTCGGCGACTGTTCCGACGGTTTCATCGGGCTTACTCAATAAATCGGCGGCCATTGCCATTCGCCAGTTCTTCAAAAACGTCATTGGCGGCTCGCCTACGATATCGTTAAATCGGCGCGCAAGACTGGCGCGCGATGCATTGGTTTCTGCCGCGAGTTTATCGAGCGTCCAAGAACGACGCGGGTCTTGATGAATGAGCGCCAATGCCCGCTCAACAATCGGATCACCTTGCGATCGCCACGAAACCGGCCGTGCGGCATCATCTTTCGCCGCCCATGCTTTGAGCGCCGCCGTCAACAGAAGGTCAAACAAACGGTCTAATACCGCGGCTTGCCCCGGCTCATCTTTGGTCACTTCGTCAACGAGGAAAGACACCAAAGGCGAGTCCCAATCGTCTTGGTTCAACGATATGACCGGCGGCAACAACTTCCCGAGCTTGTCGCTCACCGTACTTAGATGTTCATAGGCACCGACAATAAAAATACTCTCCCCTTGCGGATCATTCCCCCATGTTCGGATACCGAGATCCATTTCTTCGAATAGGGAATTTCCGTCGAGATCTACGCATTGTTGCTGTGGTTTGATGACAATTTCCGGCGTGACATCCGGTGCGCTCACAACACAATAATGTTCGGGTGCACGGGTGACAGCAACACCGCCGGGCCGCACATGGTGGGGCGCGCCCTCATCGGGAACAACCCAGAAATCGCCATGGACCGCTGCGATTAAGGTCACTGGCGATTCCGCGATGACCCGCAGGCCCCAAGGGGCGCGCATGACACCGCGAAGCGCAAACGCACCACGGGCGCGGGTCCCCTCCAAAAGATTAGCTATCCCGTCCATCGATGAAAATTAGACGATCTCGTATGAATATGACTAGCCCTAACATGGGCCAATTTGCGTCCCGCCCGTATATCTCGGCCAGAACCAAGAATTAATGGGCACAACGATGATCAATTCAATTCTAATCATTTTGCTTTGGATCGGCGCAATCGGCTGCGGATTGATGGCAGGGATTTACTTCGCCTTCTCCACTTTCATCATGTCGTCGCTCGCGCGGATTGAAACACCATCGGGAATTTTAGCGATGCAATCGATCAATGAAACGATCCTGCGCTCTCCGTTTATGCCGTTATTTTTTGGCACGACCCTTTGCGCAGCGGCCACCTTCGTTATCGCTTTAAGAAACACAGCCGCCACCGATACGGGATTAGTTATCGCCGCGTGCGTAATTTACATCGGCGGCATGTTTCTCGTCACGGCTATATTGAATGTTCCGCTCAACAACATCCTCAAGGATGTCGATCCATATTCCGCACACGGCGCAGAGGTCTGGGACCACTACCTCCTCCGCTGGACCCTGTGGAATCACATTCGGACCGGCGCATCGCTTCTCTCGGCAATTCTTTTTTTCATCTCACTCAAGGGAGACATCTGATGAAAGCGCGTATAAAAATGACGGCCACCCCTTTATTGGCCGGCCTTTCTGCGATTGCATGGGCCACGGCGGCCATGGCCGAAACACAGTCACCTAAGCCCCAATTTAATACGGCAAATGATATTGGCTATGATGTAAATGACCCCAGCTATTTCGCAAACTTCGCGCCGGAACGCCCCGCTATGCTCGCGCGGATGCCCGAGATTTCTGCGGATACCGGGCTGCACCTTTCAGAGATAGAACCGGGCCTCTTCTTTGTAACAGACGGCGTCTATCAATCCGCTTTTCTCGTGACCGACGAAGGTATCGCCGTGTTTGATGCGCCGCCTAGCTACGCCCATAAACTTCCGGACCTTATTCGAAAAACCGCACCTGATAGCCAAATCCGCTATTTAATCTATAGCCACAATCACAGCGATCACATTGGCGGCGCGGGCGTATTTGCGGAAATCGAGGGGTTGGACATTATTGCCCATGAGCGTACCGCAGAGAGCCTCGGCAAAAGTGATCGAACAGACCTCCCCTTGCCGACAATCACATTTTCCGGCGATCATCAATTTGAATTCGGCGGTGTACCAATTGAAATCGCTACCGCATCATTTCATGCAGAGGATGTGGATACGATTGTATATCTACCTGATCAAAAGTTCGTTATGGCGGTAGATACTATCACGCCCGGTGAAGTACCGTTCATGAACTTCGGTGCTACATCCGATGTGGGCGCTTACATGACATTCTTTGACACCATTCTCGAATATGACTTCGAGCATCTTTTATCGGGGCATGTGTCAGTATTAGGCACGCGAGAGGATGTCATCATCAATCGCGATTACGCCTTTGACGTTCGGCAAACCGCAGGGAAAACGATGACAACATTCTTTGACGAATTCGAAACTGCATTCGCAAATTTTGAATACAAGAACGCCAATCTAGGCTATCGCGCCGCAATCGAGTCCGTACGCCGTCAATGTGCCGAAGAGATAATTGATCGCTGGCAGGACAAATTATCCGTTGTTGATGTGTGGGCGGACAGCCATTGCGAGACTGTCATTCTTTACAACATCATGCACTAATCAGATTGAGCGGGCACGGGAAATTTGTGTCGGGCTGGAGAAATCAACGTAATGAAGATTGTTAAAACCATATCAATTGTCCTCGGGACCATTATTGCGCTCGGCGCTTGGGTCGCATTCACGATATTCGGCGCATTTCTTGGCTGGTGGATGAAACCAATCGCAACGCCAGATGACCATGACGCTTTTATTGAAAAAGCGACAACTGCCATCGCGAGCAATAATTTGGGGAACACCGCGTTTGTCCTCATTGAAAATGGTGAAGTGGTCGGGGAATATTATGCGCAATCTGGCCGCAATATCGATTCGCATACAGCCTTCCCGACCGCGTCGTTCAGCAAATGGATCACCGCTCTCGGGGTAAACGCGCTGGCAGATCAAGGCCGCATAGATCTCGACGCACCGGTCTCTACCTATCTCTCTCGCTGGCATCTGCCGGAGACAGGCTATAACAATGACGGCGTAACAATCCGGCGACTTTTAAGCCATACGGCAGGACTGACGGACGGTCTCGGATTTGCAGATTTCGGCACCGATGAAGATATTCCCGCCCTCGAAGACAGCCTGTCTAACCCGCGTGCGTCATCCGGTGAGGATGTTGTTATCGCAGCCGGTGCCGAACCGGGTGAAAGCTTTGCTTATTCCGGCGGCGGTTATCTGATTTTGCAGCTTTTGATCGAGGAAGTCTCCGGCCAATCCTTTGAAGACTTTATAGACGAGACCATTTTAAGCCCGCTCGATATGCGCGAATCTTCATTCGCTTTTATCGGCGACATTCCAAACGCAACGGCATCTTTTACCGTCACTGGCGTTGAGGCCCCGCAATATAAATATGCCGCGCTTGGGGCCACCGGTTTTTCAAGCTCCACGTCTGATCTGACAAAACTGGTCAAGGCGATGATCGCGTCAACGCCATCTTTTGGTGTTACCACAGAGACATTGACCTCGATGCGCGCACCGATCGCCTATGTTTTTGGAAGCCCAATTTGGGGTTCAGGTCCGATGTTGTTCGCCCCAACCGGGGCCGGCGACTACATTTATGGACATGATGGGGTAAATGAGCCAGCGATAAATGTCTCTGTTCGGATCAACCCCATTACCAATGACGCTTATATCATGTTGGTCAATGGCCACCCATCATTAGCGAGCGACATTGGAGGCGAATGGGTGTTATGGCAAAGCGGCATTCCCGACTTCCTCTCAACGGAGCGAGCCTTGGAAAGCGCCCTGAAACCCGCAGCCATCGGCAGCGTGATCATCCTTTTGGTGATTGCATTTTTTATCCGACGCAGCCGATGACATCGGTAGCGCGATAAATTTTTTCGACGCTAATAAATGGATTGCGTCTTTCGGGATAACGCATCACGATAGATTATTAGTCTCCAGGGGGAGGCGGTAATCAGCGATACCGTCAAACATTCTAATTATGCACGCAGCCAATAAATCGCGGGAAGCCAAACAGGAACGCTCAGCATTACGCCAACAACGCATTCTTGAAGCCACCATCGAACTCATTGCGGAGAACGGGGTTGCATCCGTCAATCACCGGCTGATTGCCAAACGCGCGGAGGTCTCCCTTGCGGCGACGACCTATCATTTCGCAACGAAATCGGAAATTATTTCGCGGGCATCCGCGTTGTTGCTCGAAAAATATATAGAACGCTTTGACAATTTCGCGGCGCGGCAACTCGATTCCAAAACAATAACGTTTCGTGATTTTGCAATGCGCGTTGTCTGTAACGCAGCCGAAAAAAACCGTCAGGAATCCTTGGCATGGTGCGAAATCATGCTGCACGCCGCGCGCAATAAAGAAGCCCGGATCATGGCGCAGGACTGGTATAACAGTCTTGGCGATATCTGGAAAAAAATCGCAGATGCGCTCGATGAGCCCAATACTGACGAGAAGATTCAATCTGCGATTGATATTGTTGTCGGCATGTTATTTGTCGTCATCCCACTTGGCATTTCTGAACATGATGCCAAGCGCTCACTGATCGACAAAAACGCGCCCGACGACATCTGGTCATTGCCTAAGCCCCCAGACGAGCAAACCGAAACACCGCCAAAACGGCGCAGTAAAAAATCAAAACTAACCCGCGCCGCGATTTTGGCATCAGCCATCGATATTTTGACAAAGGATGGTCCCGGCGGGCTTACCTATCAGGCAGTCGCCGAACATTCTGGTCTTGTCAGATCGGCACCGATTTACCACTACCCGACCATGGCTTCATTATTGAGTGCGGCACAGGCCTGTCTGTTTGCGCAGTCAAAAGATCGGTACAGAGAGGTTATGTCGGGCGTTAATCGTGATGCAACGAAAACCAACGATATTATCGAATTAACAGTTTCTGTTTTCCGGCATGAAGCCAAAAAATACGGCGCGAAAAATCTCGCCAGTCTTCCGATCTGGCTCGAAGCCGCACGGCAAGCGGAAATTCGCCCCGTGGTTTGGGACGCCTTTTGCGACCAGAACAAAGCCTGGGAACGGGCCTTTGCCCGAATCGGTCTGGATGCAAAACCGCTCGATGCCTTGATTCTCCACCGTTTGTTCGTGGGAAAGCTGGTTCGGGCCCTTGCCACCGGCTCTGATGAGGCGACCCTCAGTCGAATTCACGACGAATTTGCGTTCGATATTCGCGCTATATTTGAGGGTTCGCACTGGGCCTCATAAAATTGGTACAAATGATCAAAAACTATTGACATTCGCAGCTGCAAAAAACTACCTTCCCTCGCGGGAGGGCGCACCCAAAGCGGTAATTGCGCACTTGTTATGGAGTGAGAATGTCAATCGATTTAACTGGCAAGGTTGCCATTGTGACCGGTGCTGGCGGCGGATTGGGCCGCGCACATGCACTGCTTTTGGGTAAGCGCGGCGCGAAAGTCGTCGTCAATGATCTGGGCGCTAATGTCGATGGGTCGGGCGGATCTATTTCTGCGGCGGCGCAGGTTGTCGCTGAACTGAAAGATATGGGCTGCGACGCTTTTGCGAATGGCGCCTCGGTAACGGAATTCGATCAGGTCGAAGCCATGGTTTCCGAAACGGTCGATCGCTGGGGCCGTGTCGATATTTTGGTCAATAATGCGGGCATTCTTCGCGATAAAAGCTTTATGAAAATGTCCATCGATGACTTTAAAACCGTCGTCGATGTTCACCTCATGGGCGCGGTACATTGCACAAAAGCCGTTTGGCCGATTATGCGTGAACAGAATTTCGGTCGCATCGTAATGACCACCTCGTCTTCCGGGCTTTATGGCAATTTCGGTCAAGCGAATTATGGCGCGGCGAAAATGGCCCTCGTCGGATTGATGCAAACGCTTGCGCTTGAGGGTGAGCGGTACAATATCCGCGTGAACTCACTCGCACCGACAGCGGGCACGCGCATGCTCGAAGGGCTGTTACCGCAAGAACAGCTAGACCTTTTGACCCCAGAAGTTGTGAGCCCGGCGATGCTTGCGCTGGTTACGGACGATGCCCCGACGCGGACGGTTTTGTGTGCCGGGGCGGGCGGTGTCGAACAGGCAAATATCACGCTGACCAAAGGGATTTTTATCGGTGCGGATGACGACGCGCCGGAGAAACTCGTCGCCAATATGTCGGAAATCTCGGATCGCTCGAACGAAATAGTTCCCAGCAGCGGCGCGGCGCAAGGGGCGCTTGAACTCGAAAAAGCTGGCTACAAACCGGCACAATAGGAAAGGAACTAACATGCGTTCCGCAGTTATCGTCTCTACTGCCCGCACGCCGATTGGCCGGGCCTATAAAGGTGCATTTAACGCAACGCCGTCGCCAACGCTTGCGGGGCATGCTATCGCCGAAGCCGTAAAGCGCGCCGGTATCGACGGCGGCGAAGTTGAGGATGTGGTCCTCGGCTCCGCCATGCCACAAGGGGTTCAGTCGTCAAATATCGGGCGCGTTGCCGCGCTTCGTGGGGGTCTTCCGGTTTCTGTCGGTGGACAGACCGTTGACCGTCAGTGTGCGTCTGGATTGATGGCTATTTCAATTGCCGCCAAACAAATCATTGTCGATGGGCAACAAATCGCAATTGGCGGCGGCGTCGATTCGATCTCCATGGTGCAGAACGAAAATTTCCGCGCTGAACGCGATCCTTCTGTCGTCGAAATGCACCCCGATGCCTATATGCCGATGATTGATACGGCTGAAACCGTTGCGAAGCGATATAATGTCGATCGCGAATTATGCGATGAATATGCGGTCGAATCGCAACGTCGCACGGCCGCCGCGCAAGAGGCCGGAAAGTTTGATCAGGAGGTCGTTCCCCTGCCGTCACGCATGAAAGTCGTCGATAAGGAAACCAAAGAAGTTTCATGGCGCGACGTGACGCTTGAAAAGGATGAAGGAAACCGCCCGCAAACTACGCTCGAAAGTTTGCAAAATCTGAAACCCGTACGGGCCGATGGAATCAACGTTACAGCCGGTAACGCAAGCCAACTCTCAGACGGTGCCTCCGCGAGCGTTTTGATGGAAGAAGCCGAAGCCGAACGTCGCGGCCTTACGCCTATGGGTCGCTATGTAGGGATGGCTGTCGCCGGACTGGAGCCGGATGAAATGGGCATCGGCCCGGTTTACGCAATTCCGAAATTGCTCAAACAACACGACCTTTCAATCGACGATATCGGGTTGTGGGAACTGAACGAGGCATTTGCCGTTCAGGTTGTCTATTGCCGTGACAAACTCGGCATCCCGCATGATCGCCTTAATGTAAATGGCGGCGGTATCTCTATCGGACACCCTTACGGAATGTCCGGCGCGCGCCTAACCGGTCATGCGTTGATCGAAGGGAAACGCCGGGGCGCAAAATATGCCGTTGTCACTATGTGTATTGGCGGCGGCCAGGGCGCAGCCGGTCTATTTGAAATTCTCTAATACTATAGCAACTTAAAAAACCATCAATTTTAAGGCTATCGACGGGTATGGATCTTTTCCATGCCCGTCTTTTCTTATCGGGCACCCGAAAGTTGGGCTCGACGCCACGCTTCATCCGCAAGCGGAATTAATCTCGCAACCGCCTCTTCCGCATTTTGGCTTGACGCATTCCCATCAATGACCCGCTTTTTGATACCCTGAATAATCCCCACAAGGCGGAACAAATTATAGGCGAAATACCAATCGAGATTAGGTAGTGCTTCCCGCCCCGCACGCTCGCAATAGATTTCCGCCGCCTCTTCAAGGCTCGGCACACCTGCCGCTTCGAGGTCCAGACCACCCATTGCGGCCTTACCGTCTGCGGGCATGATCCAATGCATCAGGAGATAGGTAATATCCGCCAATGGATCACCGCAAGTCGCCAATTCCCAATCAATGACCCCGCGAACAACCGGCTCATTGCGGTCAAAGATTAGATTATCAATGCGGTAGTCACCATGAATAAGCGATGTATGTGTCTCCTCAGGAATTGATGTCGGCAACCATTCAATCAACTTCTCGACTGTTTCAATATCATCGGTTTGCGCAATGCGATATTGCTTGATCCACCGCGATACCTGACGAGCGAAATAATTTCCTGACCGCTGAAAATTCGCTAATGCCGGTTGCGATATATCAACCGCATGAAGATCCGCGAGCGTCGTAATCATGGCGCGGTAATGATCTGCGCGCATGTTTTTTTCTATCGACGGTAGGCACCCATCGAAATAGGATTCGCCATCAATCAATTCCATAATGTAGAACATGGCCCCGATCACCGCACTGTCCTCACAAAGCGCTATGGGGCGCGGCACGGGAAAACCCGTGGGAAATAGACCAGAAATCAGATGAAATTCGCGATCCACGGCATGCGCGGATGGGAGCAATTCGCCAAAAGGTTTTCGGCGCAAAACATATGCCCCCTCACTGGTTTCTAGCCGATAAGTGGGATTTGATTGCCCGCCCGCGAATTTTTCTAGCGATGATGGCCTACCGATATCTTGTGCATTTTCGCCCAACCAATCGCCCAATTTTTCAAGATCAATATCACTTGTCATCTATACCCCCCATCAGTGATGAGCACACTAAGCAATGTCAGAATAAAAAAAGGCAGGTGCGCATTTTGCACACCTGCTAGTTAGTTCTCAAATACGCCGCTCAATTAGAATTCGGCAGAGAGACGCGCACCAAAGACACGTGGTCGATTGAATGACGCTGTCGCAACACCCAATACCGAACCAAAGCTTACATAATAGGCTTCATAACGGTTATTGGTCAGGTTTTCTGCAAACAGTGACAGCTTCAAATCAATGTCATCAGTACCCACTGCAATATCAGAGAGTGTGATACGAGCGCTTAGATTTTTGTCGGCACCGATCATGAAGTTGTTACCAAATCCACCATCATCAACCGGGATCGCGGGTGCCTCGCCTGTATAGGCGTAATCCACACGAAGCGAGAGCGTTCCAAGATCCATTGGCTCGCTTGTAAACTGGCCACCAATCCGGAAGCTATGGTTTGACACATAAGGGAATTTGGCCTGGTCCGAAATATCCACTCCGCCAGATTCAAATTCCTTCATCTCCGGATCCAGATAACCGTAATTACCGTCAATCTGGAAATAGTCATTCAGCTTCGCAATGCCTTCTGCTTCGAAGCCGATTATGGTGGCCTTACCGACGTTCTGTACGAATGAAGAGCTAAGAACCGGATCAAATGAAAGTAACTGCAGGTCTTTATAGTCTGTATAGAAACCTGTCAGGTTCAATTTAACATCACCATCTAACCAGTTCGTTTTGATACCAGCTTCGTAGTTCAGAACCGTTTCTTCTTCAAACGGCGGTGAACCAAATGCGATCGCGTTAAAGCCCCCTGCGCGATAACTCGAATTCGCACTCACATAGCCGAGAATGTTCTCAGAAAACTCATAGCTGAGTGACGCGCTGAAGCCGATATTGTCAAACTTGACCTTATCGGGCGTATCTTCCGCGACCGGCCGGCCCACAGGGATACTTGCCCAGCTGGTCCGATAGATCAGGCTAGATTCTTCGGTCGTGTAACGGATACCCGCACTGATTTCGAGCTTGTCGTCAAGCGCCGCAGGGCGATAGCCGAAATGTCCGAATGCGGCGAATGACTGATTTTCGAGACCATAGGTCCGCGACGTGCGGCGATTGACATTGGTCGGCCCAAAGAATGTGCCGCCCGGCACACCATTGACCACGTCGAGACCTTCATTGACCTCTTCATCCCAATAGAAAAGCCCGATGACGTAATCGAAATCACCCATTTCGCCAGAGGCCTGCAATTCTTGTGTGAATTGCTTCGCGTCACCCGGGCTTGATGTCGTCGAATGACCGACGAAGGGCTCGACATTCGTTGTACCGGTTTCAAAGTCAAAAACCGGTGTTTCGACATAGCTACCGGCGAGTGTCGTTGTCAGGTGCTCGTTCAACGAACGATAGGCCGAGATCGATTTAAGCGAGAAAGAATCGTTAACTTCGAGTTCAACCGTAAATGTATTCCCCCAGCTTTCAATTTCGGAACTGCGGGTACGACGGGGGTCGCGATATTGCTTGTCCAACGGCTCAAGTCCGATGACTGGCTCTGGTGACCCCGGCACACGCGTGTCGAATGCCGCTTGCGCACCGTCATTTGCAAACAGGATTTGCCATGGCGCGTCATTTTCAATCCGCGACCAGCTGATCGTGTTTCTAAAGCTCAACCGATCACTTGCGTCTAATAGAAGGTCGAGGCTTGCCTGTTTTGATTTCAGGAAGCCGCCCCACTCCGATTCATTATGGCCAGGTGCCTGTACCCAACCATCGCGATCACGGTCTTGATAAGTCAGCTTGGCTTTGAGGCCACTTCCCAAAAGGTTTCCGGTATGGCCCACAAAAGCAATGTTGAAATCGTTATGTGAAGCATAGGTTAGATCAACCGACCCACCGGCTTCCTCGCGTGGCTTGACGGTGTTTAGCAAGATCGCGCCGCCGGTCGTATTCCGACCAAACAATGTTCCTTGCGGACCGCGCACAACCTCAACCTGCTCGACATCGGGGAGCGAGAAAAGATTAGCGGTCGCCCGTGGAGAATATACTCCGTCTACATAGACACCGACCGATGGCTCTTGGAAGAGTGACGTAGAACGCGCGCCCTGCCCGCGAATGTAAAGTGCTGGCGCACCAGAGCTACCGGATGATTCCGTAAACCGAGCATTCGGTACGAACTCATCAAGTTGTGGCAACTGAAGAACATTCGCATCAGTAATTTCATCGCCTGATAAGGCCGTGACCGCGACAGGGGTTTTTTGAACTGTCTCAGTACGGCGACGTGCGGTTACCGTAATCTGGTCGCCCCCTCCCTGCGAGGCTGCATCGCCACCATTATCACCTTGCGCGGCCGCAGTTCCCGTATTGCAAACGATGAGCGCACCTGCGGCGAGGCCAATGATACTCGAACGTTTTTTGAGCGAAGCCGCTAACCGCCCATCCCCCCGGACTTGTGTCACGTAATCAAACATTTGTTCCTCCCAAGCCCTCTTAACTGGGGCGTATTGTCCAACAATCGGATGACACCTTAAATGATATAATACTTTAAAACAATATAAACTTGCTACCTCAAACGATCATGCCGACAGCATACAACGAAATCCGGCGCAGGATGGTGATTTCAGGTCACATCGCGGTCTAATTCATTGTTTATAAACAGCAATGCTAAGAGCCAAGAAAACGAAACCGAGCGCGCGCTACTGGCGCCCAGGGGCGGCAGTCCCGCCACAACCCGCGTAAAATCTAGGCTATCGAAAAGGCATGTGAAAATTCGATCATTTATTCTATATATGATTAAGCGGATTTTTTGAGGTAAGGTGTAATATCAATGCAACACAACCAGAGCCCACATTGATCGATCAAGACCAACTGAGACCCTGTTTCATGAATGGCTGGTGGCGAACACGAATTCCCGTCGCCGCGAAAATTGCATTACCGACCGCCGGACCAACCGGCCCAACCGGCGGCTCTCCGAGCTCGCCGAAACGGTCCGCGCCGCTCAATCCGCCATAGTGGATATTTATTTCAGGTACGTCGCGCATTCTAAGAATGTGGTATTGATGAAAATTCCCCTCAACGACGCGCGCATTTTCAACGTTGATCTCTTCATTCAATGCCATGTTAAGGCCGTAAATCGTTCCGCCTTCAATCATGTTTTCCGCAAAATCCTTGTTCATCACCTGCCCGCAATCAAAGGCGACATCTAAACTTTCGACCGTTAACTGACCTTCTGGTGTCACTTCGACCGTTGCAACAACAGCCACGCATGTGCCGCCCATCTTGTCGCCATTTAACCCCCAAGCCGAAATCGCAACGCCTTTGCCTTTCCCGCGCGGTAACTTCTCGCCCCAATTTGATTTCTTTTTGACTTCCTCAAGGCATTTCACCCATCCGGGATTCGGCCAATCGCGAAGCAGCTTTATTCTGTACGCCAATGGATCGATACCAGCGGCGACAGCACATTCATCGATAAATGTATCGACAACAAATCCATAGGAATTATATCCCGGACCGCGATAGGGCCCCGGCTCAAGGTGGAAAGGCAGGTCACGGGCATCTACCCGCACATTGGGCACAAGGCCCATGAAGTACGGACAATCCGCAAGACGCGGATAGTGCCCCCGACTGGCCTGTCGCGCCGACAGGGTTTCGGGAAGACCGCTTTCGCTGTTTAGCTTTGCCCGGAACCGAGCCGCAAAAACGGGCCGGTACTTCCCCTGGCGGGTCATTTCCTCTCGCGACCAGATCACTTTCACCGGCCTGCCTGGAAACTTCTTGGCGACCGCGACGACCATGCGCGTGTCATCCCCCATGAGGCGCCGGCCAAAGGCACCGCCCACATATGGCTGATGGAGAATGACTCGTTCTGGCAACATGCCAGCTTCATCGGCGGCAACCCAATAGCTTTGCTGCGCATTCTGCCCCGGATGCCAGACCTCGACACGGTCATCAGTGACCATCGCCGTGCCGTTAAGCGGCTCAAGCGGTGCCTGATCACACCACGGCGTTAAATATTCATGCTCGACAATGTCAGTGCCGTCATCCGCGACGTCACCAGTTTCAACCTCAACCCGCGCATTATCGTCGCTATCAAGCGCCGTGCTCAATGCGTCATACATTTTCTCGGTGCTGTCCCATTCAGCACCCGGACCATCGCTCCACTCTATCGGCAGTGCATCAAGCGCCTTTCGCGCCTGCCAATAATGCTCTGCGATCACCGCAACGCCGGCGCGGGGTTCGGAATAGGCGAATCCATAGGGCGGCTGTGACAGAATGGGTAAGCCGCGCGGCTCGTCAGGATCAACCGTGACAATATCAAGAACACCCGGAAAATCTTTCACCGCGTCGGCATCATAGCGAACCAACCGGCCACCGCTCACGGGTGATTGCGCCAATGCCGCATAGACCATGCCCGAAGGATTGACATCGATACCATATTCCAATGCACCCTCGACAATTTTTGGCGTGGTGACTTTTCCCGGTGATGGCTTCGAGAGAAACGCCCAATCAGACTGGTCTTTTATCGCCGGCTCAACATCTAAGGTGATTTGCGCCGCTTTTTCTGCCACCGCCCCAAAAGACAGCTTTTGTCCCGAAGTACGGTCGACCAGAACGCCATCTTTAATGTCTATTTTTTCGGGCTTTACAGAAAAATGCTCCGCTGCCGCAAGGCGCAAACGCTCACGCACGCTTGCCCCGACCTGCTGCATAGACTTGATCCGCATACTTATTGTTGACCGCCCACCAAAAAATGCAATCACATGGGGAACGGGCGAATATTCACCGCGATTTATATAATCGCGCTGAACCGACGCGACCTCGACATCGACCTTTGACCAATCCGCCATCAACTCTTCGTTGACGATCATGGCTTGCTGGGTCATGCCGCCAGTGCCGAATTCCGGCGAAGGCACATAGATCTTGATGCTATCGTCAGGATTGATCACGACCCACGGGCCAATCTCCTGCGGCTTTGTTAGGCCCCCGCCTGATATCTGTTCGTTTTCGCCGGATGTGGAGCCACCGCAGCCCGTTAACATCCCCGCCGCCAATCCGCCGCCCATCGCCGCGCCAACAAAAAGTACCTGCCGACGATTTATGGTCGCTTTGCCCTTGTTATTGGTCATGTCTTCGCACCCGCCGCTGTGTGGATGGCCGCGCGGATTCGGTTATAGGTCCCGCATCGACAGAGATTGGTGACATAATTATCAATGTCGTCATCGGTCGGCGCATCAACCTCCGCCAGCAATGCCGCCGCCGCCATGATCATTCCCGCCTGACAATATCCGCATTGCGGCACATCATGTTCGACCCATGCCGCTTGCAAAGGATGCGGCGCGCTTTCATCTCGCGACGAAGCCAGTCCTTCAATTGTCGTAATTTCCTGATCCCCCACATACTCTACCGGCAACACACAGGAACGAACGGCCTGACCATCAAGATGCACCGTACACGCACCACACTGGCCAGCGCCGCAACCGAATTTCACGCCTGAAAGCCCGAGATGATCTCTTAACACCCACAGCAATGGCGTTTGCGGATCGACATCCCCGGCGTCCAAGACCTTATTATTGACCCGAAGTTCCATGAGCGTTTCCTTACGAAATTGCCGTTGTAAAAACGGCTTCATCCTTGAATTGCCACTCGTGCCAATTTTCTATGGCATCGATTTTTTCGTCGCGAATAACCTTTAAAACCGCTTGCAGCGCATCGTCTTCGATCGGCAATCGCGGCCGTCGCGGCCAGCCCCCCGCAACGCCATGCGCGTTTAACACCGCTTTTGCAGCACGAATGCCGCCATTGGCATATGTCGTGGTGAACAAGCGAATTACTTTACCATAGGCATTGAACATGCCGTGCATGTCACCGGCCTCATAGCAATTAACAACCGTCATGCAGAGATTTGGTGCGATATTCGCTTCTGACGTCAGAAAGCCATAGCCGCCAAGCGATAAACACAATGTCGCTTGATGCGGACCACCTACAAAGATATTGGCGCGCCCTTTAAGCCCCTCAATCAAAGAGGTCAGATAAGAAATGTCCTGATGGCTACAATTAAGGTCGATCAAATTATCATGCTCTTTAAACAGAGCAAAAATCACCTCCGGCGGGATTACATATCCAACCGATTGGTGTGTCGAGAAGACAAGCGGTATTGAGACCGCCCCCAGCACTTCGCCATAATAAGCCTTTAATTCATCCGGGCGCGGCGCATGACCATGACCGACATCGAGCGAATAAACCTGCGCCGCATCAACGCCACACGCCTCCGCCAGTTTAAGGAAATCGACCATCTGGTCGGCAGTGCGCGGCTCGACGCCCATGGCCCGAATGGGGACTGTGCCCTTCACTTCGTCCACGGCAATTTCGAGCAATTTGCGCGTTTCATCGCGCGAAAGCGTATAGCCTTCGCCGCTTCCCGCGCCCCCTACATAGATCCCTATGCCCGCATCCGCCAAGCGCCGCAGATGCGCCCGAAAACGCGCTTCATCCAACTCCCCGGCTTCAGCAAATGGTGTTATGCTGATGGCAAACGCTCTTGGGGTTGCGCTCACGCTACCACCCTCCCTGAAGCCTTATTGAATGGCCCCTGATTAATATATAGATCTTTTATACCATTATTTATTCGACGCGACAACTGGTTGAGCGCGCACAAATAATCTATATTATTGAAACCATATAATGAGATTGCGCGCGCTGGCGTATAGCGCTAACACCAAACCAGATCGGTTTCGCCGCAGTTTGCGGAATGTACAGTAGAATAGGCAATCTCGATCACACAGACCAACCCGGCAACCGACACTAAAAACGAAGAATAAAACCTTGCAACCAGCGAACCCCGAAAGACCAGCGCAAATAAAACAGCCCCGCATCGCGGAAATTATTGCTGATGCCTTGCGCCAAAAGATCCTCTCCGGCGAACTCGAGGATGGCGGAATGCTGCCCAAGCAAGATGAGCTGGAAAACGAATATGCGGTCAGCCCGCCATCTATTCGCGAGGCGCTTCGCATTCTTGAGACCGAAGGCCTTCTGACGGTTCAGCGCGGCAAGATCGGGGGCGCAGTTGTGCACCGTCCACGCCCGAAAAAAGCGGCCTATATGCTGGCGCTTGTGATGCAATCTCGCTCGATTGATCTGCAAGATCTGGTGGATGCCATGCGCCAGCTAGAGCCGGCTTGTGCCGCTGCCTGTGCAGACCGGAAAGACCGACATCAAACCGTCCTTCCGAAACTCCGCGCTGTTCTCGACCTTGCCAATGAATTTATCGAAGACGCCCATACATTTATTGGCCTCGCCCGCCAGTTTCATATCGAAATTGTTGCTCATTGCGGCAATGAAACCATGAGCATCGTGGTCGGGGCGCTGGAACAAATCTGGTCGGCACAGGTTGATTTGCTCGGACGGTCCCAATCGCAACACGGCTCTTTTGCCAATCTGGCAACCCGCAAAGCGCTCGCCCGGGAACATGAAGAAATTTACAATCTGATCTCCGATGGCGATTCGCGCGGCGTCGAAGAGGCGCTACGCAAGCACTATTCAAGCACCGCCGAAACCGGCGAGCGGCGTCATGAATTCAGCCTGGATTCAATCGTGAACGCCTCTACGATCTCCAAGTAATTAGCGTCCGCACACTTTAACCCTCTGAAAATCCGATCGCCGATTGGGGCTAGCTTTTTGAAAAAAGCCGGTCCGATCGGCCGTTCGACCTATTATCCGCACAATTTTCTCGCCCGAGCGCATATTGGCATTTGACTTTTGCATTTTCTTTATCTTATATATCTTTTAATATTATAGGAGTGCGGAGAAAATCTATGCCATTAGGGAATTCAATACTGATCTCGGCGGACAGCCATTACACAGAACCAGGTGATATTTTCATCAACCGCGTTCCATCGAAGTTTAAGGATGTCGTGCCGCGCATGGAGCGCATGGAAAAAGGCGACGCCTGGGTTTACGAGGGCTTTAAAGAGCCGATCAATTTTGGCCTCAATGTCTGTGCCGGCAACGAACCGGAAAACATGAAGCCTTGGGTGAATTTCGATGAAATTCGCGCTGGCGGCTATGACCCCAAAGCCCGGTTGGAAGAACAGGATCGCGACGGCATCTCAGGCGAGGTCATGTATCCGACCCCGCGCCTTTCCGTTGCTATGTATGCGACCGAAGATGTTGATCTGCACCTTTCGATTGTTCGTGCGTATAATGATTGGCAGTCGGAGTTTTGTGAGCACGCGCCAAACCGCTTTTGCGGATTGGTGATGATGCCAAATCGCGGCGGCCCAAAAGCCACGATCGAAGAAATGGAGCGCGTGCTTGGCCGTCCCGGCATGCGCGGCGTTACCATGGGTTGTTATCCAAACGGCACGACGACAATCAAACCTGAAGATGACATGGTCTGGGAATATCTGGAAGACAAAGGTATTCCGGTAAACATACACGTTGCCCTTTCGGTTGGTCGTCCCGGCGAACACAAGGTCAAGCTGCCGGGCTGGGGGCGCTTTTTCGACGTACCAACCCGCATGATCGAGATGATCTTCTCCGGCGTATTCGATCGCTACCCCAATCTCGAAATCATGTTTGCGGAAGTTGATTTTGGCTGGCTGCCTTATGTCAAAGAACAAATTGATAATAACTACCAGCGGCTCGAGCCGACGAATAAGTTTGGCCTCCAGAAAATGCCAAGCGATTATATCGATCGCCATATTCATCTAGGATATATGACCGACTCGTTTGGTGTACGGAACATGGACCTTGTGAATCCGGAACGGGTTTTGTGGGGTTCTGATTACCCGCATATCAGCGCCGATTACCCCTTCTCATGGCGCACAATTCAATCGTCCACCATTGGATTGAATCAAAAAGTCAAAGATCTGATTACCTATAAAAATGCCGCGCGCATGTATGGGTTTGATATCTAAGTCAGGACCACACCTTGATATGGAGTTCACTTGACACCCAACCCTGTAAGTGACGTTCATTTCAACTTTTCCGGCCGCTCTGCCATTGTTACAGGCGCAGCGGCCGGCATTGGTAAGGCAATCGCAATTCGGCTTGCCCGCGCTGGCGCATCAGTTTGCCTCGTCGACATCGATCAAGATAAATTAAACACCGTTGCGCAATCACTTGGCGATCAAAATCACCAAGTGCTTTCCATTTATGGTGATCTCCGAAACTGGGATTTCGCAGATCAGGTTTTCGAACGCGCATATGACGCATTCGGACCGATTGATACGCTGGTCAATTGCGCCGGTATTTTTCCCGCCTCACCCTTTGCCGAAATAACCGCTGATTTCTGGGACAAAATTCACGACCTGAATCTGAAGGCGGCGATGCGCATGTCTCAGGTTGCCTGCGCGCATATGAACGAGCGCAAAATCAGCGGCACTATTGTCAATATTGCTTCGATTAACGCATTCCGGGGCAAGGCACGCCACGCCGCCTATTCCGCGTCCAAAGCCGGTCTTGTATCGCTAACACGAACGCTCGCGCTCGAACTCGCCCCATCAATTCGCGTAAACGCAATCGCACCGGGTCCGGTCGATACGGAAGGCGCAGTGGCCGCAGCCGCCGAAAAAACAGAAGGCCGGGAAGCGGAGCGGATCAAAGAAAACTATATCGAAAAAATTCCGCTACAACGTTTTGCCTCACCCGATGAGATCGCAATTGCGGCAATGTTCCTCGCAAGTCAGAGCGCAAATTACATTACCGGTACCACGCTTGTGGCCGACGGCGGCTTAACCCTCAGCTAAGACACCACCGACCACATAGATAAATCGGTTATTTATTGCTCGGTCTCTTCAACGACCGTGCGCCGCGCCCGCCAGAACAGATAAGCGGCAAGGAAGCCCGGAAAAGTCGATACAATCAACGACCATCGCAATCCCTCCCCTTCACCCATATTGAACTGGTGCGCGAATATATCGCTCATCAGGCCGACACCAACCGGCCCCAGACCCAAGCCAATCAGATTGACCACCAACATTAGAACCGCAGTGGCTGTTGCCCGCACATGACGCGGAACAATTGTCTGCGCAGTCGCAAACACAGGGCCAAACCAAAGCGCGTTTACAACCGCTTGCAGCGCGAGCAGGAAGATCGCCGCAACGGCACTGCCAACCAGAATTGCACTGATGTAAAGCGGTATCGTCACGAGCGAAGCGACAGCCGGGATCGTAACATAGGCCTTGATATCGTTCTTACTGAACCGGTCTGCGAGGTAACCCCCTAAAAACGTTCCGATTACACCTGCCGTACCGCCAATACCGCCAAGCGCCAGACCGAGAAAGCCGATTGACTGGACATTGAATTGCGCCGCCAATGACGCAATTTCCTCAGCGTGATTGCGTAGAAAAAATGATGCTGTAAATGGTGAATGGCCATAGCTGATGAAGGATTTAATTGCGAAGCCAAAAACGATGAGCCAATAGGTCTTTTTATTATATAACAGCTTCATCGCATCCCGAAAATTGACGCGATTTTCGGCGGTTTTCACGGCCTGAAGGGCCTGCGCCGCCCGCGGCTCACGCAAAGTGAAATAGGCAATAAAGGCGATCAATATACCCGGCGCACCAGCGACATAAAATGCCACGCGCCAGCCATACATATCGGCAATTAATCCGCCTACCGTTGTTCCGATCAAAAAGCCAAGCGGCGTACCAATCGAAAAGAATGCAATTGCCGATGCCCGTTTTTGTTTCGGCGCATAGTCGGAAATTAGCGATAACGCAGCAGGCGCACACCCCGCCTCACCGACACCGACCCCGACGCGAACAAGCACCAACTGGACAAAGTTCCGCGCAACACCACAGAGCACTGTAAACGCACTCCAGAACCCTATGCTCAGCGATATGATCAGCGGGCGATTGCCATATTCCGCAAACCGCGCAATCGGAATGCCCAGAAGACTATAAAAGACCGCAAAGGCAAGCCCCGTCATAACGCCGAGCTGCCAATCGGCAAGGCCAAGCTCTTGTTTTATAGGCTCAGCGAGAATGTTGATGATCTGCCGATCAATATAATTGAGGGTAAAGATAATCAGTAAGAGGACGAGCGCATACCGCAAATATCCTGGCGATACTGGCTTTATTTCATCGTCTTCCTGCGTCGCATCATTATCATTCGGTTCGTTTTCTGGTCGCGCTTTCGCTAAATCTTTTAAAATTGGCGACTCTCCCTGTTGACTTCGCATATGCATTTTTAGTGCGACACGCGATTACCGGGCCGCTATTATAGTTGTATCGATGTGCGCCGCCCCCACTGCGATTGCCATCCGGCACGCTTGGCACCCTGAAACCGGGTCTTGAGAGACGCCACACATCCAGCCCGGTTCGATTTTTATTTTTATAAATGATTTAGTCAAGTTATTTTGCGCCCTGCAAATTTTGACACCCCTCGCCCTCCATTTGCCCATTGTTTTTATTACATATTTCTCGGCATTGCGTGCAAACCCCTGATTTCACAGGGAGATTTTATCGACCTATTTTGGCCAATTCGATCCTTGTTATATAAACATTTATATGATAACGAATTTCACAAGATAGGGCGACGCCTGAAAGAGCGCCCGCACAGGGATTGAAACAAAGGGGTGAGCGAGATCGATGCTCAACAAAGTAACCTCCATAGAAAATATCGTCGACAATCTGGAAGACGGCATGACCATCGCCATTGGGGGGTGGGCCACTCGGCGTAAACCCATGGCGCTTATTCGGGCCATTGCGCGCTCGTCCGTTAAAGACCTCACCATAATCAGCTATGGCGGGCCAGACGTCGGCACGCTTTGTGCCGCAAAAAAAATTCGGAAACTGATCTTTGGTTTTGTCTCCCTCGATCACATTCCCCTTGACCCTCATTTCCAACTTGCGCGCCAGTCTGGCGAACTTGAAGTCATCGATCTTGACGAAGGAATGGTTCATCTGGGACTTCGCGCCGCCGCCATGCGGCTACCATTTTTGCCGACCCGATTGGGGATCGGAACCAGTGTCGTCGATCAAGATTTATTCAAGACCATACGCTCCCCATATGGCGATGGAGAACTCTTGATCGCGATGCCTGCCTTAAAACCGGATGTCGCTTTGATTCATGTTCACGAGAGTGATCAGGCGGGCAACTCGCTAATATTCAGCCCAGATCCCTTTTTCGATGAAATGATGGCGCGCGCGGCAGACAAGGTTTACCTTTCGGCAGAGCGCATTGTGACGACCGAGGCGCTAGACATGCATAAAAACGCGCGGTTCAACCTGTTTGAACGATGCGTTGTCTCTGCCGTAGCAGAAGTGCCTTTTGGCGCTCATCCGACCGGTGCCTCACCCGACTATGGCATCGATATGAACCATCTAAAGGCATATAAGTCAGCATCCGATGAGGAAGCATGGGCGGACTATAGCGCCCGTTATATCACGCAATCCCATGACGAATATATCGATGCGGTCGGCGGCAAAGACGCCATTTCTTCAATTCCAGCACCAATTTACTAGTGACAGGCATGACCGATTATTCTTTATCCGAACTATGCATTGCCGCTGCTGCCGACGCCTGGCGGGATGATGGCGAAGTTTTGGCCACGGGGATTACGCTATTACCGCGCCTCGCCGCGGGTCTAGCAAAGCTGACCATCAATCCCGCACTGATGTTGACGAATGGTGAGAACATGTTCGCCGCTGCGCCCGTGCCTGTTGGTCCGCGCAAAGCCGATGATTTCATCGCCGAAGGGTGGGCCCCTTATGACCGTACATTCTATAATCTATGGAGCGGCAAACGCCACGCGATGGTCAGCCCCGTTCAAATTGATCGGTTCGGCCAAACCAATATAAACCTCATTGGCGATGTTAACGCGCCAAAGCGCGCCTTTCTTGGTGCGCGGGGTTTTCCCGGAAATTCAATTTCGCACCCGAATAGTTTATTCGTGTACGCACACTCTACGAAAACCTTTGTCGCAGACGAAGTCGATTATGTTTGTAGCGTCGGTTACAACCCCGCACGATGGCCAGACGGCAAAAAACCTGCGGGGCTCGATCTTCGGGTCATTATAACGGATCTTTGCATTCTCGACTTTAATGGGCCGAACAATGCAATTCGCCTCAAAAGTGTTCACCCGGGCATTTCGGTCGATCAAATTGTCGAAAATACCGGTTTCTCGCTGGTCATTGACGGAGAACCACCGACGACCCCCGCCCCAACGGAAGAACAACTGACCATCATTCGCGAAAAGCTAGATCCGCACGATATGCGCGCAACTGCATTTAAAGGGAATCCACCCGGCGATCGCCGATAGGGGGCTGTAATGGCTGACGAAAACACATCCGACGCAGTCTACGAAACCGATGAACCTGTCCTTTATAAAAAGGATGGGGCGATCGCATGGATTACGATCTCTCGCCCGCGCTACCACAATGCACAAAACTCTCAAGTTACTTACGCGCTCGACGATGCATTCAAGCGCGCGGTCGATGATGATGACATCAAAGTCATTGTCCTGGGCGGCGATGGCAAACATTTTTCTGCCGGCCATGATATCGGCACACCCGGTCGTGACGTCGATAAAAGCTTTGATCGAACCACCCTATGGTATGACCATGTAAACAAGCCGGGTGCTGAGTTTCTCTATACGCGAGAGCAAGAAGTCTATTTAGGAATGTGTCGCCGTTGGCGCGATATTCCCAAACCGACCATTGCGATGGTGCAAGGTGCCTGCATCGCGGGCGGATTAATGCTCGCATGGGTTTGCGATCTCATCGTCGCATCTGACGATGCCTTCTTTCAAGATCCGGTTGTTCGGATGGGCATACCGGGCGTTGAATATTTCGCCCATGCTTTTGAGCTTCACCCGCGCATCGCGAAAGAGTTTCTATTCTTGGGCGATCGTTTACCGGCGGATCGGGCCTATCAACTCGGCATGGTCAATCGCATCTTCCCGAGAGATGAATTGCGCGATGGTGTCGCCGACATGGCAGCGCGCATCGCGAAAATGCCGCGATTGGGATTGGCGCTCACCAAACAAGCGGTGAACCATGTCGAAGACCTTCGCGGCAAACGCACAGCGATGGATAGCGTTTTTCACATGCACCATTTCGCCCATGCGCAGAATGATCTCGTTTCGGGCGACAGCCTCGCCGGCCTTGATGGCAAGGGAATGGCTCAAGCAAACAAGTCTTCGAAGGACGGAAAGTAGGCATTGGTGGCTGATCCGTTTCATACGGCACTTTGTGAAAGGACCGGATGTCGGTACCCGATCATTCAGACCGCGATGGGTTGGGTTGCCACCCCCGACCTTGTGATCGCGTCATGTCAGGCTGGCGCGCTCGGCTTTCTCGCTGGTGCAGTGATGACACCGCCGGAATTAACGACGGCAATTGCGCGCGTCAAAGCCGTTACCAATGCGCCATTTGGTGTAAATTTCCATATGTTTCAGCCCGGCGCGGAAGAAATTGTGGACATCATCATCCGCGAAAAAGTCGCCGCTGTTAGCTTCGGGCGCGGCCCAAATGCGGATATGATCGCGCGTTTCCGTGATGCCGGGATTTTAACGATACCGACCGTAGGCGCATTAAAACACGCCCGCAAAGTCGCTGACCTAGGCGTGGATATGATTACGGTCCAAGGTGGTGAAGGCGGCGGCCATACAGGCGGCGTCGCGACAACTGTTTTATTGCCGCAAATTCTTGACGAAATTGACATCCCCGTCGTCGCAGCTGGCGGCTTTGGGGATGGACGCGGATTAGCTGCTGCCCTCGCCTATGGCGCTGCGGGCATTGCGATGGGCACGCGTTTTCTTCTGTGCAAGGAGAGCCCGGTTCCGCCGGGCACGAAAGATAAATATTTAAACGCACGCGGCGAAGATATTATCGTTTCTTCGAAAATTGACGGCTTGCCGCAACGGGCAATACTCAATGAAAAACTGAGAAAGATCGAACAATCCTCCCCGCTATTGCGGTGGCGCGAAGCCATTATCGCCGGTCTTGAGCTTAAAAAACAAACCGGCGCGTCGTCGCTTGAACTGCTTCGATCGTTACGCTCGATGACGGCCCAGTCAGAGATGACCCTGACGCAGGCCATGATGGCCGCGGCCTCGCCCATGCTCATTCGCAAAGCCATCGTCGAGGGCAAACCCGAGCAAGGGATTATGGCATCCGGTCAGGTTGCTGGACGGATTGAAGAAATACCGTCTTGCCAGGAGTTAATCGAAAACATCATGAGCGACGCATCCGCACGGATCGCCAGCTTGTGTGGATAAACGAGAATAAGAAAGCGGGAGGGTAATTCGATGCCTATACGGACCAATGTCGAAAATCAAATCGCAGAAATCGTGCTTGATTGCCCGCCTGTCAATGCTCTTGATAGCCAGAGCTGGTTAAACCTCGCAGAGACGATTAGTAGAACCGGAGAACACGCGGATATTAAATGTATCCTTATCCGCGCCGAAGGACGGGGCTTTTGCGGCGGCGTAGACATCAAGGAAATGCAGGCCCACCCGGAACGTATCGTTACGCTTAATCGCGGCAATTATCTGACCTTTAAAGCCGTGCGCGATTGCCCGGTTCCTGTCATCGTCAGCGCACATGGCTTTATTATCGGCGGGGGAATCGGCATTTGCGGTGCCTCGGATACGATTATTGCTGCTGATAACGCTTATTTTTCACTTCCGGAAATTGATCGGGGCGCAATGGGCGGCGCTTCGCATTTATCGCGCATGCTCCCGCTTCACAAAGTCCGTGCCGCTTTCTTTACAGGCGGGAAAATATCGGCGGACGAAGCCTATCGGTTGGGCGGCGTTGAAAAAATCGTACCGGCGGAGACGCTTTTGGATCAATCGCGTGCGTTCGCTGCGATCATTGCCTCGAAAAGCCGAAAAGCACTGACACTCGCGAAACAAGCGCTGAATGGCCTCGAAGCCCGCGATGTCGATCACGGCTATCGGTTCGAACAGGGCTTTACCTTGGAAATGTATCTTCACGAAGACAGCCAGAAGGCAAGAGATGCGTTCGTCGCATCGAAAGACAAGGCTGTCTACTAAGGAAGAATGTGATGGAATTAGCGTACACAGAACAACAAAAAGCGTTTCGCAAATTATCGCGAGAATGGCTAACCGAAAATGTGCCTTCCGATCCCCTCCCCTCTTTTGACACGCCAGAAGGTTTCGAGGCACACCGCGCATGGGAAATGACGTTGCACGAGGGCAGCTGGAGCGCTGTTACCTGGCCCAAGGAATATGGTGGACGCGGATTAAACCTGATTGAATGGTTGATTTTTGAAGAAGAATACTGGCGCGCGGGCGCGCCCGGCCGCGTAAATCAAAATGGCTTGTTCCTACTCGCGCCGACCATGATGGAATATGGTTCAGATGCGCAGAAAGAACGGTTTTTGCCGCCAATGGCCAGCGGTGAAGAAATTTGGGCGCAAGCCTGGTCTGAACCGGGGGCCGGATCTGACCTCGCGGCAGTCAAAGCAAAAGCAACACGTGACGGTGATCGCTATGTCTTGAACGGTCATAAAATTTGGTCGTCACGCGCGGTGTTTGCCGACTGGGCATTCGGGTTATTTCGAACCGACCCCGATTCAGAACGCCACCGGGGATTATCGCTTTTGCTATTTCCCTTGGACAGCGACGGCGTAAGGGTTGAACCCATTGCGCAGATCGACGGCGAACCCGGCTTTGCAGAAATATTCCTTGAAGATGTAAAAGTCCCCGCTGACAATCTATTGGGCGGCGAAGGCAATGGCTGGTCCGTTTGTATGGCCACCGCCGGTTTCGAGCGCGGCTTAATGTTGCGTAGCCCCGCACGGTTTCAGGCCGCCGCCAAGCGATTAGTTTCTTTATACAAAGAGAATGCCGACCGGTTGGATGCGAGCGTTGAAGCCGCCGTCATGCAGGCAGTCTTAGATACTGACGCCTATTGCCTTTCGATTTATGCGGCCGCATCGAACATTTTAGCCGATGGATCAATTGGCCCAGAGGCCAGTTGTAACAAGATTTTCTGGTCGGAAATGGACATCGCCCTGCACCGTGCCGCCCTGTCAATTTTAGGCGCGCAAGCCGAGATTACCGCACAACCACAATCCGCTTCATGGCTTGATGGATATCTGTTTTCTCTCGCTGGCCCCATTTATGCGGGCACAAATGAAATTCAGAAAACGATCATTGCTGAACGTGTTTTGGGCATGCCGCGGAAGTAATAGCTATGAAATTTTTATTCAACGAAACACAAACCATGATGGCAGAGAGCATCCATTCTCTGCTCAATGATAATTACAGCTTCGGCGCCTTGCGCAAATTACTATCGGAAAACAAAAAGCACTCGCCCGACCTATGGCAGCAATTTGCAGAACTCGGGGTCACCGGCATGTTGGTCAGCGAAGAGCTGAACGGCCTTGGCTTGACCGAATCCGATCTTATCCTGATTGCCGAAGCGTGCGGATATTCGGCTATCCCTGACCCTTTAATTGATCAAGCTGGATTAGTTGCTCCTCTTTTAGCTGCGTGCACGAAGGCGTCCCGCGCTCATGATGTACTCCAGACCATCCTTGAGGGGCGCGGTATTGTCAGTATCAGCCATCCGCAAAATAAAATTACCACCGATACAAGCGTGTCTCAGTTTCTGCTTGGGATTTCTGATGCAGAAATACATCTGATCGACATGAACGAGGTTCATGTTACTCCTGTTGAAAGTGTCGATCCGCTGCGCGATATCGCGAATGTTGACTGGCAAACTAGCGCAGACACAAAAATCGCCGAGGGTGCAGACGCAGATCGACAGGCCGCATTATTGTTTGAACGCGGTGCATTGTTCAGCGCGGCGCAGGGATTAGGGCTTGCACAACGGGCAATCGATATCGCCGTTGAGTTTGCCAAGGAAAGGCAACAATTTGGAAAGGCAATCGGAACCTTCCAAGCGGTTAAGCACCTGTTAGCGACGGCCAAAGTTAAAATCGAGTTTGCCAAGCCGGTTGTTTACGCAGCGGCCGCGCAAATTGCGCAATCAGATATTTATTCCCGCTCCCGCGTCTCTCATGCGAAGCTCGCGGCGTTCGACGCCGCTGATCATGCAGCCCGAGCCGCGCTTCAGGTGCATGGCGCAATGGGCTATTCGTGGGAAGTTGATATTCACTTTATCCTTAAACGGATCATTGCGCTAAGCGGCATGTGGGGCGATTCGATATTCCATCGCGAACGCACAAAATTACGCATCCTTTCAACAGAGCTGGGTCCTGACCGCACATTCCTATCCGAAAATGAACAAGCGTTATCGGGAGGGCACCCATGACAGACAAAGACCCTGCTCTCGAAATCGATCCCGCACGCGCCCGGGAATACTATCAAAAAGGCTATTGGGAAAAAGAAACAATAGCCGAGCGCGTCGCGAAACACGCGCGCGAGAAACCAGGCGCAGTCGCCTATTACACCAGCCACGGCGCATTCACATGGCGCGACTATCATGATGCGTCAGAGAAGATTGCTGATGCGCTGTCATCCATCGGGTTAGAGCGCGGCGACCGTATTGCGGTCCTGCTTCCTGATGGCGCGTCGGTGCATGCGGCTTTTGTGGGGCTTGAAAAAGCCGGGTTCGTCATCGTCGGAATTGGAATTCGCGCGGGCCTTTCTGAGATAACGCATATCCTCAACCGGACGGGCGCGCGGGCGATGATTTCACACGCTTCGATACGAGACCTTAGCGCCGAGGATCTGGCCTCAAAGCTGCGCGCAAATGATTTGCCTGATCTCTTTTCTATCGTCATCCCGGAATTACAGACCGAAAAAGACGCGCCGATCACGATCAATGGCAAGCCTGTCACTCAACCAACAATTGAACGTCATGCCCCGCGCGGCCCCGACGAGTTATTTATGATCAACTCGACGTCGGGCACCACCGGCCTCCCCAAATGCGTGATGCACACCCAAAACCGTTGGGTCTATTTTCACAAACTTGCGGCCGAAGCGGGAAACTTTTCTGAGGCTGACATATTTCTTGGCCTCGTCCCTGCGCCCTATGGGTTTGGTTTGTGGACGGCGCATTTCTCGCCGACCCTTTTAGGCTGCCCTACCGTATTGATGGATCGGTTCAACGCGAAACATGCGCTTGATCTGGTCGAGATGCACAAAGTGAGTGTGGTGTGTTGCGTAAGCACACAATTTATCATGATGCTGAATGAGCGCGATGAGAACCCTCGGGACCTCACCTCCATCCGTTGTATGTTTACCGGGGGCGAGGCCGTTCCCGCCAAACGAGCCGCCGAGTTTGAAGACATAACCGGCGGCGCAGTCCTTCAGTTCTATGGGTCGAACGAAACCGGCGCGCTTAGCCGCACTACGTTCTCCGATAGCCAGGAACATAGATTGACAACCGCCGGCAAGATTATCGACGAGATGCAAGTACGCCTCTTCGATCCGGAAACCGGCGCGGACATAACCGATACGGCCTCAACCGGGCAGCCGGGCTGCAAAGGCCCGGCATTATGCCTTGGTTATTGGAATGACCCTAAAGCGAACCAGTCTCTGTATACAAAAGACGGATATATGCTGATGGGCGATATCGTCTCCATTAATGAGGACGGTTATCTTCGCGTTATTGGACGCACATCAGAATTCATTATCCGCGGCGGCAAAAACATAAGCGCGGCAGCGGTTGAGGAAGCCGTGGCGACCCATCCCGGAATCGCCCTTGCCGCCGTGGTTCCTGTCCCTGATACCGTCTTTGGCGAGCGCGTTTGCCTATACGCCTCCCCCAAACCAGGTTACGAAATTACCCTTGAAACGGTCGTCGATCATCTTGCAAGTAACGGCGTCAGCAAAGAATGGTACCCTGAATATTTTGTCGCTGTCGATGAATTGCCGCGTTCATCGGGCGGCAAAGTATCGAAAGCGGCGCTCAAAGAAGACGCGAAGAATCGCTTCGCGACAAAGGCATGAGAGGCGCAAGCCTATTGCCAATCGATCGAGCTGATCGGTCGATCAAGATCAAGACTGGTTTGATCATAACCGCGCTTGAAGTCGTCCATATGGCGTTGCATCCACTCGCGCGCGTTCTTCGTGTTTTTCGCCTTCAGGTGTTTGAAAATATTTTTATGCGCGTCAAGCACGCGCCGATGCGTTTTCATCCGGGACAAGATCACTTTACCGGACGGAATAAACAGCGTCGAGACCGGCTCATGGGCCAAGACAAGAACATGGTTATGGGTGGCAGCAGCAATGACCTTGTGAAACTCACGGTCAAGCTCAACGAAACGGCCCAACTCGTCATTCATACCTTGGTCAAGGTTTTTAACGATCACCTCCATCTCGGCAATATTTTGTGCGAGCGCGTCGAGCTCCTCCGGAAGGATGGTCGCCGCTGCAATCTCTGCAATTGGCGGTTCGATCATCGCCGATGCTGCCCAAAGCTCACGGAAAGTGACTTCGTGCAGGATCAATGCGCGAGCCGCCGACGAGGCGAGATCACCATATTTGGGCGCGGAGATTTTAGGCCGTTTTCCACCATCGCGAGCAACAAACCCGCTTTGCTCCAACAATCGTACACCCTCCCGCACGGTGGACCGGTTAACACCCAATTGCTCGGCAAGCGCGTGTTCCGTCGGCAACATGTCGCCAACGCGCAAACGCCCCGCAAGTATCTCTTTTTCAATTGCATCGTAAACGCGACGGTAGGTCGGTATGCGCCCTAATTTTGGTAATTTTGGCTGGTCCAATTTTCTGCCTTTCGAATTCGTATCGTGTTGCGATGTACCACTATTCGTGCTAAATACCAATTGTCGGACAATCCGATAGTCGGGGTGTAGAGTGGCAGATTTCGAGAACATAAAGTTGAGCATTGCTGGGCGGCGGGCGAACATCACCCTTGCGCGCCCGGACAAACTCAATCCACTCGATTGGTCGACGGTCCGCGAATTGAAACGCGTCACAAAACAGATCGACGCGAATGAAGACATAAGTTTTGTCGTTATCACCGGTGAAGGACGGAGTTTTTCAGCGGGGGGCGACCTCGATGGTTACCTGCACCTATATCGGCACCCTGAAGAATTCGCGGCGTTTCTTGCGGATTTCTACGATATGTTGGTAACCATCGAACAATCACCCAAAATTTATATTGCGGCCATTAATGGTATCTGCGTCGCAGGCGGCCTTGAGCTTTTGCTCGCATGCGATTTGGTAATCGCGCCGGAAAGTGCGCGCATTGGCGACGCTCATTTAAATTTTGGCCAACTCCCCGGTGCTGGCGGTTCGCAACGCTTACCGCGCGCTGTCGGAATGTTACGCGCAAAATATCTGATGATGACCGGTGTTTTAATCAGCGCACAAACCGCTGCTGAGTATGGCCTGGTTTCCCTTGTTGTGGCGGATGACGACTTCACCAAGGAAATCGATGCGTTAGTTGATAATCTCAGCGCGAAAAGCGTGATCGGCCTGCGCGGTATGAAAACGCTTTCAGCAATGTCTGAGCAGCTTTCTCTGGAAGAAGGGCTGAAGCAGGAAATCGAATATGTGCACCGCTATGCGACCACAGAACGGGACGCAACCGAAGGGCTGGTAGCATTCAAGGAAAAGCGTCAGCCAAAGTTTAATAAGGGCGAAAACTAATCATGGTTATGTGGAGTTTGAGAGATAAATACGCCATCGCGGGAATTGGGTGGACGGATTTTTCAAAAAAATCTGGAAAGACAGTACAAAGCCTCGCCTCCGAAGCGTGTCTGCGCGCGATCGAAGATGCTGGATTGACGGTTGATGATATTGACGGCTTTGTCAGCTATAATTTCAATGACTCAGTCCCATCAATGGCGGTCGCAACTGAGCTTGGTGTCCCCAAAGCCGGATATGCGGTTGATTTTCTAAGTGGCGGTAATGCCGCAAATTTGATTACCCTTACCGCAACAGCCGCGATTGAGGCTGGCCTTGCAAAGAATGTCATTTGCTTTCGCGCAATGAATGGGCGGTCCGGCTTTCGCCTTGGTGGTGGCCGAGATATGGCCGCACACGGAATAACCCAATATACGGCCCCGTTCGGCTGGATCACATACCCGCAAGCGATGGCCATGTGGTGCCGCCGGCATATGATCGACTTTGGCACGACGCCGGAACAGCTTGGCGAGATTGCGGTCACCTTCCGCCATAATGCTATCAAAAATGAACGCGCTATGCAGCGCGAACCGATCACCATGGATGACTATCTGAACTCAAAAAAGATCGTCGATCCGTTTCGCATGCTCGACATTTGCCTTGAAACCGATGGTGCCTGTGCGGTGCTGATTACCAGCGCGGATCGCGCCAAGGACATGAAACAAAAGCCGGTCTATATTTCGGGCGGCGCTTATGGCGGCGGCCCGAACCAGGGCGAGGATTTATTCGACGCCATTCGCTGGCCAGACCATTCAAGCAATTATGCCGCCTATATCGCCGACGAGCTTTGGGCCAGTGCGGGCATGGGGCCAAACGATATTGACTTCGCCCAGATCTATGACTGCTTCACCTATTCCATCATCATGCAGCTCGAAGGCTTGGGCTTTTGCAAAAAGGGCGAAGGCGGCCCCTTCGTCGAAGGCGGGCGCATCGCGATGGATGGTGAATTACCGCTCAATACCGCTGGGGGCCTGTTATCGGAAGGCTATATCCATGGGCTGAACCATGTGATCGAGGCAACGCAACAATTGCGCGGTCAGGCCGGTGATCGGCAATTGAAAGACATCGAAACCTGCTTGACGACCGCTGGTGCCATGACCTGCGGCAGCGCGATGGTATTGAGGAATTAGCAATGACATATAATAAACCGACACCCGCGCTGGACCCCGACAGTACAAAGTTTTGGGAAAGCTGCCGTGCGCACCAATTACAGGTTCAGCAATGTTCGAATTGCAACCGTAAACGGTTTCCGGCCAAAACCCATTGCGCAAACTGTCAGTCTACCGACCATGATTGGGTTGAGGCATCCAACACCGGCCATGTTTATAGCTGGATTGTCGTACGCCACCCGATTCCCAAAAGCGTCTTTGGAGATGATGTCCCCTACGCTGTTGCGCTTATCGACCTAGAGCCCGGGGTGCGGATGGTATCCCGTATTGTCGATTGCGACCCTGATGATGTCGCCGCCAATATGCAGGTACAGGTGAAATTCGACGACGTCACCGATGAGCTTACGCTTCCAAACTTCAAACCAATTGACAGGTAAGAGCACGATGGAACAGCAAGCCCCTTTTGAAAGCTCCCCTTTGCTTGGCGATGCCGCCCGGTTATCGAGGCCAGAGCTTGAGGCGCTTCAGCTGTCCAAATTAAAACAACAGATTGCGCGCCTCTATAAAAAAAGCGCCTATTACCATGACCGGATGAAGCAAGCTGGTCTGACGCCAGATGACATCACGTCGATCCGCACTTTCACCGAACGCTTTCCGACGACAAACAAGGCAGACTTTCTAAAAGACCAGAACGAACACCCGCCCTTTGGGGAGCGTCTGAGTATCGACCGGAATGAAGTCGCGCTCGTCAATATGACTGGCGGCACCTCCGGCCAGGGGCAAGAGATATACGGGCGCACCCATCGCGACATTCATCAATTGGGATACTTACATGCGCTGCCATGGTATTTTGCCGGGCTTCGGCGCGGCCAGATTGCCATAAACTGCGTACCGTCTGGCGGCCTCACCACGGGTGGCTGGGGTCCGGCCGAAGGCTTTCGTATCATTGGCGCAACCGCATTCAATGCCGGTGGCACCTTGTCGACCGACGCACTAATCGATTTGATGGTGCGAATTGGTGACGTGAATTTTATTTATGCGTCCACCAACTATTTGCACACCCTAACCGAGGCGATGCTGAAACGCGGCATATCGCCAAAAGACTCATTTCCCAATATGCGGGGGCTTTTTATTGCCGCTGAGGGATATCCGCTCGAATGGGCAACAAAGATCGAAACCCACTGGAACTGTCGCCTGCAAGAAGGCTATGGCAGTACCCAGTGTAATGGTTTTGGCGGGTCCACCTGCGATAATGGCGTATTCGGCGATTACAATGGTCGTGGATTAATTCGCCTGTTCGAGTGGGAATTTCTTTTTGAAATTATTGATCCAGATACCAACCAGCCCACAGAACCCGGCGAACGGGGTGAACTAGTTGTCACCACCCTATCTGCGCAAGGAAGCCCGACAGTCCGATTTAGAACTGGCGATTCTGCCCGCTATATTCCGTGGGATCAGGTCGACGATGGTCGCGCGTGGAACGCTATTCCGTGCGGTGAAATAAGCCGGCTTGACGATATGATGAAAATTCGCGGCAACAATGTTTGGCCAAGTGCAATTGACGCCGCCATTTTCTCTTTTGCAGAAGTCAATGAATATGCAGGACGTGTGTTCACGGAAAATGGCAAAACGCAAGTTTTGGTCCGCATTGCCCTGAATGACAACGCATTATCAATGACGGAAAATCAGAAAACAAATTTCCTGCGGTCAGTACAGGACGCAATCAAACAAAAAACAAATGTGAAGATGCAAATCGAAATTGCTCCGCGCTCAGCACTGCCGGAATTCACCTACAAAGCCCGTCGCTGGACTGATGACCGACAGGAAGGATACCAACTTTAAGAATATCGGCGCTGAAGGGAGGAACCTATGGCCCGTAAGGAAGATCAAAAAGACACGGACGACGACCTCATATTGAGAAACATGCTGGACCTCGCGACAACGCTTTGCGAAGGCGAGGACGCATTTCTATCCGGCCAGTATGATTATCTCAGACAAAGGATTGATGCACTCATTGAAATAAGGCGCGCGCGATATGCCAACTAAACCAAAAAACAAACAGAAAATCGACTCTCGTTTTCGGCTTGACGGACGCGTGGCGGCCATAGTTGGCGGGGGCGGTGACATCGGCGCGGCCGCGGCTTGCGCCATTACCGACGCTGGCGGCTCAGTCGCCTTAATCGGTAGGAACATCGACCGCTTAAACGAATCCGCCGCCGCCGTAGAGCAATTCGGCGCGGAACCATTAATCATCAAGGCGGATGCACGAAATCAGAACGAAATTCGTGCGGCATGTAATGACGTGATCGATACTTTTGGAAAAGTCGATATTCTTTTTAACAATGCGGGCATCACTTCTCCAAAGACGATATTTGATCTTGAACCTGATGAATGGAACAACATCATCGAGACCAATATAAACGGTGCCTATAATGCGATCCGATTTTTTGGACAGGAAATGATCAAAAATAAATATGGCCGCATAATCAATATGGGTTCGATTCTCTCTGGTCGGGGGATGGCGACACGATCCGCCTATTGCGCCAGTAAGGCCGCCCTCGCCAATCTTGGATCGGCAACCGCATTCGAGCTCGGCGAACACGGCATCACCGTCAACACCATCGGTGCATCGGTGATCGTGACAAATCTGAATCGCGATTTGATTACCGCACAGCCGGAACTTTATTCGCAGATCATCAAACGGACGGCACTCGGCCGCTTAGGTCAGCTCGAGGATGTAACTGGCACACTTGTCTTTCTTGCTTCGGATGCTGCGCGTTACATCACTGGCCAAACGATATATGTCGATGGCGGTTACACCGCCGGTTAATCACTAAACGGAATATTTGAATGACCCAATCAACACCGCTTGCAACGCTCTTTGATCTTTCCGGAAAGACAGCGCTCATCACCGGGGGATCACGAGGCATTGGCTTTCAGATGGGTGAAGCACTGGGCGAGTTCGGGGCCCGGCTGATCATAACCGCACGAAAAGAGGATGAACTCAAAGAAGCCGTAGCGAAATTTGCGGAACAAGGGATCGAGGCCCGTGCAATTTCAGCCGACCTTGGCAAAAACGGCGAAGTCGACCGTGTAATGGAAGACATCGAAAAGAATGACGATCGCGTCGATATTCTTATCAACAATGCCGGGACTTCTTGGGGCGCTCACACAGAAGATCATCCACCCGAAGCATGGGACAAGCTTGTTGCATTGAATATGACTGCGCCTTTCCTTTTGGCGCAGGCTGTCGCCAAGCGCTGGATGCTAACGCAAAAGCATGGCCGCATTATCAATGTCGCGTCTGTTGAAGGGCTGCAGGGGCACCATCCTAGAATGATCGGCACCATCGCCTATAATACCACTAAGGGCGGACTAATTAATTTCACGCGCGCCCTCGCCGCAGAATGGGCCCAGCATGGCATCAATGTGAACGCGATTGCACCGGGATACTTCCCATCGAAATTAACCGGCTATGTCATTTCAAAATTCGAAAAAGAACTCGTGAACGATACGCCGCGCGGCAAGCTCGGCGATGAAACCGACCTGAAAGGCGCGGCGTTGCTGCTTGCGTCTGGCGCAAGTGCCCATATCACCGGACAAATTCTGGTGGTCGATGGCGGTGCATCCGTAATTTAGCGCCCGCCCATCATATAGAAAACAACTCACGATCGTCCTAACGCCGGCTTACTCAATCGAGTGGCCGGTATTTTCTGTTCTGGGCAAATGGCGTCCAAAGCCTAAATTTCTCCCCGAAAAACAATGCCCTATCACGGGAACGAAGGGATATTCGCGGAAAAATCAGTCATTCCGGATGGCAGGCGCATAATCAAGATTGACTTTTCTTATAAATCCTTTATAAGATTAGAGCATGAAAGATACACGGAATGCTGGCTGAAAAAATGAGTATCACGGACCCTAAAAAACTACGCAGCGCCCTCGGTAAATTCGCAACTGGTGTCACCATCGTCACCACGATCTCGCCCGACGGCGAACCGGTTGGCGTTACGGCGAACAGCTTTAGCTCCGTTTCGCTTAATCCCCCGCTCGTTCTTTGGTCGCTAAGCAAGTCCGCCTATTCGTTGGAGGCGTTTAGCGAGTCCGGTCATTTTGCTATCCATGTGTTGACCCAAGACCAGTCAGCGCTTTCGAATAAATTTGCTCGTTCCGGTGAGAATAAATTCGATGACACCGACTGGCGCGCTGGCACATTAGGATCACCAGTCTTTCCGCAATATGCAGTTCGTTTTGAATGTAAGACCCGTCATCAATATGATGGTGGTGATCATTTCATTTTCGTCGGCGAAGTAATTTCGTTTGACGAGCAGAACCTGCCGCCGCTCGTATTCCACGATGGAAAATACGCAGGCACAACGCAACTTGAAAAACTTGCGAATGGCGCAGCAAACAATCAAGCGATCACGAATAAGTTCGTCCTGCGCCTACTCGCGGAGAGCGAATTTCTTACGGCACCACTTGCCTCGAAAAAGCTGAGCGATTGGGACCTTTCCGGCGAGGAATTCATCTTGCTCGCTGCGGTAAAACTTGGCGGCATAAAGACGCTTTCAGCGCTCCAGAAGGAAATGAATGAGCTTGGTTTCGTCTTCGACGACGAGCTTATCAATGCGCTTGTGTCAAAACAGAAGATCCGACTGCTGGATCAGGAAAATGACCGCGAAATCGTTCTGAGCCAGGACGCAATAGCTGCAATTCTTGATATTAGCGAACAAACCGCCTCCCCCACGCAACGTCGTCACTTGCGGATTGCGCGTGCTGATGATCGTCACATTGAAAATCGTCAGCACGCGTAAATGTTTCCTGATCAGCAGCAGCGTTGAAAATCACCCTGCCGCAGGTCGAACGCCGATTTAACAGCGCGTGAAGCGCCCAAGACCTATGGTTGAGATTTTGATCAAGAAGATATTCCCGCTCATTGCCGGCCTAATAATATTCGCCATCGGTATTGCTCAGGTGCTCCCCGGCGCTGTTTTATTACAATTAGGGGGCACGCCCTATTACATTTTTGCGGGCATCATTTCCATTGCGGCGGGCGTTCTTATGTTCATGCGCCAGCGCGAAGGCATTGCGCTCTTTGCGGTACTGGTGTTGGCGAGCAATTGGTGGGCCTATACCGAAATCGCCTTTTCCGGTTTCGACTATTTCACACGCATCGCCTTTGTTTTTTCCGCGCTCTTGGCATTAACAATCGCGCAAGCACCGTTCAACAAACTGTTCAGTGACACAAGACACTATAGGACGCTCGTGCATTACTTGCCCGTGACGACGCTCGGCATCACCGCAATATTGTGTGCCTACGCCATAGTGTCATCGATACCGGCCCAAAAGTACCATGACGGCGACCTACCGCCCCCGGTCATTCAGGAAACAGCCGATTACGAAGATTGGACTGACTATGGCGGGTCATTGGCCGGTCAGCGCTTTAGCGGACTGACGCAGATATCACCTCAAAATATCAAAAAGCTAAAGCTTGCCTGGTCCTACCGGACAGGGGCACAAGACGGCCTTGGCGCGCGTAGCCGCTTTACCGCGACGCCAATAAAAATCGACAATTCATTATTCGCTTGCACGCCCAATAATGTGGTCTTTGCGCTTGATGCAGGAACCGGCGCTGAGCTTTGGCGCTATGACCCAGCGCCGAAACTTGAAAAAGCATTCTCTTTGGTATGTCGAGGCGTCTCCATCCATCAATCCGGCGGGACTGAGTTTTGCGCTGATCGCATTCTGTTCGGCACTGTCGATGCGCGCCTCATTGCTCTTGACGCGAAAACTGGAAATCGGTGTACTGATTTTGGTCAGAGCGGCGAAATTGATCTTCGTGTTGACCCTGAAAGCCCCTATGCGCTCTATTATTACCCTTCATCGCCGCCAACAGTCATTGGCGATATCGCGATAATTGGCGGTTACATCCTTGATAATCAGACCGACCAAGCGCCCACCGGTCTGGTCCGTGCCTTTGATGTTAAAACCGGCGCGCTACGCTGGACCTGGGATGCTGGCCGCAGCATCGCAAAAACGCTCCCTATCGACGACACACCCACGCCGGGCAATCCTAATGCTTGGGCCGTTTTTAGCGCCGATCCGCAACTTGGATTGGTGTATGTCCCGACCGGGAACAGCGCCCACGACATCTACGGCGGACAACGCACAACTGCGGCGGAGAAATTCTCAACCTCAATTGTCGCGCTCGACGCGGCGAACGGAAACGTCGTCTGGAATTTTCAAGCCGTGCATCATGATGTGTGGGACTATGATATGCCGGCGCAGCCGCCGCTACTTGACGTGACCGTGGATGGTGTGAAAACACCGGCCCTTATCGCACCGACAAAAGCTGGCGAGATTTTTCTACTCGACCGGCGAACCGGTGTTCCCTTGTCGGACGTCACGGAAAAGCCCGTCCCGCAAGGGGGCGTTTCTGGCGAGCGACTTTCCCCGACCCAGCCACACACGGCCGAATTGCCGAGCTTTGGCCCTCCTGATTTGACCGAAACATCTATGTGGGGTGCTACGCCGTTTGACGCCATTGCGTGCCGAACCAAGTTTCTACGCGCCCGATATGATGGACGCTTCACCCCACCCTCCTTAGGCGGATCGATCGCCTATCCGGGGACAATCGGTGCATTGAACTGGGGCAGCGTTTCTGTTGATCCCCATCGAGAGATCATGGTCGTGAATACGTCCTGGATGCCGTCGATGTTGACATTGGTTCCGCGCGACGAAGCTGACGCGCTTGGCGCGGTGCCAATTTTTCCGGACAAGAGCAAACCCATCATCGATAAGGATGGCGGCATATTAATGGCGCAAGCCGGTGCCGATTACGCCGTGAAATTTCAGATTGCCATTTTATCGCCGCTGGGCTTCCCATGCCATGCACCGCCTTGGGGCATGTTATCGGCGGTCGATCTGAAAACCAAAAAACGTCTTTGGTCGCGGCCGATTGGCACGACCGCGGATACCGCCCCATTCGGATTGTCGCTGCCCCTCGGCATATTCAATATCGGCGGCTCAGTTACTACCGCAAGCGGTCTCGTTTTCATTGGCGCAACAACGGATGGATATTTTCGTGCATTTGATTTGGCCAGTGGCAAAATTTTATGGGCATACAAACTACCTGCTGGCGGGCAGGCAACGCCGATGACCTATCAGGCCGACAATGGCAAACAATACGTCGTCATTGCTGCCGGTGGACATGGTTCTTTGAGTACGAAACGGGGTGATTACATACTCGCTTTCGCGATCGAAGAGTGAATTTGAAAAGCATTGAAAAAATAATTTAGGCATATGGGAGAGACATTTTGAAAATGGATTGGAACTCGGCTTTCGCAACGCAGATGAACCGCGTAATGGCTTCGGAAATTCGCGAACGCGCAAAAACAATTGATCTTTCAGCCGTAATCCAGCTTGGCGGCGGGCTGCCAGACCGGGCAATATTACCGCATCCGCTCGTTCAATCCGTATGCGATACGATACTGAAAACTGATGGTGAGGCAGCGCTACAATACGCGCCGAGTGAAGGCTATGGCCCCCTACGGGAATGGCTGGCGGCGTATGTTACCAAAACGGAATTTCCGTGCTCGCCCGATAATATCCTGATTACGAATGGCTCCCAACAAGCGCTTGACCTGATTGGCCGCGTATTTCTTGATGTCGGCGATCAGGTTGTTCTTGATGCCCCGACATTTATTGGTGCAATCCGCGCATTTGACCTTACCGGTGCGGACTATGCGGATATTGGCTCTGATTTTAATCAGCCGAATGAAGATAGCTTGAAAAATTCCAGCCTCGGGTATTTTCAGGCCGATTTTTCGAACCCCGGCGGTACATGTTATTCCGAAAAGGAACGGACATTATTGAGCGATCTTGTTAATCGCTATTCCCTACCGATTATCGAAGATGCGTGTTACACCCCGCTTCGGTATGAAGGTGAACCCCTGCCATCTATTCAGGCAATAAACGTCGCGCAAAATGGCGGTATCGATAATTCGCTTGTCTTCCGCACCGGAACATTTTCAAAAACCATCGCGCCCTCACTTCGTGTTGGCTGGATTATCGGGCCTAAAGAAGCCATCCGAAAAATTACGCTGGTGAAACAGGCTTGCGATCTATCCACCGGAAAATTGGCGCAGATGATCGCCCAATCCATCGCAAGCCAGCATTTTGACTCTCAATGTGAAAAAGCAGTCGCGACCTATAAGCCTCGATGCGCCGCAATGTTAAAGGCATTGCGAGAACACATGCCCGATGGTGTCAGCTGGACCAAACCAGAAGGTGGTTTTTACATCTGGCTGACCCTGCCGGACCTTATAGACAGCAAGGACCTCGCCAACCGATCCTTGACCGAAGCGCAGGTGTCGATCATTTCCGGCCATGCATTCTTTCCCGGTGACGGGGGCGCAAAATATGCGCGGTTGAGCTTCTCGCTTGAGCCCGAAGAGAAAGGCACCGAAGCGATTAAACGATTAAGCGCACTTATTCGCTCAATGTAAGGGACATTTCCGATGCACAGTGATCAATGGGATAGTTGGTCACGATAGGTCGATAGGTAATCGGAAAATGCTTTCTTTATCTCAGAGTCGGTGATCCCAAAATCTGATGCCGCGTAATGATGCGCCCCATGCTTCCCCTGTCGGTTCTCGGTCAGATAGTCCGATATCTTCTGGTCGAGATCATTCGGCCAATCCAGATGATAACGTTCATAAATCGATCGAACGACCAGATGCGGATCACGAAGTAAGTCAGGGTAAAATACATCCTGCACCGAACCAGGGTCCGCAGCCTTGTTGGCTAAATTCCGGCGCATCACTTCACTTTGCATCTTAATATGAAAGCGCGCTGTTTCTGCGGCATTCACCTCAGCCGTTTTGGTATGAAGAGATAGCGCTAAACTCGTCATGCTCGGAATAACGTCTACCGGGTCGCGATGGGTCTGCACGATCATGGCGTTTGGAATATATTTTCGTAACAAATCCGTATTCGGTGTATGGACCGGTGATTTGAGAACCAGCCGCCGATCAAGATCGAGACTTTGAAACAGCGGCAGGAAGGACGCGTATTCTTGATAGGCGCGCGCTTCGTCTTGCGACATCAACCAATCGATATAGCCGTAAAATGGCCCAAAGCCCCACCACGCATAGGAAAGAAAAGATTGCGCCATCACGGCGGTATCTTCTTCCGGCGTATCGGCAAACATCGCATGTTTCTTCACGAGGTCCGGTGACGCGGCCGACAATAGTGCGAGACTGAATTGCGCGCGCCGACGGCGCAGCTTTTTCGGTTGCCATGCAAAGGGGTAAAAAACCTCATAGGCCGCAACGCCGCGATGATTAGGGTCAAGCGACAAAAGCCTGTGCAGTAGTGTTGTCCCCGAGCGCGGCTGGCCCGTAACGATAAGAGGCGCATGAAGCGGTGTCTCGAAGAACTGTTTTTGCGTGCTTTGGCCTTGCACCCAGATAAGGCGATTAACGAGCTGTCGGGTAATTGTGAGGCGCATAACCCAACTGCCAAACGGGGTCAGTCTAGCGTCGTGATTTGCGGAATCGACAAGCGCCTTCAACCCGTCAAGAAAACGCATATCGCCAAAATCATCAAGCTTTGATCGGCGTCTGGCAATAGACAGCAATTGATCGGCGTTGAGTTCACGCACTGAACCATGTTTATTATAGGTTTTGATCAGTGTCGGAACAATCATGGATTTATTCGGCTAAGACGCTGAGAGGCCGCGACGAATGATCGGCCCGATGGTATTTAACGGCTCCGCATTCATCATTGTAAAATGCGTGCATGACACATCATGCTCGGTCACATGACCGGTCGTATAGGCCGACCATGCGCCATTATGGTTCTCAACAACATCACGCAAGCCCGAATGGCGATCACCGGTTGCTCTGAATATTGTCAAATCGCTCTTGATTTTATGGGGTCGATAGCGACGCGCGATTTCAAATCCATTGACGATGACGGCCTGGAATTGTTGCCGCAACTTCTCGACGTCGAGACCTGCTCTCGAAATAATCGGTAGCGAAAAGACATCAAATTCCTGAAACAGAAATTCTGCCAAGGCATTCATATCCGCTGGCTTGTTCTTCATCGCCTCAGGGGCGTAATTCACAAAACGCAAGGCAATATCGATCAGGTCACCGGCAATCTGATCCGTAGCGGCGATCTGTTGCGCATAGGGAAAGGCGTCGAGCAAACCGACATAGCTGACTTCCTCGCCTTCCGCTTCCAGGCGCGCGGCAATGGCATGCGCTGCGAGACCGCCTAATGACCACCCTAAAAGCCGATAAGGCCCGTGCGGCTGAATTGCGCGGATCTCGTTCAGATAATCTTGCGCCATATCATCGACACTCTGTGGCTGGGGCGCAGCCGCATCCGCTAGTCGTCGCGCCTGCAAGCCATAGACAGGATCATGATCACTCAAATGACGCAATAATCCGCCATAAGACCAACTGACGCCAACAATCGAATGAATACAAAATAGCGGCGTGCCTTTTTCCGCGCGGCGCAATGGGAACACGACCCCAAACGGATCTTGCGGGGTTGCGCTGTCCATTCCCCGCGCGAGGTTGGCAATCGTCGGCGCGTCAAAAAGCGAAACGAGGGAAAGCTTCGTCGAAAATTGCGTTTCGATTTCGATCAATAATTGTACCGCCGTCAGGGAGTCCGCACCCAGATCAAAGAAATTGTCCTCAACCCCGACCTTCTCCAGCCCCAACATTTCCGCAAAGATATTTGTCAGCTTTTCTTCCGTGGGTGTACGCGGCGCGACATACCCTTTCAACGCTTTCGCATCCGTCGTCGGCAGTGCATGCCGGTTTATTTTGCCCGCCTGATTTAGCGGCAACGCATCAAGGATAAATATCGCAGCCGGGACCAAATGCGCAGGCAAAGTTTGCGAAACCGAATTTCGCAAGACCGCTTTATCTAACTGCGCGCCAGGCTTTTCCGCGATATACGCCGCAAGACGCTTACCGCCCTGAGGGCAAGACACAGCCCTGACATGCGCGGCGGCAACACCATCACAAGACAAAAACGCCGCCTCTACCTCGCCGGGTTCTATCCGAAACCCTCTGACTTTTAACTGGCTGTCGCGTCGCCCCAAAAATTCCAATGCTCCGTCATCACGCCATCGACCTAAATCACCGGTGCGATAAAGTCTTCGCCCATCAAGACCGGTGACGAATTTTTCAGCTGTTAACTGAGGCCTATTCAAATAGCCAAGACCTACCGCCGCGCCGGCGATACATATTTCGCCCGCAATACCTGCTGGCAACATCTGGAGCGCATCATCAAGAATATATATCTGTGTATTCGCGATGGGGCGTCCGATTGGGGGCGCGTCATAATTATCTTCATTAATCCGTTGCCAGATGGTCTGAACCGTCGCCTCGGTCGGTCCATAAAGATTGGTAACCTCTGCACCTAAATTATGAAGCGTCTTTGCAAGCCGGCTTGTCAGCACATCACCGCCAACCGCCGCCTTAAAGCCTTGCAATGGTGCTTCGCGTGTCGCAACCAACGCATCCCATAGAGGCGGCGTCGCAAGCATCATCGTTGCTTGCTCTTTGCGCATAAGCTCAGCCAGCGCGCTCGGGGCGCGTACTGTTTCTTGTGATGCGACGACTAACGATGCACCAGCAGACAGCGCCGCATGGATTTCAAGGATTGACGCATCGAATGCGGGGGACGCCACCGAAAGGACCCGATCGTCCGGCGATAATGAAAATTGTTCGATCGTCGTCGCGGCCATATTGATGAGGCCGCCATGGCTCAAAACTGCACCTTTCGGCACGCCGGTCGAGCCGGAAGTATAGATCACATAGGCTGGCCGGTCAGCCGCAATCGCTTCGTCGGTCGCATGATCTTCCCCATCACCCGGTTTGATGGACATTACGTCAAGGAAAGGCATGTCTTCGGGGATCGTCTCTTGAATTGATTGATCGCACCCTATGACCGCCCGCGCGCCAGAATCCTCGAGAACCTGACAAAGACGCGCTTTTGGATCAGCGGGATCGAGCGGCAAGAAGGCTGCGCCAACCTTGTTAACCGCCATCATCGCGCTCGGTAAAAATTCGCCGCGTGGTAACATCAGGGCCACAATGTCACCGATCCCTATATTCCGTGTTCGAAGCGCTTCGGCTATCGCATTCGCGCGGCGCAGAAGGATTTTATAGGTGATCAGATTTCCGTCATCGCGTATGGCAATTGCGTTAGGGTGTTCCTGCGCTCTGGCTTCGATTTGTTGAAAGACCGCGTGTTGCGAATTTTCGCGTGCAGGCCCTCGGCCCAAGGCGATTAACGTATCCCGTTCGGCCTCATCGAGCAGTTCGATTTCATCAAGATCGGAGTCGCTATTGGCCAGTACCGACCGCAATAAGCGCGCATATCGGTCTTTATGTTTTTGCAGATCATCATCCGAATAAAGCGAGGGGTTAGCATCGAAATCAACACGGACCCCTTGGGAAGTTCCCCGGTCATAGTGGAACAACACCATATCTTCGACTGACGAATTCGCGAGATTATGCGCGCTACAGGGCGCACCGCCAAACCGCAAATCATAGTCAAACGGCTCGATATTCACGGCAATCCGGGCGATGTGATCATGCTGCCCGGTCATTCCAAGATCGCGACGCATATCTTCAAACCGGTAGCGTTGATGGCGCAACGCATACCGAACTTCGCGGGCTGTTTCTTCAGCAACGGCTTTTAACGTTGTATTCGGCTTTATCTTTAACCGGAGCAATACGCCATTCGCTGCCATGCCCGGAACCGTTCGCGCAATCTTTGTTCGCGCGGAAACCGGCAAGCCGAAAACCAGATCGCGGCAGCCGGTGGTCTTGCTAATGAAGATCGCCGACAACGCAATCAGTAATTGCGGAACGGAACAGCTATAGGCTTTCGCAAGATCTCGCACCGCCGCCGTTTCGTCAGATGAAAAGGTGAACGAAACTCGCGCCAGCCCATTGGCGGTCGGCTGTCGCCCTTGCGCAAATGAAACCGGGTCAGGCGCATCCGATAGTCGCTCTAGCCAATAGGCGCGGTCTCTGTCAAACGCTTTTGATGCGCGATAGCTTGCGTCGCTCTCTGTCAAGACGCGCAGCGGATTAAAGGGGTTCGGGGGTGGCTCCTCCCCTTCGAGCAAGCAATTATAAATTTCCGCCATCCGCCGCACGATCAGCCCGCCGGCGAAACCATCAAGAATAATGTGATGCGCATTTTGGAGAATATAAAAACGATCAGGGGCAAGCTTGGCTAATGCTGTTGTCCATAAGGCATCGCGCTCCAAATCTAACGGGGCGCACACGATTTCCATCATCCAATCCCGTGCCGCCTGATCGGGGTCCGCCTTTTCACTAAAATCTTTATACGGAATTTGGCCGCGATAGATCGGCCTGACTTCCTGACGCGGGCCGTGCGCATCTTCGACGATATTGACGCGCATCGTTTCCGCTTCTTGCGTCAACTGCCGGATGGTTTTCTCGAATAGGTCAGGATCAATCGGACCGTGAACCTCTATCGCCTCAGCGATATTGAAAATCGATCCCATGCGCGCGATTTTTTCGCCAATCCAGATACCGCGCTGGGCGATTGATAATGGTAGTGGTGGGCTTGTCTGTGAACGTTCTTGTTGACGGCGATCCGCAGGCCTGTTCAGCGGCGACCCAAGCGCGTCAACTTGTGTCGGATCAGCCTTTTCGAAGCAACGAAGCCGGTCCGTAAGGGGATTCTTTGTCGTAAGAGAACGCTTGGTGCCGAGTGCCTTCGCTCCTCCCACCAGAATACGCTGCTTGTCCGCAGCCGGAAAGACCGGCGGCGTGATGCCTCTGTGGCCTCCCCCCACAACAACCCCCAATATGTAATCAGCTAGCCTATAATCGCAGCATACAAATTGTCGCCGGTCAAGGCGCGAGAGGGGTTATACGGTTGACTTTGCGACAATTGTTGCGCCCAGTCGTCAGTAAACTAATCAGTCCGGGATGGTTGGGCGATTAAACGACGTGGCACCGATAGTTTAACCGATCGTCGTTGCTATGTGTTTCCAAGAAAAACTTGCCCACGCTTATTTTAAAATCCCGCTTTAGAATAATGTGAAAGCGCCATTCGCGACGTTATGGGCGATGATAGGCATCACAATACTGCCGGTTTTCTCTCGCAACCACAGGAGCAAAACTGACGGCCCGCCGGTGATTGCAAAAAACGGCCAATCAAATGCAAAGCCGTCACTGCCGTAAGACAGGCCATGCGCCAATCCAAACAAGACACAAGTCAACAGCCCGCCATATCCGATCGGCGCACCTAATACCATCATCCGGTCACGGAAGGCTTCATTCATCGCAAGAAGAAGGACGCCGCGGTAAAACACTTCCTCATCAAAACCGGGCATGGTCCATTGAAACAATATTGTTTCGAAATCGTCGCGGCCGTCACTGCCCATCACTGCGAGCGAAAAGAAGAAGACAAAAAACAAGAGCAGCAAAAGCCAAGCCGTCCAAATATGAGGATTTTGGCGCAAGGTAATACCCGCACGTTTCAATCCGAAAACGGGTAACAAGGCCACCAACATCATCCCTGCCAATGACATGATTTTTCCGAGCCAGTTCCAATCAGCCTCGGGCGGGAAATTTGGGATCGCGAAATAAGCGCGCGTGAGAAGGAAATTATACAAAACGTAGAGCGATAACGCGCCAACAAACCATAAAGGCCGGAATGATCGCCGAAACACCACTGCCCCCATTAGCCCGAAAACCGCTATTATCAGTATCTGCCCAAGCGAGAGAATAAATTCGTGGTGCATATCATTGCCTGTTTTGGTTGAACGCTAATCCGAGGGAGTCTTTTCGGATATAGTCTTTAGGTATGCGATTATATCTGCGCGCGCCTGCGCATCACGCAAACGAAACCCCATCCGCGTGCCTGGTGCCATTTCTGTTGGGTTTTGCAACCAGCGATCCAATTGCGCGGCCTGCCAAGTGACATTGAGATCACGCAGCGCCTGCGAATAGGGAAAGCCCTCCACACTTGCTGATTTGCTACCGTAAACACTTTTGTGCATCGGGCCGATGCGGTTTTGATTAAGCGAATGACACGCCCCGCATCGCTGTTGATACAAGACTTCACCACGAGCAGAATCGCCTGTTTCCAATGCAGGCGTTTCTGCTCGTGCTCCGCTCAAGATTATTATTGCTATGATAGCCGTAGCCGCCGGCATCAATCTGGACATCGCTTCGCCTTTAACGACCTGCTTCCTCATCCAAAATACAAGGCATTCGCTGGGAGGCTCTTACCCAAAGCTCCAGTCAGCGCCGTCCAATGCATCGCTTCATCAGCAGCGAGCCGCGCAAAAAGATGACCATAGTCAGGATGATGTAGCGCCGGAATGACACCGAGATAGGCATTCGCCGCCCCCAGTTCCAAGCGCAGCGCCAGATTCAAAACATCCGTCTGGGACGTTAGCTTCTCGACCTCTAATGACTTGATGTATTCCGCTATTGGTTTCGCCTCAACGGGCTGACCACCTAATGTTTCGATCGCATTGATCAGCTCATCACGATGCCCCTTATGGTGCCCCTGAAAGAGCACGCCGACCTCGAGCACCGATGTCTCCAGCAGACCGCTCTCCGCAGCGATCTGGTATGCCGCTATTCCCTCATGTTCAAGCGACAACGCGGTGTTTATTAGCTGAACATCGGCTTCAGGATTGTTCATGCCTTTGTCGGCACTTGCGGCTTTGACGGAACCACCAGCCAACACACTCAACCCCGCGAGGCTTAATGTGGTCGCCGCACCCCGACGAAGGACGTCGCGTCTGTTGCGTGAATTATCTGATATAAATTTCTGATTCATTTTTCCTCCGTAATCCAATCATGGTATTGAGTTTTCTGCTTTTGTTTGCGCGCCCTTCACGCAAAATCAGCAAGCTTGCTCCGCCACCATCGCATAGGCGGAGTGATTGTGAATCGATTCAAAATTCTCCACTTCCACGACAAATCGGGCGATACGCTTATCTTGGCGCAATGCGACCGTTACGTCGCGCACAATGTCTTCCACAAATTTCGGGTTGTCATAAGCGCGTTCAGTGACATATTTCTCGTCTGGTCTTTTCAAAATTCCGTACACCTCACATGAGGCCGCCTCCTGCGCAATTGAAACCAGGGTCTCGATAGAAACGCTGCCGCGCAATGTTGCGGTGATTGATATGAGCGAACGTTGATTATGCGCGCCATATTCCGATATTTTTTTCGAACATGGGCAAAGGCTCGTCGCGGGAACAACGGTTGTGACCGAGAACGCAGGGCTGTTTTCGCCGTCAATTACGACACGCCAAACAACGTCCATATCCAAATTGCTTACAACATTCGAAACCGGTGCCACTTTTTGGATAAAGAAGGGAAATTTCACTTCTAACTCGCAAGACGCAGCGTCGAGACGACTTGCGACATCTCTCGCAAGGTCGATAAAATGGTCTTGCGTCATCGCCCCTGATATCCGCTCCAACTCCTCCAGAAAGCGAGACATATGCGTGCCTTTTTTCTCAGCGGGGAGAGAGACCGACATCGAAAACTCACCCACAGTGGCAACGTCACCCTGTTCGGATAAAATTGTGACGGGATAGCGAAGGCGCTTGACGCCAACCTTGTCTATCGCGACGTTTCGGTTGTCGTTCATATGTTGGATATCAGGCAAGTTTACAGGGGTGATGCCGTTGCTTGAATAATAGTTCACTGTGCTTTGTGTCCTTCTTAACTGTTCGTCAGTGCAATGAGTACGGAGGCAACGATACGATCACATCGCGCCCCATCAAATTGATGAACACTTGGCGCTATATCTTCGAATGCGTCGCCAATATTCGTACGCAACTTTGCCTTTGCGCGATGAAGTCTTGTTTTGACGGTTTGTTCGTTTATCGAAAGGATCGTCGCTATTTCTTTCACCGAGCGACCGTCGACTTTTGCCAAGACAAATACCGTCCGAAATTCAAGCGGAAGCATATCTATTGCCTCTTGGAGCAGTGATCTTAATTGCGTAATTTGCATTTGAAATTCTGGACTGGGTTCTTCAGACTCAACGCCTTCGATGAACGCTGGATGCGGGTCGTCTCCTTCGTTTTTGGGGGAAGCGAAATCTTCGAAGAAGACGACCCGCCCTCGCCGACGTAACCGTCTGTACGCGGTATTAATTGCGATTCTAGATAGCCATGTCGACAATTCGCTGTCAGCACGAAACGACTCTAGTTTTTGAAACGCGCGCAAGTAGGTTTCTTGAACAACATCCTCCGCGTCATCGGCGTCCTTTAATATACTACGGGCCAAGCGATAAAGGCGCTGGTTATGACGCCTCATAATGAGCTCAAAAGCCGTCGCATCATTTTGCGCCAACACCTGCTGCACGAGCTGGTTGTCTGTTCGGCTCTCTAGGTCCGAAGCCGTCGGTTTATCCCGCACAACAAGTGTTTTCTTGATCATCGCCATGACCTTTAGATCACGCAGCAACTGAAAAGTTCCCGATCGCCGAAATGAAATTCATGCGGCCTGATTTTAGGCTGCATCAAACCGTGCATCCGGGTTTCATTGGGTAGTGTTGTGGAGAATGGCTTGTTTGAAAAATCAAAAAGCGCGCTATCACATAATTGTTACAACGGCGTGGCGCGCCCCGTTTTCACAATTGTCATTCGTATTTCCGGACGCTGATACACCCGTGAAAGCGGTTATCCCACTTCACCCTTTGGCGGATCGAGAGCAGGCAAAACGAAAAAAGATGATTAAGCTCCGCCTCGCCCCAAACTGTTGCAGCGAGCGGGCGACGTAATGAAGCCAATTTAGCCGCCTAAATATCCTTGAATAAATAGATGTCGGCGTCGTCAACGATACGTATGGTGTTCGGATCGACTTCGCCGTCAATCTTACAGTTCGTATCAAGCCGATTGGGAATAAGAATACTCAGGTCTTTTAACCCGTCCCATACGAACACTTGTTCCCACGCGCCGTGGGTTGCGCCGCCAACACCAAATCGTCCGTCGCTTAGTCTGAATTGGGTGGCGTAACTTGCCTCCACTTCCTCTAGGTCCCGCATACGCCGCATGAGGTCACTATTGTCTAAGGATTTCCCTTGATTCGGCTGGTACCGGCGAGGCACCACATCTTTTCCGCTTAGGCCGTTGTAGGGTCCGCAGCGATTTTGCGGCGCATCAGGGTCGGTTTTTAAATAAATCGTGACATTAAATCCGGATACGGATTGCCCCTCAATATAATTCAGCCAATCGTCGGCGGTAAAGGATTCGCCATTTCGGGACGTAACCGCCGAATAGCCATGCTCATCTGTTAGAACAGGAGTGGTAAATTCGGCCAATCGCTCACCGGTTTCAATATCCCAAAGGAACACCTGAAAATCCCGCGCCCAGGTAATCAGGCGTCTGTCATCAATTAGCTTTGCACCACGCGGAGAGCCCATGTGCAGCCCGTGAAGGGTTGAGCGCTTTTTGCCCGTTCGCGCATTCCAAAGCGCCATCGGAAACGGATTTGCGTTTTGCCGCCATCCGGCCGCCACGAAATCAGGGTGGTAGGATTTCCAGATAATATCGTAGCCGAGCAAAAGACTATCGCTAAGCATAAAGATGCCGCTGAGGTTCCCGCTATCTTCAAGGGGAAGCACGTCTTCGCCACTGATAATTCCGGCAGGAACATCATCGCCAAACGCATACAAAAAGTTGCCGAACTGGTCGTGTTTCGAAAAATCCATTTTTTCTCACTCGAATAATTTGATGACCAGCCCAAAAATTGAAAGTGCGTTGACGAAACCCGATACACGCTTGCCACCACTAAGTGAAGTTGGAGGGCATAAGTCAATCTGCGACCACCGCATCATGCCCATCCTTTATGAAGGTTTTGATCTGGCGAGCGGCGCAATGAGCAACAGGGCACGAGCGGTAAACAACTCGGAACGTACAAAGATATTTTCGCCCCCCGGGGCACCGCAGACAAATGACGCTGAAATTCACGCTGACGAGGCGGTACACTGGAATACGCTAATTGCCATTTTCCCTGCCAGCCGCGCCAACCACAGCGAAGCCTATAGCGCGAACGGAATATGCACGAACCAAGTTGAAAGCTACTTTTCACGCCTTCGCCGCGTGATCGCAGGTCAGCACCCGCAACATCATGACAGCGACTGACACCCGTCAGTGAAAAGGGTATTGGCAGAACGGTAGTTCGATGTAAATATTACATAATGGATAGAATTGATTGGAAAGAGTTCTGTAATCTTGGCCACAATAGTTACGTCGCTGTCGGATTTCTTGACTCTATAGCATTTGGGCCAGAAAACTCCTATTCGCACCGCGTGCTATTGCACCATAATGTTGCGTTTAAAGCGATCACAAAACACGATTTAACTTTCGAGTGCTTTAATGTTTTAGAGCTCGCACTACTTCGTGGGCGGATAGTCCGGAATCACGCGCGCAAAAATGGGATAGATGTTTACTACCTAAACCGCTCAGGTCGGGCCGGTTGGTATCAAGTCTCGCTTAAAAAAGCTAATCAAGTCCCTGAAATATGGGTTTCAACCTTCTACAAGCAACGCAATTCCGAAGTTAAAAGAAGAACGAAAAAGGGCATTCTTGTACGAGGAGAAATCGAGGGGCGCCCCAGTGTTCCGGAGCGCCCCGAGATAGTGGGGTAGGGACTCCAACTTCCCCTACATAGCGATCCGCCTTTACAGCGTCCTACGGCATGGAGATTCACCGCGTCACCCACGAATCAAATACTAACACAAAAAAAAAATAAAGTGTAAATATTGGTTAACTTAATGCTGCGGCGAGATGACTCACTATTGATCCTTCGTAGGATTTAAATTTCTCATCATATCACAACGCGATAGTGAGCATTCGCCTTATTCTAACAATCCGCCACACCCCAATAGCTTCATTACCTATTCGCTCGACAACGCCTTTAAGACGCTGTCGGTCTAGGGAGCGGGATATTTTCAGCCGCAATTCCCGATTAAACCTCTTGTCGGTTTTCTCCCAGCCCTTTTTATCGCAAAAAACCTTGCTCCCATCGACGTCACGGGTGCCGCTTCTCGTCTGGATGATAGCCCAAGTGGTACAACGCGCGTCGATGTGGCTTACGGTTGTGCGTAGGTCCTAGGCAATGTCTTCACGGTCACGAAGGCGGGAGGCGACATTCCGACGCTCATTAATCCGGCTTTTGACGACTATTTCCACAAACAGGAAATTAGGATTCTCAGGCGCTTAGTTCCATGATATTTTTGGTGGGTTTGCTACATAAAATCGAGAATGGATCAGCTGGCGGACAGAGAGGGATTCGAACCCTCGAGACGGTTACCCGCCTACACGCGTTCCAGGCGTGCGCCTTCAACCACTCGGCCACCTGTCCGTCGGAGCGGCGGACTATAGCCACGCAAGCCGCTGGCGCAAGGTCAAATCGTTGATTTTTGACGGAACCGGCACCGATCCTCAACTGGCTGAAATTCTTTGCGATTGCGGTTTGCAGGCGGGGCAAAGGCGGGTTATTCTGGCTTTGGTAAGGTTGCGTTAACCGTTCGAGGGGGCTTTATGGCTGCGTTTCGTTTAATCGCTTGGATTTTTGTGGCGATTGCCATTGCATTATTGGGCGCTGATGGGGTCGCTTCGCTGGAAGCAGGCGAGCCAGTGATGCGTAGCACCGAATATGTCGTCGGGCTGATCGGCATCAATGGCGAGGCTTTGGCCGCGAATTCGCCCGCCGGTGTCAGTCAGGCGATCAGCACGATTATGGGACTGCCGCTTTGGGGCGTTCTCGGCATTATCGGTGTCGTGCTGACCTTGATCTTCCGCCCGATGGACTAATCAAAAATTGTCGTTCGGTGCCGCCCCGTCCGCCTGATCAGGCGGACGAAGCATGATGGGCTGCGCTATGCTCGCGCGCGCGCTGGCGCTCTAGCTTGTTGCGATAGCGGGTCTGGACCGCAGAGACGACGACCATGACGAAAATCACGAAGTAAAAGCTGGTCTTTGACATCGCCGTTACTTCGAAATCAAACAGCTTCATATGCGCAAGGTGCCCGCCCTCGGTCAGGAGCAAAACCCCGACGATAAACAGAATAAACAGGCCGATAACCTCGAACATTCGGTTCTTTTTCAGGAAGTCGGAAACCTGATCGGCGAGCATGATCATCATCACGCCACTGATGATGATTGCCGTTGCGATCACCCAGATCACATGGGTTAGCGCAATCGCGGAAAGCAGCGAGTCGAACGAGAAGATCAAATTCATAAAAACAATTGTCGCAATTACAACCGGTACGGATTTTTTGCGATCTCCATCAACGCTTTCGATATGTTCAACCGCGAGAAGATGCATGATCTCTTTGGTGGCGGTGTACATGATAAAACCGCCCCCAAATAGCGAAACAATCGCATGGAAGGTAAAGGATGCTTCGAAAAACCCCGGGAGCTTCATCGCGAATAAGGGATGTGTCAGCGCATTGATGAGGCTTAATAGGATAAACATCAAAACCAGACGAAAGACGATGGCGAGCAAGATCCCGGTCCGGCGCACAAATTTTTGCCGATGCTCTGGCGTTCGGCTGGCCTCGATTGAAATATATAAGAGATTATCGAACCCTAACACCGCCTGAAGCAATATCAGCATCAGCAATGTGAATATATTCTCAATCGAAAAAACCGCTTCCATGATCGGCTCCCCTTTTATTGCAATTCGTCAATGGGCCATGTTTCGGCGTAGGCACGCAAGCCCACTTTGGCATTGGCTGTGCCAACCCTTGCGGCGAGCCGCCGTTCCATTGCGACAAGGCGAAATCGGAAAATTGGTCTTTCGACGGAGTGATTTTTTGCTGCGACGAGCAGCGACCAAGGCACCTAGGCAAAGAACCTCTTCGGTATTAATTCCATGACGCAAGAACAAACGGAGAGAAACCCATGGCCCGCATCCTGGCAATCGTCACAACAGTGAGCGTACTCGCTGCTGCGGTTTACCCGGCGTTATACGCCTACACTTCCCTTGCTTAAACCGTAACGGCCGAAGGCGTCGCCGCCCCCTGTCGGCACCCCAAGCACCCAGACAGTCAGGCGACGCCTTCATTCCAACGCTTTACGAATGCCTCATAATCCGCTGGCGTATCAATGCCCGGTGCTGCATTCGGCACAAGCGCAATCGCAATTGCCTGCCCCATCTCAAGAATGCGTAATTGCTCAAGCCGCTCAATTTTTTCCAACGCGCCGGCGGGCGCATTCGCAAATGCCTTCAGGCTTTGTTTGGAAAAGGCGTAAATCCCCACATGCAAGAAATAATCAGTGGGCGTTTTAATGTTACCCTGCTCGTCGCGCGGACACGGATAAAGATAACGCGTGAAATAGCGCGCCCAATAGGTGTTTGTCCCGATATCCGCGCCCAATATCGCCTTCACCGCAGAAGGATCATCCGGTGAGCCCGGCCCATGGTCTGCGCCTTGCGCAAAGCGGCACGCCAATGTCGATGCAAACGCATCCGAACTGGCATGAAGGTTTATCAATCGATCAATATAATCGGGCTCAACCTCCGGCTCATCCCCTTGCAGGTTGATGATGATATCCGCATCAAGATTTTCAGCGGCTTCGGCGACACGGCCACTGCCGGTTTCATGATCCGCCCGGGTCATGATTACTTCGCCGCCAAACCCTTTGACGCAATCGAAAATGCGCTGATCGTCTGTTGCGACAACAACCCGGTCAGCATTGATGACCGATTGGGCGCGCTCATAAACATGACGGATCAAAGGCTTGCCCGTCCGGTCAAGTAGCGGCTTTCCGGGCAGGCGCGTAGAGCCATATCGCGCAGGAATGACAATTGCGGTTTTCACGATGCTCGAACCTTAGAATATGCGACGACACAGAGATAACCGAATAAAAAGCCGCAAAATGCACCCAATCCATTCGCCACAGCATCAGCGATTTCGGGCGAGCGCACCCCGCCTAATCCTTGTAAGCCTTCGAGCAGCACGCCGTAGAGCGGCAGGAGTATCAAGATCATCCACCGCCGCGCAAAGAGTTCAATTTGCGCCCAATAGGCACTGGTCCCCAATGCGCCATAGGCCAAAAAATGCGCAATTTTATCCGCAAACGCCGCATTCCCAAAAAGCGCGCTCGCCAATAGGCGCGTAAACGCAAAGCCTGCTTCGGTATCGTCAGGATTGGGCGTTAATGTCAGGAAAGTTACGACAATAAACAGGCACACGAATAAGACCCGCGCCCATCGACGCGCTGTCATCATGCGGCATTTCCCTGACGCTTGCCGACCTGTTGCTCCCAATCAATTGCTGTCTTTACGATAAAATCGATATCATCATAGCGGGGGCGCCAATCGAGAACCGTTCGGATTGCCGCATTGTCGGCGATTAACTGCGGCGGGTCGCCCGCCCGGCGTGGCGCAATTTCATAATCCATCGCTTCGCCGGTTACGCGCCTGAAGGCGTCAACGACCTCGAAAACGGATTGCCCCTGTCCGTAACCGCAATTGAGCGTGATTGAGCTTCCCTGATTGCGCAACCGTTCAAGCGCGGCCAAATGGGCCTGGGCAAGATCGCTTACATGGACATAATCCCGGATCGCGGTTCCGTCCGGGGTCGGATAATCATTGCCATAGATTTTGAGCTTTTCCTGACGTAGGCCAAGCGCAATTTGTGCGGCCGCTTTGATCAGATGTGTGGGCTTGCCGATTTCACCGGCGCGGCCTTTTGGATCAGCACCCGCGACATTGAAATAACGCAGCGTCACATAGGACATGTCATGGGCCGTCGCCGCATCTTGCAAGATGCGCTCGCTCATGGACATTGACGCGCCATAGGGCGAAATCGACCGTATCGGTGCCTGTTCCGAAACCGGTACACGCTCGGGCGTGCCATAAACCGACGCGGTCGATGAAAAAATAAATCGCTTAATCCCCGCAGCAACACACGCCTTTAACAGCGTCATCGTGTTGGCGGTATTGTTCTGGTAATAATCGAGCGGGTGCCGCAGGGATTCGGATACCAGAATGGACCCGGCGAAATGGATCACTTCGCCAATATTATGATCCCGGAAAACCTTTGCCAACGCGGCTTCATCCCCCACATCGGCTTCGACAAAGGGAATACCATCAGGCGTTAACCATCGCGCGCCGGTTGAGAGATTATCAAGTGCAACGGCGCTTTCACCGGCGTCTTTCAACGCCAAAAGCATGTGGGCACCGATATAACCAGCCCCGCCCGTCACCAGAACACTCATTGAACAACCTTCCGATCTTTTAATCCTAGGGATTCATTGTCACTTCCCTTATAGCCTGTTCATATGACTGTTTGTACTGCCTCTCGAAGAAACTCTTAAGTCAGGCCGCTATGCTGGGAAAAATTTTCAAGCGCGAAAAAAGCAATGCCGCCATACCGGAAGGCAAGCGTGTTTACGCAATTGGCGACATTCACGGATGCGCAGAAATGCTGACGTCCCTGCTTGATACAATTGCCGACGATATTGACGATCTCGCAAATGCAACCTTGGTCTTTTTAGGAGATTATATCGACCGCGGGCCAGATAGTCGCGCGGTGATCGACCGGTTGCTTGAATTAAAGACAAGCAATGTTGAGACCTATTTTCTGAAGGGCAATCACGAAGCGAGCATGCTCGACTTTCTTGATGCGCCAGAAGATTTAGCGCACTGGCTCGACTGGGGCGGGGATGAAACGCTTGAAAGTTACGGGATCGACCCGGTTGCGAAAACGCCCGATGCCATCGCGGCTGAGTTCATTGAGCAAATGCCCGCCGAACATCTGCGCTTTTATCGGGCGCTCGATCTTTACCATGTTGAAGGCGACTATTTATTCGTCCATGCGGGCGTGCGCCCGGGTGTTCCCCTAAAGGAACAAGACCCGATGGATTTGATGTGGATCAGAAAGCGATTTCATAACGCGGCCGCATCAGAACGCCCCGAACATGTGGTGGTTCACGGCCACCACCCGGAAGACAAACCCATCGATGCGGGTTGGCGGATCGCTATTGATACAGGCGCTTGTTACGGCGGCATGTTAACCGCCGTGGCGCTCGAAGGAACCACACGACGGTTTTTGACGATTGATGCAAATTAGCCGTTTACGACCTTAACATGATCGGGATTGTCTGAGATCAAACGTGGCCCACCGGCTGCGGCAAGGATAGTCCGCAAGGTTTGCGTGCCCGCCGGGCTATCACCATTATTGATCACTTTGCCATACTCAGAAGAGAAGTTCATCGCCGTTACAATATGCGGTGTAGGCGATACGAAAATCAGTTGCGCCCCGAGCATCACGGCCTCGCGCCATGTTTCCATGATCTCGCGCTTATACCGCGATGGCGCAATCAGGTAATCCGGCTCTGACGCGCGGCATTCCTGTTCGGAGATCACCCGCGGTCCTTTTTCGCCTAGGGTATCGCACTCTCTTGCCACATTCGTATCGACGGCGGCCGTAATTGTTTTTGCGGAAGATCCGACCCAACGCATAAAGCTTTGCGTTTGCGCATCCGCGCCCAGGATATGAACGCACTCGCCGCGATTGGCGATGTCGTCGAGCATCTCGACCATATCAAGGCGGACTTCATTCGCCCGTTGTTCAAAAGATTGATAGGGCTGAACCGCACGCATGGCTAATGCGTTTTCCTCGTCCCACAGACGGGCTAAACGCTCATACCACGGATCAAAATCATATTGGTCATAGGTATCATGAGTTGCAAAAAGCCGGATTGAACCGCCTTCTTTTGACGTCAGCGACCCTTTGAATACTTTCAGCCCCGCTTCGCGCAGAAGACATTCAAGCACAGACAGCGAATATATTGCTCGCACATTTGAATGGAGCGTCTCGACGCAATTGCGGGTCAAAATCACCGGCGCATAAAGCGTTTCCAGCGCGAACACGCCATCGTCAGCGAGCAATGATTTAATCCGCTTCAACGTTGCGCGCGGATCATTCAGGTGTTCGAAAAATGAAACGGCGGTGATGATGTCGAATTTCTTGTCGCCAAAAGCCGCGTCTATTTCTTGCGACGGGAATGGTGCTTTTCCGGTCCATGCCCACTCGCCGATCTCTTCGATATGATCGGAGGTGTCAATGCCGTATCGATCAACCCAACGGGGATAGAAAGACAACAGCGTCCCGTCATTGCAGCCAAGATCCAGCGCCGCGCAGTCGCGGCCCGAGATCAATTCAAGCGCTTCGGTTGCGACTGAACGAAGATGATCGCGGTTCGACGCATGGCGCCCCGAGGGCGTGTGTTCTGCACATTCATCCGCATGAGCCGCCTGAAGCAAACCACATGCGCGCGCATCGCGCGATGGGTCGCAAAGAACATAATCAGATGAGACGGCGCGTTTGCGCAAAATTGTTTTTGATGCGCCACCCACTGACATCGAAAATGCCGGTGTCAGGGCTTTTGATCCGCATGCGCGGCATTGCGTTATTGCTTTCACGGAATGCGCTGCCTTTCTTGAACAGGTTATTACCCGCAGAGCGTCGCAGCACACCGTAAACAGACTGTAAAATTAGCGAAAAAGCCTTTTAATTTTATATACTTAGACAGGTTTCGGTTACACAGTTGAACAAAGTATTAAGGCGCGGCTGCGAATTGCTGGCCGCGCCCATAACCGGGTTTAGAATATCGCAAGATATATCAACGAAATGCCAGTGATCAGCAATGTGAGCATCGTTCCGACCGTGCCCAACATCCGGCCCTGTGACCAGACGCCCATACCAAGGCCAGCAAGATGAGAAAGCCTCGCCAAAAAGAACAACGCACCCAACGTATGAATTAACGCAATCGGAGCATTCAACAGTGCGAGCAACACAAGGCCGCCGAGAGCCGCTGGCGCATATTCAATGTAATTTCCCTGCGTCCGAATGGCCTTCAGCATCGCCGGGTTATCACCATCACCGAGATTGACCTGATTTTTCATCCTGGCCATACCAACGCGGCCACTCAAGACAATAAGTAACAACGCATTCAAACCGACCCACAACGCAGCAGCTTCTAGTAACGACATTAGAGCGCACTCCTTTTTTTGACTGCTATTGGTTTAGGCGCTTAATCGTCCAATCAGACGGCGCATGAATTTTGTACCCTCGCGCACTTGCTCAAGGGTGATGAATTCATTTGCCTGATGTGCCTGATCAATCGATCCCGGCCCGCAAATAACGACAGATAATCCGGCTTCCTGAAACTGCCCGGCTTCTGCCGCATAGCCAACGACGTCAGTGCTGTTATGTCCTGTGATCGCTTTGGCTATATCTGCCGCCATATTATCTGCCTGCGGTGCAAGCGACGGCGCATTGGTCATTTGTTCGATTTCTACGCGGCAGCCCGATGCTTTGGTTCGCATCTCGGCTTCGACACCGCGCGCATATTCGGTGAACTCTTCGATGATGTCTTCGCGGGAATCGCCCGGTACAACGCGCATATCCCATTCAAAATAGGCTTCACCGGCCATGATATTAAGTTGCGTCCCGCCATGAACGACATTGACTGTCATGGTAGAATAGGGCGGATCAAACGGTGAATTTTCATCTGCGCGTGCGGCCCTGACGGCGCGCATTTCCGCAACTTTATTGATGAGCTTGGCCGCAGCCTCCACCGCAGAAACGCCGCGATCTGTCTGACTGGAATGGGTCGTGTAACCGGTGACTTTTACGCGGAAAGACGCAATCCCTTTGTGACCATCGATCACTTTCATACTGGTCGGCTCGCCGACGATCACAGCATCGGGTTTTGGTAATTTCTCAACGATCTCTGAAATCATACGCGGCGCACCGAGGCATCCGATCTCTTCGTCATAAGAGAGCGCAAAAATAATTGGGCGTTTGAGATTGGCCGACAACATCTCAGGCACCAATGACAAACCAATCGCGGAAAATGTTTTCATATCCGCAACGCCCCGGCCATAAAGCCGGTCGTCTTTTTCGATCACCTGAAAAGGATCGCTATCCCAATCTTGTCCGGCGACGGGTACAACATCCGTATGCCCGGATAAGACAACCCCGCCCGGCACCTTTGGCCCGACCAGCGCATAAAGATTTGCTTTCGTGCCGTCGTCATTTGCAACACGAAACGTCTCAACGCCGTGATCATGAAGATAGGCTTCGACGTCTTCGATCAAGGCGAGATTCGATACCGACGACGTTGTGTCGAAGGCAACAAGGCGGGAGATCCAGTCTAATTGGTCTTTAATGTCATTCATGCGGATGACACTGCGCAGGAAACCGCCGCAAGGCAAGATGTCATGCGGTAGCACGCGAATTTTCACATGAATTTGATGAGGTATATCGCGGGATTAGCGGCTTTGGGCATTGGCGGCCCGCTTGCCAGGCCAAGCCTTAAACGGTGTGGATACCCCGACACAAAAGGCCGGGGCATCAACAACACACAACAGTAATTAAGCGGCTTTCCGGCGCTTAATCGTTCTGCGTTTTGCGACAGTTTTCTTGGCTGTCTTTTTCGCAGCAGTCTTTTTAGCAGTGGTTTTTTTCGCTGTTTTTTTCGCCGCTTTTTTAGCAGCAGGTTTTCTGACGACTTTAAGTTTCGTCTTCGCCGCAGTTTTACGCTTAGCAGGAGCCTTACGTTTCGCAGGCGCTTTTTTCGCAGTTGTTTTCTTTGCAGTGGTTTTTTTCGCTGCGGTCTTTTTAGCGGCCGTTTTTCTTGTCGCTTTTTTCGCCGCAGGTTTTGCTTTGGCTTTTACCGCTTTCTTTTTCGCTGCTGGCTTCGCTTTCGCGTTTACAGCTTTTTTCTTCGCGGCTGGTTTGGCTTTTGCCGTCTTCCGTTTTGCGGCGGTCTTCGCCGTCTTTTTCTTTGCTTTCAACATTGAGATAGTCCCCGTAAAACGCTGACCAAACGTCAGCACAATTTCCCCATATCTTGATGCGTGTAAACGAACAATAAAAAAACACAAAATTTCTTGACACGAAAATGGCTCATCTCACTACGGATTGTCCGCATCCGCATCGCGCACAAACAACAAAAAACCCTCGCGACATGATCGCGAGGGTTCAAAATTTCGATTGTCGAAATCGGTTTTATTTTACCGAGATCAATTCAACCTCGAATACGAGTGCTTCATTCGGACCAATTGGCCCGCCGGGTGTTCCCATTTCGCCATAGGCGAGCGCAGGCGGAATAAAGAAGCGATATTTGTCGCCTTCATTCATCAATTGAACCCCTTCGGTCCAGCCGGGAATGACGCGGTTAAGCGGAAATTCGATTGTTTCGCCGCGTGCATAAGACGAGTCAAACTCGGTGCCGTTGAGCAATGTGCCTTGGTAATGTACTTCAACCGTATCGGCTGCTTCAGGGCTTTTGCCGTCTTTATTGCCTTCGGTGATAACTTGATATTGCAAACCAGAGTCGGTTGTTTGCACGCCGTCTTTTTTGGCGTTCTCTTCGAGAAACTGTTTTGCGATTTCGAGATTACGTTCTGGGTTATGCACTTTAATTAGCTCCACATCAAAAATTAGTGCTTCATTTGGACCAATTGGTCCGCCGGGTGTTCCGTTTTCGCCATAGGCGAGCGCAGGCGGAATAAAGAACCTGTACCGGTCACCCTCGCTCATGAGTTGAACCCCTTCCGTCCAACCGGGGATGACCTGATTAAGTGGGAATTGCGCAGCCGCACCGCGCGCCCGAGACGAGTCAAACTCAGTGCCGTCTTTCAGCGTGCCCACATAATGAACAACAACGAGGTCTGTTGATACGGGCGAATGGCCATCCTCGGGCCCTTCTTCGAGAACCATAAATTGAAGCCCGCTGTCGGTAACATTTACATCGTCACGCGCTGCATTCTCCGCCAGGAATTCCTCTGCCGCGGCAAGGTTCTCTGCTGCAAGCTTTGCGTGATCCGCTTTTCGCTCAGCATCGGTCTTTGCTTCATCGGCAAGTTCAATCGCGTTATCGATGGACTCTGCGTTGTCATCTGACTTACCGCACGAAGCGATCGTCAACGCCGCCGCACCCGCGGCGATCAACCAAACCTTGCTCACACAGCTACTCCTTTTATTGAGTGTGATATTCAATTTGCGCGCACCCTAGCCTAATGCTGGCGATCAAGAAAACCGTCGGGCGCAATCTTACGTACCGATGGCGTTAAATCTCGGTCATTTATGCGGATAATCGCACATAGACATAAAGGCCATAAATCCCGGCCCAAACCGCCGCCAGCCCATAAGGGACCAGCCGCGCAAGCCCCAATCGGCGGGCGACCGCAACGCCGATGGCCGTCAATCCAATCGCCAGCATGAACCGCGCAAGCCGCGCACCAAACGCTGCGAGGGCAAAAAACACCGGATTGATCGCTAAATTGCCCGCTTCCACCGCATAGATTTTAAAAGGCGCGCCAGTAAGCGCCCCCATGAACAAGTTTATGGGCCAATGATCCGTGCGCATCTCGGCCGCGACACGCACAAGAAGATCATCAGCGATTAGCGGAACGCTGCGGACCAGTCCTAGAGCGGCTTCAACGTCTTGCGCGCCCCACCAATACATGACCAGACCGCCGATCACTGCGCCAATTGCGCTGACGCCCGCCAACCGAATGCCGCGCATAAACCCCAACATGACAATTGAGGCCGTCAACAATAGATCGGGCACGATGAAAAACACCGTCGCTTCAGCAAAGCCCCACGCAAAGGCCGCAATGAACCACCAGCGCATTACTCCCATGACGGAACATGCCCCTTGGCGGCGAGATCATTCATCTGCGCTTCGAGCATTGCCATGAGATCTGTGGTCGAACCGGGCCAATGCATGGCGGGACCGGCGATCACATCACAATTGAACGGAACAAAGAGCCAGCTCCCCTTCGGCAGGGCTTTGCCAAGCCCGTGCATAAAGACGGGATAGATCGGCACTTCGGGGCGCGATTTAGAAAGATACGCAACGCCGCGTTTGAACTGTGACCGTTTTTCCGGCTCGCCGCGCGACCCTTCGGGGAAGAGAATGACGATCTCGTCTCGATCAAGGCTTGCCTCAAGGTCCGCCAGCGGATTTTTCTTAACCCCGCCCCGTTCAAGCGGAATGATCCGGATGATATTGTGCGAAAACCATTCAAGCCATTTGTTTGAGAGAAAATAATCCGCCGCTGCGGCTGGCCGCAAACGATAAAGATCACGAAGCGGGAACAGCGCCATCAATGTCAGCGTATCAAGATGTGAATTATGGTTGGCGGCGATGATTGCCGGCCCCTTTTTCGGAAGATGTTCGCGGCCACGCACATTCATGCCGAGGATAACCAAAAGAACCGGCCGCACGATCAGCGCGAAAAAAAGGATTTGTAAAAAGCGGCTCATCAGATGCGCCCACTAAAAACGAAATAATGCATGGCGTGATAAAAAACCGGTGCGGCATAGGTAAGACTATCGACACGGTCCAAGATACCGCCATGACCGGGTATTAAGCCGCCCGAATCTTTAACGCCCAAATCGCGCTTAAACGCGGAGATCGTGACGTCGCCCAAAAACCCGGCGATTGCGATCATACCGCCCGAAAGGGCCGCATAGTAAAATGGCATCGGCGTTAAAAACGGACCGGCAATCGCGGCCATGAACATGGTCGATAGAAAACCGCCGATAAATCCTTCCCATGTTTTGTTGGGGCTGACACGGGGCACAATTTTGTTTCCGCCAAAAAGCTTGCCCCACGTAAATTGCGCAACATCGTTGAATTGTGTGAGCGCCACCAAAAACAATAACAGCCCCGCGCCCCCTGCGGGTCCGGCTTCCGGCCCCGCCGCAAGCAACATTGCCGTATGGCTGAGCGCAAAAACGGTGATCATCATGCCCCAGCTCAATGTGCCCACGGCGCGCAAAAAACCTTCGGTCTTGCCCACCAATGTCATGACCATCGGGAAGAAAAGGAACATCCAGACCGGAATGAAAACGAGAAACAGCCCGTAACTGTTGAGATGCGCAAAGATGAATTGCACCGGGATCGCGAGATAGGCGAAAAACAGAATGATCCGATCAACGGGCCGCGTTGGAATAAGCGAGATATATTCCTTGAACGCCAGATAGGTCATAAAGCCAAGGAATAGCGTCGAGACAATTCGGTTTGTCACAATCGCAATCGTGAAAATGGTGATCATAAACCACCATGACGTCACGCGCCGCGAAAGCTCGGTCGTAGCGTCACTCGGTGATCGCCACCTTAGAACCGCAACAATGATACTGGCCGCGATCAACAGACCATAAATGACACCAAGGGCCCAAACCACATTTTGCGATAATGCTTCAGGCATGACCGGACTCCTGTGTGCGGACATCGCGCAATGCATTGCGGCTGCGGTTGATGATGGTTGCAAAACTCAGCGCCATGGCGAACGCCAATAAGACAGTGCTCCACTGCCCGGGCGCGACCTTGAGCGCCAACACAAAGGAAAGCGCACCAAAGAAAAACGCACGATCACTTTTGCCAAAAGGTCCATCATAACGCCGCACCGAGCCGATCTGTGCACCGATGATTCCGGCCATCTCTGCCGCCGTGCCGAATAGAACAATCAATACGATCAGGCCCGGCTCTAGCCCCGCTAACAATGCAAAAGGAAGATACAAAGCCGCATCGGAAAGAACATCCGTCAGTTCATTCAATAGCGCGCCAAGGCGCGTTTCCTGACCATGTTCGCGCGCCAGCATGCCATCAATGGCGTTCAGCGCCATGCGCAAAAACAAAATGACCGGCAATGCGAACAACACCCACCGCGCACCATGGGTCGCAATATTCGCAGCACCATGGGCAAAGCTAAGGGCAAACGCAAAAAGCGTCACCTGATTGGCGGTGATCCCACGTCGCGCCGCGAGGCGAACCAAAGGCCGCAACAGATTTTGGAATTTTGGTTTGAGATCGTAAATGCTCGCCAAGTGGGTGCCCCATTTTTGCTGGCACCCTATTTAGGCCTGTTTGGCCATTAAAACGACCTTAATTAAGCGCGAAAGCCCCCACGGACCGAAGTTCAGAAGCGGTAATCAGCTTTTGGCTGGCTAGGCGCACCGAATGAAGCGGGCCTTCCAGCTCTCGCGTCCAGAAATCGAGAAACTTCTTCAACACCGGAAATTGCGGCGCAATGTCATAGTCCTGCCAGATATAGGTTTGCAGCAATTCCGGGTGGTCGGGCATATGGTAAAAAATCTCCGCCGTTGCGAGGCGATACCCTGCGAGTTGTTTTTCAAATGCTGAATCTGTGCTCATCTTTTTACTCCTGAAGTGATTTCAGGCCTATACTGAACATTGATCCGGACAGAATTTTCAATCTTGACAAGACCCCTTGGTTTAATTTTTTACGTTTAAAAACAACATACTAGCAGCATGCGCGGTTGGCTGCTGACAGACCCTTGTCAAAAACTGCGCAGGCGCGCGATTTTTTTCTTTACATAGCGTTCTTTCGTTCCTATTTGGCGATTTCGCCAATCCCATGGGACCTCTCCGCAAGATTGGCGCTTGGTCGAAGCAACTTTTGCGAGGTTCCATGAGATGGAAAGGCACACATCAGCGCTTGCGTTGGTTCTAGCGAACCAGCCGGATCTTCCCGTCCATTGCGTTCGTCCTCACGCAGCTACAAAAGCCGCGGACTGGTTCGTGCGCCGTTTTCCGGGCGATGTTCTTTACGCCGTCAAAGCCAACCCGCACCCATCTGTTCTGGATGCGGTCTATCAAGCGGGTGTGCGCTGGTTTGATGTTGCGTCAATGCCGGAGATTGAACTGGTTGCGTCGCGGTTTGACGATGCGACGCTGGCCTTTATGCACCCGGTCAAAGCGCGCTCAGCCATACGCCGTGCCTATTTCGAATTTGGCGTGCGGATTTTCTCGGTGGATTCGACCGAAGAGCTGGCGAAGATCATTGCCGAAACCGGCGGCGCAAAAGACCTTCATCTTATTGTGCGGCTGGCGGTTTCATCCGATTACGCACAGCACAAACTCTCGGGCAAATTTGGCGCGACGGGTCCGGAAGCCGTGTTGCTTCTGCGCGAAGCCCGCGCTATCGCCGATGAGCTTGGTGTGTCATTTCATGTAGGGTCGCAATGTATGCGTCCCGAAGCATGGCGCGTTGCAATGGAAGCGGTCAGCGATCTTATCCGCGAAGCGGGCGTCACGATCGACATCGTTGATGTGGGCGGCGGTTTTCCAGTTGCCTATCCGGGTCTGACGCCGCCACCGCTCGAAGACTATATCACCGAGATCGAGACTGCGTTTGATCAAATGCCTGTCCTTGAAAACGCCGACCTATGGTGCGAACCGGGACGCGCGCTTTGCGCCGAAGCGGGCAGTCATATTGTCCGTGTAGAGCTTCGCAAAGGCGATGCGCTTTACCTTAATGACGGGGCCTATGGCGCATTGTTCGACGCGGCGCATGACGGTCTTGTTTATCCGGTGAAGCTGCTGCGCGAAAAAGGAACGCCGCGTCGCCCCTTGCGGCCCTTCCGGCTTTATGGCCCCACATGCGATTCAATTGACGTGTTGCAAAGCACCTTTATGTTGCCGGCGGATATTAGCGAAGGCGATTATATCGAGTTCGGGATGACCGGCGCTTATGGCTCCGCACTCGCAACCAAGTTCAACGGCTTTGGCGAATATATCGACGCCTATGTCGAGGATGCACCCATGATGTCGGTCTTTGGCAGCGAGCCGAAAATACCAGAACGCACCCGCAGAACCGCGCAAATCGCCAACCTTGGCTAACCTGCCCTAGCAAGCGTGGCGTTGATCGTTTAGACCAACGCCACGGCACTTTTCGGGAATGATATTCCGAATTCACCTCGGCCCTCCGCGCGTTCAAATGATGAACGCGGCCCGGATCCGGTTTTTTGAGAACCTGGCCAAATCGGCCCAATCCAAAAAGGACCGCAATCATGACCGATGCACCTAAAGACAACCGCAAAGCAGAATTGCTCTCGAACCCAGTTGAGCATTTCGACATTACTCAATTCGACGCCCGTCCGGTGATCGATGCGTGGGAGAAAATGTCTTTCACCTCGCGCGATGCTGCGCGCGCTGCCCGCATTCTGAACATGTCCCTCGAAGACAAAGACTGCACGATCTTTTTGACCCTCGCAGGCTCAACATCCGCAGGCGGTTGCATGCATGTCTGGCGTGACATGGTCAAAAACAACATGGTCGACACCATTGTTTCTACCGGCGCGTCCATTGTTGATATGGATTTCTTTGAGGCCCTTGGCTTCAAACATTATCAAGCCAAAGACATTCCGGATGATCGGGTGCTGCGCGATCTTTATATCGACCGCATCTATGACACCTATATCGACGAAGAAGAGCTGCAAGCATGTGACCACGCAATCTATGAGATCGCGGAAAGCCTGCCGGCAAAGCCAATGTCTTCGCGCGAATTCATTCATGCCATGGGCAAATGGCTCGCCGATGGTAACGCCAAAAAAGAAGGCTCGCTGATCGAGGAAGCCTATAAAGCGGGCGTGCCGATTTTCTGCCCGGCCTTTACAGACTCATCTGCGGGGTTTGGCTTGGTGAAACATCAGGTCGAGCGTATGAAAGCGGGAAAACCCTATCTGTCGATCGATGCTATCGCCGATTTCCGCGAATTGACCGACATCAAGGTCAAGGGCGGCACTTCGGGCCTCTTTATGGTTGGCGGCGGCGTGCCGAAGAACTTTGTTCAGGACACGGTCGTTTGTGCTGAAATCCTCGGCCATGATGATGTGGAGATGCACAAATACGCGGTCCAGATCACCGTTGCCGATGTCCGCGACGGTGCATGTTCGTCTTCGACCCTCAAGGAAGCATGCTCATGGGGCAAGGTCGATGTGGCTTGGGAGCAAATGGTTTTCGCCGAAGCGACAACGGTTGCACCCTTGATTGCATCAGACGCCTATCATCGCGGTGCCTGGAAATCACGCCCAAAGCGGGAATGGGCAAAACTGTTCGCGTAAAACTTGCGCGTAGCAATAGACTGTTAAACATTCTTACCGAAGTCTGGCCGGTGCAGAACATTTTCTGCACCGGTTTGCGCTATTTACGGAAACTGCGAACCAAAATTTTAACCAGATATTTTCTGCACTCCGTCACACTCCCTATCAAAGAATAAAGCGCGCAATAAGCGTTCATAATGGGGTAAGAAATGGCGTTGACGGCGCGACGGCTTGGCAAATCAATGAGTGAAACTGCACGACAACGAATCCACTCGTTGCGTGCTTATCCAACCTTAGAAACCTGGATGAACCCATTGACGCGCAGCCTTGCTCGTCATTTTGCCAATCAGGACTGGCTTAAAACCCAAGACGAGATTGATTTCACCTACAGAATTTCCGACGTCGTTATTGGCGGGCGCGACTGTGCGGCTTATGAAACCGAAAATACGACCGACACAGATCAAATGATCTTGTATATTCACGGCGGCGGCATTGTCAGCGGCTCGCCCCGTATCAATGCGTCGATGATATTGCCAACATGCCATCTAAGCGGCGTTCCGGGCATTGGCGCGAGTTATACATTGCTTCCTGAAGCGCGCTTTCCGACCCAGATCAATGAAATTGATGCGGTCTACAAGGCATTGCTCGAGTCGCATCCGAACAAGGATATCATCCTAATTGGCGATTCCTTTGGCGGCGGGATCGCTGTCTCGTGTCTGCTCAAATGGCGCGATGAAAAAATCAAACTGCCGTCACGGGTCGTTCTCGCCTCGCCGGCGCTTGATGGCACCGGCGCAAGCGATACCCATGTAACGCTTGATGGTCATGACCCATTGATGAAATCAAACGGTGGCCGCGCCTGCCGTCGCCTGTTCAATTTTTACGCGCCGGGACAAGACCTGAAGAACCCCATGGTCTCACCGATTTATGGTGACCTGACCGGGCTTCCGCCGACGCTCATCCATGTTGGCTCTCGTGAAATTTTGCTCGGCGATGCGGCGCGCTTCGCAGAAGGCCTGCGTCGCGCCGGTGTTCAAAGCACATTGCGCGTTTTTGATGGCATGTTCCATCTGTTTCACATGCATTGGGCCCTTGAAGAAGCAAAAGAAGCGCATGCGGATATCGCGCATTTCATCGCGCCTCGCGCGTAATCAATCCGCCCACCGATTTTTATTGCTGATATAACCGCTCTGCGAGCTTTGCGGTTTCTTCCGCAAGTTCTATCTCCGCTTGCTCGGTGCCCAACAGATCAATGAAAACCGGCAAGAACGCCAAGGCCAATGATGGGCCCTCAGGGCGGACGGAGATTTTACATAGTGCCGCAAATATATGCCGTACGGCCTCTGCTGCGGGATCAAGCGCGACGTCGTCGAGTTTGTTTTTCCGCTCGCCCCAGAGGTGACTAACGGATATAGCAATGGCGAGCTTTAATCGGTCGTGATCAAGCACAACATCTTCGGCGCGCGTATAGACACCTGTGCGCAATCCTTCGCCGCCATAAATGACCTCTAGCGTGACCGCACCGCCCGTTGCCTCGACGATACGGCGCGCAAGGTCCGGCTTTGGCATCTGTTTGCGGGTGATAATTCGATAGAGGGTCTGTCGCGAAACGCCAACGCGTTCAGAAAACGCCTGTATCCCCTCGTCAACATCAATTAAGTACTGTTTTAACGGGTGCATTTCTGCGGCCTGATAAACTACAAAAAGCCACATGGCTCCCATGAGACTCCCAACATTCCGTAAAGATTTGATGCGATCGCCGAGAACGCCTAAAGGAACACCATAAAAGACGGATCGATCATGAGTGCCCTGTTATTATCCCTAACTGATATTCACCTTACGCTTGGTGGTGACCCCTTATTTGAAGGGGCATCATTGATGGTGGGCGAACGTGCGCGCATCGCATTGGTGGGCCGGAATGGTTCAGGCAAATCGACATTGATGAAGATTGCTGCAGGCATGGTCGAACCCGATAGCGGCGAGCGGTTCATCCATCCCGGCGCGACCGTTCGGTATTTGCGCCAGGAACCGGACATGACCGGCTTTGAAACGATCGGCGATTATGTTCGTGCGGGACTTGATGAAACCGGTGGCGACTACCGCGCCGAGACGATGCTCGAAGAATTGGGTCTCGACCCTGAACAATCACCGCAAGGATTATCCGGCGGTGAAGCGCGCCGCGCGGCCATTGCCCAAGCGCTGGCCGCAGAACCGGACATTCTTTTACTCGATGAGCCGACCAACCATCTCGACCTGCCGGTGATTACATGGCTTGAAGACAAGCTGAAATCATTGTCGTCGTCGATTGTGCTGATTTCCCATGACCGGCGCTTCCTAGAGAATGTCACCAATGACACGGTCTGGATTGATCGCGGCGCAACCCGCAATACGGGCCAGGGGTTTGGCACCTTTGAGGCGTGGCGGGACAAATTCCTCGAAGAAGAAGAGCAAGCCCATCACAAGCTGGGGCGCAAGATCGTCGCTGAAGAACATTGGATGCGCTATGGCGTGACCGCGCGGCGAAAACGCAATATGCGCCGTGTCGGCGAGCTAAAAGACATGCGCAAGAAACTGCGCGAAACCCGGCGGGTGCAGGGCAATGCGAATTTCGCGGTGCAAACCGCTGGCGCATCGGGCAAACGCGCGATTGTTGTCGAGCATGTGTCGAAATCCTTCAGTGATCGGAAAATCATTGACGATTTTTCCATCGAAATCGCGCGCGGTGACAGGATCGGCATTGTCGGCCCGAATGGCGCGGGCAAAACCACCTTGGTCAATATGATCATTGGCACACTTGCCCCTGACGAAGGCAAGGTGACATTAGGCACCAACCTTGAAATCGTATCGCTCGATCAACGCCGCGACCGATTAAAGCCGGAAATGCGCGTGGCCGATGCGATCAATGACGGCACCGGAGATTGGGTCGAAATCAATGGCGAAAAGCGCCATGTCGCCACCTATCTGAAGGATTTTCTCTTTGGACCGGAACAATGGCGGCAGCCGGTGACGGCGTTGTCTGGCGGGGAGCGCGGCCGATTGGCGCTCGCAAGCGCGCTGGCGAAACCGTCGAACCTCTTAATTCTCGACGAGCCGACCAATGATCTCGATCTTGAAACCCTTGAAATGCTCGAAGAGCAATTATCTTCTTATGGCGGAACATTATTGTTGATCAGCCATGACCGGCAATTTCTCGAAAATCTGGTGACGAGCGTTGTAACAACAGACCCGGACACACCGGGAAAATGGCTACGCTATGCGGGCGGCTATGACGATATGGTGATCCAGCGCGGCAGTGCGCCGGGCACGGAGCAAACCAAAAAGCCAGAAAAGCCGAAAGCTACGCCATCATCGCCAAAGCCTAAGCCCATCCAAAGCAAAGCCAAGCTTTCCTACAAAGAACAATATGCGCTCGAAAAACTGCCCAAGGAAATGGAAACCCTGCAGGCAGAGATCGCGACATTGAAAGATAAGCTGGACGATCCTGACTTTTTCAGCCGCGATGGCGAGGGCTTCAACAAAACCGCAAAGGCCCTTGCGGCGCTTGAAGAGAAACTTGCCAGCGCCGAGGAAGAATGGCTTGAGCTGGAAATGAAGCGCGAAGAAATCGAAAACGGCTAGGATTTTGGCTCGATCAAGTCCCATTTATTGCCAAAACGATCACGGAACACGACCACGCTGCCATAGGGTTCGTGTCGCGGCACCTCCAGAAATTCAACGCCGTTCTTTTTCAGGCGCTGATAGTCAGCATCAAAATCTTCACTGTTAAGAAACAAGAAAACGCGCCCACCGGCCTGATTACCGATCTGTGCACGCTGCGCTTCGTCAGCAGCCTTGGCCAACAAAATTGCTGACCCGCCCTCGCCGGGCGAGACCACAACCCAGCGCTTCTCCGGGGATTGCTGGGTATCTTCGAGCAGCGAAAACCCCAACACGGTACAATAATAGTCGATGGCCTCGTCATAGTCGGGCACTAACAAGGCGAATTGCGCGAGTTTCATTTAGATAAACACCGCAACCGATTGCCGCCCGGTGGTCACCAGCTCGCCATCTCTGTTCCACACAAGCATGTCCTGGCTTGAATAGCCGTCGCGCGCGGTTTCCGCGCGGGTTTGCATTAACCACCATCCATCTCTGGTTTGCGGCTTTTCAACCACCACATTGACCATCCAGGTCATTGAGCTGATCGGTGCAAACTCCTTGAACATTGGCAAAACGGCGGGCGGCGGCATATCGGCAATCGCAAGAAGCGCCGTCATATCCGTTGCCTTTGGATCTTTATGACGTATCCAGATTAAATGATCGTGCTCGGTCGAACCGGCACCGGGGCGCGCACCGCGCACAAGACGGCTTTCGAAATGGACCGCAAAGGTCGGCCCAAACTCTTCGGGAATATAGACCTCGCAATCCTCGGGCGCTTTATAGTCAGGCTTTGGCGAAAAGGTATTATCAAACATCGACGCGCGCGCGCCGCCAAAAGCAAACTGGCTTCGGGTCGCAAGACCTTTTTCACCGGCGATGTCTGCCTCAACAAAGGTCACGGATTTCCCCTGCCGCAGGATTCTGGCCTGCCCCGTGACATCACCGCCAGCGGGACCGATGAAGGAAATCATCGCCGAGCGCAAAGGCGGCAGATCCGGGAAACTCCGCTTTGCGACATCAAGACAGAGAGCCGCCGACAATCCGCCATAGGTCGTGCGCCCCTGCATCCAGCCTGTGGGAATGGATGTCGAATATCGGCCGTTATCAAACGCGCCGCTTGCGATAAGGTCGGAGAACTCCACAAACTACCCTTTCGTTCCTACTGAAGCGGTAGATAAGGAAATCGCCTGCATGCGCCAACACCGGGGCGCAGTTCCCGCTGCGCAAATCACTGTGATCTGTGCAAGCCTCTGTAATTCCGTGCGATTTAACAGGATTAACGCGGGCGGCTTTATGCTTTACCATGGCCCTTGCCAATCCGTGGGGGATCAATGACCGGGAAGAATCAACAGTCGATGCTTGATGCGCTGCAAGCCAGCGCCAACACCGCTTTTGCGCGCCTGCGCGGCGAACCACGGCGCCACAGCACCGCCACGCAATTTGAAAATGCCGACCCGACCGAGACTTCCTTCCCCGGTGATAACCCAACGCATGAGCGCGAAGGCGCACTACCCCTATCGGCCCGGCTGGAAGAATCCGCCAAAGATATTGTCCGCCGCAGTGACGATTTACGCCTTGCCGCGCGCGGCTTGACCATTCGCATAGCGGAGCGCCGCGCGGGCGAAGTCACCATGTTGACCCATGGTTTTCGTTTCTTGATCGGGCTGGTGTGGCTCGGGATCGCGACCTGGCTTTTTTATGGGGTTATGACCGCGCGCGCCAATGGCGTTGCTGTTACCGCCGGGGGGATTCCGGTTTCTGATGCCATTGCCCTTGTCGAGCTATTCTTGATGGTTGCCGCGGCGGGACTTGGGGTTGCGCTTGCGGTTGGCTTTTTGACCCGCATTCTTGGGAATGCGGATAACCGGCGCATTCGCGCAGAAGCCGAAACACTGGGCATTGAAATCGCCAAGGCTTCGATGGAATTCGACCGCGACCTCACTGACCTTCGCGCCAAAATGGACAACCGCAATGCACCCGCCGACGCAGTCATCGAATTATCGCGCGCGCATTTAACCGCGCTTGAGGCCTGTGCCTATTTCCGCGAAATCGCTTTTCTGACTGGCGCAGAGGGCGACCATGCCCAGCGCCTCTTTAAAGGGTTTCTCGGTCGCAATGGCGGCAACCCAAAATCAGTCCCCATCGTTGATTTCGGCTTGGGCACTATATTTGGGGTATTCCTGACCTTGATGTTCATTCTGCCCAAACCGGCACCGGCGGAAATTGTCGAGACATTGGGTCTCGCGCAATATCCCTGGGCGGTTCAGGTCATTTTGTTGGGTGCTTTTCTTTATGCGATTGCGGGGTTGCTCATGACCTTGATGGCTGCCCCCCTGACCGAAGGCACCGCCACCACAGCGCGAACGGAAGCGCTGGATGCATTGCGCAGTAGCTTTACCGCCCAAGAAGCCCCCCGCCCGGCCGATGTCGTACGCCGGACCGAAGATCTTCTTGATGTGTTTCGGGCCCGGGTTGGCGGCCGCACCCCTACATCTGGTGGGCGCAAGGAGTTCGCGTCAGGGGCGAAAAGCGCGAATCAATCTGCGTTCAAGGACCAAGATGAATCAGTTCCGGCATGGCGGCAGCGCGATTCGTCAGTTCGATTCGTCGAAACCGGCTTCGCGGGGGCACCCGAACGCTGGCGGACCGATGCTTTTTCAAAAAATTTTTCGGGCACAGATGACCGGGATACGGAATCGAAACGAGGCCAAAGAAGCCTGAAAAACCCGCGAAAGAGTTAACCCTTTTAGCGCAATTGGTGCGCCCTATTAATGACTCGTTAACCAAAAATATTTCCCCTGTGACTAACTTCATATTGACGTTCACCTAGGTGTCCATCACTATATCTTGTGTCGACTGGGAATGTCGGCAAATCACAACACGACCGAATAGCCGCTCCGGACGCGGCCCCGAAATGGGCACTCCGGAGCACCGATTTTTGCGCGCCTTTTTCGGAGGCGAAAAGAGGTAGGACGGGGAAATATGTCGCTCTCAGAAGCCGCCAAAGACTTAGAAAACGCTCAGCCACAAGACTTGGCACAGGAGCAAAACCAGACCCCTGTGACGAAGGCGGACACAGAGCAGCCGACGGCCAAAAAGCCGGCGCTGAAAGTTGTGCGCGATATCGAAATCGACCATTCGCGCGACGCGCTTTTGACCGAATTCGGCAAGACCACCATGGTGGACCGCTATCTCCTGCCCGATGAGTCGTTTCAGGATATGTTCGCCCGTGTCGCCCGCACCTATGGCGATGATGCGGACCACGCGCAGCGTATTTACGACTATATCTCGAAGCTTTGGTTCATGCCGGCGACGCCCGTCCTTTCTAATGGCGGCGCGAATCGCGGCCTGCCGATCTCATGCTTCCTGAATGGCGTTGGCGACTCGCTTGATGCGATTGTCGATACATGGAACGAGAATGTTGCGCTCGCGTCTAATGGCGGCGGCATCGGCACCTATTGGGGCAATGTCCGTTCGATCGGCGAGAAAGTGAAACATGCCGGCGCGACCTCAGGCATCATTCCGTTCATCCGTGTGATGGATTCGCTGACCCTTGCGATCAGCCAAGGTTCGCTCCGTCGTGGTTCTGCGGCCTGCTATCTTGATGTGCACCACCCGGAAATCGAAGAGTTCCTCGAAATTCGCAAACCATCTGGCGACTTCAACCGGAAATCGCTGAACCTGCATCATGGTGTGAACATCACCGACGACTTCATGGAAGCCGTCGCGAAAGACGAAGAATTTGGCCTGCGTTCGCCAAAGACCAACGAAGTTCTGCGGACGATCTCTGCACGGAAATTGTGGCAGAAAATCCTTGAAGTCCGTCTTGCTACGGGCGAGCCTTATCTTCTGTTCTCTGACACCGTAAATCGTCAGATGGCGAAGCATCAGCGCGATTTGGGCCTTAAAGTTTCAACATCTAATCTCTGCTCAGAGATCATGTTGCATACGGGCAAGGACCATCTCGACAATGACCGCACGGCTGTATGCTGCCTGTCATCCATCAATGCCGAGAAATACCAAGAGTGGAAAGACGAGCCGCAATTCATCGAAGATGTCATGCGCTTCCTTGATAATGTCCTTCAGGACTTTATCGACCGCGCACCGCCATCAATGGCGAAGGCTGTTTATTCCGCAAAGCGCGAGCGTTCAGTTGGTCTTGGTTTGATGGGTTTCCATTCTTTCCTTCAGTCCATGAACATTCCGTTTGAAAGCGCTATGGCGAAATCATGGAATACGCGCCTGTTCAAACATATTCGCATGGGTGCGGATGCGGCGTCGGTCGCGCTCGCCGAAGAACGCGGCGCTTGCCCCGACGCAGAAGAACGCGGCGTGAAGCAGCGTTTCTCCCATAAGCTTGCGATTGCGCCGACGGCGTCGATCTCGATCATTTGTGGCGGCGCGTCTCCTTGCATTGAGCCTATTCCGGCCAACGTCTTTACGCACAAGACCCTTTCCGGCTCTTTCACCGTGAAAAATGTTGCGCTGAAAAAACTGCTCGAAGAAAAAGGACAGGACAGGGAAGAAACCTGGAACTCTATCCTTGAGCATGAAGGCTCGGTCCAGCATCTTGAATTCCTTAGCCAGGAAGAAAAAGACGTTTTCAAAACCGCCTTCGAAATTGACCAGCGCTGGGTGATTGAACTCGCTGCGGATCGTTCGCCCTATATCTGTCAGGGCCAGTCCGTGAACGTATTCCTGCCGGGTGATATCGACAAATGGGACCTTCACATGTTGCATTGGTCAGCATGGGAAAAAGGCGTGAAATCGCTTTACTATTGCCGCTCGAAATCAATTCAGCGCGCGGGCTTCGCCAATGGCGCGAAAGACAAAGACAGCGAAAAAGACGGCATGTCATCAATGATGGAAGCCGCCGCCCCCACCGACTATGACGAGTGCCTCGCTTGTCAGTAGGGTGATGAAAAAGCCAGAATTCAAAGCCACCTCTTCGGAGGTGGCTTTTTTATTTATCCCGGATCAAGTCCGGGATGCCCCCAGAGGGTAGCGCGGCACCTTCACCGGACCGTCATTACGGGCCCCGACCCGCAATCCACCAATAAGCGCTATCCTTTCAGCCACGCACACGAACGCTGGATCCCGGATCAAGCCAGAGATGACGCCGGAAGATAGCGCGCACCCTCACCACACCGTCATTGCGGGCCCTGACCCGCAATCCACCAACAAGCGCTATCCTTTCAGCCGATCACACGAACGCTGGATCCCGGATCAAGTCCGGGATGACGAAAGGGGAACGAGGTGACAGAGAGAAAAACCAACGGTAAAAATACGAAATGAAACAAGGCTGGGTTTACATCCTCGCATCAAAACGCGATGGCACGCTTTATATCGGCGTTACAACTAACCTTGCCGAACGCATATACGCCCACAAGCAAAAAATCGTCAAAGGATTCACCGCAAAATATAGCGTAGACCGACTTGTTTACTACGCACCGTTTGATCGGATTGACGACGCGATCACTGAAGAAAAACGATTGAAGAATTGGAAGCGTGAATGGAAAATCGCGCTTATCGAACGCGACAATCCAGAATGGTCGGATTTGTACGAGACCTTATAAATGGATCCCGGATCAAGTCCGGGATGACGCCCGAGGATAAGGCGGCACCCTCACCACACCGTCATTGCGGGCTCCGACCCGCAATCCACTAACAAGCGCTATCCTTTCAGCCGATCACACGAACGCTGGATCCCGGATCAAGTCCGGGATGACGCCCGAGGATAGGGCGTCCCCCTCACCACACAGTCCAACCCGCACCAGTGCCGCCGCGCGGCGTCGGTCATCAGTATAAAGCCAAATCAAAATCCGTGGATAGTTATCCACGCGGCGCAAAGAGCCCCTAACCTGCATGGGTCAGGAGGAGTGTCATGCGCCTATCGCCAGCCCGCGATGGTTTCCATCATGGTTTCATAGTCCGCGCCGGTATCGTCAAACCAGCGCGGCGACGGCCCGCGCCAGCGATGGCGCGACCAGTCAACAAAACCATTTTTTCGGAAATTGATACCCTCGGCCAACAGCAATTTGCGTTGACCGGCGGCGGACGGACGCGGTGCAATCGCGCCAGTGGCATTCACAATTCGATGCCACGGGGTGGTCGCGCCATTGGGCAATTGCCCCAACGCGCGGCCCACCATGCGGGCAGTGACGCCCGGCAACAGGCTCGCGATCATGCCATAACTGGCGACTTCGCCAGCGGGCACTTCTTCGACGAGCCTGTAAACGACCTCATTGTCGAGCGCCACGGGGTGTTACGCGACCTCGAAGAGGCCCGCCGCGCCCATGCCGCCGCCAACACACATGGTGCATACGACATATTTCGCGCCGCGCCGTTTGCCTTCGATCAGCGCGTGGCCAACCATGCGGGCACCGGACATGCCATAAGGGTGGCCGATCGAAATCGCGCCGCCATTGACGTTGAGAAGCTCATCAGGAATGCCAAGCTTGTCGCGGCAATAAAGAACCTGCACTGCAAATGCTTCATTGAGTTCCCAAAGGCCGATGTCATCCATCTTGAGGCCGAATTTTTGAAGAAGCTTCGGTACGGCAAAGACCGGGCCGATCCCCATTTCATCCGGGTTCGTACCCGCAACCGCCATGCCGCGATAAATCCCGAGCGGCGAAAGCCCCCGTTTTTCAGCCGTTTTCGCTTCCATGAGGACAGCGGCCGACGCACCATCGGAAAGCTGGGACGCGTTACCGGCGGTGATATATTTGCCTTCTTTGACGACCTGGCCGCCTTTGAAAACCGGCTTCAGCCCTTTAAGACCCTCAAGCGTCGTTTCCGGCCGATTGCCCTCGTCCTTCTCGAGCTTGGTTTCCACATCAGACGTTTCACCGGTTTCCTTGTTGAGGAATTTCATCACCGACGCCATTGGAACGATCTCATCGTCGAACTTGCCCGCCTGTTGCGCCGCATGGGTACGCTGTTGCGACTGGTAGGCATATTCGTCCTGCGCGTCGCGCGAGATATTATACCGATCACCGACGATTTCCGCCGTTTCGATCATCTGCATATAGGTCGACGGCAGGTTCTGGATCAGCCACGGATCAGGACGGACAAACATATCCTTGGTCTGGTTCATGGAGATCGACTCAACACCGCCGCCAATCGCCACATCCATATTATCGCTGATGACTTGCTTTGCCGCCGTGGCAATCGCCATCATGCCGGACGCACACTGACGATCAAGCGATTGACCCGGGACTTCGTGGGGCATTCCAGCGCGCAAAAGCGCAAGCCGCGCCACATTCGGCGCAGAGGTACCCATCTGAAGCGCAGCGCCAAGCACCACATCTTCGACCTCGCCCGGTTCGATTCTGGCGCGCTCAACCGCATTGCTGATCGCATGGCCCGCCAATGTCGGCGCGGTCGTATCATTAAACGCACCGCGATAGGCCTTGCCAATCGGGGTACGGGCCGTCGAGACGATTACTGCTTCTCTCATGGAGTGTTTCCTTTAATTCTTTTCGGCGAAGTCTTTCGCCTTGTTCATGAAGTTCATGCTCGGGCCAGACGAATTGTCGTAGTAATGAACATTGTCCGTAGACGAAATTTCATCCCAGCGCGCAGCAATTTCTTCGGGGGTTTGCTGATCGGGCGGGAGATAAATTCCGTCGGTCTCCACCACATAACCTCGCGCATAGCCACCGGCCGCGCAACTCACGATCGCTCGACTTGGCGCGTCCTCACTCACGAGGAACAACATCGCCGCCGTAATCGCTTCGGGGGTCATCTGGTCGAGAATAGGCTCGGGAATACCGATATCGAGCGTCATACGGGTCTTGGCCGATGGCGACAGAAGATTGATTTTGATGCCATATTTCGCGCCCTCAAGGTGAAGAGCATTCATAAAACCAATCATGCCGGCTTTAGCCGCGCCGTAATTTGCCTGCCCGAAAATACCATGAAGCCCCGAAGGCGACGACGTGCAGACAATCCGGCCATAGGCCTGTTCGCGCATGATCGGCCAAACCGCATGGGTACAGATCGCGGTGCCCACAAGGTGAACATCGATGACCGTACGGAAATCCTCAAGCGACATTTTATGGAACGTCTTGTCACGGAGGATGCCGGCATTGTTCACGAGAATGTCGATGCGGCCCCATTTATCCATGGTTTCTTTGACCATGGCCGCGACTTCATCTTCCTTGGTGACATTCGCGCCATTCACAATGGCCTCGCCGCCAGCCGCATTGATGTGGTTCACCACCTCTTGCGCCGCAGAGATCGACCCGCCGGAACCATCGACATTGCCGCCAAGGTCATTGACGACAACCTTCGCGCCGCGTGCAGCAAGCGCGATTGCGTGCGATTTGCCGAGGCCGTTACCAGCCCCGGTTACAATCGCGACCTTGTCTTTATAATCGATCGCCATAGTCACTCCTTATACAAATTGCATGGTCAGCCATTCAGCGACCAATGCAGGTTTTTCCTCGCCTTCGATTTCGACCTTGACCGCATATTTCAGCGACCACTGGCCCGGCACTTTGGAATCCGCAGACATCAAGGTGAAATGCCCCCGCACGCGGCTGCCGGATTTGACGGGCGTTACAAACCGCACTTTGTCAAAGCCGTAATTGACGCCCATTTTCACGCCTTCGAGCGCGATCACGCCGCCTTCTGCAAGTTTGGACAACAAAGAAAGCGTCAAAAACCCATGCGCGATGGTGGTACCGAATGGCGTTTTTTCCGCCGCTTCGGGATTTACATGAATAAATTGATGATCCTCAGTTACATCAGCAAACTGATTAATACGGTCTTGGTCAATTTCAATCCAATCGGACGTACCGGTAGGCTTGCCGACAAGATCGGCGATATTTTCCGGGGAAGCAGTAGGCATAAAATACTCCTGATAAAAATTAATAACCGCGCATTTGCGCCAGGCGATCCGCGTGGAACGCCGTATCGCCAAACATTTCCTGCGCGACACGAATGCGCTTCATATAAAACCCAATGTCATATTCGTCGGTCATGCCGATACCGCCATGCATCTGCACTGCCTCTTGCGAAGCGAGCTTTGCAACCTCACCGGCCTTTGCTTTGGCCAACGAACAAATCGCCCCGGCCATACCGTAATTTTCATCAAGCTCCTGCAACGCTTTTAGAACGGCTGACTTTACCAGTTCGATTTCGGAATAAAGATGCGCAGCGCGGTGCTGCAATGCCTGAAACGCCCCGATCTCGGTGCCAAACTGCTTGCGCTCTTTCAGATAATCCACGGTCATCTGGAATGATTGCTGTGAGGAACCCGACATCTCAGCCGCAAGCCCTGCACGGCCCGCATTAAGAATGCCTTCAAGCGCCATATATCCGCCATCGACGTCGCCGAGCACGTCATCGCCGGTCGCTTCGACATTGTCGAATTTGATGCGCGCAGAATTGCGGCTATCGACCATGCTTGTGCGCTCAACCGATACGCCATTTGCCTTTGCATCAACCATGAAAAGCGTGATGCCGTCGGTTTCACCAGCGGCACCGGCGCTGCGGGCGGCGACGATAATTTTATCCGCAACATGCCCGTCGGCGACAAAGGTCTTGTTGCCGGACAACCGGAAACCATTGCCGTGCTTTTCAGCGCTCATCGCCGTATTCGCGGGGGCGTGTTTGCGGGTTTCATCAACCGCAAGCGCAAAAAGCGCAGATCCGGTAGCGATATTTGAAAGATGCTCCTGCTTTTGCGCCTCATTGCCTGCCTTCTTGAGCGCAGTCGCAGCGAGGACCGACGTTGAAAGAAATGGCGAGGCAGTCAGCGTACGGCCCATTTCTTCGGCGAGAACACCAGCGCCAACAAAACCAAAATCAGCGCCACCATATTCTTCATCAACCAGAATACCGGCCCAGCCCATTTCGGCCATCTCTGCCCAGAGGTCGCGAGAGAATCCATCGGGATTGTTGTCGTCCCGAAGCTTTCTAAGAGCAGCAACCGGGGCTTTATCTTCAAGGAAGCCACGCGCGGAATCGCGCAGCATTTCCTGTTCTTCATTCAATACGAGAGCCATAATATTTTCCTTATGCGCCAGGCAATTCAAGAATACGTTTTGCAATAATATTAAGTTGGACTTCAGAGGTGCCGCCCTCGATCGAGTTGGCCTTGGTACGCAACCAACCCCGAGCAAGCTTACCGTCTTTGGTGCGCTCGCCTTCCCATTCAAGCTCGTCCGAGCCGCCAATATCCATCAGCAATTCATAACGGCGCTTATTAAATTCAGTGCCGTAATATTTGAGCATGGAAGAGTTTGCGCCAACGCCCTGCCCGGCTTTGGCTTCGTCTTTCATCCGTTCGAGCGTCAACAAAAACGCCCAACCATCGACCTCGGCTTGCGCGATCTTCGCACGGAGCAATGCGTCGGAAAGTTTTCCGTTTTCAAGCCCAAGCTCTTGCGCGGCGACTTCGCCCATACCGCGACCGCCCAAAAGGCCACCACCACCCGCGGAGATCATTTCGCGTTCATGGGTCAACAGATATTTCGCAACATCCCAGCCGCGATTGATCTCGCCGACAATCGCGTTGACACCATCGGCATGGTCTTTCGGCACTTTGACATCGTCAAAGAATGTTTCACAGAACGGCGATTTACCGGAAATCAGCTTAATCGGTTTGGTCGATACGCCCTCGGCATTCATATCGATAAGAATAAAGCTGATGCCATTATGCTTGGTCGCTGTTGGGTCCGTCCGTACCAGAACGAAGATCCAGTCCGATTGATCTGCGTAGGATGTCCAGATTTTCTGACCGTTCACCAGCCAGTGGTCACCCTTGTCTTCGCATTTACATTGCAGCGATGCGAGGTCGGACCCGGCATTTGGCTCGGAATAGCCTTGGCACCAACGAACTTCACCGCGCGCAATCGGCGGCAGGAAATGCAGTTTTTGTTCATGGGTGCCATATTTCAAGAGCGCTGGCCCAAGCATCCAGATGCCGAAGCTCTCAAGCGGCGAGCGCGCTTTAATTTTGCGCATTTCCGCTTTGAGGATTTTCACTTCTTCTTTCGAAAGGCCGCCGCCGCCATATTCCTTTGGCCAGGCTGGAACCGTCCAGCCTTTTGCCGCCATACGTTCAAGCCAGATTTTTTGCGCTTCGGATTGGAATTTCCAATTCTTACCGCCCCAGCAAATACTGTCTTCACCGCCAGCGCCGCCATCGCGCATTTCTTTGGGACAATTTTCTTCAAGCCAGGCGCGGGTTTCCGCGCGAAATGTTTCGAGATCGCTCATGAATATCTCTCCAATTTATACAGACAGCGCCGGAGGGTGCTGCAATGAAATTTGTCGTATTGTCAGTTTATCAAATTTTGCCGTTCCTAATCGGGGAAGCGACACAGGCGAAATCCAGATGCGCTCAGGCACCTTAAACTCCGCAAGCTCTTCGGCGATGAACGCGCGCAATTCCGCAGGATCAATGCTAGCGCCCTCTTTCGGGAACAGGGCCAACCCAACGCGCTCACCTAAGACTTCGTCGGGCACAGAAAATACAACCGCTTCTGCGATCCCGTCATGTTCATAGACACGGTTTTCAACTTCAAGGCAGGAAATATTCTCGCCACCGCGAATGATCAGCTCTTTCATGCGATCGACAATATAAAGATACTGCTCTTCGTCGAACTTGCCGAGGTCCCCGGTTTTGAACCAGCCATCGGGCGTCAACGCTTCTTCGGTTTCTTTAGGCAAATTATGATAGCCGCGGAAATTTGCGGGCGACCGAATCCAGACTTCACCGACCTCACCAACGGGCTGTTCTTTTCCGTCTTTCATAATTTTGATGTCGGTCAATGGCGGAACAGGCCGACCGGTCGAGTCAGGTCGTTTGAGGTAATCGGCCTGAGAGATAACACAGCCCATGGCGTTTGTTTCGGATAGTCCGTACCCTGATGATGGATTCGCTTTTCCGAATTTTTTCTTGAGCTTGCGAACATGGTCAGCAGGCCGTTTTGCGCCGCCGGAGCCAATATCCAGTAGCGTTGGGCATCCTTCTTCGCCCACCGCTTCCATCATTTCGAATGACTGGCTTGGCACGCCAACGAAGTTCGTGAGCTTCTCCTTATTGATAATTTCGCAGGCCTGTTTCGCATCCCAGCGATACATCATCGCAACCCGGCGCCCCACAAGGAAAGAAAGAAGAAAGATCGAATGAGAACCGGTGACATGAAACAACGGAATCGCAAGCAAAATGCCGGGATCATCACCAAAAATCCCCGTACCACCCCGAAGTTCCTTTAGGACCGATGCGATAAAGCCCCATGACATCAAGGCCGAGATACAGCCGCGATGGGTCAGGACAACGCCTTTCGGATTGCCGGTCGAACCTGATGTATAAACGATGCAATAATCATCATCCGGATGAATATCGACTTGAGGCGGGGCATCGTTTTCAGACGCGTCGAGCAATTGCTCATAGCGATAATCTGCGCCCTCGCCCTCATCACGCGCGAGAACTAATGTAAGGTCCAATTCATCTTTGATCGGCGCAAGATATTCAAGGCGCTTTCCATCGACGATCACGGTTTTTGCGCCGCAATCCTCAATGCCGTATTTCAGCTCATCCGCTTTCCACCACGCATTAAGCGGGACGACCACCGCGCCGGTTGCGATCACCGCCATATAGCTGATGCACCATTCGGGATAGTTCCGCATTGCCAACGCGACCTTGTCGCCTTGCTTCACGCCAAGTTCAGAACGCAAGGCATTGGCCAATCGGCAAGCACGCTTGAACGTCTCGGCAAAGCTCAGTCGCTCGCCTTCAAATATAAGAAATTCCTTATAGCCATGACTGGCACCAAATGCGAATAATCCCACAAGCGAGTTCGGGGCATTTTCAAATACGCGATATTTATTGCCGCGTATTTCCGCCTCTCCGACCTTAAATTGCGGGTTTTCCGTCAACAATTTATACGCAGTCGCGGCCAGCTTTGCTGGGTCTAGCGGCTCTTCATTGTTCACCGGCACTGTTTCGCCCATAGCGCGTTTAATCCCTTATATTTATTTGACCTTGCCTCCTTCATAGCGCTTGGAAGCCGGTCGAGAAACAACGGCTTGCAGTTGGAAACACTGAAATTTCAGTGAGGTTGTTAAACCGATCAGTGTCACTTTTGCTGTCTACAAGTTCACTCCCAGTTCACTTCGAACCGATTTTTACTATAACTAAAGGCAGTTGACCCTAAGACGGACCTTGCAGAACTGGGCGCGCGGCGTATGGTGCGCGACCTTTAGGCCCTTGGCCCGAAATCAAAACCAGCATCAATACCAGAAATGATTGTGTAATATGCCTCACGCTTCCGCCCTGATGACCGTAATGATTAATGCCGCTCGCAAAGCTGCGCGTGGCCTGACCCGCGATTTCGGTGAAGCCCAGGCGCTTCAGGTCTCGCGCAAAGGGGCTGCGGATTTCGTCAGCCGCGCCGACTTGAAATCCGAGCAGACGATTTTTGAGGAACTTTCAAAAGGCCGGCCCAAATATGGGTTTATCATGGAAGAGCGCGGCGAAATCGAAGGCGTCGACAATTCCAACCGGTGGATCGTCGATCCGCTTGATGGCACCACCAATTTCCTCCATGGTTTGCCGCAATTCGCGATTTCCATCGCGCTGGAACGTGACCGCCAACCCTATGCGGGCGTTGTCTTCAATCCGGCAACGGACGAGTTATTCTGGGCCGAAAAGGGCGAAGGTGCGTATCTGAATGACCGTCGCCTGCGGGTTTCCGGCCGCACCGACCTCAGCACCTGCCTGTTTGCCTGCGGCCTACCGTTCGCTGGCCGCCCGGGCCGCAAACGCGCACTCGACGAGACCAAACGGGTCTTGAAAGAAACCGCCGGCATTCGCCGCTTCGGTGCCGCTGCGCTCGACCTCGCTTTCGTGGCGGCTGGGCGCTTCGATGCGTTTTGGGAGCGCGATCTCAATATTTGGGATGTTGCGGCAGGCGCGGCGATTGTGCGCGAAGCTGGCGGTCTGGTCACAGAAATTGACGGCGGGAAAAACTTTTTGACCGCCGGGTCAATCCTCGCCGCCAATGCGGAAATTTCCGAAAAAGCCCAAAAGCTGTTGGCCGAAGACTAGATGCAGCGATAATGGCGATATCGCCAACGCACCGATTGCGGATCGACGGTTTCTCCATCGAACCGCGCGGTCATATTAAGCGCACCGCAATGGGCCTGCGCCTCTGCCAATAGGTCGTCGGGGTCATAATCATAAGGGTCATAGGGGATCGAGATCGAAGGCTCGGTCCCGTAGCGATTGCCGGGATCACTGGTCGCACAGGCTGCCCCTAGCGCAAGAATTACCCCGGCCACTACGTATCTAAAAATGGGTTTCAAAACACAGCCTCCCCTCTCGGCACTGCTATCGTACCAACAGTAGAGACAAGAAAAAAGGGCGCGGGGTTCGCCCGCGCCCCCAAGCATCCGGGAGGGATATCCAGATTTTTGCTCGCTTAGGCTGCGTCAGCGTCTTTAATGACTTTCACATTTGACGCGTTGCCGCCTGAGATGCCGATTTTCCGTGGCTTCAGTGCCTCGGGGATCTCGCGATGCAATTCAATATTAAGCAGGCCATTGACCAGCGACGCACCAGACACTTCTACATGCTCGGCGAGCTGGAACCGGCGTTGGAACGACCGACCGGCAATACCTTGGTAAAGAAATGTGCGGTCCTCATCGTCTTCGCCGCGAGAGCCCGTTACCGTGAGCGTGTTGTGATGCAGCTCAACATCCAGCTCATCTTCGCTGAACCCAGCGACGGCAAGCGTGATGCGGTAATCATTCTCGTCCAGGCGCTCAATATTATAGGGTGGATACCCGCCAGTTTCCGCTTTCCCGGCATTATCAAGCAGGTCAAAGACCCGATCAAAACCGACCGTTGAGCGGTATAGGGGGGCTAAATCAAAAGTACGCATTATAGTTCCTCCTTCATTCAAGCGAGGGTTGCAACGCGCCAACTTCACCAACTGGCCAAAGCCGCGCGCCCGTTCAAATGACGGAGCCATTTGGCCTCCGTCACTGATTGAGATAGGACGCGAACAACCGAGTTCAAGAGTTTTCGGCCGCATCACGCGCAATCTCCGGGTCGACCATGGCTAAAACCATGGTAAACACTAACGACCTTTGAAAAACCGGAGTATCTACATGAATCCTGACTTAGCGATGCCTGAACACCGCAAATCAAACGCTGTGAAGTTGAGCGCCGCAATGTTTCTAGCCATGGCGCTCGGTGCCTGTGGCGGCGAAACCCAACCAACAGATCAAGCGACGGACGCGACCTCTCCGGCTCAAGAAGAAACCACGCTGGAGACAATCATCGCCGGTGATCACCGAACCGAAGAAGAGCGCGCGCGCGATGTATATCGGCACCCTAAGGAAACGTTAGAATTTTTCGGACTGGAACCTGACATGACGGTCGTCGAAGTCTGGCCCGGCGGCGGGTGGTATACGCAGATTATCGCGCCTTATCTGAAAAGTGGCGGCGGCAAATATTATGCGGCCCATTTTCCGCGTGAAGGGGCAAGCGAGTATGCGACATCGGCGCTAAATGCATTCGATCAAAATTATGTAGAACAGCCGGAAATTTACGGCGACATCGAAGTCACCGCGCTGGGCAAAGGCCATCACATCGCACCGGAAAATTCTGCTGACCTCGTTGTGACCTTCCGCAATGTGCACAATTGGCGCTCACGCGAAACGAAGCTCGCAATGTTTGAAGAGTTTTATCGCGCGCTTAAACCCGGCGGCGTGCTTGGTGTCGTAGAGCATCGCGCGGACGGCGCTGACGTCAAAACTGATGGCTCTGCAGGCTATATCTATACGGATGAAGTCAAAGAAATAGCTGCGGAAGCCGGGTTTGATTTCGATCAATCATCAGAAATCAACGCGAATGCAGCGGATACAAAAGACCACCCCTTCGGCGTGTGGACCCTCCCGCCAACCCGGCGTTCATCAGAAGTTCGCGGCCAGGACGACCCTGATTTTGATCGCGCAAAATACGACGCTATCGGCGAGAGTGATCGTATGACGCTAAAATTCCGAAAGCCGATTGCCGCGGATGGGGCGTTGTTGGAATAGGCGATGTCACGCGCAGAGACGAAAAACGAACTGTTGGACGCGGCGAAGACATTCTTCGCCGCGTCTTTCGACGGGATCGTAAAACTCAATCCCGACGACGATGCCGCCCTTTGGGTAAACGGTTTCAAATCTCCACCAGAGATTTCATATACTGCTCCTGAGAAAAGCGAACCTGATTGTGTCTGGCACGGCGCATCAGAAACACTGCAACAGGCTTTATTTAGCGTAAGATCATTTGAAAGCGCCTATATTTCAGGGCGCGTTACGGTCTCCGGCGATATGAGCGTCTTGGCTCGAATTGCGAATACGGAAGAAAATTAATGGCGCATTTTATCTCTATCCCGGAAAATCCTGTTCCCGTGAATGCCGAGCCTTTCGAGTTTGACGCACCGGGCGGCGCGCGCATCCGCGCTGGATTTTTTCCGGTCGAAAATGCACGCGGTACCGTTGTATTGATGACCGGATGGTCGGAGTTTATCGAGAAATATTTCGAAACGATCAAAGACCTTCATCACCGCGGTTTTAATGTTGCGATGATGGATTGGCGCGGACAGGGGTTATCGGATCGGAACCAAGTCAGAGAGACAAATTGGATAGGCTATTTCAGGACACTGACCAAAGATCTCGAATTCTTTACTGACACCCAAGTCAAACCCCGCTTTCCAGGCCCCTACATATTAATGACCCATTCAATGGGCGGCATGCCTGCGCTTCGGTTGCTCGCCAGCGGCTATGATGGTTTCGAACGGGCAGTCCTGTGTGCGCCGATGACACGGCTTTTCCCCGGCGTTCAGAACAGCATCACCAATATTGCCGCGAGAATTGCAAGCAAGCTGGGATATGCCCGCAAGCCAGTCCCGCGCGACAAAGACTATGCCGATATGTTTGAAGGCAATATTTATACAAGTGACGAGACACGCCACACGATGTTTCGCAATCTGCGCATGGCGGAACCGAAAGCCGCCTCAGAGTCCCCGACCTTTGGCTGGGTGAAAGACGCCATGAAGTCTAGCGCGGAAATTCATGCGGACACTGCGCTTAAGGATATCGAGATACCGGTTCTGATTATTACCGCAGAACGCGAACAGCAGATTGATGGAAGCGATCATTTTGAAATCGCACAAAAAACCGACCAGATTTCCGTTACAAAAGTACCGGATGCACTTCATGAAATCTTGATGGAACGCGATGAGCTTCGCGCGCTCTATTGGAAAGCTTTTGACGAATTCGTCGCGCCTGTTTTCCGGCCTTAACCGCGAAGAAGTTTCAAGGTTGCTTCGTGAAGCTCTTGACTGGCGGAGGCAACAAGCTCCCCGCGATCATCCGCGCCCGGTTCTTCTCCATTCCAATTTGAGACAACGCCGCCCGCCGCGCGAACAACCGGCAACAACGCGGCGTAATCATAACGCTGCAAACCGGTTTCGATTACGATGTCGACCTCACCCAGCGCAAGCAATCCATAGGCGTAAGCATCAAGACTGAACCTTGCAACGCGCGCGGCGTCCGCAACGCGTAAAAATGCTTTAGCAAAGTCTTTGCTGAAATAGGCCGATGGCAGGGGATCAGTGGTTGAAATTCGCGCATCGGCGATATTTTTAAGGCCGCTCGTACGAATTTCCTTCCGGCCAGAACGGTGACAAAAGCGAGCGTTTGCACCCATCCCTGTCCAACGCTCATCGATGTAGGGTTGATCGATTAGGCCGAACACTGGCTTGTTTTCATACTCAAGCCCAATCAATGTGGTCCAACTCGGCGCACCAGACATAAATGCGCGTGTGCCGTCGATTGGGTCTAATACCCACCGCCAAGAGCTGCTGCCTGCGACTTCGCCAAATTCCTCACCAAGAATTCCATGATCAGGATAATGCTTCTGAATCATCTGGCGCAAAACTAATTCCGCCTCGCGGTCGGCGTCGGTCACGGGGTCGAAAACCGGACCCGACTTTTCCGATACATCTGCACCATTCCGAAACCGGGCAAGGGTTTCTTTGCGCGCCGCATCGGCAAGCTTTTCCGCAAATTCTGCGTAGGTGGATAATTCGTCCAGTGAAAAATGCATAACGCGGCGATCATTACCATCACCGCGTTATTGAGCAAGCGTAAGCTGGAGGGCTTTTTGCTCAAAACCTAATTATCGCTCGAAAGTGCCCGCGCCAAGTCTAGTAATCGCCGACGCGGCTCTTCATCCAGACGATAGTAATAGCGCACCAGATCCATCGTTTCTTTCTCATCGAGAAGCCCTTCGGCCGGCGCATCTGATTTCTTGATTTCAGAGCGCAGATCCATATCGAGCGTTGGCTCAGCGCCATTCATTCCCTCGAAGAAATAGGAAATTGATACATCAAGCGCCTTGGATAACGACCAAAGCCGGGATGCGGAAATACGGTTTGAACCGCTTTCGTATTTTTGAATTTGCTGAAAGCGGATATCGACAGCTTGAGCAAGCTTTTCCTGCGTCAGCCCAAGAAGTCTGCGGCGTTGCCGTAATCGCCGCCCTACATGAATATCGATCGGATGCGCCATTTCTTAACTCCAACGAATCGATGCGCCCGATTGCGCGCCGTTCTTTCAGGTGGGGATAACGCAAGCGCCATGCCGAAACGGTGCAAACGCGCATTTTCCTTCGCCTAAAAAGAGTTTTTGTCCTCTTTAGGATGTATATCACGCATATATCACCCGGGCTGGGGATTGATATGTGTCAGAACATGACACTGTAATCGGTCAATCGATCATCTTTGCAGATCTAAGCCAAAATTGGTCGTCGAAGCCCGGCGTCTCCAGATTTGCAATAAACTGGCGTGAGGCGGCTTCCCATGAAAAGTTTTCCGCCCACGCACGACATGCTTCTGGATCGCGATTTTCGTAGGCATTGATACATGCCGTCTGCAGGTCTTCATGGAGAGCACCGCACCCTTTTGGCGCACCGTCGAGAATTTCTAACGGTCCTCGTACTGGATAGGCGGCAACAGGAATGCCGCAAGCCAGCGCTTCGACATTAACCAAGCCAAATGTATCGGTGCGGGACGGAAAAACAAACACATCCGCAGCCTGATAATACTTGGTCAGATCATCGCCATATTTCGGCCCGGTGAAAACCGCGTCCTTATACCGTTCTTCAAGCTCTTCGCGTTGGGGGCCGTCACCAACAACAACTTTGGTTCCGGGTAAATCCGCTTCCAGAAAGTCCTCTATCGATTTTTCGACAGCGAGCCGGCCAACATAAAGGAAAATCGGCCGTTTATACTTATTCAAAAACGATCGATCACCGGGCACAAATTGCTCTAGGTCAACACCGCGAGCCCACAATTTCATCCGGGAAAATCCGCGCTCCGTCAGCTCTTCCACCAATCCTGGGGTCGCTACCATCATGGTCTCGCCATCCTTGTGAAAGTCTTTCAGGATGGCATAGCCCCACTTAGTCGGGACTTTCCAACGTTCATTTGCGTATTCCGCAAACCGGGTATGAAAGCTGGTGGTAAATGGATAGCCGCGGCGCTTGCAAAAGCGGCGGGTGGCGCGACCGATCGGACCTTCGGTGGCAATGTGGATGGCGTCTGGCTGAAATTCGTTAATCATCTTTGCCACCTTGCGGTTTGGCATCAATGAAAGACGAATCTCGGAATAGGACGGAAGCGGCACCGATTTAAATTCGTTCGGCGTGATATAAAGGACCTCGTTTCCAAAGTCCGTCAGAATATTACCCAAGGTATCCAGCGTGCGCACGACGCCGTTCAGTTGCGGTTTCCACGCATCTGTCGCGATTACGATTTTCAGGCCTGATTCGCCTTTCGGCATATCAAATTGCTTTTTCGCCCGCGTCAGACGGCCCACACCAGAACCAAGGCGGCGTAATGCGCCCTTTTTTTTCTCGGTGGATTCAGCGGGTTGCGCATTTTCTTCTGTCATGACGCGGTATCCTGAGTTGAAATTTGAATTTGAGGCCTAATCTACCGTTATCATTTTGACAATCGCCCCATTAGGCGCACGCCTTACCAGCAGCGTTCTTGAATTGAAACCCGCATAATTTCGGGCTTTTTTTACAATATCTGCATTTTTCTTGTTGCACCGCAAAAAATATATTGCATTGCAAAACGTTTTACCTCTATAGTCAGTCTTGTAGCGCTTTTGCGTTACTGCCCAGTTCTTGGGCGTTTCCTCCCTAATGACTTTGGCCGCGGATTTTTCCGCGGCCCTTTTTTTGGGGGGTCGACCCCATTTTATACTGTCGCAATTATTCAGCAGCTTGCGGAATACATAGGCCCGACACATCAAATCCTGTTAAACGGCGCATTAATTCTATCATATGCTCACGCAACGCCTCGAAAGCATCGGTTCGGGCGATTCGCCGTTCATCCAGATAAAGCGCTCTATTGATCTCAATTTGAAGCGCATGCACGCCGTTTCGCGGACGACCATACGAAGCCGCCACATAACCGCCAGCATAAGGCGCATTACGGGTAACCTGATAGCCGAACCCGGTCAGGATTTCTTCGGCATGCCTAATGATTTCCGGCGCACATGATGTGCCAAACCGGTCCCCCAACACAAAGTCAATTGGCGGCTCACCTGTCCGGAATGGGGCACCACCAGCAGAAGGCATCGAATGACAATCAATCAAGATTGCACAGCCAAAACGCGCCCGCGCCTCATCAACCAAGCCGCGCAGCGCTTTGTGGTAAGGATCATAACAAGCAGATAGGCGGCGACGCGCATCAATGTAATAGAGCTTTCGCCCGTAAATATCCTGACCATCGGCGACGATACGCGGGATCACCCCCAAGCCAGCGATTACCCGACTTGATCGCGTATCCGCACTTCTGGGGACACTGTCCGCAAACATGCGCGGATCAAGCTCTTCGCGTGATCGATTCACATCTACATAGGCGCGGGGGAAAAGCGCGCGCAGTAATGGCGATCCGAAACGCGGAGCCTCGTCAAACAACAAATCAACATAGCTGTCTTCCGATTGACGCAAAGCATGATGGTCGAGCCGGGAATTCCGTAATAAATCAGTTGGGTAATCCCTACCGGAATGTGGTGAGGCAAAAATGACGGCCGAGCCAGTCTCATTTGGCGTTAGGACATCAATCGGCCTGCGCTCCCGATATGAAGTTGGTCTATCAAACTTTTCCGGCATTACTCACCTAGGCTTGAAATTCAGATGACTTCGGGCATGTTAGCGTGAAGTTGTAGGGTTCGTTAAGGTCTTAGCGCTTAATGCAGCCTTAAACGGAGCATTTATTGCAAGGTGAAGTTTGAGCGCGGGTCTGGCATCTGCCAGAATCTCCCTTTAGGACAACCAACTCGTTATAATTGGCGAGAAAGAGTAAAGGTCAGCGTATATGGCGGCGATTCTTTTAGCGGAAGATGATGATTCGATGCGGCGGTTCCTTAAAAAGGCGCTCGAACGTGCGGGTCATTCTGTAATTGACGCATCTCAGGGAGACGAAGCCCTGACCGAGCTTCAATTGCGCGAATTCGACCTCCTGCTGACCGATATTGTCATGCCAGTCATGGACGGCATCGAATTGGCGCGCCGCGCGACCGAAATCGACCCTGACATGAAAATCATGTTCATTACCGGATTTGCGGCTGTTGCGCTTAACGCTGCCAATCAAGCACCTGAAGACGCAAAAGTGCTTTCGAAGCCTTTCCACTTGAAGGATTTGGTGTTCGAGGTTGAACGCGTTGTCGCGGCCTGAACGAAAGCGACTGCATCAGGCTTGCATCACCGGAAATTTCCCGTTAGAGACCGTCCTCTTCGAAGGGACTTTTGTCTCATCGGGCGCATAGCTCAGGGGTAGAGCGCTACCTTGACATGGTAGAGGTCCGTGGTTCGAAACCACGTGCGCCCACCACTTCCAGATTAAGTAAAGACGCAATTCGCGCGGTCGCGAATTGCTCTCGCTTGACCTTCCGAGAAAATTTTATTTTCGCCGTTTGAACAAAATGTCGATCTGAAAGGTTTCGCCAGTTTCCGGAGAAGACCATCCGAGACCCATCGAAATTGGGTCAAAACCTTTCTCTCTCATCCAGCGTATTTGATCCTCAACCAATGGCTCACCTTTATACACTGAAACCAACGAGCACTCGCTTAATATGAAATCGATTTTATCCAGCGAATCCGAAGCACCGGTTAGCACCTGACGCTCAGTACCCTGCGTATCCAGCTTCAGCAAAACCGGACCGTCCTGCCGCTGTGAGAAAACCTCGTCGGAGAGGTCGTCAAAGCGCTTGACCTCAACGATCTCCTCACCGACCCTGCTCGTTAGTGGCTCATTGTGAACGGTCATTTCTTCTAAAGGCAGAAAGGACGTGCTAGCCGAATTTCCTGATATGTAGATCTTTTCTGTGGCGTCTTTATCGCCGAGCGCAAAATTAAAAGGACGGATATTGCCGTCGATCTCGGCGCTGGATCGCAACTTTGCAAAAGCTGACGAGAGCGGTTCAAAACTTACGATCGGTCCCTCATAACCAAGGCGTCGCATATTCGCAGCAAACTGTCCTTTGTTCGCTCCAACATCAATGATCAATCCAAATTGACCGCTCTTTAAAAAATTATCTATCCCAATACCTTTTTGGGAATGACGTTGCGGCACATGCACTTGCGTTTCTAATAAATGCGGGAAGAACGTCCCTGCATCAATTGGTTCACGCGCCGCAACAAATATGGAGCGCGCTAGCTTCCCTGCTCCTCCAGTAACGTCCGCCCAGGCCAATGGAAACTGTTCGTGCTCCGGTTGGTAGGCGGGTTGATATACATAGGGAAAGTACTCTTTAAGCTCTTCAAAAACCCATCGCCGTGATGGCCTGCAACCAATGCCATGCATGGCCTGAGATGGATCTTCGGCAGTCTCGTTTACAGACAACACGTTCATATCACCGACGGTATTTACGCATGTTTCCAGGAAAAGAAATCGCCGACATTTATCCGCCATATAAGCAAGCGCCGCGGCCGGATCACGAAGGTGATATAATATTCCGTATGCGTATACAATATCATGATCGGGCATGGAAGAATCCAAACCATTATCCAAGTCAAGCTGACAAACCTTGATGGATGGAAACCTGCTTTTGACGATAGCCAAATTCTCTGCGCGCCCATCGGTAACAGTCACCTTGGCACCACGATTTAACCAAAAATCGGTATGGTCACCGACGCCTGCACCAAGCTCCAGAACAGACATATTTTCGCCGGAAACCCCGATATCGTTCAGCATTTTGGCTAGATGTGATAAACGCGCTTCATTGATCGCTTGATAGGCCGCGCGATCGAACACTTCCACGGGATTAATTACTTGGGTGTTTTTGCGGGTCATATTGGGGTCATTTTTCTGGTGTGCGGATAGTTTATTGGTGATTACAATTTTTTATCAACGCACTGTTATCAGTTTTAGTAACTAACCTTACTAGGACCAAATCCCGCCTTGGCTCTCTGAGGGGCGCGCAATCAGCAAATTTACACAGAAATTTAGGTGAAACTTGTGCCACCGTAGCGGCCAAAATGGCGGACCCGAGAGGATTCGAACCTCTGGCCTCTGCCTTCGGAGGGCAGCGCTCTATCCAGCTGAGCTACGGGTCCATCAAGAGACGGCTGTTTACGCGAACATGGCCGTAGCGGCAAGGCATTGTCGTATTTTCACCTCATAATTTGTGAAGGCCGGTCAAAATCGCAGTCTTGCCCTGCTTTCGCCAGTTTGTTGCGATAGCGTCCCCCCAAACAATCAGCGCTAATCCTCGACCAAAATAGCGTAGATTTTGCTGCCGATATCGATTTATTGTTTCGGCGAGTTCGATGCCGATGAAAGGAAAAAAATTGGTTATTTCCCGGATCAACTGCCTCCTCGCAGCAGTCGTTACCCTAATTTCGATCCCGACCCTTACATCGGCACAGGCACCGGCTGAGGAAGAGGCAATTACTTATGCGACCCCCGCTGTCTGGCGGGTCTCCGATGCGGACTCCGATTATTTCCTCTTGGGCACGTTTCATATTCTTCCGCCAAACCTGCATTGGCGCACCGACGAAATCGCGGAAGCTTATGAAAATGCTGACATAGTCTATTTTGAAGTCGATGCTGATGCACCAGATGCCGCATCGAAAACGCTCAATATCATGATGACCCAAGGCTTCAATGCACCGGGCACGACATTGAGCAGTTTGCTGGACGACCACGACGCGCAAAAATTGCGCGAAATTGTCGGCGAACTGTCACTACCATTTGCTGCAGTCGATACGATGCGCCCATGGAATGCCTTTCTGGCGTTGAGCGTTCAGTTTATTATCAATCAGGGATTTGAACCCGGCTCCGGGGTCGACAGTGTATTATTGAAAAACGCGAAGCAAAGCGATAAAGAGGTGCGTTTCTTTGAAACGCTTGAGGAGCAACTATCCCTCTTTACTGGACTTGATCCGGAAACTGAAAAAATGCTGCTCACCGTCACTATTCGCGATTGGGACGAACAACAGGCGGCCTTTGACGATTTATATGAAGCTTGGGTTTCGGGAGATACGGAGTTTCTCGACGTAGAGATGAACGAAGTTTTGCGCGAGCAGGCACCGATCGTATATGACCGGCTTATCGTGGACCGAAATATAACTTGGGCGGACGAATTAGAAGCGGCGTTGCGCAACGAATCTGGCACGGGCCTTGTCGCCGTTGGTGCGGCTCATCTTGTTGGCGATGAGCAATCCGTTCCGGCATTACTTAAAAAACGTGGCTTTGACGTCAGTCGTGTTGTCATCGGCCAACCCGCCAATGACAACACACCGCAATAAGCGTCAATTAAACATCAAGAGCGGCGGAAAGCGCATTATCTTGAATAAACTCTCTTCGCGGCTCGACAACGTCGCCCATCAGGCGTGAGAAAATATCGTCGGCCTCGTCGGCCGCTTTGACTTTCACCTGCAGAAGAACACGCGCATTCTCGTCCAGCGTTGTTTCCCAGAGTTGATCGGGATTCATTTCACCCAATCCTTTGTATCGCTGGACAGTAACGCCTTTCTCTCCTGCAGCTCGAACCGCCCGTAAAAGGCTATTCGGTCCAGTCACACGGGTTTTTTGATCTTTGCGGACCCATTGCGCAGGTTTATCGAAAGCATCCGCAAGCTCGTTCATGCCAGCCTGAACCCTTTTGGCGTCGGCAGATATTAACATGTCGCGGTTTAATTCATGGCGCTCCAAAACGCCGCGTAATTCGCGTTCGAAAATGTAACCGCCCTCACCATCGGGCCTACCCTTCCATCCGCGCTCGAATTCATCCGCAATCATATCTAATCGTTCAGATACTTTTGCGGCGAGTTCGTTCGCTTCATCCCCATCAGGCGCTTCCTTCAATGCGCGCGCCAACGCGGCCTGAACGATAATATCGCGAGAAAAACGAAGCGGGAATTCGTCAATCGAATCCCGAACTTTGCGCGCTTTCGCGACCAGGTCCGCGAGGTCCGGTCCCGCAATACTCTCACCATCAGCAAGAATAAGCGCGGCTTCAGCAATACCATCGGCATAAAGATGATCTTCTAAGGCCTGATCATCAAGCAAATATTGCTCGGACTTACCCCTGGAAATTTTGTAAAGTGGCGGCTGCGCGATGTACAAATGCCCCCGACGAATAATTTCCGGCATTTGACGAAAGAAAAATGTCAAAAGCAATGTCCGAATATGCGCACCATCAACGTCCGCGTCAGTCATGATAACGATTTTATGGTAACGCAGCTTATCAGGATCGAAATCGTCTCGCCCGATACCGGTGCCAAGCGCAGTAATCATTGTACCGATTTCTTGGCTACTCAGCATCTTGTCAAAGCGCGCACGCTCGACATTGAGGATTTTACCGCGCAGAGGCAAAACTGCCTGATTTTCGCGGTTACGCGCTTGTTTCGCTGAACCGCCCGCAGAGTCACCCTCAACGATGAAGAGCTCAGCATTTGCGGGATCGCGCTCCTGACAATCGGCAAGTTTTCCGGGCAAGGACGCAACATCTAGCGCCGATTTTCGACGTGTTAATTCACGAGCCTTTCGCGCAGCTTCCCGGGCCGCAGCCGCTTCAGCGATTTTTTGAACGATGCGTTTTGCTTCGCCGGGGTTCTCCTCGAACCATTCGCTAAGCTTTTCGTAAACTGCGCCCTCGACCACTGGTCGCACCTCGGATGAAACGAGCTTGTCTTTAGTCTGCGACGAAAATTTGGGGTCAGGTACTTTGACGGAAAGAACGCAGGTCAAGCCTTCTCGCGCATCATCCCCAGTCACGGACACTTTTTCTTTTTTCGCAATGCCCGAGCTTTGCGCATAACCATTGATGACGCGCGTAAGTGCGCCCCGGAAGCCGGCGAGGTGTGTGCCGCCATCCCGCTGCGGGATATTATTGGTAAAGCATAGAACTTTTTCGTGATAACTATCATTCCACCAAAGCGCCACATCAACGCTAAGGCCGTCGCGCTCGGAATTGAACGAAAGCGGCGCGCTCAATAGCGGAGACTTTGAGGAATCGAGATAGCGGACAAAAGCTTCGAGCCCGCCCTCATAAAACATATCCTCAACGCGCGTTTCGACATGACGCTTGTCGACAAGCTTGATTGCAACGCCCGAATTCAGAAATGCTAATTCGCGAAGACGGTGTTCAAGCGTATCAAAATCAAATTCAGTGCCGGTAAAAATCTGATCGGACGGAAGGAAAGTAACCTCGGTCCCGGTCTTGGTCGTATCCCCAACGACTTCAAGGTCCGATTCCGGCTCGCCCATTTTAAAACGCATAAAATGCTCTTTTCCGTTCCGGAAAATCCGCAGATCAAGCTCTTCAGACAGCGCGTTCACAACGGAAACACCAACACCATGAAGCCCGCCCGAAACCTTGTAGGAGTTTTGGTCAAACTTACCGCCGGCATGTAGCTGCGTCATGATAACTTGCGCTGCTGAAACGCCCTCTTCAGGGTGCATTGCCGTTGGAATACCGCGCCCATTATCGGTAACGGTAACCGATCCGTTCTCGTTCAAAATCACCTGAACTGTATCGCAATGACCGGCCAACGCTTCATCGATCGCATTATCAACGACCTCATAAACCATATGATGAAGGCCCGAACCGTCATCGGTATCACCGATATACATGCCCGGACGTTTCCGGACGGCGTCCAAACCTTTTAGCACCTTAATGGAGTCAGCACCGTATTCGTCTTGCGGCGCGGCGTTATTCGCCATGAGTTTATCTTTCTTTTTTACGTCAATGTTGTTTCAAGAACCGCACCGCTTTGAACATCAAAATGTTGCGCGCGATTACCCCAGGCCTCAAACAGGGACTTATCCGTCCCCGTCATAAATGCCTGAAAACCAAGTTCGTCGAGGATTGCGAACAGCGCAGCTCGACGATCCGGATCCAGATGAGCCGCAATTTCATCAAGCAATAAAATTAACGGCGCACCCTCCTCGCATTGGGCAAGCGCACGGGCGTTTGCCAAGACGAGGCCAATTAACAGCGCTTTTTGCTCACCAGTAGAACATAAGCGCGCGGGTCGCCCTTTTTCTCGATGGACGACATTTAAATCACTTTTGTGCGGCCCGGAAAGGGCACGCCCCGCTTCCATATCACGGCGGCGACATGCGCGGAGCTTTTCTGCAAACTCTGTGGTCACGCTGGCAAGTGCAGAAACATCAAGAGCCGTTTCAAGCTCACCCTCTAGAGCAATATCCGCCGTCGGAAATACTGATGCCTGACCTGTTACATCCGCAGCTTTTAAGCGATCTGTCATCGCACGGCGCGCATAAGCGATTTCCGCCCCCGCGCTTGCCATCTGTTGCTCAACGGCACTCAACCATCCGTCATCTCGTCCGCCTTCTTCGAGAAGGCGCTGCCGCTGGCGCATCGCCTGTTCATAGGCGGTTGCGCGGCGACCATGCTCAGGGTCATGGGCTAGCGTCATTCGATCAAGAAAACGGCGGCGTTCGCCGGCCCCTTCCATAAACAAACGATCTTGTGCAGGCGTCAGCCACAGAAATCTTAAATGCGCCGCGAATGCGCCGGGACCCGTCGCGTCAGAATCATCCAGACGACATACTCTGCGTGTGGGTTTGCTCGCCGCGACACCGACACCAAAACGGCGCTCATCTTCGCCATCGTCAACGCGTGCAGAAACTGCCCAACCTCCAGCGCCGCCGATGCGCGGTAATTCATCAAGTCTTGCACCACGTACACCACGCCCGGGGCCGATCAGCGAGATCGCCTCTAGTATATTTGTCTTTCCCGCCCCATTCGCGCCTGAAATAGCAACCGGGCGACCATCAAAAGAAATTTCGGCGCGGTCATAGGAGCGAAAGTCAGTAATCGTCAGCCGCTTTATCCGCGCGCTCTTCTTGCGAGCCGACAAACCGGGCTCATCAGGCATGGGTTGACCAGCCGCGTCCTCGACCGCGTCGCCATCCCATTTTCTGACAACCGCCTCACTCAAAACTTAAACCCTTAATGGCATGAGTACGTACAATGCGCGCTCATCCTCTTCGTCAGTGATTACCGTGGGCGAGGAAGGATCGGCCAATCGGAATGTCGCCGTCTCCCCGTCAATCTGTTGCGATACATCAAGCAGGTAACGCGCATTAAATCCGATCTCGATTGGCTCGCCACCATAATCAACCGACAACTCTTCCAACGCTGACCCTGCCTCCGGGTTATTGACGGTCAACCGTAATCTGTCCGCATCAAGCGCCATCTTGACGGAACGAGTACGGTCAGCAGACACAGTCGATACGCGATCAACCGCTTTTGCGAAATCTTTGGTCTCGACCCGCAAAATGTTCGAATTGCCTTTTGGGATAACCCGCTCATAATCGGGGAATGAACCGTCAATAAGTTTCGATGTCAGATAGCCCGCACCAAATCCGAACCGGATTTTGGCTTCAGAGACGGCAATATCAACATTGTCCTCCGCATCTTCGAGCAAACGCCCCAATTCAGCGATTGCCTTACGCGGAACAATGACGCCGGGCATGGACGAGGCACCGTCGGGCATAGGCGCATCAATCCGCGCCAATCGATGGCCGTCAGTCGCTGCCGCCCGTAAAGCCGGCGCGTCACCATCAGTATAGGCATGCAGATAAACACCATTGAGGTAATAACGCGTTTCCTCTTGCGACATAGCAAATCGCGATTTCTGCAACAGGCGACGTAGATCCGAGGTTGGCATCGCGAACCGCGTTTCGAGGTCATCCGTCGTCAGGCTCGGGAAATCATCTTCTGGCAGAACTGCTAGCGCAAATTGCGATCGCCCGGAAGAAACCTGCAGACGCCCCTCACCGCTGGAAAGGTCCAACCGAACTTGCGCACCATCCGGTAACCGCTTGACGATTTCAAACAGCGTCAATGCAGAGACGGTGGTCGCACCGCTCGTTGCCACATCCGCCGGGGCGGCCTCCGAAATTTCGATATCGAGGTCAGTCGCAGTCAGCGTCAGCGTACTGCCGTCCGCCTGTAACAAGACATTCGACAGAATCGGAATGGTGTTGCGGCGCTCGACAACGCTTTGCACATGCCCCAACGCTTTGGACAGGGCGGACCGTTCAATCGTTACTTTCATGCAGAATGCTCTCTCGAAATGAAGTTTCCCACTAACAATCCGTCAAGGCGATGCCCAAGCCCGAACCATCAGCAAAAAATCCGCCGGGATGCTGTTTAACCGCTTCTTCAAGACCTGATCGGAGGGCCAATTAGCCTTCCCTAAAAACCCAATCTCGGGCGGCCCGTCAGAATTGGTGGCGCAGCGAATCGCCGGGCGGAATGATGTTCTTGAGTATAACCGAAACGACCCGCAAAAAGCTAGCGCCGACGCTTATTTCGAGCATCGGCGCTGGATCAATAATGGGTTGTTTTTGCGGTCATTTTCAGACCGGATATTGGCGACGAAAATTAGCCTTCCAAAGCTTCCCGAATACGGCGTACGCCGTCCTGAAACGCCTTGTCACGTTCGATCAAAGCCTGCGCGCGGCGGTAAGACGACATAACGGTTGTGTGATCACGTTTCAGCGCCTTTCCGATACGCGGAAATGACTCTTTCAAGACCTCGCGCGCGCACCAAACAACGGCATGACGCGAGCGCACAATACGCTGCGGCTGCGCCCGACCCAACAGATCATCAACAGCGAGTCCAAACGCCTCTGCTCCCGCAGCAATCGCATCATCAATCGTAGCCACGCGTCTACGGTCCTCCAGTCTCGATTTGAGAACAGCTTTAGCCTCCTCAAGATCGACAACAGTTTCTTCAGCGCCATACATCAACAATAACTGGTTGAGGGCACCAATAGTTTCACGGGTGCTCTGCGTAAATGTCCGAGCGATAAACTCAAGCGCCTCGTCAGAAACGGAGCATGCAGCAGGGCTTTGCTCGACGCGCTTTTTAAGCACGGAAAGCCGCAGCGGCTCGTCTCCAGGGTGGATTGGCGCACAAATACCGCCCGCAAGACGGTCAGCGATGCGCTGATTAATACCGGCCTCAGCCAATTTCGCTGGCGGAAGCTCTCCAGCGATAACAACCTGCTTGCCGCTATCAAGTGCTGCGTCGATCACGATAAGAAGCTCCTCTTGGGTTCGATTTTTGCCCGACAGAAAATGAATGTCATCGAAAGCGATGAAATCATTATTCAACAACGCCTTGTGCAGCGCTGGTGTTGAGTTTGACCAAACCGCATTAACGCACGCATTGATCAAATTATTGTAGGTAACATAACCAGCGGATCCACGGTTACCATTGCGCAACCATTCGTGGGCGATCGATTGTAACAGGTGCGTTTTACCAACGCCCGATGGTCCATAAAAATAGATTAGCTCTTTCGCACGACCTTCGGCAAGAGCTTCATGTGCCGCAGCCCACGCAATACGATTAGATCCATCAACCGCAAAAACGTTGAATGTGCGGCGTGGATCGAGCGGCGTCGCAAGATCATCAAAAGACGAAGAATTTTTCCCGCCATGCGCAGCAACAACCGCTGATGCCTTTTCTTCTTCTGCCTTATTTTTCGATGGAACATTTGCGTTCGTTGCATTCGACGCAACACGCTGCTCTTCTTGCGCGTCGACACGCGCTGCATGCGCAGCAAGATTGTTCTTCATTACGGTTAGGTTCAATTTGCGAACCGGGCCAATTTCCTTGCGCCAGATCTCTGCCATTACAGGATGGAAACGATCATCCAACATGACGCGTTTCGCTTCGGAACCAGTCGATAACGTCACGCAATCATCGTCCATGTCCGCCAGACCAAGATCGACAAACCACGATTTGTATTTCGCGTCGCCAACGCGGGCACGCAATGCAGTTAGGTAACGTTCGAATACTTCTTGTTGTTGATCAAGACCGCCCATTGTTTTTTCATTTTCCATTTTTTTGAAACCGCCCGAAATTTAGCAAAACCTACCGCTCCATGCGCGCCATTAAAACAACGCAACACACGTAACACTGCAAGTTGTTGATCGTTTGAAATCGGCAAACAAAAATCGCCGACGATAATGAAAGACGCAGATTAAGTTAGGCGCGCGTCCGCTTCCAGAACAATAGTATGTATAAACACTAATGAAAGGAAGACGTCGCTTTTCATCCTGATGATCCCCAATTGATCTAGCGCCAAAATAACGTGCTTACGCAGCAGCCGCCCAGCTATAGGCAAAGGTGGCGAACCAAACAACACTTTTTCTAACTGAAACTGATTGTGCGAAAATTAATCCGCATAAGTCGTATCGACAAAGCTAGTGTAGTTAATCTAATCGATAATGGTCAAGCATTGTTTGCGCATTTTGTGTCGATTTTTTTAAGCGACGTTTCGACTATGAACGCGTTTATTAACAACCTGTTCAACAAAAACAACTCGTTACAAAGGGATGCCGACTCACCTTGGTAAGGTGCATTTTTTGCAGCTGCATAATGTGCGCAATGTGCACGTAACTTTATCGCATAAAAGACAACGCGCCCACCACTGGCGAGCGCGCAATTTCGAATTCAATTTTGGAAACGAATGAGTTTAAGCAGCAAGTGCTTTGATGCGTGAAGAAAGACGAGACAGTTTCCGCGCAACCGTCTTTTTGTGATACACGCCTTTGCTCGCAGCGCGGTGCAATTCCGGCTGGGCGTTTTTCAATGCTTCCTGAGCAGCGCTCTTGTCTCCAGACGAGATCGCTTCTTCCACCCGGCGCAAAAATGTTCTCACGCGCGAACGACGAGATTTGTTCACAGCGGTGCGCCGCTCAATTTTGCGGACCATTTTCTTGGCGGAAGTTGTGTTAGCCATATATCATCACTCAAGGTTTGTTAGCCGCCCATTAGCGGCGCGAGCGGCGGTATATAGACACCCGTAGTAGGGGCGTCAACACGTGATTTTGCCTTATTTGCTGCTAATTCTGACGATGAGGCAGTTTAGCGCTGACATTGGCCGCAGAAAAAGGTCGACCGCCCGCTCTGGACGATCCGCTGGATAGGGCTTTTACAATTACGGCACGGTTCGCCTTCACGGTCATAGACGTCAAAACGGTGCTGAAAATAGCCCAGCGCGCCGTCGGCCGCAGCAAAATCGCGCAAGGTTGATCCGCCCGCCTCTATCGCGTCTCTCAGGACGTCTATAATCGCCCCATACAGCCTCTCGCCCCTTTTCCCGGCCACAGAGCCAGCCTTTCGGCGCGGAGACACACGAGCACGATAGAGCGCCTCACAGACATATATGTTGCCTAGGCCAGCCACATTCCGCTGATCGAGAAGCGCGGCCTTGATGGGACTGCTCCGGCCCGAAAGCGCATCATTGAGGGAAGCTGCAGAGAAATAGTTGCTCAACGGCTCAGGCCCCATCAACGCGAAATGTTTGCAGCTATCAATTTCGGCCGCAGGGACAATATCCATAAAGCCGAAACGACGCGGGTCATTGTAGACAACCCGTGCCGGCCGAGCGCTTTTGAGTTCAAAGACCACATGATCGTGTTTGGGGTTTCCCGTTTCTGCGAGCGCGCCGGTTGGCTGATTTCGGCGGGATTTCCGCTCATGAAATTCGTCGATTGTGAATCGACCCGACATCCCCAGATGCATGATCAGGCATTCTTCGCTGGACAAATGCCCCATTAGATATTTGCCGCGCCGCTCCAGCCGTTCGATCTGAACCCCTTTTAGGCGCTTGGCAAAATCGTTCGGAAACGGAAAGCGCAGATCAGGCCGCCGCGCCTCAACCGCAGTGATCACCGCCCCCTCCATGACCGGGGCCAATCCACGCCGAACCGTTTCGACTTCAGGTAATTCAGGCATATCACTCGAATTTAGTAAAAATGAGCAGTCAGTAAGAGCGACCGGTTACCATAGGGCGCGGTCACATACACCCCTAGATACGCGTCAGTAATCGAAATGCCGGCGAACGGCCAGCACCGCAATAATTCCGAGTATTTCTAGAGGTCAATTAATCGTTTGACTGCCATCGATTTTGGACAGTACGCTCCAATTACTCACGGAGGGGCAATAATGACGAATATTGATCACGAGATGCCGCCCACACCGGGCGACGGAGACGCTTTGCGCGAAGATCTGACCATTCGCAATAAATCTAGCGTTGGACCAATGTTGTGGATCGGTTTTTACACTTCGGTCTTAAACATTTTCACCCTTACCCTATTTCGGTTTTGGGGACGTACCAATTTCCGTCGTCGCCTCTGGGCGGATACACGCATAGGCAACGAGCCCCTAGAATATACCGGGCGGGGCCTAGAGCTCTTTATCGGATTTTTCATCGCGATCTTCACGCTGATGTTGCCCTTCATAGGCATGATATTCGCCATTCAGTTTTTTATCGGGCCGGATACCATTTTCTTGTCGGTCGTGCCGCTTTTAATGTACGCGTTCCTTTTTTTCATTTTGGGCGTCGCTATCTTTCTCGCGCGACGATATCACCTTTCACGTACCCGTTTCCGCGGCATTCGCTTTGCCCAAACAGGATCAGCACTCGGTTATGGGGTCGCGACGTTTGGATACCTTATTCTGACAATTATCACGTTAGGTTGGTACGGCCCGGCAGCCCGCATCAAACTTTCGCGCAAATTATGGGATAATGCCTATTTTGGTAGTGAGCCATTTTCGTTTACCGACACCGACGAAGCTAAAGCCGAACCGGTCTATAAAAGCTTTGCGTTTGCGTGGGTTGGAACCTTCGTTGCCTACGGCCTTTGGGTGGCATGGTTTTTCACCTCCAACGGCGGTAACCTGGCCGAAACAACGACCGCGCCGGACCTAGAGTGGATCGCCAAGCTCTATCTCTCACTGATCCCGCTGACGATTTTGATCGGTATTTTCGTTAGTTGGCATGAAGCAGTCATGATCCGCCGGATCGTCAAAAGCCTAAAGGTTTCCGGTGCAAATTTTTCTTCCCGAATGAAAACTTTTGACATTATTGAACTCGCAATCACCAATACATTGCTGGTTATTTTCACGTTAGGGTTTGGGTTTATGGCCTCGCAGATGCGAGTCTGGAAACGCATAGCCAATAGGATGGAACTGGCTGGCACGATCGATTTTGCCAAAATTCAACAAACGACCGAAGAAGCACCAAAACAGGGTGAAGGCCTCGCCGATGGGCTCGATATTGTTTCTAACTTCTAGAACAGCTCAATCATGAAAGAGCAATCAACGCTGAATGGTCGATATTTCGATGGGCAAAGCGGAAACGCGCATCCCGTCGAAATCATCGTCCATAATGATTACTTTGCTATTCAATCGGCAACGCAAGATTTGCGATGGGAATATAAACATACGAAAATTGCGGCGCGGTCCGAAAATGAAACGCGCCTATCAAATCGGCACCACCCCGACGCGATACTTGTTTTGCCGAAATCTGCATCTGTAGCTCTTGAAGCAGCAGCGCCAGAAATATTTGATGGGCGACGCGAAAGACGTCGCATCACGGCACTGATTTCCGGACTGGTTATCGGAGCCGGGATTGTTACTGCAGCGCTTTTCATCGGCGTTCCGGCAGCATCAGGGCCACTAGCACGGGCAACCCCAAAAGATCTGGAGACCCAGATCGGATCTAACCTCGCTGCACAGATTTCAATCCTTTATAAACCGTGCGGAACAAGCGAAGCTCTGGAAGTTCTACAGCCCGTCCTCGATGAGATGGCCGAGAAAGGCGAGGTTGGTTTTCCCATCGAGTTTCGGTTCGTCCGGTCAAGCGCGCCAAATGCTTTTGCCCTTCCGGGTGGGCAGGTGATGGCAACTTCAGGGCTTTTGGACGCAGTCGGTGACGACCAAGAGGCTTTTCTCGCTGTGATGGCCCATGAACTTGGCCATGTTCGCGCACGAGATGGCATGCAGGCGGTTTATCGAAATGCCGGGCTTGGAATTACACTTGAAATTATCACTGGCGGTTCGGGCGCAGCCCAGCAATTGGTGTTGCTTGGGGGCCAGCTAAATCAATTACGTCACAACCGCAAACAAGAAGCTGCGGCAGACGAAACAGCAATCGAGATTTTAACCGCTGTAAATCTCGACCCAAGTGCACTTTCGCGTGCATTCGAAGCGATCATTGCCGCCTTGCCTGAAAAGGCTCGTTCAAAAAAATCAGAAAAGAAGTTTGCGAGTTGGCTTCGCACACATCCCGAAACGAAAATACGGATTCAGGCTGCACGCAAGTTTAAAAAAGAAGGCGGTAAACCACCCCTGACACCCGAACAATGGCGATTAGTTGCCTCAACTTGCAATGTTGCGGATGAAGAAGCGCCGGACAATTCCGAATAAAAAAACCCCCGGCAAAGGCCGGGGGTTTTCATTTCTAAAAAAGACTCACCAGTGTGACTTAGTCTTTTTTCTCGTTTTCTTTCATCGCTGCGCCAAGGATGTCGCCAAGCGACGCGCCGGAATCTGCAGAACCGTACTGTTGTACCGCTTCTTTTTCTTCCGCCATTTCGCGTGCTTTGATCGAAACATTGATGCGGCGTGTCTTTGAATCGATTGCCGTAACGCGGGCATCGACTTTGTCGCCTACTGCGAAGCGCTCAGGGCGCTGTTCGCCACGATCTTTCGACAGGTCAGATTTACGGATGAAGGCTTTAGGTCCTTCCGCGCCGCCAACCTGAACTTCGATACCACCGCTTTCGATTGCCGTAACGGTACACGTTACATCGCTACCGCGGCTGATATCGCCGATTGTTTCAAGCGGATCAGATCCGACCTGCTTAACGCCGAGCGAAATACGCTCTTTGTCTGGATCGACATCAAGAACTTTGGCCTGAATGACCTGACCTTTTTGATAGTCTTTGATCGCTTCTTCCCCGGAACGGTTCCAATCAAGATCAGAAAGGTGGACCATGCCGTCCATCTCTTCGTTCAAACCAACAAACAGGCCGAACTCAGTGATGTTCTTGATTTCGCCTTCGATCATCGAACCAACTGGGTGATCTTCTGCAAAGCGTTCCCAAGGATTGTCTGCACATTGCTTCAGACCAAGCGAAATACGACGTTTGGTTTCGTCGACCTCAAGCACCATGACTTCGACTTCCTGCGAGGTCGAAACAATCTTGCCCGGATGGACGTTTTTCTTGACCCAGCTCATCTCAGAAACGTGGACAAGGCCTTCGATACCGTCTTCTAGCTCAACGAATGCACCGTAATCAGTGATGTTGGTGACTTTACCATTGAACTTGGCACCGATTGGGTATTTCGCAGCAACGCCTTCCCATGGATCTGGTGAAAGCTGTTTGATGCCGAGCGAGATACGGTGGGTGTCTGGATTGATCTTGATGATCTTCACCCGAATCGTATCGTTGACGTTGAGCACCTCAGATGGGTGGTTCACGCGGCTCCAAGACATGTCGGTTACATGAAGAAGACCATCAACGCCCGGTGCGAGTTCTACGAACGCACCATATTCCGTGATGTTCTTCACAATACCTTCGCGCTCATCACCCTCGTTCAGTTCTTTAACGACTTCCTGACGCTGTTCTGCGCGATCTTCTTCAAGGATTGCACGACGTGAAACAACGATATTGCCGCGGCGTTTGTCCATTTTCAAAATGCGGAACGGCTGAGGAATGTTCATCAGCGGGCCAGCATCACGAACAGGGCGAATATCGACCTGGCTACCTGGCAAGAACGCAACTGCGCCACCGAGGTCAACCGTGAAGCCGCCTTTGACGCGATTGAAGATTTCGCCGTCAACGCGTTCGTTTTTCTCGTAAACTTTTTCGAGACGATCCCAAGCTTCCTCACGGCGAGCTTTTTCGCGACTGATGACAGCTTCGCCTTGCGCATTTTCAACGCGCTCGACAAAAACTTCGACAGAGTCGCCGACTTTGAGCTCAGCCGGTTTGCCTGGTTGTGAGAATTCTTTGAGGGCCACGCGGCCTTCGGTCTTTAGACCGACATCAACGACAGCAACGTCTTTTTCGATGGCGGTTACGATGCCTGTTACGACCGTTTCTTCAAAATCTCTGCGGTCAACAAGGGAGGCTTCGAGCATTTCCGCGAAATCATCGCGGGTTGGGTTTAAGGTTTCAGTTGAGGACACGAGTGTCAGTTCTCCAATGGTTCAGCTTACGCCGTTTTTCGGGGCCAGCCGGTTGATCCGGCGGTCTTTCCGCAGGATTTACCTGTCGGACGATTGAGCCGAGTTTAAGTTAAGCAGCGCATTGTCTTGCCAGACGGCTACAAACACACATTCTCCCCATCCCGAAAAACCGGTTTTTGGCTGAAACTCTGCGTTTCAGCCGCAATGGCGGACAATACCGTCAATCACGCGACGCGCTGCCGCGAAGGCCGCGTCTATAGACAAATGAGTCGTATCTAGCAACTCCGCATCGGCGGCGGCGGCCATAGGCGCATCGTCGCGTGCGGCATCGCGGGCATCCCGCTCCAGCAAATCTTTATATATCTCAGCCTCTTCGAGCTCTGGTCGGCCGTCAACCAGCTCCAGCCAGCGCCGGTGGGCTCTCGTTTCCGGGCTCGCAGTGACAAAGAATTTCACCGTAGCATCCGGGCAAACCACAGTCCCGATGTCCCGACCATCCAAAACCGCACCTGCGGTATTATTTGGTGGCGATTTCGCAAATCGGCGCTGAAAATCGAGCAGTGCCGCCCGCACTTCAGGATTGGCCGCAACAACGCTCGCCGCCGCGCCGACCTCTTTTGTGCGAATATCTGCGTTGGCCAGTTTTTCGATTTCGAAATTACGTGCCGCGTCGGCGGCGACCTTCACTTCGGCAGGATCCGCATTCTCCGACAGGACGATCCACGCGACGCCGCGATAAAGCGTACCGGTATCAAGATGAGCAAATCCGTAATGCGTCGAAATCAGACGCGCTAACGTCCCCTTACCGGAAGCAGCTGGCCCGTCTAGGGCAATAACGATGGGTCGATCCATGGCCTTTTCCATGGGCCCACAAACTGGACCACGCAACACAGTGGCGCAAGCCACCAAATGACGGCTCAATGCAATTAACCGGCGAAGCTGTCTACCGATTGTAACAGGCTAGCGACATATTTACGCTCATCAGCGGTCAATTCTGGGCGCCAAACCGAGAATATCAGAACCACCCGTGGTTCATCGCTGCCATTCCAGGCCTCATGTTCGATCGTGTCATTGAACACCCAGCCTTTGCCGCGCTCCCATTGGCGCGCATCATTGCCGACCCGCAGCCAACAATCATCAGGAACGATAATCGGCAAATGGCAAATCAATCGAGAATTCAAAAAACCGGAATGCGGTTCAATATGCGCCCCCGGCGCGAGCCTTGAGAACAAGACCATCGGCGCGCGGCCCGGTACTTCTTCCATCGGCACCGTGGAAAGCGCTTCAAGGGTTTTCGGGAAACTTTTCGCGACGGCCTCGTTCAATACACCATCACGCCACAAAAACATCGCGCTCCAGTCGTTGCTGTTGAGCATATTGTGGTCATGCCGGATTGGACGATTGCCCTCTTGGTGAATATATGGCGCGAATAATGAGGGCTGATCCATCACGGCTTTTAATTCATTCGCGATGTCACCGGTCGCAGCTTCAAGACCATCCATCCAGTCAAAAGACTCTCGCGGATAAAACTCTTTCGGCGGCATATCCGGAAAGTAATAAGCACGCGGCGTTTCCACATATCGGCGCGTTTTTTCCGTCAGGAAATCGATGGACTCTGCAAATCGCGCGCTTGATGCCGATAGAGGAACCCCATCTTTCTCCAGGGACTCTTCAATATGTTTCATCATATTGCTCTGGTGCACTTCGATTGCGGCACGAGCACGATAAATTTCCTTGGCGATTTCGGGCGGAAACACATCCGGATCCGGCACCAGCTTTACGACCGCATTGTAAAACGACGCCGCGGCCCGGCGATCGCCCTGCGCCATGAAACAATCACCCTTTAGCAATAAAGCCCGAATGTTTTTCGGGCTTTGCCGCAAGACTTCATCAAGGGCTTGCTGCGCGGCCACATAGTCATTCATGCCATGCCGCGCGAGCGCCACCGCAAGCCAGGTATCCGCATCGCGATCACCCGCAGCGATAATAGACTCGAACTTTTCGCGGGCGGTTTTAGGATCGCCGTTACGCAGTGCCGCCATGCCCTCGCGGCCGATTTCGTTCAAATCCCTCGTCTGCGACATTTCCGTCTCCTTTTGGTGCCGTGCGGCAGTCTTATTGTTTTATATTTCCGCCGATAGAATTTATCTGATCGATAAAATCAGGGAAGCTTGTTGCGATCATTGATGCATCATCAATTTCAATCGGCTGCTCACTCGCGAGGCCAGCGACCAAGAAGCTCATGGCAATGCGGTGGTCATGATTGGTTTTGATCAACGCACCACCAATCATCCCGGGCGTGCCGCCTGCGCCACTCACCTTTAGCCAATCCGGGCCGCTGACTGCATCTGCGCCGCAAGCAACGAGACCGGCCTCAACCGAGGCAATGCGATCACTTTCCTTCACGCGCAATTCTTCAAGACCGGTCATCATGGTTTCACCATGAGCGAATGCGGCCACCACTGAAAGAATTGGATATTCGTCGATCATCGACGGCGCTCGGGCGGCAGGAACCTCAATACCGCGCAGGACCGAATGGCGGGCGCGAATATCGGCGACATCCTCACCATTCTCGACCCGCTGGTTTTCGAAGGTGATGTCTGCACCCATCTCGCGCAGGGTCTGATAAAGCCCGGTGCGCAGCGGGTTGAGCAATACCCCTTTTACCACGACATCAGAATGCGGGACGATCAATGCCGCCGCGATAGCAAAGGCCGCGGAGGATGGGTCGCCGGGAACATTTACGTCACAAGGCTTAAGCGACTGGCCACCATCCATTGTAATGAAGCGGCCATCTTTGCCATCAGAAGCCGTCGATAGCTCGACGCCAAATGCGGACAACATACGCTCGGTGTGATCGCGGCACAGAACCGGCTCATGAACACGCACGGTTCCGCTCGCTCCAAGCGCCGCAAGCAGGATCGCTGATTTCACCTGCGCAGAGGCAGAGGCGAGTTTAACCTCAACGGCGCGCAATCCGTTTCCATTTTCCTTGATCGTGACCGGCAGTCGGCCCTCGCGGTCATCGGCCTCAACGCCCATCATGCGCAATGGCTCAAGGACGCGACCCATCGGACGACCGCGAAGCGAAATATCGCCATCGAATGACGCGCGAATGCCGGCACCCGCTACGGCCCCCATAACCAATCGGACACCGGTACCGGAATTGCCGAAGTACAGTGATTTTTCCGGCGATTGCCATTGCTCGCCAATCACCCGCCATTTTCCCGGTCCGTCCCGCTCGACGGAGGCACCAAGCGCCCGCATCGACGCCGCCGTCCGCAACACGTCATCCGCCTCTAAAAGGCCGGTAATCGCGCTTTCGCCCTTGGCGAGCGCGGAAAGGATTAAGGACCGATGGGAAATCGACTTATCGCCCGGTGCGGTTACGGTGCCCGATAAAGAGCCACCTTTGGTCGCAATCGGGCGACGGGTTACAGTATCACTAGACTTACTCGTAGACGCGGACATCGCGTTGTTTTCTCCGGATTCAAGGATGAATAAAGCGCAATCCTTTTGACAGTCGCGCCTCGTCGTGGCAACAGGGCTTCTTTCAAGACAACTTTCCCCCAATGAACGGCGAATGACCATGACGAAACCTGAACTTGGCGTAAAACGCGACTGCCCAGAATGCGGCGCGCGTTTTTATGACCTCAATAAAGAGCCGGCTCACTGCCCGAAATGCGATCACGAATTTGTACCGGAAGCGCTATTGAAACCTCGCCGCACGCGCAAAGAGGAAGAAGAAGACGCGACACCGGAAACAGAAGAGAAGACGAGCGATAAGGAAACCACGCTCGAAAACGCAGAAAAAGAAAAGCGCGCCGCGAAATCCAATCGCCGTCCTAGCCTCGATGATGACGAGGACGACGACGAGGATGATGACGATCTCGCCAGCATTGCTGATATCGACGTTGATCTGGATGACGATGACGAAGAGTCTAATGACGGTCTTCTGGATGACGACGATGACGATGATGTTTCGACCATCGTCAAAACTGGTGGCGATGACGACGACCAGTAATCGGCCAATTTTTGGTCTTGCGCGCAGCCTGTTGCGTCGCTAGGTTCCGCCACCCATATCCCAAATATGGGTGGCTATCATCTGAAACAGGATGATCAATACTACCCGCGCTAAGGCGCAAATGGGGCTATAGCTCAGTTGGGAGAGCGCTTGCATGGCATGCAAGAGGTCGTCGGTTCGATTCCGACTAGCTCCACCATTTTTCCCATATCGAACAGCAGGTCTGGTGTCAGTTATCACAATAGTGCTGCTGCGCAGACGTCTATCGACAAACCCTTCCGCGCACCAATAAATCGTCACCAAGATTTTCGACGGTTATATTTTCAAGGCGCGTTGCATCGGCGATTGCGCTTGGTCCTTGGCCGCCAATCGCGGGTTTTGCTTTTCCGCCTAAAATCATCGTCGGTGCGAGGAAGGCCCAGACCTCATCGACCAGCGCCTGATCGAAGAAGCTGCCCAGAACCGTACTGCCACCCTCAACCAGCAGCGATTGAACATTGCGCGAATAAAGCTCGGCCAGTAGCGCCTCAAGGTCGACCTGTGCATGGACATCGCGCGGGAAAATAACGACATCACTCCCGGTTGTTTCAAATGGTGTTTTTGTCATCGGCGAAATCATATCGGTCACCGCCAATAAAGCCCCATCACCATACACTTTGCTTTGAGGATCTGTCCGGCCCGTACTATCGATGACCACCCGAAGCGGTTGGTAGGCCGGATCAAAGTCGGTGTCATTTTCGTCGCGCGCAGTTAGCCGCGGGTTATCATAGATAATAGTATCCGCGCCCACCAAAACCGCGTCTACGGACTTTCTTAGCGCACGACCGGACCGCCGCGCGTCTTCATTGGTGATCCACTGACTGTCGCCATTTTCCGTTGCAATGCGCCCATCTAGGCTCATCGCCATTTTAGCAACCACCATCGGACGTTTGTTTTCTTCTGCAAAAAACCAGAATCGATTCTGCTCTCGGGCCTCTGCTTCGCAAAGACCGCTATGCACTTCAATGCCCGCCGACCTCAGTCGCTCCCCACCACCTGAGGCCAACGGATGCGGATCGGCTACGGCGAAATAAACCGTCGTGACGCCCGCATTTATCAATACCTCCGTACACGGACCTGTACGGCCATGGTGACAACAGGGCTCCAAGGTCACATAGGCCGTCGCACCTTTTGCATCCCCCGTATCTTTAAGCGCAATCACTTCGGCGTGGGCGAGCCCTGCTCCCAAATGCGCGCCTTCGCCAATAATCGATCCATCGCGAACAATGACACAACCAACCATTGGGTTTGGTGAGGTTCGCCCCTCACCGGTTTGCGCTAGCGCTAATGCCCGGCGCATAAAATGCAAATGCTGATCGCCCTCACCACTCATGTTACGCGCGATAATCGGGGTTTTCATAATCGAAGCGACATCCCGCCTTCCATGCATTGCGATCATTGCCGTGGTTCGAAATGCCGCCAGCGTCCTTCATCATTTTTGCAAGATGCATAAGATTCCACGTCATGATCGTGGTGTTGCGTTGGGTGAAATCATTATCAATCCCAACGGGACCATCATCACTTTCATCACCATAAGAAGGCCCCGGCCCAGCCTCGCCAATCCAACCGCAATCGGCTTGTGGCGGTATTACATATCCCAAATGTTGAAGCGCATAGAGGATTGTCATGGCACAATGTTTTATCCCATCCTCATTGCCCGTAATGACCGCGCCACCGACTTTTCCGTAATAAATGCTTTGACCTTTCTCATTCAAAAGGCCGGACATCGCATAAAGGCGCTCTATCACTAATCGGCAGACCGAGCTTTCTTCACCGAGCCAGATCGGTGTTCCTAAAATCAATATATTCGCAGCCTTTACCTTTTCCCAAATCGAGGGCCAGTCGTCGCGATCCCAACCATGTTCGGTCATATCCGGCTGTACGCCAAAAGCGATCTTATGTTCCGTAGCATGAACATATTCGACCTTGATGTGGTTTTTTTCCATGATCGACTGGGCGACAGAAAGGAGTGTTTTTGTATGAGATTTTTCCGAATTTATCTTCAGGCTGGTGTTAATAATGAGGGCCTTTAATCCTGAGAAATCGGTCGTGCTTTCATCACATAGCGTCGTCTGCTTCTCGGTAAGTGTCATGCGACTTCCTCCGGCGATGGCGTTGAACGAACGCAATTACGCGCATTGTTGAAAAACACTACAATGCGCAGTTTTGTTCCTCGCTTGGCTACTCAAGATTTATATCAGAGAACCGAGTCTTCGCCCATGAAGGCCCAAAGATTTCTTTCACGATTGCGCTGCCACGCGCCGTTTTTGAAGCGCCGGACGGATCAATCGCCGATAGCTAAGCGCTAGCCCGGTCCAAACCAGAAACATGCCCGCGATAGAACCAAGGCCGGCAAGCGTTTGTCCAATGAATCCAAATATTTCGCCCGTATGCAGGTAACGCGCAAAAATGCGCGCGCGCATGCCGGCGGTCCGCCGATCGCTAGGGCGATCAGTGCTCAAAAGCGCACCATCGGGCGCGATCACCGTTTCGAATTTATTTTGATAACGGGCACCATTGCCGGTATCGACGCTAAAAAATATCGGCTCATCAAATGCGCTCTGTGCCGGAAAGCTGATCCGTTTCCAATTGGGATTGAATGATGCCGCCCGTTGCATCCGTTCTTCGATTGATAATGGTTCATTGCCCATATTAAAGTCCGGCAACTCAACTGGCGTTGGAGGTGCCCCCCGCCCCGCTTGCGGCTCTTCGCCATATGCAGCAAACAATATTTTATTCGCCCACGGATAATAAAAGATTGTCGCCGTCATCGCCATTGCGATAATCGGAACCAGCATCCAAATACTGAAAACATGGTGCCAATTATAATCACGCGCTTTACCAGTTGGTGGTGAAGCGTTGAACAATAATTTTGACTTAACCAACACCCAGCGAAGGCTCGGCGTAAGCCACAAATAGAGCCCGCTAATGGCAAGGAAAATAAACAACAAATTCGCCCCGCCAGTGATCGCACGTCCGGTCTTGCGCGCCTCGCCTTCGAGCGCAAACCACCGATGAAACGCCATGACTTTGCCAAAGAATTTATCCGTCGCCGTATTGCCTTCGAGCAAAAGCTCCCCCGTGACCGGATGAAGCAAAAGTTGCTTGCGACCTTCGAAAATTTTGACCGGTGCCTTCGGATTTGACGGAATCTCGACGCGAACATTCTCGCCATAGGTGAATGCCAAAGCGGCAAATTCGTCGGCCGGCAACCTTTGACCGTCTATTTTTTCGACAAGCCCTCGCTCAGCGGCTGCAACGATCTGCCGCTCATAGGTCAGCAACACCCCTGTGAGCGACATCATGAATATGACAAGGCCGGCAAGAACGCCGGCGGAAAGATGCATCCAAAATATTGCGCGTCGGAATGTTTTCATAAGATCTGTGTTCTTGGTGTGAGGAAGCAGTTGGAAGAGGGCCAGACGAAACTGCGTAAGATTTGAAATCTGAAATGCCTATTTGCGAATAATTATCACTTTCATATTTGGTGTAAACCGCTCGCGCAACAAATGGCCCAATATAATTGTCACGAAAGCGCCTGAATCCCGCTGAATGTTAATCATTTTTTGCCGCCCCGCTGCTTTAAACGACTTTGCGCCATGTTAGACACAACCGCGAAAGGTCGTCATTGAGCGGCCGGGTTAAGCGCTTGAATTCTAGGGCGGAATTTCCGCCCCATTGATTTGGGAGAAAGCCATGAGGCTTATGGTTACCGGCGGTGCCGGATTTATTGGTTCCGCTGTTGTTCGCCGTGCGATTGACGCTGGCGATACTGTTCTGAATGTCGACAAGCTGACCTATGCGGCCAATCTCGACAATATTGCGTCGGTCGCCGATCACCCGAATTATCAATTCTCTCAGTCCGATATTTGCGACATGCCAAAAATGGCGCAGCTCATTACCGAGTTCAAACCGGACTGCGTCATGAACCTTGCGGCGGAGACCCATGTTGATCGCTCGATTGACGGGCCGGGCGCATTTATTCAGACGAATATCGTCGGCACTTATTCGCTGCTTGAGGCATCGCGAGAGTTCTGCAAGAGCGGGAATGCCCCATCTGGCTTCCGCTTTCATCACATCTCGACCGACGAAGTCTTTGGCTCGCTCGGACCGACCGGAGAGTTCACCGAAGACTCGCCCTATCAACCCAACTCGCCCTATTCGGCCGCAAAGGCATCGTCGGATATGTTGGCGCGCGCATGGCGCGAGACGTTTGGCCTTGATGTCATCGTGACCAATTGCTCGAACAATTACGGCCCCTATCAATTCCCGGAAAAATTGATTCCGGTTGTGATTATTGCGGCCCTCGAAGGACGCGATATTCCGATTTATGGCAAAGGCGACAACATTCGCGATTGGCTTTATGTCGAAGACCATGCGGATGCGTTGTTGCTTGTGGCGCGAAAAGGGAAATCCGGCGAGACCTATAATGTCGGTGGCCGGGCAGAACGCACCAATCTTGAACTTGTCAAAATGATTTGCGCTGTTCTCGATGACGAGCTGAGCGACTCCCCGCATCGGCCTCATGAGAGCCTGATCAAATTTGTTTCGGACCGCCCGGGACATGACCACCGTTATGCCATCAACTGCGATAAAATTGAGCGGGAACTCGGCTGGCAGCCGTCAGTTTCCGTCGAAGAAGGAATGCGCCAAACCGTACTTTGGTATTTGAACAACAAAGAATGGTGGGAAGCCATTCGCGGCAAAGGGTTTGACGTCGCAAAACGCCAGGGATTAGGCCAACAAAAGAGCTGACATGAATATTCTTGTCTTCGGTAAAAACGGTCAGGTCGCAAAGGCGCTGCAATTGGAGCCTGTGCCAGAGGGCAGCTTGACCGCCCTTGGCCGCGATGATGCCGATCTTCTTGTGCGCGGGAATGCGGAAGCCGCGATCAGGGAACGAAAACCGGATATTGTCATCAACGCCGCGGCCTATACGGCGGTAGATAAAGCCGAAGAAGAAATCGACGCCGCGAAAGCGTTGAACACGGACGCACCGGCGGAAATGGCAAAAGCCGCGCATGATATTGGCGCGCAGTTCATTCACCTGTCCACGGATTATGTTTTTGACGGAACAAGCCATGACCGCTTGACCGAGGAAGCGCCGACAAATCCGCTCAACAAATATGGGGCGACAAAACTTGTCGGCGAAACGCAAGTCATGGCCGCGCACCCCAAAGCGGTGATCCTTCGTACCTCGTGGGTTTTCTCTTCTTTCGGCAATAACTTTGTAAAAACCATGCTTCGCTTGGCCAAAGATCGTGACGCCCTGTCGATTGTTGCGGATCAAATTGGCGGCCCAACCGAGGCAGGCGACATTGCCCGTGCGGCCCTTGCCATTGCCGCAAAGAAACATCGCGGCGCACCCGGTAGCGGCATTTATCATTTCCAAGGCAACCCACCGGTCAGCTGGGCAGAGTTTGCCGAAGCAATTTTCGAGACCGCCAATGTCACAATGTCGGTCAGTCCAATTCCGACAGCGGAATACAAAACACCAGCGGCGCGGCCGCTAAATACCGTTCTGGATTGTGCGCGTATTGAACGCGATTTCGGTGTTGCGCAACCTGATTGGCGCAGCGGTCTGGTCCGGGTTGTCAAAGAACTCCAAAGCAAGGAAAGCAAGTCATGAAGGGTATTATTCTCGCAGGCGGATCGGGCACACGTCTCTATCCGGTGACGCGCGGCGTCTCGAAACAATTGATGCCAATCTATGACAAGCCGATGATCTATTACCCGCTCAGCGTACTGATGCTTGCGGGTATTCGCGACATCCTTGTGATTACTACACCGGAAGATCGCGCATCGTTTGAACGGCTTTTGGGCGATGGCAATGAATGGGGCATTTCGATCAGCTATGCGACGCAACCAAGCCCGGACGGATTGGCGCAAGCCTTTATCATCGGCGAAGAGTTTATCGCCGGCGATAAATGCGCATTGGTTCTGGGGGATAATATTTTCTACGGACACGGATTAACTGACCAATTGCGAGCGGCAGCCCAACTTGAAAACGGCGCGGAAATTTTCGCCTATCAAGTCACTGACCCTGAACGTTACGGCGTTGTTGAATTTGGCGAGGGCGGCGAGGTTATTTCCATCGAGGAAAAACCGCAAAAACCTAAATCGAATTTTGCGGCAACTGGCCTCTATTTTTATGACGAAACCGTCGTTGAGCGCGCCAAACAGGTTAAGCCGTCGGCCCGCGGTGAGTTGGAAATCACCACCCTCAATGAAATGTATATGCATGATGGCTGCCTGCGGGCGCAGATGCTGGGTCGTGGCTTTGCGTGGCTCGATACCGGCACGCATGAATCGCTTCTCGAAGCGGCGCATTTTGTGCAAACCATCGAAACCCGTCAGGGCCTCAAGGTTTCCTGCCCCGAAGAAATTGCCTACCGATCTGGCTTTATCGACCGGGATCAATTGCTGAAACTGGCGGAACCGCTCAAAAAAAATCAGTACGGACAATACCTGACGCGGCTCGCTGGCGCGTAATATCGCGGGAATCCCTCGCTTCATCGCACCGAATCCGAGTATTCGGCGGGGACTTCACACCCGAAAACTGCCCGCTGCCTTGACCGGGGTTGCGCATTGCGCCATTCGCACTTTATGACGGCGCAAAAGCTTGTATAAATTGCAGGTTTAAACACAAGTAGCTCTGATAAATGGGAAGCGATATGAAGATCCTGGTGATTGGTGGGGATGGTTTTTGCGGGTGGCCAACGGCGCTACACGTGTCGAATGTGGGGCACGAGGTTGTAATCGTTGACAATCTTTCGCGCCGGAAAATCGATATCGAACTTGAAGTCGAATCGCTGACCCCGATCCAACCGGTCTCGACGCGCCTTGCGGCCTGGAAAGAAGTTTCCGGCAAAAGCATCACTTTTGAAAATATTGACGTCGCGAAAAACTACGCTCGACTGGTCAACCTTTTGAACGATTTCGAACCGGATGCGATTGTTCATTTCGCTGAGCAGCGCGCTGCGCCTTACTCCATGAAATCGTCTTACCACAAGCGTTATACGGTCGATAACAACCTCAACGCGACAAACAATGTTCTCGCGGCGATTGTTGAATCGAGTGTTGACCCGCATCTCGTGCATTTGGGCACAATGGGCGTCTATGGTTACGGCACAGCGGGCATGAAAATCCCCGAGGGTTATTTGCCGATTAAAATCGAAACTGATGATGGTCAGGAAATCCGTCAGGAAATTCTGTATCCGGCAAATCCCGGCTCGATCTATCACATGACGAAAACCCAGGACCAATTGCTGTTTGCGTTTTACAACAAAAATGACGGCCTGAAGATCACTGACCTTCACCAAGGCATTGTTTGGGGTACACAGACGGAAGAAACCAAAAAAGACGAACGCCTGATTAACCGCTTCGACTATGACGGCGATTATGGCACTGTTCTTAATCGCTTTTTGATGCAGGCGGCTGTTGGTTTCCCAATGACCGTTCACGGTACAGGCGGGCAGACAAGGGCGTTTATTCATATCCAAGATACCGTCAAATGTATTGAGCTTGCGATCGAAACGCCGCCACAACATGGCGAACGGGTTCGTATTTTAAACCAGATGACCGAAACCCACCGCGTGCGGGATCTGGCGAAATTGATCGAGTCTAAAACCGGCGCAGCGATTGAATATGTAAACAATCCGCGCAAGGAAGATGCCGAGAATGATCTTCACGTCGAGAACGAACGCCTTTTGGGCCTCGGTCTTGATCCGATCACGCTCGAAGAAGGTCTTCTCGAAGAAGTCACGGAAATCGCGCGCAAATACGCAGACCGGTGCGACAAAACGAAAATCCCGTGTATTTCCTACTGGACGGACAACCAGAAAAAAGACGCTTAGGCGACTTTTAAATTTCGCGAATTTGAGTGCGGCGCAATTTTATTGCGCCGCATATTTTTTGAAATAGATCAGCGTTTCATCATAGGACTTTGAATCCGCCGTACGCCAATCATGTACGCTATCGGCATTCAATAGCGCCCCCTCTGGCGACAAGATCAAAATCGTCGGTGTTCCGCGGACCTCCAACACACCAAATCTTAGCGCGACATCAAGATTGCGGTCGCGATAACCGACATCGACCCAAACCAGTTCATACCCATCGGCGATTACGGCGGCGAGTTCCGGCTCTTCGAACTTGGCAGCCAATCCGCGACTATCGTGACACCAGTTCCCGCCGAGCACCAAAAGCACATTCTTGCCGCTCGCTTGCGCGGCGGACAAAGCCACATCGACATCCATCATCGCATTTCGCGACGCATCAAACGGGCGCGGATTATCGTCATGGTGTTCGCCCTCCGCCGCCTGCGCGACAACCGGCGACACCGGGTTCGCCAACCCAACAACGGCGGCGACGGCCAACCCAACACAAAATGCCTTTAACATGGCCTAAGCCTCCTTGAGATAGCTGGATAAACGCGAACAGGCTTCGCGGATGATCTCCGGCTTCTTACAAAAACAAAAACGGACAAAATTGCGCGGCGCATCGCTTTGTGACGGATGATAAAACGCAGAAATGGGAACGGCAGCGACTTTCGCATGTTCGGTAATTTCCCGGCAAAAGGCGGCGTCGTCATCGCGTCCGACCGAATGAATATCGACCGTGATAAAATAGGTTCCCGCACAAGGCAGAACATCAAACCCCGCCTCAGCCAAACCTGCAGCCATCAAGTCACGCTTTGCCTGCATGTCGGCCTTGAACGCGGTGTAATAGTCATCGCCCATGCGCAGCCCGGCGGCGACGGCTTTTTGCATCGGGATTGGCGAAGTATAGGCCAGATGTTGATGCGCCTTCATCACGCCCGTAATCAAATGGGCAGGGCCCGAAACATAGCCGATCCGAAACCCGGTTAGTGAAAATGTTTTTCCCGCAGAGCCAATGCGAATGCAGCGATCGCGCATCCCCGGCAAAGTCATCAGCGGCTCATGCGGGACGCCATCAAAAATCAGATGTTCGTAAACTTCATCGCAGACCACGATCAGGTCGTTTTCAATCGCAATATCGGCAATAAGTGACAATTCATCCGTAGACATCACTTTGCCGAGCGGATTATGCGGCGTATTGATAACGATCAATTTTGTCTTTGGCGAAATAGCTTTTTCAATCGCCGCGCGATCAAGCCGCCAATGGGGCGGGACAAGATTAACGAGCTTGATCTGCGCCCCTGCGGCTTCGATTTGCGGCGCATAACACTCATAAAACGGCGCGAGTAATACGGCCTCATCCCCCGGCGACAAAAAGCCTAAAAACGCCGCAGCCAGCCCTTCGGTCGCGCCGGAAACCACAAGGGTCTCGGTTTGCGGATCAAGGTCGAGGCCGTAAAAGCGCTGATTGTCATACGCAATGGCGGTGCGCAATTCTTCGATGCCTTCGACCGGCGCATATTGATTTGGCCCATCGATTGTTGCTTGGGCGGCGATCTCTCTGATCTCGCGCGGGCCGTCTTCGTCGGGGAAGCCCTGGCCAAGATTGATCGCATCATGTTCACGCGCAAGGCGCGACATGGTCGGAAAAATGGATTGGGGACGGTCAGAGAATACAGAATTTAATCGCGGCATTTAGAGTTCTTTTTTAGGGCGGGATATCCCGCAACTGTCAGATCGAAGAACGACTATAGCCTACCGCGTCATGGCGTGGATAACTACGCACCAAATCAGGGAATTATTGAAATTTTCGCGAGCCAGGCAATATTTTACCTGCTCTACAACCACAAAAAAAGCCGGGTGATCGCTCACCCGGCTTGATTAAGTTTAGGCAGCTTTCTTCAGCGCCTTTTTCGCTTTTTTTAGTTTTGATTCTTGTTTCGCGATGATTTTTTTGCGGCCTTTGATTTCTTTTTTTAGTTTTTTAACGCGCTTGTTTGCCATTGATACTTCTCCTTAAGGCACTGAATTTCGACCGGCGCAGCGACCTATTTCGGGGGCTTCTCCTGCTCAGCAAGAAACCCCTTGATGAAACGGCGGATCTCCCGTGCCGCGCTGGTATCCATCTCATCACAAAGCTCAATGAAGCGATCTCGGTCTTTGCGATTAATGCGAATGACCAATTGGCTATCTTTTTTGTTCGCTTTTTTTGTCTTGTCCGCCATGATCGCTAACGAGTTATGCAATGAATGTACAATGTATATACATTGCATCCCATTACGTCAAGCGCATTTCGGGCATAAAAAAACCGCCCCGAAGGGGGCGGTGTTTAGTTGCGGGTCGTGGGGGATATTATTGTTGAGGGTCCTCGTCGGCAGCGTCTTCGATGTCCTCTTCCATTTCTTCAGCGGTTTCGTCGACGCGGTCGCCAAATTCATCGGCGGCTTCTTCGGCCTCTTCGCTGACATCATGGGCAGCGTCTTCGGCATTTTCTTCGATGTTCTCTGCGGTTTCATCAATGGCGTCGCCTGCTGCATCAGCGGCGTCTTCCATATCATCACCGGCTTCTTCGGCGGCTTCGCGCGCGTCGGCACCAGCCTCTTCCATTTCATCAGCGGCGGTATTGTCACCACAGGCAGCAAGGCCCGATGCGCCGAAAACCAGTGCGATACTTAAAAGTAATTCTTTTCTCATGGCTCCTGCCCTTGTTTGCTTTCGGGAAGGAGAACACGGGGAACCGAGAAAGGTTCATTTGCAGACCGAAGATAAATCTCGGCTGTGATTAATTATGCGAAAGAAAAAGACGCTAGCGAGATCCGCTAGCGCCTATATTCAGACTGGAATGAACGCGCTTTTAAAGGCTTTCATTCGCCTTCTTGACGGCTTCGGCTTCGAGATACAGTTCCGAGCCCATCTCTTTATATTTGTCTGACATTTCCTTCATGCCCTCTTCCGAGAGGCGTTCGAGGTCTTTTTTCTCGTTGTCAGAAAGACCATCCGCATAGTCGCGAACGTCCTGCGTGATCTTCATGGAACAGAATTTCGGCCCGCACATGGAACAGAAATGCGCGACCTTATGCGCCTCTTTCGGCAAGGTCTGGTCGTGGTAATCACGAGCGGTTTCCGGATCGAGGGCGAGATTGAATTGATCTTCCCAGCGGAAATCAAACCGCGCGCGGGAGACCGCATCGTCACGCACCTGCGCCGCCGGATGACCTTTCGCAAGGTCCGCCGCATGGGCCGCGAGTTTATAGGTGATCACGCCGACTTTAACGTCATCGCGATCAGGCAGACCAAGATGCTCTTTAGGCGTCACATAGCAAAGCATGGCCGTACCGAACCAGCCGATCATCGCCGCGCCAATACCGGATGTGATGTGATCATAACCGGGCGCAATATCGGTCGTGAGCGGCCCAAGCGTATAGAACGGGGCTTCGCCACATTCTTTTAGCTGTTTGGTCATGTTCACGCGGATCTTATGCATCGGAACATGGCCCGGCCCTTCGATCATGACCTGACAACCGTGATCCCACGCGATTTTTGTCAGCTCACCAAGGGTTTCAAGCTCAGCAAATTGCGCGCGGTCATTGGCATCCGCCACAGAGCCCGGACGCAAGCCATCACCGAGCGAGAACGACACGTCATATTTGCGCATGATCTCGCAGATTTCTTCAAAGTTCGTATAAAGAAAGCTTTCGCGGTGATGCGCGAGGCACCATTTCGCCATGATCGAACCGCCGCGCGAAACAATGCCGGTGACGCGATCTGCCGTCAGGTGAATATAAGGCAGGCGCACGCCCGCATGGATGGTGAAATAATCAACGCCCTGCTCGGCCTGTTCGATCAGGGTGTCGCGATAGACCTCCCATGTCAGGTCTTCGGCAACGCCATTGACCTTTTCAAGCGCCTGATAAATCGGCACCGTCCCAATCGGCACAGGCGAGTTGCGAATGATCCATTCACGGGTGTTATGGATATTCCGGCCCGTCGAAAGGTCCATCACATTGTCTGCGCCCCAGCGGGTCGCCCAGACCATTTTATCGACCTCTTCCTCGACCGATGACGCCACCGCAGAGTTACCGATATTGGCATTGATCTTTACCAGGAAGTTTCGGCCGATGATCTGGGGCTCGATCTCCGGGTGGTTGATATTGGACGGAATGATCGCGCGGCCACGGGCAATTTCGGAGCGCACAAATTCCGGCGTGATAAAAGGCGGGATCTCCGCGCCAAAGCTCTCGCCTTGGGCGACGCGCTCTTCCGCGCCTTCGAGCATTTGCTTGCGGCCCAGATTTTCGCGGATCGCCACATACTCCATCTCGGCGGTAATGATCCCCGCCTTGGCGAATTCATATTGCGTGACCGGGCCCGTGCCGGTACCGCGCAAGGGGCGGTTTCTAATCGGGAATTCACGCGCCAGAAACTTACCGGTCGCGCCGCCATTGTCTTCGGGTTTCACGTCGCGGCCGTCATATTCCTCGACATGGCCACGCGCTTTGATCCATGCGGTACGCGTGCGCGGCAGACCCTTTTCGACATCAATCTCGACATCTGGGTCCGTATAGGGGCCGGATGTGTCATAGACCGGCACCGCCGGTTCGTTCGCACTCGGGTGCAGGTCAATTTCGCGCACAGGCACGCGAAGATCCGGATACTGATCGCCAGACACATAGACTTTGCGCGATGATGGCAAGGCCCCCGTGGTGACTTCAGGTGTTTTAAATTCAGACTGGGGGACGTGTTTGTTCATGATGCAACTTTCTTGGAAAGGTTGGATAAATTTTTAATGCAGAAGGGCGCGGCGTATCAGGCGATACCGACCCGGCCAGTAAAACCAAGCAGCAATAAAAGCGCGCCGAGAATGATAATGCCGACGGCGAAGCCAAAAACCGCGCCGGGGCGGAGAAGACTCGCAGACCATTTCATGAGCGGGTCCGGCATGGCGATAAGCACGACCCCTTCGATCGCGGCGACCCAGCAAAAGATACTGATCGCGATGGCGAGCGGGTCTGTCCAGATATTGTGAACCATGACCAGAGCCGAACCGAGCGCGAAAACGAAAACGCCGGAAATATAGGTCAGCCCCTTATGGGCGCGGAACTCGTTGAGCATCGCCGCCCAACGGTCGCGATCCAATAGGCCAGAAACCCCCGCCGCGATCATGTAGATCCCGAACGCCTTGGCCAATGACAATGTCAGTACTGAAGAAGTCGTAATCATTTTCGCCTCCGTCCCTTCGCCGGTCTTAACCGATCAGGTTCAAAGGGTGCCCGTGTGACAAAACACGGTCTCAGCCGGTGCGCCGGCGCCCCTCGGAATATAGGGGATATCTAGCAAATCAACGGAAGGCGCGCAAGGATAGCGCAATCCGCAAAAAGCCGGACGCAATCCCCTGCGCCCGGCACCAATGTTATAACTATTCCGGTTTACTTCGCGCGCATCATAAACACGCCAAGCCAGATAGAACTGTCTGAACGCCTAGTTCTCGTCGAACCGCGGTGCATCCTCGCGCGTAAGGCGATAGATCAGAAGCGCCGCCCGCGCCGTCGCATCTTGTACCGACGGCACGTCGAGCCATTCATCCGGTGTATGCGCATTTCCGCCCTGTGGGCCGAGCCCATCCATCGAAGCGGGCACATGGGGGGCCGCGAAGGAAATATCGGCGGCACCGCGTTTTGACGGGTCGTTGCCTTTCAATGGCCCCTGCCCGAGATCCTCGCTGACATCCGAAACGATTTCCAGCAACGCCATATTCCCTTGCGTTGGTGCCATGGCCGGATAGCTGTCTTGAAACGAAATCTCGGCTCCGGTTTGAGGGAGGTGGTCCTCTACGATCGCGCGCATTTTCGCCCGCGCCGCCTCTTTTTGTTCTTCGGAGATAAAACGCAAGCCTCCGTCAACCACAGATTTTTGTGCAACGACATTGGTTTTCCCGAATGCCGAACCTTTGGTCGCGGTTTCGTCATACTCGACATCGGTGCCGCCAACGAGAACGCCGGGGTTGAATGTCAGATATTCTTCATCAGCAAGCGCATCATAGAAATCATTCAGGATACGCCCCATCTCGAAGATCGCCCCTGCTCCAACCTCGTCAGAAAAGACCACACTCGAATGAGCGCGCACGCCGGTCGTTGTCAGCGTCCAACCCGAAGCCCCCCGGCGCGAAGTCACGACTTCCCCTTCCGAGCCGCCTTCAAAATTAAGCGCCACATCAGCGTCTTTGGCAGCTGCAATCAGGTGCTTGCGCGATATTGAGATTGGCTTGCCGCTCATTTCCTCGTCGCCGGTCATGAAGACCGTGATGTCCGCATCCTCAATCAAGCCTAGTTCGTCGAGCGCTTTGAGCGCATAAAGGATCACCACATTGCCGCCCTTCATGTCGACAACACCGGGGCCTGTGGCGCGGTCACCATCGCGCTGCCAAACCTGGAAATCACCGTCTTTTGCAAAGACTGTATCAAGATGCCCAATCAGCAGCAGGCTGGCACCGGTTTTTCCTTTTTTCACCGCTCTGAAATGCCCGGCGCGATCGACTTTTTCCTGTTCTATCCAGTCTACGTCGAAACCCAGCGCTTCGAAGGGTTCGGTTTGGGCGTGACCAACCTCACGCACGCCCTCATGATTCATGGTGCCGGAATTGATGTTCACCACCTCCTCAAGAAAGGTGATCGAGTCGTCGAAATTCGCCTCTACGCGCGCGACAATCGCCGCCTCTTCTTCGCTGAGCGCGCTTTGTGGCGCGGCCTGTGCGAATGCTGCAACCGGAACAAAGGCGAGGGATAAGAGAGCAGTGGCGATTTTCACAGGCGAGGACTCCTATTGATACCAACGACGCCGCCAACATGCCGCGTCCGCTTTGAAAAGCAAGGTACCCTTACTGCCCGCCCTCAGCGTTGGGCGCAACCACGCCAATGATGGGCCCCATGGCTGCGCCGGGGTCGTTACGTCCAAGCGCCGGCGCATAAAGTCGCGAGATCGTCCCGTCGAGATAAAGCGCATTCGGTGTTTTCAGCACGTCGCGGAAGAAAAGCGCAAAATCGTAAAACCGCACCGGCGTATCAGCGAGCACGAAAATGACCGTCCCGCCGGGCGTCACGCCAACACCATTGCGCCGCTTGAGAGAGGTCGATTTGGGCAAAAACCGCGGATGGATTTCGTTATCAATAACGAGCATTGGCCCGGATTGGGTCGCATAATCGGCACCCTCTTTTCCGTCCGTGGTAACGCCGGCCCTATCGCCCTTTATCCAGAAAACGCCATTGGGTTTCATGTGAAAATTGCCCGGCCCATCATTTGTGTTGAGGGGCTTTAGGGTTTCACCGCCCTCAACATACTGCCCAACTGGCGATCGGTCTTGGTGATACATCCCGGCGTTCATGCCAAAGACCAACTTCTCGCCTTTTCGAGCAAGACTTTCGGCGAGCACGTTGAAATGACCGAAAGGGTCTCCGTTCGTGTCGTTTAAAAACAGGCGCAGATCATGTTTCGCTGGCTCAAACTGACAGACAAGATAATCGGTTTTATCGACGACTTGTCGAATACAGGCATTATCAGCAGCCATTGCGGGGGAAACAAAAAACGCAAACAACAATACCAAGCGCATACGGATAATATGGCTTGGGACTCGTCGTGTGCCTGCGCGGCATCGCGCATATATATCGAATGTCTTTTTCAATTTGTCGGTTTCCTCACCGCTGCATATGCATTTAGGCCCGACGGCAAGGAAATCGACCGGGGACTGTTTGAAACTGTCTGTAAAACAGGCAATTCCCACCAACCCTTTTTAGTTCCGTCCCTGCGCCAGCATCACCTGGATCAGGTTCAAAGGATTCATCTCAGTCCCATTTGCCCATACTTCTTGGCGCGTATTGCTCCTCATGAAACTCTCGAAAATTGCTTTCCGCGAGCTTGTGATAAAGTTACGCGTCGCACAAGTCGTCACCAACTGGTGACAGGCGGGACGCTCCTCGGAACAAGAGAATGATGACTCAAAAAACCACAACCTGCAAGTGAAATCGGCGCAATAAAGTTGCTTATGCGGTATCCGGACGTTTAAGCGAAACCGGCCTGTTTACAGGGGTTTTTAGATAAAATTGTATCTTCCGCAAGGGAACCAAAGTGATCACAAAACGTTATGACGGATCGGCTATTTTCTCGCGCTGGGCTAAGGCAATGGCTTGCGCAATCGCTGTCCGCATGGCGGCTTTTGAATGGTTGACGGTCAAGCTATCAAGAAGCTCTCCGGTATCGCGATCAACAAGAAGCGTAAATCCGGTTGCGCCTTTAAAGCGCGGATAAAGATCAGACAAACCCTCTTTGCGGGCTTGCGCTTCAACGCTTCCTGTCTGGCCGAAGGTGAAATCCAGCCGCACAAATTTGACCGGCTTGTCGGAAAATTCCGGCACTACTTCTGCGAGGCGCGGCTCCAATATTTTGCATACGGAACACCAGGCAGAAGCAAATGTCACCGCAATGATTTCCGGCTCGCCTTCATAGACATATTTGGCATCGGTTGCTGACGTCCGGCCAACAATTGAAAAAATTGCGATCCCGAGAATCGCAACAACCGGAAAAACAAACTTTTTGAAACGCTGCATCTTTGGCCCTCACTACGGATAGACCCTAACCGATCGGCGTGGGCCTATCCATATAAGCGCAACTCAATTCTGCGCGATGGGTTTAATCCTGGAAGGGGTCGCGCATCAAAATGACGTCATCACGCTCAGGGCTTGTTGAAACAAGCGCAACCGGCGTTTCGATCAGCTCTTCAATGCGCCGGACATATTTCACCGCTTCCGCCGGAAGATCGGCCCATGAGCGGGCCTTTTCGGTTGAGCCGCTCCAGCCGGCCATGGTCTCGTAAATCGGCTCCGCGGCCGCCTGGCGCTCGGCCCCCGCAGGGAGGTAATCAAACGCCTCGCCATTGATGCGATATCCGACACAAACTTTCAGTTCCTCAAAACCATCGAGCACATCAAGCTTTGTGAGCACGATGCCATCAACGCCAGCGATCTTGAGTGACTGACGCACCAGACACGCATCGAACCAGCCGCAGCGGCGCTGACGCCCGGTGACGGTTCCGAACTCGTGGCCGCGTTCACCAAGACGCTTGCCGATATCGTCCTGCAGCTCTGTTGGGAACGGTCCTTCGCCCACACGGGTCGTATAGGCTTTGACGATACCGAGCACATAATTCACCGCGCGCGGCGCAAGCCCAGACCCGGTAGCGGCTTGACCGGCCACCGTGTTTGAAGAGGTCACGTAAGGATAAGTGCCGTGGTCAACGTCAAGCAAAACCCCTTGCGCTCCTTCAAACAGGATGCGCTTGCCGGCTTTGCGCGCATTGTCCAGCTCACGCCAGACAGGCCGCGCGAAGGGCACAACTTTAGGGGCAATTTCGCTGAGTTGTTCAAATAGCTTGTCCGCAGCGAAATCCGCCTGACCAAAACCACGGCGCAGCGCATTATGATGTACAAGGAGATTGTCGATTTTTTCGCGAAGGGTCGAAAGGTCAGCCAGATCAACCAGGCGCAATCCGCGGCGACCTGCTTTATCTTCATAAGCCGGGCCAATGCCGCGCTTGGTGGTACCGATTTTAACGCCGGTTGCCGCGCCTTCGCGCAGGGCATCAAGCTCTTGGTGGACCGGTAAGATCAGGGAAGCATTTTCCGCGATCCAGAGATTGGCGTGATTGACGACCACGCCTTGCTCGCTGATGCGGGCAATTTCCGCCAAAAGAGCAAACGGATCGACCACAACGCCAGAGCCGATAACCCCGACACAGCCGGGGCGCACAACGCCCGAGGGCAGCAACGATAATTTGTAGACCTTGCCATCAATGACCAATGTGTGACCGGCATTATGGCCGCCTTGGAACCGCACAACCACATCGGCGCGCGCCGATAACCAGTCGACTATTTTGCCCTTGCCTTCATCGCCCCACTGCGCGCCGACAACTGCAACATCTGCCATTTAGGCCTCCGACCTTAATCAGGGCCCAATGCCCATTGATAACGCGGCGCACAATAGGGGCTTTGGCGGGCTGGTCAACGTATTCAGCGCGCTAATTGCGCCATTCCGGCGCGCTTGGTGAAAACTCACCCGATTGCGGTTTGTCGCCCGATGGGACTAGTGTTTCTGGCAGCAATGAAAGGATATGTCATGAAGCCTTTCCTGATCGCGGCCACATCTATAGCGATGGCCACAAGCGCCATGGCCCAGCAGCCTCAACTGACCTGCGACGCCCCCATTTACAGCGCTTTCGATTTCTGGCTTGGGGATTGGGTCGTCACCGCAAATGACCAACCCGCCGGCAAAAACACCATTTCGAAACAGGAAAATGGGTGTCTTTTGTTAGAGCAGTGGACGAGCGTGAATGGCAGCACGGGTCAAAGCTATAATTTCGTCGACCCGGCGCGTGAAAATTGGCGGCAAGTCTGGGTTAGCGCCGGAGCCGTTATCGATATTGGAGGCGGTCTCGACGAGAGCGGCGCCATGCGCCTTGAGGGAACGATCACCACAAGAACCGGCGATCAAGCGCCCTTTGAAGGGGTTTGGACACTGCGCGATGATGGCAGCGTCAAACAGCATTTCAGGCAGTTTAATCCCGAAACCGACCAATGGGATGACTGGTTCATCGGTATCTATCGAAAAGCGGCGGACTAGAAATTTCGGCAATAAAAAAGCCCGGCGATGCCGGGCTTTTTCGTCAGCTTGTGAATGGCGTTAAAAGCTTAGCGCAACCGCCTGGGTCACGTGGGGTAAGGCCTGAACCTTTTCGAGCACTTTATCGCTTAAGGGTTCATCGACGGCGACAAGCGCAATCGCGCCTTCGCCCGGTGCGGAACGGCCAAGATTAAAGGTCGCAATATTGACCCCTGCCTCACCCAATGTCTGGCCAAGCGTACCGATGAAACCGGGCTTGTCTTCATTGGTTGTGTAAAGCATATGCGGCGCGAAACCGGCTTCCATCTCGACGCCTTTGATCTCGATGATGCGCGGGGTCGAACCAAAGATCGTCCCCGAAACCGTCCGCTCTTGTTTCTCGGTAACAATCTTTAGACGGATAATACTCTCATAGCTGTCGGCGTCATCGCGGCTTGTCTCCGCAACAGAAATGCCGCGCTCTTTCGCAATCACCGGTGCGTTGACGATATTGACCTCTTGCAACATTGGCTTGAGGACGCCGGCCACCGCAGATGCCGTCAGTGGCTTGGTATTCAGCGCCGCAACATCACCTTCGAATGCGATTTCAATCTTTTTAAGACCGGTCTGCGTCAACTGCCCCGCAAAAAGGCCAAGTTTTTCGGCAAGCGCGATATAGGGCTTGAGGCGCGGTGCCTCTTCGGCTGTGACCGATGGCGAGTTAAGCGCATTAGAGACTGCGCCGCGCATCAGATAGTCAGACATTTGCTCTGCAACCTGAATAGCAACATTCTCTTGCGCTTCGGTCGTCGAAGCACCGAGATGCGGCGTCGCCACAACTGCGGGATGGCCGAACAAAGGATGCTCGGTAGCTGGCTCGGTTGCATAAACATCAAGCGCGGCCCCGGCGATATGACCTTCGTCGAGCGCATCTTTAAGGGCTTCTTCATCGACCAGACCGCCGCGTGCGCAATTGACGATAAAGGCGCCTTTTTTCAGCTTGGCGATATTTTCGCGGCTGAGGATATTGCGGGTCTGATCCGTCAGTGGCGTGTGCAAGGTTACGATATCCGCCTTGGCCAATAGCGTATCGATATCCGCTTTCTCAACGCCAAGCTCTAGCGCACGCTCTTCATTGAGGAACGGGTCGAAAGCAACAACACGCATTTTAAGGCCAATCGCGCGATCCGCGACGATGCTGCCGATATTACCGCAACCAATCACACCCAAAGTCTTGCCGAAGACCTCAGCCCCCATAAAGGCAGACTTTTCCCATTTGCCTTCATGGGTCGATTTGTTCGCCTGCGGAATTTTACGAACGAGCGAAAACATCATCGCAATCGCGTGTTCGGCGGTTGTAATGGCGTTACCGTAAGGCGTGTTCATCACAACGATACCCGCGGCCGTCGCAGCGGGAATATCAACATTATCAACACCAATACCGGCGCGGCCGATGACCTTCATATTTTTTGCAGCGGCGATCACATCTGCCGTGGCTTTTGTGGCTGAACGAATGGCCAGACCGTCATATTGATCGATCACGGAAAGGAGTTTTTCCTTATCCTTGCCAAGTTTCGGTTCGAAATCGACATCAACACCGCGATCACGGAAAATCTGCACGGCGGTTTCGCTCAATGCATCTGAGACTAGGACTTTGGGCATGGTAATCCCCTGAATGTAAATTTGAAAAAAAGACTAAAGAGCTGTTTTCGCGCTGGCATAGGCCCAATCGAGCCAAGGTCCGAGCGCTTCAATATCTGCGGTATCAACCGTTGCACCACACCAGATACGCAATCCCGGCGGGGCGTCACGATAGCCACCGATGTCATAGGCCGCATCCTGACTTTCGAGGAGCTTTTCCATCGCTTTTACGAAAGCGCGCTGATCAGCCTCTTCAAGCGCCGCGATTTCCGGGTCCGTAATCTTGAGGCATACGGACGTATTCGACCGCAAAGCCGGGTCTTCGCAAAGGAAATCGAGCCATGGCGTTTTTTCGACATATGCGCCAAGCGCCGCCGCATTCGCATCAGCGCGCGCATGCATTGCATCCAGCCCACCAAGCGATGACGCCCATTTCAGCGCATCAAGATAATCCTCAACACACAGCATTGATGGCGTGTTGATGGTCGCGCCTTCGAAAATACCTTCGATCAATTTTCCGCCTTTCGTTAGACGGAAAATTTTTGGCAATGGCCAAGGCGGCGTATAGCTTTCAAGGCGCTCAACCGCGCGCGGCGAAAGGATGAGCACGCCATGTGCGCCCTCTCCGCCGAGCACTTTCTGCCACGAATAGGTCACCACATCGAGCTTCGCCCAATCGAGCGGCTGCGCGAATATTGCGGAGGTCGCATCGCAAATCACAATGCCTTCGCGATCAGCGCTAATCCAATCCGCATTCGGAACCCGCACACCAGAGGTGGTGCCATTCCATGTAAACACGACATCATGCGCCGGGTTTACGGCGGCCAGATCGGCAATCTCACCGTAACCGGCCGTTAGTGAGCGCGCATCGAGCTTGAGTTGTTTGGTAACGTCGCTGACCCAGCCAGCCCCGAAACTTTCCCAAGCGAGCATATCTACCGGGCGCTCACCCAGCATTGACCACATGGCCATTTCGACCGCGCCGGTATCCGACGCGGGCACAATACCAATGCGGTAATCATCAGGCACACCCAAAAGCGCGCGCGTACGATCAATCGCTTCGCCAAGACGGGACTTGCCTAGCTTTGACCGGTGCGAACGACCGAGTGCTGAAATATTGAGTTCTTGAGGAGAATATCCCGGACGCTTTGCGCAAGGACCGGAAGAAAAATGCGGGCGCGCAGGACGCACCGCTGGTGTCGTTTGTGTCATCATTCCATCCTTCCAGATGGTTAGCACCCCGTTGGGGGGGTGTGGCCCGCCGCAACACTTGCGTAAAAACCATCGGGGCGTCAATAATTTTTTTGCGACGCAATAGATTTTTTTCTTGCGCGCTTCAAAGGCTACCGATAGCGCGGAGTTATGAGTTCAAATCTGAAATCCCCAAAAGAAGCCACGCCGTTTGATTGGGTTTTATTAACCCTGATCGTCGCCTTTGGCGGCTCTGCCTTTGTGATGATCCGGAGTGCTCTTGAAACGATACCGCCGCCGATCGTTGCTGCAGGGCGCATTTGGGTGGGTGCGGCGCTGCTTTATATTTTGATGCGCGCAGCGGGTCGGCGATTGCCGCCATTTTTTTCGCGGGCTCATGGCCATTGGCATATTCGGCGAAGTTGGCGCTGGATGATTGCGGTCGGTGCCGTCGGCAATGTGATTCCGTTTTTCATCTTTCCCTGGGCGCAGCAATATGTCGAAAGCGGCCTTGCGGGCATTTACATGGCGTTCATGCCGATCTGGACGGTTGCACTCGCCTATTTCTTTGCCGGTGAAAATCTAAGCGGCCGAAAAATCATAGGTTTTGGATTGGGTTTTCTGGGCGTCATCATATTGATGGGGCCGGAAGTGATCTCTGGTGCGCTCTCCTCTGACTTCAGGGCGCAACTCGCATTACTTTTGGCAACGCTTCTTTATGCGGCGTCAGCGGTTTTATCACGGCGTGCGCCACCCATTCGGCCCCGGATATTTGCCGCCGGCATGATGATCGTCGCGGCGGTCATGGCGACGCCTGCTTTTTTCCTTGTTAATCTTGATGCGGATCAATGGTCGCTGACAAGCATATTGAGCGTTGTTGGCCTTGGAGTTTTTCCGACGGGTCTTAATGGCGTTATCATTATCATGCTAATCCGGCGCGCAGGTGCCGGATTTATGGCGCTCAGCAATTACATAACACCGGTCTGGGCCGTTGCGATGGGCGCGCTGATTTATCACGAACGCCTTGATCTCTCGGCGATTGTTGCACTGACAATCATCCTGATTGGCGTCGCCATCAGCCAGCGCAGCCCCTTTGACCGCAAATCGAAAAACGACACTGCGCTTGCCGGCGAAATCGCCGGCGAGATTAAGCCGATGGTCGAAAAAACCACCCCTGCTGAGACCGATCAAACAAAAAGCTGACCGGTTTGCATGTGAACGGCTTTGCCGCCGATTTTGACCGATTGAACGGCCCCTTTATCGACTTGGACCGTTGCAAAAATCTGGCTCGGACGACCCATCTCGAAGCCTTGTTCAATCAATAATGTCTGCTCACCTTCTTTAAGGGCACCTGCGCGTATGAGCTGACCGGGGAATCCGGCTGCCGCTGCACCGGTTGCCGGGTCTTCCATAATCCCCGCGCCCGGCGCGAACATGCGAACGTGATAGCTCGCGTCTTTGGCGTCGCCACCTTCCGCATAAAGATAAACACCGACTGTTTCATCAAGCGCGAGCGCATCCCACGCCGCCGAATCAACTTTAGCGTTTTTCACATTTTCTAACGTTGCCCGAACATAGATAAAGTTCACGCCCGCGCCCACTTTTCGGGGTTGATGGTCGCCCATGTCGATAGAGCCCGCAGGCAAAGAAAGTGCGGCTTCGATCAATTCTGTCTTTGGCGCAGCCCCGGTTTCTGCGGGAAGGTTCGGGTTGATAAAAGCCGCATCACCGCGATCTTCATCCGCAGAAACATGCACCGAAAACAACCCGGCATTTAACTCAAGGCGAATGTCACCGGAAAGCCCTCTGGCGCGGGCTATGGCAATCGACGAGCCAATGGTTGGATGGCCCGCAAATGGCATTTCATAGCCCGGCGTAAAAATCCGCAGGCGCGCGGTATGCGCCGGGTCCTTTGGCGGCAGGACGAAGGCTGTCTCGGCCAGATTAAACTCGCGGGTAATCGTTTGCATTTGTTCGGTTGATAATTCTTCAGCATCCATCACAACCGCAAGCTGGTTCCCCGCGAATTTGCGGTCCGTGAAAACATCCCATGTTTCGAAATTGTAAATGCTCATGGCATTGCTCCTTCGTTGATTGGCCGCATATCGGTCGGGGTGGTGAGGCTTACAAACGAATTATTGTAAAGACCTCTATAGCGATGCTTTTAATCCTTGAGCGGATGGCAATGATTGAGCGGCCCGTGGCCAGCGCCAAAACCGGGCGCGGTTGCAATTGCCGTTTGCACATATTCGATTGCCCGCTCTACCGCCTCTGTCAAGGACAATGACTGCGCTATTCCCGTTGCGATCGCAGACGCAAGCGTACAGCCGGTCCCGTGGGTTGAGGTCGTTTCGATGCGTGGCGACGTAAAGGACTTCACGTCATCGTTACTAATCAACAAATCTTCGACGGTCGGACCGCTTAAATGACCACCTTTTACGAGCGCCGATGTCGCGCCCTTCTCAATAAGTCGTTTTCCCGCGGCCAATGCGCTGTCATGATCCGTGACATTGATACCGACCAGCGCCGAGGCTTCATCCGTATTCGGCGTAACGAGATAACTTAGCGGCAATAGTCGGTCTCGGATAAACGACGCCACATCACCGATTGAGAGCGCATCGCCACTGGTCGCCACAAGAACAGGATCGAGAATGACCGGTATCTCGGCATTCTCTTTGAGCGCTGTTTCAATCACTTTGGCGGTTTCGATGTCACCAATCATGCCGATCTTGATGACATCAGCGCCAATATCACCAATCACTGCGTCAATTTGGTCTTTGATCACCTGCGGCGGCACAGGGTGTACGCCGCTGACACCAAGGGTGTTTTGTACGGTCAAAGCGGTAATCGCCGTCATCGCATAGCCGCCAAGGGCCGTTACCGCTTTTATATCGGCCTGAATACCGGCCCCGCCCGACGGATCAGACCCGGCAATAATTAGTACACGGCCTTTCACAAAGTCCCTCTTTTCTGTGCTGCGGCAATTAATCGCCTTTTTCTTTTCAAACAAACGCCGACTTTAATCAATATCAGACCCATAGCTCGGGGCGAAAGGGGTGAGACATGCAAGGGAACAACCTTATCTGGATCGGGCTTTTTTGTTGCCTGACCGCGCTCGCAATTCAGGTCTTTCCGGAAGCCGCATTTAATATCGGGGTCGATCTTGGTGCCTCTTGGCTGGTTTTTGGTTTCGGGATCTTCCTGATTTTGGTGGGTGCGCTCATCACGACTGGACGACGCGGCCCGCGCTAGCGGTCTATTGACATTCGGGCATCGCACGCCATATGAACGCGCCAAGGGTCGAGGCCCCTGCCGCTCGCGAGCGAAAGCTTTGGTGAAGTCCTCTTTATTTCTGGTCAGCCCGCTTTGTTGCGGCATGCGGACCGATGGTAATGCGAGCCCCGTCAGATTTATCCGCATGGCATAAGCAATTGAGGCTAACCATGACTGATACTTTGCCGCCTGTTGGCGGCCTTAAACAACAAGCAAAACGTCTTCGCGCCAGTCTGGCGCAAGATGGTGATTTTATTTCTCACAGCGAAAGTCTTGAACTGATTGCGAAGCAATATGGCTTTCGTGATTGGAACACGATCCATGCGGCCGCAGGAAACAGCCCGCCGCCCGATGCTATGGCATTGGGGAACAGGGTCAGTGGCCAGTATCTGGGTCAGGCGTTTTCCGGTGAGATCATTGCGATCAGGTCTTTGGGATCAGATTACAAGCGCGTGACCATTCATTTCGATGAACCGGTCGACGTGGTGACGTTCGATAGCTTTTCTGCTTTCCGGCAGCGTGTTTCTGCGCGCGTCAATAAATATGGCGTTAGCGCTGAAAAAACGTCGGACGGAAAACCCCAGATGGAAATCGATCTGATTTAACGGGCGAGCAATTGCGCATCGCGTAATTCAACTGGCCTGCCATCTTCACTGACAAGACCAACCTTGAGCGCGGGAGCATTAGGCTTTCCGCGCTCATAAATGCCCGCATTCGACGCATCGCGGGCCGCATGTTTTTCGCCCCATTGCATAAGCGCCATCAACGGCATTGCGAGGTCAACGCCTTTTGTCGTTAAAACATATTGATGCCGGGTGCGCTGACCGGCTTCTTTATAGGGCCGGCGCCGCATGACGCCGTCATCCACAAGGCTTTTCAATCGTTTTGACAAAACGGTCCGCGGCAGACCAAGCGACGAATGCAGTTCGTCAAACCGGGTAACCCCGTAAAGAGCCGAACGAATAATCAACAATGACCAACGATCCCCCACAATATCGACCGCCGCCGCCAGGCTGCATTGATCGAGGGGCGGCGCACCGCGCTTCACCGTGTTGTCGTCAGGTCCATCTGCATAAGCCATAGCGAATCAGTAGGGTGATTTGGCCCTTTGGCGCAATCGGCCTGATTCGCAAATTCCAACTCACATTTTCTTGTTTGAAAACCGGTGTCTGACCGCTTTTTGGCCAGAATTCGCAACATTCCTGCCCCATTCGGGCGGCATATTGCGGGCATGGGCATCCAGCTGGGGCAAGCACGGAGAACCAGAATGAACAAGTTTTTAAAAACGATAGGCATCGCGGCAATTGGCATGGCGACCCTGGGCGTAACCACCGCAATGGCGGCCCGCCCCGATCACTGCCGCCACGACCATGATCACCGCAGCCATGCGGCGAACTATTATAACTATTACGCGGCAGACCGTTATTACCGCGCTGGCCCTTATCAAAAATCCGGATTGAGCATTTCTGTTCGCTTGGGCGATGATCGCTATCACGACCGGCGATATGATCGCAGATATGACCGCGGTTATAATTATAATCGCCGCGATCGCCGGATCGTAAATCGCGAGGTGTTTGACACGCGTTATAATGCGCGGATCGTTCTGACCGAACAGGTCGTCCGTTCACGTCATGGTCGTCAGCTCATCTGCACGGTTGATGCACGCGGTCGTCAAGCCCACCGCGTTCCGCACAAGCGCCTAAGAAAAGTCGCTCGCCGGAACTGTTCAAAACGGGCACAAATTCGCATTCTCGCTTAACACTTAACTCGTTGCGACGAGTGCGCGACCGCCGACATGCGTATCTTGTCGGCGGTTTTTTATGCGACTTTTTCGAGGGCCGAACAAATATCGTCAACCGCCTGGGTGACCGCTTTATCGTCCACACCCTCGCCCATCACACGGATCAATGGTTCGGTGCCGGATTTGCGAATGACCAAGCGGCCATCCTTACCAAGACGATCTTCGCCGGCCTTGATCGCCTTTTTCACGTCTTCATGATCCAGCGGATTGCCGCCATTAAAGCGAACATTGCGGAGCAATTGCGGGAACGGTTCAAAGCTGTGGCAAATGTCACTGACCTTGCCGCCCTTTGCGGCCAAAACGGCCAAGACCTGAAGCGCAGTAACAAGCCCATCACCGGTTGTGCCATAGTCGCTCAAGATCACATGGCCTGATGGTTCGCCGCCGATATTCATGCCAATGGCGCGCATTTCCTCGACCACATAACGATCACCGACTTTCGTCCGCGCGAGCTTTAGCCCTTGTCCTTCGAGGAATTTTTCAAGCCCCAAATTCGACATGACCGTCGATACAATACCGTCGCCTTTTAGCTTGCCGCGCGATTTCCAGTCGGTCGCGATCATAGCCAACAATTGATCGCCATCGACCATCTGGCCTTTCTCGTCACAGATCAAAACCCGATCCGCATCGCCATCGAGCGCAATCCCGATATCCGCGCGATATTCGAGCACCGCCTGTTGCATTTTCTTCGGCGCAGTCGAGCCAACATTTTGATTAATATTCGTGCCATTCGGCTCAACGCCAATTGATTTAACCTCGGCACCAAGCTCCCACAAAACCGTCGGGGCAACTTTATATCCGGCACCATTCGCGCAATCGATGACAATCCGAATGCCCTCTAGCGAATGACGGCGCGGGAAGGTCGCCTTGGCAAATTCGATATAGCGCGCGCCCGCATCATCTATGCGTTTGACGCGGCCCAGATCTGGCGATTGTGCGCGGCCAACATCGGGGCCTTCTTTCATCAATCGTTCGATCTCTAATTCCGTTTCGTCAGATAGTTTAAACCCATCGGGGCCGAAGAATTTCACGCCATTATCATAATACGGATTATGTGAGGCAGAAATCATAACGCCCAAATCTGCGCGCAGTGACCGTGTCAGCATTGCCATGGCAGGGGTCGGTAGTGGCCCCAATAGAAACACATCCATTCCGGCAGCCGCAAAGCCAGCGGTTAATGCAGGCTCAATCATATAGCCCGAGAGACGGGTGTCTTTGCCGATCACGACGCGATGGCGATGGGCACCATTTTTGAAAACACGACCAACCGCCATTCCGAGCCGCAGAATATTGTCAGGCGTCATCGCACCTGCATTGGCAAGCCCCCGTACACCGTCGGTACCGAAAATCTCTCTTTTACCGGTCATTTGATCATCGCCCCGCATGGGCTGCTCTCTCCTGATTGAATTTGATTGACTGTAACACGTCAATTTATCCAATGCCTTAACGCCACAAATGCGGATTTTCTATGGCGTCAGCAATATTTAGCGCCTGCCGGGTTTCGGCGACGTCATGTACGCGGAAAATTGAACACCCTTGCGCGAAACCGGTCAACACAGCCGCCAGTGCCCCGCCAAGCCGCTGATCTGGCGGGCTGTCCCCATCAATGGCGCTGATAAAGCGCTTGCGGGAAGCCCCCAAAAGCACCGGACGACCAATCTGGGTTAACCGATCAAGATTGGCCAATAACAAAAGATTATGCTCGGTAGTTTTGCCAAAACCGATTCCAGGATCAACGATCAGCCTGTTTTCGAGTATCCCGGCATTCACACAACAAGCAACGCGGCGGGAGAGATATTCAAAAACCCCCTCAACCACATCGTCATATTTGGGTTTTTCCTGCATGGTTTTCGGATCGCCCTGCGCATGCATCAAGACAATATCGCAGCCCAATGACTTTGCGGTTGTGATGCTATCGGGCGAAAACTCAAGCGCCGTAACATCGTTCCAGATTGTCGCGCCGGCCTCAACGGCGGCGACCGCAACTTCCGGCTTTCGGGTATCGATCGAAATAGGAATATCAGTCTGTGTGCGAAGTTCTTTAATGATCGGCAAGACCCGCGCAATCTCCTCATCCACGGGCACCTCATCGGCACCGGGGCGGGTCGATTCGCCACCCACATCGAGGATCGTTGCGCCTTCGGCCGCAAGGCGAAGACCATGCGCGATTGCTGTTTCAGGGTCAAAAAAACGACCCCCGTCAGAAAATGAATCGGGGGTCGCATTGATGATCCCCATTATATCGGGGCGTTTATTCATATTCGGCATGCTCGTCTTTGCGGGCGATTAGGCTGGGGTTGGCTCCATTCCGCCGGCACCATCGTCATTTTTCTTGCCGCCGGAAGGTGCACCGGTCGTAGGAACAGATGCAGACGGCGTATGATCCTTAGGGTCTAGCGGATCTTCGCGAACGATCTCGTCACCGTCGAGCAGCTTTTGGATTTCTTCACCGGTCAGTGTTTCAAATTCCAAAAGCGCCTGAGAGATTTTCTCCCAATCTTCGCGGCGATCGGTCAGAACTTTTTTCGCTAGATCGTGGCCTTCGGTCACGAAGCGATGAATCTCGTCTTCGATCATCTTGGCTGTGTCGGTCGAAATCGACTTCGTGCGGCCAATGCTCTGTCCAAGGAACACCTCGCCTTCATCTTCGGCATAAGCGATCGGACCAAGCTTTTCTGAAAGGCCATACTGCGTAACCATGGCGCGGGCGATTTTCGTCGCCATCTCAATATCGGAGGACGCACCCGAGGTCACTTTTTCGCGGCCGAATTTCAATTCTTCCGCAACACGGCCACCCATCGCCATCGCGATACGGGCGGTCATCTGTTGCAGCGTCATCGAATAACGATCACGCTCCGGCAGGGATTGCACCATACCAAGCGCGCGACCCCGCGGGATGATCGTCGCTTTATGGACCGGATCATTGCCGGGTACGGAAAGCGCAACCAGCGCGTGCCCTGCCTCGTGATAGGCAGTCAGCATTTTCTCTTCTTCGGTCATGACCATGGACCGACGCTCAGCGCCCATCATGACCTTGTCTTTGGCGTCATCGAATTCTTTGGACGTAACGAAACGCTTGCCGCGTCGCGCCGCCAACAGCGCCGCTTCGTTGACAAGGTTCGCCAAATCCGCACCGGAGAAACCCGGCGTACCGCGCGCAAATGTCCGCAAGTTTACATCGGGTGCCAACGGCACTTTCTTCGCGTGGACCGAAAGAATTTTCTCACGGCCAATAACATCCGGGTTCGGAACAACGACCTGACGGTCGAAACGACCAGGGCGCAGAAGCGCCGGATCAAGAACGTCCGGGCGGTTCGTCGCGGCCACAAGGATAATACCTTCGTTCGATTCGAAGCCGTCCATCTCGACCAGCAATTGGTTCAAGGTCTGTTCGCGCTCGTCATTGCCGCCACCAAGGCCGGCACCACGATGGCGACCAACCGCATCAATCTCGTCGATAAAGATGATGCATGGCGCGTTCTTTTTAGCCTGTTCAAACATATCGCGGACGCGGCTCGCACCGACACCAACGAACATTTCAACAAAGTCTGAACCCGAGATGGTGAAGAACGGCACATTGGCTTCACCAGCGATAGCGCGGGCGAGCAATGTCTTACCGGTTCCAGGAGGGCCAACAAGCAGCGCACCTTTTGGAATTTTACCGCCAAGGCGCTGGAACTTCATTGGGTCTTTCAAATATTCGACGATTTCCTCAAGCTCTTCTTTCGCTTCATCGATGCCGGCGACATCTTCGAAGGTCACGCGGCCTTGACGCTCGGTCAAAAGTTTGGCGCGCGATTTACCAAAGCCCATGGCTTTGCCGCCCGCGCCTTGCATCTGGCGCATGATGAAGAGGAAGAAAGCGAGGAAAATCAGAAGTGGCAGAATATTGATCAAGAGAGAAAGAAGAAGCGGAAGCTCCTCTTCCTTCTGGATTTTGGTCGATACGCCCGCATTGTCGAGCCGCTCAGCGATGGCAGTCTGACCATCTTCGGGGATCGTGGTTACGTAATCGACGCCATCAGTCAGTTGCCCCGTGACCTGGCCACGAGCGACATCGGCATTTCGGACTTCACCGGTTTCAATGCGCTCGACGAACTCAGAATAGCTCAGCTCCTGCGGTTGCGGGCCGGGCGTCGAAAATTCGAACAACTGCAACGCCACAATAAAAAGGACAATGACAAGGCCCCAGATCAGGAGATTACGGTTCATTCGATCGTTCCTTACAGCCCGTCACCCAGATCGGTATTGGGCAGTTTAATTCGTAATTTTGCGGCGCAATTGATTATACGCCGGTTCAAGTCCAGTAGTTTAGTAGATAGGCGTTAAGAAATGCCAGCGCTATCCGATTCGTGACATTTCTACGAAAATCTAACAATTTCCGACACATATCGTTCCGGTGTCAGCGACCGCAAAACAGCCGCTTCCGTCTGATTAAATAGGAGGGCCGGCGCGCCAATCAATATGCCGTCTGCATATATACCAGGTAGCGTCGCCAAAGCTTCTTTTGGCCCCTCAAAAAACCCGGAACCAGCGGCCAATTGCGCGATGTCATTTTCTGTTAACGGTCCGATTTCGCCAGAAAATCCGGCCTGTGGCGTAATGATAAAGCGGTTATCCCACAAAATCGGCTGATCGAGCGGGACCCGGCCAAGAGGGGGAATATCGGCGCGACCGGTAATCGCCGCTGGTTCCCGGATAATCCAGAGCATGTCTTTTCGCATTTTCAGCAATGCACCGCCCAGTGTCGCCGTCCCGGTGGCAGTGACCTGAGAATAGGCCGAACGGGCCTGATCTTGATTTGGGTAGTGAACAGCGCCCCCCACCGAATAGATGAGCCGCCGCAATAGCCCCGTCATCACATCAAGGTCGGTTTTCGGGTCCAGATTAAGCGATACGCCGCCCCAGCGATAGAACTTCCCGTCTTGTGCTTCAAATGCCGCTTCTTCCTGCGCACAGTGACGCCTATGCGCCCTGCCCATCTCTTCTGCAGTTTTGGCCAGCGCCGCTGCGGTCAGAAGGTTTTGCTCCTCCAGCGCCCCGATCACCGCGCGCACACGCACGCGCTCATAGGTGGGATCGTCATTAGACGGATCATCGACATAATCCTGCCCGGCTTCGTCGAGAAACCGGGTAATGTCCATCCGGCGAAAGCCCAGCAAGGGCCGTAACAATCGAATCGGTTCTCCCGCACCGGCGGCGACCCATGTTTCTTCCTTCATGGCGGATAAGCCGCGCGGACCCGCACCGCGGCCAAGCCGCATGAAAACAGTTTCTGCCTGATCGTCTAAACTATGGGCCGTTATAATTGCCTCGCAGCCGTCGCTTTGCGCGGCTTCAATCAAGAGCCGATAACGCGCTGATCGCGCGGCCGCCTGAATGCCCGTTTTTGGTTTTTCGCCTGCCCAACGCAAAAGCCGATGCGAAAGGCCAATCGCCGCACACCATTGCGATACTTTTGCGGCCTCTTTGGCGGCCTCGGGCCGCAACCCATGATCGACCGTAAGCGCAAGAACCTCTGCTCCAGTGGCTTTGGCATAACCAGCCGCGAGCCGCGCGAGCGCGATAGAATCGCGCCCACCGGAAACAGCGATAGCAAATTTTTTCGGCAGGTCGAGCGCTTTTGCCCGTTCGTCAAAAGCGCTCTGGGAAATCGGCTTATTTGCAGTCAATGCGCGCCATTTCCAGATCCGTACGCTGAACGACCGCGCTCGGTGCGTTCGGATGTTTTGACTTCATGGTTTTGAAGACAGTGCAGGCTTCACTCGTTTTATCGAGACGCGCAAACGCCGTGCCGAGTTTGAGATAAGCTTCCGCTGCACGGCTGTTATTCGGATAGTTGCGAATATGCGCAATAAAGGCATCGGCCGCTGCCGCATTCTCGCCGAGCGCAAGATGAATCTCACCCAAACGGAATTGCGCATCCGGGGTGCGCTGATGATTTGGGAAAGCCTCAAGATAAAGACTGAACGCAGCCTTGGCGCGTTGATAGTCCCCGGCGAGCAAGAAACCCGACGCATAATCAAACGCCGCATTCGGGTCGATCGGTAAAGAAACATCGCCGCCGCCGACGGTTCCCGTTTGGTCAACGGTCGTCTCACGCGCAATCTGATCGCCAATCGGGTCATCACTCGACATCGCGGCACCGGATGCACCGCCCATCAGATCAACCGGTCCATCGCCGGCAACGGGAGCATCACCAAACTCGCTAGCCGTGCCGCCAGACAAAGCCGCGGTAACGGCATCAAGCCGCTGGTTGGCTTGTTCAAGTTTATAGGTCAATTCTTCAATACGGCCGGTCAGCTGCTGGTTACGGCTCTCCAGTTCAGAGATCCGAACCATCATCGCGCTTTGATTGGCGATTGCCTGTTCCGCCTGTTGCATCCGCGCTTGAAGATCACGGACATCATCCTTCGTGCCGCCAAGCGCCGGTCCGGCCAAAGCCATTGCGCCGATAAGCGCGATCATACCTGATTTAATGCGCATGGTGCTCTCTACCTCTTTTCGTCCAATTCATCTGTGTTCCGGAACCGGCCAATATTACAATAGCTGATATGGGAACCATATGGCGTTCCGGTCAATTATGGCATGAAACTTTGTCGAAAAAACGCCGCTTTACCCAAATGACCAAAAGAAAAGGCGCGCCACCGATAATATCAGCGACGCGCCCTGTTCCGTTACAACAACGGGGAAGCTTAAGAAGCTACGCCAGTAATCGTTGTTGTTGAATTACGGTTGACCGACCATGCGTCCTCGGTTGAACGCGTATCAATCGGACGCTCTTTACCGTAAGAAACTGTCGTAATGCGTGAGCCATCAACACCGAGGCTGACGAGATATGCTTTTGCAGATTCAGCACGGCGAGCACCAAGCGCGAGGTTGTATTCGCGTGTGCCGCGTTCGTCGCAGTTGCCTGCGATCATGATGCGTGTCTGCGGATATTCTTTCAACCAAGCGGCTTGCTTAGCGAGTGTCGCCTGAGCCTGTGGAGAAAGCGTGTACTGGTCATAGGCGAAGAAGACGCGATGACCGGCAGAATTCTCTAGGTCTGCCTGTGAACCCGGCACTGGCCCCGTAGGTGCGCTAGACGCAGATGTGTCCTGACCCGTTGTATCAACAACACCAACGTCATTAGTGCTAGCGCAGGCGGAAAGAAGCGCAAGAGAAGCGATCACCCCCGCAGATTTAAAAAAGTTCGTCATATTTATTTGCTCCACTTCCCAGTCCGTTTTGACCTGGGCTCCTGAACCGGCCTGGCGAGCGCGCGCCCCCGCCCCGTAGCCTAATATTTTACAACACCCCATACGCGCAGATGAGCGCATAGTCGCGACGGTAGTCTTATAGTCCCCATCTTACAATTCTGTGTCAGTTAAATCCTAAAATTTAACCAACGCGCGAATCGTAGCGATACACGGGCTCGCAATCAAGAACGACTGTTCCGGTGAGAAAATGAAATTTCGTTTATCCTCGACCAGAATTTTCGTCCTTAAAAGAGTAACTTAGGGCAATAATGGAGACCACGCAGGGTCCGAAGCATCACCCGGGGTGCGAATTCGACGAAGATTTCTTCCCGTTAAATCCACTGACCATAACGAAGATTCAGCACCAGTTCCGTCGCGACGCGGCTGTGATTGACGATAAAACAGCAAAACTCGTCCGTTAGGAGACCATGTTGGTCCTTCATCAAGGTAACTCTCTGTTAACAAACGCTCGCCGGTTCCATCCGGGCGAATCACCCCGATGTAAAACCGTCCGCCATACATTCGGGTGAACGCGATCAAATCGCCGCGCGGGCTCCAGACCGGTGTCTGATAACGCCCCTCACCAAAGGTGATCCGCTTTTGGCCCGTGCCATCGGCATTCATCACATAGATCTGTTGTGTGCCGCCACGGTCCGATGTGAACGCGATCCGGCGACCATCCGGCGACATGGTCGGCGAGGTGTCGATCGATGAATCATCGGTTAGACGGGTTAGACGCCGGGTCGACAAATCCATTTTAAAGACATCTGAATTCCCGCCCCGCTCCATCGACATTAGAACCTGTCGACCATCCGGTGAAAAACGTGGCGCGAAGGTCATGCCGCGAAATGTACCAAGCTGTTCCTGCTCGCCGGTTTCAATATTGAACAGATAGACCTGACCCGGACGATTATCGAACAGCGCCATATAGGTGATCTGTTGCTGGGTCGGCGAGAAACGTGGCGTAAGAACCTGATAGCCGAGTCCATCGGTCAGCGGGATCGGGTTGGCACCATCCTGATCCATGATCATCAGGCGCTTCACGCGCTTGTCTTTAGGGCCGGTTTCATGAACGAAAACCAGACGCGTATCGAAATAGCCCTCTTCGCCGGTCAGGGTTTTGTAAACAAAATCAGCGACTTTGTGCGCTGCGCGCCGCCAATTATCGGCCGGGGTCTTAAACGCCACCGCGCCTAATTGCTCATCGCCATAAACGTCCCACACGCGGGTTGAAACCTGAATGCGGCCATCGGGCAATTCCTGCACCTCGCCGACAATCAAAACCTGTGCGTTGATAATCCGCCAATCCGCAAAGCGCGGGCGCGCATTCACGCTTTCCGGTTTTTCGATATAGGCCCGCTGATCGATAACCTGAAACAGACCGGACCGATCAAGGTCAGCCATGATCACGCCAGTGATGTCGCGACCCAATGCAGCCGTTTGATCATCCGCACCCAGAAAATTTGGCGCGGCGACCGGCATCGGATCAACATTCCCTTGGGTGATGTCGATGGTTACCCGCGCAAAAGCGGACTGGCCAAATGCGGCGACCATAAATGTCAGGAGAATCGTCAGAATTTTTCTCATATCGCTACTCTCTTTCAGGCCCCCTGAAATTAGGTTTTGTTTTATCGTCCGACCATCAGGCTCGGATCGAAATTAAATCGGAACTCTTTCCATGTCTCATACCGCTCTTGCGGCAGGAAATCATAAGGCGCGCATTTTACAACCGCGCTTGCGGCTTCTCGCCGGGCGACGCGCCAGAACTGATTGCCAGACAGGTTAATTTGCAAATCATTTACAACGCGCGGTTGTGACGCCAATGTGCCGTCGCGGTTCAATTCAAAATCAATAACGACCAATAGCTTTTCCGGTTCCGGTGCGCCAATAATCGTGCTCGCATTCCAACACCGCGCAATCGCCGCCCGCATTTTTGCTTCGTCACTCGCCGTCAGGCGGTCGCCAGCGCCGATGGCTGCGCGCGCGCGCTCCGCTGTCTCAGTCGTCTGTGACGGTGCCGACGGCTTTGGTTTGTTCTCGTTCTGGCGCTCTTTGTCGATAAGTTGCGACAGCGCATCGAGATCAAGCTCATCATTCTTTGGTTTCGGTTTTACCGACGGTGCCTTTTTCGGCTCCGGTTTCGGCGCTGGCTCTGGTTCCGGTTCCGTAATCGGCTCAGGTTCGGGCTCGGGTTGCTCAACCACCGGCGCGGGCTCCGGTTCCGCCTCTGCCACGGGCTGGGGCGCTTCTTCGATCGGCTGCGGTTCCTCGACAACCGGTTCGGGAATATCGGGTTCCGGTTCGGGCTCCTCTTCCGGCTCCGGCGCAGCAGCGGGAACACTGGTTTTCAGGTCGAGTTCAGCCTCGCGGATCAAATCCAAGGGGATATATTGTTCCGGCGCAACGTCCGGCAAATCGATAAAAGACGGCGCAATAAACCCCGCACCAACAAGGGCGAGGTGAAACAGAATTGATGCGAAAACGCCAAAACGCATGAAACCACTGGCCTTCGTTACAAACCGTTTGCTTGGATCATTCTGCTTCCGACTCGGTCACGAGCCCGATACGGCGGAAACCGGCCGCATTAATTCGTCCCATCACCCGAACAACATCCCCATACGCACGGTTTTCATCGCCGCGAATAAAGATACGCTGGTCGTAACCTGCGGTCGCAACCGCTTCGAGATGCGGAACAAGGTTTTCATATTCCACTGCGGTTTCCTGCACATAGATGGTGCCATCCGCCGACACGGTAACGGTCAATGGTTCGCCGCTTTCCTGAATCGGATTGGCCGCAGTTTCCGGCAAGTCCACAGCAACCCCAACCGTCAGCAATGGTGCCGCAACCATAAACACGATCAACAACACCAGCATCACATCGACCAATGGCGTGACGTTAATCTCCGCCATTGGCTGGGTGCGGCCGGGCCGATGACGCCCGCCACCCGTGTTCAGTTTCACAGCCATTAACGCGACCTCTCGTCAAGCTGACGCGATAGGATCGCCGAGAACTCATCCGCAAATCCCTGAAGCCGCACCGCATAAGAATTAAGCGCCGCTGAATACCGGTTATAACCAACAACTGCCGGGATCGCCGCGAGCAGACCCAAGGCCGTCGCGAACAATGCTTCCGCAATACCCGGCGCAACAACCGCGAGGTTGGTGTCTTTGGTTAGCGCAATCGCTTGGAACGCATTCATGATCCCCCAGACGGTGCCGAGCAGACCAACAAATGGTGCCGCAGAACCAACCGTCGCAAGAACACCCAGATTGCTTTCCGCCTTTTCAAGCTCGCGCGAGACCGTGACATTGAGCATCTTGTCGATGCGGTCACGGGCGCTGATCGCCAGCGTGTCGGACCGGCCAGCATTCTTCGCCTGGCTCCACTCTTCCATGGCGGCGGCGAAAACCCGCGCCATCGGGTGATCCTGACGATCACCAATCTTGCGATAAAGCTCGTCGAGCGGCTTACCGGACCAGAATTGATCTTCGAATTTGTTGGATTTCGATTTGATTCTGCTGAAGGTCAGCGACTTGTCGATAATCACCGCCCACGACCAGATTGACGCAATGACAAGAATAGCCATCACGGTTTTCACGATCGGGTCGGCACGCAGGAACAAACTCCAGAGGCTAAAATCGCCCCCCAATGCGGCTGCTGCGACTTCTGTTTCCATTGTCTCACATATCCCATGATACCGCCCCGAATAGGGCGGAACAAAAAACCAAACTTTGCCGCCTGCCGCCTGCGAAAACACAGAAAACGGCACAAACGACCCTTATGCGCGCTATCACCCCGCGCGGGGCTCGACTATCGTTAACACTGAACGGGCCTTCGTATAATCCCCTTATGGCTGGAAATTGGGCAATTCAGAGGCTTTAGGAAGCCCTCTTATGGGTGCTTTCCAAAGTTTAATCCCGGTTAATAAAAGGTTTACGACCAAAAACGCAGATTTTGACGAGCCGTAATTTTTTTACCCGGGCCGGCGGTCAACGCCAAAACTTTCGATAAATTCTTTCGGCAATCGCCGCGCACGGCCATCAAGTGACATACATGCCGCTTCGACATCAGCGGTCGCGAGCATTTGATCATCGCGCCAAATTTCCTGCCGCAAATTCATTCGTGCGCCCTTCGCACTGACAAACCATGTCCGCACCTCAAGCAGATCATCTATCCGCGCAGGCGTGATCCATTCTGTGGTCATCTTGCGCACGGCAAAAGCCAAGGGCTCGTCTCGTTTGAGCATCTCGGAATGATGAACCCCGCAAGTACGCAACGATTCAGTCCGGCCACGTTCAAAAAATTTGAGATAAGCCGCATGATAAACGACACCGGAAAAATCGGTGTCTTCGTAATAGATGCGAATGGGTAAAGTATAATACGTCTGTTCAGTCATCTGGTCTCATTAACACATTTCGCCGCGAGATGTGTTGTTGTTCACGGCTCTTTCATCGATTAGGGCCATTAGACCCGTTTGAGCAAACACGACGAAAAGGTATCAAAGGTTGCGCGAATGAAAGTGATCGGGAATCTCGACTGGCGACACCCCTTGGTGCGGTTGCGGATCTGGGTTGCAACGCCCATCCAAAAACTTTTTGCCGCCATTGGCCTTTGGAAACCTGCGCGAAAAGACGAACTCGAATGCGAACAAAAAGATGCGGTCGAAGCCGTCGGTGATCGCGGTTCGCAATTGCGGCTAGCCTATAAAACCCCGCGCGATGAATTTACGGGCGCGACCGCAATTGATTACACGCCCACGGGGCTTGCCATAAAGAACGGCGTTTGCTTTGCGCGCTATTCCATTCGCCCGCCATCGACAGCAGAAATTCTGAAATCACGCAAAATTCAGCCTGCGCGGACTATTCCGGCCGGCACGATCATCGAAGCGGAAACTCCGTACACCTATGGTGATTGGGTTGGTGATTTTGTGCTGGCGCTGATCACGGCCGAAAATATTGTCGAGCCGCTTGTGCTACCGAAGGTGCTTGCGGACAAACCTTATGTCTTGCGTGACATAAATGCCTTGGGGATTTCCTATGTGATAGCCGAGAAAACACTGCGCATCGAAAATGCGCGTATTCTGCAAAAGCGTATTCCCAGCTATTATTGGGGCAAGCCGGAAGTCGCAGCCTTCCGCAACAAATTCAATATTACGCCGCCCAGCCCTAAACCCGGATCAATGATCTATCTCGGTCGTTTTGATACGAAAAGTGAAGCGGCGCAGCGGGTTTATCCGTCGGAAACGGTCGCGCGGATCGTCGAGAATCTCGGCGGGAAGGTTTTCGATACCCGCGAAGCCTCACCAGAAAAATTCGATGCGTTAGCGCCGGAGATGGAAACCGTTATCGCCGATCAGGGGTCTGCGCTTTTTGGGGTGATGCATGCGCAAACCAAAAACGTGATTGAGCTGACCCAGGATGATTGGTGGCACAGCGCCAATCTTTTTATCGCGAATGGCGCGGGCGTTGAGAATTACGCCGTAATCCATCTGTACGAAAAATCTGATGATGATTTACGCAATCGGATTGAAGGTCATCTGCGCGACTTTGGCGTTATCAACTGATTTTAAAGATCAAGCGCGCTCGGTTTAGGCGCAACCAGGCCCAAATGGGTCCAAGCGCCTGCGGAGAGAATCCGGCCGCGCGGCGTGCGCTGAATAAGCCCTTGTTGCAATAGGAACGGTTCGATCACGTCTTCAACGGCGTCGCGCGCTTCGGCAAGGGCCGCGGCGAGTGTTTCAACACCAACCGGCCCACCGCCAAAATGTTCGGCAATCAAGCGAAGGTAACGACGGTCAAGCGGATCGAGACCGAGCGTATCAATCTCCAGCCGTTCCAGTGCGCGATCTGCGACGCCAGCATCAATAATTGCGGCCCCTTCAACGGTCGCGACATCCCGCACCCGCCGCATCAGCCGTCCGGCCACACGCGGCGTCCCGCGGGCGCGGCGGGCAATTTCATTTGCACCGTCCACGGACATTTCTGCGCCAAGGAGCGAAGCTCCGCGCGCGACAATCGACGCGAGATCTTTTTGCGTATAAAATTCGAGCCGAACCGGAATACCAAACCGGTCAAGAAGGGGTTTCGCGAGAAGTCCGGATCGGGTCGTCGCGCCGATCAAGGTGAAGCGCGGCAGATCAATCCGTACAGATCGCGCTGACGGCCCTTCGCCGATAATCAAATCCAGCGCGAAATCCTCCATCGCGGGATAAAGCACCTCTTCGACTGCGGGGGAGAGCCGGTGAATTTCATCGATAAAAAGAACGTCCCCGGCCTCTAGATTGGTAAGGAGCGCCGCCAGATCACCGGCCTTGGTAATGGCCGGGCCAGAGGTCGCCCGAAAACCAACACCGAGTTCATTGGCCACAATCTGCGCCAGCGTCGTCTTGCCGAGGCCCGGCGGGCCATGAAACAGAACATGGTCGAGCGCTTCGGACCGCGCCTTGGCCGCACCAACGAAAATCCGCAGATTGTCTTTCGCGCTCGCCTGACCAACGAAATCATCAAGCATCTTGGGCCGCAAAGCAGCATCAAGATCATCGGGCTTTGTATCGCCGTCGATCAGTCGGTCTTCGTTATATGCGGGCTCAGCCATTCAATTATCCGTCTACACCATGTTACGCATGACTACCTTAGGCAGCCAACTCTTTCAGCGCCGCCTTGATCAACACTTCGACACCGGGGCTATCCAGCCCTTCGGCGGCGCGGGCCACCGCCCGGCGAGCATCGACACCGTCATAGCCAAGATGCGATAGCGCCGATACCGCATCAGCGCGCACACCCACCGCTTGATCCGCAGGCGCATCATCCACCGCCCGCCGCGCCACAAGTGTCGGCCCATCGCCAGTCGTCGCCGCCAGCGCACCAACTTTTGACTGCAACTCGGTGACGATCCGCTGCGCAAGTTTCTTACCGACCCCGTGGGCCCGGCACACCGCCGTCAGATCTTCAGCGGCGATGGCGTCATATAGCTCAGCCGGGGTAAGCACCTGAAGAATGCCCAGCGCGTGTTTCGCGCCGACCCCCTGAACCGTTTGTAAAATGCGAAAGGCCGCGCGTTCGCTTTCGGACGGAAAGCCAAAAAGCCGGATCAGATCTTCGCGCACCAAGGTTTCGATCGACAGGACAACATCTTCGCCGATCTGGAATCCCTGCAGAACGCGGGAAGCCGCATAAATTTCATAACCAACACCGCCCACATCAATAATGGCCGTGTCCTCGCTGACAGAAATGACATTGCCTTTTAGTCTGCCGATCATGATGCTTTTTGCCTTTTGATCATTGAATTATGCCCCGCATGATGCGCATGGCAGATCGCGACCGCCAGCGCATCGGCCTCGTCGCTTTTGAGGTCACCGCATTTCGGCAGCAGGATTTTGACCATCGATTGAACCTGCTGCTTGTCTGCGTGACCGCGACCGACCACCGATTTCTTGACCGAATTCGCCGCATATTCCGCGACCGTCAGCCCCCTACTGGCCGGCGCTAACAACGCAACGCCCCTTGCCTGCCCCAGAACGAGCGCATCGCGCGGATTGGCATTGACGAAAGTTTCTTCAACGGCTGCCTGATCTGGCGAATGGGTATCGAGCAATTCCGTAAGGCCGCTATAAATCTGCGCGAGCTTTTCGGCCGGGGCGGCACCGCGCTTGGTGCGGATCGTACCTGAGGCGATATAGGATAATCGCGTGCCGGCACATTCGATCACGCCCCATCCGGTTACGATGGAACCGGGATCAATCCCCAAAATACGAATCACTGCGCTCATGGGGCGACCATAGAGCAATTTGGAACAAAAGGGGAATGCCCGCGCAGTCAGTTTCTATTTGTTGCCTGACGGTTTCGCGGCAAATCTTTCAACAGGGTCTTTCGCAATGATGACACCTGCCGGCGGAATTCGGGATCAAGCAATGTTTTATCTGCAAGGATCAAATCCAATTGCCCGATCGCACCGGCGATGTCCTGGGGGCGGCCATCACCCTCGGCCAATGCCACCGCATAGAGAAAACGCCCTTGCGGATCACCCTGGGCCGCTGCCAGTTCAAACCAATCGACCGGTAACTCATCGGCACCGCCGGTTTCATGCAGCAACAAACCAAGCCCGACCATGGCAGGGGGAAACCCGGCTTCCGCACCGGCACGCATTTTTTCCGCCGAAGCCGTCAGGTCCGGCGGGCCGATCCGACCTGATTGATATAAAAGACCGAGATTATAATTCGCGACCGCATCCCCTTTTGCCGCGGCCAGTTCAAACCACTCCGCCGCTTTGCCAAGATTTTGCGCCACGCCATCGCCGGAAAGATAGGCAATCGCCAAATTGCGTTGGGCAATGGGTTCACCGGCAATCGCCGCATCTTCGAAATAGCTGAGCGCTTTTTGTCGGTCGCGCTTCACGCCATTGCCCTCGGCATACAAAACCCCAAGGCGTAACTTCGCTAAGGCGTGGTCTTGTTTCGCGGCGAGAAGATACCAACCGGCTGCGGTCTTCGCATTTTGCTCGATGCCTTCGCCTTCATAAGCGAGTTCTCCCAATGCGAATTGCGCCTCCGCATTACCGCCGCGCGCTGCTCGAAGGTATAAATTAACCGCATGCTGAAGATCGCGGGTTACGCCAAATCCGTTTTCATAGAGATATCCGAGGAGATGCTGGGCGTCGGCGTCACCCGCCTGATCGAGTGGCTCAAGTGCCGCACGCGCCTCGCCATAGTCGCCAGCGCGGATCGCCGATTTTGCTGCCAACAAGTCTTCGCTGTCCGCCGCGATTGACGTCAGCGGCAGAAAACCAGTCACGACAGAAATTAGTAAATAGCGCACCCTCATGCGCAGAAGTGTAGTCCGGTTCGTCCGCGCCGCCTAGCGGTTGATTGCGACCTCAGTGCCACTTGCAGGCGCAGACATATTCATGCCCTCAGCAAATGAAAACGCAAAGCACATCGCCACGATGGCAACACCACAAAGCATTGAAATCCATTCCGGTTTAATCATAACGCACACCTCTTTTGCGCTATGAGTAGCAAGGATCATGCCTCAGAGATGGATTTCTCAAATGCCTTGATAGCTGCGGCTGGCCCCTCTGGATGGTCCCAGACCGCAGACGAAACTGCGAGAAAATCAGCCCCCGCCCGCACGATCGGCCGGCAATTTTCTGGCGTAATGCCGCCAATTGCCACCGATGGCAGGGTCGTCGCATAGCTCCACCATTCAAGTAGGCCGGTTTCGGCTTTGAATTTGGTTTCCTTGGTCTTGGTCGGAAAAAACGCACCGAAGGCCACATAGTCGGCCCCCTCTTCACCGGCGACAAGCGCAAGGTGTTTCGAATCGTGACAGGTCACGCCCACAGTTGCGTCATCGCCCAAAATCGCACGGGCCTTTTTGCACGACGCATCGGACTGCCCGACATGGACCCCATCTGCGCCGGTTTTCAGCACCAGATCCGGGCGATCATTAATGATAAATGCCACTTCATTTTTCTGGGCAATCGGCATTAACGCCTCAGCCGCATAGAGCACATCATCATCAGGCACCGCTGAACCATCGGCGGATTTCAGTCGGAGTTGAAGGCTCGCAACATCACCGGCACCAAGCGCCGCCTTAAACGCTTCGGCAAACGCGGCAAGGTCAGGGACTTGTGGCGGCGAAATCAGATATAATCGACTGTCTAAATGCATAAGAGATTATATAGGGCGCGCGCAAAGAAACTGCGATAGGCGACGACCGCAATTTTTTTGATATTACGCCGGCGATTGTGCGGCCCGACCGCGTTCGCGTTCGGTCTGCGTTTGCGTCACTTTGGGCTTTAAGAGATTACGCTTAATCTCATCGGGGATCGCGTTATAGATTTTTGGCTCGCCAATGCCGAGTTTCGCACGCGCTTCCGCAAGCGGGAGCGGCAATAATGCCTCGACATCATAGCCAAGAACCCATTCCGACTTGCGGGCATTGCGTTTGGCTTCTGCGAGCGCTTTTTGAATTGGCTGCAAAGGTTCTTCGAGCTTTTGTGCGAGGAAACCGATCATCACGATCAATTTAAAACCCGGATTATTCGTTTGCTGGCGCGTATACACCAGATTGCAAAGCTCGCCTAAGGAATCGCGACCATAACCGGTCAGGACATGCCATAAATCATGACTAACATCGAGATGAAGAAACAGGCGGCGATATTCCGGGAACTGAGTTTCGCCCTTAAAATCGATGCCCGCTTCTTCGGCGGCGTCCAACAAACCTTCTGGCGTGAGATCTTCCCCTTCCATAAAGGCGAGATAGGTGCGCCCCAAACTTCCTTCGGGATATCGACGAAGCCGTTCGCGGTCACCGAGCAGCTTTTCCAGCTTTACCGGCTCGGTCACAACCCGGCGGCCATATTCGGTATTGGTGAAGCGCTCGAATAATTCGTGCCCGAACCGCCCCGACAAAGCCTGCATGACTTCAAACACCTGGCGCGTGTCCTCTTTGTTCCGGACTAACCGCAACACAGAAATAAACGCATGCCAGGGCCGAATTGGCGATTGCGGCGGCAGCGGAAAACCATTCTTCCAGACAATTTCTTCAGGCGGGACTTCAACAGCTGCCTTTTCTTGCTGTGTTTGTTCTTGCGGCTCTAGGACTTGGGTCATTTCATGGCCTGCCTGTGATGAGATATTATTACACTAACCAGTTTACCTAACTGATTTTGCCCTCAACGGATAATATTTCAAGGGCGCGACAATAAAAAAGCCCGGCAAAACTTACCGGGCTCTTAATTTGCTTAAAATTGGTCGGATTAGGACGCGTTTTCGAGGCCATCCGACCATTCGCCCAATTGCGCGAGGCCGTTCATTTTTGCGCGGTGGTTGAAGGCTGCTTGCGCTGCAGGAACATTTTCGGCCTTTCCGCCCCACGCTTTCAGCGGTGCCGCCTGAAGTGCGCGCCCATAAGAGAATGAAAGCGCCCAAGGCATTTGATCGGCAAACTGCTCATTCATCGCATTAAGGTGCGCGGTCGCTTCAACATCTGACTGGCCACCAGACAGGAAGACAATACCCGGCAAAGCCGCGGGCACAGCCTGACGGAAACAACGCACCGTCATTTCCGCAACTTCCGCAACGCTTGCTTGCTCAGGGCATTTCTTGCCAGAGATCACCATATTCGGCTTGAGGATAGTTCCTTCTAGCGCGACGTCTTGGGCATATAACTCATCAAAAAGAGTTTTGAGCGTGAACTCAGTAACCTCGTAACACCGATCAATATCGTGATCGCCATCCATCAAGACTTCCGGCTCAACGATCGGAACAATATTCGCTTCCTGACAAAGCGCAGCATAACGCGCAAGCGCATGGGCGTTTGTCGAAATGCAGTAGCCTGATGGAATTTCATTGCCCGCGATATCTATCACGGCGCGCCATTTCGCAAAGCGCGCACCAAGCTCGTAATATTCATTGAGCCGCGCCCGAAGTCCGTCGAGCCCTTCGGTGATTTTTTCACCCGGCGCACCTGCGAGATCTTGCGCGCCTTTGTCGACTTTGATGCCCGGGATCGCGCCAGCGTCTTGAATCAATTTAACAAGCGGCGTTCCGTCTTCCGCCTTTTGACGAATGGTCTCGTCAAAAAGGATCACACCAGAGATGTGATTTTCCATGGCTTCGGTGGTGCGGAACAACATCTCGCGGTAATCGCGGCGTGCGTCTTCGGTTGATTCAACATTGATTGAATCGAAGCGCTTTTTAATTGTTCCCGATGACTCGTCGGCGGCCAAGATGCCCTTGCCCGGCGCAACCATCGCATTGGCAATTTTGTTCAGTTCCACAAGGTTCATAACCACTTCCCTAATTTAACCTATTCAGCTTCAAGTGCGGCAACGCCCGGCAATGTCTTGCCTTCGAGCCATTCAAGAAAGGCACCCCCGGCAGTCGAGACATAGGTGAAATCGTCTTCAACACCAGCATGCACCAAAGCGGCAACCGTATCGCCGCCCCCGGCGACCGCTACCAATTCATCTGACTTCACCCGCTTTGCCGCATATCGCGCGGCTTCGACGGTCGCCGTATCAAACGGCCTGATTTCAAACGCACCCAGCGGGCCATTCCACACGACCGTTTTGGCAGTGTCGATTTTATCCGCAATCAGATTAACGGTCTCAGGCCCAAGATCGAGTATCATCTCGTCCGCAGGGACTGCATTTGCCGCAACGACCTCGCGGTCCGCGCCCTCTTTGAATTCTTTTGCGACAACCACATCAAGAGGCAGGACAATCTCACAACCGGATTTCTCCGCCTGCGTCATGATTTCCCGTGCTGTATCCGCAAGGTCAGGCTCACAAAGTGATTTTCCGACGCTGATGCCTTTTGCAAACATAAAGGTGTTCGCCATGCCGCCGCCGACAACGAGAATATCTGCCTTGCCGACAAGGTTCAGCAATAGCTCGATCTTTGTTGAGACCTTTGCGCCGCCGACAACCGCCATCATTGGGCGAACCGGTTCGGCCAAAGCCGCTTTCAGATAGTCAAGCTCGCGCTCCATTGCCCGGCCAGCCGCCGCAGGCAAGAGACGCGCAACCCCTTCGGTCGAGGCATGCGCGCGATGCGCCGCAGAAAATGCGTCATTGACATAAATGTCGCCATTCTCCGCTAACGCTTTTGCAAATTCCGGATCATTGCTTTCTTCACCGGCATGAAACCGGGTGTTCTCAAGAACCGCCACATCGCCATCAAGCATGGCCTTCACGGTTTTTTTCGCTGCATCACCCACACAGTCTTCAGCGAAATCGACAGGACCGCCCAACATATCGCCCAGTGCTTTCGCCACCGGTTTGAGCGACATTTCCTCGTTCGGGCTGCCTTTGGGACGGCCAAAGTGAGAAAGCAAAATCACTTTGGCACCCTTTTTTGACAGTTCCTGTATGGTTGGCATTGCCCGCTCGATGCGCGTGGCATCGCCGATAACGCCATCCTTCATTGGCACGTTAAAGTCGACCCGGACAAGAACCCGCTTGCCAGCGACATCCATATCATCAAGTGAACGATAACGTGCCATGATCTATCCCCTTAAAGGTAACGTGCCATTTCGAGGGCCGTGTCGGTCATCCGCGTAGAGAAGCCCCACTCATTGTCGTACCAAGTCAGAATACGAACCAACTTACCATCGATGATCTGCGTTTGTGGCAAAGCAAAGGTCGATGAATGCGGATCATGATTGAAGTCTGATGAGACAAGCGGCTTATCGGTGTATCCAAGAACGCCTTTCAGCTTGCCGTCCGCCGCTTCGACGATGGCATTGTTAATTTCTTCGACCGTCGTGTCGCGCGATGGCGTGAATACAAGGTCAACAACTGAAACATTAGCCGTCGGCACGCGAACAGACGATCCGTCGAGCTTGCCAGCAAGCTCAGGCAACACCAATCCGAGAGCCTTTGCTGCACCGGTTGAGGTCGGGATCATGTTCATCGCAGCGGCGCGCGCGCGATAGAGATCCTTGTGCATCGTGTCGAGCGTAGGCTGGTCACCCGTATAGGAGTGAATTGTGGTCATGTAACCACGCTCGATACCGACTGTGTCGTTCAATACTTTAGCAACAGGACCAAGGCAGTTTGTTGTGCAAGACGCGTTTGAAACAACGAGGTCTTCTGCCGTCAAGTTGCCGTGATTAACACCGAAAACAATGGTTTTCAGATCGCCTGATGCTGGCGCAGAAACAAGAACGCGCTTCGCACCAGCTTTAAGGTGCATCTCAGCTTTTTCTTTCGCCGTGAAAAGCCCGGTGCATTCATAAACAATGTCAACACCTAGTTCGCCCCAAGGCAAGTTTGCTGGATCGCGTTCTGCGAATACTTTAATCGGGCCAAGACCGACATCAATCGTGTCGTTGCGCACTTTGACTTCGTTCGGGAAACGACCGTGCACGGAGTCATACTGAACTAGATGTGCATTCGTTTCGACCGGGCCGAGATCGTTGATCGCAACAACGTCAACGCCTTTGCGACCATTCTCAACAATAGACCGAAGCGCGAGACGCCCAATCCGTCCAAAGCCATTAATTGCAATTTTAAGCGCCATTGTTTTCTCCTAACCAATCAACCGTTTTGCCTCAGTGACGACTGCCGACACTGTAATTCCGAAATGCTCAAATAGCTCATTCGCCGGGGCCGACGCGCCGAAGCTCGACATGCCGATAAAGCTGTCATTCGGTCCCAAGAAGATGTCCCATCCCTGACGGATCGCCGCTTCAATGCCGATCCGCGGTTTATCGCCCAGAATTTCAGCGCGATAGCTCTCAGGTTGGTTTGCAAACAATTCAAAACATGGCGCAGAAACGACACGCGCTTTGACGCCGTCTTTTGCAAGGGTTTCGCGCGCTTCGATCGCCAATGAAACTTCAGACCCTGACGCAACGAGCGTCACATCATAATCGTCGTCACCCGCAATAACATAGGCACCACGTGCAGACAGATTTTCGTCTGTGTGCTCAAGCCGCGCTTGCGCAAGCCCCTGACGGGTCAACGTAATGATTGACGGCGTTGCAATTGTCTTGAGCGACAATTCCCAGCACTCAGCGGTTTCAACGCCATCGCATGGGCGATAAACATTGAGATTAGGGATCGCCCGAATCGCGGCCAGATGTTCAACCGGCTGGTGCGTTGGACCATCTTCACCAAGGCCAATTGAATCGTGGGTCATGACATAGACCACCCGAATGCCCATTAACGCCGACAGGCGAATCGACGGGCGGCAATAATCCGTGAACACCATAAATGTGCCGGCATAAGGCACGACGCCACCATGAAGCGCCAGACCATTCATCGCCGCGGCCATACCGTGTTCGCGAATGCCATAATTGACATAACGCCCGGCATAATTATCCGCCGATAACACTTCGAGATTTTTTGTCTTGGTGTTGTTCGATCCGGTCAGGTCGGCAGACCCGCCAATCGTCTCGCCCACAACATCATTAACGACATTCAGCGCCAATTCAGATGCTTTCCGGGTCGCAAGTTTTTGCGGCTCAGCAGCGAGGCCTTTCTTGTATTCGTTGATCGCTGGTGTCAAAACACCCGCATAATCGCCTGCCATCGCGGTTTTGAAAGCTTCGCAATTCGGACTTTTCGCGATCCGCTCTTCCCACGCCTGACGCGTTTCTGCGCCGCGCGTACCGGCGGCACGCCATTGCGAAAGAATATCCTCAGGAATTTCAAATGGCGCATGCGGCCAATTCAGTGCCTCGCGGGTCGCCGCGATCTCATCGCCACCAAGTGGCGCACCATGGGTTGCAGATGTCCCGCCTTTATTTGGCGAGCCATAACCGATGACCGTACGGCAGGCGATCAAGGTTGGCCGGTCAGAATTTTTCGCCTTCTCGATGGCCTCGGCGATCGCTTCAGGGTCATGCCCGTCTACGCGCAAAGTCGCCCAGCCGCTTGCCTGAAAACGCGCCAATTGATCGGTTGAATCGGAAATTGAGATTGGACCATCAATCGAGATGTTATTGTCGTCCCAAAGAACGATCAGCTTACGGAGTTTTAAATGTCCGGCCAGTGAGATTGCTTCCTGGCTGATACCTTCCATAAGGCAGCCATCGCCAGCAATCACATAAGTATGGTGATCGACCACATCATCGCCAAAACGCGCGGCGAGATGCGCTTCGCCCAGCGCCATGCCGACAGCATTCGCAAGCCCTTGGCCGAGTGGTCCGGTCGTCGTCTCAACGGCGGGGGCGTGCCCGTATTCCGGGTGGCCTGCGGTTTTCGCACCCAGCTGGCGGAAATTCTTGATTTCCTCGATGGTCATGCCGTCATAACCGAGCAGATAGCCCAGCGAATAAACCAGCATGGAGCCATGGCCAGCGGACAGCACAAAACGGTCCCGGTCGGGCCAATTCGGCGCGCTGGCGTCAAATTTCATAAATCGCGTAAATAATACGGTCGCGACATCCGCCATGCCCATTGGCATGCCCGGATGGCCGGATTTTGCCTTTTCGACAGCGTCCATCGAAAGCGCGCGGATCGCGTTGGCCATTTGAGGGGCCATGGTTTTGGCCTCCTGGGTTGGTACTGACGGCGAAGTGCCGGCATCTGTCATGCGGGAAACCCTCAATAAATATTCAAATAAAACACGGAGTAATCGCGGGCTTCATGCATCGCCGCACGGAAAGGGTCAAGACTAGGCCGGTCATGGGTGGACAGAATCAGCGCTGAGGGCCAAATTGACGCGATATGCAACGGGATAGCTTTTAGGGTTCCTAATGACAGTTCTAGAAAAAGCCGTGCGAAATCTTGCTGATGCGCTCGAAGCGCTCGAATCGAAGCTGGACGGTCGCCTTGACGATCTGGCCGCCAATGACGAAACGATCAGCGCCGCCAAGCGACAGGCCAGCGCCGCGCGAGAGCAGACAGAGAATGCCAGCCGCGAAATTGGCGCGGCGATTAGCGACCTCAAAGCCATCTTAGAGGCCGATGAAGCCAAAAAAGGCGGTACTTCATGAGTCAGGTGGAAATTAACGTCAACGGACGCGATTACCGCGTCACATGCGAAGAAGGTCAGGAAGAACGCCTGACCAAGCTTGCGAGCTATCTTGATAGCCGGGTTTCTTCGATGTCAGCGGATTTGGGCCAGATTGGCGATGCGCGGCTGATGCTGCTTGCGGCGCTTACAATCTGCGACGAGCTATTTGAAGCGCGCGAACGCGCCGACGACCTCGAAGGCGCGTCCGAAGCGCTGGACGATGATACAATCGGCGGGGCCAGCCGCGCTATTGAGGCCGCGGCCAACCGGGTCAAGGAAATCGCCGACCGCCTTGAAGATGCTTAACGCTATTTAATCGGCGGTAAGGCGGTTGCCCGCGCTTCGTCGAGATAGCGTGCGGAAACCGGGCTCAGAGATTTTTCAGCGGTTTCAATCAATAGCGGATTGCCGGTCGGGATTTCCACATTGACGATTTCATCGTCAGAAACATCAAACAGGATTTTGACCAAGGCCCGCAAAGAATTCCCGTGCGCCGCGATCACGAGCGATTCGTCGTTTTTGATGCGCGGGGCGATTTCTTTTTCGAAATAAGGCTGTACGCGCTCTAGCGTGAGTTTGAGCGATTCTGATTGCGGCACATCTACGCCGTAATGTTTGTATCTCAGGTCATTCGACAGATCGAATTCGCTTCCCGCCTCAAGTGGTGGTGGCGGGGTGTCGTAAGAACGGCGCCAGATCTTCACCTGATCTTCACCATGCTTTTCGGCTGTTTCCGCTTTGTTGAGCCCCGTGAGCCCGCCATAATGGCGCTCATTGAGCTGCCATGCCCGCGTCACGGGCAGCCACATCCGGTCCATCTCATCAAGCGCAATCCACAAAGTCCGGATGGCGCGCTTTTGCACCGAGGTGTAACAGGCCGAAAATTCGATCCCGGTTTCCCGTAGCAAAATCCCGGCCTTATGCGCCTCTGCCGTACCTTTTTCCGTCAGATCAACATCCACCCAACCGGTGAAGCGGTTTTCAAGGTTCCACTGACTTTGTCCATGTCGAATAAGGGCGAGGCGGGCCATCACAATCTCCTGAGAATTAATTCTTGCGCCCTCATAAAAGCTCGCTTGCCCGTTGGCTAGACATGACATCGGTCGTAGAAGAGCGGCGAAATGGATTTCAAGGTGCAAAAATGACCAAACAGCCAAAAGTCGCTCTCGCTCTTCATGGTGGCGCAGGCGCGCGCGCCGGGCGGGATTATTCCAAAGCCGAGGCCCATCTGCTTGAACTGACCAAAAAAGGCGAAGCACTATTGACCAAAGGCACGCCGGCCATCGACGTCGTCGAGGCGCTGGTCACGGATATGGAAGCCTCGGGCTATTACATTGCCGGGCGCGGTGCCGCCCCGAACAAGGCTGGATATGCCGAGCTTGATGCGTCGATCATGGCCTGCGAGTCGGGCACGTTTTCGCGCAAAGCCGGTTCGGTCGCTGCAGTCAAACATTTGAAAAACCCAATCGCCGCTGCTCGCGCGGTCATGGATAAAACACCCCATGTGATGCTGGCCGGGCGCGGCGCGGAAAATTTCTGTCATGCGCATGATTTTGAATTTATCAATGATCCGGATGCGTATTATGTGGTGCCGATCGGGATCGACCCGAACGAAATGACCAGCGCAGAGCTTGGCCACGGCACCGTTGGCGCTGTCGCCCTTGATGCGGATGGACGGATCGCGGCGGGCACGTCAACCGGCGGTGTCTTTGGAAAACTTGAAGGCCGGGTTGGCGACACGCCGCTTGTTGGTTCTGGCACATGGGCGGATGAATTTGTCGGCGCGTCCTGCACTGGGCTTGGCGAATATTTTATCCTCGCTGGCGGGGCGCAAGATGTGGCCAGCCGCGTGCGCTATCAGGGGGCGGATCTTAATCAGGCAACAGCGGGTCTTATCAAAGACGTTGCGCGGCTTGGCGGCGATGGCGGTGTGATTGCCGTATCTCGAGACGGTAATGTCGCATTTGCGTGGAATTCTGACGGCATGAAACGCGCCGGCTTTGGCCCAAATCAGGAAATATTCTCCGCGACGTTTTAATCCTCGCGTGAACGGGTTCATACATGAAATCACCATTTAGCGATGCGGAATTTGAAAAGCTAAAAAAGGCGGCTGCAATTTTGCAAGAAGCGGAATCGCGCCTGCCGGTGTTGCGCACGCTGAGCTGGGACCGTTCGCTTGCGGATCAGTTTTTCAAAAGCGGAGAGAAAGAACCGCCAAAACCCGTTTATAATAAAGTCGATCCCGATCCGTCATTGGCGCTTGTCTTTCAGGCGCGGGCGTTAATCAATGGCGACAGTGAAGTTCATCATTGGCTGCATCGCTTTGCAGATATCACCGAAGAAACAGCACTATTGTTGAGTGTTGTTGGCACGCCCTTATTTCACGGCCATTCCCGCGCGCTTTATGGCGGCCCCACATCGCCAGTTGCGGACGGCAAGTCTACGGCCCTTGAATTTGCGCGTCGGCTCGACAATTTGCTTTCGGAATTTGATGCGTCCTCCCAGAATCTGCAGCCGCCGGAAAAGCTGACGCCGCAGGAATTAAAAGCACATCTCGATAAGGCCCTGCCGGAGCATTTCGGGGACGCCGCCCCGCGCGTCGAGATCACCCGGAATGTTTCTGCGAAAGCGGCTGCTGGGCGTGATTACATCAAGCTGCGCGCAGACGCGCATTTTTCCGATCTCGATGAGTCGCAGCTTCTGCAGCACGAAGCATTAGTGCATATCGCAACGGGATTTAATGGCGCGGCGCAACCGCATTTTCCGATATTAGGTGAATCCTATCCCGGCAATGCGCGCACCCAAGAAGGTTTGGCGGTCTTTGCGGAGTTTATTTCTGGCTCGCTCGATCCGCGTCGGTTCAAGCGGCTTGCCGACCGGGTAATCGCCATCAATATGTCGGCAGAGGGCGCGGATTTCCTTGATCTATACACCTATTTCCGCGAGCAAGGCGACAAGGATGCGCCATTCGAAGCGTTTGAAAGTGCGCGCCGTGTCGTTCGTGGTGGGCTTGTGAATGGGGGTGGTCCCTTCACCAAGGATTCGATTTACCTTCAGGGCCTATTGGAAGTACATAATTATCTGCGTACGGCGGTTCGCGCGGGCGATCCCGCCTTTATACGGCTTTTATTTGCAGGAAAGATTGACCTTGAGGATCTCGGCGCAATGAAGTTCCTGCGCGATGCAGGCCTATTGGCGGAGCCGAAATATTTGCCGCCATGGGCAACGGACCTCAGATATTTATTGTCCTATCTCGCCTATTCGACGTTCCTGAACGAGATCGATCTGAAAAGCGTCGCAGAACGCTATGAAACGCTTTTCAGATCATAGTCCGTTATCAAACGAGATAGCCAACAATCTCTTTGACTTCTTTCAGGATGGGTTCGGTGACCTCACTCGCCCGCTCGGCCCCTTTGCGCAAGATGCCTTGCAGATAAGCCGGGTCATTTTCCAACCGGCGCATCTCTTCGCTGATCGGCGATATTTTTTCGACCACAAGGTCCGCAAGCGCCGGCTTGAAAACGCCAAAACCCTGCCCGCCAAATTCGGCCAGGACGTCGGCTTCGGACTTGCCGGAAAGCGTCGCAAAAATACCCACAAGGTTTTTCGCCTCCGGACGCCCTTCAAGGCCATCAGGCTCAGTCGGCAAGGGTTCCGGATCGGATTTCGCCTTCTTGATTTTCTTCGCGATCAGTTCGGCTTCATCGGTCAGGTAAATGCAGGAATTTTCCGACGGATTTGATTTTGACATCTTCATGGTGCCGTCGCGCAAGGACATGATCCGTGCACCGGTTTCACCGAACTGCCCCTTGATCAAGGGTTCAGGCTGCGGGAAGAAATCCGGCTTTTCGTAATCATGATTGAACTTGGCCGCGATGTCGCGCGCGAGTTCAAGATGTTGCTTTTGATCTTCGCCCACCGGCACATGCGTCGCCTTATAGGCCAAAATATCAGCCGCCATCAAAACCGGATAGGTATAAAGTCCGACCGATGCACGCTCTGCGTCCTTGCCGGCCTTGTCCTTGAACTGGGTCATACGGTTCACCCAGCCAACACGCGCGACACAATTCAAAATCCACGCTAGCTCAGCATGGGCCCGAACGCCCGACTGGTGGAAGACAACCGCTTTTTCTGGATCGACGCCCGCGGCCAGATAGGCCGCAGCGATATGCATGGTTTGCTCAAGCAATTTCTGAGGGTCTTGCCAGACGGTGATCGCGTGCATGTTCACAACGCAGAAATGGCAATCATATTCATGCTGCAAATCTACGAATTTACGAATTGCGCCGAGATAATTTCCGAGATGCATTCCGCCTGATGGCTGAATACCGGAAAATACACGCGTTGGACCTTGATAACCGCTCATGTGACTACTCTTTTGGGATGATTTGATTGCGGCAGTGATACCGCAGGTTACTTAGCGACTGTCTTGTAGTCGGATAGCCGCGCGGCGCCAAGTATGAGGGCGAGCACGCCATATACCGCCAACCCGGCCCCAGCGATCAGGAGAACCGCAACCCATTCGCGGTTCCAGACATAAGCGCCGAGCGTGGGCAACTGCGCAAGCGCCCACCAAAGGAATGCCGCCATCCCCGCCGATGCCGCGATCACGCGCGCCAGGCGGCTAAAGAGGCGAAGCCCTGGTTTGAAAAGCCCCAAGCGGTAAAGACGTTGCACCAACAAACCCACCTGAATCCAGGCTGCAAGCACGGTCGCGACCGCAACGGCGAGAAAACCAAAAATCGGGAATAGCGCCAATGCCAGTCCGGTATTCACCCCGATAGAGATCAGCGCGTAATTCATCGGTGTTTTTGTGTCCTCTCGCGCAAAGAACGCGGGCGAGAAGATTTTGTGCCAGACAAATGCCGGAAGTCCCGCACCAAAAATCGCGAGCGCCGCACCGGTCATCGCAACATCATGGGGCGTAAAGGCCGAGCGCTTGACGCCAAAAATAGAAAGCGCATCAGCGGCAATCCCGCGAAACAATGCATCACAAATAGGTTCGCTCATGACGAGAAACGCCGCCGCCGCCGGGATCACTAGGAGTGCAGACAATTCGAGCGACCGATTAAGCGCGCGGGCCGCGCCTTTTTCGTCACCGGCTTTGACCCGTTCAGAAAGCATTGGAAGCAAAACGATCCCAAGCGCGATTCCAATGACCGCCAACGGCAATTGATAAAGCTGATCTGCATTCATTAGCCAAGAGACCGCGCCCGGCTCCTGACTGGCGATATTGGTACCAATGATGAGATTGATTTGTACTGCGCCCGCACTGATGAAGCCCGGCGCGCCGAGTGCGAATAAGCGCTTTAGTGACGGGGTTAATCGCGGCATGCGGAGCCTGAGTAAAAATCCCTGACGCGATGCGCCGAATAACAAAATCGCCAGTTGGACAAGACCGCCAGCGAATACGCCCCATGACGCAGCCATGCCCGAGACTTCGACATCGGCATTTGCATATAAAAGGATCGCGGTGATCAGGCAGACATTAAGCGCAAGTGGCGCACCAGCAGAGGCCGCGAACCGGCCCAGTGAATTCAGGATACCGCTATAAAGCCCAACAAGCGACATCATCATGAGATAAGGGAACATGATCCGAGTATAGAGCGTCGTGAGGGCAAATTTTTCCGGATCATCTTCGAATCCGGAGGCAATCATAAACACGAAAACAGGTGCCGCAATTTGGACAAGCGCGGTTAAGAGCGTCAGTATAAAGATTAGCCCCGCCAAGACCTCTTCGGCAAATTGCTTTGCCTCTTCCTGGCCGCCATCGACCTTTCGGCCCTGAAACATCGGAATGAAGGCGGCGTGAAAAGCACCTTCCGCAAAGAGGCGGCGGAACATATTGGGCAGACGAAACGCCGCCCAAAACGCATCGGCGACCGGGTTACCGCCGGCACCAATGATCCCCGCCATCAAAATCTGGCGGACAAAACCCAGCACCCGGCTGAGCATGGTCATGCCGCTCACAGTCGCCAGTGATTTGAATATTTTGCTGCTCATCGATTCTCTTTTGGGGTTCTTCTTTGGCGAAGCCCGATCTTGACGCTTAATGGGGTTTACGCCTCTGAGCTAGCCGTAAGCACCTCGAATAGAGTCTTTTCGATATGCGCAAGGGTTTCAGGATCGGTTAATTTCTTGCCGCTGCGATCCTGAAGGTAAAATGCGTCCACCGCGCGTTCGCCATATGTCGAAATATGGGAAGAGATGATAATCGCGCCGGCATCGGCCAGGGCACCGGTCAATTCATACAAAAGCCCCGGCCGGTCGAGCCCTTCGGCTTCGATCACGGTTGCTTCTTCCGAAGCATCTGGCTCGATCCGCACACCGGGCTCGACGGTGAAAATCTGCCGCCGGTCGCCCATACGGCGGCGTAATTTTGGCGGCTGTTCCGGATGCGTCGAAGCGGCTTTTAATAACGCACCATGAAGACGCCGTGTCTGTTCGATATCTTCGACCGGCACGCCATCGGGCGATTGAATGATAAAAATATCGATCGCTTTCCCGTCCGCGGTCGTCAACGCCTGCACCGTTCTGACGCTCATACCGGTAGAGGCGACCGCGCCCGCGAGATCCGCCAATAGGCCCGGTCTGTCATCGGTATAGACAATCGCCTCAAGGTCACCATCGCGGGGCGTCGCGACAACAGCGCTATTGGCCGCATCCCGTTCGGCGGCACGGGCAAGCATTGCAAATCGAACAATGATTTCCGGATCGAGCATGCGCATCATGGAATCGTCCAAGCGCTCCAGAAATGCTTTCTTGTCACGCTCAGGCCAGCCAACCAGACGCGCGTCTGCTTCACGACGTACAAGGACAGATCGATCATCGAGCTTTTGCTCGAGCGCCTTTTCGCCATGCTCAAACCATAATGCCGCGCCGTCATAAAGTTCTGACAGACGGCGTTTGGTCATCTCGTCCCAAGATTGGACGCCGACCACGCGCAAATGGCACACTGAGATCACCAGCATCATATCCAGACGTTCACGCGTACCGACCGATTGTGCGAAGGCGGATATAGCGTGGCTCTCAGTCAGGTTTCGCCGCTCAGCTGTTCGAACCAACATCAAATGGCGCGCCGCCGCCCATCCGATCAATGATGCTTCATCGTCACTCATGCCAAGGCGCTTAGAGACCCGCGTGACCAGCTTTTCACACGCCGTTACGGACTTCTCTTTGAGTGACCATCGCGCTTCATGCAATAATACGCCGATGAAAAAGACCATCGGATTTTCGGCGTTGCGAACGATTTGCGTCGCGATGGGGTGATCGATATCCAGTTTGTTTCGGTAAATATCGGAGATCAGACCAACGCATCGCAAAACATGTTCGTCAAGCGTAAACCGCCGATATAACCCATAATCAATGCGCCCAACGATTAATCCGAAAGTCGGTATGTATTTTCCCAACAAGCCGGTCTCTGTCATAATTCGCAGTACACGGACGGGATCGACGGAATCAGTCAATATACCCGAGAACAGTTTTGCGATGATCGGATCTCGGCGCACCGCAAGCGTAACACTCGAAAGTTGCTCCGTGACAATTGCAAGCGCATCGGGGTGAAAGTCAATTTTCGGCTGTTTGCCATAAGCGCGAAACAACCGGAACATATCGCGCGGCGCGCTTCGGGCGCGCGAGGGGTTTTCGAAATCTAACCGGCCATTACGAATACGAAGATTAGGGCGACCCGGCGCTTCATCCTGTTGCAGCGCGCGCGGCAACATTTTCGGCAAACGCGGCAGACGCTTTGTTCGCTCCTCTTCGAGCCGCGCACATAAAACACGCGTCAACCGGCCCACTTCAACCGCGTTGACGAAATAGTGTTTCATCAACCGCTCCGCCGCGGTCATATTTTTCCGGTCTGCATAATTCAGACGCGCGGCGATTTCGGGCTGCACATCGAATGACAATTTCTCATCCGCACGGCCCCGCATATCATGCAGATGCGCCCGCACTGACCACAAAAAGCGTTCCGCTTTGACAATCGCCTGACGTTCGGCCGCGCCCATGACCTTATCCATCGCGGCATTGGTCTGGACAGCATCCCCATAGGCATATTTATAAATCCAGCGGATTGTCTGAAGGTCGCGCAAGCCGCCCTTGCCTTCCTTCAGATCAGGCTCGACCAAATAGCGAGTCTCGAATTGTTTGGCTTGGCGCTCGTTCTGTTCTTCGAGTTTTGCCGTGACGAATTCCGGGATCGTTCGCTTGCGCAGCTTGTCGTAACCGACATGAAATTCGTCATAAATTTCGCGCGCTCCACAAAGGAACCGCGCGTCCAGAAATGCCGTTCGAGCGACAATATCTTCTTTACAGAAATCAACTGCACTTTTCGGTGTATGGGCGGCATAACCCAACTTCACGCCGGAGTCCCACAACGGATAAAGAAGCTGGTTCAGCGTATCACGCAATTGGGTTTCGACCTGCGGCCGGTGCAGGAACAATAAATCGATATCGGAATAGGGTGCGAGTTCCGAGCGCCCGTAACCGCCGACAGCACAGACCGCAATATCATTGCTGATCGTGTCATCACCACTATGAACGAGGGCCCGCACAATCGCATCGACCCCGCGCGATAATTTGCGCGCGATACGGTCGCCGCGCACCGCATTGCGCATCGTTTTTGTTCGCAGGTCGGTGATTGCGTTTTTTAAAACCTTGCCCGTTGCGCCATGCGCCTGTCCTGCGCGATCCGCAAGCATTGCCGCAGTAATCGCCTCTTCAAGCGTTTCGCTTGTGAGGGTGGATGGGTCAGCCGACGGTTTAATTGTCACAAATAAATCGATACGGGGTGGCGCGCTGAAGATTCACTCTATTGTCGCGCGACGACACGACAATTTCAACCGCGCAATGTGAAATCCCTGATAGGAACTACAGAGACGCCAAGCGGCGCAAAACAATCGCGGCACCGGCATGTCCGTTCTCAGCCGCTTTTGCACACCATGCCCGAGCCCGTTTCGGGTCGTGCTGCTCGGCATTTAACGCGAATGTTTCACACAGGCGAAACGCCGCTTCGCCGGCCTTTGGGAAGCGTGTCGTCTCAGCCATTGCTGAAACTTCCAACCAGCGCACAGTCAATTCAGCGGAGGGCATCACCCCTTCGCCGTTTTCATAGCGGCCAGCCAGACGCCATGCCGCAACGGGATCGCCATTCTCAGCGCGGGCCGTTTCAATTTCGACCATATCGTCCATTGTCGGACTATGCGCCAAACCTTTGCGGCGTAGATCTTCGAGCCGGATGAGCGATGCATAATCACCCGCAATCGCGGCATTCTTAAGCAGCTCTACCCCGGAGCGCAGCTTGCCGGGTGTCGCTTGCGGCCCTTCAAGGAGCACATAACCAAGGTAACGCTGCGCTTTGACTTCGCCCGCAATTGCCGCTTTTTCGAGATAGTTCGTCGCCGTTTCGAAATCGCCTGCCCGATAGGCCCGAACACCGAGGCGGATTTCTTCATCGACAGAGAGTGATTCGAGTTTGGTAACCGAAGCATAGCGCGGAGCCATGCTTCCCGATTCCGGAGACGCTGCGTTACTCGACGTAGCCGATACTGCGATGACCGCCAATGCAGTCGTCATCCAGTTTTTCATCTCGGTGTCCCACTGACACGCGGGCATACGCACCCGCAGCAATGGCCGCCCTATACCTCATCAAGGATAGATTTCAACCTATAAAGCGCGTCGAGTGCATCCTTAGGTGACATATTATCTGGGTTGAGCGCATCTAGTGCGTCTGTTAACGGATCATTTCCGGATATTTCGGTTTCGGCTGGCTCTGCGGCCGCAGCAAAAAGTGGTAAATCGGAAACCGAGCCGCCCTCCTGACGCCTGTCTTCCAGCATTTTTAGAATCACCTCGGCGCGCTTGACGGCACTTGGTGGCAAGCCAGCAAGCCGCGCAACAGCCACCCCATAAGACCGATCAGCGGGGCCTGTTCCGACCTCATGCAAAAAGACCACATCCCCTTTCCACTCCCGGACCTTCATCGATACGTTATCCAACCGATGCAGTTTTTCCGATAACGCGGTCAGCTCATGATAATGCGTCGCGAACAACCCGCGACAACGATTCGTATCGTGAAGATGTTCAACCGCAGCCCACGCAATCGACATACCGTCAAAGGTCGAAGTGCCGCGACCGATCTCGTCAAGCACGACCAAGGAATGTGACGTAGCCTGATTAAGGATCGCGGCGGTTTCAACCATTTCAACCATGAAGGTCGAACGGCCACCGGCCAAATCGTCTGACGCCCCGACACGCGAGAACACGCGATCCACAACACCGATATGGGCGCGGGCCGCGGGCACATAAAGCCCCGCCTGCGCGAGGATGGCAATAAGCGCGTTCTGGCGCAGGAAGGTAGATTTACCAGCCATATTCGGCCCGGTAACAAGCCACAAGCGCGCATCACCGCCATTCCCGAGCACGCAATCATTCGCGATAAAGCCTTCATCAATGGATCGCTCGACCACCGGATGCCTGCCGCCCTTGATCTCAAAAGCGAGACTGTCATCGATTACCGGACGCGTATAATCAAATTCGACGGCTAAAGTCGCGCCGGAAACAGCAACATCGATTTCAGCTAATGCCGCCGCAACAGCCGAGATCTCGCCGCGCCGTGCGAGCACGGCCTCGCATAAGCTATCGAACAGCTCCAATTCGCGCGCTTGCGCCTCATCCCGGGCCCGTGTGATTTTCGCGTCAAGTTCAGCCAGCTCGTTCGTACTAAAGCGGACAGCGCTGACCAATGTCTGACGATGGATGAATGTCTCATTGAGCGGCGCAGACATGAGTTTGTCACCCTGCGTCGGCGGCGTTTCAACAAAATATCCAAGGACGTTATTATGCCGGACCTTGAGCGCCTTGACGCCAGCAAGCTCACGATAGTTAGCTTCCAGCCCGGCAATCACGCGCCGCGATTCATCGCGCAGCATACGAACTGAATCAAGACCGGGGTCAAACCCCTTCGCAATAAACCCGCCATCCCGCGCGAGCATCGGTAATTCATTGCTCAATGCTTCACGTAACGTCGTGATCAATTGAGAAAACCCGCTACCCCGCGCATCCTCAAGCGCAATTACACCGTTTTGCAACTCTTGCGGCAATGTATTCCCATTGGCACCAGATGAAATAACTTTCGCAATCTCGCGGGCTTTCAATAACGCATCGCGAATAGCAGCGAGATCACGTGGACCGCCCCGCAAAGCTCCAAGGCGTGAGAGGGCACGCGCTGCGTCCGGCGTTTCTTTCAGCAGTCCACGGACTTTATCGCCTAAATCTCGTGCACTTTCGAAAAAACTAACTGCGTCATGGCGCGCGGAAATCTCATCAAGATTTGTCAGCGGTGCCGATAAACGCGCCGCCAATAGGCGCGCACCAGCGCCGGTAATCGTCCGGTCAACCGCCCATAACAATGAGCCTTTTCGCACTCCCGATTGGGTTTGCAATAACTCTAGCGAGACACGCGTTGCCGCATCGATAATCATCGCTTCATTCGATGCAGCGCGGCGCGGCGGATTGAGTGCGGGGATGCGCCCTGCCTGTGTCAGGGCCACATAACCCAACAGCGCCCCTAACGCACCGCATTCCGGCCGCGTGAATTCACCAAACCCATCAAGCGACGCCACCTCATAGGTCTCCAGGATGCGCCGCTGCCCGGCCGCCGAGTCGAAATAATGTGGCGCTTGAGGGCTGAGCGTCACATCGCGGCCCATTATCAATTCACGCCACGGATTATCGTCTTCTAGGTCTGGAAGAACCAATTCTTTCGGTGCGATCGCTGCAAGGTCAGCAGCAATGCGATCTATATTTGTTTCCCGCACGGAGATTTCGCCGGTCGAAACATCAACCCAAGCCATTGCCGCCTCTGCGCCATCGCGAAAAATCGCAAGGGCCGCCAGAAAATTATTGGAACGCGAATCGAGAAGGGAGTCTTCAACAATTGTGCCCGGCGTAACCGTGCGTACGATTTCCCGTTTTACAACAGATTTTGATCCGCGTTTTTTTGCCTCTTCCGGGCTTTCCATTTGTTCGCATATGGCAACCTTGTGGCCCGCGCGGATAAGTTTGGCCAAATAGTTTTCGTAGGCGTGGAACGGTACACCGCACATGGGAATGGCTTCGCCGGCATGTTGACCACGCTTGGTCAGCGCAATATCAAGCGCCCCCGCGGCGATAACGGCATCGTCGAAAAACAATTCATAAAAATCGCCCATGCGATAAAATAATAATGCATCCGGTGCCGTTTCCTTGATGGCAAGGTATTGTGCCATCATCGGTGTTGGTTCATTCGCAGACTTTGATTTTACTTTTGTCATCGGCAGATCAATATCGGTGACGTTGAAAAAGACATTTTGAAAAGACCCTTATAAACGTCAGATGAAAGCTGGTTTTCTCGGATGATGCTGAAACAAATTGATCTTTCGACCAAACGGGTAAGTATGCATCGGGTGAGTATATATTTGTAATGCCGGTAAACCACATCACCCGAACGGAAATCAATATCGGTGCGCGCGCTGCGCCACTAATCGCGCGCGTCAATCGCCGCGCCAAGCGATTGATATTGAAGGTTGATCCTGTAACTGGGGAAATTCATGTCACCGCCCCGAGCAAAAGCGCATTGCCGCAGGCGATAAATTTCGCCCATGAGCGCGTAGAATGGATTGCCAGCCAGCTTCAGGATCAATTGCGCGCCAGGCCATTTGTTCCGGGGATGACGATCCCTTTCGCTGGTGTCGATCACATTATTATCAATGACGAAAACCGGCGCGGAGCCGTCAGGCTGGATCATGATTTTATCCCGGCGATTCGCGTTGGCGGGCGGCCTGAACACCTGAACCGGCGGGTTGCCGACTGGCTCAAACGACAGGCGCGGATACGCCTGACGGAACGTGCCGATTATTATTGCGAGCAATTGGGCCGCAAGCGCGGACGCATTCAGATCCGTGATACAAAAACCAGATGGGGCTCTTGTTCATCTGATGGGTCATTGTCTTTTTCGTGGCGACTGATTCTCGCGCCGCCAGAAATCATTGATTATGTTGCCGCCCATGAATGCGCGCATTTGATCCACCTCAATCATTCTCCGGCTTTTTGGCGGATTGTGAAATCGCTTGGCGTAGATTGCCGGGCAGCGGCGGATTGGCTGAATAAAGAGGGCCCAACCCTTTTTACCTATGGGGTTCCTTGCTCAACCGGATGATTGCAGCAAGGCCGCGATGGGATCTTGAGCCTTTTCCGGCATCACATAGACCGGCGGTGGCAATGCGCGCGCCATCATTTCGCGCCAGATTATCGCAGGCGCGCGGCCACCGGTAATTCCGTCCATTGGTGCGTTGTTATCATGACCTAGCCAGACAACGCCGACGAGACCGCCCGCGTGGCCCGCGAACCATGCATCTCTGCTATTTTGCGAAGTGCCGGTTTTGCCCGCGACTTTATAACCGGGAATCTTGGCGGCTTTGCCCGTGCCCCATTCGGTGACGCTCAACATCATGTCATTGGTGGCGGCAATCGCGCTTGGGGACGCCGCTTCGCTAATAATGGTTCCTGTACGGCGGAAAATAATATCACCATCTGCGGTTTCAATGCGGTCAATGACATGGGGCACAACCTGAAATCCGCCATTCGCAAAGGGCACATAAGCCGCTGCGAGATTTAATGGTGAAATTTCATCAACCCCAAGCGCCAAAGACGGACCAGGATTTAAACTCTCCGACCACCCCATATTTCGCGCAGTTTCACGAACATAGCCTCGGCCAACCCGCTCCTGCAACCGGATCGCCGCACTATTGAGCGAGCGCGCAAGCGCCTCGCGTAGCGTCACCTCGCCATAAAACTTGTCTTTGTAATTTCCGGGAGACCATTTCCCGATTTGTACCGGCGCATCGATAATCATGCTGTCTGCCATTTCGCCCCGCGACATGGCGGCCAAATAGACAAATGGCTTAAAGGCGGACCCAGGTTGCCGCTTTGCTTGTGTCGCTCGGTTATATTGACTACGGCCGTAATCGCGCCCGCCGATCATGGCGCGCACCGCCCCCTCACGATCCATAACCACAACCGCGCCCTCAATATTCTCAAGCCCATCGCCAGAAATTGCCAAACCGGCCACAAGACCTGTTTCCGCAGCGGCCTGCACCTTTGGATCAAAGGTTGTGCGTATAATGAGATCGGCATCGACACTTTGCGACAAGGTCCGTGCCTCGCGCATGACATGATCGATGAAATACGGTGCCGCCTCAAATCGCGGCGTCGCGAGTAATACAGGTTCGGCAATCGCCGCGTCCGCTTCGCGCCGCGTTAAAAAACCTGCGGTCACCATTTGCTCGATAACCAGTCGGCCACGCTTGCCTGCGTCATCGGGATTGCTCGTTGGAGAATAACGCGAAGGGGCCTTTAAAAGACCTGCAAGAACCGCCGCCTCTCCGACCGTTAGTTTAGATGCGGACTTTCCGAAATATCGATAGCTCGCAGCATCGATACCATAAGCACCAGCACCAAAATAAACGCGATTAAGATAAAGCGTTAGAATTTCATCTTTGCGAAATTTATGCTCTAGCCACAACGATAGCATAAGCTCCTGAATCTTACGCTTCATTGTGCGTTCACCGCTCAAGAAGACATTTTTGGCGAGCTGTTGTGTTATGGTCGAGCCGCCCTGACGAACAGAGCCTTCATTTGCATTTACGATCAGTGCACGCACGATTGAAACGGGGTTCGCCCCAAAATGATGGTAGAAATTCCTGTCCTCTACGGCGAGCACAGCATTAGGGACGTGGCGCGGCAGCGAAGCGAGCTTCACCGGCGCACCATGGCTCACCCCATGCATCATGATCGGCGCACCATCAGCGGCAAGCAGCGTAATTTTCGGACCATCGCCCTCGCGCCATAATTCCGCCGTGTCAGGAAGGTCACTGGCGAAATAGGCAAAAATCGCCGCAAAGATTACTAGCCCGGTAAAAGCGAAAACGCTTAGCTCTGCGGCCGCGCGGCTGAATGGTGCAAATGCAGCAAAACGCGATGTTGATCGCCTTCGCGTATTCCGGCGACGGGATTTCGCCTTTGGGCGGCGTTTTGCTTTGGTTTTCGTCTTTTTTCGAACCATAGATCATGCTTCGAATCTAGTGGTTAACGAGTGGTAAATAGACCGGCCAGAAAGTGATATTTCGCTTCCGGGAAAATTGCGCCATAATCGCTTTTTATTTGTAATTTTAGATTTGAGCCGGATCGAAGCGATCCCAAAAGAAAAAATAGGGGGCCAGGAATGGCGAAAGTAGCAGTCATGGACGATTTAGACGAGAAAACCACAGCGATCGTCGATGCTGCGAGGACCACATTTCTTGCGCGCGGTTTCGATGCGGCCAGCATGGACCAGATTGCCTTGACCGCAGGGGTTTCCAAACGAACGGTCTATAACCGCTTCCGGTCGAAAGAAGAGTTATTCGGCGCTGCGATCACCGAAACCTGCCGGCATCTATTACCGGTCAATGTCAGCGATATTGAAGATACGTTGCCGCCGGATGAATTAATTCGGGCCCTAAGCCGTGTTTTCGTTAAAGGAATTCTCGAGCCCGAGGCCCTCTCGCTACGGCGCATTGCTGCGTTCGAAGCGGAACGCACACCCGCAATCGGCAAAGCCTATATCGAACATGGCCCCGCCTCTATGGTGGCCGAATGCGCGCCCATCTTGGCGCGGCTGGCTGCGCGCGGGCATTTTGAAATTGATGACCCAGAGGCCGCCATTTGGCAGCTTGGCGCATTAATCACCGAACCGCTTCATACCCGCGTCTTGATGGGGGATATGCCGAGCGACCTTGATGCGGCCATCGATCATCAAGTTGAAAACGGCGTCGCCGCATTCATCAAAATCTATAGCCCGAAGAATTAGCGGCCAAAGCAACCCGCGCGGACGCCAAGCCCACATACATTCCGCCCATAAAAAAACCGGCGCAGTTTGCACTGCGCCGGTTTCTTAATTCGTAGTTTTCGTTCTTATTCGAACGAAATCACAACGTCTGAACGACGGTTGAGCGGCTCACGAACACCATCCGCAGTTGGTTTTGCGAGGTTCGTTTCACCATATGCTTCAATCCGGATCGCGTCTGGTGAAACACCGTTTGCGACAAGGCCGTCACGTACCGCACGGGCACGACGCTCAGAAAGCGCCTGGTTGTAAGCAGAGCTACCTGACGTATCAGTGTTACCTGAAACAACAACCGTTTCGATGTCGTTCTCAAGTGCACGAGCAGCCGCTTCTTGGATCAGCGTATTTGCCTGTGGTGTCAGGTTTGATTTATCGTAGTCGAAGTAAACGGTGAAGTTGATCGGATCGAGATCAACGTCAGTTTCGTCAACCATTTGTGGTGGGCATGAAGCCGATACCGGTACGCTTGAGCCATCCCAGCAGTCTTTGTACTGAGGAGCAGCAACCGGTGCCGCTGATGAACCGAAGTTCCAGCGAAGACCAGCAAACAGGCTGTGTGAGTCATATGCAGCTTCGAACGCAGCTGGAACACCGCCCAGCGTACCTGCGTAAGAACGCTTCTTGGTTGCGAAATAGCGATATGAAAGGTCGAGTGCGAGACCTTCAGAAAGTTCAAATGCTACACCAGCAATACCCTGATATGCGAGCGCCCAGCGGTCTGAACCGTAAGCAATCGCCAAAGGTGAGATTGGTGCGCCAGAAGTGTTCGTGCCGACAATGTCATGATCGATGTTTGCCACACCGACACCGACACCGACATAAGGAGCAAAGCCACCACGACCGAGGTCGAGAAGCACGTTACCCATAACAGCCATTGATGTTGTGTCACCGCTTACTGTGCCAGCTGGCCAACCGGAGAAACCAGCACCATCTGGATCGATCGAGTCGATTTCATTGTTGCGGTAAGAAAGCTCAAGCTCTGTGCGGAGGTTGTTCGCATATGAATAGCCGAGCGTTGTGTAGACACCGATGCCTGGATCATATTCTGCGTCTGAGTCAAACGCGAAAGCACCGCCACCACCGGACTGGTCGTTGGTGAGGTCTTTACCGTTGCCCAGATAGCTCAAGCCGGCGCCGATCGCGCCATAAAGGCCTTCGTAGGCATGAGCGGCTGGCGCAATGACCAATGTGGCCGCGGCCGCAAATAGTGTCGTCTTGAGTTTCATCGTTCCCCTCCTCAGGTGGACAAAAGATAAACCGCCAAAGCCCAACGCTAATTCGGGGCCGGCTTCCGGTGAATTTCACGCATTCCGTAGCTTCTATTAAGCCCGAAATATAGTGCGAATATGACGAATTTACCCTTTATGCTTAATATCGTCTTAATGATGTTGCAACAACGCATCGTTGCCTAGAGGCTTAGCTGCGTTTTCCTATAACAGGGTTGCTGCAGAGCAACAGTTTTTATTGAGATGAGTTCCAGAAAAGGAAAGATTTTATGCGTTACGCATTGATCGCATTGGCTCTTTTGACGCCGGGGATAAGTTTCGCTTCTGAAGGCGAAAACGACCGACTTTTACATAAGTTACAAGCGGATGTTTCCGCTGATCGTATCGAAAGCGATATAAAAAAGCTTGTCGCCTTCGGAACACGGCACACTTTATCGGAAACAGAATCAGAGAGCCGCGGCATTGGTGCTGCGCGGCGTTGGGTAAAAGCCGAATTTGACTCGATCTCTGATGATTGCGGCGGCTGCCTCGACGTTTTTTATGTGAGTGACTTTGTCGAAGGCGAAACGCGAATTCCCAACCGGACAGAAGTCGTCAACGTTATTGCGGTGCAACGCGGCACCCTGGACCCTGATCGTGTTGTGATGATGAGCGGGGATATCGATTCCCGTGTGAGCGACCCTATGAATAAAGACGACGATAGTCCCGGCGCGAATGATAATGCGTCCGGATTAGCAGGCGTCCTCGAAGCGGCGCGCGTGCTCTCGAAAGAAAAGTTCGCCGGCACAATCGTCTACGCAGGGTTATCCGGCGAGGAACAAGGCCTTTTCGGCGGCAAAATCCTGGCCCGTTACGCCCAACAAAACGGCTGGCGGGTAAAGGCAGTGCTCAATAATGACATGATCGGAAATATTGAAGGAATTGATGGTGTTATCGATAATTCGACCGCCCGTGTCTTTTCCGAAGGGACGCGATTTGTAGAGACAGAAGACGAGGCCCGCATACGCCGCTTTTCCGGTGGCGAGGTCGACTCGCCGTCCAGAAACCTCGCACGATATATTGATCGCCTTGCGGATGAATATATTCCAAACCTCGACATCATGATGGTGTATCGCCTCGATCGTTTCTCGCGTGGCGGGCACCATCGCCCGTTTAACGAAGCCGGTATGCCCGGTGTACGCATCATGGAGACACACGAAAATTATGTGCGACAACATCAAGATCTGCGCACTGAGGACGGTATTGAATATGGTGATGTCATTGAGGGCGTAAATTTTGATTACGCTCGCAAACTGACATCATTGAATGTTGTTGCACTGGCGGCGATGGCATCAGCCCCGCCTTTTCCCGCAAATGTCGAAATTGAAGGCGCTGTACAACCGTCAACGACCTTATCATGGGACCGGCCGAGCGGACGAAAGGCACGCAATTTAGCAGGCTATCGTATCCATTGGCGTCTGACTGACGCGCCACAATGGACCAACAGCATTGATGTCGGCGATGTTTCTGAATTCACATTGGAAAACATTGTCATCGACAATTATTTCTTTGGCGTTTCGTCGATTTCGGAAGACGGTGCTGAAAGCCCAGTCGTATTTCCGGGCCCCATGGGAAGCTTTGGTGAATAGAGGTGAATTCGCAATCGCAGCATGATTTCGATGCGCACAAAAATTCAACAGCACAAAGAGAAATTATCACAACGCTTTCAACCTATCTGCGAAAACATTTCGAGCGACAAAAAAACTTCATGACCACAAAGTAATGTTTTCTGTAGAAATATAGTTATTCGTCAGTTAGGCTCCTCAGCGGGGAAACCAGAATTGAAACGTGGGGTGTCCAAATGAAAGCAATTCTCTGGCTGATTATTCTCGTGCTTGCGGCTCTCGGGGTCGTGTCCATCGTTGAATATTTCAATCTATACGATGTACCGATGATCGAAGTTTCTAAAGAAGCATCAGACATCGCCGAATAAACTTCTCTTCTTCCCCCCGGTAAAGCTTGCGCTCTATCGGGGGGTGTTTTATCCACCAGAATCAGACGGTGCCCTCTTAACGAGGGAGAATAGGGAATGCGGTGTGAATCCGCAGCTGTGCCCGCAACTGTAAGCGGCTAGGCGTCTTGCATCTACGCCACTGGGAAACTCGGCAATTGCCGTCCCGGTAAGGCAGCAAGAAACCAGCGATCCGCGAAGTCAGGAGACCTGCCGTCGACGTCGTCTCTCGCCTGACCGGGAATAGTCAGTCGAGCGGTCAATCCGTCGTGGCGACATCCAAACATTTAACGGAGAGTCGCCAGTGACTAAATTCTATTCGTCTACCACTTTATCTATTTTCTCGTTTTTCCTTTCAGGCTCGATCATCGGCAGCGCCCAAGCGCAATCCGCACCTTTTGATCGGCTTGATGATGACATCGTCGTCACCGCAACACGGGTACCGACGTCACTATCAGAGGTCGGATCAACTGTTTCGGTTATCAGCGCGCAAGACATTCTCGACAATCAATATAACTTTGCGGCGGAAGCCCTGCGCGATACGGCCGGGGTCGAGATTGCGCGTAATGGCGGCCCGGGTGCCGCCACGGCGGCGCGAATTCGCGGTGCTGCCAGCGGGCAAACCTTGGTCATGATTGACGGTATCGTAGTCAATGACCCAAGCGCGCCTCAGGGTGGTTTTAATTTTGCCAATGTTGATGTCGCGGACATAGCACGTATCGAAGTTCTGCATGGCCCACAAAGCTTGCTCTATGGTGCCGATGCAATTGGGGGTGTTATTGCGATTACCACCAAGAAGGATCGTACGGGCACGAGCGCCTATCTTGAGGGCGGGTCGCGCGGGACAATTCGCGGCGGCGCAACAGCGCTATTGAGCGATGACAACGCTTATGGTCGTCTGACCGTATCGGGCACACGAACGGACGGCATCTCACGGGCATCGGTCGGCACGGAACAGGATGGATACCGCAACATCTCTGCGTCATTTTCTGGCGGCATAAAGCTTGGCAATGACTGGCAGGCCGAGTTGATTGGGCGCTATAGCGACAGCCATGCAGAAATCGACGGTTACGCTCCGCCTGATTTTTCCTTTGGCGATACAGACGACATTGAAGACACGACCGAGTTTGCCGTTGCTGGCCGACTGAAACAGGTAACTAATCATTATAATGGCACGCTGACTGTATCCTATAGCGATATCGACCGCGTGAACCTGAATAACGGGTTTGAAACCTATTCCGCTGATGGCGATCGTCTTTCTGCTGACTATCTTGGCGCGCTATCGGTGAGTGAAAGCATTAGAATCATCGGCGGCGGCGAAATTGAACGCAGTTCAGTTGTCGTCTCTGGCGTTGACGAATCTGCGACGGCGGGCGCTGTATTCGCAATGATCGAAGCGAAACCAAGCGAGGTTTTAACCCTGTCCGCTGGTGCGCGCCGCGATGAGTTTTCAAATTTCGATGGCGCAACCACGGCCCGCATCGCAGCCGTTTTAGAAGCGAGCGAAAACCTTTTCCTCCGCGCCAGTTGGGGGCAAGGTTTCCGTGCGCCTAGCCTATTCGAACTCAATTACGATCAATTCGGCACGGTGCCTAATCCTGACCTGCGGCCCGAAAAGGCAAATGGTTTCGATTTCGGCATTGAAAAACTGATTGGGGCGCATCGGTTTTCTACAACCTTTTTCCAGACCCGTGTGAAAGATCAAATCGATTTTGATTTTGCCGGGAGCGGCTATTTCAATATTGATCGGGCGCGCGCTCGCGGTGTCGAAACAGTTGCAGACTTTTCTCTGCATGAAAATTTATCTGCGCGGGCATCTTATACATTCACCGATGCTGTTGATCTCGACACTGATTTACCACTTTTACGGCAGCCAAAGCACAAAGCTGTGGCCACGATCAGCTACGCCCCTGTTCAAAGCTTAAACCTGTCGACCAGCATTCTTTATAACGGGCCGGAAGCGGATTTCCCTGTCGGCAATGACGACTTCATTCGTATCGATTTACGCGCCGCCTATGCACTAAGCGAAAAAATCGAGATCTATGGACGTATCGAAAATCTGACTGACACAGAGTACGAAGATGTCTCAGGTTATGGCGAAGCTGGCATTTCCGGCTTTGGCGGGTTACGAGTTCGCCTATGATCAGACGGGTGTCCGCGTTGGGCTTTTTTCTGGCGTTGGCGGTTTTGAAAACTGCCGACGCGAAACCCGACGCGGTCTCTCTTGATTATTGTGCGGATCAATATGTCCTTAAACTCGCCGACGATGATCAAATATTAGCGGTCTCGCGCGGCGCAGATAAAGACTATTCCTATATGCGGATCGCGGCGAAAAAACACAGCCGCGTCCGCCCTACCCGCGAAGAAGTTTTTGCGCTTGAGCCGCAAATAGTTATTCGTCAATGGGGTGGTGGGGCGAATGCGGAAGCAGCTTTCAGTGCATTCGGCGCAGAAGTTATTACGCTACGCCCCGCGTCGAGCTTTGATGATGTCATCGATAACATTCGGATGGTGGCAACCGCATTGGAACAAACCGATCGCGGCGAAGAGGTGATTAAAAACCTCCGCGCGCGACTGGCTTTGATTGAGCACGAAAAAAATGTTTCGGCGCTCTATGTAACGCCGGGCGGGGTCACCGCGGGCAGCGGCACAATGATAGACGCAATTATCGCCGCCGCAGGGGCGCGCAACAAAACCGCAGAGCGCGGATTACACTACTATCCGCCCTTATCTGCCGAGGCGTTATTGCTTGATCCGCCAGAATTTATCGTCGCCGGTTTTTTTCAATCGCGTGATGAAGGTATCAATCATTGGTCGGCAGCGCGACACCCGGCCATCACATCGACCATTGAAACGATTCCGCATGTTAGCCTCTCACCGGATTTGATCTCCTGCCCGGCATGGTTCGCCGTAGAAGCATCTGAAAAAATCGCCGACGCAATTGCGGAGCACTCGCCATGAAAAATTATGTGGCCGCAAATTTGTTATTGGTAATGCTGTCGAGCCTTAGCGCCGTCCTGATTGCGTTATCACTCTTTATTGGGCCAGTCGATATTGGCATTGGCGAATCGCTATCTGGTCTGTTCAGTGATAATGGTGCCGTTTCCGCGATCGTGCGCGAGATAAGATTACCCCGCGCACTCGCAGCATGGCTTGCCGGCGCATGTTTGGGTGCAGCGGGTGCGGGACTTCAGGGGCTATTACGCAACCCATTGGCCGATCCCGGCGTTTTGGGGGTTTCCGCTGCCGCTGCTTTGGGGGCAGTCGTTGCAATCTATTTTAACATCGCCGCTTTTGCCTTTTGGGTAACGCCATTCGCTGCGATATTGTTCGCAACAATCGCAACCTCGATTTTATATGCGCTCGGCGCAGGGCGCGTTTCTACGGCGCGATTGATTTTGATCGGCGTTGGCATCTCATCCCTAAGCGGGGCATTGATTTCTCTTGCGATGAATTTGGCCCCGAATCCATTTGCCCTTAGCGATTTGATGAACTGGCTATTCGGCACGGTTTCCAATCGGAGCTTTCGAGATATTTTCTTGGTCATGCCGTTCGCCGCATTTGGCCTTTTCCTTTTGTTAGTGAGCGGTCCCGGTCTTTCGGCTCTCACCTTAGGCGAAGAAACAGCGGCCAGCATCGGCGCAAATTTAAAGCGCACCCGTCTTTTCGTCATTGGCGGGGCGTCCGCCCTTGTTGGCGCGAGCGTCGCAATTGCTGGCGCTATCGGCTTTGTCGGCATAGTGGCACCGCATATTGTGCGCGCTTTCTCTGGGCATAACCCAGCCAGGGTCATTTTGCCGAGCGCCATATTAGGCGGCGCAATCTTAACCGGGGCCGATCTATTAATCCGCATACTTCCGTTTGATCAGGAATTGAAATTAGGCGTTGCCGCCGCCCTCATTGGGGCACCGGGGTTTGTTTGGGTGGCGATCACCAGCAAGCGGATAGCGTCATGACCGATATTCTTGATGTCAAATCGCTACACATATCGTTGGGCGGGACATCTGTTCTTCACGATGTCAGCTTTCGAGCGGGCACGAATGAATTTATCGGTCTCGTCGGGCCGAATGGTGCCGGTAAATCGACGTTGCTACGGGCAATTGCAGGCCTTGCGGCGATCGATTCTGGTTATTGCCGGATAAAGGGTAAACCGGTTGATTTTTATTCGCCCATTGAGCGCGCCCAACATATTTCGTATCTGCCGCAAGCTCGGCCAGTTTACTGGTCAATGCTGGCGCGGGATATTGTAGCACTCGGACGCTTTGCTTATGGCAGCCCCTTAAAACTCGATGACCGCGATCAGGCGGCGGTCGCGAACGCCCTGAAAGACGCAGGCGCAGAATCGCTTGCTGATCGTCCGGTTGCGGAATTATCCGGTGGCGAGCGCGCCCGCATACACCTCGCGCGAACATTAGCCACTGAGACACCGCTTATCCTTGCGGATGAACCGATTGCCGCCCTGGACCCGGCGCATCAGCTGTCGGTGATGCGCATGCTACGCGGTAAAGCCGATGCGGGTCATACAATCATCGCCGCATTGCATGAACTACCGCTTGCCTCGCGCTATTGTACGCGGATCATTATTTTGGCTGATGGCAGGGTGACTGGCGATAACCCGTCGACAAAACTGTCACCCGAATTGATCGAAACCGTATTCGGCGTCACACCAATCATGGATTCAAATGGGGTTATCAATGGTCTATTGCCATTGACCACTTAATCCGATTTTGAGGCCGACTTTTCTTTCTGCCAATAGACTTCTTTAGCGCCGATAATCTTGGCCTCGACCCGCGCAATGACAAAAAGAACATCCGACAGCCGGTTTAGATATTGAACCGCGTGTTTCGCCGCCGGTTCATCTCGGAAAAAAGTCGTCATTGAACGTTCCACACGACGACAGGTCGTGCGGGCAACATGGCAAAACCCAAGAACCGGCGCACCGCCCGGCAGAATAAATTCTTTTAATGGCGGCAGGTCTTTGTTCAAACGCTCAGCAGCCTCATCTAATCGCGCGACATGGGCCGCGGACAAAAGCTCCGTCCCCGGAAAACAAAGCGCGCCCCCTAAATCAAATAGGTCATGCTGCACTTCTTCGAATAATTTTGCCAAATCACCGACCGCAAGGTGGGCAATAACCACCCCGACCCAACTGTTCAATTCATCGACCTCTCCCAAGAGATTGATGCGGGCATCATCCTTGGGGACCCGCGTCCCATCCCCTAAGGATGTTTCGCCTTTATCGCCGCCGCGCGTTACGATTTTCGTTAGTCGGTTTGCCATTTTCATCACCGTATTATTTTTGCGAACCATACAACAAAAAAGCGCCCGGCGATAACCAGGCGCTTTTCCAATAATTGAGGTCGGGCCTATTAAGCGCCCGTTTTTTCGGGCGGATGCATACCGCCTTCCATGGGTTGTCCGGCTTGCGCCTCGCCAGCGAGCGCATGTGACGGATCACCCATCGTATCAATATGCATAAGCTTTTTGATAATGGGTGATAGCAGCAACATGAACACGCCTACGCCCATCGCGACATAGGCCACATTCGTATAGACCTCGACATAGGTTGCCTTGGCCGCCGCAATATCCGTGAGCTGACCACCGATGGTTTCAGCGCCCGTTGCCCGGGCGATCACACCAGCGAGATAGTTCGACAGACCGGAATAGAGGAACCATGCCCCCATACTCATGCCGACCGCACGTGCGGGAGCCAGTTTCGTCACCTGCGAAAGGCCTACAGGCGATACCATCAACTCACCCATTGTATGAATCCAATAGATCAGGAAGATGAAATAAACCGCCGTCATGGCAACGCCAGACCCAGAAGCCGCAATGCCGCCAACGAGTGACAAGAAGCCCAGCCCCGCAAGGAAAACACCAAACGCAAATTTAACCGGCGCTGATGGTTCCATCTTGCGTCTTGCAAGAGCCATCCACATCCACGCAAAGATCGGTGCGAAGACGACGATATAGCCCGCATTCAGGAACTGGAATACCGGTGTCGGCACGGAAATGCCAAACATGGTTCGGTCTACCAAGCGATCCGTAAACAGGGTCAGCGACGATCCAGCCTGCTCGAACAATGCCCAGAACGGGATCTGTGCGAGAATAAAATAGATCGCTGCCAGCATCCGGTCGCGTTCAGTTCCTTTGAGCCGCGAAACCGCGTAACCGACAAGGAACACAAAGATCAGAATACCCAAAAGACCGACGAACCATTCTTCGATCAAATGCGCATTCATCACCGTCAGCATTGCAAAAATCACAATCCCTAAGCCGGTGAGATAACAAGCCCATTCAACATTGATCGGACCAAGGACCTTTTCTTTCAGCTTTTCATAGCTAGGCGGATCAGCGCGACCTTCGAGCCAAGGCTGGAAGAAAAGGAACGTCAAAAGACCGGCGAGCATGCCGATACCTGCGAGACCAAAGCCCCATTTCCAGCCATAAACGATACCAATGATACCGACCGTCAGGGACGAAAGAAGCGAGCCGAGATTGATCCCCATATAAAAGATCGTAAAGCCGGAATCCCGGCGAGTATCGCCCAGATCGTAAAGAGCCCCAACAATTGTTGAGATATTCGCTTTAAGGAAACCAACACCGGCGATAATCAAGGCAAGCGCCAGATAGAGTGTATTGACGAAGATGTCCTGTTTCTCGATCCGTGTTTCATAGGCGTCGGTCGGAATAGTCGCCGGTAAGCCAACAACATCAGGCTGTTCAATCAACATCTCTTTAGCGCCATCGCTAAAGGTAATTACGGATTGTCCGCTGTCGGAGATAATAATCTGCGGTGCATCACCGCCGCGCCCATCGAGGGCGATTTGATATTCCTGACCTTCATAGGTCAAAATTTCTTTCGAACCACTCCCTTCAAAAGCCATCAATCCGTGGCCCATCACCAGAAGGATCGCGCCATAGGTAACCGCTTTTCGCTGCCCGAGATATTTATCAGCCAGAGACCCGCCAATAATCGTCATCACATAGACCAGCGCCGTATAGGCGCCATACATGACCGCAGAGCGCTCATCCGAAAAAAGAAAATGCTGGGTCAAATAAAGAACCAGCAATCCTCGCATGCCGTAATAGGAAAACCGTTCCCACATCTCCGTGAAAAACAGAATGAACAGGCCCCGCGGATGGCCCAATATCGTTTTTTCGCCGGGAGGTATGGCCCCCGTAGCGGCTGAATCGTTCATAAATGCTCCTTGCGCAGCTTCCGGATCGGCAAAAACCGAGCGGAGCTGACATTTATTTACCCCCTGCGTTGTCCCCTCCGGACACGCATTGAGGGACACAATAGGCTAAAAATGAGCGGAAAATCCAGCCGTTAGACCCGTGATGCCAGTTGAACGATTACCGCGTGCACTACCGCATTCATGGCCGAAAATTTCTTAGCTGAGAAGTTCAGAAGAGATTTATCTGCCGGAAGAGGACTTCGCCGTGACCGCGCGAATGAAGCCCGTCACTGAGATTGCCAGCCAAAACAACTCAATAACAAAGGAGGCAGCATTGAAAGTATTCGCGAGTGAAAAAAGGATCAGGACTGCGCCGATACCATTGAGCGCTGGGTAAAGAGGACGCCTGACATCCATCCGCCCCATTTGAGACAGAAAGTAGGTACCAACAACGAGGGCAACCCCAACAAACCCGACAAAATCTGGAACAGATAGCTGCATTGCGTTTGTTTATCGGAAATTGCGCGATTGTCGAGAGTGCACACAGATTTGTGCAACCTCGGCGTCAGAGCAGTTGGAAGCCAAGTTGCAGAATCGCGACGAAAGCAATCACCGCAATCAACATGACCAAGCCATCGCGCGCGGTAATTGCCACCCCGAACAATACAACTGCCCAGGAAGGTGCCGCGACGGCAAATGGTATGGCATCAAATGGGATCATCGCAACGCCGAGCAGCGTGACAATACCCGCCGCGACCCGTCGCATAATGTCGCCGGTCGCCCAGTTCAACCGCTCGGTGATGAGGTGATCGATAAAGCGCAGCATGGGGGAAAGCCGGCCGCGCAAGTCACGCAACTGATCTTCCTTCACCGACCGATCAAGGAGCAATCCGGGTAGCCAGGGGTGCGCCTTACCCGCCACCATTTGAACAGAAAGTATGACAATCATTACACCAACAATTGCCGCAGCTCCGGGGACAGCCGCTAAAGGTGTACCGCCGATAATGCCGAGGATAATGAATAGCGGCCCATAGCTTCGGTCGTCCCACGCGGTAAAAACATCTCGGAAGGTTACACAGCCATCGTCCGATGAATCGATTGCGCTATCGACGATCGATTCAAGCGGTGCATCGCGCTCGTCATGACTTCCTTTAGTTTCTACCATGGACCGAGAACATCTCTCGCCGTCCAAGGTTCCGAATATTTCGCTTTCTGTTGAAACGCGCAAGAATAATGCGTGCTGGTTGCGCTATTGTTCCGGCGACCAGGTGCATTTTCCGATATTGCTATAGTTTGCACCCAAGCGCTTGTAAAACTTAATAGCTTTGGAATTGTCTGGGCGGACTGTCCAACTGACCTGCATTGACTGCGATTGCGCAATCTCAAAAACCGCACGCATCAGCGCTTCGCCCGCACCGTGGCCACGATATTCCGCCGAAACGAAGAGATCATCCAGATTTATGCGCTGTGTCCCGCTCCACATATGAAACGCATACGCATAGGTCGCATAACCAATGACTTTATCGTCAAGATACGCAAATAATCCGCTCCAGGACGGTTCTTTACCAAACCCGGATATGCGTAGGTCTTCGGGCGAGACAGTAAGGAATTTCTCCAGCCCTTCATATTGGGCAAGCGATTTCATCAACTCATAAAGCGTATCAACATCATCTTCCGTGATACGCTTTATATTAAGCTGAGAGGTCATCTCCTCTAGGCCTGCATCGTCCAGCCTTCAACGGCCATGGCTGCCTGCCGAACGGCTTCGGAACGTGTTGGGTGCGCATGACATGTCCGCGCAATATCCTCGGATGCGCCGCCAAATTCGATCACGCTGACAGCTTCTGCGATTAACTCGCCCGCTTCGACGCCAACAATATGAACGCCGAGAACGCGATCGGTTTCGCTGTCCGCAAGCACCTTCACAAAACCGTCTGTTTCATGATTAGTTTTTGCGCGGCTATTGGCCATGAACGGGAATTTCCCGGCTTTGTAGGAAACACCCTCCTCTTTGAGTTGCTCTTCCGTTTTTCCAACCGATGCAACTTCGGGATAGGTGTAAACAACATTCGGCACTGTATCATAATTCACATGCCCGGCTTTTCCGGCAATCAATTCAATACAAGCAACCGCGTCGTCTTCGGCCTTATGCGCGAGCATTGGTCCATGGATGCAATCACCAATCGCCCAAATGCCATCAACATTGGTTTTGAAGTGATTGGTTAGAATAAATCCGCGCTTGTCGGTTTCGACACCGACATTGCCAAGGCCCAAACTCTCTGTGTAAGGACGACGACCGATTGCAACCAATACAGCATCAGCTGTGATCGTTTCGACGTCACCGCCAGCCGCCGGTTCGACCGTCAATTTTACATTCGTCTTGTTTTTCTTCGCGCCTGTTACCTTTGACGATAGCTTGAAATCGACGCCTTGCTTTTTGAGGATCCGCTGGAATTGTTTTGAAACCTCGCCGTCCATCGTCGGCAAAATACGATCGAGAAATTCAACGACGGTTACTTTCGCGCCGAGCCGACGCCAAACGGAACCAAGCTCAAGGCCGATGACACCGCCGCCGATAACCACGAGATGTTTTGGCACTTTCGGTAGCGCCAACGCGCCGGTAGACGAGACGACTTGTTTTTCATCGATCTCAACGCCCGGCAATGGCGTTACCTCTGAACCGGTCGCAATAACAATATGTTTTGCATCAAGCTCAACGGTTTCGTCGCCCGTGACACAAACCTTACCCGGCGCGATGATCTCGCCCGATCCCAAAAAGGTCGTGACCTTGTTTTTCTTCATAAGAAATTCAACGCCATTGGTCAGGCCTTCGACCGCATCATCTTTTTGCTTGAGCATCTGCGGGAGATCGACAGAAACGCCCGTCGTCTTGATCCCGAGACCAGCAAAATCCTTCTCTGCGATTTCGTAAAGCTGAGAAGCGTGAAGCAGCGCCTTTGACGGAATACACCCGACATTGAGGCAAGTGCCGCCAAGTTTTTTGCTGTCACGTTTTTCAATGATCGCCGCCTTCAGACCTAGCTGACCGGCGCGGATGGCCGCGTTGTAACCGCCAGGACCGGCACCAATGATTACGACGTCAAATGATTGGCTCATCTGAATTCCTTACTATTTTATATGCAAAAACCGGCGCGAAACCGCGCCGGCAAGAGATTAAAGATCGAGCAATAAGCGCTGCGGATCTTCGAGGTTTTCTTTGACACGGACAAGGAAGGTCACCGCGCCTTTGCCATCGACGATCCGGTGATCATAGGACATGGCGAGATACATCATCGGACGGATGACAACTTCACCATTTCGGGCGACCGGCCGCTGCTCAATACGGTGCATACCGAGAATACCCGATTGCGGCTGATTGAGGATTGGCGTCGACAACAGCGACCCGTAAACACCGCCATTGGAAATGGTGAATGTTCCGCCCTGCATGTCTTCAAGCTTGAGGTCGCCGGAACGCGCCTTGCGTCCATATTCGGCGATTTCGAGCTCAATTTCAGCCATTGATTTTAGGTCCGCATCACGGATCACCGGAACGACCAGCCCTTTGTCTGTTCCGACGGCTACACCGATATCGTAATGATCTTTATAGATGATGTCGGTGCCGTCGATTTCCGCGTTTACATCCGGCACTTCTTTTAGTGCGTGCACACACGCCTTCACGAAGAACGACATAAAGCCGAGCTTAATTCCGTGCTTCTTATCGAACAGGTCTTTGTACTGATTGCGAAGCTCCATGACGGCTGTCATGTCGACGTCGTTAAAGGTCGTCAGCATCGCTGCAGTGTCTTGTGCTTCTTTCAAGCGCCGTGCAATGGTCTGGCGCAGGCGAGACATTTTTACTCGCTCTTCGCGATCACCTAGATCGCGTGGCGCAGACGGCGCGCGCGTTTGTTGCGCCGGCTTCGCAGTCGCCGCCAAGGCATCTGCTTTAGTGATCCGGCCATCTTTGCCCGAGCCCTGAATCGCATTTGCGTCCAAACCACGTTCAGCAATCACACGGCGCGGCGCAGGCGAAAGCGGCTTGTCACTTGATTCAGAGACGTCATGACCCGCCGCAGCTGCCGCGCGTGGCGATGGTCGATTGGCGTCGCCAATTTCGCTCGCCGGTGCAACGCCATTAGACGCAGAACCGCCTGCCTCAATGATGGCGATAAGCGCATCGACTTCGACGGTGTCGCCTTCGGCCGCCATAATCTTTTTGATCACACCTGCCGCAGGAGATGGAACATCCATCGCCGCTTTGTCTGTTTCCAGACTGACAATTGGCTCATCGCGCTCAACGGTTTCGCCTTCTTTCTTGAACCATTCGCCAATATCGGCTTCGGTCACCGACTCGCCAGAGGCTGGTACGCGAACTTCGATTTCTTCGCCGCCGCCTGCATTGGCCACTGGTTCTGATTTCGCTGCAGGCGCAGGTTTCGACGATGCCGCAGCGCCCGCCGCATCGATTGCACCTAGCAGCGCGTCAACCTCTACCGTTTCGCCTTCTTGGGCAGAAATACTCGAAAGGACTCCAGCGACCGGGGCCGGCACTTCGACCGAAACCTTATCGGTCTCTAGTTCGACCAAAGGCTCATCAGCGCTGACGGCCTCCCCTTCACTTTTCATCCATTTCGCAATCGTCGCTTCGGTAACGGACTCACCAAGCGTTGGAACGCGGATTTCGGTAGCCATTCTTTTCTATCTCCTGTGGAACCACGCGTCTTAGATTGACAGCGCCTCGTCCAGAAATTCTTCGAGTTCTTGTTTATGCTTGCTCATCAGTCCCGTCGCCGGAGACGCCGCCGCTGGACGCCCGACATAGCGCGCGCGCTTATGCTTGGCGTCGATCTGACCCAGGGTCCATTCAATATTCGGGTCCATGAAGAACCAGGCACCCATATTTTTCGGCTCTTCCTGACACCAGATCATCTCTGCGTTTTTAAATCGCTGAAGTTCCTTGATCAATGAATGCGCCGGGAACGGATAGAATTGCTCGACACGCAACAAATAGACATTATCGATGCCGCGCTTTTCGCGCTCCTCAAGGAGATCGTAATAGACCTTACCGGAGCACATGACGACGCGCTTGATCTTGGCATCGGAAACGAGCTTGACCGTCGATCCGGGCTTATATTCCGCATCATCCCAAAGCACTCTGTGGAATGACGAACCCTCGCTCATTTCAGCAAGCGTGGATATGCATTTTTTGTGACGCAGAAGTGATTTTGGCGTCATCAGCACCAAAGGCTTGCGGAAGTTCCGGCGCATCTGGCGGCGGAGAATATGGAAGTAATTCGCAGGCGTCGTACAGTTCGCAACCTGCATATTGTCTTGCGCACAAAGCTGAAGGAAGCGCTCAAGGCGCGCCGATGAATGCTCCGGCCCCTGACCTTCATAGCCATGCGGCAACAACAGAACCAAGCCACACATCCGAAGCCACTTGCGTTCACCGGATGAAATGAATTGATCGATAATAGTCTGCGCGCCATTGGCGAAGTCGCCAAACTGGCCTTCCCAAAGAACGAGAAACTTCGGATTGGCGAGAGAGTAACCATACTCAAAACCCATCACCGCGAATTCTGAAAGGTTCGAATCATGAACCTCGAATGTCGCATTTGCACCATCCAGATGGCGCAACGGCGTATAGGTTTTCTCTGTCTCTTGATCGATGAAAACGGCGTGACGCTGCGAGAATGTACCGCGCCGACAATCCTGACCAGAAAGACGTACACCAAAGCCTTCTTTGACGAGGCTACCAAAAGCAAGCGCCTCAGCCGTTGCCCAATCAATTCCTTCGCCGCTGTCGAACATTTTCTTTTTCTGTTCGAGAATCCGGCCAAGCGTCCGGTGCAGATTGAAACCTTTTGGCGCACTCGTAAGCGTATTGCCGATTTCTTTTAAATCATCGACAGCAACAGCGGTGTCACCGCGCCGATCATCATCGACGGGCGGCACGAAACCTGACCACTGACCATCGAGCCAGTCGGCCTTGTTCGGCTTGAAACTTGTTGCCGCCGCAAATTCATCGTCGAGGAAATTGCGGAACTTGGCTTGAGTGTCATCGGCCTCGTCCGAGCCAACAACCTTTTCGTCGATCAAGCGCTTGGCATAGATCTCGCGGGTCGTTTTCTGGCTACGGATCTTTTTATACATCCGCGGCTGGGTGAAGCTCGGCTCATCGCCTTCATTGTGACCGAAGCGGCGGTAACAGAACATGTCGATGACCACATCGGAGCCGAATTTCTGACGGAATTCGGTTGCGATTTTCGCGGCATAAACCACGGCTTCGGGGTCGTCGCCATTAACGTGGAAGATCGGGGCTTCGACCATCTTCGCCACATCGGACGGATAAGGCGAGGACCGAGAGAATTTCGGGCTCGTCGTAAAGCCAATCTGGTTATTGACGATGAAATGGATCGTCCCGCCAGCGCGATAGCCGCGCAGCCCTGAAAAACCAAAACATTCCGCAACAATACCCTGACCGGCAAAGGCGGCATCACCATGCAGCAAAAGCGGCAGAACATGGGTACGCGGAGCATCGAGATCCGGCGGCTCGATCCGGTCCTGTTTGGAACGGGCCTTACCAAGGACAACCGGGTTCACCGCCTCAAGATGTGAGGGGTTCGCCGTTAGCGACAAGTGAACTTTATTGCCATCGAATTCCCGATCGGAAGACGCGCCGAGGTGGTATTTAACGTCACCTGAACCGCCCACATCATCCGGGGTTACTGAACCACCCTGAAATTCGTGGAAGATATGGTGATATGGCTTGCCCATCACCGCCGCCAATACATTCAGGCGACCTCGGTGCGGCATACCGATAACAATTTCTTTTACGCCAAGCGCGCCACCGCGTTTGATAATCTGCTCCAGCGCAGGCACCATGGCTTCGCCGCCATCAATACCAAATCGCTTCGTGCCGGTATATTTGGTGTTGAGAAAGTTCTCGAAACCTTCCGCCTCGACCAGCTTTTGATAGATTGCGCGCTTACCTTCGCTGGTGAAGGTAATGTCTTTATCCGGACCTTCGATGCGTTGCTGCATCCAGGCTTTTTGCTCCGGATCCGTAATATGCATGAACTCAACAGCAAAAGTGCCGCAATAGGTCCGCTTTAGAATGTCGAGGATCTGACGCAGGGTCGCTGTTTCAAGCCCAAGGACATTATCGATAAAAATCGGACGATCCATATCCGCTTCGGTAAAACCGAGCGATGCGGGATCGAGTTCGGGATGGACGGTTTTATTCTGAAGCCCGAGCGGATCGAGGTCAGCGATAAGATGACCACGAATCCGATAAGCCCGGATCAACATCAACGCGCGGAGCGAATCCTTGGTGGCCTGACGAACATCGGCCAAAGACGCAACTTCGGCAGGGCCAGCGGCGATGCGCTTTTCGATTTTCTCTTTCAGCTTTGGCTCAAGCGCCGACCAATCACCATCAAGCGCGGCTGTCAGCTCGCCATTGGCGCGGGGCGGCCAGTCCTTGCGAGCCCAGCTGGGGCCAGCAACCTGTTTGATTTCGTCGGAAATATCCGCTTCGCTTGCAAAGAAATCTCGCCATTCCTGGCTCACCGAGCCAGAGTCTTCCTTGTAACGAGCGTATTGCGCTTCGAGATATCGAGCATTCGAGCCCGAGAGAATTGTTTCTGTTTCCGGCTTATCAGAAGCCGCGTTTGCGGGAACTTCCCCGTCCTTGGCCATTACCCTATCCGTCGTTACGCCGTTTTACGCTAGCCCCTTAGATACGTCACGTTGCGCGGGTTTCAATCAAAATACACTGCCCATAAACGATAAAAGCATTTATTTTTTGAGAATTTCCAAAAGTGTCCGCCCCATAGCCGCCGGGGTCGGAGAAACGGCAATTCCCGCGCTCTTCATCGCTTCGATTTTTGCCTCTGCGGTGTCATCTGCACCAGAGACCAATGCACCAGCGTGCCCCATGCGGCGTCCTGGCGGTGCGGTTACGCCCGCGATAAAGCCAACCGTTGGTTTTTTGATCTTGTGCTGGCTCAGGAATTTTGCCGCTTCCGCTTCTGCGGAGCCGCCGATTTCACCAATCATGATGATTGAATGTGTGTCATCATCATGGAGGAACATGTCTAGAATTTCGATAAAGTCGGTGCCTTTAACCGGATCGCCGCCAATACCGACACAAGTCGACTGGCCGAGACCGGCAGCTGTTGTCTGATGCACCGCTTCATAGGTAAGCGTGCCTGACCGCGAAATAACACCCACATGGCCTTTACGGTGGATATGTCCCGGCATAATGCCGATCTTGCATTCATCCGGCGTAATCACGCCCGGGCAGTTCGGGCCAACAAGGCGCGTCTTTGATCCATCAAGCGCGCGCTTAACCTTGACCATATCCTGCACGGGAATGCCTTCGGTAATGCAGATCGCAAGCGGGATTTCTGCGGCGATGGCTTCAAGGATTGAATCCGCAGCAAAGGGCGGCGGCACATAAATCACCGTCGCGTCCGCGCCAGTTTTTTCTTTCGCCTCGGCAACCGTATCGAAAATCGGCAGGGTCGCGCCGCTTGCTGCGTCGCCGGCTTCCCACGTCATTCCGCCTTTGCCCGGCGTTACACCACCAACCATTTTCGTCCCATAGGCAATCGCCTGTTCAGTATGGAACGTACCGGTTTTACCGGTGAGACCTTGGCAAATAACTTTTGTATTTTTGTCGATGAGAATAGACATTGATGAATTGGCTCCGGCGGTTCATTTACTGAGGCGGTCTTATAGGCGCACGCCATACGCTGCAACAGCTTACCCCCACGAAAAATGGCCTTCCGCACCATTATTTGTCGCAGAACATAACCGCCGGCTATGAGATCGCGCAGATTTGTACTTTTCTTCGCCGAAAAACGCGCGAGCGAAGCCGTTGCACGCGCACCGTTAGGTCAAAATCTTATGGCCCGCACGCTGTGCCACCCAGTGGCGGGGAGGAAATGAATCGAAATCGTCACAAAAGCTTCGTTGCAGTGCAACATTTCAAGCGCAAAGAGGCCGCGCTTTGAAGCACTCCTTGCTTTTGAAGCCCCTCCAACTTTCAGACCGCGCACAGCGCGGTCTTTTTTTTGGCCTACGCTCTAAAGCGTTGGTAAATCGAGTTTTGAGCGATCAGTGATTTCTTCGCCAGTGTTTAGCGTTCCGGCATTTTCGATCAGCATGATCCAGCACTCTGCTACGGCGACAGGCTTGTGCTCCTGATTGGCAGGCACCTTGAGGAAATCCCCTTCACTCATCGGGATGATCCATTGCCGGTCATCATCGCGAAAATGCATCTCAAAGGCACCTTTGAGGACGAAGAACGCTTCTTCGATGCCGTCATGATGGTGCCAGTCAAACGCTCCCTCGATCTTGGCGAGACGCACATCCTGACCGTTGACGCATGATGCAATATGAGGAGACCAATGTTCGGTAATCTGATCGAACGCCTCCAGAAGGTTTATTTTTTTCGGCACTTGCGACATTTACTCTTCCCGCTATTCGCTTTTCAGGTCGATGCTGTAGCGAGCCTTCCCCTGACTAAGCCGGTCCGCAAGCTCAGGCATGATAAGGCGCATTTCATCAGCCAGCCGCCATGGGGGATTAATGACGAGCATTCCCGACCCTGCCAGACCGCCATTGCGCTCCACCGAGCGAACATCAAGCCGCACATCCAGTGTTTTCAATTCCATTGCCGCCACCGCATCACGCAGGCTTTGATCCAAGCCGTCGCCCGTGACCGGATACCAGATCCCATAAATTCCCGTTGCGAAACGCTTTAGCCCCTCGCGCAGCATGCGCACCACTCGCTCGCCCTCATCCGTTAGCTCATAGGGCGGATCAATGAGGATGAGCCCACGCCGCTCCGGCGGCGGCGATGTCGCCTTTAAAAAAGCGGTCGCATCGAGATTTGAAATCTTGATCCGCGCCGTATCGCCATAACGCGCAATAAGCGTTTCATAATCGACTGGGTGAAGCTCGTTCAGGCTGATTTTATCGCCCGGTCGCAACAGCCAATCAGCAATCTCCGGCGATCCCGGATAAAATGTTGTGGTATCCGGATTATTTACCGAGCGCACCGCATCGCGCCACGGCGCAATCATGCGCTCGGCGTCGTCAGAGAGTGGAATGGGCGCACCATCCGCTGCGAAAAGCCGCCCGACACCGTCACGCCACTCAAATGTCTTTTCAGCTTCCGTACTCTCAAGGCCGTAAAGACCAATGCCCGAATGTGCGTCAAGCACGCGGAAAGGCTTATCTTTTTGCTTGAGGTAATCGATCACCCGCGCAATCACGATGTGTTTTAAAACATCCGCATGATTGCCGGCGTGATATGCGTGGCGGTAATTCATTCGTCGCGTCAGCCCCTGATGGCTCTATGCGCGTGTGGGAGCCACCTTTTCAAAAGACAAAACTTTTTCGATGAAGTCTTCAGGAATCGGTGACGGTTCCTGCGTCTTGGGATGGGCGTGAACGTAGACCATCTTGCCTTCGGTCATCAATTGATCGCCGCGGAAGATCCCGGCCACTAGCGTCATAGACGAGCGACCAAAGGAAACGCAGCGCACGCCAATATCGAGCATGTCGTCGAATTTGGCCGATGCGCGGTAATCCGCTTCTGCATGGACCGTGAAAAATTCGGTCGTGTCGGAACCCATAATCCCGAGCGCGCGCAGCCATTCGGTCATCGCAACGTCGATAAACAGGAAATAATTGACGTTAAAAACGATGCCTTGGGCATCGCACTCCGCCCACCGCACACGCAATGGGTGGAGGAGCGCGAAATCTTCTTTGTTCTGCATGGACAGAATTAGCCCTGAACCGCAGCGACAACCTTTTTCGCAGCGTCTTCAAGGTCGTCAGCAGCCGTAATGGCGAGGCCTGAATTCGAGAGGATTTCCTTACCCTTTTCGACATTCGTACCTTCAAGACGAACCACGAGCGGATCTTCGAGGCCAACCTCTTTCACCGCAGCAACAATGCCCTCGGCAATGATGTCACAACGCATGATGCCGCCAAAGATATTGACGAGAATGCCCTTAACGCCCGGATCAGTGGTGATGATCTTGAACGCTTCGGTGACTTTTTCCTTGGTCGCGCCGCCACCAACATCAAGGAAGTTTGCTGGCTCGGCACCGTAAAGCTTGATGATGTCCATGGTCGCCATGGCAAGACCAGCGCCGTTCACCATGCAGCCAATATTGCCGTCGAGCTTGACGTAAGAAAGGTCAAATTCTGATGCTTTCAATTCGGCTGGATCTTCTTCGGTCTCGTCACGAAGCTCTAGGATGTCCGGGTGACGGAACAATGCATTCGGATCGAAACCGACTTTTGCGTCGAGCACCAGCAGATCGCCGCCCTTGGTGACGATCAGCGGATTGATCTCAAGCATGCTCATGTCTTTTTCGACAAAGGCTTTGTAAAGCGTCGGGATCAGCTTGCCGCACTGTTTTGCAGCAGGGCCGGAAAGGTCGAGCGCCTGGGCGATGCGGCGCGCGTGATGCGGCATGCAGCCCGTTGCCGGATCGATATTGATCGTGACGATTTTTTCCGGGGTCTCTTCTGCGACTTCTTCGATATTCATACCGCCTTCGGTTGAGGCGATGAATGCGATACGGCCAGTGCCGCGGTCTACGAGCGCAGAAAGGTAAAGCTCTGTCTCAATATCCGAGCCATTTTCGATATAAACGCGGTTGACCTGCTTACCCACTTCGCCGGTCTGCTTTGTCACGAGCGTTGCGCCCATCATCTGTTTTGCAAATTCCGCAGCTTCCGCAGGCGACTTGGCAAGACGGACACCGCCCGCTTCGCCGGCTGATTCTTCTTTGAACTTGCCTTTACCGCGGCCACCAGCATGAATTTGCGCCTTCACGACATAGAGCGGGCCCGGAAGTTCCTTCGCTGCGTCTTCTGCTTTAGCAGCGTCGGTTACGATGCGTCCCTCGGAAACGGGTGCGCCGTAGCTCTTGAGGACTTGTTTGGCCTGATATTCGTGAATGTTCATGTGGGCTCCGTCAGGAAATAAGACTATCGATCTGGCTTGGGGTTATAACTACGCCGCACCAACTGACAACAGGTCATTTGCTCACAAAGCCATCAAAGTCGCGCACGAATGTCTTTTAAGGTCTGCTTTTGGTGACCATCCCGGTCAAAATTGCCGGGATCGAGCCATTTTTCGAATGCAGCCGCGATCGCGGGCCATTCTGAATCGATCATTGAAAACCATGCAGTGTCGCGATTGCGACCTTTCATGATCTGGTCCTGACGGAATATTCCTTCGAATTGAAACCCCAATCGAAAGGCTGCGCGTTTGGACGCCTCGTTGGCGTTATCGCATTTCCATTCATATCGGCGGTAACCGAGGTCTTCAAAAATATACCGCGCCATCAGATACATGGCTTCGGTCGCGCCGGGTGTCCGTTGCAGCTTTCGCGAAAAAACCACGCAGCCCACCTCGGCAGAACCAAACTCTTCTCGGATGCGCATATAGCTCGCAGTGCCGAGAGGTTCGTTCGTCTGGGCATTGAGAATGAGATGAATTTTCCAATCCGCCCCCACGGTCATCATCCCATTGGACAGTTCATCGGGTGATGCGAATGGTCCTATCGGAATATAGGTCCAGAGATCATTATCGCCCACACCGCAAATTGCAGGGAATAGCGCCGCCGCATCACGAGGGAAGATTGCGGGCTCGATGCGGACAAACCGTCCGGAAACGGAGGGCAAATCGGGCACAGGCCGCGCCGACCAGTTCGCAAGGTCCGTCACGTTCTCGGCTCCTGTTCTAGCGACCGGCAATCCATTGCAAAATCGACTGCGCGAAGTCTGACAGCGTATCATCCCGCGCGCCCATTATGATAACACGGTCGCCGCTTTTCACATGTTTTTCGATATAATCCCGGCAGGCGTCACGATCGGGCAGTGCAACCGCTTTGCGACCACCATCATTAACGCCCTTTACAATGTCGTCGCTGTTGACCGAGCGGTCGACCGTCCCGCCAAAATAGACAGGCTGGGGCATGATTAAAACATCATCAGGACCAAGATTATTGACAAAAGTCTCGATAAATTCGGACTTCATTTTTTTGAGCGGGCCGAACCCATGCGGCTGAAACATAACCAACAAGCGCCCGGGGAACTCGTGCAGGGTTTTCAGGCTCGCAGTAATTTTGTCAGGGTTATGCCCAAAGTCATCGATCAGGGTGATTTCTTTTTCCGTCCCCACAAATTCGAGCCGCCGGCGGACCCCTAGAAATTCGCCCAGCGCCGCCGCCGCATCAGCGAGCGGAACACCACATGCCCGCGCCGCTGCGATTGCCGCGAGCGCGTTGGATACATTATGGCGGCCCGGCATTTTGAGCGATATGTCAGCGCTTTCACTGCCTTTATGGAGAACCGTGAAAGAAACGCCAAAAGGTTGGGGCCTGATTTTGGTGGCAAACAGGTCTGCGCTGTCGTCGCGCAGGGAATAAGTCAACATGCCGCCTTCATGGCTTTTCGCAAGGCGCGCTGTCTCGTCATTATCGAGATTAAGAACCGCCAATTCAGACCGGCCGATAAAACCGCCAAAGAGCGCGCGCAGCTCGTCCATTGTTTTATGATCAAGCGAGATATTGTTCAGCACAGCAATTTTGGGACTGAACATCGCGATGGAGCCATCGCTTTCATCGACTTCGGAGACAAATTCGTCACCGTCCCCCACAAGGGCGCTCGCAAATAACGCATCATCCGTGACAAAATTCTTCATGACCGCGCCATTCATCACGGTCGGTGAATGGCCCGCGTGATGAAGGATCCAGCCGATCATGCCCGTGGTCGTCGATTTGCCAGACGTGCCTGCGACGCCGATGGGACGGCGCGATTCATTGAAAAGCTTTGCAAGAAGCGCCGCCCGCGAAAGACGCGAGGCCCCGAGCTTATTCGCCGCAACAACGTCAGGCACAGTATCTTCAACTGCGGCCGAAGCGACCAAAATCTGGCTGGCGCGGACAAGTCCGGAACCGTCCTGGGGGTGAAGGGCAATGCCCAAATCACGCAAATAGTCGAATTTTGCGTTGCTACGCCCTTGATCCAGCGCCCGGTCGGAGCCTTCGACATGGGCCCCACGGGCATTGACGATCATGGCAAGCGGCAACATGCCAGACCCGCCAATTCCGCAGAAAAAATAGTCTTTTGTTTCACTCATAGACGGATCGCAGTAACGCAAATTAAGTAATAAGTGGTAAGCACTGAACAATTATTCGATGACAAACGCCACAAAACATATTGCCCTCGTCTGTCCCGGCGGACCTATATCGCGCGAACTCGCCGATAATGTGGCGGATATCGCCCAAAAAGAGCATGGCGACAGGGTTCGGCTTCATTTCCACGACCAGTGTTTTTTCTCCTGCGGGCATTTCGCGGGAACCGATACCGAGCGCAGCGAAGCGTTATTAGCCGTCGCGAATGACCCGAAATTTGATGCCGTTTGGTTTGCCCGGGGCGGTTATGGTGCCGCTCGGCTCGATGAACAGCTTTTCACGAAGCTCAATGACTATGCGAACAGAAAAACCTATATCGGCTATTCCGATGCAGGCTTTTTATTGGCGCGGCTCCATAAAGAGAATATTGGCCACCCGGTGCATGGCCCCATGCCCACGGACTTGCCCAGAAATAATGGCGAAACGGCCATAAAGCGGGTGCTGGAATTTCTGGTTAGTGGCGACACATCCGAGATCGAGCCGAATGCCCTCTCCGGCAAACCGGTTGCGGCATTTAACATCACCATTCTGGCCCATCTTTGCGGCACCGATTGGCTGCCCGACCTTTCCGGTCACGTCATCATGCTCGAAGACGTCGCGGAATATCTCTACCGGATCGACCGCGCGATGTTCACAATCACCAGCAATCCAAAAATCGCTAATGCCGCCGGAATCCGACTTGGCCGGGTCAGTGACATTCCCGAAAATGATCGGCCTTTTGGCGAGAGCGATGAGGAATTGATCAAAAACTGGTGCGCGCGGAAAAACATTCCCTATCTCGGTCGGGCCGATATTGGGCATGATGCGGATAACAAGATCGTGCCGTTTGGCGCAACTTTATGCGCATAATCACCGCGCAGAACAAATATCGATAGCACAAAACGCCACAGCCTCCTCCTGATTGAGGGATAAGTACCGTAGCGGCGCTTGACAGTCGCGTACATTTATCGCTCTTACGCAGACGCAAAATTGGAGTGCGTATAATGGAAGTGAATGTCGCCGTTGTTGGCGCAACTGGAAATGTCGGCCAGGAGATGCTGGCCATTCTCGAAGAACGTCTTTTTCCTGCCAAGGAAGTTTATGCATTGGCTTCGCGTAAATCGATTGGCCGTGAGGTTTCTTATGGTGACCGAACGTTGAAATGCCGCGATCTTGAGACGTTTGACTTTTCCAAGGTTGATATTGCGCTTTTCGCTGCTGGTGGTTCTGTTGCCAAAGAATGGGCACCGAAGGCCGCAAAAGCGGGCGCGATTGTCATCGACAACTCATCCCATTTCCGCATGGATCCGGATGTTCCGTTGATCGTGCCAGAGGTCAATGCCGATGCGGTGCTTGATGTGCGCAAGAAAAACATCATTGCCAATCCGAATTGCTCAACCGCTCAATTGGTGGTTGCCCTAAAGCCGCTACATGATGCCGCTAAAATCAATCGCGTCGTGGTTTCAACCTATCAATCGACATCCGGTGCCGGCAAAGAAGCCATGGACGAGTTGTTCAATCAGACGAAAGGAATTTTCGTCAACGACAACCCGACCCCATCGAAGTTCACAAAGCAAATCGCATTTAACGTTATTCCGCATATCGACGTTTTCATGGAAGACGGCTTCACCAAAGAAGAATGGAAGATGGTGTCGGAGACGAAAAAGATCCTCGATTCCAAAATCAAACTCACCGCAACCTGCGTCCGTGTTCCAGTCTTTGTCGGTCACGCAGAAGCGGTCAATGTTGAGTTGGAAAATCCGCTTTCGGATGATGAGGCTCGTGAAATTTTGCGCGAATCGCCAGGCCTGCTGGTCGTCGATAAGCGCGAAGATGGTGGCTATGTCACGCCGGTCGAATGTGTCGGCGATTTTGCAACCTTCATCAGCCGTATTCGCGTCGACCCAACGGTCGAGAACGGCCTTGCCTTCTGGTGCGTCTCAGACAATCTCCGCAAAGGTGCGGCGCTCAATGCGGTGCAGATTGCTGAACTCGTCCTAAATCGCGGCCTCGTGAACAACGCTGCCGCGTAAAATCGCAATTTTCGGGTAGGCCCGGTTGCCCTCTCGGCCTATAAGGCGAGACCGCAACCGGACCACCTGAGATGTCTGAATCACAAACGCCAGCGCAAAGCGCTATTCGCCTCGGACTTATTACCGGGGTGATTGCCTATTTTATCTGGGGCATCTTTCCGATTTATATAAAATCGGTGGACGCTGTATCCGCCATGGAAATCATGGCACACCGTATTTTGTGGTCTGTCCCTTTTGGCGCGCTCATCCTCACCTTTCGTCGTCAATGGCCAGAGGTCTTGGGGGCCTTGGGCGACAAGCGTGTTCTTTTTATGCTGGCGCTCGCAGCAATCTCAATCGCAGCGAATTGGTATATTTATGTGCTCGCTGTTCTTGGTGGCCGCGTTCTCGAAGCAAGCCTTGGCTATTATATCAATCCATTGATGTATGTGGCTGCCGGGGTTTTCATCCTCGGTGAAACGCTACGCAAAGCGCAAATTATTGCCGTTGCGTTGGCATCAGCAGGTGTGCTGACATTAACATTTGGCGCTGGGGTTTTCCCCCTAACGTCAATATTGCTAGCAGCACTTTTTACCGCATACGGATATATTCGAAAAACCACCAACGTTGGGGCAATGCCGGGACTCTTTATTGAAGTATGTCTCTTGTCACCCATCGCGTTGATTTATCTGATTTGGCTAATCAAAGCTGGCAACGCTGTTTTCCTTTCCGGCGAAATCGGAATGGATATCTTGTTAGTGTTAGCAGGCCCTGTCACGGTTATACCGCTTGTTTGCTTTGCACTCGCCGCGCGCCGGTTACGCCTTTCAACGCTGGGGTTTTTGCAATATATCGGCCCGACGCTCCAATTCGCGCTTGGGATTTATTTCGGCGAAAAATTTACCCTTTATCACGCGATTTGTTTTGGTCTGATCTGGACTGCGCTCGCAATATTCAGCTTTGATGCCCGGCGCGCGAGTGTTTTACCGCGCCCGGCCCTGCGCACAAATTAGCCTAAGAATCACTATCGCTCAGGCGCTTCAACGTGCCGGAATAGCTGAGTAGCGGCTTACCGTCCGAGGTCACCATGCCGCGCGCAAAAATTAATTTTCGACCCGCGCGGGTCACCTCGCCGGTCGCTTCGATAAACGCCCCAATAGGGCCGGGGCCGAGAAACTCTGAATTCATGGTCACGGTGAGGCCGCGAAAAAAACCAACCTCTCGCGCGCAGATATCCCAAAGTGAAATATCCGCCAGCGTCATCAACGCGCCGCCATGAACAACGCCTGCAAGATTCGCATGATGCGGCTCGGAGAAAAAACCGACGCCCGGCTTTGGTCCGGGGTCGCGAAAATAGAATGGCCCTGCTTGACCGCTAAAGGTCTCGTGATGGGATTGCAGTTGCCAACCCGCAGGGATTATCGGTTCATTTTTGTCAGTCATGAAGGAATGACAGAGCAAATTGGCCTATAAGGCAATGATAAAGCGCAGGTGCAAAAAATACTTGCAGTCGGCAATTGTTCCAAGGACTGTTTGAGTATGTCAAAGTTTCCGAACCCCAAACCGATCAAAGCTGGTGAAACGACATTTGCAGTCTATGAAGCCGACGGTGACCCGGACAGGAAACGTCCGCCCGTTCTCCTTGTCCATGGCTGGCCTGAAATTGCCTATACATGGAAAAATCAACTCGGTCCGCTTGCCGATGCGGGGTTTCGCGTTATCGCTTTTGATCTCAAAGGGTTTGGATATTCAGATGCCCCCAAAGATCCTTCGCTTTATGACGCAAAGACCATCACGGAAGAGTTTTGCGGCTTATTGGACGCGCTTGAAATCGATAAAGCCATTTTTTGCGGCCATGATTGGGGCGGCAGCCTGATCTGGAGCATGGCGCAGCTACATCCGGAACGGGTTGCCGGTGCTATTGGTCTGTGCACCCCGCTGCGACGCCGCGCGCCGGTGGAGCCGATTAGCATTTTACGCAAACGATTTGGCGATATTCATTATTTCGTCCAATTTCAAACGCCGGAGGTCCCTGAAACCCTATTCGCGACGGATGTTGAACGGTTTGTAAAATTGATGTTCAGACGGCCCGTAGCGCGGGATAAATGGGCCGCGCTGGTGCCAGATATTTTTGACGTACCCGGAAGGTTTAAAAACGCATCCGAGCCGAGTGACAGCGGTATGATTATATCGCCGGAAGACGCGCAGGTTTATATTGATGCCTATCGTCATAGCGGTTTTCACGGCGGCATCAATTTATACAGAAATGTTGATGAAAATTGGCGCTATATGGCCAACCGCGATGAGATGGTGCGCGTGCCGTCACTTTGGGTGGGGGCAGAACTTGATTTATTCCTACCGCCGGAAACCGCATCCGATATGGATGAACTTGTATCGGACCTAGAAAAACATCTCATTCCCGATTGTGGACATTGGGTTACATGGGAAAAACCCAACGAGGTCAACAACATCATGATCGACTGGCTGAACCGTCGATTTTCAACTTAATTTATCAAAAGTTCCCGCATAGTTTTTCGTTAAAATCTCATCATACGGATAAGTTTTCAGTTATCTGCCTCTGTCACGGTTTCACCAAGGCGTAACGGAGACAGAAATGAAAATGATAATCACGCTATTGGCGATGGCGCTGGTGCTTGGTGCGGCACCGGCGGCTGCAGGATCGAAACTCGACAAACAAACGCCTTATCGCGCGCAACCGCGCCCGGTCTATTCTCTGGACATCGCACAAAAAAATCTTCAGATACTTGCTGTCACAAGGCTCGCCCGAGCCGATACGCAAATGCGCCGGGAACACCTTGATGATTGCGAGACGATGGGGAAAATCTATCCCGGCTATCCACAACCGGCTTTTGTCAGCCTTGATCTGAGATTGAGATTTTGACTAAAGGCAATCATATACCGCATCGATCGAACGAATGGCGCGCGGATCACCCACCAGATACGGTGACATTTTATTCATTACATACGCGATCGACAGATTGTTTTCAGGGTCAACCACCACACAGGAACCCCCAAATCCCGCATGGCCAAACGCATTTTCGTTTTGCCCAAAATGGCGGTTGATGTTTCGCATTAAACCGGCAGCCCATGAGAGCCGAAACGGAAGCACCAAATCATCACCGGTGATGCGTTCCTTCAAGGCTTGCTCGATCGCAGTTTCGGTTAGAGACTGATTTCCGTTCATGGCAATGCCACCATTTGCAAGCGGATGAACGATCGACGCGAGCGCAGCGGCGGTGCTGTGCATGTTCGACGCCGGTATTTCTGCGGCCATCCAATCTTCGCGCGATACCCGCGCCGGCGCGGCCCAAGGCTTTAGAAAAGCGAGTTGTTTGAATTCATTCATTACACCAAGGTCAGGCGCTTTTGGCGGTTTGGGCATAAAGCTGGCCCGCGCCATTTCCGCTGGATTTAATCCGCAAAAAATAGACAGCCCAGCCTCATCGGTAATTTCGCGAATAAGCGTTCCGACGGTTTTCCCTGTTACGCGGCGCAATAACTCTCCCGCCATGTAACCAACCGTCTGCGGATGATATCCGTGGGCAGAACCGGGCTGCCACAGCGGTTCCATATTTGCCAGCTTGCCGGTGATGACATCCCAGTCGAGCCAGCTTTCCGGTGCCATCTCCTCAGGGAAGCCGCAAAGCCCCGCTTGATGAGAAAGCATTTCGGCGACGGTTATCGTCTCTTTTCCGGCCGCACTAAATTCGGGCCAATAGGCGGCGACGGGTTTGTCATAGTCCAACTTGCCGTCGCTGACCGCACGGGCCATCAGAAAGCTGACAACCGCCTTGCCGCTAGAATAAATGCAGGCAATGGTTTGATCTGTCCAAGGATGTTCTTTCTTTCGGTCGACAAAACCGCCGCGAATATCAACCAGCAATTCGCCGTTCTGGACCACCGCAAAGCTGGCACCCAGTTCGAGCCCCTCTTCAAAGTTCTTTGAAAACGCATCAGCAACAGGCTGAAAATCCGGTGTCAGTTTTCCCGCAGCATTTGGGACGGCGGCGTTGGTCCAGTTCATGGTCTCTCAATCAACTAAAAGCACAAGCAATACCGGCGCGAGCAATCGCCCCTGCGGCACGTGGGTTATCAATACTTAGTAGCGCATCAAGCGATTCGCCCGGCGACGCAGCCTCGTTGATATTGCCGATAAAATCAGCCACCGCCCGCAAATCACTGCGACTCAGGCGATCATCAAGCTCGTTGCCCATACATCTGGCTTTGTCTTCGGATAGGCCGAATTCAACGAACCGGTTTTCGATGCGCATACGCGGCGATACGGTGGCACAGGCGCACGCGAGCAAGAGGATACCGAGCGCAATAAATTTCGACATTTGTGGCTCCCTTTTGGCCGATCAAAGAATTCTCGACCTTACTGGCGTTTCGCATCTATTTCCTTAAGACGCCAGATCAAAGAATCCAAACGATCCTGACCAAAAAACGGTTCCCCATCGAGCACCATCAATGGCACGCCCCAATGATATTCCAGCTGATTGGCCTCGTTTCGGGCAATTGTCGATTGAATTTCATCGCTATTTTCGGTGATCCACGCGTCAAGCGCCGCTATATCAAGGGCAACCGACGCAGCAATGTCGTTCAGCGCCTTTTCACTGGACCAGTCCTCGCCGGACCATATGCGGCGCGATAGGGCCTGCGCAAAATCAAGGCTTTTGCCAAAGTGTTCGGCAGCGATTGTCAGATCCATGACGCGATTGAGAAGCGGCTGTTCCGGAGCCACTTTTCCGCTCTCCATATCCATATTGATCGGGTCAGGATTGGGTAACGAAAAAGGAATGCCAAGGCGCGCGGCCTCTCGGGGGGCATCGCGAAAAAGATAAGGGAGAAATTGTTTCCGGCCACGTTCGAAAAAGTCAGGCTCGCGCATCGCAAGCGGACGCACCGGGCGAAAATGAACGTCGATGGCGAATTCGTCACGGATTGAAACCAGACGATCAATCGCCAAATAGGAATAGGGACTGCGGAAAGACCAATAAATATCAAGCGTTGGCATGGTGCCCGTCCTTACCCTCTCATCGTGATTGCATCATTGGTGGGCGGCGTATATGCGTCAATCATATCAGAAAGGTTTTTAAATGGCCCGCACGCTACGCATTGCTGTTCTTCAAGCCGCTTTTGGCGACGATATGGACGCTAATATTGAAACGGTCGCACGTCTGACCCGCGAGGCCGCAAAAGACGGCGCGCAGGTCATATTACCGCCAGAACTGTTCCAGGGCCCCTATTTCTGTAAGACCGAAGACACGGCACATTTCGCGGCCGCTTATCCCTATAAAGAACATCCCGTGGTTACCAAGCTTGCGCCACTGGCCGCGGAATTAGGGGTTGTTTTGCCGCTTTCGATTTTCGAACGGGATGGTCAGGAATATTACAACAGCCTTGTCGTCGTAGACGCTGATGGTTCCTTGCTGGACCTTTACCGCAAGAGCCATATTCCTGATGGCCCGGGCTATGAGGAGAAATTCTATTTCCGCCCCGGCGACACCGGGTTCAAAGTCTGGGACACGAAATTTGGCCGGATCGGCGTTGGCATTTGCTGGGATCAATGGTTCCCTGAGGCCGCACGGGCAATGATGCTGATGGGCGCTGAGGTTTTATTCTACCCGACGGCGATCGGCACAGAACCTGAAAACCCATCACTTGATACACAGCCGCGCTGGCGGCGGGCCATGACCGGCCACGCGGTGTCGAATGTCGTGCCTGTCGCTGCTGCGAACAGAATTGGCGACGAAGGCGGCCAGTCATTCTATGGCTCTTCGTTCATACTTGATGAAGGCGGTGATTTTCTGGGCGATATGAGCCGCACAGAAGAGGGCTTCGTCGCCGCGACTATCGATCTTGATGAAATCGCAGAAACAAGAGCGGGATGGGGCTTTTTCCGTGACCGCCGACCAGACCTATACGGACGGTTGACCGGCGGTCGCTAAATCAAGAGGCCTGCTGTGCCCGCTTTTTGGCCAGCAATCCGGCATCTTCCTCATCGAGCGTCCAAGCGGCTTCATCGATATCGAGATCTTGATAATCCAGCGGATCAAAGACCGGCCTGATCCCCCTGCGCCGCTGGGAATCGAAGTCGCGCATAACCCGTAATCCAATCGGGAATAAGAGAACCAACGCGAACAGATTGACCAATGCCAGAAGGCCCATCGCAGCATCAGCAAAACCAAATGCTGCGCTCAGATCGACATTCGCGCCGACCAAAACAAAGCCCAGCGTCGCGATACGGAAAATATTAAAGACGAACTTGTTGTCGCTCACGAAGAAATCGAGCGCGTTCTCGCCAAGAAAGTAATTATACATGATCGAGCTGAACACGAACAACATCAGCGCAAAGGCAACAAAGTCATCGGCCCAAGCGCCCACATGCGCCGCGAGCGATATCTGCGTCAGCAGCACGCCATCGATATTCGGGTCCGTAATATCGACACCAGAAAGCAAAATGATCGACGCGGTACAGGTACAAATGATCAGTGTATCGATGAAAACGGAAAATGCCTGAACAATTCCCTGCCGCGCAGGATGCCGGACATAGGCCACCGCCGCAACATTTGGCGCTGAGCCTAGTCCTGCTTCATTCGAGAAAAGGCCGCGCCGGATGCCTTGTGTCAGCGCAACGCCAATACCGCCTGCAACCGCTTCGTTCAGGCCGAATGCACTTTCAACGATGGTCCACAGCGCCATCGGCACTTCGGTAATCCGCGTGGCGAGAATGAATAATACCAACGCGATATAGCTCACCGCCATGACCGGGACGACAATTTCAACCACGCGCGTAATACGATTGACGCCGCCAAAAATGACAATGCCAACCATCGCGGCCAGCACCACGCCGACCGCCGGCGCGGGCACGCCAAATGCGCCGTTAATGGATGTTGTTACCGCGTAACTCTGTAAAACATTGAATGCAAAACCAAAGGCAACAAGCAGCAAAATGGAATAAATGCCGGCCAAGATCGGTGCCGCCGGGCCCAACCGTTTCTTCAATCCGTGCTGAATATAGAAAGCCGGCCCACCGCGGAAATTGCCAGAAGATTCGCGTCGCTTGAACAATTGCGCAATGGAGCATTCAAAAAAGCTCGTCGCCATGCCAACAAGACCGACGAGCCACATCCAGAACACGGCACCGGGACCGCCCAGAGCAATTGCAACGGCAACGCCGGCAATATTACCCGCACCGACACGTCCCGCGACGGAAAGCGCCAATGCCTGAAAAGATGAAGGTTGATCGGTCTTTCGTCCGAATGCCTGCCGGAAAATCGAAAACATTTCCGTGAAATGGCGGACTTGAACGAAATTCGATCGGATCGTGAACCACAATCCGATCGGTACAAGGACGAATAAGAGGAGTTTACCCCAGATGATTGCGTTTATTGCCGCGAACATATTTCTCGCTTTTTGCGTTTTGTAATTAAGACGGGATGCTGATCCCTAACGCACTTTAGCAAGAATGTCGAATTTCGCGGCAAATTCCGCTAACGCTTAGTCCTTTTTGACGAAAGTCACTGCGAAAAGTGAGTCGCCTTCGAACAAATCTTTTGGCGCGTCCATGCCTTCGATCATCTTGAAAACGCGCGGTGTGATGGAACCTTCCATGCGGTAGCCGCGTTCGGCCATTTTCCCGCGGTGGAACTCCAACGCAGCAGCGGTGAATTCGCGTGCCAGGATCGTGATACGTTCAGGTTCATTCGACATGAGTATGCGGCCTTCTTATTGGTCTCAATTAGAAATATGGTTTCGCGCGGAATATGGCGAGACGCAAGTGCCTTGTCCACTGATGAACAAATATTCGCATTATCCCGCGCGTTCGGCGAACTATTCAGCCGACAAAGGCGTTAACAAGTGTTCGACATTCGTGAGATCACCGTCAGTTTCCACAGGTGTCAGGCCCAGAATCTCCGCAATAATGCCGTAAACCTCGACATTATCGAACGGCTCGACGACAGCGCCATCGGCAAATCGCGGCCCTTCACCAATAAAGGTCGCCAGCATTGACGGAGCGTGACGGTCATAACCATGAACACCCCCAAGCGGCGCTGCCGGATATTTCGCCGTGAGCACCTCCCCAAACAACAGCCAGCCGACATCGGCCACAACCACGATGTCACCGGTGCGCTCAGGGTTGTTGACGTGCCAGCGCTTGGGCAGGTTCTCGCGCCGGTAGACCGTGAAACTGTTCGTCAATGAGGCTTTTGAAAGCGCTGCGTAAGCCGCATCAATATCGCCGCCATCATCGAAAATATGTATGAGCGGGCTACGCCCCGCCCCATCGGGTCCGTGAAATTCCGGAATGAAGAGACCGTCAAAAGAAACAAATTGATCAAGATTGATGATATTCGTGTCGGGGACATTTGCCATGCCATGATCTGAGACGACAATGAAATTGGCGCGATCGCCAAGGCCAAGCTCTTCAACACCGGCCATTAGTGCGCCGACTTGCGCATCAACTTCTGCAATGGCCTGACGCTCTTCTTTTGACCCGACGCCATAAACATGCGCTGCGGAGTCAACGGCGTGGAAATAGATCGTTACAAAGCGCGGGCGCTCCTCAATCGGTTTGGCCAGCCAAGAAAGCACTTCTTCCGTACGCGCATCATATGGCTTCATATGTTCATAGGGCAGCCAATAGCTTGGGCGCACACCGCCAATTTCCGCCTCGGACCCAAGCCAGAACATCGTGCCGGCTTTCACGCCCTGTATTTCTGCGGTAACCCAGATTGGCTCCCCGCCCCACCATTCGGAAAGAGAATGTTCCGAACGCGCCATAACCCGATCAAGATGACGACTATAGGTAGAATTAGAAACAATGCCGGTATTCTCGGAATGAAGCCCAGTGGCTAGCGCATAGAAATTCACAAAAGTCACGCTAGGCATCGACGGATACATGCCCTTGGCGCGAACGCCACTCGCCGCTAATGCCCGCAGATTTGGCGCAGCCTCCGGGAACCGATCAATCGCATCATTCCGCAAGCCATCAAGCCCGATCAGGATCACATACTGGTCGTTCTCATTCTGCGTCGTGGACGCAGCGGCCTTAGTGGTTCCAGCAACAATTGGCGGGGTGGCGCAGGCCGCAAGGCAGCCCGCAAAACAAAGCGACAATAGGTTTTTTTTCAACGATTGGATGATTGCAGACATGATCTCTCCGATAGTTCGAAGACTTACTTATCATCCAATCGTGACACTATGGCAAAAAGAAATCAGCTTTCTGTGGGTGCCAATTTCCGCTTTTCCATCATCTGATCGAAATTCGCCCAGACACCGCTATCACCATGCCAATCGCCGCGCGTCGCAGCTTTGGAGTATTCCGTTGCACGCGCCTCGAAGAAGTTCGCATGTTCAACGCCATTCAAAATTTCCGTCAGCCAAGGCAGCGGATGTTTTTCGACACCATAAATTTTGGGCAGATCCAGTTGATCAAGACGCCAATCAGCAATGTACCGGATATATTGCTTGATATCCTCCGGGGTCATTCCCTCGACCGAACCCATCTCGAATGCGAGATCGATAAACTTGTCTTCAAGCCCCACAACGGTCTTGCAGCAATCGACAATATCGTCCGCTACAGCCTTGGTGACGCAATTCGTTTCCCGTGCAAAGGCGTGATAGAGCTTGATGATGCCTTCACAGTGTAGCGATTCATCGCGGATCGACCATGTCACGATCTGCCCCATGCCCTTCATTTTATTGAAGCGCGGGAAGTTCATGAGCATTGCGAAAGACGCAAATAGCTGAAGCCCCTCAGTGAAACCGCCAAACATCGCCAGTGTCCGCGCGATGTCTTCATTCGTATCCACACCAAATTGCTGCATCATATCATGCTTGTCGCGCATTGCCTCATATTCGAGGAATGCGGAAAATTCCGAATCCGGCATGCCGATGGTTTCGAGCAATAGCGCGTATGCCGCAATATGAACGGTTTCCATATTGGAAAACGCCGACAACATCATCTTGACTTCGGTCGGCTTAAACACGCGCGCATAGCGCTCCATATAATTGTCGTTCACCTCAATATCGGATTGCGTGAAAAAGCGGAAAATCTGTGTCAGGAGATTGCGCTCGGAGTCATTCAGCGTATTCGCCCAATCTTTACAATCTTCGCCGAGCGGCACCTCTTCGGGCATCCAATGAACCTGCTGCTGGCGTTTCCAGAATTCATAAGCCCACGGATAGCGGAATGGCTTGTAGGCATGGGAAGGTGTCATCAAGCCAGGCAAAGAAGAATTCAACGTCGATTCATTGAGCATTTTGGAAATCCTGAAATCAGTTTTATCGGAATGCGCCAATTGGCGTGCCAATACCCTATTTTGTGCCTTCATTTGATTTCACACGCAAGATATCGGGGTCTCACAATCTGAAGGAGTTTTCCCTGTGGATAACTTGCTGGCAGGCCGCACCGAATGCAGGCGACCACGGCGGCGGAATATCACCGCGAAATTTTCATTCAATTACAAGACTTGCATCCCATAGCTGCCTGCGCTTGATGAAAGCTCAAACGACCAAAGGACTGACCCCATGGATGTAACCGCCCTCGCTATTCCGGAAGTTAAGCTCATTACGCCGCGGCGTTTTTCGGATGATCGTGGTTTTTTCAGCGAAACCTATAACGCAAAGGCGTTCAAGGCTGCTGGAATTGAGTGCGATTTCGTTCAGGACAATCACTCCTATTCCGCGCGCCAAGGTACGGTCCGCGGCCTACATTACCAATCGCCGCCCTTCGCCCAAAGCAAGCTCGTCCGGGTTTTACGAGGGGCGATTATTGATGTGGCCGTTGACGCACGAAAGGATTCGCCAAGCTTCGGCCAGTGGGTCAAAGCCGAGATAAGCGCCGAGAATGGCACCCAGATTTTTGTGCCGAAGGGCTTTTTACATGGTTTTGCGACCCTCGAACCGGATACCGAAGTGGCCTATAAGGTCGACGCCTTTTATGACGGGGCCAGCGACGGTTCGGTAAAATGGGATGATCCGGATCTGGCGATTGATTGGGGCATTCGGCCCGAATCAGCATCGCTCTCGGAAAAAGACGCAAAAGCCCCAGAATGGGCCGATTTCTCGTCGCCATTCTGATTTCATTACTGCTTTTTACGCGCGCCAGGCATTTACCATTTGCTTCCCGTCCCGCACTATAAGTGACGGGCGTTGGAGATTTTGTGACCTTTTGAAGTGCGGTAATCGGTATGCCCTTGTTTCGTATAGTATTTTATTCCCCAATCGTAGCGGCAGCGCTGCTTGGATTGACGGGCTGTGGCGGCGGCGGAGGTGGAAGCCAAACCCCCTTTACCCCTGCCCCGGTCGCGACACCGGCCCCGACGCCCGCGCCCGAGCCTGAACCCACCCCAGCGCCAACCGAATTCGACACCGCAGAATATAACCGCCAGCCCAGTCTCGCCCAGATTTCCGCGCTAGACGCCTATGAGGCAGGTGCGACCGGCAACAATATTGTGGTGACGGTGATTGATTCAGGGATCGACCTCGACAATCCGGAATTTGAAAACCGCCTTCACCCGCAAAGTGCAGACCTTGTAATTGCGAGCGTGGTGGGAACCGATAACGCCCGCGACGGCGGCCCGAACCTTCAGGATAGTGACGACCACGGCACGCCAGTGGCGGGTATTGTGGCAGCCAACAAAGACGATTCCGGTATTCATGGGGTCGCGCCTTTTGCCACCTTGCTGATTTATCGCGCGGACGATGACGGCGAAGAGGATATTTTATATGGCAGCGCGATCCGCGAAGGCGTCAATCGCTCGGCCAATTTAGGCGTCGACGTAATCAATATGTCCTTCGGGTCGGATGAAGACGGCGCGCGAGGTGATTTCCGGCAATATCTAACCACTGCCAAGAATGCAGACATTGTCACAGTTCTCGCCGCTGGGAATGATAGTGATGCCAACCCCGATCTTTCAGCATTAGGGGCGCTCGATGTTCCCGGTGCGCCTGCGGCGATCGTTGCGGGTTCTGTTGATCGGTTTAACAATATTTCGTCTTTTTCAGATCGCGCTGGCGATGCTGCAGAAATTTATCTTGTCGCGCCCGGCGAACTCATCCGTGGTGTGACGATTGAAGGAACACCGGGTAGCACGCGCGCGTTCTCAGGAACCAGTGCCGCCACGCCACATATCGCAGGGGCCGCTGCATTATTACGCTCGCTCTGGCCGAATCTTTCCGCAACAGAGGTCGTCGATATATTGCTGACCAGCGCTACTGACCTGGGCTTGCCGGGTACGGACGCAATCTATGGTCGCGGACTTCTCAATTTAGAGGCTGCTGTTCAACCCATCGGCGGCGCTTCCACATCTAGTGTAGACGGCACGTCTGTCGATGCCGACGATATCGGCGGTGAACTGTCCGATGCATTCGGCACAAGCTTTGCGGGGTTAAGCGAAATCATCGTTTTTGATGCCTATAACCGTGATTTCAGAACACCATTGGGCGGTACAATTCGCCAATCCCTCCCAACGGCATTCAATGTTGAAAACAGCTTCAGTCCGTTCAACGACCATCGATTTGCATCGCGGCGGTTGAATGATCGAGTTTCGATGCACCTTCAAATGAGTGCACGAGATCGCAGCGCGCGCTCCTTCATGAACAATCAGATTGCCTTCGCCCATGATCGCGGTTCGAAGAACGGTCTGATCGAAGAAACCCTATCTGTTGCAACAATTGCCAATGTCACTGACACGCTTTCATTTTTTGTTGCGCAGGGCTTTAGCGGCAAAGCTGCCGATGAAATGACTCTCTCAACACGACAAACACCATTCCTGAGTCGCGCCGCTTTCACTGATTCATTCCTTCCCAAATCAGACAGCGCGTTAACGTCGCAAATGCGCTTAGCGCTTTCCAAGCGGCTGTCGCTCGACATCACCACAAGCGTTGGCGACGACGCACTATACGAAGCGACGGACGAGTTTTTTGACATAGACCCAACTGAAACCACCCCCACCATTACGGTAGCGCGGGCAGGGCTGAGTTATTCCAGCCCAAAAGCCACGTTGCGCATCGAACAAGGTCTGCGCTTTGAAGAAGGGGCCGTGCTCGGCGCAGATTTTACCGGCAATAACGAGGCTACGACGATTTATTCTGCAATTGATGGACGCTGGCGGATGTCGCCCCTTTGGCAATTGCATGGACGCGTTTCGGTTGGCCTGACCAAGTCTGACGCCACCTTGTTCGATCAGTTTACGAATGACCAGCTGTCGCTTGTCACGACCCAGGCGTCATTCGCCATTTCACGGGACAAGGTTTTTGGCGCGAATGATATCCTGTGGATAGGCATCAGCCAGCCAATGCAGGTCGAGGCAGGCGGCGTTGACTTATTGCTACCGACCGCTTTCGATCAGGCATCGCAGGTTTTGACCTTCACGCCAACGCGCGCTTCGCTAGCGGCAGATAGTCGAAGACTGGATTTTGAAGCAAGCTATCGCCTTTTGTCCTCGGAATTTGGCGCGATCGACCTGAACCTTATTCACCAGACCTTCGGCGCATTCGATTTACCGGACCAGACAACGGCGCTTGTGCGTAGCAAATTTTCCTTCTAGCGCCGCTAAAATACCCAGAACCGATTGATCAGATAGCTGACAATCGGCACTACTATCGCCGCGAGAATCAATTTGATTTGTCCGTCGATATCGACATAGCGCAATAGAAACAACAGCAAGGCACTGGCTGCGTAACCGGATACAGCCGCGATCGCGAATTTCGGAATCACCCGGATCATCGCTTGCTGGCTTTTGAACGTATAAAAATAGTGTCCCAGAAAGGAGACACAAAACGCGGTTAAAAAGGCGATCAAGTTAGCGATCTGAGCGGCAAATGAAAAAAAGCCCGCAAGGCTCAGGCTCACTGCCATATGCACAATGGTTGCTCCGCCGCCCACAATTGAGAAACGGACCAGTCGAAAGGCTTCTGTTCGGATATCAACGTCTCTCATAATTCAAGCCTGACATGCACCCGAAACCGAAAATTGCACCGATCGGAATATTCAGCGTTCTTCCTTTTCCAGTTCAAGACCGATGGCCTCGCGCACCAAATAAAGCGGGCGACGTTTCACTTCCATAAAAACGCGGCCGACATATTCGCCTAGAATTCCCAAGCCCAGCATATTCAAGCCGCTGAAGAACAGAATAAGCGTAATCGTTGAGGCGTAACCCGGAACATCATTCCCGAAAATCAATGTCCGAACGACGATAAATGATCCGTAGGCCGGTGCGATCACCGAAACCGCAAAGCCGATATAGGTCCAAATCCGAAGAGGAAGCGTGGTAAAGGAAAATATCCCCTCAAGTGCAAAATTCCATAACTTCCAGAATTTCCATTTCGTCGTACCAGCAGCGCGTTTAGGGCGCGCATAGGTGACTTCCGCTTGTTTAAAGCCCAGCCACGCAAAGATGCCCTTCATAAATCGGGTGCGTTCAGGCATCGCCCGCAAAGCTTCGATCACTTTGCGATCCATCAAACGGAAATCACCGGCATTATCGGGAATTCCGGTATCACTGAGGCGGCCCGCAACCCGATAAAACAGTTCTGCCGATTTTCGTTTGAACCACCCGTCATTGTCCCGATCTGACCGAACGGCAATCACCATATCCGCGCCGTCACGCCACTTTTGGACCATCTCTGTGATCAGTTCGGGCGGGTCTTGCAGATCCGCGTCAATCGGCACAACCGCATCCCCGGTCGCAAAATCAAGTCCTGCGGTCAGCGCCAATTCCTTGCCGAAATTTCGGCTTAGATCGACGATCTTAATTGCGGGATCATTATTGCGCGCAGCAATCAGCTTGGGCAGCGTCATGTCGGAACTGCCATCATTGACGCAAATGATTTCGTAATTATCCGTCAGCGAACGAAGAACCGGGGTGATCGCCTCGAAGAAGACGTCAATGACCTCTTCTTCGTTATACATCGGGACAACAACACTAATCATTGGGTTCTGAGCCATTGTCATTCCAGTTTTTTCTGATCCTGTCGCGAGACCTCAGGATCATGTTTTAGGCTTATCCTTGTGGAACGCCAATGCCTCTTTTATTTCGCCAAAGAACGCTGGTTTTCCCTGATGCAAGACTAAACCTTTATTGCACATCCGCTCCATCAACCCATCATTATGGCTGGCAAAAGCAAAAATCCCGGTTTTGTCGATTAGGCCGGTCAGCCGTGTTCGCGCTTTTTTCTGGAAATAGTCGTCACCGGCTGAGAGCCACTCATCCAAGATCAAAATTTCCGGGCTAAAGGCTGTCGCAATGGAAAAAGCGAGTCGCAGGCGCATGCCCGCCGAATAGGACCGGATTGGCAAGTCGAGATAATCACCAAGTTCCGAAAAGCTGGCGATATCGTCGAATTTCGCGTCGATTTCATCTTCGGAGAGGCCCATAAATCGCGCGCGACTACGGATATTTTCATATCCCGTGGAATAGGAATCCAGCCCAAGCTGAATTGACATGAGCGCAGAAATCCGTCCCTCGACCCTGATGCGCCCCGATGTCGGAGGTAAAATGCCCGCCAACACGCGCAACAAAGTTGATTTGCCTGCGCCATTATGGCCGATCAGCCCTAATCGATCACCATTCGCTAGCGATAGGCTAATATCGTCGAGCGCCGTGACACCAACGCGCCCGTGCTGCTTGCCGATCACGCCGCCCATCGCCAATGACCGTACAGCACCAACAAGACCCGCAGATTTCGCCTGCGGAATTAGATAGTGCACACCAACATTTTTGAGTTCAATTGAGGCCATGGGGTGTGGCTAACTCCAGTAACAAAGACGACGCGCAAAATATCCGAAAGTCACAACGCCAAATATCGTCGCCAGTGCAGAAAACCCGCTCGCCCAGATGACGCTCGTCATCACGCCGTCCAATCCCAACAATGGCCCACGTACAACATTCAGAAAGTGCGCCAACGGATTATAGTTCACGATAAACTGATATTCGCCCAGCCGTGAGGCCTGCCAGAAAACGGGCGTCACGAAAAACGCGAATGTAAGCCCCGCACTTGTGAGCTGTCCGATATCGCGAAAGCGCGTTCCAATGGTACCCAGTCCCAACGCGAACCAAAACCCTGTCCAAAAAACAAGCAAAAGCCCAAAAGTCGCAAGAGCAACATCACCGAGCGAGGGACGTAACCCTACGGCCAGGACGACCGCAGCGATCACGATCAATTTGTAGCAAAATCCAAGCGCGGCGATCCCGATTGCGCGAACGACAAATAAACTCTTCGGGATTGGCGATTGATTAAACGTCCCGGCAGCAGCCAGGAATACTGACGCGCCGTCGTTGATAATCGTAGAGATTAATCCCCAGACGACGATCCCGACAGCAACGTAAGGAAAATATTCCGTCAAATTTGCGCCGAATATCTGACCATAGAGCACCGCAAGACCACTGATGGTTATTCCGGTCGTCGCCGTCACCCAGAGCCCACCAAGGACGGTACCGTGATAGCGCGTAAAAAATCCTGTACGGATTAATGACCAAATGAGTTTAGGCCGCGCGAATGCCCGCTTAAGGTCCTCAAATGCATAGTCAAAACGACTACTCGACGCATCAAAATAGTAAATTGGCGTTTTTTCAGACGAAGCTGAATTCGATTCTGGCTCTGTTACGACACTATTCATTGATGGTGCAATTCATAAGTATAGGAAGATCGACCTAAATAGATAAAGAACGCCCCCGCAGCAGCAACACCTAATTGAAACGCCAGTTGGTGCCTACGCTCTAATTTCTGCGCTTTAAGCATTGGGAAACAAAAGCGTTTAGGGCTGATAAGGTTTCCACTTGCTGATGTCGAATCCATCCTTATACACACTAAGGTCGTACTCCTGGATGGTTTTGTGGCTTAAGAAAATGATATCTGCCTGAACAAAACGACCATTATAATAGCAAATATCGACAATATCGAAGATCTGGAATCCTGCTTTCTGCACCGCCTGAATCCGCTCAAGCATATTTGTGATGCCGACTTCGAGTATAACGACACTACAATCGGCAAGCGTTTTTTCGGCACCAGCGATAACTTGTAACTCAGCGCCGTCGATATCGACCTTTAACAGGAACGGTTTTTCGAGCGTCCGCTCTGCCACGATTGTATCGATCTTACGCATCGGGACAATTCGCTTGTCCGGTGTCGCTTCATCACTCATGCGCGCATGAGTAATCTTCTGGGTATCGCGAACGGTTGCGACCTCCATCGCGATTTCCCCGTCGCTATCGGAAACGGCCACATTGAGAAGTTCGTATTTTACCGCCGCAGAAGAATAATTCTTATTGATCGTGTCGTTCCATTCTTCGATGGGCTCCATGAGGAGCTGAAACTTGTCGCGATAATGCGACATTAGCTCCCCGGTGCATGTCAGAACGCCGACATCAAGAACTGTCTCGACGGGGACTCCCATATGTTTCAGCTGTTGCAATGCCGATGCCTTGGTCGGAACACGCCGGGATGGAGCGGGACCTTTGACGATGACCGGCTTTGGAGCCTTTGGCGGCTGGGTAGCGCTGGGTGCGTCGGCGGTTTTGGTTGACGGAGATGGTTTCGCCGGCTGCGACGGCATTAGCTCAGTCTTCATTCGTTTCAGGAAATCGCGCACAAAACTCTCCAAATTTCATTTCCGGCCCGCAACAAATTGATAGCGGGGATTTGCCCTCTAGCATTTGTCCGTCAAAAAGCACAATGCGAGCGTCAGAAAAGCGCGCGGGTGGACCTTTTGATCACTTTCGAATATTGATTCTGCTAGCATCAAGCGCTGATATAGTACAGGAATTAGCCACACATTTTCCCGTCAAATTAACCTCTTAGGACTGGTACATGCGCCTGGTAATTGGCCTCGCACAGAGCGAAACACAAAATGAAATTGCGTTTAGATTCACCTCGGCATCAGGGAATGCGCCAATTTCCGTGCATGATCTCGCCCCGGGAGGGCTGCCCACAGAGGGGAGATCGCTTGATACCAAGCTGGTCGTCAACGCGCAGGAGCGCTTTGAAAAATACGGCGATGACGCGATTTCTGTACTTGGCGGCCAATGTTGGCCGCTCTTTGACACGCTTCTCGACGATTCAAATGTTAGGGGGCTGATTCTTTTTGAAAGCGCGCTGTTTTTTGTGGCGCGCGCCATCGATCGGGGAGATCGCCCGGTGGAAGCGATCACGGCATGGAGCGAACTATCCGCCCCGGCTCTCGACGTCTTTCGGCATCACCGAAGCAAATCGGTGTTGATCGATATTGATTGCGCCCATCGCGATGCTGACCATTTCAAATTTGCCAGCAAAGACTATTTTGATATCGATGCTGACATTGCGCCATCCCGGGAACTCACCCCGCCCAACGCCTTGTCCCTGCTTTTGGCCGAAAAGCTAATTTCGGAATCATCAACCGTTGCGGAGATGGCTGCCGAATTCGACGTATCGGCCCTTCGCTTTCCGAGCAAATCCACCCCAATTGGAAATGCCGCCTATTTTGAATTCAATAAATTTCGTGGGCGATTGAACGAACTCCAACAATCACTTGATGCATCGAACGGCGAAATCGAAAAGCTGGCGCACAAAGCGGAAGAAAACAACCTTCTTCGGTCGCAACTTTTCGCGGTCCAAACCGAGCTGGAAAAGAAATATAAATCGACGGTCCTATCGGGTTCTGACGCGAACAAAATTAAAAAGCTGAATAAAGAAATCGCCCTTCTGAAAAATGACATTGCTAAAATTCGATCAAGCACGTCATGGCGGCTGACAGCACCCGTTCGGTGGGTACGCAAATCAATTGGCGGCTCAAACAAAATTACCGAAACGCTTCGCACCAAACGACAAGCCGCCTTGATCCGGCGCTCGCCCCTATTCGATCAGGCTTGGTACATTTCTAAATATGATGATGTCGCAAAGATGCGCGCAGATGCCGCCGAACATTATGTCCGTCACGGTTTCTCAGAGGGACGCTCCCCGGGCCCGAAATTCGATGGCGCGGCTTATTTAAGGGCGAACCCCGACATTGCCGCGACGGGTCAAAACCCACTTCTTCACTATTTGCGACACGGAAAAGCTGAGGGGCGTCCGCTGAAACCAGCGACCGGAAAATCGCGGTAAATAATTCAATTACGACTGCAAAAGGAACAGTCCATTGTCCGATTATACGGAAACGAAATTTGATACGATTGTGCATCTCGGTGCGGGACGCGGCGCGCAAGACGACCACGCGAACGCTACGGCGCGGCGTACTATTCTCGTCGAAGCCAATCCCGAAACTGCTGAATATCTCTCCGCGAAAAACAAGGACAATCCCAAAGTTACGGTTCACACAATGGCGATCGCCGGGAAAGCCGGCGAGCGGGTTCTGAATGTGTTTAACTTTCAGCGTGCGAATAGTTTAAACACACCATCCGGTTTGAAAAAGCTATTCCCCAATATCGAAATCATAAAATCGCTATCCTTGAACGCTGTCAGCGCGAGCGATTTTATTTCGGGGTTATCGCTGACCGAAAAAGAACGTCATTTGCTGATTGTTGATACGCCCGGAATTGAGCATGAAATTCTAAACGCTCTTGGCGAGGCGGATTTGCTGAGAAAATTCGCCGTCATCAAAGTCATGAGCACGAAAAATGCGCTCTACGAAAACAGTAAAACCGCGAAAGACCATATTGCCTATCTAACCGAGCGCGGCTTTGCCGTTTCGGTGAACAGTCGCGACCCTGACTTCCCCGCCATCGAGGCAAAATTATCGCAGCATTTTGTCGAACTCACACAGACTCGCAAAGCGCTAGAGGATGCCAAGGCCGAAATCGCACGGTTGGAGAAAATTGCGCAGGAAGCCCAATTCCGTAGTGAAAAGGTTGATCAGGAAATATTAAAAACTGAAGCGCAAATCGACCTTATCAAAGACCTCCTTTCTCGCAACAAAGCCTCCTGACATGTCTGAAGGTCACGATCTCACACAGTCAGAAAGCGTTGCGGAATTGTTTGCCAAAGCCGACTGGCGCGCAATTACGGCGCTCTCTGATGACCAACTTTCGGATGACCCAAGCGGAGCCCTTGCCTTTGCTTTTGCTGCCTGCGCCCATCAGCAATTGGGCGCTGCTGAAAGTGCGTCGAATTATGTGAAGCGCGCCCATTCCCTTGGATGCAGCATACCCGCAATCATCCGCATATTGATTGCTGGCGTGTATCAGACATTAGGGCGCTTATTATTACTTCGCGGATCGTTGGACGCCGCTAAAGACTACTTTGACAGAGCTCAACAAACGGTGGCCCTAAGAAATTCGGGTGGGCTATCGATCCATGAGATTGTCGTTCGTGAACAAATTTTTCTCGGACTGCTTCCCGATGCGGCCAATCGGATTAGCACTGAAACATGGCGATTGAAAGAAGTTCAATCGGCGAAAGAAATCGATGACCGCGTATCGATGCTACGTACCGAATTGGCAGTTTTGAACGAAGAATTATCACACGCGCTCAGACGGAACCAACTGTATAGATCGAAATCAAACGACGGTGAAAAAGATCAGAGCCTTGAAAGCAAGTCGATGTCCCAACTGGGACAAGACCTTTGGGCGCTCAAGATGTGTGGTAACAAACAAAATGGTTTTTTTGTCGAGTTCGGTGCAACTGACGGCATTGCGCTAAGTAATAGCTACCTGCTCGAAAAAGAGTTTAATTGGCAAGGCGTTCTGGCAGAGCCCAATCCGAAATTCCTTGAAGAGTTGCGGAAGAACCGCGACACAATCGTAACGGACGAATGCATTAGCGGAAAAACTGGCGAGAGCGTTGAGTTCATATTTGCCGACGTATTTGGCGGTATGGCGCGGCATGCAGACGAAGATAAGCATGGCGAACACCGCCGCGCATTTAAAGATTCCGGAAACACTACGACCCTAACGACTATCTCCCTGGATGACTTTCTAAAAAAATATAACGCACCCAAACAGATCGACTATATCAGTGTCGATACCGAAGGCAGCGAATTTGAGATCTTGAAAGAGTTTCCCTTCGACCAATGGGACGTTCGGTGCTGGACCGTCGAGCACAACTACGCGCCCATACGCGAAAAGCTATATGATCTTTTCTCCGCTCACGGATATACCCGCGTTGAAGCACAGTGGGATGATTGGTATTACCGCTAGAATGTGATGATCAAATAATGCAACAAGCGCCTGTTCCAAAAATATTTGTCGTTACCCCTAGTTTCAATGCTGCTGAAACTATTCAACGAACCTTGATGAGCGTTGCAACGCAATCCGGTAATATCGAGATCTATCACCATGTCTCTGACGGTGGCTCCGTCGATGATACGACCGAAAAGCTCCGTGCGTGGCAAGACCTTGCCAATTCTAGTGCCTTCCCGATTGTTGCGCGGAACTATAAGTTTTCATTTTCTTCTGAAAATGATGACGGCATGTATGACGCCATCACCAAAGGGTTTGATCAGTTCTCAATCAATTCAAATGATTGGATGTGCTGGATAAACGCTGACGATGTTTTCTTACCGGGGGCCTTTGCCTTAATCGGACAAATAGAGGTCAGCCCATCGGCGAAAGATATTACGTGGCTAACCGGGACCGCGGCGCTCGCGGCAGACGACATTTCGATGCTGCATACCAACCGCCCGGTCGGTTCGGTTATTGCTAAAAACGGACTTTGTGACGGTATTCATTGGGAGTTCATCCAATCCGAGGGAACATTCTTCCGCAACGCGTTATGGCGGAAAATTGATCCCGATGCAGATTTCCGCAGCTTTCGATTTGCCGGTGATTGGAATTTATGGCGAAAATTCGCCCAGCAAAATGAACTTTACCAAACTACCCACCCCTTAGCTGTTTTCTCTATTCGGTCTGGCCAATTAAGCAGTGCCAATCGCGACGAGTATGAGAGCGAAATCGATTCTCATCTATCGCTTGCGAAGCGACAATCGAATTTTGATGCCCTCAAAAAGGCCGAACTAAACGGTAAGCAAATCAAAGTTGCGGCACGGCCAAGCCGGATAAAGATTGATGACCGTACGCTGAAAAATCACTACGCCTATCGCGAAATTGAAATGGCTAAAGGCCAGAGCGAAGGCGGACACGGGCCGATCATTGCGTTTGATGATAAATGGCAGTTTCCGGCAATTACCGAAAAACATGCCTATGAAAAAATCCGGGAATGGATGCCGAAGAACGCGACGATAACCTATTTCGCTTTCCCTTGGGCGACCTTGATCGACAAAGCGAACAACAATGCTGACGACGCACCGGCGATTGAGAACGAAGCCCTGAAGCTCGCCAAAAAAATATCGCCGCCGGGTCGCACGGTCGTAACGGTTTGCCAGCATATTTTGATGAAAGACTTTCTCGATATATTCAAGAAATGCGGCATTACCGACATTTTCTGGACCCACGAAACAAAGGACGGATTACCGGAAAAAACCCGAAACGGCATTAATATACATCCCTTCCCGCTCTATCCTGTTCAAGTCGGCGACAATGAAGCATCAGAACGCGAGCGTGACTTTCTGTTCTCATTTATTGGTGCGAAATCCAATCAATGGTATCTGACCGACACGCGGCTTCATATTATTGATATGTTATCGGATGATCCGCGCGGCCTGGTGATTGGACGCGAGGATTGGCACTACAATAAGATTGTCTACAGCCATCAGGTAAAGTCCGAACATGCGGACCCGACTGGGCTGATCGACCTTGACCACAGCGAACTTTTTAAAGCCACACTGAACCGCAGTATTTTTTCTCTCTGCCCGTCAGGGTCGGGGCCAAATTCGATCCGCCTCTGGGAGTCAATCGCTTCCGGTGCCATCCCCGTTATCATGGCAGACACCTATCTGCCGCCCGGCAACATGGATCTTTGGAAAGAGGCCGCGATTGTTGTCGAGGAAACACCCGAAGCTATTGCGGCGCTTCCTGATCAACTCGCAGCGCTTTCAAAAGACGAGCATTTTATCGCCAATAAAAGAAAAGCAATGCGGCAGCTCCTGCTTTTGTACGGCGCTGATACATTTGTCTATGACGTTCAGGATTGCGTTTTAAAACACGAACAAAAGGTGGCATCGAAACGATATATTTCGGAACTACCGCTCGACTTAAAAAACCTGAACGAATGTGGCCGCCTCGGTTTTGAAAAAGGTGACAATGCCAGCAAACGCCTATTCCTTAGAGCGATTTCGACACGCGCGATGATCGACCCGGAAGCATTTACGCAAATGCTCTCGCGCTCGGAAACATTGCAAAGATATGTCAATCGTGCAGTGGCACAGGACGCCAATGATGCGCACCTGAAACATGTTGCCTCAGTTTTAAAAACCACCAGCATTCAAAGAACGAACCATCTCCCGGATAAAAAATCGCGGATAATTTTGCGCGGCAAACACGCTAATCGCACACCCCTTTCTTATCCGGCATATCAAAATCTATTCGAGCCATATATCGAGTTTGTCGATGAAATGACCGAGGGCAGTACACTCGTTACCGGCTTCGATATCGATTTCCGTGACGAGAAAATTGCGTCGCTCGCAATAGAAACACAATCAACGCCGATAATTATCTCCGAAGAACCGTTATGGGATACGGTCTGGGCAAGCGCCTATGATCAAGACATTGCGAATATCAATGCAAACGGACGAAATATCGAATATCGCGCCCTCAATCACATCACGTCCTCGATATTCGCCTTCGATAAAATTCCTTATTTTATCACCACTGAAGATCATTATTTTCTTCGATATTCCAATCTGTTTCAGAAAAATGCAGCCTTAAGTACTGACGAAATTCTGGACATTTGGAAGAACGCATCATGGAAGGCAGCCTTTTTTGCCGAGCGACGCGAAGACGACCGCTATGATTTTTCCTATCCGGAATCAGATTTATACGGACTATCTGGATATCGCACGCGTATTGCCGATGGGTTTGACGATGCTTTGCGCTGCGGCAAAGGCTGGAATGAAGCGGGGCCGCGCCAGGCATTACCCGACTGGCATCTCGACAAGCTGGCTTCGCTCAATCGGAATTGTTTGATTATCTCGGGTCTCGAGAATACGCATCAGCACCACTATATCACCGAGAAAATTTTTGATGCCTATGCCTGTCTTGGCATTCCGCTCTATTATGCCAGCGAGAACCACAAGGTACATAAGCTTGTCTCCGATGACACATTTATCAATTTATATGGCCTGAGCGCCGACGAGGCGATTTCAACGATCCGGGCATTTGAACCGGATCATGCCTTTGCTGAGCGGTACCTTGAAACGCAAAAGCGCCTAAGCAAATTGTTCGGCGACCCCCGAAACTTAATCAGGGAACGGATTCGCGTAGTCAATGAAACCGTTTCGGAATTGAAAAAATTGCAGGCTTAGCGATTTTTCATATCTTCGCGGTGCGCAAGTTGCGCGGCGCGCGTCGAAGAAACCCGAAGATAGATAGCGCGTACGAGATTTGCGACAGGGGTAGGTAGCTCGATTGTGCCGTCGCGTTTTATCTCATCGAGATATTCCTGTTGAAGCGTGATCGAACGATTTTCACCATGTCGCCGAAAACCACCCAACACGGTCGGGATTGTTTCCAGCTTGGCGTGAGCGGCAAATAATTTCCAAAGGATATAGTCGCCCGCGAGCTTCGCATCGGAAAATTTTTGCCGCTCCGCATCGGACAGTTTTTCAAATAAGCTGCGTTTAAAGAAGATACTTTCTTGCTGGATGAACCCTAAGAGGCCGCTGTGAAACCAGCCATCGCGGATCAGTTTTTGGGGCCGCCACCCCTCTGGCCGTAAAAAGCGCAGACTATCCGCCTCGTCCCAACAGGCCGGGAACCCAATCACCCAGACAACATCGTCTGCCTGTTCAGAAACCGTTTTTAATGCCCAACCGGTGTATAAATCATCGGCATTCAACCATGACAGCCACTTACCGCGGGCCGCGCGAAACCCTTCGAGAATTGACGCATATTGGCCCAAGCCCGGGTGCTCGATAATCCGTATGCGGGAATCGCGCTCTGCCGCGGCGTGCGCGATCGCCAGCGTGCCGTCAGTCGAGCCGCCATCAACAATCAGATATTCAAAATTCTCGAAGGATTGTTGACGAACGGAGGCGATGGTTTTTTCCAAAAACCGCTCACCATTTAAGACAGGCGTGACAACCGTAAAGGAACACGCATCGCGACGGTCGTCAGCTTCGGTGTAAGCATGATTGGATGCGCCGGTCATCATATCCTCTTCACTACCAAGGCATCACACAGGCCCCGATATAATGATTAGCCAATCAACATAGGATTAGCCGCTCGATCCCTTCTACACGCGTGTCGTCAGAAAAAAAAAGCCTCCGGCGCGGAACGCCAGAGGCTTTCATCAATAGATTTTGTTACCGCTTAGGCAGCAACAGCAGCTTTCTTTTTGCGTTTCGCGAAGAAACCACCAGCCAGCGCTGTACCGAAAAGCCATACGGCACCCGGCAGCGGGTTAACGATGACGTCGTCATTTGAAACAACATTCACAGCGTCGAAGTTAACTTGACCAACGGTGCCAGAGAAGAAAATGCCCAGCTCCTGACCAACATAACCGACAAGCGCTGTTGCCAGTACTGAAAACTCCTGCAGCCCCCAGAGGCCGTCGCCAGAAGACACAAGCGCTGTTGAAGCGATGATGTTTGAAGGATCACCGGCATAAAAACCGAAGACGCCGCCAAATGACAGATCGTTACGATCACCAATCAATGCGGACAGTGTGTAAGAGACATCCGTGCCGATGGTGATGCCCAAGTCCTGCGACAAGGTCGCGCCGGCGTTCGCAAAACCAATTTGGCTATCGACGCCCGCTGGCGATGAAGAAAAGAATGTGCCGAAATTCGGTGCCCATACACCGGCTGCGCCATCAGATTCCCATCCAGCGGCTGCATTTTCCCAAGAACCGTAAAAGGCGTGACTTCCTGGCGAAACCATCGCGGCTTCGAAATCCCCATTGTCAACGGCGACGGGCGCAGCATGGGCGATGCCGAATAGGGCACCAGCGGCTGCGATTAAACTCAATACTTTCATGGTCACACTTCCCAAAACTATTACCTGTCCGGCGAAAACATTTATACGCGGCTACAGTTCCCCAAAGCAATGTTCGTACCGCTGGTTTTTCTAAATAAACCGTTAATGTGGCACCTTTTTGTCAGTTTCGACAATCAGAGCGTGAATCGGCAAAAAACCCCGCAACTATGGGCTTTTTTGAACATTTGTACCTCATACGCCATCCGTCAAAAAATGCTCTCGACTTGCCAACAGGTGACCGCCTGTACCGTTCCGAGAAACAGTATTTTTTATCGCCCCGTCCCAATGTGACACCCCCTTCACTTGAACAGGCCAAGCGGCCCGGGATATAGGGCTTCTAATCACTCTTGCCACGAGCCCTCGGGGGCTCTTTTTTTAGTTCTAATCCGGATGCCAGACATGACCAGTTCGCCAAAACCAAACAAATCGGCCCTTATCACCGGGGTTACCGGCCAAGACGGAGCCTATCTGGCGCGGCTGCTGCTGGAAAAAGGATATGAAGTGCACGGTGTTAAGCGGCGCTCATCCTCGTTCAATACTGGCCGGATCGACGATATCTACTCCGATCCCCATGAAGGAAAAACTAATTTCCACTTACATTATGGGGACTTAACAGATTCCACGAACCTCATTCGCTTGATCCAGGAAACTCAGCCCGACGAGATTTACAATCTCGGCGCGCAAAGCCACGTTCAGGTCAGCTTCGAGACCCCGGAATATACCGCAAACTCGGACGCACTTGGGGTTCTTCGTCTTCTCGAAGGGATCCGGATTTTGAAGCTGGAGGATAAAGTCCGCTTCTATCAGGCATCGACATCAGAGCTATATGGGCTGGTTCAGGAAGTGCCTCAGCGCGAGACCACGCCCTTCTACCCGCGCTCACCTTATGCCGCGGCCAAGCTTTATGGATACTGGATCACCGTCAATTACCGCGAGGCCTATGGCATCCATGCGTCGAACGGCATTTTGTTTAACCATGAAAGCCCGCTTCGCGGCGAGACATTCGTTACCCGGAAGATTACGCGCGCGGTCACCGCAATTAAACGGAACGAACAAAGCTGTCTCTATCTCGGGAATCTTGATGCCCAGCGCGACTGGGGCCACGCCCGTGACTATGTCGAGGGCATGTGGATGATCCTCCAGCAGGAAACGCCTGACGATTATGTTCTCGGTACTGGCGAAATGCATTCGGTTCGCGAATTTACGGAACTCGCCTTCAAGGAAGTTGGCATCACCATCGAATGGCGCGGTGAAGGCGTCGAAGAAGAAGGTGTCGATACAGAAACCGGGCGGGTATTGGTTCGTATCGATCCCCGTTATTTCCGCCCAGCAGAGGTCGAAGAACTTTTGGCTGATCCGTCCAAAGCACACGAAAAATTGGGCTGGCAGCACAAAACGAAATTCCGCGAGCTGGTTTCAGAAATGGTCCGTGAAGATATGAACGACCCTAGCTTTCAAGTTCGCGGCGAGGAAAGTTAATGGCTGAGACCTATTCTCTTGACGGCAAACGCGTATTCGTTGCCGGCCATCGCGGCATGGTTGGCGCTGCAATTGTCAAGCGTTTGAAAAGCGAAAACTGCGCGGAAATCTTGACCGCCGGGCGCGCTGAACTGAACTTGATTAATCAGTCAGACGTTGATCGCTGGATGAACGATCAAAAACCCGATGCAGTTATTGTCGCTGCCGCTAAGGTCGGCGGCATCTTCGCCAATGATGCGTATCCTGCGGATTTTCTCTATGACAACCTCATGATTGAGGCCAACCTCATTCATGCGGCATACAAAACCAATGTCGAGAAATTGTTGTTCCTTGGGTCATCCTGCATCTATCCGAAATTTGCGGATCAACCCATCACCGAAGACGCATTACTAACCGGTGCGCTCGAGCCAACAAATGAATGGTACGCAATCGCCAAAATCGCCGGGATCAAGCTATGCCAAGCCTATCGACGGCAACATGACCTTGATTTCATTTCGGCAATGCCAACCAATCTTTACGGCCCGAATGATAATTTCGATCTGAAAAATTCTCATGTTATCCCCGCGCTAATCCGCAAAGCCCTCGCGGCGAAGGACGCAGGCGAAACCGGCATCGAAGTATGGGGTACAGGTACACCGCGACGCGAGTTCTTGCATGTCCATGATTGCGCCGATGCGCTGGTGTTTTTGCTAAAGAATTATTCCGGCCACGAACATGTTAATGTCGGCTATGGCGAAGACATTCCGATCGGGGAAATTGCTTCGCTTATTTGCGATATCGTAGGACTGCCGGGGCCGTTGAAATTCGATACGTCAAAACCCGACGGCACACCGCGCAAACTCATGTCCGCAGACAAATTGCGCGCCATGGGGTGGAAACCGAGCATATCCTTGCGTGACGGCCTCGAAGGAACGATTGACTGGTTTTTGAAAAATCAGGACGCCGCGCGCCTGAGCTAGGCCCATTGACAATATCGGAACCGCAATGGCTTACCGGCCTTTGCGGAAACGCGAACAGAAACCGCGTCTGCGGCGGATACCGGGGCGTCCATCGTCAGCGTCGCAATATTTCCAGATGTTTCTTGCGTAAAGGTTCTGCCCGGTATTTCGATGTCGGCTAATTGAGCACCATCATTGAACGCGACCAAGATTTTTACTTTGGGTTCCGGGTCATAATGAACGAGTGATAAGTCCGCCCGGTCCGCAATCGTTCCGTCTGCTGCCAGGCCGTAAACGACCTTGCGCCCACGGGTCAGCAATCGCGTAATTGCATCTTGCAGACTATCGGGGCGAATGCGCGACAATAAGTTTTGAATGGCGAAGGATCGAAAAATACGCGACTGCTTTTCTTCTGGCGCATATTTTTTGATAATCCGCTGCAGTTCCTCTCGCCGACGCGCATTAAAGGAAGCGGTTTTGGTTTCATCGCCCCATAGCACCATCGACAATGGCGCATCGATGAAATCAAATTTTGCACCACTTTTATATATGCGGATGAACAGATCCCAATCCATCGTATAATGTAGCGAAAGATCAATTCCGCCCGCAGCCTCGTAGGACGTCCGCCGAAAAAAACAGGAGGGCTGGGAAATGATACCCCCCTCAAGCAAACGCGGCCCCGGCGGCTCCACCGCCCAATGATAGCCGGTCATACGCGCCTGTTCATCGAGGATGGTCGAATGACCGTAAACCACATCAAGCGCAGGATTGCTGGCGAGTTTCTCGCTGACCTTTTTCAAGGTATCGGGAAACAAGATGTCATCCGCATTCAGCCAACCCAAAAACGGCGCGCCACTATGGTCCCAGCCTTCTTTAATGGCGTCTGATTGACCGCCATCCGGGCCATGTCGGCGATAGGTCAACGCGGCCTTGTAATGATCTGCCACCGCACTAACGCGTGGATCATCAGATGCATCAAGAAGACAGATCTCTACCAAATCCCCCTGCTTCGCGAGGCTTTCGAGGCACCATGGAAGAAATGGGTGATAGGCACCAATCGGAACAGAGATTGAAAATTTCATTTTGCTCGGCTTTTTTCCGTCACATGTCGCGGTTCTATCGGGATCGTCTTACCCTGTCGACGGAGAAGCGCAATCGGCGACCAGAGCATCCGCCGCGCTACAAAAGCGCTGCTTTTCATAGCTGACCATTTTTTGCGGTCATCCCGGAACTGAGCAAGTTGCCCATAGCCATCCTTTATGGCGCGGCGATAGGCACTCCAGCTTCCGCTCATCGCGGCTTTCCCTGCAAGCAATAGATCACCCAACAGCCGCAAAGGCATCGTCATCCGATAAAGCGTTGTTGGCGTGTTTTTGTAATATAGCCAAATCCGATTGCGGTGCCCGTGATAGACGGAAAAATCACTATTACGCCCGGTAACGCCGGAGCCTTCATGGCGGACAATCGCATCATGTAATTGAATGGTCTCACCGCCGCTCAATAGCAATCGATAGCCAAGATCGACGTCCTCGCCATAACAGAAAAACCGCTCATCAAAACCGCCTAATGCTTCGAAAATGTCACGGCGGTAAAATGCGGCGGCGGCACATGCGGCAAAGATAGGGCTATCGGCTGGGCGCTTATCGCGATGCCAGTCAAAATACCCGCGATAGGCGATACCAAAGACCGAACAAACGTCGCCCGCGCCATCGAGGCGATCAGGCGCGGTATCATCAATCTGGGTCGAGCCGAATGCTTTCACTGCTGGAAACCGGCGTTGCCCCGCGACAAAGGCCGAAAGCCATCCGGGTTCGGCGTAGGCATCGGGGTTTAAAAAGGCGAGCCACCGACCGCGTGCGGACTTTGCTGCGAGATTATTCGCCGCTGCAAAGCCCAGATTACGCCCCGCATCGATAAGCGTAAATTCGACCTTGCGTTCGTTGGCGAGGGCAATCGAATTATCGGAAGAATCATTATCGACGATGATGATTTCGAAATTTCGAAAAACCTGCGCCGCCAAATGGTCGAGACACCGGGCCAAACGGTCACCGGCGTTGTAATTGACGATAATAATCGAAATCAGCGTTGATGCGTGACCGTCGTTCATATCACTTGTTTAATCGTGACTGCACATAGATCACAAGCAGCGAAATTATTTATCGCGCAGGGCTTTATTGCTCATGGCTGACATCGGCTTGACGATATAAGCGAGTACAGAGCGTTTGCCATTCAAGATCGCAACATCTGCGGCCATCCCGGAGACGATCTTCAGATCCCCTTGCCTTGATTTGAGTGCATCCGCTTTGGTCCGCACTTTGATCGAATAATAGCGGTCGCCGGATTTTTCATCCTCAATGGCATCAGGGCTGATGGTTTCGATTGTGCCGTCCAACGACCCATAGACCGAGGAATCATATGCGGTAATTGAAACGCGCGCATCCTGCCCGATATGGAGGAAGCCAATATCAGCGGGTTTGACCCTCGCCTCTACCAAAAGGGTATCTTCGCTCGGTACAAGTTCGACAATTGTCGCGCCGGGCTCGATCACGCCGCTAATCGTAGAGACCAACACGCGATTCACGACACCAGCAACAGGCGCACGAACCTCTGTCCGCGCAACTTTGTCCTGCAACGCAGGTAACTCACCCTTCAATTCTTCAAGCTCTGCCTTCGCTTTGGTCAGATCATCATACGCCGCTGCGGCAAAGGTCTTTTTAATCCGGTCAATTTCGCCTTCGGCCTCGGAAATCTCCAGCTTGAACCGACCAACCGCGATCTCCGCACGCTGAACTTCGCCGCGGGCCGCTGCTTCGCGTTGTCGCGCACGCAACAGTTCAACCTGTGGTTCAATACCGCGACTGACCAGCCGCTTCATGATGCTGTGTTCTTCGGTTGCGAGGTCGTAAGCTTCTTTGGCCGTGACCAATGCTACTTCAGCGTCGGCCAAGCTTTTGCGCCGCTGCTCCATTTTGCTCGTTTCAATATCAATCGAGGCCTGAAACTCTTGCTGACGGGCTTCGAATAACCGGCGTTCATTCAATACCGCTTGCGGAGACGCTTCAGCCAATCCTTGCGGGAAGGCAATTGGCGTCAGCGTTGATTCTGCCTCAAGGCGCGCGATCCGCGCGGCGAGGACATTGTGTCCCTCACGCCCTTGGGCAAAGGCCACATTCATCTGTGTAGGATCGAGACGAACTAATACCTCGCCAGCCTCAACATGATCGCCCGCTGAAACGAGAATTTCCTTCACGATTCCGCCTTCAAGCGACTGAAGCTCCTGTAACTGATTTGAAGTGACAACCCACCCAGCACCTCGCGTTACTCGGTCAAGCTTCGCCAGCGATGCCCAAACAAGCGTAAAAACCACCAAGCCAGCCAAAATATACAAAAGCCACTGCGCCGCACGCGCTGGCTCAATTGGCATGGTGTCGTCAATATCGAATTCGGTGTTGTGCTTATCCGTCATTATTTATGCCGCCCTGATACCGCGTACTGATGATGGCGGCGCAATACGTTTTTCCTTGAGATCGCGCGCAGACGACATCGCACGCAACACCGTATCCCGCGGACCATCCACGAGAATACGGCCGCGATCCAATACGATTACGCGATCAACAAGCTGCACCATCGACATACGGTGCGTCACGATTAATACGGTTTTATCTCTGGTCGCTTTGTGAAGCCGAGCGATCAAAGCTGCTTCTGCCTGCGAGTCCAATGCGCTAGACGGTTCATCAAGCAGCAAAATCGAAGGTTTTGGCGCTAACGCACGTGCAAGCGCAATGGCTTGCCGCTGTCCGCCAGACAAACCTTCGCCTCGTTCGGTCAATCGTTGATCATAACCGCCAGCAGTCGCGCCCACGAAATCATGAACGCCAGAAATCTTCGCGGCCTCAAGAATATCATCATCGGAAATCGTCTCGAGCCCTAAGGCAATGTTCTCACGCACGGACCCCGAGAATAGACACACATCTTGCAAAACTGCGCCGATATTCGCGCGAAGATCAGATGGCCGCAATTGACGAATATCCGTATCGTCAACAAGAACCGATCCTTCCGTTGGCTGATAAACACCAGTAATCTGACGAACGATCGTACTTTTCCCGGAGCCGTTACGGCCGAGAATAGCAACGCGCTCACCCGGCTCGATCGTAAACGAGACATCATCAAGCGCCCGCGTTGTCTCGCCGGGATATGAAAATGCGACATCGCGAAACTCAATCTTGCCGCTTAACTTTGGTCGCGCCAGATATTCTCGCGCGGGGTCGGTTTCACTTTGCGCAGTCATCAAATCATCCAGTGACTTATATGAGGCCATTGCTCCGTTCACACGGCTTAGCAATGAGGCGACCTGCGCAAGCGGGCCCATGGCACGTCCGGTCAGGATAACACAAGCAATCAATGCCCCGGTTGTGATTTCATTCGCGCTGACCAGAAAAACGCCGATCACAACAACGCCAACCTGGCTCGCTTGTTGCGCAAATCCCGACGCATTGACCGCAAACTGGTTTAAGAAACGCCCGACCGCAGAAATTTTTGCATGCCGGCTAACGCCGCCGCGCCAGCGAGACCGCATCATGCTGCTCGCCTGCACCGATTTAACAGTTTCCAGTCCACCCAAAGTTTCAATCAGGACTGCGTTTTTCTGGTGGCCCTCGCTCATCGCCTGTTGCGTTCGGCGCAAGATCAACGGTTGGATCAACACACCCGACCCTAAGGCCAAAATGACGCCTATTAGCGGTACAAATGCGATGGGCCCGCCTATTAAAGCGACCGCGCCGATAAAGAAAAAGATGAAGGGTAAATCGACAATGGCAACCAGTGTTGCGGACGAGAAAAAGTCGCGCAGATTTTCAAATTCCTTGACCAACCCCGCAATGGCACCCGTCGAGCCTTTTCGTGCCTCAAGGCGCATCGCCATTAGATTGTCAAAGACGCTGACGCCAACCGTCGCGTCGAGCCGTTGTCCAGCAACATCTATGAAATAGCCGCGAAGTGATTTCAAAATGAAATCAAAAATATGCGCAACCATCACTCCGATCGTAAGGGCGATCAACGATTCAATTGCCTGATTGGGTAATACCCGATCATATACCGTCATTATAAAGAATGATGAGACGAGCCCGAGCAGGTTTACCACGGTCGCCGCAAGAACGGTTTGTCCATAAATCTTGGTGTTCTTCCGTAAAGGGCCGAACAGCCAATGGTCCGTTGTCGAAAATCCATTCATGAATGAACGCTTATCCATTTACGCCACCAAAGCGAGCATCGTTATATTCATTTTCCGGTGAAAAAAGCCGAAGCAGATCGCCAGTATGCTCCATCAGGGCATATCCTGCGATATCGCGGCTCGACAACCCGATCAGATAGGCAACGCCCGCGTCAAAGTAATCATTCTCCGCCTGCAGAACATCAATCAGATCACCCCGCGATAGCTTATAGCGCTCCAATACGAGGTCTCTTGTTTCATCATGTGCGACCAACGCATCTGCCAATGATGCGAGCCGCGCATCTGCGCCCAGTAAACGCTCAAATGCCACCGCTGCGTCCCGCGCCACTTCTTTACGAACCTGTTCTTCATTGAATTTTTCTTTGCGCGCCCGTGATCGCGCAATCGCAATTTCCGCTGCGCGACTACCGCCACCGAAAATATTGTAATTGATATTCAATCCAGCGCGGACGTCGAAATCGTCACCGCCTTCAAAGATGTCATATTTTACAGCGTCAACCGAAAGGCGAACTTCTGGCAGACGTGCGCTCTTGGCGACCTTAAAATCGGCCTGACGCGCATCCACCCGCGCTTGTGCGACGGAAATTTCCGGGTTTTCTTCAAGCGCCGTTGCGACTGTTTCATTTCGCGAAGTGACATCCGGCGTCGCCATCCCAGGTCGCTTTAATTGGGGCGGCACTTCGCCAAAAAATTCTTCGTAATTAATATCCGCGAATCTCTTGCTCTCGCGGATTTCCGCGAGCCGCGCCTTCGCCGCCGAAAGACGCGCAAAGGCCCGGGTCACATCCGCTTTCGACCCTGCGCCCAACCGTTCGCGCTCTTTTACATCTTCTAGAATTTGTTCGTTGCGCTGAATAAAAGCCTGTGTGAAAGCGACAAGCGCCTGATGCGCAGCAACGTCGTGGTAAGCCGTCAATGCCGAAAGCGCGAGATTATTAATCTGTGTGCTCATGGCGTAGCGATATTCACGATCGAGGGCGCGCGCACCGCGAATCCGTTGAATAGTCGCGCCGCCATCAAAAATGAGCTGAGACGCGGATATACCCGCCGTATATTGTTCACGCGGGCGAAGGGATTCGACAACATTATCAGTGCCAGCGGCAAATTCCCGAGTTAAAGAATAATCACCGCGTAACTGCGCGGATAATTGCGGATATAAAGCGGACTTGGCTTGCCGGCGTAGGGCATCAGACTCGCCCAGGTCAGACGAACTTGCATGGAATGATGGATGCCGCCCGACTGCGCGCCGGATTGCGGCGGTAAAATCATTGGCTGAATGCTGGTCGGTTATCAAATAACTTGCGGGACCAAGAGCCTGTTCTAACTTTGAGGTCGAATATCTCGCGGAATATTTTTTGGCGCTGTTCGTATCGGCGTCGTCTGAAATTGGTGCAACGACATCACCGGGATAAACCGACCCGACATCGCTCGGCCCATCTTGAATAGCGAATGCCGTACCGGGAGCCACAATTGCGATCAAATTGATTAGAAAGATCTTCTGAAGACTGATCATCAACCGTACCCATCCACTACTACGCCACGCAGCCTTCCGCCACGCACTCTTGTTAAGGTTAACCAAAACCTTAATAGAGTGAGATCACTGACAAAGGCTTAACTAGAGAGAAGTCGCCCGGCTTTCAGCCTATGGAGAAAGATGAAACATTCTTAAAAACTTCCGTCGGAAGCTTTAATTAGTTTTTAATAAATTACGCGCGATCGCCATTAACGATACGAAGCAACGCGGCCTCGAACTCGTCTGTCGCAGTTTCCCAGTCGCGGCGGCGTGCAGTCTCCAGACAGGATTGAGACATTTTCGACCATTCGGCGGCAGGTAAATCAAGTATTTTGCGCGTCGCCTTCACAGCGGACGCGGCATCATGGGAAATGATCGCGCCATTCGCATCTGTCACCAATTGCGGCGCGGCCCCCGCAGGTGTCGCGACGACGGGCGTGCCGCTTGCCATCGCCTCTAGGATAGGGAGGCCGTATCCCTCGCTATCGCTCGTGAAAAGCCAGACGTCACAAGCGCGGTAAATTTTTGCGATATCTTCCGGATCTGGCTTGGTGGTAAACTCTACCCAGTCCGGCATTTTGTCTTCGGGGCGCGGCGTATGACTGCCAAATGAAATCACCCGGAGATCGGGGTATACTTCCCTCAGCCTACGGCAGGTCTCGATTGCGAGCGGCGAATTTTTGAGCGTCATGACCGAGTACAGAAACCCGACCGTTGGCCGTTCGTTTTTCGCGCGCTCATGCTCAGGCGAAAACATATCGGTGTCGATTGTATTTTCGACAAGAATTGCGCGTTCATGATTATATAAATCGCGCATCTGCGTGCGCAGCCATTCGGAAACCACGATTTTCCGGTAGGGCTTTCGATAAACCGCATGAACGCGCTCCACCGGCATATAGGGAAATGCCTCATGCCCCTGCACAAAATGGGCTTTGGTTATATCAGGCGCAAGATCCTCAAGCCATTCGGCGGTTTCCCACCATGTCGCCAGAACAATATCTGCGTCCGGGAAATCGCCCGCGTCCAGCGTTCCCTTTCCCTCAACGATTTTTATTTCAACGTCATCATTACGCAGAAATGGCGGTGTTTTTACCGGCTGTGGTTTCCATTTCGGCCGAAATAAATTTCGTATTTTGCCTTTGAGCGTTTTGGGCTTCGGTGGTGCGCCTTCGGGAGCAATGAGCGTTACTTTATGGCCTCGACGCTGAAGCCGGTCTGCATAGCCCGCAATAACCCGAAAACCGCCAGTTTCGGTAATGGAACCTGCGGCCTGTACGAAAACAATCTTCAGCTTGTCTTTCATAAAATCTTAAGCTCGGATCATGTGGTAAGCATCAAAACGACCGCAAGGAGGAGCGCCGATAGAATCATCCGCCCCTCTATCATTGGATCTAATTTCATTAACTTTTTCCCGAGGCTCCAAACGCTCGGTAATGTAACCAATGCAATAGACGCATAGAGAATAATTGCCGCTTTCTCGCCGATATAGGTCATGGTCAGGGGTAGCGTAATCACCATCGCAATGCCGCCAATCACCGTAACAGCCGTAAAGCCTTTACTGTTCCCTGCCGCCAGTGCGGCGGTGCTGATCAAACGATAGGGAAGAAATAAAAGCGTTGGCGCGAGCAATTTCACATAATAGCCAACACCACTGAATGCATCAGGATAGATGATCGCAAAGATCGGTTCGGCGAGGAAATAGGCACCAATCGCCATCGCCACTGCCGCGGCATCCAACAGCAGCCGAATTTTTTTATAAAGGGTTTCAAATCCATCAGGATCTTCGCGCAGCACTTCGCTAAAAGCGGGAAAAAACACTCGTCCGATAACAGATTGAAAAACTGTAACCGCCGCCATGACCCAAATCGCGGCAATCGCATAAAGGCTGAATGACTGAGCATTCATCATCCAGCCGAAAATTAGCTGATCGCCCCGGTTTAAAATAAACCCAAAGAAAGAAGCGATAATCAGCCATTTTCCGAAATTGAAAATCTCTTTGAAATGCTCGCGATCAAGCATCCACGCCATACGCGGCCCGGCAAAAATAAAGTGCGAGAGGATTGTCGCGAATAACGCGCCGGATAATGTCCCAATGACCAGCGCCCAAATGCCAAAGCCCGCAACAGCAAGGGCAATTGTGACCACCATCGAAAACAGCTGCTGCGCTAGCTCCAGGCCAACAACGCGATTCATTTGAAGCCGACGCTCCGCCAGAGATCGGTTCGTCGAACCAAGCCCCGAAATCGGTAGTTGAACGCCCATGGCAACCATCAACCAGGGCAAAACCGGGTCCGCGAAAATGCTTTCATCATTCACATATCCGCCCAGCGTCAGGAAATAGACGCCAATGGCGGCAAAGATAATGATCGCCCAAACCAGCAAATTCCGCAGGATCTGGGTTGTCCATGCCGTTCGGATGAAGGCGGCTTTTTCGCTATTCGGGCTTCGGATCACGCTTGATCCGATGCCAATATCCGTCAACATCACTGCCCAGATGTTAATTGATAGCGCGACCGCCATCAGGCCGAAAACCTCTGGCATCAACAGACGGGTCAGGATCAAATTGGAAATCAGGCGCAAAACCTGGCTCACGCCAAATCCACTCATGATTGCCCCGCCGCTTGTCAGTATGCGCCGCCGCAACGAATGGACGGGCGAAACTGATGCTGTGGGTTGATCGCTGGTCATTTTATTAACTTTATTTTTCGACATCTGCCGCCTGATCACCGCACCTACGACAATTAAGTTTACAAATCTATGATTTAGTGGGCTGTGGGATTTCGGATGGCACATCCATTGCCAAGCGATGTTAACATGAATACGACCTTATCAAGGGCCCGCGACACGAGCTAAACAGTTACCTATGTCAACGCATTTCAAAGCCTTCATCGTCGTTTTCGTGATCTCCGTAATCGGCTTTGTCTTTTTTCGTAAACCCTATGCGTCTGCGATCGGCGCGCGGCAATTCGATAAATGGCGCAATTTGTGGCTGGCGGTAACCGCGTGCCTGTTCCTCGTGCCCAGTTTCTGGCCCTATATTATACTATCGGCGCTGGTCGTCTTTTTCATGACCAAGACGGACCCGTTGAAACCTGCGCTTTTTATGCTGCTGCTGTTTGTATCGCCGAATATTGGCGACGCGATCCCGGGCTTTGCGGGGATCAACAAATTTATCATGGTGACGCCACAAGCGGTTTTCACGCTGGTTCTTTTAATCCCCGCAATGATCGCCGCGCCGAAGATGAAAAAACTCGCGCAGGGCGGCGGCATGGCAGATCTTTGTTTTGTCTTGTTTCTGGCGCTTCAATTGGTGCTGTGCATGCGTGGACCAACGGTCACGCATATTATCCGTACGATGATCGAACAATTTCTGGTCATCGCGCCATTTTATTTCGTCTTTAGTCGAGCGCCAAAATCGCTCTCTGACATCCGCATAATTTCGGCGGCCTATACAGCACCGATACTGATCCTATCCGCCCTCTCGATTCTCGAACTCATCCGCACCTGGCATTTCTATACGAGCGTCGGCTATAACTGGTTTGGCGCGATGCCATTTACCTACACAATGCGCGATGGGTTTTTGCGGGCTTCCGGTTCGGTCATCGATCCCATTGTTTGGGGCTATATCGCGATGACCGGTATTGGCGTGGGGCTCGCTTTTTTCACCGAGAATTTTTCGAAATTCTATCGATATGCGGGCTTTGGATTATTAATCGCGGGGCTTCTCGTATCGCTGTCGCGGGGACCGTGGGTCGGGGCAGCGGCAATGATGATCACTTATGTATTGATCAGCCCCCAAGCCATGAGCCGCGCTGTTCATCTCGGTGGCCTAGGCCTTGTCGGCTTTCTGGTCGCGTTGGTGACGCCTTTTGGCCAGAAAATTATCGACCTGCTTCCCTTTATCGGTAGCTCTGCCGGGGATACGATTTCATACCGGCAACAACTTTTGAAAGCTGCCCGGGAGGTGATGGCGGAAAATCCGATTTTCGGCTCATCCGATTATCTTGACCATCCGAAACTACAGGCGCTCAGGCAAGGTCAGGGCATCATTGATATCGTCAACAGCTACTTGGAAGTCGGTCTGAAAAGCGGGTTTGTAGGGATGGGCCTATTTATCGGTGTATTCCTGTTTGCCCTGCTCGGCTTGCGGCGCGCGATGAAATCAGCCTTGAGCTATAATCCGACGCTTGCGCTTTATTGCCGGGCCTATTTCGCAGTTATTGTCGGAACCATGATCACCATCTTCACCACCAGTAGCGTGCTGCACACACCGATTGTCTATTGGTGCATGCTGGGGATCGCCGTCGCCCTTGTGCGGATCGAACGCCATTGCCGCGACAATCAACACGCCATGCCAGACGGTAATGAAGACGAGCAACCGGCCCTCGAAACGCCAGCGCAGTTTAACTGGAAATAGCAACTGCACCCCACGGTGGGAGCGCCGCCGACGAAATGCTAAACTTGTGTTTTGAGTTTAGTTTAGCCCGAGGTGCATTGAATGGCGTCCCTACCCCCCTCAGAGACGTTGATCTTGGAGATCGACGACGGATGGCTGCAGATCCGGTTCAATCGCCCGGAGGCCCGCAACGCCCTTTCCGATGAAATGGCGAGCGACCTCATGGGCGTGTTGCAGCGCGTTGCCGAGGATAGATCTGTACGCGGCATAACGCTTCGGGGCGAAGGCAATATATTTTGCGCGGGCGGCGATTTGAAAGGTTTTCAAAAAAGCCTCGCTGGCACGTTCACCCAAGACGAAGCTGAGGCCATGAGCCGTAGCGCCGGTGCATTATTCGCGCGCATCAACAGCATGCCGCAGGTGGTCGTCGCCATCGTCGAAGGTGCGGCGATTGCTGGCGGGCTCGGCATGGCATGTTGCGCCGACTTTGTTATTGCCAAAGAGGACGCGAAATTCTCGCTGACCGAAACAATGCTTGGCATCTCGCCAGCGCAGATTGCGCCCTATGTCATACAGCGCACCGGCCAAATGACGGCACGCCGGATGATGCTTACCGGTGCAAAATTCACTGCCAAAGAAGCGCACGCGCTGGGTATTGTCGATATCGTTGCACCCTCTACTGAAGGCCTCGCTAAGGCGGCCGATGAGATTAAGGCGAGTGTCCGGCGTTGCGCGCCCGGTGCCAATGCAGTCACAAAAGAAATCGCCTTGGCGAGCGGTCACCTTAACCGAGACGAGATGATTGCGTTCGCAGCAAAAGGCTTCGCCAAATGCATGTTAAGCGATGAAGGGCGCGAGGGCATTCTCTCCTTTGTAGAGAAGAGAAAACCTAGCTGGGCAAAATCCGATTAGGGCGATTTAAATGCAACATCCGGCCGATGATTTTTTGATCGAATGCGACGTGCTTGACGATCTTTTAAAGCGTCAAAATGCGGAAGATTTAATGCGCGAAACGCAATTCAAAAATTGGACAATCGAAGACATTATCGCGCATTTGCATATGTGGAATCATGCCGCTCTTTTGACCCTAGAATCGCGCGAAAAATTCCAATCCTTCCTGATGGAAATACTTCCAGTATTAGGCAAAGAAGGCCATATCGGCGCGCAGCGTCATTGGCTCAAAACGCACCTAGGTAACGCGCGTGGTCAGGCCCTCCTCAATGAGTGGTCTGCGCTATATCCGCAACTCGCCGCCGCCTATAAGCAGGCTGACCCAGAAAACCGCGTCGCATGGGTTGGGCCAGAGATGAGCACAACCGCAAAAATAATCGCAAGGCAGATGGAATGTTGGGCCCATGGCCAGGCCATTTTCGATCTTCTTGGTGCGGATCGCCCGGAATCCGACCGTATTCGCAATATCTGCCATCTCGGCGTCACGACCTATAGCTGGACATTCCGCAACCGACAGACCGACCCCCCGCAACCAAAGCCCCATGTCCATTTGACTGCCCCCGCTGGTGCAGCGTGGGAATGGAATGACGTGCAAGCCGACAACTTTGTCCGCGGCAGCGCGGTCGAATTTGCCCAGATTGTCACGCAAACCCGCAATATTGCGGATACAAACCTAGAGACCTTTGGCGATGCAGCCAAGCAATGGATGACGATCGCGCAATGCTTTGCCGGCCTGCCCGAAGACCCGCCCGCCAAGGGCACTCGGTATAAGGATATTCAATAGCTTACACTTCTAACGATTACGCACACCAACTATACGTTCTCCTACGACGGGCTTGCGTTCTTCATTAAGCACCCATAATCTCTGCGTCGGTCTGCGACAGGGGTGCCAGTCGTAAGCACGGGGGGAGCTATGAAACGTTTACTGTCTTTTCCGACTGCGGCTTGTGTGTCCGTTGCGCTAATTTGCGCTGCGTGCACCAAAGCGGAGGAACAACCCGCCACTGCGGAATCGGAAAATGTTCTCGGATACAAAACCGGAAATCCAAATGAATGGCCGGCGGAACTTGATGCGGTCATAGCTGCACCGGGGAATCACAAAATTCTGCTGGAAAATGAATCCGTTCGAGTGCTTGAGGTCTCTTTAGCACCCAACGAAGTTGAACCCTTACATTCGCATCGCTGGCCCAGCGTCCTTTATATTCAGGAGGCGGGTCATTTTGTTGATTCCGATGCGGATGGAAATGTCATTTTTGATACGCGCGCGTTGGATGTACCGCTTACCTTTCCATTGACGATGTGGAAGGAACCGGAAGCGCCGCATTCTGTCACCAATTTGAGCGACGACACTCCTATCCGATTAGTCCGGGTCGAAATTAAAAACTAACACACTTTGCTTCGCCACCGCGCCTTGTGTTTGGGCAACTCAACAGGCGGGCGTTCATCCTATTGAGCAAAAACACGCCGCAGAGAATCAAGGCACGGGGAATGAAATGACCGCTAAAAATAAGATTGACCGGGTCAACGGTTGGCTGACCCTCGGGGCGAATTTAGGTGTTGTGCTAGGCCTGTTCATTTTGATCATCGAGGTTCAGCAAAATGCTGCTTTGACTCGTGCGGCACTAGAGGCTGATAAAAACAATCAACTTGCCAATATTGAATTAAGTCTAGCCTCACCGGAAACAGCTGCGGCATGGACAAAATCCGTACGCGCACCTGAAGCCATGACTGATACTGAAATTAGGATCGTCGAGTCACATATGGTGGCGGTAATGTTGCAATGGGATAATCTTTTTCAAATGGAAGCCAACGGATTGACGACAATGGCCCGAGTGGAAAGCCATATTCGGAATACTGCACCATTTTATTTTGGGAGCAGATTTGGCAAGAACTGGTGGAAAAGGCAAATGCTTGGATGGGAGGGTACACCGATGTTTGATGTTGCCGATCCAATTATCTTGAACGTCGATTCCGAGTTCATCGTCACTTACCTAGACCAAAACCGACTACGTACGCCGGAAACAATGGGTAAGGAATAATAATGCTTCTCCGCCGCATCACCGAACACGTCAAAGCGCAAAACTGGACCGCCGTCGCGCTAGACTTCTTCATTGTGGTTGTCGGCGTTTTTATCGGTATTCAGGTCGCGAACTGGAATGATGACCGGCAACGCACGGCCAATGAAAGGCTTTATCTTGAACGGCTGTATGCTGAAGTCATGATACTGAGAGAAGAGCGGGGATTCTATGATCGAATTCGCGCGTCCAATGCGGCGTTGCTGGTCGAAGCGGTTAGTTTTATTGAAGATGAAACTGCAACTGCGGCTCTTTCGCCGGCACATTGTTACGCGATTGCGGACATGTCCTATCTCACCGCGCCGCCCACCGGTTTACCCACCGCAACTGAATTGTTGTCGGCGGGTCAGTTGAACATCATTCGCGCTCCAAAAGTCCGCGCCGGCATCCTCGATTTTTATCAGGAAGCGGACCGGGCCAGTGATCTGATTGCGGAAATTTCCCGGAACAGTGTCAACCTCTCCCGTCTCTATCCTGATTATTTCACGATCCGGCTCGTTGCAGACACCAGCCATAACGATGGGTTTGACCGTGCTGTTCAGTGCGATGAACACGCGATGCGCGAGAACCACACTTTCAGGAACCAACTTCACGACATGACTTTCGCCTATCAAATTTACAACGGACGAGGGGTTCAGAAAGTCTCCAAGTCTTTGCACGATCTGCATAGTGAGCTTGAAATAGTGCTTTCGAAGGCAAAAAACTGAGCTCGCCCCATGATCCTCCGCCGCATCACCGAACACGTCAAAGCGCAAAACTGGACGGCGGTCGCGCTCGATTTTTTTATCGTCGTTGCCGGCGTTTTCATCGGTATTCAGGTCGCGAACTGGAATGACGCACAGCAGAGCAAAGCACAAGTGGCTGATTTAATGACGCGGATGGTATCTGACGCGACCACAATGCGCAGAGAAATGGCACGTTATAAAGAGTTTCATCAAGCGATTTACGAGAACGCATTTCAATGCACCCTTGCACTAAAGGACAAAAAGACCTGCATAGCGACGGAAACAGGTAGTATAGCACACATTCAATCTGCGAATGTGCGGACTGGCATTCAAACGATTACGGATGAAATGGAATTTATTGATCGCCAATGGCAACGATATGTAAGCATGAAACAAAACGCCTTAGCCATTCGGGTCAATCCTGAATCCAGCAAATATGTATACGCAGCAATTGCGGCATTGACGAATGAGACTGAGGCCAAAAATTAATCCAGCCCACATCATCGAACGAATTCAGTTTTAGTTGCGTATGGAAAAACACAGATGCCCGGGGATCAATGAACGGGCAATTACGATAGGGGACTTTCATGAAGACGTTTATTCTATGCGCGGGCATGCTTGCCTTAGCGGCCTGTTCGAATTCCGGTGACACCGCTTCGAACAGAACTGCCACAACTGAGCAAACAGCAAACCTTCAGGAAACGCTGCTTCCTGATTATCTCGCGCGCATTAATGCCAACGACCTCGATACGGTGATGGAGGGCTTCACTGATGATGTCGTATTTCAAGCACCCAATGCGCCGGAAGTGATTGGCAAGGCCGCATTGCGCGAATGGATCGGTGGTTATCTCGCCGCTTTCGACACGCAATGGGTCAAAACCTCCCAAGACATGATCGTCAGCGGTGATTATGCGATTGAACGCTATAGCTATCAGTCGACGGACACCATGAAAGCAACAGGCTCGGTGCACACCGACATCGGCAAAGGCGTTATCATCTATCACAAGGAAGCTGACGGCGTATGGCGCGTTGCCCACGACGCCTGGAGCTCGGATTTACCGCTGACACCGCCTGGCGAATAGGCGAGCGGGACGTTCTACCGCGCTAGCTAGGCGGGCCAATGCCGCAATGTAAAAAGGTAATGGTACCGCCTGGTGGTCTCGAACCACCGACCTCTAGATCCACAATCTAGCGCTCTAACCAACTGAGCTAAGGCGGCTTATGAAGGCGCGGAACCTACGCGCGGCCCCCCGCTATTTCAAGCGGGGAGGCGTCAGTTTTCATAAAGTTTCAGCCAGAAAATGCAAATCCCTTAGGAACCGGCACCCAATAAGGCGATTTCCCGCTTGAGTTGGGCAATCCGCGTTGCATCATTTGGGTGTGTCGCCAAAAATTCAGGCGGTGAACCGCTTTTTTGTGCGGACATTTTTTCCCAAAACCGTACGGCTTCATTGGGGTTATAGCCCGCGCGGTGCATATAGCGGAGGCCATATTTATCCGCTTCCAGCTCGTGCTGACGCGAGAACGGCAAAATCACCCCATATTGCGCGCCGAGGCCGAGCGCCTGAAGGGCGACCTGAGAGCCTTGACCACTTCCCAAAGCGACCTGCGCGACACTTAGGCCCGCTTGCGCCGCGGCGGTCCGGCCATAGCGCTGACCTGAATGGTTGAATTTCACATGAGCAACTTCGTGGCCCATAACGGTGGCGATTTGCGCATCATTTTCCATGATATCGAGGATGCCGGTATAAAAGCCGATCTTTCCGCCCGGCAGCGCAAACGCGTTCAAATCATCGGACTCGAAAACCGCAACTTCCCACCCGGCGGGGCTATCCCCTGCGGCCGCGATGATCTTTGGCATCACCCGATTCACCCGCGAAACATAACGCGGATCATTGGTGGTTTTCTGTTGCGCCTTCAAATCGGTCCATGCGGATGCCGCGAGCTGTGCCATCTGCTCGCTGTTCGGGGTGAAGGCCTGCGAGACGGTCTCGCAGCCGGGCGTCAAAACAACGATGCTCCCAGCCGCGGCCGCTTGAACAAAGCGCCGGCGGGACATGGTCACCTTGTGATCGAGAACCTGAAATTTGTCGCTCATCGGAATCCCCTCTGCGTTAACTCTTGAGTAATCATAGGCCACCAGCCGCCCCGGCACAAATTCGATTTGCACCGCGAAAGTTCCAAAAATCGCGAAAAATTCCTACGGCTCCAGCTCGCAATCCCAGTACAGGAAGTCCTGCCAACTTTCATGAAGATAATGCGGCGGAAAAGCCCGGCCCCGTTCATTAAGCTCATACATGGTTGGCCGAACCGGCTCGCGCGCAGGGAACATTTTCGCCTCTCGCGGGGTGCGGCCGCCCTTGCGAATATTGCAGCTACTACAAGCGGCTACGATATTCTCCCATGTGGTTCGCCCGCCTTGGGACCGCGGCACGACGTGGTCGAAGGTCAGGGCATCGCGCTCAGTCGACAGGCAATATTGGCACGCAAAACTATCGCGCAAGAACACATTGAACCGCGTAAAGGCCGGCGCGCGAGTATGGCTGACAAAGGTCTTCAGCGACACAACCGAAGGCAACCGCATCTCGAAATTCTGGCTGTGCACACGCGTATCATATTGTGCAACCACATCCACACGATCAAGAAACACCGCTTTGAGCGCGTCCTGCCATGACCATAATGACAAAGGAAAATAACTGAGCGGCCGAAAGTCCGCATTCAGAACAAGTGCCGGACAGGCATCAGGGGAGCGTTGCGCAACGGACATTAGCAACGCCCCTTTGCGGTCAGATCACAGAAACAAGAATGCCAACTCAATACTCTGAAAGCGGGAACTCCCCTGCTGTCGCATTAGAATAAACCAAACTTGTACAGAACATCTATAGCTGATTCTGCATGACAGAAGTTTGACGATTTAGGCGATATTTTCGCAACACTCGTCTAAATCGGTGTGCGCCCGCGAATATGAGCGTAATAGGTCCATAAAATATGGGCGGCGACACCACGATAAGGTGCCCATTTCTGGGCTCGGGTATCAAATTGTTTCATATCGGGCCGCGGGCCACGCTGCCGTGCCGCATTATAAGCGCCCAACAAGGCGACGTCACCTCGGGGCCAAATATCAACCCGCCCCTGACAAAACAGAAGGTAAATTGCGGCGGTCCATGGCCCTATGCCTTTGATACTTTGTAGCGTTTTGGCGGCGGTCTCGTCATCCATCGATGATAACGCCTGATCGTTTATTACACCGCTTTGCCAGACCTCGGCGAGCGCCATCACATATCGCGCCTTGGGCGTGGAAAGCCCGAACTCGCGCAACCCATCCTGGCCCAACTCAAGGGCAGCATCAGCGCGCCGACAATCCATGCCGTCCTGACAGCGCGCCCAGATCGCCTGAGCACTCGGCACAGAGACTTGCTGCTCTACGATGATCCGAAACAGCGCCTCAAACCCGCCGGGCCGGCGGCGAATATGCGGTGCGCCGATCGCGTCTAAAGCGCGCGCAAGCGTTTTGTCCTTGCGCGCCAAAACGGTACAAGCCGCACTCGTGTCGCCAAATACATCGAGCGACGCCGGTTGAGAATTATTCGGGCTGAGCCTCGCCAATTTTATCCTGTGTTTTGGTTTCAAAATCGCTGGCGTCATGACGCTCGTGCAATTGGGTCGCGGGGTCACCAAAGGTCCGGTTTACCATTCGGCCACGTTTCACCGCCGGACGCTCAGCCAGTTCCTCTGCCCAGCGCACAAGGTTCTTATATTCCGTGACCTGAAGAAATTCACCGGCATCATAAAGCTTGCCATGCGCCATCCAGCCATACCAAGGGTAGATCGCAATATCCGCAATCGTATAGTCGTCGCCGATCATATATCGCCGATTAGCGAGGTTTTTATCGAGCACATCAAGCTGACGCTTCACTTCCATAGAAAAGCGATTGATCGGATATTCAAATTTCTTTGGCGCATACGCATAAAAATGACCAAACCCGCCACCGAGATAAGGCGCGCTCCCCATCTGCCAAAACAGCCAGGACAACATCTCAGGGCGCAATGACGGATCGCTGGGCAAGAAAGCATCAAACTTCTCTGCGAGGTGCAATAGAATAGCGCCCGATTCGAAAACCCGTATCGGCTTTTCGCCCGTTTTATCAATCAGTGCAGGGATTTTTGAATTCGGGTTAATCTCGACAAAACCGCTACCGAATTGATCGCCATCACCGATGCGGATCAAATGCGCGTCATATTCAGCGCCCGCCTCTCCCTTTTCGAGAAGCTCTTCGAACATGGTGGTGACTTTAACGCCGTTCGGGGTTCCGAGCGAATAAAGCTGAAACGGATGCCGACCCTCGGGCAATTTCTTTTCATGGGTCGCGCCAGAAATCGGACGATTAATATTGGCGAATTGACCGCCACTTTCAGAATCCCAAGTCCAGACTTTCGGCGGCGTATAGCTATTCGACATCGGTTTCTCCTGTTTATTCGATGTCCCGGTGATTTAAGATGGCGATGCCCAATTCAAATTCGCATTTGCGTGAAGAGGGCAGATTTTGCCGCAGATCAGAACTTTTTCTCTTCCAACAGGGCCTTCGCGTCGCCGCCAAGATCTTCGAGGAAGTGTTTAGCGGTCGCCTCGCCCATTGTAATTCCGCTTTTTGCGATCTTTACCATCGGGTCGAGATAAGTCGTCTCATCATCTTTGAGATTTCCGATGCGTCCACGACGGCGCAGTCCAGCGCGCGAAATATCGAGAATTTCCAGCGCGACATCCTGAACGGTTCTGCCGTCGATTTCTGCCTTAAAGCCATATTGCGCAGCATCCAGCCTGAGCTGTTCGCGCATTTCCGTCGTCCAGTTTTTCGCAACATCCCACGCCGCGGACAGCGCGTCCTCATCATATAACAGCCCGACCCAGAATGCGGGGAGCGCGCAAATTCCGGCCCAAGGCACCCCATCGGCACCGCGCATTTCCAAAAAGCGCTTGAGCCGGACTTCAGGAAACGCCGTAGACAGATGATCTTCCCAATCTTCCATTGTTGGAATTTCACCGGGAAGAATGGGCAACTCACCTTTCAGGAAATCGCGGAAGGAGAGACCGGCAGCGTCGATAAATTTTCCATTGCGCCGAACAAAATACATCGGAACATCGAGCATATAATCGACATAACGCTCATAGCCAAAACCATCCTCGAATACGAAGTTTAATAGGCCAGTCCTATCGGGGTCGGTATCGGTCCAAATATGCGCGCGATAAGACGCGTAACCGGATGACTTACCTTCATAGAGGCCGGAATTGGCAAAGAGCGCGGTCGCAATTGGCTGTAACGCCAGTGACGTGCGGAATTTTTGCGCCATGTCCGCCTCAGAGGCGTAATCAAGATTGACCTGAACCGTGCAGGTCCGGTGCATCATGTCGAGACCGAGATTGCCAACCGTCGGCATATAACGGCGCATAATGTCGTAGCGCGCCTTTGGCATTTTCGGAATTTCCGCACGGGTCGCCATTGGCGTAAATCCCATGCCAAGAAATGCGACGCCAAGCGGATCACAAACCTTTTTAACCGCATGAAGGTGGCGGTGAACTTCGTCACAGGTTTGATGAATATTTTCAAGCGGTGCGCCCGACAATTCAAACTGACCACCGGGCTCCAGCGAAACACTCGCCCCCGCGCCTTTCAGGCCGATCGGCAAACCATTTTCAGCGATAATCGCCCAGCCGGTTTCTTCACTCAGCTTTTCAAGGATTGCGCGAATACCATTTTCGCCTTCATAGGGAACATGCTTCAGGCTGGTACGGCAGAAAACAAATTTCTCGTGTTCAGTGCCGATGCGCCATTGATCCTTGGGCTTTTCCCCCTCGGCAATATAGTGCGCCAGTTGTTCTAGCGATTCGATACGCGGCGAGTCGCCGGTTGATTCCTTGGCGGTTGTCACTTTTCTCTCCAACTCTCAAGGCGCATTGCCCCATTTATGCCGCTCTAAAGGGCCAAGCGCCGTACGCCAAGCCTTGTTATGTTCACGCTCTCGCGACGTCAGCGCGTACGCCAATCACCGAGCGCCGCCTGCCATAGGGTCAGCGCGGCAATTGCCGCTGTATCTGCTCTTAAAATCCGCGGTCCTAGGGTCGCCGGAATCACGAAAGATTGTTCACGCAGGCTTTGCCGCTCCTCCGGCGTAAACCCGCCCTCCGGGCCAGTCAGCACACCCCATGATTCAGTTTTGCTATCCAATTGTGTTAGCGCTTCTAATATTGGTTGCGCCCGTCCCTTTTCGCCGCCCCATTCTTTTTCTGCCTCATCCCCCGCTTCATCGCAGAACAAAAGCTGGCGCTCCGTATCCCAATCCGAAATCAAGCTTGCCAGCTTGATGGGCTGATGAATGGTCGGGACATTCATGCGCTCACATTGTTCGGCGGCCTCGGTGGCGATGGATTGAAGCCGTTCAATATTAAGCTTTGGCGCATTGGTGCGCTCTGTGGTCACCGGCACGAAACCCGCGACACCAATCTCTGTTCCCTTTTGCAAAATCATTTCCAAGGGACCGCGCTTCACCGGCGCGAAATAAAGCGTCAGATCAGGCTCTGACTGCTGGGGCCGCAATTGAACATCCGCAACCGCAATACCGCCGCGCTTTTTCAATTCGCCAATACGCGCCGAAAACTCGCCATCGCGCCCATTGAATACGCGCAACGGATCACCCTCGGCGCGGCGCAGCACATTGCGCAGATAATGGACCTGTTCCGTCGTCAGCGGCAGCGCGCTTCCTGCGGTGATCGGCAAATCAATGTATAGGCGCGGAATCATGGGGAACCTTTAGAGAAATTTTAGCGATGGGAAAACGGCAAATGCGCACAGAAAATTTCATGTTCGTGCGCGTGGTGAACTTATTCCATATGACCTAACCTTTCCTTTTATGCGGGCCCGACTTCACACGTCATTACGGGCCACGACCCGCAATCCACCAACATACGCCAACCCTTCACCCGACCACTGGATCCCGGATCAAGTCCGGGATGACGTAGGAGACGTTTCCGCTCTCACCTCACGCGTCATTGCGGGCTCCGGCCCGCAATCCACCAACAAGCGCCAACCCTTCGCCGGACCGCTGGATACCCGATCACGTCCGGGATGACGGCGGAAACGTTTCCGACCTAACCTCACGCGTCATTGCGGGTCGGGGCCCGCAATCCACTAACATACGCCAACCCTCGCCGGGCCGCTGGATACCCGATCACGTCCGGGATGACGGCTTTATCACACAGGCGTTGAGCGCTAGAACCCCGGCATGACAAACTCAACGCCCTCAACCCCTGATGCTGCGCCCGGTAACTGGGTCGATCATACGCCTGCTCAAATCCGCCCTTATCTGCGGTTGATGCGCGCCGACCGCCCGATCGGGACATGGCTATTGCTGATCCCGTGCCTATGGGGCTTGGCCCTTGCGGCGGCGGCCGGCCATAATGGCAGCTCGTTATTCTGGTATCCGATCTTTTTCGCGATCGGTGCCTTTGTCATGCGCGGGGCCGGATGCGCCTATAACGATATTGTCGATCGCGATTTCGACGCCAAAGTCGAGCGCACGGCCCTGAGGCCCATTCCTTCGGGTCAGATCAGCGTCAAAAAAGCATGGGCATTCCTCGTCTTTCTTTGCCTGATCGGTCTCATCGTTCTTTTGCAATTCAACCAATTCACGATCTTGCTTGGGCTGGCGTCGCTATTATTGGTGGCCGCCTATCCATTCATGAAGCGCATTACCTATTGGCCGCAGGCATGGCTGGGCCTGACCTTTAACTGGGGCGCGTTGCTGGGCTTTGCCGCGGCGGCCGGCACGCTCGCGCCCGCTGCATTCGCGCTTTATGGTGCCGGCATCTTTTGGACCCTCTTTTACGATACGATCTACGCCCATCAGGACACGGATGATGACGCGCTGATCGGGGTGAAATCCACGGCCCTTCGACTGGGCGAAGCGACGCAAAAATGGCTTATCGGTTTCGCGACCATGACCATTGCGGGATTTATGCTCGCCGGTTTTTTGATCGCTGCGCATCCGCTTTATTACGCGGCGCTTATTCCCGCGATTGTGCACCTTACCTGGCAGATCCGAACGCTTGATATTCACGACAGTCACAATTGCTTGAGATTGTTTAAATCCAACCGCGATTGCGGTTTGTTACTGCTTCTTGCACCGATATGTGATCGGATAACGCATCTGATCTGAGTATTTCTAACGTAAAACAGGGGCGGCAGAAAAAAGCAAAGGATACGCCTCATGACCAGATTGACCCGTCGGCACATCGCACTAGGCTTATTGGGCACTGTGGCCGGATGCGGTATCCAGACAAAGGAAGAAGCCATGGCTAAATCACCTGATCCTTCGACGATTCCTGATTACGAAAAATGGCAACTCTCCAATGACGAATGGAAGAAACGTCTTTCTCCCGAGGCCTATGCGGTGCTGCGCAAAGAAGCGACCGAACGTCCGCGCACAAGCCCGCTGAATGACGAAAAGCGCGACGGTATTTACGCCTGCGCCGGCTGCGGGTTCGATTTATTCAATTCCGACACCAAATTTGAAAGCGGCACAGGCTGGCCATCGTTCTGGGATTACATACCCGGCGCGCTGGGCACCAAGACTGACCTCAAACTCATTATCCCGCGTACGGAATATCACTGCGCGCGCTGCGGCGGCCATCAGGGACATGTCTTTAAAGACGGCCCTGAACCAACCGGTTTGCGCTATTGCAATAATGGTGTCGCATTGACCTTTAAACCGGCGTAATTTTCGAATTTCTCTTTTCTGCCTCAAGCGCTTTGACCTTTTGATTGAGCGCTTCGATCAATACCGCATGGATTTCCGCCGTTTCAATCAAACGCTGGATCCATGCCCCCGCGGCCAGACCGGTTGCCGGATCATACTGCGCCTCGTCGGGCATGGCGGTCAGATGTCGTTTCTCTTTCCAATGACGGGCATAGCCATCAAGGGTTAAGGGGTCATAATTGCTACCGATCCGCGCCTTGAATTTTCGCATTGGTTCGTGCGTGCGGGTAATTTTCTCCGGCGGCGATAATTCTCTCTCAAGATCATGTTCCGGCGCGCGAATACGGTCCGGCACCAATGCGTCCCATTTCGCGGGGTCGATCTGTCCATCGAGGGCCTGATCGAAAACATAACAGCTCAAAAGCACATTATCGTCATAGACCGCTTCGGCATTAATCGTGCCCACACCGTGACTGTTCCCGGTGGGGCTTCCAATCACAACACCGCCATCGGATGCGATCCGCATACGTTCATTCAATCCCGACACGCCGGTGTGAAAACTGAGCGCCGCTGGCAAATCGCTACCGCTCACCGTGTCATCGACAATGCCGTTGATAAGCGCCGTTTGCCGAAAGGCACCATCCGCGTATCCGCGAAAGGAAAAACCACCCAGCCAATCGCCATCAACTAGATCAGCAGGTGATGCCTTACTCCCCCGCGCGCGCCGCTGGATCGAAAAGCCAGCGCTTGTTGGGCTGATGCCTGAATATTCAGACAACACAACCAGCGCAAAACCATCATCCTTTTCAAGGTGAAAATCCCCATCCGCCGGGTTCGTTCCTGCTTCGCCCAGAATATGAAACCGTGCGGTGGGCGTAATGCCCAGCCCCATCCGGACATTTTGCGTATCGATAACGACCGCGTTTTGCCATGACGATCCGTCAGCGGAGGTTTTCAAGTGAAAATTATCATCGCCCGTAAGACCAAATTCTGCGCGCCCCGACATAGCCGTTTGAAACAGGACCGAGGCCGTATCGCCAACGAGGTTTTTATTGATGATCGCCCGGCAATCACCACTGCCGGGGGTGATGTCATCATGACCAAACAAAACCGCATCTGATTTTACCGATAGGCGGTTGATGCTATCCGCCGTAGTATTCACCCCGAAAAGACCGGCAGTTTCCGCCGCGTCGCCCGAAAGCGTGGTCCAGCCGCTACCATCATAAACGACCAGCAGGTTTTCATCCGCCACCCATGCGCGCATGCCGGCGACCGGTGAAATCCGCTCCCACGCGCCATCCTGAAACGCGACCACATCGTCATCATCAAATGATGACCACACATCGCCCGTCGGTGTAGCGAGAATATAGATATCGCCATCGGATGGCATTTCTGGTTCGGCGGCAATCGTACGTGATCGGACGGTCATTTGCGTCAGCGCATCAAGCCGCCTGATCGTCTCGTTCACGGTGACATGTTTTTGTGCCTGATTTGGCTGAACATAAGAAAGCGCCAGGCGCGGGGACTGTTCCATTCATAAGGCTCCGTTAACGGCAATAAAATTCACTGCCGGGAACCATAAGCCCGCCCCGCCGTTGGTGGATAACTATGCACCGAATGCGGGATAGCGCACGATTTTCATCTTTTTTGATGTAGCGAAAAGCAGTCTTATCAACCTATTGGTTCGGGCCGCAGTTCAGTCTATGACGCCCGCAGTGAGTAAAAGGAGAATAACAATGCAAGATGCAAATGGCGGCGTTGCCGAAGAACCAGACAAGCTAAATGTAGCGGTCACATTTATTCATGGCATGGTGGAGAAAGCGGCGTCTTATCTACCGAGTGTCATTGGCGCGCTGGTGGTTTTGGTCATCGGGCTTTGGGTCGCAGGCCGCATAAAGAAATTGGTGAGCGCTGGTATTTCAAAATCGGGCCGCATCGATGAAACCTTGGCCGGGTTTCTTTCGAGCCTTGTTCATTATGGCCTGATCGCCCTTGTCCTTATCACGACTTTGGGCGTCTTTGGCGTTCCGACCACAAGCTTTGCCGCCGTCATCGGTGCCGCCGGTCTTGCGATTGGTTTGGCCTTGCAGGGTACGCTGGGGCATGTCGCGTCTGGTGTGATGATGCTTGGCTTCCGCCCATTTGATGTTGGTGATTTTGTCGACGCCGCTGGCGTTTCCGGCACGGTTAAAAAGATCGGCCTCTTCACCACCGAAATGTCCACGACCGATAATAAAAAGCTGATTATTCCGAACGGGATGATCTTTGATGATGTCATCACCAATTATGCGGGCTTTGACACACGCCGTGTCGATTTCCTGTTTGGGGTGTCATATGACGATGATCTCGACAAAGCGATTTCGCTCATCAAGGATGAGATCGAGAAAGACGGACGCGGCCTTTCGGAGCCTGAACCGGTGATCGCTGTCGATAGTCTTGGCGATAGCTCCGTGAATATTCTGGCCCGTGTCTGGGTCAATCGCGAAGACTATTTCCCGGTCAAATGGGCATTGTTGAAATCGGTGAAAGAGCGCTTTGATGCGGAAGGCGTATCGATCCCCTATCCTTGCCGTTCGATCTATATGGAAAAATCCGAATAGACGGGCTAAAAATTTAGACCCCACCAAGCGCGGCATGAAAATGCCGCGCTTTTTTGTATTATGGGAACGATTTCACAATGCGGAATCGAAACTGCAAATTTTTCAAAATCCATTTCCCATGCCGAAATTAAACTCAATAATTCCGTATACGGTTTGACTTTGATTTAATTTCGATCCGTTATCACTCTTCCCGACATTCACCGAATAGGTTTGCGGGGCAGCCGCACATTTATACGCATATGGGAGAGTTTAGTATGCATTCGTACTATCGACTGAAGATCGCGCTCGCGGCGACCGCATTAACGGCGCTAACCTTGCCGGCCTGCACGTCGCACAAGACACATCGCGTCGCCGCCGTTGGGCCACAGGGCGCTCAAGGCCCGCAGGGCGAACAGGGACCGCAAGGAAGTCAGGGCCCGCAGGGCGAGCAAGGCCCCCAAGGCGAGCAAGGCCCCGCCGGACCGCAAGGCGCGCAGGGCCCACAAGGCGAGCAAGGCTCCCAAGGAGAACAGGGCCCTCAAGGCGAACCGGGCAATGACGGCAATTTCAATCTCGGCAATGCGGGCGCATTAGCGACAGGCGGATTGGTTGGCCCGAATGGCGTTGCGGGTACAGGGCTTCTCGCCAATACCGGCAAGCCCGGCTCGGCCCCTGTCATTTTGTCAGGCGTACAGACCAAATCCGGCGAGACCGTCAATATCGTCGCTGACAAAGGAATGAAAGTTGCCAGATTGGTCGATAAAAAAACGCCGGGCAATTACGAAATTGCCGGCACAGTCGTCGGTGTTATCGACGCCACCGGTCAAACCCTTATTCAGTCAGGCAATGGCGAAACCTATCTGGTTGACGGCATTCTCGCGGCACCGGGCGCGCTGGTCACCGCATCGATTGGCGACGCCCACCCGATCGGCAGCCCGGAAGCCGAGCCGTTTTTAGGCGCAAGTATTTTGTCAACGGAGCAAGTTTCCGGTGACGTGCTGACCGTCGGCCTCGGGAGCGGCGGTGAACTCGTCAATATCGGGGTTGATGGCCTGCCGCACGGATCTGGCATTGCTCATGTCACGGATAAATTGACCGGTGTACTTGATCACACATCGCCCGCCGGCGGTATCGTTGCGATCAGCGCAGACGCCAATGGTGCCCTCAATATTTCCAGCAGCGTCACAGGCGAAAGCGGCAGCGACACCATCCTTGATGGCGATCTGAGCACGACGCTTGATGCTGTCATTGGCGATGAGAGCATGATCGCAGGAGAAACAGGCATTCTTGCCGACGCGCCGATCATCGGCGGTGATGGCGGCGTGATTGAGGACCTACCGATATTGGGCGATCACCTGAATGAAGGCGATCACAGTTTGAGCGGCGCAGTGGGAGACACGGTGCAAGGTCTACTTCCAGGAGAAGAGAGCGATTGTAACCTTGTTGGCGGCCTACTTGGTGGTGGCTGCTAAGCGCCGCTCGCGGCCGGACAGTGTCGCCCTGCAGCTGTCCGGTCGCATTTTTATTTACGCGCGAAATCCTCACCACCATGAAAAAACTTCAATCCCACATTCTTTTGTTTGCCCTGTTGATCGGCTCGGCCATTGCCGCGCAAACACCCCTCACCGAAGAACGCCTGCGACCCGGTGAAATCCGCGATACGGAAGTGCCCGAAGCTGTTAATGAACCATCATCGAATGTAACGGTCAGCATAGAGCCCAAAGACCTACCGCCCATCTTGATACGCGGCATAAAATTCGAAGGCACATCAGTGCCTGCAAATGTTGCCGATGCGGCTCGGCCCTTTATTGCCAGAACAATTACCAAAGACGCGCTTAATGAACTCGCAGCGGCGCTTACGGCCGCCTATGAGCAATCACCGATAGCACTGTTCACAATCGTCATACCGGATCAGGCTTTTGAAAATGGCGTCGTCCGGGTTCTTGTGGCCGAAGGTCATATCGAGAATTTTTCGTTTAGCGGCGAGACAGAAAACCGCAATCATTATCTGATTACAGCTTATGCGGAGCGTTTGACCGCAGAAACGCCGCTCAGCCGCGCAACATTGGAGCGATCACTTTCGCTCATGAGCGATATTCCGGGCGTCGCCGTAAAGCCGACGCTATCCTATGGTAGCGCCCCCGGCGCAGTGCGGCTTGATCTTGCGCTTGATTATAAAAAGCCAACGGTGTCATTCGGGTTTAACAACCGTACTTCACGGCTCATCCGCGATGGTCAGTTTACGGCGCAAGCCAAAGCCTATCGCCTGTTGCGGGACGGCGATGTCACGAGTCTGAACCTGGCCGCGGCAGCGAATTTCAAAGACTCGCGCTATGCGGGGATCAGCCATTCAACGCCCATCGGCGCAAATGGCGTTCGCCTTGATGCGAGCGCCGCGATTTTGCAATCCCGGCCGAAAGACAGCGTCATCAGCGGCGATGCCCAGCTTTATTCCGGCGGCGTTACCGTTCCGGTTATCCGGTCCTATAAACGCAATTTAAGTGTCCGGGCTTCGCTGGATGCAGTCAATAGCGACAATGCCGCTTTCGGATCACTCATCGCCACCGAACGAACACGCGCGGCGCGATTGGCGGCAACGCTTTCACTGTTGAGCAAAAAACGCATTGCAAAGCTGAGCGCCACCGCGAGCCAAGGCATCGACATGATGGGCGCAGAAGTCTCGCCCATCATTGGCGATAAAACCTATACTAAACTATCAGGGGATATTTACGTCCTGCAAAAAATCGGCAGCGAAGGCCGGTTGACCTTTACCGGCGGCGGACAATGGACCGATGATAATCTTCCGGCCAATGAGCGTTTTTCAATTGGCGGCGCGCGTTATGGCCGCGCCTTCTCCGCCGGCCTCATCAACGCCGATCGCGGATTTGGGCTATTGCTTGAACCGGCCTGGCGGCCATTCAACGGGGATTTCGGCAAGTCCGAATTATACGCATTCATTGATTATGCGCATGCGGATGTTTTTGCACGGAGCGCAACGGCGGATCAGTCATATGATCTCGGCTCTGTTGGGGGCGGTATCCGCGCCGCCTACAAAGATAAAGGGTTCATAGAGCTTGAACTCGCCCATCCCTATGACCAGCCTGTCCCCGGTTTTGATCAGGACTGGCGGTTCTCGGTCAATTGGCGGCTTGATATCCGCCCCTGATACACCCTTCCATTGAACCCCTCTCCGATCGCACCTATTATCACAGGGCGGGGCATTTTTTGCGTTAGGGGTAGGATCATGGCCGATAAGAATTTTCTCGACCGGGTAAAAGGCGGCAGCGGAACAAAAACCTTCCTTCAGCTGGTCGTCGTCAGCATCATCGTCGGCGCAATTTTTACGGTTTTAGGGATTAGCCCGCGCGATTTCTGGCGCGGCATATTTGATAACGTCCAACGGCTGGTCGCGATGTTGGGCGAGAATGTCGGCGAAGTCGCGCTGACCTTATTCACCTATCTGATTATTGGCGCGGCCGTCGTCGTCCCGATCTGGCTGATTACCCGCCTGATCTCGCGCAAATAACTATTCCGCCGGGAATGGCAGGCGCGCGATTTCTTCGCCCTTGGCGAGATCGTAAACCACGACCACAAAACCATCCGGCCCGTCGACCCGTACCGCCAGACGATCACCATCAAGCGCAATCGCGCCATGGCCACCCACAGGCGCAGCCGGATAGGCCATCTGGCTTTCTTCCGCGGGCTCGGTCCACGGAATGAGGTTTTCTTCCTGCTCGGCCAGCTTTTCTTCTTCGGATTTGCCGAACATGACGATAATCGCCACCAAAAACGCCAAAAAGAAAAGCGGCATGGTCAGGATAATGATCCAGAGATTGCGCGCGCCAATCCGTTCGGCAATTGATGCGAAGCCTGATGTAGACTGGTCATCACCCGTATTATCTGAGGTCGATGGCTCGTTTGCGCCCGTATTATTCACGCTAAATCAGTCCTTATTTCGCTTTGGCTCTGGCCGTCTCGGCCACACAAGGGTAAACCGCCCCTGCTTATGACCGCAGAAAACGAAACCCTCAAGTCCGATATGCCCCTCACCGATGATGAGGACGGCACCTTTGTGTTCGACATCACCGAAGATGACGCTGGCACGCGCGTCGATAAATGGCTCAGCCAGAATATCAAAGAGCTGACACGCTCTCGCCTGAAGGCCCTGATCGACGAAGGTGCGTTAAGCCGCAATGGCGAAACGTTCAAAGACGCATCCTATAAGCTGCGGGCGGGCGAGCACTATCGGCTGGTTCTGCCGCCGGTCGCCGATCCGGAACCCGAGGCAGAGCCCATCGCGCTGGATGTGGTCTTTGAAGACGAGCACCTCATCGTGATTAACAAACCGGCGGGGCTTGTGGTCCATCCGGGCGCAGGCAATTGGACCGGCACGCTGGTCAATGCGTTGATCCATCATTGCGGCGATAGTCTTTCGGGTATTGGCGGGGTCGCGCGCCCCGGTATCGTTCACCGTATCGATAAAGACACCTCGGGTCTGTTGGTGGTTGCGAAATCCGACGCGGCGCATCAGAAATTGGCCAAGGCCTTTGAAAAGCACAATATCGAACGCCTTTACGAGGCAGTCGCCATTGGCGCACCGCGTCCCGGCTTTGGCACGATCGACCTGCCGATGGCGCGCAATACCAATGACCGCAAAAAAATGGCGACCGTTCGTGACGAGGACCATCCAAATGCGCGCCGGGCGGTAACCCATTACAAAGTTGTCGAGGTCTTTGGCCGCAACCGGGCAAAGCTGAAAGGCGACGCCCTTGCCTCTCGGGTCGAATGCACGCTTGAAACCGGGCGGACCCATCAAATCCGCTTGCACCTTTCAACGATTGGTCACCCGCTGGTGGGCGATCAAACCTATGGCCGTGGGCCCGGCCTTTCAGGCCTCAAGCCCGGTGAAGAGGTTGCGGATCTCGCGATTGAAACGGTTAAAAATTTCCGCCGGCAAGCGCTTCATGCGCGGGTGCTGGGGTTTGACCACCCAATAACGGGCGATAGCATGCGGTTTGAACAGGAACCGCCGCAGGACTTCAACAATCTTATTGACGTCCTACGCGGCCTTTAACCGCTATGCTGTGTTCGGCTAGGGTATTCAACCAATTGCCAGTGAGAATCGCATGAGCCAGTCCCCCTTCGCCAGTTCCGCCGACCGACGCGCAGCCATTCGGGCCAATGCGGAATCTATGGGCATTACGGATGAATATATCTCGCTCCTGGTTGATCGCTTTTATGAGCGTATTCGCAATGAACCGGAGATCGGCCCGATTTTTGATGCGGCAATGGGGGATTCGTGGGATTCGCACCTGGCAACGATGAAAGATTTCTGGGCATCGGTTGCCTTTAATGCCGGGCGCTATCGTGGACGTCCTGTGCCCGCCCACGCGAAACACAAAACCATCCGCCCGCATCATTTTGATATCTGGCTTGGCCTTTTCAAACAGACACTGGAAGAGACCGCACCGACGCCGGCAGTCGTGCCGTATTTTTATGAACGCGCCGTGCGGATCGGCCAGAGCTTGAAGCTCGCCCTGTTTGGCGCACCGGAGCTTAAGGGCGCACTGCGTGCGGATAACGACGATTGAGCGATCACAAATTCGTGGTTGACGGTGAACGCAAGTTCATTGGATTTTCGCCCTAATTTCGTCGAATATTTATTCTAACTTTTGAGAATATCCACGGTTGGCGGGAAAATTTTGGATCACCTATGGGAATCGCGATTTGCGACCCTATATGCCCCATACAGCGCCCGGGAGAGGCGTTTTCTTTTGGGGACTTCAGAAAAAGCCCGTTTTGACCGAACTTTATGCGCCTATTTGCATTTAGCAAAGGCGTTCTGAAGAAAGAGACTGCGCTATGAGTAAAGCACTGACCACGACGGCTACATCCCTCACACCAGAGGGGAGTCTTTCGCGTTATCTCGCGGAGATCCGCAAATTCCCCATGCTCGACAAGGATGAGGAATATATGTTGGCAAAGCGCTTTGCGGAGCATGAAGACCCCGAAGCGGCCCAACGCCTTATTACGAGCCATCTGCGGCTCGTGGCGAAAATCGCCATGGGCTATCGCGGCTATGGCCTGCCGATTGGCGAAGTCATTTCCGAAGGGAATGTCGGTCTGATGCAGGCGGTCAAGAAATTTGACGCCGATAAGGGTTTCCGCCTCGCCACCTATGCGATGTGGTGGATCCGCGCGTCCATTCAGGAATATGTCCTGCGGTCATGGAGCCTTGTAAAAATCGGCACCACCGCCGCGCAGAAAAAACTGTTCTTCAATTTGCGCAAAATCAAAGGCCAGATCGAAGCGGTTGATGATGGCGATCTGCACCCGGATCAAGTGGAGCATATTGCAACAAAGCTCGGCGTGACCGAAGACGAAGTGATTTCCATGAACCGCCGGATGTCCGGTGGTGAAGCGTCTCTAAACGCACCGATGTCAAAAGACACCGATGGCGGCGGCGAGTGGCAAGACTGGCTGGTTGATGACAATGCGGTCAATCCGGAAGCCAAACTGGTCGGCGAAGATGAATATGAAATGCGCATGGGTCTTTTGGAGACGGCGCTTGCAACGCTCAATGAGCGCGAGCAACATATTCTTACCGAACGGCGCCTGAAAGATAATCCGGCAACCCTCGAAGAGCTGAGCCAGGTTTACAATGTCAGTCGCGAGCGCGTTCGCCAGATCGAAGTCCGCGCCTTTGAAAAATTGCAAAAAGCCATGACCCGCATGGATCGCGAGTCGCGGCAACAAGCTGCTGAAAACGCAGCGGCCTTATAAAATAAGAGATCAAACGAGATCAAAAAGCCGGCCCATCGCGGTCGGCTTTTTTTCGTTAGTCCTGCGCGGCGAACGCCAGTTGAACGGACACGTCATTTACATTCAATGAGCGTTATTGTCCGTTCGTATCGAAACTATTTCCGAAAGACCCGAGCAGTTTTATAACCACGGCGCAAGAATTTTGTCGGTCAGGCGTGCCAACCTTTCTCGTTTAGCGGTGTCGCCTACTTCTGCGTGGTGGGGGCGCTGTTCATCTTCGGCAATAATTACGCCAGTGACGCCTGCAAAAGCCGAGGATGCGACCTGCCGCACGATCCGGTCCGCGCCAACTTCTGTTGGCGACGCCATGATCCGCATCAAGCCCTGCATCACCCGCTCAATCCCACGCAGATTCCGCAATAGATTCGAACGGATATAACCTGGATGCTGCAAGTTTACGGTGACCCCAAAACTTTTGAGATCATGCGCCAAGTCTACGGAAAACATCTCAAGTGCGAGCTTGGAGCCAGCGTAGCTGTCTTTCTGGCCGAGCGTTGGGTCCGTCTCCATCATGTCTAGGTCAAGCCGGTCGAGATAGGCCGTATCGGTTGTCAGATTAACGATCCGCGCGGGCGCTGAGGCGCGCAGCCGACCCAGCAGCAGCCGGGTCAGCAGAACCGGCGCAAGATAATTCACCGCCCAATTCGTCGCAAAACCATCTTGGCTGAGCCGATCCGTCATTGCGTTGACACCAGCACAATTGACCAACGCATCAATCTGTGGCTGCGTCGCTAAAATGCGGTCGCCAGACGCCTTTACGCTTTGTAGGGAGGAAAGGTCGCAACGCTCAAAGGTGGCCGTTCCGCGACCATCGCTTGCGGCCAAGTCTTTGACAATGGACTCGCCTTTAGCCGTATCGCGTCCGAGCAAAACAAGAGACGCGCCCATTTCATAGAGCATACTGACGGCAACACGTCCTATCCCGTCAGTTCCCCCGGTGAATACAATCGTCTTACCCGAAAGGTCGCGATCAGCTTTCGGCATCGCATGACGCGGATCGGGCTTCCGGCGCTGCGGCGTAAAGAGTTTCAGGAGCAGGCGTATCTTTTCATTCATCAGGGGCATCTCTTAACTTTTGGACATTTTTTGTTCGTTTGTATATTTGACATTAAGCGTCTAAATGTCAATAAGGCAGCTATGACAAAAACCGAAAAAGACATCCTCGAAGCGGCTGTGCAGGTATTCTCGCGCTATGGCGTAAAGCGGACCAGCATGGGTGACCTCGCCCAAGAAGCCGGCGTCAGTCGCCAGACGCTCTATAATACCTTCAAGAACAAAGATGACGTGCTTAAGGGATTGATCCGCAACTATACCGACGAAGCCCTGCGTGACATCGAAGCGGGACTAAAGAGCGCTCAGGACATCGGCGAGCAACTCGATATCCTCTTTGACAAAATGGTGGTTGCGGGATTCGATCTGGTTAAGGAAATGCCCAATGCGCAAGATCTTATCGACGGGTTCAATGCTGCGGGCATGGAAGAGCTGGATGCGTCCGCGGAGAAATTTCGCCGCGTCATAGAGCGCATGTTCATGCCACATGAATCGGCTTTAGCGCGTACTGACCTCACCGCCCCCGATCTCTCAGATTTTGTTCAGAGATCAGCCAAGGCCGCAGGCAGAACAGCCCGCGATAAAGACCATCTTATGCGGCAGTTGAAAACCCTGAAGCAACTTTGCTTGTCGGCTCTGCGTTCATAAAACGCGATATAGCCGTATCCTGACAATTCTGAATCATCACTGCAAAAATAAGGTTCGCAACTCTTATTCAATCCAGTGCGGGCGAAAACCGACCCATCGCGGTCGGCTTTTTTGTTAGTCCTGCGCGGCGAACACCCCTGACGAAGAAACGCCGGCGGCCGATACAGCCTTGTTTTTATGACTTTTTACTTCCGGCAGCGGGAATTCGCTTCGAACCCGGTCGGCCCCTTCGGAGACCACGTAATCGCCAACGTTTAAGTCACCTTCGACCAGGACTTTTTCGTCCGTCCGCTGAAGGATAGCGATATTGACTTTTTGCGCCTTTCCGTCGAGGCCACGACGCCACACAAATGGCCCGGCGCGGTCCCATTGAATGGCGAGGCCGGGAACCGAGACGGCCTCTTGGCCTTGGCTCGTTGTCGAGACGGAAAAGATCGTGCCGGGGATCAATGACCCATCTTCATTTTCAAATGTCGCTTCAATTTTCAGCGTCCGCGATTGCGCATCAACCCGGCTATCAATCGCCGAAACCCGCCCCTCATGTTCGGAGGCGCCTGCCGCTGCGAGCCGCGCAGTAACCCCCTGACCAACCTTTACGAGGTTTGACGCTTCTTGCGGGATCGCAAATTCGACAATGATCGAGGATGTATCATCAAGCGTTGTCACCGGATCACCGGCACGAACATAATCACCCGCCTCGATCGTCGTCAGGCCGATGACACCATCAAAGGGCGCTTTGATGGTCCGCTGCGACAATGCAAATTCCGCCGCACGCAGGTCCGCTTCAATCGCCTTGTAATTATTAAATGCCGTTTCTGCTTCTAGCGCTGACGCGGCTTCGGTTTCTTTCAGCGACGCATACCGTTCGGCATTGGCTTTCGCGATTGGATATTGCGCGCGGGCGCGTTCAATCGCGATGCGCTGTTGCGCATCATCCAGCTTGAGCAGGATATCGCCTTTCGAGACATGCTTGCCCGGCGCAATATTCACCTGGGTGACGATGCCCGTCGCTTCGGAGGTCAGCGCAACGCTTTTTACGGCGCGCCCCTCGCCGATAATGTCGAGGGTCTTGCCGACCGTTGCCGCTTCCGCAGCCACCAGCGTTACCGCCGGCATGAAACCACCGCGTGAGCCGCCAGGCCCGCGTCCGCCAGTATCATTCGACGTCGCAGGGGCTTGCGATGACAAGACGAAACCGGTCACAGCTGCGCCAAAAATGACACCGATAGCGGCACCAGCAACTAGCGACCCTGACAATTTCATTACGTGCTTCTCCACCCTTGATGGCTGAACCGCAAAAAGCGGGCTTTCACCCTTATACGTATGAAACCGGTAGTTCCGTCGTCATTCGGGCAAATTTTCTTTGTATTGCTGTCAAATCAATACTCCGCTGTCATTACTGAAATATTATGACCGTGGTCCAGTCTATCTGCGCCTTTTTCTGTCTTTTATGGCGTTTCAGCGTAGTATTTTGGCACTCAGGAGGAGAAACCGATGACTGAATACACCCCATCGCGCCGCGAATTACTTGCCGCTGGCTCAATATTGGCCGCCGCATCAATCTTGCCCGCGGGCGCAGAAGAGATCGCCGCCGCCAAGGATTTATCGGGCAAATCAGTCCTGATCACGGGTACCAGTTCGGGTTTTGGCCGCCTCACGGCGCTTCATCTTGCGCGCCTCGGGGCTACGGTCATTGCCTCAATGCGGAATTTCGACAATGGCAATCGGCCCGAGGCGGCTTCGCTCCTCAAAATTGCACGGGACGAAAAGCTCGACCTCTCGGCGGTCGAAATTGACGTTCTCGACGAGGCCTCAATTGCAAGTGGCGTCACCGCGGCGGAAGACATCGCCGGCGGGGCCATCGACGTCTTGGTCAATAATGCGGGGATCGGATTGGCCGGCCCTGTGGAAATCAACGATATGGAAGCAACGCAGCTCATTTTCGAGACCAATTTGTTTGGCTATCTTCGCATGGCGCGCGCGGCCTTGCCGAAAATGCGTGCACGGAAATCTGGTCAGATATTTAACGTCTCTTCTCAACTGGGCCGGATCATCATTCCCAATCTCGGCATGTATTGCGCAACCAAGTTTGGCGTTGAGGCAATGTTTGAATCCCTCGCCTATGAACTTGCGCCCTTCGGTATCGATGTGACGATCATTCAGCCCGGCGGCTATCCGACCAAAATTTGGGAAAGCGGTCAGCGCAATGTCGATGCGCTTTTGACGCGTGTGAGCGACGAGCGGAAAAAAGCTTATGAAGGCCATATCAACATGGCCAGCGGCATGATGAGCGGCGGCGGTAGCACCGATCCGAATGATGTCCCCCGCGCGATTGCGGAAATCATGGGCATGCCCGCAGGGCAACGACCTTTGCGCAGGCCGGTCCACCCGAATACGCAGGCAACGGATGCGGCGAATGCCGCCATGGCGCAAATTCAAGCCAGCGTTCTCAGCAGCGGCCACTATAAGCGATGGCATGATGCTGTAACGGATTAGGACCGCAAGTTTCCGATGACTCGATAGCGCGACCACTTTCCTATGCGGCGATTGCGCCAAGACGGCATTCAACATGACCGCAGGCGGTTGCGTGCATATTATCTGGGCACGCGCATGGTCTGCCTACGGAACGCTGGCGCACGCGCGACACATTCTGAAAAATGTTTGCTTCGACGCAACCAATACGAGCGGTAACGACAGTAATATCACTTCACCGTTTCTAAGGCACCAAACTTCCTAATTCTCTTTCCATTTCAGTATTGCTTGGGTAAAGGACGCGTTTACCGTCGCTTTTGCGATTAAGTGAGCAGACATGACGAGCAATTTGGAGAACACACCGGAAGCGATTGAAAAATCCGCTTCACCGTGGCGCAAGGAATTTTTTGCGCTGATGACCATCGGCCTTCCGATGGCAGCGACGCAGCTCGTCCAATTTTCTATTAATATCATTGATGTGGTCATGATTGGCCGCCTTGGCCCGACGCATCTTGCGGCTGGCGGGTTGGGCCTGGTGCTGTTCTATGTCCTGTTCGTTGCGGGTATGGGGCCTGCGGTTGCAACCTCGCCAATGGTCTCTCAGGCATTGGGGGCGAATAGCGATGATGTCCGCGATGCGCGGCGCTCGGTCCGGATGGGGCTTTGGGTCGTCGGTATCGCTGCGCCGGTGTGTTCGATTATTTATTTCTTCGCTGAAGAATTTGCCTTGATGCTGGGGCAACCGGCGGATGTCGCCCGGCTTGCGGAGCCTTATGTGCTGGCGCTCGTTCCCGGCCTGCCTTTTGCGCTGGGCGTAATCGTTTTGCGAAATTTCCTCGCAGCGATCGAGCGGGCCCGCGCGCCGCTTTATGTCATCATCGCAACCACCGCGATCAACGCACTTCTCAACTATCTGTTGATTTACGGCAATTGGGGCTTCCCGCGTTTGGAACTGGTGGGCGCGGGGATCGCATCGTCGTTATCGCACGCAATCGGGTTTTTCGCCCTTGTGGCCTATATCAATTGGGAAGCCCGGGCGAAGCGGTTCGATCTGTTCAAGCGGTTTTTCAAACCGGATTGGCCCCGCTTTTTCGAAGTCGCGCGTCTTGGCTGGCCGATCTCGATCACGATTGGCTTTGAGGCCATGTTGTTTAACGCCGCGCTGTTCCTGATGGGCCGTATCGGCGTGAATGAAATGGCCGCCTATCAGGTCGCGCTGAACGTCGCGGCAACGGCCTTTATGATGCCGCTCGGGCTTTCACAGGCCGGTGCGGTTCGGGTTGGCTTGATGGCAGGGGCGAAAAATCTTCCGGGCGTCCGGCGGGCATCGGTGATGTCTATCCTCGCCTGTATTGGCGCGATCATGCTTTTCGCGATACCGGTCATGTTGTTCCCGAACCAGATTGCGGGCTTTTATCTTGAAGCTGATGACGCATCGAACGCAATCGTTCTCGGGCTTGTGGTTTCGTTCCTGCCGATCGCAGCAGCGTTTGCATTGTTCGACGCAATTCAGGTTGCGGCCGGGCAAGCGCTACGCGGCCTTAAAGATGTACGTGTACCGATGATTCTGACCGGTATCAGCTATTGGGTAATCGGATTTCCGATTGCTGCATGGCTCGGCCTGAGTACGCCATTTGGTGCCGTTGGCGTCTGGTGGGGATTGCTAGCCAGCTTGTTCGCCGCCTCGGTCACTTTGGGCGGGCGGCTTTGGTGGATCACGCGCGACGACGCCTAGTGGCGGCGTTGCCGTTGCTCCACCGCCATGCGCGATAGTTTCAGCCCTAAACCGGTGGCTTCGCGAAGCGCCTTGATCGCGGCGATTTTTCGTTTCGCCACGAGCATATGATCGATTTCCCGCCATTGGTCATCGCTAATATTCGCAATAGCCGTTTTGATGTCTTCTTGTTCTTCCATGACGCGGTGCGCGCGCTCGGCGGCGCTTTCCGCCTTGGTTGCCTGGCCAATCCGGAAGGAGACAAAGGCTACAAAAGCCAGAACAAGCCAAATCCCAAAGGGCTCGAATGCTTCCATGGGTATCACCATTGGTAATGTCGCAAGGTCTAAGCTCGCAAGAAATCCCAAAAGTTTCGTGAATCCCGATTAACCCATAAGGGATTTTTAACACTCGAGAAGGGATAGTTACACTCTTCAGTATTCACTTGCTCATGCAGGACACGCAATTTCATGGTTAACGCAGCGACCGCCACGAATTTTCAAGACAAGATAGAAGCCGCATTTGAAGAGAAATTTTCGCAAGAAGCGCAAGCCAAAGACGCCATTGCTGCATTGTCATTGGCGCTTTCCGGGATCCCCGAAAGCGAATTCCTGACCGAATATGCACTGGCCGTCAGCAAGGTTCTGGATGCAGATTATTTCGCTGTTGCGCGGCTTAATCCTTATTCAAACCTCGTGAGAACACTGCGCTTTGTCGCGCATGGTGAATTGGGCGAAAACGTTATTTACAGCCTCGACGGCACGCCATGCGCGCGTGCAGTAGACGGGAAATGCTGCATCATCACCGAAAATGTTGCGCAGCTCTTTCCGCGTGACCAATTCCTCGTCGAGAAAAATATCTCTTCCTATGCAGGTGTCGCCCTCACCGGAAAAGACGGCACCCCGATTGGCGTTGTTGTCGCCATGACCAAGCATAAACAACAGCGCGATATCGTCGTCCGGCAGGTGTTGGAATTTTTCAAAGCCCGTATCGAAGACCACATAGAACAGGCAGAAAAATTTGAACGTATTGACTGGGCAATAACCCAATCAACCAACGGGATTTGGGATTGGGACGTGGTTACCGGCACAACCGTTATTTCCGACGGGATCGAAACCTTATTGGGGTTCTCAAAGAACAAAGGTCCTTACGACCTCGCGGCGATTGAAAAGACGATCCACAAGGATGACGTCGAACGCTTCAAAACCGCATTAAGAGCCCATCTTTGCTCGAAAGAACCATTCGATCTGAAAATCCGCATGAAGCATGCCGATGGCAGCTATCACTGGGTGCTTTCGCGCGGCGAAGCCATTCGGGATCAGGACGACAAACCGATCAGAATGGTCGGTTGCTTCTCTGACATTCACAATTACATCGACGCATAGAAAAAGCGCCCAGACCGAAAAGATCTGAGCGCTTTTGATCAATTAAGCCGAAATTCGTTAGACCGCGTTTGAGTGCTTTTTGAACTCAATGCGCGAAATCGCACGGCAATGAACCTCATCGGGGCCATCGGCCAAGCGAAGCGTGCGAATACCCGAATAAAGCCGCGCAAGGCCCGGATCTTCGGATACGCCAGCGCCACCATAGGCCTGAATGGCATCGTCAATGACTTTCAGCGCGATGCGCGGTGCCGCCACTTTGATCATGGCGATTTCGCCCTGCGCCACTTTGTTGCCGACTGTGTCCATCATCCACGCCGCTTTCAGCGTCAAAAGCCGCGCCATTTCGATATCGATGCGCGCTTCGGCAACCCGTTGTTCCCAAATGGAGTGCTTGTAAATCGGCTTGCCAAATGCTTCGCGGGTCAAAAGCCGTTTGACCATTTTCTCAAGCGCGACTTCTGCAGCGCCAATCGTCCGCATACAGTGATGAATACGGCCAGGGCCAAGCCGCCCTTGGGCAATTTCAAAGCCACGTCCCTCGCCCAGAATAATATTCTCTTTCGGCACACGGACATTTTTAAGTTCGACTTCCATATGGCCGTGCGGCGCATCATCGAACCCGAATACGGGCAAATGGCGAAGAATCTTGACGCCCTCTGCGTCCGCCGGAACAAGGATCTGGGACTGTTGTTTGTGGCGGTCAGCGGTCTTGTCGGTCTTGCCCATGACGATGAAGATCTTACAGCGCGGGTCACCGGCACCTGAAGACCACCATTTGCGGCCATTAATAACATAATGATCGCCATCAAGCTTGATGTCGGTCTCAATATTGGTTGCGTCCGAAGATGCGACCTGTGGTTCGGTCATCAAAAAGGCCGAACGGATCTTGCCTTCAAGTAGGGGCGTCAACCACTGTTCTTGCTGGGCCGGCGTGCCATATTTCATGAGCACTTCCATATTGCCCGTATCCGGCGCGGCGCAGTTGAATACTTCAGGCCCAATGTGACAGCGGCCCATTTGCTCCGCCAAGGGTGCATAATCTGCATTGGACAGGCCGGGACCAAAATTCGGGTTTGTATGGAACAAGTTCCACAACCCTTCTGCCTTGGCTTTGTCTTTTAGCTCATCGATAATCGGTGGGATTTTCCAGCGACCTTCGCCGGGGCCAAATTCTGCATGCTGACGTTCATAAATTTCTTCGCCTTCATAAACATATTTATCCATGAAATCGGTGACACGTTTTAGGTAATCTTTACAGCGGTCAGAATATTCGAATTGCATTATTGGCTCCTTGTTTGGCGGCATGATAACCGTCCGCCGCCACGATGAAAGAGTCATATGCAGTTAGCGGCGACGCGCTTTGAAAAATAAACGAAGGAGTTTACTCGACTCCTCGGCCAATGGCCCCTCAACGACGTCCGGTCGCCAATGGCAGGTCGGCTGTTCGAAATAGCGCGGCCCGTGAAAAACCGCGCCGCCTTTTTGATCCTTTGCCGCAATGACCAGCCGGCTGACCCGCGCAATGGAAATCGCACCGGCGCACATGGCGCAGGGTTCAAGCGTCACGAACAGGGTCGTCCCTGTCAGGCGGTAATTGCCGACTTTTTCGGCGGCGGCGCGCAATACCCGGATTTCCGCATGTCCGGTCGGGTCATGGGTCGCGATAGGCGCATTACCGGCGGCCGCCAGCATCGCGCCATCCGCACCAATCAACACCGCCCCAATCGGCGCTTCGCCCGCATCGGCGGCCTTGTGCGCCTCTTCGAGCGCGCGCGTCATATATTCGAGATCGTCATTCACCAAATCTGATTACGCCTAAGCACGCCCAGATCATAGACCGCACTTGATGCATGTGCATATAAGGCGCACCTATAGACGACGAATTCAAAGGACGCCGACAAAATGACCGACAATTCCGCCGGAACACCACCAGAGGGCGAACGTATCGCCAAATTTTTAGCCCGTGCTGGTGTGGCGTCCCGCCGCGAGGCCGAGCGTATGATCGAACAGGGAATTGTCACGGTCGATGGCAAAGTCCTCGAAACGCCGGCCTTTAAGGTTACGCCCGATATGGACATCCGGGTCGATGGCACCCGGATCGGCAAGCCGGACCAGCCGCGGCTGTGGCGCTATCACAAGCCTGATGGATTGGTCACCACCCATAAAGACCCGCAAGGGCGCGCAACGGTATTTGATGCGCTTGCCGGGCGTTTGCCGCGCGTGATCTCTGTCGGGCGGCTCGACCTGACCACAGAAGGTCTCTTACTGTTGACCAATTCCGGTGCGCTGTCGCGGCGGCTCGAATTGCCGTCAACCGGCTGGGCCCGGCGTTACCGCGTGCGCGCCCATGGCCGCGTGCGCCAATCCGCGCTCGACCGCCTGAAAGACGGCGTTGAAATTGACGGTATTCAATATGGTCCCGTTCGGGCAACCCTCGACCAGCAACAGGGCGGCAATGCGTGGATCACGCTTTCCATCAATGAAGGGAAAAACCGCGAGGTCAGAAATCTGATGCGGTATCTCGGGCTGAATGTGAACCGGCTTATTCGTACCGCCTACGGACCATTTCAACTTGGCAAGCTGCCGAAAGACAGTTTCGAAGAAGTTCCCGGCAAGCAGCTAAAAGAACAATTAGGGAAATCGATCTGCGAAGAGATTGGCCTATGAGCAATGTGATCAACCTCAATCAATTCCGCAAAAAGAAAAACCGCGCCGAAAAGGAAAAACAGGCGGAGGAAAACCGCGCAAAATACGGCCAATCCAAAGCGGAAAAAACAAAAACCAAAGCCGACAAAGAGAAAAATGATCGGCATCTCGACCAACATAAAAACGATAACGAGTAATGCGCATTATTGGCGGTGAATATAGCGGGCGGAAAATTATAGCGCCCAAGGGCACGACCTCGCGCCCGACCACAGATCGCACGCGCGAGTCGCTTTTCAATATTCTTGGCGCGCGGCCGGATTTTGATTTCGAAGGCGTGCGCGTCATTGACCTCTTTGCCGGGTCCGGCGCATTGGGATTCGAGGCGCTCTCACGCGGGGCATCATGGTGCTTATTCGTCGAAACCGATGCCAATGCCCGGGGCGCAATCCGCGACAATATCGAAGCGCTTTCGCTCTTTGGCATCACCCGTATCCACCGCCGCTCGGCGACGGATCTAGGCCCAAAACCGGCGGGCGTCGGCCCGGTGTTCGATTTGGCGTTTCTCGATCCGCCCTATCAAAAGGATCTGGCTGGCCCGGCGATGGCCGCCCTTCATAAAGATGGCTGGCTCGCTGATGGCGCATTATGCGTCGTCGAACAGGCAAAATCGGAAACCCCAATCACCGCTGACGGTTTTTCCGAGGTTGATCGCCGCATTTATGGCGACACCCAGATCGGCATTTACGTTTATACGCCTTAGACCACGCCATTTTTTATGGTTAACGAAGTTTTCCCCAAAAAGACAAAACGAAAACATTCATTAAGTCGGATTTAACGGGGGTTATGTATAGTGAACCCCAATTAGCGGGGAATTTATATGTTCACGATCTTTGACCTGTTTTCTTTGGCTCTGTTGCTATCGTCGATGGCGCTCTTCGTCAGCCGTTACATGGTGCAGGATCCACCAGTTTATCCCTATCTGATCATCGCCACGACCTGTCTTGTGGCGAATTGGCTGGGCAATGCCGGCGGCGGTATTTTTGCGCTCGTTCTTTTGATTGCGGCGGCGTTTTCGTTCCTTGGGTGCCTGCTCTATCCGAGCTGGCGCTCCATGGACAGCAACGACCAGAACTCAAGCGAACCACAGGCAGACGCCGGGAAATAACCGAACCGGCTGCTCCGGGCCCCTTTACGGCTGGCCCTAGGACACCTATCTACGTGGCTGCTGCCCGGCCCGTCAGGACGACATTCCCCGGGGCCTTAATTCATCCATCGGGAGCTGTCTCTGGCGAGGATCGTGGTCCTCATCACGCGGTGCCCACCTGTACCTTAGGGTCCAGGGCGAACAACAAGTCCAACGGCCAGGGCGGCACCTGAATTTCGCTGAGATAGCCGAGAGACGATGCTGCCGCCAATTGCCCCTTTCAATAATCCGAAATCCGTCCTGCGCGAGCGGATGAAGGGTGAACGACGTGCCGCAGCCCGCGCGCGACCAGACGCGGGAAAACATGCGGCGAGTGCATTTTTGAACGCCATCGAGCGCCCGCAAGGCACCATCATCTCGGCCTATTATCCCATCAAAGGCGAACTCGACACCGAGCCATTGGTCAGCGCGCTGATCGAGGAAGGCACGCGGGTTGCCATGCCGGTCGTTGTGAAAAAGAAAGCGCCGCTGATTTTTCGGGCCTATATGCCCGGCGAAGAATTGGTGCCCGGCCCCTATGGCGAGATGACCCCGGCGGAAAATGCCCCCGAAGCCATCCCCGATATCATTATCGTACCACTTTTGGCTTTCACCCGTGACGGGGGCCGGCTTGGTTATGGCGGCGGCTATTATGACCGCACCCTCGAAACGCTTCGGGCACAAGGCAATCCGATTGCGGTTGGGTACGCTTATGGCGTGCAGGAAGTTGACGCCATCCCCCTATCCCCACTAGACCAACCGCTCGATTGGGTAGTGACCGAACGCGGCGCGATCCGGTGTTAGAGCATAGTTAGAAACGAGGCGCGTTTTGCGGATTGCGGTTTTTGGTGATGTTATGGGGCGAAGCGGCCGAACGCTGCTGCTCGAACGCCTTCCGGGCCTACGCAAAAAATTCGCGCTGGATTTTATTGTGGTCAATGTCGAAAACGCCGCCGGTGGTTTCGGGGTGACCCGCCGGATTGTCGAGGATTTCATCGACGCAGGCGCAGATGTCATGACCACGGGCAATCATGCCTATGACCAGCGTGAAGAGCTCGATGTCTATGACCGCGAAGACCGCATTCTTCGCCCGGTCAATTTCCCAAGCAGTAATCCCGGTCGCGGTAGCGGCGTATTTCCCGGCCCGGATGGCACCAGCATTCTTGTGGCCCACGCCCAGGGCCAACATGGCATGCCGTCATGCGATGATCCCTTTGCCGCGCTTGATCGCGAATTGGGCGGCGCGGTTTTAGGCCAAGATGTCGACGCCGTTATTGTAGATTTCCACGCCGAAGCGACCTCTGAAAAAGGCGCAATGGGGCATTATCTTGATGGCCGCGCCAGCCTCGTGGTTGGTACCCACACCCATATTCCGACGGCGGATGATCGTATCCTGCCGGGCGGTACAGGCTTTATCACGGATCTCGGCATGTGCGGCGATTATGATAGCGTCATTGGCATGGACAAAGCGGAACCGATGCGGCGCTTCACCACTAAAATGCCGGGCGGACGCTTTATGCCGGCCTCCGGCGAGGCAACGATTTGCGGCATCATGATCGATACGGACCCGCGCACCGGTCTTGCACGGACGATTGATCCGATCCGCATTGGCGGTCATCTACGCAGCGTTGGCCCTTCGCTTGACTAAGCGGTCGCCGAGAAAATCACATTCCAGATAATCAATACAGCCGCCAGCGCCCCGAGCGCCAAGGCGAAAAGCGAATGATGGAGCCTGCGCCACAGGCTAAATCCTGATTGTCGCCATGTTGGCCAAAGGCTGGCAATCGCCAATAAGGCAATCACAAAAAGCCCATAACCGAGTATGCGCATCACCATCACCGCCAGCGGCGGATAGCTCGACAAGGTCTCCAAATCGCTCAGGGCGGCACCAACACCGAGCGCTGCGCCAGAAAAACCGAACACCATAAGCGCCGACAACAGGTCAAATCTGTTTATCCAGCCACCGATTGATGTGTGATTGGCGGGACGCCCCTGTCGCCGCCACGCCCCAAGCCAAGCGGTCAAACTGAAAACAACCGCAGCCGAGATGGCCACATTCAGGAAATTCGGTGAGCTGAAAAAGCCGACCCGTTCATGGGAGTGGGCACCCAAATGACCGACAAAATGGGTAATCTTTCCCGCATCATTCCGTAAAAAGACGATCTGATTTCCGTTACGGTCTTCGAACGTATCGCCCGCGCCCGGTACCGGTGCATATCTTGAAACCTCTGCACCGTTTGAAACCGTTAGCGCGCCGCCTTCTGCGGGGGCGACGGTAGAAACACTGGGCGCGGAGAAAAGCTTTTCAAACTTCGAGAATGAACGCCGGTTCGAAAAGTAAGTTCCCGCATAGGCAGCGGCTTCGAAATCCGGATCATCACTCGGCGAGCGTTCAATATTATCGCCGACCAAATGATCGAGCACCAGATCAGACAAGCCCATGACGAGGCCACGATCGCCGCCTGAATTTTGTGATACGTAAATACCGATATTCAGCTCCGGTATTAATGTCATATTCGTCAGAAAATACGCCGTCGCACCGGGATGACCAAGCGTCTGAACGCCGTGATAATTACGGGTTAAAAACCCGCTCGTCATTGAAGGCACATGAGGCAGCGCATCAAGCATGGTCGCATGGGTTTCAGGCGTAAAAAGCGCGACGCCATTATGGCTGCCGCGCCCCAGCAAAACCAACATCCATTGGGCCATATCATCTGCGGTCGATGCCATGCCGCCAGCCGGGGTAAAGGGGCCTAGCTCCATATATTCGCCGCTGACATAGGTGCCCGCTTCATAGCGGTATCCCTTGGCAAGGTTTTCCGCGAGGGCGGTGTTCATCGCCGCAGGCCCATCAAGGGTCGTGCGCCGCATGACGAGGGGCCGGAGGATCTCGCGATCCAGAAATTCCGCATAAGACATGCCGGCAATGTCTTCGACAATCTTTGCCGCAAGCGCTGCACCCCAATTTGAATAGGAAACACGGGCTCCCGGCGCATAAACCCGCTTTGGCATTGTATCTTTGAGCCCCGCCGTCAGGTCCCCCTCATCGCCATAAACGAAAACGCCAAAGGAATCCTCAAACCCCGCATCATGGGCCATCAGATTTCGCATCGTAACCGGCGCATCGAACGCAGCGGGTATTTCCATGCCCTTTAGATACTGATTTACATCCGTATCAAGATCAATCAGGCCGCGCTCATGCAACATCATGACAGCAACCCAAGTAAAAGTTTTTGATACCGACCCGATCCGGAAAAGCGTTTCCTGACCGCTGGCGAGAGTTTTTGTATCCTCATCCGCATAGCCATAGGCCTTTGCGAACAGGATCTTGCCGTCTCTGACGACACTCAGTGAGACCGCGGGAATATGATTATTGCGCCGATAGGCTGCGACCACGCCGTCAATATAGGCCTCTAGCACGGCCTCTTCGCGCGTCGGTTCAAAGGCCATCATCGGCACTTCGTCCACCGCCACGGATGGCGCAGCATCAGGCGCTTGCGCGCTGACACCTGCAACAAAAACCAACCATGCCAAAACACCAAAAACGGAAAGTCGCATTCCCTGTCCTCCGAAACTCTGTTGCGAAGCTAACAGACAATGCGACTTTGCCAAATGGTGTTAGGCCCGGTTATCCAGTTGAGCCCGAACGGATATTCGCCCTAAACGTGTAGCATGATAGGGTCCGCCATTTTTCGACGCGATGAGCCTGCGCCGCTTGAGTTTTTGAAACACGCCAAGCGTACAATCTTCGAGTGTCCACCCTTCGCGGGTGATGCAATTGACGCGGAAAATTTTTCCGGCTTCGTTTTTCTCAACCAGAATGCCGCCACCACGGGCGAGTGCATGGAGCGTTTTTTGCTCCGCCTTAGAAATGTTCATGGATAAATCCGAGATGTATCGCTAAATCTGGGCGCGCAAAAACACTCCTACCGCCGTTGGCAATCGGTGTTTTTAATGCGCCGTTACAGTCGGCTTAGTTGGATACAATCTCAGACATAAAATTCGCACTTGCTGCGTATGTCGGACTTCTACCGTCAGCATGCGCATCATGCAACATCAAAACGTCACGAAGAGAGACCCCGGGGGGAGGTCCCTGCTCCGTGACATCTGTCGACATTAGTTCATGTCGACAAGCGGCTCATCCGCGATCAACACCGTCGGATCAGATTGATAGCCTTGGCTTTCTGCCTCAGCGACACGCATTTTCTCACGTCCTGTTGCGATCATTTCATTGCCTGTCCGCACCATGGATTCACCATTGGCAATCTCCAGTTGTGCGTCGCTCACGCGGGATTTTTGCTTCTCCACCCGCTTATAGGCATCGCTCCAATCATCCGCCGCTTTCTTCAGCGCTTTGATCTCTGTCTCGACCGCAGATGGCATTGAAGCGCCGCCGAATCCTGCAACCAATCGCACATAGGCCGCACGCTGTTCGTCAGATTCGGTGACCGCCTTGTTCAGCTTTTCAGTCGCTTTGCGCTCGTCTTTTTGCGCTTTGCGGATCAGCTTGCCGCCCTCTTCCACGTGCTCAAGGCCAGTCATTTCCTGACGACGGCCATCAACCCATTGAGACGACAGCGCAGCTGCGTTTTGCATTTGGCTATTGGAAACCGACAATGGCGCAACAATTTCAGCGCTCTTACTCGCGCAGGCACCGGTCGCGCTCAATGACATAATCGCCAGAGCGGCAGCAGCGGTTTTAAGCATTTGTTTGGTCATGGATCAGTCCTTTCGTTTGGGCCGGACACATCTGTGCCGGTCACCCTAACAATGTCGGGTCTGACAAACCATTTTGCAAACGAATATAATTGCATGATAATATCGAAAATATCGAATTAAAGAGGGCTCGATGGATATCACCACCGCAAAAACATTCCTTGCCGTGATCGAAGGCGGCAGTTTCATTGCCGCCGCCCGTCGGGTGCACGTCACGCAATCAACCGTAAGCGCCCGGATAAAGGCACTTGAAGACCAGCTCGGGAAAACGCTTTTCGTTCGGACAAAATCGGTATGCGACCTGACCCCGGCGGGACATCAATTCCGCCGCTATGCGCGGGCGATGGTGCGAGCATGGGAAGAAGCAAAACATCAGGTGGCCGTCCCCGATGGATTTGACGACACGCTGATCGTCGGCGGCCAGTACAGTCTTTGGAACAGGCTTTTATTGTGGTGGGTGCCCGCCTTCAGGGAAGCCATGCCAAAAGTTGCACTTCGTTGTGATATCGGCATGCCGGCAAGAATGATGCGCGCGATGGCCGAAGGCGTCATGGATATGGCTGTCATCTACCAGCCCGAACACCGCCCCGGTATTATCGTTCGCGAACTGATCGAAGACCATCTTGTGATGGTGACAACCGATCCATCTACATCTTTTGCAGAGAATTATATTTATGCGGATTGGGGGGATGCTTTCCGCGACATGCATGCGGCTGCGTTCCCTGAATTGGTCACACCAGCATTAACGCTGGAGCTTGGCGCACTGGGCGTCAATATATTGCTGAACAATGGCGGAGCCGCCTATTTCCCCGAACGCATCATTGCGCCACATCTTGCGAAAGGATTGCTCCACCTTGTGCCGAATACACCAGTTTTTCCTTATCCGGCCTATGTCGTTTTTCAGGAAAATTTTTCATCGCCAAAAATTATGGAACGCGCCCTAAGCACGCTCGACGACATCGCACAGCAATCACAGAACGGCGGTTTACCGCAGCCTTATTGGATGTAATCAGCGCACGTACGAAGCGCCGTTAATATCAAATGTTGATCCGGTCGCTGCGGGTACAGCCCCCGACAATAGAAATACGCTGGTGGCTGCAACTTCTTCCGGAGTGGCAACACGGCCGAGCGGGATCTCCTTTACCGCTTGCGCGCGCTTTTCAATATCTTCAGGGGCCATGCGTGTTTCCACAAAGCCAGGCGCGATGGCGTAAAACAAAATGCCTTCACCGGCCAATGACCGGGCAAAGGTTTTGGTCATGGCCAGCACCGCGCCTTTTGATGCCGCATAGGCCGAATGATCCGGCCCATCACCGCGATGCCCGGCCCGGCTCGCAACATTAACAATGATGCCGCCAGATTTACGGCCCTGAAAATGAGCAATCGCGGCGCGGCAGATATCGGCCGGGGCCTGCACATTGATCGCCATTGTCTTGGCCCAGAGGTCCTGCCATTCCGCGTCATCGCTTTCCAATGGCGTTGCGATATAAGCCCCCGCATTATTAAGGACCGCATCAATCTGGCCCGCTTTGGCAACGGCCTTTTCGACCAAAGCCGCCCCTGCGCCGTCTTTGGTGAAATCTTGATAGAGGAATTCATCTGCGCTCTGGCCGATCGCCTCAGCGGCTTTGGCCGCCGCATCGCTCTTGGCGCTGGCATGAAGAATGATCTTGGCCCCTGCCTTGTGACAGGCAAGCGCGCTCGCCGCGCCGATCCCGCGTGCAGCCCCGGTGATCAGGATGGTTTTGCCGTTTAGGTCATTCATGCCGGTCTCCCTAGTCTTTTGGGGGCAATTGGCGTGATCACCGCCCACGGGTCAAGGCGAAATCACGGGGACAACAGGCCGCTTTGATAGCTCATTTGCCTCCCCCGCTTGAAATTTCAGCTATCCTCGGCATAAACGGGTCCAATCCACGCTAAATGACGAAGGAAGAGGTCCCCATGGCCGGGCATAGTAAATGGGCGAATATCCAGCACCGTAAGGGTCGCCAGGACGCCAAGCGTTCGAAAATGTTTTCGAAGCTGTCAAAAGAGATCACCGTTGCCGCGAAAATGGGCGCGCCAGATCCGGAATTTAACCCGCGTCTGCGTCTTGCGATCATGGCGGCGAAAGCCCAGTCCATGCCCAAGGACAATATTGACCGCGCCATCAAGAAATCGACCAATGCCGACGAAGCCGCGTTCGAGGAAATCCGTTACGAAGGATTTGGCCCGGCGGGCGTTGGCCTGATCGTCGAAGCATTGACCGATAACCGTAATCGCGCCGCCAGCGAGGTCCGCACGATCTTTTCGAAAAATGGCGGTAATCTCGGCGAAACCGGATCGGTTTCGTTCATGTTCGATCTTGTCGGCTATATTGAATATGCCGCCGAGGTCGCAACCGAGGACGAAATGCTTGAAGCGGCCATCGAAGCGGGGGCCGATGATGTTCAGTCATCCGAGGACAGCCACGAAATCTATTGTGCCTTTGACCAGCTCAACGAAGTCAGCACGGCACTAGAGAAAACCTTTGGCGAGGCGCGTTCGGCCAAGCCGATCTGGAAACCGCAAAACACAATCGACGTCGAAGGCGACAAAGCGGCGACGCTGCTCAAGCTGATGAACGCGCTTGATGATTGCGACGACGTACAGAATGTCTATGCGAATTTTGAAATTTCCGACGAGGAGATGGAGCGGCTGGCGGACTAAGCGCGCTTGCCACACCTGCGCCCGCCTGTTAGAGCGGCAAACCTTTTGAACTCAGATCCGTGAGAGCCATATGAAAATCAACGGCAATGAAATCCGCCCCGGCAATGTCATCGAACACCAAGGTGGCCTGTGGGCAGCCGTCAAAATCAACGCAGTGAAACCGGGCAAAGGCCCTGCCTATGCGCAGGTTGAGCTGAAAAACCTGATTGATGGCCGCAAGATGAACGAACGCTTCCGCGCATCAGAAACCGTTGAGCGGGTTCGCCTCGAACAAAAAGACCACACCTATCTCTACCAAGAGGGCGACATGCTGGTCTTTATGGATCAGGAATCATACGAGCAGATTTCAATTCCAACAGACATGATCGGCGAGCGAGCGGCTTTCCTTCAGGACGGTATGGCCGTCACGATCGAAAGCCATGAAGGCCGCCCGATTGGTGTTGCCCTGCCCGAACATGTGACGCTTGAGATCACCGAAACCGAACCAACGGTAAAAGGTCAGACGGCTTCATCATCATACAAACCATCGACGGTTGATAATGGCCTGCGCATTATGGTGCCGCCTTATATGAGCGTTGGCGAAAAAATTGTCGTCAACACTGAGACCCTCGAATTTGTAAAACGCGCGGATTAATCTCCCGCGCCGCTTACGGGGCGTTTTTCTCCGTCCAGAACCACACCCCAAACGCCAATATCCGGCCATTCAGCGCCCCGCACCACCAGCGGGTTTTCCGACAAGATCGTGAAATCCGCCCGCTTGCCTGGCGCAATTGACCCTAACTCATCCTCAAGCCCTAATGCGTATGCCGCATCAATCGTGATGGCTTCCAGCGCTTCGTAGGCGGACATTTTTTCTGAGGGCGTCAACACACCGCCCTCACGGGTGGCACGGGTCATTTGAACACTCGCGGCCAAAAGCGGCAATGGCGGCGCAAGCGGCGCATCGGAATGAAGCGTGACCGGCACCCCGGCCGCCGATAATGACGCTAATGGGGAAATCCACTGCCCGCGCTCAGGCCCCAATGGCGCTTGATAGGCCTCCCCTAGGTAAAATACATAATGGCTCGCCGCAGAAACGGCTGCGCCAAAAGCACCGGCCTTCGCCACATGATCGGGCGAGAACAATCCGCCATGTTCGATCACGAAGCGCAAATCCTGGTTCCGGTTACGAAGCGCGGCCAAGGCCGCAAGCGTCGCCGATTGCGCCTCATCACCGTTCGAATGAATGCGCACGGCAAGCCCGGCATCCCAATAAGGGGCGATCACCGATGTAAGCTCATCGGGCTTGATGACCCAAAGACCTTGCGATCCTTCGGATTGGCCCGCCAAATATCCCGGCTCGGAAACCCGCATGGTTTGGGAATAAAACGCCGCATCCGCAAAAAACTTGACCTGCGGCAATACGGGTGCGGGCGTGCCGCGTGCGCCCGAAACCATATCTTTGATGGTTTCTACGCGCTTATCGCCAAATTTTTTCTCAAAGGCCCGATGCTCCGGAACCAGATAAAGCCGGTAACCGCTATGTGCCGGTGATTGCCAGTTCACTTTGATATTGAGGTCTTCCAGCCCCAAACCGAACGCGCCATAGCCCAAATCAGCAACCGTCGTGACACCGCCTTCGCGCAATAATTTTGAAAACCCATCAAGGCCCTTTTTGATCTTGAACGGATTCATCAGAACACCGCCTAATGTTTCGAGCAAATACGGCACCGCATCTTCGAAGACCCGGCCCGTCGGCAGGCCATCTTCGCCCAGCGGCACGCCTTCGAATTTTTCGTGCAAGGACGCATCGATCTTTGCCCATTCGAGCGCCGCAGAATTCAGATAAAAATCATGGCTCGAATAATGCCAAATGATCAAAGGGCGATCAGTCGTTACTGCATCAAGATCATGTCGATCAAGCGGGCCATGGACGAGATCATGAAAGCCATAAATCACCAAGGGCTCGCCGGGTTTTGCCTCGGCCTCTACCGCACGCACCCGCGCAAAAAATGCTTCGCGCGTGGGATATCCATCGCGCATGCCATCAGGTGTCGCCATCGGCCAAGGCGGCGCAGTGGGCACCGCATATTGCAGCGATGAAAGTACCATATGGATATGCGGATCGATGAAACCGGGAACAATGAACTGATCCGCAAATGTTTCGTCTATCCGCGCGTCAGGGTAATTCGCGGTCAGTGTCTGGCGCGCACCAACGCCAAGGATGCGCCCGTTTTGTACCGCCACGGCCTCGGCGATTGTGTCTGGCCCATTGACCGTTACCACGCCCTTTGCCGGGTAGATCACAATCTCGTCGCGCTCTGGCATGAAACGCCAGCCAATAATGACCAGCAGAACAGCAACGATCGCAGCAATAATCCAACGCATAAGCAAGGCTCCTTTGCCTTAGCTTATGGCACCATGCGCAATGGCGACAACAACCCTGCGCAGTGATTAATTGTCGATTTTAAGGGCCTTGATAAACGCCTCTTGCGGGATTTCGACCCGGCCGAACTGGCGCATCTTTTTCTTACCGGCTTTTTGTTTATCGAGCAGCTTGCGCTTACGCGAAGCGTCACCGCCGTAACATTTTGCGGTCACGTCTTTACGCATTGCGGAAATGGTTTCCCGTGCAATCACCCGGCCACCGATAGCGGCCTGAATCGGGATTTTAAACATATGGCGCGGGATCAGGTCTTTCAGCTTTTCACACATCGCCCGGCCACGGGTCTGTGCCTTGTCGCGGTGCACCACGATTGATAGCGCATCAACCGGCTCGTCATTTACCAAAACCTGCATCTTGACGAGATCGCCCGGACGGTGATCCGTGATCTGATAATCAAAACTTGCATAACCCTGCGAGACTGATTTCAGGCGATCATAAAAGTCGAACACAACTTCGTTCAGCGGCAATTCATACACCAGCATCGCCCGCGTCCCCGCATAGGTCAGGTTTTGCTGAATACCGCGACGTTCCTCGCAGAGCTTCAGGATGCCGCCGAGATATTCATCCGGTGCCATGATCGTCGCTTTAATCCACGGCTCTTCGATATGGTCGATCCGTACAGGGTCTGGCATATCTGCCGGATTGTGCAATTCCTGCATCGAACCGTCGGTCAAATGGATGTTGTAAACAACGCTCGGCGCAGTGGTGATAAGGTCGAGATTGAATTCCCGCTCCAGACGCTCGCGAATAATTTCGAGGTGTAAAAGCCCAAGGAAACCACACCGGAAGCCAAACCCAAGCGCGGCAGAGGTTTCCATCTCGAACTCAAAGCTCGCATCATTAAGGCGGAGCTTGCCCATTGCGGCCCTGAGATCTTCAAAGTCATTCGCATCAACAGGGAAGATACCACAGAAAACAACAGGCACGGATGGCTTGAAGCCCGGCAGGATATCTGCGGTCGGGCGCTTGTCATCGGTGATCGTGTCACCAACGCTCGTATCCGCGACTTCCTTGATCGAGGCCGTTAAATAGCCAATCTCGCCGGGGCCAAGCTCTGCGACCGGGGTCTTTTTCGGCGTCGATACACCGACCTGATCGACCGTATAGACCGCATCAGCACCCATCATGCGGATACGCATTCCCTTCTTCAGGGTACCGTCGATGATACGGACGAGAACCACAACACCCAGATAAGCGTCATACCAACTATCGACCAAGAGCGCTTTGAGCGGTGCGTCCACATTCCCCGTTGGGGCCGGAAGGCGCGTGACAATCGCTTCGAGAACTTCGTCAACGCCGACGCCCGTCTTTGCAGAAATCTCAAGCGCCTCGGAGGAATCGATTCCGATCACATCTTCGATCTGATCTTTGACCCGATCGACATCCGCCGCAGGCAGATCCACCTTGTTCAGTACGGGCACAATTTCGAGATCAACGTCAATTGCCTGATAGACATTGGCGAGGGTCTGGGCCTCGACGCCCTGGCTGGCATCAACCACCAAAAGCGCCCCTTCACACGCATAGAGCGAGCGCGAGACTTCATAGGTGAAATCCACATGCCCCGGCGTGTCGATAAGGTTTAGGACATAGGTCTCGCCATCCTTGGCCTTATAATTAAGGCGCACGGTCTGGGCCTTGATGGTGATCCCGCGTTCGCGCTCAATCTCCATGGAATCGAGAACCTGGCTCTTCATCTCCCGGACGGTCAGGCCACCGGTGAGCTGAATCAAACGGTCAGCCAGCGTGGATTTCCCGTGGTCGATATGAGCAACGATGGAGAAGTTTCGGATATTTTTGAGCGGCGTCATAAATCTGGGTGTAACAAAGGACCAAACAAAACCCCAGCGGTAAATGCGGGGCCAGCGAGGCATATAGACGGGGCGGCGCTTGGGGACAATGGCCCAGCCCAGACAATCGTCGTCAGGCCGCCCTGATTGGCCCTGAGCGCATAAAAAAACCCGACCGCATGGCGGCCGGGCTTCTCTCACTGGGTAGGGGTCGTTTTATGAGCGCGCTTTGAGAGCGTCGCGAATTTCTTCGAGCAGAACCTCTTGGCGTGGTGGTTCCGGGGCTTTGGCCGGCGCTTCTTCCTGCTTTTTCTTGAGGTTGTTGATGCCCTTGACCAAGAGGAAGACGGCGAAAGCAACAATCAGGAATGAAATGACATTGTTGATAAATGTGCCATAGGCAATCACGGGGGCACCGGCTTCTTCCGCCGCCGCGAGGCTGTCATATTCGATATCGGTCAGATTGATGAAAAGGTCGGAGAAATCGACCCCGCCCAAGGCGAGACCGATTGGCGGCATAATAATATCGCTGACAAGCGATTTTACGATCGTACCAAATGCGCCACCGATAATGATACCGACGGCCATATCGACCACATTACCCTTTACGGCAAATTCCTTGAATTCCTTGATCATGCCCATAGCTCTGGTCCCTTCATGCTTCGCGCGCCCGATTGCAGCGAGCTGCGTTTGTTGCGGTCTCCCCCCGCGAGATTGTGACTAGCTTTTTCCTGATGGAACCGTCAGCCACCTGCAGGCCGAATCATCGGCAACCATTGTGCTAATATGATTTGCGATTAGCGCAAACAGAGAAGGGCTTCTGTCAGTACACTTTCATGATGTCGCTTAGGGGCTTTTTGCGCAGTGCATGTTGCGGCACTTTCGCCTCAGCCACAGGATAGCCCGCAACAATTAGAAGAAACGGTTTCTCCGTTGCCGGACGACCTAATTTTTCGTTCAAAAACCCCATTGGTTTTGGCGTATGGGTGAGCACGCTCAATCCCGCTTGATGCAATGCGGCAATCAAAAAGCCGCTCGCAATGCCGACGCTTTCATTGATGTAATAGTTCTTTTTATCCATGCCCGCCTCGACACCGCCACGCCGTTGCGCAAAGACCGCAATCAGCCATGGCGCTTTTTCGAGAAACGGTTTTTCTGCATCGGTACCGATTGGCGCAAGCGCATCAAGCCATTCATCGCCCGCGCGCCCGCCATAAAACGCTCGCTCTTCTTCCTCTGCGGCCAGGCGGATTTCGCGCTTTACATCCGGATCACAGACAAGACCAAAAAACCAGGGCTGATGGTTTGCGCCCGACGGGGCTAACCCCGCCGCCGCAATACAACGCTCCATAATTTCGAGCGGCACAGGATCGCTGGAAAATTCCCGCACGGTGTGGCGGGTTTTCATGGCCTCCAGAAATATGTCCGAACGCTCAAACGCTTCTGTATCGTCCAGCCGGTTGAAATGCCCTAACGCATCCAGTGTTGTAAATTTCGCATCAGACATAAAACGCTTCTCCGGCTACAGATACTTTTTTAAAATAACGGACCCGGATCATCTATTTCCGTATAGGTTCGCCCTTCGCCCGCGGACACCTCACCATCATGGGTGATATGGCTCGATTTAATATCGATTTTGCCATCACCGAAAATCACTTCACTGCGGACTTCGCGATAGGTATCATGGCCGATGACCGCCTCAATCGCCGTGAAGCCAGTATCGGTCTGCTCCAATGTGCCAGAGGTCATGAACCCGGCGGTCGTGAAATAATGAAAAACATACTCTTTGGCGGCTTCGTCGAAAAAGAAAATCGTTCGGCCGCCATAGCTGCCATCGTCGAGACGATGCGTCGCCTGAAATGCGCGCCCATCCAAGATCATCTCGTAACGGGCAATATCGACAATCTTTTTGCCATCCGGCCCGGTGCCCTCACCGCGCCAAGCCTTGCCAACCAACGGCTCGAAAATTGCCATTGGCGCATAGCCGGGTTTCGGCACCTCCGCCGCCCATGACGACGACAACAAACAAAACACGCTTACGCAAAATCCGAAAATAAGTTTCTGCACTGTCTTGTCCTCCCCTGTTGTTGGTGGCCACTGTTGTTAGCGGCGGCCAAATAACCGCTCAATATCGGCAAGTTTCAACTCAACATACGTTGGTCGCCCATGGTTGCACTGGCCCGAATGGGGCGTCGCTTCCATCTGGCGTAAAAGGGCGTTCATCTCGTCGCCGGTCAAACGACGGCCCGACCGAATAGACCCGTGACAGGCCATTGACGAACAAACTTCCTCCAATCGCTCTTTCAGCGCAAGACTTTCGCCAATCGCCGAAAGATCATCACATAGGGATTGGACCAGCCCTTTAATATCAACCTCGCCGAGCATTGCCGGGGTTTCGCGGACCATGATCGCATCATCGCCGAAACGCTCCATGACCAGACCAAGGCCTGCAAATTCATCGAGCCGCGGTTCAAGCCGCGCAACTTCATCTGCCGTCAGATCAACGATCTCTGGCAACAACAAGCCCTGACTGGCGACGCTGCCTTCGGCCAATGCGGTTTTCATTTTCTCATAGACAAGCCGCTCATGCGCCGCATGCTGATCAACGATAACCAAACCGTCCTGCGTCTGCGCAACGATATAGGTTTCATGCAATTGTGCCCGCGCCGCGCCCAATGGCTTGTCGGTAAGCGGCGTTTGCGGAATCTCCGGCTCGGTGCGGGCGCTTGGCACGCTTGTTTCGTCAAAGGCACGCTGCGCATCACCTAGCCCGGACATAGGCTCCGCTAAGGACGCTGGGCGCTGAAACGGATTTGGCGCAGGGGAATAGCCCTTTGATTGCGGCATGAAAGGCGAAACATTTTCAGAGGATTGCGGCGACATGCGGCCTAATGCGTAGTTACTGACTGTGGTCGAGGCACGATGCCCCGCCGCCGCCAAGGCATGACGCAGCGCGCTGACGAGAAGCCCGCGCACGCTGCCCGCATCGCGGAACCGCACTTCGGTCTTTGCCGGATGCACATTGACGTCCACAAGCTCCGCGGGAATATCCAGAAACAGGGCCACCGCCGGGTGCCGATCACGGGCCAGAAAATCCGCATAGGCACCGCGCACCGCACCAACAATCAGCTTATCGCGGACAGGCCGTCCGTTTACGAACAAAAATTGTTTATCGGGCAAGCCGCGATTGAAGGTCGGCAGACCGGCAAACCCGCTCACATGTGCGTTGTCGCGTTCCGCATCAATCGCCAATGCGTTTTCCGCGAAATCCCGGCCCATAATTGCGGAGAGCCGTTTGAGCCTTCCGTCCTCATCCGGCGTTTCTGCCGCGAGGTTTAAAATCTTTCGGCCTGACGAGGTGAGCGTAAAAGCAACATCATGACGCGCCATGGCGAGCCGCCGCACGGCCTCACCGATTGCTGTTGATTCTGCCTGATCGGATTTCAAAAACTTCAATCGCGCGGGGGTTGCATAAAAAAGATCACGCACCTCAATCCGCGTACCATGGCCGCCAAAGGCAGCCGGCGACGGGCCAGATAATGCTCCGCCTTCAACCGACAATGCCCATCCATCAACCGGCGCGTCAGATTGCGGACGGGACGTCATGGTAAGCCGCGCAACCGCACCAATAGAGGGCAGCGCTTCGCCGCGAAAACCCATCGTTGCAATGTTCATCAGGTCATAATCGCCATCATTGGCGGGCTTGAGTTTTGAGGTGGCATGACGCTCCACCGCGAGCTGCAATTCTTCCGGCGACATGCCGCAGCCATCATCGGTGACCACCAGACGGGACTTACCACCATGCTTGATCTCGATATCTATGCGGCTCGCCCCGGCATCGAGCGCATTTTCCACAAGCTCTTTCACGGCAGCGGCCGGACGCTCAATCACCTCGCCAGCAGCAATGCGGTTCACCGCACCGGGCGGCAAACGATGAATGCGCGGCGCGTGACCGTTATTCTGGTTGGGGGCGGAATTTTTGGAATGCTGTACTGTTCGATTCGTCATAATCGTTTATGGCAAAGTCAAAGCCGGGTTCAAACACCGGGGCGGTAGAATATCGCGATAAATTCTCAATTAGCAGCATTATGGATAGCATAACATCGCTGCGCGGGCTAAAATGAATTAATCAACTATGACACATAAAAAATATCATGGTTTGATCTTAGTCATGCATAATAATGAAAAGACGAAGAAGATTGTTTAGGGAGGTCAATCTTTGCGCGACGATATCGATACCTTTATTCAGGATACACTCTACATTACTGAGCGTACCGCTTTGCGACGCTATTTCATCGATTTTATGAAAAAATACGGTTTCGATATGATCAGCTATCATTACGTCGCTGATAATTTTCGAAAAATCCCAATTGAAACCGCCTTTCCGATCAACACGCTCCCGTCCTGGTGGAACGAAACCTATATCGAATCCGATTATTTCGAGATTGACCCCGTTGCGGAAGAAGCGCGCAAAAACCCGCTGCCGTTTTACATTCCTGACATTGCAAAGCGTAGTGACCTGACACCGGCGCAAAAGGCGTTTCTCGACGATCTCGACACCGCTGGCATCCATAACAGTATTGCGGTGCCGGTCTATGCGCGGTTGGGCGAGATCGCACATTTCTGTCTTGGCAAGCACGGGGCAAAAGAAGTCAAACTTTCCCTTGCTGAACTACTTGAAATTCAAGCCATATGCCAACACATGCATATACGCTTCAACGAAATCTCTAAAAAACGTCCCGCACCCAAACTATCCGTGCGGGAAGTTCAGGTTCTTGAGTTGATTGCGCGCGGTAAAAGCAACACCGCCATTAGCAAAGATTTGGGTGTCTCGCCGAATACGATCGACACCTTGGTACGCCGATGTTTCGAAAAATTAGGCGTTACGTCACGCGTAGAAGCCGCGTTGGCGGGCGTGGGGCAAGGGCTAATCCTGCCCTGACAAGGCCGAGACAAAAAGTCTCACACGTATACGAATATTTTCAGATGACTGCCTGACGGTACCTGTTTAGAAGCCGCGGCCCGGCAATAATAAAGAGAAAAATAATGCCTGATCTAAAAACCATTAGCGGATTAAGCGCTATGATTGCGTCGCGCCGAACGGTTGCGCAATTACTGGCGCTATTTGATGAATTCGTCGAAGATTGTGGCGCCGTTGCGAGCTATGGGTTTGCATTCGCCTATGGCCAATATGATGAGCCCGCCCTATTGGCACCTTTACACTGCACTTTTCCGGAAAGCATATTGAAGTTCTATACGGGTAATGCGGTCATGGCCGTCGATCCGATTGCCAGGGCCGCCCTCGCTTCATCCGTACCCGTCAAATATAGCGCGCTAAAAAAGGAAACCGACGAAGTTCCCCTGATGAAGGAACTGCTGCGTCAGATGGCAGAACACGGCATACGCGATGGCCTTTCGATGAAAACGCTCTCGCGGCCGGGGCGCATCATTTACATTTCACTTGGCTTTCCGCATTCCGCCGATAAAATCTCGGAATACGATATCAGGCGCCTGCGAAGCGCGATGGAAATCTTTGTGCGCCACGGGGCGAGTTTGCCGGATAACCCGGTCGACCAGCATATCGTCAAGCCGCTCTCCGACAAGGAAGTCGAAGTCATGGCGCAGGTCGCGCGGGGCGCATCGAACAAGGAAATTGCGCGGTCAATGAATGCGTCGGTGGGCGCGATAAACAACATTGTCAGCCGTAGTTTTGAGAAACTGAACTCAAGCTCGCGCCCGCAAGCCGCCATGACTGCGTCACGCCACGGGCTGATTATCGGCGACAAAGATTAGTACATACGAACTATTCAATTGATATTGATTATCACCACAAGACAGATTCCCACAGTTTTTTGCCAATAATCGATTTTTTCTGCCAACGCCCTTTCTTCAAAGGCGCTATTAATATAGTATTTGTATGTTATTTTATATTAGTACACCTTATCTAATTGACAGGGTAAATCACGTGACAGACAGCAAAATATAAAATGACTAGGTAGAGAACATTGCTAATTTTCAAAGTGGGGGAGCCACGATGAATGTCACGTATCTGACAAAAGAAATTGAATCGATCCGGAACGGCGCTTCACCTGCGGGTGCTGAGCGCACCGACCACCACAGACAGCTGTTCGAGGTGTTCCGGAAGATTGAAAATGCGCTGGCGGTTAATCCCGACCCCGATGCCCCAGAAACCGCAGCGCGTATCGACGGGCTTATTGAAGCTCAGACGGTCGTCATCCGTACCGCGGCGACACTACCTGCCCGCAGCACGGAAGACCTTTTGTACAAGCTTGCGATTTGGCGTTGGGATTCGCCGGATTTAGACAAGCCAGTGAATGAGATGAATCGCGCTGATGCGATCGCTTACACTGCCTTCAGGGATCTCGCGAATATCCTAAGCGACGATTCCGCGTTGAAGGAAACCGACCATAGCAATTGAGTGAGCGAAGGAATTATTTCTCCCCCCATTCCGACGTTACCTTAATTGTCTTGCGGAGAAACGCGGCTCGAAAGAGCCGCGTTTTTTCGTTGTGACGTGTCTGAAGCCGGCTAAGCGGGCCTAAAATACGCCCGGCAATTTGAGCGATTTTGACTGCTCGATCTCAACCTTGCCTTCTTCGCCGATCACCGCCTTGATGGCTTTCTCACGTGCTGCCATCCATTCTTCGGGATTCTCGACCTGAAGCGGTGCAGCCGAATCATCGACCTCACCATCAAGGAAATTCCAGAACATGATCTGGTTTGCGAGGCTTCGGTCTTTTTCACCACGGCCACCACTTTCGGCGTCAAGAACCGCACGGATTGACGGGTCTGAGCCAAGCGCATTGGCCTTGCGCAGCAACAGTTGCTCGCCCTGGGTTGGCGGCTGTGCCGTAGAGTCACCGAGCAACACCTGCTGTGCGCGCTCAGATGGTGACAATTCCTGCGGACGTGATTCGCCGGGACGTGGTGGACGCAGCGCATAATCTGGCGGCACCACGAGCGGCGCTTTGGTTGCGATCGCAAATTCATCGGGTGCGTTCTTGCCGCCACCGACAGCCTTGCCGATGCCGCAGCCGCTGGTCAGAACCGCCACCGCAATCGCTGCGACCGTCATTTTTAATGCTGAATTCGAAATCATTGGATATTCACTCCACGCCTAATAGCGCCCCTTTGGTCGCGCACTATAACGAAGCGCGCGATACACGCAAACGCCCATTCACGCTGTCAGGCATTTTTGGATTCGTCGGATGAAGGCATATCGCGGGTTTGCCACGCATCCAACAATAGAAATGCAATCCCGACATTAATGGCGCTATCGGCGATATTGAAAACCCACGGAAAGCCGATCCCTGAAAAATCAAGAAAATCGACCACAAACCCATAGGCCACGCGGTCATAGAGGTTACCCAATGCGCCCCCAATAATGAAGGCAACGCCGATTGCCGCAATCGGCCGGGTCAACCGGCCCAGCCAGATGGCCAAAGCGCCAGCCACCCCAATCGACACCAGCGAAAGAATAACCCGCATGCCCGATAGCATGCCAAAACTTGCGCCGGGGTTTTCGAGATAGGTCAGGTCAAAAATCCCGGAGATTTCGATCTTTCCAATCTCAGGCAGGCCGACCACATGAACAATCCAGTATTTCGATGCCTGATCAAGCAAGGCGACGACGAGCGCACCCACCAGCCCCCAAAGGAAGAACCGGTTTTGGCGCGCATCGGACCACCAGTCCGATGCGCCTTTGATCAGCTTCGAAATCTGAAACGATGATTGTGTCATGCGCCGCTATCCGATGCGCTGACCGCATCATCACAACGATGACATAGATCCGTTTCGACCTCTGGCAGAATGCGCCAGCACCGTTTGCATTTTTGGCCGCCTGCCTTTTGTGGCACGACAGCGACATCGATATTCTCTCCGTCAAGGCGGAAGGCATTATCAGGGGCCGCGTCACCACTAAACGTCGCGCCCGAGGTAATGAACAACTCCGCCGCATCAAGACCATCATAGGCACGCAGCATTTCAGCATCAGCCACATAAACGACAGGTGCCGCCTCAAGGCTTGCACCGATACGCTTTTCACGGCGTTCGACTTCGAGCGCGCCAGTCACGACACGGCGAACATCGCGGATCTTCCGCCATTTCGCAGCCAGCTCGTCATTGCGCCATTCAGATGGTGTTTCCGGGAAAAGCTGAAGGTGAACCGAACCATCCGCAGACGGATAACGCTCCTGCCATGCCTCTTCCATCGTGAACACACAGATCGGCGCGAGCCATGTGGTCAAACGGTCAAACACCGCCGACATGACCGTACGAGCCGAACGACGGCGCGTAGAATCCGGCCGGTCGCAGTAGAGGCTGTCCTTGCGGATATCGAGATAGAACGCCGATAATTCGAGCGAAGCGAAATCGAGGCATTTACGCCAAACGCCTTTGAAATCGAGCTTTTCATATCCCGCCCGCACTTCACCATCGAGAACCGAAAGACGGTGCAGGATATAGCGTTCAAGCTCCGGCATTTCCGATGGCGCGATCTTTTCGTCATCTCCGAATTCATGGAGTGCACCCAAAAGATAACGCATCGTATTGCGCAGCTTGCGATAGGCATCGACCGAAGAGCCAATAATTTCCTCTGACACCCGCACTTCGTCGGTGTAATCAGAGCTGGCCATCCATATACGGATGATCTCCGCACCATATTGGTTTACGACCTGCTCCGGTGCCATGACATTGCCGAGGGATTTCGACATTTTCCGGCCTTCACCATCGACCACAAAACCATTGGTCACGAGATGCCCATAGGGCGCACGACCCCGCGTGCCGCAGCTTTCGAGCAATGACGATTGGAACCAGCCACGATGCTGGTCGGAGCCTTCACAATAAATGTCAGCCGGCCAACGAAGGTCCGGACGATCTTCGAGCACAAAAGCATGGGTCGAACCAGAATCGAACCAGACGTCGAGAATATCGTCGATTTTCTCGTAATCATCGGCGGAATAATCCGCACCCAAGAACTCGCTCGCAGGCATATCGAACCAGGCGTCCGCGCCTTTTTCGGCAATCGCGGAAACAATGCGCTCATTGACCGCGTCATCCACAAGAACTTCGCCTGTTTCTTTATGGACAAAGATCGTGATCGGTACGCCCCATGCGCGCTGGCGCGAGATCAACCAATCAGGCCGCCCTTCGACCATGGTTCTGATCCGGTTGCGCCCTTGCGGCGGCGTGAATTTTGTCTCGTCGATGGCGTTGAGCGCATTCTCGCGCAGGGTCTTGCCGTTCTGCGTTGGTTTATCGAGCGCGATGAACCATTGCGGCGTATTCCGGAAGATCACGGGCGCTCGTGAACGCCATGAATGTGGATAGGAGTGTTTGATCCGGCCGCGTGCCAAGAGTTTTCCGTGGGCAATGAGCTGATCGATGACCGCTTTATTTGCGCCGCCATCTTTGCCCTTTTTCTTGCCCTCGATCACCAAAATTTGTTCGCCGGTAAAGCCCGGCGCTTCGTCTGTATAGACACCAAACTCATCGACCGTATAGGGGATTTCCGCCTGCGTACCAAAGGCACTGACCCAAGCGATATAGTCGTCCTGACCGTGGCCCGGTGCTGTATGAACAAAGCCGGTACCCGCTTCGTCAGTGACATGATCACCGGCCAAAAGTGGCACGTCGAATTCATAACCGCCGGCGAACCCTTTAAGCGGGTGCGCACAGTGCTGTCCTTCCAGCGCTGATGCAGGCACATCGCTGACCCGCTTCCATTCCTCGATCAACCCCGCTTCGCGCACGCTTTCCGCGAGAGCGTCAGACAGGACCAATTGATCACCGGGGGCCGACCATGGTTCAAAGTCTAGATCACCTTTCATGGCGACCACTTCGTAAAGACCATAAGACATTTTCGGCCCGTAACAGATCGCCCGGTTGCCGGGGATCGTCCACGGGGTCGTCGTCCAGATCACAACCGACGCGCCTTTGAATTCGCCGCCCTCCAGCGGGAATTTGACCCAGATCGTTGGTGACTGGTGATCGTGATATTCGATTTCCGCTTCGGCGAGCGCTGTTTGCTCAACTGGTGACCACATCACCGGCTTAGAACCGCGATATAAAAGCCCGGCTTTTGCAAATTTCAAAAGTTCCGACGCAATCCGGGCCTCTGAGGCAAAGGCCATTGTCGTGTACGGATTATCCCAATCGCCCTCACCGCCAAGACGCTTGAACTCTTCGCGCTGAATATCGAGCCATTTCTGCGCATAGACACGGCAGGCCGAGCGGAATTCAGAGGAAGGAACGTCGCGCTTCGCACGGCCCTTGCCGCGGAATTCCTCTTCGACTTTCCACTCGATCGGAAGGCCATGACAGTCCCAACCGGGAACGTAATTGGCGTTATACCCGGCCATTTGTTTTGAACGGACAATCAGATCCTTGAGGATCTTGGTCAGCGCCGTTCCCATATGGATATGCCCATTCGCATAGGGCGGCCCATCATGAAGGACAAAATCCTCGCGGTCCTTCGCATCGTCGCGAAGGCGCTGATAAAGGTTCATCTCCGACCAGCGCTTTAGCCATTGTGGCTCCCGCTTGGGCAGACCGGCCCGCATCGGGAAATCGGTCTTTGGAAGGAATAAGGTATCTTTGTAATCGCGGCCCTTGGTTTCATCTTCGGCCGATGCATCTGGCATCGTTTTTCTCTTCTCTATTCAAATCGCCCCCGCAGGAGCCAAAAAGGGTGAGCAAAGCCCGGTCCCGGCCGCCAATCACAAGCGCAAGCGCTGAGGCGTTACCGAGCCGGGCAAAGAATTCGCGCCCCGACCCCAATCGGGATGGTCGCGATGGAAAAACTGAACCGTGCCATCATCATTGCCCTATAACAGGCACGCCCGCCCCCGTCACGGGGGCGGGCGCATCGAACCCACATAAAATGTCAATTTTGTCGAAATGCCCCGTTCGGCCTGCGGCTAGATCAATTCCATCCGGTAAACGCGGCTCTCGCTCGCCTCGCAGGACATGGCCCGGGCCCAACGATCGCCGCCACGCTGCGCGGTGACAGTAGCGGTCATCATCCATGACCCGCCGCGATCCTCGACCGTATCGGGGCGGTAAGGCGCGGTGATCACGAAACCACGTTCCGCCAATGCCCCACGCGCCTGATCAAGACATACCTGATAGGCCGCATCAGGCGAGCCAGAATAACGACGCTCATCATTGCCGCCAGCCAGTTCATCATCATAACGATCATCTAGCGGTTCATCGTCATAGCGCCGATCCGCATAGCGGTCGTCGTCATACCGATCTTCGTAATAGGGATCATAGCGATACGCATCGCGGCGATAACGGTCATCATAATACCGATCACGGGCTCTTGCCTCAGCCCGATCCTCAGCCAATTCATTCAGGATAATCGCACCACCAATTACGCCAAGCGCAATCGCGGCTGCTTTGCCTCCGCCGCCGCCATGACGGTGGTGTCGACGGTGATGCCTGTGATGGCGATGACCGCGATAATGACCGCGGTGATAATTACTATATCCGGCATTATAATATCCGCCGCCGCCATAATAGCCGCTCGAATAACCAACGCTGACGCTGGAACCCGCCATCGAGGTTGCGCCCGCGCCAAACACCATCGCGACCGCCGCCGCCGCAAGCGACAATTTCCGCGCTTTTTGATTTCTGGATTTGCCTGACGTCATTACACAACCTCCACCGCCCGCGCGCAAAAGGCACAGGTCTATCACTTCGAGCCTTTATTCTATCATGAAAATTGTCGAGATTGTGGCGGTCGCACGCACATTTGCGCGAGTGCTAACGGCCAGCAACCGGGCATTATTGGCTGAGGATTTCCTTGGCCTGCTTACAGTCCAATGCGATTTGTGCACTTAACTCTTCAAGGCCATTGAACTTTTTCTCTTCGCGCAGAAAGGCGATAAATTCGACCTCGATTTCCCGGCCGTAAAGATCACTATCAAAGTCAAAGAAATTGGTCTCAAGCAAAGGCGCGTCGGCCCCAACGGTCGGTCGGCGGCCGAAATTTGAAACCGCATCATAGGTCTTGCCATCCACCGTCGCACGGCAAGCATAGACGCCCTGACGCGGCGCAATTATCTCCCCGAGCATCATATTCGCGGTCGGGAAACCAATCGTGCGACCGAGCTTGCGACCTTCTTCGACTGTTGCAACAACAGACCAGGGCCGGCCAAGAATTTCTGCCGCGCGCTGAACATCGCCTTCAAGCAGCGCCTTGCGCACGTCACTTGAGCCAAATTTATCCGCACCGGAACCATTTGAAATTACATCGACGAGCTTAACCTTCAGCCCCAGCTCTTCGCCACGCTCTTTCAACATTTCGCCATCGCCAGCGCGGCCGGCACCAAAACGGAAATCGGCCCCAGCAACCACACCAGCAAGACCAAGTTGCTTTTTCAAAACATCTTCGATGAAATTTCCGGGCGGCATGGTCGCCAATGTTTCGTCGAAGGTCAGCGCATAGACTTCTTTTGCGCTATAACGACGTAACAATGCATCCCGATGCTTTGGCGTCGTCAACAGAAAGGGCGGATCATTCGGCCGGAAATAACGCCGTGGATGTGGATCAAACAAAACAACACCGGGCTCGGCCCCAAAAGATTGCGCAAACTTCGCCGTTTCGTCCAATAGAAACTGATGGCCACGATGGACGCCATCAAAATTCCCTACGGCTGCAATAATCGGTTTTACCACTTTAATGCCTCAGCTGCTGCAATTGCCGTAACGCCAGCCTCGTCAAGTTGAGCCGTAATGGACGCACTATCCGTTGCGCCATTATGTATGCCCCCTTCGCCCGCGATCAACAACACATCTATATCCTGTTTATTAGCACCAAGAATATCGGTTTTAAGACCATCACCGACCGCGAGGATACGGTCTTTCGCAGTCTCGTGACCGCGAATATCATCAATCATCTCTAAGGCGAGATCATAAATCGGTGCATGCGGCTTACCGCCAAAGATCACCTCGCCGCCATATTCCGCATAAATCTCCGCAAGCGCGCCTGCGCACCAGATCATCCGCCCACCCCAATTCACGACGATATCCGGGTTGGCACAGATCATAGGCAGCCCCCGCGCCGCAGCCTGTTGTAACATGGCGCGGTAATCTTCGGGGCTATCATTATGATCGTCCATCATGCCGGTACAGATGATGAATTCGGCCTCGTCGATCGGACGAAAATCGATATCGAGACCATGATAAAGAGCGTCATCTTTTGGTGGGCCAAGACGAAAGGCGGGCGCAGGCAATTTCGCAATAATCGCAGCCCGCGTCGCATCACCTGAGGTCACAATGCCATCAATTGCGTTTTTTGGCAGTCCCAAACGGTCAAGCTGCGCCGGAATAACCGAGGATGGGCGCGGCGCATTGGTCAGGATGATAACCGGCCCGCGAGTTTCACGAAAACGGGTCAACGCGTCGGCAACACCGGGGAACAGCGAAACGCCATTATGGATAACGCCCCAAGCATCGCACAAAAGGGCGTCATAGCGCTCTGCGATTGCGCCAAAAGACGGAATGATCGGTATCTCTTTCACAAGGCATGGGCGATACGGCCATAGGCGCGAGTGGTCAAGCGTAGATCGAGAACCGATCGCCGCAGGATTGGTGCGCCGGCATCGCCGTGACCGGCGCGTAGCGCGCCGGGCTAGGCCGCTTCGTCTTGGGCCGGGTCGGTCATGAACTGGGTTGCGACTTGCGGGACGCCAAACAGCGCGCCCTGCCCATAATCAATGCCCAATTCAAGAATATGCGGCATCTGCGATTCATATTCGATTTTTTCGACGATCAGATCGATGCCGTTATCGTAAAGCGCCTGTTTGAACTGATGAACGCGCTTGCGGCCTTCTTCGCCCGCATTGCTTTCCGCCAGCAACATGGCGCTCGACGCTTTGACAAAGCGGAAGTTCTTTTGGCGCAACGCCGCCCAATCATGGTCAAAGCGGCGGATATGGTCGACGGAAAATGCATAGCCGCGCTTGGCAATTGATTCGAGGTTCGTGCGCACGCGCTCGTGCATCATCTCAACCGCCGGATAGGTGAATTCGAAAACCAACCGGTGCGCCAGATCTTCGTTAGCGTCGAGATAGTCGGTAAAGCGCGTGAAAAAGTCATGATCGAAAATTGTCGCCGGCGACAAGTTACAGAAAATGCGGTGTTGATTGTTGATCGGGTCGAACTGGCGCAATGCCTGGACCGCCCGGAGTAAAATCATATTGTCGATCACGCCAATACGGTTCGCGCGTTCCGCCGCATCAATATAATCGACCGGGCGCAACACATCCCCATCCGCCTTGCGCAGGCGTGAAAACGCCTCGTAACAGCGCAGCTTGCGCTGGGGCAGGCTGACAATGGGCTGAAGATATAAATCGATGCGATCATTCTCGATGGCGTCTTGCACCTCGCCAAGAATTGTCGCGTCGCTCTCATTGACATCCGTTGCTGGTTCAAAGGCCAGCTCTGGTTGCGCTTTCTTTTTCGCAGGTTGGAATTTGTCGACCAAGCCACGGAGCATTTCCAGCTCTTGCTGCGCGCGGCTGAGAGCAAAGCCCGCCCGTGCATGCAGGATGATCGAAACGACCAGCGCTGTCGCCAACCAGATTTCAATTTCCAACTCAAATCCGGTTGCGATGCTAGCAATCAACAAGATTGCGCCGGCGATGCCCGCGGTGAACAGGACGGCCCCGCTATATCGAGAGCTCTTCTGCCGAAAATTCATGTTTACGCCTCGTTTCTGACGATCCATTTCAACGCGTCTCTCCCCTTACGCACTTCAACCCGAACATTTTTAGAAAAAGTGTCTTTATAAGGGCTTAATGGTCCGCGCTGTCTTTAACGGTCCGAAACGAATAAACGCCGGGCATTCAGCAATGCCCGGCGCTTTGATAGCGTTAACGATTTAGCAACAACTCGATTAGAATTGCGCCTCAATCGGATCGATCAGGATTTCGACACGGCGATTTGCCGCCCGGCCATAATCGGTGTTGTTGTCCGCAATCGGCCGCGATTCACCGAAACCAACGGCGCGCAACCGGCCTGGCGCGACGCCTTGGGCCGCCAGATAATTCGACACAGACAGGGCACGGCGCTCAGAAAGTGTCTGGTTATACGCCTCTGGGCCCGTTGAATCCGCATGGCCATAAACACTCACAGAGGTCTTGTTATACTCTTTGAGGACCAGCGCCACTGAATTGAGGGTTTCGTAAAAGCCCGGCGTAATGTCGGACTGATTGGTGCCAAAAGTGATGTCTGACGGCATGTTCAGGCGGATATTGTCGCCCTCACGCGTGACCGAAACCCCTGAATTTGCAAGGCGTTCACGCAATTTCGCTTGCTGGCGGTCCTGATAGACGCCAATCCCGACACCCGCGGCTGCGCCAACACCAGCGCCAATCAGCGCGCCTTTACCGGCATCACCGGCGATGGCACCAACGATTGCGCCTGCCGCCGCACCAGCGGCTGCACCACCGGCACCTGACGTTACTGTGCGGCTTGCCCGTTGCTCGCCCGTATAAGGGTTAGTCGTACAACCGACCGCGAATACAGCGATCGCTCCGATAATGAGTGCTTTCCGCATAAATGTTCTTCCTTTCGCGCCTTGCGCAGACAAAATCCATTCGCTTCTTCCGAATTGGGCTCCAGCGCCCGTCCGGTCACCCGCCAGCTAACACTGGCCCGTGACCGCAATATGGCGTTATTGCTGTTCAGCGAGAATTAAAAACACGTAATTGCGGCAAAAGTTTCGCCGAGAAGTGGCAGGGACGAATTTTCCCTGCAGCGAATCCTAAATTTTCTGAAAAATCATGGCCGAGCAGCCCTTGACGGTTTCGTGATCGCTACCTAAGTCCGCGCTAGCACTCGCACCAAGTGAGTGCTAACAGGCGGCCTGTCCGCCCTGTTTTTGTAATTAATCGGTTGTTTTTATTAACATATCAACCCAGGGAGACGTAAGTTATGGCTTTTCGGCCTCTCCATGACCGTGTGCTGGTCCGTCGTATTGAAGAAGACGCGAAAACACCAGGCGGCATCATTATCCCCGACACCGTAAAAGAGAAACCACAGCAGGGCGAAGTCGTTGCTTGCGGTACAGGTGCTCGTGGCGACGACAACGAAATCGTTCCACTCGACGTTAAAGCCGGCGACAAAATCCTTTTCGGAAAATGGTCGGGTTCTGAAGTCAAGATCGACGGCGAAGACCTGTTGATCATGAAAGAGTCGGACATCCTCGGGATCATCGACTAACCCATTCAATTCAATTTAGGAGACGCATAAATGGCTGCTAAAGAAGTCAAATTCGACGTCGATGCGCGCAACAAAATGCTGCGCGGCGTTGATACACTCGCAAATGCCGTAAAAGTAACGCTGGGCCCAAAAGGTCGTAACGTCGTTATCGAAAAATCTTTCGGCGCACCACGCATCACCAAAGACGGTGTATCGGTCGCAAAAGAAATCGAACTTGAAGACAAGTTTGAAAATATGGGCGCACAGATGGTGCGCGAAGTTGCTTCCCGCACCAATGACGAAGCTGGTGACGGTACAACAACAGCAACTGTTCTTGCTCAGGCAATCGTAAAAGAAGGCGCGAAAGCCGTTGCTGCTGGCATGAACCCGATGGACCTGAAGCGCGGTATTGATCTCGCGGTTTCAAAAGTCGTCGAAGACATCAAAGCACACGCAACGAAAATCGCTTCAACTGACGAAATCGCACAGGTCGGTACGATCTCTGCGAATGGCGAAAAAGAAATTGGCGAAATGATCGCCAAAGCCATGGACAAAGTCGGTAATGAAGGCGTCATCACGGTTGAAGAAGCGAAGTCGCTCGAAACCGAACTTGAAGTCGTTGAAGGTATGCAGTTCGACCGCGGTTACCTTTCACCATACTTCATCACCAATGCTGACAAGATGATTGCTGATCTCGAAGATCCGTACATCCTTCTTCACGAGAAAAAACTCAGCAACCTTCAGTCAATGCTTCCGCTTCTCGAAGCTGCTGTTCAGTCTAGCCGTCCGCTGCTTATCATTGCAGAAGACGTCGAAGGCGAAGCGCTGGCGACACTCGTTGTCAACAAACTCCGTGGCGGTCTGAAGATCGCTGCTGTTAAAGCGCCTGGCTTTGGCGATCGCCGTAAAGCGATGCTCGAAGACATTGCTGTTCTTACCGGTGGTCAGGTCATCTCTGAAGACCTCGGCATCAAGCTCGAAAATGTCACGCTCGACATGCTCGGCACAGCGAAGAAGGTATCGATCAGCAAAGACGATACGACAATCGTTGACGGTTCTGGCAACAAAGCGGACATCGAAGCACGCACAGCGCAAATCCGCCGTCAGATCGAAGAAACAACTTCTGACTATGACCGCGAAAAACTCCAAGAGCGTCTTGCGAAACTCGCAGGCGGTGTTGCAGTGATCAAAGTTGGCGGCGCAACAGAAGTCGAAGTGAAAGAGCGTAAAGACCGCGTTGACGACGCGCTGAACGCGACGCGCGCTGCGGTTGAAGAAGGCATCGTCCCAGGCGGCGGTTCTGCTCTTCTTTTTGCTGCTCGCTCACTCGAAGGTGTTTCTGGCGAGAATGCTGACCAGAATGCTGGCATCAACATCATCCGTCGTGCACTCGAAGCACCGATCCGCCAGATCGTTAAAAACGCTGGTGGTGAAGGTTCGATCGTTGTTGGCAAGCTCAATGAGCAGGACAACAACAAGTTCGGCTTCAATGCGCAGACTGACGAATATTGCGACCTTATCGCTGCGGGTATCGTTGACCCTGCGAAGGTTGTTCGTCACGCCCTTCAGGACGCCGCTTCAGTTGCTGGCCTGTTGATCACAACAGAAGCCATGGTCGCTGACGCGCCGAAGAAAGAAGGCGCACCTGCTGGCGGCATGCCAGACATGGGCGGCATGGGCGGAATGGGCGGCATGGGCGGCATGATGTAAGCCACCCCGCTCTAATCTGTTTTAGTAGCGTAAAAGGAACGGCGGCTCGAAAGAGCCGCCGTTTTTTTCTGCTCTCGAGGGGGGCGAAATTTACCAAGGAGCAGATTCTATTCCGAAGACCTGAATGGTCTCGGCCTGACCGCAAATTCGGTCATCAGCCTGTACGGAGCCGCGCACCAAAACGCGGTCACCATCGTCAAATCCTTCCATATCACCGAGCAAGGTGAACAGATTGCCAGCGTCGTCTCGCAAGGCCGGACATTTCTCGCCTTCATCCGTCAGGATACCGACAATCGCCGCTTGTCCAGCGCTATCAACGCCGCCCGTGGGGCTGGTTCTGACCGGCCCGACATAATCGTCATTGCGGGTTTTGCGGAACCGCGAGAACCAGCCGCGATTATCCTCGCGGCCACGCTCTATTTTCTGAGGCGAACGCGCCGGCATGACAGCGGCATTGTTCCGCTCGCCAATCCGGCTCGACATTCGCCCATTGTCGCGGGTCATCACGCGAACCCGTTCGCTGAATATCGTACGCGGCCCATCTTCGATTGCGGCGACGAATAATGCTGATTGCCCGGTAATGTTTTCAGGCACATCGACATCGATGACAAAGCGGCCGCGCGGTCCACTGCGGACCTCTGAAATTTTCTCCAGCCGATTGCGATTATCGCCGCCATAAATCGCGACGGGCGTATTCGCAGGGAACCCCTCAGCCGCAAGGGTAATCTGGTCATCAAAATAGACACTACGCTGGACCGCAGACATCACCGGCTCACGGCCTGTGGTGGTATTCGGGTTGGCACTTTCAGGGAGGCGCAAACGCTGTCCGCGCTGCAACGATGAAAAATCAACATTGGGATTAGCATTTCTCAGTTCCCACATGCTGACATTATAACGCTGCGCAAGCCATGCGAGGCTGTCGCCATTGCGTACAACATGGGTTCGATTCCCAGTCCGGTTGCCCGCATAGTTGCGCGGGCGCTCACGCGCTTCGATCGCATACGCCTCGGTCATGAAATAGCCGTCATAATTATTCGGGCGCAGACCAAAATAGGCGCGATCATTATTGTAGCTATCGGGCAGGCGCACATATTCATCAATGCGGCCGTCGCCATCGGTTTCAACAATCTTTAGCTTGGTCAGACTATCTCTATCCTGACCAAAGAAAACCGTTACCTGCTCGCCCTGGCGGAAGTTCTCGCCAATCACGCGGATTTTCCCATCACGCGGACCGAGCGCTGGAGAGATTGAGACCAGCGGCGGTTCGTTTTCATAATGGACATAATCGCGGCGCGGGCGCTCAGAGGGCGCTTTGCGCGCATAGTCTGGCAGGTAAATCCGTTGCCCAACCTGCAAGGCATAGGGGTCTATCCGGCCATTCAGGCGGCGAATTTCGCGCAAGGAGACATCAAACTGACGGGCGATTTCACCAAGCGTGTCCCCCCGACGCACCACATAATAGTCACGGTTGCGCCGGTCTGTTTCAATCACGCCTGCTTCGACATAATCGTCGGAATAATCGATATTGCGGTATCGGCGCGACCCTTCGTAAACATTCCCTCTAACATTTGGTATGCGGAGAATTTCACCGGCGGAAACTGAACGCGGGTTACGGATATGTGGATTGGCGTCGATAATCGCTGCCACCGGGACGTCACAATATTCCGCAATGTCGGAAAGTGTCTCGCCGCGCTCAATATTGACGCGCATCTCGCAATCACCATCAACACGCTCTGCGCGGGCATCAGAATATAGTCGGTGCGCCACGCGCGCGCCGTTTATACCGTCGAAGCTGCGGCGCTCGGTGCGATAATTATCGTTATAGCGATTGACGTCATAACCGTAATCATAGGTCTGGTAGCCATCGCTATACCGGAAATCGTCGTGACTGGCGCAAGCGGCTGCGCCCAAGGCAATTGCGCTCGCGCCTAAAATCTTTGCGGCGGTCCGCAATGCACGGCGCGAATTTCGCAAGCGGCCAGCCGGGAATTCGTTATTCATACTACCTTCTCCACAGCGTCGACATGGTTAATGACTTGTTAATCGAACACGATGGGTTGGCTTTTGTTCCGACCTGTGAAACCTCTTAGGTTTCGGTTTTCGCTTGCGTCTTGAACGACGGTTGTGCAGAAGGCCGCTAAGGAAGAACTTATGATTGCTGAACTATTACCGACCTTTATCGCATCATTCGTCACGCTGTTTATCGTGATCGACCCAATCCTTGTGACGCCGATCTTCGCATCACTGACCAAGGACGAACTCCCGCGCGAGCGCCTTCGCATCGCGTTGATGGCGGCGCTTTATTCGATATTGATCCTCGTATTTTTCGGCTTTGCCGGTAATGCGCTCTTACATCATCTGGGTGTGTCGCTAGATGCCTTCCGGGCCGCAATGGGCATAATCCTGTTTATCATGGGCTTTCGCATGTTCTTTGACCCGGACAGCGAAACCCAGGCCAAAACCCCCGGCCCCAAAGCATCAGCACGCGATAATATTGCCTTCTTCCCGCTGGCGATTCCCATGCTTGCTGGGCCCGGCGCGATTGCAACGATTATGCTCGTCATGGGGCCGGACACCGAAATGGTCGAAAAAGGCGCAGCCATGGTTGCCGTGGTGATTGTACTTGCGATCGGTGTATTAATGATGGCGTTCGCCAGCCGGATTGGTGACGTACTTGGCCGTACGGGGATGAATGCGATTACTCGATTGCTCGGTATGCTGTTGATGGCCTTGTCAACGCAATATGTCTTTGACGGCATTCGCGTTGGAATTCTGGAACAGATCAGCGCCGCTTAATTCGCGCGATCTAAAACAGCTTTGGTGCTGGAAAAACCGTTGTCACCGGGGCTCGCACCATAGCGTAGCGTGCCGCCCCGATAGGACGCACCCGAACCATCTCCGGCACAAACAAACCGGCTAACGCGCGGCGCATTGCCTTTCCGGCAAGCCGCTTCCAATGCGCCCAGCGCACCATCGCAGGACGAGGCAATGCTCGCGCCATCGGGCCACCCTTTAGCGGAGCGCCAATCAATGACGGTGACAAACCGCATGCCGCAAACCGATTGCGTAAAAGCCGCTTCGCGGTCGAGCGCTTTTTCTTCTTGCTCCCGCTCACGGATCTCCCGCAGGGATTGCGCATCCGCGGTTGACGACCAGATGCTGACCATCGTCAAGGTCGCCGCGAATAGCGCCGCCAAGAGCCGGGAAGCCAGAAACCGATATGTGAAAACCGCAAGTTGCATAAGAAAATAATGTTCACCCAATGCGGCTCTTTTAAGACGTAAACCTGTCTAAATCCTAACCGGCGCGGCAAAAACCGCGGAATTAAAGCGTTTCTTCGAGGAAATAGCTGATTTTCGACGACGATGGACGGCCATCAATATCTTGGTCCGGGGCATAGGTGATCCGCAAAACCGCGCCATCGAGCGTGACATCGGCGGCTCCGCCGGGGACGAAAGAGACCCTTTTGATGCGCGCCGCAATGACCCGCGCGCCGGTGGGATCGCTGGCGACACTCGCAAGCCCCTTGGCTGCGGTCAGGATTGCGTCCGCCAAGACAGCAGCATTTTGGCCCGGGCCACGGGGAGCGGCGCTAATATCGAATAAAATCGGCGTGCCGGTTTTGGCGCTGATATGGGCCGCAGCACTCTGCGCCCGCATGACCGCCACCTGTCGGCCCTCAAAAATCAGCGACAGGGAATGATCGTCGCCAAAGGATTTCGACGCTGCCGTCCCCTGAATTTCTCCGGGCCAGAACACGGTCGCCCCGCCATAGGCGGCAATCCGCAACAGCGTTTCACCTTCGTCGTTTTTATAGATCACATCGCCCCGTGGGCCACGGATCGCATTGAGCTGATAGATCTCTGGTGAGGGGATATCATCAAGCGCGCAATCAATTCGCTTATCCTCTGCGCCGCACAGAAATTGCACCCGCGCAACCGATCCGCGCTCCTCAAACAGGAACATCCGTCCGTCACCGGCAAGCACGTAGCGCTCAACTGCGCCGGCCGATTGGCGGCGCTCTTCCCGCCGGTCGCGCCGTTTTCCAACAAGGCTGTTAAAAGGGTTATCCGCCTGCGCCAGATGGCTGCGCGGCATCTCCGCACGCGCATCATTACCCTGCCCCGCCACACCAATAAGTGCGAGCAGCGCTATAAGGGAAATGCGTGAAAACAAGCGTGTCAAAATCGGGCCCTATCGGATTAATTCGATCATGAAATATAGGACAGGAATTTGGTGAAAAAATGGCTCTGCGCCCGCCGAAACCGGCGACAGAGCCCGGTAATTTCAGATTAGCTGGCCTTTAGGCCGCGAAATATTGGCCGCCATTTGCCGTCAGGACGGAGCCCGTAATAAATCCGGCTTCATCACCCGCAAGAAACGCAACGCTGGCCGCGATTTCCTCAGGCGTGCCAAGGCGCCCGACGGGGACCTGCGCCACGATGCTTTGCAACACTTTCTCATCGAGCGCAGCAACCATCTCGGTAGCAATATAGCCCGGTGCCACAGCATTTACGGTGACGCCCTTGCGCGCACCTTCCTGCGCGAGCGCACGGGTAAAACCAAGCATGCCGGCCTTCGCCGCTGAATAATTGGTCTGGCCCATCTGGCCCTTTTGCCCATTGATCGACGAGATATTGATGATCCGGCCAAAGCCCCGCTCACGCATGCCGGGAAACACCTGATGGGTCATGTTGAAAACAGAATCGAGATCAGCACGAATAACCTCAGACCACTGACCGGGTGTCATTTTGTGGAAGAACCCGTCACGGGTAATCCCCGCATTATTCACAAGAATGTCCGTTGGGCCCTGCTCGGCTTCGACTTCAGCAACCCCTGCCTTACACGCTTCGTAATCACCAGCGTCCCACTTATAAACGCCGATACCGGTTTCCGCCTTAAACGCAGCGGCGGCATCGTCATTACCGGCATAACTTGCCGCAACGGTGTAGCCTTTTTCCTTTAGCGCGAGAGAAATTGCACGCCCAATCCCCCGCGTTCCACCGGTTACAATTGCTGTCTTTCCCATTTCATTTCTCCCAAATACCGGCTTTAATCCCGGTCATTCTAATCTTTATACGGATCGATAAGCACGCATCCCCACGAACAGTGCCGAAGGTCAAAACCTTCGGCACAGGGATAGTTTACCGCTCTACACAAAGCGCGACGCCCATGCCGCCGCCGATGCATAAAGTGGCCAGACCCTTCGACTTGCCCGAACGTTTGAGTTCATAAAGCAAGGTCGTCAAAATCCGAGCGCCAGACGCGCCGATCGGATGGCCGATCGCAATGGCACCACCATTCACATTCACCTTTGATGCATCCCAGCCGAGCTCTTTCCCAACAGAAAGCGCCTGCGCCGCAAATGCTTCATTGGCCTCAATCAGATCAAGATCATCAAGCGACCATCCGGCTTTTTCAAGCGCAATTCGTGTGGCCGGTGCCGGACCGATACCCATGATCGACGGATCCACGCCGCAATGGGCCCATGACGCGATCCGCGCCAATGGCTCCAACCCGCGCTTCTCCGCTTCCGCTTCGGACATAACGATGAGCGCCGCAGCACCATCATTGAGGCCCGACGCATTCGCCGCCGTAACCGATCCGCCATCGCGTTTAAATGCAGGCTTGAGGCCCGCAATACTGTCGATCGTGACGCCTTCGCGAATATATTCGTCCTGGTCGAATACGATTTCGCCCTTCCGGGTTTTGATAACCACCGGCGTAATCTCGTCGGCAAATTTGCCGGCCTTTTTCGCGGCTTCCGCTTTGTTCTGGCTCGCGACCGCAAAAGCATCCTGATCTTCGCGGCTAATCTCGTATTTATCGGCGAGGTTCTCTGCGGTTTGGCCCATATGGAAATCGTTGAACGCATCCCAAAGCCCGTCGACGATCATTGAATCGACAAAGTTCTTCGGCCCCATTTTCACACCATCGCGAAGATGCGCCACATGCGGCGCGAGCGACATGTTTTCGTGACCGCCCGCAACGACAATATTGGCATCGCCAAGTCTGACCGCCTGCGCCGCCATAGCGACCGCCCGAAGGCCAGAGCCGCAAACCTGATTGATCGTCATGGCAGGCCGCTCTTTGGCAATCCCTGCATTGATACTCGCCTGCCGAGCCGTATTTTGTCCCTGTCCGGCCTGAAGCACGTGCCCCATGATGGTTTCTTCAACGTCTTGGCCCGATAGGCCCGCCCGTTCCATCGCCGCTGCGATCACGGTTTCACCAAGCTTTGCCGCGGGAACCGTGCTCAAGCCACCACCAAAAGAACCGACACCTGTTCGCGCCGCCGAAACGATTACTGCTCCGCTCATAGAGCCTCCTGATTTGCTGTTACGTACCGGCAGAAGCCAATGGTCTTAACCATTTATCCCCCCGTCAGTACTAAGGGTAAACTATCTCAATGGCTTACGCAGACGCAAAAGATCGTGCGAACGCGTAGTCAAATCTTAATTTCATGCTATAGCAGTATTAGCAAGCGCACAAAAACTCTGCGCCGCGGTGCCGCACGAATATTGCAGTGCCGCAGCCTCGCGAGACGAGGCAAAAATGGGGCATCGGAGGAAGTACCAATGACAGAAAAAACAAATAAGGGTCGATCCAAGACCGAAGGCGATGCAATCGTCATCAAGAAATATGCGAACCGCCGCCTATATAACACCGCCACGTCATCCTATGTGACGCTCGATTTTTTGGCCGAAATGGTCAAAAACGGCGAGGATTTTGTCGTCTATGACGCGAAATCCGGTGAAGATATCACGCGGTCTGTCTTAACCCAGATCATTTTCGAAGAGGAAAGCAAGGGCCAGAATTTGCTGCCAATTCAATTCCTGCGGCAGTTGATCAAATTTTACGGCGACAGCCTTCAATCTTTCGTGCCGTCTTATCTTGAGATGAGCATGGACAGCTTTACGAAAAATCAGGACGAGATGCGCGACCGCATGCGCGAGACGTTTGGTGCCGCGCCCGGTTTTTCGATGTTCGAAGATAGCGTTCGCAAAAATATGGAACTCTACGAACAGGCGATGAAAATGTTCTCGCCGCTTGGCCCGGCCTATACGCCACAAAAGAGCGCCGCATCAGCACCCGCTGGAAAAGAAAGCGATGCTGATATCGACGCGCTTAAATCACAAGTGGAAGCGCTTCAGAAAAAGCTCGACCGGCTCGAAAGCGAAGACTAAACCGCGCGGCAATTATCCGCGTTCAACGCTACGCTGAGGCGCATCGTTCGGTGCGCCCTCAGGTAGCCAGTCCGGCGTAATTTCAGGCTTACCAATCATAAAGCCCTGAAGGTAATCGACACCCAGCCCTTTCAGCAACATGGCGTCGGCTTCGTTGTCGACCCATTCCGCAACGGTTTTCATACCGAAATTGCGCGCGAGATCGAGCAGGGTACGGACGAAAAGCTGGTTTTCCCGTGAAGACGAAACGCCAGTGACGAAGGACCCGTCAATCTTGAGGATATCGATATCCATTGCTTTGAGATTGCGGAACGAGGTGTAACCCGCTCCAAAATCGTCGATACCGAACGAACAACCAAGGCGTTTAATCTCTGAGACGAACTCAATCGTCGCATCGATCGAGTCGATAATCTGGGTTTCCGTCAACTCGACAGTGATGCGGTTTGTAAATTCCTGATGGGCGCGCAACAGAGCGATATAACCTTCTGCCCAAACGAAATCCTTCACCGTTTCCATGGAAATATTCACATTGAGATGAATATTCGGACACACGGCAAGCGTATTCAATGCCAATTCCAGAACACGCCGATCAAGCAGGTGAACAAGCCCCAAACGCTCAGCCGCCGGAATAAATTCCGGTGCAGGCACAAGCTGGCCGTCCTCGCCATGCATACGGATCAGGCATTCAAACTTGGCCGGCACTTCATCAAGATCGCCAACGATTGGCTGGAATGCGAGCCGAACACGGCGTTCGTTCAGCGCGGTCAGAATAACGTCTGACATATGTGTGTTGCGCCGACGCATGCTGACGACGTCGGTTTTGTCCGTAAACAATGACCAACTTGATTTACCGATACGCTTGGCGGCGTCCAGTGCCGCTTCTGCGCGGGTCATGGTTTCGTTTGTTGTTGTCGCTTGTTCAGGCAAGCTGACTGCGCCCAGCGAAACCGATGCTGCGACCGCGCCGCTTTTTGTGTTCACGACATTTTCGCGAACGACGTTTAACAGCCTTACACAAACCTGACGCAACTCTTCCGCATCACAATCATTAATGATGATACCGAATTTCGTTCCCGCAACCCGGCCGATACGGTCCTTCGGCCCTAACACACCGGAAAGCCGCTGCGATGTTTCGACAATGACCTTGTCTGCGGCTTCGAAACCGAAATCCGCATTGATCGCGCCGACATCGTCGATCCCCGCCAGAATATAAGCCCCTGTTTGCTCACCGCTTTCGAGGCGCGCGATATGCGTTTCGAGGGTTTTGCGCAGATGGGCCCGGTTTAACAAACCGGTCAATTCGTCATTTAAAGCGAGCCAGGACAATTGCTCTTCGCGGCGCTTACGGCCTTCGATAGAGCGGATAACACTGATAAGCCGACGGTTCGGACCGGTACCGATCCATCCGCCACGCTCCTCGACCCAATGGCCTTTCCCGTCGGGACGGCGGAGCTGGTATTCGCAGGCATAGCTCGGGCGCTGGCCGACAAAGGCGGCAACCCGCGCTTCATCTTCATCGTCGAGAATGCACTCGGAAAACGCCGTGCCGGTCGATGCAATCTGATCGCGCGCGACACCGAAAATCCGCGAAGCGGCTTCGTCGTCCGACCATTTCAACGTGCCGTCATTCGGATCGAATTCGAACATCGTCTGCAAGCCGCGATCACTCGCATTCGCAGCCCCGTTACCACTCACATCAACATCCGCCAAAGCAGACGGATTCTGCTCGGCTGACGGGACAGAACTGTCCTGATTTTCAAACGGGAACGCCTCAGCGTTTTTTACCATTAATCCCACTCACACTTTTTACGAACGTACTATAGGTGCAAAGCCGTAAATAAAATTTGAAGCGAGCGAATTCGCACTTATATTATCTTCGGCACCGATTTTGCCTTGTAAGGCACGGTATGAAAGAAATACTTAACCAACCCGCTATTTGGGGCCGAAATTCAGCCCTACAGCGACTTGAAAAAGTCACTGAGCCAACAGGCTCGCGCGCATTGACGGTTCATTCAACCCCGCTTTTCTACGCGAATTGCCCAAATAGCTGGACTAAGTCAAAGCCCCATGAAAACAAACTGGCGCGGGTTTACCAACAAACAGAAACGCGTGCGTCCCAATTTGGTCCACACGCGCTTGATCGCTACGTATAAAATTGTTTCGTGGTGAGACAGTCCTCGTCAATCAAGACGTGACATCAGCTAAGCGCCACCACCACCGACAGCCAAATCACGCCGCGCTGTTACCGTGGTCACGATAAACCCGGCCATGAAATCAAGAAATGTCATCGACAGGAAAAGGAAGAAGACCGAGTTTCCGAACCCTTTGACGATGATGAAAAGCAAAAGCGACACGATGAATACGACAACCGACAGGGCGTGATTCATGATCGAATCTGACCCGGTTTTCGTTGCGCGCAGTAATTCGACAAATAACAGCCCCATACTCGCGAGCAAGAAAACGTCACCCCAGCTGACGCTCCAAGTCTCGCCTGAGACCATCGGCAATTCGACAAAAACGATTTCATACCATAGCGGCCCGGCAGCACCGGTTAGCGCCAACACCGCATAAACAATCAGGCTGACCGCCAATAATGGAAACATTTGATACATAGTCCGAAATCCTTCTCTCTCGCCGATACCAAGACCAATGGCGTCGACATCCCCTCTTTTCCCTATAGCTTAGCACGGCTCGCGACGCGCGCCAAAAATGGTAAACAACTGGTAAATTATGGTTGTTCTGTGATTTTTCCGGGCGATTTCGCCCGTGCGCGGAGCCACATCACCCCAAAAAGGTCGCGAACCGCAACGAGTGCGCGCCCGATATTGGTGTATTTTGATACGCCATGCGCCCGCGCGCGGTGGGACACCGGCATGAAGACGACCTTGAACCCTTCGCGCCGGATCAGCGCCGGCAAATAGCGATGCATGTGATCGAAATAGGGCAGCCGCAAAAATGCCTCGCGCCGAAAAACCTTGAGCCCGCAGCCCGTATCCGCCGCGCCGTCATCGAGCAATTTCTGCCGGATCGCATTCGCCGCCCGCGACGCCCATTTTTTTGCACGGCTATCCTGACGTTTCTGCCGTTCGCCCGCGGCCATCGCAACATCCGGATCTGCATCCATCAGCACACGGTAAAGCGCGGGGATATGAACCGGATCGTTTTGGCCGTCGCCATCAAGCATGGCCACAATATCCGCCCGCGCGGCCAACACACCGGTTCTGATTGCGCGGCTTTGCCCTGCATTTTGTTCATGGCACAGAATGCGCAGTTGCGGATGAATCTTTCGCGCCGCCCGCAATTCCGCCCGCGTTTCATCCGTCGAAGCATCATCGATAATGATGATCTCATGCTCAAATTCTGCCAATGCCGCAGCAATTTCATCCACAAGCGTAGAAGCGCCGCCGGCTTCGTTCAGCATCGGCGCGATCACACTAATAATAGGATGTCGGTTTTCACTTTGATTCATTGGCCAATGCTCATAACTGATCCGTGGCCAATGGTCACCCTATTCTCTTTGGCCGATAGACAAGACAAATGCATATAGACCTTTTACTATAATCCATCCATGGGGGCATATTGACGATGGATTTAAGACAAGGCACGTCATCCGTGCGTCTAGGCATTGTGGGGCTTTTTGCCTTGGTCACGGCCTTTGCCGGGCTTTGGTCACTACCGCCGCTTGACCGAGACGAAGCCCGCTTTGCGCAGGCCACGGTGCAGATGCTTGAAAGCGAAGACTATATCGTCATGCGTTTTCAAGATCGTGAGCGCAACAAAAAGCCCGCGGGTATTTATTGGTTGCAAGCGGCGAGTGTGAAACTCTTTTCATCGGTCGAATCCCGGGAGATCTGGGTCTATCGCATTCCCTCGATGATCGGTGTGGTGATCGCTGCGATTTTCACCGCATTGGCCGGGGCCAGACTTTTTGACGGACGCACCGGGTTTCTGGCTGGGCTATTCATCGCAAGTGCACCTCTGGTTGCCGCCGAAGGAACGATTGCAAAGACCGATGGCGTCTTGCTGGGATTAATCTGTGTAGCGCAGTTTGCGTTCCTGACTGTTTACCGACGAACCTTGAGTACAAATACGGGCGACAGCAAACCAACAGGTTGGCGTTGGCCATTGGTGTTCTGGTTATCGCAGGGTGCCGCAATTTTGATCAAAGGACCGATTGCGCCGCTCGTGGCATTGTTAACGGGCGCGGGCTTATCGACTGGCCGAAAACGGTTTGGCTGGATCTGGCCGATGCGACCGATCACCGGCGTGATCATCCTTTTACTGATGATTAGCCCTTGGGCCTATGCGATCTGGTCAGCGACCGAGGGCCGTTTCTTTACCGAGGCGATTGGCAATGACATGCTCGGGAAAGTCGGCAATGCGCAAGAAGGGCATGCGGGTGGTCCGGGCTATCATTTCATTTTGCTTTGGCCACTTTTTTGGCCCGCTACGGCTTTGGTGCTGAGCGGCTTTGCGCGTGCATGGGGCGGGCGCGATCAATGGAATATGCGGTTTTTGCTGGCTTGGATTATCCCGGCATGGATCGTTTTTGAACTGGCGGGTACAAAACTCCCGCATTATGTCATGCCGCTTTATCCCGCACTGGCCATTCTTGCGGCCTATGCGGCGACGGACATCGTGCGAAATACCCTTCCAGAAAAAATTGGCCCGATAATTTACTGCGTGGTCGGATTGATTGCGGCTGGTCTCGTCGCCGCCCTTCCGGTTTTCTTTAGCGATATGGCAATGTCCATGCTTTGCTTTGGCGTTAGTGGTGTCATCGCCCTCGCAACGATTTTCATCACCATGCTCTATTGGCGCAAAAAATCTTATGAGGCCGGGATCGCCTCCGCCGTCTTGGCCTCGCTTTATGCCTGGACATTAATGACCGTAATTTTGCCGAGCCTGTCGGATCTTGCGGTTTCGCCCCGAATGTCAACTGCGCTCGAATTGGCGGATCGACATCCCATTCGCGACAATCAGCTCCCTGTGGCCATTGCGGGCTATTCCGAACCTTCAGCTGTTTTCCTTTTGGGAACTGCCACCAAGCTGACAAATGCCGCCAATGCGGCAACGCTTTTGAAGACCGGCAAGGTAATCGCGGCCATCATCGAAGAAAGACATAAACAAGAGTTTATGTTTGAACTCGCCGAAAGCCCGGTAAAGACTCTTGCTGTTATTGACGGTCTAAATTACTCCAATGGGAAAACCGTAACACTTACCATTTATATTCGCAGCTTCTGACCTTTGCGAATTGGCAGTGCATGACAAAAGACAATATCAGCACCACGACCACACCACTTTGGTGTAATTTCTGGGCGATTGCCACCGCATTGACCCTTGCGCGCATTCTGACTCTGGTGTTCTCACCCGCAGAAATTGGCCCCGACGAAGCACAATATTGGTATTGGTCCCGCGATCTGGACTTTGGCTATTATTCAAAACCGCCAATGATCGCATGGGCAATCGCCGCAACGACCGATTTATTCGGCAATGCCCCTTGGGCGGTTCGGCTGTCAGCGCCATTATTCCACCTTGGCACGGCAAGTTTTCTTTACCTTGCCGGCGGCCAACTGTTCAGTAAGCGAATTGCATTCTGGACGGGGCTTGGATGGCTCACGTTACCGGGCGGTATTCTCTCTTCATTCGTTATCACCACCGATGCGCCTTTATTATTTTTCTGGTCGGGCGCGATTTATTTCCTCGCGCGTACCTCTGAGGGCGCGAAAAATCGTGCGCTCAATTTTGCAGCACTCGGGGTAATGATCGGCCTCGGCCTGTTATCGAAATATGCAATGGTCTATTTCGTCGTCGGATTGGGCGTGATGTTCATGATCGCGCCGTTGCGTAAATCGCTATTGCGCCCTGAACTGGCGGCGACCCTATTCATTGCCTTTGCGTTGTTCCTGCCGAACATCATCTGGAACAGCCAGAACGATTTCCAAACCCTCAGCCACACCGCGGACAATGCCAATTGGGGGGCTTCCATGTTCAAGCCGCTAAACCTGTTGGAATTCACGGCGGGTCAGTTTGCGGTATTTGGTATCATTCCGTTCAGCGTGTTAATCTATCTAACCGCAAAAAGCCGCCAATGGCGTACCCAAGAGGATTCGTCAAAGGCATTGATGCTCCTGGTTTTGGCCCTGACGCCGCTTTGTATCGTTGCCATTCAGGCATTCCTATCACGCGCCCATGCCAATTGGGCCGCGGCGTCTTACCCGGCGGCGATATTGTTGGTGACCTGGTTTCTAACCACCACTGGTAGAGCGTATTTGGTGAAAATCAGCGTCGCCTTGCATGTCGCGCTCGCGATTTGTTTCATGATCGGCATGCTGAATTTCAATCTGATTGATCGGATTGGTCTTTCAGAACCGATCAAAGACCTACGCGGCTGGCAGGAACAGACTGACAATATTACCGCCAAGGCCCACGGCTTTGACGCAATCGTCGTGGATGATCGTTATTTAATCGGCGAGATGCTCTACCATCAGCGTATGACAACCCTACCGATTGTGGCGATCGACCCGAACAGCAATATCGATAATCACTTCGAAGCCTTTCTCGCCTTTGATCCGTCGCGGGCGTCAAAAGTCTTGTTTGTTACAACCCGCGATGATTCTGCGCATGTTGATTACCGCTTTGGCAGCATAGAGCCCATGGGCGTCAGCACAGCCGAGATCGGACCCGACGCCACCCGTCGCTATACGCTTTTCGCCCTTGAGGATTATTACGAACCCGGCAGCCGATAAATCAGCGTTCGGATTGCCGTTTCGACAATGATCGCGCGCGACGCAACCCGCGCTCGCCGCGCCGCATACCAAAGCCCACAAGCCGCAGCGCCTTTAGAATAGCGCGTTTAACGAACAACAAGCCGAACGATACCCAAAGCGCCGCATCCACCAACCACAGAAACGGGCGCGGATAGGCATTTGAAAAATGCTTATGAAAATAGCGAATGATGCCGGCGGTTTTTCGCGCTTCGATACGCACCGGATTAGCGCGGCTCGAACTTTTGAAATGAACAACCGGAACATGCGGGTTGAAATAAACCGTGCCGCCCGCATCCGAAAAGCGCAGACAAAAATCGACATCTTCGACATGCATGAAATAATGCTCATCCATGCCGTCAATCGCCATATAATCAGCAAGCGGTAAAAACATGACCGCGCCAGAAATTGTCGGCACGTCGATGACCTCGTCCGGGCATGCGCTTGTATGCATGTTAAAGCGCTGGAAATAAGGATGTTGTGGCGCGAGCCGATAAAGTCGGGTTGCCTCGACAAAGGCGCGGCCGGGGGTCAGAACCCGGCGCCGCGATCCTTGTTGTTCGACCCCATCGGGACCGACTAACTTTGCCCCCATCAGCCAAGGGCGCTCAAGCTCTTCGGCGTCAACGAGCATTTGCGCGATTCCGCCATCCGGCATGATCGCATCGGGATTGAAAATCAAAACATAGTCGGACTGGGCCAGACGCGCACCCAGATTGCACCCGGCAGCAAAACCAATATTGCCATGCCCAGAGATGACGCGAACCAACGCGGTGCAATCGCTATCATTGATGGCCGCGTCGATATCGCCGTCGAAATTGCCGTTATCAACGAGAATGATTTCAGTGATTTCCGGTTGCTGGCCCAAACTTGCCAGTGACCGCGCCAACACCGGTCCGGTGAAATAACTGACGACCACCGCAGTGACCGAAGGCGTTCTCTCTTGGCCCGGCTCCACGCCCATCACTCCTTAGCGCTTTTCAAGCGAATGCAGGAGCGCAACACCGCTTGCTGCGAGCGCCATCGCAGCCATGCGCCAGACCTGCCACAAACTGCCTTCCACTGTAACGGAAACCAGTATCGCCGCAAACGCGCCCACAGACGCCGCGCTAACCGCCTTTGAAAGGTTTGCGCGCAGCAACGTGATCAGGCCGTAATAAAGAAATATCGTAAGTGCCGCGATCCCCGGCACACCTAGCTCAAGCCAGACCTGAATAAAGACATTATGCGGATGATTAGGGCTGACGGACACGGGCAAGGGCATGCCCGGCACGTCGATTCTTGGCGCAACTTCTTTGAACATGCGCGCATAATCCGCGCCGTGGCCAAACGGCAAACCGCCAATGCTTTCTGTTGCCGTGGCTTTCCAGATCGCCAATCGGTGCATCAATGAGGCAATTGCCGCTTTCCTATCCGCAGAGGCCTCACTCTCGACATAGGTATAGATTGCATCCACCGGTATAAACATTGCCGCAATCGGAAAGGCGAACAGCACAGCAATTGCGCCGCAGGCTGAGATTTTGAGCGCCGTGCGCGGTATCGCCAAGGCAACCATGGTCGCCGCCATACCGATCAGGATCGCAACCACATTCGCGGTCACATCATTGAGAGCCGCAGCGATCAATCCAAGGATCACCGCAAGCACCGCCGCCGGTTTTGACCATAACCTGACCGCAATCGCGGCTGCAGGAAACAAGGCCGGCGTTAGCGCCGTGACCCCACGGGCAAGCGCAATCGTATCACGCGAAGGGTCAGCCTCTTGCGGCGGTAACAAGCCGCGCAAAACACCGCCGCTCGCACCCTCAAGCGCTAGAACAACCATGCCGCCGACGATGGCCAATAAGAATGCCCGCCCCAGTCGCCATGCCCAGATGCGCGAAAGATTGAGCGCATACCAGGTGACGCTGCCGCCGACCAACACCGGCGCAAGAACATAAAGCGCCAATCCGAAATGATGTTTGGGCGACCAGAAGCCAGATAGGAAAATCCAGAAACAGAAAAACAAAATGGCGGTAAAGCCCGCAAATTTTGGATCTTTCAAACTTGGGTTATCGAACAGTTTGCCAAAGGCCGCCTGCCAAAAATCACCGCGCGCAAAGGCCGGTAAACTCGCTAGCAACAACCATGGCGCGAGACCGCGATGACCAAACACCGCCGTTAAGGGCAATAGAAAAAACAAGCCGTAGAATAAACGACGGCTTGCCTTATCGCGCTTATCTCGCCAACTCAGTTCCATAACGGAACGCTAGATGGATTTGAGATCAGGGGCCAGCGCTTCCTCAGCCAGCGATGTTTTTGCAGCATCGAGGGTCATCGATTCCTGATCTTTCGACCCCAATCGGCGGAGGGATACTTTTTTCTCTTCCGCTTCGCGCGCACCAACAACAGCGATGACCGGCACTTTCGCATGGGAGTGTTCGCGGACTTTGTAATTGATCTTTTCGGCCCGTGTATCGAGATCCACTCGAAGCCCCGCGGCGCGCAATTCATCGGCAACTTCGCGGGCATAATCATCGGCCGCTGACGTAATCGTTGTTACGACCACCTGCACCGGCGCGAGCCATAATGGCAAACGTCCTGCATAATGCTCAATCAGTAGACCAATGAAGCGTTCGAAAGTACCAAATACCGCCCGGTGCAGCATGACCGGACGCTGGCGACCACCGCTTTCATCCACATAGCTGGCATCAAGCCGTTCCGGCAGCACATAATCGAGCTGGAACGTCCCGGCCTGCCATGTACGACCAATCGCATCCGTCAAATGGAACTCAAGTTTCGGTCCGTAGAACGCGCCTTCGCCCTCGGCGATTTCGAATTCAAGCCCGGCGGAGGTCAATGCATCGGAAAGCGCCTTTTCCGCGAGGTCCCATGTGGCATCATCGCCTGCACGCATTTCTGGCCGCGTTGCGAGTTTATAAGCGATATCGGTCATGCCCATATCGTTATAAACGCGGGCAAATAACTCGAGGAAACGCTTGGTTTCTTCGGTGATCTGGTCTTCGCGACAGAAAATATGCGCATCATCTTGCGTCATCTGACGTACACGCATCAAACCGTGCAGCGCGCCATGAGCTTCGTTCCGGTGGCAGCATCCAAACTCCGCCATGCGGATCGGCAAGTCGCGATAGGACTTGATGCCCTGTTTGAAAATCTGCACATGCGCCGGACAGTTCATCGGCTTGAGCGCCATCAAATCGGCCTCGCCGGTCAAAACCGGGCCTTCGTCCTCAGTTGACGGGATCTCATCGGGCACCACAAACATGTTCTCGCGGAACTTGCCCCAGTGGCCAGAAATTTCCCACAATTTCGAATCCAGCAATTGCGGCGTTTTCACTTCGCTATATCCGTCCGCATCAAGACGACGGCGAATATAGGCTTCAAGCTGCCGCCAGACGAGATATCCCTTGGCATGCCAGAAGACCGAGCCTTGCGCCTCTTGCTGGAAGTGGAATAGATCCATCTCGCGGCCAAGCTTCCGGTGATCGCGCTTTTCCGCCTCTTCGAGCCGTGTGAGATAAGCTTTAAGGTCTTTCTCATTGGTCCAGGCGGTCCCATAGATCCGCTGCAGCATCGCATTGCGATGATCGCCGCGCCAATAGGCACCAGCAACCTTCATCAGCTTGAACGCCTTGCCAATATGCTTTGTAGACGGAAGATGCGGCCCGCGACACAAATCATGCCAATCGCCGTGATAATAGATTTTGACATCTTCACCTTCGGGCAGATCAGCAATGATCTCGGCTTTGTAATGTTCGCCAATATCCTTGAAGTGCTTGATCGCTTCATCACGATCCCAGACTTCTTTGCGGGTCAAGCGGCCTTCTTCGACGATTTCGCTCATGCGTTTTTCGATCGCCGCAAGGTCATCAGACGAAAACGGCTCGTCGCGCGCGAAATCGTAAAAGAACCCGTCCTCGATATTCGGCCCGATCGTTACCTGTGTGCCGGGAAATAGCTCCTGCACCGCCTGCGCCAAAAGGTGCGCCGTATCATGGCGGATGATGTCGAGTGCGTCTTCATGATCGCGCGTGATGATCTCGACGCTTGCATCATCTGTAATCTCACCAAAGAGGTCGCGGACTTCGCCGTCGACCTTCACCGCCAATGATTTCTTGGCGAGGGATTTCGAGATATTCTCAGCGATCTCGGTGCCGGTCACGGGACCGTCAAATTGGCGAACGGAACCGTCAGGCAAAGTAATGGCGACCATGGTCATTTTCTCGTTTATTGCAGGCGCAAAATAGTCCTGTCACTTCCCAAAGTGCGGACCATTCGTCAAGCGCAGGAGTGATGTTTGCTGGCTATTGGTCGTGATCGGGGCTTTTTCCATCATCAAGCGGGCCATTTCGCACGCTCCATGACCAATCGCCGAGCCGCCAAAACCGCCACCCGACCTTTGGCGTCGTCGTGGGCACCGGGTCAAACCCGCTCGACCCGAAGGGGTGACAGCGCAAAAGGCGCGACAGGGAAAGCCAGAAGGCCCGGCCCAATCGGTGGCGACTAAAGGCTTCGCGCGCATATTGCGAACAACTCGGCTCATGCCGGCAGCGAACCCCCAGAAAATAAAACAGCGGCGATAACGAGCGGCGGTAAAGCCAAATCGCTCCGATGGCGATATTCCCGGCAATCCCTGAGCGCGGCTGCGTCATAAATTCATGGCTTTCGTGATTTTCTAGGGGAGAAATAAGCGCGAATTGACCGTTCGCCAAGGCAACTGCTTGCAATCTTGCGCCAGCACGTTACGCAGTCCGGCAAAGTTCAGGTTTAATCTCATGTCACGCATCAAAACCCGCTTCGATCAATTACGCGCCGAAAATCGCGCGGCCTTCATTCCTTTCGTCATGGCTGGCGACCCGGATACGGAAACGTCGCTGGAATTGCTGAAAAAGCTGCCCGGCGCGGGGGCAGACCTGATTGAGCTTGGCGTCGCCTTCACCGACCCGATGGCGGATGGCCCCTCAGTGGCCGCAGCGGGCCTGAGAGCGCTCGAAAGCGGGCAAACCTTGCGTAAAACGCTTGATATGGTTCGGTCATTTCGCACCCAAGATGATGAAACACCGATCATTCTCATGGGCTATTACAACCCGTTTTACGCCTATGGGCCCCAGCAATTCGTGGCTGACGCCAAGGCAACTGGTGTTGACGGCTTGATCATCGTTGATCTGCCGCCGGAAGAAGACGAGGAACTATGCCTGCCGGCGCGGGCAGCGGGACTTGATTTCATCCGCTTGGCGACGCCCACAACCGATGATGCGCGCCTGCCTTCAGTGGTGAAAAATACTTCTGGCTTCGTCTATTACGTCTCCGTCGCGGGCATCACCGGAAAAGCGGCCGGTGAGAAAGCCATTGTCGAGGACGCGCTCAATCGCATTCGGGCAGCATCTGGCTTGCCTGCGGCCGTTGGTTTCGGTATCAAAACAGCTGAAAAAGCTAAAGAATTCGCCGGTTTTGCCGACGCCGTCGTGGTTGGCTCTGCCTTGGTCGATGAATTCGCTAAAGCCCTTGAAGCGCACCCCGGTGAGGCCGATAATGCTATTAACGCCGTTTTGACACTGGCATCGGATATTTCAGGGGCAATTCGCGCCGCACGGAAATAGATAAGAACCCTTCTACAGGAAAATAAACAAGGAAAGCGCTGTCGTATATGAGTTGGCTGTCGAACATCCCTCCGGGCATCAAGAATATTTTCAACCGCAAAGATGACGGCTCGGATTCTTTATGGACCAAATGTCCCGGTTGCGGGGAAATGGTGTTCCAACGCGATCTCGACGCTTCCAATCAAGTGTGCCCTTCTTGCGATCACCACCTTGCAATCGGCCCGGCTGAACGCCTTGCGATGGTATTTGACGACGGTAAATTCGAAGACATCGAACTTCCCGATCCTGTTATGGATCCGCTGAAATTCCGCGATGAAAAAAAATATGTCGATCGCCTGAAAGACAATCGTCGTAAAACAGGCCAGCAAGACGCAATGCGCGCGGCCTTTGGCAAGATTGACGGTGCCCAAGCGGTCGTCGCAGTGCAGAATTTCAAATTCATGGGCGGATCAATGGGCATGGCCCTTGGTGAAGCGATGCTGAAAGCCGCAGAGACGGCAGTTGAAAAACGTGCGCCGCTTATCGTGTTTGCCGCATCCGGCGGCGCGCGAATGCAGGAAGGCATTTTGTCATTGATGCAAATGCCGCGCACGACCATTGCCGTTCAAATGGTCAAGGAAGCTGGCTTGCCTTATATCGTTGTCCTCACCAATCCGACGACCGGTGGTGTGACGGCCTCTTACGCCATGTTGGGCGATGTAAACTTGGCGGAACCTAGCGCATTGATTTGCTTCGCCGGCCCACGGGTTATTGAACAGACGATCCGCGAAAAACTGCCTGAAGGCTTTCAGCGTGCTGAATTTCTCGAAGAAAAAGGCATGGTGGATATGGTGGTGCGTCGTGGCGACATGAAATCCACGCTGGCGCGGCTCGTTCGGGTGTTGTTAAACGACCGCCAGAGCGCCGCATCGCAAGGCAAAGCCACGACCGAACTGGTTGCGGCCAACAGCGAAGACAAAGCTTCGCCCAGCCCAAAAGCGCGCAAAACAGTGACGCCGAAACCGCCACAAAAGCTGGATAAAGCCGCAGAATAATTCTGCGCCCAGACATTTAAGGACCCTGTCCGTTGAGCAAGGTTGAAACCACGCTCGCAAAGATTGCGAGCCGACGCCCCGTTATCATCGATCTCTCGCTCGACAGGGTCTACGCAGCTTTGGCGCGCCTTGGCGACCCTCAGAAAAAGCTCCCGCCCGTTATCCATGTCGCTGGCACGAACGGCAAAGGCTCGACGGTTGCCTTTATTCGCGCAGCGCTCGAAGCAGCCGGTAAATCCGTACACGTCTATACCTCACCGCACCTCGTTCGCTTTAACGAGCGGATTGTTCTGGCCGGGCAACAAATTAGCGATGATGCGCTCATCGATGCGTTGGAAGAGACCGACAAAGCGATGGGTGACGACCATCTCACCTATTTTGAAACCACAACCTGCGCGGCACTTTTAGCATTCTCCAGAACACCCGCCGACTATGCGATTATCGAAGTTGGCTTGGGCGGCAGGCTTGATGCGACCAATGTTTTTGACGACCCGTTGATCACTATCGTAACACCGGTCGATCTCGATCATCAGTCTTTTCTTGGCGACACAATTGGCGAAGTCGCCGGCGAGAAGGCAGGCATTTTCAGGCGCAATCGCTCGGCCGTCATCGCAAAGCAAACGCCGGAAGCCATGGCCGTGTTACAACGCCACGCACAAAAGGTCGGTGCAAAAATTCATGCGTTCGGCGAGCAATGGAATGTTCACTCCGAACACGGACGGCTTATTTATCAAGATGATGATGGGCTGTGCGATCTTGATCTGCCGCGCCTAGCCGGTGCCCATCAAATTGAAAATGCAGGAACGGCAATTGCCGCGCTCCGCGCAGGTGGCATCGCCATTGATGAAACCGCGATGTCAACCGGGCTACAAAGCGCGAAATGGCCTGCGCGCATGCAGCGCCTGACGAGCGGCCCAATCGTCGATCTTGCGCGGCAATCACTGGGGGCAGATCCCGAAATCTGGCTTGATGGCGGCCATAACCCCCATGCCGGACGGGCAATCGCTGCGGTCATTGCCGATTTCGAGGCACGGAACGCAAAACCGCTGGTGATGATCGCAGGGATGCAGGCCAATAAAGATGCTGCTGGCTATTTCGCGAATTTTTCCGGGCTTGTGCGATCGGTCTTTTGTGTTGCTGCGGATCACGATGGGGTGATGCGCCCCGATGAAGTGGCAAACGCCGCAACCAAGGCTGGCCTTTCTGCCACGCACTACGCATCGCTTACGGACGCCATCAAAGCAGCATGTGCGCAAAATAAAAACGAGCCGCCGAGAATTCTCATCGGCGGCTCGCTATATCTTGCGGGGGAAATTCTGCGCGAAAACGCTTAGGCCGCAGCCTCTTTCAGAACTTCATCAATCCACGCAGCAATCTGGCTTTTCGGTGCCGCGCCCACGCGGGTCGCGATATGTTCACCACCAGAGAAAATCATCAGGGTCGGAATTCCGCGCACGCCGTATTTCCCAGGCGTTTCAGGGTTTTCGTCAATATTCACTTTTGCGATATTGATCTTGCCGTCATATTCAGTCGAAATTTCCTCGAGCGCTGGCGCAATCTGCTTACAAGGGCCACACCATTCCGCCCAGAAATCAATCAGCACAGTGTCGCCAGAGGTAAGGACATCGTCGGCAAAGCTGGCATCGGTTACATTTTTAATCGTCATGGCTCGGTTACTCCTGAATGCGCCGTTTAATCCAGTTTGCTGGATCGGTAGAGTGCAAGATAGACGCTGAGCGCAGGGTTTCAACCCATAGACTTTATGCGCGCGAAGGCGTGATCGAGAATTTCCCCTGGCAGCTCCATCAATCGCGCATCAAACGTCCATAGCAATGCACAGATGATCTCATGTTCAGGATAGATTTCCTGTAGCAAGGCGCGATAGGCCGCCATCTGCGCCACATAAGTGGGATCAACCTTTACCACATCATGGGGTGGCGGGCGGTTGGTTTTATAATCCACAACCAGCACTTGTTTTTCGGTTATCACCAATCGGTCAATTTGACCATTGATCCGCAAATCCGCAGGCGCATTGGCAGGGCGTCCGACAATCGGCACCTCGGCGCGCGAGCCCGGCGCGAATACGGCAGAAAATTTTTCATCGGTCAAAACCGTCAAAACTTCGTCGCGCCATAAATCCCGCTCATCCGGACTTACAGTCTGCGCAAGGCGCGCCAATAGCCGGTCCGCCGCTTCTGAACGCACCTCTGCTGCAACCTCCGGCAATAGCTCAAGGAGGCGGTGTATAATCCGGCCACGGAAATATTTGTCGCCGCCGCTTTCGCCGAGCACTGGTGAATAGGCTGGTGCTTGCGCTTCTAAATCCTCTTCACCCAATAGCTTCGATGGCGTCAATCGCTGTCCGCGCCCTTCGGCGGGGGCTTTTTCAAACATCCAATCGGGCGCGGCGAGTGCACTTGTCGTCTCTATCGCTTTTTCCGAAGGCTTTACCTTTGCCGTTTGTGGACAGCTAATCCGCATAACGGGGCTGTCGTCATTCGGCCAAAACCCTTCCGCGCCAATTTTTGCCCGTTTGCCCAACCGCTCAAACGCGTCAATCGATAACGCATGCCAGGATTTAACGCCCGTTTCCTTATCGTTTGGATTTTTGTTGTTGCCTTGCTGAACGCCGCAAATATAGAGCCGATCACGGGCGCGGGTTGCCGCTACATAAAACAGGCGACGATATTCTTCATAGTCTTGTTGCAATTTCTCTTGGCGGGCGCGGTCGGTCAGGTCGACATCATTCGTCTTTGACCCCGCGAGAAGCGTTAATCCATCGGGCAAGTTTGTGCCGCTTGGGGGCGCAAATAATGGACCGACATTTGCTGATCGAACCTCGCGATGCGCATCGAGTAAGAAGACAACATCGGCCTCTAACCCCTTTGCGCCATGTACCGTCATGACACGAACTGCATCATTCTGGCGGTCCATCTCGCGTTTGATATCCGTCGCTGATTTTTCAAACCATGACAAAAATTCGCGCAAAGAGCGGGGAGAAGCGTTTTCAAAATCGATGGCCTGGCGCAGCAATTCATCCATGGCATCACTGCTCACCTCTCCCAACCGGCGATAAAATCGCTGCCGCCCCGAAGGCGTACCGGTTTCCAGAATATGATTGAAAAAGGCGAATGGGCCTTGCTGCCTTGCGATATCGCGCGCAAGGGAAATTTCATCGAAAGCCGTTTTCCATTTCGGATTTTCGCTCGCTCGTTTGCGTAACTCTGCCCACAAACTATATTCCCTGTCATAGGCAAGCGGGAACAGATCATTGTCGTCATCAAAACCGAAAAGCGGGCTTTTTAAAATTTCGGCCAGCGATAAATCATCCGATTGATTGAGTGCGAACCGCGCATAGGACAACAGATCCTCAATCACCGGGTCTTCGAGCAATACCAAACGGTCGGGCCCCGCGACCGGCACTCCCTGGGCCGATAGGCGTTGAATGACTTCGCGGAAAAGCGTGCTCCGGCTTTGCACCAATATCATGATATCGCCGGGCCTGATGGGCTTGCCGCTCGATTGTAAAATCTCATCGCGATCAAGCCAGCCTTTTATGGTCGAAGCAATTTTCTCGCAAAGCACCCTGACCGGATGATCACCCGCCGGTGCATCAACGGGGGCATCCCAGACATTGACTGTCTCACTCTCGGGGCGCGGCGTTAACGGCCACAGCTCAACCAGCCCCGCCTGCCCTTCGCGGCAAACGCCATGTTCCGGGATCGGAAATTCACCAAGCCCTTCAGCCGCTTCCTTGTCTGAAAAAACTTCATCGACAAATTTGAGAACCGGCTCTGTCGTTCGGAAGGACATTTTGAGCTTGAGATTTTTATAGTCGGTTACCGCCTCAAGACGTCGGCCAAGATCAATTTCTTTTGCCTGAAACAGCCCGACATCCGCCCCTTGAAATGAATAGATCGACTGTTTCATATCACCAACAGCGAAGAAACTGCGCTGATCAAGCCGCGCCCCAGCGCCGCTAAAATAATCCTCAAACAGGCTTTCAACCACAGCCCATTGGTTGGGGCTGGTATCTTGTGCTTCGTCGATCAAGATATGATCGACGCCATAATCGAGCTTGAACATGATCCAAGCGGAATTAACGCGGCTGAAAAGCTGTCGTGTACGAACAATCAAATCATCGAAATCAAGCGCCGCTCGATCGGATTTCGCGGCAGCGTATATGTCAAAAAGCGCCTTACAAAGACGGAAATGGGCGGCTGTATCCTGAAAAAACGCAAGCTTCTTTAACTGGCGCAATGTATCTTCGAAATCTTGCGCCAACTGTTTCAGAAATGGCCCAACCCATGGATCGACCTTATCGGTCGCCGCTGTCGCAATTCGACTGCGCAATTTGCTGCGATCCGCAGTCAAAAGAAAAGCGCAAAGAATGTCCCATTTCTCGTCCGCGCCCGACGCCGAAAAATAAGGGGCGAGTCTTTTGGCTGCGTCTTGTGGCTGTTTTCCATCCGCCGCGAGACCGTTATGCGCGCATTGAAGGTCATCCTTTGATAAACGCCCTATGAAATCTGCCTTGATCTGATCCTCGCTTAGCTTTGGATCGATCAGCAACTCCCGCCCCAAGGCCGCCAGCGCGGCATCGACGTCAATATCCTCAAGCGTTGGCTTTAGCCCCGACAACAACAGATCACGCAGCGACTTTTCTTTTCGTGTGGCCGAGAGGCGCGTAAATGCCGCGCGCAATTGCGGATCGTCGTCAGCCCGGATCGCCAGCGCATCAAGGGCGCTGTTCCGCATGCCCAAGGCTTGCGCATCCTCGATAACGGTGAACCCCGGTGGAGCCCCGGCTTCAATCGGAAAGCGCCGCAAAACGCTCTCACAAAAAGAATGGATCGTCTGGATTTTCAATCCGCCCGGTGTTTCTAGCGCTCTCGCAAATAGCCGCCGCGCTTGGGCCAATTGATCGGGCGTCTTTTCTTCGGCATCATCGCCTTCGATTTCCTTTAGCGCTTCGATCAACTCATTATCGCTCGCCAACGCCCATTCACCAAGCACCGAGAAAAGCCGCTCCGCCATCTCAGCGGCCGCCGCTTTGGTGAATGTAATACACAGGATCTTTTCCGGCTCAGCGCCAGACAGCAAGAGCCGGGCAACGCGGTTTGTCAGTACCCGTGTTTTTCCTGATCCGGCATTGGCCATCACGAATACTGATCGCGCGGGATGCGCCGCATGGCGTTGGTTATCAGTTGTTTCCTGAAGCGGGGTCATTCGTCACCTCCGCCCTGCGCATTGCGTTCACGTCTTCGAGCGAGGTGATCATAATCACCAAAACTATCCGTATATTGCGGGCGCGGCTGAGAAATATATGCGTTTTCGGCATTTGAAAAATGCAACAATAACGAGAAAAGACCGTCGCGCGTATCGGCGATCAATTTTGCGGCATCATCGCCCGTTGCGCGGGACGGACGATCTTTTTCTTTTCGGTCCAGCACTTTGATATATTCAAACCCATCGACCGGCGCCGCGCCGAGTGATGAAAAACCACCCTTTTCGACGATAAAACCCGTGAGCGAAAGCTGCGGGCTGAATTTCTGCTGCATACTGAGCGTTGGTGGATCACCGGTCTTGTAATCGATGATAAAAGCACCGCCCGTTGCGCGCATATCAATCCGGTCCGCCCGTGCCGATAGCGTATAATCCGTGCCGTCGAGCTGAAACGTATATTCGCCCTTACCTTCCAGAACCGCCGGCGCGCCCAGCGCCCGTTGCTCTTCATCCCAACGCGCAAGCCACGCGCAGGCGTCTTCAACGCGCTGTCGCCAGAATGCGTGATGATGGGGTTCATAGCCATATTCGGGTGCGTATTCGTCGAACAACTGGAGCAGCTTTTCTTTACCTGCTGCCGCATCCGACTCCGGGGCTTTTGCGTAATCCTCCATAATTTTATGGAACAGATTACCCACATGCCGCGCGTCAAACTCTTCACCCAACGGGTCGAGCTTTCGTAAGCGCAAAATCCGCTGCGCATAAATCGCATAAGGGTCGCGTAAAAGCTTTTCAATCGCTGTTACCGGGAAAGCCGTGGGCCGGGCCTCAACAGGCGGACGCGGAGAAGGTGCACCGATGAGCGCTATTTCAGACGGCTTATCAAGCAAATCAGCCAGGCCTTCAAAGGTCCTGGTTTGGTCAACCTGATCAAGAACCGAAGCCCCTTTTAAAATATTCTTGAGCCTGACCATCCAGCGCGAAGGCTTAGTCGGCTTGCCGCCCGCACGGGTTGAACGCACCAGCATCACTTCGGGTGACGCAGAAAGCTGCGCAAAGTCATGGGCCGCAAGGCCAATGCGCCGCTCGGGCGAAGGCAACCCTAATTCCCTTCGCATGGGCCGAGAGAGGAATGGATCAATCGCCGCGTCGCGCGGCCAAACGCTTTCATTAAGGCCGCCAAGGATGACAACATCCGCAGATTGCATACGCGCTTCGAGCGGGCCGAGAATCGACAAGCGCGGATGCGCCGGTTCGCGCCGACGCACGGCCCCGCCGGCGATCAACCGCGTGAAAATTTCCGGATATTCGGTTGACTGATCATTTTGAATTAAGCCCAGACTGTCACGCAATATAGCGAGAAGGCTAGCGCCTTCTTCACCGTCATCACCGCGCCACAAACGGTCCTCGCCTTGTTCTTCATCACTCGCGCAAAGTATTTCACTCGCGCGAAGATGGCTCTCAAATCGATCAGAGAAACTTTCAGAAGCGTCTGGCCATAAAGCGGCCGCTTGTTCGAGCGTTGAAAACAACGTCGCGAGCGGCGGTGCAATGTCGCCACGTTGTTCAAGCCGTTTGCGCAATCCCTCTATATTTTTTTGCGGCCTTAGGCCCCGCAACACACGGTCCATCTCGCCAATGGCGCGGGCACGGTCTTTGCCGTTAAGGCCGCCGCCAAAGCGTGAATGGTCAAGCATCGCCATCAAATGAACCGGATTGGCGACATCGCTGAGCCAGGCCGCAACCAATCGCAGGAAAATACCACATGGCGTATTGGCAAAGGGCGCACCGGCGGAATCGTCAACGATCACATCCCAGCGGCGCATCTTAATCGCGACGCGCCGGGCGAGGTCACGATCTGGTGTGACGAGCATTGCCGTGCGATCCGGCTGATTGACGACTTCACGCAATTTCAGCGCAATGATCGATGCTTCGCGCTCTTCATCCTTGGCCTCAACCAAGCTTAACCCCTCAATGCCATTCGTAATGGCAGACCGGTCTGCTTTGGTGTTTTCTGCCCATTCGCGCCAATCATCCGACGCACCGGCCGGCCGCAAGGCCATAGTCACAAGATCCGTTCGCGGAGGGATATTGCCTAAATCCGAACCGGGCCAGGGCCGGATGTCACCGCGCAGCACGTCGAGATTATCAATCAGCGCCTTGAGGCCGCTTTGCGGATGCGGCTCGTCAACGGCGTCCCAGACATGGGACGGCGACCAGAAATCAAGCCCCGGTAAAACCACACAGCCAAAGGGAAAAGACGCCACCGCTTTCATCATCTGGCCGACCGCAGGGGTTGAACCGGTCGTACCGGCAATAATGACCGGATGGTTTGGCGGCGTTTCGAGCCAGCGATTGGTTTGTTTCTTTATGAGGGCAATGCGCCGGGCCGCGGGGTCTGACAGGGATTGCTCCGCAAGATAGTCAGGCCACAACTCGGTGACGATTTTGAGAAACTCAAGCGACCCTTGCCAATGTTCAGCCAACCCATCGGGAACGATATCACCCAGCTTCGCGGCATCGACCTCTTCCGTATAAAGAGAATCGAGCAGCTTTCCCAACTCATCCGCCGCGGAGATGGCCCCGGCCCAGCGATGTTGACCGTCAAAGAATACCCGTTCGCGCTCGGCGATCAGGCGAGCCAGAATTAAGCGCCGATTGGCCGATGAAATCGCCGGTAGCAACGACAACTCATCCTCAATGGTCGCGCCGATATCATCGACCAGAAATTCATCTTCGTCGATATCGCCGAGCGCGCGGATGTGTGGTGTCAGGGCCGCATTTGTGCCCGCTGCCGCTAAAAATGCCTCGGATAAGGCACGCGCCGCCCGCCGTGTCGGCAGATAGATCAGTGCATCAGCGACGGAAAAATCCTCGGCAGTGATGGAGGCCGTTAGGGTTTGCGCCAGATCTTGCAAAAACGGTCTGCCCGGCGCGATCGAAAAATAGCGCGGCGCTGTAGATTTAAAAATGTCCTGATCCGCCGTCACCCTAAACGACGCTCCGCCTTCTCAAACCCATCTGGATCCCCCACATGCAACCAGTCACCGTCATAGATTGTACCGAAAAGACGTCCGCGGCTAGCCGCGCGTTCCCACAAAACGCGTGTTGAGAACGCCCCCTCTGACCCTTCATCGATCAATTCTTGCGAAATGATTTGAAGACCAGTAAAAACGAAGGGCGCTGTATCTTTTTTTCGAAGCTGTATTTGTCCGTCAACGGAGCGGTTGAAATCGCCCTTGCCATCATAGCCGCTGGTTCGTTCGATCGGCACCAACAAAAGAAGAGCATCCATCTGAACGCTATCCCAGACACTCGCCAGCGCCGAACAGGCATCCGGCCCGTCGCTATCGATCATGATGGCGTCAGTATTCGTGCAAAAAATCGGCCCATCCCGGAATAATCCACGCGCCTTCTTTAAGCCCCCGCCCGTTTCCAACAAGGCATCACGCTCATCCGAGATGATGATCTCCGGCGTGGTCCGGCCTTCTACATGGCGCTCGACTTGATCGGCGAGATAATGAACATTGACCACCGCCCGCTCAACGCCCGCATCGGCGAAACGATCCAGGGCGTAATCAATCATGGCCTTGCCCGCGACCTTTATAAGGGGTTTTGGGCAATCATCCGTAAGCGGACGCATACGCGTTCCCAACCCCGCAGCAAGAACCATTGCGGATTGCGGCATAAAATTTGTCATGCAAGCCCCGGAAAGTGTTTTTCAAAAAACGGCCTGAGCGGCGCGAGCGCCGGACGTTCAAGATCGCGGCCGAAATGCGCCTCTACCCGCGGCAAAAGATTGAGATAGGCGGGTTTATTATCCCGTTTGGCAAGGCGCGCAAAAATCCCGAGGATTTTTGCATTTCGCTGCGCCGCTAATATCGCATAATCGCGGTCAAACTGTGCCTTATCGCCCGGCACCTGGTCCTGATAATAGGCGATCATCTGGGCCGCCAGCGCAGGGTCGACATCACGGCGCGCATCTTCGAGCAGGGAAACAATGTCATAGGCCGCATGACCATAAAGCGCATCCTGAAAATCTATGACGCCAACCTTTGCCGCCCCTTCACGCTTGGGCAACCAGAGCAAATTTTCCGCATGGTAATCACGCAATACGAATGTATTCGGAACAGATAGCCCGGTCAGAACTTCTGACCACATGCTTTTGTACTCTGTACAAATATCAATATTGGCCGCTTCGCCATGCTTTAGCGGCCAATACCAGTCAATAAGCAATTGGGTTTCGGTTTCAAGCGCCAGATGATCATAGTCGAGCATCGAATAGTGATCATTTTCAACGGGCGAAAGTGGGGTTTTGTGTAACCGGACCAAGGCGTCAATCGCCGCGCGATAAAGTGTTTCCTCTTCGATCGCGCCAACCACGCGCGCAAACAGGTCGTCTCCGAGATCTTCGAGCAAGGCAAACCCGTTTGCCGCATCCGCCGCAAGAACCGACGGGGCCGATAGTCCGGCCTTGTTCAAGGCATCGGCCAATGCAACAAAAGCATGCAAATTTGGGCCGGCGAGCCGCGCCATCGCATTATACCCAAGCGAAATTCGGGTCGCTTCATCCGCATTTTTCGGACAGCACGGAGCCTCAGCCCCCGGCGGCGCAATCATCAAAATTGCCGTCTTTCCAGCCCGCTCAAGACGCTCGTAACGACGGGTCGACGCATCACCGGCAAGCGGAAAAATGGCAGCGTCCCCCCAACCGGCGGCCGCCAGCAAGTCGTCTTTGACATCGGTTTTCTTTATATTCGTCATGCCGTCCACTTTATACGATTCCCGCTTCCTTCAGGCGCGTTGCCCATGCCGCGTCCGCATGCAGGGTAACCCGCCGCGCCTTGCCATTTGCTGCTGTTTCTATGCGTAATCCAAGGCTGTTTTCGGGCAATAAGCCGTCAATCCGATCGGGCCATTCCACCAGCACCACCCCATCATCCAGCGCTTCTTCGAGCCCCAATTCCCAGACATCGCGCGGATCATCGAGCCGATAAAGGTCAAAATGCCATAGCTGGAACCGGTCGGCATCATAGGTCTCGACCAACATATAGGTTGGGCTTGGGGCGTCTTTGGTATCGGTGAGCGCCGCAATGATAGCGCGGGCAAATGTCGTCTTGCCCGCCCCCAGATCACCACTGAGCCGCAGAATGTCTCCATCCCGGAGCATAGGGGCCATTTTCGCGCCTAAGGCGCTGGTTGCGGCTTCGTCCGGCAGTTCAATTTCAAACGTCGTCATGCTTTCCCAAAGATATTGCTGCCGCGCAGAGCGCAACAAATCCCCCAATAGTCACATCAATCGCCGCACTGAGGCATAAAAGACTTGCTCTCCCATGCTAAGGCCTTACATCCAACCATTCGTAAACATGTCCCACTAACTACAGACGAGCCCCATGCCAAAAATTACCTTCATCGAACAAAACGGAACTGAACATGCCGTCGAGGCCGCCGAAGGCGCGTCCGTGATGGAGGCCGCTGTTAAAAATATGGTTCCCGGTATCGACGCAGATTGCGGCGGGGCCTGCGCTTGTGCCACTTGCCATGTCTATGTGGACGAAGCGTGGCAGGAAAAGACCGGAAAAGCGGCCACCATGGAACAGTCGATGCTCGATTTCGCCTATGAGCCGAAAGAGAACTCGCGCCTTTCCTGCCAGATCAAAGTCACCACAGAACTTGACGGTCTGGTCGTGCGCCTGCCTGAATTCCAGGGCTAATCTTTCCATTTGAGCCAACTCACTTGACCTGCAATGATCTGCGCTGTTTTATGAACAAATGCGGAACATTGCACCAATAGGCACGATTGCCAAGCCCGACCCTCTGACCCGCCCCGACCGAACCCTATCCCTGACACGCGGGGTGATGCGGCTATTTGTGGATTTGGGCCTTAGCCCCATCGCGGAATTCAGGTTACCCATCAAGCGGCGGGCGGATATCGCCGCGCTCGACCGGCGCGGTAAATTGGTCATGGCTGAAATAAAATCATGCCGGGCTGATTTCGAAACCGATCAGAAATGGCCTGAATATCTCGATTATTGCGATGAGTTTTATTTCGCCGTCGATCAGGAATTTCCGGTTGATCTTTTACCCTCGCAAGAAGGGCTAATCATCGCGGATGATTTTGGGGCGACCGTCATTCGCCCGCCGGCGCAACGCCAACTCGCCCCTGCACGCCGTAAAGCGATCACTTTGCGATTTGCGCGGCAAGCGGCCCGTCGCGCCCTTGCCGCACCGGAAATGCCTTAGACCCCTATTGTGGCGTGAGCCGTAAAACCTTGCCCGTCGGCTCAGGGTCGTTGGTCATTTCCGTCGCCACGTAAATCGCACCATCCGGCCCCACACGCACATCGCGAACGCGCTCACCACGGTTGAGCAAATAACGCGCCTCGCCCACCGGTTTGTCGCCGTCCATTTCGATATGGTGAAGCGCGGCACCCGCCATAGCCCCCACCAGCAAGTCACCTTCCCAATCGGCGAACAGGTCACCGCGATAAACCGCGAGACCTGAAACGGCGATTGACGGCGTCCAATATTTCACCGGCTGGGTCGTACCTTCATATTCCGTAAACGGTGTAATTTTCGCACCATTATAATCGATGCCATAGCTGGCTAGTGGCCAGCCGTAATTATTGCCGGCTTCAATGATATTCAGCTCGTCACCACCACGCGGGCCATGCTCGGTTTCCCATAAAATGCCGCGCTCGGCATCATAGGTGAAACCCTGACCATTGCGATGCCCCTTAGTGAACAATTCAGGCCGCGTCCCTTCGCCAAAGACAGGGTTATCATCAGGGATGGTGCCATCTTCATTGAGGCGCACAACAGACCCGAAACTGCTGGTCATGTCTTGTGCCTTTTCTTTATATTTCGACCCTTCACCGATCGTCGCATAAAGTTTGCCATCGCCGCCCCACACAAGACGACCGCCATAATGGTGGTTCGTATCTTTTTCCGGAACCGCATCATATAGGACTTCGACTTCGCCAAGCGCGCCATCAGCATATTTTGCCCGCGCAATGCGCGTCGCATTGGCGCGGTCAGTGCCATGGGCATAGGCAAGATACAGCCAGTTATTTTCCGAAAAATTCGGATGCGGAAGAATATCGAAAAGGCCCGCTTGTCGGCCCGGATGAATTTCAGGCAATCCCGACACCGGGTCTGGCATTAAATTGCCATCGCGAATAATCCGTAAACGTCCCGCCCGCTCGCTTACAAGGATGTCGCCATTGGGCAAGAACGCAATCGACCACGGATTGGCCAAGCCTTCGGCCAGCACCTCAACATCAAGTGCGAGCTCACCTTCCGGCGCTGGATCGGCCAAGGTTTCTTGCAGAGCAGGATCGCCACCGCCTTTTGCCGAAGTTGGGCCCGCACCACTTTCGCCAGAACAGGCAGTCATCAATACAGCACAGCTAATCATCAAGAATCGCTTGGTCATCGTTAACCCTTTCAGTGAATTGGCAAATTTGATCTCTATGGGTAGGCGCAGGCGGTGATTGCGGTCAATATTTCGTCCCGCGAATTGGCCACCCCTATGTTATACGAGTTAGCGCTGACATAAAATGGTGCTAAGTTGGGCGCGCAAATAGATGGGTTGGAATGATGAAGATCGCAAAAACAGCAATCGCCTTTATTATTGCCGTTCTCGTGACCTATGTGTCCGCCGCGATATTCTACACCCAGCAAGTCATCGCAAAACAGTCGGCCATCGGCATGGAATTCACAGCCGGTCAAAAGCTTGATTACTATACGAGTAATCTGAGCGGGCTTTGGCAATATGGCGCAACAATCACTATTGCTCTGCTGATCGCGTTCGCGGTTGCGGCTGGTGTTAAACGAATCCTCACCCCACTTGCACCGATCGCCTATCCGGTTGCCGGGGCCGCGGCGATAGCACTCTTGATCGTTTTGATCGAAAGCCAGCTCGGTGGCGGCGCTGGTGTTATCGGCGGCGCACGGGATGCTTTGGGTATTTCTTTGCAATGTTTTGCAGGTTTCTTGGGCGGCGGGCTTTTCGCCATGCTTAGGCCGCGATAGAACCCCCAGCAATATGCAGAATAATCTCGCCACCCTTATCCGCAATACGGCCGCGCGCGTTCGATCGCGGGATTTCATGTGGGCTATCGGCATTAGTGCCGGCGTGTGCGTTGCGTTGATTATTGCGCAATTAGCCGATTGGCGTTTGGCCGTTCTGGCATGGGCCGCGTTCTTGGCAGCATTGTCGGTTCGGTATCGCTTTTCGTCGGGCCGGGTTTGGGCCGCCCCCGTGCAACGGATCATCGAAACCGAATTGAGCGCACAAAAAGCCGAACTCGCGCGCCTTCGTATGGCGCAGGGTGTTGCCCGCGCATTGCCCGAACCGCTTTTTATCCTTGATGCGGACGGCATGGTGGAACACGCGAACCCGGCTGCGCTCGATCTTGTCGGCATGACCGAGGCAAGCGGACGGCATTTTGCATCGGTTCTGCGCGCCCCATCGGTTTTCGAGGCCGCAGAAAATGTAATTACCAGCAACGAACCGGTGACCGTTGAGTTCACCACGATTGGCGGCGTGGAGCGCACTTGCCGCGCCCATATTACGCCGATCGAGACCGGCGACGACGAGCCGAACAGGGCGCTAGTCTTTATTCGTGACCTGACGAGCGAACTCCGCGTTGAGCAAATGCGCGCCGACTTTATTGCGAGCGCCAGCCACGAACTCAGAACGCCGCTTGCCTCTGTTTTAGGGTTTATCGAGACGCTTCGCGGCCCCGCCAAAGACGATCCCGAAGCCCATGACAAATTTCTTTCCGTCATGCAGGCTCAGGCTGAACGCATGCAGCGGTTGGTTGCTGACCTGATGTCGCTCTCACGCATTGAGCTAAACGAACATGTCCCGCCGCGACAAAGCCTTGACCTCGCTGAAGTCACCAAAGACGTCATTGAAAGCCTGACACCTTTGTTCGAAGCGTCAGAAGCCATCGTTGACTTCACCAAAGAAACCGATCAGCCCACAGACATTCGCGCCGATCATGACGAAGTTTTTCAGGCGATCCAGAACCTCGTGGACAATGGCGTAAAATATGGCGGCGAACCGCCCATGGTAAAAGTCAAGGTTGGCCGCGGTGCCGCGCCAACGCCGTTCAAAGATGGACCGCCTGCGCACCGCGCCGGTGACAGTGCCGAACAGGTTGCAGCGCGCCTCGGTGTACCCGTCGATGATCTCGTCTATGTTCAGGTCCGTGACTTTGGGGTTGGCATTGAGCGCAGTGACCTGCCGCGCCTAACCGAACGCTTTTATCGGGTCAGCGTGGAACGCAGCCGCAAAAGCGGCGGCACCGGTCTTGGCCTTGCCATCGTGAAGCACATCATGAACCGCCATAAAGGTGGATTTCAGATCGAAAGTCGCCCGGCGAACGGCGCGTCATTCACCTGTCACTTTCACGCGGCAAAATAAAATTCTGGTGGATTAGCCGCTCCGGCAGGCAAGCGATCATGCGCAACTGTTGCGCATTTTCGTTTGACCAGACAAGAAACTGTCATAAATAATCCCCATGTATTCGGTCCTTCGGCGCAATAATTTGCCATTGTGCGCAAAGCGATCGAGCAAAGAAGCGTCAAAACACTAAAGAAAACAAAAACATGCCTATTTCCGCGCCCAGCAAATCTTATCCTGAACGTCTTGAGCTTGAGACCTCTTTGTCGCGCATGGCCGCGCAGGTCGAAAGCCAATTGGCAGGCGCAATCGGTGCATTTGAACGTCGCGACATCCCGACGGCAGAAAAAATTATTGCTGGCGACGAGCGTATCGATCAGTTCGATCAGGCAATCGAAAACAAAGTCATGGACCTTCTTCTTAACGGCCCCTTGCCGGAAGAAGCTCTGCGCGAAGTCATGACAGTGAGCAAAATCGCCGGTGAACTAGAACGCGTTGGCGATCTTGCGAAGAACGTCGCGAAACGGACATTGGTCGTGAGTATGGAAGCACCGGCGCGGCCAACCTCTGGCGTCGCCCGTATGGGCCGCGCGAGCCTTCGTCAGATTTCTGATATTTTGACAGCCTATTCCGCGCGGAATTTGGACGCCGCCAAAGCGGTTTGGGGCGGCGACGACGAGCTTGATGAGCTCTATAATTCCGTATTCGAAGAAATTCTCGTTGCGATGATGCGTGACCCCGCACAGGTCAATGCGTGCACACATCTCGTCTTCACCGCAAAGAATTTTGAACGGGTAGGCGACCACGCAACCAATATCGCCGAAGCGCTTCATTACCTGCTGACCGGATCGCGTATTATGGATTCTCGACCAAAGGGTGACAAGACCTCGACAATCACTGTTTCACCCCCTAAAGCGGGCTCGGTTTAGACAGTAACAGGATCCGCATATGGGTCGGTGACGTCTTACGGCCGGAGCGACCGGAATGATCCGCGTTCTGGCATCGCGTCATCACCCGATGCACCAACAAAATGGGACGTGCCGGCATGCCCGAGACAAAAGTCTTGATCGTCGAAGATGAAGACGCGCTTTCGACGCTTCTTGAATACAATCTCACGAAAGAAAAGTTCGAAGTCGCCATCGCCGCCGATGGCGAAGATGGCCTTTTAAAGGTGGAAGAATTTTCGCCTGACATCATCATCCTTGATTGGATGCTGCCAAAGGTTTCGGGCATCGAAGTTTGCCGCCGTTTGCGCGCAAAACCGGAAACCCGAAACATTCCGATCATCATGCTCACCGCCCGGTCCGAAGAAGCGGATCGCATTCGCGGGCTGGAAACCGGCGCAGATGATTATCTGACAAAGCCATTTTCGACGGCGGAGTTACTCGCCCGCGTGAAAGCGATCTTGCGGCGTATCCGCCCTGGGCTCGCCGATGATACGGTTGAATGCGGCGATATTTCCATCGACCGCGTATCGCACAAGGTAACGCGCGGCGGCAAAGAAATTCATCTCGGGCCAACCGAGTTCCGGTTGCTCGATCACCTGATCCAACATCCGGGCCGTGTATTCTCGCGCGAGCAACTCTTGAATGCGGTTTGGGGCTCTGACGTCTTTGTGGAAGTGCGCACCGTGGACGTTCATATCGGACGATTGCGCAAAGCGCTCAATAAATACAAACAAGGCGATGCCATCAGGACGGTTCGGTCCGCCGGTTACGCCCTTGATATGAGCTAACAAAAAAGCCCGCCAATTGGCGGGCTTTTTAATATCGTTTGTCGGCGGAAGGTCTTAGCTCGCTGCGCGACGTTTTTCGAGGATCGCAGCCGCTGGACGACGCACCACCGGACGATCCCGGCGCTGTGGCGGCTGAAAGGCGAGCCGAGCATGATGCGAGCAATAAGACTTGCCCATCGCCGCAGGCTGTCCGCAGAAATGGAAATCTTCTTTCGCCGGATCGCCGATTGGCCATTTGCACATGTTGTTTTTGATCGTCGCAACGGTGGTCATTGCGCCGGTATCAAGAACAACCGGTGTGATTGTATCAACTTCCGGGATAACTGATTTGATTTCAGAGCGTTGCGGTTTGGCCGCGACGGTCTCTTCCCGTGGCTCTTGTTGTGTTGGTCCGCAACCACGCTGCGGCTTTGCTGGCGTCGCGCGGCCCGAAAGACCAAGACGATGCACCTTGCCGATCACGGCGTTACGCGTCACGCCACCCATTTTATTTGCTATTTGCGCCGCCGAGAGCCCTTCCGCCCAAAGGGTTTTCAAAAGCTCCACCCGCTCATCCGTCCAAGCCATTTCGACCTTCTCCTCGCGTTGATTCCGGAAAGCGCTCCCGCGCTGGTCTTAATATCAATATTTAGTGTAGTGAATAAACGCCGCTCCCTGGGCGCCTAAATATAGTATCCTATAGGTTGAAAAACACAACATGGCGCCCCCACATATTTTTGCCCACCACATGTTGATAAATCGTCATACTTGACGAGAACCGGTTATAGCGCGCACACACCGTTGCAACGCAGCAAGGAAAATTGGCATCCGAGATGAGCACGACAGACACTTCTAAAGAATCCGAAATTCCATCTCTCGACCTGAACACGGGCTTTGGCGCACGTCGATTTGGCGCGATCAATTGGCTCGGTTTGTGGACGCTGTATCTCAAGGAAGTCCGCCGCTTCATGAAGGTGGTTTTTCAAACGGTGATCGCCCCGGTGATCCAGACGCTCCTGTTCCTGATTGTCTTTACACAAGCATTTGGCGCCGCACGCCCGGATGTGAACGGCGTACCTTTTATTGAATTTCTGGCACCGGGCCTGATCATGATGGCGGTACTGACCAATGCCTTCACGAATTCGTCCTCGTCATTAATTATCGCTAAGGTTCAGGGCTCTATCGTTGATGTATTGATGCCGCCTCTGTCAGCCTTTGAATTGACGGTTGCTTTGGTTGCGGGCGCCGCAACACGCGGCATCATGGTCGGTACGATCACGGCGATCACCTGCGCGGGCTTTATGACCGCAAGCGGCGCACCGATGGCGATAGAAGCCTTTTGGGCAATTATTTATTTCTCGATGGCCGCCGCGATTATTTTTGCTAGCCTTGGTACGATTGGCGGGATTTGGGCGGACAAATTCGATCAGCTCGCTGCGGTTACAAATTTTGTCATTACGCCGCTGACCTTTTTATCGGGCACCTTTTATTCGATACAAAACCTGCCTGAACCATTCCGCACGATCAGCCATTACAACCCGGTTTACTATCTGATCGACGGCTTCCGCGCCGGATTCACCGGCGTACACGAAGCAAATGCGATGACCGGTGTCTTGGTTACATTCAGCCTCGCTGCCATATTTGCCTTCGCCGCCTATACGCTCCTGCGCATTGGCTACAAGATTAAAGACTAAGGATTACATGTCACAGACTGCCCAACATACCGATTTCATTCTCCCGTTTCAGATTGCCGATACCGCCGTTCGCGGCCGCATGGTCCGGCTTTCTGGCTCAATCGATGAAATACTAAGCGCGCATGCATTTCCCGATCCGTTAAGCGAACTGGTAGGCGAAGCCACAGCCCTTGTTGCGATGATGGGGGCCGCATTGAAATTTGATGGCAAGCTGATTTTCCAAGCGCAGGGCGACGGCCCGGCATCACTTGTCGTTGCCGACTATTCGGCGGGTGGTGCCTTGCGCGCAACCGCGAAGGCGGAACGCACCGACAATTTACCAAAGGGCGCAGCGGCGCTTTTAGGCAAAGGATCAATCGTCATGACGATTGATCAGGGTGCGGATATGGATCGCTATCAGGGCGTTACCGGCATCGAAGGTGAAACCCTCGCCGAGGCTGCGGTATCTTATTTCAAGCAGTCAGAACAAATCCCCACGGTCATAAAACTTGCGGTCGGGCGCATTCAGGAACCCGGCCAAAAAGAGCAGTGGCGCGCTGGCGGCATCATGGCCCAATTCGTACCGGGCGAAGGCGGCACGCGCGAACGCGGCGAAGCGGTATTGCTCGATAGCGAAGAACAGGAAATTTGGGATCGCTCGCGGGCCTTTATCGAAACCACGCAAGACGACGAGTTGCTTGATCCTTCAATTGATGCGGAAACCTTGCTTTATCGCCTGTTCCACGAGGATGGCGTGCGCGCCTTTGACCCGCAGCCGCTCCGCGCAGAGTGCAGCTGCGAGATGGAGAAAGTGTCTGCTGTTCTCGCGCGCTATTCAAAAGAAGAACTAAGCGATATGGTTGAAGATGACGCGATTAACGTCACCTGTGAGTTTTGCCGTCAAACCTATCGCTTCACACCAGAAGGTACCCCCATCGCCTCATGAAAAAAAAGCGCTTTGCCAAAGAGCTGGAACCGCTAGAACTCGAACTGGCGAAACTGCAAGAAACAGTTTCGCGTAAAGGGTTGAAAGTCGCGATCATATTCGAAGGTCGTGACGCAGCGGGCAAGGGCGGCGCAATAAAAACCATCATGAGGCGGATGAATGCGCGGATCTGGCGTATCGTTGCGCTTCCTAAACCGTCTGATCGCGAACAGACACAATGGTATTTCGAGCGCTATGTAAAACATTTGCCCGCAGGCGGGGAAATCGTTCTCTTCGACCGGTCATGGTATAACCGCGCGGTCGTAGAGCCCGTAATGGGGTTCTGCACCCAGGAACAGCACGAACATTTTATGCGCGAGGTCCCGGCATTCGAGAAGATGCTGATCGATAGCGGCATGATTTTGATCAAATTCTGGATTCATGTATCGGCGGAGGAACAGGAAAAACGTTTCCAAGACCGGGCGAACGATCCGCGAAAACGTTGGAAACTTTCACCCATCGACCTGAAAGCGCGGGATTTGTGGATCGAGTTCACCCGCTATCGCGACAAAATGTTTAAACTTACGCACACGGATGAAGCGCCGTGGCTGGTGGTTGATGGAAACGATAAAGAAAAAGCGCGCCTCAATATCATTCGCGCTATTCTGGACCGGGTTCCCTATGAATATAACAAAGAGGCGTTTGATCCGATCAAACTGCCGCCGCGCCCTGACATCAAAGACAGCGATTATATTGAACCGTCTCTTGATCAGTTGAATTTAGTCAAAGACTATTATGCCGATGATGATTAGATTGCTGATCGGACTTGGTTTTTTCAAAAGCTGGAACCATTAACTTTTGACATTGTTGTCGTCACGCATATCTAAGGGAGTGCGTGATGAAAAAACACAGATTCTCATTAATCGCGCTGAGCGCAATTACCTTGTCAGCCTGCGCATCCGGTTATTACGGACCGGTCTATGAACCAGCGCGCTCGTCATCGGATTCCGGTTATTCCGAATACCGCATAGATGACAACCGGTTCCGCGTTCAATACCGCATCGAAAATGGCGATTTGGAACTGGCGCAAGACTGGGCCTTACGCCGCGCCGCCGAAGTAACGCTCAATCAACGCTATGACTGGTTCCAGATCATTAGCCGCAACAGAACCTTCCGCGATGATGATTTCGAACGCTATGACCGGTTCCGCTCCTATAATGATCGCTATTATGAGCGACCACGGTTCGACCAACGTTTCGATGATGATGCCGTAGTGATTATCGAAGTCATTATGGGCAATAACCCGCCGCCTCGAAGCGCAAGCGTTTACGACGCGCGACAGGTGCTCGACTATACTCGCGGCAGAACCCGCTATTAATCACTTTTAGGGCGCGCGTCACGGCGCGCCCGTTCCCACATTTTCACGTCTCGCAGCCACCGTCCCAGCGCCGACATCAGCGCCAACGCAAAGCCGTAAACACCGCCACGAAAATATTGTTGTAAGATATATTTTTTGGCGAAATAAAGTGGCAATCCAAAAACAATCCGCAAGCCCAGATAGGGCAATGATTTTAGCGGCAGAACCGAGGCCCGCACGGACGAATTACGATTGAGCTTGGATAGGAACTGCTCAGCGCCCGTAAACGCATAATGATGGATTGGGTTATCCAAGCGCCCTACCGGCATATCCGACGGGATTTCAAATTGATCCCATGCCTCATGCGCAGGCATACGAATTGCGCGTCGGTCATATAGCTTATACCGAGTTTGAAGGCCAAAATCTTTCCAAGCCCGCCCGACCGGCGGCACAAGCGCCAGCATGGTCTTAAAGACTTTATGTGGCGGCTCACCATTCGCGAATAAATTCCGTATTTCGCCCGCCAGTTCCGGCGTTACAATTTCATCTGCATCAAGATCAAGTAGCCAGTCATGCTGGCATGCCTCTTCTGCAAATCGCTTTTGATAGCCATTACCGAGCCAGTCTTGTTCGATCACCCGCGCGCCCAAATCTTTTGCGATTGAAACCGTTTCATCCGTTGAACCGGAATCAATAACAACCACTTCGTCAGCGAGTTGCTTGGCTGCGCGCACCACATCGCCAATCAGCCGCGCCTCATTAAGCGTGCGGATATAGACCGATATTGGCAAAGGGATGTTGTTGTTCATAACCCAACCGGGAGAACGGCGCACCTTTTAGGGCGCGCCGTTTTGATACTTGATTACGCTTGTTGCTTTGCGATCCAGGCGTCAACTTGCTCTTCGAGAATAGCAAGCGGGAGCGCCCCGTCTTTCAGAACAACATCATGGAAAGCACGAACATCGAAATCTTCACCGAGGGCCGCTTCTGCGCGTCGGCGTAATTCGAGAATTTTGTTCATGCCAATTTTATAGGCCGTTGCCTGACCGGGCATGGCGATATAGCGCTCGATGGCCATAACCACATCACCCTCAGGGTTTGGCGTGTTCTCCAAGAGGTAGTCAATTGCCTCTTCACGGGTCCATTTTTTGTCATGAAGCCCGGTATCAACAACCAATCGTGCCGCGCGCCATAACTCCATCGCAAGGCGGCCGAAGTCTGAATAGGGGTCGGAATAGAAACCCATCTCCTTGGGGATATATTCCGAATAAAGGCCCCAACCTTCCGTATAGGCTGTAAATCCACCAAAGCGGCGGAAGCTTGGTACATTTTCAAGCTCTTGCATGATCGCAAGTTGCATATGGTGGCCCGGAATCCCCTCGTGATAGGCCAGTGCCTCCATTTGATAGGTCGGCATATTCGCCGTATTGTAGAGATTGGCATAATAAATGCCCGGGCGTGATCCATCAGGCGCAGGACGCTGATAGAATGCCTTGCCCGCTGATTTCTCCCGGAATGGCTCAACCTTCTTGACGATCAATTCCGCTTTTGGCTTTGTAAAGAACAACTCGTCAAGACGGCCACGCATCACGTCAATTATTTCCGTGGCCTTTGCGAGATAATCTTCGCGCCCTTGTTCCGTATTCGGATAGGTGAACTTTCCTTCAGGGTCTTCGCGCATATAGACGAAAAACTCTTGCAGAGTGCCGTCAAAACCGACCTGCTCTTTGATGGTATTCATTTCGTCATGAATACGCGCAACTTCCGAGAGGCCCAATTCATGGATCGCTTCCGCCGACATATCGGTCGTGGTCATCAATTGTAATCTGTTGGCGTAATAGGCTTCACCATCAGGAAGCTTCCATGCGCCATCATCATTATTGACCTTTGCGGCCTGCGTCTGGAACATATCGATCAGCGCCTCATAGGCAGGCTTGACCGAATTAATCATGGCTTGCTCGGCGCGCGATTTCAGCGATTGCTTTTGCTCGTCGGAAATATCCAGCGCGTCAATTTTTTTGTTGAAATCCGAGAGAAGCGTCGACTCGCGTTCGCTATCATCATAGGGCGCACCGGAAATAATATTGCGTGATGTCTCGATCATCTTCGCAAAGGCCCATTTCGGCGGATAAATCCCGCGCTCATATTGGGCTTCGGCCCGTTCCTGATTTTGCGCGAGATACTCTTTCATCCCTTCGAGCCGCGCAACATAGGCCTCTGCGTCTTCGAGCGTATCGACCCTATGCTGATTAATCAAAAATGCTGGCGCAGAAGAATGCGGCCCGCGGAAATTGCTGAACACATACCAGTGATTCCGAAATGGCTCATTTCGCTGTTCCTGTTCGGCTTCATATTCGAACAAGCGGTATGATAGCTGCGCTGACGGGTCGAGCTTTCCGAGTGAGAACTGCTGGCGCATTTCTTCCAATGCCGCCATTTGTAGCTCATAGGATTCCTGTTCGAATTCTTCGGTCGCATTGTCCCATTTGTCGTAATTGGTTTTGCGGCCAAGAAATGTCTGGGTCATTGGCGACCGCGCGACACTGGCCTCAAATTGCTCTTCAAACCATTGGTTGATTTTTGCAGTCTGCCCGGTCTCAGTGGCACTTGTCTGCGCTTCTGATGCCGCGGCGGTGGGCGACGTGTTCGTTGTGGTTCCGGCGTCGCGGCCACATCCGGCGATCAGCGCAAGACTGGCGGCGGAAACCAATAAGATTTTGTTCAATTGTGCAGTCATTCAGGGACTCCGTTTAATATCAATGCGCCCATCGAGCGCTTGGCAGCAAGCTAAGCAATTGACGCTCGGGCGACAACCCGCGCAACATCTAATCAAATGCGAAACTGAATGGCGTCGCCAGGCGGCGATGCTCGTCCACAATCAACCGGCGCTCTAGCGGCGGGTGCGCGCGCGCCGCGCAGGCCGGGCGCGAACACAACCGGCAGGTGACGCCGATTTGGGTACGCGCCGCTTCGGTCAGGTTCGTCTCCTGCGCATAGATGAGCCTTTCCGCATATTTAAGCTCACAGCCGAGCGCAACCGCCCGCTCGGCCTTGGGCGCGTTAAACCCGCCCTCGCCGCCATGAACCGTTCGCGCGATGGAGAAATAAGTCTCTCCGTCTGGCAGCTGAATCAGCTGGGTATGAATTTTTCTTGGTGTACGGAATGTATCATGGAGATTCCACAAAGGGCATGACCCGCCATAACGGGCGAAAGGAAACACCCCACCGGAAAAACGTTTTGATACATTCCCTGCCGCATCGATACGCAGGAAAAAGAACGGAATACCTTCTGCGCCGGGCCGTTGTAGCGTCGTCAAGCGATGGCACACCTGCTCAAAACTCGCGCCGAACCGTCGCGCCATGGCCTCAACATCATATGACAGCTCTTCCGCTGACTGATGAAATTTTCGATAGGGCAACATGATCGCCCCGGCGAGATAATTTGCGAGCGCCGCCCGCGTCAAGCGCCGCCCCGCATCGCTTTCGAATGCGCCTTGATTGACGACCATATCGAGCTGTTCACGCCCTTCGAGCAACGCTAACTGTAGGATCAACTGAAAAGAACGGCTTGCCTGATCCAGCGCTTCGGAAACAAGAATTTGTTTTCGATGGCGGTCATGCCGCCGATAGGCACCAACCATCACATCCGAAGGGAGGACACGAACGGTCAAGCCGTGTCGCGTTTTAAAGCGCTGCGCCGTTGCCTCGAATAGATTTCCGCCATCATTCGACAACGCATTCGCGATGTCTTCGCCCATTTCATCAAGCGCAGGAAAATAGTTTCGCGCGACGGTGATAAAGTCCCGCGCTTCTTCGACGGAATCAACGCCGCCAGATGTACCGGCGGCGCGCGCTTCGATCGCCGAGGTTCGGCTTGTGCGATACGCACCATAAAGCGCCGCAACGGCCTCCCCCATTGCCGGGTTCGCCGACATTAAATCCCTGACGTCTTCTTTGGTGATCGATAATTCCTGAAAAATCGGATCAACCAACATGGCCTCAAGCTGGTTGAAAATATCGTCTTCACCCGAGGCAAATGCGCTCAGGTCCAGCCCATAGGTTTCCGCCATGCGCAACAATAGATCCGCAGGCAGGGGGCGCTGATTTCGCTCAATCAAGGTGACATAGGACGCGGAAACTTCGAGATCCGCAGCCATTTGCGCCTGCGTCAGGCCAAGATCGCGCCGGATCCGCCGAACGCGCGGGCCCACATATAGCGGCTTGGTTTCTCTGGCCATACCCCGGCTTTCCTACTTTAAACGCACCAAAATCGGTGAAAACTTACATCGTTTCGGCTTCGTTATAGTCAAAGCATTATTAACGCTATGGATCATTATGTGACAAATCTTACAATATTACAAAACAGAACGCATTTCTACACACAACCGCACCTGAGTCTCGTTGTGCAGCGCCATATTGGCTGCTTATGGTCGCCGCAAGAAAGGGCGACAGCGCTCGAATTTTCAAAAGGAGTTTTTCATGTCTGATTTTTCCAAACTCATCCCGGATACCCCGAAAGACCGCTTTGACGGTATCGAGCGCAATTACACGGCCGCTGATGTTGAGCGCCTGCGCGGCTCGGTTCCAATCGCCTACACACTCGCGGAGCGCGGCTCACGCAAGCTTTGGGAACTGCTTAAATCAGAAGATTACATCAACGCCCTCGGCGCGCTGTCTGGTAATCAGGCAGTTCAAATGGCGAAAGCCGGCCTGAAGGCGATTTATCTTTCCGGTTGGCAGGTAGCTGGCGATTCAAACGTTGCGGCGAAAACCTATCCTGACCAATCGCTGTACCCAGCCAATTCCGGCCCGGAACTGGCAAAGCGTATCAACAACGCGCTGTCACGCGCCGACCAGATTGAATATTCCGAAGGCGACGTAAAGCGCGATTACTATTTGCCAATCGTTGCAGACGCCGAAGCCGGTTTTGGTGGACCGCTCAACTGCTACGAAATCATGAAGGCCTATATCGAAGCTGGCGCGGCTGGTGTTCACTTTGAAGACCAACTCGCCTCTGAAAAGAAATGCGGCCACCTTGGCGGTAAAGTTCTTATCCCAACCAAAGCCCATGAGCGCAACCTGAATGCGGCGCGTCTTGCGGCCGATGTTGCGGGTGTCCCGACTGTTCTCGTTGCCCGTACTGACGCCGAGTCAGCGAAACTGATCACATCAGACATTGATGAGCGCGATCATGAATTCATCGACTTTGATCAGGGCCGCACACCAGAAGGCTTCTACCGCCTTAAAGAAGGCATGGGCGTTGACCACTGTATCGCACGCGGATTGAACTACGCGAAATGTGCCGATCTGCTATGGTGGGAAACATCGAAACCAAATCTCGACGAGGCACGCCGCTTCGCCGAAGCCATTCAAAAAGCCTATCCTGGCAAGATGATGGCCTATAACTGCTCGCCATCGTTCAACTGGGAAGCCAATCTCGACAAAGACACTATTGCGAAATATCAGCGCGAGCTTGGCGCGATGGGTTATAAGTTCCAGTTCGTTACGCTGGCTGGTTTCCACGCGCTCAACCACTCTATGTTCGAGCTGGCAAGCGGCTATCGTGATCGCGGCATGGCGGCATATTCGGAACTTCAGCAGGCTGAATTTGCTTCTGAAAAAGATGGCTATGAAGCCACGCGTCACCAGCGCGAAGTCGGCACCGGTTATTTCGACCTCGTTGCGAATACCCTTTCGGGCGGTCAATCATCAACAACTGCGATGAACGAATCCACAGAGACCGCTCAATTCAAGCCCGCAGCAGAGTAAGCTACGGACTTAGGTGCCTCTTTTCAGGGAGGATGCACCCGCCGCCGTGACCCCGGGGTCACGGCGGTTTTTTTTAATTATTGGTTTCGGAGAGAGCGTCTCTTAGATCGACGGCAATATCAGGGAAATCCGTGAAGACGCCATCGACACCCGCAGAAAAATATCGGTAAAGCTCGACATCAGCGTCGGATTTGACCGCACGCGCCGCCATAGAATCCGCAGGCAAAGTAAATTCCGCAATCCCCGGCCCCGCATGCTGATCCTTGCGGAACGTCCAAGGATGGACAAACAAACCAAGCGCATGCGCATCGGCAACAAAATCACCTCGCCCCAATAATGACGGCTCCTCGTGTAGCACGAGGCTTTTCGCCGGCCCGACACCATCCGCATATGCCGCAACCTCAGAGAGCGGAATATTAGGTCCGCTACCGGGCACGGCCTCATACACCAACTGAACAAGAAAAGCGTCGGTTTTACCCTTTAGGCGTTTGAGGATCTCCGGCTCGAAGGATTGGATAAAAACCGGCCCCTCATCAAAACCTTCCAATGCCTCCAAGAGCGGTTTTTCAAAATCCAATCCGATTGATGTGAAGTACCCCGGATGTTTGGTCTCAGGGTAAACACCGATCGGCCGCGACTCTGCGCGGTCCTTTATTAGGGCTAAAATTTCGTCGAATGTGGGAATTTCATATCGCCCGTCATCTTCGGTCGAACGCCCGGGAAATGGTTGACGGGCGCGTAATGTTTTTATCTCCGCCAGCGTGAAATCTTCGACCCACCAATCGTTTCGCGCCTCCCCTTTTGGGTCGGCAATGCGCCGCTTACGGTCTGCAAACGCTGGGTGGTCCGCGACATCGGTTGTGGCCGATAAATAGCGATCATGGCGCGCAACCAAATAGCCGTCTTTGGTCATTACCAGATCGGGCTCAATAACATCGGCCCCCTGATCAATTGCCAACGCATAAGAGGCCAGCGTATGCTCGGGCCGATAGCCACTAGCACCGCGATGCGCGATCACGATCGGCGGCAATCCATCAAGCGTGGCCCATTCCATCGAAACCTCCGGCGCTCTTTCAGGCGGCGCATCCTCGCATGATGCAACCGCCAATAGGAAGAGCCACCCAATCCACGTCTTTGACATTTTTCACCCCTTTGTCTGGGGTGTAAATGGGCACGAAAAAATGGCGGATTTCAACCTTAGCGGCGGCGTCTGCGTTGTCCTTCCGGGCGCTCACCCTGGCCGCGGCCGCTCTGTTGCGAACGCGCGCCTTGGGGCGGAACAAATGTCGCCATTTCGATTTTACGGTATTCGGCTGCGCGCACGCGCGCCTCTTCCATTTGCGCGGGCGTTAAATTGCCTCTTATGTGATCGACCACCGCTGCCGAAATATCCGGCATGCTGTAAACGCTTCTTACGCCATTGGCCTCGTAAACACCGACCCACATCATCGCTTCTACCGGATCGCGGGGTACCGCCTGATCCGAGAATACTTTCAGGCCACTGAGGACCTCAGCAAGCTTGAATTGCGCGCGGGGATTCCCGGCCCAAGCCGCACGGCGCAACCAAAAGAGACCCTCGGACCGAAGCAATTCCGTCTCTTGCGCACTCTTGCCCGATACTTCGAATAGACAGGCCCCAAGCTCATACTGCGCGACGTCATATCCCGCACCATAGGCCGAAACCACACGATAGGCCGGCAATGCCCGCGCACAGCCCTGTTTGGCCTGAATATCTCGCGCCTTTGCCAAAAGGGTCGATGGTTGATTGACACTTACGGGGCCACCACCGCGTGGCCGGTCGCCTTTTTGCGGAGAAGCACAGGCCGTCACCAACGCCGTTAAAGCAATAATCATCAGTGGACGAAATTTCATAGAGAGGGCTTTCTAACATTCTGGACAGAAAAAGGGTTTCGCCATTAAACGCATCGGCAGCTGTTTTCCGTCGCACATTTTTTTCATTTTTCTGCGACGGAGTTGCCTCAATACCACGTTTATCGGTTGGGTTCGGTGACATGAGCACCCTTTAACATTATCGCCCCATCACCATTGGCGCCCCTCCAATGGACGATAATGTGGACCCTCCCTTGCAAAGAACCCGGATGAGTTTCCTCATCCGGGTTCCATTAATTCGGGCGGCCCATAAAACCGTTATTGCTTTTGCTGCGCTTCCATATAGGCGTCGAGTTCTGCCTTTACGGTTGAGACGACTTTCATATCGGCTTGCGGCGCATTTTGAACCGCTTCCACCAACACCAAAGACGCCTCCATCTGTGATTTCAATTCTGGCGGCAAATTATCCAGCATCGAACGATCCATCTGTTTGAGCATCGCCATGGCCTGCGGATCTTCTTGCTGCATATGCAAAGCGAGATAAGCGATCATCACCCGGTCACCAACGCCGCTCCATTCGTCCGCATTAAAACCATGTGGCTTTATAAGTTGTGCAAAACGACCATAGTCAGCGGGGTAGTTTGTTTTGAGGGCGGAAATCGCCTTTGTGTAAGGCATAAATTTCTCACCGGCTTTTGGCTGGGTATCAATAGCCAGACGGTCGGTCTTCCCTGACGCTTCAAGCTCGTCGCCAAAGCCATTGACCGAATCCAAACTTTCGACGAACCGTTTTGCCTGATCCTCCGTAAGCGCATCACCAGCAAAGGCATTTGTTATCGCGAAAACAAATACACCAAAACTGATCAATAATTTTTTCATGAAAATTCCCCTCTTTCGAATTCTGAAATGCCATTCTAAGGCATATCGCCGGCAAAGCCATGTGATTAATCGGTAACGCTGGGCTTTGTGCGATTTAGTTTTTTCTCCCCAATGCGGCGTTTTGCTTCCAGGCGCTTACGTTTTTGATTGAGTGAAATTTTTCGCTTTTTACGTGGCTTTGGCGCGATTGTAGCGCGCTCGATCATGGCCGCGAGGCGCTCTCGCGCATCGGCGCGATTTCGCTCTTGCACACGGAAACGACGGGCTTCGATAACAAGCTCCCCGTCTTTGGTCATACGACGACCGGCAATCGCCATGAGCCGTCGCTTTATCGCATCCTCAAGCGATGGCGAGTTTTTGACATTAAAACGCAGTTGAACCGCTGTTTCGACCTTATTGACATTCTGACCGCCAGGGCCGGATGCACGGATGAAGCTCTCGTGAAGCTCCCATTCCTGAATCACGATCTGATCCGTAACGCGCATTTAATTTGCGTTCGCCGCCGCCTCGCGCCGGATCTCGCTTGCGCGCTTTTTAACGCTTTCCGACTTTAACTGACCACAAGCTGCGAAAATATCACGGCCGCGCGGTGTCCGGATAGGCGACGCATAACCGGCGCGAGAGATGATCTCGGCGAATGCCTCGATCCGGTCCCAGCTGGAACATTCATATGGCGCACCCGGCCAAGGATTGAACGGAATAAGATTGATCTTCGCGGGAATCCCTTTGAGCAGCTTGACCAGCGCCCGCGCTTCTGCGTCGCTGTCATTGACATCTTTCAGCATGACATATTCAAAGGTGATCCGGCGCGCATTCGACGCACCCGGATAATTCCGGCATGCCTCTAACAATTCTTCGATCTTATATTTTCGATTGATCGGTACCAACACATCGCGCAGCGGGTCATTGGTTGCATGCAGCGAAATCGCAAGCATCGCCGATGTTTCTTCGCCAAGACGCTTAAATTCCGGCACGACACCAGAGGTTGAAACCGTGATCCGGCGGCGCGAAATAGAAATTCCGTCGCCATCAGAAATTACGTCAATCGCCGTTGAAACATTGTCGAGATTATAGAGCGGCTCACCCATGCCCATAAAGACGATATTGGAAAGTCGCCGCGCGTCGGCATTAGACGGCCATTCTTCCAGGTCGTCTTTGACTGCCATGACCTGATTGACAATTTCCGCAGCCGTCAGATTACGGACAAGTTTCTGCGTACCCGTATGGCAAAAGGTGCAGGCGAGCGTACAGCCGACCTGAGACGAAACACAAAGCGCGCCCGCACGACCAACGTCGGGGATATAAACGCACTCGACCTCGACCCCGGGGCCAAGCCGCAGCAGATATTTCCGTGTGCCATCGACCGACACCAGACGTTCGGTGACCTCGGGCCGCGCAACGACAAATTGCGCCGCGAGACCGGCACGCATGTCTTTTGCGATGTCGGTCATCGCATCAAAATCAGTGACCCCGTGCTGATAAATCCACCGCCAGAGCTGGCTGCTGCGCATTTTTGCTTTTTTGGGGTCAAGCGCAAAAGCGTCGCTTAAATGCTGCGCAATTTCCGCACGGGAAAGGCCCGCCAAATTGATAGGGGGCTCACTTGGCGCGGAAAGCCCAGTTTCTGGGCGATTTGATATATCGAGACGTGTCATAACAGGGCGGATATAGGGCCTGCGACAGCTTTCCGCAATCGGCCTATTTCTGCTCTGTTTTACGCGCGCCCCATAGCGCAGATGCCTATCACGTTTGCAATCACGTGCATCTCGTGGTGAGTAGAGGGCTATATCGGAGAATCAGTCAGGATGGATACGCCTTCGCAACCGCATCCGAAGGATGCCGGCGCAGATCTTAACGACCCAAATTCCAGCGCGCGTGCGACAAGTCCGCTACAGCGGCGATTTGCAATTTACCTTCTGTTGTTTGGCGCGATATGCGCCGGAATGGGCCAGACGATTGTTTTCTCCGTCCTGCCGCCCCTCGCCCGGCAAATTGGCCTGACAAATTTTCAGGTCGGCTCAATTTTCATGTTCTCGGCGATTGGCTGGGTCGTCACCGGCCCGCGCTGGGGCCGCATGAGCGATCGCAGAGGCCGTAAGCCGTTTATCATCATCGGCATGCTCGGCTTCGCGGCATCAATGTTGTTTTTCGGGGTCTCTGTACAATTGGGTCTCGTGGGGTTGTTGGCTGGCTTACCGCTTTATCTTCTTATGGTCGTGACCCGCAGCTTGAACGGCATTATCGGCTCGGCCGGGCCGCCAGCGGCGCAAGCCTATATCGCAGACCGTACCTCTCAATCCGATCGCACTGCCGGGATCGCCGGATTTTCAGCGGCGTTTGGCTTTGGTGCCATGCTCGGCCCGGGCTTTGGCGCGGCCACGTCGCTAATCGGGCCGATTGTGCCTTTTTATGCGAATGCAGCTTTAGGGATGATCATGTTGATCACCGTCTTGCGGTTTTTGCCGGAACGCACGGGCCCGACCCAACGAAAAAAGCAACAGAAAGTGAAATTGCTGGATCAGCGCATTTTCCCGTTTTTGATTTTCGCGCTTGCCTTCGGGATTTTGAACGCGATTCCCATACAGACAATCGCCTTCTATTTCATCGACCGGCTTGGTTACGAAAATGATGAAGCCACCCATTTTGTCAGTATCGGCCTGACCGCTGGCGCGCTTTCATCTCTGTTTGGGCAGCTTGTCATCGTTCAGCGATTCCGATTGCCGCCGGCACGATTGATGCGCATCGCGCCCGTTCTCTTGTTGATTGGGCATGTCCTTATTTTCGCTAATGCCGAATTGGTACCCGTCATTGCTGGATTGATGATTAGCGGCCTTGGAGCGGGGCTTGCCATGCCTGCGGCAACGGCGGCCGCATCGATGCGGGTTCAATCCGATGAACAAGGCGGTGCCATCGGGCTTGCAAATTCGGCAGGCGCAACCGGCTTTATCATCTCACCCATCGTCGGGTTTTCGCTTTATGAATGGTCGCCGGCGGCACCGTATATATTAACGGCCAGCATCGCTGCATTGCTGATTATCTATGCGTGGACCAGCAAAGCGGTGAAAAATGCGGTGCCCGCAACTGAGGACGTGCCGCCCCCGGAAGCCGTCGCTGACCCTGCGGCAGCACCTTATCAATAAGGTCATTCTTCTTCGTAAAAAAGGATGTCACCCGGCTGGCAATCAAGCTCTTTGCATACGGCTTCGAGCGTTGAAAACCGAATTGCTTTGGCCTTGCCGGTTTTGAGGATGGACAAATTGGCGATCGTCACGCCCACACGCTCTGACAATTCTGTCAGCGACATGTTGCGGTCAAGCAAGACGCGATCGAGTTTCACCAAAATGGCCATTATACAGTTAAATCCTGTTCTTCTTTTATATCCGTGCCATGACGAAATATGGTCGCCAGCGAAAAGGCAATCAGAACACCAATCCAAGGGGCGGTCGATAAACCCATCTCCAACCCTTCTGTGTCGATAATCTGTGCGGCTTCCATGGCCGCAGCCACCAGCCAGACCCCGTAAATCGATAATTGCGCACCGGCACCGAAATAACCGATCCGCCGCAGCCGATCGCCATTGTCGCGCGCAAACGCATTATCGTTTTGGACGTTGCGCAAAATGGCTAACATCTGACCAATGACAAAGATCCCGAACGTAACGGAAATCAGCAAAACCAAGGATTCCACCACCAACGCCGCGCTCGTCATGTCCTGGTTATTTTCAATACCAAAATAAATCGTAGGCCATTTCGCATCCATATCAGCAGGGTCAGAGCCCAGATATTTGGGCATGCTTGACCCGGCAAACAGGTAATAGGGAACGGCCAGATAATTGAGCGCCAGAATTATACGCGTATAGACAAGCAATGTGATCAGTAGGCTGACTGATTTAATGCCTTTTGCTTTTGGTTTTATTTCCACGTCGCGCACGTTTTCCAATCCTAAACCGTCAGGTCCTGCTCTTCTTTCATTCTCGCGCCCTCACGGAAGACCTCAGCGAGAACGAAAACAGCGATAATCGCGAGCCATGAAATGAAAGAACTATTGATGTCGATATCCGCCCGGAAAATCATCGAGAACAAACCAAAAGCGAATTTCGCGCCCTCCCCAATAAGCAGCGCATAGCCGACCGCACGAAACCGATCGGCATTTTCTTTTACAAACGGCGATCCGAGACGCAGTGTTTTTAATATTTCCAATAGGCGATTAACCACAAAAAGCATTACCGCCGTGGTTGCAAAAGCATGAGCAACGGAAAAATAGACGTTTAGGCTTGCCAGCTTTTCGTCACCTTCGTCGGCCACCTCTAAATCGCCCCAATCGCTCAGCATTTCCGCCAGCGACGGTAGGAGCGGAATTATCAGCAACATAAGGACAATACCGACGAGGCTAATCGAAAGGATAATACGCGTAATATGAAGCCCAATCGCGAGAATTGAGGCCAGCGATCCTTTGCCAATCGCGCGCATAACGTCACTCTCCGTCTTTTAGGTTGGTTATCCTGATCACCCTAAAAAAAGGCGATCAGGCAAAATTTGGTCTGACACGCTTGCGCCGTGTCTTCGGTGCCGATCTCGGTGTTTGGCTGGGTCACCGTGCCCAGCGAGATCAGACACCCGGCGGCGATAGCAAGCAGGCTACCGGCCGCCATAAGGTGTAAGGCTTTTTGCATTACGCTACTCCAGCGAACGAGCCGAGCGCAGAAAAATAGCCGGCCCCAATTAATGTGATCGTCACGAGGACTGCCAATCCATTGACAAATCCACCAAATCTATCGACATTGTTTTCCGAGTTTGTGAAGCGCATGGGTTTCTCCTTTTCTTTCCTGTGTTTGCATCTCGTTTGATCTCTTGAGCGGTTTGGGCTTCGCCCGGCCGCTCTTTTTTTGGTCTCTGATTTGGGCTTTTTTCGCCCGATTGTTGTTGTAGGCAGTGCGAAGGTTGTTCCGTCGTCTTGTTGATTATCGATATACACTTATTGAAAAACGATGCAAGCGTTTTTTTCGAAAAACGATAAATTTTTGCTGAAAAAGGATAAATAGATGAGCGAAAATCATCGAAAATTGGCCCCCGGAGAGCTCATTATCGCCTCGCACAACGACGGAAAAGTACGCGAAATCAACGACTTACTAAAACCGTATTCGATGACGGCGATTTCTGCAAAAAAAATTGGCCTTCCCGAGCCCGAAGAGACCGGAAAAACCTTTGCGGCGAATGCGGGACTGAAGGCGCGGGCTGCGGCACAGGCTGCAAACCTGCCAGCACTGGCAGACGATTCCGGTCTTTGCGTTCATGCACTGGACAACGCCCCGGGCATCTATTCGGCGCGCTGGGCCGGCGACCCGCGCGACTTTGGTCACGCTATGAAGCGGGTTGAAACCGAACTCGCCGAACGTAATGCCAAGGACTATTCCGCCCATTTCGTGTGCGCCCTCGCCCTTGCCTGGCCAGATGGCCATGAGGAAATCTTCGAGGGCACGGTCCACGGCACCTTGGTTTTCCCCGGTCGCGGCGAAAAAGGGTTTGGCTATGATCCGATCTTCATGCCAGACGGGTACGAAACAACCTTTGGCGAAATGGACCCCGATGCAAAGCACGCGATGTCCCACCGCGCCGAGGCATTCCGTAAACTGATAAAAGAGAGTTTTTGATGATGATCAGAGCATTGGTTTTTATTGCACTTTTGGGCCTAACAGCGGCGTGTTCAAAAACCACGACCACATCGACCGTGACAAACGAGGTACCAGCTCCATCCCTCGAACAAATCGCTGAGAATGTTTGGATTCACAAATCCTACGCGGACTTTCCGCCTTATGGGCCCGTCCTTTCACAGGGCTTGGTCATAAAAACAGACGAAGGCATTGTACTGGTGGATACGGCGTGGACAAATGGCGACACCGCGATTGTTCTCGACCTGATTGAAGATACGCTTGGTGACGATCCTGACATGGCCGTCGTCACCCACGCCCATGCGGATAAAATGGGCGGTGTTGATACACTCAACAAACGCGGCATCGGTGGACGTGCGCACCCGCTCACCAATGAAGATGCGCCGGGGCGAAATTTAAAGCCTACGCAATATACGATTTTGGAGGACCGCGATATCGACACCCTGATGGGCTGGTCTGAGAATGGTGTCGATCACGATGGTCCGATTACGGTATATTATCCGGGCCCGGGCCATGCACGCGATAATATTGTTGTCTATCATGCGCCCTCAAAGGTCCTGTTCGTGGGGTGCCTCATCCGCCCCGGCACATCGAACAGCCTCGGAAACACAGCTGATGCCGATCTAAGCCAATGGGCACAATCGGTCCGCAACGTCGCCGCAACCTTTCCGGAAGCGCAAATCATTGTGCCTAGCCACTCGGTCGCCGGTGACCGAGCCCTCCTCGACCACACGATTGCCTTGGTCGAGGCAGCAAACGCAGAATGAACACTAAGCCATTTGGGGTATATCTGCACTGGCCTTATTGCGCCCGGATATGCCCCTATTGCGACTTTAATGTTTATAAAAACCGGACCAATGATGAAGCGGCGTGGATAGCCGCCCTGACCCAGGATCTGGATTTCTGGGCGAACCGCACAGCTGGTCAAAAGCTTTCAAGCCTTTATTTCGGCGGCGGCACGCCCTCGCTCGCGCCCCTTTCTGTCATCGAAGCGGTCATTACCCATTGCGATCAAAAATGGGGGTTTACGGATGATGCGGAGATCACCTTAGAGGCAAACCCGACAGATGCAGAACGGGCGACCTTCGCGGACCATGCGAAGGCCGGGATCAACCGCCTGTCATTGGGCGTTCAGTCCTTGCGTGATGATGCGCTCAAATTCCTCGGTCGGGAGCATGATGCCGAAGGCGCATTGCGCGCCATTGAAACCGCAAATGATGTGTTCAATCGCATAACATTCGATTTGATTTATGCGCGACCCAACCAAACGCTAGCGGATTGGGAAAAGGAACTGGGCGAGGCACTGGCGCTTGGATCATCCCATTTATCGCTTTACCAGCTCACGATTGAACCGGGCACAGCCTTTGCCAAAGCAGTTGATAGCGGACGCTGGCAACCCGCACCTGAAGATTTATGCGCCGATATGTTCGATCTCGCGCAGGCACAAGCCGCAGCGGCGCATATGCCCGCCTATGAAATTTCAAACCACGCCGCACCCGGAAATGAATCCCGGCACAATATGATATATTGGACGAATGCGGACTATATTGGCATTGGCCCCGGTGCCCATGGGCGCATTACCGAAAACGGCATTCGGATGGCAACAGAGACAGCGCTAAAACCGTCGGACTATCTGGCGAACCCGTCCGCAACGGAAACGCCGCTCACCCAAGACGAAGCGATGACAGAGCGCTTTTCGATGGGCCTTCGATTAATCGGCGGCATGCCCCTGACGCCAGATGATATGTTTTTCGATCAGGCAAACCGACTTGATACGCTCAAGCAACTGATAGAAGACGGAATGCTCGAATGGGATCAGCAAAATGTACGCGCGACTGCAGATGGGCGACGTCTTTTAAACCGCGTGCTTTACGCGTTACTGGGATAATGCGAGTAGAGAGCCATGAACGAAGTTAGTGATGTCGGGCACATTATCCAGCTGGCGGTGGCCCCGGTTTTTTTGCTCGCCGGTATTGGTGCGTTGTTGAATGTCGTGACCCATCGCCTGGCGCGGGTCATTGACCGGGCGCGTGTTTTAGAAGCGCGTCTTGGCGAACAGCCGAGCGCGACCGAAATCGGTCGTATCAAGGATGAACTGGCGGCGCTTGATAAACGCATGCTGTATGCACAACGGGCAATTTGGCTGTTTTCGATTGCCGCTTTATTGATCTGCGTCGTGGTTGCAACGCTCTTTATCGGCGAGTTTATCGCCGCGAATGTTGAAACGCTGGTTGCGATGCTGTTCGTTGCAACCATGCTGGGCATGGTCGCGGGATTAGTGTTATTCCTGATGGAAATATCAATCGCCACGCGGACATTGCGGGTCCGGGAAACATTGTTTGCAAAATAACCGCCCTATAGCGAAATGACACCAGAACAGAAACAACGCTACGCCAGACATATCCTCCTTCGCGAGGTTGGTGGCCAAGGCCAGAAAAAATTACTGGCGGCGCGTGTTCTTGTAGTCGGCGCGGGTGGATTGGGCGCGCCCATCATTTCTTATCTGGCCGCCGCTGGTGTCGGTACCCTCGGCATCGCCGATGATGACACGGTCGATCTTTCGAATTTACAGCGGCAGGTGATATTCAAAACCAAAGATGTGGGGCAGCCGAAAGCTGATGTCGCACAGGATTTTGTTAGCGCGCTAAACCCGAATGTGACGGTGATCTCGCACCCCCGCATTGATGCGGATAATGCGAACGCAATCATCAAGGACTATGATCTTGTGGTCGAGGGCGTCGATAATTTCGCGTCTCGTTACGCCCTTAACCGCGCTGTCATCGCGAGAAAAATACCGCTGGTCTCAGCGGCGCTGGGTCGGTTCGAAGGACAGCTTTCGACTTTCAAACCGTTTGAAAAGCCGGGTGTTCTGCCCTGCTATCGCTGTCTCGTCCCGGTGGAACCACCGCGCGACGAACAGATCAATTGTGCCGAAGAAGGGATTTTGGGGGTGGTCGCCGGTGTTATGGGAACACTCGCGGCGACCGAAGTCTTGAAGGAAATTCTATCCATCGGTGACAGCCTGGCCGGACGGCTCATGCTATATGACGGGCTGTCCGGACAGTTCAGAACCATCGGCCTGCCTGCGGACCCGGCCTGCCCTGACTGCGGGGCTTAATCTTTCAGGGTAATGACGACCACAGTGCCCGGTGCGACCGGGACTTTTGTTTCGTCATAGCGCGGCTTGCGCAGCTTAGGGACAAACCCGTTTGAAAATGCAACCGGTTCTTTCGGACGGCCCAACACTTTGCCGCGATTGAGGACACCATCGCCATTTTCATCGAGATACGCCGCAAAGGAATATTCGCCCGGCTCAAGCCCATAAAGGTTCAGGACAGCAACGCCATCCTCGCCGATCTCGGCTTGGTGCTTGACGCGCGCGGAATGCAGAAACGCCTCTTCGCTGTCATAAACGCTCAGCCGCACATACTGACCGGGCTTGACCGCAAACTCAGTATTCACCGCTGCGACGACGCGCGATGGGTCCGCATATTTGGAAGCCAAATCAAATTGATTGGGAACGGAATCCGCATGTGCGGCTCCGGCAATCAACGCAATAAACCCTATCCCCAACAATTTACGCACGGCGCTATACTTTCAGTTTCCACAAACAAGGCAGGTTAATTGGGCGAACAGATTGAGAAATCAAGCCAATTAACCGCAACTTAACCATATGATGCGCTCACAAAATTGCGATTCAACTAAAATTTGGGAAAAATCACGCCTGAATTAAAAGCTGTTACCGACTGGCCACGCCATAACTGATGAATCCGGCAAATTTCGGCATGCCCGGCGCGTAATGTTGGTCCAATTCATCAATCGTAAAACCGGCACTCCCGACAAGCCCGGTAGTATCGCGGTTGAGATTACAACCACCAGCAAGTTTGCCCCAGATACCATTGAGACGGTTTTGCCACCGCGCGACGCCCCGATCCGGAGCCAAACCATGTTCCAGAAAAACCAGCTTGCCGGCAGGGGTTAACACACGGCGCATGCCAGCCAGTGCTTTTTCGACTTCGGGGATTGTACACAGCGTAAAGGTCACAAGTACCGTATCGACGCTTTCATCCGGCAGCGGAATATCTTCGCCGGGCAGGTCCAGCCATTCAAACGGAACCTCAATATCCGCGACCCGCTTTTTCGCGCGCTTACGCATCGCCTCAGCAGGTTCAAGTGCATAAAGATGTTCAATCGCCGATTGGTCATAGAACGGAACATTATGACCAGAACCAAAGCCAATTTCTAAAACGCGCCCGGAAGCCCGCGGCACAATCTTCGCTCTTTCCTTGGAAACGGGCTTCATCCCACAAGCGCAGGATACGAGGGCCGGTTCGATATGATCGCTATACCAGCCCATTTGCCCTAACCCGCGCGCGGCAAACGTCCATCATCCAGCCCGAGGATGACCCGGTCCGGCGGCTTATGTCCGTCCGCGAACATTTTAATATTGATGATCATCCGCTCACCCATTTCCATTCGACTTTCAACGGTGGCGGACGCCATATGCGGAAGCAAAACAACATTTGGTGCACGCAATAATTTCTCGCTCGGCGCACCGCGTTCGTAAACATCAAGCCCCGCACCGGCCAGACGGCCTTCTTCGATCATGCTTGCCAGCGCTTCTTCATCAACGATCTCACCGCGCGAGATATTGACCACATAGGCTTGCGGCTGAAGTAATTCCAATCGGCGGCGCGACAACAGATGAAAGGTTGCCGGGGTATGCGGACAATTAATCGAAACGATATCAACCCGCGCCAGCATCTGGTCGAGACTGTCCCAATAGGTCGCGCCCAGTTCTTCTTCGATATGCGGGTTGATCGGGCTGCGGTTATGGTAATGGATTGAAAGTCCAAAAGCCTTGGCCCGTCGCGCAATCGCTTCACCCACACGGCCGAGCCCGATGATGCCGAGCTTTTTCCCGCGGACCCGATGGCCGAGCATCCATGTCGGCGACCAGCCTTGAAAATTGCCGCTCTCCAGCGCCCTGACGCCCTCGACCATACGCCGCGGCACGGCCAGTATCAGCGTCATAGCCATATCCGCCGCATCTTCAGCGAGAACCGACGGTGTGTTGGTCACGGTGATACCGCGCGCATTCGCAGCGGCCACATCGATATGGTCGGTGCCTGCGCCAAAATTGGCGACCATTTTTAGCCGGGGCCCGGCGGCATCGAAAAAGGCTTGATCCAACCGATCTCCCAAAGTCGGTGCCAATACGTCGACATCTTGAACGCGCTCGATCAATCCTTGCGGAGACAATGGCATGTCGGAATCGTGCAATGTCGTATCAAAGAGATCTGAAAGGCGCGCCTCGACCGGAGACGGAAGTTTCCGCGTTAGCGCCACTTTTAGTTTCTTCGGATCCATGCCTTTTGCCTTGCGTTCCTATTCGATTGCGAAATAAACATCTGGTTAACCCAAGATTAACGGCTTCGCCGTGTAATAAGGGTTTATTCACCTTTTAACGTTTTTTCGAGCGTCCTTTCATGTCGCGCCTTAATATTATTACAAAAATTTTCTCGGCGACCGGTTTTTTTCTGGCCTGCTATATGACCGCGCCCGCCAGCGCGGCGCAAGATCGTGCGCCCGCCAACCCCCCTGAAATCCGGCTGGATACGCCCTCGGGGCTGCCGGTGCCGCGACTTGTCTCGTTAAAGGCCAAAAAGACCTTTTGCCGGTCCGGTCCAAGCTTTGCCCATCCTGTAAGATTGACCTTCATGCGTCAGGGATTGCCGGTCATGGTCGTGGCCGAAACGACCGATTATTGGCGCAAAATCCGGGATTTAGAAGGTGATGAATGCTGGACGCACAAATCCAAGCTCTCCGGCATAGAGACCGCGCTGGTCCTCGAAGACGGGCTGCCGCTGCGGGCCCGGCCCGAAGCAACCGCCCCCGCCAAGGCCCGGCTGGGTCGCGGCGTCATCACCAAGGTCGAAGAAGAGCGGGATGGCTGGCTGCGGGTGACCGCCAATGGGCGCAAAGGCTGGGCAAGAGCCTCGGCTTTTTGGGGTGCCCGCGCCCAAATGCCGCTCGGTACGCAATATTCTTCCGCCCAAGCGCTCAATATTGCTGCGACGCATAATTGACCGAAGGCGGCGTCCCCTTTACCAAACGGCTAACACAAGCGAGGATCAGCCTCGCGTTAACGAAGTTAGTAATAAGGTCGCATGACAGAACAGAAAAACAGCTATAGCCGCGAAGAACTTCTCGAATGCGGCTATCATGGCCTGCGCGGAAAAGGCACCGCCCAATTACCAGTTCCACCCATGTTGATGTTCGACAGAATTGTCGAAATTAACGATGACAGTGGTGAATATGGCAAAGGCCGCATCGTTGCCGAACTCGATATCAACCCGGACCTTTGGTTCTTTGATTGCCATTTTCCGGGCGATCCGGTGATGCCGGGCTGTCTCGGGCTGGACGCTTTATGGCAGCTTGTCGGGTTTTTCCTGACCTGGTCAGGTCACCCGGGATCGGGACGTGCATTGGGCGCAAAAGACGTAAAATTCTCTGGCATGGTTGTACCGAGCGCCAAGCTTGTTACCTATGAGCTAGACATTCGCCGGGTGATGAGCCGTCCGCTCATTCTGGGTATCGCGAATGGGGTAATGAAAGTTGATGGTCGCCAAATTTATTCGGCCAATGACCTTCGTGTCGGGTTATTCTCGCAAGAGCAACTTGCGGCCGGCCTAAGCCTTTAAAATACTCTTTGGCGAGCACGAAAGGATATTTATGCGACGAGTCGTAATTACTGGCATGGGTGTCGTTTCTTCCATTGGTGACAATGTAGAAGACGTCAAGCAGGCTCTATATGAGGGGCGGTCTGGCATCGCTCGTGACGAAAGCTTTGCTGAGCATGGCTTTAAATGCCAAGTATCTGCCCGCCCCAAAATCAACGTAGAAGAAATTCTCGATCGCCGTACCCGCCGTTTCATGGGTGAAGGCGCTGCATGGAATTACCTTACCATGCGCGAGGCGATCGAAGATTCAGGCTTGAGCGAAGACCAGATCAGCCACCCGATGACGGGTATCATCATGGGGTCTGGCGGCCCTTCGACAAAAGCGATTGTTGAGGCCGCGGACATCACGCGCAAAACCGGCGGCACCAAACGCATCGGGCCAACCGTTGTGCCAAAGGCAATGGCATCAACCAATTCCGCAACATTGGCGGTGCCCTATAAAATCCTCGGCGTGAATTATTCAATTTCCTCTGCATGCGCGACATCGGTTCATTGCGTTGGCGCGGCGGCGGAACAGATCATGTGGGGCAAGCAAGACATTGTCTTTGCTGGTGGCGGTGAAGAACTCGACTGGACCCTCGCCAATATCTTTGACGCTATGGGCGCAATGTCGAACAGCTTTAACGACACCCCATCGGTCGCAAGTCGCGCCTATGACAAAGACCGGGACGGTTTTGTCATCGCCGGCGGCGCGGCAACGGTTGTCCTCGAAGAATATGAACATGCAAAAGCCCGCGGCGCGAAAATCTATGGCGAGATCGTCGGTTATTTCGCGAACTCCGACGGCTATGACATGGTGCAGCTTTCGGGCGAAGGGGCTGTCCGTTGCATGCGCGGCGCACTGGAAACAACGCGGCAACCCATCGACTATGTGAACCCGCACGGGACTTCGACCCCGGTGGGCGACCAGAAAGAAACCCAGGCGATTCGCGAGGTTTTTGGCAATGAGATCCCGCCATTCTCGTCCACTAAATCGCTGACCGGACACTCCCTTGGGGCCGTTGGCGCACAAGAGCTGGTGTATGGCCTGATCATGATGCGCGACAAGTTCCTCGCCGCATCGGCGCATATCGAAAATCTCGATCCGGAATTTGCTGACCTGCCGGTCATTCGCGAGCGCGTCGATAACGCCAAAATCGATTGCTTCCTGACCAACAGCTTTGGCTTTGGCGGAACCAATGGCTCGCTCGTCGTCGCAAGGGTCTAGGACATGAGCCAGCCGGTCATCATGGCCGTGATCGTCGCGATCATCATTGCGACGGGCGGCCTTTGGTGGTTCCGGTTAATTCTTCCCGTTGTTCGAAAACAGCCCAAAACCACTCGTTTTGGCGTTTACGCATTGGTCTGGCTCGCCTATTTCATTTTGACAATGATACTTATCGGGCGAAGCGGCGGCGCATAGCGAGCGGCGCACCGTGTCAACAAGCGGCTTGAAAGCCAAAAAGGATATAGAATTATGAGCAGCGATATTTCGTACCCGCAAGGCGATTTGATGAAAGGCAAGCGCGGCCTGATCATGGGCGTCGCGAATAAAAATTCGATCGCATGGCACATTGCGCAGCAGCTCAAAGCCCAAGGCGCAGAGCTTGGTTTCACCTATGCCAATGAGGCGCTTGAACGCCGCGTGCGCCCGCTCGCCGAAAGCGTTGATGCGGATCTTATTCTCGAATGTGATGTGCTGTCCGATCAATCAATGGAAGCGGCTTTCAAGACCGTCGCTGACAAATGGGGTGAGATTGATTTTCTGGTCCATGCGATTGCGTTCACGGACAAAACCGCGCTTGAAGGATCTTTCGTAGAAAACACGACCCGCGAGATTTTCCGCGACACGATGGACGTCTCTGCATTCTCATTCGTTGACGCTGCGAACCGCGCATCGAAAATGATGAAGCCCGGCGGCTCAATGATTACGCTGACATATCTCGGCTCAGAGCGCACAGTACCGAATTACAATGTCATGGGCGTTGCGAAAGCGGCCCTTGAAGCATCGACCCGCTATATTGCTCGTGATCTGGGACCACAGGGCATTCGCGTTAACGCGATTTCTGCCGGACCGATCAAAACGCTTGCTGCTGCAGGGATTTCTTCCGGTCGCCACATGTTCTCTTTCAATCGCGCGGCCAGCCCGCTGCGCGATGACACGGACCCGAAAGGCGTTGCGGGCGCAGCGCTTTATCTGTTGTCGGATTTGGGTGCGTCATGCACCGGCGAAACCCACCATGTGGATGGCGGTTTCCATATTGTCGGCATGCCCGACGAAGCCGCGCTTAAAGGCTAAGCAACACAACATACCGAAACGTAGAAAGGGCCGGATTTCCGGCCCTTTTTTATTCCGCCGCCGCGGGGATCATACCGCGCCGGTCTTCAAGCGCGGGTCCCGTTGGACGCCCTTCAAAGTCCGTCCAATGACGGTTTTCAAAGTCATATAATTTGCACGCTTTTAAAATGCGCCAATAGTCCTTGAAGGTGAAACGATAAGTCGTGACCGCGTCACCATAATGCGCCTTTAAAAGGCGACTTGCATGGTCGAGATTGTAAATCGGAATTGTCGACATGGCATGATGGGCGGTGTGTTCCATCACATTAAAATAAAGCCCGAGCCATTTCAGCTCTTTGATTTCCATATGGACCGTTCCTTCAATACAGGAACGATAGAACGACCAATCCTCCGCCTTATCAAACCAATGGGTGTCTTCATGGGCATGGTGTAAAAAGAAACTGAACGACGCAAGGAAGTTCCAAATCAGCATTGGCAGGAACCAACCAACCGCAAAAATCGTCAACAGGCTTCGCTCTGGGTGCCACATTTTACCGAGGGTCAGGATCGCGGTGATGATCAAGGCCTGGCCCACCACAACAAGAACCGAGTCCCAGAAATAGCGACGCCATTGCGCGCGGGTTTCTGGCGCGATGGGCAGAATGATTTTCGGTATCCAAATGCTGATCGGATAGTTGAAAATCTGACCAAGAATGCCGCGATTGTGGCGTTCTAAAAACCGGCGAAAGGGACTGGCGGCACGATATTCTTCCAGGCTCATCGGTGCCCAGACATAATCAACGCCTTTGAAGTTTGTTTTGCCATGGTGGAAGCGGTTATGACCAGTTTCCCAGAGGCTCGCGGAGTGGCCGGTCGGTAAAAAGGTCAGCCGGCCCATAATCTGATTGGCGCGAAGGTTTGGAAAATAACATTTGTGAACACAATCATGACCAATGATAAAAAGAAGGCCCAAACAAAACCCATTGGCGATTGAGGACAAAAGATTCACCCAAAGCGGAAATGGCCCGAGGGTGCCGTATAGCGTCGCGAAATAGGCCGCAAAATGCACCAGCGCGATAATCGCACCCTTGCGCCAAGATGGCGTTTCGATTGCGAGACGATCAGCCTCACTCAACCATTCAAAGGGACGCCCCGTGGGCCCTTGCGTGTCTGACATGTCTTGCGCTCACCTAAACTTTTCCAGAACAGATTAAGCGCAATACTATTATGTTCAAGTGACACAATCACGGCAGTGATTTTTGCCCTTGGCGGCGCGATTAGCTGCCCTGTTTTTCCGCGATCCAATTGTCGATTTTTTTCTCAAGCACCGGCAAAGGCATTGCGCCAGTCAACAAGATTTCGTCATGGAACTCGCGGATGTCAAAATCCGGCCCGAGGGCGGTTTCTGCCCGTTGACGTAGCTCGTTGATTTTCAGCATACCAAGCTTATAGGCGGTCGCCTGCCCCGGCCAAACCGAATAACGCTCGATCTCGCGGGTCACTGATGCGGTCGTGTCGCCTGTAACGCCTTGCATATAAGCAATCGCTTCTTCGCGGCTCCAGCGTTTATGATGAAGCCCGGTATCGGTCACGAGGCGCGCCGCGCGGAACAATTCCGATTGAAGGCGGCCAAGATCACCGAGCGGGTCATTCGCATAAAGCCCCATTTCGGCTGCAACCTGTTCCGCGTAAAGCGCCCAGCCTTCGGAAAATTCGGAATAGCCGAGCATATTGCGAATAAGCGGAAGTTTGGCCGCGCGTTCAAGCGAGCGCTGGAAATGATGCCCCGGCACCGCTTCGTGATAGGTAAGTGTATTCAAAGCGTGCTTCGGCCAGTCTTCGGTATTTTTGAGATTGATCCAGAAAATACCGGGCCGCGTGCCATCAAGCGAGGGCGCACTGTAATAGCCGCCCGAGGACGAGTCCTGTTCATAAATCGGTATACGGCGGACTTCGACCGGCTGCGACGGCAGCGTATAAAACCAATCATCGACGCGGGTCATAATTTCGGCGACCTGCGCATTGAGGTCCGACAGCAAATTCGCCCGGCCTTCATCCGTATTCGGGTAGCGCATGTCTGGACGCTTCCCGATCGACGAGAAACGCTCAGCGACGGTGCCTTCACTCAGGCCTTGTTCTTTCAAGATGGCGTCCATCTGTTCGGTGATACGGGCGACTTCCTCAAGTCCGAGATTATGGACATCCTCTGCCGTCATGCCGCCTGCGCCATAGGCCGCGAGGCGATGGGCGTAAAACGCAGCCCCTTCATCGCCGAGCGTCCAAATGCCGGCATCATCGCCCGCCTGGGATTTCAGGTTCTCAAGCGCCGCACCCAGTCGCGCATAGGCGGGATAAACATTTGCCTCGACCGCAGCCGCCACCCGCTCGATCAAGGCCGATTGATCATCAGCGCTCAATCCGTCAATTTTCTCGATTTTAGCGGCGAATGTCGTGGTCAGCGGGTTTTCCGCTGGCGGGGTTTCAGTGAACACACTGATGGTCCGCAAGGCACCATCAAGTGCAAATCGCGGCGGCACAATCCCCAATGCCGCATCTGAGGTCACGGTCTCGACGGTCTCGTCAAACACCCGGCCAAATTCGGAGAGCCGGGCAATATAATCTTCTGCATCCTGAGCGCTTTCGAGGCGATGCTGGGTCAGCATGACCCGCGGCAGAAATACCTGCGGCCCGGATCGTTGAGTGACGACATAAGGCCCCGCTGAACCGAAAGCGGTCGCCCCGCCGAAAGCAAACTGGTTCCGCTGCGCCGCCGTGTGATAGGTGTCGCGCAACACATCATAGGTAATCAGCGCCTGCCCCTCCAAGGTCGAGCGGTCGATGCTGCGGATTTCCTGCAAGAAGCGCTCGTTCATGGCGCGGGCGGCTTCGTTCGCGGCAAAGCCATAGCTTCCTAACCGTGCTCGGAACCCTTCGCCCGCGACCGTTTCATCGACACCCAGAACACTCGCATATTCCGGGGATGCGCGGAGGATTTCTGCGGCATGACGGTCAGCCATTTCCAATAGCTGATCAGAGGCCGTGACGATTTCAACCTCTTGGGTTTCAATTTCCTGATTTACCGGTGTGGTCGGTGTCGCATCCTTGTCGCCGCAACCGGATAACCCCACCAATGCCGTCACAGCGACACTTGCTAGAACGTATTGTCTGATGACCATCGCTTAGCTCCCCATTTATGTCCCGATGCGTGGTTCCAAAGCTTACCGTGCTTATAAAATCAGCCAACACTTATAGTGCGCCGCCAATACGGAAAATAAAAAAACGGCACCTGTATGCCACAGATGCCGTTTTTCTCGATTTTTTCAATGAAATCTGAGTGTTAGGAAATTATTCCTTCTCGATTTCCTTGCCGGTCTCCTGATCGACGACCTTCATCGACAACCGGACCTTGCCGCGATCATCAAAACCAAGAAGTTTCACGTAAACTTCATCGCCTTCTTTGACCACGTCGGTTGTTTTCTCAGGACGGCCATCAGCCAGCTGCGAAATGTGAACCAGACCATCACGCGGGCCGAAGAAATTGACGAATGCGCCAAAGTCCATGGCCTTAACGACCTTGCCTTTGTAAATCTCGCCCACTTCAGGCTCAGCCACAATTGAGTGAATCCACTTATAGGCTGCGTCGATCTGGGCTTTGTCATTCGATGCGATCTTGATCAGACCTTCGTCATCGATATTCACCTTCGCACCGGTCTCTTCGACGATCTGGCGAATGACTTTACCGCCTGTGCCGATCACTTCGCGAATTTTGTCTTTCGCGATCTGCATGGTTTCGATGCGCGGTGCATAGTCACCAAGGTCAGAACGGGCCGCGTCGAGCGCTTTGCCCATCTCACCAAGAATGTGCATACGCCCGTCTTTCGCCTGACCGAGCGCAACTTGCATGATCTCTTCGGTGATGCCGGCGATCTTGATGTCCATCTGAAGCGAGGTCACACCTTGATCCGTACCCGCTACTTTGAAGTCCATATCGCCGAGGTGGTCTTCGTCACCAAGGATGTCAGACAGAACAGCAAAGCGTTCGCCTTCGAGGATCAGACCCATCGCGATACCAGCGACCGGGCGCTTGATCGGCACGCCGCCATCCATAAGCGCGAGAGACGAGCCACAAACAGTCGCCATTGATGACGAACCATTTGATTCCGTAATCTCAGAAACAAGGCGAATGACATAAGGGAATTCGTCTTGTGACGGGATCACCGCTTTCATCGCGCGCCATGCGAGCTTGCCGTGACCAATTTCACGACGGCCCGTAAAGCCCATACGTCCGACTTCACCAACCGAATATGGCGGGAAGTTGTAGTGCAGCATGAACTGCTCTTTATACGTACCGGTAAGCGAATCAATCATCTGCTCGTCTTCGCCAGTACCGAGCGTTGCAACCACAAGCGCCTGTGTTTCACCGCGGGTAAACAGCGATGAACCATGGGTCCGTGGCAATACGCCCGCTTCGGCGACGATCGGACGAACCGTTTTCGTGTCACGACCGTCAATCCGCTCGCCCGTATCAAGGATACCGCCGCGAACGATGTCAGATTCAATTTCCTTGAAAAGGCCACTTACGACGCTTTTCGAAAGTGCGTTTTCGTCATCTTCATCACAGAATGCTTCGATCGCCTTGTTTTTCGCTTCGGCGATTTTTTCCTGACGGACCTGCTTGATCTGTTCTTTGTAAGCTGCCTTGACGTCTTCTTCGACGAGGGCACGGACTTTGTCCGCATGCTCAGAATGGTCAGGAGCCGTGAAGTCCCATGGGTCTTTCGCGCATTCTTCAGCAAAGTCGATGATCAGATCAATGACTTGTTTTGCCGCGTCATGACCAAACTTGACCGCGCCGAGCATGACCTCTTCCGAAAGCTCTTTTGCTTCGGATTCGACCATCATAACCGCTTCGTTCGTACCCGCCATAACGAGATCAAGCTGCGTATCATCCATCTCGTCGAGCGTTGGGTTCAGAACATAGCCGCCATTGATGTAACCGACGCGCGACGCGCCGATTGGACCCATAAATGGAACGCCAGAAACTGTAAGCGCCGCGGACGCTGCGATCATTGCGATGACATCAGGGTCGTTCTCAAGATCGTGGCTCAGAACTTGAGCAACGACGAGCACTTCGTTTTTGAAGCCTTTGGCGAACAACGGACGAATCGGCCGGTCGATCAAACGCGACGTCAGTGTTTCTTTTTCGGTTGGGCGGGCTTCCCGCTTGAAATAACCACCAGGAACGCGGCCAGCCGCATAGTATTTTTCCTGATAGTGAACCGTTAGTGGGAAGAAATCGAAATTAGGGTTCGCTTCTTTTGCGGCTGTAACGGCACAAAGAACCGATGTGTCACCATATGTGACAAGCACCGCACCATCTGCCTGGCGCGCAATTCGCCCCGTTTCGAGGGTCAGCGTGCGACCACCCCATTCGATTGATTTTTTCGTAATGTTAAACATGTTTTCTCTTCTTTCGTGCTGTGCCCTACGCGGATCGCAAGGCACCCTTCATGAAACCCGGAAAGCAAAGCGCCGCCCATCGAGGCGGCGCATTCAAGCTTATTTGGGCTGCATTCGAATGGCACCATCTAGCCTAAAGACGGCACCGTTAATCATCGTATTTCTGCAAATCTCTAAGGCGAGAGATGCATATTCATCTGGCCGGCCAAGACGTTTAGGAAACGGCACCATTGCCGCCAAAGCGTCCTGAACCTTCTGGTCCATTCCGGCCATCATCGGCGTCCAGAAAATTCCGGGCGCGATTGTGTTTACGCGAATACCCGCATTCATCAGGTCGCGCGCAACCGGCAATGTCATGCCAGCAACGCCCGCTTTTGATGCGCCATATGCCGCTTGGCCAATCTGGCCTTCAAACGCCGCAACAGAAGCGGTGTTCACGATAACGCCGCGCTCACCATCTGCCTGCGGATCATTCTTTTCCATCTCAGCCGAAACCAGACGGATACAATTGAAAGAACCGACAAGATTGACGTCGATTACTTTTTTGAAGCTCTCAAGACGATGCGGGCCATTTTTGCCAATCGTCTTTTCGCCAATTGCGATACCCGCGCAATTCACAAGAATTGACGGCGTACCATGCGCGGCAACTGTTTTTGCCAATGCGTCAGCAACGCTATCTTCGTTGCTAACGTCTACGGAGCAAAAAATTCCACCGAGGTCTTTCGCCAGCGCCTCACCCTTTTCGGCATTGAGGTCCCAAAGAGCGACCTTAACACCCGCAGCATTTAGCGCTTCTGCCGTTGCTGCACCAAGCCCCGACGCACCGCCGGTTATGATTGCTGACGTACCCTCAAGTTTCATATTTGCTCCGATTTATTTCGCTGTCACGATGGCGGGGCCATGGCCCCACCGTTTGATGACCAATAAATGCTTAGCGGCGAATGCCCAGCGATTCGATCAGCTTCTGGTAACGACCATGGTCATTACGCTTGACGTAATCGAGAAGACTACGGCGCTGAGAAACCATTTTCAAAAGGCCACGACGTGAGTGGTTGTCTTTTTTGTGGTCTTTGAAGTGCTCAGTCAGGTTGTTGATGCGTTCCGTAAGGATCGCGACCTGTACTTCCGGCGAACCTGTGTCGCCTTCGCTATTCGCAAATTGTTTGATGAGTTCAGCCTTGCGGCTAGCCGTAATCGACATTTTTACTTCTCCACGGCGTCGGATAAATGAAGGCCCCGCCGGGACGCCGTCCAGCAGGGTCGTTAAACATCGGCTTATGGGGGAAAAACCCCCGCCATGCAAGGCCAGAATACGCCTCAAGACATGGCCAAGATATATGATGAAAACAGGTACTTTTCATCAAACAAAGATCATCTTGACCGCTCTACTGAGCTCTGTCTTTTTGGAGCAATGCGCCAGCGAAAATACGCAGGCGCGATAATGTGCTAATTCTCGCTGTTTGCGCCATCACGCCATTGCCGGAGCGGTTTCTTGCTGACGGCCCCCGCCCGGCGAATATCGCTGAATTTCATGCGCTGTTTTAGTGGCGTCCCCTGCCGTTTATGGGGTTTGCACAACAGGCAGCCGGCGCGAATTGATTTAGGCCCTCTTCGTTTGTGGTGCATATCATTCGCGCCGCGCGTTAGATTTTCTCTACATGCCGCATTCGGACGTTAAAAACGCCTCGATTTCATCAAGCATGAGCTTTTTCTGGGCCGGGGTCCAAGGCAGGCTATGGGGCATATCGTCGATCTCGACCAATTTCGCCGGGGCCTTGCCTTCGACTTTTCCGTAGAACCGCTGCGAATGGCTGATCGGCACGCGAACGTCGCGATCACCATGGAGGATCAAAATCGGCATGGTGATTTTGTCGGTATTCTCCATGGGGTTCATGCCTTTAACCGTTCGGCCCTGAAGATAGCGCTGAAGGCTGTTATCGCTCCAGACCCGGCTCAGGCGCGTCAGATCAGCAACGCCTGCGCCCGCGATGGCGCATTGATAGGGGCTATCCTCGCGAACCGCCGCCGCAAAGGCCGCGAACCCGCCATAGGAATAGCCCAAGATCGCGATGCGGTCGGGGTCGGCATATCCCAAATCCACCATCCACGCGGCACCATCATCTTTATCGTCCTGCATTTTCTGGCCCCACTCACCGTCGCCAGAAACCCACAGATCACGCCCCCAGCCGAAGCTGCCGCGATATTGTGGCTGTAACACTGCATAGCCGCGCGATGTCAGGAACTGAATCCATCCGGTCGGATCCCAATCCGCATAATCGCGCGCCCATGGGCCGCCATGCGGCATGATGATGGCGGGTGGTGCCGGGTCCCCTTCCGCGAAATCCGCTGGCAGGGTCAGCAGTGCCGGAATCTCTTTGCCGTCACGCGCATTATAATAAATCAGTGAGGTCGTCCCAACCGATGAGACATCAACCCAAGGGGCGGAATCGCCGAGCTTTTTGATCTGTGATCCATCCCGCAAGAGATAATATGAAGGCGGAACATTTGATGCGGACGACTGCACTAGGACCTTTGATCGGTCATCAGAATAATCGACGATTGAGATATTTGTATCGGGGAGCAATTTCTCGAAAGTCTTTTGGATCGAGTCAAAATAAGGATCGAGCCAATAGGCTTTTCTGACGTCACCCTCATAAACGAAACCGAGAAGCTGATTAAAATCATTTGGCGAACGGCCAAGGATCACCGAAGCCGCATCATAACGGCCATGGGCAAAGGCGGGATCTTTATCGAATTCCCGCGTCACCGGATCATACATGTAAACAGCAGCTTTATCGCTGAATTGATTGGTAACGACATAGAATTTGCCGGTTTGCTCGTCGCGCCCAACGATAGAAACGCCAACACGGTCGCTCGAATACCATGTGAATTTGTCATGAATATCAAAGTTACCAGTTTCGGGGTCGCGGATCAGGGTTTCAAACTTAAACTTGCCGCCATCATATTCGACCTTGTCCTTGGTCAGGATTGTTGCATCGCGAGGGTCGAGCAAGCCAACCGATTGTTCCTCGGAGTCAATGAATAAAAATTCCGTCTTTCCGGTACGAAGATTATATTTCTTATATTCAGTACGGAAATTACGGACATCAAATTCCGCAACAACGACGTTCTCAGGGTCGAGCGTCAGGAGATCCGACCGGATATTACCGCGTACGGCAATCTCGAAGCACCGTATCATGGCCTCGCCGCGGCCTTTCATCGTACCGCGAATATCAAACGGGTCTTTGAATTTCTTCAGCTTCTCATCGGTGAAAAACAACTTATAGGTAAACGTCTTGGTCAGACCTTTTGTGCCTTCACCATCGCACCCATAAGTCTCGCCAGAATAGGGCTTGCGCGCAACCGTGAGAATTTGACCCATCTTGAGGGCATTCGCGCCGATGAACTCGACATCAGACCCCGCCTTCGCAATCCTCGGGGCCGCCTGCTCATCATTGAGATCCCAGACCGAAACCGCTGGCCCTTCCGAATCCGCACCATCCGCCGCAACAAGCGCGACAAGATGATTACCGTCCGCCGACAATGAAACATTGCTTAATAGCGGTATCCGCGCGAGATCGTCTGCCGGGATCGGGTCCGCCGACACCTGACCGAAGGCGAATAAAGCCGAAAACCCAGCACCAATATGCGCTAATTTTTTCAATGAATTGAACATGCAATGCCCCTTTTATTGCACCCCCGCCGTGCGTTCGCTGGGAATGATAACAACAAATGAAGGTGAGAAAAGGTTTTTAACTGTTAAAAACGCGACTTGGCTTTAGCTTTAATCCGTCCAACTCGCAGATCGCGACAGCATCACCATGTAGTAAGGCGAGTACGCCTTCGATATTTCCCGACGCGCCGCCCCGGATGCCTTTCGCAATCGCCGGCGACACTATTGCCGCTTGCCCACGACGCAATTTATCCGCCTGCGGCCCATCAATGTCCGCTTGCGGCATCATATCGAGCGCGCTCGCAATGGGTAACAGCGCTTCGTCGCGCTCTTCCAGCGTTTCCATGTCTTCAAGCGCGGCAAGGGTTATTCCGTCTTCAGCGCGCAATGCGCCGACTGCTAATCGCCGAAGCTCACTCACATGCCCTTCTGTACCCAAGGCATGGGCAATATCGCGAACCAGCGCGCGAACATAGGCACCCTTACCGGTGCGGGCCTCAAAAACCGTTTCATCCGCAGACGGCGTATCAACAATCTCAAGGTCATAGATCGTCACCAAACGAGAAGCGAGTTCCACCTTTTCGCCATCACGCGCTATATCATAGGCGCGCTCACCGGCGACCTTGATCGCCGAAAACTGTGGCGGCACTTGTTCAATTTCGCCCGTAAAATCCGGCAGTACCGCTTCGATCTCTTCACGGGTTGGGCGCTTGTCAGAGTTCGCAATGACCTCGCCCTCGACATCATCGGTCGATGTGGCCTCGCCCCATTTTGCGGTAAACCGATAGTGCTTTTGCGCGTCCATGACATAGGCAGACGTTTTGGTCGCCTCGCCAAACGCAATTGGCAAAACGCCCGTCGCCAACGGATCGAGCGTGCCTGCATGGCCGGCTTTTTGGGCCTGAAACAACCATTTGGCCTTTGAAACGGCTTCGGTTGAACCGAAATCATAGGCTTTATCAATGATCAACCAGCCAGAAATCGGCCGGCCCTTTTTGCGCCGTCTGCCCATGGGGGCTCCTTTTTTTGTTTTTGAACTCTATGACCACGCCGCCGATTCGAACGGCAAAAGCGGGCTCGCGCGTTTCAAACAGGTCTTGTCTCGCGCGTCAATAGCTAGGCGATCGGCGTCTCGAGGAGATCGGTGAGACGCTTTGCGATCTCGTCATCGCTGCCCTGATCGGTACAGATAATACCATAATCAGGGACTCCAATGGAGGTTGCAAAAAACAGGAATGAATTCATCCACCACTGATCGCTGACAAACTCAATTACGCGTTTTGGCTGCCAATAGCTGAGATTATAACCGGCGGAACCATGGTCAAGTAAGACCGTCTCGGCATGCTCGCCGGCGGCGAGATAATCCTCGAGCGAACTATCATCCGTTCGCAGAACAATGCCGCCGCGGTCCTTGACGATTTTCTCGATCAATAAATTCGGGTGCGTGCGCACCGCGACCTCTGATGGTTCGCCATGCCTGGAAAGATAAATCATTGACCCGCGCTTCGGGGATACCGGCTGCGCACCAAGCAAACGGCGCAAATTCTGCGCATATTCCGGCGTCCAGTAGCGAATATACATCTGCTGGCGGATGACTTTGGCACGCTTGATTAAAATCGGCGCATCCACAAACTGAAAATCGATAGAGGTACGCGCCATATCACGGCGGACATAACCTTTTTGCGCGAACGCAGCGGGCAAAAACACGGGCCCGTCAACATTCGCTATTCCCGCCAGCGGTGTCAGATATTCCGACGTCCAATCGCCAAACGTATCCACATGTTCGGACTGAATAACATAGCCTGTCTCGACTTCGCGCGTGGGCGCTTTATTTTCGAGCAACATCCGCAAGCCTGGCTTGCATGATGAGTAACGCTCAAAAAGACAATTATCGTGCCATCCACCACCGAGGGGCGTGACAATCAGATTTTCAACCTCTTCAAGCAGCGGTCTTGGTTCAGCAAACCGCTTTCGTGTCTGTTGGTGTTCTGTGCCCGCATATTTGGGAATATCGCCGCGAAACGGAACCGGTGAACCATCGACCGTCGCAACTTCCGACGGGCTCATCGGCTCATACTGGCCGGTCAGCGCGGAGCTTTTCCGCCAAAACGAGCCGACAGCATTGCGCATATGCGCAACGGGGACTTTAAATTTCGCATGCTGAAAATAAGACGTCATTAATCTGGTAAACTCATCCGAGGGTTTTGCGGCACTTAACAGCAGTCTGGTAAAAATTTTACCTCATCATGCCCGGGATGACAGTTTAAATAATGTTATTTATGCCCCAGATCGCGGCGAACGTCGGGCCGCGCCAATAATTCGTCGATTTTTTTGGCCTCAGCAAAAGTGTCATCGCTGAGAAATTTGATGGCCGGCGTGTATTTCATTTCAATTTTCTTGCCGACCAGGCTGCGAAGATAGGGTGAAACCTTGTTCAACGCCGCAACGACCTCGCGCTCATTCCCCCCGCCCAGCGGTGCAACAAAAGCAGAAGCCTGTTTCAAATCCGGTGAAATGCGGATTTCGCTGACGGTCACGGAAACGCCTGCCAATGCAGGATCGGTCAGCTCTTCTCGTTGCAAGACTTCAACGAGCGCATGACGCAGCAATTCCCCAGCGCGCAACTGGCGCTGGGATGGTCCTTTAGCACTGGAAAAACGTTTCGGCATTTATCGTTCCACGCAACAATTAAAGCGTACGCGTGATTTTCTCCACCGCGAAACATTCGATCACGTCGCCGGGACGCATGTCTTCGTAATTGGCGAAGCTCATGCCGCATTCCTGACCGACCGGGACTTCCTGAACATCATCCTTGAAGCGTTTGAGCTGCGATAGCTCACCTTCGTGAATGACGACATTATCCCGAATGAGACGGACTTTCGCACCGCGACGGACCGTACCTTCGGTGATGCGGCAACCAGCGACCTTGCCGTGTTTCGAAATCGAGAAGACTTCGAGAATTTCCGCATTACCAAGGAAGGTCTCGCGCAATTCTGGCTCAAGCATACCCGACAGCGCCGCTTTGATATCATCAATCAAATTATAGATGACTGAATAATAACGAATTTCGACATTCGAACGCTCGGCCTCGTCGCGCGCCTGCTTATTGGCACGGACGTTAAAGCCAAAGACCGGCGCATTTGATGCTGCCGCCAGAATGACATCGCTTTCAGAAATACCGCCAACGCCCGTATGGAGCACCTTAACGCGGACTTCGTCATTGTTCAGCTTGTTCAGTGAACCAACCAATGCCTCGACGGAACCTTGCACGTCACCTTTGATAACGACCGGCAGTTCCTTGATCTCGGAATCCTGAAGCTGCGCCATCATCTGTTCGAGCGACGTGCCCGCAGATTTCGCCGCCGCTTTTTCACGACGCTGGCGTGAGCGGAATTCAGCGATTTCACGAGCGCGCGCTTCGCTCTCGACAACGTGGAATGTATCACCGGGCTCCGGCACACCATTCAGGCCAAGAATCTCAACCGGCAATGCAGGCACAGCGGCTTCGACCTTGCGGCCCTGATCGTCGGACATGGCGCGCACCTTGCCCCACTCGGAACCAACCACAAGAATATCACCACGCTTGAGCGTACCGCGCTGAACAAGGAGCGTCGTCACCGCACCGCGCCCTTTATCAAGACGGGCTTCGACTACGGCACCTTCCGCTGCACGGCTCGGATTCGCTTTAAGCTCAAGCAGTTCAGCCTGAAGCAAGATCGCATCCTGCAATGCATCAAGGTTCATTTTCTTCAGTGCGGACACTTCGACGTCCTGCACATCGCCGCCCATGCCTTCGACCTGAATCTCATGCTGGAGAAGATCCGTACGCACCTTATTCGGGTCCGCATCAGGCTTATCGACTTTGTTAATCGCAACGATGATCGGAACACCCGCAGCCTTGGCATGGCTGATCGCTTCCTCGGTCTGCGGCATGATCGAGTCATCAGCCGCAACAACGAGAATGATAATGTCCGTAACCTCGGCACCGCGTGCACGCATCTGCGTAAAGGCAGCGTGGCCCGGCGTGTCGAGGAACGTAATCTTGCGATCCTCTGCGAGCGTAATCTGATACGCACCAATATGCTGGGTAATGCCGCCCGCTTCGCCGGCGACAACATCGGTTTGGCGCAATGCGTCGAGCAACGATGTTTTACCGTGATCGACATGGCCCATGATAGTCACAACTGGTGGCCGTGGGCGAAGATCGTCTTCCGCATCCGGCTCGCCACCGAGACCCTCTTCAACATCCGATTCCGCAACACGTTTGACGGTGTGGCCGAGATCTTCAGCAATCAATTGCGCCGTATCGGCATCAAGAATTTCGTTCGCCGTGACCATCTGGTCTTGTTTCATCAATTCACGAACAAGATCGACCGCCCGCATCGACATACGGGACGCCAATTCCTGAACCGTAATCGTTTCAGGAATCGTGACCTCACGGACAACCCGATTGGAATCACCACCGCGTTTCTGACGGGCCTGTTTTTCACGCTCACGCGCACGCTTAACAGACGCCAGTGAACGTTGGCGCTCTTCATCATCAAGCGCATTCGCAATGGTCAACTTGCCGGAACGGCGACGGGTCGCGTCTTTTGATTTCGTCGGATCGCGGCGGTCGTCACCAACATTCTGGCGCTTGGATTTCAAGCGGCCACCAAGCTGCGCCAGCGGATTGGCGGCTTCTGATGGATCTGGCTTGCGGTCTTTCTCGGCTTCACGGCCTTTCGACCGTGCATCCGATTTCGCAGCATTGCGCTTTTTACGTTCGCGCTCTTCTTCTTCGAGCGCCTTGCGCGCAGCCTCTTCGGCCTTGCGGCGTTCTTCGGCTTCGCGGGCGCGCTTCGCTTCTTCTTCAGCGGCGCGCTTACGCTCTTCTTCTAGCTTTGCCCGCTCTTCGGCTTCGCGCGCTTCCCGTTCGGCGCGCTCTTCAGCTTCGCGTTTTGCGCGCGCTTGCTGTTCGCGGCGTGCGGCCGCAAGTGCGCCAGCGCGAGCCTGCTTTTCGTCTTCGGAAAGCGTACGGAGCACAGACCCTTTGCGCTTATCGGCCGCCGCTTTGGCTGCGGCCGCCTTGGCCTTGGCTGCACGATCATCTGTTTTTGCCGGTGCTGCTTTCTTGGCCGGCGCTTCCTTTTTCGGTGCGCTTTCGGCTTTTTTCTCAGCATCGGTTTTAGGCGTCAGAATGCGTCGCCGTTTTGTCTCAACGACAACGGTCTTGGAGCGCCCATGTGAAAAGCTTTGTTTTACCGCACCCGTTTCTGAACGGCGGATCGTTAAAGGTCGCCGTGAAGGTTTATCGGTATCTGTTTCGACGTCGTCGCTCATTAAATCTCCAAATGCGCCTTTCCAGAAAGCGCGTCCATTTTGATGGTTTTTACCCTTGCGCCCCTGCGCGTTGGCTCAAACCGCCTTCGACATACAGCCCAATGGGGCCGGGGTCCACACCGGACCCGAATTCTCAGCGCCCGGGCGCTAATCTAAAGGGTTCCGAAACCCTTCGAGCCGCCGAGCTTCGCGCAGAAAACGCTGCGCCGCAGCACCCGATTTGAGCGCCACATGCACCGTCGGCCCTTCGCGGCCCAATGCCGCCGCCAACGCTGCCTCATCAAATAATTCGACAACGGCTATATCCGTCGCCAAATTTGCCAGTTTCCGCCGCCCGTCAACGCCGCCATCAGCCGCATTCACGAGAACGTCGGCACCGTTCTCCTTCAACATGGCCCGGACTTTTTCAAATCCAACCACTGCATCGCCGGTTCGCCGCGCCAATCCAAGCGCAGAAAGTGCCGACTTCGCCAGACCGGCTTCGACCCGGTCTGCCAAATCGGGCGGGACAGACACCCCTGAACGCAGGGAACGTGCAAACCCGCCTTTTTTTAGCGCTGTCTCCAACGCCTGCCGGGAAACGGTGATCCAAGCACCGCGCCCTGGCAATTTCCCGGTGAAATCCGGTGCCAATTCGCCATCCGGCGACAACACGAACCGCAAGCCATTTTCCGGCTCAAGGCTCTCGCCCGTGGCAACGCATCGCCGCTCCGGCGATTTGCGTTTCGCGGGCCCGTCAGCGTCAGTCGCGATCGTCAGCGGCTTCCTCCTCTGCTTCTTCTTCGGCGCGCTGCGCGGCAAGATCTTCTTCGGTGATCCAACCAGCCTGCAGGCGCGCACGCATAATCAGGTCTTCTGCGTCCTCGGCAGAAATTTTGTACTGCTCAAGCATGCCTTCGTAATGCTTGCGCTCGCCATCGACGCGCTCGGTCCAACCGGTCAGGTCGTCCGTTGCACAACCCGCGAGGTCTTCGACGGACTTCACGTCATTTTCGCCAAGTGTCACGATCATTTTCAGATCAAGACCTTCAAGGCCTAGAATGTCGTCATCAACACCAAGCTCGACACGGCGTGCGTCGAGTTTCTTGTTCTCTTCTTCGATGCAATCACGGGCACGAGCCTGAAGCTCTTCGGCTGTGTCTTCGTCCAAACCATCGATTTCCATGAGTTCGCTGACTTCAACAAATGCGATCTCTTCAATCTTCGCAAAGCCCTCAGACACAAGAAGACCCGCCATCATGTCATCGACATCAAGGCCGTTCATGAACAGCTCAGACCGTACACGGAACTCTTCCTGGCGTTTCGCGCTCTCTTCTTCTTCGGTCATGATATCGATTTCATAACCGGAAAGCTGCGACGCCAATCGAACATTCTGACCACGGCGACCGATTGCGAGTGACAATTGCTCGTCCGGCACAACCACTTCGATCCGCTTCAGATCTTCGTCGAGAACCACTTTGGTCACCTCGGCAGGCGCAAGCGCATTCACAACGAATGTTGCGTCATTCTCATTCCAAGGAACGATATCAATTTTCTCGCCGCCAAGCTCATTTACAACGGCCTGAACACGGCTACCGCGCATACCCACACAGGCACCGACCGGATCAATACCATTGTCATTTGAGAACACGCCGATTTTGGCGCGGCTACCCGGATCACGGGCGACAGCCTTGATTTCAATAACGCCATCATAGACTTCCGGCACTTCCTGCTCGAACAATTTCGCCATGAATTGCGGATGCGAGCGGGACAGGAATATCTGCGGCCCACGGGTTTCGCGGCGCACATCCATAATATAGGCGCGGACGCGGTCGCCATTGCGGTAATTCTCGCGCGGCAATTGCTGGTCGCGGCGAATAATGGCTTCGGCTTTGCCGAGATCGATGATCACATGACCATATTCGACCCGCTTAATGATGCCATTGATGATCTCGCCAATTCGGTCTTTGAAATCTTCATACTGACGATCACGCTCTGCTTCACGGACCTTTTGCGTAATAACCTGTTTCGCACCCATCGCCGCCTGACGACCGAAATCCATCGGCGGAAGGGGCTCTGACATAAAGTCACCAACCTCGGCTTCGGGGTTTAGGTGCAATGCGTCTTTTTTCGCGATCTGGGTGAGGTCGCTTTCAACTTCGTCAACAACTTCGAGCAAACGCCAAAGTTTTGTCTCACCGGTTTTCGGATTGATTTCCGCCTTGACCAAAGTCTCGTGACCATAACGGGTGCGCGCCGCACGGGCGAGCGCATCTTCCATTGCCTCGATGACGAGTGCCTTATCAATAGACTTTTCTCGCGCGACAGCGTCGGCGATCTGAATAAGCTCCAGCTTGTTGGCGCTAACCGCGGTCATTGAGAGGTCTCCATAGCGTCATCTCCTTGTTGATCGTCTTGATCAGATAGATTGGGGCGGTCATCATTATCCGCCTTCATGGTTTTCTTGATTAGCTCATCCGTCAGAACAAGCTGCGCATTGGCGATCCATTCCATCGGGAATAGTGCCGTTTCATCTTCGCCATCGATATCGAACGCAACTTTGCCTTCGTCGATGCCGGCCAAAACACCCTTAAAGCGCTTTCGGCCCTCAACCAGCTGATTTAGTTCCAGCTTCGCGGGCCAACCCTGCCAGTCAGCGAAATCTTTTTCGCGCACTAGAGGCCGGTCGATCCCCGGCGAGGAAACTTCGAGATTATAATGCCCGGAGATCGGGTCCGCCTCTTCGAGAACCGGCGAGAGCGCGCGTGAGAGCTGCGCGCATTCAGCGGCGCTCATCGTATGATCTGGGCGCTCGGCCATGATTTGCAAGGTCTTGGTCTGACCGCCCGTAATACGAATACGCACAAGCTCGAACCCCAAATCGGCAACGACTGGGGTAATTAGCTCGGCAATACGGTTTTCCAACGTCAAAGGCGGCTCCTGACCGGCGTAAATAGAGGCTCTGGTAACGAAAAAGCGGGCCCCGCGGGGCCCGCTTCCGAAAATCGATAAGCGTTTGATCGGATATATAGGGCGCCAACAAGGCTTTGTCAGCCCCCGAACGCTATGAATTCTCGAAGGCTTCCATTAATTCGCTTTTGTTATACATCCCCGCGTCAAGCACTGTCCACAATATCCCACCGTCTCAGGAACGCCCATTTCATGAAATCAGTCTGCGTCATCATCCTCAATTACGGTACGCCAGACCTGACCATCGCCAGCGCACAAAGCGTCATTGACGAGATCACGGCGTTGGGCGGCGAATTGGTCATTGTCGATAATTGCTCGCCAGACGATTCCGCCAAGCGCCTTCGCCTCTGGGTGGACAGCCAACCCGAGACCTATGCGATTAATTTAGTGCTCTCGCCGGTAAATGGCGGATACGCAGCGGGCAATAATTTGGGGCTCAACGCCGGCGACGCGGAATTCTACGTCCTGTTAAATTCCGACACGGTGGTGCGATCGGGCGCTATTTCTGCGCTTTTATCGGTAATGCGCGATAACCCCAAGATTGGCCTCGCCGGCCCAAGGATGCTTGATGAAAACGGCCAACCGGCGATCAGCCGCTTTCGTCATCCCAAGCCATTAAGCGAGTTTGTGGAAGCGACGGGTGCGGATATTTTTTACCGAAAATTCCGCCATGCAGTCGTACCCGTTATGGATGATGAAGCCGACGACCAGATTGAATGGCTGGGCTTTCCGTGCATCATGCTGCGCGGCGCGATGATCGACGAAATCGGCCCGCTGGATGAGCGCTATTTCATGTATTTCGAAGACACGGCCTATTGTCGCAAAGCCGCCAATGCTGGTTGGCAATTGAAATATTGCCGTGATGCAGCGGTCGAACATTTTTGCGGCAAGTCATCCCAGATCGAAGATAACGCCGCCGCCTTTCGGCGATTGCCGCCCTATTATTACGCCTCGCGAACACGATATTTCAAAAGCCATTACGGCACCGCCGGCTATATTCGCGCCAACCTGCTTTGGTATCTCGGGCGTCTGGTGAATTACGCGCGCATTTTTGCGCTTAGCCCGCCGAAAAAAACCTGCGCCAAACGCGCCATAGATATCTGGACAGCCCAGGACATCCCGCGCCCCTAGACCCCATTTTCATCCTTATAAGGCACGTTTCTTGATGCAGTTCTCTCGAGCTAGGGAGAGCTCGGGAAATGACAAATCGCCTTGGAAAACGCGGCCTAAGGTCGTTAATCATTTATTACCCGATTATTACAGCGGTTTCCGCACCGCTTGCGTTTTTCGCGGGACGCGCCCAAAGCGCACCTGAGCGCGCGGCCGCGCCGCACATACCGTCGCAAATCGAGGCAGATGTCTCAAAACCGGATTATGCGGCGCTCTATAAAGCGCGTCGGCAAGGCATCGAATGCGGCGGCGCGGGCGATCCGAGCATCGTGCGCAGCGCCGTCTGGGAGATTATCTGCCATCCGGCCTCAAGCGGTATTGATTTCGCGACCGTTGAACGCCGTCCCATCGCGCGTCAGCCAATCGCCAATGACCGCCGGGGCGAACGCCCGTTACGACAGGCGGTGCTTTCGGCGCTTACCTCTGGCACCGCATCGAATGAAAGCGGGCCGGGCAATGGCGACGGTGCAACCGTTACCGGGGAACCGATAGGGCTAGCTTTATCGCCGGATTTCACCCCTTTTGGCGGCAGCGGCAATGAAAGTGGCTATCTGGGCCTTAGCGGCGGGCCAAATGCCCCCGGCGGACGGCCGAACAACATCATCCCCGGCACACCGCCCACAAATGCAACATTTGACCCGCCTGTTGTGGTGACCCCGGTGCCTGCGGCGCTGCCCATGCTGCTATCGGGCCTGATCGGCCTTTGGGCCGCCGCAAGGCGAAAAAAGCGCCTCTAAACCTGCGCAAAGCCGCCATGCACTGCATTCGTGGTTAACAAACTATAGATTTTGCGCGCCCGATGGGCCAAAATCCGCGCAATTGGGGTTGGTAAAAAGGGGGCGCGTCATGGGCCGTTTTCTCGCAATGTTATTGGGTGTTGCCGGTGCTGTATTAGGATCGCAGGGACCGGGCTTTACGCTTCAATATATGCAGAACCTACAGGGCCGCATTGATGAGCTTCGCCCCATCGTCGAAGAATTCGACGCCAATATTGAACAATATAACTACACGCGGGAACAGGCGCTCACAGAATGCCGAACCGCCACGGGCCTGCTTGATGCTCTTTGCACGACCTATGTTTCAACCGTTCAGCGTTACGAGCTATTGACCGCACATATGGCAAAACTCGAAAGCGTAGACGATAATGTTCGACCATTGATTTTGGCCAGAACGCAAATGCGCGACATCACAACATCTGTTTACGAACAATATAAACCCGCCATCCCAACAACGATTGACGGTGCGATTTATGCGGGTGGCGGCTTTGCCGTCTTGTGGGGCGGCGCGTCGTTTATTTTCGGCCTTCTCGGCTCAATGTTTGGCGGCCGTCGATACGCCTGACGGTTGCGCCTTATGCGCATCCAGAAATTCGAGGAATGCTGGCCAGTCCTCTTCAACGACACCATGCGTGCCGGGGCGGATCCAGAACGCCAGATCCGCATCGGGCTTCCATTGATCGAGCCGATCCTGCGCCAAGCCAGCACGGCCATATAGCGCATATACGGGATCAGCCCCCTGCGCCGCGCGGAAGGCACCATTCGGATCAGACCAGACATCGCGCCGGGCATTCCCCAACATCACGGGGCGGGGCGCAATCAACGCCAGCAATTGATGCTGATCGACCGTCATTTCTGCTTCGCGGCCGGCAAAGTCAGCATAGTTGGGCGAAAACCAATGGGGATAGGTCTTGGTAATGGCCGCAATACTCTCGCCGCGTTTTTCGCGGTTGAGGGACGCACCGCCTGTCCCTGACTGGTGCGCAATCACCATATCCACCCGCGCATCATAGGCAGCCGCGAGGAGTGCCGATTTTCCGTATCGAGAATGACCCCAACTGATAAAGGCCGATTGCGCCGTTGCCGGATCGTTTTCGAGAACATCGATCATCGCCGAATAGCCCCACGCCCATGCGGCGATCGCGCCCCAGCGCGGGCCATCATGGCCATTGGAAAGGGCCTCAAGCGCCACCAATCCGGCCTCGCTGTCATCGGGCACATATTCGCTCGGGAAGATCGTTGCGACCCCATAACCTTGGGCAAGGATCATTTCGAGCGGCGGCGTCGCGATATAGCGGCCAAAAACAAAACGCATGAGGCCCGCTATGGGACCATTGCCGGTACAATCACTCATACCGTCGATTTTGGTGACCGCTTCATGGGGAATTGTATTCCAGCGCGGACAAAAGGTTTCCATAAGGATGATGGGCGGCTGATCGACCCCCGTGGGCAAAAGCACATTCATATAGAATGGCCTCGTCTCATTTACCGTCTCACCAAATGTGATTGCGCCTTGCAGGCGATACTCATAGAGGGCACCGCCATAAGCCGCTTCGGCCAGCAAGCGCCGCTCAAGCACATTGACCTGATAATCATCCGGCATCTCGCCATAGACCTCGCGCTCAAAGGCCGCGCGTAATGCCGGTACGCGCTCCCGCTGCCATTGCGCAGGCGTGGGTACCGTTACCTCAGATGACCCCAGCACGGGCGGTGTCGCCGCATCGCCATTGGGTTCGAGATCTGCCCAGGCAAGGGTGATGCGGGTACAGCCCGTCATCGCGATTAGCGCGCTGGCCAGAAATAATAACGCGAAAAGACTTCTCATCGGGCCATTTGTGAACAGCCCCCGCCAAGGTGCAAGTCAATTTCAGATCAACAGGGCGCTATTTGCGTTTAAAAACCAAATAGGCTGGCTCGCGGCCTTCGCGCCGCGACTTCAATTCATATCGGGTCTGAGGCCAATCCGCTGGCCGATCTTTCCAGTCGGAAGCACGGCGCGCGGTCCACTCAAATTCAGGAGCGTTTTGAGCGTGCATCAAGGTCCAGCGGATGTAATCGCGAATATCCGAGGCCACGCGCAAAATACCGCCGGGCTTTAATAGCCGCGCGGCCTCAGCGAAGAACCAAGGGGAAATCATGCGGCGTTTGTGGTGGCGCTTTTTCGGCCAAGGGTCGGGGTGCAGCACAAACAATCGGTCGAGCGATCCATCGGGCAAGGCTTCGAGCAATGGCCGCGCGTCGCCATGATGGATTTTGATATTGTCGAGGTCATTGTCTTCAACATGAACCAACAATTTGGCGACACCGTTTACAAAGGGCTCCGCGCCGATCAAGCCCACATCGGGATTTTCGGCCGCTTGCCATGCCAGATGTTCGCCGCCTCCAAAGCCGACTTCGAGCCAGATTTCATCCGCCGCCGGAAAGAGATCCTTTGGGTCGATCGTCTCGCCATCGGGCGCCGGCATTGAAATTTTCGGCAGCAATTCATCCATTAATTTGGCGTGCCGAGGCTTTAGGGCTTTGTCGATATGGCGACCATAAAGCCGCGGAATATAACGTGGTTCTTCCATAATCGAGGGCTTAGCCGATCAATTGCGCGCCGCCAAGCGGCAGAAACGCCGCAAAGGTTGCGATTAATGCTTCCCCAAACGCCCCCCCTACCGTAAAGACAGGGATCGTCGCGACATGCGGTCGCAATTTTCGTAACAATCAATTTGTAACGGGCTTTTAAGGCAATGCCGAAAAGAACAGAAAAAATACAGGTCTCCCTTTCCCCCGAGGAAATTCAACAGATTGAGGAATGGCAATTCAAACACCGCGTTCCCAGCCGCGCAGCCGCTATCCGTGAGCTGATTGGGCGCTCGGTCGATTCTGATTTGCCCGTCGTCGAAGACAGGCTTCATTCGAAGGATATTGGCATCCTTGAAAGCAAGCTTGTCCGTGAAGGTAAACCGTCATTCACCATCGCCGACGCAACGCTCGAAGACATGCCTTTGATCTATGCATCGACCGGTTTTTATGAATTGACGGAATACGAACCCGAAGAAGTTATCGGCAAGAATTGCCGTTTTCTTCAGGGGCCGAAAACCGAAAAAGAAAATACGCTGATCATTCGCAAAGCGCTCGAAAAAGGCGAGCTGGTGGTCGTGGACTTGGTCAACTACCGAAAGAACAGAAGCGCTTATCGCGTGCGGGTTAAAATTGAACCGGTTTTTCTGCCAAACAGCGAAAAACCAGTTCTGTTTATCGGCACACAAACATTTCTCGGCAATTTGTAATTACTGCCGATATGGGGCGGCGTTACGCAAACGCCGCCTTTAATTTATCCACCAGATCTGTTTTCTCCCAAGAGAAACCACCATCCGCATCAGGCTCGCGGCCAAAATGGCCGTAGGCCGCCGTGCGCGCATAAATCGGCTTGTTGAGATCAAGCGTGCGGCGAATGCCTGATGGTGACAGGTCCATGACCTGACGCAGGACGTCTTCGAGCGCGCCTTCGTCGACTTTGCCCGTGCCATGCAGGTCAACATAAACAGACAAAGGCTTGGCGACGCCAATCGCATAGGAAAGCTGAATGGTGCAACGGTCCGCCAACTCAGCCGCAACCACATTTTTCGCAAGATAACGCGCCGCATAGGCCGCGGAACGGTCAACCTTTGTGGTGTCTTTTCCAGAGAACGCGCCGCCACCATGCGGTGCCGCGCCGCCATAAGTATCAACAATGATCTTACGTCCGGTCAGGCCCGCATCGCCATCCGGACCACCGATTACGAATTTGCCGGTCGGGTTTACGTGCCATTCGCAATCATCCGCGATGGTCAGCCCTTCGGTTGATTTGCGGATATAAGGCTCGACAACTTCACGCACCTTGGCGGAATTCCAGGACTCATCAAGATGCTGCGTAGAAAGAACAATCGAGGTGATCTCAACGGGTTCACCATTGCGATAACGCACGGTCACCTGACTTTTGGCGTCGGGGCCAAGCAACCCTGCATCGCCCTTGCCTTCGTGCCGAGCCGCCGCAAGATCTTCAAGGATCTTATGGCTGTAATAGATCGGCGCAGGCATGAGGGTCGGGGTTTCGCGGCAGGCATAGCCAAACATGATGCCTTGGTCGCCAGCGCCTTCGGCATTGGCATCCGCCGCCTTGTCGACGCCCTGCGCAATATCAGCAGACTGACCATGCAACAGGACCTGTATATCAGCGGTTTTCCAGTTGAAGCCGTCTTGCTCATATCCGATCGCCTTGATGGCTTCGCGGGCCGCTTTTTCAAAAAGCGCCGGCTTTACGCCGCCCTCACCATTCATCAGCGCATCGGGCGCACGAACCTCGCCGGCAATGACCACCTTGTTGGTCGTCGTGAGTGTTTCGCAGGCGACCCGAACATCCCAGGCATTCATTCCCGCCTGTTCCGCCTCGCGATAAATCAGATCAACGATTTCATCAGAGATCCGGTCGCAAACCTTGTCAGGGTGGCCCTCGGAAACACTCTCGCTCGTAAAAATATAAGACTGCCGCGCCATAAAAGAACCAGACCTCGCATATAAAGAAAAGTTTATATGAGCGCCTATAGCGAAACCGCTCGCGCCTGTCCAATCCTTCTGTTCAAGATTTTTCAATCAGGCAGGGACGGAAACCGGTAAAGCCGCGCACCCGTTTAAATATTCGCGGTATCCGCAATCGACCGAACGAGCTCGAGAACCCGTTTTTTCACGTCCTGATCCTTGATTGCAGCGAAATGGCGGCAAAGCTGGACGCCCTCGGGCGAGCGCACCATATCCATAACCGGGTCAGAATCTTCGGCAAACCCACCACCAACGAGTGGCTCATCCTCGTAATCATCGTAGAAAAACTGCACTGGCACGCGAAGCAATTTCGCGATCTCGAACATGCGGCTCGCGCCGATGCGATTGACGCCCTTCTCATATTTCTGAATTTGCTGGAAGGTGAGCCCCAGCGCAGAACCAAGTGCTTCTTGGCTCATACCTAAGATCATTCGTCGGAGTTTTACCCGTGCGCCAACGTGAACATCAATCGGATGCGGTCCCGACGGCCGAGCCTGAACAGCGGGCTCGGCTTTCACCGCATTTTGCGGAATATCCATAACTCTCCCCGAGTACGATCGCCTCGTTCTGAAACGATTTATTGCGTCGCGTTATAGAGGAATGTTCGCAAAGCGCAAAGTGTGCCGCACAGTTTCGCAAATGAAAATCGAGAGCGAATTATTCGTTTCTCAAATAAAAACCAAACAAAGTACAAGTGATTATCATGAGGAGGAAAACCCAATCGCCATTCCGGTCATATAACGTTTTCGTGAGCGGCGGCGGCAAGGGCGCTTCAATTTTTCCGGCTTTATACAGAGGAACGCGCGCCAGCAATCGGCCCTTCCCATCGAACAATGCGGAGATACCCGTATTCGCCGAACGGGCGAGCGGCAAACCCGCTTCGATTGCGCGCAACCGAGCCATATCCAGGTGCTGCCGCGGGCCGGACGTATCACCGAACCAGGCATCATTGGTGACCATCGCCAGCCAATCGGGCCGCGCGTCGGACGGATAAGACTCGCCGGGAAAGATCGCCTCGTAGCAAACCATGGGCGCAAAAGATTGCCCACCGGCGGTGAGGGTTCGTGGACCGGAACCGGGGGTGAATCCGGCGTCCCCATAGGGGGTGAGCTGCGCCAGTCCGAGCTTCTGCATCAAGTCATAAAAGGGAAGGTATTCCCCATAAGGTACAAGATGATGCTTGTCGTAATGGCCGGTAACAATACGCCCATTTCCGCTGTCTTCGACAACCGCAATCGAATTATAGTAGCGCTCAACGCCGCCCGAATCCCGTTCGCGCCGAACAGCCCCCGCAAGCAAAACCGCATCGGACGGCAGATCGCTATCAAGGATTTCGAGCGCCTGTTGAGATTCCTCAAGTAACGGGGCACCGTTTTCGGGCCAGAGAACAAAGAGCCGTGCATCGGGCGGGATGGCACCGCGCGACAAATCGAGCTGGCGTTCGAAATTGCGTTGCCAATAGCTCCAGTCAATTTTCTCTTTTTGCGGAATATTTGGCTGTACGATCCGTAAAACCACGCGCGCATCGCTGATCGGCTCCGGCATGGCCAAACGCACCGCCCCCGCACCGACAATCAGCGCCGCCCCGGCAAGCAATACGAATACACCCGACAATCGCGCAGAGATTGATCCCGCAAAAATCGCCGCCGGAGACACGGCGAGGAAAACCGTCACCAGACTTAATCCGTAAGCCCCATACCATGCGGCAGTCTGCGCGGTTAATGCGTTGCCGGCCAGCGCCTGCCCCGCAAGGTTCCACGGCAGGCCCGTCAGCACATGACCACGCGCATATTCAAACAATGTCCAGATGGTCGCAAAAAGGAAAATCCGCGCCCAGCCGCCTGCACGAATAGCGGCGTAAAGGGCCGTTGCCGCGCCGGTAAACAACCCGAGAAACGCGGGCATGCCCATCACCGCAAAAGGTGCCATCCATGCGAATTGGTCAGCCTGAACGAAAAACGAAAAAGCCATCCAGTAAACACCGGCGAGGAAATACCCAAAGCCAAAAAACCAACCGGTGATAAAGGCGCTGCGGCGCGGCGATTGCGTCGCCTTTGCGCCATCGATCAACAAAACCAATGTGGTGAACGCCACCACCAAAAGTGGCAGAGCGTAAACCGGTGCCATGGCCAGCGCACCGCAAATGCCCGCGCCAAAAGCATAGAGCCATCGGCGTTTTGCGGACGCGGTTCGTAGATGATCGGCATAGCGCTCAAGCAAATGTGCAAGCCACCCGCCTGCGGCACCTAGCAAATTCATAGTCAGGATTACTCCGCCGCTTGCGTGGAAGATTTCGCCGCCGAAGGACGAACACGCAGACGACGAACCTTTCGCGCATCGCCTTCGATGACTTCAAAGTCATACCCGTTCAGGCCAGAGAGCACTTCGCCACGTTGCGGCACGCGGCCCGCGAGAGAAACCGCATAGCCCCCGATTGTGTCGATCTCGTCATCTTCCGTATCAAGATGAAGGCCCGTTTCTTCGGTGAAGTCTGTCAGCTCGACCCGGGCATCGACTTCCCAGCCGCCGCCGGAAATCGGCGTGATAACCAACGTATCGTCATCGTCATGTTCGTCATTGATCTCGCCGACAATTTCTTCGACCAGATCTTCGATCGTTACCAGCCCGTCAGTGCCGCCATATTCGTCGATCACCAACGCCATGTGAATGCGCGATGCCTGCATCCGCAACAAGAGGTCAGTCACACGCATCGAGGGCGGGACATATAACACATCGCGCTTCAGGGTTTTCAGGATCGGGCCAGAGCTTGGAAGCGGCCGTGCGTCATCTGCAATCAGGCCGATCAGGTCTTTGATGTGAACCATCCCCACCGGGTCATCAAGATCGCCCCGATAGACCGGCAGGCGGGAATGTCCGGCCTCGGAAAACATGCGGATCAATTCTTGAAGGGGCGTGTCAATTTCCACCGCCGCGATATCTGCGCGCGGGGCCATGACATCAAAAACTTTCTTGTCATCAAACGCGACGACGCGTTCGATCATCTCCCGACGGGATTGCGAGATCGGTTTATCCGAGTCCCGATCTCCATTCATATAACTGTCTTCTAATTCGCTTTCGCGATCTGGCTTACCGATCAGGGCGCGGAACCGCGCCATTATACTGTCGCTACGCCCACTATCGTCGTCGCCGTCTTCCCCGTTCATCGTCTCCGTCCGTCTCGCGTCGTCTTCGGTCTCACTCATCCTGAGCCACCTCATAAGGGTTCGCAATGCCCATGGATTGCAGAATTTCGGCTTCTCGAGCCTCCATTACTTCCGCCTCTTCATCCGTCTCGTGATCATAACCGATCAAATGTAACATTCCATGAATGATCAGATGCGCCGCATGGTCACGAAGGGTCGCAGATCCGGCCGCTGCCTCTCGCATACAGGTCTCGCGCGCCAGCGCAATATCGCCAAGAAAGCCCTGCTCATCCCCGGATGGAAATGACAGGACATTCGTCGCCTTGTCTTTATGCCGGAATTTGGCGTTGAGCCCCTGAATGGTGGCGTCATCACAAAGCATCAAGGCAATCTCGCCCGCCAGATCCGGCTCGATCTTCACCGCCGCCGCATGGCACTGGCTGGCCAATGTCTCTATTTCGGGAAGCGCCTCAAGCCATTTCTCATCATCGACAACACAATCAATACCGGCGATGGGTGCCGTTCTATGCGCATCTTGGTGGGTCATGAGCTGGGATCGGTATTGCGTTTATCACGCCGATCATAGGCATTGATAATCCGGGACACCAAAGGATGGCGCACGACATCACCGGCCTCGAAGCGAATTTCCGAAATGCCCTTAACGCCCGTTAAAACCGACAAGGCATCGGCCAAACCAGAGACCTCACCAACCGGTAAATCGGTCTGCGTCGGATCGCCGGTGATGGCCATTTTCGCCCCTTCGCCCAATCGGGTCAGGAACATTTTCATTTGCGCGGGCGTTGCGTTTTGCGCTTCGTCAAGAATAACTGCGGCGCGCGACAAGGTCCGGCCCCGCATAAACGCGATCGGCGCAATTTCAATTTCACCGGCCGCAATGCGGCGCTCGACATAATCCGCATGCATCATATCATGAAGCGCATCATAAAGCGGGCGCAAAAAGGGATCGACTTTTTCCTTCATGTCACCGGGCAGGAACCCGATACGCTCACCGGCTTCGAGCGCTGGCCGTGAGAGAATGATGCGATCAACCTTCCCGGCCAGCAGGAGGCTGACCGCATGGGCCACCGCAATATAGGTCTTGCCCGTTCCCGCAGGGCCAACCCCAAAGGTCAGGTCATTTTCGCCAAGCGCGCGCATATAGGCCGCCTGATTTGGCGTTCGCGCAGCGATAAGACGTTTTGGGGTTTTGATGGTTTGGGTCACTGATTTCAGTTCCGCTGGCTTTTCACTCAGCTTCGCCGCCGCGCGGACATCACCAATGCTGACCTGTTCGCCTCGCTCCGCGCGGGCATAGAGCGCCGTTAAGGCGGCGATGGCGCGCTTTCGTCCGCCCTCTGAGCCGGTGACCGCAAAACGGTTGCCGCGCGGGTCAATGCGGACATCTAGCGCATCTTCGAGGATGGAGAGGTGAGCATCATGTCCACCGGAGACAACGGCGACAAATCGGTTGTCGTCAAAATCGATATGATCGATGGCGTCAGCAGATTTCTGTTCGCTCAAGCGGCGTACTCACCCTCTTTCAACACGCCGGCGAGCGCATTGGGCGTCACGCCCTCAATCGACACCGGCGCAATGGATCCTAGCATAGATTCTGGGGCCGAGACATGAACGCTTTGCAAATATGGCGACCGGCCAACAAGCTGGCCATGTTTACGGCCCGCCTTTTCAAACAAGACAGGTAGCGATTTTCCGACCTGTTTTTGATTGAATTCTGTCCGCTGCCGCTCAAGAAGCGCCTGAAGCTGCGCGAGATGCTCGCTTTTCTGCTCTTCCGGCACCTGTTTTTGCATCGCGGCCCCCGGCGTGCCCGGACGGCGCGAATATTTGAACGAATAGGCCGACGCATAGCCAACCTCTTCGACAACGGCCAATGTCTCTTTGAAATCCTCACTCGTTTCGCCAGGGAAACCAACGATGAAATCCCCTGACAGCGCAATGTCAGGACGCGCCGCGCGGATGCGCTCGATCAGGCGGATATAATGTTCGGCAGTATGACCGCGGTTCATCGCTTTGAGGATTTTGTCGGACCCCGCCTGCACCGGCAGATGCAGATATGGCATGAGCTTTTCTTCTTCGCCCAAGGCGGCGATCAACCCGTCATCCATGTCACGCGGATGGGAGGTTGTGAACCGGATCCGGTCGAGCCCATCGATCTTAGCAAGGTGCCGACATAACTCACCAAGGCCCCAGGCACTACCGGCCATACCGGCAGGCGGCGCAGACGCCCAGGCATTCACATTTTGGCCTAAGAGCGTGATTTCCCTCACACCTTGGGCCGCAAGGGAGCGCGCTTCAGCCACCACCGCATCAATCGAACGGGAGACTTCAGCGCCGCGCGTATAAGGCACAACACAGAATGTGCAGAATTTATCGCAGCCCTCCTGAATGGTCAGAAAGGCGGTAGGGCCATCAGCTTTACGCTCGGCCAGCCGGTCAAACTTTTCTTCAACAGCAAAGTCCGTATCAAGGACTTCGCCTTTTTCACGGGCCGCGCGGGCCAGAAGTTCCGGTAGGCGGTGATAGGCTTGTGGGCCAACAACCATATTCACATAAGGCGCGCGCGAGGTGATCTCGGACCCTTCGGCCTGCGCAACGCATCCCGCAACTGCGATTTTCAGATCGCCGCCGGTCTTGTTTCTGGAATTCTTGATGCGTTTCAGGCGCCCAAGATCGGAATAAACCTTTTCGGCGGCCTTTTCACGGATATGGCATGTATTGAGGACCACAAGGTCCGCATTATCCGGCGTTTCCGCGACGGAATAGCCCAATGGCTTGAGAAGGCCCACAATTCGCTCGGAATCATAGACATTCATCTGGCACCCATAGGTGCGCACAAAAACGGATTTACCTTGATTTGGCCGTGGATCGGTCATTTTTCTCGTATCTTTTCGCGAAGTTGGCTATTTAGGCGCGGTAAAGGGTGGATGCAATCATAATGACGAAATCAAATTCCGGCAGCGGGCGACTGCTATCTCGGTCTTGTGACCGCAATTGAGTTGCTTGGGCAATCTGTGCGCGCCAAATTGGACAGCGGGAGAGAGCGCGTATTAGCTTTCTTGAGGACGGAATGAGTATAAAATTCAGGGATGCCATGAAATTTTTCGGTGGCGCTTCAGCTGCTTTGTTCGCATTGGGCGTAAGCCAATTGCCGGCAGTGGCTGCGGATTCCGAAAATGATGACATCGCCAGACCAATTGTCGTTGAACTGTTTTTATCACAAGCCTGTATTCGCTGCCCCAAAGCGGCGGCGCTGCTGCCCCGGACCGCGGCCCGGGATGATGTGATCGCCCTGAGTTGGCATGTGGATTACTGGAACATGACCAATACCGAAAACGGCACATGGGTCGATCCATTCTCGAAACCCGAATTCACCGCCCGGCAAAAATTATATAACGCCAATATCCGTCACCGCAGCTCGATCTATACGCCGCAAATCGTCGTCAACGGTCAAATGGAAACCGTCGGGGCCAAGGCCGACAAAATCGACGCGCTGCTGGAAAAAACCGAAAAAGACGTGCCGTCCATCACCGCGACCATCGACGGCGACATGCTGACATTCAATATCGGCAAATCTGACGAAGGCGGGAACGCCTATCTCGTGACCTTTGATCGCCACACCTCAACGGCCATCACATCGGGCGGCAATGCAGGGCTAACCTTCGATGGCTACAATGTCGTTACAGATATGAAACCACTTGGCGTTGTTCGCCGTCGCGGCGGTACGTTGCGCGTTGAGAAAACATGGACCCAGAATGAGGGCTGCGCGCTGATCGTCCAGTCGCCAAAACAAGGGGCGATTGTCACCGCCGCCTATTGCCCTGCTTAGATTTCTTTTCAGCGTCGCGCGTATTTATCGGTCGCCTTCACCAAGGCGTCGATAATACCTGTTTCGCTGGCCGCATGGCCCGCATCGAGGATCAGGTTGAAATCCGCTTCCGGCCAACCTTTATGCAATTCCCAAGCGGTCTTCATTGGCGTCACGATGTCATAGCGCCCCTGCACGATGGTGCCGGGAATATGCCGTATACGGTCTATATTTGCGAGGATCTGATCGTCGCGATCGAAGAAGCCGCCATTCTGGAAATAGTGACATTCGATCCGGGCAAAGGCGAGCGCGAATTGATCTGACGCAAAGACCTGCATCCGTTCCGGCGACGGCAACAGGCTGACCGTGCCGCCTTCCCACAGGCTCCATGCGCGAGCGGCGCGGATTTGCTCTTGCTCGTCATCACCGGTGAGGCGTTTGTAATAGGCAGCGATCATATCGCCCCGTTCCGCTTCGGGGATGGGTGCCAGATAATCTTCCCACGCATCGGGAAAGACCCAACTGGCCCCTTCCTGATAGAACCATTCCAGTTCAGCCCGGCGCAGGGTGAAGATTCCGCGCAACACCAGCTCTGACACCTTATCCGGGTGCGTCTGTGCATAGGCTAGCGCGAGAGTTGATCCCCACGAGCCGCCAAAGACTTGCCAGCGTGCAACCCCAAGATGTTCGCGCAGGGCCTCCATATCGTCGATGAGCGCCCAGGTGGTGTTGTCCTTTAACTCCGCATGCGGCCGGGACTTGCCGCAACCCCGTTGATCGAAAAGGATAATTCGATAGTGCTCGGGATTGAAATAGCGGCGCATGGACGGCGTCGTGCCGCCACCGGGACCGCCATGACAAACCACCACGGGCTTGCCGTCCGGCGCACCGGAGACTTCGTAATAAATTTCATGAAGATCAGAAACACGGAGCATTCCGGTCTCTGTGGGCTCAATCGGCGGATATAAAATGCTCAACTCGGCCATTTCCATGCTGACAATAAGATTTTGTTAGGTTAGCCTTTAGTGGGGAGAGACGTGTGTAACAAGTCTTTCAGTGGAGTCGTCGTTTGTTGAAACTGAGTTCTGGGGTCGTTGGCGGTTTTGCCGCGGCACTGATGGCGTTGATTAGCGGATGTGCCGTTAATCCGATCGCCTCCCACGCAGATCACAAATCCATTTCTGAACGCGACCTGTTGGCGGATGCCGCACGCGAGGTTGAGTTTGCCCCATGGCCAAAACCCCAATCTGTTTCTTTTGTTTCGCGCATTACCGGCGCTGATGATGAAGACCGCATCACCCGTAGCGAAGCGATTGAAATCTATCTGGAGGGGCTGGAGCCCGCAGGACAGCGCTTTACGAAGCTTGCCCAAGACGCCCATAGCAATCTCATTGCTGCTGACCGTCTGGCCTTTATTGCGCAAAATGCTCTCGCCTCGCCGCGTCTGACCAAGAACGACGTGTCGACCGTAGAAACGGCCATCAAGGCGCTACGGGAAAACCGGCAGATCTATATCAATGCGGCGAAACAAATTGAGAAAAGCGGCGAGCCCATTGCACCGGAAGAAATCGATGCCATTCGCACCGCCTATAGCGATGCCATTCGCAAGCTAGGCAAAACCGCTGATGCGCTGGCCGATCAAATCGACAATGATCATAGCGCAACCGTTGCGCAACCAGCACCGCGCTACCAGAAAGACCTTTCCGGCGTTTAAGCGCGGCGCAATTTTTTTATCTCTTATTCGGCGGCGGCAATCCCTTTCGCGCCCTGCGCGGCGACGCCCTCAACATAGGCTTGGCGTTTTTGCTTGTTGATTTCGTCAAACTCTGCCGCCCGCTCCGTATCTGTTCGGGATAGCTCATCGTAATCGGTGTCGGCGTAACCAATGACACCCATTTCGGTATAGGCCGCCTGAATTTTATCAGACCACAGACCAATATCGCGCACGATCGGCACAATCCGCTGGAACAGCATAGTGCGGAAATGGCGTTGGAATTCAGAATTTTTCTGCGCCTCGATCACCTCATCAACCGGCAGGTCGAGATATTCATAAAGCTCTTTCGACTCGAACCGGTCGCGCATGTGATAACAGGCCTCAACCAGAAATTCCTCGCGTTCATCGCGCTCTTTTTGTGTGAGATGCGGATAATATTCTTTTAGGGTCAATCGTCCGAAGGCCACATGCCGCGATTCATCTTCCATCACATAGGCATTGACCTGTTGCGATAGCTGGTTCTTTGAGATGTCGCGAATATTGCCGAACGCGGCGAGCGCCAACCCTTCGATCACGACCTGCATTGCCAGATACGTCATATCCCAACGGGAATCGCGCAATGCCTGATCCACCAGCGTCTGCAATGGCTGCGTCATCGGATAGGCGACACCCATAATGCCGAGATATTTTTTATAGGCTTCGACATGGCGCGCTTCGTCCATCACCTGCGTCGATGCGTAAAACTTGGCATCCAGATCCGGGACCTGCTGAACGATTTTTGCCGCGCAGATCAGCGCCGCTTGCTCGCCCTGCATAAACTGGGACATCGTCCATGCCTGCATGTGACGACGGAACTCGGCCTGTTCTTTTTTATTCATCTTGGCCCAGACCGGCGTGTGATAGATGCCGCTTAACTCGTCGGGCAATTCCATCGGATTTTCCGGATCAAGCTCAAGCGTCCAGTCGATGCGATTGAGCGCATCCCACTGCATGTCTTTGCCCTTTTGATAAAGGTGCATCATTTGCTTGCGGCCTTCGTCATATTCCCAATCGAAGGCAGCTTCAAAATCTTGCGGAACCGTCCAGCAAGGATCAATGTCAGGGATCGGATAAAGTTCGCGCAGAGACGTCATGGATTTCCTCCCGTCTTCGTGCGCGGTGCTTTATGTCTGTGCGCACGCCTGTTTCTGTTCGCAGGCGTACACTACCTAGTTTACTTTAAAAAAGTCAATATACGTATGGTCAAATTGCGCAGATCGCAGATTTGGGCCTAATCGTCTTTCTTATCGAGTGGCACGCCATAAAGTTCGAGCCGGTGATCCACGAGTTTGAAACCATGTTGCTCTGCAATACGTTTTTGCAGGGCCTCGATTTCTTCATTCATGAATTCGATCACATTGCCGGTCCGCAGATCGATAAGGTGGTCATGGTGATCTTCGGTCGCCTCTTCATAGCGGGCGCGGCCATCCTGAAAGTCATGGCGCTCCACCACCCCCGCTTCCTCGAAGAGGCGCATGGTTCTGTAAACAGTGGCGATTGAAATATTCGGATCAATCTCGGTCGAACGGCGGTGGATCTCTTCGACATCGGGGTGATCATCCGCAACCGACAAAACCCGCGCGATCACGCGGCGTTGCTCCGTCATGCGCATGCCTTTTTCAACACAGATTTTTTCGAGCCGGTCCATCATTTGTGCTCCTTTTCAGTAAAGTCGTTGCGCATTACGCGCCTTTATTGCCGTGGCCGCGTCTGCTTGCAACTGATAAGCGAACGAAATCGCGCAATTAAAGGTCTAGGGCCATCACGGCGGCGTCGCCGCCATCCCGATAATATTTCTTGCGCGCGCCAATGGTCTTGAAGCCGGCCTGCATATAAAGCCCAAGCGCAGCTGCATTGGCGGCATCGACTTCCAGAAACATCTTTTCCGCGCCACCATTTCTTGCGGCCTGCAAGGCGGCCTCAAGAAGCGCTTCCCCCAACCCACTACGGCGCGCATCCGGCACAACCCCGATGGTCAGGATTTCTGCCTGTTCGCCAAGATCGCGCCACAACACAAATCCAAGCGGGCCAGCGGAATCCTTTGCCAAACCACCAAACAATACCGTTACGCCCGACGCAACGAAACTCGCCTTCACGCTGTCACCGCCCCAGCTTCTCCCGCCAAAGGCGAGTGCCTCCAGGGCGACCAAAGTGTCGGCATCATCGACCTGTGCTGTCCAGACCCGCCAATCGCTCATTTAGGGGCACCACCGGGAAACAGACCGGGCTTTCCGGGCTTGGCATCTGGCGCACGCAGATAGAGCGGCGCAGGCGGCTGAACGGGCCGCGGTTCACGGCTTGCCAAACGGGCAACAATCTTGGCGTCGATCTGGTCCTGTCCGGTTTTGATGGCCCAATTATCCGGCAGATCGCCCAGCAAAGCGGCACCCGAACCGACTAGCGTCACTGGCCGTGCGTCGGCCTTAAGGCGCAGCGCTTCAAGGGCTTGTTCGGGAGCCGAAACAAATGGCGCGACCACCGCAGCACGCTTATTGTCATAAAGCGCAGCATACACCTCGCCGCGCCGCGCGTCGATGATGGCACCCGTTAAATCACCGCCCGGTGCATTACCGGCCAGCGCCGCCAAACTGGTGACACCAACAATATCAATACCGGTCCCGACCCCTAGCCCGCGCGCAAATGCAAGCGCAACACGAACGCCCGTAAAACCACCGGGACCAACCACCACCCCAACACGGTCGAGATCGCGAAATTCGATCCCCGCCGCCTTCACTGCGGAGGCCGCCAAAGGGGCTAAATGTTCCGCATGGCCGCGCTCCATGCCAACGGACTTATCCGCGAGCACTTCATCCCCGTTTAAGATTGAAACCGAGCAGCGTTGTAACGCCGTATCGAGACCCATGATCAACATGCGCACTTCCTAGCCCCGAGCGGGTCGCGCACGCAAATCGGAATATGCACCAGAGGATAAAATGTCCGCGACCAACGACCCTTGCCAGTTTCAATTCGATCTGCCGCCCCAGCCATATCCAGCACGGGAGCTGAACGAAGTCATCCACAAAAGCGCCTGGCGCGCAGCCCCGCTTGCAACCAGCAAAAGAGAACCGGGCGAAATCGAATTGATCGTGATCCACGCCACCGCGGGATCATCGACCGAGGGCGCGGTTTCCGTAATGACGGAAAAACGCGCGAGCTTTCACTGGATCGTACCGGGCCGCAAAGAAGCGGCGCATGGAAGGTTTGTCTGGGCCTGCGCGCCGGAAAGCCGGGCGGCTTGGCATGTCCATAATCGTTGCTTCCATCCAGAGATTTGCGGTGGCGCAAAGCGGCTCAACCACCGGTCGCTTGGCATTGAGATCGTCAATGACCAGCGCGGCGAGCCTTTCAGCCCATGGCAAATCGAAGCGACCGCAGAAATCATCGCCTATGCGATGGGGAAATATCCTGCACTTCGTCACGTAACAAGCCATGCGCGGCTGGACCCCGCACGGCGTACCGACCCCGGCCCCTTATTTCCGTGGACGGAATTTGTAGACCGGATCACAGAAAATATGAAACGCGAAACGCTGTCAGAGCCTAGAGAATTTCACAGGCCTCGTTGAACTCAAGACGCGGTGAGCGCGGGAACAGGTTTTCGTCCGTACCATAACCAATATTGCAAAGGAAATTTGCCTTGATCGTTGTACCCTTGAAAAACTCTTCATTCACGCCAGCTTGGTCGAAGCCAGACATCGGGCCACAATCAAGGCCTAATGACCGCGCGGCGATCATGAAATATGCGCCCTGCAGGGTGCCATTGCGGATCGCCGTTTCTTCGATCAGCGGGTCATTGCCGGCAAACCATGATTTTGCATCCGCATGCGGAAATAGCTGAGGCAGTTTTTCATAAAACGCCATGTCATAGCCAAGAATCACACAAACAGGAGCCGCCATGGTTTTCTCGACATTGCCCTCGGCGAGATGCGGTTTTAACCGCGCTTTCGCCTCGTCGCTTTCGACAAAAACAAAGCGCGCCGGAGAACAATTTGCGGAAGTCGGCCCGAATTTTGTCAGATCATAGACCGCCTGCATGAGAGTCTGTGTGACCTTGCGGTCTTCCCACCCATTTCGCGTACGGGCGTCGCGGAAGATGATATTGAGCGCCTCATCATTGATCATTTTATCGGACATAAGAATACCTTCCGGTTGGGGCTACGCGCCCGGCAAATCGAATACTGGGATTCTCGTATATGATGCGGCAGGGCGGCTCAACCGCAAAGCTCAATCTTTGATTTCGAGGCTGCGCCGGGCCTTAAGCGATCGCTTCGACGCTGGCGACTTCAGGCACATAATGCTTGAGCATATTTTCGATGCCGGATTTGAGCGTCATGGTCGAAGACGGACAGCCAGCGCAGGCCCCCTGCATCGCAAGGAAAACAACGCCGGTGCGCGGTTCATAATGTTTGAACACAATATCACCGCCATCCGCGGCCACCGCCGGGCGCACGCGCGTTTCGATCAATTCAATAATCTGCTCGACGATTTCGCGGTCCTCGCCTTCATAATCTTCGAGCGGCGTCGCCGGTGCCGAACTATTGGCCGTCGCGCCGTCGCGAATGACCGGGATGCCGGCCGTGAGGAAATCAGCAATCGCGCCCAAAAGCGCAGGCTTGATTTGCAACCATTCGACCGCTTCGGTTTTCGTTACGGTGACGAAATCCGCGCCAAGATAAACGCCCATCACCCCATCGACCTCGAACAACATCTGCGCGAGCGGCGAGGCTTCAGCGGATTCGATCGTCGGGAAATCAATACCCATCGCACCAGCCCCAAGAATGGCCTGACCGGGCAGGAACTTCATTGATTGTGGGTTTGGTGTGTCTTCGGTCTGGATGAACATCAATTGGCCTTTCTACTTATGGCTCCTAGCTAGTGATAGCGGGCCATCAGCGCAAGACAGGAACAGTCACGGTTTGCGGCGCTCGCCCGGTTCCGGGCATCGACCCGCGCATAATCCTCAATTAGGACAAATATTGCGAATTATAATCAGAATCATTCTCACTTCTATTGATAATCATTCTCATTTGCGTTACCGCAGCGCGATATTCATCAGTAAAATTAGCAGGGGACTTCGCAATGAGTAGCGGAACCAAACAACCTAAAACATTAAGACATCTCGCCCGGGCGGGCACATTGGCCGGGCTCGCCGGTGCCAGCATCGCACCCGCCGCGGCCCAGAGCCAGGACCTACAAGAGAAAGACGAAGTCATTGTCGAAGGGGAGCGCCACGGCTCTAACCCCTTTGCCGACCCCGAAGCACCATACAAAATTGACCGGTCATCGTCGTCGAAACTTACCGAAGACCTATTGGACACCGCAAAATCCATTGCTGTTCTGCCAAAGGAATTGATTGAAGATTCCGGTGCGCGGACGTTCCGCGATGTGGTGCGCACCCAGCCCGGCGTCACCATCGGCACCGGTGAAGGCGGTAACGCTTTTGGCGACCGTATTTTCATCCGTGGTTTTGACGCCCGTAACGACGTTTATATTGACGGCGTTCGCGATCCCGGCGTGGTCTCGCGCGAGATCTTTGCCGTTGAACAAATCGAAATTCTGAAAGGCCCATCCGGTGCCTTTGCCGGTCGCGGCTCGACCGGTGGTGCTGTCAGCCTTGTTTCAAAAGCGCCGCAGTTCAATAATTTTGGTGATCTCGAAGCCAGCTACGACACCGAAAACTCTGTACGCCTGACCGGTGACATCAATCATGTGCTGACCGACAAACTAGCCATTCGCGTCAACGGCCTTTTCCACGACGGCGAAACCGCTGGCCGCGACGAAGTTTACAACGATCGTTGGGGCGCAGCCGCCGCGATCCTCTTTACACCAACCGAAAACCTAGCGCTGAGCTTTGATTATTATCACCTCGAAACGCAGGACATGCCAGATTTCGGCGTGCCCTATGATGTGGACAATAACGAGCCGTTTCAGGTTGACCGGAACAATTTCTATGGTCTCGTCAATCGTGATTTCCGTGAAACATTCGCCAATGTCTATACGGGCAAGGTCGAATATTCACCGAACGAAATCGCAACCATCAAAAGCGTTGTCCGCTACGGTAAAACCGGCAATTCCTATGTTGTATCTGCGCCGGAACGCCCTGACACAACCGACCCGGATCCTGCGAACTGGACCGTGCGGGCCAATCCGAAAAACCGGAATTCGGTCAATGACTATTTCGCCAACCAGACCGATGCGACCGTTGACATCAACACGGGCGGCCTGGAGCACACAATCGTCGCCGGCTTTGAAATCAGCCGCGAAACGATTGAAAACCGCCCCTTTGGCTTCCTCGATTCCGAAGACCCATCAACAGGGTTGGAAATTTCTCCGTATACGGTATTCCAAAACCTCTATAACCCCGACCCATTCGTCGCGTGGCCATTCCCGGTCGAAGAGAGCGGTGCCTATTCGATCGCGGATATTAAATCAGACGCACTCTATTTCCTTGACACGATCAAATTCAATGACGCCTTCAGCCTGTTTGGCGGCATGCGCTATGATTTCTATCGGATTGATGTTGAATCTGTTGGCGGACGTAGCGCTGGCGAATACAGCAACAACAGCAACTTCCTGAACTGGCATTTGGGCGCAGTTTATAAGCCAGCCGAGAACGCATCGATTTATGCGTCCTACGGATCATCGTCCAACCCATCGGGCGAACAGGTTGATGGCCTTGGTGACGCTTATGGCGGCATCACGGCATCGACGGAAAATCTCGACCCCGAGCGCAATAAATCCATCGAGATCGGTGCGAAATGGAACGTCTTTGACGAACATCTGGCGCTGACGGCTGCGGTCTACCGCACCAACAAAACCGATGCGCGCGTTCAGGGTGTTGATGGCGTTTTCACACTCGAAGGCGAACAGCGGGTTCAAGGTGTAGAGCTTGGCTTCTCCGGACAGGTCACAAAACAATGGAGCGTCCATGGCGGTCTGTCTCTCCTGGAAGCTGAAATCACGGCCTCACCGGACCCAACGCAGATCGGCGCAAGATTGCCGAATGTTGCGGAAACAAGCTTCAATCTGTTAACGCGCTATCAGGTCAGCAGCCGCTTCCACCTTGGCGGACAAGCCACCTATGAGGGCGAGCGGGTCGGCGGATCTGTTGCTGATCGCGGCACCGCAATTCCCGGCTATTGGCGTTTTGATGCCTTTGGCGGCTATCGCGTAACCGACAATGTCGAAGTCTCGTTCAACCTCGTTAATGCGACAGACAAGGTCTATTACGACGCGCTCTATCGCTCCGGCACGCCTTTCGCCTATGTTGCGCCGGGTCGCTCTGCGATGTTCACCATAGACGTTGACTTTTAGGGCTAAAAACCATGCTGATCACAATCCCGGATGTTCTTAACGCTGATGAAGTCGCCCTGTTTCGCGACAATTTGGACCGGGCATCCTGGATTGATGGTCGCACAACCGCAGGCACACAATCTGCGCAAGCGAAAAAGAACCAGCAACTTGATGAGCACTCACCGGTTGCCCGGAAGCTTGGTGATCTGGTTCTTGATGCGCTGGGCCGAAATGGGCTTTTCGTTTCGGCCGCCCTGCCCAACAAAATATTCCCGCCTTTGTTCAATAAATATGAAGGCGGGGAGACCTTTGGTGCCCATGTGGATAATGCCATTCGCGGCGTTTCGGGCACGCCGGTTCGTATCCGGACGGATTTATCCGCGACCCTCTTTATCTCCGCCCCCGACGAGTATGATGGCGGCGAGCTGATCATTGAAACCGGCTTTGGCGTGCAGGAGGTTAAACTCCCTGCGGGGCATCTTGTGCTATATCCGTCAACGAGCCTTCATTCAGTGACCGCTGTGACGCGTGGTGCGCGCATCGCCAGCTTCTTCTGGTTGCAAAGCATGGTGCGTTCAAATGAAGACCGGGCGACGCTTTTCGATCTCGATCAATCCATCCAGACCTTGGGCGCCGAACGCGGCATGAATGATCCGGCGGTACTGACCCTTTCGGGCGTTTACCACAATCTATTGCGTCGTTTTGCTGACACTTAAGCAATGTTTATCAAGATTATTGGCGAGAACCGCCGAAAACCTGCCGCAGTAGGATTGCAGGCCAATGTCGAGCCGCGTATGCCTCAATAGATAACCATCGGGCATAAGACGGATTATCATGGACGACGATTCAACAAAATTTACTGACGACGAAGCACTCGATTTTCACAGCCGGGGTAAACCGGGAAAATTAGAGGTCAACCCAACAAAACCAATGGCGACCCAGCGCGATCTTTCGCTTGCTTATTCGCCGGGTGTTGCGGTGCCCGTTCAGAAGATCGCCGATGATCCAGATAGCGCCTATGATTATACGTCGAAAGGCAACATGGTTGGCGTGATCTCCAATGGTACGGCGATCCTTGGTATGGGCGATCTTGGCGCGCTTGCCTCCAAGCCGGTCATGGAAGGTAAGTCGGTCCTCTTCAAACGCTTCGCCGATATCGATTCCATCGACCTTGAAGTCGATACGAAGGACCCGGACGCTTTTATCAACGCCGTTCGCTATCTTGGCCCGGCCTTTGGTGGCATTAATCTCGAAGATATTGCTGCACCGGACAGTTTCATCATCGAACAGCGCCTCAAAGAGATGATGGACATTCCGGTCTTTCATGATGACCAACACGGCACCGCGATCATCGCCGCTGCCGGTCTGTTGAATGCCCTCGACCTGACCGGGCGGTCGATCAAAGACGTCAAAATTGCCGTTTCGGGCGCGGGCTCCGCTGCGCTTTCCGTGATCGGCCTCGTCAAGGCGATGGGCGTCCCGCATGAAAATGCGCTGGTCTGCGATTCCGGCGGCGTTCTTTACAAAGGGCGCGACCTCGATCAATGGCGTTCCGCCCATGCGGTCGAGACGGATAAACGCACCCTCGCCGAAGCAATGGACGGCGCAGATGTTTGCATCGGCCTTTCTGTAGCGGGCGCGGTCTCAAAAGACATGATCGCATCCATGGCGAAAAACCCAATCGTTTTTGTCATGGCCAATCCGAAACCGGAAATCCTGCCCGAGGAAATCCGCGAAGTGCGTAGCGATGCAATCATCGCCACCGGCCGTTCGGACTATGCAAATCAGGTCAACAACGTTCTTGGCTTCCCTTATATCTTCCGGGGTGCGCTTGATGTGCGCGCGCGGACCATCAATGACGAGATGAAAATTGCCTGTGCGCGCGCTCTGGCGAAACTGGCGCGCGAAGACGTGCCGGACGAAGTGGCGGCGGCCTATGGCAAGCGCCTTCGCTACGGGCCAGGCTATATTATCCCGACGCCATTCGATCCGCGTTTGATATCCGAAATTCCGCCAGCCGTAGCAAAAGCGGCCATGGATACGGGCGTTGCCCGCAAACCGATCAAAGATTTTACAGCCTATAAAAACTCGCTGGCGGCTCGGCTTGATCCGTCTGCATCCTTTTTGCAAAAGATTTATTCGAGCCTGCGCGGCTGTGAAAAACCGAAGCGCATTGTCTTTTCAGAGGGCGAGGAAGAAGCGGTGGTCCGCGCGGCCTATGCTTTCCAGCAGGAGGGCCTCGGCACGCCAGTTCTGATTGGCCGTGACGACCATATCAAAAACGCGCTGGCTGATGCGGGCCTGCCGGTGAACCACAGTTTTGAGACCTATCACTCGCGGACATCCCCCCATAACGAGCTGTACACGAAATATCTTTACAAGCGCCTTCAGCGCAAAGGATACCTTTATCGTGACGCACAGCGCCTCGTGAATACCGACCGGAATGTCTATGCGGCCTGCATGTTGGCGCATGGTCATGCGGACGGCATGGTCACGGGCGTTACGCGCCACTATGATGTCGCGCTTTCAAATGTTCGCCTCGCGCTCGATCCGCGCCCCGGCGAGCGCATGGTTGGTGTTTCCATCATCCTGACCAAGACGCGGACGCTTTTTGTCGCTGATACGAACGTCACCGAATTGCCAAGCTCGCAGGACCTTGCGGAAATCGCCATGCAGGTTGCGCACGCTGCCCGGCATATGGGCTTCCCGCCAAAGGTTGCTTTTGTTTCCTATTCAAACTTCGGTAATCCGGATACGGAACATTCACGCCGCGTCGCCGGCGCGGTTGAGATTCTCGATCGCCGGATGGATGTAGACTTTGAATATGAAGGCGAGATGACGCCGCGCATGGCGCTGAACGAAGAGTTCCGGGAGATCTATCCGTTCTCGCGCCTTAAAGGCGAAGCGAATGTATTGATCACGCCGGGGGTTCACTCGGCCGCCATCTCAACCAAGCTATTGGGTGAAATTGGTGGTGCGCTGGTGCTTGGGCCCGTGTTGATCGGCCTCGAACGGCCGGTTCAGATCGCGCAAGTCGGCGCAGGCGTGACCGATATCGTGACCCTCGCCGCCATGGCCGCTTATGAGCTGGATGCGGAACACCGCAGCTGGGCCGAGAAAAAAGCCTAAACGATCATTTATCGCCGGTCTTTCGGCGAAATCTGGCGGACTGTTTTTTCATGAGGGACTGTGCCCATGTGCGCGGCACTGTCCGCATTAATCCCGCTGAGAACTTGTTCCAACGGCCCGGTACGTAAACCACCGGGCCATTTTCGACCGCGCGGATCGCGCCCTCGACCACGGGCTCGGCTTCCATGAACATATATTTCGGCAATTGCGAGACGAGCCCCCGGGTCGAATTCACATCGTGAAATTCAGAATAGGTAAAGCCCGGACAAAGCGCGGATGATTTCACCCCCTTGCCTTCGTTTTCCGCCGCGAGCGATTGGGCGAAGCTGACCAGAAACGCCTTGATCGGCCCATAAAGCGTATGCCCCGCAGAGCCCGGCACCAACCCCGCGACCGATGCGACCTGAATAATGCGCCCATAGTTGCGTTCAATCATTCCGGGTAGGAACAATCGCGAGAGCTGCACATAGGAATTCAACATCAGTTCAAGATAGTCGCGATGGGCGGGCCAGTCATTTTCGGTAAAATATCCCGGCATGCCATAGCCCGCATTATTCACGAGAATATCAACCGGCGTTGCATCCGCCTTCAAGCGATCGAAAATCTCCTGCGGGGCCGAGGCCACCGACAGATCCGCCGCAATTATCTTGGTTTTGACGCCGTGCGCTTTTTCAAGCTCTGCCGCGAGCGCCGTCAGGCGGTCTTCGCGCCGCGCCACCAGAATGATATTTGCGCCCTTAGCTGCGTAGGCCCGCGCGAAGGTCGCGCCGATCCCGGCGGATGCGCCCGTGATGAGCGCCCATTTTCCCTGATATTCCATATGACCACTTCAAAGGTTGCTGGCGAATTGCGGCCATCATCCGGTTATTGGCGGTTTTGGTAAATAGCCGCGAGCGGTTTTGGTTAATCCGCAAACCGCCACCGAAGCCTAGCATAGGCTTTGCACCAATGCGGGCGGGACGTTTTGCCCGCCGCAATATTTCCCTTAACGATACATTAACCTTATAATCCGGCGGACGTTTTTTGGTTTTGGCATGGATAGTCTCGAATTTTTATTGATTGTCACGGTCTTTGGTGTGGTCGTGATCTGGTATCTGGCCAATGTGAAAGCTGGCTCGCCGGGGCAGATCGGCTTGCTCGCGCTGGCAGAGGACCCCGAAACCGCTAATACCAAGCCTCGCCGGGCCTATCGCATGAAAGATCGTCCGGCCCGGAATTCAGCCGCGTTTCATGACAGCCGCGCCAATGTGGCCCAACGGAAAACCTATCGGGTGCTTGATGAGGCAGCCCATATGCGCAGGCGTTTTCGCCATCAGGACGAAGCCCGCTACAAGGTCAAAGACAAATTACCCAAGGACTGAGCTGGCCTGTGTCGCGAGGACTTCGGCCAGAACCGGCAATCCGACACCCATGGCGACACTGATTACGAGACCGATGAGCGCCTTCGTCGCATCGGACAGAACGATCTTGGCCGTTGCTTGGGGTGAGCGAATATTATCGATCGTCGCGATCGCAAATTCACGGCCCGCAATCAAGCCAAGGAAGACCCATGTCGTCGACATGGGAATGTCGTTGAGTTCCTTGAAGTAGAACAGGAGCGACGCATAGGTGAAGTCGATGATTGTCGCCGAACGGATGTCGGTGACGTTGGTTTTCGACTTCAAGATGCGCTGAACCGGACCACCCTGATTCCAGAATGTATAGGCCAGCAGCAAGACGATGCCGGCCACGGCAACAGAGGCTTCGGCCGGGTTCAAAGCAGGTGCGCCCGCCGCATCAACACCGCGCGGCAGGAAGATGAAAATATTCGCAAAGTCCTGCATAAGCCATACGGCCCAAAGATACCCGGTGGTGATCCACTGGAGAAGAACCCAGAAAGGTGCGTGTTGTTGATCAGCAGTTTTCAGGAACCAGCGCTCAATTGTTGGCGCAAGGATCGCGTAGACAACACCACCGGTCAAAAATGCCAAACCATAGCCAATCAGCGATTTGGTCAGCATGCTCTGCATACCGCCCATCGTGGCAAAAATCGCCAGCACCATGAAGGTCGTCGAAACCGGAATGCCGAGACGCGTCAGGAATAAAAGCATCAGTGGCGGCAGCGCGTGATACCATTGCGGTTCAAAAATCGGATATTTTTTGACGTTGCTCAGACGGCCATAGGACGGATCGCCACCGCTTGAAATATAGCCATAGGCGAACACAACGATCAGCACAGTCGCCGCAAATAGAAACAACGCCCACCAGGGAAGACGTCGGTTGGAATTGATGAAGGTCCCCAAAGTCTGTAGCGCATCATTTCCGACAACGGCATAAGCTGCGAACATGAAGCCAATCGCCGCCCATAATCCAATATCAATGTCCATAACCGACCTATTTCCGACCCGGCTTATTTCCCGGATGACGACAAAGCCCCAGCGCTCTCGCGCACAGGGCATGCGCGGGGCAATTTCCGCGCACACTCTATTTTTTATGTTTCACTATTGTGACAAAAGGCGGATTATTTGCGAAAAGGCGAAAAATGCACCGCCCCTATTAAGGATTTATCGCCCATGTCGACGCCTTTATCCTCGGAACGCCCCGAACATGCACCCGCCGCGCATCCGGCGATTGCTCAAGGGAAGGTCGGTGTCTTGCTGGTCAATCTGGGCACGCCCGAAGCCCCCACGGCTGGCGCGGTCAGGACTTATCTGCGGCAATTTTTAAGCGATCAGCGCATTGTTGACCTGCCCCGGGCCTTGTGGCTCCCGGTTCTGCATGGGGTCATTTTGAATATCCGCCCGGCGGCAACTGCTCGAAATTACAAGAAAATTTGGCGCGAAGAGAGCGATGAAAGCCCCTTGCGCTATTACACTCGGCAGCAGGCTGAGAAATTAGGCGAGCGATTAGGCCAAGTGAGCGTTGATTGGGCCATGCGATACGGCAAGCCGTCGATCACGGAAAAGCTCAACTTGATGAAAAAGAATGGGTGTACCCGGATCTTGGTCGTACCGCTCTATCCGCAATATTCCGCGACCACGACCGCCAGCGTGACCGACGATGTTTTTGACGCCGTGCGCGCCATGCGCTGGCAGCCAGCCATACGGATCGCGCCGGCCTTTCATGATCTTCCTGCCTATATCGAAGGGCTTGCGAAAACCACGCGCCAGCATTTTGCGTCCATCGGCTGGCAGCCGGAGAAGGTCGTGCTGTCATTTCACGGGCTGCCGCAACGCTATTTCGACGCTGGCGACCCCTATTACTGTCATTGCGCAAAAACCGCGCGGCTATTACGGGCAGAAATGGGGTGGTCGGAGGCGTTCGCCCCGCTCGCCTTTCAATCAAAATTTGGTCGCGAAAAATGGCTTGAGCCCGCCGCCGATGAAACAATAGAAACGCTGGCGAAAACCGGCACAAAGAAAATTGCCGTCATCATGCCGGGCTTTGTGGCCGATTGTATTGAAACGCTTGAAGAGATTGATATTGCCGCGCGCGAAACCTTTATCAACGCAGGCGGAGAGGCGTTCACCGCTATCCCCTGCCTTAACGATGCGCCTGAGATGATAAATATCCTTGAAGATATTGCACGGCGCGAGGCCGCGGGCTGGGTTTAAATCAGCCTACGGACCAGATCAAGATACGTCTCGACCTCTTCGTCGGTGGTGCGGAACGACGTGATCATCCGGCTCATTTTTCCATTGGCCGGATCGCCGGGCGTTATCCACGGATATAACCAATAGCCTTCGGCCCGCAGTTTTTCTGCGATTCCATCCGGGAAACAGGCAAAGACTTCGTTGATCTCGGTCGGGTAAGAAATTGCCACTCCGTCGATTGCGGCCAGCCCGGCGGAGAGTTTCGCCGCCATCTGATTGGCCTGTCCCGCAAGGCGTAGCCAAAGATCGTCCGTTAAATAGGCATCGAACTGCGCCGCAATGAACCGCATCTTGGACCACAAATGCCCAGCGCGCTTGCGACGCATTTCAAAATCGTGCGCCTTGTCTTTGTCAAAAAACACCACGGCTTCTGCGGCGATGCAGCCATTTTTTGTACCGCCGAAACACAGCACATCAACACCAGACCGCCAGCTAAGGTCTGCCGGGCTTTTGCCGGACGCAGCAACCGCATTTGCAAACCGCGCGCCATCCACATGCACCAATAACCCCGCATCATGGGCAAACTTGGTCAGCGATTTCAATTCGTCCACAGAATATCTGGTGCCGCATTCCGTCCCCTGGGTCAGGGATAAAACCGATGCTGGCGCACCATGGGGCGGACGTTCGGGAAAGCCACTAAGGGCCTTGCTGATGGCATCAACGGTCAATTTTCCGCCCGCGCCCGCTATGGGCAATAGCTTCGCGCCGCCGGTGAAAAATTCAGGGCCCGCACATTCATCCATCTGGATATGGCTTTCTTCGTGACACAGGACCATGGCGTAAGGCGGTGTCATTACCGAAAGGGCGAGCCCATTGGCCGCGCCGCCCGTTGCCACAAAAAACACCGACAAATCACAGTCGAATATCTCGGCAAAGCGTCGTTCAACGCGTTTGGTAAGGTCATCACCCCCATAGGCGGGAACGGCCCCCTCATTCGCGTCGGCAATAGCGGCGATGATCTCAGGGGCAGCACCGGCCCAATTGTCAGAAGCAAAAGTCATAGTGTTACGCTGGCGTAGCCTCACCCATTGCGTCAAGCGCCGTTACAAAACGCGTGAAATTATCAATTGTCGTGACCGCACCGGCATCAATCAATCGATCTCCATGGCCGTCATAACAATGGCCGCCACCGAGAAAACCCCAAGCGGTCATGCCTGCAGCGCGCGCCGCCCGGACGCCATTCGCGCTATCTTCAAGTACCAGACATTTCGCCGGATCGACATTCATTTTTTCTGCCGTGTAAAGAAAGATATCGGGTGCGGGCTTGCCTTGCGCAACGAGGTCTGCGGAATAAACATGAGGTGCGGCGAGGTCATAAAGCGATGTGCGCTCCAGTTTCGATTTCAGGAAATGCGCCCGCGATGACGACGCGACCCCTAAATGACCGAACCGGTCGCGCGCCGCCGACAACGCACGATCTGCCCCTTCGATCGGCTGTAGCAGATGCCGCTCGCGGCCGCGGCTCGCCAAAATCGTTTCTTCAAAATCAGCGGGCGCATCGCATTGATGTTTCGCGACATAGTCCGCGCGTAATTGCTCGAAAAAAGCCCCGTCGTGAAGGCCGACAAATTTCTCGACATATTCCTGGGGCGAATAAGTCAGCCCTAAGTCCAACAAAGCGCCGCGTTCGCCCCTAATCGCAAGCACCTCAGAATCCACAAGAACACCGTCGCAATCAAAGATGACTGCCTCAATCATTTTAAACTCTACCTGTTTTTGCGTCCTCGCCTGAACGCCTTGAACCATTGCAGCGCTACATGCCACGTCCTATCGGCTGGGGCTAGCGCCTTGTGAAAGTCCTCGCCGGTGTTGCCCCTAGGCGTCTTGAAATACGCAATCATAAGGTTTTCAATGACCTCATGGGGGAGCGCTTTACCGCGTATAAGGGGGGCAATCCAAATGCATAAAAAACTACGCGCCGGCGCAGCACTCGCCGTTCTGGGACTGGCGATAACGGTTACGCAGCAATCATCCGCCGTTAATCTGGACAAAGATCCGAATAGGCGGCCAGCACAGAATATCACCCGTGATACCGGTGCCGAAATCCGGGCGCGCCTTCGGGATCGACTGGGACCGATGGCACCGGCTTTCTCTCAAGGTCGGGAAGTCCGCAACTATGACGGTTCGGGCAATAATAAGTCACAACCCCTGGTGGGCGCGACCTTCCAACCCTTTCAGCGCATGACCGCACCCGACTATGCAGACGGCATTTCGGCGATGGCCGGTCACTACCGCAAAAGCGCGCGCGAAATCAGCAATCTCGTCGTCGCGCAGGGTGATCGATCCGTACCCAACCCCTATGGGACGAGCGATTTTTTATGGCAATGGGGGCAATTCATCGACCATGATTTGACCCTTGGTGACGGGGTCCTTAGCGACGACCGGTCCTTTGACATCAAAGTCCCGCTCGGGGATCCGTGGTTTGACCCGGCCAATACCGGCGACCGGACAATTCATTTTGACCGCGCTCTATTCGATAGTGCAACGGGTACGGATCTTTTAAATCCGCGCGAGCAAATGAATGAGCTTACGTCGTGGATCGACGGATCCATGATCTATGGCAATGAAGAAGAGCGGGCTGAGGCCCTTCGCACCCATCGGCATGGCAAACTGCGAACCAGCGCGGGTGATTTATTGCCGTTTAACAAAGACAACCTGCCGAATGCCAATGGGGCCGCACCCGATCCGACGAAATTGTTTATTGCCGGTGACGTGCGCGCCAATGAGCAAGTCGGCCTGACGGTCATGCATACATTGTTCGTGCGCGAACATAATCGCTGGGCCGACATCATTCGCAACCGGCGCCCATGGTACAGCGACGAAGATATTTATCAGGCCGCCCGGCGCATGGTGATCGCCGAGATTCAGGTCATTACCTATGAAGAGTTTTTACCGGCATTAATCGGAAAGCGCGCAATCGAACGCTATCGCGGTTACACGCCCGGAGATCCGACGATATTCACCGAATTTTCCGGCGCGGCCTATCGCCTTGGGCACACCCTTATCAACCCGAATATCATGCGTCTTAATGCACAAGGGGCGGAGATCCGCGACGGGCATCTGGCATTGCGGGATGCGTTTTTTAATGCGCCCGATATATTGAAAAAGCGCCGCGATATAGAGCCGATTTTGCGGGGCCTCGCTGCCCAGAAAAGTCAGACCTTCGACCATATGATTGTCGATGATTTGCGGAATTTTCTATTTGGCCCTCCCGGTGCGGGCGGGTTTGACCTTGCCGCCCTGAACATACAGCGCGGACGAGACCGCGGCATTGGATCTTATAATGATGTGCGCGAAGGGCTGGGGCTGGGTCGCGCCAAAACTTTCGCCGATGTAACGCCTGATCGCGACCTGCAAATCGCGCTGGCAGAAGCCTATGCGACCGTGGACGATATTGATTTGTGGGTCGGCGGGATCTGCGAGCCGCCAATGGACCGTGGGGGATCGCAATTGGGTCCGACCTTCACCCACATCGTCGCCCGTCAATTTGCGATGCTGCGCGATCATGATCGGTTCTGGTATGAGCGTGACCTGACCCGCATGGAGTTAGCGATGATACGGAAAGTGACGCTTGCGGATATTATCCGTGCCAATACCAATATTGAGCGCCGGGAAATTCCCAAGAATGTCTTTTACGTGAAAAGATAACGCCGGAATATTCCGCCTATAAAAAAGGGGCCCATCAGGGCCCCTTTTTCGTTCTTGGATCAATGATTATCCCGCGAGTGCCGCCAATAACAGCAAGGCGACGATATTCGTGATCTTGATCATCGGGTTAACAGCTGGACCTGCGGTATCTTTATAGGGGTCACCAACGGTATCACCGGTCACGGCTGCTTTATGGGCTTCGGATCCTTTACCGCCATGATTTCCGTCTTCGATATATTTCTTGGCGTTATCCCATGCACCGCCACCAGCAGTCATGGATATGGCCACAAACAACCCGGTGACGATCACACCAATCAGCATGGCCCCCACAGCGGAAAGCGCTGCTGATTTATCGGCGACAGCGAGGATTACGAAATAGACCACGATCGGTGAGAAAATTGGCAGCATGGACGGCACCACCATTTCCTTGATCGCAGCACCGGTCAGCATATCAACCGCCCGTGCATAGTCTGGTTTTTCCGTACCCTGCATAATGCCTGGCTTATCTTTGAATTGACGGCGCACCTCATCGACGATGGCGCTGGCCGCGCGGCCAACGGCCTGCATCGCAAGACCACCAAAGAGATAGGGCAACAATCCGCCGATCAACAGACCCGCAATCACATAAGGGTCCGACAAGGAGAAGTTCACATTCACATCGGCGAAGAACGGGTAATCCGCAGGATGGGCGACAAAATGCTCAATGTCTTTCGTATAGGCCGCAAACAGAACGAGGGCGCCAAGACCCGCCGAACCGATTGCATAGCCCTTTGTGACCGCTTTCGTGGTGTTACCGACCGCGTCAAGCGCATCGGTGGTATCGCGGACAGAGCCCTCAAGGCCAGACATTTCCGCAATACCGCCCGCATTATCCGTAACCGGACCAAAGGCATCAAGCGCCACGATCATACCGGCGAGCGCCAGCATGGTCGTCACCGCAGTGGCGATGCCATAAAGACCCGCAAGGTTAAATGCAGTAATGATCGCCGCGACGATTACGATGGCCGGAAGGGCTGTTGCTTCCATGGAAACCGCAAGCCCCTGAATGACGTTGGTACCGTGACCGGATTCCGAAGCTAGCGCCACCGATTTAACCGGACGATATTCAGTGCCCGTATAATACTCCGTGATCCAGACGATCAGGCCGGTGACCACAAGACCAATGATGCCGCAAAGATATAGGCTTAGCCCGGTAAAGGGTAAGCCGCGACTGGTTTCAGCGACCGGTTCAGAGAATCCGAACATCTGAAAGGTCACACCGCCCACCGCAATCAGGGAAAGCACACTCGTGGCGATCAGGCCTTTATAGAGTGCACCCATAATATTCGTTGAGCCCTTGGAGAGCGTGACGAAATAGGTACCGATGATTGAGGTGATGATGCAGACCGCTCCAATCGCCAATGGATAGAACATGAATTGCGCAGCATCCGCGGTGAACAGAATTGATCCGAGCACCATGGTTGCGGCAACGGTCACGACATAGGTTTCGAACAGGTCTGCGGCCATGCCAGCACAATCACCAACATTGTCACCAACATTGTCCGCAATCGTCGCGGGGTTACGTGGATCGTCTTCTGGAATACCGGCCTCGACCTTGCCAACCATATCGCCGCCAACGTCAGCACCCTTCGTGAAGATGCCGCCACCAAGACGGGCGAATACGGAAATGAGCGAAGCCCCAAGCGATAATGCGACGAGACCATTCACCACCGCACGGCTTTCCGGCGCATGCCCAAGCACACCGGTGAGAATGCCGTAATATGCTGCGAGGCCCAAAAGCGCCAAGCCGGCCACCAACATGCCCGTAATCGCGCCGGAGCGGAAAGCAACGGAGAGACCTTTGGCGAGGCTGTCACTGGCCGCTTGGGTCGTGCGCACATTCGCCCGTACAGAAACCAACATGCCGATGAAACCTGCTGCGCCAGAGAGAACAGCACCAATGGCGAAGCCAAATGCAGGAATGAAATCCAGCTTGAAGGCACCAAGTAGGACCAAAAAGACGACACAACCGACGATTGTGATTGTTTGATATTGCTTCTTTAGATACGCACTCGCGCCTTCCTGAATCGCTGCCGCTATTTCGCGCATGCGGTCCGACCCGGTCGGAAGTGAAAGAACTGATTTCACTGTAATTGCGCCATAAAGTATGGCTAGCAGACCGGCCCCTATAACCGCCCAAAGCTCCAAACTCATGATGTTCCCTTCCTCAATCTTCTATTTTTTTGCTGATTGTTAAGTGGCAGTGCCAGGTATGGCCGCAGCAACGAAAGAGAATTCGCGCGCGCTTCAACCCGCCCCTCGTGAAGTCATCTAAAAATCTGACAAAGCAAAAGGTTAAAATCAACAAAAACTTATGGCGGTCCGGTATGGCCGGACCGTCAAAGTCGGAAACAAATCAATGTTGGAGGTAGGGAAAACGCGTTACGCGGCGCGTGAACGCATCGACCGTTTGTTCTCTGGTTCAGCGTCCGTCATCTCCTTAACCCAAGGGTATTTAACGGCCGTTTCGTCTGTGTAACCAAGATTTCTTGCTGTTGCACTACGCGGTGCATCTTCGGTTTTCGCATAGAAGGTGCCGAAGACGCGATCCCAGAAAAATTCTGCAATTCCGTAATTGCCATTTTCATTATGGAAGTGATGCGCGAGGTGACGTGCCTTGATGGTTTTCCAGAATTTTGATTTTGGCTCAAAGGCGAGATGTTGTCCCGCATGCAGAAATTCTGTGTAGCACGTCATTACAACCGTACCCAGAATAGCGCCAGCCGCGCCAGACACACCATTGATCAGATAGCCAAGTGGCCCCGCAACGAAAATGATGGTCGGCAACGTCGTGTGCAAGCCACCGAAGAGCACCGACAGATCATTCGGGAACCGGTGGTGATCATAGTGCACCCGCTTCCACAAACGCGCCAGATACGGCGTTTTATACATCCAGCTTCCGTGCAGGATAAAGCGGTGAACGATGTACCACGAAATCGGGAACATGAGCGCGCCTGCGCCAACTGCCAACAAAAACAAGGGGATAGAGGTCAGCGTGGCGATGCCAACGATCAATGCGACGACAATGATCAACGCATAGACCTGAATTGCCGGATAGGTCACATACGCTTTGACGAGGTCGTCAAATGTCATGCGGTTGAGAAGATACTCTTCCTCTTTCCACGCTTTGTACCCGATAAATAGCCGCATTGGCGCACCTGACACGATTTGTTTGGGCCGATCGCCGTTTTCCGGACCCTGGCCAAAGCTTAAGGGATGCGATCCCGCCGAGCGCGATCACAGCTCGGGGAAAGTAGGCGTACCAATGATAGGGTTCAAGCGTATTTGTGCCAATATTGATCAATTATCCGGGTGGATTTGTGCGCATATTGTAACATCTCGCCGTAATTCTTGATGCATTGCAGTAAGTAAAGGGCTTGCCCGTTGACCCAAGCCCTTGTATCGGCTGAGGATTAGCGCCGTGGGCCCATGTTTTGGCATGGGCTTGAGGGGTGTTGTCACTAAACAGCCGGGAAATCTGTTGCAGAATTGGGCTGGAGGCAGACGTGATCGTGTGCCAGAAGGTGACAAGGCTCTTTAAAGGCAGCAAAGTAAAACTGCCGGCCATGGCTGGTGGGCGAAGTCGACGGCGTAAGCCGTTTTATAATCTCCGGGTAACACCGGAAACCAACGAGCCGGTCTAAGCCGGCAAAGTGCGGGGCGTAGTAAATGGCCGTGAACCCAGACCTTGGCAATCAAGAACCAGCAAACCTGCCAACCCCTACCAGCAATAAGACGCTGGCAATGAAAAAGGGTGGTTTTTCAACAGTCGTCGAAGCGCTCGACTATGCGGCTCAAGGTGAAACCGGCTATTCTTTCTTTAACTTACGCGGTGAAGTCTCGACGGCCCTGTCCTATGCGACCTTGCGCGATAACGCCAAAGCATTGGCACGAAAGCTCGCCGGTCGGTTCGAGCGCGGTGCCCGGTTGGCGGTTGTGGCTGAAACCAGCCCTGAATTCCTGACAACTTTTTATGCTTGCCAATATGCGGGCATCATCCCAGCGCCGATGCCGATGCCGGTCAATCTTGGCGGCAAGGATGGATATATCACCCAGATCCGCCAGATGATCGCGGGTGCAAAAGCGGACGCCGCCGTGGGTCCGGTTAATCTTCGCGAATTCCTCGAAGACGCAGCGGCGCAAGCCGATTGCGATACGGTTCTCGATTTTGATGAACTCAACGCGCTTGATGATGGCGACAAAGAGCCTGAGCCATTCGGTCCGGACGAATATTGCTACATTCAATATTCCTCAGGTTCGACCAGCGCGCCAAAGGGTGTCATCGGCATGCAGCGCACAGTTTGTGCAAACCTGACCGCAATTGCCCGCCACGGCATGGGGCTGCGCAATGGCGACCGCGCCACAAGCTGGCTTCCGCTCTATCATGATATGGGCTTGATCGGTTTTGTTCTTACACCGATGACCTGTCAGGTGGGCGTAGATTTCCTTGCGACCTCTGACTTTGTTCGCCGGCCGCTTTTGTGGTTGCGGATCATCACCGAGAACAAATCAACGATCACCTATAGCCCTTCATTCGGCTATGAATTAGCGGCAAAACGCTCTGCACGCGCAGAGCCGGGTGCGATCGACCTAACGGCCGTCCGCGTTGCCGGTATTGGCGGCGATATGGTTCGCCCTGAAGCGCTCAATGCCTTTGCTCAGGCGTTTGAACCCTTTGGCTTTAACGCCACTGCGTTCCTGCCGAGTTACGGCATGGCCGAAGCAACCCTCGCAATTTCTTTCCCTGAACTCGACGAAGACGTCATGGTCGACGAAGTGGACATGCGCCATTACACCCGCTCGGGCATTGCGCAGCCTGCATCGGCCGTGACCTCTCCTGAGCACAAACGCGGTTTCGTCTTATGCGGTCGTCCTCTCGAAGGGCACGCCATCGAAGTCCGTGATGAGAATGGTCAGGCCATTGACGAACGTCAGGTCGGACGGATCTTTATTAAAGGGCCAAGCCTGACGCCCGGCTATTTCTCCGATCCTGAATCTTCGGCTGCGATGTATGATGGTGAATGGCTTGATACGGGCGATATGGGGTATTTCCTCAACGGCCAGATCGTCATCACCGGTCGCGCAAAAGATTTGATCATCATCAATGGCCGCAATATCTGGCCACAGGATATCGAATGGGCCGTCGAAAAAGTTGACGGTGTGCGCGGCGGCGGTGTTGCGGCATTCTCTGTCGATGATGGCGGCTCGGAACGGATCGTCGTTGTTGCCGAGCGTCGCGGCCTTGATGCGGATGCGCTTGCGGTACTCAAGCGCGAAGTTTCTTCGGTCGTACAAAACGCCGTTGGCGCGCCGGCGGAAATCGTTCTCGCCCGACCGCATTCCATGGTGATGACCTCATCGGGCAAGCTTTCACGCGCCAAGGTAAAACAGAAATACCTTGATGGGGCCTTCAATGAAGAGACCTCACAGGCAGAAGCCCCACGACCACTTGCAGAGGCCCGCATTTGACGAAACGCGCTGCGGTCACCGGCGGCACCGGTTTTGTCGGCACCGCGCTAATCGACCTTCTACTGAAAAACGGGTGGGACGTTTCCGCATTAGCGCGTGATCCAGCGCGGCTTTCTAATGCGGCGCGATTGCGCGTTATAAAAGGCAATTTGCGTGACAAAGCCGCGCTCGCCGATCTTGCCGCCGACGCGGATGTGGTGTTCCACCTTGCGGGCCTGACCCACGCCAAGGCGCTCACCGATTATCGCGATGTCAATGTCGCCGGCGCGGTGGAGGCAGCAGCGGCCAGCCATGACGCCGGGGCTTTGTTCGTTCACACCTCATCAATGTCTGCGCGTGTGCCGCAAGTATCCCCCTACGCCCAAAGCAAATTCGACAGCGAAGCGGCCATCGCACAGGCCAGTCAGAACTGGATCGCCCTGCGCCTCCCGGCGATTTACGGCCCGCGGGATTTGGTTACGCTACCCGTCTTCAAGCTGGTCAAGGCCGGTCTGGCTCTCGAGCCTCGGACCCCCAGCCCGGCCCGCGCCTCCATTCTTTTCGTCGAAGATGCGGCTTCGTCACTCATTTCGGCAGCGGAATCAGCGCCAAAGGGACAGGTTTACGAGGTTGGTGATGAACGCGCCGAAGGCTTTGCGTGGGCCGAGATCAACCAAACCATTGGCGAGGTCATGGGAAAGCGGCCTAAACCTTTACGGGTGCCGCGCGGGGTGATTTCGCTCTATCATGGCGCAGTTCAAGGCTTTGAGCGCGCTTTTGACCGCAATCCGAGCGTCCGCGCGGGACAGATTAATGAATTTTTTCACCCCGACTGGGTTGCGCGCGATAATTTGCTGTCCGACGCTTGCGAATGGCGGCCGCAAACTCCATTGAAAGAAGGGTTTGCAAAAACCATCCATTGGTATCAAAAAAACGGCTTGCTTTAGCGTAAAGACAAGTTAGCCATCTTTTCGCTAATGACCGATCAAGGAGAAAGAACGATGTCCGGCATTCAGGAAGACGACGATCTCGTGTTCCACAAGATTTGCGCGTTGCTTGAACCGCTCAATGAAAAGGGCGTCAAGATGACCCGCGATACAGACATTATTGCGGATCTCGAGATCGACTCCGTGTCGTTGCTCGATGTGGTGATGGATATTGAAGACAATTACGACATTTCCATTCCGGTCAATACGATCTCGGAAATCAAAACAATCGGCGAATTGGTCGATGCTATCCACGAAATCAAGAAAGAGCAGTCATAGCAATGAGCCTGTTTGACAAATTCGAGCCGACCGCAAAACTTTTGCAAAGCCTTCTCGACGCAACACCGCGCGACCCGTTCAGCGTCAAAATGGACGAGATGAAGGGCCCGACCCGCGCGATCGTCGAAGGAAAAGAAATCGTCCTTGCAGGAACCAATAATTATCTTGGCCTGACCTATGATGAAAGCGCCGTAAACGCGGCTGCGGAAGCCGTGAAAGAGTCTGGTACAGGGACAACTGGCTCACGCTTTGCCAATGGTACCTATGCCGGCCACCGGCAGCTCGAAGAAGATCTGGCGAAATTTCTTGGCTACAAATATTGCATGGTCTTTTCGACCGGCTATCAGGCAAATCTCGGTGCGATTTCTGCGCTCGCCGCTGCACCCCACGACGTTATTCTGATCGATGCCGATTGCCACGCTTGCATTTATGATGGCTGTCAGCTCTCCGGCGCTGAAACAATCCGGTTCCGTCATAATGATCCTGAAAGCCTCGATAAGCGTCTTTCGCGCCTCGGCCCTGAGGTCAAAGGCAAACTGGTTTGCCTTGAGGGCATGTATTCCATGTTTGGCGATGTTGCGCCGGTCAAGGAATTCGTCGAAGTGGCCCATAAGCATGGTGCCTATGTTCTTCTTGATGAAGCACATTCGTTTGGTGTGTTTGGTGAAAATGGCCAAGGCGTCTGCGAAGCCGAAGGCGTTCGCGATCAGGTTGATTTTTACACCGGCACTTTTTCAAAAAGCCTGGCGTCCATTGGCGGCTTTGTTGCTTCTAATCACCCGCAGCTTGAATATCTGCGTTTTTCAAGCCGTCCATACATGTTCACCGCCTCACCGTCGCCAGCCAATATTGCGGCGGCCTCAGCGGCGCTCAGCCGGATCTCGTCAGATAGCTCGATGCGCGAGAACCTTTGGAAAAACGCCAAGCGTATCCACGAAGCCTTCACCCAGTTGGGTTTTGAGACCTGCGCGCCGGTCGGACCCGTCATCGCGGTTAAACTGGCGAACAAAGAGCAAGCCTTTATGGCGTGGAACGTCCTTATGGAGCATGGTGTTTACGTCAATCTCGCCATTCCACCTGGCACGCCAAATGCAACGTCAATTCTTCGCCTGAGTGTTTCGGCGGCCCATACGGAGGAAGATTTGGACGTTGTTGTCAGTGCCTACACAGCTTTGTCGCAAATCTTGTCTAAACAAGCCAAAGAAGCCTGAGGGGGGAGCCCGCGCGCCTTCACAATCGCGTCAGGCTCATAAGCGCCATATTTTCGCCGCTTGATGGGCGATTACGGGGATTATGTGTCGGGCTCAGAAAAAGGGATGAAGGATAAATGTTAAAGCGTATTGGCGTTATCGCCACTTCATTTTTAGCAAGCGCGTCATTTATGGCGGCGAGTACCGCCTTGGCTAAAAAGACGCCGCCACCAACAGCCGAAGATTACGCGTTTAATCATGTCAGCTGTAAAGGCGACCCGAACGAAATTCGCGTGATTGTCAGCGGCATTGAGGCCGCAACCGGATTGATTACGGCCGATTTGTTTCCCAACAAGGAAGAGGGATTTTTGCGCGGGCGTGGTCGGTTGTTGCAGGTCAAATTTGCCGCCAAAGCCCCTTTGACAAAGTTTTGCATCACCGCGCCTGAGAGCGGCCTCTTCGCTATGTCCGTCTATCATGACGGCAACGCCAATGGCATTTTCGACAAGAACGGCATCGGCCTTCCGGCAGAACCGTGGGGCATTTCGAACAATCCAAAAGTCCGGTTTGCGCCGCCACCTGTCGAAAAAGCCCTATTTTCGGTATCCGAAAATAACCCTGCGCATGTGTTTATCAAATTGAACTAGCGCCCGCGCTTTTCATTTCGGCTGATCCGCTTTAGTCACTTTGGAACCGATTTTCAGTCGGGCCATATGAAGGATCCGCCATGCTTGAAAAACATCGCACCGTTGAAATCCGTCCTGTCGCTACGGACGCCGATCGCAAGGCATTCATTCGCGTGCCGAATGCAATTTATGCGGATGATCCGAATTATGTTGCGCCGCTCGAATTCGAACTGGCGAACCGACTGAATGCGGACAAGAACATCATCCTCAAGGGTCAAAAACACCAATTATGGATTGCCTATAAGGACGGTCAGCCAGTCGGCCGCATCTCTGCGATCATCAATGAGGCACATCTAAACCGACATAATGATGACGCGTGCCATTTCGGTTTCTTCGAATCGATCAATGACCCAGAGGTTGCCGACGCCTTGTTGCGTACTGCCGCAGACTGGGGCCGCGAACACGGCATGAAGAAAATTGCAGGGCCGTTTAATTTTTCCGTCAATGAAGAAGTCGGCCTGTTGGTCGATGGTTTTGACACCGCGCCTTATGTCATGATGCCTCATGGCCGCCGCTATTATCAAAAGCTGATTGAAGACCTCGGCTATACTAAAGCCATTGATATGTATGCGCTGAGTTACGTGCCCCATGGCGACATGATCCCGCCAAAACGGAAGCGCTTTTTAGATAAAGCCATGTCGAAAGCGGATGTCACGATCCGCAATATCGATATGTCAGACTTTAAAAATGAAATCGGACGCTTGGTCGATATTTTCAATGATGCCTGGTTCGATAATTGGGGATTTGTTCCGTTTACGGCAGAACAGGTCGAACACATGGCCGAGGAGCTTCGCCCGATTATCTCGCCCCATAATATTGTGTTCTGCGATTATAATGGCGAACCGGCGGCGTTCGGCTTGGTGCTCCCTGATGTGAATCATGTTGCCCGGGATTTTGGCGGCAAGCTTTTGCCCTTTAACTGGGCAAAGCTATTGTGGCGACTAAAAGTAAAAAACGTCCCGCGCGCACGCATGCCTCTAATGGGCGTTCGCCGAAAGCTCCATCGTCGCCCGATTGGAACGGCGCTTGCCTATAAAATCATCGAGGTTGCGCAACATGCCAATGTATCGCGCGGGGTCGTTCATTCGGAATTATCATGGATTCTTGAAACCAACGAATCCATGATTGCCATGTTGCTCGATATGGGCGGCGAAATTTACAAGACCTATCGGATTTACGAAAAACCGCTTTAGGGTTGTTTTTCAAAGACAATTCCCGATGCCCGGGCGCTATTCACCGTAAAGGATTCGATTGCGCCATCACTGTTCCGGGTAAAGAGTAAGTCGAAATCGCGGCCATAGTGCCGTAGGTGATCATTGGCGACCGGATATAGCTTGTCGTCCGATCCGATTATGCCGCGAATACGCAATTCTTTTTCGTCGCGAACAATCGTTATCGTATTATCGACCTCATGGGAATAATAATCCCCTACAAAGCTTAGTTGTTCAGTTGCAGAAAGCGCATAGGGTGCCAACGCATCGTCACGCTTTGAGGCGGCTTCGTCTTTTGGGCCGATATTTTCAGCCAAAACAATATCAGCAATTGCAGTCGCATAGGCGCTGGGTTTGGCTTTTGAAGAATTGCACAAAAGAGCAATCGTCAATTTCTCGTCTGGAAAACGCTGCAGGGTCGATCGATACCCGGCCAGTGATCCATTATGATGTACACGGCTTATACCGCGATAGGGCGTAAGCTTTAGAGCGACGCCATATTCCGTTTCTTCACCGGAATTCAAAACCGCCGATTGCTGCATCTCGTCAATTAGCGATGCGCCGCCGCCAAGCTTGTTGTCGTAAAAATTCCGGTCCCACTTAATGAGATCAACCACCGTCGAATACATACCGCCCGATCCAACAACATCGAGCGTTGAATCACTAAGGAGATAGTCGCCACCGGATCGCGGCGCATAACCATGGGCCTTACGCTTTACCAGCCGGCGATGATCATGCTGAAACCGGCTATCCGCCATATCTAATGGTTCAAAAATACGCCCTTGCGCAAAAGCATCGAGGTTATCGCCGTAAACCGCATTGACGATTTGTGAGATCAGGAAATAGGCCGAATTGCTATAGGCATATTGCGTGCCCGGTTCGAAATTAAGCCCCTCTTGCTGCGCAAGAATTTCCATGATGGCCGGCTCAGTGATGACGTAATTTGCGGGCTTACCGGCAAGATAGAAAAGCCAGAAAAAATCTCGCAGGCCACTGGTATGATGAAGGGTCTGGCGAACGGTAATCCGATCCGCATAATCCGGCAGCGCGGGCAGATATGTGCGCACCGGCTCGTCGAGATCAATACGCCCGTCATGATCGAGCAACATGGCTGTCATACCGACAAATTGTTTCGACACCGACCCGGCATAAAACACCGTATCCGGCCGAATAGGCACATCCTGTTCGAGGTCGGCCATGCCATAGCCGTCAAGATGGATCAACGCACCCTGTTGATCGACGGCGACAGCGCAGCCGGGTGTTGTTTCATTATATTGCGAAAAAATTTCGTCGATTTGATCAGAATAAATACCGCGAATGTTTTCTTGTGCATATGCCGGAAACGCAACGACATATGCACAAAGGCTAACGGCAATTTTTTTAATCATCAGTACCCTATCGGAAGAACGGCTCATCAAAACTACGCAGCTTGCGTGAGTGCAATGTGCCTGCCTGTTCTTCCTGTCGCAAGACCTCAATTGCGCGAACGCCGATTTCGAGGTGCTGACTTACGCTTTCCTGATAAAATGCATCGGCCATGCCCGGTAATTTAACTTCACCATGAAGCGGCCGGTCAGAAACGCATAAAAGCGTTCCATACGGAACACGGTACCGATAGCCATTCGCCGCGATGGTTGCGGATTCCATATCAATGGCGATGGCCCGCGCCTGATTAAGCCGAACCGCATTGCGTTCAAAGCGCAGCTCCCAGTTGCGGTCGCTGGTGGTCACAACGGTGCCGGTTCTAAGGTGCTCTTTTAATTTGCGCCCGACATTACCCGATATTTCCTGAACGGCGCGGGTCAGCGCCAATTGGACCTCTGCCAGCGTTGGCAGCGGCACTGATGGCGGCAGCACATCATCAAGGACGTTGTCTTCGCGCAGATAAGCGTGCGCCAGAACATAGTCACCAAGACGTTGGGACCGCCGCAAGCCGCCGCAATGGCCGATCATCAACCAAACCTGTGGGCGCAATACCGCCAGGTGATCGGTTATGTTTTTCGCATTTGACGGACCAACACCGATATTCACAAGGGTTATACCCTTATGTCCATTCTGAACCATGTGATAGGCGGGCATTTGCGGCAAGCGCGGCACCGGCCCTTCTTTAGGTTTAACGTCTTTTGTCGTGATCCGCTCACCGGGTTCAATCAATGCATCCGCACGGCCTGCTTCGATCTCACCTTTTGCATATTCGACAAATTCATCCACATAGCGCTGATAGTTCGTGAACAGAATATAGTCCTGAAAATGTTCAGGCCGTGTTGCCGTGTAATGTTGAATCCGGTGCAACGAATAATCAATTCGCTCTGCCGTAAACAAAGACAACGGCATTGCGCCATGGCGTTTCAGAATAAATTCGCCGTCAACAATATCATCATTCGTTGCAACCAAGTTCGGCGTATGGAAATGGTGCTGCAATTTCCGGCGCTTGTCTGGCGTTAAAAGCGCCGTTGCTTTTTCCAGTGCAAAGGTCAGCGGAATTGGCGTGCGGGATTTGCCTACATAAATTTTCGCCGCATAGCGTTCAATCGTGCGCGTAATCTGGGCTTTGAGATAATCCGCGAACAAGGCCGGTTGGGTAATGGTTGCGCCATGGACGCTATTTGAGGAGATCTGTCCGAGCGCCAGTTTCGATGTCTGGGGCGCAGATTCCGCAGGCACCACCGCACATAAATAGGGGTAGAAACCGCCCGTATCCCGGTCGGAACTTGGCTCCAAATTGTCATCATCGGCCAGATACCGGTCAAACCGGTCGGCAATCAACTTGTGGGCTTCGTCATAAAGCGCGATCAAACGGTCGACCGCTTCTTGAGGCGTTTTACAAGCGACGAGGTCGGTAGCGGGTACGTCAAAATCCACGGTCGATGCCATGCCAATTCACCTCCAAAAAATAAAAAAGTCCCGTCCTTTACACCTCTTGGCGCAATTTTTCCAGTTTTTTACGAAAAACGCCGCGTTTTACCGCGCTTCTTCGTCCGAAAGCGGGCGCGCTTCGTCCACCAGCATGATCGGAATACCGTCGCGGATCGGGTAAGCCAGACGGGCTTTCTTACTTACCAATTCATTTTTCTCGCGGTCGTAAACCAATGTCGCCTTGGTTTGTGGGCAGACAAGTTCAGCCAGCAATTTAGGGTCGATGCTCGCATGGTCGTTGGTCATATCAGGTCACCTTATTGCAGCGGGGTTTCTTCATCCTCGCCGCCGGGAAAAGCCAACAGCGCCTTCAGGCATTGCGCTTGCTCCGCGAGGGTTTCAGCTTCGAGCAAGGCCTGTTTTTCGTTCGATGCAAACGGACACCCCATGGCAAGGGAAACCACCAGCGCCTCGGTCGGCGCGGACGTCGCCTTCTCCCATTCGACCGCCATATTCTCCGCATCAAGATAAAGCTTCAATGCTTCGAGTAAATCATCACGATCAATGTCGTCGACACTGTTGTCACGCAAAACATCGATTTCATATGCGGCCCAGTCGGGACGCGCGAGCCGATAGGGCGTATCCGACACAAGCTCTTCGGCAAGTTTAAATCGGCGCGTGCCTGTCAGATTGATAATATAGCGGCCGTCTTCGGTTTCATTGAAGGACGTGATCCGACCAGCACAACCGACATCATATAGCTCGGGCCGCGAGGCATCCGTGCCTTCGCGCGGCTGGATCATGCCGATAAGCCGTGAGCCCGCAAGCGCGTCATCGACCATCCGCAAATATCGTGGCTCAAAGATATTCAACGGCAACTGCCCGCCGGGCAACAACATTGCCCCATCAAGTGGGAACAACGGTAAAATTTGCGGTGTCGGCTCTAGCCTCATGGGCGCAGACGCCTCCTATGAAAACAGGATCGATGACAAACGGCGTCGCCCTGCGGCGGTTGCCGGATGGGTGTGACCAAGCGCTTCGAAAACCGTCAAGAGTTTCTTGCGCGCCGCCTCGTCATTCCATGTGCGGTCACGTTCAATAATATCAAGCAAGGTATCGATTGCCGGCTCCATGGCACCGGCACCAAGAAAACCGCCCGCCAGCGCAAACTGCGCATCAAGATCGGCAGGGTTCGCCTCGACCTTTGCTTTCAGCGTATCGAGGTCTTCACCACCCTGATGCCCTTCGGCAATTGACAATGCCGCTTTTACACCATCGAGCGCAGGGTCGTTCTTTTTCGCCTCGGGTACCATCGCAATGGTCTGGCGCGCCTGTTCTGCATTCCCCAGCGCGAGGTAACACCGGGCAAGCCCGGCGAGCGCATCAACGTTCTCGTTGTCCTGCTGCGCCGCATGAGCAAAATATTGAGCCGCAGTGGTCGGATCGCCATTGTCGTAGGCCTCTTGCCCGATGGCGACGTAATCTTCTTCCGGGCCATTCGCACCGGGCGCGCCAGCGGCCGCTTGCACAAGCCGTTCGATGAATTGTTTGATTTCGCTTTCCGGGATCGCGCCCTGAAAGCCATCGACGGGCCGGCCTTGGAAAAAGCCATAAACGGTTGGCACCGATTGAATACGCATCTGAGACGCAAGCATCTGGTTTTTATCAATGTCGATTTTGACCATCTGCACCTTGCCATTGGTCGCCAAAACGGCGCGCTCTAGCATCGGGCCCAGTGTCTTACAGGGGCCACACCATTCGGCCCAAAAATCGACAATCACTGGCACTGTCATCGACGCCGCAAGAACTTCCTGCTCGAAAGTCTCAATCGTCACGTCTTTGATTGCGCTGCCGCCACCATTCGCGGGCGCGCCGCCCATCCCCAAAATCTCGCTCATGCCAATTCTCCGTTTCTTACCCCAATAAATGAGGGCCCGGGGCCCGAAACGCAACCGCTCGCGCCCGAGAGAAATACGATATTCGGGCGCTTAAACGCCGCTGTCGGTTTGTGGGTTCGCTAAATCGAGGATTTCCGGCTCAAAACCGCAGGCTTTGACGAAATTCACGAGATTCTCGGCACTTATCGCCGTCGAGGCGTTATTTTCTAACGGATGGAACCAGACCGGATCGGCCGCCAAGAGCGCGCGGTCAAGAACCACCCGCGCCAGGGCTTTGGCGCTTTCATTGATGAGCGTGAACGGCGTGACCGCACCGGGGATCACGCCCAATGTTTCGGTCATCAAATCAGGCTTTCCAAAAGAGAGCCTTCCTTTTGCGCCAAGTCGTTTGCCGAGGCCCACCAGGTCGACCCGGGTATCCGACAGCGCAACCGCAAGAAAAAGCGACCCGCGCTTGTCTTTGACGAAAAGATTCTTGGAATGTCCGCCCGGCCATTGCTGTTTCAGTTCCCGGCCCTCTTCTACGGTGAAAATTGGCGGATGCTCGACCGTCCGATGCGCAATGCCGAGATTATCCAGAAAATCAAAGAGATCCTTCCGTGTCGCGGCTCCCGCGGGGAGCGATTGGGCCACTTTTTCACTGTCATTTGCTACCGCCATGAGGGTCCTTCTCATAATTTTTTCCAAGAATGCAAAGAAGCGAATGTTTCCGCTTGCAAAGCCCCGTTCCCTCGTGCATATAGCGGCCCCTGTCGACCATCAAGTTGGCAGAATACGTCAGTGAGCGGGCGTAGCTCAGGGGTAGAGCGAAACCTTGCCAAGGTTTAGGTCGTGCGTTCGAATCGCATCGCCCGCTCCAGTTTTCCAACTTTACCCAATTTTCAAAATTCACCGAAAAGCGCGCTACCAAATTAGGTGGCTTAAGGCCGCTCAATCGCGACGGGCCTTTTCTGTGACCGCCGCGAGCGCGCAATTACCCCCTCTGCAGCCATCCACCATAGCGTGATCGATTGGCATGCCTCGGAGCCACAGGTTTTGATCGGGGTTTTTATCCCTATTCCAGCACCGGCAGTTCAAAATGAACAACGCTCCGGCGGGGGCGACTAATGCCCCAGACCTGCCGCGGGTTTTTATGATCAAAGGCAAATGCCTGCCCTTCGGTCGGCACGGTAATTGTCGCCACATGATCAAGCACCGGACCCATTTTCGGAAATTCCATCACATACATTTCTGTGCGGTCATGGCCCAAAAGATAGAGGCGGCCATCATCACCGATGGCCCCGCCTGATGCGGCTTGGGGTGCCATCCGATCAAGGATGGTTTTTGGCAGTGCATATCCGCCGGTGCGCCGCCATTCTTTGTCATAAGTCACAACCGATGCGTAGCTATGATCTTTGAAGGGCAGACCTGTTTCGTCGTCATAATGGGCAAAGCCGGCGATCCATCCATCCTTATAATGATCAAACCAGACCAAGGACCCCTCATCCATCACGCCAAAGCTTTTGCTTTCGAGATGTGTCATGGTTTTGGTGTCGAAGATTTCTATTGAACTCGCCATCGGCAATTGCGGATGGTTTGAGTTTGCACAAAATAACTTAGCACCTTCGACATAGCAGCTATTGAGGTGACGGATCGGCCCACCGCGCGTACCGACCCAGCGGCTGACAAGCTCACCATTATCACGCCGATATTTGCCGATCACATAATTGACGATGGCGTAGAAATATTTCTCGTCCGCCGCTGCGCCCTGGCCAGCTTCGATCGCTGGGTATTCGGCGATTGTTGTAGCGCTCAATTCTCTGACCGATGGCGGTTGATAATCTTCAATGCCGATCGCCGCCCAGGCCGCACGCCGCGCCTCGCGTTTTGAATCTTCGCTGGCCGCATGGAGCGGGGATTTTATGAGTGTACAGAGCAATAAAGCGACGATAATTTTAGACAAACGCATTGAAGACACCTTTGTGAATTTAGATCTCTCATAGCGTTGCCCTCAATATGATGGGTGACGCAGCAATGTATGTTCGAAGAATTTTTTTTGACAAAAGCGCACTCAGCGCTAATCCGTTTTACTGTTTGATGCCGCGGATCGCCGCCTCTTTTCCCTCAAGCTCAGACCGCATCTGGCGGAAGACTTTGCCATATTCATAAAACGGAATGCGCGGATTGAGGTGATGCACGAGGTGATAATTTTGGAAGACAAAAATCGCTGTCATCAGCGGCTGAAGACGCGGCGTTGTCAGCAACACATTACTGGCCTGATAGGCCTCTGTTTCCGTATGGGGATGATGCACCACATAGGCGAAGAAATAGGCCAGAAACGGCACGGTCAGAAGCCCCGGAATGACCCAAAGCATCATGATTTCATAGCCATAGCCCATGCTAAAGGCCGTCGCGACAATCGCAATCGCCAATAGGCGCTGGCCATAAATCGAAATTACAGCCCGGCGGGAAAGCCCACCGGTGCGCGCGAGACGCCAGATCTGGCGCTCATAGCCCACAAGGATCGACGCGCAGCAAATGAAAACCACAAACGGGTTTTTCCGCGCAACCCACATATCGCCATCTTCGTCCGGATTATTCGGCGCGCGGTGATGCGCAAGATGCACCGCCTTGAAGGCGAGGAAAGGCAGGAAAAACCAAAAGCTGCCGAAATGACCAATCGCTTCGTTCAACCACCGCAACTTTGGTGCCCCGGCGCTAATATTCCGGTGGATAGCTTCATGATTTGTATGCGCCGTAACATAGAGGAACACCGCATTGATCAGGCACGCCACCCAGAACGGAATGACACCGCTGAGCGCCGCCCAGGCGCTTAGGGAAATACCAATCCACAAAGACGCAAAAAGACCAACCGTGGGCCAAGCGGCACCACGGGTTAACGAAGATGGTCTTGTTGGCGCAAAGCCAGTGATAGAACTTTCAGACATGTCGTTTAGTATTCATTAATAATTTATTTTGAGCAAGTACGGTTTCGGGGTGGAAAACTTAAACAAACCGCGCTTTTAGGGCGTTATTTCGTCACATTCGCCAAGTGCTCATTAACTCTCTTGCGCTAGACAGTGCTTATGGCAACGCCGATTACGAGTTCCGATCGACCCGCTGCAAAGCGGCCCAGCCCGCTTAGCATGTTCAAAGCATCGCTCGAGCGCGACGGGCTGTCGGCAAAATCTGCCCGGTTCAATGATCCGGAAGTCGAAAAACAGTACACCCAGCATCTGGTCGAAAAGACGGTCCCGACCGAGCGAGTGCTCTGGTATTTGGTGATCTTCACCTATTTCAGCTATGCCATTCTCGACGTCCTGACGATTTCAGAAAATCTGGATACGGTTCTGATCATTCGTGCGATTTTCGGCACGATCATGATGTTGTTGATCCCGCTGTCTTTTATCCAGAAGGTCAAACCGCATTTTGGCGTATTGAGCGCCGCCGGGCTGTTCGTATCGGCCATTGGCGTAATCTGGATGATTGCGATCATCCCGGCCGAGGGCGCGCCGCCCTATATTATCGGCGTCTTGATCGTCTTTATCGCATCATCTTGCATCATGCGAATACCGTTCCCGGTGGCGGCGACGGCCTATATTACGTCATCGCTGGTTTACGTTGCGGTCCTGAACCTGATCCCGAAATTCTCGCCGGTCGATATTATTTCCGGTCATTTCTTCATGCTGAGTATCGCTTTGGTGGCGGTGATCACGAACTACACACAGGAATTGCGCTCGCGGACAATCTGGCTGCGTGATGAACAACGTAAACGTGACAGCGAGATGATCGAACGCTTGTTGATCGAAGCCACCGCCGCCGACCAGTCGAAAATCAACTTCCTGTCAATGATGAGCCACGAATTGCGGACACCGCTTCATCAGATCATTGGCTATACCGAAGTTGTCACCAATGCCTGCAAAGCCGCGAATGATGACTCGGATAATGTTCAGCACCTGAACGAAATCCACGGCTCAGCGCATATTCTGTTGTCACGCATTCAAAAAATGCTGCGCTTTGCCGATGCAACCGCCGGTAAAATGAAATACGAGATCGGCAATACAGGCGTTGATGAGCTTATCGAAGTGTCGCTCGAACAGATGCGCTCGGGCCTTGAGAAAAAAGGCATCACCGTAACGCAGGACAATCTCGAGAAGGGCACGATCTATATCGATATTGTCCATACCTGTTACGCGCTCAACAATCTTCTGGAAAACGCACTCAACGCGTCACCAAAAGGCAGCGTCATCGATATCAGCGGCAGCACCGATGAGGATGGTGCCTATGAGCTGGTCATCTCCGATAATGGACAGGGCATGAGCGCCGAGCAGATCGAAACTGCCTTGAAACCGTTTACCCAAGGCGAGCAAACCTTGAGACGCTCGTCAGAAGGGCTTGGACTGGGCCTGACCCTAGCCACGCGGATCTTCCAAGACCAAAACGCATCGCTACGGCTTGAATCAGACGGCACCAACGGCACAACCGTCACCATCCGGTTTGAGCCGCCGGTCAAAGCGAAAAAGCCTGTCGCAGAAAGCATGGCCAGCTAAATGTCTGGCCAGCTAACAGCTGCGGGCGTCAGGCTTTGGGTTTTTCCACCACAAGAAAATAGATCGCTTCCATCGGATCAGAGATCACGGAAACTTTCGCTTCGGGGATTTCATGCGCCATCGCGCGCATTTCTTCTTCGTTGCGGAAATAGAGTGTCCAGTCAGTGATATATTCAAGCGGCCAAATCATCCCGGTCGGAAGATTATTCACGTTCCCTACAATGACCTGACCGCCGGGTTTCACAAAATCATAAAGACGTTTGATGAACCGCTGGGCGAGAAGCGGGTTCAGATAATCGACGAACCCTGATGAATAAATCACATCGTTATCCATAAACGCCGCATTGTCCGGCGACGGACGCAGCATTTCACGGAACGAAATATTGAGCCCGGTCACATTCAGCCGGTCACGGTCGGTCATCGTCGCAATGCGCTGATAGGCATAATCAAGAGCCGCCGGTTCCTGATCGACCAGATTCATCCGCCAACGGACATCATCCGGCGTGCCCGAAAGAATATCTTCCATTTCACGTGCAGGGCCACTGCCCACACTGGTGATGGTAAATTCATCGCCATTACCGCTGCGGCGGTCATTGGCGTAATCACAAACAAGGCTGGCGACCATCTCCATCCGGGTTATGATCGCCCGCGAGGCACTCATTCCCAAAAGATGCAGGAATTTTTCGGCAACGCTGTTGCCCTCCGGCTTTTGTTCATAGCCGTAATTCATGATCTGATAGTCACCGGGATAGCCTGCCGGTTTGAAATAACAGCGCGCCCAGCCGGGACCGGCCAACAACATCTGTGTCACGGTCCGCTCGGTATAGGATTTATATCCGATACGACGTTGTTTTTCATCGTGAATATCGGCAACGAGCGTATTGCCCTGCTGCACCAGGTCGAGCCATCCCGTCTCTGCCGAGGCCGCCAGATCGCGGGCAATATCGTTACGTTCGTCCTCGCTCAACCGGGCCTCAATCGGACCCACATATTTCTGAACCCGCAGGAGATAACCGCCGAGAAACGCCGCCGCATCCGCGCAGAAGGTTTTATAAGCAATGGGCGGCTCAAGAAGTTCGACCGGTGTCCGCGCTTCGCGGGCGAGAACACTCGCATTTTCCCGGATAAGCCAATCAAGGTCAAAACGGTTCGACTCGAGTTCGAAACCCGTTGTGACGATGCCGGTCCCTTTGCCGGACCGTGCTTTTCGTGCCGTACCCAGAAAAAGTTCACGGCCATGTTGCGTCAAACGCAACAATCCGTGTTCACCCGGTTCGGTTTCCGTTTCACCACTTTTCGATTTGACGTTGAAACATCCTGCCCCGCGCGAACTAATATTGTGCAGGTCATAAGTCTCATCTTCGAAAATTAGTCGGGGCGGATTGCCGCCAAATATTTCCGAAGCCTCGTATCGGCTGGGTCGAAAAAATCGTGCTTTACCCGCCGCACCGGAAAGATCTTCGTAAGTTTTCGACATACGCCACCCGCGCTAAGAATTTGTCCCCGCAAAAATTAGTATGCCTAACGGAAAGTAAAGATCAATCGGTGCTTCCGCTTTGAAAGTCAAAAACAAATAGTTAATGGGCACTTTTTTTCTTGATGCGGATCAGTTTCGCGCTAAACGCGAGTACTGCTGACGATCACACATCGTCTTTTATCGTTAACTTCACCAATCGATCCTTCGATTCACAAAAGCGTCATTCAAAATTTAGGCAGCGTCGTCGCCGACAAGAATTTCTCTCTTGCCTGCGTGGTTCGCGGCTGAAATGACGCCTTCTTCTTCCATTCGTTCGATCAAGGTTGCTGCGCGGTTGTAGCCAATCTGCAAACGTCGCTGCACATATGATGTGGACGCCTTGCGGTCACGAAGAACCACCGCTACCGCGCGGTCATAAAGCGCGTCACCAGAATTGGTGTTGCCGCCAATATCAAAGCCGCCATCACCACCTTCGCCGTCTTCTTTCATTTCGGTGACCTCTTGAACATAGGTCGGTGCGCCCTGTTTCTTGAGGTGGTTAACAATCTTCTCGACTTCGTCATCAGAGACAAACGCACCGTGGACACGGCGAACACGCCCGCCACCCGCCATATGAAGCATGTCCCCCATGCCCAATAGCTGTTCAGCGCCCTGTTCACCAAGAATAGTACGACTGTCGATTTTCGACGTGACCTGGAATGAAATACGCGTCGGGAAGTTTGCCTTGATCGTACCGGTGATAACGTCAACCGATGGGCGCTGCGTCGCCATAATAAGGTGAATACCCGCAGCACGGGCCATCTGCGCCAAGCGCTGAACCATGCCTTCGATGTCTTTCCCGGCGACCATCATCAAATCGGCCACCTCGTCGATCACCACAACGATGAACGGCATCGGTTCGTATTCCAGCTCTTCAGTTTCATAAACCGCTTCGCCGGTTTCTTCGTCATAACCCGTATGGACGGTACGGCTCAGGGTTTCGCCTGTCTCTTCGGCTTCAGCAACACGCGCGTTAAAGCCTTCGACATTCCGCACGCCAACTTTTGACATGCGGCGATAGCGTTCTTCCATTTCGCGCACGGTCCACTTCAGCGCGACCACCGCTTTGCGCGGATCGGTCACCACAGGAGATAAAAGATGCGGGATACCCTCATAAACCGATAGTTCGAGCATTTTCGGATCGATCAGGATCAGTTTGCACTGCTCGGGCGATAATCGGTACAACAATGAGAGGATCATCGTATTGATCCCCACAGATTTACCGGAACCGGTTGTACCGGCGATCAGCAAGTGCGGCATCCGCGCGAGATCCGCAAATACCGGCTCGCCGCCAATCGACTTGCCGAGTGCAAGGGTCAGGTCACCGCGAGAGTTTTCATACTCGCCCGCACCCAATAGCTCGCGCAGGAAGACGACTTCGCGATCCTGGTTCGGAAGTTCTATACCAATTACATTGCGGCCCGGAACCACCGCGACACGCGCCGCGACCGCACTCATCGACCGGGCGATATCATCGGCAAGACCAATCACGCGGGATGATTTGATCCCCGCGGCGGGTTCAAGTTCATAAAGGGTGACCACGGGACCCGGCCGAACATTGATAATTTCGCCGCGCACGCCGAAATCGCTAAGCACATTTTCGAGCATCCGCGCATTCTGTTCGAGTGCCTCGTCGGAAATGACAGTCTTTTTGGCCGGGTTTGGTTTTGCCAATAGATTGAGCGCTGGCAATTCGTAATTCCCCGCCGAGAAGACCGGCAAGTTTGGCTGCACTTCCCTGCGCTCACGACGGCTTTCTTTGTCCTTATGGCCTTTGCGAATGATCTTTCGCTTGCGCGCCGGTGCGACCAGCGCCGGTTCTGCGTCGCTGTCTTCTTCTACTTCTTCTGCCTCATCATCTTCGGCTTCTTCATAATCTTCATCTTCCAGTTCTTCCTCTTCTGCTTCCGCACCGAAGAACCGCTCGTGCAGATCGAGAACGGAATCGCGAATAGCGATGGCAATGTCCTCTAGCGTCCACCACGCTTCGGCCAGCCGTTCGCGGGTTAATCCGCAAAGGATAGAATAGGCCACCAGCGCCAGCATGGCGAAAAGACCACCGGCCAATGGCACGGCAAGTTTTTGACCAATGAACATGGCGAAAAGCGACGTCACACCGCCAAAGATAAAGTCGCCCAACAGACCGCCGGACCCAACCACATAGGGCCAATCTGCCGGTGCAGGCCAAGAGGCGATAAATGCCGCCCCAGCGAGAAGCGCAATCGGTGCCGCAATCAAGCGATGCCAAAAATCTGCAGGGGTTTCTTCGGGGGCCCCCTTCATCATCGCGAAAAAGCCCCAGATTGCCAATGGCGCAATCAACAGGAATGCGCCGCCGCCAATCCACTGCAAGGAAAGATCTGCCGCAATCGCCCCAAGCGGCCCGCCCATATTTTGAACCTGCGCTGGCGTTGCAGTGTTCAACGAGGGATCAGAAATCGAAAAGGTCGCAAGCGCCACCATTAACCACACGCCGAGGACAATCATCGCAAGGCCACCGGCGCGCATCATCACATTACGGAGAAACTCACGTAACCGGTCGGCGAATTCGGAGAACGGATCGCGTTGGCGGCCCCTCAGGCGACCTCCCTTGCGGTTTCCGTGGCGGGCGTAGGATCGGGATTCTCTAGACATGTCGAAACGTATTTACCGAACTGCGAAAGATGAGATTGGAGTTTGGCATTTATCGTTAACAAAAGGGTTAACGGCTTTTAACCATTAGCGTTGTTGGGGCTTGCCTGTTCTTCGAGGGAGATACTGCGCACGCCAATTGTATATTTCAGCGCAACCCAGATCAGAAGGCTCATGGCGAAGGAAAAACCGGCAATGGCGGCAATGCTCAGGAGCTGCCCCCTGAGCCAGACATCTTCATTGACCCAGAACGCAATCAAAACGCCCCAAAGGCCACATAATAGATGGGTCGGCACCGCAAGGCCCGCATCGTCAATACGATACCGGTCAAAGAAAGGCGGGGTGACTGTGACAATGACCCCGCCCACCGCGCCGATCATCGCCGCTTGCCAAACCGCTGGCCCAAAGGGTTCAGCGGAAATCGAGACGATCCCGGCAATGGCACCGGTCATCGCCGAAACCAGCCCCGTGCGCTTATAGACCGTTTGCGTCAACACCATTGCGGCGAGCGATCCGCCAGCCATCGCGATCATCGCATTGGAAAACAAAATGCCGAGAGAAATTGCAGCCTCGACATTTGAATAGGAGCCAGACAATCCGGCAATCACCACGGTCAAAGCGGTGACCGCCAAAAGCGTACCAAATGCAGAAAGCGGTAAAGCGGTGGAAACCGCGGGTCGGCCCGGCCCCTGACTATAGCGGCCATTGCGCGGTCCAACGACCATCACGGCCGCAAGCCCCGCCGCACCGGCAGCAACATGAATTGCGGCGGCACCGCCAATGTCATGGAAACTCCATTCGGAAGCGAAATAACCCCCGCCCCATATCCAGCTTGCAGTGATCGGATAAATCAACACCGACCAGATGAACGCAAAAAACAAAAACGGCCACAGCCGCACACGCTCAGACACCGCCGAGGAAACGATCATGGTGCCGAAAGCGGCCAGAACCATATGAAAGAACCAGAACGCCCCCGCCGAATAGCCCAGCGCCGCCGGTTCATCATCTATCGGGGACCATGGCCTGAACTCACCAAGGAAACCATTCGTTTCGATACTAAAAAGAAGGTGATAACCACTCAGCCAAAAGGCGAATGCCGATAAAGCAACGGCCCCGATCGTCCGAAGGCAAACCGCCGGCGCATTCAGGGTCCGTGACAGGCCAATATCGCGCAACGCAAAACCTGCAATCGCCACGAGGCCAGCCAGACCGCCAATCATCAAGAGCCCGCTATCGAGCAAATATCGGGTCACATCGCTCGCCGGGCCCATATCCGTTGCCAGGGTTTGGGCAGACGCCATGCTGGGCAACAACAGGGCGGCGAAGATCAAGGACAGGCATTTCCGGCGCATAGGCCATTCTCCATCAGTCAATGCTTCATTGTCCTAAGAGTGTTTCCAAATCTGTAAAAGCGCCCGGAATTTGCGCCAAGCCCCGTTTTCGGGCCATACGCCGCATCCCAAGACCAGTAGACGCCAGCAGGCGGAAAGGCGAAACTGCGCCCATGACACAATCATTCGACATTGCGATTGTTGGCGGTGGCCTCGCGGGGGGCTTGGCTGCGCTTGCCTTTGCTTCAAAAGACTTTAGCTGCGCGATCATTGACGCTGGCGACCCCAAAAAAATGCGAACGGCTGGATTTGATGGTCGAACAACCGCGATCTCCTATGCTTCGGCGCGAGTCTTTCGTCGCCTCGACCTGTGGGACCAGATCGCACCCCATGCGGAACCGATCCGGGATATTCTGGTCACCGATGGCCGGGCCAAATCGCGCTTCGATGAAGGCACGGTATCGAGCTTTCATTTGCATTTCGACAGCCGGGAACTGGGCGATGACCAACCATTGGGCTTTATCGTTGAGAACCGGATCTTGCGGAATGTGATGTTCGACGCCATCGCCACCCATGACAACATCACCCTCATCGCCCCCGCAAAACGTAACGCAACCCAGTTTGACAGCGCCCGCGCCGTTGTAACGCTTGAAGACGGACAAGAAATTGTCGCCGCCTTGGTGGTCGCCGCCGATGGGCGCATGTCATCGCTAAGGGCGGAAGCCAATATCAAAACCAATCAATGGCGCTATCGCCAAACCGGTATTGTTGCGACGGTCGCCCATGAACGCCCCCACGAAGGTGTCGCGCAGGAATTTTTCTTACCGGCCGGGCCTTTTGCAATCTTGCCGATGACGGAGAACCGGTCGTCGCTTGTCTGGACCGAAAAATCCGACGCCGCCGACGCCTATATGCGCCTTGATGATGATAAATTCCGTATCGAGATTGAAAATCGTTTTGGTGAATATCTCGGCGCGCTTGAACCCGCTGGCCCGCGCTGGTCATATCCATTGGCCTTTACCCTTGCGCAAAGTTATGTCGCCCCGCGCCTTGCGTTAATCGGCGATGCGGCCCACGCCATTCACCCGATTGCCGGTCAAGGGTTCAATCTCGGCGTAAAAGATATCGCGGCCCTTGTCGATGTCATCACCGAAGGCCGCGATGTTGGTTTGGATATCGGCGCGCTGACCGTATTACAAAACTATCAGCAATGGCGTCGATTTGATTCCGCCGCCCTCGCTCTTGGTACGGATCTTTTAAATCGTCTGTTCTCAAATGATTTTACGCCCTTGCGGATCGCACGGGATATCGGCATGGGCGCGGTCAATTCAATCGCGCCGCTTAGAACCTTTTTCATGCGACAAGCCGGTGCCGATATGGGCACATTGCCAAGCCTGATGGCGCGCGAGACCTAAACTGGGGAGATCAATGATGCGACTAACCAAACGGGAACTTATCAAAGTAACGGGGTTCGCGGGCATCGCCGCTGCGACCGGCACCCAGGCGGCGAATGCCGCGCCACGAACCGACATGGCAGCTGGCGCAAAGCCGATCACCGCTGATGAACGCCGCACACGGATCGAAAAAGTACAGGGCTTGATGCGCGATCAGGGCATCAGCGCGCTCTTGCTCGATGCGGGTTCCGCAATGGTCTATTTCACCGGCATCAATTGGTGGCGATCAGAGCGCTTGACGGGCGTCATTATCCCGGCGGATGGAGAAATCGCGGTTGTCACGCCCTATTTCGAAGAGCCGTCCATTCGGGAAAGCCTCATGGTTGGTGATGACGTGCGCACCTGGCACGAACATGAAAGCCCGTTTGAATTGGTGGCCGGCATTCTAAAAGACCGTGGTCTGACGAAGGGCAAGCTCGCGATTGAGGATACGGTCCGGCACTTTATTGTTGATGGTGTCGCAAAGGCCGCCCCGGAATTTGAGATCGTTTCCGGACATGACGTCACCTTGGGCGTTCGGCTTTATAAATCACCTGCTGAATTGGCGCTGATGCAAATTGCAAATAACATCACCCTTGCGGCCTATAAGCATGTCCATTCAAAAATTGAAGCGGGCATGTCGCAACAGGATATTTCAGCCCTGATGAGCGCTACCACGGCCCAGCTTGGCGGCGCAGTTTCATTTTCGATGGCACTGATTGGCGAGTCCAGCGCCTATCCGCACGGATCGAACAAACCTCAGACGGTTCAGGAAGAGTCTATCATCCTGATGGATTGTGGATGTTCCGTACACGACTATCAATCGGACATTTCGCGGACTTGGGTCTTTGGCGAACCGACCGCCAAACAGCGCAAGGTCTGGAACACCGTCAAGCAAGGGCAGGAATTAGCGCTTGAAACCGCCCAGCTCGGCGTTAGCGCGGGCACTGTTGATGATGTGGTTCGCCGCTATTACGAAGCCGAAGGGTTTGGGCCGGGTTATAAAACACCGGGCCTTCCGCACCGTCTCGGCCATGGGATCGGCATGGACGTGCATGAGCCAGTTAATTTCGTTCATGGCGAGGAAAAACCGCTCGCGCCCGGCATGTGTTTTTCAAACGAGCCGGGGATTTATCTGTTCGGGGAGTTCGGCGTGCGATTGGAGGATTGCCTTTACATGACCGAAGACGGGCCGAAGCTCTTTACGGACCTGTCTCCCTCGATCGACGCGCCGTTTGGCTAGGGAAACCACACCGGTTACCCTACGGACGTTCTTTGTAGGTCGGTTTGGCGGTTTGACAGAGCGATAAAAATCGCTAGCGCGCATATGCAGTTGCTGATAATAATCTCCGTCGGGCGGAGGGGAGGTTTTTATGGCAACCACGGCACGGGTATCGTCTTTAGGGCGATCACAGTTTTACCTATATATGTCGCTTGGCCTATTGGCGACGGCGATCCTTGGGTTTTTCAATACCTATATCCAACCGCTCGCACTTGGCACCTTTAAAGGCCAAACGATCTTACATATTCATGGCGCGGTTTTCTTTGGGTGGTTTATCTTTTACGCCGTTCAAAACTGGCTGGTAGCGAGCGGCCGGACGCGTATTCATCGCGAAGTCGGTTTATTGGGCATAGCGCTTGCGACTGCAATGTTCTTTACGGTGATGATCACCACGACTATCCGCATCAATTATTTTGAAGCTCTCGGTTTTGGCGAACAGATTCGAATTTTCAGTTGGGTGCAGGTCGGCGGTATTCTTTTCTTCATAAGCCTTTTCACGCTTGCGATCCTGTCTATTCGCAACCCTGAAACCCATAAACGCCTGATGTTATTGGCGACAATATCTTTGATGGACGCGCCTATTGCGCGCATTCTGGCCCTGTTTTTATTGCCGCCCCCACCGCCCGGCTTTATCGGGCCGCCGCCGGTCATGGCGGCCGTCATTGGCGGGCTTGGTGCATGTGTGTTTCTGATTTGGGCGGTTATTCATGATTGGCGCACAAGGGGCCGACCGCATTCGGTCTATTTATATGGTGGCGCGGCCTTTATTCTTCTTCAGCTCACCCGCATTCCCATCAGCGAAACAGGAATGTGGATGAAAATCTCAACGATGATCGGAAATCTCGGCCATTAGCCGCGCAGAACCAGTTCGCCTTTGCGCGCTTCAACGCTTTCAAGACGTGAAAGATAACTCATGCCCAATAGATTGATGTTGAGCTGGTCGTCTTTCAGGATAAAGGCTTTGACCCCTTGAATGCGAAGGCCGTCAATGTCGATCTCATCAATCGTTACAAACGCCGCTTTGGTTTCGCCATTTGCCGTATGCACCGGATAGGTATAGTCCGTCCACGATGTATAAATGCCGGCGGCGCGGGCATCGCTATCACGGAGCGCGACATAGCTTGCACCGGTATCGACCAAAAATTTAGCGGGCCGTTGATTGACCGCTGCGTCCACATAAAATTGCTGATCCGGTGATGCTTTAATCCGGATTTCATCACCCCAATGGGAAACCCGGTTTACCTGCGGTTCTGGTGATTGCAGGCTCGCGGCGCGCGCAGGGGTTTTTGGCTGAGCCGATAGGCGCGCCTCAAAAACCCGCGGTGCCGCAATGGCTGTCGCGACAATAATAGCAGCAGCAATAATTTCGGTACGCATGTTCGTCCCTTCACTTCAGGGACTATATAAACAACTCTTTATTTCAGCTTTTTCTGCGCTTTAGTTCAAATTCGACCGTTTCGAATTAACCAAGACCGAGCACATCACGCATCGTATAAAGGCCAGCGGGCTTGCCCATAACCCATTGCGCGGCTGCCACCGCACCCTTGGCAAAAAGACCGCGATCAATGGCGCTATGGGATAGGGTGATAACCTCTTGCATGCCCGTAAAAGCCACCTGATGTTCGCCCACAATACCGCCACCGCGCATGACCGAAAAGCCGATGTCACCCTGCTTGCGTTTACCGGCTCTGGTGTCATCAACGCCCGAAGAGACCTGGTTAAGATCGACCCCGCGCCCGCGCGCCGCCGCCGCACCCAGCATCAAGGCCGTACCGGAGGGGGCATCGACCTTTGCGCGGTGATGGGCCTCGAAGATTTCGATATCGTAATCATCGCTAAGTGCTTTCGCACCGGCCTCAACAAGGGCGGTTAAAACATTAACGCCGACACTCATATTGCCGGACTTCACGATAGGAATGGATTTCGCCAGATCAGCGATCTGCGATTCTTCCTCATCGGAAAAACCGGTCGTGCCGATCACATGGGCGACGCCTTTTTCCGATGCGGCGCGGGCATTGCTGATTGTGACCTTGGGGGCGGTAAAATCGATCAACGCACCGGCCCGGGTGAGGCCTTTTTCCGCAGCGTCTTCGACCGCAAGGCCAATCGCATCAAGCCCCGCAAGCACGCCAATATCTTTACCAATATCGGGACCGTCCGGTCTTTCGAAACCACCTGCGAGCGTCGCGCCGGGGGTTTTCAAGATCTCAGCAACAATCGCGCGGCCCATGCGACCACCGGCACCGGCAACTAAGATGGATGTTTTCGCCATGGGACTTCCTTACTCGACTGACTTCACGATCCGCGCGGGAACGCTGTTCCGTAGCGGTGCGCGAAATATTTCGCAATGTCTCGCGCATTATCAATGAACCGGGCCCCATTGGCGGTTTGAACCGGCGTGTCGCCGGCGTCGGAATTATCACCCAATAAAAGTGTCGGGCAATTTTGATGATCATCGCCCAACAGGCCCGTGAGTTCGAGACGCGGGCGGTCAATAGGTTGATAGCGGATATCGAGCGATTCTTTAATCGCAGGATAATAGCTCAGTACCCCCCATATTTCTGCACATTCCGGGCAAAATTCACGTCGGCCATTGGCCGAAAATCCCGGCGGTAGCAAAAATAATACGTCTCGCGTCATCTTAGTCCTTTCCAAATACCTTTTTATTCATAGTGGCGTCTTGGGCATCACCAAGACCGCCACCGCTCAGGGTTTGTTCTGCCCCTTCGCCCATCAACATTTCAAGCACGGCTTTAGTCTCTTCTTGCGAGTTCACGCGCGGGAAGTCCATATCCGGTTCTGGCACGCCGAGAAACGCACAAAGCGGTGCCCAGCCATCCTTGACCTCGAAAACCAATAACCGCTCTGGCGCAATGGTGTTTTTCACGGCCTGAACATGGCGATCAAACGCATCGAGCATCTTGGCGCGGTCATGCACATCGCCGCCGAGATAGCTCCATATCGCTTTTTCCGACAAGGTGCCAAAGGGCGTCGGTCGCGACATATCAACCATGCGCGGGCTCAAAATCGTTTCCTGGGTGGAGACGAACCATTTTTCCGGATCGCGGACCGTCAAAATTATTTTGGCATCGGGATAATGGTCGGCAAGTTCACGCCAGAAACCCGCAATCGGAAAATCGCAACCGGATTGATAGTTACTGAAAATCGTTTCCCAATCAGGAGTTTCACCGGCTTTCACCTGATCGGCTGCCCGGATCCACAGATCGATATGACCCGGCGTCGCAAAGACCTCGCTCATATGATAGCACGGCCCGATCCCCAAGGTTTCCAATGCGACTTTCAACGATGCCGTACCCGTTCGGCCAAAACCAACACCAATAACTTTCATAATGTTCTCCCATTTCGGGCGAGCCTAGCACCATATTCAGAATGCGCATATCGCATTGACAATCAGAAATTGGGATTGCGCCTAAAAACCTTCCGACTATGTTCGCGCGGGTTATGTCACGCATTCCTTCCCTCCGCGTTTTTCGCCATCAAGGTTATCGGCATTATTGGTTCGCCCGGCAGTTGATTTCTGCTGAGCGTCAAATGGTGGCCGTTGCTATTGGCTGGCAGATTTATGACCTCGCGCGGGAAACCCGTTCGGTGGAGGAGTCGGCCTTCCTGCTTGGGCTTGTTGGTCTTGCGCAGTTTCTGCCGGTTTTCTTTCTCTCACTGGTGGGTGGTCAGGCCGCAGACCGGCTAAACCGAAAAATGATTTTGGTGGCCTCGAACCTGATCCGCTTGCTGATCATTGGGGTTCTGTTTACCGCGAGTTTCTATCCGGCGGCGGTTGCCATCCCTGCGATTTTTATTGCGGCGACGCTGACCGGCGGGGTGAATGCGTTCACGCCCGCAGCGGCCAATTCGCTTTACCCAACGCTTGTGCCGCGCGAAGACCTGCCGGTTGCGATTGTGTGGAATTCGCTCGGGTTTCAGACCGCGGCAATCTTCGGCCCGGCGATTGGCGGGTTTTTATATATTGGCGGGCCGCAGGTGGTTTACGCCACCGGTGCGGTGCTAATCGCCATCGCCATTGCCAGCCTTTGGACCGCGCAAACCCCCGCCCATGTGCCCAACAAACAGGCACGCGGCGTTAAAATGGTATTCGAAGGGTTACGCTATGTGCGTGATAATAAAGTCGTGCTCGGATCAATCTCACTTGATCTGGTGGTGGTCTTTTTCGGCGGTGTGACCGCATTATTACCGGTCTTTGCGCGCGATGTTTTGCATATCGGCACCGAAGGGCTCGGGTTCTTGCGGGCCGCGCCAGCCATCGGGGCCGGACTGGTGGCGCTGGCGCTCGCCATCAAACCTTTTAGCCGCCGGGTCGGCTTTTGGATGTTAAGCGCGATTGCGGTTTATGGCCTTGCCATGCTGGGCTTTGCGCTCTCCCCCTATTTCTGGCTTTCCATGATCATGCTTGCCATCACCGGCGCGGCCGACATGGTGTCGATGTATGTGCGATCGTCGGTGATGCAGCTCGCCACGCCGGATGGCATGCGCGGCCGGGTTTCATCGGTGTCGTTCATTTTCGTTTCAGCATCGAATGAGCTTGGCGAATTTGAAAGCGGTGTCGCTGCGCGCTTTCTTGGCCCGGTCGGGGCGGTTCTGTTGGGCGGTGTTGTTTCGATTGTTGCGGCGGGCGCGTGGATCAAACTGTTCCCGGCGCTGGCGCGCGCGGACCGCTTCGAAGACACAGCGACCATCGGGCAGGAAAAAGCCTAACTCGCAGCCTCCAGCGTTGCGAGATTTTCGACTTTCCACGTCAGGCGATAGGTCACCATATAGGCGTCATGGTCGGATAGCATTTTACCGTTGCGCGGTTTTTCAAACATCTTTTCCGCGCGGATCGGGCGAATATCAATTTGCGGCACACCGGCAAAACCCTGCAGGTCTTGGGTGTCGAGCCAAGGGGCGTCGCCCGTCCATGGCATGCGCGCATCACAAGCCGATTGCGGCTCAAGACAATATTGCGCCACCAGCTTACCCGGCAGGGTCTTGGCATTATGCCCAAAGCGGTCTTCTGAATGGCGGGTGTTGAAATCACCGGCGTAAATGATCGGCCAATTGGGGTTGAGCGATTGCGCCATCAGCGCGCCCATTTCATCAACCTGTTGGCGATGGGCGGCGAGCGCCCGCGCCGCTGAAACACCGGACGCACCATTGGAATTGAGATGCGTGTTTAGAATCTGGATCGGCGCAGGCGCACCGGGGATCTCTATCACGGCGATCATTGCGCCTTTATTGGCAAGGCAATCATAACCGGCGCAGCTGTTTTCCTGAAACGGCGTCATATGCGCCGCAATCACCGGATAATCGCTGAAAATAAAAAGCCCGGATGACAGAACCTTACCGATGCGCTCGCCCTTTAAAAAGCGGCGGGCACGGACGAACCCTTGGTCAATGCGCGGCAGGTCAAGCGCGGTCACGTCTTTTGCGCTCGGGCCAGAGATTTTATGGGCATAAGGCGCGCCAACCGCTTCGGATGCGGGGGTAAATGCCTCCTGAAGGACGATTACATCGGGTGCGCGCTCCGCCGCATGCAACGCGACCATGTCACGGGCAATTTCCTTCAACGCCGCCGGGCGACCACGCCGAATCGGCCACGGCAACCCAGCGACATTATACGTCATCACCGAAAAATCCATCGACGCTGTCCCCCGCGCAGCATCGATCTTGATCCTCGGTGATTTCGTCAAATGTTGGACCGTGGGCGGATTATCGGCTTCGGTGGAATTACCGGAAAGCGCCGTGAATGCGCTCAGAACCAGTGCCGAAGCAACCAGTAGCGGCGTGCGAACGCGATTTCCAAACTTCATCATCACAAAGCCGATATGCCCCAATGATTGAGGCTATGGCGGAAGTCTATGACAGGAATTTATCCGGCAGATGAAAGTTTTATGGCGATAAACACCGTAGGCGGACCAAGTGCGCCTTATTTATTGTTAATGGCGGGAGGCGCGCGCAATCTATGCGCTGTTTTTGGTGCGCTAACCATTCAAGCTAAGATACAGGTCATCCCAGTCCGGATTAATCGCTTCGATCATCCGTAACTTCCAGCTGCGATTCCATTTTTTGATTTGTTTTTCACGAAGGAGTGCTGCCTCACGAGTATCGTGGGTCTCATACCAAACGAGTCGACCGACATCATATTTTGCCGTGAACCCTTTGCGGATTTTTTCTTTATGTTCCCAAACCCGTCGGCCTAAATCATCGGTCGATCCCGTATAGAGCGTGCCATTACGTTTACTCGCGAGGATATAAACAAAAAATGGTTTCATTCCCCGAGCCTAAAACCCTTCGCCAAAATCCGCCAGCCGACTAATTGTATTGGATTCTGGACCCCCGCCTTCGCGGGGGAGGACGGTGGTGGTGTCCCCAAAACCGACGATCCCCGCGCAGGCGGGGATCCAGTCAGTACAGAAGAAATTTCACCGCGTGCGGTATCAGCGACCGTCGGTGACGTTTTCCCAGAAATTCTTGGCGCGGTCGAAAAAGCCCCGTGATTGTGGGCAGGCCGCTTCGCCGCCGCCGGCCTCACAGAATTGGCGCAGCAGGTCTTTTTGTTCGGCGTTGAGGCCCGTTGGGGTTTCGACCTGAACCTCGACATAAAGATCGCCACGGCCTTTTTGGTTCAGGACCGTCATGCCTTTTGACCGTACACGGAAGCGTTTTCCGGTTTGCGCCCCTTCGGGCACAGAGATTTTAACGCGCCCGCCATCAATGGTCGGCGCTTCGAAATCACCGCCCAAGGCCGCCGTCGTCATGGGAATCGGCATCATGCAATAAAGGTCTGCGCCGTCCCGCTCGAACAAATCATGTTCTGTGACGTGAACGAAAATATAGAGATCGCCCTCGGGGCCACCGCGCGGTCCGGCCTCGCCCTCGCCCGAAAGGCGAATGCGGGTACCGTCTTCGATGCCGGCTGGCACATCGACACTTAACGTGCGCTCGCGCCGGACACGGCCCTGACCGCCACAATCTGTACACGGATCGGCAATCACCTGACCTTCGCCATGACAATGCGGGCAGCTGCGTTCAATGGTGAAGAAGCCCTGCTGAACACGAACCCGGCCTGCGCCCTTACAGGTGCCGCAATGGGTTGGCCCAGAGCCCGGCTTTGCGCCCGACCCTTCGCAGGATTCGCAAGCCACAGAGCCCGGTACGCGAATTTCGGTTTTCTTGCCCGCAAAGGCGTCTTCGAGGCTGATTTCAAGATTATATTTGAGGTCCGCGCCACGGCCCGGTCCACCGCGACGACCACCGCGCTGACCGCCCATAAATTCGCCGAAGATTTCGTCGAAAATATCGCCAAATCCAGCAGCGCCCGCGCCGCCACCAAAGCCGCCGCCCATACCGCCATGGCCGTTTGCGCCATTTTGAAACGCCGCGTGACCAAACCGGTCATAGGCCGCGCGTTTCTGATCGTCGGACAGGATTTCGTAGGCTTCGCCTAATTCTTTGAATTTTTTTTCCGCTTCCGGATCACCCTGATTTCGGTCGGGATGATATTGCATCGCGCGCTTACGGAAGGCCGATTTAATGGCCGCGCCGTCTGCGCCGCGTTCTACGCCCAGAACTTCATAATAACATGCTTGCGCCATAGTGATTTTCGCGCCCGTCTTACTGGGGTTTTTAACGCAACCCCTTTGGCCGGATTTGCGCCCATTAGAACGTACCCGGTTGAAATGACTGCGCCGCGCATATTCTGCGCGGCGCAATTAATGGTTTAGTCTTTCTTGTCGCCGTCGACTTCTTCGAAGTCCGCGTCGACAACATCATCGTTGTCTTCTGCGGCGCTATCAGCTGCAGCCGCAGCGGCACCGCCATCTTCATCTTCGGCACCGGCCTCATACATGGCTTCGCCAAGTTTCATGGTCGCGGTTGCGAGTGTTCCGGCAGCGTTGTTGATGTCATCAACGCTTGCGTTCTCATCTTCGAGCTTGGCTTTAAGCGCGGCCAAGGCATCATCAATGGCTGACCGATCTTCCGGCGCGAGCTTGTCGCCATGTTCTTCAACATTTTTCTCTGTCGAATGGACAAGTGCTTCGGCGCGGTTCCTCGCTTCGACGCCTTCACGACGCTGCTTATCGGCGTCCGCATTGGCTTCGGCGTCTTTGACCATTTTTTCGATATCGTCATCGGACAAGCCACCGCTCGCCTGAATACGGATCGACTGTTCTTTGTTGGTCGCTTTGTCCTTGGCTGAAACGTGGACAATACCGTTGGCGTCGATATCGAAGGTCACTTCGATTTGCGGCACACCCCGCGGCGCTGGCGGAAGGCCCACAAGATCGAACTGGCCAAGGCTCTTATTATCGGCGGCCATTTCGCGCTCACCCTGGAAGACACGGATCGTCACAGCGGACTGGTTGTCTTCAGCGGTCGAGAAGGTCTGCGACTTTTTCGTCGGGATCGTCGTGTTTCGGTCGATCAGACGGGTAAAGACACCACCCAAGGTCTCGATACCGAGCGACAATGGCGTAACGTCGAGAAGCAGAACGTCTTTGACGTCACCTTGAAGAACACCGGCCTGAATTGCGGCACCAAGGGCAACAACTTCGTCAGGGTTCACGCCTTTATGCGGGTCTTTGCCAAAGAACTGTTTTACCGTTTCCTGAACCTTTGGCATCCGGGTCATACCACCGACAAGGATCACTTCGTCGATATCGCCAGATGTCAGGCCAGCGTCTTTGAGCGCTTCTTTACAAGGCGCAACCGTACGCTTGACGAGATCCTCAACGAGGCTTTCGAATTTCGCCCGTGAGAGCTTCATGGTCAGGTGTTTCGGACCAGACGCATCAGCAGTGATGAACGGCAAGTTCACTTCATAGCTTGATGTGGTTGAAAGCTCTTTCTTGGCTTTCTCCGCTTCTTCTTTCAGGCGCTGCAGCGCAAGTTTGTCTTTGCGCAGATCAATGCCCTGATCTTTTTTGAACTCATCCGCGAGATAATCAACGATACGAAGGTCAAAGTCCTCACCACCAAGGAAGGTGTCACCATTGGTTGAAAGCACTTCGAAAACGCCGTCGCCGATTTCGAGGATCGAAATATCGAAGGTACCGCCGCCAAGGTCATAAACCGCGATTTTCTGACCGCCGGTTTTCTTGTCGAGGCCATAAGCAAGCGCCGCCGCTGTTGGCTCGTTGATGATCCGAAGGACCTCAAGGCCAGCGATTTTACCGGCGTCTTTTGTGGCCTGACGCTGGGCGTCGTTAAAGTAAGCAGGAACCGTGATAACCGCTTGGGTTACATCCTGGCCGAGATAGCTTTCGGCGGTTTCTTTCATTTTCTGAAGGATAAACGCAGAAATCTGTGAAGGGGCGTATTTCTCGCCGCGCGATTCAACCCATGCATCGCCATTGTCACCTTTGACAATTTTGTAGGGGACCATCTCTTTGTCTTTTTGCGCGGTCGGGTCGTCATAAGGGCGACCGATCAAGCGCTTAATCGCGAAAAAAGTATTTTCCGGGTTGGTGACTGCCTGGCGCCGCGCTGGCTGGCCCATCAGGCGCTCATTGTCCTCTGTGAAAGCAACAACCGACGGCGTCGTCCGCGCGCCTTCGGCGTTTTCAATCACTTTCGGCTCTTTACCCTCCATGACGGCGACGCAAGAGTTCGTCGTACCGAGGTCAATGCCAATTACCTTACCCATTCGTTCGTTCTCCGTTTTAGCGAGCTGTCCATTTATTCCCGGCCTTTACGTCGGGCCTCAAAAATGAAGTGGCGCCAAAAAGCGCCGGAAGCGGACACGCCCCTGATCATCAGTGACACAAAATGGTCGCAGTCACCCAAAATTCAATTGGCCCCGACTGCGACGTTCGGGCGGGATATAAGTAGGGGCGAAACAGGTCGCAACCCCGTGAGCATGGGCATTGCGCCAAAAATTTGGACGAATGCTCAAGAACCACGATCACGGTGTGAATTAGACGGCCCTGACCGAGCGAACCGGATTCGATTATGGCCATGATTTCGGAGCGCGATGTGGGCCGAGACGGACGACTACAGAGCGGACATTAGGCGTTCTAATTGGCGTCGCCATTACCCTCTTGAGGGAATTGCTTACTCGACCCAGAATATGCAAATGTGTGATATTATCACACTTTCTTTTATTTGTGGGCGGGAGAACACATGACAAACCAACAAGACATGCCGAGCGGCGCGTTTAAAAAAGAACACGCGGCTAATTATGATGATCGGTGGAAACCGCTGGCAGCGATCACCGACGCGTTGCATCTTTTCAGCCGAAGCGCGCTTACATCGCTTCCTGATGATGCGCATATTCTCTGCGCGGGCGTCGGAACGGGGGCAGACATCCTCGCCTTTGCCGAGGCCTATCCCGGTTGGCAATTCACGGGGTTCGATCCGTCAGAGGACATGCTGGACGTTTGCCGGGATAGAATGGACGAAGCCGGGCTCGCGGGCCGGTACACCCTTCATCAAGGTTATATTGACGACCTCCCGCCGACAGCGCCTTTTGACGGCGCGGTCAGTTTCCTTGTCTCGCATTTCATTACCAACGCCAAAAAACGAGCGGAATTCTTCCGCGCAATTGCGGACCGGCTTTCGCCCGGCGCGCTCTATTTAACCGCCGACCTCGCCGCCGATTTTAACGATCCCACCTTTGACGATTTGATGGACATCTGGCTCGGGACAATTGCGATGGCGGGTATGAATGCAGAGGGGCAAGCCAATTACCGAAAAATGTTCCGTAAGGAATTTGCCGCCCATACGCCGGTCGAAGTTGAGAAAATGATCGAAGCCAGCGGGTTCAATAGACCCATCCAATTCTATCAGGGCGGGCTGATCCGCGCATGGGCGGCGCAGAAACCTGAATCTGAGCCTAATCGTCGATTTTGGCGGCGGCTCTGACGAGATTGATAAACTCGGCGCGGTCGCCATAGGGATCTTTACCCTTGGAACCGGATGCCAGATCAATAATCTCTTCATACGGATATTTATCCGTATAGCCCGCGCGTTGCAGCTTTTGTCCGAAAGCGGCAACGGCGGCGGCGAAACGTGCATCCGCGGGTGCGGTTTCAAGATTATCGGTCATATCGGCGGTCATAAAGGGTTGTTCGATCAATCGGCTGTCGTCTTCATCGGGCGATTTGTAACGCAGCCGAATGAAGGCCAATTCATCCGTGTTCCCCCCAATCTCCGGGCTTGGTTGATAGCGCAACGCATCAATCAGGCCCGCATCAGAACCGGTCAATGCCAATTCATACAGCGCCGTTACCGTATGGCCTGAACCGATATCGCCCGCATCGATGGCATCATTATTAAAGTCTTCGCGATTAAGCAGCCGCGTTTCATAGCCAATCAACCGATATTCTGCGACCACCGCCGGATTGAACTCGACCTGAAATTTGAGGTCTTTCGCGATCGGAAATAAGGTCGAGCGGAATTCACGCACAAAGACCTTACGCGCTTCATTTAACGTATCGATATAGGCGGCATTTCCATTTCCGGCCTGCGCCAGTTTCTGGGCAATGACGTCATTATAATTGCCTTGGCCAAATCCAAGGATGGTCAGATAGATCCCGCCTTTGCGTTTTTGAGCAACAAAATCTTCGAGACTGCCGGGGTCCGTGATACCGACATTAAAATCACCATCGGTCGCGAGAATGATCCGGTTGATTTTATCCTCGGCAAAATTCTCTTCCGCCAGCTTATAGGCGAGTTCCAACCCTTCGCCGCCAGCGGTCGAACCGCCCGCTTCGAGATTATTCAGCGCTTCAATAATTTTTGTCTTTTTATTGCCCGGCGTTGGCTCAAGAACGACACCCGCAGCGCCCGCATAAACAACAATCGACAAGCGATCATCCCGCGACATCTCATCGACCAAAAGCTCGACAGACTTTTTCACGAGCGGCAATTTGTTTTCGGCATTCATCGACCCGGACACATCGAGCAGCAGAACAATATTGGCGTCCGGCGTTGTTTCGGGCTGCAGGTCATAGCCCTTGACCCCGATATGCATCAGCCGTGTTTTTGCATTCCACGGGCTCGGCGTAACCCAGATCGTTGGCGTAAAGGGTTCTTGAGCGCTTTTTGGTTCTTTATACTGATAATTGAAATAGTTCACATATTCTTCGATGCGAACGGAATCCGATGGCGGCAGACGGTTATCTTTTGAAATATAACGGCGCATAACCGAATAGGCCGTTGTATCCACATCCGATGAGAATGTTGAAACCGGTTCTTCGGCGGTCAGCTTGATGGGATTTGGGTCGGTATCTTCATATTGTTCGGTGACCTCCGGCGCGGGAGCGACCATACGGTCAGCGCTGGCATATCCGGCCATATTCGCCATGGCCGCGGGCGGCGCATATTGCCGCTTTCCGGTGACGACAACGTTTTCATCGGCAGCTAATTCCTGATTTGTCTGCGGATCCGATGAACACCCGACAAGCGCTGCAACGATCAAAACACTCGCACTGAATTTCGCAAAATCTGTGGCCATGATCTCTCCCCTTGTCCGCTTCGCACGCGGCAAGCACCCCTGCTGTGCTATTGCAGTTAAGTATAGGAAAGGGCGAAATTGCGGCAAAGACAAGTCAAATGAATGAAGATCATTGCCGGTCAGTTTTAGTGTAGATCGCGCGCAACCCGGAAACCATTGTCATATTCACGGGTGGTTTTTGCTTTGGCGATACGGTGCCCGGCGCGCAGGCGCCACCCCCCGGTATTCCATGCACCGCCTTTCAAGACACGGCGATCGCAATCGCCATTGCCGCGCGGTGAGCCATCGGGCATGCCGCCCGTATGGGACGCAGACCAACAATCGCTTGTCCATTCCCAGACATTCCCGTGCATATCAAAAAGCCCATAGGGGTTTGGCGCGAAACTTGCGACCGGCACCGTCCGTTTACGGAAGGTTTCTTTCTCAGCGCCATAAGGGAAATTGCCGTTAAAATTCGCTTTGGCAATGGTAAGCGTCCCTTCGAACCCGAAAGGCCGGGTGGTGCCGCCACGCGCTGCATATTCCCATTCGGCTTCGCTCGGCAGGCGATAATTGCGCCCGGTTTTATTCGACAGCCACGCCGTATAGGCCTGAGCATCCTCAAAGGACACGCTGACAACGGGGTGCTTATCCCGGCCCCAACCATGATCCGGCGCGCGATAGGCCTTGCACCCGCCATCGGCGACACAGGCATCCCACTGCGCGAAGGTCACTTCGCGGGAGCTAAGCGCAAAATCACGCGCAATTGCGACTTCGAGGAGCGGACCTTCGCTTTTATCGGTTGCCCCCATCAGGAAACGGCCCGCAGGAATGACTGCCATATCTGGGCAGTCCACGCATTCCTTAAAATAATTCCCGGTAAATGCGGCGTCGGTGATCACCGCCGGTAAGGGCGTCACGTCGCTCGCCTCGCCGACGGATTCGGCGCTTGCACTTGCGACGAGCATTTCCATTTCGTCTGTGTCGTCCGCTATGTTTTCGGTCGGTTCGGTTGAGACTTCGGTCTCAGTGATTGGGTCCGACGCAATTTCGCGGTCCTCGGCAATGGCATCATTGGCCGACACCATGGGCAGGGCCGGCACGTCGAGCGGCGGTTCGCTGATGGTTACACTTGCGAGATTGCTTGGCGTAATCGGCGAAGGATCTGGGGTCGTATCGACCTGGCGCGGCTCAGCGATCGTTTCCTGCACCAGTCGATCACTACTCGGCACCGGTAAAATGATCGGCACAAGGACGGCTGTCGCCGCTGCCATCAAGACAAGGGCGGCCGTCCCGCCAAAGGCAACATCACGCGCTTTGAACCGGATAGGCTCGCGCTTTTGCGCGAGGAACGGCGGGAGCGCATCCATTTCATCCGTATAGGGCTGACCGGCCTCGGGGTATATTGGCGCTTGCTCAAATTCAATGGGGTCTTGGTCGGGCGTAATATCTGGCTCGGTAAAGGCGGTATCTTCAACCGGTTCCGTTTCCGGTTCGCGCCACACCATGCCGTCTTGGAGTTTCATGCGGCTATGGGCCAATTGAATTTCTTCAAGAATAAACCGGAACCGTGGATCATCGGTCGCACCGGACCAGCCGGAAAGATCGACCGGGGGAAGTGCCTCGAACCCGCCGGGCGGGGACGCACCATTCACCGCCACGGGAATAAGCGCGCCGCGGGCCATCGCATCAAATGCCTGTTGGTGCAGTTTCGCGAGCTTTGCGGCGGCATGTGTCCACAGAACGATCGCGGCGCTTTCGCTTTCGGATGATTGATCCGTACCGATATCATTATCCGCAAAGACCCGTTTGGTTGCGTGGCCGGCATGACTTAACGCTGTGGCGATTTTCTCGCCCAACGCTTCGTCACGTGGTGCATGGATGATGGAGACAGCGGACATAAAGGATCGTTTCTATAGCGGTATAAGTAGGTTCGCCGATAGGCTGCGCAAATTATGAATCCCGCTCTTTTAAGGCGAATCGGTGCGATCCGCCGATAGTCGTTAACTAAAAGTTTTGCAAGGATCGATTGTGGAAAACCCATCGACCATACGCTTTTGGTGGAAAATTTGTTCTTGATATGTTCTGATTATCCTGTATCGTCCCGCCCAAGTTGTTGGCTTAAGGGACTTTTCTTTTCGGCAGAGATTGCGCCATTGCGGGGGGAGCCAAATGGTCGCGCAGATCACCACATTTGCATTTCACGGGGTCGATGCCCGTCCGGTCACCGTTCAGGTCCAACTGACCAGTGGTTCGAACGCGTTCTCGATCGTTGGCCTTCCCGACAAAGCGGTGTCGGAAGCGCGCGAACGGGTGCGGGCCTCTTTGGCGGCAGTCGGCCTCGGGCTCCCGGTCAAGCGGATCACCGTTAATCTGGCACCGGCGGATCTCCCAAAGGAAGGCAGCCATTTCGATTTGGCGATTGCTTTGGGGCTTTTGATTGAAATGGGTGCCGCGCCCAAAGATGCGGGCGAAGGATTTGCGGTGATGGGGGAGTTAGGCCTCGATGGATCGATCGCGCCCTGCGCCGGTGCCCTTCCTGCGGCGGTCGCGGCGAATGCTATGGGGCTTGGGTTAATTTGCCCGGCAACGAGCGGCGCGGAGGCAGCATGGGCCGGTGGTGACGCCACGATTTTGGCACCGAAATCAATTCTTCAACTGGTTAATCACTTCAAGGGAACACAGGTTCTTTCATCGCCCGCGCCGGGTTCGCTCGAAGCTGCCCCATCGGTGCCGGATCTTATCGACGTAAAGGGCCAAGAGACCGCAAAGCGCGCCTTGGAAATCGCGGCGGCGGGCGGACATAATCTTTTGATGGTCGGGCCGCCCGGTGCCGGTAAATCAATGCTTGCCGCGAGGCTGCCGGGATTGTTGCCGCCCCTTTCCCCGGCGGAAATGCTCGAAGTTTCAATGGTGCAATCCTTGGCCGGTTTATTGGAGGGAGGCCGCCTCACCCGCGCACGCCCCTTCCGCGCGCCCCATCATTCTGCCTCTATGGCGGCGATGATCGGTGGCGGCATGCGAGCGAGGCCGGGGGAGGCCTCGCTCGCCCATCATGGGGTATTGTTTCTTGATGAGCTGCCGGAATTTTCCGGCCTTATGTAGCAAACGCACCAAAAATATCATGGAACTAAGCGCCTGAGAATCCTAAACTTTCCCAATGGAAAGACCGAACACAGTATCAGCCCTAGAGGCTAAACGCGCCCAGCTTATCAAGGAACTCAAGCTGGCAAAGAAGGCGGTTAAAGCGATCCGCATAGACCTACAGCATGTAGAGGCGGCAACACGGTTATTCACGGACAACACCCCAAGGGCGATACCGCGCCGTGACGTTCAATTCAGGGCTGAGCGGGGCGAGATGCTCCGGCATGTCTTGAACAGCTTCAGGACGGCAAAGGAGCCTCTAACCTCGCATATAATCGCAGAGGCATGGTGCAAGGAACGGGGCCTGAAAGCGGACCACGAAACCTATGTCCTCATGCGTAAGCGCGTTGGGGCCTGCCTGAACAAGCTGAAGAAACGCGGCACCATTAAGCATATCGCTACGGAAGGGCTGCATAAGCATTGGGTGCTATGCAAAGAACGCTAACGGACATACTGGGCCAAATATCGCCACGGGAGCGCATGGAGCGCCGTAGACGCTTGAACGCAATTGCGGACTACTGGGCGCTATATTTGACCCAGAAATACGGGAATGAAGCCCTGTACCGGTGCAGGTGTCATCAAGTGAATACAGCTAAGGCTGGGGCAATGCTGCGGAACCATATTTGGGGACGGGTGGCGGAGCGATTGAAAGGAGAGAAAGGTTGCGAGTGAAATTGCTGCATTTGATGGCGAAGCTATTGGGAGTCCAATTCCATGTGGATGGACTCCCGTTTGGTGCGCAAATTAGCCGTAAAGGCGGTTTGCGGGGCTCGACTTGTTCCAGCGGCGGCGGATCGTCTCAGCCGTCGTTGTATCTAGTCCGAACCAAGCCGCCATATCCGTTGTCGAATTGACAACGAATACAGTATCATTTGCGTCGATTACGCGAACCAATGCATCGCGCACTTGGGCCTCATTGTAGTTGCTGTCGAGGTACCACAGGGATTTGTGAACCTTTACCGCTGCGCCCAATTGCTTGATTGCATTGATAATTTTACTGTAGTCCTGTCCGGGACGGTACAGGTCGTACGAGATCGTCAAGTTGAACTTAGCCATTTTTAATCTCCTATGGCTGTAAGTCGCATTTGCCTTGACGCTTAAAACGGTACAGATAAACTCTGCATTCGAAAGCCTTAGATCCGCGGGCAAATGCAACTGGATTTGCGGATCGCCGCGGCGCGGAATCACCACAATTCCGCGCCGCAACTTTATCAACCATATAGATCGCTGATTTTCCGTCTCTGAGTCAAGATACGGCGCCTACGGATTATTCCCAGCACAACATATAGAGTTTTCCTTATATGCTGCGCTGCCAATATCCTTTCCACTGGCGGCTCACCGGTGCAGTCATAGCGTTCCGAACAATGCGGCCAGCTAAAGCGCCATTGCTTTCGCGGCGATGATCTTCAAGCCATGCAGCGTGCGCGGCGTACTGGTGCAGGTATTGCGGCGAAACGTGATGGTGCTGGCCGGAAACCATGCGGCGAAGGCGTGAAAAGTAGCTTTCAACTTGGTTCGTGCAGATACCGTTCGCGCTATAGGCTTCGCTGTGATTGATGCGGTTAACTGGGAAGAAGGCGTTCAGCGTATCCCAGTGTGAAGCCTCGTCAGCGTGGATTTCAGCGCCGTTTGCAACGCGGTTGCGGGCAATCTCGACACCTTCCGCTTCCGACTTCCGAATGAAGGTCAGTGTGCGGCCTGAGCGCTGACGAAGTGCGATAACAACGCGGCGCTTGCCTGTCTGGTGACGGGCAAGGCGACGGTCAACGCGGTTAATCTCTTGGTTTGCTGGGCGGATATGGCCGCCGAAATATGCGCCATCGATTTCTACCGTGCCTGACAGCTTGGTGTTTTCTGTTTCGTCTGAAAGCGCTTCGCGGATCTTATGCGCGAGAACGAAAGCGGTCTTGTACTGCACGCCAAGGTCACGGCTTAGCTGAACCGATGAAACACCCTTCGCGGCGTTCGCAACGATGCAGATCGCGGCCAATAGGTCGGTGAACTCCATTTTGCGGCTGGCAAAGATGGTGCCTGACGTAACAGAGAACTGGTGCGAGCACGCTTTGCATTTGAACTTGCGACGGGTCGAGATGTCGTAAGTCTCAACACAGCCGCAACGTGGGCAAATGGCGTCGCCATCTGTTTCAGGCCAGCGGATTTCGCAGAATTTACGGTAAGCGGCTTCTTCCCCAGCTTTGTAGATGTCCTTGAGCTTGAGGGTGCGAGAAGCGGCTGAAAGTAAAAAATGCTGTGTCATGGTACTGTTTCCGATGCCTTATGCATCGTATATAGTACCTAATAGTACTGTTTACAATACCCTTGGTGTCGTTTATGATAAAAAAAGTAACATAAACGGTATCTATATGAGCGAAACAGACTGGGAAAAGAGGGTCAGCAACCTCCTAAAAGCTGAGTTAAAACGAAAAGGCATCACCTATAGCCAGCTAGTCGAAAAACTGGCTGAAATAGGAGTTGAAGAAAAGGAAGCAAACATCAAGAATAAGCTCTCTAGGGGCAAATTCTCAGCGGTGTTTTTATTACAAAGTTTGCAGGCCATTGGTTGCGAGTCGTTGTCGTTACGGTCGTAACGATTGCGTTTGTTGCCGTTGCGATGAAGTTAGCGCCAAACGAACCGTCAATAAGAGAGCAACGGCCAGATGATGAACGGGCTGCCAATTATAGCAATAGCGTAACCTGTGAGGCGGATTGCCAAGTGTCTTTTGGACTCGCCAATCGACATTCCGGCGAGCAGGGCGAAATATCCCAAGGCGGAAATTACGGCGCGAACGATGATGTCTTGACCCTTGGCGAGTCCGATTTGCTCGCGCAAGAACGAATGGCCTTTTGGACCAAGGCCATTGGCGTTTTTACTGCAATCGGTCTTGGCATCCTTTTCGTCACTTTTGCGGCAACCCGTGATGCTGTTGTTGAAACTAGGAAAATCGGCGAGGCGCAAACGCGGGCATATTTGTCCGTCATTGACGCAGAAATAGTCGATCCGGAATTTTCCGACTTTGCCTTTGATGTAATCGTCACCATTAAAAACTTTGGCCAGTCGCCAGCCTTTCAGTTTCGCTGGCTTGCAGAACCGACTTTGCAGTATTTTTGGGGCAATAATCACCATGCGCCATCGGAAAGCGACCTTGAGAAAATCCGGCCTTTTGATACGCCAATCGTAATCAGCGCTGGAACTGAAGAACAAATTCGAATCCCCATTCTGGAAAAGGCCGTTCATGAAATCATGGACGGTAGAGGGCCGGGCGATTTGATTCTTGTCGGCTCCATCGAATTGTTTTGGAAAGACGTTTTTAAGCGCGATAATCAAGCCACAGCTTGGCTGCGGCCCGAAATTGATAGCGACACGCTGCCGGGATTCCGTGGAAAGTTGATGGTGACAAACCACGATCCAGAGAAAGACAAAGCAAACGCCAAGAAGCCTTAACACCTAGCGCCCCCATGCCTGAGAGCGCTTGGTGCGTTTGCTACATAAGACCGGAATTTTCGGCCACCGTGCTCGATAGCCTCCGGCAACCGCTGGAAACCGGTGATGTCTTGATTGCCCGAGCCAATTTTCATGTGCGCTATCCGGCACGTTTTCAGCTCGTCGCAGCGATGAACCCTTGCCGTTGCGGTTACGGCAAAGCGAGCGGCCGGGCCTGTGGGCGCGGGCCGAATTGCGAGCAGGTTTACCAATCGCGGATTTCGGGGCCGATGCTCGACCGGATGGATATTTCGATTGAGCTACCGGCCGTGACCCCGGCGGATCTGGCCGCGCCAGCCAATGGCGAAAGCACCGCCGCGGTTGCTGCGCGCGTCGCCAAGGCCCGCGCCGCGCAATCGGAACGCGGTGATCCTGCCGCAACCGGGCCGGTCTCATCAAATGCTGCCATGAGCGACGCTGACCTCACCCGCTATGCAACGCCCGATCCAGAAGGCAGTGCCCTACTGGCCCGTGCGGCGGAAGCCTTGGGTCTTTCGGCCCGGGCCTATACCCGGATTTTGCGGGTCGCCCGCACCCTCGCTGATCTTGACGGTAGTGATGGGGTCAGGCGTCGCCATGTAGCCGAGGCGGTCAGTTTTCGGCGGCGGAGCGATATGGGGATGTCGTCAAAAATGCCTATGGGTGCGCAAATTGCCTCATAAATCCGCAATTTAGGGGAAAACCCGGACGAAATTAACCAAAGCTATCAACCATTTTTCAAGGCCCTGCCCCCATTATGGGCCATCAAAAATTGTGGGGGTTCGTCCATCAATGCCGCAATCGGGCAATACATCATCCAAATCACAAGAACTGATTATCGTCTGTGATTCAAACGGGCTTATCCGGTTCGTTTCTCAAAGCTTTGCACATTTGTTCGGTGCCGCCGTAGAAAACTGGCTCGGTCGGCCATTTGCCCCCGGCGGCGATACGGCAAAAATCGGTGCCCCGGCCCGCTATAAAACCGAAGCGCAGATCGGCGGTCGCGACCTCATTGTTTCCTGGACAGAAACCCTGCTTGAGGGCGGCGAGCGCCTTTATGTCGGTGAACCCGATACGCAAACGGGCGATGACGAAATCACCGACGCCGCCACTCAGATCGAAGCACGCGGCAGCGAAGACAGCGCCGATTCCGTTGACCCGAAACTCCAGATGCTCGCAACCATGAGCCACGAAATGAGAACGCCTTTAAACGGTATTCTCGGCATGACGTCGCTATTGCTCGATACAAATCTTGAGCCCAATCAACGGGCCTATGCAGAATCTGTCCGCGAATCTGGCGTATCGCTCCTTGCCCTGATTAATGATCTTCTTGATTTCTCTAAAATCGAAGCCGGGCGGCTGGAAATTGATCACGCGCCCTTTAGCCCGCTTAATCTGGTTCAATCCGTAGCTGAACTATTATCCACAAAAGCCGCTGACAAAGGCGTCGAACTGACGGCCTATGTTGATAGCGCTGTGCCGCAACAGCTTTTTGGCGACGAGGCACGTTTGCGGCAGGTCTTGATCAACCTTGTGGGCAATGGCGTTAAATTTACCGATCGCGGCGGCGTCAGCATCGAAGCCCGGTTGGTCAATGCAGAAAACGGCACAGCGCATGTCGTCTTTTCGGTGCGCGATACGGGTATCGGCATTGATGAAGACAAACAGGCGACGATCTTTGATGAGTTCTCGCAAGCGGGCAATGATTCCGCGAGCCGCCGTGAAGGAACGGGCCTCGGCCTTGCCATTGCGCGCAAAATTGTCATGGCCATGAATGGCGACATTACTTTTGCCTCGACACCGGGCGAAGGCAGCACCTTCGCCTTTACGGTTGATTTGAATTACGAAGGTGAAGCGCCATTACGGCCCGCGCCGTTTGATGCGCCAATCGTAATTGCGTCGCGATCAGAGGTTCTTTCGCGGTGTCTTGAGCTGCAGTTAAGCGCCATCGGTGCCCATAATGTTCACAAAATGACAACCCCGGATGACGCCGCCGAAACCCTGCGCAAACATCCGGATGCGATTTTGCTATGTGATATTTTCATCGCGGGCGAAAGCAACGAATCCCTCGCGAAAATGGCCGCCCGGTCTTATGTTCTTTTATCGCCGCTTGCGCGCAACCGCATTGGTGAAATGCGCGAAGCCGGTTTTGGCGGCTATTTTATCAAACCAATTCGCCAATCATCCTTACATCAACAATTATTCGAAGATGACGTCAAAGCCCCAGCGCCGGTAAAACCCGAGCCACAAAACACAAATGACATCACCTATCGGGTATTGCTGGCGGAAGATAACCAGATCAACGCGGTTCTTGCGACCACCATTATCAAGCGCGCTGGCCATACGGTCGATGTCGCGCCCAATGGCGAAGAAGCCGTCAAAATGATCCGCGCGCAAGATTATGATATCGTCTTGATGGATATGCATATGCCCGAAGTTGACGGGCTCGAAGCGACGCGCCGGATCCGCAATCTTGAAAGCGATATGCGGCGTGTGCCGATCATCGCGCTGACGGCCAATGCGATGGCGGCGGATCGCCAGAAATGTATCGCTTCGGGGATGGATGATTTCCTGTCAAAGCCGTTTGAACCAAAAGACCTGACCATGTTGTTGGCGAAATGGGGTAAAAGCGGCAGCGCCTATAGCGAAGCCTCCTGATCCGAAAAATCACAGGTGCCCTATTCGGGTGCCTTTATTTCACCGAAAAACAAAAGTAGCGTCGCCGCCATGACAGACATTTCGCGCGCCGACGACGGCAAAAAATCACTCCTTGAATCGCTTGCCGCCTATCTTCGGGCGCGCAGCGTTGTCATGTTGTTGCTTGGCTTCTCCGCCGGCTTGCCGTTTTACATGATCTATCAAAACCTCTCGCTCTGGCTCGCAGAGGCGGGGGTCGAGAAAAGTGAAATCGGCTTGTTTGCGTGGACCGGCTTTGCGTTTTCATTCAAATTTGTCTGGGCCCCCTTGGTGGATCGCACACCGATCCCGGTCTTGGAAAAGCTAATCGGCCGGCGCCGGGCATGGATGGCGGTTGCGCAAATCGCGATTGCGCTGACCCTTTTAGCGATGTCAGCGGCAAATCCCTCTGGAAATCTCTGGATCGTCGCGCTGATTGCGGTTGCCATGGCCTTCGCCGCCGCGACCCAGGACATCGCCATTGATGCTTGGCGGATCGAAGCGGCCACCGATGAAGAACAAGGCGTCATGGCGGCGATGTATCAATATGGCTACCGCGTTGCGATTATGGTTGCGGGGGCCGGGGCGCTGTTTGTTGCCGATCAGGTGAATTGGCCCGCGGCCTATCAATTCATGGCGCTGTTGATGGGCATCGGTTTATTGACCGTATTCTTTGCGCCCAAGGTCGAAGTTCGCGCCTATGAACCGCCACCGCGCGCGCCCTTGGCCGAAACCTTTTCGCGATCCGTCATTGGTCCGTTTCGGGATTTCTTTGCCCGGTACGGTGTTCATGCGCTAGTGATTTTATTGTTCATCGCGCTCTTCCGCGTGCCTGATTTCCTTATGGGCTATATGGCCGGGCCGCTTTATATTGATCTTGGTTATGACAAAACCACTATCGGTGCGATACGGTCGGGTGCCGGACTGTTCGCGACGTTGTTTGGTGTCTTTCTTGGCGGCATTTTGGTCGCCCGCTTTGATTTCCGCTGGAGCCTGTTGATCGGTGTTCTGGCGCAATCCCTGACGAACTTGATCTATAGCTGGCTTGCCCTATCGGATGCGACCACGGGCGGCCTCGCCTTTGCGGTCATTGCCGACAATATCGCCTATGGGGCCGCAGGTACGATCTTAATCGCCTATATGTCGAGCCTGACCAACACCGCATTCACCGCCACCCAATACGCACTGTTTAGCTCGTTTTATGCGCTGCCCGGAAAATTTGTCGGTGGGTTTTCCGGTTTCATGGTCGAGGCATTTGGCTTTGCGTGGTTCTTTGCCATCACCGCGATTATCGGCCTGCCCGCTGCGATTCTGGTTTTCTTTCTGAAACAGTCAGAAAAGAAATTCAAAGCAGAACCGGTCGCGCCTTAGCCCGCCGCGAGACAGTCAACGAGGTCAGGTTTTTCGGAACCTGACTCGAGCGCCGTGACATCAACATGTTCGACCGTCGGTATGCCCAACTCGTCCGGATAAAGAATAACGATCACGGTACATTCTTTAAGGGCATAGCGCCGGAATTCGCCCTCGCCTTCCCGGCGTGTCAGGGCCGGGGTGCCCAAAAGCGCATCGATATTCTGGCCATTGGTCCCTAGCAATTGATCGAGCTGATAGACCGGGCCGGTCTCGATTTTTGGCTTGGGTTTAGTGGTGATTTCCGGGGATTTTTCCGTGGCCGTACTACAGCCAGCAATCAAAGACAGACCTGCAAATATTGTTAAAATACCAAACTGTCTCATCCGAGCCCCTTTTACTTTTCCCAAGACCCAATGGCCTTTAGCCCCTTACTGGTCGCGAACGATACGCGCGGTGCGATTTTACGACAACCACATAATTCTGTAATTTCATTTAGCCCGCCATGGGGGACCGCGCCTTGCCCTGATGCGCCGGGATACCTATAAGCCGTGCGTGAAAAAGCTGCCCATAAGGAAAATTGATGTCTCAATCTGATCTCGACGTGATTGGCGTCGGCAATGCAATCGTTGACGTTCTCGCGAAAGCGGATGACGCATTTTTGGCGACCCACGACATTCCCAAGGGCGGCATGTTGTTGATTGACGAAGATCAAGCCCGGGTCATCTATGATGACATGGCCCCTGGCGTCGAAGTTTCTGGCGGGTCCGCCGCAAATTCAATTGCTTGCGTGGCTTCTCTGGGCGGTAATGGCGGTTTTGTCGGTAAGGTTTCTGCCGATGCGCTGGGCGATATTTTTCGCCATGATTTGCGGGCAATGGGCGTTGAGTTTGACACCAAACCGCTCACCGAAGGACCGGGCACGGGTCGTTGCCTGATTAATGTCACGCCGGACGCGCAACGCTCGATGATGACATTTCTTGGTTCAGCCGGATATGTGGCACCGGATGATATCGACCCTGCGCAGATCAATCGCGCAGCAATTACTTTTTTTGAGGGCTATCTTTTCGAGCAACCGGTTGCGCGCGAAGCCTTTTTGCGGGCCTGTGAAATCGCCAAAGAGAACGGCAAGAAAACGGCGCTGACGCTTTCGGATGCAAGCTGCGTTGATCGGCAGATCGAAATATTGCCGGATTTCATTTCGAACAATGTCGATATTTTGTTGGCCAATGACGTTGAAGCCGCCGCATTGTTCGGTACCGACGACATTGACGCAATGGTCGAAAAAGCAAGAGCCCTTTGCCCGCTAACGGCGGTTACGCGCTCTGAAAAAGGCTCGGTCTTGATCCCGCGCGAGGGTGATGTGGTTTATGTCGACGCCTATGCGCCATCTTCGCTGATTGATACGACCGGTGCGGGCGACGCCTATGCGGCGGGACTGCTATTCGGTCTTGCCCGCAATTATTCACTGGATAAAGCTGGTAAACTCGGGTCTATCGCGGCGAGCGAAGTGATTAGCCATTTTGGCGCACGTCCTTCGGAAAGCCTGAAAGACCTCGCTGAGAAAGCTGGTATTTTATAGGGGGAAGTGAATGAAACATTGGCAAATCGGATTAATCGTCCTGACCATCATTGCCGGTGTTTTGTTCTGGAAGCGCGAGCCATTGGTGTTCGCCTGGTATTCCGGCAAAATCGAAAAATCCACGCTGGCAGAGCGGATTGATCTGATCGATGACGCGATTGAGATCCGCCTGCCCGATAATCAAGCTGCGCCCTATCCGGTTGTTTTACAGTTTCATGGCTGCGCCGGTATTCGCCCCGAATTTCAACATCAATGGGCCGACATAGCGAACAACAATGGCTATGCGGCTGTGATCGTCGACAGCAATTCACCGCGCGGCTATTCGCGCGAGGAATCGCTCGAGATTGTATGTGCCGGGAAAGACCTTTTGGGGTTTGAGCGCGCTGGCGATGTTTATGCGGCGCTTGAATACATCAAAAACGACAGCCGTCTTGATACGGATAATATTATCTTGGCCGGTTGGTCGCATGGGGCTTGGACAGTCATGGATTTCTTGACCATGGACCCGGAAAAAGCACCGCCGGGCATAACCGACCGTTCGGTTTCAAGCCCAACAATAGACGGTGCAATTCTGTTTTACCCTTATTGCGGTTTTGGCACGCTGACCCGGTTTCGGCCGCTATCCCAATCGCCGAAAATGCTTGGTTTCATTGCGGAAAAGGACGAGATGGTCGATGCGCAGGCCTGTATCGAGTATTTTCAAAAACAGAAAAAACGCGACCCGGCGCTAGAGTTCATTACCTATAAAGACGCCCATCATGTTTTCGATGATCCGTTTTTGGAGCCCGATTATATTCATTGGTATAATGAAGAATACTTCGCGGATGCCAAAACACGCTATGTGAATTTCCTGAACGACATTGTCAGTGCGCAGTAGCGCGGGAGACAATATCTTCGTAGGCCGCTTCGACTTCGGCGCGGGTTCCTTCAAGCGATTGACCAGTATTAATTACATAATCGGCGCGCTGACGTTTGTCAGAATCCGGTAATTGTAACTTCAAAATCGCATCGAGTTTTTCCGCTGTCATGCCCGGCCGCGCCAACACGCGCTCGCGTTGCACCTCTTCGGGCGCGCTCACAACAACGGTCGCATCGAAAAATTTGTCGGTGCTGTTTTCAAACAAGAGCGGGATATCAAGCACAGCAACCAATGCGCCCGCATGGGCCGCGGCGGTCATAAATCGCTCTCTGTCTTCGCCCACCAAGGGATGCACAATATCTTCAAGCATTTGGAGCGCCGCCGGATTGTTAAGAACCTCCGCCGCTAACCGGCCCCGATCAACCTGGCCATCAACAATGGTCTCGGGAAATTCCTTTTCGATTGCCTTTACCGCAAGACCGTCTTTTTCATAAAGTCTGTGTACGGCATCATCGGCATTCCATGTGGCCGCGCCGAGCCCCGCAAACATCCGCAAGACTGTGGATTTACCCATACCTATTGAACCGGTGAGACCGATTTTGATCATGTTGTTTCTCGTCTTTTAATCTCTTTAAGGAGGATGTTTTTTAAATCCTCATCGACTTTTGCGTTGCCGCGAAACCATTGCTCGAAGCCCGGTACGGCCTGATGCATCAACATCGCCAGGCCATCAATGGTGTGATGATTTTTTGCGGCCCGAAGCAACGGGGTCTCCAGCGGCGAATAGACAATATCAGCAATGACGGATTTTGATTTTAGCGGTGAAAGATCAATTTCCAAAGGCGGTTGTCCGGTCATGCCGAGGCTGGTCGTATTGACCAAAAGGTCCGCACCATCAAGGACTTCGCTCCGTTTATCCCAATCAACGACCGCTAGGCCAAATTCGGCGGCCAGCGCTTCGGCTTTTTCGCGCGTGCGATTGGTGATGGTGATTTTCTGAATGCCTAATTCCTTCAAGGCCAGAATCACCCCGCGCGCGGCACCGCCGGCTCCTAAAATCACGCCATGATCGCCGGGCTGATCGGTATGGTCTTTCACCGCATTGGCAAATCCCACAACATCAGAATTATCCGCATAGATATGATCTTCGCGAAAGGTGAGCATATTTGCGGCACCTGCGCTTTTTGCCGTTCCGCTGGCGTCATCGGCGATGCGCAATGCGTTTTCTTTATGGGGTTTTGTGACATTGATCCCCGCAAAACCAACCTTGCGCAGACCGGCAATGACCGCCCGAAAATCGTCTTCGGTCGGTTCAATTGCAATCGGGATATAATATCCATTTATGTTTGCCCGATGCGCCCAAGTTGAATGAATGACCGGCGACAAAGAATAGGTTACGGGCCAACCGGCAACACCTGCAAGAATAGGAACATTTTTCATTTAATAGGCCAGAATGTTTTCGCGCCGTAAAAGCGCCAATAACGGAAACAAGGATAATCCGAGAACGGCGTAATGATCGCCATCAATATGGTCAAAAAGGCGGCTGCCCAGTTTTTCGATTTGATAGGCACCGACACTATAGAGGATTTCGGGGCCCGCTTCTTCGAGATATTGGTCAATCTCTGCTTCGCTCAATGACCGCATATGAAGGGTCGGGCGATCGAGATTGCGCCAGATGATTTCACCATCGCGGGCAACCGCAATCGCATTTATCAAAGTATGAGCAGCGCCTTGCGTTTCTAAAAGCCGGTCTTTGGCTTCGGCCATGGTTTTTGGCTTATCATAGGCGCGGCCTTCAAATTCCATGATCTGATCGGAGCCAATAACAATACCCGGCGTCGTCGCGGCGACGGCCATACATTTTGCCTCGGCCAATAGCATTGCCGTTTTTTCGAGGTCTATGCCATCGGATTTTGCTTGCTGTTTGATTTCGTCTTCATCCACATCGGGTTTGACCACATCAAACGGGACGTCCGCGCCGGAAAGGATCGCTGCGCGGATCGAGCTACCGGAGGCGAGCGTTACGCGAGATTTTGAATTCATCGGTTTTGTCTTGCAGAAAGTTTGGTGAGAATAGCGGCTGCGGTTTCTTCCACGGATTTCCGCGTGACATCAATCATCGGCCAGCGATGTTTTGCGTATAATCGCTTGGCGGCGAGGACTTCTTTGCGGATTGCATCCAGATCGGAATAATCCTCGACCGAGCCTTCGGCGTTCATACCGCCAAGACGGCTTTTCCGAATTTGCGCAAGCCGCTCAGGGGATGCGACCAAACCGACGACCATGGGTTTGCGCAGGGCAAATAACTCTTTCGGCGGCGGCGAAGTCGGCACCAATGGAATATTGGCGGCCTTGATCCCGCGATTAGCCAGATACATGCAGGTCGGTGTTTTCGAGGTACGGCTGACACCGACGACGACCACATCCGCCGGTTCAAGATCCCAAACCATCTGGCCGTCATCATGGGCCAGCGTATAATCAAGCGCGGCAATCCGTTTGAAATAGGCATCATCAAGCTGATATTGCGCGCCGGTTTTCATGGTCTGCTCAAGCCCAAGATAATCGGTGAACGCATGGCGCAGCGGATCGAGTACCGAAATCGCCGGGGTTTGCAGCTCGCTGCAGCGGATTTCCAACAGCCGCCGCAATTCAGGATTAATCACCGTATAAAGAACAAGCCCGGGCGAGGCTTCGATTTCCGCAAGGGCGCGTTCCATTTGGGCGCGCGAGCGGATAAGCGCGTATATATGTTCCAATGGTTTTGCCGCATTAAACTGTGACGCCGTTGCCTTGAGCATCGCGTTCAAGGTTTCACCGGTCGAATCCGACACCAGGTGAACATGAAAATAGGTCGCGATCGGCTCTTTTCTGCGCACTACTTTTGGCGTCGAGGCCTTGTTTTCTGCGGTTTTCGCCATGAATTAACTACTTCTACCCAGTTCTGCGTTTGCCCTGTGGAATTATAGGGGAAACATGGTCCAATTCGCGAGCACGATTTTAGGCCGTTGTATAACTACCCGAGTCATACCAGCGAGGCGCCCAAGCGGATTTGAAAAGTATGACCGGTCATACTTTGCTCCCCCTTTTTGCTAGGTCCACGGGATGAATCAAGGGCGCCAATTTTTATCCACATTGTTTTTTGAACAAGCTGCGGCGTTAGAGCGGCTTTTCAACATGATTGGGAATACTTATTCCCACCGGTGAAACTCTGTGGGAATTAAGTGTATCTTCAGGGGATTCATCTTTCCGGCGATTTTATCCCCGGGATTCAGCCTGACTCTTAATCTTAATACTTTATTAAGAAAGATTTATAGAAAGTTAAGAAGGAAGATTTTCGCGGTATGGCCGAAAACGGAAACGACGCACCTTCAGGCGACGCTCAGTCAAAATTCATTCGAGTGTTCGAAGGAGATGTGCCCTCTGTTCCACCAATGTGGTTCATGCGGCAGGCAGGTCGCTATTTGCCGGAATATCGCGAACTCAGATCAAAGGCCGGATCGTTTCTCGATCTTTGCTACAATTCTGATCTCGCTGCAGAGGTAACACTTCAACCGGTTCGTCGGTTTGATCTTGATGCAGCTATTCTCTTCGCGGACATCCTGTTGATCCCGCATGCCCTCGGACAGGATTTGCGTTTTGTCGCTGGCGAAGGACCAAGGCTTTCGCCGGTGGTCAGCGCCGGTGATCTCGATGCGTTTCGGCAGTGTGACATCCATCCAACGTTGAGCCCGGTTTATGAAACGGTCGCAAAGACCAAAGCCGAACTCGGCGCGGACAAAGCATTGATCGGTTTTGCCGGCGCACCGTGGACAGTCGCGACCTATATGCTTGCGGGCGGTCCGATGAAGGACCCGGCCAGTTTGCGTCGCCGGTTTTATGAAGAAAACGATTTCATCACTGGCTTGATTGATGTGCTGTGTGAAAAAACGGTCGAGTATCTGATCAAACAGATCGATGCGGGCGCAGATGCGGTGCAGCTGTTTGATACATGGGCCAGTGGCTTGCCGTGGCCGGTATTGGAAGCGGTTTCGGTGAAGCCGCTTGAACATATCGCTAATCAAATAAAGAAGGCACGGCCGGGCGTTCCGGTCATCCTTTTCCCTAAGGGCGTTGGCGAGAAACTTGGTGAATATGCACTGATCCGAAATTGCGATGGCGTCGGCATCGATTATGCGATGGACCCGAGCTGGGCCAGAACCCATCTGCCGGGCCGTGTCGTCGTTCAGGGTGGGCTTGATCCGCTTTTAGTTGTCGCGGGCGGCAAAGAGATGGAACGGGCCGCAGAGACCTATCTGAAGCTGTTTCACGATGTCCCCTATATTTTTAATCTCGGTCATGGCTTCATTCCGGAAACGCCGCCGGAAAATGTTGCGGCGCTGGTGAAATTTGTCAGGAGCTATAATGGCTGAGTTTCTAGGCTCGATTTATCTGTGGATTAAATCGGTGCATTTGATCATGGTCATCGCCTGGATGGCGGGCATGATGTATTTGCCGCGGCTGTTCGTTTACCAGCACCAATCGGAAAAAGGCGGCGAGGCGGAGCGGTATTTCATCCAGATGCAACGGCGTTTGATGAAAGGCATCATCAATCCGTCGATGGTGCTTGTCTGGGTGTTGGGGATTTTGATGCTGGTGGCAAATCCGGCGATTTTGTCCGCGGGCTGGTTCCACGTGAAGCTGACGATTGTCGTGATTATTTCGGCCATTCACGGGTTTTATTCATCGTCGCGCCGGAAATTCGAGGCCGGGGAGCGCCCGCGCACCGAGAAATTCTGGCGAATTATGAACGAAGTCCCGTTTTTAGGCCTGATTGTGATCGTAATTATGGTGATCGTGAAGCCATTTTAGGCGCTTAGGCGAATCATCGATTGACGAAATCCGTTGTTAGATTATATCTAGCGCAACTTTCCTTTTTTGCGCGCTAAAACTCACGCTGCGCGCCTGTTTTTTTCATTGCTGACCATCTATGACCTCGCGGGTGATGCTCGCGCGGGTTTTTCCGATTGAGGATTTCCATGCTGCCTAAAACCATGTCGCTCGAAGAGCTCAAAGAAAAATCACCAGCAGATCTGGTTGCTTTCGCTGAGGAAGTGGAAGTCGAAAACGCCTCGACCATGCGGAAACAGGATTTGCTCTTCTCGATTTTGAAAGAGCTTGCGGATCGCGATGTTGAGATTAATGGCGGCGGCGTGCTTGAGGTTTTGCCCGATGGGTTCGGGTTCTTGCGTTCACCGGATGCAAGCTATCTTGCGGGACCGGATGATATTTATGTTTCGCCAACCCAGATCCGCCGTTTTGCGTTGCGCACCGGCGACACGGTACAAGGCGAGATCCGCAGCCCGAAAGATGGCGAGCGGTATTTTGCGCTTTTAAAAGTCCATACGATCAATTTCGAAGACCCGGAAAAAGCGCGCCACAAAGTTCACTTCGATAATTTGACGCCGCTTTATCCGAATGAGCGCCTGAAAATGGAAGTTGAGGGTGCCTCATCAAAAGATCTGACCGCGCGGGTCATGGATCTGGTGGCACCAATGGGGAAAGGCCAGCGGGGATTGATCACCGCGCCGCCGCGTACCGGTAAAACCGTTATTCTGCAAAACATTGCCCATTCAATCGCGACCAATCACCCGGAAGCCTATCTGATCGTTCTATTGATCGACGAACGCCCGGAAGAGGTGACGGACATGCAACGGTCGGTGAAGGGTGAAGTTGTTTCATCAACCTTTGACGAACCCGCAACTCGTCACGTTGCAGTCGCAGAAATGGTGATCGAAAAAGCGAAGCGCCTGGTTGAGCATGGCCGTGATGTTGTGATTTTGCTCGATTCCATCACGCGCCTTGGCCGTGCCTATAATACGGTTGTGCCTTCATCCGGTAAGGTTTTGACCGGTGGTGTCGATGCCAATGCGCTGCAACGGCCGAAGCGCTTTTTCGGTGCCGCGCGGAATATCGAAGAAGGTGGTTCACTGACGATTATCGCAACGGCGCTGATCGAAACCGGTTCGAAAATGGATGAAGTCATCTTTGAAGAATTCAAAGGGACCGGTAACTCTGAACTTATCCTTGACCGTAAAGTTGCGGACAAACGGACCTATCCAGCAATCGATATTGCGAAATCCGGCACCCGGAAAGAGGATCTCATTACCTCCAAGGCCGATCTTCAGAAGGTCTTTGTGCTTCGCCGTATTCTTTCGCCGATGGGCACATCGGACGCGATTGAATTCCTGATCGAGAAGTTGAAACAGACCAAATCGAACCAGGACTTCTTCGATTCAATGAATACGTAACTGTAATCATTACAGCCGCAGGCTTTTGCGGAACTAAAAGTCAGTCATTCCATTGGTTTTATGCGGGCGCATAAAAATGGAGACGTGACTATGACTGACTTTATCGCACGCGATGAAACAGCTACATTGATTTCTGCCGACAAAGTTGAGGGAACTGCCGTTTTCAATCATGACGGCGAGAAACTCGGCTCGGTCGAAGATGTGATGCTGGATAAACGCCAGGGCAATGTCGCATTCGCGGTCATGTCTTTCGGTGGGTTTCTGGGAATGGGTGAAAAACATCACCCACTGCCTTGGGATACGCTGGATTATGACGAAGACCGCGATGGCTATGTCGTCAATCTTTCAAAAGAAAAACTGGAAGACGCGCCGACCATTGAGCGTAACGAGACCAATCGTCTTTATGATCGAAGCTATGGCGAAAAGGTCTATGGCTATTATGGCGTTCAGCCTTATTGGAACTAGATGGAAAAACCGGCCGGAGGTCTCTCCGGCCGGGCCAATCAGCCAATAAATAAAAGCGCACGCAAAAGATAAGCGACGCTGGCGACAACGGCTGCGCCGGCGACCGCGAGAAGTACAAACCAAACCAGTTTGGATTTTACTGCATGGTTTTCTTTTTCGTCCTTGGACGGACCAACGGGTTTGAAAATATTAGCCATGATACCCTTCCCCGGATTGCACTTTCCCCCAAAAGAGCGAGTACACATAAACCGTATAGGCAAGGATGGTCGGCAATAATATGCCGCCGCCCACAAGCAGGAACCACAAGGATTTATCATGGGCTGCGGTTTCCCAAATGGTTTTTGCAAACGGGACGTTATAAGGGAATAGCGAGACCACAAACCCAAGATAGCCGGTCAGGAAAATGCCCGCCGCCAGCACAATCGGCAGCCAGTCTTTGGTGGTTTTGACCGTGAGTTGCCGCCACAAGACGAGAATGAGCGCCAGCCCCGCAAGCGGTATTGGCGATACGGTCAAAAATTTTCCGAACTCAATATTTGTCATGGAAACACCCCAGCGCGCCGTCACGCGCGGATCAATCGACAAGGTGGCGAGGCTGACAGCCGCCATGGCAAGGGCAACCCCGATCAGGGTTCGGCGCGCCCATTTTCGTGCGCCCTCGCGGGTTTCCCCTTCGGTTTTCAAGATGAGCCAACACGCGCCAAGCAGAACATAGCCAATTACCACTGATATTCCGACCATCACCGAAAATGGGGTGAGCCAATCAAACCCGCCGCCGGAATAGGCGCGGCCCGTGACCTCGATGCCTTGAATGAAAGCCCCGAGAATAACCCCTTGAGAGAATGCAGCGATAAGCGACCCGCCGAAAAAGGCGTTGTTCCAGAATTTTTTCGTCGGTTCGCGCACGGCCTTGTGCCGGAACTCAAATGCCACGCCGCGGAAAATCAATGCGGCCAGCATAATCAGAACAGGGATATAAAAGGCCGGAATGATAATCGCGTAAGCCAATGGAAACGCGGCGAATAATCCGCCGCCGCCAAGGATCAACCAGGTTTCATTTCCATCCCATACCGGTTCAATAGTTGCGGTCATCATCGACCGTTCGGCTTCGTCTTTGGCGAAGGCCGTCAGGATACCGATGCCGAGGTCAAACCCGTCAAGCAGGACATACATCATAACGGCAACGGCGATAAGAATGGCCCATATCAATGCAACATCCATGATACCTCTCCCTTATGATGCGCTCGGCGCGAGGCCAGTAGGTTTATCATCGTCGGTTTCAGCGGGGTCGTGAACAGAGCCGAGCGGCGTGCCCGGTGCACGTTTTTCGTCCTTAGGCGGACCAACGGGCTCATCATCAAAGCCGCGGGTAGCGATCCGGGCCATGTAAACAACGCCAGCGGTGAAAATGATGGCGTAGACGATCATGAAAACCAAAAGCGAAAATGCAACCTGACTTGCAGGCACGGGCGAGACACTATCGACCGTGCGCAGCACCCCATAAACCGTGTAGGGCTGGCGGCCTACTTCGGCGACGACCCATCCGGCGATCACTGCAACAAAACCAAGGGTACCACCGGGCACCGCGAGGTAATGGAACAACCCCGGTTTTGTGAGCTTTTTTGCTCGCCAAAGCCAAAGGCCCCAAAGGCCAATTGCCAACAAACCCAGTCCGGCCCCGACCATAATCCGGAATGCCCAGAACACGATAAAGACCGGCGGATGTTCAGACTCCGGAAATGCATCCAACCCTTTGAGCGGTTTTTCGCCGCCGACCACCACATCACCAAGGCCGGGAATCCCGATCTCGGCGATATTGCGCTGGTTCTCCTGATCAGGGAGCGCAAAAAGAATGGTCGGTTGACCCTCTTTGGTTTCCCACCAGCCTTCCATGGCCGCGACTTTTGCGGGTTGATAGTGGTGCGCGATTTCACCTGACCAATGACCGGCCCAAATCTGGAGCGGCATTAACACCGCGAGCGTCCCGGCGGCCATGCGCATTTGCCACCGGGTTGGCTCCGATATGCGTCCGCGTATGACCTGAATTGCGCCAGCGGCCATAATGACGGCAGCGGTCGTAATAAAGGCCGCAAGCATCATATGCACATATCTTGCGGGGAAGCTGGGATTGAAAATCACTTCCATCCAGCTTGTTACATAAAACCGATCATCCGGACCCAGCTCAAATCCCTGGGGGGTCTGCATCCAGCTATTGGCGGAGAGAATCCAGAACGCGGAAATCATCGTACCGATGGAAACGGCGAGCGTTGCGATGAAGTGAAGTCGATTACCAACGCGCTTCCACCCAAACAACATCACGCCAAGGAAGGTTGCCTCAAGGAAGAAGGCCGTCAGGACTTCGTAACCCAGAAGCGGCCCCATCACATTGCCGGTTTTATCAGAAAAAACAGACCAGTTAGAGCCGAATTGATAACTCATCACGACGCCGGACACGACGCCCATGGCAAAGGCGAGCGCAAAGATCTTCACCCAGTGGAGATAGAGCCGCAAAAACACATCGCGCTTGGTTTTAAGCCACAACCCCTCGCAAACGGCCAAAAACGCAGCCAGTCCGATCGTGAATGACGGGAACATGATGTGAAATGCAATAACGAACGCGAATTGCAAGCGTGACAGGATAAGCGCGTCTAGTTCCATAGGGCCCACCATTTTTTGCTGACTAGAAACTAATGAGTTTATTCGAATACTCAAAGCGCATGAGATGACGCAGCGGCGGCATGCCGCATCGCACAAGCCTTAGTACAATTTTGTCGCATCCCGGACGATCAGACAACAGCCAAATCGGTTCGTCGCATAAGAATGGGATTAATCGCGTAATGGCGACCGTTCACCGAATGGTGATTGAACGTCGAAACGCGGCGATCTAGGTTTATCGTATAGCTTCATCAGTACACGACACTCTTGGCCGGGGCGCACAGGAGGGGGGTGGATCTGTGTTGCAAAATGAAAAGGAGAGTCCGATGAGAAAAACAGCTAGTTTTGTTGCGTTGATTGGGTCGAGCACGCTTTTGCTAACCGGCATTGCACATGCTGATTATGCTTCGGTGCAAGAAAAATATGTGAGCGGAGCATTTTCCGAGGCCGATGATGATTGGCGCCGGATTATGATTAACCGCAATGATGCTTGCGGATCATACGGCAAGAATGGCACGCGCCGCATTGATGTGTTGATCGACGATTACGAAGCCCTCGGCAAAGCGATTTCGCAGGGCAATGAGGCAACCGCGACGAAAGCCGCCAAGGAGCTTGCATCATCAATCGAACGCAACCAGCGATTTAAATCCTGCTGGCGCAAGATTTCGCGCAAGAACGGAATTACAACATCCTTTACCGTCGCCCTTAAAAAACTATAGGGCAGCGATTGCTCGCCAATAAGTGATCTTGTTGGCGGCCTTTTTACTGCGATCGATGATTGCTGTCTTTGATGTCAGCGCGCATAAAAATAACAGGGCCCGGTCGGGCATTATTTTATGGAGCGCTGGCACATGACGATGAAACTTATCCATTTTCCAATGACCCGGAGTATCCGCGTTGCATGGGCAATTTATGAACTTGGCCTGGACGTGGAAATCGAGACGTGCCCCTTTGAGCGGGAGAAATTAAAAGAACCGGAATATCTGGCGCTGAACCCTGTTGGGAAAACACCGGTATTTCTGGAAGACGGGAAACCGATGCTCGAGTCGGTTGCGATCATCGAATATCTTTCCAATAAATATGCGGATGGACGTTTATCACGCGGACCGAAAGATAGTGACTATGCGGATTATCTTCAGTTTATGGAATTTGGTGAAGCGGGGATGGGCGCTTATATCGGGATGCTTGCCGGTCAGACCGCGATATTGCCGAAAGAGCAACGTATTGAGGCAATGAAAATCTGGTCGCAAAACGAGACCAAGAATTGCCTAAACTTTCTCGAAAAACATCTAACGGATCGGGAATATCTTCTTGATGAGTTTTCACTCGCAGACATCTCGGTCGGTTATGCGTTGTTCCTGATAAAAATTACGCGCAATGGCGAATTGATGGACGATGCGACCAAAGCCTATTTCGAGCGATTAACCGCGCGCGACGCATGGAAAAAAGTGTCGGCGCTGGAGCCTGCATAAAAGAAAACGGGCTGGCCAAAACGGAAGCCAGCCCGTGTGTTCTCCCCCCGGAAACAGAATTGAATTATTCGACGACCTCTGCGGGCGCGGCTTCAACCGGTGCCGCGTCGCAATTGCGGCCTTCATAAAGGCCGACCATGTAAATCCAGCGCTTCTCTGCGATCGCTTTACGCATGGCTTCCTTTTCTTTCTTCTTTTTGGAAGAGCGACCGAGCAATCCGCCCACTTGTCCCACGGCCCCGAGGGCTTTTCCGCCCGCGCCGCTAGAAATCATTGCCTGTTGCGCGAGCGAGGTGCCCATGCCGGCAAGCTGTTCCGCATCCATTAACCCGCTGGCGGGCGATCCGCCGAGCACGGTTTCCATACGGCCAGCTTCGGCGATAATCGCGTCACAGCTAAGGCGCGCATCACCCATTTTCATGGGCTGGGTAATTTCAATGTCGGATGCATCATCGCCTGCAAAAGCAGAAGCGCTAAACAGGGCTGTGGCAGCGGCGGTGGCAGTCAGTAGTTTTTTCATATGGAGTCCCCTCATTCGTTCGGTCACGACCCAGTCAATGCCGTGAACCGTGTGAAGTCATGACGTGCTGTGGGGATGGCGGCATCCCCCTTGCGGGGTATGCCGGTCAATTTGTGTGATAGAGACGTTAGAAAGGCAGGTTTAGCTGCCACGACACGCCATAGCGGTCATTTATCCACGCAAATCTTTTCGAAAAACCCCAATCCCGAAGGGGCATCAGGGTATCACCGCCTTCTGAGAGGGCGTCAAAGACATTCGATTGCTCTTCTTCGGAACTGCAATCGACAAAGATCGACAATGACGGCGTAAACGAAAAGTCGTGTTTCACCGGACTATCAAGCGCGATGAACCCTTGGTTACCGATTGAAAAATAGGCGCGTTTCACCGTGTTTTCTTTACCGGCCTCATCTTTTGACCAGTGTTCGATGCTTTTTAGTTTTGCATCCTTAAAAACCGAGACATAGAAATTTATGGCTTTTTCTGCGTCCTTTTCGAACATCAGAAAGGGCGTTACCTCCTGAACCATTTTTGGCTCCTTTTCTTTATTTAGGGATTATTGTTGGCCTCCTCCGCTGGTGGACCAGTAAATTCGGCATCGATGCGAAAGGTCACAAGATCTGCGACGCCCATTGTGCTGCCTTCTGGCGGCAATCCGGTGTCGAGCCCGAAATGGCTTCGGTTTATTTTACCCTCCGCGATAAAGCCAATGCGCGCATTCGGATCATAGGGGGGATAGCCGGCATAACCGCCTTTATAAGTCACGTCGAAGCTGAGCGGCACCGTCGTGCCGAGCATGGTCATATTGCCATCGACACGCGCGCTGTTCGGTCCCGTCGGGATGAGTTCATTCGAATGAAAAATAATCTCTGGATGGGTATCGGCATCAAACCAATCTACACCAAGCAGTTCTTCAAGAAACCCATCGGGCGGTGTCGGAATGTCTAGCGAGCTAACGTCGATGCTTGCACTGAGGGTCATGGTCTCGGGTGCGCTTGGGTCGAAATTGAGCGCCGCATCAAACCGGTCAAAACTCGCGGTGTAATGAGAAAAGCCCAGATGATCGACCCGGAAAACCAAGCTGGCATGGGATGGGTCAAGAACGTAAGCCCCTGATGGCGCGGTGATTTCTGCGGCGTTAGAGGGTGTTTTGGCGTCCGGCGCCGGGGCTGTCTCGGCCGAGCATCCGATGATCGAAAGCGCTATGAAAAGGGGTAAAACGCGCATGGATCAATCACCAACTTTTTGAATGCCGCATTGACCATCGCTCGGCGCGCGCCCGGCATCATCCAGTGCAATATGGGCGGCATACGGACGGTCGGTTGCGATTATATCGACGCCTTGCGCGGCAATTTCGGCATAACGATCTTCATCACCATCAGCCGCAATCGCCCGGTCAATCGAATCTCTTCCGCCGAGTGTGCCGAAAATAACCTCGACATCGCGGCTATTCAGTATGGAGAACAAACGCGGGCGCGGATCTTCGATGCCGGTAAAGCCGAGAATTCTGTCATCAGGAATGCCAGTCGCCACGGCGCGGTTAAGGTCGGATTGGGAATTCAAGCTAAGGGAGATCATCGCATTGGGCATGAGGCTATGGAGTTTGCGAGCTGAGGCCCGTGAATAGGCAATAAGAATGACGCGGTTTTCTGCGTTCTGGGCGATTATCTCTTTGGCGACATCTTCATATTTGGTGGTGCGCTTGAAATCGACCTGAATGATTGTGCGGCCCTCAGCCCATGCCAGCGCGTCAGCAAAGCGGGTTGGGGCAAAATTGGTGATCCGCCCGTCATTATCTTCGAGCTTTAATTTCTTTAGCTCTGCCCATGACAGGGCGTTTGTTTCGCCTTCGCCATTTGTGGTGCGCTCAAGCGTGTCATCATGCATGAGGTAAAGAACCCCGTCGCTTGATGTGGCCACGTCAATTTCCATGACGGCAGGGATTTTGGTCATGACCTCGGCCATGGTTTCGAGAGCATTTTCCGGAAATCCGGGAGTCGGTCCACCGCGATGGGCCGAGACCAAAGTGACCCCTTCGTTCTCCAGGCATTCAAAGAAGGCGTTGAGATCATTCCCGGCGGCGATCCGCCATCCCATGGATGAATTGAGCCGAGGTGTTTGTGTGTCTGTGTCAGTTACAGAGTCACTGCAAGCGACCAAGGCCAGGCTACTGGCGGCGAGAACCCATCTAAGCATCTGAATTTCTTCTCTTATGTTGTTAAAATGATTGAACCCGTGGTGGTACCACTTTCGAGGAGCCGGTGCGCTTCGGCGGCATTCGATAGGGCAATGCGGTGGCTTATTTTCGGGATGATCGCCCCTTGGGTAATCATCGCAAACAAGGTTGCGGCCATCGCGGGCAGATGATCGGGCGTCGCGTAGTGGAATAAGGTTGGCCGGGTCAGGGTCAGCGAACCGCGCCGGGCCAGCTCAAGCGGTTCAATCGCCGGGGGCGGCCCCGAAGCATTACCAAAGGTGACCATATGCCCGCGCGGGGCGAGACTATCGAGAGACGCGGTGAAGGTCGCAGCGCCAACGGAATCATAGGCGACCTGCACGCCCGCACCATTGGTCAGACGCCGTACTTCCTTGGCAATATCCGTATCTTTATCGCGGAGGATAATTTCGTCTGCGCCGCTCGCTTTGGCGATGGCTTTTTTGTCTTCGGAGCCAACGACGCCGATAATCCGTGCACCGATATTACGGGCCCACTGACAAAGGATCGTGCCGACACCGCCCGCTGCCGCGTGGACAAGGCATGTGTCTTGGGCTTTTAACTCATAGACCTGACGGAGCAGCATTTCGGTGGTGAGCCCTTTCAGGAAAAGTGAGGCCGCAACATCTTCGCCGATGCCATCGGGAATTTTTGCGGCGCTGCCGGCGCTGACATTCACATATTCCGCATAGGCACTATTACCGGTGAGGCAGGCAACACGGTCACCGACCGCAAGGCCCGTTACCCCGTCGCCGAGCGCATCAATGACTCCAGCAGATTCTGACCCCAGAATTGCGGGCATCGACAGCGGATATAGGCCACGCCGTTGATATATATCGATAAAATTGACGCCGATCGCGGTGTTTTTGACGCGGATTTCGCCGGGTCCAGGCGGCGGCAAATCATGATCGCGAAATTCAAGAACGTCAGCAGATCCGTTTTGGTCAATGAATATTGCTTTGCTCATAATATTCCCGTCTGGCTCAACTTCCGCACGTTTTGGCGAAGCCGGATTGACCATGGCTTGCTACGCGCTCATCTTACGCAGGACTTTACATGGTGGGGCGGCGTTATGCGACACTTTCTGGTGGTTTTCGTAGCGACCTTGGGTTTGACCGGGTGCGCGACCGAAATCATGAGCGAAAAAGAATGTCTGGCGGGGAACTGGTCAGCGGCAGGGTTTGAAGACGGGTCAAAAGGCCTGCTCGCGCGCACCTTTGATGAGCGCGCTGCGAGATGTAGCGAATTTGGTGCGCCTGCCGATCGCGGAACCTATATGGAGGCGCGGGAATCCGCGCTTTATCAACTTTGCACCGATGAAGGCGGCTATCGCTTTGGCCGTGCCGGGTCGAGTTATCTCGGGGTTTGTCGTCCATCGCGAGAGGCAGATTTCCTGAACGGCTATATTTCAGGCCGACGGATTTATACCTATGAGCGATCGCGCGATGCGGCCCAGCGTGAATATGACGAGGCGGTCAATACGCTGGAGCGTCATCGGGACGAGGTGCGTCGCTGGCGCGCGGCATTGCGCGATGATGATTTAACGCCCGAGGAGCGGAATAAAGCGCGCAAAAATCTCGATTATCACCGTGAGCAAATCCCTTATGCGGAGCGGCGGGCGGACAATACGCTTTATGAGCTGGGCCGCGCGGATGAAGCCTTATCAACGGCGCTTCGGGGCAGTGACGCGTGGGAGCGTACCAATGAGTTTCTGGAAGCGCGTGACCGGTTGATGGAAGTGCATGATTTTGCGCGTGCTGAACCGAGTATCGATCATTGTACGGATCAACTGCCTTATTACCAGCCAATGTGTTATCTGAGTTTTGGGACCCGGCTGACTGACAGCCGAACCGGGGCCATGTGCGCCCAGGGGCCGGGGGAAGCGCGCTCGGGTCGGCGTTCGATCGAACGCGATGCCCAAGACGGTGAAGTCACTGGTTTTACACAGTTTTTCGACTTTTATAGCGTTGATGAAAGGGGCCGTGCATCGCGTCAGCCGGTTGGCGCGTTTCAGGTATTCTTTGATGAACGCGGAGCCTATGAAGGCGTCGCGTGTTCGTTTTTACGCTAAGCTGTCAACAGCGGTCGATCCGCGCTAAACAAGTCATCAGCAAGGAGGCCCTATGAAATTTACAATCAATATTGATTGCACACCGGCAGAAGCGCGCGCATTTTTTGGTATGCCGGACGTTGAGCCGATGAATAAAATGATCGTCGATGAGATGACACGGCGCGCGAAAGACAATCTAGATACGCTCGCTGATCCGGAACGGTTCATGGCGCAATGGATGCAGATGTCCGGCAAGAGCATGGAGCAATTCCAGAACCTGATGGGCTCTGCCATGGGGGCCGCGCCGAAGAAGAAATAGATCAATCGGTTTTCGGTTTTGCAGGAAACGCCGTCACAATGGCAAGCCCGACCATCAACATGATCGCGCCGAAAAGCTGAACCGCGCTGACATTTTCGCCAACAACGAAGATGGCCAAGACCCAAGCCGTTAGCGGTTCGGCGAGGGCGAGGGTCACCGCGGTCGATGCGGTGACGTGATTAAGCCCCCATGTATAAAGTACATAAGAGACCCCGGTGGAAACGACACCAAGGAACAGAAGCGGCAGCCAGACAGTGCCGCCGGTCATCCACGCAACGGGCAGGAACAGAAAAACCGGCAGGACAAAAAGACTGGCGATCGAAAAGGTCGCGGCGGCGGTGGTAACAGATGGCGCGCGCGGGCCGATCTGGCTGGTGATGACGGAATAGGCTGCATAGGCCGCACCGGCGAGGGCCGCAAAACCAAATCCAACCACCGACCCGGAACCAGCACCGCCCGCCAGCACCAATAAAAGGGCACCGCTAATTGAAATCGTCTGGCCGATGATCCGCGTTAAATGCGGAAATTGTCTTTTGATGACAATCTCATAGAGCGTCACCCAGATCGGCGCGCTGCCCACGGTAATAGCCGTTCCAATCCCGACCCCAGAATTAAGCACGCCAATAAAGAAGGCGATATTATAAACCGCGATCCCAAGACCAGCGAGGAGGATCGGGCGCAAGGGCAATAGGCGAAAGCTGTTGCGGGTTTTTGCGCTCAGCATTGCAAGCATGATCAGCGTCAACGCACCAATAATAATGCGCATGGCACCGACGATGATCGGCTCTTTGCCCTCGGGGAGTAGGGTCTGAATGGTGCCGGTCGTGCCCCAAAGTATGGCGGCGGCAATGACGGCGATTATTCCGATGGAACGAGCGGCAGGCATGGAGGACTCCGGGGGGCGGGACTTTCAGGGCGCTTTGCCGTTTTCTTGATGGAAGTGTCAATCGCGAAGGCCTGTGGCATTTATACAGAAAGGCCTGACAGGACCGCGCTCTTGATGATAAGAGGCGCAGATATTGGTGATGGGTTTTAGATGATGGCCGGTAAAGGCGATACAATTTTTGCGAAAGCGTCCGGTGCCGGGAAAGCCGGGGTATCGGTCTATCGTCTGTCGGGACCGGCGGCGCACGCGATCTCCGCGCAATTAGTTGGTAGACAGATTAAATTACGCGAGGCCGCATTGGTGGCATTACGCGACCCGAAAGATGGCGCAATTATCGATCGCGGTTTGGCCATACTTTTTGAAAACCCGAAAAGTTTTACCGGCGAAGACGTTGCGGAATTCCATCTTCATGGCAGTCACGCAGTCGAAATTTCGCTCTATGAGGTGCTCTCGCGGCTCGGGGCGCGGCCTGCGGAAGCGGGCGAGTTCACCCTCCGAGCGCTCAAGAATGGCAAGCTCGATTTGGCCCAGGCAGAGGCGCTTGCAGATCTTATCGATGCCGAAACGACCCTTCAGAAGAAACAGGCATTGGGCCAGCTAGACGGGCGTTTATCGGCGGTGGCCGAAGACTGGCGGCGGGAGATTTTGGCGGTCATGGCCCCGCTCGAAGCGGATATTGACTTCCCCGATGAGGGCGATGTTCCGGCGGCGATTGCCGCGGCGGCAGGTCCGGCGATTGCGCGCCTTCGAGAGTCGTTGATTGCATTTCTCGATACATCAGGACGTGCACGGACGATTAGGGAAGGCGTGTCGATTGCGATTATCGGTCCGCCCAATGCGGGCAAGTCATCCCTTGTGAACGCCCTCGCCGGTTCGGAGATCGCAATCGTTTCAGACATCGCCGGCACGACGCGAGACATTGTCGAAACGCGGCTTGATCTTGGCGGCGTGGTGGCGGCCATCGCCGATACGGCGGGTCTGCATGGTGCGCAACATGATGTCATCGAAGCGGAAGGCATGCGCCGGGCGCGGGCGCGCGCAGAGGGGGCTGACCTGCGTGTCGCCGTCCTCGATCCACGCAGCGAATTTGTTTCACGTGAAACACTCGACCTCCTTCGGCCCGGTGACTTTCTGATCTGGTCGAAGGCGGATCTGAGTGCGGGCATACCGGATGAGGCCCCGGAAGGGGTCATTGTCCATCAATTGTCATCGAAATCCGGTGCGGGCCTACCGGCATTTGTCGAAAAGCTGACCGAGGCGGTGGCCGGTGGCGCAAATGCCGATGGCCCTGCCCTCACCCGCGCGCGGCATGTCAAAGCGGTGGAAGAAGCGATTGATGCCCTCGCCCGGGCTGAGGCCAATATTACGCGCGCGCCGGAATTGGCCGCCGAAGATGCTCGACTTGCGGCCCGCGCGCTGGGCCAGATCACGGGCGCGGTAGGCGTTGAAGACATATTGGGCGAGATCTTTTCGAGCTTTTGCATTGGCAAGTAAAACTTGTATAGCAATACTTTTTAATTTTACGAATACTTGTATTAGTAATGTAAAAACCATACTAGGGAGGTTCTTGTTATGGCTAAGTGTGGGCATTGTGGCGGTATTGGCAGTAATATTGAAACAGTAGCACCTAGCGGCGCATCATATAAACAGTGCGCTATCTGTTGTTCCAGATGCAACGCGATCCTAGGTATTACTGGCTATTATGACGCTGGTGCTCTTGTTAAAAATCAAGAAGATCAAATTAAATCACTTAAGCGTGACGTAGATCAAATTACCTATCAACTTAGGAAAATAGAGACAGCTCTGATAAGAAAACAGTAGTCACTTTGCCAGTTCGCAAATGACTAGGGTTTATATTTTCTCTGATGAAGCCGGTGACTTCGTTTTTCGGAGTAATGGTCGTGCCAGTAAATATTTCATTGTTTGTACCATCGCTTTGGCTGACTGCGAAGTTGGTAACAAATTGCTCGAATTGAGACGGGACATGGTTTATCGCGGGCTGCCCGCGAAAGACTGGTTTCATGCGACCGAGGATAAACAAATTGTTCGAAGTGAGGTTTATGACTTAATTTCACGGTATGAGTTTAAGATTGATGCTACTATTCTTGAAAAATCAAAAGCACAACCTCAGACGCGCGTTAATGAAGCGAGATTTTATCAGTATGCTTGGTATTATCATTTGAAAAACCAAGGCGCGGAAATCTTTGACGGAAAAACCGAAGCTCTAATTACGGCCGCCGCTATTGGCACAAAAAAAGGACAAGCGGTCTATACAAGTGCGGTAAATGACGTATTGCAACAAACCATTCACCGGCAACATTGGGCGACTACATTTCCAAAATCTGCAGCTGAACCTTGTCTCCAAGTAGTGGACTACTGCGCATGGGCTATACAACGAAAATGGGAACGTGGGGACGTTCGTAGCTATAACCTAATAGCCGACAAAATTCGGCGTGAGTATGATTTGTTTGAGAGAGGAAGAGTACATTACTACTGAAATGCAGTGTGGCCCGCAACTTGGCTATCCGGTTAGGGAAGCGCCCGAGGGGTCTTATCACCAAGCAAGGGCCACGGCTCATAAGTACGCCTGTTTAATATAATTTCAAGTTAAATTTCACAAATACAGCGCTATTTGGTCTCGGCCATATTATCTACGAGATCCAATGGTTTTCTGGCTCTCGAATTTAGACTTAAAATCATAAACACCATTAATTACAATGGGGTATGATTTTCTATCCACCCCCTTTTTAACGCCCGTATAATGCGCATCTGGACATCCACGGGAAGATCGCTAGAACCGCGCTTCCCCCCTGTGTAAAACCGAAGAGCCGAGATGAAAGAATACGACGTCATTGTGATTGGTGGTGGGCATGCTGGCTGCGAAGCCGCAGCGGCGGCCGCGCGCGCGGGTGCGAAAACCCTGCTTGCGACACACCGCAAGGACACAATCGGCGAGATGTCGTGCAATCCGGCGATCGGCGGTCTGGGCAAGGGCCATCTGGTGCGCGAGGTCGATGCGCTTGATGGGGTGATGGCGCGGGTCATCGATCAGGCCGGTATTCAGTTCCGGATGCTCAACCGCTCAAAAGGCCCTGCGGTTCGCGGCCCACGGGCACAAGCTGACCGGAAGCGCTATCGCACCCAGATGCAGGCATTGCTTAGCGACTATCCCAATCTCGACATTGAAGAGATGGCCATTGAAGATTTGATCGTCGATGAGAATGTTCCACGTGGAACAATCACCGGCGTCCGCGCGATGGACGGCACGGAAGTCCGCGCCCGCGCAGTGGTCCTGACCACGGGGACATTCCTGAAAGGCGTTATACATATCGGCGACCGGCGTATTCCTGCGGGGCGCGCCAATGCCCGCGCCAGCGACAAGACATGGGGCGGGGTCGAACCGCCCGCATTGGGACTGTCGGATCGGCTTTATGGTCTGGGCCTGGAGATGGGACGCCTCAAAACCGGTACCCCTGCCCGCCTTGATGGTCGGACGATCCATTGGGACAAGCTGGAAATGCAGCCCGCAGATCCCTCGCCCGTGCCGTTCTCTTTCCTGACCGATCAGATCAAAGTCCCGCAGATATCCTGCGGCGTAACCGGGACCACACCGGACACCCACAAGATTATCGAAGAGAATATCGGTAAATCGGCGGTCTATGGCGGGGCGATCTCTGGTCGCGGTCCGCGCTATTGCCCATCGATCGAGGATAAGGTGGTTCGTTTCGCCGAACGCGAGACCCATCAGATCTTCCTCGAACCGGAAGGGCTTGATGATCATACGGTCTATCCGAACGGGATTTCGACCTCCCTGCCTGAGGAAGTGCAGGCGGCCTTTTTGAAAACCATCCCCGGTCTCGAAGACGCGGTGGTCATTCGATATGGCTATGCCATTGAATATGACTATGTAGACCCGCGCTCGCTCAAGCCATCGCTGGAAACAAAGGCCCTGCCCGGTCTTTTCCTTGCGGGACAGATCAACGGGACCACCGGCTATGAAGAAGCTGCGGCGCAAGGGCTTATGGCCGGCGTAAACGCAGCGCGCCATGTCTCGGGGGCTGAGCCCTTCGTGCTGGATCGGTCCCAAGGCTATATCGGGGTGATGATCGATGACCTTGTAACGCACGGAGTTACAGAACCCTATCGCATGTTCACGAGCCGCGCCGAATACCGCCTGACGCTTCGCGCGGATAATGCGGATCAACGCCTGACGCCCCTCGGGATCGCGGCAGGTATCGTCGGCGAGGCACGGGCGCAGATGTTCCACGTGAAACAATCGGCGCTGAATGCGGCGCGGGTTTGGGCACAGGAAACCACGCTCACCCCGAACGAAGCCGCAAAATACGGGCTAAAAATCAATCAAGATGGTCGTCGGCGTAATGTGATTGACCTGTTGTCCCTGCCCGATGTCTCGCTTTCGGATCTCGCCGCCATATGGCCAGACCTCAAGGCGCTTGATCCTGCGGTGGCGGAACAGCTCGAATTCGATGCGCTTTATTCCGGTTATCTTCACCGGCAAGAGGCGGATATCGTGGCCTTCAAGAAGGACGAAAGCCTCGCCCTGCCCGCCGATCTGGATTATGCGGCGATCAAAGGCCTCTCAAACGAGGTTCGGAACAAGCTGGTCGAGGCCAAGCCCACCACCCTCGGACAGGCGGGCCGCATCGAAGGCGTGACCCCGGCGGCGCTGGCATTGCTGCTTGCCTGGGTGAAAAAGAACGTCCGCGCTACCGCGTGACGAATTAGTTTTCCGCAATTGGCGAATCTGGCGCGCAGGCCGCTATGCGACGCCGAAAAGGTTAGCTATCACCAGAGGTTCAATCCCCTTGCCCCATGGCAAAGCCCTTATGGTTAAAGGCTCATGACCCCCGAAGCGTTTCAAACCGCCGCAAATGTTTCACGTGAAACAATGGATCGGCTTTTGGCGATGGACACGGTTTTTCTCGATTGGTCGTCGCGTCACAATCTCGTTGCGCGCTCGACAATCGATGACCGCTGGGCGCGGCATTACCTCGATTCCGCCCAGATCGTTCCGTTTTTGCCGGAGGATATGACCACGCTCGTGGACCTTGGTTCTGGTGCCGGCTTTCCGGGGCTGGTTTTGGCGGCGATGCTCGCAGATCGAAAAGTCTCTGTGACCCTGATCGAATCGATTGGCAAAAAGGCGGCTTTCCTTCGGGCGGCGGGCGACGCCATGGGTCTCCAAAATTTAACGGTCATACCGGCGCGAATCGAATCACTTAAGCTACAGAAAAAGCCTGATGTCATCACGGCGAGAGCGCTCGCCCGGCTTGATAAATTACTTGGCTATGGCGTTGGATTACAAAAGAAAACTACCAAGTATTACTTTTTGAAGGGACAAGATGTAGCGGGTGAATTGACCGAAGCCACTAAATATTGGCATATGGATGTGAAACGACATCAAAGCCGAACCAATGCAGATGCGACCATTCTGGAGATCGGAAATGTCGCCCGGGCACGGAAATCGTCAAATGGCTAATCCTCGCATTATCTCTATCGCCAACCAAAAAGGCGGCGTCGGCAAGACCACAACGGCGATCAATCTTTCGACGGCGTTGGCCGCTGTGGGCGAAAAAGTCCTGCTGATTGATCTCGACCCGCAGGGGAATGCCTCAACCGGCTTGGGAATTTCCGCCGCAGAGCGTGGCGTCACCACCTATGACGTTTTGTCTGGCGAATATCGGATGGAAGCGGCCGTGACCGAGACCGATATTCCCGGCTTGATGCTTGCGCCGGCTGGTGTTGACCTGGCGGGCGCGGAAATTGAGCTAATCGACGCTGACCGCCGGCATTTTCGCCTGAAAGACGCGCTCGAAGACTATACATCAAGCGAAAAAGGCGCGGACATAACCTATGTCTTGGTCGATTGCCCGCCATCGCTCAGCTTGCTGACTATTAATGCCCTCGCCTCGTCGGATGCGGTGATCATTCCGCTTCAATGTGAGTTTTTTGCCCTCGAAGGGTTGTCGCAAATCCTGCGCACCATTGATACGGTCCGGGCACGGATTAACCCGATGATCGAATTGCAGGGTGTCGTTCTGACCATGCATGACCGCCGCAACAATTTGACCAATCAGGTCGAAGACGATGTGCGCGGGCATTTGGGCGATAAGGTGTATCGCACGGTGATCCCGCGCAATGTCCGCATTTCCGAAGCGCCGAGCCACGGAAAACCGGCGCTTTTATATGACCTCAAATGCCCCGGCAGTCAGGCCTATATCCAACTGGCGTCAGAGGTCATCCAGCGCGAGCGTAGCCGGGCCAAAGCTGCATAAAGGTATATAAATCATGGCAGTAGCAGAAAAGAAAAAGAGCAAGGGATTGGGCCGCGGCCTTGACGCCCTGTTGGGTGATGCCCCTTCGGCGCGGCGCACAAACACCGAAACGGAACGCGCCACCGGTCCGAAACGCGAATTGCCGATCGAGCAATTAAAAGCGAATGCGGACCAGCCGCGCCGTGTTTTTTCTGATGATGCCATCGCCGAGCTGGCGACTTCGATTGCGGATAAAGGCATCCTGCAGCCGATCCTCGTTCGCCCCTTGGGCAAGGACCAATATGAAATCGTCGCCGGGGAGCGTCGCTGGCGTGCTGCGCAAAAAGCAAAGCTGCATAAGGTTCCTGTTATTATCCGTGAACTGACGGATGAAGAAACCGCAGAGATCGCGCTGATTGAAAATGTGCAGCGCGTTGATTTGAACCCGGTTGAGGAAGCCGCCGCCTATCAGCGCCTCGCTGACGAATATAAACGAACCCAGGATCAGATCGCCAAAGCGGTCGGCAAATCCCGCAGTCATGTGGCGAATATCATGCGGCTGTTGGCGTTGCCCAAGAAAACCCTCGATACGCTTCAGCGCGGCGATATTTCCATGGGCCATGCGCGGGCCTTGCTCGGCTCGTCGACGCCCGATGCTCTTTGCGATGCGATTTTGAAAGAAGGCTTTTCCGTTCGCCAGACAGAAGAGCTCGTCCGCAAAGCCGAGCGCAAGGAAAAGGATGTTGCGCCGGACGCAACAAATAAGGCCGGAAAATCAAGCGCTTCTGGTGGGTCAAAAGATGCCGATACGCGTGCGCTCGAACGTGACCTGTCTAATATTCTGGGTCTTGAGGTGGCAATTGATCACTCGAAAAAGGGTGCCGGTTCTTTAACCGTCAATTATCTGACGCTCGATCAGCTTGATGACCTTTGTCGTCGTTTAATGGGCTCTGGGGTTTAATCTCGTTCGGGAATTTTACCCTCAAGCAGCCATTTTTTTGCGAGCGCCACGTCGGAGAAAGCGCGAACCCGGCCATTTGCCAGTGCTTTGACCGTCCGCGAGGCACTGGCATAGGTATCAATGCCTTCGACTTTCACCGACGCATCGGGAAGAACCACCGCTTCGCGTTCCAGCCCCGCGCTGAACGCAGCGGGCATGATTTCGTTCATCAGCCAATCTTCAGAATGAGAAAAATCCGACAGCATGAAACGGAGATCCGCTAGCCAATACTGAAAGGAACCGGTTTGGAACAGCTGTAAAACGTGGCGCAACACGTGCCGAAATTCATCCGGTCGGTCATAGCGGTCAAACCAGACATCCGACACGATCCCCAATTCCCGATTGCATCCAACAATCGCATAGACTTGGTTGTTTGCGCGATGGAAAACTTGATCGGACTTAACGGAAAACGCCTTCGCAATATCAGGCTGAATTACCGGGGAGGTTTGCATACACGATACCAGAATTCATTTTTTACTCTCCCCTACGCGCGGGACCATAACATGTAATCAACTCGGTTCAAGGTTGCGTTTCAGCGTGTTTTCTGTGGTGTTTTAGCGTTTGCCCATGACTGCCAAACGAAGCGCTGTTCGTTCAACAATCTCTCTTTGTGGTGCGCCAGTGGTTTTTGCATCCAGCTCGGCATCGATCAGCATGCGGAGCGCAAGGTCAAGTTTTGTGCCACGCCATTTATGCAGCCGGTTTTCAAATGCGCGCTGCTCGCCAAAGAAAACCGGCGGCCGCAATTTCTTCATTGCTGATGCGGCACTTTCTCCTTGATCGATGTAATCATTAGCTGTTTTCAGTCGTGCAAACTGGCGTTGTAACGCGCGCAAAAGCCCGATTGGGCTTGCGCCGGCGGTGGCGGCTTTGTGCAACGCATTGGCAAGACGGGTCGGTGCACCGTCCGCTGCCGCGCTAGCAGTATCGTCTAATGCGTCACCCAGACCGTCCACCAAAGAGGCTTTGACGTCATCAAGGGTAATTGTTGCGGGGCCCGATCGTAGTGATTTTGGTCCGACATAAAGAATGAGTTTGTTGATCTCTCCGCGAGAAATTCCGTGATCCTCACCCAAAATTGCGACCAATAAATCAAGCGCATCATCATCAAACCGGAGGTCTTCTGCCCGCGCCATCTCTGTGGCCAAGGCTCGAACATCGCCGGCCCCTTCGACATAACAAGGTAGCGCCGCACCGGATTTCGATTTCTCAAAGGCTTTCCGCAGTCCTGATCGGGGGCTTAACTCCCCTGCCTCAATGATGACAATGCCGTTGGGTTTCAGGTGTCCACCATCAAGTGCATCCAGCAAAATGCCTGCGGGCTTTGCGGCAGCTTCGCCACCTGTCCGTATCCGGATGACCCGCTCACCACCCGCAAAAGATAGCGCTGCGATCTCGTCGGCAAGCCGCCCTGGTTCCTCTTTCAGGTCGGCATCAGAAAGCTCAAGATAATTAAACGGGTCTTTGAAATCAGCGACCACATCTTTCGCAAGTTTGACGGCGCGTTCCCGTGCCAGTCCAGAATCCGGCCCATAAATAAGGATCGCGGCGATGTGTGCGTCGCGGCTAGAGAGAAAGCTTTTTATGGCGCGGCCTTTTAGGGCGACCATACCTACTCTTCCACTATGGGTTCGATGACTTCGCCGCGGCGCGGCTCTGTTAGAATTTCTTCCGGGCTCAGTTCAGTCTCGTAGGACCGGCCTTCATTCTTGGTGCGCTCTTCCGGCGGCTCATCAAAGCGGATCAAAAGATCGCGCTCGATTTCCTCTGCCAACAAGCGGGCCGCTTTTTCAACGGCGGTTCGTTCGGCAAAAAGTGTCGAATATTGCGAGCTCACGATATTGTAGGATGTTACTGCGCGGGCACTGCCCCTGAACCGCGAGCCATTGGTCAAATCAACCACGGTATAGCGGGCGCTCAGGCGGTAATTATATCGTGTCACGGTCGCATCGATCTGAACCGCAAGCCGTTCAGCCGACTCCGTCACAGTCACATAAAGCTCGTATTTTGGTTTGATCCCGTCGACAGTGGACATCCGCGCATTCAGCGCTTCGGTTACCACCGGCTCGACCGCTGTCGGCCCGGCCACATGGCGCACCTGAATCTGGCGGAAAACCGGATCGCCCGTTGCCGAATCTGTCGTTGCGTAAATCGGGTGAAACCCGCAGGCGGAGACCGCGAACAACATTGTCGAGGCAGCGAGCGCTCTCAGTTTGATCATGGTCTTTTCCTTTCCGCCCGCAATCAATTCGCGACGATATTTACAATCCGGCCCGGTACAACCACCACTTTGCGAATGGTCAGGCCATCAATATGGCGCTGAATGGTCTCATCCGACAAGGCCACTTGTTCCACAGTGTCTTTATCCGCATCAGCCGCCACAGAAATTTCACCGCGCCGCTTGCCATTGACCTGAACACCAATGGTCAGCTCGTCTTGTGCCAATAGGTCTTGATCAGCCACCGGCCACGGCGCATCGCAAACAAGACCTTCATTTCCGAGATGGCTCCAACATTCCTCTGCGAGATGCGGAATGAACGGCGCAATCAGCCGGACCAGCGCAGATAGGGCTTCGGCTTTGGCCCAATCGCCTGCGCCTTTGTCGGCTTTTTTGAGGGCGTTCAGGAATTCGTAGACCCGTGCAATCGCTTTGTTGAAACGGAAATGCTCGATGTCCTCGGTAATACCGGCAATGGCACCGTGGGTTGCTTGCCGCAATGGTTTATCCGCATCCGTCACATCTGGTTTGGTGAGATCGACATTGCGCGCAGCGTCGGCACCGGCAGATACCGTGTCCCAAATCCGGTTGATCAGGCGCCATGCCCCTTCGACACCGGAATCGGTCCATTCCACATCGCGCTCGGGCGGCGAGTCAGAAAGCATGAACCAGCGCGCGGCATCAGCACCATATTGCGCAGCAATGGCTTCTGGGGCCACGACGTTCTTTTTCGATTTCGACATCTTTTCGATCGGACCGATCTTCACCGGTGACCCATCATCAAGACGTCGCGCTTTGCCCTTCTCGACGACGACATCTTCGGGAAGCACCCATTCGCCGTTTTCGTCTTTGTAGGTTTCGTGGACGACCATGCCTTGGGTAAAGAGATTGGCAAATGGCTCATCGACAGAGGTGTAGCCCGCTTGCTTCATCATCCGCGAGAAATAGCGCGCATAAAGAAGATGCAGGATCGCGTGTTCAATACCGCCGATATATTGATCTACGGGCAGCCAATAATCGGCCGTTGACGGATCAACCGGCTTATTTTCAGGCTGCGAGGCAAAGCGCGCAAAATACCACGAGCTATCAACAAAAGTATCGCACGTGTCCGTTTCCCGGCGGGCTTTCGCGCCACATTCAGGGCAATCCACATGCTTCCATGTCGGGTGCCGATCAAGCGGATTTCCGGGTACTGAAAAATCGGCCTCTTCCGGCAATACAACCGGCAGATCTTTTTCCGGTACCGGCACGATCCCGCATTTCTCACAATGGATCGCCGGTATCGGACAGCCCCAATAACGCTGCCGCGAGACGCCCCAATCGCGCAGGCGATATTGGGTTGTACCCTCGCCCAAACCCATGGCTTCGATTTTCTCGATTGCCATTGCGATGGCGTCGCTGCTCTCAAGCCCGTTCAGGAACTCAGAATTATAGATTTTGCCCGGACCCACATAGGGTTCGTCGCCGATTTCGAATGTCGCCGGATCTGCGTCTGGCGGCAGGACCACCGGCGGCACAGGGAGGTCATATTTCCGTGCGAAATCGAGGTCGCGCTGGTCATGGGCCGGACAGCCGAAAACCGCGCCGGTGCCGTAGCCCATCAAAACGAAATTCGCCACATAGACCGGGAGCTTCCGATCATCGAATGGATGCGCCATTTCGAGGGGAAGTTTAAAACCGCGCTTCTCGGCTTTCTCGATGGCCTCTTCTGAGGTGCCGGTTTTCTGGCACTCAGTGATGAAATCCGAAAGACCGTCGACTTTGTCCGTCATTTCTGCGGCCAAAGGGTGGTCTGGCGAAATCGCCACAAAGCTCGCGCCAAAAAGCGTATCCGGCCGGGTCGTGAAAACCTCGATACCGTTATCATGCCCGGATGGTGCATTAGTTCCGTCAGCGAAACGGAACTTCATCTTCAAGCCCTTTGACTTCCCGATCCAGTTTTTCTGCATCAGGCGGACATTTTCGGGCCAGCCGCTCAGGCGGCCATCATCAAGCGCGGCCAGCAGGTCGTCTGCCGCGTCGGTAATCTTGAAAAACCACTGCGAAAGGTTGCGCCGTTCGACGGTCGCGCCAGACCGCCAGCCCTTGCCGTCGATGACCTGTTCATTGGCCAAAACGGTTTGGTCCACCGGGTCCCAGTTGACCATGCTTTCTTTGCGATAGGCGAAACCGCGTTTCCAGAAATCAAGGAACATTCTTTGTTGATGGACATAATATCCCGGATCGCAGGTCGCGAATTCCCGGCTCCAATCAATCGAAAGACCCATTTGCTGGAGCTGCCCACGCATGATCTCGATATTGCTGCGGGTCCATTTCGCGGGATGCGAGCCGGTTTGCATCGCTGCGTTTTCCGCTGGCATCCCAAATGCGTCCCATCCCATCGGATGCAGTACGTTAAATCCGCACGCTTTTTTATACCGGGCAATGACATCGCCCATCGCATAATTGCGCACATGCCCGATATGGATACGCCCTGACGGGTACGGGAACATTTCGAGCACGTAATATTTTTTATTGGTCGTCTTATCGCTGGTTTCGAACGATTTCGCGTCGGACCAGGCTTTTTGCCACTTTGGCTCGACCTCTTTGGGATTATAGCGGGACATCAATCTGTCTTTCGAATTCTGAATTCATTACCCGCCTTTAGGCTGGGTCATGCGCAAATAGCAGCTTTCGAGCCTGTTGGGGAACAGGCTCGGCCTTTGTTTGCTACATTTAAATTGTCGCTGTTGTTAGTCGTCGATGACGTTCAGGCGAAGCTGACGAGCGCGGGTCAGAATCGCATTCTCGATTTCCCGCGCCGTGGCTGGGTTCACGGTCGCATCATTCCACGCGCCGGCCTCGTCCCGTTCCTGACGGAAAACCGAAACCCGCAATGCGTCTGCCCGTAGGGCGCTGTCGAGAATGTAAACATTCGTCTTGAAGCGCTCATTCGGGATTTCCGGGTTCACATACCATTCGGTAATGATCAGGCCCGCAATCGGGTCGGCCGAAAATACAGGAAGAAAATCGAGCGTTTCGAGCGACGCTGCCCATAGATAGCGATTAACGGTCGTCGCTTGTGCACCGCGGCCAGATTTGTAATCCGCCAAAGTCGCATTGCGGTCTGCATCGGCGCGATTGCCACCACATGCAGCGAGGGCAGCGGCAGCCCCCGCCATAGCGAGAAGTTTGATAATATTGCGTTTTTCGGGCTTCATCGTGCGAAATCCTGTATCCTGGCCGATAATTAGACCATTTCCTGTAACCATATCGCTGGAGGGCGGTCGGGCACTCCTTAACGAAGGCCGTGGCTTTGTTACCACAAACCGCCAATTACACAACGGGGAAACCTGCGCACTGCTTGAACCTGCCCTTTTGAGATGCGAATATATGGATTGGTCATAAAGTCAGAACTTTGTGCCGTTAACCATTTTGAGAAAAATGCTCTGATAGCATTCTCAAAGCAGGGTTTGATTTCGGGGTTGTTACCCGGAAATTGAACAACCACGGACCCGTCGCATTTTTGCAACGGCAACGGTGGAAAACTGTGCGGTTTAGCGGTCCGGGCTTTGGACTCCCCTTGGTTTGGGGTACAGGGGCGCTATGTCGGGAGGGTCCGGGCTTTTGTCCGGAATTGTTTGAGTAAGTTGTGGGGACTCGCTCAGGCATAAATTGAGAGACGATGACGCGACCGCTGCCTGTAGGTCAGGTTGAGGTGAGTTTTGTAGAGGCGCGAAGGCAAGGATTTCCGGATCCTTCGCAAATAGGGACGGTAGTGAGACTGATGACCAGTCTTCGGACAGCGATGTTAGGTGTTAGCGCTGCGGCTTTGACCGCTGGTGCCGCGCTTGCTGCTGACCCCGTCGAAATCGACGTCGAAGGCGAAGCGAGCGTTGCTGCTGGTCTTGTCGATGGCGATGCCAAAGCAGACGCCAACGTGGAAGTCTCGATCAAAGGGTCAACACTTTTAGATAACGGTATCGAAGTCGGCGCGGTTGTTTCCGGTCGGCTTGATGGTGATCAGCCCCGCCAGATGTTTTCTGGCGGACGTTATTCAAGTCTCCTGAGCGGCGGCCCACGCGGTATCGCGCCGGACGAAAGTGATGCCTATCTACAGGGTGCTTATGCTTATGCGCGCGGCTCCTTCGGCCAGGTTATCGTTGGCCGGGATCAGGGAGTAGCGCGGCTTCTTGGTGTAACGTCACCAACGATTTTCTCTTCGGTGAATGTCAATAATTGGCAGACTGACCTTTCAGGGCTCAATGACATTCATACGCTAAACGATTTTACTGGTTACGCGACAAAGCTAACCTATATGCCGCCGGCGAATTTCCTTGGTGGTGTGCTTGGCGGGCTTCAACTTGGCGTTTCCTACTCACCGGTTTTGAGAAATTGCGGCGATTTATTATGCGCCCCGGAATCCGGATTTGTCGTTTCACCAGAGGGCATCATGCTCACGGAAACGAGCAAATGGGATGATGCTATCGAAGCGGCCATGTACTACGAAAAAGGGATTGGTCTTGGCACTGATCGTTTGTTCGTTGGTGTGGGTGCAAGCTTTATTCACGCTGATGAAGACACGCGGACATTGTCTTCGGTTTTTGGTGATTATGAAGCCTATTCCGTCGGTTTGAACCTCGCCTATCGCGGTATTACGCTTGGCGGGTCGATCAAATCGACAAATGCCGGTCTCGCGACGTTTGGCGAAGACGGCTATCTCGCATTTGATGCGGGTGTGACCTACCGCACCGGTGAAGAAGCTGGTGATGTTGCTTTCATGATTGGCGTTGGTCAGTCAGAGGCAAATGTAATTGGTGCGAACCCGATCGACCCAACCTTATTCAGAGATACACGCAGCGCACAGGCTGGCGTGACCTATGTTCTCGGACGCGGCATATCTGTCGGCGCAGCCGCCCAATATGTCGAATCCAAGAAACCCGTGGCCGCAGGTGGACCCGAAGAAGCCACCACGGTTGTGATCGAAAGTTCGATCAAATTCTAAGAATTCTAAGCGCCTAAAGCTTAGAGGGGATATGAGATGGGGCAGTTCTTTTTTAAGGGCTGCCCCATTTCGCATAATTGGGTTTCATGATAAGGCATTCCCTCGATACCGGGGAGAAATGTTCATGTCACACACCAATAACCATATTGATTATGTCGAGTTTACTGCTGCTGATCTTGGTGCGGTAAAGGCATTTTATGAGAAAGCATTTGGTTGGGAATTTGAAATCTGGGGTGACGACTATGTCAGCTTTAAAAGTGCCGGCCTTGAAGGCGGATTTCTTCGCGCCGAAACACCCAGCGCCGCCGGTGCATTGATTATTCTTTATGCCGATGATTTAGAAAAGAGCGAGAAAAATGTTGTCGATGCTGGCGGTGAAATCATCGCGCATCATGAATTCCCCGGTGGCCGTCGGTTTCACTTTCGTGACCCCGGGGGAAATAGACTTGGGGTCTGGACGCTCGCCAGTTAATCGCCCCAAAAAGCGCCTATGGCGGCTAAACCGACGACATTTCGGCCGGTCAACTGATTAGCATTTAACGCTGTGACGCCGCCCAGAGCGATAATCGGGATCGACGCATTCTCGGCGATGGTTTTGAAGCCGCTCGCGCCTAATACATTCCCATCGGGATGGCTGCGCGTTTCAAACGCGGGCGATAGGATCGCAAGATCAGCGCCAATTTTTTCAGCTTCGGCAAGCTCCTCTTTGTTGTGGCATGATGCCGTCAACAAAAACCGTGCCGGCAAATCCGCTTTCGTCAGTGTACTCCACCGCGGTCGATGAACACCCGCAGCGTCAACGGCAATGGCAAGATCGGGGTTGCCCGCAATTAACAGGGAAATCCCACGGGCTTTGCATATGATCGATAATCGCCGTGCCAATGCGGCGCGCTGCGGCAAATCGTAATCGCGCAAAATCACCGCAGCGCCTTTGGGCAAAATCCGGGCTATCAATTCGGGATGGGTGACGCGCGCCTGATCGGTCATAAATACCAGTGAGAAAGGCGAGTTTCTGCCCGATTGATATTTGAGTGCAGTCGCTGCGGCTGCTAATTTTGCAGTCCGTAAGCGGAGCCCCTGATGACGATCGACGACCAAAATAACCTTCCTGACGATATCAATCCGGCCGAAAATCTCGCCGCAATCACCGAAGATATATCCGCAGCATTGCGCGAAGCCGGAAAAGAACAAAACCATGTTACCATTGTTGCAGTGTCAAAGCAGCATGAGGCGGCGCGGATTTTGCCGGTGCTCGAAACGGGGCACCGCGTCTTTGGCGAAAACCGCGTTCAGGAAGCACAGGCGAAGTGGTCGGCACTGATCGAAAAATATCCTGACACCGAGCTTCGTCTGATCGGGCCGCTTCAAACAAATAAAGTCAAAGAAGCGGTGGCGCTGTTTGACGTTATCGAAAGCGTAGACCGAATAAAACTCGCAAAGGCGTTGGCAAAAGAATTCGAAAAACAAGACAAACGGCTCAAGCTATTTGTCCAGGTCAATACTGGCGAGGAAGAACAAAAGTCCGGTATTGCCCCGAATGACGTTGTGACCTTCGTTGATGAATGTCGTGACCAGCTGGGGCTTACGATCGAGGGGCTGATGTGTATTCCGCCCGCCGCGGATGATCCGGCACCGCATTTTGCACTTCTAGCGAAACTGGCAAAAGACTGTGGCGTGTCAGCGCTATCAATGGGCATGAGCGGTGATTATTCGATTGCGGCGCAGCTAGGCGCTACCCATGTAAGGGTTGGAAGCGCAATATTTGGCCTACGCCCTGCAAAATGATGTAAGGTTTTGGATAAGGTCACAGGGCCGTAACAAAAAGTTGTCTCGTTGTGAATTTCATTTGGGGTCGGTTCAGGGGTATGACCCGATCTCATGAAGCTGACTTATTAAGGGAAGAGGCTGGCAGAGCATGAACCGTTCAAAGAAGATTTTGCTGGTAGATGACGACGAGTTGCTGCGTGACGCGCTTGTCGATCAGTTTGGGGTTCACGATGAATTCGCACTCGAGCCGGTATTAACCGCAAGTGCTGCAATCGAACGAGCCAAAGAAGAAGCCCATATCGACCTCGTTTTGCTCGATGTCGGGTTGCCCGATATGGATGGTCGCGAAGCCTGCCGCATTATGCGCAAGAACGGTTTTAAATCGCCGATCATCATGCTGACCGGTGCCGATAGTGAAGCCGATACGATTTTAGGGCTCGATGCTGGTGCGAATGATTACGTCTCAAAGCCATTTAAGTTCGGTGTGTTGCTGGCCCGGGTACGCGCCCATTTGCGTAGCCATGAACAAAGCGAAGATGCGGTATTCAAAGTCGGCCCTTACGAGTTTCGTCCGGCGGTGAAGATGCTCGTCACCGAAGACGACAAGAAAATCCGGCTGACCGAAAAAGAAACATCAATCCTGAAATTCCTTTACCGTGCGGGTGGAAAACCAGTGACGCGGGATGTCTTGCTAGACGAGGTATGGGGCTATAATTCTGGTGTGACGACACACACACTTGAAACCCATGTTTACCGCCTGCGTCAGAAGATCGAGCCTGATCCGTCAAATGCTTCTATTTTGCTGACAGAAAGCGGTGGATATCGTTTGTCTTTATAGAGAGCAAAATGACAGTAACGATTTATCATAATCCGCGTTGTTCGAAATCACGCCAGACATTAGAGTTGCTTGAGAAAAATGGCGTCACGCCAAAGGTCGTTCGTTACCTTGAAAATCCGCCAAGCAAGACGGAACTAAAATCAATCGTCAAAAGTCTCGGCGTTAAAAGCGCGCGCGAAGTTATGCGCGTCAAGGAAGCGCCGTATACAGATCTTGATTTGAAAAATGTAACCGCTGAGAGCGCCTTGATCGACGCCATGGTGGAAAACCCGATTTTAATTGAACGGCCTATCGTTGTTAATGGCGATAAAGCCGCTATCGGACGCCCGCCGGAATCAGTACTCGACATCCTTTAGCGGGTGGCCGGGCTTCAGGCGGCAATCAGGGCTTCGATTTCGATCCGTTTTACCATTAGTGATCGATAGCCTTCCTCGATAAATTCGTCAGCGCGATCGAATGATGTCGGCATAGCGTCGCGCATATCGGGCTTGATCATGATTTCTGGCGCGTCGATCACCGCTTTCGCACGCGCCAATTGCATTTGGAAAATGTCTGCGGCGGCATAGGCGGTTTCAAATAGATGGGGCTTGGCCCCTGCCCGAGCTTTGGCAAACTCAATCTGTTTCTCGATTGCGGCTTTTGTGTCTTCGATCAACTTGCTCACTGCGCCGGTAACCGTGTCCGGTGCGGGTACGCCGGGCGGGATCACCGCCGGGACAGAGCTTGGCGGTGCATCGAAACGATCAAGAACTTTGGGCACGGCGTTTAGGTCAATCGCAATAACAATATCTGCGCCTAATTCCCGTGCGAGGGAAACCGGGACGGGGTTTGCCAATGCGCCATCGACCAGCCAGCGGTGGTTCATATAGACCGAGTGAAACACAACCGGGATGGCGCTTGATGCGCGGGCCGCATCAATCACCGAACCCCGCAACATTTTGACTTCCTCACCGGTAGCAAGATCGGTGGCAACCGCGCCAAACTTAACCGGCAGGTCTTCGATATTCTTGTCGTAATCTCGAAATGCCTCAAAAGCCGGTGCGGTGTCGATGAAACCGCCCCGATGGACCTTTAGTGAGAAGTGTTGAAGCGCGGACAATGACCCAAGCGATCTCGCCCATCTGCTGAACTCATCAAGCGCGCCGATTAGATGCGCGCCGCCAACCAATGCGCCCACTGAACACCCGGCAATGACATCGGGTTTTGCACCGATTTCTTCCAGGGCGCGCAAAGCACCGATATGGGCCCAACCGCGTGCGGCACCGGAGCCAAGGACTAATCCGATTTTTTTTGACATGCGCCTCTCCGCTCTAGGATCTTCCCTTGGTCATCTCGCGGTGTGATATAATCATTGCGAGGCCACATCATAACATGAACCATCGGTTAGGTTGTGTTTTCTGTCTGTGGAAAAGTGGCGCTTATTGTTGCCGGCCTAATCGCGGATGACGCCAGCGCCGAGGTGGCGTGGTCCACCGAACCGCGTCATAGTTAACGGTCGAATCACTCTTTTGGAGAACCCCCAGTGTCAGGTGCGGAACCCGTAAAAACCTCGCAAGAAGAGCCTCTTGATCAATCGAATGGCGAAACCCCGCCGCGGCCGCCTACGAATGAAGAGATAATCGCGATGATGGATGAAGCGGCGTCGAAAGCGAATGCGTCAGATAATGACGATGGCGGCTTGGTCAATATCGCAACATTCTGGTTGCTGTGGGCCGGGGTTGCGATTGCCCTTCTCGCGGTGGTCTATGTGATCATCAGCGCGGGCGAAAGTGGCGGAACCGGGTTGGTTCTTGCGGGCGGCATTGCGCTGCTGGTGGCGCTCTTTCTCGGTGGGGCGGCGTTAAAAATGTTCTCGCCGGTTTTGGCCGCAGGGGTAATGATGCGCCGGGTTACTGGAAAAAAACCGGCTGAAGCGGTGGAGCTTGCAGGTGCGGAAATTTTGAGCGCTCTTGGCCTTGCTGAACGCGTACTCGACGCGGATATGGACGCCCGCTTGGTGGCGCGTCGTGATGGCGTCGTTACCTACGCAAACCGCGCTTACACACAGCTTGCAAAAGATGCCGGCGTCATGGGTCCCGCGGGCTTGCCACCGCGTATTGATCGCCTGTTCGCGCAGCAAGGGGCCGAGGCAACAAAAGTGTTCCGCCTTTGTAAGGCCGCGAAAAGCGCCGAAGCGGCGGAAGAAATTATCTACCAAACCATGGGGCTTGATGGCGGTGGTGACCGTCGCCGGTTTGAAGTCAGTGTACGGCCCATTCGCGGCGCAGATGATCATGTTGCATGGCGTCTGCGCGAATTGCCGGTTGAAGAAGAGGAACAGGATAGTCTTGCGGCCGCCTATGCAGACTTTCCTCGGCCCGTTTTTGCGCTTGAAAAGTCTGGGCAAATTGCCTGGACCAATGCAGAAATGCGCAAAAAACTTGGCGCAGATCGCGGAACGATTACTTCGATCGATGATGTGGTGCTTGGCGAAACAAGCAATCTGGTCCGCAATCTTTGGCGCATTGATCGGTCATCGTTTACGGCCCATGTCCGCCGTAAAAATGCTGATCCTACCGAGGCAAACTTTTGTTCGTTCCGGCGCGGCGGTGTCGGTGAAGGCTTTGCCTGTGTCGAGTTGACTATCGACGAATCCGTTGACGAAGTTGAGGATGTTGCCCTGTCTGGTGACATTTCTGAATCGCCCTTCGGTGTTTCTATTATCGAAGGCGAGATCAATCGTGACGGTCGGGTGGTAGAGGCGAACAAGGCCTTCGCCGAAGCCTTTGGTGCGCAAAAGAAGAATGCGCCCCTGTCGAAATCCCTCAGCGCAGAAACGCTTGAAGAGATTGCCGAAGAAATTCGCCGCAAGACCCGCGCAGGAGGGTCACCAAAGCCAATTGAAGCCACAGTCGGTTCAGGCGTACACGCGCGAACTTTTGCGCTATATGCGCGGCCCGTGCGCCGTAAGCGGGGGTCTTACGGAACGCGCCGTACACTGCTTTATTCGGTGGATGTAACCGATCGCAAGCAGATGGAAGAAGAATATGCGCAGGACCAAAAACTGCGCGGCATCGGCGAGCTGGCAAGTAAGGTCGCGCACGACTTTAACAATTATCTTCAGGTTGTTATCGGTCATTGCGAGCGCTTGATGTTGAAACATCCGGCGGGTGATCCGGCCTATCCGGATTTGGTTCAGATCCGCGAAAATGCTCAGCGTGCGGCAAATACAACGAAGCAACTCTTGGCCTTCTCACGTAAGCAAACGCTCAAAAGCGAAGTGCTTTCGATTACCGAATTGTTGCGTGACTTCTCGCGGTTCCTGACCCGTTCGATAAGTGAGAAAGTCAAACTCGAGCTTGTAAATGGACGCGCCCTGCCGTCGATCAAGGTTGATCGCCATCAGTTGGAAACCGCGATCATGAATCTCGCTGTGAATGCGCGGGATGCAATGGGGAATGCAGGCGGAACATTGACGATCCGGACGCAGTGTATTCCGGCGGAAGAGGTGAAGTCTCGCGAAGTCATTGGCCTTCTCGATCAGGATTATGTCTTGATCGAAATCGCTGACACCGGCCCCGGCGTGCCAAAAGAAATCGCGGACAAGATTTTCGACCCGTTTTTCACGACGAAAGATTCTGGCAAAGGCACCGGCCTCGGCCTTTCCACCGTCTACGGTATTATTCGCCAGCTCGATGGTGTTATTGCGCTGAAACCGGGCGTGAAAAATGGCGCGACATTCGAGATATACCTGCCGGCCTATGACGCAGAAGAAGCTGCGCAGACCGAACCGGCGGCTGCACCAAAGAAAGAGCCACAGGACTTAACGGGTGCCGGGCGTATTCTGATCGTCGAAGATGAAGATCCGGTCCGTAATTTCGTAATCGCCACTTTGGGCGATTGCGGCTACGAAATCAGCGAAGCCGAAGACGGTGACGAAGCATTAGAAATTCTGGAGGAAGATCAGGATTTTGATCTGATCATTTCTGATGTGATGATGCCGGTCATGGATGGCCCATCAATGGTCGCCGAGGCTCGTGAAAAACTCGGCATAAAATCTAAAGTCATATTTATGTCTGGATATGCCGAAGCCGCTGTGCGAGAGCAGCTCGATGTGATTGACGGTGCGGGCTATATTCAAAAACCATTTACCCTCAAAGGAATTGCGGTCGCGGTAAAAGAAACGCTTTATTCTTCTGAGGATTAATTACAATAAAAGACATCTGGCGGATGTCGGGACGACCAAGAAAGGAAACGGGGCGGCGGAATGCGGCAGATCGTATTTGACCTTGAAACAACGGGTTTCAAATTTGCAGAAGGTCACCGAATTGTGGAAATCGGTGCCGTCGAAATGGTCAATGGTGCAGTGACCGGCCGTAATTTCCATTCCTATGTTAACCCTGAGCGCGACATGCCAGAGGGCGCATATAAAGTACACGGACTATCGGCGGAGTTCCTGAGCGATAAACCGATCTTTACCCATCCCGAGGTTGCACCGGCTTTTCTGGACTTTGTCGGCGATGCGCAATTGGTTGCCCATAATGGGATCGGCTTTGACCTTCCTTTTTTAAACGCTGAACTTGCGGCGGCGAAGCTGCGCATTCTTGATAGGGATAACATCGTCGACACGCTGCATATTGCGCGGCGGAAATTCCCTGGCTCGCCTGCTAGCCTTGATGCTTTGTGCGCACGCTTTGGTATTGATACGTCAACGCGAGAGCGTGATGGCCACGGGGCTTTGCTCGATTCAAAACTGCTCGCCGCGGTCTATATCGAACTGACCGGCGGTGCCCAAGCGGGGCTCGATTTCAAACGCGATGACAGTGACGAAACGCAATCGAGCGGGATTAACGTAACACGCGCGCCAGCGCGCCAGCGGCCACAGCCGCTTCGGTCTTTGGTTACGGAAAGTGAAAAATCAGCGCATGACGCTTTCGTCGCGGAACTTGGCGAAGAAAGCGTCTGGAGCCGGTTGGCTGGCGTAAAAGCCGACGCCTAGTTGACGGCTGGTGCCGCCTCTTCGCCATTCTCTTGCGCAGCGCGGCGCTGCTGGTTGGCGATGTAAATGCCCATGAAGTCGATTGGCTCAAGCATCAATGGCGGGAAGTTACCATTCCGCGTTGCGTCGGCCACGATCTGGCGCATGAACGGGAAAAGAAGCCGCGGGCACTCGACCAGCATGACCATTTCCAGCTGTTCGCGCGGGACATTGGTAATCTCGAACACCCCTGCATAGGTCGCTTCGACCACAAACATCGCTTCGCCATCTTCACGATTGGCGCGGGCAGCAACCGAAAGTTCGATCTCATATTGGTTCGGGTTCAAGGCGCGGCCTTGAACGTCAACATTGACCTCGATCTTTGGGGTTGAATTGGATTGATAGACCCCTGGCGCGTGTGGATTCTCGAAGGAGAGGTCCTTGAGATACTGAGCGAGGACAGTAAGCGACGGTGCCGCTTGTTGGCCCTCAGGGGCAGCAGAATTCGGATTGGCAGGCGTATCGGACATGAGATCGTTCCGTTTTCATATTTTGAAAGAGCCGGCTCATTACACGGTAGGCGAAGATGCTGCAACCCGAGCCGGAAAAACTGCGAAAACTAGCGCATTAAGTCGTCGCGATGGACCACGCGGGCGCGGATAAACCGCAAGGCAATACGGGCGAGTTCGCGTCTTATGGGCGGTACAAGCAGTAAGAACCCTGCGGCATCGGTTAAAAAGCCTGGTGTCATCAAAAGCGGCGCAGCGACAATCAATAATGCGCCATCGACCACAGAATCGACTGGCAGCCGCCCCGTCTGAAGGTCACTCTGGGCCGCATTCAGCGCCGCCAAGCCCTGCATTTTGATCAAAAAACCGCCTAAAAAGGCCGTAAAAATACAGGCGAGAACGACCGGCAATGCGCCGAAAGCATTGCCCGCAGTCAATAATACGGCGATTTCAGCGATCGGGCCGACAATAAATAGCGCAAGGAGGATAAACAGCATGTTGCTCCGGGTGTATTCTGCTCGTTTGCTCCTATATAGAGTGCGCTTTGGGAATATTAAGGTTTGAAGGCAATATTGGACGCTATGGATCCAGTTCTTCTCTTTTTCGCCGGTGTAGCGGCATTTGTGATTTTTCGGCTGATCTCCGTGATGGGTACTCGTACCGGTCACGAACAGAATACCGATCTGGAAGCCATTCAGCGCGCGTCGCAGAAACGGGCGAGCGATGATGGCCGCGAGGAGACGAATGACGCTGATGAAGTCGTTGTTCAGAAGCCGGTATCGGCGAATGCGCGCCCATTGCGCGAGGCCGATCCTACCTTCGATGAGGCCAGCTTCCTCGCGGGTGCGCGTAGCGCCTATGAGATGATTATTGAAGCATTTGCCTCGGGCGACCTCAAATCAATCCGCGGTTTTCTAAACAGCTCCGTTTATGAGGCGTTTAAGGGTGCGGTCGTTGAGCGCGATGCCGCTGGTTACACGACCGATCTTAAATTCGTTGGTATTGAGCGGGCTTCGATTATCGAAAGCGCTGTCGAAGGCGAGAATATGGTCGCTATTGTCGAGTTCGCTTCCAATCAGGTCCGGGTGACACGTGACCGCGACGGTCAAGTGGTAGACGGCGATCCGAACCGGATTGATCTGGTCAAAGACCGTTGGAAGTTTTCTCGCAAACGTTCGAGCCGCGATCCGAATTGGACGCTCGTGGCGACCGGCGGTGCGGATTAATTCTGAAATGCATTGCAGCAATTCGCGGTCTGGCCGATAACATTTCTATGTTTCGGTCAATCATGAATTTATCCCTTTCATGACCGAATGCGTATTTTGATCCTGATGGGGAACACTGGGCCGTGAAGTCATCAACAGGAACGCTACTCCGACTCTTTTTGGCTGGTGCGCTGCTCGTTGCGATGGCGGCAGCGGCGTTGGTGTTTTCGGGTGTGTTGCCGCCCTATTATGATCGGGAATTTTCTGACGAAGATTTTGGTAATCCGGCGCTGCAACTGTTGCCGATTTCGTATGACGAGATCGATGGTTGGCACCGGGATGATCCGACTGAGGCCCTCAATGCCTTCATGCGATCGTGTGAGATATTCGAAAAACAAGATCCGTCACAGGCCGCCAATCCACTGGAAAATACTCTATTAACAGGGGTTTCCCTTGCAGGTACCATCGCCGATTGGCAGCGGCCCTGCCACGAAGCGCGGGCATTGACCGTCAGTGCATATAGCGATCCATCCATTCGGCGCGGCGCGATTCGAAAATTTTTTGAATTCCATTTCCAGCCAATTGAAGTCTCTGTGAAACGCGCGCCCCTGCCCGATAGTCGCGCGCGTCGGGCACCGCCGAAAATCGAAAATGACGGTGTGTTTACCGGCTATTACGAGCCTGTCTATCCCGCATCGAATACTCAGACAGACCGGTTTTCCGCACCCCTTCTTCCGCGTCCGGATGACCTTGTCGAAGTTGATCTCGGGATGTTTCGCGATACCCTCAAAGGTGAGCGTATTGCCGGCAAGATCGAAGGCAACCGGCTTGTTCCCTATGCCGACCGAAAGTCGATTGAAAACGGCGGCATTGATGGCGATCCAATAGCCTGGCTTGATCCCAACGATTTATTCTTTCTGCAGATTCAAGGATCCGGGCGATTGTTCTTTGAGGATGGAACCGCCCTGCGTGTTGGTTATGGCGGCCAGAATGGTCATGCCTATACAGCGATTGGCCGGGTGATGGTTCAACGTGAAATCATGCCGCTTGAAGACGTTTCCATGCAGTCTATTCGGCAATGGCTGGTTGATGCTGACCCTGTTGAGGCGCAATCCCTGCGAGAAGAAAATGCATCATATGTCTTTTTCAATCGCCTCGATCAGGTCGCTCCCGAGTTAGGCCCCCTGGGGGCACAAGGGGCGTCATTGACGCCGGGCCGGTCACTGGCGGTTGATCGCCGTTATTATCCGCTCGGTATGCCTGTCTGGATCGATATTCGCTTGGACGAGAATGCTGACCCCTTACGGCGGTTAGTGATCGCTCAGGATACGGGCGGCGCTATTCGAGGGCCCATTCGTGGCGACTATTATTGGGGGTCTGGCGAAGAAGCCGGTAAAATGGCCGGTGAAATGAACGCGAGGGGTAAGATGATTATTCTTCTGCCCCAGCGTCTGGCCGAACGGATCGAGTTTAAAAGGGCAAATCGCTTGTGAAACGACGGCGGCATCTGACGGGCGAGGAAGAGGCACTTTGGCGAAAAGTGACCAAAGATGTTTCGGCTTACCGCCCCCAAAAGCAAGAAGAAGTGCCGCTTGTTTCGCCATCGCAACATCGTCCGGCGTCTTCGGCAAAGCACCAGAATTCGGCTTATCGGCCCGATCAGAGGCCGATACAGAAAAAATCAGGTCCCACCCCGAACCCAATGGGTGCGGGTGACCCGCGCATGGACAGGCTCGCAGGTCGCGGGCGCATTGCGATTGATGCGGTTCTCGATCTCCATGGCCATAATCAGGTTACGGCGCGCATGGTTCTGCATAATTTCATCCGCGAAGGTCATGCCCGCGGCGCAAAATGTTTGCTGGTTATCACCGGCAAAGGCGGCATGGTCTCAGGCGGGCTGGTAAAGCACGATGCGCATGATGGCTTTGCCAATAAAGGGCGGGGTGTCTTACGTGGTCGATTTCAGGATTGGTTGAGCGAGGACAGTGTTCGGCGTTTTATTTCCCGGTCCAGCTCGGCCCATCAACGCCATGGCGGTGATGGGGCCTTTTATGTTTTTTTGAAACGTTAGCCGTTCAGCAGAACTTTCCAGACAAACGCAACGACAATTGCGATTGGCAATACGATAAACATCAACAAACGCGGTAGCCGGATCGCGAAGTTGGTTTCAACAAAGTCAGCAGCCCAATCCAACACAGCTTCATTCCACCAGCGACGGGGCTTGTGTTTCGGCAGTTGCGCCTGTTCTGGTTCAAACGGCATGGCAGCCAAAACGGTAACGCCGCGATTTTTCCAGCGCTGGAAGGATTTCTTGAGTGCGCCGTTAAGAACAGAACCGCGCAGGCGCCGCGTGAGCATTTTCATCGGCCCATAGGCGAAGTCACGGGGGTCGAACTCGATATCTAGCACCACCGAAGATGGCTTGTCGCGGCCGCTATCTTCGTCAATGCGTACGACCGAATGGCGGACGCCAAAATTCCGAAGATAGTTTTCGATATCCCCTAGCGAGGCCGCGGTCGCATCCCGACGGAAGCGCAGCATCACCCGAACGCCCTGCTCACCCGTTGGACGAACCGACAGGAACACCCAAGATATCAATGCGACGAGGGTGCCGAGGAGCACCGCGGACCCGGCCGTTAATCCGGAAAGCCAGGCAAGTTGCGGCGGATAATCAAAATTGAGCGGTGTCGCAGTGAGTAGCCCAAAACCACCAAGCCCGACTAATGCGATTGCGGCAGTACCGCCAACATAGCCAAGCATCTTCGAAAAGCCGGAACCGATTGTGCCTGACGGGTTCGAAATAGCCTCAAGGCGGCGTACCCAATAGCCCGTTTTGGCATCGGTCGTGCGATAACGGTCCTCGACCAGTGTTTGATCGGGATTATTCTCAACCACCATAAAACGGGTTTTCGCCGGGGCGGCATCATCATATTCATGATCGATTATGACGTAGTCGGATGAGCGCATCGCGACTTCGTAAGGCAAGACCATGGCAAAGAGCGGATTGCTTTGTGTGTCGGCTCCAAGCGTCGAGACAAACTGGGTTTTGCCGGTGACCGGGTCAAACATGGTGTTTGTCTGGCGGTTTGAATTTACCGAAGACCGCGCCAGTCGCGCCAGTTCCCGATGAGGTTCGATCATCTGCGAGGTCTCGCGCACCTCAACGCCGATTGCGCGCATGCCATCTAGCTTCGACTTGCAACGCCGCGCCGCCTCTGGGCCTGCAAAGACAACGTCTATCCGGTCACGGATCAGTTTTTGATCCGCCATATCGATCGGCAGACCAGCGCGCGGGCTTTCATTGGCATAATCACCGGTCGGCGCATTATCGCTGCCTGTATCTAAAAGGCCCCATGACTTTCTGAAGCGTCTTTGCAGCGCCGAAAAACCGGTACCCGGATGTGATGATTGAATAATGTCGTAGAGTTGCGATTCATGCACGGCGAGGCAAAGCTTGTCTGTCGCCTCGACCTGATCGACGCCCAAAAGCGTGAACTGGCTGGCCATCGCCCGCAGCGCTTCAAAGTCATAACCCGTATACGGATGATAAAACGGGATGACAGCAAAATCTGCCGTATCCTGTTTCACCGCCATCAAAGATTGCTCTTTGGTCCGCAGCGGCATTGTCTGCGCGTAATTATAGTCAAAATTGCTGTTGGTGCTGGCCCGTTCAAATTCGCGTTCGATCCGCGAGTTGACGGCTCCTAGACCGGCGTCAGGGACATTACCCTTTGCCCGCGCGCGGCGAAGGAAGGAATCCGTGGCTTGGTAGCCATATCCCCATTCCTCGCCAGTGAAGGCGATTTTCGGTTGCTTCTTGCCTTTTTCGAGCGGGCTTCGATTGCTGCGCTCGGCAGAATCCTCCGGCTTATCCGCAAAACGCGGGTCAGCATCCTCCGCAAAGGACATCATGGACCGTCGCTTCCAAGTCCGCGCCGCGCCGTCAGCCATGGTAATTCCCCGCTCGTTACCCTCTCACGAGCGGATAGATTAACCTGTCCTTAACGATCGTGAAAGCCCGGAATGAGGCGGGAAAGGGTGTCTAGGCGCATATTTATGCGGTTTCCCGCCAGAAAGAGCGGGAAATGCCACAGGTCGGCCCGTGAAAAGCGAAAAGTCACGGTTGTTTCGAAGGCGAAAATGACCTCGAAAACTAAAGGATATACTTTGACAGATCGGCGTTTTTCGTAATTCCGCCAAGCCGGTCATTGACGAAAGCCGCATCGATACTGATCGTCTCGCCAGTTTTGTCGGTTGCGGTAAATGAGACCTCATCGAGCACGGTTTCCATGATCGTGGCCAATCGGCGGGCACCGATATTCTCAACGCCGGAATTTACCTCTGCGGCAGCATCGGCCAGCGCGTCTATCGCGTCTTCGCTGAATTCAAGGGTCACGCCCTCGGTTTCCATGAGCGCGGAATATTGCTTGATCAGGCTTGCTTCCGGCTCTGTCAAAATCCGCCGAAGATCATCACGGGACAATGCATCTAACTCGACCCGAATAGGCAATCGCCCTTGCAGTTCCGGCAATAGATCAGATGGCTTTGAAAGGTGGAATGCGCCCGAAGCAATAAACAAAATATGGTCGGTTTTAACCGGGCCGTATTTAGTGGTCACGGTCGCGCCCTCGATCAAGGGGAGTAAATCGCGTTGGACCCCTTCGCGCGAAATATCGGCGCTGGCCCGTTCGGAACTCCGTGCAATTTTGTCAATCTCATCGAGGAATACGATGCCGTCATTTTGTGCAAGTTCAACCGCTTCGCGCCCGATCGCTTCGTCATCGAGCAATTGCTCTGACTCTTCTGCCAAAAGTGGTTCGTATGCGTCTTTTATTTTGATACGGCGCGTAACTTTTGGCGGCTGGAACGCTTTGCCGAGCATGTCTGAGAGGTTGATCATGCCCATTTGCGCACCGGGCATGCCCGGAATGTCAAAGGTTTGTGGCGCATTCTGCGTCTCGCGCAATTCAAGATCGATCTCGCGATCATCAAGCTCGCCGGCGCGTAATTTCGTGCGGAAGGCTTCTCTTGTGCTCTCACTTCCGCCCTCGCCGACCAAGGCATCAAGCACCCGATCTTCCGCAGCGGCTTGCGCTGCGGCTTTGACCTCTTCGCGTTTCTTTTCGCGGACAAGGCCGACAGCGATCTCGACAAGGTCGCGCACGATCGAATCCACATCGCGACCAACATAGCCAACCTCGGTGAATTTGGTGGCTTCGACCTTCAGGAAGGGCGCGCCCGCAAGGCGCGCAAGGCGGCGCGAAATTTCAGTTTTGCCGACGCCAGTTGGGCCGATCATGAGAATATTTTTCGGCGTAATTTCGTCCTGCAAAGCGCCTTCGACGCGGCGGCGGCGCCAGCGATTACGTAGCGCGATAGCAACGGCGCGTTTGGCGGCTTTCTGGCCAACAATATAGCGATCAAGCTCGGAGACGATTTCGCGGGGGGAAAATTCACTCATGAAGTATCAGGCATCCAAATAATCTGGTGAAACACCGCCTTCACATAAGCGTCTGTTTGAAAATCGCAATCCCGTACCCTCAATGAGGCACCCTTTAGATGCCTCATTTCCTGACGACGCGATGGAAATTTATAGTGTTTTTATTTTACGGCTGGCAAAGGCAAAGCCCGCAATCCCCGCAAGCAATAGCGGCAAGATCGCTGGTGCCGGGGTATCGGCCACCTGCTCAGCGCGGATGCTGACCGGTAACCAGTCGTCGTTTGAGCTGTTCGCTTCATTGGAATTACTCGCTACGGTCATGGTCTCGAAATTTGCCATTTCGCCAACCGGGTTTTCGGGTATCGCCGAACGAGGCAAGGCATTTGTTGAGGCTTGGGTACTGGTAGCAAACATTAGGACTAGAACTAGGAAAGAGAAAAATATCTTCACGCGAACTCCGAAAAATCAATTTTTCGCATGGCAGTCGCGTATCTCGACGTCTTGTGCTCGATAGGCGTGCCATTGCGGTGCAACACGCCCTAGAAGTGCAAGAATGAGGCGAGTTTAGCCCACGGGTTCGCGATTTCAGCGACGCGTATGAATTTCAATTTTCGGGAGTTCGGATGCCGCGCGACGAAAAGGCCCGGACCGTTCGGCCATTACCAGGGGATGAGAGGGGTGGTCCCTACCCGTCTATTGTCTCAATGGTCAACGAGTCGTTGGTATAAATACAGATCGTCGCCGCGATTCCCATCGCCTTGCGGACAACCTCCTCTGCGCCAAGATCGGTCTCGTTCATGAGCGCCAGAGCGGCAGACCGCGCGTAATCACCGCCGGAACCAATTCCTGTGACACCATATTGCGGTTCCAAAACGTCCCCCGCGCCAGAAAGGGTTAAGGTCACATCCTTGTCGGCGACAATCATCATGGCCTCAAGTCGGCGCAGATAGCGATCGGTGCGCCAGTCCTTGGCCAATTCCACACAGGCGCGGGTCAATTGTCCGGGAAATTGCTCTAACTTTGCCTCAAGCCGCTCTAACAGGGTGAAGGCATCGGCGGTGGCTCCAGCAAAGCCAGCGATGACCTTTCCACCGGCCAGACGGCGTACCTTTTTGGCGTCACCCTTCACCATGGTGGGCCCAAGACTGACCTGCCCGTCCCCACCCACGCAAACGGTATTCCCGCGGCGGACAGCGAGAATTGTGGTGGCATGCATGGACGGTTTACTCATGATTTTTCTCTATTCTGTATCTGAATGGACGTGGCGGCCATAATTCAATAGTAGGAACTTTGGTATAACGCGCATATGGACTGGCATCGGATTTACCGCTTCCTTGCCATCTAGGAATGCACAGGTCAAAGACAATGGGCGTCGCAACCTGAGAAGATAATTGCCCAAGGAGAGATTGCCATGCGTGCGGCAACAGTAGAACGGAAAACCAGAGAGACGGAAATCTTCGTCGCGATGGAACTGGACGGAACGGGCGATTACGATATCGAAACCGGCATCGGTTTTTTCGATCACATGCTGGAGGCTTTTGCCAAACATTCGATGATTGATCTCAAAGTGCGTGCGGAAGGCGATTTGCATATCGACATGCACCACACGGTCGAAGATGTCGGAATCGTCATGGGGCAAGCGGCGGCAAAGGCGCTTGGGGACTGCGACGGTATCCGCCGTTTTGGTGCGTCCTATATCCCTATGGACGAGACTTTATCGCGTGCAACGCTTGATATTTCAAAACGCCCCTACCTGATCTGGAAGGTCGCGTTCGCACGGCCAAAAGTCGGCGATATGGACACGGAACTCTTCAAGGAATGGTTCCATGCTTTCGCGATGAATGCGGGGATCTGCCTGCACGTAGAGAACCTGTATGGTGAGAATACCCACCATATCATTGAGAGCTGTTTCAAAGCGCTCGCACGGGCCTTTCGTGAAGCATTGGAGCTTGACCCGCGCAGCGATGGTAGCTCGCCTTCGACCAAAGGGTCCTTGGGCAGCTAGCGCATAAACAGCAGGTATACGATAGTAAACACAACGACGATTCCGGCTACGGAATAACCGAGAATGTAACGCACATGGTCACCGGTGTGACCCTGACGGACTTCCTCGGTGGTACGATCGGCTGGCGCAGGCTTCGCGGTTTCACTGTTTGCGACGTGAATCTCTTTGCGCGTGTTCTCCGCCTCCGCTTCCGTCTTCGGTGCGGCATCGTCGTCTTGTTTGATCTCGTTTTGACGTGGGGTATCCATCCCGCCTCCTTTCCTTGGTACCAACAGATCTGTTCTGCCGTGGTTCCCGCGATTTCTTTTCGCCGGGCTGCGAACAGTTATTGACGGTTTCGATCAATTCAGATGAGATCGCCCGCGGGTTGGAGACGTAGAGCGCCCCCTCCCTTGTTGTGTTTTCTTGTTTCGTATCAATTGGGCGCGAAAACTCAAAAGGGTTTAAATCTATGAAATTACACGGAATTTTGGCTGCCGGTTTTGCGGGAGCGACGATGATGAGTGTGTCGTTTGCTGGCGATCTTGCAGATCAATGCGTTGCGGCACTCGAAGCGGATGGCCGTGACGCTTCTGGCTGTGCATGCCTCGAAGAAGAGGTCGTCGCTAATGACCTTGTGGCAGAATTTACGGAGCTAGCCGAGATTGCTGATCCCGCAGCGCGTTACGATGCGGCGTCAGATGAGGCAAAAGCTGCCATGGATAAGTGTACGCGTTAATTGGGGAATCGGAGGGAACGACCATGAAAAAACGACTGACATTAATCGCCGCTGCCGGGTTTGCGATGAGCGCCCTGCCCGCCTTTGCATCGGAACTGGAAGCAAATTGCGAGGCCTATGCCGAGGCAAACGGAACTGACCCATCGGGGTGCAGCTGTCTTGCCGATACAGCCGATGCCAGTGTGGCAGACGAATTGAGCACGGTTGAGACCGAAGCCGATCTTGAATTGATCAGCGATGATGCGAAAGCGGCAATCCAAGCCTGTTGGCCTGACGCCTAAGCGCTAACGGTCAGAATTTCCAATAAAATCCAAGGGCGCGCGGGATTTCGCGCGCCTTTTTTATTGTTCCCCCTTGCCTCTCCTACCGCGCTGGCTACAAGCGCGTCATGGCAGAAACTCTGGCAATCATTGACTATGGCTCCGGCAATCTTCGGTCGGTTGAAAAAGCTGTTGAGCGCGCGGCGCGCGAAGCCGGCCTTGCGCGTCATATCAGCGTCACCGACGACCCGGACATTATCGGTAATGCAGACCGGCTGTTGCTGCCCGGTGTTGGCGCTTTCGCAGCCTGCATGGCAGGCCTCAGGGCGCGCAAAGGTGTCCTCGAAGCGATTGAACATGCCGCCCTCGTAGAACATCGGCCATTTCTGGGAATTTGCGTGGGTATGCAATTACTTGCGAGCAAAGGACTGGAATTTGGCGAAAGCCCCGGTCTTGATTGGGTACCCGGCGTCGTTGCGCCATTCGAGCCAACGACGGAACATCGTTCGCCCCATATGGGCTGGAACAAAGTCCACTCGATTAGCCATCACCCGGTGTTTGAAGGCTTGGATGGCGAAGTTTTCTATTTTGCTCATTCATTTCATTTCGACGTCGAGAACGAGGCGCATAAATTATGTGTCGCCGAACACGGTATCGAAATTTCTGCGGTGATTGGCCGAGATAATATTCTTGGCTGTCAATTTCACCCCGAGAAAAGCCAGCGTGCTGGTCTCGCCTTTTTATCTAATTTCCTGACCTGGTCTCCATCATGACACGAAAGCTAACTCTTTATCCCGCAATCGATTTAAAGGGCGGGCAATGTGTCCGCCTGTACCAAGGACAGATGGATCAATCCAAAGTCTACAATGAAGACCCTGCGGCGCAGGCGAAAGATTTCGCAGATGCCGGATTTTCATGGGTTCATATTGTAGATTTAGATGGTGCGTTTGCAGGCGAAGCGCGAAACGCAAGCGCAGTCGACGCCATTCTCGGCAATGTCGGGATAAAGACCCAGTTGGGCGGCGGTGTGCGCGATATGGCTGCGGTTGAACGCTGGCTTTCAACCGGTATGGCCAGAGTCATTCTCGGTACGGCCGCTGTGCACAATCCCGAATTTGTAAAAGAAGCCTGTCGCACCTATCCGGGGCAAATCGTTTTGGGCGTTGATGCCCGTGACGGACGCGTGAAAACCGATGGATGGGACGGCGATAGCGCGATCGATCCGGTAGAACTCGTAAAACGATATACCGATCAGGGTGTTGCTGCGGTGGTTTATACCGACATCAGTCGTGATGGTGCCCTTGCAGGGGTGAATGTAGAAGCGACCGCGGCGCTTGCAGAGGCATCAGCCATACCGGTCATTGCATCCGGTGGGGTTGCCTCGATCGACGATATACGGGCTCTTAAAACGGCACATGACAATATCGAGGGCGTAATCATCGGGCGGGCCCTTTATGATGGCCGGATAGACCCGAAAGAGGCATTAGCGCTTGCTAATAAAGGCTAATTTGTCCACAGGGTCAGTAGGGTCTATAATCATTACTTCGCCAGTTGCGTATGGAAGTGCCGCTCATGGGGACGGGACGCACGGAATTTGAGCTAAAATTCACCGGCAGCCCCGGTGACGTGGCAAAGCTCCCGAATAGCGACTTTATTGGCGCGATTGCGCCTCATGGCGCGTGGGAAAAGCTCGTTTCCACTTATTACGATACGCCGGACGAAGCATTCACCGGAAAGGGTCTGAGCCTTAGATTGCGCGAGGAGGGTGCCTCGCTGGTCCAGGCGGTAAAGGCAAAAGGGGCGAATGCGGTTTCGCGCGTCGAATATGAACGCGAATTGGACACAGAAGCTGATTTTCCGAAAAAATGCGGCGATCAAGAGATTGATGCGCTGATCAGGCTTTACAAAAAATCTCTGCGTCCGATTGCGCGGATTTCAGTAGAGCGGTGGTCGGCGATCATTTCGTTTAAAGGCTCTCGGATTGAGCTTGCCGTTGATGTGGGTACCGCTGAGAGCTGGGGCAGGGACGGCAGCAAAAACCTTTGCCCATTGGCAGAGGTCGAGCTGGAACTCATTGAGGGTGAGCCAAAAACCGTCTTTGCACTGGCACGCCTCCTGATCGGGAATGCCCCATTGCGTTTGAGTACGGGGACAAAATTAGCAACAGCGCTCGCATTGCGAACGCCGCCGGATAATTTGCCTTCGAATTCGAAAGTCACCGTCACCGCTGAGACGAAAGCATCAGCGGCGTTACGCCAGACATTGGATGCCACGGCGGCGCGTCTGTCGGCCCTACAAAGACACCTCGTCGAATTCCGAGCCCCGGAAGCTATCCATCAGATGCGCGTGGCGCTACGCCGGCTTCGATCCATCGAAAGGGTTTATCGACCCTTTTTGAAAACCGACGAAATCGCCGATCTCGCCGCTCAAGCGAAGACTTATGCGGATGTTTTAGGGGCTGCGCGTGATTGGGATGTTCTGCTCGGGGAGACGATACCAGCCACCCAAACAAGCGATTACGCGCCATCCGGGCTTCGATTGCTAAAAGCAAATGCCGAAGTAAAGCGTGCTGAAGCTTGGGCTGAAGTCATTGAGGCAATCGACCACGAACACTTCACGCGCTTCCTGCTATCGATCGTAGAGGCGAGCGTTATTGCGAAATGGTCATTGAAAGCCCGGCCATCTTTGCAGCTTCCGGTCATAGAATTCGCACCGCCTATTCTCGATAAGGCGCTTAAGCGTACAAAAAAGCTATCAAAGACCCTTGATGGCGTACAGGAATTGTCAGCGCGGCATCCTATGCGGATCGCGCTTAAAAAATTCCGTTATCCGGTTCAGCTATTTCGAAGCGCCTACCCAAAATCGAAACGCAAGGACTATATGGGCGCGTTATCTATGCTACAGGAGGCCTTTGGCCGGATTAATGATGCGGTTGTCGCGCAATCACTTGTCGATATCGCAGCAAAAGATGCAGGACCAGAAGCAATTAGAGCGGCGGGTTTTATTGCTGGCTTCAAGGCAGCAGAGGCACAAGCCGCCGCAGAACAGATAGATCAGGCATGGGCCGTATTTGCGGTGCAACGCCCATTTTGGCAGGAATAAAGTGCTCAATATACGGATTATCCCTTGTCTCGACGTCAAAGATGGACGTGTCGTTAAAGGCGTGAACTTTGTCGATTTGCGTGATGCTGGCGATCCCGCAGCGGCGGCAGAAGCCTATGATGCCGCTGGCGCGGACGAGTTATGTTTTCTCGATATTTCAGCGAGCCATGAGGGCAGGGGAATATTGCTTGATACGGTCAGCACTGTAGCGGAGCGTTGTTTTATGCCGCTCACGGTCGGCGGCGGTGTCGCCTCGCTTGATGATTTTCGCGCCCTTTTGCTCGCTGGCGCAGATAAAGTCGCCATAAATACCGCCGCGGTCCGGAACCCTGATTTGATCAATGCTGCGGCCGCGCGTTTTGGTGCCCAGTGCGTCGTCGTCGCTATAGACGCCAAGCGGGTTGGTGACGGCTGGGAGATATTTACCCATGGTGGCCGCAATGCTACCGGAATTGATGCAGGTGCTTTTGCTAAAGACGTCGTTGATCGCGGGGCAGGGGAGATATTGCTGACATCGATGGACCGTGACGGCGTGAAAACCGGCTATGATATCGAGCTTATCAAAGCGGTCAGTGATGCTGTTGATGTTCCCGTGATTGCGTCGGGCGGCGCTGGTGCGGTCGAGCATCTTGTAGATGCAGCCAAAAATGGTAACGCTTCGGCTGTTTTAGCGGCATCAATATTTCACTTTGGCGAAGTGACGATAGACGAAGCCAAAACCGCAATGGCAAAAGCGGGCCTGCCGATGCGGCAATCGGCTTTGAGCTAGGGGATCGTAATGTCTCAGTATAATGATCAATTTTCGGCCGTTCTTAGCCGTCTTGTGAAAACGATTGACGAGCGAAAAGGCGCAGAGCCCGGCAGCTCCTATACGGCATCGCTTTTTGCGGGCGGCGTTGAAAAATGCGCAAAAAAATTCGGTGAAGAATCGTTTGAATTAGCGCTTGCGGCGGCGTCTGGTGACAAAAGCCATACGGCCGAAGAAGCGGCGGATGTGCTCTATCATTATCTCGTTTTGCTAGGGGTCTCGGGCGTTGATCTCGACGATGTCGGTCAAATTCTGGCAAAACGTGAAGGCATGTCAGGCCACGAAGAGAAAGCGTCACGCTTGAAATAGCGGTTTTTCTAATAAAAAAGCCCCGCAACAGCGGGGCTTTTTCACAGTGTTGGTGATTTTACCAACCGCAAGAGCGGCCTTCATTTTGTTCCTGAAGATATTCCATCAGGGGCGCAAAATACTCGACCATTGCTGATCCGTCCATTTCACGTGTCCCTGTAAAGGCCTCCAATGCTTCGGGCCAAGGTTTTGATTGGCCCATTTCCAACATTGCATTGAACTTTTCACCAACCGCTTCTGATCCATAGATCGAGCAGCGGTGTAGCGGTCCTTCCCAGCCGGCCAATTCGCAGGCAGCTTTGTGGAATTGGAACTGGAGAATATGCGCAATGAAATAGCGCGTGTACGATACATTATTCGGGATGTGATATTTCCCGCCCGCGTCGAAATAGTCCGCCGAGCGTTCTACCGGTGGACGGATTCCTTGATACTCTTCGCGCAAATCCCACCAGCCTTGATTATAGGTTTCGGGTGTCAACTCACCGGAAAATACCTGCCAGCGCCATTTATCCATCAACAGGCCAAATGGCTCAAATGCAACCTTTTCAAGGGCTTGCGCCATCAATAGGCCGACGTCTTTTGAAGCATCAGGCGTTTGATCAATCAGGCCAAGTTGCTGGAGATAGTCCGGCGTGATCGACAGCGCGACCATGTCGCCAATCGCTTCGTGGAAGCCGCCATTGGCACCACCCTGAAAGATCGGTGACTGGTCTTTATACGCACGCTGATAATAGTTGTGACCTAATTCGTGATGGACGGTCTGGAAATCATCCGCATTCACCTTGGTGCACATCTTGATCCGGATATCGTCTTGTCCGTCCAGATTCCATGCAGACGCATGGCATGCGACTTCACGATCAGCCGGTTTGGTGATCTGCGAACGCTCCCAGAATGTTTCCGGTAGTGGTTCAAAGCCTAGCGAAGAGAAAAACGCTTCGCCGGTTTCGACCATCTTCACCGCGTCATAGCCATTGTTTTTCAACAAAGCGGTCAGGTCATAGCCGGGGTCTGCGTCGCCCGGTGCAACGAGGTCGTAAATATTGCCCCAGCTTTGCGCCCACATATTTCCGAGCAGATCGGCGCGGATTGGTTGGTCGAGTGGCACGACTTCGTCGCCATAGGTCTCGTTCAGTTTCGCGCGCACATGGCAATGGAGTTCATCATAAAGCGGTTTCACCTGCCCCCATAGGCGGTCTGTTTCCGCAGCAAATTCCGCAGGCGGAAGATCATAGCGTGCGCGCCACATTGTGCCGACATCGTCAAAGCCCAACTCGCGGGCGCCCTCATTGGCGATTGCCGCCATGGCCGCGTAGTCCTCTTTCATGGTCGTGCCATTTTCGTTTTGCGCAACCGGGATCTCACGCCATTTGACCCATATCTCCTGGAGACGTTCAGGGTCCCGAACATTACCCATCATTTCTTCGAGATCGACTCGCGAGACTTGCTCGCCATCAAGTTCGATCTTTCCGGTGGCATAGGTCGATGCCATCCGGGTATTGATTTCTGACAGTTCTTTTGCCGCGCCCGGGCGTTCAGGCGCAGGAAGGTTCAGGCCAAGCTTGATGATTTCAATTTTCCGGCGCATTTCTGCCGGAAGTTCGAGATCGTTGAACCGCTTCGCCTGATTGGCAAATTTCACACCGGCTTCGGTTCCCTCGGTGGAAACTTGAGTATTCAACCAGTCTGTATCGTAATTGATATAGGTTGCGTTGACCCATGCGACCCGTGCGGAATATTCACCGAACTCGCGGTAGAATTTTTCGACCTCTTCGATGAAGGCTTGGGCGTCAGCGACTGTTGGTTCGCTTTGGGCGCTGCTTTCGGTCGTTGTGTCGGCTGTGTTGGTTGTTTCCTGCTGTGTGCAAGCGGCGATAAGGGCGAGGCTGGATACTGCAGCAAAAGCACCTAATCGTTGCCGGAATTGTCGGTTTATCATGAAGGCTCCCTCGATAATTGTTGGGCGCAGCATAGCGAGGGAAACCACACGCGCAAAGGTCAGAAACACTTGGTTTTGACTACACTTTTTCAGCAATCTTTATTGCGGCGCGACATCCGATTTTAATGGCACCGGAAAGTGCACGGTAAAAGGGCGCTTGGTGCGCGCCTTCATCTTCGGCGGTGTGTTTATGGGCGAGTTCGTCTTCGCGAAACTGCTGGACGGTCTCACAAAGATCGGGCTCGCTATCCGTCAATTCATCAATCTGTTCGGCGTAGTGTTTTTCAATGACGTCTTCGACGGCAGCGGTGCAAGCCATGGCGGACTTTTCGCCCATTAAAGCGGTTGCTGCGCCAAGGCCAAAGCCGGCTGCGTTCCATAAAGGCGCTAACACTGTTGGCCTGACTTTGCGTTCCGCCAGGAGGCGATCAAAAGTCGAAAGATGATGCGCTTCACCATCCTCCATTTCCTCCAGAAGCGCGGCCATGCGGGCTTTATGCGGTAGCTTGTCGAATATCGCGCGTTGGCCCCGGTAGATCGCGACAGCACCATATTCACCGGCATGATCCACACGTAGCATTTCGGCTATGCGTTGCCGTTGAGGGCCAGGTTTTTTGGGATCGCTCATATTACGCGCTCCGATGATTGCGCCGTGCGGCCCGCGTTTCGGCGAGTGCTGCGAACAAGGTCAGTGCAAACAACCCCGCTGAGGCGAGCAAGTTGTAGCCGGCCATCGAAATTCCTAAGAACCGCCATTGCACATCTTCACATGAGGGCCCGCTGGCGGGTTTATCCAATGACTCCGCGAGATTGGTGATATCAAGATCAACAGCACCGCCGGAGCAGATCGCAGGGCCGGGCCAATACCCATATTCAACGCCCGTATGATAAAAGGCGAGGCCAGTGCTGACCGCATAGACAAGCGCCGCCGCGCCCACCGCCGCAGCAGCCCCCATCTTGGATTTAAACAGGCGCGCGATAACCAGCCCAACAAATGAAATCGCAAGGGCCGTCCAATGGGCTTCGCGCTGATCGAGACACAAAATACAGGGCAAAAGGCCGCCGATGCGCTCAAACATATGCGCGCCAGCAATCATTGCAGCGCTTGCCACCAGTGAAATAACGAGCGCGCGTTCAGTTAATGAAAAGCGGTTCAATAGTAAGAGCATCACGCATTATATAACCCTGAAACTCGCGCGACTGTCTAAGGCGGATCGTCACACTACGGGCTATGCGCCCATGCCTAACCAAGCCTTAATCAGGGAAATGGCTTCCTGTCCCAAAAATAAGAGCAAGAACACCCAGGCAAAACCGAATAATAAGCCCAGGATTACCAATACCCCGTCACGTTCGATCAGGCCGAGTGATGCGACCGCAATGCCAATTCCCGGTGCAGTGTTTGTCGATGGAAGTGGGATCAGGATCGATACGATCGGGATCAACATCAAAAAACCGACAATGCGGGAGCCAAGGTGGCTGGTCACGAATAAAAGCCGCGGCTTCGAAAAACGCTCCACCCAGCCAATATATTTGTCTGCCCGATCGATCACGCCCTCAAACGCCGGTATCGAGAAATCGCGATCATGTAATTTCTTGGGGAGCCACGGATGGTGGCTGCCCGCGGCCATTTGGCCCGCTAATGCCAACATCGGCAAGGCCACGATTTGCGGCAGCAGATAAACGAATGGCAGGCAGCAGGGCAATGCCAGCATGAGCAAAAGAAAGCCGAAAGCACGCTCATCAAGCCGATCAACGACCGCGCCCAGATGCGCTGTTGGTTCTTGATCGGGGGTGACGGGCGGCTCTTCGGCCGCAATTTTGAGATCCGACAGAATATCGCTCAGGATTTTCGTTGCGCCGCGCGCCCCCCGGTTCTGGCCCGCAGAGGCGGTCTTTGAATTCGTGTCGTCGGCACCCACGGTCATGCTCTTATCCTGCTCCAGTTTATCAGATGGTGATGTAGGCCACTTCGCAAACCATACATAGGGGGCACAGATTGAAAATTGGTGTCCGCATTTTGACAATTATATGGTCGCGGGGCGTGATCTCCGCTTGACCCGCGCAGCGCCGTACCTAATATGCGGCCCTCATCGTCGACCGAGACAGATGCCCCTCTGGCGGAACTGGTAGACGCGCTGGATTCAAAATCCAGTTCCTTCGGGAGTGCCGGTTCGATTCCGGCGGGGGGCACCACCTTTTACGCGGCGGATCTGAATTTCACAGCGGCCATCACAGCCCGCTGGAACAAAGAAAAAGCCCCCGAAATCGGGGGGCTTTCTTTTTTGATCTCTAGGCCCGGTTAGCAGCGCTTTTTGCGGCGATCCTTTTTCGAGCATTTATCGCCACCATTATTTTCGATGAAGTTGTTGGTGACTTTGGGCTCCAGACCTTCACGAATGAAAATCGATAACCCGTCATTGCCGATAATGTCGTTGTCTTCGATCACGCCATTCACGCCGAAGGGAACCGCAACACCATCGCCGCTATTCTGTGCAATTTCGTTATAGCGAACGAGCGAAAGCTTGGCGTATTTATCGAGAATAACGCCCGAGCCTTTATTGTTCCGGATTTTATTTCCGATCAGTTTTGCGGCTCCGTACCCGGATGATTTCACACCGCTGTCGAGATTATCGAAAATCTCGTTTCCAGCGATAACAACATCTGCCCGGCTGCCTGAAGCAATGTCGACACCGACCTTATTTTGTAAGATCTTGTTGTCGATAATAAAGCTCTGGGAGAGGGAATGCTGCTGAACGACGAATACGCCTTCTGAACCGGCACTAATGCGGTTCTTTTCAAGCATGACGGTGCCGCCATTGATTTTTACCGCAGGCCGTACGCCAGAGCCCAACACGTCACTTTCTTTCAAGGTGAATACACCTTGATCGATGTCGATACAGGCCGGTGCGGCGGAATTGATTTTCGCCGCAAATTGAACATTCGCGACAACCGCATGGGCTGTGCCATCTTTTGGCGCAAATTTGAGGCAGGATTCATTCATTGGCGCAGAGATTTCGACCCCTGAACCCGGCCCACGATCACCCTGAATGAAAACAGATTTCTCAAGCGAGATCGATTCATTATAGGTCCCGTGCATTACATAAACCACGCCGCCTTCGGCAACGTCTTTAATGGCATGCGAAATGGTCTTGTATGGTCCAGGGCCATTTGCATCCACAATAATCTGCATGGGTCCTTTTTTGCGGTTGGGTTTCCCTGCGCCGCTGCCGGATGATGATGTGTTTGCACCCGGCTCGTTAATTGGAAAACCGCCCAGCGTTCCGCCAGATTGTGCGCCGACAGAACTCAGGGTCATGCTGAGCGCAACGACAGCAACAGTTGCCGTTTTTGCCGAGGTCAGCGCGAAATGGTTCATCTTTGTGTGTCTCATCTCACAACCCCCTACTGAACATCACGAGTGTATTCGAAGCTTAGGCGACGCAAGGCGTCATTTGCCGGCTTATAACCGAGCGCCGAAGCCCGCGCTAAATGATAGGCAGATTTCCGTTCATCCGGAGTGATTTCATTGAGGCCGGTTGTGCCGTCCCGATAAACCACGCCAAGTGCATAATGCGCGATTGCCAGATTTTGTTCAGCCGCAGATTCAAGCCATTTTGCTGCGAGCTGACCATCCTGTTCAACACCAATGCCGCGGACGAACATGATGCCATAGACATATTGTGACATCGGGTGATTGGCTCTGGCGGCGTCTGCAAAGAGTTCAACGGTCTGGCGCGGCGTCAATACGCCGGTGACCACCGATTGTTTTTCGTCTTCGGTCATCGAGGTATCGCGTGCCACAGTCGAATATTGGAAGCGGCGGATCGCAGCGCGTGTTGATGGACCAAGTTTGTTGTCCACCGTACCTGCCCGTAACCCAAGCGCGTTCAGTGCACGTTGAATAAGCTCAACATCAATGTCCGAAACCGCTTCAAGCGCATCGGCCATTTTAATTTCTTCAAGCTCTTTCTTGAGACGCTCAAGTTCTTCTTGCTGACGGGTTTTGCCCGTGTGCTCTGGCGGCAGTGGTGGTTGCCAGTCCGCAGCTTTTTCAAGTGCGACTTTGATTTCTTTCGGGTTCATTAAAGGTTCAAGAACCTCGTAGGCGGCACTCGCTTCGCCAACGCCGCGCTCTTTCGCGAGGGCGTACATCTTTAAAGCTTTTGTGTTGTCTTTGGAGACGCCGGCACCCTTTTGATACATGTCGCCCAAACGGTAGAGATCATAAGCGCTACCGGCTTCAAAAGTCTGCGCTACAAGGCCTTCCGCCTTTTTCACGTCGCCAGAGCTCATCCGGAAACGAATATCGGTCAACCGCTGTTCAGCGAGGATCTGTGCGTTGACCTCTTCCGCCGTTGGTTGTTGGTATGCGGAGAAATCATGATAAGCGGCCAATGTGTACCACATCAATGATTGCACATTGTCGACCGGAATGGCTTCTAGCGGTGCGGTCGCAGATGACGCCGCTTCGAGTGGTGCGCCCGAATAAACATCACCGAGAATTTTCTTGGAGCGAATATCGCCAGCCACCGCGAACCGGCGCCATGTATCGAGCGCCTGTGAATACTGGCCGTTCTTATAAGCCTCAAGGCCGGATTCATAGGTGGCATGCGCTGGCGTCATCGCCGCTATGGCCAATACCGATGCTGCGGCCATGCCGCCAAGCAGACGGCGCGCTTTACCGGCCAGCTTGATTGGATCTCTTTTCATATCCCCGCTTCCCCTCAACAGTCTCTCCGAATGCGCGCCACCTGACGCGATTCATCCGAACCAGCCCACCAAAGGGAATGAACCATCCCCCGATGTGCCCACCAACCCGTCTATTAAAGCACGCATTGGCGCGTGGCTCTACATTAACCTTACCGATAGTGAAAGCAAAAGGGCAGTCGATGGCGATTTTTAGGCGTGTCACCAAAATTTTATGGACGCATCGCGCATTTACGTAGGTTTGCCTTCGGGCGTGACCAGAAAGACGCTAATCGGCCGATCATCGGTGCCTTCATTTTCGAGGCGAACGACTTTGTGACCGGCCTCCTTGCAAAAATGCGGGATATCGATCGCGGCGAGCGGGTCGTCAGCAAGGATTTTCAAGGAAAATCCGTCACTTAGCTTCCTCAGGGCAGCTTCGGCACGGATCACGGGTACTGGGCAGCGATAGCCCGTTGTGTCCAATTCCTCAATTTTATCAGTGGGTTGTGTCATTTTTTCGGATTCAGCACGCTGAGAACGTCATCACCAAGCTGGTTCGGGTCAATGCCGAAGGGGGCGGCGACGGTGGCGATTTCGGGTCGCAAGCGCAAAAGTTCGTCGATCAAGCTTGTTGGCGCTGCCGCCTCAGGGGTCGGTTGTGACACCACTATCGCGGCAACTGGGATCTGGCGACGCTCAAGCGACTCGAGCGCTGTCAATGTATGGCTGACTGCGCCAAGATAATTTGTTGTGACCAATATGGCCGGAAGATCGAGCGCGGCAATTAAATCGGCTTGAAGTATGTCATCGGTCGCCGGCGAAAGAACGCCGCCCGCGCCCTCAACCAAAATCAAATCGGCATCGGTCTTAAGCCCCCGCCGACAAAAATCCAGCAGCTCCTCGTCGTCGATCTCTACGCCCAATTGGCGTGCGGCCACATTTGGCGCGAGTGGCGGCGGAAAAGCGTGCAGGCAAATATCTGATACCGTTTCAGGTGTAACTTTTTCCCCTAACGCCGAAAGAAGAATTCCGGCATCCGACGCTCCATAGGCACCCGGCGCGAAGCCGCTCATCAATGGTTTCAGGGCGTGTACGGAATGATCTATCTTGCGCGCTGCGGTGACGATCGCCGCGCTAAGATAGGTCTTGCCGATCTCGGTTCCCGTGGCGGTGACAAATATGCGACTGGTCATTTTTCCTGTGCCTTTTTTATCGAAGCTGCGAGGCGTGCAATATCGTCTTCGCGGTGGCGCGCGGAAAATGCAATCCGCAAACGGGCCGTACCCTCGGGAACTGTGGGTGGCCGAATGGCGGTCACGAGAAACCCGTCTTCTTCGAGGCGCGCTGAGAACGCCATTGCGTCATCAGCAGCGCCAATAATGATAGGAACGATGGTGCTTTCCGGGACGGGTAGGTCCATCATGGCGCAGAACAACTTTGCGTTCGCTAATGCCTTTTCGCCCAAGCTTTTTTCATCCTCTATGATCTTCAGCGAAGCATTAACAGCACCCAAAACAAAGGGCGGAAGGCCGGTCGTATAAACGAAGCTGCGGGCACGGCTATGCAATAGCGCGATCAGCGCTTTTGGCCCGCAAACGTAACCGCCATAGACGCCCGCCGCTTTTGATAGGGTACCCATTTGAATTGGCGCAGGGTTTACCTGTTTCGCAATGCCAAGGCCATGCGCATCATCGGTCATGAGCCATGCATCATGCTCCGTACAAAGCGCAAATAATTCTTTTAACGGAGCGGCATCGCCATCCATCGAGAAAATTGTTTCCGTTATTAATAGCGTTCTCTGGTCTGGAGCGATTTCTTTCAAGATTGATCGGGCATGGTCGATATCATTGTGCCGGAAAACCTTGATGGTCGCGCCGGATAACCGCGCGCCCGAATGAATGCAGGAATGAACAAGCTCATCCAGCAAAATAACATCGCCTCTGCCCACAAGGGCCGGGATGGTTCCAATATTGGCGAGATAGCCCGATCCAAACAGCAAGGCGGCTTCGCAGCCCTTCAAACGGCTTAGTCGTGTTTCTACTTCTTCATTAAGCGGGTTTTCTCCGGTAACCAGGCGCGAAGCCCCGGCCCCTGCGCCATAGCGCTGCGCCGCCTGCACACCGGCGTCAATAACACGCGGATCGGTGCTTAGGCCCAGATAGTCATTATCACTAAAGGAAATCAGATCTCGGCCCGCACGCTTTACCGTTAGACCCTCATAGCGATTGGTTGGTTTCAACACCCGGCGCAGGCCTTTTTCAGAAAGCGTTTCGAGTTTTGCTTCCGCAAAGGCTGAGACCGATTTTGCAAGATTACTATTGGCCGGATCTGGGGAATGGTTGATTTGGGTCATGGCCGGTGTAGGTACTCCACTCATCTAGGCATCCGCAAGCGCTCTCAAGGGGACCGTAGCAAAAATGACTGAACCCAATTGGCTTTCCGAAGGACTTGACCATATCTGGTTGCCCTATGCGCAGATGAAAACGGCTCCGCGCCCCGCCGCCGCGGTTGGGACGAGTGGTGTTCACATCAAAATGGGTGATGGGCGGCAATTGATCGATGGCGTTGCCAGCTGGTGGACGGCGGCTCATGGTTACAATCATCCGCATATCCTCAATGCGGTGCGTGACCAGCTTTCGAAAATGCCACATGTGATGCTCGGCGGATTGGCGCATGAACAACCCTACCGGTTGGCAAAACGTCTAGCGGCAATGACCCCCGGTGATCTTTCACGTGTTTTCTTCACCGAGTCCGGGTCTGTTGCGGTCGAAGTGGCAATGAAAATCGCCATGCAATATTGGCGAAACAAAACCGGCGAAAAGCGGAATAAATTTGTTTCTTTCAAAGGCGGCTATCACGGCGACACTTTTGCCACCATGTCTGTTTGCGACCCTGAGGAAGGGATGCATAGCCTGTTTGCAGGTGCGGTTTCGGCGCAGCATGTAGTGGATTTGCCAATCGACGAAGACGCCGCGTCCGCATTGGATCAGCTTTTATCGACGCATAAGGACATAGCCGCGGTTCTTGTTGAGCCGCTATTGCAAGGGGCGGGCGGCATGCGCGTTCATGATGGTGCGACGTTGAAACGGCTTCGCGCATTATGTGACGCGCATGGTGTTTTGCTTGTGTTCGATGAAATATTTACAGGGTTCGGTCGCACGGCCGCTATGTTTGCCAGTGAAAAAGCGGGTGTTGTGCCGGATATCATGACCTTGGGCAAAGCATTGACGGGCGGTGTCGCCCCGCTCGCCGCAACAATTGCGAGCGAAAAAGTTTATGCTGAATTTCATGACGACGATGCGGCAAAAGCATTGATGCATGGGCCAACCTTTTGTGGTCATGCGCTCGGCTGTGCAGCGGCGAACGCATCGCTTGATTTATTTGAAACCGAACCGCGGTTAGAGCAGGCGCAAGCGATAGAAACGGCGCTACGAAAAGGGCTTTCAGGCCTTAAAAACGAGCCGGGCGTCGCTGATGTCCGCATACTTGGTGCGATGGGGGCGGTGGAGCTGGCGCAAGATTTCAGTGTCGACCAAGCGCGAGCCGATTTTATTGAAATGGGGTTATTCGTCCGGCCATTGGGACGCGTGATCTATTTGACGCCGTCACTTACGATTGAGATGTCCGACCTCAATAAGCTGATTGAGGGCGTAAACGAAATGGCGCGCCGGTTGGGCGCGCCATCATAACGATATTTGTACGAATTATTTTCTGAATTGATCAGCAATGTCTTTCATGGAGAAGGGAAAGACAATTGTGTTGGTTCGGTCGCCCGCAATGTCTTGGAGCGAGTTAAGATAACGAAGCTCCATTGCGCCCGGTGATGTTGCAAGGATCTCTGCGGCTTCGGAAAGCTTTGCCGCTGCTTGATGTTCACCTTCCGCAAGAATGATCTTCGACCGTCGCTCCCGTTCGGCTTCGGCCTGACGGGCAATGGCGCGGATCATGGAAGGATCAACATCAACATGTTTGATCTCAACATTCGAAACTTTGATACCCCATGCTTCGGTCTGGTTATCAAGGATCGCCTGGATGTCTTTGTTCAGCTTGTCCCGCTCTTGCAGCATCTCGTCGAGGTCGTGCTTACCGAGAACCGAGCGCAGGGTCGTTTGCGCTAATTGGCTTGTTGCCGCCATATAGTTTTCGACCTGAACAACTGCGCGCACGGCGTCAACAACGCGATAATAGATCACCGCATTGACTTTAACGGAAACGTTGTCTTGGGAGATAACGTCCTGGGTCGGAACATCATGCACCAAGGTCCGCATATCGACTTTGCGCATTTGCTGGATAATCGGAACAAGAAGGATAAGCCCCGGACCCGAGGCTTTATTACCAACTCGACCAAGCGTGAAGATAACGCCCTTCTCATATTCCCTGAGAATTTTGATTATGTTGGTTGCCAAAAACAGGGCAACCAGCAGGAAGGGGAGGAAATATCCAATACCGCCAAACATAGGCTTTTCCTTTGATTAGCGCCGATACACGTTTGTGCGTCAGGCGGGTTTCTTCTTTACTTGTAACTTTAGGCCATTCACCGAAGTAACGGTTACCGCGTCACCAGGGGCAAGGTCATCCGCAGAATTCGCGCTCCATAATTCGCCGCCTGCCGAAACGAAGCCCTTGCCATTTTCCCATTCGACCACTTCGGCATGATCAACATTCATCTCATCGCCCAGCCGAAATGGCGTTTTCCAACCCATGAAAAATAGGCCGTACACTTTTGCGATGGCAACAAGGGCAAAACCGATCAAAAAGGTTACACCAATAAACACCGCCGGATTGGAGGGCATGTAAATAGTTTCCATGATCCGGATTTAAGCCTCTTTGGGTTGCAATCCACTTAAAAACCCACTGGACTTTGCTTGTTTCACCACCAAAACGAGGCCTTCAATCTCTATCACACGCACCTTGTCGCCGGGGGATAGCGGCTTGTCGGATCGGGCCCGCCAGCGCTCACCCTCAACAATGACCCATCCCTCACGGCCGTCCCATTCATCCACGATGCCCTCGCGGCGGCGAATGGCTTCTGCGCCGATCATCGGGCCATGGCTGCGTGAACCGACTATCGCAAAAAGAACAAGGGCTAGAAAACCGCCGGCTGCGGCGAGGATTGTGCCAATCACCGGTGTCGAGACTCGGAACCCATCGGGAAAGACGACGTAAAGACCGAAGCCAAACAACAATAGACCTGCCAATCCTATGAGCCCGAATGTGGGCGTATAGGCTTCGACCGCCATGAAGACAGCGCCTATGCCAATCAATGCGAGGCCAAGCCCGTTATAAGGAAGAACCTGAAAGGCATAAAAGCCCAGCAGCAAGCAAGTGATGCCCACCGCACCGGGGAAGATCGAACCGGGGTTCCACATTTCGATGATGATGCCGGTCGTGGCCAGCGACATCAAAATAACAGCAACATTTGGATCGGCAATAAAGCTTAGAATGCGTTCCGCTAAGGTCGGTTCTATTCGTTCAAGCTTCACATTCTCCGTAGACAATGTTTTCTCGCCCGAAGCCACTTTGACTGTGGTGCCGTTCATTTGCGCCAAAAGATCATCAATGTCATCGGCAACAATATCAATGACATTCAATTCCAATGCTTCATTTGCTGTAATCGAAACTGCATCGCGGACGGCACTTTCGGCCCAATCTGCATTACGGCCCCGTTCCTCTGCCAGCGCGCGAATATAAGCAACGGAGTCATTTATAATCTTGGCACGAAGTGCATCTGGCGTTGATAGGGGTGCAGAAGGTTCGGGTTCGTTGGCGCTGTCGGTTTCTTCGCTTTCCGCTTTGGATTGGCTTTCTTGTGTTTCTGTTTGGTCGCTATCCTCGCTCGGTTCTTCTTCTGTTGGGGTTGCGTCTTCAAAGGGGTTTTCATCCGATGGCGCGCCGCCCACTTCAACCGGGGTTGCAGCCCCGGTATTGGTCGCCGGTGCCATTGCGGACACATGGGCCGAATACATGATGTAAAGCCCGGCGCTGGCTGAACGTGCGCCCTGTGGTGATACATAGGTCGCAACGGGTGTGTCAGAGGCCAAGATGGCTTTGATGATGGTTTTCATGGAATCCATCAGGCCGCCAGGCGTATCTATTTCGAGAATGACAATTTCTTTGCCCGTATCCGATGCCGCTTTGATTTCTCGTGCGAGATATTGGGCAACGGGCGGTGTGACCGCACCATCAAGGGTTAGAATAACGCCGGATCGGTCATCGCTTGGGGCGGGTTGCGCAATTGCAGAAAGGCCAAACAATACCGCACCCAGAACAAGAAGCCCGGTCAGAAACTGAAGTCTTATTTGTTTAGCCATCATGTCCTCACCCCTCGTGATGCCCTCCCTTTAAGATAGAGGTGAATTGGCGGGAATCAACGGGAGATTGAAGCAAGATGTGAAATCAAAGCTTTGACCGGTTTAATCAAACCACTGTAACCCTCAAATATCAGGGGCCAGAATGTCTGAAGAATAGGCCTCGTTCCCAGTTGAGGAGGAACGAATGCGGCAGATCGTTCAAATCATTGCTGCAATCTATTTGCTTCATGGATTGTATATGCTGGTTGCCCCCTTTGTCTGGTATGAAAATACCCCCGGTGTATCGATGCTTGGACCGTATAATACGCACTTTGTACGCGATGTTGGCCTAGTCTATATCGTAACAGCAATCGGGATTATTTGGGGCGCGCGACCGCGCAATGCCAACCTGTTGTTATTCGCGAGCGTCTGGCCTGCGCTCCACGCGATCTATCACGCATGGATGTGGACCGGTCGCGATTTCGCCCTCGATCTTGTGGCGCTGGTAAATCTTGTGGGTATTCAGATCCCCGCATGGCTTACGCTCTATGGCGCAATGCGCATGCGGCGATCCGAGAGATTGATTTAATAGGCTGCGATTTCGACTTCGTAGCCTTCTTTACGCAGATTATCGATAATCCGGTTCAGATGCTCGCGGCCCTGCGTGTCGACCGTGACGTCCATGCAGGTCATTTTCGCAGGCAAATCTGAATAGGTTCGGTGGTGGCCGACATCAATCAAATTGCCATCCTGATTGGCGATAATTGTTGCGACACGGACGAGTTGTCCCGGCATATCCAAAAGCTGGATGCGCAAGCGCGCCAACCGGCCTGACCGTGCGAGATCGCGCATCAGGATCATCGATAGGAGTCGCGCATCGATGTTGCCGCCACAAAGAACAAGCCCGACTGTCTTGCCGGCGAACCTTGCTGGATCATCGAGAATGGTCGCGAGCCCTGCGGCACCGGCACCTTCCACGAGAACTTTTTGCTCATTCATCAATATAGACAGGGCGCGTTCGAGAATCCGTTCATCGACCAACACAATATCGTCAATGCTTTGCGCCACAATCTCGCGGGTCAACATGCCGGCTTCTTTCACAGCGATGCCTTCGGCCAATGTGTTGCCGCCGGTCGGGCGCTCGCCGCCGTCGCGCGTATTTAACATTGACGGAAACAGAGCGGTCTGTACACCGATCATTTCTGTTTCAGGGCTTTTGTCTTTCACGGCGAGTGCCATGCCGGCAATCAATCCGCCGCCGCCAATCGGAACGATCATCGCGTCGAATTTAGGACCATCTTCTAACATCTCAATGGCGATGGTTCCCTGTCCGGCGATCACTTCAGGGTCATCAAATGGATGGACGAAGGTAAGACTACGTTCATCTTGAATTTTCGCCGCGGCCAGTTTCGCTTCGTCGAAATCATTCCCGACAAGGACGACTTCTGCGCCAAGCTCGCGCGTTTGGCGTACTTTCACATCCGGCGTCGTGATCGGCATCACGATGGTCGCAGGAATTCCCAAAGCGCGGGCGTGACGGGCCAGGCCCTGGGCGTGGTTACCCGCCGACGCGGCAATAACGCCGCGCGCACGTTCGTCGTCGGAAAGTAATAGGAGCTTGTTGAGCGCGCCCCGTTCTTTGAAGGCACCGGTATATTGCAGGTTTTCAAGTTTCAGCCAGATATCGGCACCGGTCATCGCGGACAGTTTTTCCGCGTGAATAATTGGCGTGCGCGTAATCCGTCCTGCGATGCGTGGCGCAGCAGCGCGTACGTCATCAGCGGTAGGAAGGGCGGCAGGCAATATTTGCGGTTTCATTGTTCTATCCGTATCTAAGTGGCCATATTCAAGGCTAAAGGGCGTTGCTGCCCTCGATCTATCGCAGCGCAGCAACACTGCCCATTTGGCGCAAATGTTCATTGAGGTCTAGTTTTTTGGTTGAAAATTATCATCCCGATCCAGTTTTTGTTCGTCTTGGCGATAAAAATGGCGCGCCTTTCTACGATCCGGTCACGGCTGCCGATTTTCCCGAGACAATACTGCGCTATCGCAACCAGCGCTGGGCCGAGCGGGTCGGGCTAGGCGATCTCAGTGAAAAGGCTTGGCTATCCCATTTCGGCCGGTTTTCGCCGCTGCCGGACAATCAATCCGGGCCGGTGGCGATGCGCTATCACGGCCATCAATTCCGTTCTTACAACCCCGATCTTGGCGACGGGCGCGGGTTTCTTTTTGCGCAATTGAGAGATGACCACGGGCGGCTCCTAGACCTAGGGACAAAAGGGTCAGGCCAGACCCCCTATTCTCGGGCAGGCGATGGCCGCTTAACGCTGAAGGGCGGTGTGCGAGAAATTCTGGCGACCGAAATGCTAGAGGCGCTCGGGGTTTATACCTCAAAGACATTTAGCCTGATCGAGACCGGTGAAGCCTTAATGCGCGATGATGAACCTTCGCCAACCCGTTCGGCGGTGATGGTTCGGCTTTCACATTCGCATATTCGTTTCGGCAGTTTCCAGCGCCTTGCCTATGAAGAGAATTATGACGCAGTCAGGGCGCTTGTTGATTATTGCGTGACCCATTTTTATCCGCATCTTTCGTCGACAGCGGGTGATGAGCGGATCGTCGAATTTTTCAAAGCGGTCATTGCCAACACGGCGAAACTAACGGCGCAATGGATGGCGGCGGGTTTTGTTCATGGTGTTCTGAATACGGATAATATGAACATAACCGGCGAGAGTTTTGACTATGGGCCCTGGCGTTTTATTCCAACCGCAGACCCTTCTTTTACCGCCGCTTATTTCGATAGGACAGGGCTTTATTCCTTTGGCCGTCAGGGTGAGGCATGTGCGTGGAACCTTGCGCAATTGGGCGGTGCGTTATCACGCGTTACTGATATTGATGCGCTAAATGAAGCGCTACAAACCTATCCGCCGAATTATGAAGCCGCGATGGCCGACGCATTTTTTGCGCGGTTAGGATTGCTGCGAACGGGCGATAATGATTTCAGCTTTGTTGCCAATTTCCTGCGCTGGTTGAACGAAACTGGCGCGCCCTATGAACAGGTTTTCTTTGACTGGTTCTGCGGTGCCGCATCGCGAAAGCGCCCAGAACGCAGCCCGATCGCGGAGCTTTACGTTCAGGATAAATTCAAAGATTTGGGGATCGCGCTTACAAGTTATGATCCGGATCGGCCTGAGCGTCTTGACCATGAATATTTTGCCGGATCGCCGACAACGATGTTGATTGATGAAGTTGAAGCGATCTGGGCACCGATTGCGGAATCTGATGACTGGTCCCGCCTGGAGCAGAAAATTTCAGCAATCGGGTCAATGCGCGAGGCTTATGGGTTCGAGGCCTCGTCTTATGGCTAGGCGATTATTTCTTGCGGTTGTCGAGGTGTTTGACGCTTCGCTCGATAACATAAAGGCCCGCAACTGCCATATTTGTGCCGATAAAGCCCATAATGACCCATTCGACCAGACTGAAAGTCTCAAACGCTAATATCGGCATAATCAAGCTCTCCCTTCTCGATTACGCATAGTCTCGGGCAAGTTTATGAAAATTTTGCCCAATTTTTTCGGGTCAATGGCTAACGGCTGGTAACCTCAAAAATCGCGGATTTTCAGGGCTGCGGGTCATTTCCGGCCAGTTGTCTTGTTTCCAAGCGTGATTTTTACCGTTAACATCTGGTTACGGGCCCCCGTGCCATCCCATCGTTGGGGAGGGTGGTAGGCGAGGGGTTGTCAGGGGAAGTCGTGAGGGGTCGATGACATCCGAAGTCGTGTTGATGAACCGTCAAGCAGTGGCAATGGCGGCAGATAGTGCGGTTACTATTTCCGGTGATCGCTATCTAAAAACCTATCAGTCTGTCGATAAAGTGTTCCCGCTGGTTGATAATCAACCGGTCGCGGTGATGATTTATAATAATGCTGAAATTATGTCGACGCCGTGGGAAACCGTAATCTCGCTCTATCGCGAACAAGCGGGCGGACGCTCGCTTGATACGGTTGCCGATTATGCCGAAGACTTCATGGAGTTTCTCTCCGGCAATCCGGACCTGTTTCCCGCAGAACATCAGGATACCGAATTTTTTAAAGTCGTCGCGGTTGTGTTTACGGTGCTGGCTGAGGAATTTGACCATCAAGTTCGGCAGTTCGCGGAATCGCGCCAGGGCAATGTGCGCGATCATATATCTGCGATTTTTGAATTTGTTGTCGGGCAAATGCACACCGATTATATGCGGTGTCCGGATGATAGTCCGCGCAGTGAATTGCCCTGTTTCCCGAAGGGAATGTCCGAACAGATCCGCCGTCGCTATGGGAATGAAATTGACCAACTGATCGGCAGCTTGCAGGGGTCGTTGAAAAACGAATATCCGGGGCTGGTTATCTCCGATGATACCCGGGCGCGCCTTCGGGAAATCGCTGTTCATGCTGTCGTGAAAGATGCGTTCTTCGAACATTATACGGGCGTTGTTTTTGCGGGGTTTGGGGCGAGAGAGAAATTCCCGTCGATGCGGTCTTATCTCGCGTCGAGTGTCATTCTCGGAATTTTAAAACGTAAGCGAGATCGGCAAGCCGATATCGGCGCAGACTCCGGGCCGGTTTTTCAACCCTTCGCACAAGACCGGATGATCCGCACCTTCCTGACTGGGATGGACCAGTATCTTCGGATGTTTGTTTATTCTGAAACGCTCAAGCTCTCGATGGGGCTGGTTTCGGATATCGTCGGGCGAACACCGAACTTATCGGATGCGCAGCGCAACGCAATATTCCGCGATTATAGCGAGAACAATCTCGGCGTTGCCTTGAACGAGTTTTTCCGGTCCATCGATAATTATCAGTATGCAGTTCATACGCGGCCAATTTTGCGGGCAATCAATTCGCTCCCCAAAAAAGAGTTGGGTGAAACAGCGGCGTCCCTGATTAAATTGAATTCATTCCAGCAAAAAGTGATGCATTCTGTCGAAACCGTTGGCGGCCCTATTGATGTTGCCGTCATTACACGGAATGGCGGTCTTGAATGGCACCGCGAGAAACCGGATCTATAGGAGCGCGTAATGAGTGACAGGCTAAAACAGATTTGGTCAGGTTTTTCAGGAACCACAACCCGCCATCTGACAGGTCGCGGCGTTGATAATATTCTTGTGCCCCACCGCAGCGACTATGCGGCGACCGACGAAAACTTTCTGCCAGAAAATTTCAGTGCGCCCGCCGAGGCCGCGTTTTCTGCATTGCGTGAAAGTCTTGCCGAGAAAGAGAAACTGTTCGGCAGCAAGAAGAAAAAACGCTACACCCCCAAGCCCGGTGCAATCCCGTCTGAGGCCGAAGATTTCGTGGCTGCGACTGCGTTTTCCGCTTCCGGCGATGATCTGATCCGTGGTCTTCGGGCGACGGCGATGCGGGTAGAGCGCCCTGATATCGATTATGGTGCCTATTTCGCGTCGAGCGAAGGGAAGGCAGCGTATAAGAAATACAAGAAAAAGAAGCGCTTCGGGTTCTTTTAATCGCGAATTTCGAACTTATCGCCGCCAAAAGGCTCGTCGCTGCTTGAAGCTGGCAAGCGGGCCTGCCATCTCCCTATTTCATCAAAGGGAGAAATAAATGATTGTTACCACTACTGATGGTGTGCCGGGCCGTGAGGTTGCATCAAGCGTCGGTGTCGTCGCTGGCGAGGCGATCTTGGGGGTAAACATCTTCCGCGATCTTTTTGCGGGGATCACAGACATTCTGGGTGGTCGTTCGGGCGGCTATCAAAAAGCTCTTCGCGAAGCGCGCGACCATGCCATGCGGGATATGGAAGAGGAAGCCAGTCGGCTTGGGGCTGACGCCGTTGTCGGCGTCGATATCGACTACGAAGCGGTCGATACCCAAAAAGGCGCTATGCTCATGGTGTCGTGTAATGGAACGGCGGTGACACTCCGTTGAGTGTCACCAAAGAACGCAGCTTTTAGTGCGCGTCGTCTTCAGTAGCGGCCTCTTCGGCAGCTTCTTCATCTTCTTCGGCCGCTGGTGCTGGTTCTGGGAAAGGAACAGGATCAGCTGAGAGCGAGCCAAGATAGGCAAGCAGATCCGCCCGCTGGTCATCACGTGGGAAGCGCTGAACCATGGCTGTCCCCGGAATGTATTCCTGTGAATTCTTCAGATAAGCGTCAAGACGCTCATAGGTCCAAACACCGCCGGCTTCTTGCAGGGCATTGGTGTAGCTAAAGCCAGCATGGCCTGCGACCGGGCGATTGACGATATCCCAGAGATTTGGACCTGTGCCGTTGGCACCGCCTTCTTCGAAAGTGTGGCAAGATCTGCACAATGCAGCCCGGCGTTCGCCGCCGGCGGCGCTCGCATTGGCCAGAAGCTCAGCCAAGCTGACTTTTGGTTCTTCTTCTGCTGGGGCCGTCGTTTCCAGCTGGATATCACCGCCATAGGCCAGATGAAGCTCGTCGCCACCACCATGATGACCACCGCCAAAAAGCGCAGCCGTCAGCTGTGGAAGGCCAAAAATCAGGAGAAGAGCGGCCAGAATTGCCGCCGCGATTTTGTTGCCAAAAAGTGGGTCTTTCATGGAACGGTCCCGGTAAACTCGAAAATCAATGCATTTCGCGCGCCCAAGGGCGTCATGCGGTTAAAAGTCGACAGGTTCGTAACGGTCTTCTTGCACTTGTGCAATCCTGCGCGTTCACCCGGTGGCGCGGCCTTTTCACGCGGGGGGCACGGGGTCGGGCGGGTAGGGCCGTCGGCATTGCGATTGCATCCCTGAAAATCCTTGGGCATAAGCCGAAACGGCCATATTTGCGCCGCCAAGGGGCGGCGTGGGGCCGAAAGAGGGACAAAATAGATGAGTGAAGAGGCAAAAAGTTCGGTTCGGTTGATCAGCTATCAAGGGGAGCCCGGTGCATTTTCCGAGCAAGCCTGTAAGGCCTATGCACCGGATTTTACGCCTTTTGCTTGCGGGACCTTTGACGAGGCGGTGGCCGCCGTGGCGGATGGCCGGGCCGAGCGGGCCATGTTGCCGATCGAAAATTCGCTGGCGGGCCGGGTGGCTGATATTCACCACTTATTGCCGCGTGCGGGCCTTCATATCATCGCCGAGCACTTTTTGCCGGTTGAGCACAATCTCTTGGTGAAGCCGGGTACAAAGCTCGAAGACATTAAAATTGCGCGCTCGCATCCGGTTGCGCTCGCGCAGGTGCGGGAATTCTTGGAGGCTAACAACATCCGGCCGGAAACGGCAGGCGATACCGCGGGCGCGGCCCGTCGCCTTGCGGAGTCTGACCATATGGACGAAGCGGTGATCGCGTCCGAACAAGCGGCCGAGCTTTATGGGCTGGAAATTCTCGCACGGAATATTCAGGACGCCGACCATAACACCACCCGATTTTTGGAAATGGCCAGCGAACCACAGGATGCTGGCCCTGATGATGGTCCGGTCGTCACCAGTTTCATTTTCCAGGTTCGAAACATCCCGGCGGCGCTTTATAAAGCGCTTGGCGGCTTTGCAACCAATGGCGTCAACATGACCAAGCTCGAAAGCTATCAGCTAGAGGGATCGTTCAGTGCAACGATGTTCTACGCGGATATTGAAGGGCACCCAAGCCATGAACCTGTTCGTTTGGCGCTGGAAGAATTGAGCTTCTTCTCGTCTTCCTTGCGTATATTGGGCGTTTACAAGGTTGGCCGCGAGCGCGCGTAAGCGCTAGCGGGCCCAAACCTCCAATAATTGCCGCGCAATAGTAAAGCGTGGCGGGACGAAAATACCTTCCGGGGCGTTTTCGTCCTTGGCGAGCAGTAACCTGATGTCGCTTTTGGCGACCCAGCAGGCCTCTTCAATTTCATTCGTATCAAGATTTAAATCACGGCCTGTGGCATCGGCGATGAAACCCATCATCATTGAAGCCGGGAATGGCCAAGGCTGCGAAAATTGATAGCGAACATCCGTAAGAGTGACGCCCGCTTCTTCAAAAATTTCTCGCCGCGCGGCTTCTTCCGGTGTTTCGCCGGCTTCGATAAAGCCCGCCAGCGCCGATAAAAATCCCGGCGGCCAACCCGGTCCGCGTCCCAACAGGCACGCATCGTCATGGGTTGCCAAAACAATGGCCACAGGGTTGGAGCGCGGAAAATGAACCGCTTCGCAATTAGGGCACTGACTTTTCGCGCCGCCTAGCTCAAGCGCCGTTTCATGACCACATGCAGAACAGAACCGGTGGGTGCGTCGCCATTCAATCAACCAGCGGGCGTGGCCAATAATCGATAGATCCTCGCGGCTGACCACGCTCGCAGCTTCGCGCAGCGGCATATATTGGCCAATGTCAGAAAACGCGGCGGCCTCTGGTGTTTGACCCGTCGCCGACGCGTCGATACCGAAATAGGCACGGTTATCTTTAAGCCCCAGAAATACAGTGGGCGCAGATTGCGGGAATTCTCTTCGCGCCGCCGCCGAGAGGAAACCGGCGTCTTTACCGCCAATTACCAAGGGATCGCCGCGCCAAAGCGGGATCATAAGGCTATCCGCATCCGCAAGCCGGTCTCGGATGAAAGCCTCATTGTCTTTTTCGTTGTTTAACCGCGCCAAAGGATTATTGGCGAACCAGTTCGGATTAGCAGCAATTTCCATGGTTGGTTATCTCGGACAGCTTTTTGGGCGATGCAAGCTTTATGCGCTGTTGCGGAGCCATGCGGTTACACTTGCGCGCCGGAAAATCATGATTAGCACCGCTAAAACCCACGTCACGCAGGCCGAATAAAACAATGCCGGAGAATATTTCGTCGGCGAACCGGCCGCCCATTCAACGGGTGTTTCGATCCCCAATGGAGTGAAGAGATGAAAAATGATCGCGCCGCTCATAATGCCGAAGGCGGCCAGCGCCCCGAAAAATTGTGACGGGCCAATCAGCGCTTTCTTCCCTGTGAAATGCAAAATCAAGGGAAGTCCGATCAGCAAGATCGACGCGGCCAGCTCGCCCAGGCCGATGATCCACGGGCCGGCCGGAAAAAACAGAGCAATGCCCGACCATTCTTTCAAGGTCGTGAAAATATGTTCAGGGGTTGGGTGCCCGGTAAATTTGAACCGCAGCGAGTCGAGAAAGATGGCTGAAATAAAGAGCCCACCACCCCAAAAGAGAAGTGTTCCGGCGATATTATTTTTACGGATCATGAGGTCTCACCACGGTTATGGGCCCGGTCAAAACCCGAAATGGCCCCAAAATTTATCCCCAAAAGCCTATCACAGGCGGGAAAAACCCGGACAACACAACGCACCCACTTGCAATCACGAAGACGAGCGCAGATATTCCGTCTCGGAAGGCTGGCGGACGTGCTTCTCGCCAACCCGGTCAGGTCCGGAAGGAAGCAGCCGCAACGAGTTTTCGGCACGGGTCGTTCAGTCTTCCACCTTTCGCCTCAGAATTTATCGCCCTTTCGCAAGCAATCGATCGATTGAGCGCGATTGCGCGGCATTTTGTGTAAAAATGGATGGTTGAGCCAACTGACGGCCCCGGCATATTAATGCTATGCCTTTTGGGGGTAGTGGTCGGAGTTTCATGACAGAATCGGACAAATCAATCGAGACGGCCAAGGACGGTGCCAAAGCGGCCGCCTATCAGGTGCTTGCCCGGAAATATCGTCCGCAGAATTTTGACGACCTGATTGGCCATGGCCCGATGGTCAAAACCCTGCAAAATGCATTTGCCTCTGACCGGATCGCCCATGCCTATATCCTGACCGGGGTGCGCGGTGTCGGTAAAACCACCACGGCGCGGATCCTTGCCCGCGCGCTCAACTATGTTGGGCCAGATGGCGAAGATAACGGCCCTCAAATCGAGATGTCGGTCGAAGGCCGTCATTGCAAAGCCATCGCTGAAAGCCGCCATCCTGATGTTTTAGAGATGGACGCCGCGTCGCGGACCGGCGTTGGTGATATCCGCGAATTGATCGAGGGCGTGCGCTATGCCCCGGTAGAAGCGCGATACAAAGTCTACATCATCGACGAAGTGCACATGCTCTCGACAGCGGCGTTTAATGCGCTATTGAAAACGCTCGAAGAGCCGCCAGCGCATGTGAAATTTATCTTTGCGACGACGGAAATTCGCAAATTACCGGTGACGGTTTTGTCTCGTTGCCAGCGTTTTGATCTTCGCCGCATTGATCCGGATGTCCTTACCGATCATCTGGGGTCAATTGCGGAAAAAGAAAACGTCAAAATTGACCGTGATGGATTGTGGATGATCGCCCGCGCTGCCGAAGGGTCTGTGCGCGATGGGCTGTCTATCCTCGATCAGGCCATTGTTCAGCATGCGGCACAAAAAACTGATGATGCGGTAAGCGCCGAAATGATCCGCGATATGCTTGGCCTTGCGGATCGAAGTTCTGTTTGGGCGTTGCTGGATGCGTGTTTCAAGGGTGATGCCAAAGGTGCGCTCGAAAATTTCCGCGCGCAATATGATGCGGGCGCAGAACCATCGGCGATCTTGCGCGATCTTTTGGACCTCACGCATTTGCTCACCCGGATCAAAGCGGCGGGCCCTGCAGCGGCCTCCCATGGCCCGGCGGGCGAGGCGGATGCAGAGCGCGCGAAAACCATGGCGGATGCGCTTGAGATGAATGCGCTGACCCGCGCCTGGTCGCTCTTGATGAAGGGGTTGGGCGAGACGCAAATTGCCCCCGACGCCGCCGCATCGGCGGAGATGGCTCTTATTCGGCTTACGTTTGCGGCGGACCTGCCGACCCCCGATGAAGCCCTAAGGGCCTTAAAAAAAAATAGTTTAGGTGGGGCAACCGGGTCCCAAAATGCAGGCGGTGGGCCAAATGGCGGGCCACAGGCGTCCCAGCAATCGGCGCAAGTTTATGACCTTCACCCCGCGCCCAAGCCGGTTTCATCGTCACCGCAAATCAAAACCTTTAAAGATGTGATCCGGCTTGCGGGCGAGAAGCGCGATGCGGTTTTAAGGGTAGAACTTGAGTCCTATATTCACATTGTCTCCTTTGCGGTGGGGCGGATCGAACTACGCCTTCATGATGATGCGCCGCCCGATCTTGCGAACCGATTGGCCCTGCGCCTAAAGGAATGGACCAAGAGCCAATGGGTGATTTCGGTCACGAATGAGGAGCAAGGCGAGGAGACCGTGCGCGGCGCGCGCGAGCGCGAAGTGATGGAACACCCCATGGTCATGCACGCCATGGAACTCTTTCCGGGTGCGGAGGTTACGTCTATTCGCGAGGTCGAAGCGGCGATTGCCCCGGTGCCCGATGACGATGAAGACATGCCGATCGACCCGGATGATGATGCGGTCGCCGCCGCCATGTCTGCAAACAAACAAAGACAGGAAACAGGAAAAGCGTAATGGATATTGGTGAGTTGATGAAACAGGCCGGCAAGATGCAGGCCAAAATGCAAGAGGTGCAGGAACAAATCGCTGACCTTGAGGCGACCGGTGAAGCGGGCGCAGGTATGGTCAAAGTGGTTCTGAACGGCAAGGGCTATGCGAAATCGGTAACGATTGAGCCATCCTTGATGAAAGAAGATGACGCCGAGATATTGGAAGACCTTATCGCCGCGGCCATCAATGATGCGAAATCGAAACTCGAAACCGCAACCCAAGAACATATGAAAAAAATGACGGCCGGTATGCCATTGCCGCCCGGTATGAAACTGCCGTTTTAAAAGAGTATTTGTTGCGTTATGCCCGCATCTCCCATTGGTCCCGAATTACAGCGCCTCATTGATCTCCTTGCGAAGATGCCGGGGTTCGGGCCACGCTCGGCCAAGCGGGCAGCGCTTTATCTTTTGAAAAAGCGCGAGCCGGTCATGCGTCCGCTCGCCTTTGCGCTTGATGACGCGGCCAACAAGGTCAAGGCATGTAGCGTCTGCGGCAATTGGGATTCGATTGATCCGTGTGCGGTTTGTGAAGACATAGATCGTGACAACACGGTTCTTTGCGTAGTTCAGGACGTTGCGGATTTATGGGCATTGGAACGGGCCGGTGCGCATAAAGGCCGGTATCACGTGTTGGGCGGTCTGCTATCGCCGCTCGATGGGGTGGGGCCTGATGATCTCAATATGGGGGCGTTGATCGCGCGCGCGACAGAAGGCACGATTACCGAGGTTGTCCTTGCCCTGCCCAGTACGGTTGATGGCCAAACAACGGCGCATTATCTGACCGAACATCTTGAAAATGGTACGGTTAAGGTAACACGCTTGAGCCAGGGTGTGCCGGTTGGCGGCGAGCTTGATTATCTTGACGAGGGAACGCTCGCGGCGGCTATGCGCTCGCGCCGTCCGTTTTAATCCGTCTCAGGATAAAGAACGCAGCAATAGAAACCACGATAAGACAATAATTGATCCCCATTTGCCTCGGGTCGCCCGGCAAGAGCATGGGCAATAAAAACAACGCCGCCAAAATAAGGTGGTCAAATGGCCGCCCGTTCTCGTCCTTGGCCAGCAATGCCAATGGCACCGCAATGATGATCAGTTCATAATAATAGGCATAGGGCGCGACGAAAAATGCCCCGCAACAGACGACCGCCGCTTTTAATGCTGGGCTTCGCGAATTGCGCCAGACAAAAACAGTCGCCGCGATCGCCATTAGGGCCACCAATATATGCGCGGCGAGTGCAAGGCTCTTTGGAAGCCCGATCATCGCAAGCCCGGCATAAAGGGTCGGCATTTTGAACAAGGGTAGCTCGCCCGTGCTGATCCGTGATGTCGTGCCGAGAACGCTTTCAAAAAACGCTGCCCACGGAGCAATGCCAAAGGCCAGATAGCTTGCCACCCCAAGCGCTACCGCGCCCATTGCCGCAACCGAAAAAGCCCGCCAATGCCCGCCCGCCATAAACGCAAAGGGAAGGAGCACGCCTAATTGTGGTTTCACCGTTAACATCGCCGCGCAAAGACCGGCAACGACCGGGCGTTTGTCGGGCAACAGTGTTGCGCCCAGAAACAGCGCGGCGGTTAGGAATCCGTTCTGACCCGTAACTGCGGTGTGAAAGGCCACCGGCGAGAAGATCACCGCAACAAGCGGCCAATGGCGAAGGCCGCTCGCATGCGCCGATGCGGCAAGGGCGGCGATCGAGCCGCCGGTCCAAACCGCATAGCCAAGCCCATAGGGCAGATAGGCCAAAAAACCGATCACGAAGAAATAGGTGGGCGGATATTGCCAGCTTAGGCCCCAACGCTCCTGCGCGGGGGCAATGCGATTCAACCACGCCTCAAATGTGACGGGGTCGTAAATCGCCGTCATCTCTCCCGCTGCCATTGCTTTGGCCGCGGTCCAGAACGCTGCGAAATCGCCCCCGACGGGTGTGCCAGCCGGGGTAACGAGGTTCCGGGCTAGCAATAGCTGGAGGATGAAAACCGCACCCATCGATAACGCAACGACGCCCACGCCAATTTTGGCGTGCCGCGCGGATATCCGAATATCGGCCGTTTTGGTCAGCGTGGTTTCCATGACCCGACAATAGGGTTAACGGCTAAACAAAGGATTGATCGCGCGAAAATCAGCCGGGCTGGGGATTAAGAATCGGCAGGCCAAATGGCGAATCGGCCTAAAAGTCAATTATGATTTATCAAACTCTAGACCGCGCGGGCCTCGCGCCAGATGCGCCGGCCTTTTGGCTGGTTTTGTTTCTATTGATCGGCGCGATTTATTTTTTGCGCGCCAATACCAAAGCCAATGGGCGAAATGTGCAATTGCGCTCAGAGCTCGAGCAGGCTCGCATTGACCTGGCTTCGGCCCGCGAACAAGCCGGGGCGGTCGATACGTTGCGTGATGAGCTATCGGTCGAGCGCGATGAACGTGAACGCCTGCAGCGCGATGCCGCCGCCAATCAGGTCAAGCTTGAGGAACGCGAACGAGCGCTCGCGGAACTGAAAACGCGGATGGAAACGGAGTTCAAGGCAACGACTGCGCAATTGCTCGAAGGGGCGAATGAGGCATTCCTAAAACGCGCCGCAGAGACTTTTCAACGCTATAGCGAAAACGCCCAGAATGAAGGCGAGAAACGCCGCAAGGCGCTCGATGATTTGTTGAAACCTGTGAGCGAGACCCTGACGCGGTATGAGACGGGCCTTGCTGAAATGCGCGCCGAGCAGCAAAAATCGCGCGGTGCACTGACAAACCAGATCGGCGAGCTGGCTAAATCGACACAAGACGTTCGGACAGAGGCGCAAAAACTTGCGACGGCACTACGGGCCGGGCCGAAGACTCGCGGCCGTTGGGGCGAAGAACAATTACGTAACGTCGTCGAAATCGCCGGTATGAATGCCTATGTGGATTTCGTCGAGCAGGCCAGTCACGATGATCATGAACAACGCCGGAAACAGCCGGACATGGTTGTACGTTTGCCCGGCGGGCGCGTGGTTGCGGTCGATTCCAAAGTGTCGCTCGGCGCTTATCTTGATGCAGTCGAAGCGGAAACCGACGAGGCACGTGCAAGCCATTTGGCGCGTCATGCGGATGATATTTGGAAGCATGTTAAGGGGCTGTCGGCCAAGGATTATGCCACATCGCTTCGGGACTCGCTCGACTATGTTGTGATGTTTGTTCCGGGTGAGAACTATTTCTCAGCGGCACTCGAGGCCCGGCCACAGCTCTATCAAGACGCGTTCGACCGCAAAATCCTGATCGCCTCGCCGACAATTTTGATTGCCATGCTGAAATCCGCTGCCTTGAATTGGCGTCAGGAAAAAATGACCGAAAATGCGCAAGCCGTGGCGGCAATGGCCAAGGATCTTTACGATAGTCTGCGGGTCATGAGTAACCATCTCGGCGGGCTAGGTAAGGCGCTCTCTGGTGCGCTCAATAAATACAACGCAACCATTGGCGGATTTGAATCGCGCGTGTTACCGCGCGCGCGTAAATTCGCCGAATACGAATTGCCAGGGGTCGAGAATAATATCGATCCGCTTGATGTTGTCGAAGGGTCGCCGCGTTTATTGCGCGATACGTCTCCGGATACGGAAGATGCCAGTAAGCAATAATTAACTACCCCTACCGCAAGGGGAAGGGCGGTTTTGATTCCGGCTTTTTCGTCTCTGTGCTAACTGGATCAAGGCCCATCTGGTTTTCGTAAATTGAAGTATATTCCACGGTGGGCTGCGATGCCGGGCCATGTTCGGCCGGCATTTCGGGTTCGGGTCGCTGTGGTTCCGACTTTTGCGCTGGGGCTTCGCGCGCTTCGAGCGCGGCAAGGCGATTGTTGATTGCTTTCAACGCTTTTTCGACCCGATGATCTTGATCGACCGGCGCGCGCGCAGTGTTGCCCATGACGGCGCTAATGGTGTGTAATGTGGCCATCAACGAAGTTGGCGCGACCATCCAAATGCGCGCGCGATTGCCTTCTTGGACGAGATCCGAGAAATGGGCGTGGAGTTCCGATAGGATGTGTTCTGATGGAATGAACATCATTGCACAATCGGCTGTTTCGCCTTTTGCGATAAGCTTTTCAGCTGCATCGGCAATATGGCGCAGAACGATGCGGCGTAGTTCAGTTTCCTTCTCGCCTTGATTGGTGCGTCCGCGCGCTTCTTGCCACGCATCAAACGCCTCGACCGGAAAACGAGCATCAATGGCGATGGGCGCAACGACGCTTGGCATGGTGATGCACGCATCCGCCGTCCGCCCAGAGCTTAGAGAATGCCCAAGCACATAGCGTTGCGGCGGCAAGGCATCGCGCAATAAATCTGATAGTTGAACGCGGGCAGATGTGACTGCGCCGGAAAATGCAGGTGTCGCAGCGGCTTGGTTGCCTGACGGGATCTGGTCAATCCGTTTGGACAATCTATCAATCGCGCTATTCACAGCGCTGCGCAGGGCATCAAATTGCTCGCCCATGAGGTTCGCAAATTCCGTGAAGTGATCTTCTGATACACTGCCTTCGGGGTCTGGTGTTTCCTGCGCAGCGGCCGCCGCCAGATTGATCCGGTTTTGAAATTCGTCCGATAACGCTGAGAGGCGTTTTTCCATAGCGATCAAGGCTTCGGCCCTGTCGGTCATTTCTGCCTCTTGCTTGCGCAAGCCCAGCGTCATGACTTGTTCTGCTTCGCGATTGGCCCGGCGAAGATCATTTGCCAGTTGTTCCGCATCTTCTGCGCGCTTTAACGCCGCTTTTGCAGTTTCCTCGATCTGAGCGATCCGGTTCTCGTTTTCGGCGAGTGCCATGGCATTCATGACCGGGTGGGTTTCTGGTTCCGGTGCGGGCTCGGGTTCTGCCATCGGTTCGGGCGCTGGTTCACGGTGCGGTTCCGCCACTACCGGTTCGGCGGGGACAGGCGTTTCCGGGAAAAAACCTTCGTCGGCCATATCGCCCATAAATTCCGGTTGCGGCTCTTCTTTTTTGGCAGGCTTTTTCGCGAACAGTCCGGCAAAGGCAGATTTTTTCTGTTGCTTTGCGGTCGGTTCTGGTTCGGGCGCTTCGTGCTCTATCCGGATTTCGGTCTCCTCGACATGTTCGTCATGCCATGCTTCTTGCGGCTCGGCGTCGCCTTCAAAGGTAATCTCTGCGTCGTCTCCGGCGGGTTCGAAGAAATTCTGGTTTTTGTTTTTTTCGCGGTTCTTAGGCGGCGAAACCGTCACTCGCCCGCGAATAATCAGCATCAGGCCGATCACAAAAATAAGGATGAAAGCGCCAAAACCCGCCCACAAAGCGGGGCCGGGCCCATCAATGATTGGTGCCACGCTGGATGACGGGTCGTCGATCACTTCAGCCACGCCTTCACGGCCGTCGGTCTCCGATTGGACCGAAGGTGCCCGCATTTGCATCGTCATACCCCCACTCGGAACGCTACTCAGTGGGGCGAGTTTAGAGGAAAAGCGTATAAAAAGCGAGGGTTTAGCGTTAACCATAATTCGCCCGGCGGTTGCGTGACCGGTGCCCGCGGGGGCGCTAAGGCATCTTGACGATTGTGGGCGGCGGTCATAGGTGAAGACCTATGAGTATTAGACCGATTTTAACCGCTCCCGATCCGCGCCTGCGCGAAGTGTCAAAACCTGTCGATAAGGTTGACGACGAACTGCGCGCGTTGATGGATGACATGTTGGACACTATGTATGACGCGCCGGGTATTGGGCTGGCGGCGATCCAGATCGGTGTGCCGAAACGTGTGATCGTCATGGATCTGGCGGGCGAAGACGAAGAGCCTGCACCACGCTATTTCGTTAATCCGGAAATCCTTGATCCGTCGGAAGAAACCAACTTGCATGAAGAGGGCTGTTTATCCGTGCCCGAATTTTTCGATGCGGTTGAGCGCCCTGCGAAATGCCGGATCAAATTCCTCGATTACGATGGCAATGAACAGGTGCTAGAGGCCGAAGGCTTGCTTGCGACCTGCATTCAGCATGAGATGGATCACCTTGAAGGGGTCTTGTTCATCGACCATCTCTCACGCCTGAAGCGTGATCGGATTTTGAAGAAGCTCAAAAAAGAACAGCGCTTCGCAAAGGCGTCTTAAGCATATAATTTAAACAGAAAACGGAGAGCCGCCATGCGTCTCGCATTTATGGGAACGCCGGAATTCTCCGTACCGGTCCTTGCTGAATTAGTTGCTGCGGGCCACGAGGTGGCGGCTGTATATACGCGCCCACCTCAACCGTCCGGGCGCGGTCAAAAACTTCGCCCTTCGCCGGTAGAAGATTTCGCGCGGGGCCTCGGTATCGAGGTTCGTACGCCGAAATCGCTTAAATCAGCCGAAGAACAACAAGCCTTTGCGGCGCTCGATCTCGATGTGGCGATTGTTGTCGCCTATGGGCTGATCTTGCCGCAGGCGATCCTCGACGCGCCGCGACATGGCTGTCTTAATCTGCACGCATCGCTGTTGCCCCGTTGGCGCGGGGCTGCCCCCATCCAGCGGGCGATCATGGCCGGGGATGAAACGACAGGGGTTCAGGTCATGCAGATGGAGGCCGGGCTTGATACGGGGCCGGTTCTTTTATCAGAAACGGTGGCGATCAGTGCCGACGACACTGCTGGTACGTTACACGATAAACTCTCTGCGGTGGCAGCGCAGCTTGGGCCCCGGGCTTTGGCCGCGCTCGAACGCGGTGCCCTTGGGGCGGTCCCCCAATCTGATGATGGTGTGACCTATGCGGAGAAAATATCGTCACAAGAAGCAAGAATAGATTGGCAAAAATCAGCGGCTAAGGTCGATCAACATATTCGCGGCCTTGCGCCCTTTCCTGGTGCGTGGTTCGAATTTGATGGTGCGCGGGTCAAGGTTCTTTTGTCCGGGCTGGCCGAAGGCGAGGGCGCGCCGGGCGAGGTATTGGCTATCGGTGATAAGGTCACGGTCGCTTGCGGTGAGGGTGCGGTGGCGCTCAAGATGTTGCAAAAATCCGGCAAACGCGCGCAGCCAGCCGAAGAATTCTTACGCGGGTTTCCGCTCAGTGAAGGTGCGCGATTATCCTAGCGCGACTGAGCCTCGGATAAATGGGAAGATCATTGGTGCGCTATGCCGCGATATAAACTGACCATTGAATATGACGGGACCGGTTTTGTCGGCTGGCAGCGGCAGGAAAACGGTCCCTCGGTGCAGCAGGCGATCGAAGAGGCTGTCAAAAATTTCTGTGGCATGGAAACCAATATTCCTGCTGCGGGCCGGACGGATTCAGGTGTTCATGCACGCGGTATGGTCGCACATGTGGATATTGACCGTGCGTTCGAGCCGGGGAAAGTCCGTGATGCCATTAATTTCCATCTTGGGGCGCAACCAATATCGATCCTTTCCGCAGAGGCCGTAAGCGAAGAATTTCATGCGCGGTTTTCGTGTGTTCGGCGGTCATACGAATATCGTATCACCAATCGCAGAATGCCATTGGCATTGGATGTCAATCGGACTTGGCGCATCTGGCCAGCCCTAAATGCAGAGGCCATGGATGATGCAGCGCAGGTGCTTGTGGGGCGTCATGATTTCACGACATTTCGTTCGTCGAAATGCCAATCGGAGTCGCCGGTAAAATCACTTGAGCAAATTTCTGTCATGCGCGCGGGCGAAGATGTTTATATCCGCTGTGCGGCTCGTTCGTTTCTTCATAACCAAGTGCGGTCATTTGCCGGGACGCTTGTTGAAGTCGGCAAGGGAAAGTGGACCAAGCGCGACCTCAAAAAGGCGCTGGAAGCGGCGGATAGGGCCGCGTGTGGCCCGGTCGCGCCGCCCGAAGGGCTATATTTTCTGCGTGCTGACTATGAAGATGTAAACCGCTGATAATATTCGGTAATCAGCAGCTCATAAATATCCGTCAGCGTGCTCAGGTCACTCACGGCAATATGTTCATCGGTTTGGTGCATGGTTGCGCCAACCAATCCGAATTCGGCCACGGGCGCATAATCCTTGATAAAGCGCGCATCCGACGTTCCGCCAGAGGTCGATAATTCCGGTCGCCGACCGGTTTTATCTTCGACGCAATCGGCGATCAGTTTTAAAAACTCTGTGTCCGTCGTTAAAAATGCTTCACCCGATACAACGCAGTCGAGATTATATTCAAGACCGGTTTCTTTCGCCAGATGGTCTAATTTTTCGCGAAGCCAAATCTGGATGGTTTCGCCGGTCCAGGTTGGATTAAACCGAATATTGAAACGCGCGGTGGCTTTTGCTGGAATGACATTATGCGCCGGATTGCCGATATGAATGTCCGTAACCTGAAGGCTTGACGGCTGGAACCGTTCGTAACCTGCATCCAGCGGGGTTTCGCTTAGAAATAGCAATTTGCGCATCAGCGCCGGTGCCGGGTTTTTGGCGCGGTGCGGATAGGCCACATGCCCCTGCAAGCCGGTTACCGTCAGCCAGCAATTAATAGACCCGCGACGGCCAACCTTGACCATATCGCCCATAGCATCAGGATTTGAAGGTTCGCCAACAATGCAATGGCTTAAGCGGATATTCTGGTCGCGCATCCATTCGAGCGCTTTTTTGGTGCCGTTGACGGCCGGGCCTTCTTCATCGCCAGTGATCAGAAACGAAAGCGATCCTTTTACCTTGCCGGCTTCCAATGCTCGTGACGCCGCAGCGGCAAAGGCGGCGATGGCCCCCTTCATGTCCGATGCCCCGCGCCCCCACAACATGCCGTCATGGACGATGGCTTTGAATGGCGGCGTCGACCAATCGCCCTCGTCGCCTGGCGGGACAACATCTGTATGACCGGCAAAACATAAATGCGGTTCGCCTGATCCGATGGTCGCAAACAAATTGTCGACATCTTCAAAGGGGAGCCGCGTGCAGGAAAACCCTAGCGCTTTGAGATTGCGTTCCAAAAGGTCGAGTGCGCCCGCGTCGGTTGGCGTTACCGACGGGCAGCGGATGAGGTCACGTGCGAGTGATAATGGGTCGATTTCATTCATGCGCCTGAGGTAAACTAGGCGCGACGATGAAACAAGGAGGCGAGGACGATGCCAAAGCTAGAAATCGCAAATGCCCCGCAACGCACGGCATGTGCGTATCCAAAACCTTATGCGGAACACTGTCAGGGACGAACCAAAATCGCCATCGGTGATCTTGGTGGGCTTGACCAGTTCGGCGTGAACTATACACGGCTCGCGCCCGGCGCAGCGTCTGCTCATAAACATTGGCACGCCAAAGAAGACGAGTTGATCTACATGATCGAAGGCGAAGCGGTGTTGGTCGAGGATGATGGCGAAACAACGCTTCATGCGGGTGATTTTGCGACCTTCAAAGCCGGCGTGGCCAATGGGCATATGCTGGTTAACCGCAGCGCGATGGACGCGGTTTTTCTGGAGGTCGGGACCCGGTCACCAGACGACATATCAACCTATACGGACCCGGCAATTGATATGAGAATGGTCAAGAATGGCGGGGTTTGGAAGGCGCTGCACAAAGACGGCAAGCCGTATTCTTGATAAATTATCAATGGCTTTTCGCGTATAAGCGAAGGCATGAGTATTGTTCCAATCCATTTCGGGATCGATCTTGAGCCCGACACACCGCTGCCAGAAATTGGCAATGCGCCGTTTGAAAGCATCGGCTTTGCCTTTCGGGATATGTTTGCTCGCCGCCAAGAGATTGCGGACTGCACCCGAGCGGCTGTCCAATATGGCTGGTATGTGCGCATGGATGGCCATATCGAAAAGCTTTACGGCAGCCGCCATGCAATAGCTGACCGATATCAATCCGAGCTTGAAGCGGCGGCCGCTGCTGGAGACGAAATCGGAATGCATGTTCATGTTATGGAAAAACCGGAAGGCGGTGTCTGGCGGGCCAACTACGCAGACAGGGCCCGAACCGAAGACGAAATCGAAAAATCAGTCGAAGCCTATGAGGCATTTTTTGGCCGCAAACCACGATCAGCGCGTATGGGCGATATGTGGGCACAGGGCTATTGTGCAGAAAAATTCGAAGCGCTTGGGATTAGATATGATTTGTCCCTCGAAAGCGGCCTCCGGGCACAGGGTTTCGGGCGACTTTATCCGGGCACAAACAGTAAGGGCGTGCGCCAATCGTTGTTGGCAATGCCAGTGGTGCCGTATCAGCCATCGCGCTCGGAATTTCGTGAACCGGGCGGTGATGACGCGCGGGATATTTGGATGATCCCTTTGTCATCGGCTAAAAGATCGGATGTCTATAGCCCCGGCTATTGGATTATGTCGGCGGCGACCGCAATTTCGTCAGGGTTTAAGCGGAATACGGCGCGCATGGTCCTGCGTCCGCAAACCCAATACCAGCCGGGCGAGGTGCAGGCTGCCCTAAGGTCTTTGTTTGGTGAAATTGACAATCCTTGCGCCTGTCTCGTGATCCGGAACTTTGGCGTTCCGGACCGGGTCCATCATTTTATTGATGTCTTGTGCGAGATGGCAAAAGAACGTCAGATGCAGTTTGTCAGGCCGGATGATTATGTTCGTCTGACCATGGCGCAATCGCAACATGCAATTGCGCCATCAGAATTGCAGAAAAAATCAGTCGCGCAATAGTTCGTTTACGGATGTTTTTGCTCTCGTGCCTTCGTCAACCTGTTTGACGATCACGGCGCAATAGAGGCTCGGCCCGCCTTTATCAGAAGGTAGCGTACCCGGCACCACAACAGAATAGGGCGGGACTTCACCATAGGTGATTTCACCGGTAGCGCGATTAACAATTTTGGTTGAGGCCGTGATAAAGACGCCCATCGCAAGGACTGACCCCTCACGCACGATGACACCTTCAACCACTTCGGACCGCGCACCGATAAAGCAATTGTCTTCAATGATGGTCGGGTTCGCTTGCAGCGGTTCGAGGACGCCGCCAATCCCGGTGCCAGCAGAGATATGGCAGTTCTTGCCGACCTGTGCGCAGGAGCCAACTGACGCCCATGTATCGACCATTGTTCCCTCGCCGACATAGGCACCGATATTCACATAGGACGGCATCAACACCGCGCCCGGTGCAATATAGGCTCCGCGCCGCACTGTGGCCGGTGGTACTGCGCGGAAGCCGGCGTCGCGGAATTCTTTTTCTGTCCAGCCGGAGAATTTGGTTTCAACTTTATCCCACCACGGACCATTTGCCCCGTCGATAAGACGATTATCATTCAGGCGGAACGAAAGCAGCACTGCTTTTTTTAGCCACTGATTGACTTTCCACTTGTCGCCATCCGGTTCCGCAACGCGGGCAGAACCACAATCGAGAAGCGCCAATGCTGCATTGACGGAATCGCGAATTTCGCCTTCGGTGCTGGTTGATACGTCGTTGCGATTGTCCCAAGCGGAATTGATGATGGATTCGAGTGCGGCGTGATTGGTCATTGTGTCTCTTTAATTATCTAGGGCTGCGAGACCGATTTGGCTCGCTTCTAAAAAACGGGTCAGGTCGTCTGTCACATAGTGAATGTGCGGCGCGCTTTCGCCCGGTCGTGCCGGTCTCTTTGCTTGCGGCTCGTCATCCAGCCATGCGGCGTCTGAATGAACCAAAACTGTCGTCATGCCAAGGGCATGGGGCGCTTCGAGATTTTGAATGAGATCTTCAAACATGGCGGCGCGGCGCGGATTGATTTTATGGGCGGCCAGAAATTGCTCATAGGGCGCACGTTGCGGTTTTGGGGTGTAGCCCGCGGCCTTGATGTCGAAAATCTCGTCAAACTGATCAAGAATGCCCAGCGCGCCCGCAACATTCTCTGCATGTTTGACCGAGCCATTGGTGTAAATGAATTTCCGTCCTGGAAGGGCATTAAGCGCCTTTGCAAGCGCCGGGTTTTCGCTGATCGGGGCGAGGTCGATATCATGGACATATTCCATGAACTCATCCGGGCAGACGGCATGTTCATGCATCAACCCACTCATGGTCGTGCCGAAGGTGACGTAATAATCTTTTTGCAGGCGTCTCGCCTCTGCGTGGTCGAGCGTCAGGCGGTCCTTGATAAACGCAACCATTCGCGCATCGATCTGCGCAAAGAGCTGACACTCAGCTGCATAGAGCGTGTTGTCGAGGTCAAAGACCCAATTGTCGATATGGTCCCATTTGCCGATCGGGGTGCGGCCTCGCCCATTTTCCATTTTGTCGTCTGACACCTTGACCCAATCTATGGTGTTTCGGTCGTTGGTTGAGGCGCGGAAAACATTTCCGGCAAAAAGTCAAAGGTCGCTGACTCAGCGCCGCCAATTTCAAAACGGCGGAATTGCGCTTCGTCGAGTTCTTGATCTGCGCAACTAAGGTCGGTTTCTGATGTGAACATGATGGTGTTCACACAGAAAGACTTGCTGCCGCCCGTCAATTTCTTTTCTGACGCTGCATCTTCGATCAAGCCATAAACATAATAATGGTCTTTATCGAGCGCGCCTTTCAGAATTTTCGAACAATCACCGGGTTCGAGTTTCCACCACCCTTTTGAGCGATAATTTGCGTCATCAACAGGCTCGGCAATGGCGCTCCAGACCGGGTTGTCGGTTTTGTTGCAATAGAAAAAGCCAAGCTTCGCTTCGAGGGCATTGGCTTCTTCGATGAGCGCATCAATGACTTCGTCATCAATATTATAACCTTCGGGCAATCCTTTTTTACGGCGGAAATTCGCAAGCGCACGCTGCGTTTCCCGGCCCATCGCGCCGTCGATATTCCCGGCGTCGCTACCAATATCAGTCAACAATCGTTGCACACCGGCGACTTCGGCAGAATAGACCGTATAGGTGCTGGCTTCGGCAAAGTCGGTTTGCCATGCGCCGCCCGCTGCTTCGGTGACTTCGACGTTGAAGAATTTTCTCTGCCGTAACGGATCATCGCGGCAGACATCCTGATTTCGCAGGTTAAAGAAACCGGTATTCTCTACACAAAGCGCGGTGTCACCTGACCAGGTCCTTTGTGGGCCCTTGTGGCCAGGAATGGCTTCGGCATAAACAAAATACCGGCCGGGCTTGGCTTGTTCGGTCAAAACCACCTTGCACTGGCCCGGGCGCAGACGCCACCATCCCCTTGTGGCGAGCCGATCACCATCCACATATCCTATGCTCGCCGAGAGGGCATAGCTCGATTTATTGCAAAAACTGTATTTGGCGGATGCGCCGCCAGCACTTACAACAAAAACCAGAAGTGAGAGAAAAATGATACGCATTGCGCCTTGCCCACGGTTTACCGATTGGTCGTGATCGTAATTCAGCCGAAACTGCCCGCGGGATCAAGCGCACGACTATGAATAAGATGCAACAGCTTCTTTATCCTGAGCTCGCGTCAAGCGCGACAGCGCCTTCGGGTGATGCCGACGCGGGCCCGCGGGTGAGCGTTCTTTTTCCGCTGCCATTGCCGAAAGCCTATGATTATCTTTGCGATAGCGAGGAATTGCCGCCGGTGGGCAGTTTCGTCTCCGCACCCTTTGGCCCGCGCGAGGTAACCGGCGTGGTCTGGCCTGCCAATAAAGGCGAGGCCAAGAAAAAGAACGCCAAGGTTCAAAACCTTAAAACCATCAGCCGCGTGTTTGATGCGCCGCCGCTCGCGTCTGACCTTGTGGATTTCATTGATTGGGCCGCGGATTATACGATGTATCCCAAAGGCGCGATCTTACGCATGGTGATGCGGGTTAAAGATGCGTTTGACGGCCCGCGCATGCAGACCGCCTTTGTTGCCACTGGGGAAAAGCCGGCGCGCATAACGCCTAAGCGTGAAGCCGTCTTGGCGGCGGCTGGCGCTGAACCACAAACGGCTGCGCAATTGGCTGAAGCCTCGGGGATGAGCGAGGCGGTGGTGCGCGGGCTCGTCAGCGCAGGAAGCCTTGCCAAGGTCGAGGTCGATCCGGACCCGCCTTTTGATGCGCCGGATTTGATGCGCGCGGGGCCAACGCTTTCCGGTGATCAGCAATATGCCGCTGACTTTGTCGCCGAGATCATTGCCCGTGATGAGCATAAAGCCATTCTGGTCGATGGCGTGACCGGCTCCGGTAAAACGGAAGTTTATTTTGAAGCCGTGGCTGCGGCGCTACGCAAAGACCCGGATGCGCAAGCGCTGATTTTATTACCTGAGATTGCTTTGACCCTTCCCTTCCTTGAGCGGGTTGAGGCGCGCTTTGGGGCCGCGCCTGCGCCGTGGCATTCTGATTTGACCGGTGCCCAGCGGCGGCGCACTTGGCGACGCGTCGCAGAAGGACAGGCCCGATTGGTAGTCGGCGCGCGGTCGGCGCTCTTTTTGCCGTTTCCAAAATTGCAATTGATCGTCGTCGATGAGGAACATGACAGCGCCTATAAACAGGAGGAGGGCGTGATCTATCATGCCCGGGATCTGGCGGTGGCGCGTGGCGCGCGTGCGGGCTTTCCGGTTTTGCTGGCGTCGGCCACGCCATCACTTGAAACGGTCGTGAATGTCGATGAGGGCCGCTATGAAGCGGTGGGGCTGGCGGGGCGTTTTAATGATGCGCAGATGCCGGACATTTCACTGATTGATATGCGCGAAGATGCGCCCGATGCGGGAAAGTGGCTTTCGCCGCGATTGGTTGATGAGATCAATGCGAACTTATCCGCAGGCGAACAATCCCTGTTGTTTTTAAATAGGCGCGGCTATGCGCCGCTGACATTATGTCGGCGCTGCGGACATAAAATGACCGCCCCCGGATCAGATACGATGTTGGTTGAGCATCGTTTTGAAAATCGTTTGGTGTGTCATCACACAGGGTTCTCGATGCCAAAACCATCCGTATGCCCCGTATGTAAGGCGGTGGATTCTTTGGCGGCCTGTGGGCCGGGCGTTGAGCGCGTTGCCGAAGAGGCAAAGGAGCGTTGGCCCGACGCACGGATTGAGGTTTTGTCCTCTGATACTGCGCCGGGGCCGCGCACTATGCGTGCGGTGCTTGATGCGATGAAAGCCGGCGAGATTGATATTCTCATCGCAACCCAGGTTGCTGCCAAAGGACATCATTTTCCCAACCTTACGCTTGTCGGGGTGGTTGATGCTGATCTCGGGCTGGCGGGCGGTGATCTGCGCGCCGCAGAGCGGACCTATCAGTTGTTGTCACAGGTCACGGGCCGCGCGGGACGCGCAGAAAAGCCCGGCCGCGCCATGCTTCAAACCTATCAGGCGGATGCGGCGGTTTTACAGGCCTTGGCCTCGGGTGATCGCGATGCTTTTTTGGCGGCGGAGGCGATGGGCCGGCAGGAATTGGGTTTCCCGCCCTATGGCCGATTAGCCGCCGTGACATTGCGCTCACCCGATGAAGTGGCGCTCGACCGCGCGGCAAACGCTATGCGCGCAACGGCTCCGGTCGCTGATGGTATCGAAATTCTTGGCCCTGCGCGAACGCCGATCTATCGGTTGCGCGGGATCGCGCGCATGCGTCTTTTGGTCAAGGCACGGCGTAATGTGAATCTTCAGGCGTATTTGTCGGATTGGCTGAAGCGAACAAAAAGCCAAAGCGGCGTGCGGATTACCCTCGATATCAATCCCTATTCCTTTATGTGATCCGAATACACACAAATTTTGTGCGCTAGTAACCCTTGATTAACTCTATAAGCCTTTAAATTGGCGACAAGATTTGAGGGGGCCGTAAAGGCATGAGAATTATATCCGCAATTGCGGCGTTTTTATCCGTGTTCGGCATTGCGTCTGCAAGCTATGCAATCGTGCCGGTTGATGAAGTGCGTGCGGGTGTTTACGCGCAAAGCTGTTGCGGTATCGGATCCTCAAAAGAACAAGGTGTGGCGATCAATGCCGAAGCCGTGTTCGAGTCGCCTCGAATTTTGTCCGTACTCGGTTCACCGCGCCCTGTGATCGGTGCCACCGTCGCAACAGATTCTGATGCAACCAGTCAGATATACACTGGCCTTGAATGGCAGGTGAATGTCTCTCGCTGGTTTGTTTCTGCTGGTGCTGGTATAGCTGTCCATAATGGCGAAACTGACCGTTATGACCCGGTCGCGGACATCAATCGCGTAGACCACACCGTATTTTTCGGCTGCCGCGCGCTGTTCCGCCTTGCGGGCGATGTGGGGTATCGTTTGACCGACACGATTAGTGCGTCATTCCACTTCAATCACATCTCCAATGCCGGTCTTTGCAATGAAAATGAGGGTTTGGACCAGATGGGCCTTCGTCTTGGTTTCCGCCTCTAGGCAAAAACGCCCGCTTTGACCGCGCGGCATAAAAAAGACCAAAAAATTTTCCCCAGAATGTGCCTCCGTCAATCTGCCTCATGCAGCAATTGTTGCGTCACGGCGAGGGCCATGCTATCGCCTCGCCCGTTCTCGCATTGAAGGCGTGCGCAAGTTTTCGCGCTGCCTTCTTTTAGTATGTAATTTCATGGGCTTAGGTGTCGCCTTGTGGTGACGCCGAATTCAGCAGGAGCTAGCAGCGCACGTGTCAGCCAACCTTGCCTCAATATCCGGTGTCGCCGGTCGTTATGCGAACGCCTTGTTCGATCTCGCTACAGAAGCGGGCGCAGTCGATGCGGTCGAAAATGAGCTGAAAAGCCTGCAAGCGGCGATTGACGCCTCTTCAGAACTGAGCGCTTTCCTCCGTAGCCCTGTCTATGGTGTCGCAGAGCAGCTCGACGCGATGACGGCCCTTGCGGAAAAAGCGGGTTATTCCACGCTGACCGCGAATTTCCTTAAACTCGTTGCGAAAAATGGCCGCCTATCTGCGCTTTCCGATGCGATCCGCGCATATTTGGCGCTCGCAGCGAATGCGCGCGGGGAAGTCAGCGCTGATGCGGTGACCGCGGCCCCGATGAATGATGAACAGATCAAGGCGCTTCGCCTGGAAATTGAACGGATGGTCGGTAAGGCCGTCAATCTCGAAACCCGCGTCGACCCGGATTTGCTGGGCGGTCTTGTCGTCAAGATCGGCTCGCAGATGGTAGACGCATCACTGCGTACCAAACTCAATCGTTTGAAGACCGTTATGAAAGAGGCCTGAGGCTATGGAACTCAATGCGGCGGAAATTTCCTCCATTCTAAAACAGCAGATCAAAGATTTTGGCAAAGATGCCGAAGTCTCTGAAATCGGTCAGGTGCTATCCGTCGGTGACGGTATCGCCCGTGTCTATGGCCTCGACAATGTTCAGGCCGGTGAGATGGTCGAATTTGCCAATGGCATCAAAGGCATGGCCCTCAACCTCGAAGCTGACAATGTCGGTGTCGTTATCTTCGGCGAAGACCGCGAAATCGCAGAAGGCGACGTGGTCAAGCGGACCAAGTCAATCGTGGACGTTCCTGTGGGCAAGGGCCTTCTTGGCCGCGTTGTTGACCCACTTGGAAATCCAATCGACGGCAAAGGCCCGATTGAATCAACCGAGCGTCGCCTCGTTGACGTGAAAGCGCCGGGCATTTTGCCGCGTAAATCGGTTCACGAGCCAATGCAGACCGGTATTAAAGCCGTTGACGCAATGATCCCGATCGGTCGTGGTCAGCGCGAATTGGTCATTGGTGACCGTCAGACAGGTAAAACAGCGATCTGTGTTGATGCGATCCTTAACCAGAAAGACATCAACGCGTCTGGCGACGAGTCGAAAAAGCTTTACTGCGTTTACGTCGCGATTGGTCAGAAACGTTCAACGGTTGCGCAGATCGTTAAGACTCTCGAAGACAACGGCGCGATGGAATATTCTGTCGTTATCGCCGCGACCGCTTCTGAGCCTGCGCCGCTTCAGTTCCTTGCGCCATTTGCTGGCTGTGCGATGGCTGAATATTTCCGCGATAATGGCATGCACTCGCTGATCATCTATGATGATTTGTCAAAGCAGGCTGTTGCTTATCGCCAGATGTCACTTCTTCTTCGTCGTCCACCAGGTCGCGAAGCGTATCCGGGTGACGTTTTCTATCTTCACTCTCGCCTTCTCGAGCGCGCTGCGAAGCTCAATGACGATCACGGTGCTGGTTCGATGACCGCGCTGCCGATCATTGAAACGCAGGCGAATGACGTGTCGGCCTATATCCCGACAAACGTGATTTCGATTACTGATGGCCAGATCTTCCTTGAAACGGATCTGTTCTATCAAGGTATCCGTCCTGCGGTGAACGTGGGTCTATCGGTTTCTCGCGTTGGTTCATCCGCGCAGATCAAGGCCATGAAGCAGGTTGCCGGTAAGATTAAAGGTGAGCTTGCTCAGTATCGTGAGCTTGCTGCGTTCGCGCAGTTCGGTTCGGACCTTGATGCGACGACCCAGCGTATTCTTGCCCGTGGTGACCGCCTGACTGAGCTGATGAAGCAAGGCCAGTTCTCGCCGCTACAGGTCGAAGAACAAGTCGCCGTCATTTTTGCCGGTACGCAAGGCTATCTCGACGGTATCAAGGTTGATCAGGTTGGTCACTTTGAGCGCGAGTTCCTGCGTAAGCTGCATGCGGATCATTCTGATATTCTCAAGACCATCCGGGATACCGGCAAGCTTGATGACGATACGCAGGCGAAACTCAAAGACGTGCTCGACACGTTTTCAAAGAACTTTGCATAAGGACGCGGTGCCTCCATGCCCTCGTTAAAAGATCTTAAAAACAGGATCTCGTCGGTTAAGTCGACGCAGAAGATCACCAAGGCGAAGCAAATGGTCGCCGCAGCGAAACTGCGGCGTGCCGAAGAGCGCGCCAAGGAATCTCGTCCCTATACTGAGCGCATGGAAGCGGTTCTTGCGAATCTGTCTTCCAGTGCGAAGGACAATCCGAACGCGCCGGCATTGCTGCGCGGGACGGGCAAGGACGAAACACATCTTTTGATCGTCGCAACGGCGGACAAGGGTCTTTGCGGCGGTTTCAACTCGTCGATCGTTCGGCTAGCGCGCGAACGCATCACCGAGCTTCAAAGCCAAGGCAAAAAAATCAAAATCATTACCGTTGGGCGTAAAGGCGATGATCAGCTAAAACGTCTTTATGGTGATCTGATCGTTTGGAAGACCAACTTCCTTGATATCAAACAGGTTGGATTTGCGCAGGCGCATGAAATCGCCAATCAAGTTCTTTCAATGTTTGATGCCGGTGAATTTGACGTCGCCACACTGTTCTTTGGCAAGTTCAAAAATGTCGTGACACAGGTTCCAACGGCGCAGCAGATTATTCCCGCCCAAGCACCGGAAGGTATTGAGCCGCCGGATCTGAAAGGCGCGATCTACGCCTATGAGCCAGACGAAGACGAAATTCTTCGGGCGCTCTTGCCGCGCTATGTGGGTGTTCAAATTTTCCGTGCGCTTCTTGAAAATGTTGCCTCTGAACAGGCCGCGTCCATGTCTGCCATGGATAACGCGACCCGTAATGCTGGCGAAATGATCGAAGCGCTGAACCTGAAATACAACCGCGCCCGTCAGGCACAGATTACGACGGAGCTGATCGAGATTATTGCAGGTGCTGAGGCGCTGTAGCGCACAGCATCGAAACGAAACTGGTTCGCGGATGCGGCCAATTTGGAGGAAGATTTAGGATAAAATCGCGCAAAGCTTGCGTTTGATGAAATTTAGCCCCTAATATTGTTGCGGTGCAGCAATTTTGTCCGGAATGCCGGTGTTGGGGGGCATTTGAACGTCAAATCGCAGATTGTTCGATTTATCCTGGTGGTTATGCGCCTTTTGGTTGGAAAGCGGTCCTACACCGCGCTTCCGGCCCCAAGGCCAGAGCCAAACATTATTAACGACGGGCATCGTTTTGAAGGCAAGACGATAACAGCCCGGTACCAGAGTGAAGATCGTTTAAAGGCGAAGGACGAAAATATGAGCAACGAAGGCCGAATTTCCCAGGTGATCGGTGCGGTCGTGGACGTTGAGTTCGATGGCGACTTGCCGGGCATTCTGAATGCGCTGGAAACTGACAATAATGGGCAACGGCTCGTTCTCGAGGTTGCTCAGCATCTCGGTGAGAACACTGTTCGCACCATCGCGATGGACTCAACCGAAGGGTTGGTTCGTGGCGCGAAAGTTGTCGATACTGGCAATGCGATTTCTGTTCCTGTTGGTGACGGCACATTGGGCCGCATCATGAACGTGATCGGCGAGCCGGTCGATGAGATGGGCCCGATCCCACACACGGCGAAGCGCGAAATTCACCAAGAAGCGCCGCCATTCATCGAGCAGTCAACGGAATCAGAGATCCTCGAAACCGGGATCAAGGTTGTTGACCTCCTTTGCCCCTATGTGAAGGGTGGTAAAATTGGTCTCTTCGGTGGTGCCGGTGTTGGTAAAACCGTTTTGATCATGGAGCTGATCAACAATATCGCTAAAGCGCATGGTGGTTATTCTGTGTTCGCTGGTGTTGGTGAGCGTACCCGTGAAGGGAACGACCTCTATCACGAGATGATCGAATCCGGCGTGAACAAAGAAGGCGGCGGCGAAGGTTCAAAAGCGGCGCTTGTTTACGGTCAGATGAACGAGCCACCCGGAGCCCGTGCGCGTGTTGCGCTTTCGGGTCTGACGGTTGCGGAGCACTTCCGTGACGAAGGTCAGGACGTTCTCTTCTTCGTTGATAACATCTTCCGCTTTACACAAGCCGGTTCAGAGGTGTCTGCGCTTCTCGGCCGTATTCCTTCGGCGGTGGGTTATCAGCCAACACTCGCAACCGACATGGGTGCGATGCAGGAGCGGATTACCACAACAACAAAAGGATCGATTACATCGGTTCAGGCGATTTACGTTCCTGCGGACGACCTCACCGACCCTGCGCCGGCGACATCGTTCTCGCACCTTGATGCGACGACCGTTTTGAACCGTGCGATTTCTGAAAAGGGTATCTACCCTGCGGTTGACCCGCTCGATTCAACATCGCGTATTCTCGATCCGCGCGTCATTGGCGACGAACATTACGAAGTTGCTCGTGACGTTCAGGGTATCTTGCAGCGTTACAAAGCGCTTCAGGACATCATCGCAATTCTCGGCATGGACGAGCTTTCAGAAGAAGATAAGCTGGTTGTTGCGCGCGCCCGTAAGGTTGAGCGCTTCTTGTCACAGCCATTCTTCGTTGCGGAAATCTTCACCGGTTCACCGGGTAAGCTGGTTCCGCTTTCTGAAACAATCAAAGGCTTTAAAGGTCTTGTTGCTGGTGATTATGACCACCTGCCAGAGGCAGCGTTCTACATGGTCGGCGACATCAACGAAGCACTTGAAAAAGCTGAACGTCTCGCAGCGGAAGCGGCATAAAAACCCATGGCTGGAAAACTCCCTTTCAACCTAGTGTCGCCGGAAAAGGAACTGATCTCGGCTGAGGTCGATCAGGTCGATATTCCGAGCACAGAGGGATGGATCGGTGTTCTGCCGAACCATTCCCCGCTGATGACGACATTGGCACCGGGCATGGTTCGTATTCTCGATGGTTCAAATGAGAAGCGGGTGTTTGTCCGTGGTGGTTTCGCTGAAATCTCTCCTGCTGGCCTGACGGTTTTGGCCGAAGAAGCGATTGCATCAGAAGATCTCAATGCCGCGGAAATTGCTCAGCGTATCAAAGATGCTGAGGAAGACCTTGCCGATGCGGACACCGATGCAAAGCGATTAGCGGCGAACCAGTCGCTCACAAGCCTCAGGGAATTAGAGGCGGCTCTATAAGATCAAAACGCGGCCTTCGGGCCGCGTTTTTTTTTGCGCCATTTGGGAAAAGAAATCCCCAATTTCTTTTGCGAACAGGCGATAATCGGCAAAATCAAAGCATGATATCGGAGCCGAAAATGTCCGCGACAGCCCTAAAACATGAACCCGCACAAAGTAATTTGGTCGTGCAAATCAAAAGGTTACCTCATGGGGAGGGGCTTGATCTTCCGCGCTATGAGACCGAACTGGCCGCAGGCTGCGATGTTCGGGCGGCGGTCGAGGCGGCGATTACGCTCAAACCCGGCGAGCGCTATATGGTGCCCACGGGGATCGCGATTGCGATGTCGCCCGGGTGGGAGGCGCAGATGCGCCCGCGTTCAGGTTTAGCGGCGAAGTTCGGTATTTCCTGCGTTAACGCGCCCGGCACCATCGATGCGGATTACCGCGGCGAGTTAAAGGTCATTCTCATCAATCATGGTGCTGAGGATTTTACGATCAATCGTGGCGACCGGATCGGCCAGATGGTTTTTGCGCCCGTTTTCCAAGCCACCTTCGAAGAGGTTGAGGAGCTTGATGAAACCGTCCGGGGTGCGGGCGGGTTTGGCTCGACCGGCGTTTAAGCCAAAAAAGTTTCGATAAAAAAGCGGCCTCAACGGGCCGCTTTTTTTTGACTTTGCGTTTGTTCGCGCGTCCTAAAAGCCCGGCGCAAAACTCCGCTGTGCGGGGTCGATCACTTTGATGCCGCCCGGTTGAATTTCCAAAATCGCAAGACCGCGTTCGACCGTGCCGTCGGGGTTTAGCCTGAACAAACCATCCGCACCGAAATAGCCATTCGGATCGGTGATCGCTTCATCCGTAAACGGCGTACCGCGACGGCGATGGGTTGCGGCCAGGCGCGCCGACAACAATGTCGCGTCATAGGCAAGGGACGCAAGCCGTGGCGGCGGCGAGCCAAATGCGCCCCCAAAATGGTTTTCAAAATTGCGGGTGATCTCTGGGTCCGGACCGGCAAACCATCCGCCACGAAGGGCCGGTTCCCGCGTCAGGCGTGGATTGTTCCAGCTCGATACACCGAGAATTTTCACGCGGTTAATATCAACATTGTAATAGGGCAATAGCGGCGCAAGCGCGCGCAAAAGCGTGCCTTGTTCCGGCATCAAAACTGCCTGATAGCCTTGTGTGTAACCAGCTTCTTCCGGTGGCGGTGTGTCGCCATTGGCTTCGTAATCATGGCGCATTTCGACCGGAATGATTTCCATCGAGTACTGAGCAAGTCGCTTTGCCGGTGCAAGCATCGCATCCGGGTCTTGGTCATACCGCTCTTCGTGAACGATGACGCCGCCGCGGGTAAAGACTTCTTGGGCGAACGCCCCGGAAACGCGGTCGCCATAATTCGTACGCGGCGCAAGAACACCGAACCGCGTCAAATCTTGCGACATGGCAAATTCGGTAACACGGGCAATCTCAAGTTCCGGCGGAAAGCTAAGAAGATAAACGCCATTACCCGCTGCCGTTAGATCCGATGAAAACGCGATCATTGGCTTACCGGCAGCGCGCGTCACCACAGAGGCCGCTTCTACGGATTCGGAAAATAGCGGTCCAAGAACGATGTCCGCACCGTCCGTCAGCGCAGAGCGCGCTGCGGCGGCGGCACCTTCGGCATTCCCGCGCGTATCTTTCGGCATCAGGAGAAAGTTTTCACCGCCGGCGTCGAAAACCGCCAATTGCGCTGCGTCAAACATCGCCGAGGCGACACGGCGCGCGGCTTCGCTGTCTGCGGAAAACGGTAATAAAAGCCCAACGCGAATAGGGTCTTCGTCGCCCATATGCGGCGGACGAACGAAAGCGCGACGATCATAACGTTCGGCTTCCTGGCGATAATCATCCTGAATAGGGGCGCGATCTTCAAATTCCGGTTGGGCCGGTTCAGCGATTGTCGGCCCGGTGCGGGGCGGGGCGTCACTGGCGCAGGCGGCAATCGCACCAATCAGGAACAGCGCCAAACTCGTCTTCACAAATGTCGTCAATCGCATTCGATATTTTCCCTCGTCCGAGCCCCTCAAGGCCTGTTCGACCGTAAAACCCTAGGCGGGCGACATTAGCGGCGGCTGGTGGCTACGTAAATGTCCAGCGTGGCCCCGACCCGTAATGTTCTGGCAATACTGACCGATGCCCGACCAGCCCGATATTGGCCCAATACTGGATTGACGCCAGACGCCGCACCGTTCATGCCTAATCTGATGATCGGTAAGGACATATCACCAGAACCCGGCCTTTATGTGACAGCAACGCCAATTGGCAATCTTGCTGACATAACCTATCGGGCAGTGGCGATTTTAAAGGCCGCTGACCTCATTCTCTGTGAGGACACGCGGCAAACCGCAAAGCTTTGCGCCGCTTATGGGATCGATACCAAGCGGATGCCCTATCACGATCATAATGCGAGCCGGGTTCGGCCGGGGATACTCAAAAACCTCGCCGAAGGGGCGGTAATCTGTCTTGTGTCTGACGCCGGTACGCCGCTGATCTCTGATCCCGGTTATAAGCTGGTGCGGGATGCGCGCGATGCGGGTATTCGGGTATTCCCCGTTCCCGGTGCTGCGGCGGCGATTGCTGCGTTAAGCGCGGCGGGCGCGCCCAGCGATCAATTTCATTTTGCGGGGTTCTTGCCGTCCAAACAGGGGGCGCGGAAAAAATTGCTCGATGCGCTGGCGGGCATTGATGCGACCTTGATCTTTTACGAAAGTGCGTCTCGCCTTAGCCCGGCATTGGCGGCCATGGCCGAAAGCTTTGGTGACCGACGCGGGGTTGTCGCGCGCGAGCTTACGAAAATGCACGAAGAGTTTCGCGAGGATACGCTTTTAAATCTTGCGCAGGTCTATGCGGAAAAACCGCCTAAGGGCGAGATCGTGATTGTCGTCTTCCCGCCGGAGGCGATGGCGGCAGGCCCTGAAGATATCGATGCGTTTTTGACCGACGCCCTGACCCGCATGAGCGTCAAAGAGGCGGCGACCGAGGCCGCACAGCGTTTAGGCATTTCGCGCAAAGAGGCCTATAGCCGGGCGCTTGAACTCAAAGATGGCAAATAGGCAAAATAGCAAAGCCCGCCGCCAAGCGGAGCGGGGTGGCCGTCTTGCGGAAATTTGGGCAGCGTTGTTTTTGCGGCTCAAAGGCTTTTCGATCCTTGCCCAGCGGGTGCGCACCCCTGTTGGCGAAATCGATATCGTCGCCCGGCGCGGTTCGCTTTTGATTTTTGCCGAAGTGAAAGCGCGCCGCGATGTGTCGCTTGCGATTGCGGCAGTCACGCCCCAAAACCAGCGCCGAATTGGCCGCGCGGCGGGCCTGTTCCTTTCGCGTCATCAGGGCCTTGCGCAGTGCGCCGTCCGATACGATATCATCGCCATTGCGCGCTGGCGGGTTTGCCACGTGAAAGATGCGTGGCGTGATGAGTTTTAGGGGGTGATGACGCGGTTTTCTAAACTGCCGAAGAAGCCCATGCAGTAAAGATCGTTTCGGATGCGCCCTGAGTGTTCCGGTCGCCTGATAAGGAGCCTTCCCATGATGAATTCCGTTCTGTCCCGTATTGCCCTGTTGTTCGCCGCGCTGGCGATGAACGCATGTGCGTCCAGTCGTTCTCTTGATCAAAGCTTTTCTGACCTGTCTGGGAATGCGTCCTTGAAAAGCGTCCTTTTTGCGGATCGGACACATGATTATGGCGATGTCGATCTTACCCTTTATGAGGGGCGCTTATTGCTGACCGGTACGATGTTGTCCGAAGAGGGCCGCATCAAATTGATTGAAAATGCCTGGAAAGCGGACGGCATCAAGGAAGTGATCGACGAGGTTCAAATCGCCGAAAAGACCTCTTTCGGGCAGGGCTTCGAGGATACGCGGATCGATCAGGTTTTGCGGGCAAGACTGATCGGTGATGGCGTCGTCACCAGCAGCGATTATAAAATCGCCGTTTCAGGCGCTGTCGTCTATTTATTGGGCGCGGCCCGAAGTCAGAAAGAGCTAGATCAGGCGCTCCAGCTCGCGCGCTCTGTGGCCGGCGTTGAAAAAGTCGTGAGCTATGTATCCCTGCGCAGCGTAGTGCAGTAAGACCCCAGCATAAGTTCTTATTCGATAGTATAATTCAGGTTTTTTAGAATGTTGAAGATCGCCATCCAGATGGACCCAATCGAAGCGGTAGATGTTAATGTCGATACGTCTTTTGACATGGCGCTTGAGGCCTTTGGGCGCGGTCATTCAATCTGGGTTTATCAGCCCGCGATGCTTCAGCTTCATAATGGTGTTGTTTCTGCGCGGGCGCGCAAAGTTGAGCATCTTGATCGAAAACAGGGCGAGCATGTCACGTTAGGTCCTGCGGAGCTAATAAACCTCCATGAATTTGATGTGGTCCTTATTCGTCAGGACCCGCCATTTGATATGGCCTATATTACGGCAGCGCAGATATTAGAGCGCCTGGTGCCAGACGTCCTTGTGCTGAATAATCCGCGCTCTATTCGGGATGCGCCGGAAAAACTTTTCGTGACCGAGTTTAAAGATCTGACACCGCCAACGCTCATTACGAGTGATGAATTGGCGATCCGCGAGTTTCGCAAAGAGCATGGTGATGTGATCATCAAACCGCTCTACGGCAATGGCGGGGCCGGTGTGTTCCGTATGGCCCCTAATGACGGAAACTTTAATTCATTGCTTGAGATGTTTCTGGAAACCTATCGCGAGCCGATTATCGCCCAGAAATTTGTTCCCGCCGTCGTCAAGGGCGACAAACGGATCATCCTCTTGGATGGCGAGGCTGTTGGCGCGATCAACCGGGTTCCGGCGGCGGGTGAAACCCGCTCGAATATGCATGTTGGCGGCCGCGCAGAAGCGGTCGAAATGTCGGAACGGGATCAGGAGATTTGTGACCGGATCGGGCCGGTTCTCGCGGAGCGTGGTCTGGTATTTGTCGGTATTGACGTAATCGGCGAATATTTGACGGAAATTAATGTAACCTCGCCAACCGGTGTGCAAGAAGTGCGTAAATTTGGCGGAGCCGATATTTCGTCATTGCTTTGGGATTGGGCCGAAGGGCAACGCGAGGGTTAAAATCGCTCGGCGATGTCGTTCATCAGTTGATCACCGCGTCAGTTAGTGCTCTTTTCCGAGGCTGAACGGCAATGTATCAGGCGTGAACAAATGAGGCTGTGGGTTAGGCACCGCGCCGATTGACGACGATAAAGGCCAGGAAAGCAGTCCCGAGCGAAATCATGAATGCGCATTCACCGAACTCTGACCGCAAATTGCGGATCGCCCTTTTTTCCGGCAATTATAATTACGTCATGGATGGCCCCGTCCGGGCACTGAACACCTTGGTTGCCTATCTCGAGCGGATGGGCCACGAGGTTCTCGTTTTTGCGCCGACTTCGCGCGAGCCTGCCTTTGATCACTCAGGCACCTTGCTGTCGGTGCCCTCACTCGCTTTTCCCGGAAAGCGCAGTGAATATCGTTTCGGTTTTGGCCCACGCGGTGAGGCCAAGCGCCGTCTGGAGGCATTCAAGCCGGATCTCGTTCATATTGCGGCACCGGACTATTCGGGTCTGTTTGCACTGAACTTTGCCCGTAAAAACAAGATCCCCGCCGTCGCGTCGTTTCACACCCGATTTGATACCTATCCGCGCTATTACAATATGCGCTGGCTAGAGCAATATCTGACCAAATATCTGCGTTATTTCTATAATCGCTGTGAGCATGTTTATGCGCCGTCGCAATCAATGACGGACGAGCTGCGCGAAGATGGGATTGGCCGTGACATTCGCCTTTGGACCCGTGGTGTCGATGGTGATCTGTTCAATCCGAATAAACGTGATTACGCCTGGCGCGAAAAGAATGGTTTCCAGACGGATGATGTGGTCGTTGCGTTTGTGGGCCGTCTGGTGCTTGAAAAAGGGATTGACGTTTTTGTGGACGCGGTAAATCGCGCACGGAAAGTCTACCCATCGCTGAAACCGCTTGTGGTAGGCGAAGGGCCGGAACGGGAAAGCTTTGCAAAGCAGCTACCGGATGCGCATTTTGCCGGATATCTTCAGGGTGAAGATCTTGCGCGTGCTTATGCGAGTGCGGATATGTTCTTTAACCCAAGCATTACCGAGACCTTTGGGAATGTGACCTTGGAAGCAATGGCGTCTGGCTTGCCTTCGATTGGTGCGGCCGCTGCGGGTAGCAAATCGCTGATAAAGGATGGCACCACCGGCTTTTTGGCGGCCCCGAACGCAGAAGGCTTTGCGGAAAAACTGGCCGTATTGGCGAAGGATGCGGAATTGCGCAATCGCTTTGGCGAAACCGCGCGCGAGCATAGTAAGCGTTTCAGTTGGGATGCAGTATTGGCCGAATTGGTGGGGCATTATTTCGAGGCGCTCGAAAGTTTTGATCCATCAAAACCCGCCAAACAAGAACTGGGCGCGACCTCTCAACAGCGCGTCGCCTAAGATCCCGGTTAATGATGATCGCGCAGACAATGAAATCCACGGCATTAAAATTGCGCGATCAGTGGCGCATATTGCGTGAGCGCGATGATGTTCAAAAAGCGCTGAAATATATTCAGTACACCCTTTTAGGGCTGATTGTCGTTTATCTCCTGCACAAGCTGACCCAGGTTGGCTGGCTGGAGGTCATCAACGCCTTACCGGAATCGCCGTGGTTTTATTTCTTTTTTCTTTTGCGTTTTCTTGCCCTGCCGATTTCGGAAATCGCCATTTACGAAATTGTCTGGTCCCAGCCGCTGGTTCGGCATTTTTTCGTGTTCATTCGAAAGCGCGTTTATAATTTCGCCGTGATGGGGTATTCCGGCGAAGCGTTTTTGACGATTTGGGCCCGGCGCTGTCTGTCTTTGTCGAACCGGAAAATTCTTATCGGTGTCAAAGACAATAATTTGCTCTCGGCATTTACCTCTAACGCGGCGACGGTCATTCTCGTGGTCTTGCTCGCGGTGACCGGCGGGTTGAAGGCCGGGATCGAAGCCTTTCCCGGCGCTGGCTGGCTATTTGGACTGGCATTTTTGTCGGCGGCCACGCTGTCGGTCCTGGTGATGGTTTTTCGCGATAAATTGATGGCGCTGCCCAAAGGGGTGATGCCAAAGCTGATCGGGGTTCATAGCGGGCGGCAGGCGCTGATCATCTTATTGCATGCGGCCATGTATGCGGCGGCGTTGCCGGGCGCGCCGATCATGGCCTGGATGACTTTTATTGCGATGCAACTGGTGCTGAGCCGGGTGCCGTTCCTGCCTAATCAGGATATTGTGTATCTCGGCGCGGCGCTCAGCCTGTCGCCGATTGTTGGTGCCCCCGAAGCGGCAGTAGCGGGGATGTTAGTTGCAGAGGCCGGCCTTTCCCAGATATTCAATATTCTCATGTTTTTTGCGACTGCGCATTTAGCCCGAACGGGATTGCGGCCGGCGCAAGTTTAATATTGGGTGTTTTTGCGTCTTTGCCTTCCGAATTGGCCCGGAATTCGCTACAGACGCTTGATCTTAAAGACTGTCGGCAAACCGGCAGCTAATTTTAACTTTGCCGGGCGGGTGCGTTCTCACCTATGCATCTTATTGATCGCTACATTCTTCGCGCCGTCGCGACGCCCTTGATTTTGGCGTTATGCGTTGCTGGTGCGCTTTTGCTCCTTGAGCATATGTTGCGCCTTTTCGACTTTGTTTTGGCTGAACAAGGGCCCGTTGACGTCGTCTGGCAGATGCTCGCGAACCTGATCCCGCATTATTTGGGGCTTGCGCTGCCGCTTGGGGCGTTTCTCGGGATTATGCTGGCTTTCCGCAATCTCTCGATGTCGAGCGAGCTTGATGCGCTCAGCTCCAGCGGGGCTTCTTTCGGGCGGCTCTTGCGCCCCATTTATGGACTCATGTTCGTCCTGATGGTCTTTGACTTCCTGTTGGTGTCCTACATTCAGCCATTCGCCCGCTATGAATATCAACAAATCCGCTTTGACGTGACCAGCGGGGCCCTCGGGATAAAAATTCCCGCCGGTGAATTTATTAATATCAGCGATGACGTGACGATCCGGTTGGCCGAAATTAACCCCGCGACCCGTGACGCCAATCACGTTTTCCTCGAACGCCGCAGCAGTGACGGCAGCAAGACAATCATCACTGCGCGCTATGGCGCTATTTCGACGACCCCGGAAATCACATCGTTGCTCCTCAAATTGCAAGATGGTCGGCAGGTCATCATCAATGAGCTTGGCGACCGGATTCAGACGCTTAATTTCGATAGTTTCGATCTGGAGGTCGATCTTCCGGCGATTGGGGTCTTCCGGGCGCGCGGCGGTGACGAGCGCGAAGCAACCTTTGACGAAATTGTTCGGCTCTTACAAAATGAAACGCCGCAATCATCCGAGCTTTACAATGATTATCGCAGCGGCCTCCATTGGCGCATTCTTCATCCGCTCAGTTTTCTGGTCTTGCCGATTCTGGCGATCGCAATGGGCGTAACGGGCCGCCGCCGGGCGTCGAACCTGAAACCTGTGCTTGGGGTCGCGATCATGATTGTCTATCACGAGGTTCTGGAAGAGTGGGGCAAGGTCATGGCCGCCGACGGTGAGCTTTCGCCATTTGTTTCCATGTGGGGTGTGTTCTTTGCCTTCACGCTGGTATCCGGCATTCTTTATTCCGGCTCGATCGATCAGGCGCGCTCGGCGCGGGTGATGTCACGGCGGGCCGATGAAACAATCCGGATCGCGGGTTCCGCAGCGGAGCCTAGCCAATGATCACCATGCAGAACACTTTTATGCACTATGTGGGGCGGATGTTTGCAATCCGCTTTTTGGGCTTGTTGGTGTTCTTTGTCATCATCCTGCAAATGCTGGATTTGCTGAACCGGTCCGATGATATTCTCAGCGCCGAAGGGGCCGGCATGGATTCTATGCTGCGCTATATTTCGTTGCGTGCGCCCCAGATCGTCAGCCAATTCACCCCCTTTGCCGCATTGCTCGGGATTGTTCTAACCCTTGCGGGGCTTAGTCATACCAGTGAAATTACGATTATGCGTGCGGCCGGAATGTCTGTGCACCGGGTCTTGTTCCCGCTTGGGGTTTCCTGCGCAATCATCACGCTGGCGCATTTCACCTTCCATGAATTGGTCACGGTCAAGGCGTCGGAATCCCTCGATTATTGGGAGGTCAATGACTACGCCGTCGGCCTGCCGCCCGAAAGCGATACCCGTACGGATATTCGCATCAGCTATGATGGTGAAATCATTGCTGCCGATAGTGCGGTCCGGGTTGATGGTGCGGTGTTGTTGTCCGGCGTGACGATCTATGACCTTAATGATGATGGAATCATTACCGGCACGATCACCGCCCGAATTGCCCGTTATGAAGAGGGTGCGTGGCGGTTATTTGGTGCGCGGGAGCTAGATGCGGAAACGACGCAGGCCGCCGCGTCGGAAACCGTCATCTGGACCAATAGTTTGGACCCGGAACTTCTGTTTGCGATGACGCTTGAGCCAGATCAAACAACGATCCCTGAACTCGCCGCAAAAATAAACCAGCTCAACCAAGACCGGGCCGATACGCGCGCGCCAATGACATCCTTGCTCGGGCGCTTTTCAAAGCCAATGGCGACGCTGGTCATGCCGTTACTGGGGGCAATCGCCGGCTTTGGCGTTCACCGCCAGGGCGTATTGCTGATGCGTGCGGTTACGGGCGCGGCATTGGGCTTTGCGTATTTCGTCGCCGAGAACCTTGCGCTGGCCCTTGGGGCGCTCGGCGTAGTGCCGGCCATCATTGGCGCGTTTTTCCCGCTCGCTATTTTCATGGTGGTGGGCTTTTCGATTATCCTCTCGATGGAGAATTAGTGCGCTGGTACTAACGATTTCGCCCTCCAGCAGAATGCTTCACGGCTGGCCCGTATTTGGCTTCATTTCTATGGTTCATGGCAGTTTATATTCTAAATCTTCGCATCTAAAGTTGCGAAAAACACAATAAAAATTTTTGTCCCGTCCAAATCGTGCGGGTTTTGTCCTGAATTATTAGGGTGTGTGTACTATTCTTTATTTTGATAGTCTCAGAAAACAGGGTGTATAGTTGAGATAATTACAATTTTTTATTGCATTCCTATTACGAGCGTGTAATGTGCGTTTGCACGCATAGGTAGACAGTCTTTCGGTGAAAATGCATCGGTATAAGGCTGGGGGGGGCAATAATTGGCTGGCTTAATTCTAAAATTACGTCCGCGCGAAGAGCTATTGATAAATGGCGTTCTCATTGAAAACGGGGAAAGAAATACGCGCATTCGGATCAAAACAGAGGGCGCTAATGTCTTGCGACTACGGGATGCGCTGAGACCCGAAGAAGCCACAACGCCGGTGACCCGAGCCTACTATATCGCACAACTGGCAGTTGCAGGGCAGATCACCAATGACGAGGCGGCCTCGATTTTGTCGGTCGCGATCAGGGCAACCCGCGAGTTCCTGCCTGAGACAGATATTAGCGAATATGTCGAAAATCACGACTTTTATTCTGTCATGCGCGCTTTGCGGCAAGAAGCGTTGGCCGAGCGCGACGGGAATCCTTTAACGGGCTCCGATTGGCACCCGGAATTGTTGAAGCAAGCAGCCAGTTAACCGCCAGTCGGGTGCCGGCCAGGATGGTTTCGTTGCAGAATGCGGCGCATAAAAAAATTGGTATTTATTATTTAAATTGGCGCTGTTGGGCGAGTGTCGATTAAGTAAATCTCGGCCTGCCATTACCTGTCCTAAGTATAATACAAGTAAAGTTGTGAAAAACGCAATTCAGGTTGCGATTAATCGGGTTGTGTGGTTAAATATGCGCACGCATGAGTGGAATATCGCTCTAGAATAAAGACTTCAGTCTTTCCGGGAGCAGAACGAATGGCTGGCCTAATCATTAAATTGCGGCCCCGAGAGGAGCTGCTAATCAATGGCGTTCTAGTTGAAAATGGGGACCGAAACACGCGTTTGCGCATCAAAACGGACGGGGCAAATATTCTTCGCGTCCGTGATGCCCTGAGACCTGAAGAAGCCACGACCCCCGTAAAACGAACCTATTACATCGCCCAACTGGCGGTTGCGGGGCAGATCACCAATGTCGAAGCGGCGTCGATCCTGTCGGTTGCGATCAGGGCAACCCGCGAGTTCCTTCCTGAGGTCGAAATTAGCGAATATGTCGAAAATCACGACTTTTATTCAGTCATGCGCGCCTTGCGGCAAGAAGCATTGGCCGACCGCGTGGTGAATCCCGACGCGGATTCCGATCCGCACCCAGAACTGTTGAAAAAAGCCGCCGAATAGCAGGTTTTGCACAGGAAGTTCATGCCCCAACCTTGTGCTTGGGGCGATGATGCCTCACATAGCGCCGCATGGCTAAATCCACTGATTTCATAACGCTCGGTTGCCGCTTGAATGCGGCGGAAAGCGAAATGATGCGTCGCCTGGCGTCTGAAGCCGGTTGCGACGATGCAATCGTGGTGAATACCTGTGCGGTGACGAATGAGGCTGTTCGGACTGCGCGTCAGCGGATCAGACGGGCCAAGCGTGACCGGCCGGATGCGCGGGTGATTGTAACCGGCTGCGCCGCGCAGGTTGATCCGGATGCGTTCAACAAAATGCCCGAAGTGACTGCGGTCATCGGCAATCAGGAAAAACTTGAAGCCGATCAGTGGCAGCAATTGGCGAATGATCCTGCGCCGGTGATGCAGGTCAATGACATCATGTCAGCGCGGGAGACTGCGGGGCAGTTGATCGACGGATATGGCGATCGGGCCCGTGCTTTTGTTCAGGTTCAAAATGGTTGCGACCATCGCTGCACGTTCTGCATCATTCCTTATGGGCGGGGCAATTCCCGATCTGCACCGGTTGAAGAGGTCATTGAACAGACCAAGCGCCTGACCGATGCGGGGCACCGGGAGATCGTTTTGACCGGTGTTGATATTACGTCCTATGGGGCGGATCTCGACGGCACGCCGCGGCTGGGCGATCTGGTTGCCGCGATGCTGGATCGGGTCCCGGCGCTTTACCGGCTTCGGCTCTCGTCGATTGATGGCGCAGAAATCGACGAAGCGCTCTTTGAACGGATTACCGAGGACGAACGGGTCGCGCCGCATCTTCATCTTTCGCTTCAGGCCGGCGACAATATGATCTTAAAGCGGATGAAACGCCGCCATAGCCGCGAACAAGCGATTGAGCTTTGCGCTGCGGTGCGGGCGAAACGCCCGGACTTGGCGGTGGGCGCGGATGTTATTGTCGGCTTCCCCACGGAAACCGAGGCGATGTTCCAGCGCTCTATCGACATCGTCAAAGAGGCGAACCTTCAATATCTTCATGTGTTTCCCTATTCCGCGAAACAGGGCACGCCGGCGGCCCGTATGCCGCAGGTGGCGGGGAAGATCATCAAGGAGCGGGCGGCGCGGTTGCGCGCGGCGGGGCATGAAAACCTCGTTGCCTTTCTTGATGGGTTGATCGGCACCCGGCACATCGCCATTCAGGAAAGCGGCGGACGCGCGCGTTTGGGTAATTTTGCGCCGGTGGTTCTGGGCGACCGATCTGCTGCGGTGGGCGCATTGGTCGAGGTAGAGATCACAGGCCGCGATGGTGAAAGCCTGTTGGGCCAAGCCGTTAGGCCATTGTCATGAGCGGCATCCACGAAAAAAGCCGCCCTTTTCGGGGGCGGCTCTTTTTCGACATTTGGTTGGCGTTATTTGCCTGGTTTGCCAGTAGGTTTCGTAGCAGGTTTGCTAGCTGGTTTATTAACGGCAGGTTTAGCATTTGGTTTGGCGTTTGCCATTGTCGTCTCCATGAATGGGCTGAACAATTTCAGCCACGCATATATAATTGCACCGTATAGAAACTTTTCAAGAGGGTTTTAGGGCTGTGGCCAATAATTTTTTGTCAGGTTTGTTTGGAAAGAAGAAAAACAAAGAAGACGCTCCCGCGTCAGACGTGCCAGAGACAGAAGGGGCAGACGGGGTAGAAGCGCAAGAGCCCGCCGCGCCGCCGCAAGAGCCTGAGCCGGGCATAACCCCCGAAGCGACCGAAGACGCTGTGGCGGAACCGTCGGTAGCGGAAGAAACCCAAGAAGACCTAGAAACGCCTGAACCCCCGGCCTCGGTAGAAGCAAGCACCGAACCCGCGCCCGAGGCGCAGGACGATGATATACTTCCCGCACGGAGCGAAGCCCCTGCGCCGGAAAAGAAAAAGGGGTGGCTATCGCGCCTCAAGGCCGGATTGTCGCGCTCATCGGAGAAGCTGACCGAAGGCGTCACCGCGATCTTTACCAAGCGCAAGCTTGATGACGACACGCTTGAAGAATTGACCGATTTGTTGATTACGGCCGACCTTGGTGTACCGGCGGCGACGCGCGTGACCGAAGGGCTGGCCCGGGACAAATTCGATAAAGATGTCACCGATGAAGAAGTGCGGACCGCACTGGCGACCGAAGTCGCGTCGACTTTGCGACCATTGGAAAAACCGTTGGCCATTGATAAGGCCCGTGCGCCGCACATCCTGTTGATGGTTGGGGTCAATGGTGCCGGTAAAACTACAACCATTGGTAAGCTCGCGCGAAAATTCCGCGATGATGGTTTGTCGGTCATGCTCGCGGCAGGCGATACATTCCGTGCGGCGGCCATCGAACAGCTCGAAGTCTGGGGAGAGCGTTCAGGGGTGCCGGTCATCTCGCGCAAGGTCGGATCGGATGCGGCGGGGCTGGTGTTTGATGCCGTCAAAGAAGCCAAAGCAAACGGCATTGATGTTTTGATGATCGACACAGCCGGACGGTTACAGAATAAAAAAGAACTGATGGACGAGCTTGCGAAGATCGTCCGGGTTATCAAAAAACATGACGAAACCGGGCCGCATGATGTCATTCTGACCCTTGATGCAACCGTCGGGCAAAATGCGCTTAGTCAGGCAGATGCATTTTCGCAAATCGCTGGTGTTACCGGTCTTGTGATGACCAAGCTCGACGGTACGGCGCGCGGCGGTGTTTTGGTGGCGCTTGCGGATAAGTTTGGTTTACCTATTCATTATATCGGTGTCGGCGAAAGCGTAGACGATCTTGAAGTTTTCAATGCCGACCAGTTCGCCAACGCTCTTGCGGGGATCGCCCGCGCCTAATCGAGGATTATTCATGACGACCGTAGAAAAAGGACAACGTCTGACCGGCGGCGCAAAGCTCGCGGTTGATATGGGGCCGCTCGCGGTGTTCATGATTGCCTATTTTTTAGGCAGACGGCTTGCGCCCATCGTCGGCAACCTTGTTGGGCAGGATTGGACAATTGCCGAGGGCGAAGAAATGTTTCTCGCGGTGGGGTTGTTCATGCCCGCCTTTTTCGTCGCGTTCATTTATTCTGTATGGAAAGAACGCCGGGTTGCGCCGATGTTGTTGGTAACGGGCGTCATTGTCGGCGTTTTAGGGTCGTTGACGTTGGTGCTGCATAACAAGGCTTTCTTTTTCATGAAGCCGACAATTGTTTATGCCTTGTTCTCAATCATTCTTGCGGCCGGCATTTATACGAAACAAAACTTTCTCAAAATTGTTTTCGATGGTGCGCTCGACTTGCCAGATGATGCATGGCTGACACTGACAAAACGATATGCGGTGTTCTTTGCGCTTCTCGCAGCTGCGAACGAGATTGCGTGGCGTTATCTGATGCGTGATTGCGATCTTGCGGGCGCATCGAGTTGTGGTGCCGGTGAAAAGATTTGGGTCAATCTCAAAGTGTTTGGCTTTACCGCGATCAGTTTGGTGTTCACCGCCTTCCAGGCACCCTTGATCGCAAAACATATGTCGGACGACGAAAAAACCGACAGCGCCGCCTAAAGACCTTCGACCGGATTGGTGAAGGGGGCAAAATCGCTGCGGTCTTTTGTCTCGTTAAATTGGCGCAATGCCCATTCAACAGTTGGGAAGGCAAGATCTTCCCAAGGAATGTCTTCCCAAGAAAACAGTTTTACGTCCTGGCTTTCTGGTCCCGGCGCGATGTCAGGTGTTTTTAGACGCGCCCGGAACATAAGTTGAATCTGCGAAATCCGTTCAATCGAATAAAATGCCAATAGCCGATCGATCTCGATATCGGCGCAGGCTTCTTCCATGGCTTCGCGCGCCGCGCCGATTTCCGCAGATTCACTAAGCTCCAGATAGCCCGCTGGAAGCGTCCAATAGCCAAGCCGAGGCTCAATGGCCCGTTTACAGAGCAGTATCTTGTCTTCCCATGTCGCAACGGACCCAACGACGACTTTCGGGTTCTGGTAATCGATAAATCCGCACTCCGCACAAACCGCACGGGGAAGATTGTCCCCTTCCGGAATTCTTGTCTTAAAATTCGGTTTACGGGGTGTTTCGGTGCTCATAATCCTGATCCTGACAGAAAATTGATCGCCAGCCTGCGGAATATCCGTTTAGACCCTATTAGATTGTCAGTTTGGTGTTGCTTTTTTAACGATGTCGGACGATATGCATAGGTCTAAATGATCCGCAGGCTATAACCGTCCGCATCGGGCACAATTTTGCACAGTATAGAGAATCATGCAAAGAACTGGTTTTCCTTCGCAAGCATCCGGTGCGTTAGCCGTAACAAGACAATTTCCAAGCGTAATATTGTCGCTTTGCGGGGTTCATGCGGACAACAGTCTCTATCGAGCCAAAAAAACGGAGAATTAAATGGCTTACTCGCTTAAAAACTCACCGGGCCACCTGCTGCGCCGCGCGCAACAATATGCTCACGACCTGTATTCAACTGAGGTTGGTTCATCTGGTCCAACGCCACGCCAATACGAAGTTCTTCACGTTGTCGCTAGCAACGAAGGCTTGAGCCAGACTGACCTTGTTCGTCACACAGGCATCGATCGTTCGACACTCGCCGACATGATCGCACGTATGATGAAAAAAGGACTTCTGTCTCGCAAGCGCACCAAAGAAGATGCGCGTGCGAATGCTGTCTCAATCACTGCCGCTGGTAAGCGCATGTTGAAATCTGCTGATGCCAAAGTTGCAAAAGCAGAAAACAAAGCACTCGCTGTTCTTCCTAAGACACAGCAAACTGCATTCATGAAGGCGCTTCGCACATATGCTGAAGCCCTCGACAAAATGGACGAAACAGCAGCTGCACCGAAAAAACGTGCCGCAGCCAAAACGACCAAGAAGAAAACCACTGCTAAGCGTAAAACAACTGCGAAGCGCAAAGCCCCTGCAAAACGCAAGGCACCTGCGAAGCGCAAAGCGAAACGCAAAACAAAGCGTCGTTAATAAAAATCGGATTATTCCGTATAAAGCGCCGTCAGCATTCGCTGGCGGCGTTTTTTAATGTCTGAACCTGACTGACTGCCATTCTTTTTTTGGTGGTAATGGTTCGGTTGGTCCACCTGCGGCAACGGGCCGTGGTCTGAACCCGCCCATGCTTAGCGTTCTGTCATACATAACAAGTGCGGCGGCGACCGATAGGTTCACACAAAAGCGCATGGGAATTTTGATGATATGTGTGCAGAGGGCCTGCGCCTCTGGCGTCAGACTGCCTTTTTCCGGACCCAGAATGTAGGCGGCTTTTTGAGGATGCCGAAAACTCGGCAGGTCGATCGCATCGTCAGTCAATTCGACGCCGACCATGACGCATCCTTTCGGCAGGCGAATGTCTTCCAGCGTGTCCCATTCATATAATGGCATGTGCGACGCACTTTTTGCGGTGTCGGCGAGATTGACCTCGCGGGCCCGGTGATGGGCGTTGACCGAAAATGCGAAACTCGCATTAAACGCATGCGCGGTTCGGAGCACCGCGCCCAGATTCATGGGTTTGGAGATGCCTTCTGAACCGATCCCGAAATAACCGCGCATGTTTTTTTCCAAATTTGCTAATATGAATAAGGCGGTAGCGTCTGGACGGTAGGTCGGTCAAGTAGACGACGGACAGCAATTCAGGGCAGAGTAGGCGAATGATGAGCGACGAACCTTCGATAGAAGATGACCGGATCAAGTTTCTGGTGATCGCCGATGACTGCCCCGAGGCGCGGCTTGCGGCGTTTTTTGCGGGGCGACGCGCAAAACGATCAAATGCGCGGGTGATTTTGTTGTCGATTTTAGAGCCGCCCGAATTTGGCCATTGGGCCACCGTCGCGGAAACCATGCGCGCCGAAGCGCACGAAAAAGCGCAAGCCTTGCTGCGCGAGTTCGCCGCCGAAGTGAAAGCCCAATCCGGCGAAGACCCGGAAGAAGTCATTCGCGAAGGCATCGACGTCGAAGAGATTAGAAAGCTGATTGACGAAGACCCGGCCATTTCAATTTTGTTTCTTGGTGCATCGACCGAAACGAGCGGTCCGGGCCCTTTGGTTTCGTCGCTCGCGCAAAAACCTGCCTATCTGGCCGCCCGGCCGATACCGGTGACGGTCGTGCCCGGCTCCATGTCGCGGGATGAATTGCGGCGGTTGGCGGGTTGAAAATGACGAAATCAGATTTCCATCTGCCGGGGAAACATTATTTCCTTTCGCATTCTGTGGGCGCGCAACCGAAATCCTATGCGGACCGGGTTGCGCAGATCTATACCCAGCCCTGGCGCGAAGCCGGCTTTAATGTCTGGACGCCGTGGCTGGAGGCCGTTGAGGATTTCAAAAACGGCCTTGCGCCCATCATTGGGGCAAACCCGTCTGATCTTTGTCCGCTGGCAAATGTGTCGAGCGGGATTGCGAAGGTCATGATGGCCCTGCCGGCGCGTAAGGGGCGCACAAAAATTGTTCTGACCGAAGATGATTTTCCAACGGTTGGCTTTGCCTTGGCGCAGGGTGAGCGGCTCGGTTATGAGCTTGTCTTTCTGCCGGGCGGCGAGGCGCTTGCGGATCCGGATCATTGGGCACCGGCGTTTGCTGATGATGTGCAAATGGTGGTGACGACGCAGGTCTATTCAAACACCAGCGTTCTTGCACCTGTCGAAGAAATTGCGAAACGCGCGCGCGCGGCGGGCGTTTATTCCCTGATCGACATTGCGCAGGCGGCGGGCGCGGTGCCCGTTCGGTTAAATGAATGGCAGCCGGATTTTGCGGTGGGCACGTCCCTAAAATATTTATGTGGCGGGACGGGCGCGGCTTTTCTCTGGGCGTTGCGCGAAAGCGCGGCGCAGGTTGCACCGCTTGATGTTGGATGGTTCTCGCATCAAGACCCTTTTGAATTCGACATTCATCACTTTGATTATGCCGACGGGGCAACGCGTTTTACTGGCGGCACGCCATCAATTGCGCCGCTTGCCGGGGCCTGTGCGGCCCATGATCTGATGAATGCGATGGGTGTTGATGCGATCTATGCGCATAACCAAAAACTTTTATCGCGATTGTTTGATCACCTGCCGCAATCCGCGTTTCATTCGACCACGCGGGCGGGGGCACGCGGCTCTGCGGCCCTGATCAAGGTTCGTGATTATGATGCCGCGGCAAAGGCATTGGCCGCCGCGGGCATATGTCATGATACGCGCCTGGGCACTGTGCGTTTGTCTGTTCATCTTTATAATGACGAACAGGATATCGATGCGCTGGCAGAGACGATAGAGCCGTTTTTATAGTGACAATTTGAGCGAGACGGGCGCGTGGTCCGAGGGGCGTTCCCAGCCGCGGGCGTCGTCATGAATTTTATACGCGTCACGGCCGCCGGTAATCGCTGCTTTTTTCAGGGACGGGCTGACCCATATATGATCGAGCCGACGCCCGCGATTGGACGCGCGCCAGTCCTTGGCTCGATAGGACCACCATGAATAAAGTTTTTCCGTCTCCGGAATGATTTCCCGTGCGACATCTACCCATCCATGCGAGTTGATCACTTCACTGAGCTTTTCAACTTCGACGGGCGTATGCGACACAACTTTCAGGAGTTGTTTATGCGACCACACATCATGTTCGTGGGGCGCAACATTGAGATCGCCAACCAAAACCGATTTCGAGCGCGGCCCTAATTCGCTGAACCAGCTTGTCATTTCATCAAGAAAATCAAGCTTATGGGCGAATTTGTCGTTTTTCACCGGATCGGGTTCGTCGCCGCCTGCGGGCACATAAAAATTATGGACGCGGATGCCGCCGGGCAGGCTCGCGGCGATGTGGCGGCAATCACCCTTTTCGCAAAATTCGCGCTTCTCGACTTTCCCCAAGGGTAATTTCGATACGATCGCAACCCCATGATACCCGGCCTGACCAGAAACTGCATGGTGTTCATAGCCCGCTTCGATCAGCGCCTTGCTGGGGAAATTATCCTCAAGGCATTTAATTTCCTGCAGGCAAAGAACATCCGGCGTCTCTTCGTTCAAAAATCGTACGACCTGATCGATCCGTAAGCGGACCGAGTTAATGTTCCATGTGGTGATTTTCATGCGCTAAGCCAATTTGAGAGAGTTTCCGTGAGGTTGAATTACGGGGGCATTCATAGCGGGTCAAGGCGACAGTTTTACGGATGATTGCGGTTTCGTATGACGTAATCTATCACGCGGGGATGGAAATGATCGCCGCCCTGATGCCGGATGGGGTGCCGCTCTGGGCTGCGGCGGCCGCTATCTTTGCGAGTTTTTTTACCTCGGCGCTGACCGCTGCGTTCGGGCTGGGGGGCGGTCTGGCGCTTCTGGCCATTATGAGTTCGGTTTTCCCCGCGACAGCCGTCATCCCCATTCACGGCGTGGCGCAGGCCGGGTCGAATGCGGGCCGGTTTTACCTCCAGCGCAAAGAAGTCGTGTGGCCTATCGTTTTGTGGTTCAGCGCGGGCGGCGTTCTAGGCGCTGTGTTGGGCGGGCGATTGGCGCTGGAAATGCCGGTCTGGCTTTTACGGGGCGGGGTCGCGTGTTTCATCCTTTATACGGTCTGGGGCCCGCGCCCGGCCAGTTTCGCGCCGGGGCCCAAGACATTCTTCACCACCGGCGCGATTGCTGCGTTTCTGACGATGTTTTTCGGGGCCACAGGGCCGATTGCGGCGACCATGATCGGGGCGGCCAATCTTGACCGCCTCAAAACCGTCTCGACCCATGCGGCGGCCATGGTGCTCCAGCATTTGATGAAGATCGTGACCTTTGGGCTGTTGGGGTTCGCCTTCGCAGACTGGCTCTGGGTTATTCTGGCGATATTGCTCGCGGGATTTGCCGGGGCCTATGCGGGGACGCATTTTTTGCGCCGCATGCCCGAGTCAATATTTCGTCGCGGGTTCAAAACGATCCTTACTCTAATTGCGCTTTACCTCTTTGGTGTCGCGCTTGTGGATCTTAGAACAGGTTAAAGGACGATCCGGTAATGCTCACCGGCCAGCGGCCAAATTCGAACAGACGAAACTTGGCTGCGAAGGGGTGGTTTTCCGCATCAAAATCCGTGTCCTCAGCCGCGACCAAGGCAAGCGCGGCACCATTCGCCGCTTGAACGGCGGCACCGACACATAGGGTTTTGATCGCCTCGTCATCGAGATCGCTCAAATAGGCAAGTTCCTCGACCGCATCTTTCGCCGGGTCTGCAACTTTCTCGGCGATCAGCGCCATGCCGATCCGCAGGGCGTCTTCGGAAAGCATCTCAAGCGCGCGGCCGGTGAGGTCCGCCCGCAGGGATTCTTCTGCTTCCCAAGCAGGGCTCTGCCAATCGAGGCTTTCGGCGGCTGCGGCCGCATCACCCCAATCGAGCAACATGGCGATTTCAACATCGGGAAAGCCAAGCCCGGCGATATAATCATCCGCCGCCGCGAGGGCTCCCGGTGTCATCTTGCCGCCGATATTGGCGAACCAGGGAATACGATCCAGCGACCGCGCAAAACGCGATAGGCGGGCAAGGCCCGGGAGTTCACGTTCCAATTCTTCGAGTTCGATTTCATCCATTGCGCAGCGCTCTTTCTGTTTCCCCTATTTAATGGTTTGCGCAGGGCGTTTCATCAACTGGCAACGAAGATATTTTCATCGCAAAAAAAAGGCGTCCGACCCTAATCGATCGGACGCCAAGCTGCGCTGTTGCGCCTACGCCGGGAGGGGATATTCCGGCGACACGAAGGCATTCGGGCCTGCAAGCGGGGGGGCAACGCCGGCCCAACCAATTCGCCCATCGTGTACTGTTACATTAACGCATCACCGAGCGGTTTTTCAAGAGAAAAGGCAAAAAAAACTTGCATGTGACACTGTTACAAAACAGAAAGTTTGGCCCCGCTTTTTGGTAAATTTCTACCGATCAAGGAAACGGCCGCCGGCTTCTGGTGCACGGAACAAGCTGTTTGCGAGGCGCTCTCCGCTCTTAACATCGTTAAGCGTAACGACGGTGATGCCGCCTTGGGCGTCATGAATGATCCAGCGGCGCAATTCAAAATCCGGTGCTGTCGCAATCAACGTCAATTCGCCTTCGGTCTCTTCATCGCTCGATGAAAATGTCACTGCAACATTGTCGATACCGCGATCGACCTGCACAACTTTTGCGTCATCGCGGTCAATTTTCTTGCTCAACAAAAATTTGAGCGGCGTCCGGCCAACCGGATAGGAGTCAGTTGTTTCCAAGGCTTCGTCACGGACATAAACCATGCCGCCATTGGCAACGATCAAAAGCGGCGTGGGCGGATCATATTCGAACCGCAGAAAGCCCGGGCGGCGCAGGTAAAATTTGCCATCGGAGATCGCGCCCGATGGTGCGATCTGGGTAAATGATCCGTTCAGCGTGTCCAGATTTTCAATATAATTGATCAAGCGCGCTGCGACCGCTTCGTCGCTTTCATCTTCGAAAACCAGCGGGTCGTCAAAAGTCTCTTCAGCCGCGATGGTTTCGGCCTCAATTGCGGTTTCACCGTCAATGATTGCCGGCTCTTCGATTACGGGCTCTTCGGCCAGCGGTTCCGCTGTGCTTTCCGCCGCCGTCGCCGATTGAATAGCGACCGGCACGGTTTGCGCAGGGCTTGAAAGATCGGCGCAGATAATGGCCATGGCGGACATAATGGCGAGGCTCATAAAGGCTCTTCCCTGAAAAAATTCGGTTGCGACGACACCTTATCTAGTGTCGCGCAATGTCGAAAGGAAGCCATGATTATGGCCGGCAGATGGCAGCGCGCACAATTCCGTTATCGCATGAGCGCATAGGGGCCGCCGCGTTCGAGCGCGGTTTTATAGGCGGGCCGTGCGTGGATGCGGTCGAGGAAATGGGCAATATTGGGGAATTGTTTTGCCGACCCGGCGCGGGCAAAGAAGCCCTCCATGGGGAAACTCATAATCACATCGGCTGCGGAAAATTCATTGTCCGCCAGCCACTCGCTTTTGCCAAGTTCCGCTTCGAGAAAATCAAACAGCCCCTTCAAGGTGTGATTGAGATAGGCATCGCGGACACCATTGGTGAGTTTCTTGGCCACAGGCCGGACGAAAAACGGCATGGGCGCTGTTTCCATTTTATTGAGGAAAAGCGTCATCACCAAGGGCGGCATGTAAGAGCCTTCGGCGGCGTGTAGCCAATAGCGATAGGCATCAAATTCTTTTGTGCCCGGTGTGGGGCGCAACCGCCCCTCACCATGCTGATCAATAATATAATCGATCATGGCACCGGTTTCAGCAAAGACCCGGCCACCATCCTCAATGACCGGCGACTTGCCCAATGGATGAACCTTTTTGAGCGATGCCGGCGCGAGATTTGTTTTCGCGTCGCGTTCGTAATGTTTGATCTCATATTCAAGGCCAAGCTCTTCGAGCAGCCAAAGAATACGTTGCGAACGCGAATTATTGAGGTGGTGAACGGTGATCATAAATCTTGCCTTAGGATAGAGACGTCAGAGCGTCTTTCGTGAAGGGTTCCAATTCTTCGTTTCGGCCGTCACGAACTTTGGCAACCCAGTCAGGGTCTTGCAATAGCGCGCGGCCAACCGCGATGACGTCGAACTCTTCGGCTTCCATGCGGGTGATTAGCTTGTCGAGGCTTGCGGTCTTGGATGACTCGCCCGCAAACGCGCCGATAAAATCACCCTGAAGGCCAACAGACCCAACCGAAATTGTCGGTTTGCCCGTCAGTTTCTTGGCCCAGCCCGCAAAGTTAAGGTCAGAGCCTTCAAATTCCGGCTCCCAGAAACGGCGCTGCGAACAATGGAAAATATCAATGCCTGCATCGACCATAGGCTGCAGCCATTCCAGCATTTCTTCCGGTGACTTTGTTGCCTGCGCGGTAAAGTCTTGCTGTTTCCATTGCGACAGACGAATGATCAACGGGAAGTCCGGGCCGACCTTTTCGCGGGTCCGGCGGATGATCTCTGTTGCGAAGCGCGTACGACCATTCCAGTCGCCGCCCCATTTATCGGTACGCTGATTTGTTGCGTCCCAGAAGAAATTGTCGATCAGATAGCCATGGGCACCGTGGAATTCCGCGCAGTCAAAGCCGAGTTCCTTGGTCGCGACGGCGGCGTCAACATATTCGTTGATCGCGGTTTCAATTTCCTCTTCGGTCATTGGGTCCCAAAGCGGCTTGCCGGGAATTTTCATGCCCGATGCCGACCAAGAGGGAATGTCGGGATGGTTGGTGTTTTTCGGATTGCGGAAGGGGCCTTCGTGCCAGATCTGCAGGCCCATTTTGCCGCCTTCTGCGTGAACCGCGTCGATCACCTTGCGCCAACCGGCCTTGGCTTCGTCGGTGACGATGTTCGGCACATTCGGTGTCCCGGCGGCGGTTGTCTCATTGGTATGAACCCCTTCAGAGAGGATCAGACCAACGCCGCCCGCGGCCCGGCGCTGATAATAGCCGACGACATCATCGCCCGGAACGCCATTGGGCGAGAACGAGCGGGTCATCGGGGCCATGGCAATACGATTAGAAAGCGCGAGCGATCCAAGCTGCGCCGGTTCGAAAAGTACTTTGGTATTCGAAGTCATCTGAAATCCTGTCATGCTACATTCGGGAAGATTACCCGCCAGCGGCAGATAATACACGCGCGCTATGCAGCAAGGGTTGTCCAAGCACACGACTTTGTGAGATTTGGCGTTTTTTTCGCCAAGTCTAATCGATGTGTCTCTGATATGCGCGCCCCTTGGGGTGAGGCAGGGCAGGTGAGGAAAAACGTCAGGGGGGCAAACCAATCCGGCGATCCGCACAATCGCGTAACATTGCCGAGGAGCAGCCGTATCGGTGGGCTTGTGCGCAAGTCCGCCGATCTCTGGCGCGATCGGGCCAATGCCCGGTTACTCTAAAGCATGTCCATGATCTGGCCTGCGGCGCGATAGGCTTCGTGCATTGCATGCGCCATCGACATTTCGCCGAGCAGTTCGGAATGCGCAAAGACAATGCGGCCATGCGGCTTGCGGATCACCTCCGACGGCGGCGGCGCGCCATTGCGACCGAAATAGAAACCCGGCTGCGGCGCTACATAAGCATGGCCCCAGCGATTCAGAACTATCCCCGCAATGTCGCGTTTGGCATCGAAGCCCGCGGCGGCGAACCCTGCGGTCAGTTGTTCTCGTAGCTGACGTTCAAAGTCACTATAGCTTGTGGTAAATAGTTGGGCGCGACCCGCTGCGCCCTGTTGCGGTCCCGGTAATTCAGGGTGCAAAAACGGAATGTAAAATGTGAGTACGGTCGGGCTGTCCGGCGTGAATGTCCGCCCGTTGTCCATGACTACATTCCGTCGTATCGAGGTTTGCCAACCGAGCGCGTCGAACCAGCGCGTATTGGTGTAGCCAAGCTTGTCGAAAAAGCGCCAATTCCGTAGCGCCACATTCGCAACCATAACCGGGCCGTGGTGAAAGTCGCTATATGCCTCGCGATGACTGTCTGGCATGTCGGCAACAATATTGCGGTTTACCCATCCGCCTACAGCCATGACGACCGTTTTTGCGCGCGCCCGCCGTACTTCGCCGTTCCGAACATAGCTGATAATTGCATGATCGGCCGTCGCGGGATCGCCGGAATGCCGTATGTCGAAAGCGGTGCAGCTCGTTCGGATACGGATTTTATTACCCTGCTGGTCGAGCCTTGCGGAATTGATCGTGCCGCCGACAGAGGCGAGGCTTCCTTTTTTCTTGGTCCGGATTGCGCCGGGAATCATGCGGTTGAGCATAATGCGCATAAAGGCAGTGTTGCCGCCGGGAAAGGAGACTAAACCGATGTCAGGAGATGAAATTACTTTGTCTTTGATTGTCGTTCCCGGCAGCCTTAATCGGTGTGCGGCATATGCGGAAATGCCGCTGCCGCTCACGCCATAATTACCGACGGCAATGCCGGGATCGATATATTGGCGGACCTCATTGCCATAGCCGAGTTTGTCTAAAAGCTCGTAATAGGTGAGCGTATCAAGCCAAGCTTCGGGATTTGGAACATCCGTGAGCACATCGCGGCGGTCGGCGACGAAATCGTTTAAATCCTTTTGTGCTGACGCGGCCCAAGGGGTTTTTGAAAAGCCATCCGTGGTGGGATTGTCGACCCAGCCTTTGCCCGGAAAATGATAGCCGGTTGCATATGCCTTTTCCCACGCTGGGGCCATTGGTGCGAAATGATAATCCGTGAGCGCATATTTTTCTGCCCCGCCACCCAGGGGTTCGAGTTCATATTGCGTAGGCAAGCCGAACTCTTGGTAATAGTCGGTGAATATATCGTAGGTGCCTTCGCCGAAACTCCCGCGGACATAGCCCGGTAACGGAACAATTGCTCCATTTGAGCCCTGCGGTGCGATCAGGCGTTGGCCGTCGACGTCGAATTCATTCTGTTTCGCTTCGCCGCCGACAACCGGGTGATTATCGAGCAAAAGGCAGGTACGTCCATCAGGTGCGCGCTTTGAAAATTCGTAGGCCGCCGTCATGCCCGAAAATCCACCGCCAACAATCACGAGGTCAAATTCTTCGTCGACCGGCTGGGTTGTTGGATCTACATAAAGGCGGTCGCGAATACCATGCGCATCATCAACAACCCTCTGCGTATTGCCGTTAGACCATGCATAATCACCAACCCCGCCAAAGCCCGTCCATGGTGACCCTGACGGTGCCCAAGGCGTTTCGCTTTCAGCCCCGCCGCACCCTGCGATCAGCGCGGCACCGCTTGCGGCTAATGCGCCGTTGAAAAAGTCGCGTCTCGTGATACGACTATTCATACCGAGCAAATCGTCGTTTCGCTGTGCGCTCATGGTTTCATCCCCTGTTCATTGTCGGCACAGTCCAAAGAATATTGGCGATTGGACAAGCGCTGCGCTCTGCCGGTCCTTTTTCGGCCCCTTGCAAATGTGCGGCTATTGTAAATCGCTCTATAGGCCGTAGGTGTCCGGATACGGGTAAATGCCGATCTTGACGGGTGATTTCTGGCGCTCAGCGGGCGTTTATTTTTATTACCCGAGTGTGCACCGTTTTTAGCAATGTGCTTTCGATAAAGATCCCTCGCGAACATCTGCGCCAGATTGGTGTTGGTGCTCGGAGCCTTAAAGGTGTAGATGGCACCATGAAATTTCTTGATCGTACAAAAATCTATGTGCAGAGCGGGGCAGGCGGTAATGGCTGCCTATCGTTTCGGCGCGAAAAGTTTATCGAATTTGGCGGACCGAATGGCGGCGATGGCGGCGCGGGCGGCCATGTCTGGGCCGAGGCCGTCGAAAATCTCAATACCTTGATCGACTATCGGTATCAGCAGCATTTCCGCGCTGAGAATGGTCGCCCCGGCGAGGGGTCCAACCGTACGGGCGCATCCGGCAAGGATCTGGTGATTAAAGTGCCCGTGGGCACGCAGATCTTCGAAGAAGATGAAGAGACGCTGATCGCCGATCTGGATGAGCCGGGCGAGCGGGTCTTGCTCGCGAAGGGCGGTAATGGCGGCTTTGGCAATGCCCGTTTCAAATCCTCGACCAATCGCGCCCCGCGCAAGGCCAATCCGGGCCACCCGGCGGAACAGCGCACGGTCTGGCTGCGGCTCAAGCTGATTGCCGATATTGGCCTTCTTGGGTTGCCGAATGCAGGCAAGTCCACTTTCCTTGGTGCAGTTTCGGCTGCGAAACCAAAAATTGCTGATTATCCGTTCACGACCTTACATCCCAATCTTGGGGTTGTGCGTGTGGGCGAAGGGCAAAGTTTCGTGCTCGCCGATATTCCTGGATTGATCGAGGGGGCCCATGAAGGGGCAGGTATCGGTGATCGGTTCCTTGGCCATGTAGAGCGCTGCGCGGCTTTGTTGCATCTTGTTGACGGCACGCAAGATGATGTGGCCGGGGCGTATCAAACCGTCCGTGGTGAGCTTGAAGCCTATGGGCAAGGCTTGGCGGATAAGCGGGAGATTGTCGCGCTTAACAAAATTGATGCGCTCACGCCGGAAGAAATCGAAGAGCGCAAAGCGGCCCTTTCAGCGGTCGCGAAAACGGAAGTGCACACAATTTCCGGTGCGTCGCAAATCGGCATCCAGCCCCTGTTGGGACAATTGATGTCGCTCGCCACGGATTCGCGCGCCGCCTATCGCGAGGCCGATGCTCCGGCACAAGCCAACGAAAAAGAAAGTTGGCAGCCATAAAATCTGCCGGTTGGAATCGTCACACACGGCCTCTATGTAAAGGGGCGAAATCGGAAACCGGACCCAGATGTGGCTATAGCCAAAACAAATGCGCACCGGAAAATCGGTATTTTGGGCGGTTCCTTTAATCCCGCCCATTCCGGCCATCGCGAAATTTCCATCGCCGCATTAGAGCGTCTTGGGCTTGATGCGGTCTGGTGGCTTGTGACGCCCGGCAATCCGCTCAAGGACAGCAATGTTTATGCGCCCTATGAAGAGCGTCTGAAAATGGCGCGGGCGGTAAGCGATCATCCGGATATTGTTGTCAGCGATTTCGAAAAACGCCACGGCCTGACCTATACGGTCGATACGCTGGAGGCGCTTCAGGCGGATAATTCCAATTGCGTCTTTGTCTGGCTTATGGGGGCTGACGGGCTGGAAAATTTCCATAAATGGAAAGACTGGAAGAAAATTGCGGCGTTGGCCCCGATGGCGGTGTTTGCCCGCCCCGGATACCAAGACGGTGCGCTATCAGGCCCCGCCGCCAAAGAACTCGCGGCGTTTCGGCTCAATGCCGATCAGGCTGAAAGCTTAACCAGCAATGATGCCCCGGCCTGGATCTATTTTCCGGATACGAACAATCCCATCTCATCCACCGAATTGAGGAACAGAAAAATCCTGCACTCAACAACAACCGATCAATCATCTGACCTGACAGCGCCCCATGGCGCGCTCGCTTATTTTCTGGATCTGCATCCGGATTTAGGGGACTTTCATGCGGACGCCATTGAAGGGTTGAGCAAAAAACAAAAATGTATCTCGCCGAAATATTTTTACGATGAGCGCGGATCAAAGATTTTCAACGGTATTACCGAAGTCCGTGAATATTATCCGACCCGCACCGAGCGGCAGATCTTTCTTGAAAATGCGCAGGATATAACCGATGCGATTGGTTCTGGTGCGAGCATTTTTGAATATGGCTCCGGCTCCAGTGAAAAAATCGAATGGCTGGTAAAGGGCCTGAAAGATCCCATGGCCTATGTGGCAATGGATATTTCGCGCGATCATCTGATCGAAAGCGCGAGCGTCATGGCGGAACAATTGCCGATACCGGTTGCCGCGATTTGCGCCGATTTTCATGCGCCAATCAGCTTTCCTGAGGGTATTCTTCCGCAGCCGGAGCATTGGCTTGGATATTTCCCCGGCTCTACCATCGGAAACATGTTGCCGGAAACCGCGGTCGGATTTTTGCGCAGGGCCTCGGATACGCTGGGCGAGAATGCGCGGTTCCTGATCGGGGTGGATCTGGTCAAGGATAAATCAGTTCTCGAAGCCGCCTATGATGATGACCAAGGCATTACGGCCAAATTCAATCTGAATCTTTTAGTCCGCATGCAGCGTGAGCTTGGTGCGCGGATCGATCTTGATCACTTTGAACATTACGCATTTTATAATGAACAGTTGAGCCGCATCGAAATGCATTTGCGCGCGACACAGCCGACCGAAATCGTGATCGACGATCATGTCTTTTCTTTTGCCAAAGATGAGACATTGCACACGGAAAACTCGCACAAGTTTACGTTAGAAAAATTTTCCCAACTGGTTAACCAAACCCCGTGGCACGTTGAAAAATCATGGACGGACCCCAAAGGGTGGTTCGCGGCGTGCCTTTTGAGCAACAGATAATTTTCTGCCCAGTGGTTGGAGCGGTGCCGGAACGGCATTATATTGTTAATGCGGGAGCTTTTCCCGCGTAGTGAATGGAGAAATACGCTGGACGCACAGCACGGCACGGCAGCCACCGGTAAGGCTGCACTTGGGCTCGTTCGAGATTCAGACAGGACAGACCTGTATGAGACAGACGGCAACGATCAGAAGAGTAAGGCCGTTTTGGCTAACCTCTCTCCTGAACAGCGCAGTCAGAAAATTCTCTCCCTCATTTTGCAAGAACTGGAAGACGATAAGGCTGAGAATGTCGTCACCATCGATCTTGTCGGCAAAACGGATATTGCTGACGCGATGGTGGTTGCTTCTGGCCGTTCACAACGTCATGTCGGCGCGATGGCCGACAAGGTTGTGAGCTGCCTCAAGGCCGCGGGTCTTGCCAATCCGAAAGTTGAGGGTGCGAGCGCTTGTGACTGGGTACTGATCGACGCGGAAGATGTCATTGTGCATCTCTTCCGACCAGAAGTTCGTGAGTTTTATAACCTCGAGCGCGTTTGGTCAGAAGCTGCCCATATCGCAGCCAAAGCAGACGCCTAATCATCAGGCGGTAAAGACCTATGCGAATTGTGATCGCCGCTATCGGCAAAATGCGCGGCGGTCCCGAAGGCGCGCTGGTGGATGATTATCTCTCCCGATCGAAAGCGATGGGGCGACGCCTTGGTTTTGGCGATGTAAAGCTGGTCGAAGCCGAAGCGCCAAAAGCGCTTTCCGGTGATGCCTTGAAACAGCGCGAGGGGGAATTGCTTTTAAAAACGGCCCCCGACAATGCGCGGATCATCGTGCTGGATGAGCGCGGCGAAAATATCTCAAGCAAAAAACTAGCCCGCTATATGGGAGAAATGCGCGATCAGGGGGCGGGCGATCTCGTCTTCATGATTGGCGGGGCCGATGGTCATGGGCCGGCGGTTAAGGCGCGTGCGGCTCGGTCTATCTCATTTGGTGCCGCGACTTGGCCGCATATGCTTGTCAGGGCGATGCTGACAGAGCAAATATATAGGTCAATGACGATCCTGTCCGGCCACCCTTATCATCGCTCATGAATAAACACCTTATCGCCGTAGCGCTGTTGTCGCTCTGCCCGCTCTCGGCGGTGGCGCAGGTGAATGCGGATGATCTGGAAAAGGTCGAACAGCAACTCAAGGAACGGGCCGACGAAGAAAAGCGCCTGCGCAAGGAAGTCGCCGCAAAACAAAAAGAAGTTGCCGCGCTGCGCAACCGGTTGATCGAAACCGCAAACTCGCTGCAACAGGCGGAGCGGGAAATTGCCGATCTCGAAGCGTCGATCAATTCTCTCGAAATAGAAAAAGCCGAAGCGGAAAAAGCGCTTCAGACCGAGAGCAGAAATTTAAGCGAAGTGTTAGCGGCCCTGCAGTCGCTGGAACTTTCGCGCCCGCCGGCTTTGTTGGTAACACCAGAAGATGCGAATAAAGCGGCGCGGGCGGCGATGCTTCTTTCTGATGCTGCGCCCGAGGTCGAGGCGCGTGCCGCGCGGCTGCGGGCTGCGGTTGAACGGCTGACAAGTCTGGCCGAAGAGCTGGCGCAGGAGCGCGCCAATCTGGCGGTGACGAATAAAGAACTTGCCGCCCGGCGGGATGTTCTGGCTGACCTGATGTCGCAAAAGGAACAAGAGCGCGATGTGGCGGCGGCACTGGCTGCGTCGGCCCAGCGCGAAACCGCCCGCATTGCGGCGCAGGCAACGACCTTGCGCGAGATGATCGACCGCCTGACCCGGCTGGCCCATTCGATAACGCCGCGGCTAAAACCGCCGGTGCCCAAGAAAAGCCCTGTTGCGGACAAGCCCACGCCCATCCCGCCCAGTATCAAGACCATCGCGCCGGAGCCATTTGTGGCGGCAAAAGCGTTCGGACAGGCCAAGGGCGCGCTGCGGCCCCCTGTCGCGGGTCGGTTAACCGGCCAGTTCGGAAAACCAAGGCCAGAGGGCGGAATCTTCGAAGGAATCAGATTTGCAGCGCGAGATCAGGCGATTGTGACTGCGCCATTTGAGGGCAGAGTGGCTTTTGCCATGGAATGGCAGCCAGTTGGTAATATGATCGTTCTGGACGTAGGCGAAGGCTACCATATATTATTAATAGGTGTCGGGCGTATATTGGTGGAGGAAGATCAATATATTGCGGCCGGGGAGCCGATTGCCGAAATGACCCGCGGGGGCGCGGAATTGGATCTTGAGATCCGAAAAGATGGAGAGCCTGTTAACCCTGTGTTGTGGCTCTCGCGTAAGAGTATGGAAGGTCTGGCACCATGAGCCAGACGAATAAAGGTGTAGGAACGAATGAGACAAAGCCCCAAACAAGCTGTCAGGTCAGGTAAACCTCTGAAAAGCGGAAAGCGTTACTCCGGTGGTGCGCTCATTATGGCCGCGTGCGGTGGCGCGTTGGTCTTTGGTGCCCTATCGAGCGCAGTTTTTGCGCGGGCGTCGATTTCAGCGGATACGTTCCGGCAGCTTGATTTGTTTGGTGAGGTCTTTGAGCAGGTCCACGAGAATTATGTCTCTGATCCCGATGACGCGGAACTGATCAAGGGGGCCATTGATGGCATGCTCGATACGCTGGATCCGCATTCCAACTACCTCTCTGCGGATGATTACAAGACCATGCAGGAGCAGACACGCGGATCGTTCGCGGGGCTCGGCATTCAGGTCATCATGGAAAATGAAGGCCCCGATAAGGGCTATGTCAAAGTCGTCGCGCCAATCGACGATACGCCAGCACAGCGCGCGGGCATTCAGGCCAAAGACCTGATTGTCAAGATTGACGGCGAAGATGTCATGGGCATGTCGATTGACGAAGCGATTTCCAAGCTGAAAGGCAAGAAAGGCACCAAGGTCGATATTGCGGTCGTGCGTGATCGCGAGAAAGAACCGTTCGATCTGACGATCGTGCGCGATACCGTTACCGTGCAATCTGTTGTCTCTCGGGTCGAAGGTGATTTCGGTTATGTCCGGATCGCGACCTTTAGCGAGCAGGCTGATGACGGCATCATCAAGGCGCTGAAAAAATTCGACAAGGAAATTCCCGGCGGTCCGAAAGGGCTGGTGCTTGATTTGCGCTCGAACCCCGGTGGCCTTCTTGATCAGGCGGTGGCGATTTCCGATCTGTTCTTGAATGGCGGCGAGATTGTTTCGACCCGTGGGCGCCGGGCGCGTGATTCCATGCGTGAGATGGGTACCCCTGGCGATAAATTCGACGGCAAACCGATTGTTGTGCTGATTAATGGCGGCTCGGCGTCGGCCTCTGAAATCGTTGCGGGTGCGCTTCAGGATCGTAATCGCGCTTTGTTGCTGGGTACGAAATCCTTCGGCAAGGGCTCGGTTCAAACGGTGATCCCGCTGCAAAACGGCCTTCAGGGCGCGCTTCGATTGACAACCTCGAAATATTACACGCCGTCTGGCCGCTCAATTCAGGCCATGGGTATCGATCCCGACATCGAAATGCCGGTGATTTATCCGGGTCAGGACGAAGTGTTCGAGCGTCCATCCGAAAGTGACCTTCCCGGCGCGTTGGCGGCTGAAAGCGAAGTTTCTGATGCGACGGTCGAGGAGCTAGAGAGCGAACAAGAAGCAACGACGGCGAATGGTCCAGCGGTTGAGCCCTTCATGTGCGGCTATAAAGAAGATGGCGAGACACCACGCGACTGTCAGCTTGAGCGTGCGCTTGAGATCTTGGCCGACGCAACGATCTATAGCCAAGCGCTTGCAGATGCGGGTGCGGCCCGTACGGAATAATTGATTCCGAACCTGAATTTCAAAGCCGAGGTCAGTTTTCTGCCCTCGGCTTTTTTGTGCCTGCTGGTTTGATTTTCATATCCCGGCTGCGCGCCATGATGAACATTCCCGACACTACAATCAGGCCCGAGCCAATAATCATGGAAAGGGTCAGGGTTTCGCCAAAGAGAACGATCCCGCAGGCGATCCCGAATAACAGCCGCGAATAACGAAATGGCGTCACGGCCGAGACTTCACCGGTCCGCATGGCCTTCATCAAACAGGCATAACCGGAAACGCCCGCAATGATGGAGCCGGCCAGAATAAGCATGGTTTCCGTTGATAAGCTCACCAGCGGCACACGTTGATAGAGCGAAAACAGAATACCGGCGACGATGACCGCAAGGAACCCATAAAGGCCTAATATGGCAGTGCTGAGGGATTTTGGCGCAGCGCGGCTTGCGAGATCGCGGCCCGCAAACCCCAACATGCCAAGAACCGCCAAAATCGACAGCAAGGAAAAACTATCCGCACCGGGACGGATAATGACAATTACGCCGACCATGCCGATGATGATAGCGGTCCATCTGCGCCAGCCAACTTGCTCGCCGAAAAACAACGCCGCGCCCGCGACCACCACAAGCGGTGTCGCCTGTAAAATGACAGTGGCAGCAGAAAGCGGGGTCAGGGAAATCGCCAGCACATAGAAAAGCCGCCCGCCGATCTCAAACCCCGCGCGTGCGCGCATGGGCGGCGAAATCACATCCGGTACAAAAAGCGGTTCTTTATTGATGATGAGGACAGAAGCAAAAATTATTGCGCCCCCAAGGCCAAACAACATCAAGATCTCACCAATCGGCAGGGTCTTCGAGGCGGCCTTGATAAAAACGTCTTCAAAGGCAAAGGCCGCCATCGAGGCGATCATCCAGAGCCCGCCGATTAAATTGGCCCGGCGATTGTCTATGGTTGGAGCTGTCACGCGGTTTTCCGTTCGATAAGGGGCGATTGCGCCTATAGGGCCTTGATCCTGCGTCGGCGGCGAGGGGCTGAATTGTCGCGATGCGCAGCATTTCTTGCGCGCTGGCGGTTAAATATGGGGGCGCGGGGCGCGCTGTTTTCATTTGGTTAACCCTATTTTTCGTAATTTGTCTGAGATTAAGACGCTGGGCAGGGGAGAATGGCCCGGTAAATGGAATAGGAACGAATGCAGCGCCGCCGACGATTTCGACGACCGGTTTTCAGCCGCCTGACCTGGGCGTGGCTGAGTGCGTTCGTTATTACCGTTACGATTGGCGGCTTCGTCATTCGCGATGCCATGAATGGTGGCGGCGTGGCGCGCATTGCGCTCCCCGTTGACGAGATTGAAACGGTTGCCCGCGTCGCCGAAGTGCACCGCAAAAACGGACCGCTTGCGACGGTGCCCGCGCTGCGGGATGGCGACGGTTCTGCGCCCGCAGAAGAAACCACCGATATGCTCGCGAGTGGTGATGCCTTTGGTCAGGATGAAGACAATTCACTGACGCTGATCTATCCCGGCCTCGACGATCCGTTCGGCGATGACGAGTATTCGGGCGACGATTATTCCGGTGATGAAATCGTCATTACCATAACCGGCAATGATAAACCCGCAGCGCAGCCACAACTGGCCTCGCTCGGCCCTATGGTTCAGCCGATCCCGGATCCTGATGCCGCATTGATGCGCCAGACCGCATTGGGCCAGATCCCGAAAATTTCGCCCGACGGTCGCAAGGCCGTTGAATATTATGCAAAGCCTTTTGATGGCGGACATTCCACCCCAAAGATCGCGCTGATCATTGGTGGGCTCGGCCTCAATTCCGCAATTACCGAACGGGCGATTGATGATCTGCCGCCTGAAGTTTCTTTGTCCTTTGCACCCTATGCGAAAGATCTCGAATTCTGGACAGAGAAAGCCCGCAATGCTGGCCATGAAGTGCTGATCGAACTCCCCATGGAAGGTTATGGCGGCAACCAGCAAGCGTTGGGCGCAGCGTCGCTTTTAACCTCGCGCACCCCGCAGGAAAATCTTCAGCGTATGGATTGGTTGATGTCGCGCTTTGGCGGGTATTTCGCGGCGACAAATTATATGGGCGCAAAAATTTCCGCCGATGAAGCATCGATTGTGCCGATCTTGAAAAAATTGAAAGAGGCCGGTGTCGGCTATGTGGATGATACCGGCGCGGCGAAACAATATGCGATTGGCCTCGGCCTGCCGATTACGACCGTAACGGGTATCATTCCTGCCGCTGCAAGTAAAGAAGACCGGTCAAAAGTCCGGCGAGAGCTTGCCAAGCTGGAACGGATCGCCGAGCAGGATGGCCGTGCCGTCGGCAAAACCTATGCCTATGCGACGACCATTGATGAAATCGTCGAATGGAGCCGACGCCTGGAAGAAAAGGGCATAACCGCCGCGCCCGCCTCCGCCCTATTGCAGACAAGCGCCGTAGCCCGCTAAGGGAAGGCTAAAGCGGTGGTGTCTCACCGCATTTGCATTTGCGAGTAGGTTTGTGAGTCAAAAAGATCTTTTCAAAAAATTCCGCCCCAATGTGGGTGTGGTGCTGTTCAATCGCGACGGGCGCGTCTGGTATGGCCGCCGGGTTGGCGATTTCGCCGATCTTGGGGAAACCCCTGAATTATATCGCTGGCAAATGCCCCAGGGCGGTATCGACGCCGACGAAGATATTGCCGCTGCGGCCTTCCGTGAGCTGAAAGAAGAAACCGGCGTTACCTCGGCGCGGTTGCTGATGATCACGCCCGGATGGCTCGCCTATCGTTTTCCGCCGGAATACAAAAAGAAAAACTGGAAAGGCCAGCGCCAAAAATGGGTCGCCATGCTGTTCGAAGGCGACGATAAAGAGGTCGATCTGTGTGCCGATGATGTGCAGGAGTTCGATGACTGGCGCTGGGGCGAGCTTGAAGAAGCGCCAGAGCTGATCGTGCCGTTCAAACGCCATGTCTATCATGATCTGATTGCCGGTCTTGTGCCGCTGCGTGATTTTCTGCGAACGGCGAAATGGTGACCTACGCCGCTGATTTTCTGCTGGACCGTTTGCTTTATCGTGACGGGCTGATGTTGATCATCGACAAACCGGCGGGGCTTCCGGTTCATGCGGGGCCATCGGGCGGCGATAATCTAGAGAATTATTTCGATGCCCTGCGCTTTGGCCTGCCGCGCCCGCCTGCGCTGGCCCATCGGCTTGACCGCGATACATCCGGTTGTCTGGTGCTGGGCCGTCATCCTAAGGCATTGCGGAAATTACATCGTTTGTTCTCCGAAGGGCGCATCGATAAAACCTATTGGGCGATCACGCGCGGCGTACCGGAAAAACTGTCGGGCACCATTGACCAGCCGCTTAAAAAGCAATCGCGTGGCAATGGCTGGCGCGTTGAAATCGCCGATGACGGTCAGCGCGCTGTTACCACCTATCGCGTCATCGCGCGCGCCGACGATATGGCGCTGATCGAGGCCAAACCAAAAACCGGCCGCACCCATCAAATCCGTGTACATCTTAATGCCATCGGCGCGCCGATTATTGGCGATCCACAATATGGCGAGCAGACCCCGGATGACCGTGCGCAGCCCATGATGCTCCATGCCCGAAAGATCATTGTCCCGATCTCAAAGAACAAAGATCCGGTCATGGTCGAGGCCACACCGCCCGCCGCGATGGCGACAGCGCTCAAAAAATTAGGCCGTTAGCGCCGACACCATCGAATTCCAAATTGTCAAAGAGCCCGACCAGGCCGCAAAAGCGCCCGGTCCGGCGCTGAAAGGACCCTCAGAGGTTTCGCCGCCCGTCATGGGTCTGGCGCAATGGGAATGGGTCACATCTCAACGCGGCCACCACCATAAGGCCGCGCGAACGCCCGTGGATATCTATCAACCAAATGCGGGATTCCTTGCGGAATACATTCTTTTTGATGTGCTGGGTTCGGAGTTTCGTGTTTGGCTTGTCTGTGGATTGCGGGGCGTGGCCTGCAATGACGGTGGCGTAAGGGTGTGCGCTATCCGTGGGCGTCATCCCGGGCCTGATCCGGGATCGAGCGGTCACGCGCGATGCTGAGGGGGTGGTGCCTGTTGGTGGATTGCGGGTCGGAGCCCGCAATGACGGTGGGGTGAGGGGCGTTCTATCCGTGGGGCGTCATCCCGGGCCTGATCCGGGATCGAGCGATCATGCGAGAGGGGAATGGGTGTGCGCTCGTGGGTGGATTGCGGGTCGGAGCCCGCAATGACGGAGCGCCAAGGCAAAACCCCTACGCGCGGGTCCGCTTATTCCGCGGCTTTGACGATGGTTGGTTTACTGATCGCCTGGGCGATGCGTTCGGCGAGGCCGCGGGCCACTTCGTCTTTCGACATTTCCGGCCATGTCTCGTCGCCTTTTTCGGTAATCAAGATCACCGTGTTGCGCGTGCCGCCCATGGCGCAGTTCGCGCCCGGTGACACATCATTAGCGACAATCCAGTCACAGCCCTTGCGGGCCATCTTGGCCTCGGCATGGCCAAGAACATCATCGGTTTCCGCCGCAAAGCCGACCACCAATTGCGGGCGACCTTCTTTGAGCTGGGCAATGGTTTTTAAAATATCCGGGTTTTCCGTAAGCGGAAGATCCGTCAGGCCGCCCCGTTCTTTCTTGATCTTGTGGGCGGTTTCAATCGCCGGGCGATAATCCGCGACCGCCGCACAACAGACGGCGCAATCCACCGGCAGTGCATTCTGGCTGGCAGTCATCATCTCGCGGGCGGTATCGACCCGGACGGTTTCAACCCCGGCGGGGATATGTTCATGGGTCGGGCCGGTGACCAAAATTACCTCTGCGCCCAAATTGCGCAGCGCCGCCGCAATGGCATAGCCCTGCTTGCCCGACGACCGGTTGGCGATATAGCGCACCGGGTCAATCGGTTCGACCGTGGGGCCGGCGGTGACGAGAACCCGTTTACCGGCCAATGGTCCATTGGTGTCTTTTAGGAAAAACGCCTCGATCTGATCGGCGATGTCGGTCGGTTCGGCCATGCGGCCGGGGCCAAATTCGCCGCACGCCATCTCGCCATCGGTCGGGCCGACAATGAGCGCGCCGTCATTTTTCAAGGATTCAAAATTGCGCTGGGTGGCTTTGTGTTCCCACATGCGCACATTCATGGCGGGCGCGAACATGACCGGTTTGTCGGTCGCCAACAGCGCCGTGGAGGCCAGATCATTCGCGAGGCCATTGGCGCATTTCGCCATCAGATCCGCCGTCGCCGGGGCGACCACCACAAGATCGGCGGCGCGCGATAATTCGATATGGCCCATCTCGGCTTCGTCGGTCAGGTCAAAAAGCTCTGAAAAGCATTTCTCTCCGGTCAAAGACGACACGGACAAAGGCGTAATGAACTCAGCGCCAGCGCGGGTCAGGATCGCCCGAACGCGCACGCCGCGTTTTGATAGTTCACGGATCAGCTCAAGGCTTTTATAGGCCGCGATGCCGCCACCGATGATAAGAAGAATGCTTTGTGTATTTTTATCCATAACGTCGCTATAGATAGTCTTTCGTCTTTATAAAGTCACCCATTGCGCGGGCGGAATAACCCAGTCTTTTTGCCTATCCGGCGGGCCGGGGCAAAGATGATTTTAAAGCGCGTAAAAAATTGCGCCAGCCAGAATGATTGCTGCAACGCCCACAAACCATAATGCGCCGCGGGTCTTGCGATTTTGCTTTTCTAGTGCCGCTTCGATTTTCTCATTGTCCCGCGATTTAAACCCTTCCGGGTCTTCGGCAATGATTTGCGCGGCCTTGCCCATGGCCTCCACATAGGTCGGTATATGCGGCGCAATTTCCATGGCCTTTGTGGTTGCGGTTTTTAATTTCTCTGCGTGGGCCTTGGGGCCGATCGCGTCCTGAATGGCCTGTTTGACGACCGGGGTCGCCGCAGCCCACATATCGATCTCCGGGTCGAGCAATCGCGCCACCCCTTCGACCGTGACCATGGTCCGTTGCAACAAGACCAGCTCGGGCCGCAAATGCATGTCAAAAAGGGCGGTCACGTCGAATAATTGTTGCAGCACGCGCGACATGTCCACCTGTGCCGCATTGCGCCCTTGTAATGGCTCACCGACAGCGCGCAGGGCCTGGGCGAAGGCATCAATCGAATGGCCATTGCCGACATATCCGGCCTGGAAGTGAACTTCCGCCGTGCGCTGATAATTGCGGGTGATAAAGCCGTAAATGATCTCGGCGAAAACCCGGCGCGTGTCTTCGCTCAGGCGGCCCATAATGCCGAAATCAACCAGTGCCAGACGGCCTTCTTCATCGACGATCAAATTGCCTTGATGCATGTCTGCATGAAAGAACCCCATCTGAAGGGCCTGTTTCAAAAAGACATCGATCACCAGCCTTGCCAGCTTTTTTCGGTTGATCCCGCGCGCATCAAGCGCTTCAATATCGCCCAGCGGGGTGCCTTCGATCCACTCAATGGTCAGTACCCGGCGCGCCGATAGCGGCCAGACCACTTCGGGAATTCTGACATCCGGTTCGGATTGAAGATTATTCGCAAGCTCCGATGCGGCCCCGGCCTCCATCCGCAAATCAAGCTCTATGGCCGCCGCGGCCTTGAGTGTTTCGATAAACTTTTCAGGCTCCATCCGCCGTGCGGTCGGCGAGATTTTGCGAATGGCTCTGGCGGCGCGGCCAAATGCGCGAAATTCCTGTTTCGCTTTTCGTTCAATCTGGGGGCGGAGGATTTTTACGGCAACCGTTCGGCCATCCGCCAATGTGGCCTTGTGGGCCTGCGCGATCGACGCCGCCGCAAGCGGTTTTGAAAACGTGCTGAACAGCGCATCGGTCGGTTTGCCAAAGGCGCTTTCGATTTCGGCGCGTGCTTCCTCGTCCGAAAAGGGCGGCATTTTATCTTGCAGGCGGCCAAGATCATTGGCCAATTCAAAGCCGACAATATCGGGCCGTGTGGCCATGAATTGCCCCAGCTTCACATAGGCCGGCCCAAGAGATTCGAGCGCATTGGCCATGCGTATGCCGGGGCGTTTTTCCTTGTCTTTTGCGCCAATGCGCGAGATTGCACCCACCACGCGAATGGGTGGCGGCAACAAATATGCAAATTCTCGCGGGATCAGCGCATCATGTCGGCTCAATGTCCAACCGGCGCGTGCGAGGCGTGCATAATCTGTCAGTGCAATGATCATGAGAAATGCCTATACCCGCCAGCCAGAGTGAATGGCCGCTATTCCGCCGGAAAGGTTTTCATATTTCACGCGCGTAAAGCCTGCGTTTTTGATTTTGGCTGCAAAGGCTTCTTGCCCGGGGAAACGTCGGATGGATTCGACGAGATATTGATAGGACTCCCGGTCATTCGCTACGCGCTCACCAAGCCATGGAATGACATTGAATGAATAGGTGTCGTAGATTTTCTGCATCGTCTCGGTGATTGGATGCGAAAATTCGAGACACATAAACCGCCCGCCCGGTTTCAATACCCGATAGGCGTCGCGCAAAGCCGTATCGATATGGGTGACGTTACGAATGCCAAATGCGATAGTATAGGCATCGGCAAAACCATCCGCAAACGGAAGGGTTTCGGCGTCGCCGGTAACCCGCGTGATCCGGTCACCAAAGGCGGCGGCATCACTTCGGGTGGTGCCGGCTTTGAGCATTTCAAAATTGATATCGCACAGGGTTGCGGTCGCGCGCGGTTTTGTGTCTGCGCCAGGGCGGGTGTCTGCGCGGCTCAAAAAGCTGGCCGCCACATCGCCCGTACCGCCCGCGACATCTAAAAGATGTTCGCCGGGGCGCGGCATGATGCGATCGGTCAAAACGGCCTTCCAGACCCGATGGATGCCGCCCGACATCAGATCGTTCATCAGGTCATATTTCGACGCAACGCTATCAAAGACGCCGCGCACCAGCCGGGCCTTTTCGTCCGTCTTTACGGTCCGAAAGCCAAAAGATGTTTCTGTGTCGCCATTTTCGTTCATAAAAAACGCTTAAAGCTTTGCTTGGTCATAGAGAAGCGCCTTGACGCCGCATGTCTGTTTTGACAGTGTTAACTGGTTGAAATCAGCGGTGTTTTCGATTCCTCGCCGCCCCGACCCATATTCCGGAACCCAAATGGGGAGGGTGTGTTGCAAAAGCGAGGTCTTACCATCGCGAATTCGGGATAAAAACGGGTCGAACAACGGGGCAGCCTATGATCAAGTCGGAACTGGTGCAAAAGCTTGCCGACGAGAACCCAAATCTGTTTCACCGCGATATCGAGCGCATTGTCTCGATCGTGTTTCAGGAAATATCAGACGCCCTCGCAAGGGGCGATCGGGTTGAGTTACGGGGCTTTGGGGCGTTTTCAGTGAAACACCGGCCCGCACGGGTGGGGCGTAACCCCCGCAGCGGCGAGGCCGTGCACATCGAAGAAAAATGGGCACCCTTTTTCAAATCCGGCAAGGAGTTGCGGGATCGCCTGAATGCGGAAGGCCGGTTCTCCCGCGGGCAATCGCAGGGCAGTGATGGTTCAGGTGAATAGACGTCAGTCTGGGCTTATGCGTATTATCGATACCGCCATAACCGAGCTTGAACGGCAATATTGACCATGAAAAAGTGGCTCTTTCGGATAATCTGGGTGCCGGTTCTTGTGATCGCGGTGCTCTTTCTGGTGGCCAACCGGACGCCGGTTATCATCAGCCTTGATCCGTTCAATCCTGACAATCCGGCTTTATCGACCCCGCCCATCTTTTTATGGGTTTGGTTGATGCTGATGTTGTTCATCGGTTTAGCCATCGGGTCTTTCGGCTCGTGGCTGTCAGGGCGTGAATCCCGGGCGCAGGCGCGCGACAACCGCCGCGAAATCAAGACCCTCAAAAAAGAGCTCGCGGTGATGACGGCGCGGGCCGAGGCGGCCACGAAAACCCCGGACGACGAAAGCGATCCGGATGATCCCCCCAAACTCGAAGCAAAATCACTGTGAGCATATGTCTTGTGAGCTGAAATTATGAGCGGCCCCCAAGTTAAGATCTGCGGCGTAAAGGATATTGAAACGGCGCTCGCTGCGGCCCGCGCTGGCGCGGACTTTCTGGGCTTTGTTTTCTTCCGAAAAAGCCCGCGCTTTATCCAGCCAGAGAAGGCCGAAGAGATCATTTTGGATCTGAAAGAAGCCAGCTTTGAAGAGGGATTTGCCCTGCCCAAGCTGGTTGGCTTGTTTGTGGACGCGGGCGAGAAAGAATTGTCCGAAGCGCCGACCCTGTTGACCCATTTTCAATTCCACGGCCATGAAAGCGCCGAGCGGTGCCGCGAATTGGGCGAAGAATTTGCGGTCGAGATCATCAAGGCGCTGCCCGTGTCAGAGCCGGACGATGTTTTAAAAGCCAGCGAGTTCGAAGGGGCAGCGGACATCATTTTGTTCGACGCAAAGCCGCCGCCCGGCGCAGGCCGTCCCGGCGGGCATGGGGTCTCTTTCGATTGGTCCGCGGTCTCAAGCTATGAGGGTGAAACGCCGTTTATTCTGGCGGGCGGATTGACGCCGGACAATGTGGCCGACGCCGTCGCATCACAAAAAGACCATTCGGGCTTTGTCGGCGTGGATGTTTCGTCTGGCGTAGAAGACGCGCCCGGCAAAAAGAGCCCGGCGCTTATTTCCGCTTTCATTTCTTCTGCGAAAGGGGCCTGATCGGCACATCGCTATAGCCAAGGGGAGGGGCATTTATGGTGCGTTTATTGTGCGCAGCATTTTTTCTGTTGTCGGCATGCACCGGCGGGTCGAACGCCGCGCCGAAGGACGGCCCCGATAAAGCCGAGGCGCTGTTTCAGTCCCTCCGGGCGGGCGGTCATGTATTGGTCATGCGCCATGCCAATTCGCCATCGGGGCAAAAAGCGCCTCTCGGCCTGTCCGCTGGCTGTACCCTCGGGGATGGGCGCGGGCTTGATGCGCTCGGGTTCTATCAGGCGCGCGGATTAGGCGAGGTGTTGCGCGCGCAAGAGGTGCCAATCGCCAAGGCTTATACCAGCCCCATGTGCCGCTCGTGGGATACGGCGGCGCTTGCGGCCGCTGGCGCACCGGTTGAGATGAGCGAGACCCAAATTTCCGAAGACCCGAGCGTTGTTTCGGCGTTTAAGGCGCAAATCACCGAAGAGATCGCCTCCGGTGGCGGCAATATCATCCTCGCGAGCCATTCCAACATTGCGCCGTTTTATGGGGCGACGCCGCGCGCAACCGAGGAAGAGGTGCCATCCGGCGTGATCTATGTGATTGATCCCGCGACCTGGCAGGCCATTGCCCGCATTGATTTGGTCTCTGCCGCCGGGCAGCCATCGGTCGCAGTAGAATAAATTTCCCACGGGCGCTATGTGTGGCACGAAATGCGGCCCCCGCCGGCGGGCCAGACAAGTGAGTGCATATCCGTGACAGAACAAACGAGCCCAAATTCCTATCGTACCGGTCCTGACGCCGAAGGCCGCTTTGGCAAATTCGGCGGCCGCTTCGTTGCGGAAACGCTCATGCCGCTCGTGCTGGCCCTCGAAAAAGAGTATGGCCGCGCCAAGTCTGACCCGGCCTTTCGGTCTGAACTGGACTATTATCTCAAACATTATGTGGGGCGTCCGTCGCCGCTCTATTTTGCGGAACGGTTAACAGAGTATTGCCGCGGTATGGCCGACAAAAAGTCAGGCACTACCGGTAAGAAAGGCGCGAAAATCTACCTCAAGCGCGACGAGCTGAACCACACCGGCGCGCATAAAATCAATAACTGCATGGGCCAGATTTTGCTGGCGCGCCGCATGGGTAAGACCCGGATCATCGCCGAAACCGGGGCCGGTCAACACGGCGTTGCGACGGCCACGGTCTGTGCCCGGTTCGGTCTGCCCTGCGTTGTCTATATGGGTGCTACCGATGTCGAGCGGCAAAAACCCAATGTCTTTCGGATGAAGCTATTGGGCGCAGAGATCGTACCGGTGACCTCTGGCCGTGGGACCCTGAAAGACGCCATGAACGACGCTTTGCGCGACTGGGTAACAAATGTGGACTCAACTTTTTATATTATCGGTACGGCCGCCGGCCCCCACCCCTATCCCGAACTCGTGCGTGATTTCCAATCGGTGATTGGTCACGAATCCAAAGAACAAATGGTCGAGGCAGAGGGCAGACTGCCCGACGCGATCATGGCCTGTATCGGTGGCGGCTCAAATGCGATTGGCCTGTTCCACCCCTATCTCGACGACAAAGACGTTGAAATCATCGGCGTCGAAGCGGCGGGCCATGGCGTTGAAACCGATCAACACGCGGCGTCTCTCACGGGCGGGCGTCCGGGCATACTCCACGGTAACCGGACATACCTCCTTCAGGATGAGGATGGCCAAATTCAGGATGCCCATTCGATCTCAGCCGGGCTCGATTATCCGGGCATCGGCCCCGAACATTCATGGCTTCATGAAACGGGCCGGGTGAATTACATCTCCGCCACCGACCAAGAGGCCCTCGACGCGTTTCAGCTCTGTGCAAAGTTGGAAGGTATCATCCCCGCGCTCGAACCGTCCCATGCGCTCGCCCGCGCCATCGACAAGGCACAGGAAATGGACCGGGATCAGATTCTGTTGCTGAATATGTGCGGCCGCGGCGACAAAGACATCTTCTCAGTGATGGATGCCCTTGGCGCGGAGTAGGTTGGGCACCCTAATTGGTTTTCCTGTTTTTTCGCCGCAAAGGTAATAGTAGTTGCCTAACTTCTTATGGGCATCGGATAATATCATCCGTGTGGGTAGCAACCATATACTGCTCGATATACGCTTGTGCTGAATTGCGGACATGAAGCGAAGGGCTGATGGCGCAGGCGCTGTTGACAGCCCGAAAGGGCTATTACAGGATCGCCCTTGCATGAAGGGGGAGATTTCATGACATTCAGATTTTTCAGTGCCGCTCATTTCTTTGGCTTTTGTGCAATTTTGATTGCCATATCGATCACGCCAAATCGGACCTACGCTGCTGATATAGAGATCGCGCGATCCGGGTCGATTGTGGCACTGATCAATCCGCAAAGGGCCTGTGGCCAACAGGTCGGGATGGCGATTACCGCTGAAAGTCTTGATGATCTTGAAAACGAAGCGGTGATGGTTGCGCTCGTGAAAAAGAGCGGCGAAGCCGTGGCGGCCAAATGTAACTATGTGAAAAGCCTAAAAATTATTGGCTATGTCGATCGTAAACCGGTTATGCGCGCTGGTGCCGCCGCTGGTCAGGGGTGGGACGATTATTTCTGGTACTGGCTGCCTAATGTGGGGCGCACTAAATCGGCGGCTCCCGTTGCTACACGGCGCACAAATTCGGCACCGGCCGTAGCCGCAAGGCGCGCGACACCGAACACACAACCCACAGGGAATGCGCTTGAGGCAGAAGTGGCTGCGCGACGCGATAAGCAGGTCCGCGACCGCGCAGTGGCGCAAGCCAAACAAACCGGGGCACCAGTCACCGCCGCGGATTATCTCGCGCATTACGCCTATCTCGAAGCACCCTCCGCACACCCATCAATCTGTGGTGATTTCGCCCTGCGGCAGCCCTTCACCGAGGGCAAAGGTGCTCCGACGACGCTCGCCGCGACCGTCAATCAGCTCTCTGGCGGTGACCCGCAGGCCTTGATGCAAAGCCACCGCAAGGTTTTTGCAGATTTTTCTACTCAGCGCGTGAAGTTCGATAATCATTGCGCCGCTTCCACCAAGCTGGGCGAGCGAAAACTGTGCGACATGAAAGATTTCAATTGCGCCGTTTTGACCGCGTGTATGCGCTACCTCAATCCCGCTGCAAGCGCGGAGAGCCAGGCGATTTTCCCAAAATGTATCAATCGCGAGACCCGGTCGATTGCAATGGCGCGGCAGCAGACCTATGCGGCGCGCATTATGGTCAAGGGCAAGGAAGTACGGTTCTATCTCGGCAAGAATTTCGGGGCCGATGATACCCACGGCGATTGGTGCGGCAAAAACCTATGGGGCAAGGTCGAATATCCACAAGACTACAATGTGCTGCCGGCGCTGGCGAAAACGATAGGCGGGGTGTTGAACGAAACGCTTTCCGCGCGTTGCCCGCGTGCAGAAACGGTTGTCGTCGGGCTTTATAACTACACGGATAAGTATGGGCCGCGTCAGGTCTCGGCGAATGGACAATATCTTGAGGCCTATAAGGACGGCACTGTCTGGAACACCAATTTGCACCCCGATTACGTTCAGACGCTTCGCGCAAAAGCGAATTTGAGCGCGCTTTGGTCGATGGTCTCAAATCCGACTGAGCTTGGTTATGCCACCGGCATGGCGCGTTATAATGATGCGGCCTCAAAGAGCGCGCTTTCGCGCTATGCGGTTTACGCGCGTGAGGGGAAGGTATGCAAGATGCGCCAAGCGGTGCGGCATTGCTATGTCTCGACGACTTGGTCGCCGTCTTATGGCGGGCGGATTGGGCGCACCATGATTATCAATCAGCATGCGACCCATTGGTCATCGTGCCAAGATCCCTGCAAAAACCATGAAGGCTATTGCAATATGGAAACCGGCGCGCGCTACAAAACCGCGGAGGCCGCCGAACGCGCCAATTGCCGCCCGGCCTCGCAAGGCGAAATCGACGCAGCGATTGCTGCGGTACAGGTGGATAGCTCGGTCCAGGCCTACCCATATGAAGTGCTCTATCTTCCTTATGACCAGATCCCGCCGAAAGGGCAGTGAGGCTATTTCACTTACGCGCTTTGCGTTACGATTGATCGGGTAACCACAACCCATGCGCGCGGTTGTTCGCGGTCACGGCTCGCGTTACAGTTTTGACCCGGGGGAGGGTGTTATGATCCGATTAGCAATTTCGTTTTTTGCCTGTGTACTGATTATTGGTTGTGGCGATCAAACCACAGAACCCAACAGCGAGGCATATACCGGGCCGATCATTGACGTTCATCTCCATGCCTATCCCGCTGATGGTAATGGCCCGCCCGGGCAAAAAACCTGTAGCGGTTTCGCCGCAGATCTGCGGTATGATCCGGCTGTGCCGTGGCGGGAGCGTTTGGTCCAGCGCGGATTTTCCGATTATTGCGATGGGTCAATCGTTGGGGCGGCCACGGATGAAGCGGTCATGAACGAGACCCTAGAAGCCATGCGGCGCAATAATGTTCGCGGGGTGTTGTCAGGGCGCGGCGACCTTTTTGAGACCTGGTTAGAGGCCGGTGGTGATCTTTTCATTCCCGGGCATGCCTTATCGAACCGGCCGGATGATCTCAGCGCCGATGCGATTGGGGCGCTTGTCGATCAGGGCAAAGTCAAAGTGCTGATGGAGGTTACGTCGCAATATAACGGCATCAAGGCCGATGATCCGCGCCTTGCGCCCTATTGGGCGATGGCGGCTGAAAAAGACCTGCCGGTCGGGATACATATTGGCGTCGGGCCGCCGGGTGCGCCCCATCTATATCCTGAATTCACGCTTCAATCGCCCCGCACCTTGGAGCCCGTATTAAAGCAATATCCGAATTTGCGTGTTTATGTAGTCCATGGCGGTTTTCCGTTTACGGATGACCTGTTGGCAATGCTCTTTATGTTTCCGCAGCTTTATATTGATGTGGGTGTTTTGCAAATCGCGGCGACACGTAGCGCCTATTACGACTTTTTGGAGGCTGTTGTGGACGCCGGTTATGTCGACCGGATCATGTTTGGTTCGGATCAGATGAATTGGCCCGCGCTGATCGACGAGGGCATTGCGGCAATTAATGACGCGCCATTTTTGACCTATGAGCAAAAGAAAATGATCCTTCACGACAATGCGGTGCGATTCCTCCGCCTGGAGAGCGAAGGCTAGGGAAAACACTGAACTGCGGAAACGGGCAAGTTTACCCTTGGTGGAATTCAGCCATAGCTTGTGCCGAAATCGTTAATCGCATCATTTCCGACGTATAAATACTAAATATTGTTCATGCTTAATCGAGTGCTGTTGACACTCCTTTACCTGACAGAACAATATTATGCGCTCATTTAGTAGTGTCTGGAGGGGAGTATGAAGGTCATTATTGCCGGTCTGGTGGCCGCGGTTTTTGCGATTAGCAATGCGAGCGCTGCACTGCTGTGGAGCTATGAAGCAGAGTCGGATGTAACTTCGCCCACGGGGTCGAATGACGGCGGGATTTTTGTCGGTGCCGGGATCGCACCGGATACGAGTTTTTCTGACCTGTTCGCGGGTACAGCACCGGTTGTCGGTGCTGACACGCTCATCACTTCGAATAATGTCAATACGATTTCGTCGGGTGCGGATTTTGATGCCTTCGCCACATCAATAACGGATGGTGTGGACCATAGCTTCTTCTTTTCGGTTTACCTGAATAATGGTGGGACGCCGGCTCTTGTGAACTTTTTATGGGGACCGGAATCGGATCTGATTGGCACGACCGCTGCCGCGAGTACGAATGGCATTGATTTAGAGGGCTATGTGATTTCGTCGATTGTGCTCACGGTGACAAATGTAATCGCCCCTGCAAGCGCGGATGGTTTTAATATTTCGGCCGATCTGCGCATTGATGTTTATGGCGATCCGGTATCCGATGTGCCATTGCCCGCGGCGTTTCCATTGTTCCTTGCGGGTCTGGCCGGGATCGGTGCGATGCGCCGCAGACAGATAAAGGCGACGCGTTAATCTCGCTTTTGGGCGGCGCTGCGCCGCCGCCCTGCCGTATAACGCTCCGAACCCCGCTATTCGAATAAAAGAGCGTTCCTGTTTACCCACCATATCTTGATGTTGCGGTGCATCCAGCGCCCATGGCCTATGGCCGGTTAGACAGGCTTCGCTATCGGTTGTGGTCTGACCGCGCCTGCGACCATAGATTGACTCTTTCCAGCCTCAGGCGCATCATCTTCTTCTCTATCAATGCGCTCCGTATACGCGCAAATAGATCGCGGGGGTCGTGTTCTTCGCGGACTAAAAGCCAAGTTGTTTACGCATTCATTACTTGAAAATTAAACCAACTGCTTAGCCCTCGGGAGGGACCCATGCGCTATTCGAATTTTCTCAAAATTGGTGCCATTGCTTTTGTTGTCGCGCTTGCACCGGTGACGTCTGCATCGTCTTCAGATCACGATGAAATCGCAAACGCGGTGATGGCGCTTGCCAAGTCGCAATGGGCTGCGGAAATGTCCGGAAAATCCGCACGGGAACAAATGCAAACGGTGGCTGATGATTATACCGAATTCAATCCGGCATTCCTGACCCGTGTCGATGGCAAGGCAATGATCACCCGGGTTGCTGCGGTTGAATCAACCGAGAAAACGGTTTTTGCAGATATGCAGAACCCCAAGGTGCAGGTCTATGGGGATACGGCTATCCTGACCTATAATTATGCGGGCATGATGAAGGGCCCGGACGGAACGGTGAAACCCAATATCGCAAAATCAACCCGCGTTTATGTGAACATGGGTGACGCGTGGAAACTTGTCCACGCGCATTTCTCGACCATTCCGAGCGGGAACTAATTGGGACTTTAGGAATTAAACCCGATAACTTTGGGGGAGTGGCGGCGGCCTTTAATGGCCGCCGCCAAATATTCCTGTACGGACGGAATAATCAACCGCCAGCGCATATTCCGGGTCATCATTGGAATCGACCATCAATTGTCCCGCGCGATTGAGTAAGCTGTGGCAATCGCGAGAAAGATGTCGAAGGCGCAAGGTTTTTCCAAGCGCTTCATATTTCGCGGCCATGTCTTCGATGGCCTGCAGCGCCGATTGGTCAACCACCCGCGAGCGCATGAAATCGACAATTACCATGTCGGGGTCTTCTTCGGGCGTGAACAGTTCCATAAATCCGTCGGTCGAGCCAAAGAACAGCGGGCCTTCCAGCTCATAGACCTTTGCGCCGGCTTCGGTCACGCTTTCGCGGGTGATGGCGTGAATGCGCTTTGCATTGTTCCAGGCATAGGCGAGGGCCGAAACAATCACCCCGACGACCACTGCGACGGCGAGGTCATGCATGACCGTGACGATGGTGACGAGAACGATCACGAATGCGTCCGTCAGCGGAATGCGGCGCATGATCCGGAGTGACTGCCACGCAAACGTACCGATAACCACCATGAACATTACACCCACCAGCGCCGCCAGCGGGATCTGCTCAATCAGGCTCGACCCAACAAGGATAAAGGCCAAAAGGAAAAGCGCCGCCGCAATGCCCGAAAGGCGTGTCCGGCCACCGGATTTCACATTGATCATCGACTGACCGATCATCGCGCAGCCGCCCATGCCGCCGAAAAAGCCGGTAACCAGATTGGCCGCCCCTTGGGCCAAACATTCCTGTGATGCGCCGCCCCGCTTATTGGTTATTTCGCCTACGAGATTAAGCGTCAGAAGGCTTTCGATCAGGCCAATCGCCGCCAGAATGAAGGCGTAAGGCAGGATAATTTTCAGGGTCTCAAGATTGAGCGGCACCGACGGAATGTGGAATGGCGGCAAGGTCCCCTGGATCGAGGCGAGGTCGCCAACCCGCGGCACATCAAGACCGAAGCCGATGACGATCGCCGCAACGATCCCGATGCCGGCCAGCGGCGCGGGGATCGCTTTGGTGATTTTCGGGATGCCCCAGATGATCGCCATGGTCAGCGCCACAAGGCCGAGCATCAGATAAAGCGGTGTGCCGGTCATCCATTCGCCGGAGCCGCCAATACCGTGGCCGCCCCCATCTGCGGTGCCGGGGACCTGAAACTGGCTAAGCTGGGCGAGGAAAATCACAATCGCGAGGCCATTCACGAAGCCAAGCATGACCGGGTGGGGCACAAGGCGAATAAATTTGCCGAGGCGGAAGATGCCTGCGAGCAGTTGAAGGATGCCCATTAAAACGACGGTCGCAAAAAGATATTCGACCCCGTGCTGGCTGACGAGGGCGACCATCACAACGGCCAGCGCACCGGTCGCGCCTGAAATCATGCCCGGACGGCCGCCAAAAACCGCCGTGATCAGCCCGACGATAAAGGCCGCATATAGCCCCACAAGCGGGTGCACATGGGCCACAAAGGCGAAAGCCACCGCTTCGGGGACAAGTGCCAGCGCCACGGTCAGGCCGGCTAGCAGCTCGACTTTGATCTGGTTCGGGGTGAGTTCGGCAAAGCTGGAATTGCTCCAGTCTTTTTGCGTGAGGCGTTCTGCGAACGCGGCGAGGGTCGTTTTCGTCACGATCGGGCCCGTTTCGTTAGTGATTCAATGAAAGCAGGTGCCTACATAGGGGAAACATGCTGCAATGCAACAACACCGTGCCATGGGTGGTTAGAAATTAGTCACTTTTTAGAGACATGTTAGGGGCTAAGCCGACTTCTGTGCTTTCTGGCGTGATTTTGGCCCGCGTTGTAATCATAAACAAAGCGTGACGATACAACGGTTGGCCTTTCCGCGCGAAATTGGCTAAGCAGAGTCACCGAAATAGTTGAAGTATGGTGCCGGTTCCTTTGGCATCGCCCAAAAAACGAGTTTTATCCCGATACATGTCTAGCTCAATTTCTGCTGCCGCGAGTCAATCAACCGCGAATACGAGAAATCCATGCGCCGAAAATGGCGTAAAACCAGCCGTTCAAATTCCCGCAAATTCGGATGAAGAATGCCCACGAAAGGCAATGTTGCGCCGAATTGCTACCCACTGCAAAAATTTTCAGGGCGCGCATTTGCATCGCAGCTTGTCTCAAGCGGGGCTGAGTATTGCGCTTTATGCGGGCGTAATCGCGGCATGTTTCTGGGCCGTGTCATCAGGGTTGTGGCCGCTCGTGTTTTTGCTGGGCCCGCTCGCCGGCGGATTATTGGTCAAGCTGTTCACGATCCAGCATGATTGTGGTCATGGCAGCTATTTCAAATCAAAACGCGCAAATCATGCGCTCGGCTTTTTCATCAGTATTCTTACCTTCACGCCTTATGGCTTTTGGCGCGACGCCCATAACCGGCACCATGCAAGCTCCGGTGATCTTGATCGGCGCGGTATTGGCGGTGTCGATACGCTTACGGTCGAGGAATATCGCGCCCTTTCGCCAACGAATAAGTTCTTGTACAGATTTTACCGTCATCCGGTCGTGATGATCGCATTCGGTGCGCCAATCTATTTCATTTTCATGCAGCGCATTCCGATGGCCGGGCCGATGCCATTCACCGAAACCTATCAAGGCATGCGCCTTGGGCAAATTTGGAAAAGCGTTGTCGCGCTGAATATTGCGCTCGTGCTGTTCTATGGGGGGCTTTCGTTCCTTTTCGGGTTTGGTGCGGTGGCGCTGGTCTTTGGCGTGTCGGTGACGGTCGCGGCCTGGGCCGGGACCTGGCTGTTTTTTGTTCAGCATCAATATGAAGACACCTATTGGGCGGCACGGCCAAAATGGAATTATGCGGAGGCCGCAATTTATGGCTCATCGCATTACAAGCTGCCGACACCTTTGCGCTGGCTTTCCGGCAATATTGGCCTGCATCATATCCATCACCTCGCGAGTTTGATTCCGAATTATCGCTTGATGGAATGTTACCGCGCCAGTGAGGATCTATTGTCCCTGCCGGTTATGACAATCAAAGACAGCCTGAAATGTGCGCGCCTCGCACTTTGGTGTACAGCGCAACAAAAGATGGTCAGCATCTCCTCGCTGCGCTAAACTGCTGCCGCAGGGCAAGCTGCCAATAACAATTTCAAAGATGCGCGTGGGTTTGCGCATCTTTTTCTTATGGAAGGTGAGGGAATGAAACTGATCACAACATTGATGGCCAGTGCTGTACTCTTGAGCGGATCAGCATTTGCGCAATCGGGTCTGCGTGCGGATATCGAAGCGGATTACGAAGCAAATCTCGAAGAGCTGTTCATTCATTTTCACAAAAACCCCGAGCTTTCCCATCGCGAGTTCAAAACCGCAAAACGCCTTGCGAGTGAAATCAGGGTGCTCGGTTATGACGTGACCGAGGGCGTTGGCGGTACTGGCGTTGTCGCGGTTCTGGAAAATGGCGAAGGCCCGACCATTATGATCCGTGCAGATATGGATGGATTGCCGGTCAAGGAAGATTCCGGTCTTTCCTATTCATCGGTCGCCACCCAGGAAGACATTGACGGCGAGGTCAAGCCGGTGATGCACGCCTGTGGCCATGATGTGCATATCACTTCGCTTGTGGGGACAGCACGGCAGATGGCAGCCCGCAAAGACGCATGGTCCGGTACGCTTGTGTTGATTGGTCAGCCTGCGGAGGAGCGGATCTCTGGTGCGCGCGAGATGATCAATGACGGGCTTTATAAGCGCTTTCCAAAGCCTGATTATGCGTTGGCATTTCACGTATCCGCCGATACGCCGATCAACCGCATTCAGGTGCCGCTTAATATCAGTTCATCGAGTTCCGATAGTGTCGATATCATCGTTCGCGGTGTTGGCACGCATGGGGCCGCCCCGCATAAAGGCATTGATCCGGTTCTCGTCGCATCGCAAATTGTTGTGACGCTTCAGTCAGTTGTCTCGCGTACGATCGCGCCGCTCGACGCGGGCGTGATTACTGTTGGCGCAATTCATGGCGGGTTCAAACACAATATCATTGGCGACAAGGTCGAGATGCAACTGACGGTACGCTCAGACGATCATGAAGTGCGCAAACAATTGCTCGATAGTATTGACCGCGTTGCTGAGGGCGTTGCCGTATCGCTTGGTGTGCCGAAAGATTTGATGCCCGAGGTTATTCGCTCAAAGACCGAAACCACGCCGCCGACTATCAATGACGAAGAAACAGCCAGAAAAGTCCGCGCTGCAATTACCAACGAGATGGGCGAAGATGTTTTGATCGATGTCCCGCGCGAAGGTATGGGGGCGGAGGATTTTGCCTATTTCGTGACGCCGGAAAGTGGCGTTAAAGGCGTTTATTTCAGCGTTGGCGGAACGCCTGAAAAAGACGTCGAATCGGCACCGTCGCATCACTCGCCATTCTTCAAGATTACGCCAGAGCCGGCGATTAAAGACGGCGTCCGGGCTATGACCGCATCGGCGATTTCGCTGTTTAATCAAGAACAGTAAAGCGAACGGGGAACCGCAATCATGCCAACCCCCTATACGCCAAAGCCCTATACGATAGTGATAACGAGCTGCGGGCGCTTTGATCTTTTGGGTCAAACGCTCGCCTCATTATTTGCGCATCTCGACCGGCCGCCGGCAAAGACAATCCTGATCGAAGATTCAACCGATCAGGCTGTGAAAGCGGTCGCGCAGCAGGTCTCCCATCCCATTGATGTTATCGTCAATGACCAACAGCTTGGTCAGATTGCGTCAATTGATAAAGCCTATGCATTGGTCGAAACGCCGCTCATTTTTCATTGTGAAGATGATTGGGCGTTTCACCGCTCAGGCTTCATCGCCGAGTCGGAGGTTATTCTAGACGCACACCCCAATGTTGCGATGGTGGGGCTCAGGGCGCGGGATCAGCTCAATAAAAAAATCCAACATATGCCGCAGCGCCAGCTTGATGGCCTTGCGTATTTTCTGCACGATCCAAGTCTGCACCCGGAATATTTTAGCTATTCCTTCAATCCCGGTTTGCGCCGTCTGGCGGATTATCATCGTATCGGCCCCTTCGCGCCCATCGGCGGCGAGGCCGATATCAGCTATGCGTTTAAAAAGGCCGGTTTTCAGAACGCCAATCTGGAAGAGCCCGCGGTTCGGCATATCGGCGATGAACGTCATGTTCATGATCCGCAACAACCGCGCCGCGCCAAAGGCGGTCTCGCGCGGATCCGGCGATCCATTCAAAAACGCATTAAGCGCCTTAGCCGCGCCTTCGAAGAGCGGTGCCGCTAGCCGCCCGATTTCCGCCCCATTTGCGCCGCGAAATGACCTTGCTTGCGCTCGACGGAACGGCGCGCGGTCCGGCGTTTCATCTTTGTGTCGTTACTGGCTTGGGGGCCTGTTTCAGTGAGGAGACACTTCGATGAAGAAGAAACTGGTAGTTGGATTAGTTGGTTTGTGTCTGGCGGGGATGAGCGCACCAGCATTTGCGGGGCAATGGAAGCTAAATCCGCGGGCCTGTCCGGACCTGCGAGAAGACCGAGCGGATCGGCGTGAAGACCGCCGCGATGCGCGCCGCAATTATGGTTATCGTGACCGCGCCGAGGACCGTTGGGACCGCCGCGAAAACCGCCGCGACGAAGCGGTGACGATTTGTCCTATCAGTGCGTTTTACTATGAGGGCAATCGCCGGGAGGCACGCCGTTATGCGAAGGCCCGCCCGCCTTTGGCGTGGGATCGCCGGGCGCGCATGTATTATCGCTATAATAACGGGATCAAAATTTATGTGCGGACATAATCCGTAAAGAGAAGGCTTTATAATCGGCTGAGGCGGAGCGATTTTCGGCTCCGCCTTTTTTATATATTGCACTGGCGAAATCCGGCCCATCGCGCTATAGGCGCGCGATGCAGCGGAAAGGATTGATTATGGCCAGTGAAAAAGACGTGAAAAAGGTGGTTCTAGCCTATTCGGGCGGGCTTGATACGTCGGTCATCCTTAAATGGCTGCAAGTTGAATATGGCTGCGAAGTCGTAACCTTCACGGCTGACCTCGGTCAGGGCGAAGAGCTGGAACCAGCCCGCCGCAAGGCCGAGCGCGCCGGGATCAAAGATATCTATATCGAGGATGTCCGGGAAGAATTCGTCCGCGATTTCGTATTTCCGATGTTCCGCGCGAATGCGGTCTATGAAGGGCTGTATTTGCTAGGCACCTCGATTGCCCGCCCGCTGATCGCAAAACGGCTCGTGGAAATCGCCAAGGAAACCGGCGCAGATGCAATTGCCCATGGCGCAACCGGGAAGGGGAATGATCAGGTTCGTTTTGAATTAAACGCCTATGCGCTCAACCCCGACATTCGGGTGATCGCACCATGGCGCGAATGGGATTTGAACTCGCGCGAAAAGCTGATTGCGTTCGCTGAAGCGCACCAGATCGAAATTCCAAAGGATAAACGCGGCGAAGCGCCGTTCTCGGTGGATGCGAATTTGTTGCACACCTCGTCTGAGGGCAAAGTGCTTGAAGACCCGGCGGTGCCTGCGCCTGATTATGTTTATCAGCGCACCGTGGACCCCGAAGCTGCACCGGATCAGCCAGAAATCATCGAAGTCGGATTCGAGCGCGGTGATGCGGTTTCGATCAATGGCCAAAAGCTCTCACCGGCTGAGCTGTTGACCAAGCTCAATGAATTGGGCGGCAAGCATGGTATTGGCCGTCTTGATCTTGTTGAGAACCGCTTTGTCGGCATGAAGTCACGCGGGATCTATGAGACGCCGGGCGGCACCGTGTTATTGGCGGCCCATCGCGGAATTGAGCAAATCACCCTCGATCGCGGCGCGGCGCATCTCAAAGACGAATTAATGCCGCGCTATGCTGAACTGATTTATAATGGTTTCTGGTATTCGCCGGAGCGCGAAATGCTGCAAGCGGCCATCGACAAAAGCCAGGAACATGTATCCGGCAGTGTCACGCTTAAACTTTATAAGGGATCAGCTGATGTCATCGGCCGTTCTTCCGAAAATACGATTTACTCCGAAGCCCACGTCACCTTTGAAGAAGACATGGTCTATGACCAGAAAGATGCCGAAGGCTTCATCAAACTCAATGCGTTGCGCCTCAAATTGTTGGCGCGGCGGAATATGAAAGCGAAGTAAGAAAAATGGATCTCACAAAGGTGCCGACTGGCGAAGACGCGCCAAAAGACATCAATGTCGTTATCGAAGTGCCGCTCGGCGGCGACCCGATTAAATACGAAATTCACAAACCGTCGGGCGCGATGTTCGTTGACCGCTTCCTTTACACGGATATGCGCTATCCTTGTAATTACGGTTTCGTGCCGGGCACGCTCGCCGATGATGGCGATGCGGTGGATGTCATGGTTGTCGGCAATCGTCCGCTCGTGCCGGGTTCTGTGGTCGCCGCGCGGCCTGTTGGCGTTCTGATGATGGAAGACGAAGCCGGCATGGACGAAAAGATCCTCGCAGTGCCAAGCCCACGCCTGACGCGCTATTATCAGAAAATCGAAACCTATGAGGATCTGCCCGATATTCTGACCGAGCGGATCAGCCATTTCTTCGAGCATTACAAAGACCTTGAGCCAAATAAATGGGTCAAGGTTGTGGGCTGGAAAGGGCCAGATGTGGCGGAAAAGCTGATTATGGACGGGATTGAAGCCGCGAAAAAAGCCGGCGAGTAAACACCTCGTTTACCTCTTTTTATGACGGGCGCTTCGGGTTATCATCGAAGCGCCCGTTTTTATTGGGCTAGGCTCTTTATTTGGGCTAGGCATCGCCGAAATGGCGATGCGGGGGAATAGTCGAGGGGTGATATGAGAAATATCGAGGCCATGTTTGGCGGTGTGCTGGCGCTGGTTGTGCTTGGCATTGCCTTTTACGCGATGATGAATGCCAATCTCGGCTCCGGCGGCAAATTGGCCGATGCGCCGACCTCAAACGTCATTGTTTCCAAGAGTGCTTCCGGTAGCGATATGACCCCGACACTGACCGCAAATGGCGGTCAGGATCTGGTTTGCGAGTGCTATGACGCGGCATTTGCCCTTGCGGCGAAGATCGATGTGCTGTCGCCGGAATATCGCACGGGCTTTCAGCAATGCCGCGCGCGCGGTGGTGTCGATGCCGGTGATGCGTGGACCGCAGGTTGGAACGCCCGGCTTTCCGGACGTCCCTATGAAGCCAGCTGCAAGGCCTATAAACGCCGCCGCTAGACGGGCCGTTAGGTCTTGGAAACAAAAGCCCCGGCCGCGAGTGCCATGGGTTGAATTTCAACGCTCTCAAATAGCCCGGCTTTGGCATAGGGATCGTTCTGCGCAAATGCCTCCGCTGCCGCTTGATCTTCGGCCTCGATAATCAGGACGGAACCTTTCGGTTTGCCATTGTCATCAAGCATCGGTCCCGCAACCAAGCCGCCGGGGCCATAGGCATTGAAGTAATCGAGATGCGCCGGACGTGTTTCCATTCGCAGCTCAAGCGAATTGGGTTTGTCACGGCAAATCAGAATGAAATTAGGCATTGTTACGCTTCCGTTGTGAATGGCCGCGCCAGTAACGCGGCGATGATTTCGTCTACTGTCCGCCGGCCACTAACAAGTTCCGCGACCGCAGAACAGATCGGTGCATCAATGCCGGCTTTCTCCGCCAGCGCATGGATTGCACCGGCGGTGGCAACGCCTTCGCTGACGCTATTGCGGCCGGCGAGGGCTTCGTCGAGTGATTTACCTTTTCCCAGCTCAATGCCAAGGGACATGTTGCGCGATTGCGGCGATGACGCGGTTAAAATCAAATCCCCTAAACCGGAAAGGCCGGCCATGGTCTGGGCTTGGGCCCCAAGCGCCACGCCGAGCTTTTGAAACTCCGCAAAGCCGCGCGCGATCAATGCGGCGCGGGCGCTCTCGCCCATGCCGCGACCGGCAACAACGCCAGCGGCAATGGCCAACACATTTTTGACTGCACCGCCCAATTCCGCGCCGGTCAGGTCGTCCGTCAGGTAGGGCCGGAAATGCGGCGCGCCGATTGTGGCCATCCATTTTTGACCAATGGTTTCATCTGCGCTGGCCAGGGTCACGGCGGTCGGTAGGCCCATGGCGACATCGCGTGCAAAGCTTGGGCCCGATAGAACCGCCGGTATGGCTTCCGGCCATACCGCCGATAAAACTTCCGTCATTAAAAGGCCGGTGTCCCGCTCGATGCCTTTCGAGCAAAGCGCAACCGGCAAGGCGCTTTCGCCGGCCAAAGCCCGTAATTCCGCGAAGGTCGGGCGTGAAAACTGGGCCGGAACAACGAAAAGTATGGCCTCGTTTTCAATGGCCATACCCAATGATTCGGTGGCTTTCAGGGCTTTGGGTAAGGGAACATCCGCCAGGTATTCGGTGTTCTCATGACGCGCATTGATGGCCTTAACGACCTCAGGTTCCCGGGCCCAGATGGTGGTCGGTATGCCGTTACTGGCGCACAGAGAAGCGAGCGCCGTACCCCAGGCCCCGCCGCCAATAACGCCAATTGATGTAAATGCCGAAGTTGATTTCATTTGATTCATTGCGAATTGAGGATTGAACGGTTTATAAAGACGTTAACATAAACATGCGGTGATTGATGCCAGCAGAAAATCTCGACGATACAGCCAAGCAGATTCTAGATGCCGCGAGTCGGCGCTTTCTTCATTATGGTTACGGTAAAACGACCATGTCGGAGATAGCGCAGGACTGCAACATGTCCACCGGCAATCTCTATCGCTACTTCCCATCCAAGCTTGATATCGCAGAAATGTTCGTGCGTGTCCTCAGGATGGAACAAGTGAAGAAATTGCGCGAGGTGGCGGATGCCCCGGACTTGCCGCCCGCGAAAAAGCTCCGGTCTTTCTTTCTCACCAAATTCACGCTCGCTTATGAGCGTTTCCACGATAAGCCAAAATCCTATGAGCTCTCGAATGAGCTTATGAATTCCCGCCCTAAAATCGCGATTGAATGGGAAAATGCCGAGGGGCGCGTCCTCGCTGAAATCCTGCGCCATGGTGTCGATGAGGGCGATTTCGCGATCGATAAACCGGACGAGACGGTCAAAATCCTACAAGACGCCGCCTATCGCTTTACCAGCCCATCGGTCTTTCATGAGGGGGAGTATGATGTCCTCGCGCGAGAGCTGAACGGCGTTGTCGACCTGATCCTTGATGGATTCGCGTGGCGGGCCGCTAAACAGACCGCCCAAAAGGCGCGAGAAAATGCCTAAGTTTTAGTGTAAAGCTCCACCCATTTGATCAAATCGGCGTGAGGTGTGTTGGTTTATGGCATGAAGATGCTGTTTAAGCCATTGAAAACGCTCGTTATTTTGCGGTGCGACAAAAAATGACCATTAAACAATGAATAATATTCATATCGTTCATTGACAACTCTTCAGAGGGGTCCTATGTCCCCCTTCAACAGGGCGGCACAACAATGATCGCCTTGCTCCTGAGGAAGAATTCTCAGGTTAAGAACAAACTTATACGAGAGATCAAAATGACCAGCCTTCGCAATTTTGCTGTCCAAGTGGCAGCGACAGTGACCCTTACCTGCGTACTTGGTGTCCTGCTTTTCAATGTCGCTGATTTGGCGACACGCGGCGTTGTCGTCGCTTAAAAGTTTTCTACCCCGATCCTGCTGAGAGCTAGTCCCTCCCCTTAGGACGCACCCTCCCCTTTCTCAGCAGAGACTATGGCGCGAAAGCCCGCCCCGGCTTTCGCGCCCTTTTTGTATCTGATCGCGGCGAAATTTCCGGTCGGATTTCAATTTGAAACAGTGTTAGTAACGAAATCACAATTCAAGTGGCGTAGCGTAACCCGAACCCGTTTTCGGAGGTCACCATGCCTGGTTCCAGTCGATTTGCCGTTGCTGTTCATATCCTGACCTTGATGGCGCTAGAGCGTCCCAAGCCGCAAACATCCGATCGTCTGGCGGAGAGTGCGAACACCAATCCCGCGGTCATTCGGCGCTTGCTGGGCGCGCTATCGCAGGCCGGTTTGACCCATTCCCGACTTGGCAAGGGCGGCGGTTCCACGCTCGCGCGCGGGCCAAAGAAAATCAGCCTTTTAGAGATTTACGAAGCGGTCGAAGAGCCCGGCCTATTGGGGATGCCCCGGACTGCGCCAGATCGGGCCTGCCCGGTCGGTCGCCATATCGAAGATAGTCTGACGGTGATTGCTGAACGGGCCGAGCAGGCGTTTTTGGAACGCCTTTCCGAGGTCAATTTAAAGCAGGTGGCCAAGGAAATTGCTGCAGCAAATGCTGCAGCAAAAAGCGCAGCATAAATTCGTTTTATCGCGCAGCATTTGGCGCAAAAAATCGCCCTCAGGCTTTGGGTCCCTTGCGCCCGCTGCCCAGCTTGCCGCCATCTTTGTGCGGTGCCAGCGGCCAACGCGCGCGCGGCGCTAAACCCAAGGATTCATCTAGGGTTGGCGTCATTCCGGCAGCAATTCTTTCGGCCCCGGCCCAGGCGATCATGGCACCATTATCAGTGCAATATTTCGGTGGCGGCACCATTAATTGCCATGAATTTGCTGCGCACAAATCCTGCAGCATTTTTTTGACCGAACAATTCGCTGCAACGCCCCCGGCGACCACCAATCGGCGGTCTCCTTCGGGCGGTGAAATCATCTCCATCGCTTTTTCTGTGCGCTGCGCCAAATGCCGTGCGGCGGCAAACTGAAATGACGCGGCGATGTCGGCAACGTCCTGACCGGTTGGTTGCTCTATGCTTGTCGCCGCTTCGCGAATGGCGGTTTTGAGACCCGAGAATGAAAAGTCACAACCCGCCCGTTGCGCCAATGGCCGCGGAAGATCAAACCGGTTCGCGCGTCCGCCAGTTGCGGCGGCCTCCACCATCGGGCCGCCGGGCGCGCCCAGCCCCAATAGTTTCGCCGTCTTGTCAAAAGACTCGCCAGCGGCGTCGTCAATGGTCGTCCCGAGCCGGACATAATCGCCGACGCCCCGCACATGAATGAGCTGCGTGTGACCGCCAGAGATCAGCAAAAGCAAGTAAGGAAATGCCGCCGGTTCGGTCATGCGCGCTGATAACGCATGGCCTTCGAGATGGTTGAGCGGCACGAGCGGCAAATTATGGGCAAGGGCGATTGCCTTGGCGGTGGTCAGGCCGACCATCACGCCGCCCACCAAGCCGGGGCCCGCAGTCGCCGCGACCGCAGAGAGACGGTCAAACGGAATGCCGGCCACTGCAATGGCCCGTTCGATGGTGCTATCCAATCGCTCTACATGGCTACGGGCCGCAATTTCCGGCACGACGCCACCAAACGCCGCATGGTCATCATGTTGCGCCCAGACCTCGTTCGATAATATCTGACAGCTTCCATCTGCGCGGCGGCAAACCACAGCCGCTGCGGTATCGTCACAGCTCGTTTCAACTCCGAGCACAAAAAGGTCGTTAGAAGTAGTCATAGGTACGATTTGCGCATTCCGCTAAGATCAATTACGCGCTTGGACCGCAAAAGTACCCCTAAATGCAAGCGTTCAATTTCATAGAGGCCGGTACTGCCTTTTAAGCCATTTAGTTTCGAAAGAAAAACGAGTGTCAAATAACAACGTCTTTGCCATTGCTACCCGCCGATCGCCACTGGCTTTGGCGCAGGCCCATATGGTGCAGGCCATGGTCGCGGCTGCGCTGGGTGAGGCAGAGACTGCCGCCGAAATGGTCGCGCCGATCCGGGATTATGTCAGTTCCGGTGACCGTAATCTGGCGGGATCGCTCGCGGAAATTGGCGGCAAGGGGCTTTTCACCAAAGAAATCGAAGATGCGCTCTTGAGCGGCAATGCGCGATTTGCGGTCCATTCGATGAAAGATATGCCCGCCATATCGCCACCGGGCCTCGTGACCGCTGCGATCCCCCGGCGCGAGGATCCGCGCGATGTTTTTCTCAGCCCCACCAGCGATAGCCCGTGGAATTTACCGCAAGGCGCAAAGATCGGCACGGCATCGGTGCGCCGGCTGGCCCAAACTTTGGGTCGCCGACCCGACCTCAAGCCGGTGACCTTGCGCGGCAATGTGGGAACGCGCCTCGACAAGCTGGATCGCGGCGATGCTGACGGGACGTTTCTGGCGCTTGCTGGGTTGCGTCGGCTCGGGCTCGAACGCCATGCGACCTACATCATGCCGCCCGAAGAAATGTTGCCCGCGGTCGGGCAGGGGGCGCTTTGTGTTCAGGCGCGGGAAGATGACGATGAAGCGCTGGCGATTGCTGCGCGGTTTAATTGTCCCGAAACCGAAATTTGCGTCGCTGTCGAACGGGCATTCCTTGCAGGTCTTGATGGCTCTTGCCGCACGCCTATTGCGGGGCTTGCGACCATCACGGGCGGCGAAGTGCATTTCCGCGGCGAGCTATTATCGCTCGACGGGCAAGAGCGTTTTACGACCGAGCGTAATTTTCCGTACACGGCAAATGGGATTGAGGAAGCGGCGTCCCACGGCGCAGAATCCGCAACCGAAATTCGCGATCGCGCAGGGAATGCATTTTTTGATGCGCTTGGCGGGAGCGCGGGGTGAGGGTCCTCATTACACGCGCCGCACCCGATGCGGAACAATTCGCAGCGCTCTGCCGCGATCAGGGGCTAACGCCGATCATATCCCCCGTTATGGAAATCGACATTCAATCCCGCGCGGTTGATCTATCGGATAGTGATGCCCTTGCCTTTACCTCCGCAAATGGGGTGCGGGCCTTCGTTCATAATTCTGATCGCCGTGATCTTTTGGTTTATGCGGTTGGTCCCGTGACGGGCAAGGTCGCGCGCGAGGCGGGTTTTCAGCATGTCCGTGAAGCGGGCGGTGATGTTCATCGCTTGCGTGATCATATTGTCTCCGAAAGGACTAGCTTTTCACAAACGTTATTGCATGTCGCTGGCAAGGACCGGGCGGGCGATCTCGTTCAGCTGTTGAAGTACGAAAATATTTCGGCCCGGCGCGAGACGCTTTATGCCGCCAATGCCGTTTCAACGCTTTCCGATGATGTGATCGCGCAATTGCGCGCTGACCCACCGGTCGAGTGGGCGACATTTTTTTCGCCGCGAACTGCCGCGTTGTTTTTGGAACTCGCGGCGAAAGCGGGCGTTTTAGAAAAGCTGAAAAAAATACGGGCAGCATGTTTGAGCGATGCGGTCGCAGCGCGAGCAGGATCGGCCAATTGGCACACATTGCACATTGCGCCTGACTATTCCGCGACGAGTCTTTTGCAGATGATTCTGCATTCCAATGCGGGTTCTGCTTGAGCGTAGGCCGTCCGGCGCTTATCTAGGATAGGTCGCAACATCGCTAAAGGGAGTACCGCGTGAGCCAGGACGACAATAAGCCCGATCAAAAGGATAGCGAGAACGCGATACCCGAAGTCGAGGCGGAAGTCGTCAGCGATGATGAAACTGTCTCGCCCGCTTTTGACGACGAACCGGTCACCGAAGAAGAAAAGATTTCTGAAGCGGAGGAAAGCGCGGCGGAACCCGCAAAGCGCAAATCCACTTTAACGCCGGGCGTCATTCTTTTTATTGCTTTTGCCATCGCGGCGCTCATCGCTTTTGGCTATTGGCGAATGCAATCGGACCCCGCGGATGAAACAGCGCAGACACCCGTAGCGACACCGGCCGTCGATGATGACCCAACGGACGAAGAGGCTAGGAGCCAAGACGAGCCCGCTACGACGGATAAGACCTCGAACCTTCCGGCAGACGACCTAAAGCCAGAGCCGACCGAAGCGGAAGCAGACGACACATTCTTGCCGCCGGTGGGCGATGACGCGGCGAAGCTCGAAAACAATTTCGGTGATGAGGCCAAGACGCCAGCCCCGACCGAGGCGCAGCCAGAAGAAACACCTGATCCGTCAACGGAGCAAGACGAGGCGATTGCGCCGACCGAGGAAGCCCAGGTCGAGCAAACGCAGGCCGAGGAAGCCCAGAACGAGGATCGTGACCCGGCTGAGGATCTCGGCGAGGATGTTGTCGCGTCAGAGGATGTGCCGGAAGCGGCACCGGCGGATAGTGAACCCGCTGAAAGTGAGCCCGAACAATCTGCTGCGGTGATTGATGCGCCTCAGCCAGATAATACGTATCAAGAAGAAATCGCGGCGCTGAAAGATGAATTCAGCCAGCAAACCGATCGGTTGAACGCAGCATTGACTGCTGAGCGCGAGAAAAATGATGCGTTACTTGGCGAAATAAATGCCTTGCGGCAGGACCTTTCATCGGCGCTCTCATCGCGCGATGCACAAATAGACCGCGAGCTTAGTGAGCTTCGCGCCGCAGTTGTTGATCTGCGTGAGCGCCAGCCAAAAATTACGCCGGAACAAATCAAGGCTGGGTTGTCTCTCGATACATTAAAGCTCGCAATCGATCGGGGCACCCCTTATGCGACTGAGCTGGCCGATGTCACTGCGCTCGCGCCGGATCTTACCGCACCTTTAAGCCGCCATGCGCAAACGGGTATTCCTACGATTGCTGAATTGCGCGACCGTTTTGATGCCGCCGCACGAAAAGCTATCGCGGCGGATGCGCAAGCCAACGCCGGTAGCGGTGTCGCCGGTGTGATGGCGCGCGCAAAGAATATCATTTCGGTACGCCCCGCAGAGCCGCGCGCGGGCGACAGCGCGGCAGCCATTATTTCGCGGGCCGATGCGGCCCTTGATGATGGTGATGTCGCTTATGCGCTGATCGAGATCGAAAAACTTTCCGATGCCGCACAGGAAAGCATGAAGGATTGGATTGCCGACGCGACCGCGCGCGCCAATGCATCTGCAACGCTTCGGGCGCTTGACGCCCGTTTGGCAAATGCGGTGGAGTAAAGCATCATGATCCGTATTCTGATATTTCTATTGTGCATCTTGCTGTTTGCCGGTGCGGTCACCTATTTCGCAAGCCTAGATAGCCGTTTTACCGGTGAGGTCTTTGGCTATCACTTTGATGGTCCCTCGGGCTTGATTATTGGTGGCGCTTTTGCGCTCCTGTTGGTGACGATTTATCTGACGCACAAGATCAAGGACATTATGGGCTTGCCGGCGCGCATTCGCGCACGGGAGGCGGAAAACAAACGCACACGCGGTGTTGCAGCCCTGACCCGCGGATTAGAGGCCGTTGCGGTCGGCGATGGTGAAGACGCAGCGCATCATGCGCGCGTTGCCCGCCGGCTCCTTGATGATGTCGCGGTGACGCGGCTTTTAAGTGCGCAGGCAGCACAGTTGTCGGGTGATGATAAAGCCGCACAAGAAGGCTTCTCGGCCATGCTCGAAGCGCCTGAGACGGAATTTTTGGGCCTTAAAGGGCTTTATGCGCAAGCGATCAAAGCGGACGATCCCGATAAGGCGCGCGGATATGCAGAGCGCGCCTTTCAACTGCGCGCCAATGCAGATTGGGCATATCATTCCGTGTTCGAATTAGGGCTAGAGCGCGGCGCATGGGGCGATACCCGCGCAGCACTCGAGCGAGCGGAGAAAAATAAATTAATCGATCCGGAAAAAGCCCGTCGCGGAAAAGCCGCTTTGCTGACCGCCGATGCCTATGCATTACAGACCGTGGATCGAACCACAACACTAAGCGAGCTTGAAACCGCACTTAAATATGCGCCAAGCTTTGCACCGGCGGCATTGCTTGCGGCGCGGCTTTATGGCGACGAAGGCAAGGTCGGCAAAGCTGCGAAAATCATCGAAACCGCATTCGCCGATGCCGCGCACCCGGCGCTGATTAAGCAATATGATCGTCTTTACAAAAATGAAGATAACGCAAAACGCGCAACCAAACTTCGGAAACTCGCGGAGAAAGCCCCGCAAAGTGACGAAGCAACATTGCTACGTGCGCGCGCGGCTAATCTTGAGGAAAACTGGCAAGATGCGGTGGATATCCTCGAGCCAGTATTAAGCGAAACGCCAACAGCGGCGGCATTTAGCCTGATGGCTACGGCAATAACCGAATTACATGGCCGAGAGGCCGCGCAAGTGTGGCTTGAGCATGCGGCGAATGCACCGCGTGACCCGCGGCCCGGATCGGACGGAGAGTTCAATCTCACGCGCGTAGGTTGGGCGCGACTCGTTTGTGAATATATGGAACATGAGCGGTTGGCACCGCCGCCAGTCGAAGAATTGACCAGCAAGCTTTCGATAGAAGAAGTTCGGTTGCTTACGGCCCCGCCAATTCCAGAGCCCGAAGACGACACCAGCGCGGAGGACGACGCGGTGCCACACATCGTCGATGGTGACGCCAGCGAAGAAGACGCGCCGAAAGATGCAGCAATCGAAGAGGAAACAGAAGAAGAGGCCTTGATCCGCACCGAAGAAGAAGCGGAGCAAGCGATCAAAGCCTCGCGCGAAGTTTCCTGACGTTATTCCGCCGCTTTTTTGGGTTCGTCTTTCTCGTCATTGGCCGCGTTTTTCTTGGCCTTCATTTCTTTCTTTTCGCGTTTCTCGAGCGCTTTTTCTTGGGCCGTCAATTTTTTCTGTTCTTTTTTGGATGGCTTTTCCGCCGGGGTATCCTTGGCGGCTTCCATCGCAATCAGGCCTTCTTCGGCGAGGGTGCGGACAGAAAGAAAATCGATTTTCCCTGTGCCGAGCACCGGAATTTCATCGACAATGACGATCTTTTTGGGGACCGCAATTTCCGGCACGCCATGGGATTGCGCCCACGCCAATAGGAGGCCGCGCGGTGCGTCCTGGCGATCCGTAACCAGAATGATTTGCTCGCCCTTTTTCGGGTCCGGTAAGATCGCGGCTGCATGAAGATTATCTGGCCAAACGGCTGAGGCGCAGTTTTCAACCACCGCGAGCGAAACCATTTCGCCGCCAATCTTCGCAAAGCGCTTTAAGCGACCGCGGATCGACATATAACCCGCTTCGTCAAAAGAAACGATATCACCCGTATCGTGCCAGCCGTCCTCCGGCGGGACGACGACGCCCGGATTATCTTGCGAAAGATATCCGTTCATGATGTTTGGCCCACGGACGAAAAGACGACCGGCCCCGTCGAGCCCCTCTACCGGGTCAAGCCGATATTCAACTGCGGGCAAGAGTTTGCCAACGGTGCCTGAGCGGATATCGCCGGGCTGGTTTGCGGCCAAGACGGGCGATCCTTCGGTCACGCCATAGCCTTCGAGAACTTCAAAGCCAAAACGTTTTTCCGCGGCTTGACGGGTTTCATCGCGAACACGTTCTGCGCCGCAAACGGCAATCCGCAAAGATGACATGCCGCCATCCGCGCTGGCGCGCATATATTGCGATAAAAACGTATCGGTTGCGAACAACACCGTAGAGCCGGTTTCAAAAATCCGCTTAGGGATGATTTTGGTTTGTAAGGGCGAGGGGTGGAATACAACCGGATAGCCGTTCAATATCGGCCATAAAGCACCAGCGGTGAGCCCGTAACAATGGAATGTCGGCAGCGGATTGAAGAATATATCCGTTGGCAATAGGTCAACATGGGCCGAAATCTGTTCGATATTTGCGATAATGTTCCGGTGCGACAGAACCACGCCTTTGGGGATGCCTTCCGTGCCTGAAGTGAACAGAATGACGCCCGGCGCGTCCGGGTTCGGTGTTGAGGCGAGAATGGTCGGGAATAATGGCCCCAATAACGCCAACGCTTTGTCGCGGCCATTGATCTGTTCACGAACGTCTTCGAGATAGATGATGTCAACGGCGGCCGAAAGTTCTTCGATGAGGCTTTCAAGGCCCGCCATCTCGACGAATTTCTTGGCCGTTACAATCTTTGAAACCTGCGCCGCTTTGCATGCGCCCAGAAGGTTTTTAGAGCCCGAAGTAAAGTTCAGCATGGCTGGCACGCGCCCGCGCGACAAAAGCGCAAATAACGCGATGACCGCCCCGGCGCTTGTGGGCAATAGGATGCCGACATGTTCATTATGATGGGTCAGGCGACCGAGTGCGCCACCCAGCGCGAAAGCGCCGCGTGTGATTTCTTTGAAGGTGAGCTTGCGCCCATCACCATCCGTAATCGCAACTTTGTCTGATTTTTGACGCGCTGCATTTTCGAGATATGCCTGAAAAATTGCGCGGCGTGAGCGGCGTTCTATGCGCCGTACTGGATCACCCATGACTGTACCTGTTTGTTTCCTAGCCCCGTCCACATCCTATGGTAGGGGCGCAAAAATTGCCAGAAGCCAATCGTGGCCGGTAGCCAAGGGGATTCGCAGAAGTTCTTGGGTCCTATAACGCGCCGGAAATTTCCCTGACAATGTCGCGCGCTGCTTTGGCCGGGTCGCTATTGGCGATGATAGGGCGACCAACCACCAACTGATCCGCGCCTGCGGCGATCGCGCTTGCAGGAGTTACCACTCGTTTTTGATCGTCCATCGCACTGCCGGCGGGCCGCACGCCGGGCGTTACGATTTTTAACGCATCCCCAAAACGAGACCGGATGGCTTTGGCTTCCTTCGCAGATGCAACAACGCCATCGGCACCGGCTTCCGCCGCAAATTCTGCGCGCTTCAACACAAGATCTTCCAGACGCATGTCGATCCCGGCTTTGGTCAGACTGGCCTGATCGAGACTGGTCAACACGGTGACGGCAAGAATTTTCAAACGCGGATCATCGCCTCGTCCCTGGACCGCACCTTCCAAAACATCCGGCTCGGCGTGAACGGTTAAATAATCACCCCCAAGGGCGGCAACGCTTTTCACGCCTCGCTCGACCGTTGCGCCGATGTCGTGAAACTTAAAGTCGAGAAACACTTTCTTGCCCGCGTCTGATAAACGCGATGCGAGGTCAAGCCCGCCAATCGGCATGAGCTGATAGCCGATTTTATAAAAGCTGCCTGCGTCACCGATCGCATCAATGGCGCGCTGCGCGTCTTCAACAGACGGCAGGTCAAGCGCGATAATCAGGCGGTCATTCGGGGTCATTTTGCAGTAGCTTTCTTTGTGGGTCGTTTCGTTGTGGTTCTAAGCTTAGGAGCGTTGGCGAGCTTCTTTTTGGGCGCTGCCTTTTTCTTGGTCGCTTTTTTTTTAGCGGGTTTTGGTTTGTCCGGCGACAAGACTTTCTCTTTGAAACCGCAAAGATCAACTAGATCGCAACGCCAACATTCTGGCGTGCGCGCCTTGCAGATATACCGGCCATGCAAAATCAGCCAATGATGCGCATCCTGGAGATATTCCTCAGGGACAATTTTTTCCAGCCCCAATTCTACATCGAGCGGAGTTTTCCCCGGCGCAATGCCGGTGCGGTTTCCGATCCGAAATATATGGGTGTCGACCGCAATGGTCGGCGCGCCAAAGGCCACATTCATCACCACATTGGCGGTTTTGCGGCCAACCCCCGGTAGTTCCTCTAGCGCTTCGCGCGATTGCGGCACTTCACCGCCGAATCTGTCGATCAACATCTGAGACAGCGCGATGACGTTTTTGGCTTTATTGCGCCAAAGGCCAATCGTTTTCACATATTCGCCAAGTTTTTCTTCGCCCAGCGCCACCATCTTTTCGGGCGTATCTGCGACTTTGAAAAGGTCCTTCGTCGCCTTGTTGACGCCGACATCGGTGGCTTGGGCCGATAGGGCGACCGCAACCACCAGCGTATAGGGATTGGTGTAATTTAATTCCGTTTGCGGTGACGGTTCGGTCGTTGAGAGGCGCTCAAACATCTTGCGCGCATTGTCTCGGGTCATTTTGCGGGGCATAGGCGGCCTTTTTGATTCTGGTTGCGACCATAACGTCCGCCAAGCGCAGGTAAAGTTCCGCTTTGCGCAATTGCGACCATGTCCCTTGTGGGCGTATATTTTTTCTATGACCCAAATATCCGCCATGGAAACCATGCCGCCGCTGTCCAAGGGACGCAGCCTTGAGGCGCCAAGCCTCGAGACGATGGGCGACGCGAAAAGCGATTTTGATGCTGTTCTTTATCCGAACCGATCCTTGCCCAATAAAGGCTTTGTGATCGTCATGACGATTGTCGCGGTGTCCCTGTTCTCTACTGGGCTTTTCTTTTCGACTTTGGGTGCGTGGCCGGTTTTAGGGTTCTGTGGGCTTGATGTTCTGGCGGTCTGGGTTGCGTTCAAGCTCAGCTATCGGCAAGGGCGATTGCGCGAACGGGTGCGCATTGCCAATGGCGAGATGTGGGTTTCCCGGGTAATGCCATCGGGGCATGAAATGCGCTGGCGGCTCCAGCCCTATTGGACGCAAGTGAAAATCGACCAGCCTGTCCGTCATGAAAGTCAGGTCCGCGTGATCAGCAAAGGACGAACATTGATTTTGGGGGCATTTCTGTCACCAGAGGAGCGGGGCCGGTTTGCCGAGGCGCTAACAAGTGCCTTGGGTCGCGCGCGCGGTTAGGCTACACGGTCCCATCGAAACCGTTTTTGGATAGAAATTATGCTCGGTACGTTCCTGATTTTGCTGGGTCTGCTTGCGCTTGGTGTCGGCCTTTATTGGTACTGGCGCAGAAAAGTCGCCGCCGAAATCGCGGAAGGGGCGGCGTATGAATGGGCGTTTTACCAAAAAAATGAGCCCGAATTTGTCGCAGACCTGACCGAGGATCAATTCAACGAAATTTATCGCCGCGTGAATGAGCCGCGTTTCCCCGGCTATGCACTGGCGGCGGTGGCGACCTTTCTCGTCTCGCTTCCCCTGACATTGGGGCTTTTGGGTTTTTCGCAATGGGTTGGACAAAAGCTGGGTATTCTGCCCCAGCCTGTTGAAATTGTGCGATATGTCAATCTTGGCGAAGTCAAAGTCGCGCAATCATGGCAATGCGGGCCGGAATGTCAGCTTTATGTTGCTGAGGCATTTTCCGGTTTTTACTTTTTCTTCGGGATTGTCATTGTCTGGTTAGTCATCGTCTGGTTTTTTATGCGGCGGTTTCATAATCGCCGTCCCGGTTATTTGCGCGACGAAATTCTGCGCGCAAAAAGTTAGTAACAGGAGATAGTCTTGCAGTATCTACACACCATGGTCCGTGTACGCGATTTAGAACAATCACTTGACTTTTATTGCAACAAGCTCGGCCTTCAAGAAGTGAACCGCTATGACGTTGAGGCAGGGCGCTTTACGCTGGTCTTTCTTGCGGCACCAGAGGATGTCGCGCGAGCAAAAGAGAAAAGCGGCCCCATGGTCGAGCTTACCTATAATTGGGACCCTGAGGAATATGATGGCGGGCGAAATTTCGGCCATCTTGCCTATCTGGTTGATGACATTTATGCGGCCTGTCAAAAGTTGATGGATGCGGGCGTTACCATCAATCGTCCGCCCCGCGATGGTCATATGGCTTTCGTCCGGTCGCCAGACGGCATTTCGATTGAGCTATTACAACGCGGTGAGGCGCTTGAGCCAGCTGAGCCATGGGCAAGTATGGAAAACACTGGCACCTGGTAAGGCCTATTCAGGCTAGGGTATTCCTCAGACGAAAGTATCTTGATGGCTGGTCGCTCGCACTCTTCCGACCCTGTGGTTCTTGACCAAATTACAAAGCGTTACGGCAATTTCACTGCGGTGGATAATCTGTCGTTTCGGGTCGCGCAAGGTGAGATATACGGGTTTTTGGGCCCCAATGGTGCGGGCAAGACCACAACGCTCCGTATGCTGCTTGATATCGTCAAGCCGACGACCGGCAGCATCAGCGTATTGGGCGCATCATCTGCGATTAATGTTCGCCGCAAGATTGGCTACCTGCCGGAAGAGCGCGGTCTCTATCGCAAAATGAAGGCCGTCGATTCAATTTCCTATTTTGCGCAATTGCGCGGGTTGCCATCCGGAAAGGCGAAGCGGCGCGCGAACGAGCTGCTTGAACAATTCGGGCTTGAAAAATTTGCCAAGTCAAAAAACGAAGCCCTCTCAAAAGGCATGGCGCAAAAAGTTCAGCTCTTGGCGACCATCGCTCATGAGCCGGAACTTTTGATTTTGGACGAGCCCTTCTCCGGCCTCGACCCGATCAATCAGCAAACGCTCGAGGCTTTGATTTCCGATCAGCGCGCGAATGGCCGGACGATTATTTTCTCTACCCATGTTATGCAGCATGCGGAACGGCTGTGTGATCGGTTTCTGATCCTGGCGCATGGGCAAAAGCGGTTCGAAGGCACATTAGAGGCGGCGCGGGCGCTTTATGGGCACCGGCTTCATGTGCGCAGTGCCGCACCCCCTGAAGCGTTTGAGCGCCTTGCCGGTGTGATTTCTGTTCGTCTCGAAAAGGCCGGGGGTGACGAAAATCTCTATGAGATTGAGCTTGCGGACAATGCCGATCCGCAATCATTTCTGCGGCAGGTCGTCGGGGCCGGTATCCAGATCAGCCGTTTCGAACAGGCGGGCGCGACCTTACACGAAATTTTCGTATCGCTTGCGGGCGATGAGGCGGCAACATCGGATCTGGCGGAGGCCGCGGAATGACACAGATTTTGCTGATCGCATGGCGCGAATATAAACAATATGTTTTCTCGCGCGGGTTCCTGATTTTTCTGGTGATGTTACCGGTCAGTCTGGTGGCGTTTAGTGCGGCGATGGGCCTTGTCGAGCGAAACAAGCCCACCCGTGTTTTCGTGGTTTACGATGTAACGGGCGAATATATTGATGACATAGATCAGGCGATTGAGCGGCGACATCTCTTCTATAGTCTCGCCGCGTGGGATACCTATCTTTCGCTTAGCGCGACGCCTGAAAGTCTGGCGGATGGATTGATCGAATATCCATTTGCGCCTGATGCGGTGAATGATGCTCGGGCGGAGGCATTTCTGGCCGCTGGAGGCTTTGATGCCGCGAACGCAGCGGCGGGACCGCATTTGCGTCCGGGCGTTCCCGCATATGAGGCACCACGCCAACAATTCGAGCGTATTGACGCGCCGTTAGAGGCGGGCACATCGCTTGAGGAGGCCGAAGCAATCTTGCGGCCCTATCTTCTTGATGAAACGCGAGTTGAAATGCCGGACGGTTCGACCGCACCGCTTTTTGCGGCGATTTTGATCCCGGCGGATTTTGGCGCAGGGGAAGACGCTGCGGCGGCCCAATATTGGAGCCGCAATCTGACCGATAATGCATTGGAAAGCGTCGTCGGGGATGCGCTTGATCGCGCCGTTAAACGGCAAGCGGTTGCCGATTTCGGATTGTCGCAAGAGGCGCTGGATAAGGTCGATGCGGTGGAGGCACCCTTACTTTCCTATCGTCCTGATCGCGCGCCAGATGAAGCAGAACTTGGTCTTGAAGACCGAATAGAAACCGCATTGCCCGCCGCGCTGACCTATATGTTGGTGGTGATTATATTTGGTGTCGGCAATCTGTTGCTGACCAATACGATCGAAGAGCGCTCGAACAAGATCGTCGAGATTTTGTTGTCGTCGGTGACGGCGGGGCAGCTCATGACAGGCAAGCTGATTGGTATTGCGGCGGTGGGCCTGACAATGCCGGCCATGTTTTTGGTAGGTGGACTTGCGGGATCGGCGACCCTCGCGACGGATGAGAATGTTTTGTCGCTTGCTATAGGCTCGCTATTCTCTTCACCCTTATTGCTGATTTATCTTTTCTATTTCTTCTGCGCCTATGCGATTTTCGCGATGATCTTTCTCGCGATTGGCGCGGTGTCGAACTCGTTGCAAGACGCCCAGTCTTATATGGGGCCGGTGATGATTTTGGTGTTTGCGCCCATGCCGTTCATGGTGATGGTGTTTCAAAACCCAAATGGGTTCGTGGCATCTGTGCTGACCTGGATCCCCGTCTATACGCCCTATGCGGTCATGATGCGCGCGGCCGCTGATCCGCCCTTTTGGGAAATTGCAGGCGCGACGTTGTTGATGCTCGTTTTTGCGATTTTCCTGATGCGGATTATGGGCCGCATCTTCCGCAATGCAATTTTGCAATCTTCACCGCCAAAGGCGCGCGAGGTCTGGCGTTTGGCGCGGAAAGAAAAGCCTTAGGCGGTTTGGCCGGCGGCTTCTGGCTTATAGATGAATTTACGGTCGCAATAGCCGCATTCGGCTTCGCCATCCTCAAGCGAATACCAGACGACCGGATGGCCTAGGGCACCATCGCCGCCGTCACAGGAGACGCGCAGGCTGTCCACATAGATGACTTCTGGATCCGGTGTGATGGTTGTCGTCGATTCGCTCATGGGTCTTTTCTTCATGAAGATGAAACTTGGTGACTGTGCTTGCCGCTGATGGGCGCTTTCGTCAAGACCTCCCGCATATGTGTGGTACGATTAACGGGCCGCGTGGTTGACCCGTTTGGCGTGCAGCGCGATAAGCGCAGGCAGCACGAATAAGTGAGAATTTCCATGGATTTCAACTCAAATGCCGAATATGCGATTGCCGCCCGCGGGGTACGCAAGGTCTATGGCGGTACGGGCAAGGCCCCTGCGAAGGAAGCCCTGAAGGGCGTGGATATCCTTGTAAAGCGCGGGTCGATTTTTGGGTTATTGGGGCCAAATGGGGCCGGGAAATCCACCTTTATCAATATTCTGGCGGGTCTCGTGAACAAAACTGCTGGGGACGTTTCGGTCTGGGGTTTTGATATTGATCGCAATCCCCGACAGGTGCGGGCGTCGCTTGGGGTTGTGCCGCAAGAAATCAATATGGACGTGTTTTTCACGCCGCTTGAGGCGCTTGAAATCCAGGCGGGCCTCTATGGGGTGCCAAAGAACAAACGCCGCTCCAAAGAGATCCTCGAAGCGCTGGGCCTCGGCGATAAGGCGAATGCCTATGTGCGGATGTTATCCGGGGGTATGAAACGCCGGTTGCTGGTGGCAAAGGCGATGGTGCATTCACCGCCAATCCTCATTCTAGATGAGCCAACGGCGGGCGTTGATATCGAGCTGCGCAAGCAATTGTGGGACTATGTTCTGAAGCTCCATGAAATGGGCGTCACCATCGTGTTGACGACGCATTATCTCGAAGAGGCCCAAGAGCTTTGTGAGGAAATTGCGATCATCCACAACGGTAATGTTGTTGCCTGCGAGCCAACGGAAAAGTTGATCTCGTCGCTTGACCGCAAGACCTTGATGGTCACACCGAGTGAGTCCGTTGATATCAAGCCGGACCTTGGACCGCTGGAATATGAGTTAAAGCCCGATGGCAGTCTCGCCATTGCGTATCAGCCGAGCAAAACACAAGTCGCCGATATTCTTGAACGGCTTTCAGGGGCTGGGATTGCGGTAAAAGATCTTTCTACCGTCGAGGCGGATCTTGAAGATGTGTTCCTTGAGCTGACCTATCGCACCGACTAATCGCTGATCGGTTTCCACATCGCGTGATCATCCGGCAGTCTCATCGCATAGTCTCTAAGGGCGGCGGCGACTTTTTTCGGGTCGCCCTGTAGCGCATGTGGCGGGATCATTGGACCCAGAGTGATTTTGTAGGTCTTGTTCTTTTTGTTCAAAAGTTCATGGAACAGCGTGATGTCACGCAGCTCCGTGTTCAATCGCCAGAACCAATAATAGAGCCATGAATTACGCATTCCGATATGTACCGGAACGACCGGGCAATCATATTTGCGCGCGAAAATAGCAACTGACGCCAGCCATTCCTGCTCGGTCAGCACCTTTTCGTCACTCATGAAGGCCAGCCGTCCGGAGGGAAAGAGAACGACGCATTTTTCCTGTTTGAATGCTTTGATCAGGCTTTCCAATGTCTCGCGGGAGCGTTGGGCTGTTCGTTTTTCAGGGACCCATTCGACCGGGATAATCATATCGTCAAGGCCCGGTGCCGCGCGCAATGCATCGCGATTGGCAAAGAAGGTCATATCGGGACGTTTGTCTTTGATTGCGTCGAACATGGCAATTCCGTCGGGAATGCCCGTTGGGTGCGTTGAAGCAATCAGTACACGTCCATGTTGTGGCAGGTTTTCGAGACCATCGATCTGAATATTCAGCTTGAGAAGATCGCTGATATAATCGAACACCGCCCGGGCAGAGAGATCGCCGATGGCATCGGCCATTCTGACCGCCGGTTTATAGAGTAAGAGCGGATAAAGTGCGGCTTTATATAAAGGCCAAAGCGCTGACTGACGGAGATGTTCAGCCCGTTCCTCGATCAACTCGTCAACGATATGTTTCTCGGCGGGCGTTTTCTTGTGGCTTTTATCGTTCATTCCGAGGTCCGGTGTTAATCCGCATTTGAGTAATCAATACGCGGGTTCACCGTTTCGCAAAATCCTGTCCCTTTTGCGATTGGTCGTCCGTTTCCTCGCGATAGGGCTCGCTCGCCAGATGGAGAACCAAAAACGCCCCGGAAATGAGCAAGACGATTGCGGGTAGGTCACTGCCATTGTCATCGAACCAATTCGCGACAATGCAGACCCAGGCAATGACGAGATAAGGTAACAAAGGCGGGTTTTCGTGGCGCATCCGATTGATAAACAACGACGCGGCCGCGATGAACAGCATGACGGAAAAGAGCTGAAATGATGGTCCCATATTCTCCGTTCTCCCGCAATTACCCTCCTATATTGTCGTTAATATCGACTTACCCGCGAGGGTTAATGAAAATGTCGCGGTAATTTTTCGGAAATTATGCAAGCCATAATATGGCCAGCGCCGGGTTTTGGGCTTAAGACCGAAGATGTGCCCGCGGAAAAACCGACAGGGCGCGTACTCATCAACGGGTGAGGCTTCGGGAGGAAGTAAATGAGCCTATCAGTAACGGCGACGCCAATGGCGCGCCGCTTTGAAGATTGTGCACCTGCACAATTAATGAATCTTACAGCAGCGGCACTTTTTCAGCATGCGGTTGAGCGTGGTGAAGGCAGTATCGCGAAAGATGGCCCGCTTGTCGTCAAAACTGGCGAACATACCGGGCGGTCTGCACAAGATAAATTTATCGTTCGTCATCCGGCCCAAGAAGACAAAATCTGGTGGGATGCGAATAAATCAATGTCCATTGAGGCGTTTGATCAATTGCATCAAGACATGCTCGCCTTTGCCTCAGAGCGGGATCTGTTCATGCAGGATCTCGCCGGTGGTGCCGATAAGGAATACGGCATCAAGGTGCGTGTATTTACCGAATATGCGTGGCACGGACTATTTATCCAGCATCTTCTTCGCCGTCCGCCATTGTCTGAGCGGCCATCGGTGAACGAGAAAAACGGAGCGCCGGGATTTACGATTGTTGATCTGCCGAATTTTGTGGCTGATCCGGAAAAGCATGGTTGCCGCTCAAAGACTGTGATCGCGGTTGATTTCGAGCGCCGCATCGTTCTGATCGGCGGCACGTCCTATGCGGGGGAGATGAAAAAATCGGTCTTTACGATTTTGAATTACCTCTTGCCGGAGCAAAATGTCATGCCCATGCATTGCTCGGTCAATGTTGGCAAAGACGATGATCCGGCGATTTTCTTTGGTCTTTCCGGTACCGGCAAAACAACGCTTTCGGCTGATCCTGACCGCATCCTGATTGGTGATGATGAGCATGGTTGGGGACCGAACGGTCTGTTCAATTTCGAAGGCGGCTGTTACGCAAAGATGATCCGCCTTTCGCCCACCGCAGAGCCGGAAATTTTTGCAACCACCAAACGCTTTGGTACGGTCCTCGAAAATGTGGTGATGGACCCGGAAACCCGCGAGCTTGATCTTGATGATGCGACGCTTGCGGAGAATTCTCGTGGGGCCTATCCGATCGACTACATTCCGAATGCCAGCCTTGACGGTATTACGACACATCCGAAAAACATCATTATGCTGACATGTGATGCTTTTGGTGTGATGCCGCCAATTGCCAAATTAACGCCGGCACAGGCCATGTATATGTTCCTGTCGGGCTATACGGCAAAAGTGGCCGGTACAGAAAAAGGACTTGGCAAAGACCCTGAAGCCACCTTCTCGACTTGCTTCGGTGCGCCGTTTATGCCGCGTCATCCGTCAGAATATGGTGCTCTGCTTGGCAGGTTGATTGATCAGCATGACGTTTGCTGTTGGCTTGTTTCCACCGGCTGGACGGGCGGGCCTCATGGCAAAGGCCGCCGGATGCCGATTAAGGATACGCGCGCATTGCTGACGGCGGCGCTGAATGGTTCGCTGAAATCAGCGCCAATGCGCACAGACCCGATTTTCGGGTTTGAGGTGCCGACCGAAGTTGCTGATGTCGATACGCGTATTTTGACACCGCGCGAGACGTGGGATGATCCGGCAGCCTATGATGCGCAGGCGAAAAAACTCGGCGAGATGTTCGTCGAGAATTTCCGTGTTTACGCGCCTTATGTGGATGATGCGGTCAAAGCCGCAGGCCCTACACTCGACTAATGGTCGAGGGCTAAGAAAGTCTGAGACGCGAAAGCGTCTTAGACTTTTGTATCAAGGCGCGGGCCGGACGAATTGTCGTTGCTTTCGCCTTCACCGGCTGCGCTGCCGGGACCGCTGGAAACAGTTACCATGGCGGCGCGAAGAACCCGGTCCCCAATCGTGAAACCTGGCTGGGCAACATCAACCACATGACCGTTCGGAATTTCCGTATGCGGTACTTGTGCAACGGCCTGATGCAGGTTGGGATCGAATTTTTCTCGCTCAGGATTGATCTTGCGAACCCCATGACGGTCGAGCGCCGTTAGCAGGTCTTTTTCCGTCATGCGCAGGCCATCAATGAGGCTCTTGACGCTTTCGCTTGTCGCCTCGCCTTGGCTGCCATCGGCGGCGCGCAGCGCGCGTTCAAAATTGTCGGTGACGCCGATAAGGTCGCGAGCGAAATTGGTAATCGCGTATTTACCAGCATCCGCTTTTTCGCGCTCGCCGCGGCGGCGGGTATTTTCGAGTTCTGCCGCGAGCCGCAAAAGCCGGTCATTGAGCGTGTCGATTTCTTTGCGCGCCTCTTCAAGCGGGTCTGAATCGCCATCCGCCGCAATCGCAGCCGCAATTTCTTCGTCGGTTAGCTGCTCTATCGTTTCGTCGTTCTGGTCGTTTTTCGAAGCGGGCTGATCCGCGAAATCTGATTGATCACTCATCATACTACTTTTTGCAGGAGGAACATGGTTGCGCATTTAGCCCTGCCGGCCGGTTATTTCAACATCCGAGACAGGACTTCGGCTGTGTAATCCACAATTGGGACGACCCGGGCATAATTCAACCGTGTTGGGCCGATTACGCCCAAAACCCCAACGATTTTGCGGTTCTCGTCACGATAAGGTGCGGTAATGACCGACGAACCGGACAGGGAAAACAACCGGTTCTCCGAACCGATAAAGACTTTTACCCCTTCGCCTTCGCGGGCGGCATTCAAAAGTTCGATGACGTCCCGCTTGCGTTCAAGGTCGTCGAGCAACATGCGAACCCGCTCAATATCTTGCTCGGATTCATCAAGCAGATGCCCGCGGCCGCGAACGATCAACTGCCAATTCTCGTCGCCCGCCTTTTCCGCAACGCCTTCACGCACCAGACGCGTTGTCAGTTCATCCAGTTCCGTGCGGTTGGATTCGATTTCCTTGACGATGCTTTCGCGGGTCTCGTTCAGGCTTCGACCGCGCAGGCGTGCATTGAGGTAATTTCCGGCGGAAACAAGCGCCGATGGCGGCAGATCATCGGGCGCATTGATCACCCGGTTTTCGACCCGGCCATCCTCAAACACCATAATGACCAATGCCTTGCCGGGGCTGGTGCGGACAAATTCGATCTGGCGCAAAGGGGCGTCGGATTTTTGGGTAACGATCAAGCTGGCAGTTTGGGTCAGCCCCGAAAGCCGCTGCGCTGCAATTTCAAGCGGGCTGTCCGGGCCTTCTTCGCGGGTCTCGGCTTCGATTGCGCGGCGTTCCTCTTCGGAGAGGTCGCCAACCTGCATCAGGCCATCCACAAACAGGCGCAGGCCCAGCTCAGTCGGCAGGCGCCCCGCTGAAATATGGGGGGCATGCAAAAGCCCCATATCAGTCAGGTCCGCCATGACATTCCGAACCGTCGCAGCCGATACCGCGATGCTGGAATCGTGGCTTAGTTTGCGCGAGCCGACGGGCTCGCCAGTTGCGAGATAGGTCTCAACGAGGCTTCGAAAAATCGCCCGTGAGCGTTCATCAATGTCAGTCAGCGTTGCCATAAACTTTCTATGACTCAGTTTGCGTCACTACTTAAGAAAATAAGTCACTTATGGTCACAAACAAGCCTATCCGGTGTGGTCAGGCGCTAGAATGGGTCGACAGCGTACCCGCCAAGGGGCTAGTTAGGCGCAATAATTTATGGAGAATATGATGAGACCTTCTGGCCGCGCTTTTAATGAACTTCGTGACGTTTCTTTTGAGATCGGCGTTGCCAAACATGCGGAAGGTTCCTGCCTCGTAAAATTTGGTGATACCCACGTCCTCTGCACGGCGAGTTGGGATGAAACGACACCGCCATGGCTGCGTGGTGGTGGTCGCGGTTGGGTGACGGCGGAATATGGAATGTTGCCGCGTTCGACCGGCGAGCGGATGCGCCGCGAAGCAAAGAAGGGCCAATCGGGCCGCACGCAGGAAATTCAGCGCCTGATCGGGCGTTCATTGCGGGCGGTGGTCGATCTCAAGGCACTGGGCGAGCGGCAAATTCTGGTCGATTGCGATGTTATTCAGGCTGATGGCGGCACACGTACGGCGTCGATCACGGGTGCATGGGTTGCGATGAACATGGCCTGTAATTGGGCCGTGGAGCAGGGGATCATCAAAGCAAGCCCGATTGTGGATCGCGTTGCGGCGATCTCGTGTGGCCTTGTTGCGGGTGCACCGGCGCTTGATCTTGATTATGACGAAGATTCCACGGCCCAGGCGGATGCGAATTTTGTCATTACCGGCAAGGGCGGTCTTGTCGAGGTGCAAGCAACGGCCGAGGGTGATCCGTTCACAGATGAACAGTTTTTGGCCTTGCTGTCGCTTGCCAAGGCCGGATGCACGACCCTCGCCGGACAACAAGCAGAGCTGGCGGCTGGCTAGCCTGCACTTTGCCTGACTAACGGAACCTGATAGACATCATCCATCTTAGGTTGGATGGTGTCATTGCATGCAAGAACAGGATACGGATCAGAATCCGCCGCCCGCGCCAAGCGACAGCGCGCCTTCGATGGAGCCTGCGCCCGAGCCCGGAACGCCGCCTGATTTACAAGAGGCCGATCCAGCCCCGGCCGAGATACCGGAAGATGGTTCCGCACTAGACGATCTCGTTGGTGGCGATGCCATCCGTGAAAAGCTCGAAGCCCTTTGGAATACGCTGCAAAGCCAGATGCTGACATTGGGCGTCGCCATTGAGGCGGGGGTGCTGTTCGCGGCTATTCTCCCGGCGGCATTTTTCGGCCCGCGCCTGCGTAAGCTTATCCAGACACAGATTGCGCCCCGCGCGCCTTATGGCGTGTTGCGCCGCGCCGCGAATGCTCTTGCCAATTTGGCGACGCCACTGGCGCTCTATCTGTTTTTACAAATCGCGGTTTTCGTTTTAAGCGCGAGCGGAAACTCAACGGCGCTTGTCTCTGCGGGTGTGAGCCTGTTGACCGCTTGGATTGTCATCCGTCTCGTGACCTTGGTGATCCGCTCGCCCTTCTGGTCAAAGGTTGCGTTCTATGTGGCATGGCCAATCGCAGCGCTTGATGCGTTTGGTGTGCTTGATGATCTCGTTCTGCAACTGGAAAGCTTTTCGCTGCCAATCGGCGTCGATGAAGACGGCGTGCAACAAACATTCTCTGCGCTTGATGTGTTGCGCACGATCGCCGTCTTTGGTGTGTTGTTCTGGGCGGCGCGTTTCATCAATTCATTAATCAAGGGACGGATTAATGCGATTGACGAGCTGACCGTTTCGTTCAAAGCGCTGCTTTCGAAAATTCTCGATGTCCTGCTGCCGATCGTTGCATTGGTTGTTGCGCTACAGATAGTCGGATTTCCCTTTGGGACGCTGGCAATTTTTGGTGGTGCTGTCGGTCTTGGTATCGGTCTGGGGATGCAGCGTACGGTTTCGAATTTCTTTGCCGGGTTTACGCTGATTGCTGACAAGTCGATCAAGCCCGGCGACGTCATCGAAATTGAGGGCACCTATGGCTGGGTTACGAAAATGAATGCCCGATATGTTTCCTTGCGTACCCGTGATGGCATGGCGCATCTCGTGCCGAACGATAAGTTCATCGAAGAAGGGGTCGTGAATTGGTCGCATGATGATCGTGTTGTTCGAATGCACGCGCCGTTTGGCGTGTCTTATGGCACCAAAGATTTGCGCGGTCTGGCGCGCGCCGCAGAGGAGCGCGCATTGACGATTGATCGGGTGCTAAAAAACCCGGCACCGCGCTGTAATCTGATGGAATTTGGTGACAGCTCGATCAATTTCGATCTGCGCTTCTGGATCAACGATCCCGCCAATGGCACCGCGAATGTGCGCAGCGATGTTTTCATGGCGATTTGGGATATGCTTGGTGAAATGGGTATCGAAGTCCCATTCCCGCAGCGCGATTTGCATATAAAATCAGCGCCGGAAGGCGCAAAAATTGCGATAGAAACGCGCGAAGAGGCCAATTCAAACCCGCGTGATGGTTAGATCACCACGTTTTCCAATTGTTGCAGTGCCCGTTAGGCAGTCTATACTCTGACGGGGTCGATGATTTATGCGATTGGGCTTAGCTCATTCTGGAGAAAGAGTATGTTTAGGTTATTCACACTGGGTGGTCTTGCGATCTTGCTGGCCGCATGCGCCACTGCGACGCCTTATGGGCCAGCTACATCAAGTGGCGGCTACGGATTTTCCGATCAGCGTATCGAGAACAACCGGTATCGGATTACCTTTCGGGGGAACTCGCTGACATCACGGGAAACCGTCGAGAACTCGCTGCTCTATCGGGCAGCAGAACTGACGGTTGAACTTGGCTATGATTACTTCATCGCCGTTGAAAATGACACTGAAGCCCGGACGTCCTATTCGTCGTCTGCGCCGCCAGCGTTCTACGGGCGTTATGGTTATGGTCATCCGTTCCACCGTCCTCATTACGGCTTCCCTTATTATGCCTATGGTTTCGGCTGGGGTGATCCGTATTATGACAATTATACCCGCGAGATCACACGCTATTCAGCGGTTGCATTTATTGCGATGTATAAAGGCGGAAAACCGGCGGACAATCCAATGGCATTTGATGCCCGCGAGGTCATGGCCAATCTGGGGCCGGTCGTCCTCGGCGCGGATCGAAATAATCCGGGATACTAAGTTTAAAACCGCCGGTGTCAGTGCCGGCGGTTTTTTTATACGGCGCGCAGAATGTGTGTCGTATCCGCGTCAGCTGATCCGGCATCGGTCGTATTCGTTTCATAAACGACGACAAATCCGCGTGGCGTGTGCCGAACAATGACGCCGCGACGTCTTCCCACATGAATTGAAGAGCCCACTGGCGGACGGCGCGGCGCGTCAACCGATACACCGTTTACGGATGTATCAACAATTTTGACAAACAACGACGCACCATCATCAAGCCGACAAACGGTCCGGCTATTACCTTCGCGGTGACGCGGCGACGCGCGGCGATCACCAAGCCCGTCAGAAAATGTTGGATTGGCGAGCATCATTAACTGTTCGGTTAACAGGGCGCGGCGACGTTTCGACAATAGGAAAGAGCCGGCGAAACCATCAGGGAATACCCGGGCAACCGTGCATTCAATAACGTCGAGCCCCTCGATGGAGATCACCGCTGCATCACCGACAACAACATTCGCGTCGGTAATGATTGCCATGTCGCCTGGGGACATGTTTAACAGCCGGCCCTCATATTCATCGACCGCATTAATCACAATTCGTACCGGCAGGCTTAGGCTGATCCTGCGATACCGTCTTGCGTCATTCTTAAACATCGTATGGTTGTCCTGAATTGTGTCTCTGCGCCAAGCCGTTGCAAGCTACTGGCCAACGGCAAAACCTTTTCTAACGGGAAAGGTAGAATTTTATTGATCGCAAATAACGAACGCTTTGCCGTACCGTAACTTTGCTTCATGGCTAAGGGTTTGTATGGTTAAACCGTTTGTTTTCCTCACCCATCCGGAGACTTCCTGACATGCTTAAAAAACTGCTTAGCGCGGCTGCGCTTTTCGCCCTGATATTTCCTGTCACGGCCGGAGCGCAGCAGGACGCAGAAGATCCGTTTCTCTGGCTAGAAGAGGTCGAGGGCGAAAGCGCGCTCAACTGGGTTAAGGCACAAAACACGCGGTCTTTGGCTGAACTCGAAGCCGATCCGCGTTTTGATGATATGTATCAAGAGGCCTTGGCGGTTTTGACTTCCGATGCGCGCTTGCCGCTTGGTGATATCCACGGCTCATATGTTTACAATTTCTGGGTCGATGAAACCCATGTGCGGGGCATTTGGCGGCGCAGCAAGTTAGAGGCTTACGCCTCCGGTGCGCCAAATTGGGAAACGGTTCTTGATTTTGACAAATTAGCTGCCGATGAGGGCGAGAACTGGATTCACGGCGATATTGTCTGTCTCAATCCTGAATATCGCCACTGCATGATTGAAATGTCTTATGGCGGCAAAGACGCCGCTGTCTGGCGCGAATTTGATACCCGGACCAAGACCTTCGTCGAGGGCGGCTTTTACCTGCCGGAAGCAAAGAGCTTTCTCGATTGGGCCGATAAAGACACGCTATTAGTCGGTACCGATACCGGTGAAGGATCACTGACCGATTCCGGTTATCCGCGCACAATCCGTATCTTGAAGCGTGGGCAGACATTAACCGATGCGCCGGTTTGGTTTGAAGGCGAGGCATCGGATGTGTGGGTGTACCCGGTGGTTGAGCACGACGACGACGAGACCTATTTGTTCGCAGGGCGCGGGAAATCGTTTTTCGAGACAGAGATGTTCTTTACCAAGGCGCTCGATGGCGAAAAAGAAAAGCTGAATATCCCTCTGAATGCGGATTATTCCGGTGTGTTTAGCGGGCGTAAAACAAACCCGCTAGCGATTTTTCGATTGCGCAAGGATTTCGACGCGGGTGAGCGAACGTATTTTTCCGGCTCGCTTGTTGGTGTCGATCTTGAAACCGGCGCGCTGACCGAAATTCTGCGCTCAAGTGATAAGCAACCGATCCAAAGCGTTGGCATCGGTGAAGATGAGATCTTTATTCAGTATCTTGACGATGTCTCCGGAAAGGCGGCGCGATTGCGGCCCGGTGGCTCGAAAGGTGGCTGGCAGAAGAAACAGATCAAGTTGCCTGAAAGTGGTGTGATTAACCTCGTCTCGGTTGGTGATGACGAGGCCGTCTTTACCTATGAGAGCATGAATTCCCCCACTGCGCTTTATTTTGTGTCGGACCGCAACAAGGCGGAAAAGATCGACCAGATGCCTGCATTCTTTGATGCGGAAGGGGTTGTGGTTGAGCAACGTTTCGCAACGTCCAAGGACGGCACGAAAGTTCCCTATTACGTGATGGGCAAAGAGGATGTTCTTGAGAGCGGGAACGCGCCGACCATTCAATATGGCTATGGCGGGTTTTTGGTTCCTATCCTGCCGATCTATTACGAAGATCCGTCGCGGCCCCAACATGGGGCATTGGCGGGCTCAATGTGGGTCAAGCGTGGCGGCGTTATGGTGCTGTCGAATATTCGCGGCGGGTCGGAATATGGCCCCGGCTGGCATCAAGGGGCGCTAAAAGAAAATCGTCAAAAGGCATTTGATGACTTCATCGCAATCTCGGAGGACCTGATTGAGCGCGGTATAACTTCGCCAGAGAAGCTAGGCGCAATCGGGCGGTCTAATGGTGGTCTCTTGATGGGGGCGATGTTGACTCAGCGTCCAGACCTTTATGCGGCGCTTGATATTGGCGTGCCGCTTTTGGATATGAAGCGCTACAACAAACTGCTCGCCGGTGCGTCATGGATGGGCGAGTATGGCAACCCGGATCTTGATGATGAATGGGCGTATATTAGTCAGTATTCGCCCTATCAAAAAATTGTTGCGGATCAGCCTTATCCGAAAGTGCTGTTCTACACCTCTACCAAAGATGACCGCGTTCATCCCGGACATGCGCGCAAGGCGGCGGCCAAGCTCGATGATCTAGGATATGAGTTCTATTATTATGAGAATATCGAAGGCGGTCATGGCGGCACAGCGAATCAAGACCAGCTCGCGCATCGTACTGCGCTTGAATATGTGTATTTTGCAAAGATGCTAATGGGTGACTAACCTATAGCCTTTGGTTATCGGAATCGAAAAACCGCCCGCAATGACGGGCGGTTTTTTGTTGCGGCTTATGAGTTTTTCCATTCGTCGACTTGCTTCTCCGCTTCTTCGCGTGCAACGCCGTATTTCTCTTGGATCTTGCCCACCAGTTGATCCTTGTTGCCCTCAATTTCGGCAACCTCATCATCAGTGAGTTTTCCCCACTTTTCTTTCACGGAACCTTTCAGCTTGTTCCAATGGCCTTTTAATTCGTCTTTGTTCATCTCCGCGGTCTCCTTTTGGTTTCGGTACGAGAACACCAAGGGCGTATTCACCGTTCCCTTTTCTGCCGAATTTGGTTTAGTGTTGCGTTTTTTTAACGGCTGAGGGTGGCGCGAATGGGATGGTGGTTCGGAATTAAGCTTTGGAAGCGGGTTTTCCTTGGATTGATATTGGGGGTCGCATTCGGGCTGTTTGTTTCACAAACCATGGACCCAGTTGCGGGCGAAGCGCTTCTCGCCAAGGTTCGCGTTATTGGTGATATCTTTATTCGCCTGATCCGAATGATCGTCGTGCCGCTAGTCTTTTTCACGTTGGTGGCTGGCATTTTCGCCATGGGCGATCCGAAAAAATTGGGCACGATCGGCGTAAAGGCATTCTTGCTTTATTTGGTAACGACCTTTTTCGCGAATTTGATTGGTCTCGGTATGGGGACGCTGTTGCGGCCCGGTGCTGGTGTAGACCTCGGCGGCGCAGAGCCGAAACAGATGGGCGAGATGCAGCCAATCGGCGAGCGCCTCATGGCGATCATTCCTGAGAACCCGTTCATGGCGCTGGTTGAAGGTGACATTCTTGCGGTTATCTTTTTTGCGATCTTGCTGGGTATCGGTCTGTTGATGGCCCGGGAAAATGGCCAGCCAGCCGGCCGGTTTTTTGAGGCGATTTCCGACGGTATCTTGAAGGTGACCCATATCATTATGGAGCTGGCACCGTTCGGCGTCTTTGGCCTGATTGCCTACACCGCCGGTACGCAAGGCATTGCGACATTCCAGGCGATCCTCACACTTACGATTGCAGTTTACGCTGGTTGTGCGCTCCACATGGCAATTGTCTATGGCGGTTTGGTGCGGGTTTTCCTTGGCTTGCCGTTTGTCGGCTTCTTCCGCGGTATTCTTGATCCGATGATGGTGGCCTATTCGACTTCGTCGTCTTCGGCGACATTGCCGGTGACCATTCGCGCCGCCACCGAAAATCTCGGCATCAAGAAATCTGTCGCCGGTTCAGTGCTGCCGCTGGGTGCCACGATTAATATGGACGGCACATCGCTTTACCTTGGTATTGTGGCTTTGTTCACGGCGCAGGCTTTTGGCTATACGCTTGAGCCGCAGCATTATTTCCTGATCGCGTTGACATGTGCGCTGGTTTCCATCGGCACGGCGGGCGTTCCCTCGGCGTCGCTCTTTTTGTTGGCGATTGTCCTTGAGGTCTTTGATGTCTCGCCGGAACATGTGGCGATTGTCATCGGCTTTATTTTCCCATTTGACCGGATCCTCGACATGATGCGCACCGTCACCAATGTCTCCGGCGATACGGCCGTTGCGACGGCGGTGGCCAAGTGGGAAGGCGAACTCGACGAGGACGTCTTCCGGTCGCGGCCCCTGAGTTAGCGGTATAGACGGGGAATTTGCACTGATCTGGCGGGGTGTTTTGCGCCCGGCTTGCATGCTGCGCTTGATGGCCCTATAGAACGCCTCTGAATTTCGGGAAAATCTGCTTTCCCGTGTCTACCAGCACGACCTCCGCTCCCTATATGGGCATTGATAGCGGAACGGGGCTGGGGATGCACCGCCGCCGGGGTAACGCCCTCGCGGTGGTTATTTTGCTTATGCGGTATATGCCGCTAATGTTGTTGGTTTCGATACCGAAAGGACATCGATGTTTGAAAGTCTTAGCGATCGATTAGGCGCTATTTTCGAAGGGCTCCGCGGGCGCGGCGCGCTGGAGGAAAAAGACGTAAATGAAGCCCTGCGAGAGGTGCGCATTGCGCTTCTTGAGGCTGACGTTGCGCTGCCGGTTGCAAAGGAATTCATCGGAAAGGTCAAGGAACGCGCGATCGGAGCCGAGGTGCTGCGGTCCGTTACGCCGGGGCAGCAAGTCGTCAAAATTGTCCATGACGCGCTTGTGGAAATGCTTGGCGGCTCGGACAAAACCGACCTCGATTTTGCCACCACCCCGCCGGCGGTGATCATGATGGTCGGCCTGCAGGGTTCTGGTAAGACCACATCGACCGCAAAAATCGCCCTTCGCTTGCAAAAGCGCGAGAAAAAGAAAGTCCTGATGGCGTCGCTCGATACGCGCCGTCCCGCCGCGCAGGAGCAATTGGCGATTTTGGGTGAACAGGCCGAAGTCAAAACCCTGCCGATCATTGCCGGACAGAACCCTCGCGATATCGCCAAGCGCGCATTAGAAGCCGGTCGTCTTGGCGGCTTTGATGTTGTGATGCTCGATACGGCTGGCCGTTTGTCGATCGATGAACAGTTGATGGCCGAGATTGCCGATATTCATGCGGCATCTGACCCGATTGAAACGCTTCTGGTTGTTGATGCGCTCACCGGTCAGGACGCGGTTTCGACGGCTGAGAAATTCAAAGCCCGCGTGCCGGTCTCCGGGGTCGTCATGACACGGATTGATGGTGATGCGCGCGGCGGTGCTGCGCTTTCCATGCGGGCGGTTACTGGTGCGCCGATCAAATTTGTTGGTGTCGGCGAAAAGATTGATGCGCTCGATACGTTCGAACCTGAACGGATGGCCGGCCGCATTTTGGGCATGGGCGACATTGTTTCGCTGGTTGAAAAAGCCAGCCTCGAAATGGACGAGGCGAAAGCGAAAAAAGCCGCCAAGAAAATGGCCAAGGGCGAGTTCGATATGGATGATCTCGCCGATCAGTTCCGCCAGATGCGCAAGATGGGCGGCATGGGTGCGATCCTCGGTATGATGCCGGGCATGGGCAAGATGAAAAAGATGGTCGATCAGGCTGGTGGCCTTGATGACAAGGAAATCCTGCACCAGGAAGCGATCATCAGTTCAATGACAAAAGCTGAACGTAAAAAGCCAGCGCTTTTGAATGCGTCGCGTAAAAAACGTATCGCCAAAGGGTCCGGTACTAGCGTTCAGCAAGTGAACAAGCTGATCAAGGCTCACCGTCAGATGTCCGACATGATGAAAAAGCTCGGCAAAGGCGGCATGAAGGGCATGGCAAAGCAGCTTGCCGGTATGGGCGGCATGGGTGGCGGCCTCGGCGGTATGCTGGGTGGCGGCGGCGGTCCTGATGCTGCGGACCTTATGAAGGGCGCTAAGGGCGGCAAAACGCCGAACCCGGACGATCTTGATTTCGATGCAATCGAAAAGGCACTTTCCGGTAAAGGGGCAATGCCGCCCGGCCTCGGCGGTTTGCCCGGCATGGGGAAAAAGAAGTAACGCTTATGATCACTTCATTTGCATATGCCACGATTTACGTAACCGACCCGGATCGGGCCAAGGATTTCTATACGGAGAAATTAGGCTTTACCTTGCTCGAAGATCAGGAATGGGATGGAAATCGCTGGCTGACTGTTGCGCCGCCGGGAGAGGGTAAGACGACCATCTCGCTCGTCAGTGTTGCGCAATCTCCGGTCATGACAGATGAAGATGTTGACGCATTAAAGAAATTGGTAAGCCGCGGCGTTCTCGGTGCTGGTGTGTTTATAACAGATGATTGCCATGCGGACTATCAGGCGCTGCGGGACAAGGGCGTTGAATTTACGCAAGAGCCGGCAAAGCAACCATGGGGCATTCAGGCGATGCTCAAAGATGATTCTGGAAATTGGCTTACGCTCGTCGAGCCAGTTTCTACCGAAGAATAAAAGACGAAATCGAACAACCTAAAGGAATAAAAAAATGGCATTGAAAATCAGATTGGCTCGTGGCGGCTCTAAGAAGCGTCCGTTCTATTCAATCGTAGTCGCTGACTCGCGTTCGCCGCGTGATGGCCGCTTCATCGAAAAAGTCGGGACTTATAACCCGCTTCTCGCGAAGACCGATGAAAACCGCGTTCAATACAATGAAGAGCGCGTCAAATATTGGCTCGACAAAGGCGCGAAAGCGACCGATCGCGTTGCGCGTTTCCTTTCCGTCAATGGTCTCGTGAAATGGGAAGCTGGCAACAATCCGAAAAAAGGTGAGCCAGGCACGAAAGCCAAAGAACGCGCTGAAGAGCGTGCAGAAAAAGAAGCAGCGGCAAATGCTCCTGCGGAAGACGCTGCGGAAGAAGCAGCGGCTGAATAAAGCTGACCGATTTCAGCTACAGAAGGCTTCGATACGTCTAGCGGCGTGTCGAAGCCTTTTTTGTGCGATATTCGCACGCTCGGCCTGGGGGCTTGAAGGGGCCATTTTTAGCCCCATTGGGTTTAGGGTCTTGCCGCGAAATTAATTAACCATGGCAATGTTGTGCGAATGCCGTACTTCTGTACACACTCTTGCAGGGAGCAGCCAGTGCCGCGTATGTTGCTCCGTTCAACATAGAAACACGCACGCAAAGTGCGTGGCGAATAAGGGGTCGCGTTTAAGTGCAAGAACATATTGCTTTCGTTAATTCGTTAGTTTGGGGATCAGACAGTATTCCATATCCACCAGTCCTATTATTATTGTTGGGGACTGGTCTTTATCTGATGTTTCGTTTGGGTTTCATGCCCATCAAGAAACTACCCTATGCCATCGGACAATTGATCAAAGGTGGCAAACGCCATGATGCGGAAGAAGGGGATGTTTCACCCTTTGGCGCACTCATGACCGCGCTCTCTTCTACAATCGGTACCGGTAATATCGCCGGTGTAGCGGTTGCGATCGCGATTGGTGGTCCGGGTGCCGTTTTCTGGATGTGGGTCACGGCTTTTGTCGGCATGGCGACCAAATATGCGGAAGGCGTTTTGGCGGTTAAATACCGCGAGGTAGACGCAGATGGCCGCCATGTGGGCGGGCCAATGTATTACATCAAAAATGGCATGGGCCCGAAATGGGCCTGGCTTGGTGGGATGTTTGCCCTTTTTGGCATTCTCGCCGCTTGGGGCACGGGTGCTTCGATCCAGTCAAATTCAATCGCTGACGCGCTGAATAATACCTATTCAATATCGCCGCTGATTTCCGGATTGGTCTTGGCGGGCGGTGCCGCTGCGGTCATTCTCGGCGGGATTACGCGGATCGCATCAGTTGCAAGTAAGCTCGTGCCATCAATGGCGGCGGCTTATCTGATCGCCGGTATTGCTGTTCTTGTCATCAATATCGAAACAGTCCCAGCAGCCTTCGCCTCGATTATCACGAGTGCATTTGGCTTTGACGCCGCAAAGGGCGGTTTTGTCGGCGGTCTTTTGTTGATCGCCATGCAAAAAGGTGTTGCTCGCGGGATCTTCTCAAACGAAGCCGGGCAGGGGTCTGCGCCAATTGCTCACGCCGCCGCCAAGAACAAAGACCCGGTCAATCAGGGCGTTATCGCCATGTTGGGGACATTCATCGACACAATCATCGTTTGTTCGATCACCGCATTGGTCATTCTTTCGGCGGGGATTATCCCTGAAGCTTGTGCACCATTCGTTCGTGAATCGCTCACCGTTCTACCGCTTGGTTGCGAAACCGGTGCGCCGCTGACCGTCAATGCATTTAATGATGCCTTGCCGGGGATCGGATCGCATATCGTGACAATCGGCCTGACCTTGTTTGGTTTCACGACCATTCTTGGCTGGAGTTATTATGGCGAGCGCTGTTCAGAGTTTCTCTTCGGTGAAAAGATCATCACACCATTCCGGTTCGCATGGATCGCGGTCACTTTTATGGGAGCGGCCGTGTTGATGCTCGAAGAAGGTGGTGCGATTACCGATGTGGTCAGCTTGTTCTGGCTGATTGCCGATACACTGACGGGCCTAATGGCTGCGCCAAATCTGGTGGCCCTATTGGTCCTCTCGCCATTGGTTGCCAAGCTCACGCGGGACTATTTCGCCCGTGAGAAAGCGGCCGATTAATACCCGATAACAATCCACTGCAACGCTTGCGAGAGCGTTGCAGTGCGGGCTATCTTGACCGCGAAACATCAAAGGAGCGTTTCGTGAATCGAGTAAAAGTCCTGTCTGCGACGCTCTTTATTGCGGCCGCATCACTCAATTCCCCGACAGTATTGGCGCAAGAACCAGCCAAGGATGGGCCTTATGTCCGCTTTGGTGCCGGGATCAATTTCGCCAATGATTGGTCGCAAGACTATAGCTACAATCCGGACGCAACCTTCGTAACGCCGCCGCCCACGGGCCAGATGGTTGAGAACGGCGAAGGCCTTGTTGCGGCGTTTGCGCTTGGCTTTGATTATGCTGACGGCATCCGGACAGAGCTGGAATATCGCTACGCATCCACAAAAATTGATGGCTATTCGGTGATCGATCCTGTTGCCGGGCCAACGCCGACTACCCCTGTGAATGACGATATTGTCGCGCATCTTTTGATGAGCAATTTCTATTTCGATTATACAAACCAAAGCCCGCTGACACCTTTCATTGGTGGCGGGGTTGGCGGGGCCTTCCTTGAGGATGCGAGCGCCAATCGCGACGCGGCGCTGGCTTATCAGGGACGTGCCGGGGTGGCCTATGCGATCGGCGGCGGGTTTTCTGCGGATGTCGAATATATTTATCTGCGCACGAACAAGCTTGTGTTTGGCGTCGATGAGGATGATTTCGTCGCGGGCGGTCCGGCGGGGCCGAGCATTAATGGCGACCGTTACGAGACCTCTTCGGTGATGCTGTCCCTGCGCAAGCAGTTTTAAGTAATGAGCGCCGAGCTCTATCTCGCTTTCGTTGCTGCATCGATCCTTCTTATTTTGACGCCGGGGCCAATGGTGGCTTTTGTTGTGGCCACAACCTTGTCCCGTGGCCTGCCCCATGGCTTTGCGGCGGTGGCCGGTTCTCTGATCGCCTCGGGCATCCATATCGGCGTCGTGGCGTTGGGCCTTACGGCCCTCATGACCTCAGCGGCTTCAGCCTTTTTCTGGATCAAATGGGCCGGAGTCGTTTATCTCACCTATCTGGCGATCAGGGCGTTTCGTGCGCCCGCCGACCCGCTGGAGCCTGAAACGGCGGTTCAGCCCGGCGGATGGTGGCGCAGCTTTTTTGAGGGGTTCTTGGTCAATCTGACGAATCCCAAAGGGCTATTGTTCCACGGTGCTTTTTTGCCCTTGTTCATTTCGCCCGATGCGCCTGTTGGCCCCCAATTCCTGCTGCTCGGGGGAACCTTTTTGATCGTCGGGGCCAGCTTTGACAGCCTTTGGGCGCTTACTGCCGCCCGATCACGCCCGGTTCTGATGCGTTTGGGGCGTTGGCGGCACCGGATCACCGGCGGGGTTCTGTTGACGGCTGCTGCGGGCCTTGCGCTGGTTAGAAAATAGCAATTCTGCTGCAACCGCCAAAATAAATAGCGTTTTCGGTCATCTCGACGCCTTCAAAATCCGGTTCCACTGGGTTAGACCGACGCGAATAATTTTTTCATGGCTCCCAAGGAGATTTATAATATGGCCCGCAAAAAGATTGCGCTTATCGGCGCAGGTATGATCGGCGGCACGCTCGCCCATCTCGCAGCTCAAAAAGAACTCGGTGACGTTGTTCTGTTCGATATCGCAGAAGGTATCCCAGAGGGTAAAGGCCTCGATATTGCTGAGAGCTCTCCGGTAGATGGCTATGACAGCCGCCTCAAGGGCACGCAGGACTATAAAGACATTGCGGACGCTGATGTTTGCATCGTCACCGCTGGTGTCGCTCGGAAGCCGGGCATGAGCCGCGACGACCTATTGGGCATCAACCTCAAAGTGATGAAATCCGTTGGCGAAGGCATTAAAGAGCATGCGCCAAACGCATTGGTCATCTGCATCACCAACCCGCTTGATGCGATGGTATGGGCACTACAGAAATTCTCTGGCCTGCCAAAAGAAAAAGTCATCGGCATGGCGGGAATTCTCGACAGTGCGCGTTTCCGTTACTTCCTTGCTGAAGAGTTCAACGTTTCTGTTGAAAGCGTAACCGCCTTCGTTCTTGGCGGTCATGGCGATACAATGGTGCCGCTTGAGCGCTATTCGACTGTTGCCGGTATTCCGCTTCCTGATCTTGTTGAAATGGGCTGGACGACACAAGACAAGGTCGATTCAATTATCGAACGCACCCGTAAGGGCGGCGGCGAAATTGTTGCGCTACTCAAAACCGGTTCTGCATATTATGCGCCAGCGGCGTCAGCGATCCAGATGGCTGAAAGCTATCTGCGTGACAAGAAACTGGTTGTTCCTTGTGCGGCGTCACTTTCGGGCGAGTATGGCTTGAATGACCTTTATGTTGGTGTGCCAATCGTTCTCGGCGCAGGTGGCTGCGAGCGTATCGTTGAAGTTAAATTCAGCGATGAAGAAAAAGCGATGTTCGACAATTCAGTCGGGGCCGTTCGCGAATTGATGGATGCGTGCATCAAGCTTGATCCAAGCCTCGCATAAGCCATCGCGCAACTGCAAAATTCAAAGCCGATCACGGGAACGTGGTCGGCTTTTTTGTTCTCATGGTTAACGCTTTAGTCATAGCGCTTTTATAGATATGGCTTTCATTCGTGCTCTGGACACGAATATTGCTGATCAGAATTAATCAGCCCGCACAATATTTTTGTGCATTCAAAAAGCATCATGCTTCTCAATTTGTTTTATCAATCCTGGCTTGCCGGGAGGGGGAGTATTTCTATGCGTGCAATAAATGCCGGTATTTACGGGCTAACTTCGCTCGCGACATTGGTTTTTCTTGGGCTATGCGAGCGGGCCTCGGCACAGAGTTCAGGCAATTTGCTCTTTGACGGGCTCATTCTTGATGTTTGTGTTTTGACGATCTCGTCATCGGGAACGCTAACGCCCAATAGTACCTATACCGAGCTTTCAAGTTCAAATGGTGGTGGTTCGCCCGGCGGCGCGACGGCAGTGACAACCAGTTCCGATTTCAATCTTGTGATTGATGCGCCTGCCGGGTTTTCTGCAATGCCGTCCGGTGGTGACGCGAATGTAACCTATGACGCGTCGGTCGATGCTTCGGGGGTGACGATTTTAGGCGGTGTTGGCACGGGTGTTCTTTCGAGCTTGGGTTTGGGGCTGACTAATCTTTCGATCAATGCGAGCGCAACCAAAGCGGCCGGTGTATTCCCCGCGGGGTCCTATCAGCTACCGGTGACGATACGATGCGTTTCATCCTGATCGTCATTACGTTGATGACCTATGCCGGACCGAGCTATGGGCAGGCGCTGTCACCAATGAAAGGCAATATCAAAACCTATACGGATGTTTTTGCCATTCAGTTGCAAGCCATAAACCCCTATGACACCGCGCAGACATTTTCGGTGACGCTGTCAGATGAAGAGGGCAATCCGGTCACTGATATAGAGTTGTCTCCGCGTGTTCTGCAAATCCCACCCAATGGCGCGCGGTCATTCTTCGTCTGGGGGCTCGTCAATAAAGAGCGGCGCGTCATGGTTTGCCTCACATCAGCCTATTTCACAAATGGCGTCGGCGCACAAATAAGGGGAGAAGTATGCGGAAAATATCAGGTCTCACGATTGGCGCTATAAGTGCGGCGGGGCTCCTATCGGCGGCTCAAGCACAGGACGCGTCACCGCAATATTACCCACCCTATGTGCCGCCATCACAAAGCTCGATTTATAATCAGAGCAGCGTGTTTTTGCCGACCCCGCCGGTGGCGCATGGTCAAGACAGTGTCCGCGGGGCGTCCGGTCTTTCATGCCAGTCGGCTGTGGCGAGTGGTGGTCCTTATCTCGATATTGGTATGATCGGCGCGCAGGATGTTTTTGACCGCGAGACGGCCACGGTCTATGGGCGAATAGTTGTGCCCCTCGGAAAACGGCCGGACCGACCGGATTGCACCAAGCTTTATGATCTTGAAATCGCACGCTTGCGGATGGAGCTTGAGCTTCTGCGGATGGGTCTTCCGCCCGGTATGATGGCGCAGCAACCTTCACCAGATACATCGGGTGAAGCTGTAATGGTCGATCCGGTTGGTGCGCAGCCGGTAACCTTGATTTCGCGTGAACCCTAACGGCCTGAACTATAGAACCCTTGAGTGTATCGGCGTGTCGGATAGGCGTCGCCCGAATAAAATCCTTGGGTCCTTAGATGGCGAAAGCTGCGCCATGTGTGCCGGATCTCGATTTTCTTCACGACCATCTGTTTCCCGGATGGTCGCGGTGCGGCTTCATCCCCCAAAAGCGCAGTTGAGCCGCGAAATACATGCACGCCATTCACATCTTCATAGCGAACACCGCTGGTCATTGCCTGTTTGGATACGCCGCCAGCCGTTGTCAGAATTTTTGATCCCGGATGGGCGAACGCCGTGCTGCCCGAAAAAGCGACCAAAACACCAAGAAACATTACCAATTTACGCATCACACTCACCATACTCAGTTCGTTCTGGTTAATGGTGATCTGCCGCGCAGCGATCTGCAACTTTAATTCTTGCGATTGGTCATGATTTTAGGTGTTCATACGCCCGCAGGATGTAAGCTTAAATTGCCACTCTCTTAACGGGCGATTTTCCGGGTAGAAATTTTTACGTGCATCAGGATAAAAACCGCAGAATGAAGTATCTTTATTCTCATCGAACCCGGTCTGCTGACGGGCAATATGTTCATATTGCATCGCTGACCCATGCGCTTCAGTCGCGGGGCGCAGAGATTGTCATGGCGGGGCCGGATGACGGTAAGCGCCGGCAACTTGATGCGGATAATAGCGGTGGCGGTCTTAAAGCACTTTTGCCAGCGCCCGTTTATGAATGTGCCGAATACGGATATTCTTATATTGGTTATCGGCGACTCGCGAAACTTTTTGCAGAGCACGCGCCGGACATTCTCTATGAGCGGTACAATCTTTTTTATCATGCGGGGGCTTGGCTCAAACGCCGGAAAAACCTGCCCATGATTCTTGAGGTTAATGCGCCTTTGGCGGATGAGCGCGCGGCCCATGGCGATTTATCGCTTCGTGCCTTTGCCCGCAAAAGCGAAGCTGCGATCTGGCGAGCCGCGAACGCGGTCTTGCCGGTGACAGATGTATTGGCAAGACGGGTTGCGGCTGCCGGTGTTGATGAAGCAAAAATTCATACGATCCAAAACGGGGTCGAGCCGGCATTTCTCGATACGCAAAACCCCAAGATCATCCGTGCGCAATATGGTTTGAGCGATAAGCTCGTGCTCGGTTTCACCGGTTTCGTGCGGGCCTGGCATGGCGTCGATAAGGTTGTGCGTTATCTGGCGCAATCGCCGCGCTCGGATCTGCATTTGTTCATTGTTGGCGATGGGCCTGCGCGCAACGACCTGGAGCAATTGGCGCAGGCGCTCGGTGTGGCGAACCAGGTCACCTTCACCGGTGTGGTCCAGCGTGACGCAATGCCGGCGCATGTCGCGGCGTTTGATATTGCACTACAACCCGCCGTGGTCGATTACGCCTCGCCCTTGAAACTTTTTGAATATATGGCGCAGGCGAAGCCCGTGGTTGCTCCGCTTGCGGCAAATATCCAAGAGGTCGTGACCAATGGCAAAGACGGGATATTGTTTGAACAAGATGGTCTTGAAGCTGCGCTTACCGAGGTGATCAATGATCACGATCTCCGCCAGCGCATCGGTGCCGCGGCGCGCGAAACAATCGTCAAAGGCGATTACACTTGGGCCGGAAATGCCCGTAGGGTTGAGGCGATCGCCGATAGTCTGCTCGGAGTAAAATAATGACCATTCGTATAGAAACAGAACGATTGATTTTACGCCCTTTGGAGCCGCGCGATTGTGAAGATCATATAGCGATGATGTCTGATCCATTGGTGGCTGAAACCCTAGGTGGACTGCAACCTCGTGACCTTTTGTGGCGGCAATTCGCATCTTATCTGGGACATTGGTCGATCCGCGGCTATGGTTGGTTCTCAGTCGAGGAGCGCAATTCTGGCGCATGGCTTGGCCGGGTTGGTCCGTGGATGCCAGAAGGCTGGCCGGGCCTCGAATGTGGCTGGACAATCGCGAGTTCCGCCTGGGGCAAGGGCTACGCGCCGGAAGCGGCGATTGGCGCGGCCAAGTGGATTTTCGCTCAATTTCCTGACCTGCCGCGCATCATCTCAACCATCGATCCAAGCAACACAAAAAGCCAAGCCGTGGCCAGAAAAATTGGCGAGTCAAAAACTCACGAGACTTTCGATTTTAGCGGATTTACGTTGGACGTGTGGGCGGCTGATCGCGCGTCATGGTTGTCCCGGTTCGGATGATTGAACCTTTCTGAAAAAATTCGCTTGAAATTTTCTTCAATATAGCGATTTGATTTGTCGCCGTCGGCCGTTCGAACGCGCGGGGCTGCCGTCCCCATTGTCCGGCTTGGAGATATATCTCAAATGATGCTTGTACCAACCTTTGTCGCCGCGAGCGACGTTGAAGGCGTGGGCGTTTTTGCCGCTGAACCGATCAAGAATGGGGCATTGATCTGGCGCTATGAGCCGGATTTTGACCGATTGGTGCCAGCGTCATGGCTCAACGACCAAACGCCGATGATGCAGGATTTTTTGCGGAAATATGCTTATCCCGCGCATGACCGTCCGGACATGCTGGTCATTGAAATCGACAATGGACGGTTCATGAACCATACGCTTGAGCCGAATACGGACTTTACAAAAGTCGTCGAAGGCTATGCGATCCGGGATATTCGCGCAGGCGATGAGCTATTGTGCAATTACCACGAATTCGACCCGGAATTTACCTTATTGCCGTCGCTGGTCGCCAGCTTTTCGGTTCAGGCGGCGAAACCTAACGGCCATATCGCCTGACCCGCTGTGGCGGGTGGTGGTTTCAAATTTCGCCACCCGTAACATTCCGCCGTAATAGGCGTGACCTTGCCTTCGCAACCCGCTATGAAAAGCGCAGTTGTGAAGGTAATCGAGGCTTATGGACGGCGAAACAAGACCAAAAACCGCACGGTGGATGCGCGAAGACGTCGAGGCGTTAATGGCGCTTCCATTCGCGGAGCTGATATTCCGCGCGCAAGAAGTTCATCGTGAAAATTTCAACCCCAATCAGGTTCAGGCCTCGCGGCTCCTGTCGATCAAGACAGGCGGTTGCCCTGAGGATTGCGGCTATTGCAGCCAGTCTGCACATTTCAAAACCGGCCTTAAAGCGTCCAAATTAATGGACAAAGAAAAGGTTCTCGCGGAGGCAAAACGGGCCAAGGCCGAGGGTGCCTCGCGCTTTTGCATGGGCGCGGCATGGCGCTCGCCAAAAGACCGTGACATGCCCGAGCTATGCGACATGGTGGCGGAAGTGAAATCGCTCGGTCTCGAAACCTGCATGACCTTGGGCATGTTGAGCGAGGATCAGGCGACCTCGCTGAGTGATGCGGGGCTGGATTATTACAACCACAATATCGACACCTCGCCCGAATATTATGGCAAGGTGATTTCTACACGCACCTTCGAGGACCGTATTGAAACCCTCGACAAGGTCCGTGGCGCGGGCATGAAGGTTTGTTGTGGCGGCATCGTCGGCATGGGCGAAAAAGTCGAAGACCGCGTGGGCTTTTTGCTGGCGCTTGCGAATATGTCACCGCCGCCGGAATCGGTGCCGATCAATTCGCTGATGCCGATCGAAGGGACCCCGCTTGGTGACAGCGAACCTGTGTCTGCCCTTGATTTTGCGCGGCTTATCGCCGTTGCGCGGATATTGATGCCGACATCCTATGTTCGTTTATCGGCTGGCCGTGAGCATATGAGCGACGAAGCGCAGGCGCTTTGTTTCCTTGCCGGTGCCAATTCGATTTTTGTTGGTGATGAGTTGCTGACGACGAATAATCCGGGTCAGGACAAAGATAGCGCGCTCTTTGACCAACTCGGCTTAGAGCTGATTTAATCGTAAACCTCACGCACAAAAAACGGGGCCACAGGGCCCCGTTTTTTTAACCGTAATTGCCTGAGCTTATTTCTCGGCTTTTTTCTTCTTCGCAGTTTGGCGGCGATCAACCTTCTCTGCGATACGTGCAGATTTACCGCGACGCTCACGAAGATAGTAAAGTTTCGCGCGGCGAACTTTACCGCGGCGGATCACTTCGATTGAATCGACGAGCGGTGAATAGATCGGGAATACCCGCTCAACGCCTTCGCCAAATGAAATTTTACGAACGGTGAATGCTTCGTTCAGCCCGCCGCCTTTGCGTGCAATGCAAACGCCTTCAAATGCCTGAATACGCTCGCGCTCGCCTTCTTTAATGCGGACATTGACTTTAACTGTGTCGCCGGCACCAAACTCAGGGACAGTTTTGCCAAGCTCTTCGATGTGCTCTTTTTCGAGCTGTTCGATGATGTTCATGTCTTCGGTTCCTTGTTGTTGCTGCGCCGGATAGGACCGTCAGTAGAAAACCTCTCCCAGAGGTCCGGTCGTCTCGTTCGCGTTATTTCTTTCCGTTTTTCGTCCCGCCACTCGGCAATTCTTTTGTGATCACCAGACAGCAAAACTTCCGGGATAGCCCGGCCTTCAAATTCTCTCGGGCGCGTATATTGGGGATATTCCAACAACCCGCCTTCAAAGCTCTCTTCCCCAAGGGAAGAAGCGGAGCCCAATACCCCGGGGATCAGCCGGACGCAAGCCTCTATGAGCGCCATTGCGGCGATTTCTCCGCCTGCGAGCACAAAATCTCCGATTGAGACCTCTTCGACCTGTCTCGCCTCGAAAATTCGCTCGTCCAGCCCTTCAAAACGACCGCAAATGGCGATCAGGCCCGGCTCTCGGCTCAGGTCATGGGCCATAGCCTGCGTCAGGGGCTTTCCGCGGGGCGAAAGATAGATAATCCGGCGATCGTTTCGGGGGACGCTATCAATGGCATTGGCCATGATATCGGCCCGCATCACGAGCCCGGCCCCGCCGCCGGCGGGCGTATCGTCAACCGAGCCATATTTATTGTCGGAAAAGTCCCGAATATTGACTGTATCGAGCGCCCAATGGCCTTCGGCGGCCCCGCGCCCCAAAATCGAGGCGTCGAGCGGGCCGGGAAATAGCTCAGGATAAAGGGTTAATACTGTCGCGCGCCACATAATGGCGTCAGATGACATGGCGGCGGCGTTGGCGCAAGTCGCCTAGGATTTTTGAGGTTCGGGCGCAGGGTCTTCCGGATCGATGGCGACGCGCGCGACGACCACCCGTCCACCTGCGATATCAACTTCTGGCACCATGGCCTTGGTAAAGGGCACCAGCCTTACGCCCTTAATGCCGGGAATTTTGGTCAGTTCGATCATGTCGTCAGCGCCAAAATTATAGACCGCTTTGATGCTGCCCAGGGGCGCGCCGGTTTCGTCTTCGGCGCGAAGGCCCACGAGATCATCGAGGTAAAACTCATCTTCCTCAGGGGCGGGAAGGGCGTCTCGATCGACGTAAAGACGGCTTCCTTTGAGGGATTCCGCGTCCTCACGAGATTTTATCTCTGGTGCGCGCACCAGAACGAAATCACCTTTCATCTGGCGAATGACGGTCAGGGTGAAGCGTCGCTTGCGATCTTCGGTCTCGACCGGGCCATAGGCCGAAATGCCGTCCGGTTCAGCCGTAAATACTTTGACCTTGGCTTCCCCCCGAACGCCATGGGCACCTGCAAGGGCCCCCAGGCAAACACGCTTATCTGTCGTCATGGCGTGCTCTCTGCCTCTTCGCCGACACCGAACAGCTTTCCTTGTTCGGTCCACAAAGCGAATGCGAAGGCAATCAAGCCGAGCAAGGTGAAACCAAAAATGACAGGCATGGTCGTTCCGTCATAGAAATGACCAATCAGCCCGCCTAAAAAGCCCGCAATGGTGGTTCCCGCAAAACCATTTGCTGCCGCTGCGGCTCCGGCATTATGGCCCATGGGCTCCATCGCCAAAGCGGTCGCATTCGGGCCAATCAGGCCGAGCGAGAAGAACGAGATCACCATAAAGGCCATGAATAGCATGAAGCTTTCGCCAAATAGGATGGCGAACAATAAATGTAACGCATTCGAAATGACAAAGGCCAATAGCGCCCCATGCGTGAGGCGGCGCATGCCGAATCGCGAAACGATCCGCGCGTTGAGTAATGTCGCGGCCCCGAGCCCGCTGGCGATGACCCCAAACGCCAAAGCGAAGTTTGATCCAATATCAAAGGTCTCAAGGAAGATCTGCTCAGACGCGCTGATATAGCCAAAAAGCGCCCCAAAGCAGGATGCGGCCGCGAGCGTATAACCGATCGAAATTCGGTTCGTCACAAATTCAACGTAAGAAGCCGTGATAGGGCCGGCCCGTAGCGGCTTGCGGTCCTCTGCGGCCATGGTTTCCGGCATCCGTAACCAAGTCCAGATCGCCAGAATGAACCCATAGATCAGCAGCGCGACGAAAATCCCGCGCCATGGGGCAAATGCCAGAACAATCTGACCAAAACCCGGTGCCAGGATCGGCGCGGCCATAAAGACGGTCATCGCCAGCGACATGACTTCCGCCATTTTGCGGCCAGAGCACTGGTCCCGGACAATCGCTATCGCTGCGACGCGGGTCGCCGCCGTCGCAACGCCCTGAAAGGCGCGGGCTGCGAGAAGTAGTGTAAAGGTAGAGGCGACCACGCTGAGAAGCGAGCCGACAATATACCCACCCAATGAAATCATCAGGACCCTTTTGCGCCCGAAACGGTCAACAATCGGTCCGAAAAATAGCTGGGCAATCCCATTCCCAAGGACATAGACAACGACGATGAGCTGCCGGTCATTGTCATGCGTGGCTCCCAGTTCGTTTCCAATCTGCCCAAGTGCAGGCAGCATCATATCGATCGCCAGCGCATTCAATGCCATTGCCGCAGCGATGAACGCTACGAGTTCAACATAAGGGATTGATGCACGTATCGCGGATGTTTCAACGGAGGGTTTTGATTGGATATCCATCACAGCGGGTTACTCGTCGCATATCGATTTGGCAACAAGAAGATAGGCAGGGGCGTTAAACACCACTAATCTCTACCAAAAAATAGATATGGGGTGGTTATGCAGAATGAACCGGAAGCGGCAAAATTGACGGCTGCGGGTTACTGGCGAGAAAACATAAAACTTCTTTGCGGGTTATTGGCGATTTGGTTCGCCGTGTCTTTCGGTGCGGGAATAATATTCGTCGATCTACTGAACCGTATCGATATTGCGGGCTTCAAGCTTGGCTTCTGGTTTGCGCAGCAAGGGTCAATCATCACCTTTGTAATCCTCATTTTTGTTTATGCGGTACGTATGCGCACGATTGAAAAGCGCTATGGCGTAAGTGACGAATAGGTCAGGTCATGGACGCACAAATTCTCACTTTTGTTTTTGTTGGGCTTTCATTCGCGCTTTATATCGGTATTGCGATCTGGTCGCGCGCACGGTCAACCTCAGATTTTTATGTGGCTGGCGGGCATATTCATCCGGTGGCGAATGGCATGGCGACCGCCGCGGACTGGATGAGCGCGGCGTCATTTATTTCAATGGCAGGGATTATTGCCTTTGCCGGTTACGACGCCAGCGTTTACCTGATGGGGTGGACTGGCGGGTATGTTTTGCTGGCATTATTGCTCGCGCCATATTTGCGTAAATTCGGTCAGTTCACCGTACCTGATTTCATTGGTGAACGGTATTACTCGCGAACCGCGCGGGTCGTTGCAGTGATTTGTCTTATCGTCGTTTCGTTCACCTATATCGCCGGGCAGATGCGCGGGGTGGGGGTTGTCTTTTCGCGCTTTCTGGAAATGCCCATTGAATGGGGCGTTATCGTCGGTATGGGTGTTGTGTTTTTCTATGCGGTGCTGGGCGGCATGAAAGGCATTACCTACACGCAAGTCGCGCAATATTGCGTGTTGATTTTCGCCTATATGGTTCCCGCGATATTCATCTCTATGCTGATGACAGGAAATCCTGTGCCGCAATTGGGACTTGGGTCGAATGTTGCAGGGGAGTCGGTTTCGGTTCTCGACAAGCTTGATTTGGCGCTGACTGATCTTGGTTTTTCCGCCTATACCGAGGCGGTAAAGTCCAAAATCGATATCTTTGCAATTACCCTTGCGCTTATGACCGGGACTGCGGGTCTGCCCCATGTGATCGTACGGTTTTTCACGGTGCCCAAGGTTTCTGATGCGCGCAGGTCTGCAGGCTATGCGTTGGTGTTTATCGCCTTGTTATATACGACGGCACCGGCGGTGGGTGCATTCGCGCGGTTAAACTTTATCGATAGTGTGCACGAAAAGTCCTATGCTGAAGCGCCGCAATGGGTGAAGAGTTGGGAGCAAATCGGGCTTATCGCTTGGCTCGATAAGAATGAGGATGGTGTCATTCAATATGGTCCCGGTGCACCCTTTGAAGGGCGTTCCGAATATGTCGAAGGGGTAGGGCCGCATGGCGAGCGGCTCCTCGCGAATGCGCCAACCGTAAGCGCAAATGAGATATCCGTTGATCGCGATATTATGGTATTGGCCAATCCCGAAATTGCGCAATTGCCCGGCTGGGTGATTGCACTGGTTGCGGCCGGCGGCGTTGCTGCGGCATTGTCCACTGCCGCGGGGCTGTTGTTGGTTATTTCAACGGCGATTAGTCACGATCTATTAAAGAAAACATTCCGCCCACAGATCACAGAAAAAACGGAGCTTATGGCGGCGCGAGCGGCGGCCACTGTGGCGATTATGATTGCCGGCTATCTGGGCATTAATCCGCCAGGTTTTGTGGCGCAGGTTGTTGCCTTGGCGTTTGGCCTTGCGGCCGCGTCGCTCTTCCCGGCGATACTGATGGGTATTTTCTTTAAGTGGATTAATCGCGAAGGGGCCGTTGCGGGAATGGTTGGCGGCTTGGTCTTTACCCTTGGCTATATCATCTATTTCAAATCGCCCTGGTTTGGCGCGGTGAATAGCGCCGAGAATTGGCTGTTCGGCGTTTCGCCAGAGGGTATCGGGTCCATCGGTATGGTAATTAATTTCGCCGTGGCGATTGTCGTGTCACGATTTACCGCGCCGACACCAGAAAAGGTTTGCGCCATGGTCGAAGATATACGAATGCCCGTGACGAAAATCGCTTAATCGTCGATGTCGGTCTCAACGCCAATGCTTTCGAGGGCGCGGCGTCGATCATAATCACTCGAAATACCTGCCGCCGCAGCCTTATAGGCTTCGGTCAGCATCGGCATGTTGCGGGCGTCGCTGGCGAAATTTTCGAGCGCAAGCCGCCGGTCATGATCGCTGTCGATTTCATTGGTGGCGTCAATCAGCGCGCGGGTGATTTCGGGCGGTAGATCCTCATCCGCCGCATCCGCGAGGGCGAGGCGTTTGTCGTGATCGGAGTCTATTTCTGCGAAAGCGCCTAACCAGGCGTCAGCGACTTTGTCATTACCGGACAAAAGGGGTGCCGCATCGACAAGCAGAAGACGCAGGTCATGGGCGCTATCCATTTGATCGCGTGCGATCAACAGTAATTCGGCAATGTTTTTTGGCGACGCTTCCGGATGCGCCAAGATGACTTCTCCGGCCAGACGAAGATCATGGTTGCTATCGATCGTTTCAATCAATTCAAGAGAAAGGTCGATCGCGTCCGCATTCATCGAATGTTCGCCAACCGTCTCGATCAGTCGCCGCATGTCGTAATCGCTGTCGATGTTCGAAGCTGTTTTAAGAAAATGCGGAATGTCTTCGGCGCGAATAGTTTCCTTAATGAGTATCTCGCCGAGAATGGTCCTTAGGGTGCTATCGGAATCGATCGATGAAAGCGCGTCGAGAAGCGCATGAAGTTCCTCTTGATTGAGATCGGCTTGTTTCAAAAGCTCCGTTGAATAACGTTCGCGCGTATGATCGCCATAAAGCGTATCGAATATTGAAAGAACTTCAGAAACCCCACCTTTTTCCAATAAAGCAGCAACGCGTTCTTCTGCGCGCACGCCGCTCGCGCTTAAAAAGCTGGTCAGCAGCTCGCTAATGGAAGCATCGGTCTCAGGGCCATTTTCCTGTTCGTCCTCGCCAATGTAATAAAACTTTTTGACGTCACCGCCATCAGGGACAAAGACCGCCTTTTCGGAGAGGCCGTCTTTTTCACGGATGATCGCAAGCTTATGGTCGAGTGATTTGATGTCATCGGCAGTTTCATTGAGCATGAACGAGCCTCGCCAAAAGGCTTCCATGCGCAAATCGTCACGGCGCAAAGAGAATGCGCCACGGTCGCCGGTGACGACGAGCTGGTTTCCTTCGGTTTCGGTCATATCAAAATCTATGGCGGGTTCGCTGTTGTCCAGCGTCACGCCGTAAATGATCGATATAAGTAACGAGCCCCCAACAAGCGCGCCCAACGTTCTCAGGCGATCCATTGCTCTGCTCCTGCAAGAACTAAAACTGAAAGAGAATATAATGGCTTATTCAATAAATCCATTGGCCCCTAGTCCAAATCGGGATCAACCGAAGCGGTTCTGAGATATTCTGCGCTGCGCATTTCCATAAGGCGAGAGGCCGTCCGTTCGAACTCGAACGCGCCGTGCCCCTCGGGGTATAGCTGATCTGGTTCGGCGGCAGCGGAACAGACCAGTTTGACCCGCGCATCGTAGATCGTATCGATGAGGGTCGAAAACCGTTTGGCCTCGTTTCGCCGTTCCGGGCTCATGACCGGTATATGGTCAAGATAGATCGCGCCATAGCGCCGAACCAGTGCCAAATAATCGGATGCGCCACGCGGCTTTTCGCACAGATCGGCAAAGTCGAAACGCGCCGCCCCACGGGCCGCACGCGGGACAATCAGTTTGCGCCCCTTTACGACCACCTCTTCTTCGTGTTCGTGGCCGCCACTGATCATGCTTAACCAGGCCGCGTCCATGGCCTTATCCGCGGCAGGTCCTAAAGGTTGGTAATAAACCGGTGCCTCGCTTAGCTTGGCGAGGCGGTAGTCCTGTGCTGATCGTAATTCAATGACGTCGAGATTGTTTTTCAGGATCTCGATAAAGGGCATGAAGAGTTGTCGGTTGAGGCCGTCCTTATAAAGATCATCGGGCACCCGGTTGGACGTTGCCACGACCACGACACCATAATCGAACAGGGCCGTAAATAACCGCCCCAGGATCATCGCATCTGCAATGTCGGTGACGAAAAATTCGTCGAAACATAAAAGCCGTGCATGTTTGGCAATGTCGTGTGCAACAGGCGGCATCGGGTCATCGGGTGAAGCGCGATTGACGGCTTTATGGCGGCGTTTCTCAGAAAGGCTCAGCGCGCGCCAATCGGCAATCCGCTCATGGGTCTCCGCCATGAATTCATGGAAATGGACCCGTCGCTTATGTTTGTATGCGGTGTTGTTGAAGAATAGATCCATCAACAGGGTTTTACCGCGACCGACATCACCCCAAATATAAACGCCCCTTGGCGGAGCTTTGCGCGAAGAGAAAAATCCGCGCTGACGACCATTATAGGATTTCAGTTGCTCATGCAGAAGCTGCAGCCGGTCGGCTGCCTCTTCTTGGGCCGGATCATTGTCCAGCGCGCCCGACTTGACGAGCGCATCATATCTTGGTCTCGGCCCTTTCATTGCTTCGGGCTATAGCGCGTTGCGATGAAGGCCGAAAGTCCATGGGTTAGGGAAAATATCTTTTGCTCTTATTTGCGATGGCGACGAGGGACAGCATGACCGGGACTTCGACCAAAACGCCGACAACCGTGGCGAGGGCTGCGCCGGATTCAAGGCCAAACAGGCTGATCGCAACCGCAACGGCCAATTCGAAGAAATTTGATGTGCCGATGAGTGCGCAAGGGGCCGCGATATTGAACGGCACCCGCCAGAGCAACGCTGCAATAAAGGCGATGGCGAATATGCCATAAGACTGAACGAGCAGCGGCGCAGATATGAGCGCGATTGCCAGCGGGTTTTCGAGAATGACTTTGCCCTGAAATCCGAACAGCAAGGCGACTGTTCCCAAAAGTGCGACGATCGAAAATGGTTTCAATCGTTCACTGAAGCGGGCAATTTTTTCCGGATTTGCTTTGGCGTTAATTACCGTCCGCGTGATCGCCCCTGCCAAAAGGGGGGCAACAACATAAAGCCCGACCGATAAAATAAGCGTCTCCCACGGGACGACGATATCAGTCACGCCCAGCAAAAGCGCTACGATTGGTGCATAGGCAAAAACCATGATCGCGTCATTGACGCTGACCTGTGCGAGCGTGAAATTCGCATCGCCCTTGGTCAATTGCGACCAGACAAACACCATCGCTGTGCAGGGCGCTGCCCCTAATAAAATCAGCCCAGCGATATAGGCGTCTGCATCCGCGGGCGGAATCAACCCGGCAAAGAGATGTTTGAAAAACAGAACGCCCAAGGCGGCCATGGTGAATGGCTTGATCAGCCAATTGACGAGGATTGTAATTATCAACCCTTTGGGGCGTTTCAACACATCGCCCATGGTCGATAAATCGACACCGATCATCATCGGGTAAATCATTGCCCAGATCAAAACGGCGATAACGAGATTGACCTTGGCAAATTCCAATTGCGCTAGAAGACCAAATATTCCAGGCAGCATTTGGCCAAGCGCAACGCCAGCAACAATACTCAGGCCTACCCATAGGCTAAGGTAGCGTTCAAAAATCGACATTTGGGAAATCCGTTATTTTTGTTCGGTGAGAAACCGGTCTATCGCGGACCGAATTTGTTCGAAAACTTGCTTGAAGGCGGCTGGCTCATTTTCGGCACCCGCCGGGTCGGGGAAACCCCAATGCAAGATGGTCGGCGTTTGTCCTTCCCGCCGCGGCCAGATGGGGCAGGTCTCGCCCGCAGCGTTATCGCAAACCGTGACAATAACATCCATGATGGGGGCACCGGTGTCGGCAAACGCGTCCCAGCTTTTCGAGCGCGGCTCGTTCGCTGGCGCGATGTTATGGGCGGATAAGGTTTCGATTGCGTAAGGGTTTACGGTGCCCGTGGGCGAAGACCCGGCAGAGTAGGCACGCCAATTCTTTGCGCCCGCATGGTTCATATAGGCTTCAGCCATGATCGAGCGCGCAGAATTGCCAGTACAGAGAAACAGTATGTTTTTCATCAGGTTTTAGCAGGCGCGCAACATGCGGAAGGTGATTGATCTTGTTTCACATCAGAAACGAGTTCTGGGTCATTGCCAAAGACATCCGATGAGCCGAAGGTGTGAAATAGCTCCCAAACCGCGCCTTGTGGGTCGTGCGACCAATATTTGTCGCTTTTCGCGTAGCAACAGGTCGCATCGCTCTCGATAGAAAGGGGCGCAGCGATTGCGCGAAGCCTTTCGGCAGTGGATTCGAGCTGTTCTTCGTTTTCGAGCGAAATACCAACATGATCGACGCCGGTTTCATCGCTGCGGCTTGAAATCGCAATATTGGCGCTAGGCTCATCAAGCATCCATTTCGCGTAATCTTGTTCTTTCCTTGCCGGTTCGGACCCGAAAAGGGCGGTGTAATACTTGATGGATTGCTCAAGGTCTTTGACCCGCAGGTGGATATGTAGCCGTTTCATCAGCATGCCTCCTTGATGATATAGGGGCCGCAGAGGCGCTTATCGCCGCCACAGCAATCAGCCAGCAAAAATTCGATCAGGTCGCGTAGCCCGCCATAATCCGCTGCATAAATGATGCTGCGGCCTTCTTTGCGGGCGTGGATAAGCTCGGCGCGTTCGAGCTCCTTTAGGTGGAAAGACAGGGTCGGTGCCGCGAGGCCGAGTTCTGTCGCAATCGCGCCCGCCGCCATGCCGTTGGGCCCCGCCTGCACCAAAAGCTTGAGTGTCGAAAGTCGGGTTTCCTGCGCTAAGGCAGAAAAGGCGCTGACGGCGTTATCTGTATCCATGGTTTGTCATCCTCGCGCAGTGTTTTTCGCGATATTTCCATATTTGTATAATTCAATAATTATGGAAATATGGAATAGAGTCAACAGACGGGCAGGAAATTTTCTCAAAGCCCAGAAAACAACGGCAAAGCTTATCTTAATCAAGGCCGTATAGATAAAGGGGCGAAGCCTGAACAGGACCGGCCGTCATGCCTTATCGTTCGCTAAGTGCGGATCATGTCATCGTCACGATTGAAAAGCTGCAATCGCGGATCGCAGAGCGCTTTCCCGGTTCCGGGCTTGAGCGGGTTGCCAGCGAGCTGTCGGAGGTCGCTAAGCGTTGCGCCGAAGAATCAGAGCGGTTGCGCGAGCCCGTCATCCCCATTCGGCTTTCGGTTTATACGATCTGGACAATTGGCACCTTCGCGCTTGGGTGGATTGCGCTGACCCTTCATTTTGATGTGGCGAAATTTGATGCTGCAAGTTTGGTTCAGGTTCTTGAGCCCGCAATGAACATCGCCGTTCTGGTCGGCCTTGGTGTTATGACGCTTGGTCGGCTGGAGGAGCGGTGGAAACGGGCCAAGGCGCTTGATTATCTCCATGAGCTTCGGTCCATCGCCCATGTTGTCGATATGCACCAGCTCACAAAAGACCCCTATCGGCGATTGTTGCCGACGACGGCGTCTTCGCCAAATGTTAGTTTGGAAGGGCCGTTGCTTGAGCGATATCTCGATTATTGTTCGGAAATGTTGTCGCTCACCGGCAAGCTCGCAGCGCTATTTGCGCAGTCTTGTCGTGATTCTGAAGTTGTCGCGGGCGCTGGTGATATCGAACAATTGACAACGGCTCTGTCGAGAAAGATCTGGCAGAAAATTATGGCTTTCAGTCGGTATGATGCGGCTAGCGTCACCGAAATACCGGCAAATCCGACAAAAATTCAGCTTACGTCATAAAAAAAACCCGACAGCGAATGCTGCCGGGCTTTCGTGGGATGCGTTCCTGCTTACTCGGCAGGGTGCACATTGCCTGTCGCGGAAAAGTCCGGCCAGGCGGGGGCTCCGATCTCTGAATCGTCGAGACCCTTTTCTTCTTCTTCGGCAGATGCGCGGATGCCAACGATCATCTTGAGAAGCAACCAAATTACGAGGCTGACGGGGAAGACGAAGAGCGCATTCGCACCAACGCCAACCGCTTGACCAAGGAAGGTCGCATCAGAATTTGTAAGCGGCACCGCCATGGTTCCCCAGACACCACAAAAGAGGTGTGCGGGAATGGCACCGACCACATCATCTATCCGCATCGCTTCGAGCATTGGCGTGACAACAAAAATGATGCCGCCGCCGATAGAGCCGATCAAAGCCGCCTGCCAGATTGCAGGGGTCAACGGTTCGGCGGTGATCGCAACGAGGCCGCCAATTGCACCGTTAAGCGCCATCGAGAGGTCAATCTTGCGTTTAAGCAATGTACACAGAACAACCACCGTAATGACGCCGGTCGCAGCCGCCATGTTTGTGTTGACGAAGATATTCGATACGGCAATAGCGTCGCTTAGCGAGCCAAGCGCCAATTGCGAGCCGCCGTTAAACCCAAACCAGCCGAGCCAGAGGATGAATACGCCCAGCGTTGCGAGTGGCAGGCTTGATCCGCGAATGGCATTGATCTGTCCATTTGGGCCATATTTGCCGCGACGAGGACCAAGCGCCAATGCCCCCGCGAGCGCCGCCCATCCGCCTGTAGCATGCACCAGTGTAGACCCGGCAAAATCAGAAAAGCCATAGCGCGCATCAAGCCAGCCGCCGCCCCACTCCCAAGACGCCTGAATTGGGTAGATCAAACCGGTTAGAATTGCGGTGAATAAAAAGAACGGCCACAAACGAACGCGCTCGGCAACTGTTCCGGATACGATCGATGCGGCTGTCGCCACGAACACCATCTGGAAGAACCAGTCTGATGATGCTGAGTATCCGGTTTCGAGCCCCGCGCTATCATCCGCACTCCATGGCGCTAAGGTGCCAATCCAGCCACCTTCTTCGACGCCGTATATAATGTTGTAGCCGATAAGCCAAACCATAACGGTGGCTATCGCAAACAGGGTGATATTCTTTAGACAGATTGTCGCTGCATTCTTTGAACGCACCAAACCAGCCTCAAGCATGCAAAATCCGGCCGCCATAAACATGACCACCATCCCCATAATCAGAAACAGCATTGTATTGAATACAAACGCCATCTCCGGTGCCGACGCTGCTTCAACAGCTTCGGCGGCTGGTTCTTGTGCAAGTGCGCTCGCGCCCAGCACGCTCAAAGCGGCAAGTCCCGACATTGCCACCATTCCCACGGTTCTTTTTTTCATAAAACAGCCCCTCAGACATTTTTGTTGTGCGGCACCGGGTACTCCGTGTGGGTCCCAATGTTCGCGGTCTAGTGATCCGTAGTAGGATGATGAGCGCAAGTTCGCTGCGGCGCAACATGAAAACTTGATAAAAATCGACCAATACGGCAATTTCGACTAAAATCGCCGATAAATAGAATATAACGTCTAATTATATCGAGTTTTATGCCAAAAATTTTTGAGGAATGTTGTGTTGCAACAAAGCTATTGCCATCCTGCTTACGGCATGTGTAGGCTTTATCCGCTTGGGGATTGCCGAATAAACGCTGCGTCGTGAAGTGCGGGCGCGGCGGTATTGCGCGGCTTTTGTTTGTGTGCGGATAAGAGGGGGCTATGCAAAAAGAAGAGGTATCTGCAGTCCTGTTGCAGGATATTCAATCAAATATGGCGCTATTTCAGATTGGCGGACTTCTTTTGTCCCTTTTGTTGGCAGTAATCGGTGTTGTATTGGCGATCCGCGCCTATGCCGTTCTTAGCGAAGCGCGCGAGCTTTATTGGGCGGCGGATAATGGCGCAGAAAAAATGCGGGAACCGGCAATGGCCGTCCCGCATCAAAAACCCCGTAAAATAAGGTCAAACCGCCTTCGCGGCTTAATGTAATCTTATTCGGCGGCGGCCGGTGCGCCTTTCGGATCAGGGCGATTGACCATCAATTTTTTGATTTCAGCAATCGCTTTTGCCGGGTTCAGGTGTTTCGGGCAGACCTGCGCGCAATTCATGATCGTGTGGCAACGATAAAGCTTGAATTCATCCTCAAGCTTGTCGAGGCGTTCATTCGTCAATTGGTCACGGCTATCCGCGAGCCAGCGATAAGACTGAAGAAGTGCCGCCGGGCCAAGATACTCTTCTTTGGAATCCTCTTTCTCGCCATTCCACCAATAAGATGGGCATGACGTCGAGCAACATGCGCAGAGAATGCACTCATAAAGACCGTCAAGCTTCGCGCGGTCTTCCTGTGTCTGATTCCATTCGGTCTCAGGCTCTTCAGTTTTTGCCTGGAGGAATGGCTCGATATAAGCGTGCTGCTTGTAGAAATTGGTGAGGTCGGTGACCAGATCCCGGACAACGGGCTGGTGCGGCAATGGGTAGACGTGAATATCGCCGTCACCAAGCTCATCCATCGCCTTGGTGCAGGCGAGGGTGTTCGAGCCATTGATGTTCATTGAGCAAGAACCGCAAACGCCCTCGCGGCAAGAACGCCGGAAAGACAGGGTCGGGTCCATCTCATTTTTGATCTTGATCAGGCCATCGAGCACCATCGAAACGTCCGAAACGTCGACTTCATAGCTGTCGACGCTCGGATTTTCTGGGGTAGACGGGTCATAGCGGTAAACGCGAAAGGTGCGGGTGTTCGTTGCACCGTTCTTGGCAGGGTAAGATTTGCCATTTTTGTTGATCTTGGAATTTTTCGGCAGTGTCAGTTCAACCATTTACCGGAGACCTTGTCTAAATGCTTTGCTCGCCCATGCGTGCGTATCTATGCCTTATCGCGTCCGCCATACCAATCAAGTCGTCGCGTTACGAACATGGTCAATGCGATCGCACCAAAGGCCGTAACAGAGCCGATCAGCAGGGCGTAATCCTCTGATTTCATGAGTAGATATATCAGACCATAGGCCGCTGAAAAGGCAGCAAATGCGATTATGCCGCGCATTTTGCTGTGAAACACCGTCGCAGCATAGGCCCCGGAAAGGCTAACCGTGGCCACTGCCGTCACGGCGAACGCTGCGTCAAAGCCGATATGTTCGGAAAATGCGAGAACCATCAGGTAAAAGATCACCTGCGTAAGCCCCAGCAGAATATATTGCGCCGGGTGGGCTCTGGCGTCGGTGGTGGCTTCGAACAAAAAGAACGTCAGAAAAACAACACCGAGAAACATCAATGAATATTTGAGGGCGCGATTGACGCTTTTATAGGGGCTCGCAGCGGATACGAAGCTGACACCGAAAGATTTCCCTTGATCGAGAAATGCGAGATTACCCTCGACCGGGAAGCTGCGCGGCAGATTTCGGGCGAGGTAAGGGATGCGCCATTGCGCGGTAAACCCTTGGTCAGTGATCTCGCGACTGTCCGGGAGATATGCACCTTGAAAGCTCGGGTCGGGCCAATCCGACTGCATAGAGACCCTTGTATCCTCGCCCGCGGGTGCAAATTGGAGTGCCCCGCCGCCAGACATGGGCAACGCCAGCTCAAACTCGATGGTTGCTGAAGGGTCGGTGATCGGCAGCATCATGCTTATCCCGGGCAGGGAGATATTGTCGCCGCGACGCCCTGACTCGAGAACCGTTAAGCTGATACCTGGTTCAAAGGTTGCTTTGTGTTCGCGACCATTAATTTTGACGGAGAGATTGTCGCGAATGCCCTTGAGGGCCGTGTCATCCCGAAATTTGATCGCAAGAACCGCCTGCTGCCAATCAAATTTCGCTTCGCCGTCGGCAATGGCCGGGGGCACAAGGGTACTAAACTGGCCTTTCATTTCTATATCGGCGTCATAGATCGTCGCGTCATAAATTGATCGGCGTCGTTGCGTCGCCGAGATCTTGCTATCGATATCTAGGCTTTGCGGGGTGAAGGCAAAATATTGCGTGCGCTTTACCGGTACTTCAAACTTTTCGAGTTTGTCGGTTTCGATCACCGCCGGAACAATAATCAGGGGGCCGCTAATCGTTTGCTCTCCGCCAGCCAGCTGGTAGATCTCTTGCTTAACGCTTTCTGCGCGGGTCGAGCGTTCGAACACCAACCCATAAACCAGCATGGCCGGTATCCACAAAAGGAAGGCAAGCGCGCCCACCAAAATCAGCTTTAGGCCTAAAGACCTGTTTTTGAATGTCTCGTTGATATTCATAATGCTGCCTTTTCGATCTCCCCTACAGCCATAATTGCCCTACGCGGCGTGATTGTTCCGCATAAGGCGTAATCAAGGAAATTCAAAGGCAGTTAGATGCCCTTTTTTACCGGGGCGAGGTCATCATATTGCGGCTCACGGTTTTCTGACTTGGAGATATAACTCTCTTTTATATCTTCGGTCCGGAACATGGCCGCGTTCCAAAGCGCGATATAATCAAGTGTATCTTCGGTAGTGTGGTCGCGAGAGTAGTTAATCAGTTTTTTACAGCCCGCAATTGCCAGTGGTGCATGACCGGCAATGCGTTTTGCGATCTTCATCACATTTTCAAGCAGCTCTTCCGGGGTTTCGTAAACTTCGTTTACCAATCCGATCTCTTTGGCTTTCGTCGCGGGCAGGCGTTCAGCGGTATAGGACATTTGCCGCGCCCAGCCTTCTGGTATGATCTTGGTCAGACGCGGGAAGGTGCCGACATCCGCGGTCATGCCGATGGCTGTTTCCTGAACGCAAAAGAACGCATCTTTGCTTGCGTAGCGGCAATCGCAGGCGCTGATAAGGTCAACGCCCGCACCAACTGCGCCGCCTTGTACTGCTGCCAAAACAGGTTGGCGCGCATTTTCAAGCGCCGAAAAAGTATCCTGCAGGGATTTCACATTATAGCGGAACGCTTCGGCAGCGACTTCGCGATTTGCAGGAGGCGCATCAAGCGCGCCGCTCATAAAGACGGAAATATCCATCCCGGCGGTGAAGTGTTTTCCCTCCGCTGACAGAACAATCACACGCGCTTCGGCATTATCGGACACATTATTGACTGCTTCCGGCAATTCTCGCCAGAATTCTGGAATGAATGAGTTGAACTTATCCGGGCGGGAGAATCGGATATGCGCAATACCATCTTCAATTGTGAGATTAAAACAAGAATGGCCCATAGTCCGCGCTCCTTCGATATGGATTCTGACTTTGTGGTTTTCCGTGATATAAAGGTTAAAGCCAATAGGCGATCGCAGTTGCAAGGGCTGAGGTCGCTGGCAGTGATGGAATAAGGTTTGGCATCAATTATGCTTGGAATGGCGGGAAACTGTTGGTTTTCGGGCGATTTTGCCTAATCGGTGCCGGATTGAACCGGTAGAATTTTGTAAAGCGGTACATGGCGCAGGATAAAGCGGCAGATGTCATCAACTTTTCGGCTCCGCGTGAAGCGGCGGCGAATGACGGCGAAACTGTAGGTGTATTTCTCGCTGCCAGTCGAATTGCGGCGGGCATTTCCATTGAAGAATTAAGCGATGCCATCAAGGTAAAAGCCACGCATCTGCAATCCATCGAAGCGATGCGGCCCGATCTGCTGCCGCCATTGCCTTATGTGATTGGTTTCGTGAAAGCGTACGCCCGTCATCTCGGTCTTGATGCTGACGAAATCGCAGACCGTTATCGTGTCGAGGCGGGGGGGGCAACGCCGGTTCCGTTAAATGCGTCGCCATCAGGGAAGTCCGCAATCGTCGCGGAGGATGGCGCGCAATGGGTTTCTATTTTTGCCGTTTTGGCGATTACGCTTTTTGTTGCGTGGGTCATTTTCCAGATATTGCTCGGCGGTGGTCGCGAAGAGGCAACGCCGGTTGTACCTGAAAAGCGCGTAACGCTCGGTGCGCCAATCGATGCACCGACAACAGCACGTCCGGTGAAAACAGCGGAACAATCGACAGAAGCGCAAACGCAGACACCTCAAGCGGTGCCTGTAGAGACCGCGGCAGTTGAACCGGATCCCGTCGAGGCTGACACGGCCGCGCCAACCCAAGACGAAGCAGGACCAACAGACATCGAAACACCGGCGCAAAGCGAAGCGGTCGTTGCTGCCGTCGAACCGGTTACGACCCCAGAAGAAACAAGGGCGGAAGCGCCAACGGAACAGATTGTTTCGCGCGAGCGGGCACCTTTACCGCGCAGCGAGCCGAGCAGCATCATTACGCCGGAACCGACAGCACCGGTTGCACAATCCGTTGCGCAGCGAACCCAGATTACGCCGCCAACCGGTGAACGTGTAAGACGGGCATTGCCTCGGCGTCCGACGCCTGCGGCCCCGAAACCAGTTATAACGCCCGCTGAGCTTTTGCGCTCTTCCGCGCCGCGTTACCCAGACCGTTGTGCGGGGCGGGCCGTGGCGCTTGAAACGGTGACGGTCAATTTTGACGTAAACACCGAAGGCCGTGTGTCGAATGCGAAAATCGCATCGTCGACAAATGAATGCTTCAATAACGAGGCCTTGCGCACACTGACGCGCTGGCGGTTTGAGCCGAAAACCGTTGATGGCAAAACGGCGATCGATACCGGCAAAACGGCCACGTTGAATTTCCGGCGTTAATGCCCGAAAACCTCGCGGAACAGGCGCATCCAATTGCCGCCCAACAGGTTCTCTAACTGGCGCGTTTTCCATCCCCGTCTGTCGAGCACGTTGATGACATTGCGGAAACGGTCCGGCGTATCGAGCTTCGGGATATAGGGCGGCCACTGAACGTCATAGCTTGGCTTGAAGAATTTTAGACGCGGCTCGTACCATTCTTCTTTGGTGGCCCAGCTTTTCAATCCGCGCACCGGAAAGTCGGTTGATAGAGCGATGTGATCAAAACCGGCAACATTGACCGCATGTTCGATATGATCCGCATAGGTCTCTATGGTCGTGTCTGTGCCGGGATTTTTTCCGATGAAATAGCCAAGCGCGGCAATCCCTGCGACGCCGCCTTTGTCTGCGAGGGCCTTGAATTGTGCATCGGTTTTGGCGCGTGGATGGTTCGGGCGCAGGGCTTCGGCCATCGTATGGGTATAGGCAATGGGTTTTTCTGAAAATGCGACGGCGTCAAGCGTGGTTTGGTGGCCGCTATGGGAAACATCAACCAAAACGCCAATTTCGTTCATGCGTTTTACGACCTCGATCCCGAAATCAGAAAGGCCCGCATTGGTTCGTTCGGTCGATCCATCACCTAACCGATTGCGTGTGTTATAGGTCAATTGGAAACACCGCATGCCGATGGCGTGAAGGACATCGACATTATCGACTTCCCCTTCGAGCATGGTTGCGTTCTGGAAATTCATCATCACGGCGAGTTTGTTTTCGCGCTTGGCGCGCTCAAAGTCGCTGGCGGAAAGCGCCATCATATATCGATCCGGCATGTCTTTAATGCGTTTTCTCCAATCCATGATTTCATCGATCGCGGTCTGAAGATCGTTGCGATCAAGCGAGGTAATCATGCCGGTATAGCCGGAATCCCGAACCGCCTGATGTTCAACATCATCCCATTCATGGCCGAATGACAGGGCGTCAATTACGATGGCTTTGTCGTAAAGGCGATCCAGCGCCTGTTTCGATTGCGCAGCACTAGCCGATGAAATGGATGCGGCGGCACCAGCCGCAAGGCGGAATGTTTCGCGTCGCGTGAGATACATAAAAAAAGCCTTCCCGAATTTTCGGGAAGGCTAAACCGTTTTTATCGGATCGTAAAAGGGGGCTTAGTAAACCCGTTTTTTCGGTTCGATATAATCCATCTCGTCAGTGAGCGTGTAATTGTGAACCGGACGATAATCGATGGTGGCCTTACCATCAGCAAACCATGCGGCGGTGTGCTTCATCCAGTTTGCGTCGTCACGATCAGGGTAGTCTTCGCGGGCATGGGCACCGCGCGATTCCGTGCGGTTGGCCGCGCCTTCCATGGTGACGATGGCCTGGCCGATCATATTGTCGAGCTCAAGCGTTTCCACGAGGTCGGTGTTCCACACGAGCGAGCGATCTGTGACGCCGATATTCGGCATAGAGTCATAGACTTCCTTGATCTTGGTGCGGCCTTCTTCAAGCACTTCACCGGTCCGGAACACCGCGCAGTTGTTCTGCATGACGCTTTGCATATTGGCGCGGATCGTCGATGTCGGTGTATCGCCTTTGGCATTACGGAAATGATCAAGCCGCGCAAGCGCCTCGTCGGTTCCGCGCTGTGGCAGGTCGCGATGGGCACCCTGCGCCTTGACGACTTCACCGCAACGAATACCGGCTGCACGACCAAAGACCACAAGGTCGATCAATGAGTTTGAGCCGAGGCGGTTAGCACCGTGAACAGAGACACATGCGGCTTCACCAATTGCCATCAGGCCGGGCACAACCGCGTCCGCATCATCGCCGCGTTTGGTGACGACTTCGCCGTGATAATTGGTCGGAATACCGCCCATATTATAGTGCACTGTCGGGATAACCGGGATCGGTTCTTTGGTGACGTCAACGCCCGCAAAGATTTTCGCCGATTCCGAAATACCCGGAAGACGCTGCGCAAGAACGGCCGGGTCAAGGTGATTGAGGTTCAGATGAATGTGATCCTTGTTCGGACCGACGCCGCGCCCTTCGCGGATTTCGATGGTCATTGAACGAGAAACAACATCGCGCGAAGCTAGATCTTTTGCCGACGGTGCATAACGCTCCATGAAGCGTTCGCCCTCAGAGTTCGTCAGGTAACCACCTTCGCCACGTGAGCCTTCGGTGATCAAAACACCTGCGCCATAAATGCCGGTCGGGTGGAACTGAACGAATTCCATATCCTGAAGCGGCAGACCTGCGCGCAGGACCATGCCGTTACCATCGCCCGTGCAAGTATGGGCAGAGGTGCAAGAGAAATAAGTCCGGCCATAACCACCAGTGGCGAGGATTACCATTTTCGCCTTGTAACGGTGGATGCGTCCGGTATCGAGTTCCCAAGAGAGCAGACCGGCGCATTCGCCTTCGTCTGTCATGATCAAATCAAGGGCAAAATGCTCGATGAAAAATTTGGCGTTGTTTTTGACGGCCTGGCCATAAAGCGTATGCAAGATAGCGTGACCGGTCCGGTCAGCGGCTGCGCATGTCCGTTGTACCTGACCTTCGCCAAAATTGCGGGTCATGCCGCCAAAAGCGCGCTGATAGATTTTGCCTTCTTCCGTACGAGAGAAAGGCACGCCCCAATGTTCCAGTTCGTAAACCGCCGCCGGGGCGTGTTTGCAAAGATATTCAATAGCGTCCTGATCGCCGAGCCAGTCTGACCCCTTTACGGTGTCATACATGTGCCAGCGCCAGTCATCTTCGCCCATATTGCCAAGCGACGCGGAGATCCCGCCCTGCGCCGCAACGGTGTGCGAGCGGGTTGGGAATACCTTGGTGACACATGCGGTTTTTAGGCCAGCCTGCGCTGCGCCGAGTGTTGCCCTTAGGCCGGCACCGCCAGCGCCCACAACGACAACATCATATTCGTGATCGATAATCTCGTAATTGGAAGTCATTCGTCAGCCTGCAAATGAAATGTTGAAAACGGCGAAAAGGGTGCTGGCGATAATGCCGACAGCAACAAGCCAGTTCAAAAGAAGTAAAACGCCGCCAAGTTTGGAATGGATGTAATCGACAATGATCTCCGCAAGGCCGATCCGCATATGCAGCGCGCCGATAATGATAAAGACCGAAAGAAGAATGCCGTTCACTGGATTGGCGAGCCATGCCCGCGCAACTTCGTAATCAGCACCAAGATGCGACACAACGCTGATCAGGAACCAGATACCGAGTGGGATCAAAAGCGCAGCGGTCGCGCGCTGAACGATAAATGTTGAAGTGCCTTTATGTGCCATCTTACGCAGCTCCTCCCGCAGAATATCCAACAAAAAGGATGATCGCTGCGAGGACGATCGAGCCGATATAAATTGCCCATGCAGTTTTGGTTGCCGTCGCTGGCGCGAGGCCGCGTCCGGTATCCCAATAAAGGTGGCGAAGACCGTTCATCATATGGAATGACAAGGCCCAGACATAACCGGCAACAATGATGAAACCGATCGGAGAGCCGACAAAGCCAGCGACAGCGGCGAATAGAGCCGGATCGAAGGCGAGGGCATAGGCCCAGACCGTAAGTAACAATGACCCGCCATAAAGAACCATGCCGGTTCCGCGGTGGGTGATGGACGCTGCCATCGTGACAGTAAATTTCCAAATTTGGAGATGTGGCGATATGGGTCGCGGTGATTGCGGCCGTTCGGGTAATGCGCTGTTGACCATGAAAGCCCCGTAAATTCAGGCGGAAAAAGGTTTGGCGAACATAGGCCGCCCCTTCTTGGTGTCAACGCGGTAAGTTGTATCTCTTTGTGATAAAATCATGCAGATCCGGTGGCTTGCTGCTATTTTCTTGGGCAACACCCCGAGAATCCTGCGTGACCATTGCCATGGGCTGGCCTTTTCGGTCATGCTGTCACTGGTTAAGGGGTGCCGCGACGGCTGAGTATGGGGACGGGAATGAACAAGCGATTTTCAATGGCGATGGGTGCGGCTTTGGTATTGGCCTGCGCGCCGGGGGCATCTGCGCAATCCTTAGGGTCTGTCACGGCAGACCAGTTAGAGACGGTGTTAAGCGCGGCGGATCTCAGCCCGAATATGATGGCGGACAGTCAAACCGGGGCACCGGTTGCTGCTGGGCGTGCCGGTGATTTTGGCTTTTATGTCCGCGCGCTTGGTTGTTCGGGTGCGCCGACGGCCTGCGAGACCTTGGTGTTTTTCGCCAATTTCGAGCTGGGCCGGGATGTCACCGAAAGCGATTACCGCATCGTCAATAGCTTCAATGACAGTCAGGTCTTTGGCCGGGCTTATGTTCTGGAAGGAACCAATGAAGTCGGCGTTGATTATGTGATCGAGTTGGGCGGCGGTGTTTCCGAAGCCCATCTCTCACAAAATATCAGCCGGTGGGCCGATGTGATCTCGGCATTTGTAGCGAAATTCCAGAGCGGTTCTGCCGGCGCTTAGGCTGCGCTTCCGATCAATTTTTTCAACGTATCCGGCAGCTCTTTTTCGTGCTGGCGCATCCGTTCGATCAACCGGCGCTCATTGGCGTCGAACCCGCCATCTTTGCCGATGCGCGATGCCAGCCATTCAGCTTCGGCCTTGGTGATTTGCTCCGCATCGGTGGCGGCCGCATCCCGTTGGTCGTTATGGGCACCGGCCACGGTTTCGCTGGCATAGGCGTTTTTCACGGCGCTGAACCCGCCCGAGAGCATGCGTTTGAAAAAGCCGCCCACATTGGTCGAATGATCGCGCGCCCATGCATTGCGGCGGAAGGCTTCTTCTCGGCTGGGCGCGGTATATCCTAGATGCGCCATCAGATGATTGATGATGCCTTGTACGAAAAGTTCGGTCCAGGCGGGGCTGTTGCGCGCATTTTCCGTGGCGTCATTGATGTCGAAAAGCAGTTCTGCTTCGGCTCTGGTAACGGCGACATTGCCATCACCGCCGGCCGCAAACAGATAGCGGCGCAGGATGATTGCGTCGTGCTTCTCGACAATTGGCCCGCCTTCTTTTTTGAGAATGCTTTGCTTGATCTGATCGCCGACAAAGGCCGCAAAGTCTGACGGCGTTGCTTCGGCGGTTTCCATCAATTTGACCATGAGTGCGATCTCAAGGCCATTAGCGTGGCCGTTTCTGAGGACGCGACTTTTCAGCGATTCAAATTCCTGTTCGGTCAAATAGCCCTGCGGTTCTTCTTCGCGCAGGTAAAAGTCCGCTGCGACTTCGGCAAAGAATTGAAACCATTCCGGCTCGCCATCGGGTGCTTTGTCGCCAAGCGCGAATAACGCATCGAGCTCTTTTGTTGAAACGACACCATCCGCAAAGACTGTGCGGCGTAAAAACAAAACCTCATCCGCCGATACAAAGCCGTCGGCTCCGATTGCGGTTAGGCGGGTTTCCAGTGACTGGTCAGACATTGAGCGCGCTCCAGAATGTAAATCTGGGCGCAGTGTGCCGGAACAGAGTTAAGATCGAGCAAAAGAATTCAGTGATATTCGTGCAAGATGCTGCGAGGGATTAAGTGCGCATTAACCAAAGCATCAATGCGGCAGCATGCGTGCGAAGAGTAATACCGACGCGGCCACAAACACGGCCAACAGCATGGTCTGAAGAACAAGCGCGGCGACCGGTTTTGGTCCAACCTCAAAAAGATCCTTGAGCGAAGTTTTGACACCCAACGCGGACACGGCGACCACAAGCGAGAAGCGCGACATCTCGGAAATGCCGCTGCGCCATGCATCCGGCACCAAGCCAAAACTATTTGCGGCCATCAACGCGGCAAAGCCCAAAAGAAACATCGGAAATGCCCGGCCTGAGGCTTGTGCGCCGTTATTTTGCGGATCTGACGATTTGCTTTGGCGCGCAAAAATCATCGCGATGACAAATACGACTGGCGCAAGCAGCGTAACCCGCATCAGCTTGACCACAGCGGCGACCGATCCTGCCTCATCAGAGACAATATACCCGGCCCCTATAACCTGCGCGACGTCATGAATGGTTGCCCCAAGAAACACACCGGCCTGCATGTCCGTAAGGCCCATGGCATGCGTGATCATCGGGTAAAGAACCATCGCGATCGTCGAGAGGCTGGTCACGCCAACCACCGTCAAAATCAGATTACGTTCGCTTTCTTTGTTCTGCGGTAAGACCGATGCAATCGCCATGGCGGCGGATGCGCCGCATATGGCTACGGCACCAGCAGACAAAGTGGAATGAGAAGAGGAAAGGCCGGCAGACCGTCCGATCATCCATCCTAAGGTGAGCGTTAACGTCACCGCAGAAACGACGAGCATTGCGGTCGCCCATCCGAGCCCCGCAATTTCGGTAAAGGTCACCGAAGCGCCAAGAAGAATTACGCCAAGTTGCAAAATACGTTTCGAGGCAAATTGAATGCCTGGCGCGCATTTTTCGTCCGCCGCGAGGAAATTAAACGCAATCCCGAATAGGATCGCATACAGCATAACCGGCCCGCCATAGCGCGATGAAATGAAAAGCGATGCCATCGCAACGGTTCCGCTTAATAGGATACCGGGGGCGACGCTTTTTGCTCTTTCTTGAAGACTCGCTGAAGGCTGTAGGTCGGTCGTGCTCACGCAGTTTTTGCTTTCTGGGGCTTGGTTCGCGCCTTATTCGGCGGCGTGGCTTTTTTCGGTATTAAGCGGCGGCATCGATGTGCGCCGATCACGGTGTGTTACCATGCGGTGGTGCAATTCCTGAACGCAGGTCCGGCCCGTGCGCTCGAACAGGAAGGGAAAAAACCCGTGCAGCAAACACGCGATCCCTGCAACCACCATTTTTGAGCCAAAACCAAAAGCAGAGCCCATATGCTCGAAATAGGTCTCGCCAACACTAGCTGGATGCTCGGTAAAAGACTTCTTGATCATGGTCCCTCGGATCTCCCGTTTGAATTGATCCAAGGATATGTCAGCTTGGTTGAAAATTTATACTATAGTTTGGATAAGAAAAACTAATGATTGCGAGTTTTTTCTAATAAGTGTATAAATTTTAGAATGGATCATACGGATAAATCAATTATCGCGATACTGCAACGCGATTCATCGACCCCTGTTAGTGAAATCGCCGATTCGGTCGGGCTTTCCGCGACTCCCTGTTGGCGGCGCATAAAAAAGCTTGAAGATGAAGGAGTTATCACCAAACGGGTGGCGCTTGTGGATCGGCAACGGCTGAACCTCCGGCTGACGGCCTTCATCTCGGTAAAGACTGCCCATCATAGCGAGGCGTGGCTTGGTAAATTCGCGGAATCGGTGCGGCGGATCCCGGAAATCGTCGAGCTACACCGCATGAGCGGTGATACAGATTACCTGATGAAGGTGGTCTGTCCGGATATGGCACGCTTCGACAAGGTCTATAAAAAGCTGATTTCCGTCGCCGAGTTTTCGGACGTTAAATCCAGCTTTTCGATGGAAGACATTAAATCCACCACCGAGTTGCCGCTGGACTATGTATAAAAACGGCCGCCACGAGGGCGACCGTTTTACGTTCTGCTCGGGTGGGAGCCTTATTTCTTTTTGTAGGCGACGCCTTCTTTCATGACAAAATCGATATCTTCGAGTTCTTTTATATCGCTCAAAGGATCGCCTTTCACCGCAACAAGATCGCCGAATTTGCCCGGCTCCAAGGTACCAAGAAGATCGGATTTGTTGAGGTTCGCCGCGCCGTTGACGGTCGCTGCGTGAATGGCTTCCATCGGTGTCATTCCGGCTTCCACCATGAGGCCAAATTCGCGGGCATTATCGCCATGTTTCGAAACGCCGCTATCGGTTCCGAACGCGATCTTCACGCCGCCATTGTGGGCCCGGCGTGCCATGTCGATCATGGCTGGGCCAGCCTTTGCGGCTTTTACGCGCTGCGGCGGCAATAGGTGTGAGTTTGGATCATTTGCCCATTCCGCAACAGTGACACCGGCGAGAATTGTCGGCACCAAAAATGCGCCGTTCTTTTTGAACAGGCGAATAGAGTCCTTATTGAGATATGTTCCGTGTTCGATCGAATCGACGCCCGCTTCCAGCGCGGCATTGATACCATTCACCCCATGGGCGTGGGCTGTGACCCGGCGGCCCATCGCATGGGCGCTGTCCATGATGGCTTCTAATTCGTCATCAAAGAATTGCTGCTCAAGTCCGGCGGCTGTGTTTGACAGAACGCCGCCCGTTGCTGTGAGCTTGATGTGGTCGGCCCCGCGCCGAACTTGATCACGCACCGCTTTACGGCATTCGACCGCCCCATCGCAGACACCTTTGGAATGAAGGATGTGGCCGATTTCATCCGTGTACCCTTGCGTTCCGTCGCCGTGACCACCGGTAACCGAGATCGTTGCGCCCGAGGCATAAATCCGTGAGCCAACAACGTCGCCGCGCTCTATGCCGTCACGCAGGGCAAAGATCGCATCGCTTGACCCTGCGCCAACATCGCGAACGGTGGTGAAGCCGGCCATCAACGTGGTGTGGGCATAGCCAGCACCTTTGATCGCTAAATCGGCACCGGACATCTGTACCCGGTCGAGGCGGCCATTTGGGTTGTTTTCGTGCGTAATGTGAACATGCCCGTCAATCAGGCCAGGCATTACGAAATAATCTCTGAGGTCGTGAATGGTGACTTGGTCGTCATCACCCGCGCCAACCGCGCTTTCGTCGATAAAGCCATCGGCAACCCGCTCGACCATTCCGTCTTTTATGACGACGGTTTGGTTCTCGGTCACGGCTTCGCCGGGTTTGGCCAGTAATCGGCCGGCATGCACCAGGGCATAATCTGCTGCTTGAGCGCTGGTAAACATCGCGCAAAAGCCAATCGTTGCGATCAGACGATTCATTTCGTCTCCTCTTTCTGTATCACCATTATAATTTTGGTTTTGGTTAGCCGGTCGTCGGCCCACGTACGGGGCCGATATACAGCTTTTCATCTTCAAAATCGAACATGATGCTGCGATCCGTGAAAAGATCTGCGCCTAGCAAACAGAAGGGCCTCGAACTTTTACCGAGTTCTTTAAATATGGGCGCGTCGTAAACGAGAAAGATTTTATTCCGCCAGATCGCATTCCCCAAACGGAGGCGCGTGATTTTAATTGGGCGAACCCGCGCGGTGTTTTCAAAAATATCATTGATACGCGATCCGGTCGACATGGTGCTGCGGTTCATATTGACACGAATGCCCGCCATCATTGCGCGCAATGCAGCCGTATTAAAAATTGTCCCCGATGCACCAAGATCGACAATACACGGAATGTACGATCCGCGCACTTGTACCTTCACCGTATGGAGGGGCATAGCTTTATCGGAGATGCTGATCGGTTTTAAATTGGTCCGTGACCACCCTTTCGACGACGGGCGCGCATCACCACCAGATTCATACAAACGGATCAGCCGGTAATTCGCGTCGATATGCACCTTATAGCGGGACAGAAAATCGAGCCCCAAGACCCCCTGAGGCGGCGTATTCGGCGGCAGCCAATCCGGCAGCAGAACGCCGACATGGTTTTCCAGTCGTGCGCCGCCAAAATCGATCGTTCCCAAATTATAGGCGGGCAATGCCTTCGCCCCGGTCAGCCCCAAAATGCGGATGTCCTCCCGGTCTGCGGGGGTAAAGGCTTGATATCGGGCAAGGTTCTCAAAAGCGGAGGTAATTGTCGCGCCGGAATCGACAATAAAGTGATATGGCCCCAGCCCATTCACGGTCGCATCAACAGTGATCCAGCCCTGATAGCGCAAGCGATAAGGGATTTCGGCCAGTGTTTCGTTCTCAGCAATTGATTGGGCAACCGCAAGGGGACCGGTCGCGATGCTCGCGATGGCTAAAAGTACCAAACTTATTACACGTTTCATCTGCGCCCCATCTCCCCTTCGATGGTCAGCGCCGGCATTTGCCGGGCTGCCTGCGCGCCCTTACGCCCTAGATTATGTCAGGTGTTATTCGCTTGTCACTCATTCTAGGCTATTCTGGAGACAGCCTGAGCCTCACGCTCGGTAAAGTGATCATGGAGGCCGTAATATGATCCATATCGTCCGCCGCTTGGCACCTGCGGTTCAGCGCGTTTTGATGATAATCGCGATTTTTGCGCTAATTGCGGGGATTTTTCTGGCAATCCGCTAGAATACCCCCTTGCTATCAGCGCTTCGCAGGGTATAACCCCCGCTTTCTCAAACGGTCGCCGGGCCCCGATTTCGGGAATGGCATGCCTTGGCGGCCTTGTTGCACGTCCGAAAGGACCCTTTAAGGAATTGCGAAATGCCCAAGATGAAGACGAAATCTGGCGCGAAAAAGCGCTTTAAAATGACAGCAAGCGGCAAAGTGAAAGCCGGTGTTGCAGGCAAGCGCCACGGCATGATCAAGCGTACGCCAAAGCAAATCCGCCAAAATCGCGGCATGGATGTGCTTTCGGATGCTGACGCGAAGATCGTCAAAAAATACATGCCCTATAACCGCTAAGGAGACGCTGTCATGTCACGAGTCAAAAGAGGCGTAACAGCCCACGCCCGCCACAAAAAAATCATCGGCAAAGCCAAAGGCTACTATGGCCGCCGTAAAAACACGTTCCGCGTTGCTAATCAGGCCGTCGAAAAAGCTGGCCAGTACGCCTATCGCGACCGTCGTGTCCGCAAGCGGAATTTCCGCTCGCTCTGGATCCAGCGCATCAATGCTGCCTGCCGTGAGCTCGGCTTTACCTATGGCCGATTTATCAACGGGCTCGATCGCGCTGGCATCGAGGTAGACCGTAAGGTTCTCGCGGATATTGCTGTGCACGAGCCCGAGGCATTCAAGGCCCTCGCGGAAAAGGCAAAAGCGGCGCTCGCTTAAAGCCTGATTTCAAATCATCCCGGAAAGTCCCCGCGATGATCGAAACAGCAAAAAAACCGCAATTGGGTCGTCAGCCACAGAAACTGCCGGGTGACGCCCACTAACAATATCGCTAAAGCGTCATTCGGAAACGAATGACGCTTTTTCTTTTGGAACATAGATTGGAGACAGGTCGACATGTCCGACTTGAAGGCCCTTGAAACCGACCTCTTGGCGAAAATTGATAGCGCCGAAAATGCTGCTGCGCTCGAAGATGTACGTGTTGGCGCGCTCGGCAAGAAAGGGGTTGTCTCTGAGCAGATGAAAACCCTTGGCAAAATGAGCCCGGAAGAGCGCAAGGAAATGGGCCCGGCGCTGAATGGTCTGAAAACCCGTATTGCCGATGCCATCGAGGTTAAGAAACAGGCGCTCGAAGAGGCGGCGCTCAACGCGCGTCTGGCCTCAGAGAAAGTCGACGTCACCTTGCCGATCCGGCCCGAAGTCAAAGGCAAGATCCATCCGGTTTCGCAAGTGACCGAAGAAATTGTCGCTATATTCTCCGCGATGGGTTTTGATGTCGCCGAAGGGCCAGACATCGAGGATGATTTTCATAATTTTACGGCGTTGAATTTTCCCGCTGATCACCCGGCGCGCGAAATGCACGATACGTTCTTTTTTGAGCCGCGTCAGGACGGAACGCGCCAGATGCTCCGTACCCATACATCCCCGGTGCAGATACGGACGATGCAATCGCAAAAGCCGCCCATCCGGATCATCATTCCCGGCCGGACCTATCGTTGTGATTCCGACCAGACGCACACGCCGATGTTCCATCAGGTCGAAGGGCTTGTGATCGATAAAAATGCGCATATGGGCCACCTCAAAGGAACGCTCGAAGCCTTTGTCAAAACCTTCTTTGAAATCGATGAGGTAAAAACTCGCTTCCGTCCGCATTTCTTCCCGTTTACTGAGCCATCGGCGGAAATGGATATCGGGTATGAGCGCGTCGGCAAGGAAATTCGATTTGGTCAGGGTGCGGACTGGATGGAAATCCTTGGCTGCGGGATGGTGCACCCGAACGTGCTTGTGAATTGCGGGTTAGATCCTGACGAGTATCAAGGTTTTGCCTGGGGGATGGGCGTTGATCGTCTGGCCATGTTGAAATATGGCATTCCGGATTTGCGCGATTTCTTTGCCGCTGATGCGCGGTGGTTAGAGCATTATGGGTTTGATCCTGTCGATCAACCGAATTTGGCGACAGGTTTAAGCAGGTAACAGAACAATGAAATTCACATTAAGCTGGCTGAAGCAACATCTTGAAACAGACGCAAGCCTTGACGCTATCGTTGACGCGATGGTCGCTGTCGGCCTTGAGGTTGAAAGCGTTGAAAACCCTGCGGAACGTTTGGCCGCCTTTACGATTGGCGAAGTGCTGCATGCGGAAAAACATCCCGATGCGGATAAACTAAAAGTTTGCCGGGTCGCCACAAAAGATGGTGAAAAGCAGATTGTGTGCGGCGCGCCCAATGCGCGCGCTGGTATCAAGGTTGCTTATGCGCCTGTTGGGGCCTATGTGCCCGGCATTGACGTTACTTTGTCCAAGGCGAAAATTCGCGGCGTTGAAAGCCACGGCATGATGTGTTCAGTCCGCGAGCTTGAGATGGGTGATGATCATGACGGCATTATCGAAGCGCCAGAGAGCGCGTCGGTGGGTGAGCCAGTTGCCGAAGTTTACGGTCTAAATGATCCGGTCATTGATTTCGAAGTTACGCCAAATCGGCCGGATACGAATGGCGTGAATGGCGTGGCGCGTGATCTCGCGGCTGCGGGCTTTGGCACATTAATCACCCCAACCCCAGAGCCGGTCTCGGGCGAATATCCCTGTCCGCAAAAGGTCGAGCTACATTTTGATGATGCCACCCGCGACGCCTGTTCGGCTTTCTCTGGCCGGTTGATCAAAGGCGTTAAAAACGGCCCGTCACCGAAATGGCTACAGGATCAATTGCGCGCGATCGGATTGCGGCCGATTAATGCATTGGTCGATATCACCAATTACATTTCTTATGACCGCGCGCGGCCACTTCATGTTTATGATGCCGACAAATTAAAAGGCGCAGTTGTTGCACGCATGGGTGAGAAAGGCGAAAAGTTTCTTGCTCTCGATGGCAAGGAATATGAAATTGACGACACCATGTGTGTCATTGCCGACGAAAATGGTGTTCTCGGCCTTGGCGGTATCATGGGCGGAGAAGAAACGGGGTGCACAGAGGAAACAGTCAATGTATTCGTCGAGTGCGCCTATTTCGATCCATTAAGAACCGCAAAAACGGGCCGCAAAACTGGAATCACTTCTGATGCGCGCTACCGTTTTGAGCGCGGTGTCGATCCGGCATTTGTTGTGCCTGGTCTTGAAATGGCGACGCAACTCATCCTTGATCTTTGCGGCGGTAGCCCCAGTGAGATCGAGCTTGCGGGTACTGTTCCAACCCCCGATAAAACCGTTCTCTTCCCCCCATCAGAGGTCAAGCGCCTCACCGGCATGGATGTGCCGCCAGAGGGGGCGGAAAAGATTTTGAGCGCGCTTGGATTTACGGTGTCGAAAAGTGATCCGTGGCAGGTGGATGTTCCCACATGGCGCCCCGATGTCGAGGGGAAGGCCGATATTGTCGAGGAAATTGCGCGTATTGTCGGCTTTGCGCACCTTCCCACCGAGACCCTTCCGCCGTTGAAATCTGTCGAAACGCCAAAACTCACTATCGGGCAGGATCGTCGCCGATTGGCGCGTCGTGCGCTTGCGATGCGCGGCATGTTTGAAGTGGTGACATGGTCGTTCATGGACGAGCGGCATGTTGGTCTGTTTGCGGATGAAAAGTCGATGCGCGAGAAAGGCCTGGTTCTTGCCAATCCGATCGCATCGGACCTTAGCGTGATGCGTCCGACCATTTTACCAAACCTGATTAGCGCTTTGGGGCGTAATGCGGATCGTGGGCGCGATGATCTCGCACTCTTCGAGGTCGCGCCGGTCTATAATGGTGATCAGCCCGATGATCAGGCGAGTGTTGCGACGGGCGCGCGTCATTCATCGCCCTCGCGCCACTGGCAGGGCACTAATCCGTCGGCAGATGTTTTCACGGTTAAGGCCGATGCAATTGCCGCTGCTGATGCGGCGGGTGCGCCGGTCGCCAGCCTTCAGACAACGGAGGATGCGCCAAGCTATTTCCATCCGGGTCGTTCTGGTGTGTTGCGTTTGGGGCCAAAGGTGATTGCGCATTTCGGTGAAATTCATCCGGGCGTTCTCAAGAAAATGGATGTCGATGGTCCGGTCTATGGCTTCGAAGTGTTTCTCGATGCCATTCCGTCACCAAAGAAAAAGCCAACCAAAACGCGGCCTGCGCTCAATGCATCTGAGCTGTTACCGCTCACGCGCGACTTTGCTTTCGTCGTGGATGAAGCCGTGACCGCCGAAACGCTGCTCAAAGCGGTGCGCGGCGCAGAGAAAAAGCTGATCACGGGCGTCTCTCTGTTCGACGTTTATCAGGGTAAAGGCGTCCCCGAAGGCAAGAAATCCCTCGCGGTCGAGGTCACGATCCAGCCCCGTGATAAAACCCTCACCGACGAGGAAATCGAAGCCATCTCCGCCAAAGTTGTGGCGCAGGTCGAGAAAGCCACCGGCGGATCGCTCAGGGGCTAAAATCAGACGGGCAAGGCGTCAAAATCGGCTTGCGGAACGCCCGCAGCCAAGCTATGACGCCTTCCCACCCCTATCGGGCCGCATTAGCTCAGCTGGTAGAGCACATCATTCGTAATGATGGGGTCAGGTGTTCAAGTCACCTATGCGGCACCATTTTGTTCAATAAAAACAATAAGATATAATTTTTTCAAATCAAGAACCCGTCCCGTCAATCGTTGGCGCTACCACAGCGCTACCAAGAGGCGCGAAGTGTTCTGGACTAATGATGCGAAAAGGACAGTAATGATGCACACTGCACCCTAAACCATTCATATAAATCGAAAGGGCAGACGTGGAAAACAAACCTTCATTTCTTAGGTCCGGTGAGCGCGCAAGGCTCTTTCCAGTTCTCGCAGAAACGTCCAAAGAGGGGCGAACTCTATCCGTTGTCCTATCTTCTATCGCCTATGTGGAGGAATTCGGGGCCGCGCTATTGGCAACCATTGGCCAACGTAAAGGGGCAAGAACAAAAATCGATGTATATACGGAGATTGTTTTCGCGAAAACGGACACAAAAATCCGTCCGGACGGTCTGATAGTGCTGACTACTGGAAAGAGGCAGTGGACGGCTTTAGTCGAGGCTAAAGTAGGGAATGCAGATCTGCAAATCCCGCAAATTGAAGCCTATTTGCAGCTCGCTCGTGATAACGGAATTGATGCGGTTGTTACCTTATCCAATCAATTCACAGCCCAGCCTAATCATCATCCGCTTTCACCCTCAAAAGGGGCGATGCGTAAGGTTGAGCTTTATCATTGGTCTTGGATGTTTATTTTAACGCAAGCAACGCTACAGCTCTCGTCCAATTCTATCAGTGATGTGGATCAATCAAGAATCCTAGCGGAGCTTGTCCGGTTTTTGTCTCATCCAAGTACTGGGGTGAAGGGCTTTGAGCGTATGCCTTCCGCGTGGACCGAAGTTGTCGCAGCGGTTCGAGGCACCGCACCACTTCAAAAAAATTCTGACAGTACTTTCGAAGTTATAGAGGCATGGCATCAAGAGGTGCGCGATTTATGCCTGATTATGAGTCGTCTGCTCCAAACCCAAGTTGAAGTTAAACTATTGCGTAGCCATCGAGCCGATCCAAAGTTGCGGAAAGAAGATGATGCGGCATTTTTAGCATCGGACAAGCGAGTAAGGTGTACGCTTGATATTCCCGATACAGCGAATTCGATTATGATCGAGGCAGACTTGCTTACACGATCAATAATGATGTCCATGAGATTGCTCGCTCCAAGCGATAGAAAATCATCAGGAGCCCGTCTTAATTGGCTGATAAAACAGTTATCGAAGACAAACTCTCCTGAAGTTTTCATCCGTGCTATTTGGCCAGGAAAGGCTCAAGCAACTCAATCTTCGTTACTAGAAGTTCGAGAAAATCCCGATAAATTAATTGCTGTCCGTGATAAGAAGATGGTTGTTACTTCGTTTGAGGTTTTATTTATTCGTGAGCTTGGGGGTAAGTTTTCTGGCGTACGTACTTTTATTGAGGGCGTGGAAAATGCGGTTCCTGATTTCTATGAAAACGTAGGTCAACATTTAAAAGCGTGGACACCCACCGCCCCCCAACTAAAGGGGAAAACCGAACCGTCGGATGTGTCACCACAGGCGATTTATCGTGAAGCTGAGTTCCCTCCATTAGACGTTGGCGTTTCGATCACGGACACCGAAAAACCAGAAACGGAACCTCCTTACGCGGATTCAGAAAGTGAATACGACCGTTCAAAAAAATAAAACCTAGTCAAATGGGTTTACGGCATTCCCCCTACAAATCCGCTCGTGTCATCATTCCTGATTAGCGAAAGTCGCGCGCGACTATGGCCGCAATGCGGGCGGCGGCATTTCAGTTCGCGCGCGACTTCCGCAAGCGTAACGTCACAATGATCGACTTTAAGCAACAACTGCACAGGGCTTTACAGCCACGTATGAAGGCACTTCATGCAGGTTGGATCACGGATGCAAAGAAGCCGTCAAAGTCTAAATATAGGCGTCCTATCGTCTCCGGTTTGCGCACGGCGTTAGTCCTCAAGCTATGTGGACCGCCCGTCCGTCCACATCCGCCGCCACCGAAGCAGAACAATAGGAGAACAAAAGGCTCAAGTTAAAATCAAGCTATCGGCAAATTGTCGCCACCGCCGGCGGGCTTAGTGGAAATGGAACTTGCGGCACGGGCTTGTTGTATTAAAAGGCTTAAGAGCCATGTTGTGGGGGTGGGACATGTTTGAACTAGATCAGCTATATGCTGTTACTCAACATTCGATATTCCGTTATGTAATTCTTGGATTGGCCGCAATAGGGATTTTATCCCTGTTTTACGTTATTATAAAAATAGCTCATTATACGTACATTGTAATGTTTAAGCCCATTAGTAAGTTAAAGAAATTAAAAATCATAGACGACTATGATGGCAACTACATCGTCATGCATCAAAGCGACTTAAAGGGTACAAATTTTAAGTCAGGTGACTTTATTAAACTAAGAATGAAGAATGGATTAGCATACAAAAAAATTGAAGGTGAGCTTCATCGTGGAAAAGGAAATACGATAAATGAAGGGAGCATAATGCTTCCGGAAACTGTCATTGAAAGCTTGTTTGGTGACATTAGAGTCCCAGAAGTTGCGGAATTTTCCATCGGACAAAGTACAAGCCTTTGGAACAGTCCTGACACGTCAGTAAGAATCGGTACGAGGGTCACTGTGTATGTAACAATAATCACGACAATTATCTCTGTACTGATCGAGATTTGGTCTGCCAAAGCGCTCTAAATAATCAGTGCTGGAAGCGCGACTTAAGCTTGAGGTAAGTATGTGCAACCGATATGCCAATAAAGGCTCTGTTGATGAGATCCGCCGCCTTGCCGCGTTGATGGAACACGATGTGGCAAGCACTGCGCAGACCGACAATTATGGCGGTCAAGAAAACATTTACCCCGATCAGGATGCGCCGGTGCTGCGGCCAGCCGGAACGGGCAAGTTAGAGCTTGCGATGTTGCGGTGGGGCTTTCCCCCTATCCCCGGCCAAAACGCGCCGATCACAAATATTCGCAATCTCAAAAGCAAATGGTGGAGCGACGTAAACCGCGAATGGATGACCAAGCCCGAGTATCGTTGCCTTGTTCCGTTTACAGCCTTTGCAGAGCCGGTGCGCGATTCAACTTGTTCACGGTGAAGGGTGTCGAGATAGCGTTCTTTGCTGGCGTGTGGCGGCCATGGAAGGGTGAAAGATTAGCTGAGCAACCGGGTAAGAAGCGCCGAGCGCGCGAGGAACGCGAATGGGAACTGTACGCATTTCTCACAACAGAGGCGAATGATCTAGTTCGGCCAGTGCATGAGAAGGCGATGCCGGTTATTCTCACCGATCCGAAGGAATGCAAGGCGTGGTTAGGCGGTGGGGTCGAAAGTCTGGAACAGCTCCAGCGCCCATATCCCCCGCAGAGCATGGAAACGAGATCAGCCAAGAGCTAGCTAAAGCATGAAAAAACTTTCCGAATGAATGTCAGGTTTTGTCAGGTTGTCTCGGAAATCGAAACCAAGCGATGGCGTCGATAAAGCCTTGCTGAAAATCAAGGCTATTCGCCTACCGGGCACTTTTGGGGGTATAATTGCGGGTATCGGTTCATCGCTGAGAAGTGACTACAATTAGCAAACCGCTCTGGCTCCTCAATTCTTCCAAAACCGTTCATCCAGCTCGCCGACAATTCTCCAGAACCGTTCGCCCGCCACTTCATCTGCGCGAGAAAGGCGGTGGTAGGTCTTACACCGCATCCATTTCGCTATGGTAGTCGCTCAATACAACGAACTTGGGGCGTCACACTATAAAGCTGCCTTGCGACCACATGAATGACTTCGCGTTCGCGCAGTTGACGATGATCCTCGCCAGGACGATTCCGTCCGCACAAAAGTAAGTTTTCCGGCTTTTGGAAGGTCTTATGCGGCTTTCGCCGGATCGTTTTTCCTGCAGCACTGGTATTGTATTCAAATATTCGATATTTGAGCTATCGGGGTTTATCTGGGGGCAGAAATGATTTGGGGCTATTTCCTCAGCGTTCTATCCATTCTAGGCATAGGGATTTCATGCTATCTAATGTACCCTCTGGAATCTAAGGGCCCGGCTTTTATCGCCTGGATTGTTCTGACCATTTCTGTCGGTCTGGCGGGAGCAGCCTATTATCTAATGGATCGCCGCGATTCACCGACTTATGCCTCATGGCGCATTAAAAAATTTTTCAACGGTCAACATATTCCAAACGCTGGAAGCCTTGTCGGGCGACTTACATACAGTTTTCTTAGGATACTCTTTCTATTCTTGTTACCCGCGTGCCTTATCGCCTTATTCATATTCTCATTATATTCGGACGGCGAAGTTTCAACACGCTTGCCTTGGTCAACCGCCGCGGACATGACGCATTGGTTGGGAAAACCAGACATCCAAAACGGGCTCTGGATTGAACTTCTTGGAGGTGCCTTTATTGGCGTCATCGGCTTTGCTTTAGCTGAAGCGCATCAAGTCCAGCAAAGAAGGGACGTGCTGGCAATCGCGCGTAGCGTAACATTTGTTTTGGAAAGGCGTTGCACGGAGCATCTTCGACTGGAAATTCCCGAAAAGGGCGACATTCCAGACATTATAATTACATCATCAATGCAACTTGTTAGTGACTTCGAGGGCATAACTCGAAATGTCGAAGCAGTACTGACTCACCCCGCAAGCGCGTTCCACATTCGACTGGCCATCCCGATTGTCAGGCTGACCGATTATTTGAAGAATAAAACTCTTGAGATAAAGGAACTCTCACCCGGCCTCGAATCACAGAGCGCTGATAGCGCACGAAAATCGGCGAGTGAGATAAGCGCATTTGCTAAACACTTCAGCTCTCAGGAGAACATGGATCGGTTTCGTGATTTGGCGTTTGCAATTGGATAGAACTTGTAGGAATTTCTTAATAAGATTCCTCCCGATTGCTCCTCAGCGCGTGTAGCACCTTGGTAGCAAGGGCGGAAACTCCATAAAAAATTCCGGATAAATTTCATTGCTCTTGCCTAAACGAACATCGGATTGACAATCCTATATCCCAATAATCACGGAGGCCGCTGCTGGAAAAATGAAACTCAGCGCTTCCAGAACCGTTCATCCAACTCGCCGACAATTCTCCAGAACCGCTCGCCCGCGATTTCATCTTTGCGAGAGAGGCGGTGGTAGGTTTTCCATCGCATCCACTTTGGTTTTTTGGGGAAGGGTTCATCCATACTACCTGATGCGCCAAGGTTTATGCGAACGTCCTGAGCGCGAGAAATCAGCCGATTGGGGCCATCCTCATACTGGCTCGGATAGGTCGCCCGGTGGCATACTCGGCATCTAAAATATTCACCGCCGTAAATCGCCCGGCAACGGCGCCGGCATGATAAGCAGACAATCCAGAGGCGCTCACCGCCGAATTTCTGCCCGGTACGCGCGAGGGGGATTTCTTCACGGATAGGGCGCCAATCGTCGCCCCGGTCTCTCACCCGGTAATCGAGAATGAAGCAGCTTCGCCGATAATCGACGTTGACTGACGCGACGCGCTCGCCATTGCGGGACCAAGTCAGCAATTGGCGCCCGTTTTCGCGCAGCATGTTCAGCCGCCGCAAATCGACTAGATCGATCTTGCGCAATGATGTCAGTTTCGTGGCGTCGCGTCCGCCACCGCTGCCCCATCCGCCCATTTTTTATTTTCTCGAAATCATGTGGCTAACCTGAGTTTTCCCGCCTGATAAAAAAGAGAGATTGGTTCCAACGACAAAAGTTTTTTGAGGGCATAATTCACAGGAAGTGTGTAAGCGCCGGTCGTTCGCGTCCAGCCCGGTCATGCAGCGAGCCCCCCACCACCTCATTTTTTCAAGTGTGGAAACGTAAAGTGTTGTTTCCTTCGCCGGTCGCAAGTCCCTTTCCCGCTGCTTGGGCGATGCCCCCGCCACGGGCCTTCTATTCCAGTTTTGTCACCCCCTAAAAGGGATACTACGTATGGTAGACTCTATAGGCAGTCCTCAAATGGACCGCAAAAATCAGGGAATTGGCGCTGACGAGTACCCCAGCGGAACGAAAGCGGTAGCGATTCATTTTTTCAGTCCTCAAATGGAACGCTACGCGGCTTTGCGTTCCGTATCGGTACCGACCTTTAAATTTTCCGTGTTCGATTTCCACTCTTTCCAAGCGTTCGTTGCTTGCGAAAATTTAGGTACATCGATTGTTTTGGATGTGACGGCCCAGGTTGCGGCGCGACGGCCGTACCAGTGACCTTCGCTCATTCGGACGATGAAACCTTTCTCTGTTAGTTCATCAAAGGCGCGTTTTATGGTAGTTTTCCCTAGCTGTAAAAGAGCTGCAGCATCAGCATAGGCTAGGCTTAGGTCGCCATTATTTCGCCCGTTATATCGAGAATGTAATTCTATGTAGACCTTCACGGCCCCACCGCTAAGCGAACGCCACGCCACTGACTTGGCCATCGTGTAGGGGATGGGGACGAATTGCCCCCCCTTTTTAGAGCGGCCTTTATTGCTATGTGGCGGCATTGCGGACCGCCCGCGCCGCGCTGAGATTTCTCAGGGCTTGCGCTTTTTGTTTGTCGGTGGCTGGGGCGCGGTATGGGTTTTCACCCATCCTGAAAGCCCAGAGAGCGCATGGCGATGAGGGGCATTCCGCGACGGCCATGGCGCTCCCACCGCAACAATCGAGACAGTGACGCCGTATGGCTCGGATCGGGTTGCGTTTTGCGGCGGTGGGTTCAGTCATGGCGCGCACCGTCGCCTAGAATGCCGAACGCAATCTCACAGATCGCCCGAGCAGTGGAGCCATCGATTCCAAATCGTTCGCGTACTAAATGAATCCTAAGCGCCATTGCGGCGTTGATTTCGGGCAAAGGGGTATTGTCCCCGCGTGCGGGTTTTCCTAAATCAGTCATAGTTTTAATTCCTTGGCCCTTGCCGCTGTGCGGCGGGGGCCTTTTTCTATGCGGCCTGCGAGGGCTCACTTGTTGATGTTTTCAGATTAGCGGCGATGTGTTCATCCAGATCGGATTTCCGATATCGGACGGCGGCGCCAATCTTGGTAAAATGTATTGCAGGCACACCACTTACACGCGACTTGGCAAGAAAACTTGCGGAAACACCAAGGTAGTCAGCTGCTTGTGCGGTGCTCAGCAATTTGTTGTCATCAGGCATTGCAGTTCCTTTCGATGTAATCCGAGGTAACTGCATCCAAATCTAGGTAATGAACGAGGTGTTGCGCACGTGGTTATGTGCGCAACACTTATTTCTTGTTTCGCCATTCCCGAGCAAAATTATCTAGGTCTTTCTGGATCGGCGCCAGCTTCTGAGCTTCCTCAATAATATCGTCGTTTGGAAATAAGCGTAAAATTGTAGACGGCTCAACTTCTAACGCTCTGGTAATGCTTCGGACGCTCGGAGTCACTCCGCAATTTATCATATCTATAGCCGTAAACAGTGCGGCAGATTTCCGCGCCTTTTTGAGTAGCGATTTATCGTAAGCATTTCCGGAGGGGCAAAGCTGCTCGCGAATAATGGCGAACAAAGAATCAGGAATTGACTCACCTTGCGAGTGGATTGTCGTTAAAATAATCTGAATGCAATAATTGACGAAAGAGTCCGAGACTTCCTCTTTCCTCGACTGCAAATGGGTGCGACCTGCTCGCGCAGATTCAGACCTCCTTTGTAGCAATCGAGCGATTGTAATGCATACAGTGTCGATAGACTCGATGTCGCCATCTATGGCGCCCATGAAGTCCAGTATATCAATTCCAAAACGTTCTAAGTCTTCTTGGATTAAACAAACGCGTTCAAACAAAGAGACGCCAATTAATTTATTTCCCAGACGCTCCGGATGGTCGATGAACTCCAAATAATCGTCCAAAGTCGGCGCAATTTCTAATCCCTCATAGAGCGTACAACGAAAACGAGGGGGTTCTTTTTTTTTATCTGAAGGCATAACTCCGTACTCCAAAAGCAGTATGAAACCCTGCGTAGATGCGTTGCTATGGGGAAAGTTCGGCGGCCAAACTTAGCCGCGCCGAATCATATTTATCCCCTCTTACGCATAGGGATGATCCTCGCTTTTCCACCGCTCATGCTGGCTGCTATTGAGGCGGCAACGGAATTTGCAGCGGCTTGGCGCGGATCATCAGCAAAATGAGCATAACGCGCGGTGGTCTGGGGTTGTGAATGCCCGAGCATAGAGCCAATCAACGGCAATGACATGCCGCCCGCTGCGGCCACGCTGGCGAAAGAATGCCGCAGATCATGAAGGCGCACGTCAGCCAATCCGGCTTCCGTCCTGATGCGGCGCCATGGCTTCTGCAGGTTCACTAGCGCCGCGCCTCTCTTTGCGCCGCAAATGACGTGGGGGTTATCCGATTGCCGGGGGAGCGTTGATAGAATCTCTTTGGCGGGCGCCGGTAGGGCGATGGTTTTTGCGCCAGTTTTTGAATCGGGCAGACGCAAAAAGCCCGCGTCCAAATCAACAAATTCCCACCGCAAAGTCAGGATTTCGGAAAGCCGGGCGCCGGTGAAAAGCAACAGCCGTATAGCGGCGGTGACGTAAGGGCTTTCTCCGAATTTTTCCGCGTGGGAGAGTGCGCCCCCAAGTCGCGCCAGTTCATCCGGCGATAGAAACCGTTCGCGAGCGATTTCCTTGTACTTTTTAACGCGACGGCATGGGTTGGAATTTTCGGGTCGTAGCCCCCAATCCTCCGCGATATTGAACATGTGCGATAATAAAGCCAGATAACGATTCGCCGCGTAAGGGGTTTCCTTCATGGATTGGTGAAAACGCGCAATGTCGCCACGCTGAATATCTTTGACGCGATACTTCCCCAATGCAGGGCGGATATGGTTTTTTAATGCGCGCGTTTCTTCCTTCGCGGTGGACGCCTTTTTGTGAAGCGCCGCGTAGTCCTTTAGATAGCGGTCGGCGAATAAGTCGAATGAATCAGCTTCACGGTCGGCTTTGGCTTCTAACGCCGGGTCGAGTCCGTCGCGGATTTTTGCTTTAAGACGTTCGGCCTCGCTGCGGGCTTTTTCAGGGGTCCAGCCGTCACCGTGTACGCCGATGGTTAGCCACCGTTGCACGCCACCGCGCCGATATTTCAGAACATAGCTGCGGGCGCCGCTGGCCCAGACTCGAACGCCAAGCCCCTTGATCTCGCCATCCCATATAGTTTCGCCCGGCTTTGCAGCATCTACGCGTCGTTTTGTGAGTTTTCCGGCCACGGCCCCCTCCTGAAATTTGGTAGCGCATAGATGATTTTTCTCGCTGCGCTACCACTGCGCTACCAATTTGGGTCTATCTGCAGGAATAGCAAGGCATAGAAATGCCTATTTTATATGATATTTTACACGAATAGGAATGTGGAGGAACAGCCAGAAATGTGTGAATTCAACATTCGTAATGATGGGGTCAGGTGTTCAAGTCACCTATGCGGCACCATTCACCCAATAAAAATGGCCCCAGCGGCTGAGTAACAAATGGTCATGAGCGTTGTAAACATCGCGTCAGTTATCTGACGAGTTCGCAATATAAGCAATAAGCCAGAGAGAACGCCGTAACATCAGTTACGGCACCACCAAATGGGAAGTCCATTACACACCTCTAGCAAGCGAATGATTGTCGTCGCGCGCCTCGAACGCGATTACAGAGCGGTGTGTTTCTGGCGTGAATTTTTCTATTTCCGCATCGCGGGGCGGAGCCAGGCGCTTGCGCGACATCCTAAAGGCTCAAACGCCGCGGCCGTAGCAAGTTGTTTTGAGGTCGATGCTGTCCAGACGATCGGTGATGGCGACCATTGTATCATGCGTATAGGTCACGGTGATTTCTTTGAAGTCTTCACCGGAGATTGTTTCTGTACGCATGGAGATCGAAAGGTCGGACAATTCGCTGGCTTTGAATTTGCTTTTTACGGCAGTTTCAATCGCGTCTTCGTCGCTGGCACCATGAATGAGGATTTGGCGCGCGCCGGCTGTGCAGGCGGCGCTAACCCGGCTTTGGTCGTAAAGGGCCAAACCGGTTTCTAAGATACCGAGGACAGAGATAAAGATTAGCGGTGACACCAGCGCGAATTCAATCGCGGCGGTTCCGTCACATGCATTCGCAAATCTATTTTTCCCAAGAGGCGTCATTGTGCTTGTACTTGAATGTCTGCTTTTAACGTCATGTGTGGAATCAGGATCGGCGAATAATTTTCGCTCGCGGATATGGAAATAAACCGCGCCGGAGATGATCCGCTACAGCTGCCGCCACAAGAAATTTCCGTCGCGCTTCCGGGGCATCGGCAAACTTCGGTGACGGTTACGGTGGGCCTTGCTTCGCCCACATCCAGTGCTTCGCTTTTGCTGTAGCCAGTGGCCGCAACGCTGACAAGTTCGGTCACCCGGTCTGAATCGTCTTCGCCGCTAATGACAAACTCCGCGCCGGTTCTGACGGATTGGTCCAAATTCATCTGTTTACTGAAAGCAATGCCGATATCGAGAATTGAAATCACAGAGAATATGAAAAGCGGGGCCGTGATGGCGAATTCAACCGCTGATGTTCCGCGTTTGCAGCGCGTAAAAGATCGGAAAACCGGCTTTAATGTGCGTTGTGTTTTCATAATCTATTCCACAAGTGCGATGTTGCCAGCAGTTGTAATGTCCGTCGTGCCGCTATTCGAGCAATCGGTGTCAAATTCAGAGCTGCCCCAGAATTCGACGGTCATGCCAACGACCTGCGTGCATTCACCGGAGCCGAACCCGCTCGAGTTACCAGAATATTTTACGTCCGCAGAGGGGGCGTAAATAGCGCCAACAACGGCAACGCCGGCGTTACCTGTTAGGTCCATATCGCCACCATTGTTCCGTGCACCATAGATCGCGATGCCTGCATAAGGGCCCGTAGTCGGGGCTTTTATGTCCAGATCGAATGAGCCATTGACCTTGACGGAAACATTCTCGCCAAGATAAAGCGTCACGCCTGTTCCGGTAATGCTGTTATTTCCGTTCAGACGCAATTCACCAGAACCATCGAAGACATAGACACCGGGCGATAGGTTTACGTCGCCCTCGACTTTCTCGTTTCCGGATACTGTATAGCAGCCGGGCGAGGGGTTTGTACTTCTATTCTTTCTTGAAAAATCAGAGAACGAACTACATCCACTCGCTGTTGGTTCTGGTACGGCAGCATATGGATCATTCGTTGGTGTTGTTCCGGTGCGTGGATTTCCGCAATCAAGATCAAGCACATTATGACTATCGTCAACACCGCCCGGCGTATTCGCACACTGAGCTTCGAAATCTGCGCTATTACCAGTGGTTTTTATAGCTGAGGAACTTGTGGAGTTTGCTGAAATGTTACACCCGTCAAGTTCGACATCCGTAGAGCCGCCAATCGATATGGCACCCGATGCTGTCGGGCTTAGCGCAAGAACACAGGCCAGATCGCCAGCCATGGCGCGTGCGGTAGCCATCGTAGTGAACTGAATATCCCCTTTGCCGAACAGGGCAGAAAAACGCCGCGGAATAGAATGGGTCAGAATGAGCTGCGTGGCCATCACATCGCCAGTATAATCGCCTTTAATTGGCGGCATGTAGACTTCGGCCCCTGTGTCATCACCTGCATATCCGCCCGCCGCAGCGACCGCGACCGCAACGGCTTCAAGTTCAGACTTGAGGGCGATACCGGAATTTCGCTGGGTAGCCGCAGAATAGGCGGCCATGTCTGTGGCGTTTTGCACTTTCTGTTTTTGCAAAAGCCAATAACCTGCCTCAGCACCGAAGGCGAGACCGGCAATTACAATTGGGACCAGGATCGCAACAACAATTGCCGCAGCACCGTCAGTGTCTTTTCGAAACGCGCAAAGGCGTGTGTAAACTGATTTCGCCATAAGGTTACCTAGCATTCTTGCTGAGGATCCTTCATACCAAAAACTGCCCTAACACTTTGTTCCAAGATAGCGAGGAATAACGCCTATTGCGGAAAGGGTTTGTTAACCTAAATTGCGGGTCGGTTATTCGTATAGATACAATTGCGCGTAAAAAAACGCGCCCGAACTGAATCGGGCGCGCTTGGTGCTGTGGCGCGATTTAGAGGTCGGCGCGAAGGCGGAAATAATAGAGCCCGCCAGAATATCCGGCTGGTGCAACCGGAGGATATTGTGAACCGGCGACGCCTGCATTGGCCGCCGATAATGCATCAGGATAGGAGTCAAAGACGTTTTGAACACCGGCGATGATTTCGACCCCTTCGACGATTTCCAGTCCCGCTTCGAGATCGACGGTAACTTGTGCACTACCATTATGTGGCAAGTCACATGACGGGAATGGGCCGTTATTCACCGCATCAAGATGGCATTCAAAGAATTTGCCGTAGAAATTAACTCTGGCGAGGCCGCGGAAAATACCTTGATAATGGTTGAAGGTCATATTCCCGCGAACGGCCGGTGTTGAGTCTTCAATCTGACGTGCCCGGCCCGTCGAAAGCGGTGCCGCCGTATCAAGACCGAGGTCAGTGACTTTGGTGTCGGTCCAGTTAAAGGCCAGTGCCATGTTGGTGCTTGAACCTTGATAGAGTTCAAAGTCCGTGCTGGCGACGATATCGATCCCTTGGGTTCTTGTGTCGAACGCATTCTGGAAGAAGCCGAAGCTGGTCAGGTCTTCGGAGCCAGCGAAGTCACTTGCATTCAGAATGCCGTTCGCATCAAGACTAAAGAGAATGACACTGGTGATGCCATCATCAGAATTGATCATCATGTCGCCATTCACATCAGCTGTAACGCCCATATCTGCGGCACTCAGCCCGGCATCAAGCCCAGCGGCGAACAAAGCCCCGCGGAAGTCTTGCTGGTCCGAGATTGCGATACGGTCTGTCACTTTGATGCGGAAATAATCGACCGTGATTTCGAAATTCCCGAGCCCAAAGCCAACACCGGCCGTAAAGTTCTTGGACTCTTCTGGACCGAGGGTCGGACGCGAGCCGGTAGATGCCTCAAGCTGGTCGGCGATGAATTGCCCTGCCGCGCTCGAAAGCGGTAATGTGCCCTGATCTTGCAGTTGTCCGCCAGAGAACTGCGTCGTGATGTTGGTCACATTTGCCTGACCTGCCGTTGGCGCGTGGAAGCCAGTTGAGTAGGTCGAGCGAAGGGTAACCCCTTCGTTAAGTTTAAATAAGGCACCGACCTTATAATTGATCGTGTCACCAAAGGAGTCATAGAAGTCCTCATAGCGGACCGCGCCCTGAAGCGTGAATTGATCCGTGATGTCCGTTTCAACTTCGGTGTAGATCGCATAGTTCTTTTGCGATGTGGTTCCAGCACTTGCGGGGGTAAAGCCGCCAAAGCCGTTCGAACTGGATGAGAATCCCTGCCCGCCCGGATAGGCCATTGACGGTGCCGCGAGCGGCCCGATCTGGAATGATGCTGGATCACCTGCACGGATGGTGAATTCCTCTTCACGATGCTCAAAGCCCATCGCGAGAACGATATCAGAAGCGAACATATCGTTCGGGATCGCATAGGCGAAGTCAGCGTTGAAGTTCAGGTCTTTTTGCGTATAGCCGCCAGGTCTGAACTCTGTTGGTGTGTTGGGTCCAAGGCTGGCATTCACCGTGTTGTTGATAAAGAAGTTTATGTCGTTTTGGCCATAGGTAACCGAAAGGTCATAAGACAATCGGCCCAACAAGCCACGGAAACCGCCGACGACCGATTTGTCTTCGAGGTTGCCGCCAAAGCGCGGGGTAAAGCCGCCGGGGAAGAGTTCGTTAAACACGAAACAATCGGGATCGGCGGAAACCGCTGCGAGCGCTACCGGATCAGGCACATTGTCAGTGATCGTGATCGTGGGGCACATGCCGGACCCGTCTGCGGTCAGGTCACCCACCAGCAAGGTAGCGCCGCCGTCATTTGAAAAGACGCCTGGGCGCGTATTGGGATTACGGAAGAAGAAGCCCCCTTCTACTTCGCGTTCCGCGTAGTTGCCGAAGGTGTACATCTCAATGGCTTCGGAGAATGGCACGGCCATATTCGCGAAGATTGTGAAATCGTCGTTGACGTTTGGCTGGCCCCAGATTTGTGCCGGATTAGCAACCGCAGTATTGCCCGCTGCGATAAGGGCCGCCGCGTCGTCCCGTTGAACGGACCGGCTCGTGGCGTCAATTTCTCCGTACTCGCCGCTTATGTTGAAAAAGCCGCCCTGACCAACCGGAATGGGAAGCCCAAGATTGGCGGAGATGCTGTACTGATCGCCATCGCCTTCATAGGTTTGGCCCCATTCGGCTTCGAATGATGCGCCGTCTGGTGCGTCCTTCAACACGAAGTTGATGACGCCAGCAATCGCGTCTGATCCGTATTGAGATGATGCGCCGTCACGCAGGACTTCGACCTGTTTCAAGGCGATCGTCGGAATAACCGAAATATCGGGCCCTTGCGATCCGTCTGATAACCCGCCCCCCAGGAAGGTGATCACGGCCGCGCGGTGTCGGCGTTTATTATTGACGAGAACCAAGGTCGAATCAGGTGGCAGTCCGCGTAGGTTTGCCGGGCGGATAAGCGTCGCTGCATCCGAGATTGGCTGTGTGTTGACGTTATATGAAGGCACTGACGTACGGAGTATATTCTGAATGTCCGTATCGCCTTGATTGAGCAACTCATCGCCGCCGATAACGTCAACCGGGGCAGGGGTGTCAGCGGCAGAGCGCGCATCGCGCCGTGTACCAACCGTTATCACTACATCGGAACTACTACTACTGGCACCGCTAGATTCGTCTTGCGCAAGAGCAGTCGGCATTGAAACACAAAAGGCGGATGCGGCAATTACGCTCGCCGTCGTGGTACGCAATAGCATTCTTTTCATGATTATTTCCCTCTGATGTAGTTGATTTGTTGGCGTTCTCCAAAGTTGGTTGTCATGCATGAACGGATAAACGTTAGGTTGCGGTGTCATCCGGGCCAAGAACGTTCGTCAGCGAATTTTCCGCAGTTTGTAGACGATTTAGCCAATTATGCAGAGCATAATGCTCTGAACCCGGAGAAGTTATTGTTTTGCATAGCATAACATTGCGCGACAGATTCCGTTGCAAATGTGCAACTAAATCGCGCAATCATAATGTTCGGTGGCAAATCGTCGTCTCTTGCATAGCAATACCCTTTTTTATTGCGACGCAAATAGAGGTGTGCGGAGGGAATCGATCAGTAATCTGTCAAATATAGATCGTGTTTCCCCAAAGTGATTCTTTTGGCAGCGATAGTTTGGCATCGGATAATATCACACCGCCTTGGCGATCATTCGCAATCCATAAGGGTCCATCTAGATCGGCAAAATCGGCCTTTTGCGCGATATGGAGCGCCGGTGCGATCGAGAGCGAGGTGCTCACCATACAGCCGATCATAACGCCAAAATCGAGTTCACGGGCACGCGCCAAAAGGCGCAAAGCTTCGGTTAAGCCGCCAGTTTTATCGAGCTTAATATTGACGATCTGGTAGCAGTCCTTCAGTGCCTCAAGCCCTTCTGATGTGTGGCAAGATTCGTCGGCGCAGTTGGGGACTAATGGAACAAACTGTTTAAGGCTTTCGTCCTCTGCGGCGGGCACCGGTTGTTCAACAAAAGTCGTTTTCAGATCAGACAAAAGCGGCTGCAAGTTTTCCAATAAGTCTGCATTCCAGCTTTCATTCGGATCAACAATCATCTGCGCATCAGGGATCACAGCTCTTACGGCGCGCAGACATGCGGCCGGGTCATTCGCATCCACTTTGACTTTGATGAGGGGGGCGCCTTTTAGCGGTTCGGCGGCCGCGGCCATTTTCTCCGGGGTGTCGAGACCAATCGTCACCGCTGTGGTGACCGGATTGAGTGTGCCGACGTCAATGAGGGACGAAACCGATTGACGCGCAATTTTTGCTTCGAGGTCCCATAATGCGCAATCAACAGCATTACGCGCGGCCCCCGCTGGCATCAGCGATAGCAATTCGTCGCGGCTGGCACCGTCACAAATCGCATCTGAAACAGCATCAATTTGTTCGGCGACACTCTCGCAGCTCTCACCATAACGCAAATAGGGCACACATTCTCCGTGTCCGGAAAAAGACCCTTCGGTAATTTCCACATAAACGACATCCGCAGCGGTTTTGACACCGCGCGAGATTCGAAATGGTGATGAAAGAGGCCAGCTTTCTATGCGGCAACTGATTTGTCGAAGCATTCAATCAACCTGTCTGCGATCCGGTTAACCCCCATCGCAATTGGGTCCTGACACGGAAGGCCCAAGCTTTGTTCGATCTCGTCGCATGCCTTTCGTGCCTGTTCCGGGCTAAGGCGCGAAGCGTTGACGCATACGCCGACGGCAATGGCATTCGGATTTGTAACTTTTGCGGCTTCAAGATTTGCCTTTAGGCATGTGGCCAGGTCCGGTAAGGGCCGGCCCGGTAACCCGCGCATATGCGGGCGATCAAGCTCGTGGCAAAGGACCAACGCATCGGCCTGCGCGCCATGCAAGAGACCGAGCGAGACACCGGCATAGGATGGGTGGAAGAGAGACCCTTGCCCTTCGATCAGGTCCCATCCGTTATCCTCGCGCGCTGGCGAAATCATCTCTACGGCACCAGAGATAAAATCAGCGATGACCGCATCAATTGGAATACCGCTTTGCGCGATCAAAATACCGGTTTGCCCGGTTGCGCGAAAATCTGCGTTTATGTTCCGGCTACGAAGTTCTTTCTCCAGGGCGAGGGTGGAGTACATTTTCCCGACCGAACAATCGGATCCGACGGTCAATAGCCGTCGTCCCGCGCGCGGTTCGCCATTGCCGACTTTAAGATTGGCAGGCGGTTGGCGGATGTCGAAAAGTTTCCTGTCGTTGCGTTCTGCTGCTGCGACGATCTCCGGATGAGATTTTAGCCGGTCATGCAACCCTGAGGCGACATTCAATCCGGCATCAAGCGCGGCGATTGCGTCTTCAATGATTTGTGCACCCATCAAGCCGCCAGCATTGGCGATTCCAATGACGAGGGTTTTTGCACCTTTGGCGACTGCATCGGTAAAGCCAAGTTGCGGCAGATTGAGTGTTACCGTGCAGCCCTCAGCGCGATATTCTCCAACACATAATTCCGGACGCCATGCGGCAACGCCGCGCGAGGTTTTAACCGAAAGCTCGTCTTTGGCATCACCCAAATAAAGTAGGTACGGAGTGGGAATTGTTTTCATCTAGCGCCATCTAATGTTTCGCGTATCACGGTTCATAGGTTCGGATATTACCGTTAGCGTGAAAAGCATTATCTTTAATGGTTTTCATAGCTTAAGGTTATTTGCCCGGCTAAAACCGGCTCGATGCAATCTCCGCTTCCAAGACTTCGATAAATTTTTCTGCGGTTCTTGAAAGCGGGCGGTCTTCTAAATGAACGCAATAGACCTTGATTTCGGCTTCGTCGGTCAGGGGCCGGAAATAAAGATCATTGCGCTGACTTGCGCGCGCCGTGAATTCATCGACAACAGCAACCCCTGCGCCGTGGCGAACAAGCGCAGCCGCGACATAATAGGTTTGAACGAAGATCGTTGCGTCACCAAACGCATCCACGCTTAATTCATTGCTGAACAAATTGCCGACGACGCCAGCGCCTGTCAGGCGAATAAGGTCATGCCCCTTAAAGGCTTCCAGCGAAATACGATCAGGGGGATTGAGTAAATCCTCTTTGCGGAAAAGCCCCACAAGCTCTCCGGTTCCTACGACCATTTCTCGCAGGCGAGGGTGATGGGGCGCATCAAACCCAACTGTAAGGTCGGTTTGGCGCTCATAGAGCGATCGAAGAACATCGTTGTTATGAAGGGTTTGTAACTCGACCGAGACGTCTGGATTTTCACGGCGGAATTTCGCGATCGCCGCCGGGGCGATTTCCAGACCGATTGACGGCAACACGCCCAAGCGCAACAACCCATCATCGCCGCGGCGCAAATTCTTTGTCGTCTCACGCAGGGATTCTACGCGGTTATAAAGCTCGCGCGCTTCCCGAAATAAAATATGCGCTTCATTGGTGGGCACTAACCGCCCACGCACGGATTGAAAAAGCGCAAAGCCAATTCGTGACTCTGCATGTTTGAGAACTTTACTGACGGAGGGTTGCGAAACGTTGAGCGCGCGTGCGGCGGCACTTACAGAGCCGGTTTCGTAAACCGCGTGAAAGACCTCGATATGGCGTAAATTCATCATAGGTCGATATATACTCCACAATCCCTGTTTGGCGATATTGGTGCGTGAGGATAGGCGTAATCGCGGCTCAACATTATAAGTTGCCGCCTATACCCGCGGGTTATGGATACGCTAAATCATGGTCATACTTCCCGGTTGACCGGATCATGAACCCCATGAAGATTCGCAAATTGGTTCGCCTTGGGCGAAATCGCCGATATTGCTGGGAGCGACGGGCATGAAGATCGACATTGCGAAATTAACGGCAAAAATTACGGGGGCTGCCCTCGGCGCGAGTGCATTGCTGCTTGGATGCACTGAAAGCCCAGTTCAATATGACGTTATTATCCGTGGTGGTGAAGTCATAGACGGGACGGGCGCGCCGCAGTTTCGCGCCGATATCGCGATTGTCGGCGATAAGATCGAAGCAATCGGTGATGTAGATGGTGATGCAAAACAAATCATCGACGCAGCGGGCCTTATTGTTGCGCCGGGTTTCATAGACCCCCACGCTCATGCGGCACCGGGTATTGAAACCGCATCATTAGCGCCCGCACCACAGCTATTATATCAAGGTATCACAACGGTGATCCTTAATCCGGATGGTGGTGGCCCATCACGATTGGCACCGCAAATCGAGAATCTGAAATCTAACCGACCCGGGGTCAATACGGCTTTGGCTATTGGCCATAACGCCGTGCGGCGCGAAATCATGGGCGAAGAAGATCGGGAACCTACCATGGCGGAGCAAGCCGCGATGGAAGGGCTCGTGAAAGATGCGATGGAGGCAGGGGCGCTGGGGCTATCATCGGGGCCTTTCTATACGCCGGGGAAATATTCCAAGACGCAAGAGATCATAGGGCTTGCGTCGGTCGCGGCGAATTATCCGGTTGCGTTTCACACAAGCCACATCCGCGATGAATCGAATTACGATATCGGTGTCTTGGCCGCTATCGAAGAGGTGATTGAGATTTCGCGGCAAACGGGAATAACGGGCATCGTCACCCATATGAAAATGCTTGGCCCACAAGTCTGGGGTAAGTCATCAGATGCGATCGCGCTAATAGAGAACGCGCGCCGCGAGGGTGTTTCGGTGTGGGCGGATCAATATCCTTATACCGCGTCGGGAACGTCGCTAAAGGCCGCGTTGGTCCCCGGTTGGGCAAGAAATGGTGGCGACCAGGAAATGATCCGCAGACTGTATAACCCAGTACAGAGAGCGAAGATTAGATCAGAGATGGCGACCAATCTCGAACGCCGCGCGGGGGCGGGCGCAATCATGATCCGGAATTACGCGCCCAACCCCGACTATGTGGGTATGCGCCTTGATGAAATCGCCGAGGACATGGGGCTTGATCCTTTGGATGCTGCAATTGAGCTTTTAATCAATGACAGCCCGTCGATCATTTCCTTCAATATGAGCGAACAAGACCTTGAAGCGATCATGAAGCAGCCTTGGACCATGACAAGCTCTGACGGAACGCTGTCAGAACCCGGCAGTCGGCTTGAACACCCTCGCTCTTTTGGTGCCTTTCCGCGCAAAATTCGTCGTTATGTTTTGGAGCGTGATACGGTATCGCTTGAAGATGCGGTCCGTGCCGCAACCTCTTTAACGGCTGAAGTCCACGGCATTGAAAAACGTGGTACCCTCACAAAAGGAAACTACGCAGATATCGTCGTTTTTGACCTCGCCACTATCAATGATACGGCGACCTATCAAAAGCCCGAAGCCATGGCCGCGGGCATGCAATTTGTACTGGTGAATGGCTCGCTCGCAATCAATGACGGGAAGGTCACGGAAACGCAGCATGGACGCCTATTATTACGGGGACAGCAATAGGCAAGTGTAAATGGTGAGCGGAAATTTTTCCGCCCACCCAAATCCGCTAGTCAATCAATAGCCGCATTAGCTCTTCTGCGGCGATTTCACCGATTAGGTTTATGCGTTCAAAATCAGTTTTGTCACCAAGCTCAACCGTGACACCGGGAATGTCATAGGCAACATTTATCCAGGTTTTGAATGTCGGTTTTTCGCTATTGTGATTGGCATCCCGGACAATCGGATCATGCCCCGCAGCGACCAGACGCTCATTGATCGCTTCATGCCATGCTTTAACGATCATGCCCTTGGGTTCTGGGCTATCCGGTTGGGTGTACAGAATATCGCGGCGAGTGGAATGAAAATCGAGCCCGGCAATCAGCGATTGCCCCGCGTCTATTTTCTCCGCAATCAGATCACGTACTAATTGGCTTTCAGGTCGCGTAAACGGCCCCCAATCCCGATTGAGATCTAGCCCCGAAGATTCTAATCGCCAGTTGCCTGCGATAACGCCATCGGGGTTTAGCATGGGAATTGTGACAAGCCCGACTTTCTGGCGAAATTCATTCGCCATTGATTCATCGCGATAAAGCCGTTCGACAAAAGCCTTCATCGCAACAGCCCCTGTCGTTTCCGGCGGGTGTTGCCTGCCGATCAGGAGTAACCAATGATCGAGATCCTGTCCGGATTTAAGCGCGAATATATTTCGTCCCTGTGCGGATTCTCCGATGTTCTGGAATTCAGCCTGGTCATGGTTTGCAAGCGCTTTGAGCCAGCCATTCGTATCGCTGGGTAATATAATGGGCTGGGCCGCAATGCGGAGCGTACCGTCAAGGTCTTTGATCTTGAACGTGGCGCGCTTGCCGTCATCATGCACTTTGAGCTTGCTTGGCAAGGCTTGCCAGCCGGTCTCTTCCGTCCAGATTTTGGGGTCGTAGCGGTGCCAAAAATCCCCATATTCAAGGGTGATTTTTACGTCTCGTTCTGATTTCGTCGTGACGTCGAATGCGTACCAAGGGCTTGGGTTTATTGGTGTTGCTTCTGGCGTAATCGTCAGAACAAAATGACGTTTTCCTTTTTGAAAACACTCATTTAGACGGCCGCCATCAAACCGGGCGGTAAAGGAAACATTTTCGTATTGGCATTCCGGTCCGGATTGCGCTTTCGCTGGTTTCGCGTAGGCGTTGCCGGTGCATGTGAACGCAATTGCAAGCAATAAAAATGCCGTGCGAATGTTCTGAGAGCAGAGATTCACACGGCGCAATACCGTGGCGCTCATCATGAGCGCCACGCTTTAAGTTGATTAGAATGATTTCCGTACGTCGATATAAAGGTAACGACCACGGGCGCTATGGTAAGATGCATCATATCCATTTCTTTCGTCGGCAAGTGGGGGCTCTTTGTCGAAGATATTGTTTACCCCGAAACGGAAACGAGTATCACTGAGAACGCCAGCGTCCTCAAGTTCGTATTGCGCATAAAGATTAGTCGTCACCCAAGGTGTTACGATGAATGGTTCATCGTCTGGATTGAGACCTGCACCGGTATCGATAAAGCGGCCAATATAATTGACGCGCGCACCCATACCGAGGCCGCTATCATGACGCCATGTCAGGTTTGCACCAAGACGCCATTTTGGCTGACCATTTTCAAGAATGATGTCGCCTTCTTGTGCAACATCAATTTCATTTGAAATCTGGCCACTATCGATCGCATCAGCAATGGCGATTGATCCCGGTGAAAGGCTGACAAAGAACTCACGCAATTTCGTTGCGTTGAACTTGATGTCGAAATCACCGACCGCTGAACCACCGAAGGAATAATAAAGCGCGAAGTCGGTACCCGCGACATCGATATTCTCGTTATTGTCATAGGTGTCGTTGATGAACAGGATATCACCGACCGGGGTAATACCTGTACCGGCGAAGAATGCGATATCATCTTCGTTCGGATCCGCACGAACAACATTCGGGTTTGATGATCCATTGAGGCGCTGAACCAGATCAAGGCTGATATGGTTCTGACCACCGAAGACGCCGACAACGCGTTTACGCTGGATGTCCCAACGGTCCATCGTGATTGTCAGACCGTTCAGGAAGGACAATGCACCGTCAAGACCGCGTGGTTCAAACACGAAGCCATAGGTCAGGTTGCGGTCATCCTCAGGCCCGATATCCGGATCAACCGTCCGCCGCTCCTGCCGCGACTCCGTGAACCCTTCGCAATCGCTATAGTCGGCGAAGGTACCGTTTTCGACGCCAGCGTGACAGAAGACTGCATCGGTACGTGTATTTGAACGGAAGACCTCTTCATTGACCACGTAGAGGTTTGGAGCGCGGAAGCCAAGCGACCAAGCGCCACGGAACTTGATAAAGTCCACAGGTTTCCATGCCGCCGCGACCCGAGGCTTGATACCGCTACCGCCAAAGTCGGAATAATATTCATAGCGCGCAGCCGCCTGAATATCGAACGTGTTGATCAGCGGGATACCCATCTCAGGGCTAATGACCGGGATCGATGTTTCGACGAAGCCGGCCCATACGGTGCGCGAACCAGATGAATCAGGCGTCGGGCTGGAGCCCATTACATCGCTGAGAATTTCTTGCCCGGTCACCATATCGGTAAATGTAATCGTACCATCAAGACGATCATCACGATCTTCTTTATACGCCTCATAACGGCCTTCAACACCAAGCGCGACACCAACGCCGCCGCCCGGTAGCTGGAATAGACCGCCATTGGTCAGCTTGAAATCGCCGACGGCAAGTTCAGTCTGGCTCAGGCGTTGAACGTCAATCATGAAGGGATCGATCACTGATTGCGGGTTCGGTGTGGAATCGAGCGAGAAGTTGGTGAGGTCTGCGCCATTGAACATGTTATAGGCGTCAGGTGTTTCATTCGCCAAAGCCTGTTGGAACAAGGTCGATGAAACCCGTCCGTCAGTCATGTCGTCGGTTTTCGCACGCGAATAAAGCAGCGCGGTGTCAAAGTCCCAGTTAGACTGGCGCACTTGACCTTTCGCGCCCAAGAGCGCGCGCCAAGATGTGTTTTTCACATTGATATGGCGCGGTCCAAGATCGACAAGGCGATAGCGTGCACCGTCAACATAAACCGGCAGCCCTTCAGCAGGCACATTTTCAAGGCCAGGAAGGCGGTTTGGATTGGCGGAACCATCTGAGAAAGTAACCGGACCGAATGGGTTCCAGTAATTGTTCGCGGGGATTACGATATCACCGCTAGCAATCGGCGTAGATGCTTCGAGCGTGCTGTCAGTTTCAGCGTAGTAATAGCCAAACTCACCATAAACCCGAACGCCATTGTCCATGTCGTGGTTCAGGAAAGCAAACGCATTAAAGCGATCGCGGTCAGAAATGATCTGGCGAACAGGGCCAGCGTCATAGCGTAGTTCCCGATTTAGCGAGCTGTCATCAATGCAGATACCATCGGTGGCTAGATCATCTGCGGTCGTGCCGCGGCAGCCAGCCAATGTATCTGGCTGAATGTGAAACCTTCCGCCGGACGTCGTCAGGATTTCACCATTCTGGCGGACACGGGTCGATGAGGTTGTGTTCAGCGTAAACTGGCCCCAAGGCGAGCGTGTCGAGCGGTTGTCGAAAGAAACATCGCCTTCAAAATATCCGCCCTCCAGGAAGGGGCGCAGATCGTTGCTGGCCGAAAAGTCTTGCTCGCTTGCGAAAAGGCCATCGCGACGCGAATATTCAGCCGAAAAATTGATATTGGTCTTGCCGTCATTGAAGGTCTTGCCGGCCTGAAGACGGAAGCTTTGTTCGTCTAGTTCCGTGTCTTCGGCAGTTCCATGGCGTACTGAAAGCGCCAATCCTTCGTAATCATCGTCGAGAATTGTGTTGAACACACCGGCAACGGCATCGGTGCCGTAAATCGCGGATGCGCCATCATTCAACACCTCAACGCGTGAGATATTCGATACGGGCAGGGCGTTCACATTGGTTGTGACCACTGGTGTCGAGAGTTCCGCTTGCGTGCCGGGGTGGGCCACGACGCGGCGGCCATTCAGCAAGACCAGCGTACCGCTGGAGCCAATCGAGCGCAGGTTGATCGATGAAACGTCACCGCGCGCGTTGTTGACCGTACTATTGTTGTCGTCGCGGAATTCTGTTGCGCCTTGTGCCGGCAGCGCGGCAACAAGATCTTCGCCGTCGATACCGCCAACAGCCGCAATATCGTCTGCGCCGATCACCGTTACCGGGAGGGCCTCGTTGATGCGTGCTCCACGAATATTTGTCCCGGTGACAACAATAACATCTTCATCGGCGGCCGGAGCATCTTGTGCTACGGAAACGCCGGACATGAATGCAAACGCCGGTGCCGCGGAAAGCAGTAACTTCGTTTTGATTGAATTTCGCATATTATGTTTTCCCTCATGCGCGTCTTATTGGGCAAAAGACAGATAAGGAGTGTGCGCCTTTGCGGCGATTCCTGACCTGCTCCCTTGCCAAATTGGTTTTGGTGGTGCGCGTTATTCTTTTGTGATCTCTGGACGCGCAGCACCACGTTTAGTTGTGATCGATTGTGCTGCGCTGTCCACGAAAAATGAAATCGTTTCGTCGTATAAAGGCAGGGTGTGTTATAAATGCGCCAATAAACATGTGGAAATTGTAAGTTATGTTATGTGTAGCCTAAGCGTGTATAACCGCAGGTTATAATGCTATGAACAAAGATGTATCCTGTGGGTCGATATTGAATAAGGCGTAGGCGTCGTAATTTTCTGAGAGTGAGGAAGGCAATTTTTCATCAAGTCATAGAAAAAACCCGCCCCTTGGTATTTTGGCCGCCAGTGATTTTGCTGACCGGCGCGCTTATTTTTAGCCTTATCGATTTTGACGGTTTTCACAGCTCCGTGAGCGCGGCCAATGGGTGGTTGCTTACGCATTTCGATTGGCTGTTCAGTTACGCCTCCTTTGCGGCGGTTGGCTTGATCGTTTGGGTAGTGTTTTCGCCACTGGGCAGCGTCAGAATTGGTGGCCCCTCGGCCAAGCCTATCCTCAGCCGGTGGAATTGGTTCTCGATTACATTATGCACCACGATTGCCATCGGAATTTTGTTCTGGGGCGCGGCGGAGCCGATGTTCCATATGAATGGTCCGCCGGAGTTTTCCGGGGTCGCACCCCATTCAGAAGGGGCGGAAAGCTTTGCGGTCTCGTCCATGTTCATGCATTGGACGTTCACGCCCTATGCGATTTATTCGGTTCCCGCGCTGGCATTTGCCTTGGCGCATTATAATCTGGGTCGCCCTTATTCTTTGAGTGGTCCTCTCTCTTTGGTGTTTGGCCGTGCGGCGCTCGGTAAATCCGGCGCGGTAATTGATGCGGTCGGGCTTTACGCATTGGTGGCGGGCGTTGCCGCATCACTTGGTGCGGGGGTCATGACCTTATCAAGCGGCATTGAAACGGTGTCTGGCTTACACGACACAACCTTCTTGCGCTTTGTCATGATGGCGCTGATCGTTTCCGTCTTTGTGCTGTCATCAATCAGCGGTGTTCAGCGCGGCATAAAAATTCTCTCCGACCTCAATACGAAGTTCTTCTTTGCCTTGGTTGCCTTTGTGCTGATTGTCGGGCCGACCGGGAATATTCTCGCATTGGGGGCGGAAAGCCTGGTTGAATATGTAACGAAGTTCATACCGCGCAGCCTCGCGCTGGGTGAGCGCGCAAGTGATCCGTGGACGCGCGATTGGACGGTTTTCTATTTCGCAAATTGGCTTGCCTGGGCACCGATTACTGCACTTTTCCTTGGCCGGATTTCGGTCGGGTATACCGTGCGCGAGTTCGTGCTCTTCAATCTGGTTGCGCCCGCCTGTTTTGGTGCGGTTTGGATGACGGTGTTTGGCGGCGCGGCGATTGGCGCGGACGCAGGCGGCGGTGCGCTTTCTGCGGCGCTTGAAAGCCGAGGGCCGGAGTCCGTGATCTATGCTTTGTTTGAAACCTTTCCATTCAGCGCCATAATCATTTCATTGTTCATTATCCTGACATTTATTTCCTTCGTCACGGCAATGGATTCCAACACCCATTCGATTACGGGCGTTTGTTTAAAGGGAACGACGAGCAAGGAGCGCAGGAACGCTGAATATCAGATGAAGATATTTTGGGGCGTTCTTGTGGGTGCAATCGCGTTTATCATGACATCCACAACGGGGATTGATGGGGTCCGTATTTTATCGAACCTAGGTGGGTTGCCGGGCCTGTTTATTTTGATAACCATGGGCATCGTCATCGTCAGGATACGTCTGGCATGGCTCGACGAAGTGCGTGCCGCGCGTCAGCCGGCATCCTCACCTGACGAACCCGCCGGGCAGGTAAGCGCCCAATAGGGCCGATTTTGTTGCGGTAATGTCGCGCGCCTCACTAGGCGTGATTTTTTGGAACCATAATTTATCGCCCGGGCGCATTTGACCCAATAGCGGCAGGTCGGCCGCTATTATCTGTGCAATACGCGGATAGCCGCCGATCGTTTGTGCATCGACCGAAAGCAAAAACGGTGACCCGTCCGCCGGACATTGCACCGTACCGGGGAAGACCGCGCTACTGGCCATCGGTTTATGCGTATCGAGCGCAAGGGGGTTGCCCTCAAGCTGGAGCCCCATTCTGTCCGCACGCCGACCAATAGTCCAGGCGCCCGAAAACAACTGGCGCTGTGACTTTTCGGAGAGTTGCTCAAATTCCGGCCCTTCGAGGGCGCGAAGGAAAAAATCATGCGCAATGACCGGCCGATAGTCCGTAGGAATATCTTTTGGCGAGATGGTTTCGAGCCCCATCAAAGAAAGCGTGTCATCTGCGCGGATCGGATGCCCGTCCAAGCCGCCAATCAGCGCCGGGGGATAGGTCGATACGCTGTTGAGGAAGCGTTGCCCGGCAAGACCGCTGGCGAATGCAATATAGCAGCGTGCACCAATCGGAGCCGCGCCGATTGATAATATATCGCCGGGAGAAACTTTAATGGGGCGGTAGAATTCCAATGCTTCGTCATTGAGCAATGCCTTCATGGGCGCGCCAGCGAGCGCGATTTCACACTCTGCGCTGAACCGAATTGTCGGGCCGTTTAACGTGCATTCCAACGCTGCTGCGTTTGGCGGATTGCCTATTGCAGCATTGGCTAAGGCGAATGAAATTGGGTCCGCGGCACCGGATTGAGGGATGCCGAAATGGCGTTGCCCTGTGCGTCCAAGGTCCTGGATCGTCGTGTGAAGGCCGGATTTAAGAACGGTGGCAATCATCGACTTGCTTCCGAAAGAGCGCCGAATTCATCTTCGGTTATCTCCCGAAAACGAACTTCCGCGCCTGAGTGAAAGATGAACGGCTCCTCTGCCAAAGGATCAAAAAGTGGTATCGGTGTTCGTCCAATGATGTGCCAACCACCGGGCGACGGTAAGGGATAAATACCGGTCATGTTTCCAGCAATTCCAACGGACCCCGCAGCAACCTGAGGGCGCGGTGTGTCGCGCCGATTACAATGAAGCGTTTCGTCCGTCGGGCCGAGATAAGCAAAGCCCGGCGCAAACCCAACCGCCAGAACTCGGTATGCCGAAGCGGCGTGGAGTTTAATTAATTCACCTTTTTCAAGGCCGAGTGTGTTTGCTATCTCTTCGGTGTCTGGTCCATATTCGGTGCCATAGCATATGGGAATTTCAATAGTGGTCGTGGGCTCAGAAAAATCAGTAGGCGTATTTTCTATCGCCTCGACTAAAGTTATCTGCGCGGCGTCATTTGAAAGCGCGCTTGGCGCATAGCGCATTGTAACGCTATCAATACCGGCGACCGCATCAATGATACCGGGCTTGGTTCTTAAAGTCTTGGCGACTGTGTTCACGAACAATGCATCAGCCACGAGATCGGCATCATCGTGAATGGTCGCGATCCAACCATTTTCACCAAATGATTTTATGTCAAAACGATTTTTGTTCATGTAAAGGGCCGAATGGAAAAGCTTTTTGTCTCAAGCGCATGCCGGACCTGCGTCGCGGTTTCGACAGCGCCGGGTGAATCGCTGTGAATGCAAAGCGTATCAACGCGGAGACGCAAGTCTCCATCCGCAGCCTTGAAGCTTTCTTGTTGGGCGATGGCGGTCGCCTGGGCTGCGCGTTCGGTAACATCTTTGATGATCGCACCGTCCATGCTTCGCGGTGTTAACGCGCCATTTGCCAAATAGCGACGGTCAACAAAGCCTTCTGAGAAAAATTGTAGCCCCGATTCAGATGCCGCCTGTTCCAGCGCGGAACCCGGTGGGCCCACCAGTGCAGTATTTCCGCTCGCACGAGCGATCAGCCGCGCCAAATCAATATTCTTTGCTGCATCATTATAAAGCGCACCATGCGGCTTTATGTGATTGGCCTCTAGCCCATTCGTATCTAGAATATTTTTGAGGTTTAGGATTTGCGTGCGCAGACTGGCCTCTAATTGATCGCGCGGTATGTCGATGCTGCGCCGGCCAAAACCCTCTTGGTCGGGATAGGATGGATGCGCGCCCGCCCGAACACTATGGGATTTGGCAAGTCGTACCGTAGCCTGCATTGTCTCTGCTGTGCCCGTGTGACCGCCACAGGCAATCGAGCAAGAAGAGACCAGCGGCATCAATGCGGCTTCATTTTGTCTCTCTTTTTCGGTGTTATACTCACCCATATCTGCGTTGAGATCGATTGATCGCATCACATAACTCCGATCGCGCGCAAAATTCCTCTTATGCCAAGGCCAGCGGCAATTAAAACAACAATAATGCTTGCGCTATTTGCAAGCCAACCATTGGCATATTCGCCGAGCAGTTTTTTATTGTTGGCCGCATATAGCAGGAACACCGCAATGATCGGGAGCAATGCGCCATTCGCAATTTGCGCAAATATTATGATTTCGATGGGCCGCACGCCCGTAACGGCAACGATGGTCCCAAAAAGCAAAACGGTTCCGGCGATTGCGCGAAATTTTATGTTCTTGGGATCTGCGGGAAACCCAAATAGTTCCGATGCGGCAAAGCCAGTCGCGAGCGGTGCGGTGATCGCTGATGATAGACCGGCCGCAAATAGTCCGGCCGCCAACAAATAGGTAGCGCCGGTCCCGAATGCAGGTTCGAGTTGCCGCGCCATATCCGCGGCATTATTGACCGTTAGCCCAGTGCCGAAAAGGCACGCCGCTGCGGTTGAAAGGACAAGTATTGAAACAATACCGCCAACGCCGATCGATAATCTCGCGTCGAATTTCGCTTCCCGCAGCCCCATAGGGGAGGGCCAGCGTTTCTTTGCGGCGGCTGCATGAAGAAATAAATTATAAGGCACGATTGTCGTGCCGATTAGGCCGATCACGAGGGGGAGAGCGCCGGCAGGGATTTTCGGCATAGCGGCGCTTTTTAATAATGCGGTCCAATCAGGTCCTATGATGAAAAGCGCCGTTGCAAAGGCAAGCGTCATCAACAGAACGGCAACAATCAGTACCCGTTCAATGGTGCGGTATCCTCCGAACAACAATATTATGCCCGCAAAAATTGCGATTGCAGCAGCAAGCACCGAACGCGAGGAAAACGCGGGAAGCGCGGCCTCTATGCCCAATACCGCCCCGGCAATGTTCCCGCCCTCATAGGCGGCGTTACCGATAAAGAGTGCGCCAATAATCAGTGCTGCCACAGGCCATTTCAGCGCCGGTCGCCCGGTAAACTGTTCCATGACCGCTTCACCAAGGCCACGCTGTGCGATAACCCCAAGTCGAGCGGCGGTTTCTTGAAGAATGATGGCGGCAATCGTTGCGAATACCAATGTCCAGACCAGCGCATACCCATATGTTGCGCCGGCAACGGTTGCCGTTGTGACTGTGCCCGGCCCGATAAAGGCAGCTGCAGTAAGGGCCCCCGGGCCAATTGCGCGAAGTCTTTTCAACATTCGCAGACTTTACTGTGGGCCGCGCGAAATTGCACCCAACAAAAAAGCTGCCTTCCCGAGAGAAGGCAGCTCTGAAATAATTGATTTTTATACGCCTAGTAGTTTTCAGATTTTAGTTCGACACCGGCATCTTCTGTTGTCGATGCTTTTGTAACCGGCGCGGCTTCGATCAATGCAATCGGCGCACCGTCCGGAGTTTTTGGTTCTTCTTTCCGCTCTTCGCGAAGTTGCGGTTTTGGTTCCGGCGCGAGCGGTGCCGCAGGGGCTGGCTCGAAGTTAGGCGTTTCTACATTGCCGGATGCATATTCATCCCAATATGCGGGTTGCGCCATCATTTGGCGGTAAACGTCTATATTGTTATCGGCAACGATGGGCGGAAGGTCAGAACGTGCAAGACGTTCAGCTTCGCGCATTTCGCCCGAAAGAGCGAGGACCAATGCGAGGTTTTGACGAATGCGTGAATCACCACCGGCATTTGCTGCCGCTTTGCGTAGCGTTGTATTCGCAAGACCGAGTTTACCGTCGAGGGCGAATGAAAGCCCCTTATTGTTGAGTAGCATGACTTCGTTTGGTGCCATTGCCAAAGCGCGGTCGTAATTGCTGCGCGCCGCGGCGTGTTCACCGATTTGGTCTAGCGCCACGCCATAGGCTGAGAGGGCGCGCCAGTCATTCGGCAATTTCGCTATGGCTGTTTCAAGATAACGTACAGCTTCAAATGCACGGCCGTTTTCGACCAATACCTTGCCATATTCGAGATTCACTTTTGCGTTTTCCGGGTGCAGTGTCGATGACTTCTGCATTACAGAAACAGCTTCGTCGCTCGAACCAATTTTCCGCAAAGATTGCGAGAAACGGACAGTAATATCCGGGTCCGATTGATCCGTATTATACCGCGTACCCCAAAATGCCGCAGCGGCAATCGGGTCCATCCCCTCGTCAACAACGGGATCTGTATAAACGCCAATCGCGTCACGATATTCGGATTTACTGACCGATTCCGTACCCGCGTTCTGGGTGGTTGCACAGGCAGACAGCATAATTGCTGAACCCGCGATAATTGCGTATTTGTTTACAAGCCTAGATGCGTTAAGCATGGGTCGCGCCTCGATGAATTCCGCTTAGATTGGTCCAGATGATGACGCAAGGAGTTCAATAAAGGCTTAACCGTAAGGATAATGTACAATTAAAACCCGTTTTAGGGTGATTGTCGGAATTGATAGGTTAGCGGATTAAATATGCGTCAGGAATTATTAATCGACTATGAACAAGAAGCAGCCAATGCGGCGCTTCCGATTTATCTCGTCAATGAAAATGCCATTGAGGAATGTGATGCGCCAGACGGATTGAAATCGCTGGCGGAGGCAAATGGCTTTAACGGCGAAGCTGGGGGCGTCTTTAATGATGGTAAAGCGATCTTGCTCGGCATGGGCGATGGAAGTGATCCATTTTTAACTGCGGCGGCATCAGAACGTCTGCCCAAGGGCGATTATAGTCTCGCCGGAAATGTCGAGCCTGACAAAGCGGCTTTGCTCGCCCTTGGCTGGTTGATGGGGACCTACCGCTTTGATCGGTACAAACAACAAAAACCGACCGTCGCCCGATTAATCGCGCCGAAGGGCACGGATGTCGCGTCGGTGCACAGAGCGGCAACAGCCGTTTCGGCGGTGCGTGATCTTGTGAATACACCTGCTAACGACATGGGACCGTCAGCGATTGAGCATGTGGCCCGAAATCTTGCGGCAGGGGCCGGGGCGCAGATCGACGTCATCACCGGTGATGATCTCCTGGCTAAGAACTTTCCTATGGTGCATGCGGTGGGACGTGCGGCGAGCGAGGCTCCGCGTCTTATCGATCTGCGTTGGGGTGAGCCGGATGCGCCGCGACTGACCTTGGTCGGTAAGGGCGTGGCGTTCGATTCCGGCGGGCTCAATATCAAAGGCGGCGCTGGCATGTCGCTCATGAAAAAGGATATGGGCGGCAGTGCGCATGTTCTTGCGCTGGCGGGCATGATTATGGCGGCAAAGTTGAATGTCCGCCTCCGGGTGCTTGTACCGGCGGTTGAAAATGCGATTTCCGGCAATGCCTTCCGCCCGAGCGATATTCTTCAAAGCCGCAAAGGCCTGTCGGTCGAAATTGGTAACACAGACGCCGAGGGCCGATTGATTCTGGCTGATGCGCTGGCCTATGGCGCAGAAGAAAAGCCGGATTTGATGATTTCAATGGCGACGCTGACGGGGGCCGCGCGGGTAGCGCTCGGGCCTGAACTGGCCCCATTTTATTGTGACGACGAATCCCTTGTGGGCGCGTTACAACAAGCGGCGGCGCGTTGTGCGGACCCGGTTTGGCGTATGCCACTCTGGCGTAATTACGATGCGATGCTGGCTTCCTCTATTGCGGATGTGAACCATATTTCCGGCGGTTCCTTTGCGGGATCGATTACGGCTGCGCTTTTCTTGCGGAAATTCACCGAAGATGCGGCCCGGTGGATGCATTTTGACATCTATGCCTGGCGGCCCAAAGCCGCGCCGGGCCGGCCGGTCGGCGGCGAGGCGCAGGCAATCCGGGCATTGTTCGATGTTTTGAGCGCGCGCTACCCCGCGGCGTAATCTGTCGTTTCTTTGCCGATAATACCCTTGCCCTGAGCGGCCGAACGGTTGCAAGCATAGTAAATTAAAGAACGGGCGTTAAGGCGTAAGAACGAGCATGGCAGCGACGGATAATCTAACCAGTTGGCGGGAAGTAATGTGTGACGCAGTGCGCGCTGATGGGCCGGATCTCTCGATGCGGCAATGGGCGATCCTGCTGTCCGTTTATATGAAACCCGGCCCACATACGGTGCGGGCCTTGGCGCGGGATCTGAATGTGCCGAAGCCGGCAATCTCTCGTGCGTTGGACGCGTTATCTATCCTTGGGTTCATCAAACGTGTTCGCGATGCCAATGACAAACGGATTGTCATTGTGCAAAAAACTGCGGATGGCGCGATCTATCTCGACAATTTTTCACGGCTTGTTGATACCCATACGGAAGAACCGCGCCTGAACGCGATGTATGGCTAAGGCCTTTATTTAAATCGCGGCAGGTCTGCGATTTTTGTGCCGGCAATGCTGGCGGCACCATTCTCTAATTCAATCGGGCTCGAAATTTTGCCGCCGCCCGCAATAGCGGCCAATGTCAATGATGCCGATAATTGCTCGGCGTCGTCTTTCGATAAAAAATCAAGTTTCTCAATCGCCTTGATCATTGCCGCAGGGGCAGTGATTTCAGTGTTTAATTGGCCTGCAGGCGCGTTATTTTCGTCGAGCGTAATTTGCCCAGCAACCGCAAGTTTCGACTGTTCTATCTGTGCTTCGAGGCCGGAAATCACGAGTGCGCCACCATTCTCTCTCCATAGTGCTTGATCGTCCAGCAAATCCGTTTGGGTGAGGGCGATAAGCGCACGCATATTGGCGAGATCAATACGTTCTTGTCCGTGAAGCTTGGTTAGCTCTTCAAGCTTCATGCTGAGAACAAGCGTTGATCCGCCTTCTGTTTCGGGCATCAAGCCAAGCAGTAGCGTCTCAAGCTCGACGGTCTGGTTATCCTGAGGGCGGTTCGCGCGCAGGGAATTGATTGTTGCTGCGAATTTCCATCCATGATCCTTGTCATTGACGATTGAAAACCGAAAGTCTTCGGCGGTTGTTCGCCATTCGCCGAAACCATCGATAAAAGTGACTTGCTCGGTGCGCGACGAGAAAATCAGCTTGTTCAAATCATAGGGTAGGGCATCAAGGCTTAGGCGTTCCGTGTACCAAGAAATTTCGCCGCCCTGCGTAATGATTTTCGGATTCTCTACATGAACGCGAAGGAAAAACGGAAACCCGTCTGATTTCAGCGCATCATACTGAACATCAATCCCAATCTCGCGTTGATCCGCCGCCCAGTTTCCAATTGCCTTTTTCATCTCGCTGGCACCGGCCTGCCAGAGAAAGTAATAGGCGATGACGATAATGCCCGCGACCGCATAGGGAACATACAGCCAACGACGCCGGAGTTTTTTTGTCGCTTCAGTCATGGCGTTGATCCTCAAGGTCCGGTCGAGCGCGCTCTAATGAACCGCGCAATTCTTCCGTAAAGCTTTTGCGGTCAAGTCCCGGTTGAATGGGCGGCAAAATACGCATCGTTATCGTGCCCGGTATCTTTTTGATCCCCGGATGCAACCAGTGTCGGCCGCTATCATGGGCGACGGGTACACAAATGGTTTTTGTCGCCGCATAAAGCCCGGCAACACCCGGTTTTATCGATGCGCGTTCGCCCGGCGGAATACGGGTTCCTTCAGGAAAAACAATGACCTGCTCGCCAGCTTCAATATGCTCGACGGTTTGTCTGGTCATCGCGCGAAGCGCTTTTGCGCCGTCCTGCCGGTTAATGGCGACATTCCCGGCCCCGCGCGCCCACCATCCATAAACCGGTATGTTGAGAAGCTCTTTCTTCAATATCATAACCGGTTTTGGCATCAGCGCATAAAGGGCGATTGTCTCCCACATAGATTGATGGTTTGCGGCGATGATGGCACCCGATTGCGGAATATTCTCTTTGCCTTCGAGGTGCAGTTTAACGCCCGCAATATGGTGCAGCAACCATAGGGCAATACGCGCCCAAAGCTGGACGGTTTTGCGCGCTGCGTTTTTGTTGATGATCATCGGTAGGCAGATAATGCCCATGACCGCGATGCTCAGAATCAGGAGTATTGTAAAAATGAGCGAGCGAATTGCGATAAGCATTGGTTATGCGCCGATGCTGTCGATAAAGCCTTTGAAATGCGCCAGCAAATATTTCGAATATTCACCGGCGAGGCGGAGACCGGATTTCAGCGATGTCGGTTTTCCATCGCTATCAAGATAGCCGGAAGAAACCGCATAGGGCGTGATTTTTGCATCGGGCATCTTGGACGAGGTCTCTAGGATTGCGCGCGGCATGTGATATTCTGATGTGACGAGAACGATCTGCGTGAAAGCATGGGTCGAGGCCCAGTTTTTCAACTCGCTCGCATTTCCCTTAGTGCTCATGGCTTCGCGGCCCAGATCCACACAGCAGTCAAACCGATCAGGATCGCCAGTCCAGAATTCCGATAATCTTGCGCGGGATGTATTTGGATGGACGCCGGAAATGAGCAAGCGCTTGCCATTTCCCTTTTCGAAAATATCCATCGCCGCAACGATGCGCGCGCCGCCGCCGCCCGTATAGACGACAATGCCGTCTGCCTGATTTGGGGCCATATTGTTCGTCGGTGGTAATTTGGCGACGAAGATCAGCAGGCCGATCGCCCACAAAATGCCTATCCCGGTAAGACTTGAAATCAACTGTCTCACGTTTTTACCCGTCCCAAGTCTGTGGCACCCGCAATCATCGCAGCCGCCACGATACCCGATCCTGCCACGGCCGGTCTAGAGCGCTTGTCTTAATATTGATTGGCTAATGTTTTTAATACCGTAAGCCGTGCGGTGAGCGCGGTTACAAGGCAGGTCGCAATCGGGGCCACGGCCAGCCAGAGAATGACCCATCCACTCAGTGAAAAAGTCGGTAAAAAGCCATCGGTGCCCATTCTTGCTTTCATGCCAAGCGCTAAAAGGCCCAACACGGCAAGCGCGACTACTAAACCAAGAAGCGCGCCGCGAAGACCGAGAATGAAAAACCGCCTTTGGACTTCGGTAGCGATAAAGCCATCGGTTGCACCAACAAGATGAAGCACGGAAATAATTTCATGATTGGCCGCAAGCCCCGCGCGCGCTGCAAAAACAGAAATCGCACAGGCAGCGGCCATAACAAGAAGAAAGATCGCCAAGGCCAAAGCCTGACCCGACCGAGTTGCGCCGGATAGCCGGTCATGCCATCGCGAGTGATCATCAATGCTCGCGCCCGGTGCGGCGGCGGTCAGGCGGTTACGCAAAAGGTCGATATTATCGCGGATGGAGGGATCTGCTCTGACTTCGATAATGGCGGGGATATTCAGAAATACTTCCGCGTTGCCTTCGCCCAGCCAAGGTTCAAGAAGCTTTGCGGATTCTTCACGGCTCCGCATATTGGCTTCGATGACGCCATCAGTTTCTTGAAGAATGCGCATTGCTTCGGCAACGCTGGCGTCAATATCAGAAGGGCTGTCGCCTTTAACCTGAACGGTGATTTCTGATCGTAGGGCCGAGGTCCATTCGCTTGCTGAGCGATTGACCATTAAAAGCGCAGCCATGGCGAGTACCGCCAGAAACGACATGATCGCAATCACTGCGGTCAAAGGCGCGCCCGCCGCGCCAGCTTCGGGCAATAAGGGCGCGGAGCGTGATCCGAACCGTTTTTTCTTTGGTTGGTCTTCGCTTGCTTCTGCGTCTTCGCTCATGACGCGCCTCCCGCACCGGCACTATGGGAAACACCGCCATCATTAATTCTTAACACCGGTTTACCAATTGATTGCACCAGATGAAGATCATGGGTCGCGACAATGACGGAAGCGCCGAGTTTATTGAGCTCAACAAAGAGCTTCATAATTCGTTCACTCATTGCCGGGTCAACATTTCCCGTCGGTTCGTCAGCGAGAATAAGGTCCGGTTTTGAGACAAGTGACCGCGCCAAAGCCACTCTTTGTTTCTCTCCGCCGGACAAAGTTGGGGGTTTTGCGTCCATTCGGTGCCCCAAACCGACCCAGTTTAAGAGTTCGCTTACATCTTCACGGTATTGGTTTTGGTTAACACCAGCGACTTTCATGGGGAGCGCGACATTTTCGAAAGCGGTGAGATGGTCAAGGAGTCTAAATTCCTGGAATACGACGCCAATGCGTCGGCGCAGCGCGGGCAGTGCCTCGCGTGGGGCCGCCATGGCATCCACGCCGAACAGAAAGAAGCGCCCGCGCGTCGGTCGATGTGCAAGATAAATCATTTTGAGCAGGGACGTTTTCCCTGCACCGGACGGTCCGGTCAGAAAACGAAACTCACCCTCAGACAGCGACAAAGAGATATCGCTAAGGGTTTCGGGCGCGCCTTCATAGGAAAGCCCGGCATTTTCGAATCTGACGATTTCTTTTCCGGTATCCATAATCCATCCGGTTTGAGTGTGCAGCACATGATCTTACGCGGCTTCACTCTTGGTGAACACATAAATGATTCTGGCGTGTCATGATAATAACCTGTCCCGATTGTACCACCCGTTACGATGTCGATGACGAGCGATTTTCCCCAAATGGGCGCTCAGTGCGGTGTTCTTCCTGCGGCGAGAGCTGGTTCGTGCCCGCACCGGAACCGATTGATGTTGAGCCGATGAAAAAGGCCGATCCTGAACCTGAAAAGGAAGAGGAAAAGCCCCGCCGCGGTAAAAAAGATTCTGGCCGGATTAGGGTCGGTATTCCTGATGATGATCGAGACCATCGGGAAAGTCGCGATGATCGTGACAATGATCGCGACGACGACAGAAATTATAAATCGAGCGCAAAAAAACGTCGCGATACGCGTGATTATGATGATGACGAGGATCGCGGCCCAGTACGGTCGAAATCGCGTCGCGATAATCGCGATGATGAGCGTCGCCGGAAATATGCTGATGATGACGAAGACGATCAGCTTTTCGAACGATCTGAAAAGCGTGAATCAAGCGCACGTAAAAATAGAAACGACCGCCGCGATGAAGATTACGCGGACGATCGAAAGAAAACAGACAAGGAAACGTCTCGGCATTCACGCGACAATGATGACGAAGTCGCAGAAAAAGGCTGGCGCAAGGGACGGCAATTTATCATCGAGGATGAAGAGGACGATGTAGAGAATCGTCCTTTCTTCGCGCGTAAAAAGCGCAAAAACCGGGACGAAGAGCGTCGCGAAACATTGCGATTCCGCGATGAAGAAGCGGAAGATGATCGCGAGCCCTATGATCCGCGCGATGATGAGCGTTATCGCGACGAAGACGGCGATGATGAAGTTGATTACCGCGTTGTTGATGCGGATTGGGAAGACGTCGAGGATGAAGGCCCGCTTGAGCGTGGTTTTGGTCGTCGGATCAGGAACCAACGCCGCCGGGCAACAGCAATTGCGCGCCTTGAAGATGTGCGTCCGCTAGACCCTGATGCGCTCGACGAAGAGTTTTTTGCAACATTAAAGGTAACGCCGCGCGAGTTAGAATCTGCAATTCGCAAGGCCCGTCGTCGCGCGGAAGCGCGCGAGAAAAACCGCTTGACGCCATTCCGGGCTTTCGGGTGGGCGGTCTGGCTCTTTGTTGTTGCGGGTGTTTGCTATGGCATCGTGACTTATCGCGATGATATTGTGAAAATTGCTCCGGGTACGGCTGATGCTTATGCTGTTATCGGAATTGAGGCGAACCCCTATGGGCTGGCGATTGACAATGTCCGTCACCGGCTTGCCATGTCCACAAACGGACCAACAATCGAGATCACGGGCCAATTAAAGAATGAAACGGCCGGCGTCGTGAATACGCCATTATTACAGGCCGAGGCGCTTGGTGCTCGCGGTCAGTTATTGGCGCGCTGGACCTTCACCGCTAGCGAGGCACAGGTTCTTGAGAATGGTATGGTCGAGTTTGTGACGCGGGCTCCGGCACCGGACGGCGTAACAGAGGTTGCCCTTTCTTTCGCGCCAGAGACCTCGACGGTTTTGGAAAGCCTTTTGCCGGTCAACGAGTAGGGTTTACGGTCAAAACTGGCATTTCGGCCAAAAGGTGATTAAGACAGTTCCCTTCACGAGCAGGATGACGGGAGCGCGAAATGCGCACATTATATACTGAAGACCAAATTGCCGCGCGGATCGACGAAATGGCGCAAGAAATCGCACGTGATCTGCCTGCGGATTTTTTGATGGCACCGGTGCTGACCGGTGCTTTTATTTTTGCGGCGGACCTTTTACGGGCGCTCTATCGCCATAATTCAGACCCTTATGTGGATTTCATCCAGTTGTCGTCTTATGGGGGCGCGCGCTCATCGTCGGGTGTCGTGACCTTATTGAAGGATTTTTCGATTGACCTGACCGATAAAACGGTTCTGCTCGTTGACGATGTGTTGGATACCGGCCGGTCCTTGCATTTCGGTAAGGGGATGATCCTTGATCGCGGCGCAAAAGACGTCAAAACCTGTGTCTTTGTGAAAAAGCAAACCGGCCACGCAGAAGATATCACTTGCGACTATATTGGGTTCGAAGCCAAGGCCGATGATTTCCTGATCGGCTATGGGATGGACGATGACGGTCGTAAGCGCGGCGTGCCGATTTTGGGCGCTGGCTAAAACCGCTCCAGCAATCTTTCGAGATATTCGACTTCGCTTTCATCGCGGTCGGGCTGACCAAGGCGTTTGCGCAATTCGTCAATAACGGCGCGGGTTTTACCGGCTTCGCTAAGGCCCGGTACTTCGACCCCATCGCCATCTGCCTGTCCTGCGGGGCGGCCTAGCGGATCAGTTGCAGGGCCGCGCTGACCGTCTTCACCCGGACCGCTTTCGCCATTGGCCTGGCGTCTTTGTTCTCGGGCCAGCTGGTCTGCGCCCTCGCGCAATCCCGCAATCGCGCGCTCCATAGCGTCACTCGCCGAACCAAAATCATCCCCACGCAGAGCATTTTCCGCCTCACGCATCGCGTTCCGAGCACGGCTTAGAGCTTGACCCGCTTCACCATTTGGATCGGCTTGTAAATTGCCGCTGAGTTCGTCGATTAATGCGTCGAGGTCTTGCCCAAGTTCGCCTTCTTCACCGGCTAGAGCATCGCCATTGCCGCCACCGGATTGGCCTTGCTGAAAGGCCTCATCCGCAAGTTCGCGTTGGCGGCCGATAAGCTCGCCCGCTTGCCCCGCCGCGCCGCCCGAGGCCTCCCCAGATTCGCCCGGTTGCCCGCGTCCTGACCCGCCCGAGCCGCTTTGGGACATGCGTAAATTATTGAGCATGTTCTCGAGTTCCGACAGCATTTGCCGCGCTGCGTTTGATGCGCCCTGTTCCGAGAGGTCACGAATAGCATCAAGCATATCGTCGAGATCTGAGCGTTCGAGCTGTTGTGCGTCTTGCGGCATCTGACCGTCTGTAGACTGACCGGACTGCGCCATTGCCATCAGATAATCATTCATGGCCTGCCGTAATTCTTCGACCAGTCTTTCGATCTCGGCGTCGCTTGCGCCGCGTTCAAGGGCCTGGCGCAGGGCTTCCTGCGCCGCTTCCAATCGCTGGCGGGCTAGTTCCAGTGCCTCATCTTCCAGTTGCAGTGCGAGCGGCCAAAACTTTTCGACCGCATCGTCAAAGCCGTCGTCATTTTGGCGCATTACCCGCCAAAACGCGGAGCGTAGCAACAGGAAATCTTTTGGCTTGTCCTTATAGAAAATGTCCGGAGCGAGGGTTATCGCATCGAAGGACCGGGCGGCCCGTTTCCACTGATCTGCCGCGACAGAAAGCGTCTGGCGTTGTTCAATGACCGATTTTGCAATCGGGTTGTAAAACAATCGCGCCGGTAAGGTGACGAGCGCTTCTTCCGTTTCGCCATTCTGGCCCGCCCCGTCGGTTACAATCACTTTTGCAAATACCTGCAATCCCGCCCATGGGTCCGATTGAAGGTCCAGTGTGACTTGATGTTCACCATTGCGGCCCATCACCCCTTCAAGTGGGATATGTCGCCTTTCTTCAAGGGCGGCTTCAGTGAATGCCGGGCTGTCGAGAGGGCGTTCCTGATCAGGATCAAGCCGTAGAACCAATCGGGATTGCCTGACCCCATAATCATCTTCCATCAATACGCTAAATGCCAAACGCGCATCATCGGTTCGTGCGGGCGGCTCTGCGAAAGAAACTAAGGGTTCTGTATCGCCGATGATTGCGATCGGCCAGCTGGTCTCGTTCCCGTTAAGGGATAATTCCAAAAGGCCGCTTTCCCCTAAGGCAATCGTTGTGCGGCTAGAGCGTTCTGATCGGTTGATTTCTGGACGGATGTTTTCCCGTTCGGTGCGATAGCTAAGTTTCGCCCGGCCAGTGCCATTGATCTGTGCGACCAATAAAGATCCCTCGGGCGTGTCGATCTGTGCGATATCTTTTGGCGGGGTTTCACCGGCGCGCAGTAAATAGATCGGTGCGCGATTGGTGTATGCCGGTGGTTCGATCCATAAATCGGCGACTAGCGCGCCAGATCCGCCATGCGCTGTCGGTGCCAGCCCCAACGCTATTCTTTGGCCAGCCTGATCACCGGCGGCGATGAAGCCAATCCATAAAAGGCCAAGGGCGATGAACCGTAAGCCTAGCGGGTCTCGTTCATAGGCATGTGTATCAAATGACCCTAATCGCGCTTTCGCAGCGCGTTCGCGCATTTCCGCAAGATGCGCTTGCCATAAAGGCGATTGATTTTCGTCATTGGTAAACGGTTGATCGTCTAAGGCTTGAAGCGCCGCATGGGTGACGCCGCCATCGGCCTCCAGCCGGGCTTGCGCATCGCGCCGCGACGGGAACTCGATTCCTCTCAGGTCTCGAAAAATGAGATACCCAAAACCGCAGGCCCCAAGAATTAACCCTAAGCTATGGGCCCAGACTGGAATGTAACGCCATAGGTCACACAGACTGATGAATAGATAGGCAAAGGGGATGGCCAATGCCGGTAAAATTGCCGGCCAGAATTTTTCCCAGAATAAGACAACTCGCGCCGCGATAATCGCGGATCGGCCCGGAATGCGCTTCCGCTTTGATGAATCATGTGCCAACACGGACGTCATACTTCTTGCACTTTATCGCGGGATGGGGCTCGCGTCGACGGCGCTTTGCCTTACTCTTTGATCACTCTGGCGTATTGCCGGCGGAAATGGGTTAACAAAACGGGAGAATACCTTTGGTGTTCGTGCTTGCTTCGTCGAAACGCCGGCAACAAATGACAGAAGAGGCCAAGCAATCCCGCGCATCGGCATTGCACTGGAACCTCGCTTGGCTTTTCGTGGTCATCTATAACCTTGTTGGAATAGCCGATATTTTTTCAACAGAACTTGCCTTGCAGATGGGGGCCGGCGAAGAGGCCAATCCGATCGTTCGCGGGATGATGGAGCAAGTCGGCGACGGTTGGATCGTCGCCAAACTTTTACTACAGGCCGTTATCAGCTTTATGGTGTTGTGGTTTCCACACTGGATTGTGCTGAGCTTTTTTGCGGTGGCCACCTTCGGCAATGCGATTATTGTCGCCAATAATTTCGCAATTGCCGGTGTGTTTTAACCCATCCACTCAGGATAGCGTTCAAGCGCAGTCATTTCATCGAAAGTCGGACGTCTGCGGATGATTGCGTATTCGTCACCATTTACCAGAATTTCCGGGATCAATGGGCGTGAATTATATTGCGATGATTGCGATGCCCCATAGGCACCCGCTGACATAATCGCCATAAATTCACCGGGTTTCATATCCGGTAATGTCCGGGCTTTGGCGATAAAGTCGCTGGACTCGCAGACAGGGCCTACAACATCATAACGATCATTCTTTGCGTCTAAATCTCGGGTGACCGGGATGATATCATGATGGGCGTCATATAGGGCGGGACGGATAAGGTCGTTCATCCCGGCATCGACAATCATGAATTTTCGCGCTTCGCCCTCTTTGACATAGACTAGCTTAGTCACCAGTAGCCCGGCATTGCCCGCGATCATGCGGCCCGGCTCAAATATTAGCTGAACATCAAGCGGCGCGGTAACACGTTTGATAAGTTGTGCATAATCATCCGGATGCGGCGGAATTTCACCGGCCCCGTAAGGAATCCCAAGGCCGCCCCCAAGATCAAGACGCTCAATCGTGCAGCCATCTTCGCGTAAATCGGCGATTAACCCGGCGGCTTTCTTAAACGCAGCCTCAAAAGGCGCAAGATCAGCAATTTGTGAGCCAATATGAAGGTCAACGCCTTTTACCTCGATGTTTTCAAGCTCTCTTGCGCGCGCATAAAGGGCACGTGCGCTGCCCCAGGCGACGCCAAACTTGTCTTCCTTGCGGCCGGTTGAGATTTTGTCATGGCCGCCAGCGGCAACATCCGGATTTACGCGGATTGCGACCGGTGCATGCTTTTTCAATTCACCTGCGACTTTATCAAGGGCCTCTAGCTCCGGCGCAGATTCCACGTTGAATTGATAAATCCCCGCATTGAGTGCGGCTTCCATTTCTTCGGTGGTTTTGCCAACACCAGAGAAAACAATTTTATCAGCAGGAATACCAGCATGTAGGGCACGGGCCAGCTCGCCGGCGGAGACAACATCTGCGCCGGTCCCTTCACTGGCGAGAATGCGCAATACGGCAAGGTTTGAATTGGCCTTGACCGAATAGGCCACAAGCGCATCCGTGCCCGAGAAGGCGTTCGAGAAAACCTTTACGTGACGCCGAAAGGTTGCTTCGGAATAGATGTAGAAAGGCGTGCCGATCTTGTTTGCTAAAGCGGCAATATCGACATCCTCAGCATGAAGACGATTATCGCGGTAATCAAAGTGATGCACTGTATCTGCCTATTGGGTGTATAATTGCGTTTCAGGCTCATCGGGTGCGCGCAATGGCGCTTTTTTTCCGCATGCAGAGACGGCCAGTAAAACGGCAAGCGTCATTATCATAACACGCATATCAATTCTCCTTTTTCAACGCAGCGATCCAACGTTGTGCTTGGTTCTTTACATTTTCTGGTGCTGTGCCGCCATAGGCTTTTCGTGATGCGACGGATGCATCAACCGATAAAACGTCGAAGATCCCTTGATGAATTTTCGGCTCAACCGCTTGCATTTCCGCGAGCGATAATTCGTCAAGGCGAACCGACTGCGCGTCTGCGACGGCGACAATTCGGCCGGTGACGTGATGGGCGTCGCGGAAAGGAAAGCCGAGTTCGCGAACGAGCCAATCGGCGAGGTCTGTTGCGGTGGAAAACCCACGCGCCGCTGCGGCTTTCATATTCTCCGGATTTGGCTTGAAGTCACCAATCATGCCGGTCATTGCCGCAACGGCAAGCGCCAACGCATCAACAGCCTCGAAAGTTGCGGCCTTGTCTTCCTGAAGGTCTTTGGCATAGGCAAGCGGCAATGCTTTCATGACATTGAGCAATAAATTGAGCGAACCAGTGATGCGTCCGGTTTTCGCCCGTACGAGTTCCGCCGCATCCGGGTTACGCTTTTGCGGCATGATCGAAGATCCGGTTGAGAACGCATCTGAAAGCGCGGCAAAGCCGAACTGGGGCGATGTCCAAAGCACAAGCTCTTCGGCAAGGCGCGACAAATGGGTCGCTGCAATTGCCGATGCTGACAATAACTCCAGTGCGAAATCACGTGACGAGACACCATCAAGGGAGTTCGCACACGGATTATCAAAGCCCAGTGCATTTGCGGTCGCGCTACGATCAATTGGGAATGGCGTTCCGGCCAAGGCCGCAGAGCCGAGCGGACACTCATTCATGCGCCGGCGAGCATCGGCGAACCGGCTTGCATCGCGAGAAAACATCTCGACATAGGCTAATAGATGATGGCCGAGCGTAACAGGTTGCGCTGTTTGAAGATGCGTGAAGCCAGGCATAACCGTTGCGGCATTTTCTTCCGCGCGTTTGGCAAGGGCCTGCATGAGGTCTTTCAAGCCGCGCTCCGCTTCGTCGCAGGCATTGCGGCACCAGAGACGGAAATCCGTCGCGACTTGGTCGTTGCGCGAGCGAGCGGTGTGGAGGCGACCGGCTGGCTCGCCGATAATTTCTTTCAAGCGAGCCTCGATATTCATGTGAATATCTTCAAGGGCATGGCTGAATTTAAAAGTTCCGCCTTCGATTTCGGCTGCGACCTGATCTAGGCCACCAAGAATGGCGTCGCGGTCATTCGCGGATATGATCGACGCTTCGGCCAGCATTGTCGCATGCGCACGCGATCCGGCGATATCTTCGCGCCAAAGACGCTTGTCGATATCGATTGAAGCATTAATCGCTTCCATAATCGCGGAAGGGCCTTCTGAAAATCGCCCGCCCCACATCTGGTTTTCTGCGCTATCTGACTTATCTGACATATTACAAATCTATTCGGTTGGAGTGACTTCACGTGAAACTATTAAAGCAGCCCCGCTTCTGGCTCCTCATCTGGGGAGCGCTGGGCGCGGTGTTCCTCCTCTACGTCATCGTGAGCGCAAGTGTAAGCCCACGCGACGCCGCATCTGCCACTAAACCATCGGCATTAGATCATGATCGTGCGCTGTTGGTAGGGGAAATGGAGGATTTCACCTATGCATTTCCGCCCCGCGGGACGCCGGAAATCGCCTTTTTACATGAAGGATCATCCAAAACCCTCAAGGACTTTCGCGGGAAAGCCGTTTTGGTGAATCTATGGGCGACGTGGTGTGCGCCTTGCCTGAAGGAACTACCCTCGCTGGATGCGCTTCAAAACACGCTGAGTGACAAGAAATTCGAAGTCGTGGCCATTGCCTCCGACCCGCGCGGGCCAGACGTGGCGCAAGATTATCTCGACCGCCTTGAGATCAATCATTTGAAATTATACGCAGATCCAAATCTGCAATTCGCTTTTGCCATGGGCGGCGGCGATGTTTTGCCGGTCAGTATTCTCTATGACGCCAAAGGCCAGGAAGTTGGCCGTCTTATTGGGGAAGCCGATTGGCAAAGCCCCGAAGCGTTGGCGCTGGTTCGTTCAGTTTTGCCATAAAACGGTCTTAGCTGCGCCCTAGGCTTGATCCGCCATTGCCGATATACCATGCCAACGATTCATACCGTGGAGGGGCAATGGCGCATCGGGCGGTTTGATTGCACCACGGCGAGGGAGCTAATTTCGTGAACTATACCAATATTTTATTAGCGGGCGTGGCCTCGCTTGCGCTTGTCTCTTGTGGACAAAAAGATGACGGCGTCGATGCGCCGAAATCGGAAACCAGCCAGAAGGCAGCGAAAGTCGATGCGGATTCCCCGCTCGATAGCACTTTCAAACTCAAAGGCGCTGAACCGGTTGATATCGACCAGTTTTTTGCATTGCTGCCCGAAGATGCGCGGCCGACATATGAAACCGCAACCTTCGACAAGGCGCTTGGTGCGGATGTCGTGACCGGTCTTCGATTCTCGGATGCAGATGATGGCGAAGCGATTACCGTGGCGCGGGCAGAATTTTTCGGCCTCGATATGGATGCGATTGAGCGTGTCAAATCGGCGGAAGATGCGGGGCAGGACGCGCCATTCGAAACCATCTTTACCAAAGTGCGCCTTTATGATCTGGCGACCGAGGGGTTTGAAGGCGACGTTGACAATGTCAATTTGACGATTGGCGGCGTTGAATTCGATCAACTGCAAATTCGTCAGGGCGGCACTGAAGGTAACGGTGAAGGCGATGAGGGTGCGCGCGCACTGAACGCAATCAACATTGCCGGCATCTATTACAAAGATATTGCAATGGCTGCGAGTTCAAGCGACTCGCCGTCCTTTGCCGTGACTGTGCCGGATCTTCGCTTCGTTGGCTTTGGCGGAGGCAAGCTCAATGCGGTGATCGCAAACGATTTAGGTTACAGCTTTAATCAGACCGATGAATCGCGTCTTGCGCTGGCACAGGCAATGGGCCCGCAAGGGGCAATGTTCCTTAATGGTCCGCTGTCCGGTTTCATCGCGCCAGAAAGCCAAGAGATCAAAGTGGAAAGCTTTGAGTGGCGCGATATTGATTTCTCCGGATTGTTGTCATGGGGTCTACGCGGTGAAGAGCCGCCGATGACGGCGGAAAACCTGATCAATTTGGGGACAATGAAAGCGTTTAATGCCGAGACATGGGTCAATGGCAAGCGTGCTGCGGTGGCTGCAGAAACGATCATGCCAGTGGCGGAATTCACTTGGCTTGTACCGTCCGATGTCCGGATCGAGACCAAAGACGCAGAGTATGATTTCACGGCCTATGTTCCGGATACAGAGGAAGAAACGCTTGAGATCTTGAAGAAGCATGGCCTCGACAACGTAGAAGGTGATGGTATCGCCGCTTGGGTCTGGAATTCGAAAAACGGCAATGCAAGTCTCGAATATGCGTTTGAAATGCCAAAGCTCGTGGATATGAGCACGAATATTTCATTTGCAGATCTCAAGCTTGAGGAGCTCGCGCGCGCAGCCGAAGAGGGCGAGACGAATTTCGTTCGCGAGCAAGGTGCGTTCAAGGGCTTTACGTTGAACGTGAAAGACGAAAAAGCGCTTGATGCGATTTTCGATATTGCCGCCTTACAAATGGGTGGTTCAGGCGAAGACTTGCGCGTTTCCGCGCCGGGCTTAATTCGCTTGTCCGGTGCGCAGGCGGCGCAGATGAATCCGCGGATTTCTTCTTATATCGATGCGGTTGCGAATTTCGTCGGCAAAGGTGGCGCGCTGGAAATTTCTGCTGTGCCGGCAGAGCCAGTACCGTTTACGACCCTGCAGTCTACAGGCGTAACTGCCCCGCAAACTATTCCTGATGTGCTTGATCTAACGGTTACGCACAAAGAATAATCGACCTGATACGAATTAATGAAGGGCCGCGCGTTTCGCGCGGCCCTTTTTTATTAGTCGTCAAGGATGAAGGTTACTTTCATAACGACGCGATATTCTTTGATCTTGCCATTGTCGAGTATGATGGATTGGTCCTTGATCCACGCTCCTTCGACATTCTTCAGTGTTTTATTGGCGCGATCGATGCCGTCATCGATAGCATCCTGAAAACTCTTACTGGAGCCTGATATGATCTCTGTTACGCGTGCGACAGCCATAATGTCTCCTTTAGGTTTTTTGGCGCAGAAGTGCGCCTACCTAAAGTAGAACATTTTTGACTGCCCGCTGGCAAATGCCGCTTAGCGTGTCGGAACTGGCGCGTCACCTGCGTAATCGTAGAACCCACGACCGGTTTTACGGCCCAGCCATCCGGCCTCGACATACTTCACCAATAACGGACACGGACGATATTTAGAATCGGCCAGTCCTTCATAAAGGACTTGCATGATCGCAAGGCAGATATCGAGGCCAATAAAGTCAGCAAGTTCCAATGGTCCCATTGGGTGGTTTGCACCGAGCTTCATGCCCGTATCAATGCCTTCAACGCTTCCGACGCCTTCATAGAGCGTGTAGATCGCTTCATTGATCATTGGCATCAAAATTCGGTTGACGATAAATGCGGGGAAATCCTCAGAAATCGCCATGGTCTTGCCGAGCGAGGCGATCACTTCTTTGGTCGTTTCAAACGCTTCTTTCGACGTTGCGATCCCGCGAATGACTTCGACGAGTTTCATTACCGGTGCCGGATTCATGAAGTGAATACCGATAAACTGATCGGGCCGTTCGGTTGCGGCGGCGAGGCCGGTAATTGAGATGGATGACGTGTTACTGGCGAGGATCGCGTCTTTCTTTAGAACGCCTTCAAGCGCGCCGAAAATTTCTTTCTTTACGGACTGCACTTCGCTGGCGGCTTCGATCACAAGATCGCATTGGCCGAGCTCTTTGATGTCGCCGACAGTTTTTATCCGCGCGAGTGCTAAAGTGTCCGCCCCCTGATCAATCACACCTTTCGCGACTTGCCGCGCGAGGTTTTTCTCGATTGTCGAAAGGGCCTCTTTCATCTGATCGGCGGAAATGTCGTGCAAAATGACATCATAGCCAGATTGCGCAAAGACATGGGCAATCCCGCTTCCCATTTGACCAGCGCCAATTACCCCGACTGTTTTAATTGATGTCATTGCCCGTCCCACTTTTCTTAATTGAGCCGCCTTGATGCGGTATTGAAGTCAGAAATATTAAGTCGCGCGCATATTCGTGCGCCCACAAGAGATATTGCACTGCAATATCAGCCTCGGCAAGGGTTCTTGTGCATAAGGTGCCAGACGCACATTGATGATACTGGGGGAGCATTTTTTGCTAACCGCCATAAAAAAAGCCCCGCACAAGGCGGGGCTTTTTGGTCGATTGTAAAGCTTTGCTTAGAGCGCTTCCTGGAGTTCGGGCAGCGCTTTAAAGAGATCGGCGACGAGGCCGTAATCCGCAACCTGGAAGATCGGCGCTTCTTCGTCTTTGTTGATGGCGACGATGATCTTGGAATCTTTCATCCCCGCAAGGTGCTGAATCGCACCGGAGATGCCAACCGCAATATAAAGCTCAGGGGCTACCACCTTACCGGTCTGGCCAACCTGATAATCATTCGGCACATAACCGGCATCGACAGCGGCCCGAGACGCGCCAACGGCCGCCCCAAGTTTGTCAGCGACGGGGAAGATATATTGCTCGAAATTCTCATAGGAGCCGAGCGCGCGGCCGCCGGAGATGACGATTTTCGCGCCAGTCAGTTCTGGGCGTTCGGATTTGGTCAGCTCTTCGCCGACAAAGCTCGAAAGACCCGGATCGGCTGGGCCGTCAATTGTTTCGATGCTTGCTGATCCACCCTGTTCTGCGGCGGCAAATGACGTCGCGCGAACCGTGATGATTTTTTTCGCATCGTTAGACTTAACCGTCTGCATTGCGTTACCCGCATAGATCGGCCGGACGAATGTGTCTGGTGCTTCCACTGCAATGATCTCAGAGATCTGCATCACGTCTAGCAATGCTGCGACCCGCGGCATGACGTTTTTGCCGGTGGTGGCCGCTGATTTCAGGATCGCGTCATAGTCATCGGCAATCGAAACGATCAGGTCTGCGAATGGTTCCGCTAGGCGGTTTGCATATTGCTCCGCATCCGCATGAAGGACTTTTCTAACGCCGGAAATTTTAGCGGCTTCTGCGGCGGCATCACCCGCGCCAGAACCGGCCACGAGGATATCGATATCGCCACCGATTGCCTGTGCGGCAGAGACGACTTTAAGGGTTGAATCGTCGATCGCGTTTCCGTGGACGTCTGCAACTACGAGGACAGCCATTAGAGTACTCCCGCTTCGTTTTTCAATTTCTCGACCAATTCCGCAACGCTTTCGACTTTGACGCCAGCTTCGCGTTTTGGTGGTTCGGTCACTTTTACGGTTTCAAGGCGCGGTGCGACATCAACGCTGAAATCACCAAGCTCTTTCACATCGAGCGGCTTTTTCTTGGCTTTCATGATGTTCGGCAGCGAGGCATAGCGCGGCTCGTTCAGGCGAAGATCGGTGGTGACAATCGCCGGCAGGTTGATCGAGATGGTCTGCAGTCCGCCATCAATTTCGCGTGTGACACTTACCTTGCCATCGGCCGGTTCGACCTTTGACGCAAAAGTACCCTGTGCCCAACCAAGCAACGCGGCGAGCATTTGGCCCGTTTGGTTCGAGTCGTCATCAATCGCCTGTTTACCGAGAATGATCATTTCCGGCTTTTCTTCTTCGGCAACAGCCTTGAGAAGTTTAGCAACCGCCAATGGCTCAATCACATCATCCGTTTTGATAAGGATGCCGCGATCCGCACCCATGGCCAAAGCCTGACGGATTTGATCCTGGGCTTTTTCCGGCCCGATGGAAATGGCGACGACTTCGGTCGCTGTGCCTGCTTCTTTCAGGCGGACCGCTTCTTCGACGGCAATCTCGTCGAATGGGTTCATGGACATTTTGACATTGGCGAGATCGACGCCGGTTTCGTCCGATTTGACGCGGACTTTGACGTTGTAGTCGATCACGCGTTTGACGGGCACGAGGATTTTCATCTTTTGCTCCTGACGGGTGCTGACATGCGGAACTCGCCGTTTTGCGGCGAGCATTCAAGTACATTCGGCCGGACCATAGTCGCGGCGCTCAGGGGATTCAACGATTACCGGCAGATGAACGCAGAGGCACCCGCAGTGCGGACAAAATTGTCGCAGGGGGCGCAGTATTATAGTGGGGAGATACCCAAGCCTCGAAGAAGGCTGATAATCGGCCTAGGACCCATTTCCGACGAGCCATAAGAACAGCATCATCAGGGCAATAGCGATCGCCTGCGCCGCAACGCGCATGCGCATCAGCTTGTTTGAGTGCTGCTTTGAGAAAGTGCCGCCTTTGGCAAGGGAGAAAATGCCCACACCCAAAATAATAGCGGTCGCCGCCAAGGCGATTGGGATAAGGAAAAAGACAAATCCGCTCATATTTATTTGCTCCTGCGCAAAACTCGTTTGAGGTCGAGATATAAGCGCATTTTTACGGCGTTACAGGGCGGCAGTTTATCGCGCAATGGGTCTGGTGGCTATCGCGCAAAGCGCCAAACACCCAGCGAATCCGGGGTTTTTCAGTCTTTCACGTTCACGATTTTAGAATGTGTGGCATTATGCCATGCCGGAAACGCAACAGTTTCTTCGTGGTAATTGGCCGGCACAATCGAGCCTTCGCCCTCGCTTTTGGCCAATCGTGGTCCCGAAAGACTGAGGAGGTAAGCGCGAATGTCCGCGTCGGCCGGAGCCTCGACCCCAAGGCCACCTTCCTTTGGCGAGGCGACCATAGGCGGCTTTAATTCATCCAGCGTAAAGTCCATGCGGACATCATAGGTGCGCTCGGCCTGATAGCGTAAAAAGCGCTGGGCATTGTACCACTGCTCTTTTGTTTTATCGTCCGTGCACGTTTCCAGCTCCGCGCCATCGGCGCCCCAACGCCGTTCTGGGCAGTGATAGGGGTCAAAGGAGATGTCCCATAAACGCTCCATCGCATGCGCGAGGTTTAACCGCATCCGCGTGGTGTCCGATCGCCAATAGGTAAAAGTACAGGCGTCTTTCTCTTCTTCAAATGCCGCGAACAGATCACCGGCGAGGTCATCTCCATCATAAACAACACCGGGCGCACCGGCTTTTGCATCTTCGTAGAGATGCTGAATATTGCGGCGTAACTCGATGAAGCTGACTTTCAGGCGCGCATCGCGCGATGGCGTCGAATATTCTTCCCATTCCCCATAGGTGCCGAAAATATTGGGCGGCAAAATGCCCGGATGGGGTTTCAAGTGAACTTTTGATCGATAGGCATTATCGACTGCGACCTTGCGGGCTTTCAAAGAACCGCAGATCGTTTGAAGGCCAAACCGCAATTCATCCACCGGATTATAGGCAAAGTCTGGTGCCGCCAGTTTGCGCCGGACATAATCGTAATATTTCAGTGTACGGTTGTTAAAGCGAAACTCGCCATAGTGCCAAATGCCGGATGGGTGTGGCTCGGTGCCGAAATATTGCTCCAACGAGAAGTTATCGATCTCCTCGTTTTTGGCCGCGCGCAGTTTACCGCCTTCAAGAGAGCCATCGTCAGAAATCTTGGCCTCTTCTACATAGATCGGACGCCATGCTTTCAATCCGGCACCCAATGCGGGACCGGAGCGCATGAAATTCGGACCATAGGCGGTGCGCGTTACAGAATTGTCTGGGTGCGAAGCAACCACGAGCACCCGACCATTTGGCAGCACGTCATAAACGATACCCACATGGCCATATATGTCATAGGCAAGTACGCCCGGCTTGACGGAGGTTCTATTAATTGCGACCGGATAAAAATCATCATGACTACGGCCGCCGCCGGTTTGTGGGTCTGTACGGAACATCGCTGTCGATACTTCGCCGCCAATTCTTGAGATGAATGCGGGCGCATTGGTGACATAGTTTATGATTTTGCGCCGACCGGCGACCTTGTTGCCCCCCGATGAATATCGCAGATCCTCCCGAGCGCCATCGGCGGTGCGCATAGCGTTCTGGTAGGAGAAGGGAAGCCCATTTTTCCACGCATAATAGGCGCGAAGGACATAGGCCATGTCCGCGCAATCGCCGGGCAATTCCGGATCGACGTCAGAGCGATAGGGATTTGCATCGCTGTTGAGGCAAGTGGCCATGGATGAACAGCTCGACCGGCCAATACGCTGAACGAAGGCGGCGTAGCCTGCTTCATCTTGAGCGGACCAGTGGTCTTTATAAACTTCCCAGGTTTTTCCGGTGTTTATAGCCGGGGGGATCACTGATGATGCGTCAGGCGGATTTGCGAAGGCGGCGCTTGCCGTCCCGCATAGAATGCTGACCGTTGCCGCTAATCCCCATCTTGTTTTTCGCAACCACACCATGGGTCCCTTTTTAACGTGGCTGGCGCTGACTCGGTAGGGGCTTGGCGCGGGAAAATGGTTAGAATTTATTCAGTGCGGTCTAAATTTCCCGCAGGGTGCGAAAAAGAAACACAAAGCACCCCGGAAAACAGCGATGATTCAGTATTTTAGTATCGCTTCGCGGGATCAGAAAACGCGGCGGCGAAGATCGCTATGGGCGAGGGTTCGACCAATTGGCCACAGCGCAAAGCCGGCGAGTTTTAAATGCGCCCAAGCGAACGGCAATCCGATGATTGTAATCGCGAGGCCAAGCGCGGCAATCAGATGACCCAAGGCGAGCCACCAGCCAGCGAAGATGAACCAAATGATATTGCCCAGAAACCCTAAAGGCCCTGTGCCAATATCCTCTCCATACAAACGATCGCGCGCAATCGGTTTCGCGCCGAATGGCCACAAGGTATAGATGCCATTGTCGAAGGCAGCGCGCGCCCAAGGAATGCCGATGATAGAAATCACCATGAAGAGCGCCGCAATAAACCAGCCAATCGCCGCGAATGCGCCGCCCAATACAAGCCATATCAGATTGAGGATAAGCGCCATCGGCGAGATTGATCGCTCGTCAGTGAGTGGGTGGTCTGGGTACATGTTGCGCCTCCTATTAAGTGATATATAGGTGGCAATTCACTCAGATGCCATGATTTTAACCGCAGATTAGGCTCGTCTCATCGGCTCTATCGCTTGAAAAACCGGTCAAGCGCCAATGTATCATATTCTTTGAATGCCAGAATTATCAGCGTCGCAACGGCCACAGTCGTTGATGGGAAGAACAGTACGTTGCGGGTTTCTTCGGTCAGGAGAAAAAGCCCCAACGGGTCTAGCAGATATTTCCAGATTGCCAGTGCGCTGATGACAAGAACGATGGCTTGGAGTGGGTAAACGATAAAGCGAAACAATCCGACCACCACGAGAATGCCAAGCGCCATCTGCGCTAATCCGAGTGGCATTTGCAGGGCTTCAACACTCAAAGAGCCGGAATAATATTTGTCTGATATGCGCAAGGCCGTGTCGGGCGAGAAGGCGCGGATGGAACCCCAAATAACAAGTAGTAAGCCCGTGGTTGTGCGCAGCGCCAATAATAACCCAGCTTTCATGTGAATATCCCTCTTCCAAAAATTTGCGCGTATTTAAGCGGTGGTGTGACCGACTGTCATCTCACGCCATGCTCACATTTTCTTTAGCGCGCTCAATATCTGCCATTTATGTGCCGTAATCTTGTGGTGACGTCGCGATATGTCAGTGCTTCGCATATTTCTGGTCTTATTAGCGCTCGGAGCGGCGTCACCAGCATGGGCGCAGATGAGCTTTGGTGACCGGCTTTCTACGGCAGCCAAAGAGCGTACAAAACACCAAGTCGTTTACGACTCCGCCTATGTGCGCATAGATTATCCGATGGGCGATGTCGCGCCAGATCGCGGTGTTTGCGCCGATGTTGTTATCCGTTCATTGCGGGCATTGGGCATTGATCTGCAAGAAGAAGTGCACCGCGATATGACGCAGAACTTTTCTGCCTATCCACAACATTGGGGCTTAAGCACGCCTGATCGAAATATTGATCATCGCCGTGTGCCAAATCTTGAAACCTATTTCACCCGTCAAGGTGCGCGATTAGCCCGAAGTGATGACCCCGCAAGTTTTCAACCCGGCGATATTGTCGCGTGGAATTTAAGGGGCGGGTACGGATGGTTGCCGCATATCGGTATCGTTACGGATCAAATTTCCGCGACCGGAAGACCGATGGTCGTTCACAATATTGGTGCGGGACCGAAGTTAGAGGATGTGCTTTTCGATTGGCCCATCACCGGACATTACCGCCTTGAAGTGCAATGATTGCGCTGCAAATTGCTTTTTGCTGAATTTCAAGAGTTGATCGCAATGTGATTTTTGTGCGATCAATAATGCACATGCAATCGCATGAGAAATTCAATACAATTGGAGGTAAGTATGCGCAAAGTTGGCTTGGGCCAGTCTGGCATTCAAGTATCGCGTCTCGGCTTTGGCTGTATGGGGCTGGCTGAGTTTTATGGCGATGCTGTTTCTAATAACGAAGCAGAAAGCCTGCTTGAAGCTGCGTTGGAACGCGGCATCAATTTCTTTGACACAGCTGATATGTACGGCGCGGGTAAGAATGAAGAACAGCTTTCCGGATTTTTGAAAAAACATCGCAAGGATGTCGTGCTGGCAACAAAATTTGCTTTTCAACGCGGCGAGAATGGCGAATTCGCCGGCATGTCGAACGATCCGAAATATATCAAAGAGGCCGTCGACGCGTCGTTGAAACGGCTCGGTATTGATGTCATTGACCTCTACTATATGCACCGCCGTGACCGGAATGTGCCTGTCGAAGATTCGGTTGGTGCGATGGCGGACCTTGTCAAAGCCGGTAAAGTTCGTGCGCTGGGCCTTTCTGAAGTCAGCGCAGAAACGCTTAGAAAAGCGAATGATGTTCATCCGATTTCAGCGCTGCAATCAGAATATTCGATCGTCACCCGCGAAATGGAAGACGAAATTATCCCGGCGTGCCGTGCGTTGAATGTTGCGTTTGTGGCCTATTCGCCATTGGGGCGTGGCTTGTTAACGGGTGCTTATCGCAAAGAAAGTGATTTCGGTTCTGGCGACTATCGCATGATGGGTAATCCGCGATTTTCGGATGGCGCATTAGAAAAGAACGTGTCGCTCGTTGATCAGCTTACGGATATTGCAAAAGATAAAGACGCTTCGCTTGCGCAGATTGCACTCGCGTGGGTGATAGCGAAGGGTGATGACATCATTCCAATCCCGGGCACCAAGAAACTGCATCGGTTGGAAGAAAATATCGGTGCGTTGAACGTCAATTTGACGGACACGGATATAGAGGCGATTGAAAAAGCTATCCCGCAAGAAGCTGTTGCGGGCGCGCGGTATCCTGAATCGCGGTCTTCAACCCTTTACGCCTAAAGGCCAAGACGCGCGATAAGATCAGATGGCGTTGCGCCGCCCTCCCGCAGGGAACGCAATGTCATTGACTTATCGCGTTTGGCGAGCCGATTGCCCGCATCATCAGTTATAAGCTGATGGTGGTGGTATATGGGTTCTGGATATCCCAATAATTCTTGTAACAATCGATGAAGATGTGCGGCGCTCGCAAGGTCTGTCCCGCGAATGACGTCAGTGATGCCTTGCAAGGCATCGTCATGGACAGAGGCGAGGTGATAGCTTGTCCCTGCATCTTTGCGTGCAATTACCGGGTCGCCAAATATATCTGGTGCGGCTTTTACTTCTTGAATGTCACCATTCGAGTTGCGTTCGCGAAAACAAAGCGTATCGAATTTTTTGCCGAGCAGTTTCTTTGCTGCGGAAATAGAAAGTCGCCATGCAAAGGGTTCTCCCGCGTCGATGCGCTTTTGCTCTTCGGAAGGCGCTAATGGTGCGCCGAAATATTGAGGGCCTTCGGGGGTGGTGTGTGGCGCGCGTGCAATTTCGTCGGTAATTTCCTTGCGCGTTTTAAAACACCGATAGACCAACCCCCGCTCACGCAGAGACGCGAGGGCCGCTTTGTAGTCGTCAAAATGATCCGACTGCCGACGAACTGGCTGTTCCCATTCAATACCCAGCCATTCGAGGTCTTCCAATATGGCGGTTTCGAACGCCGGCTTGCACCGGGTTTGGTCGATGTCTTCTATGCGCAACGAATACCGCCCGTTACGTGCTTTTGCGGCCTGATAGGCGAGCAATGCCGAATAGGCATGACCAAGATGCAAGAGGCCTGTCGGCGAGGGGGCGAAGCGCGTGACGAAGTTTGGCATGCGGCGCGCTATGCGCTCGCACCGCCAACGGTCAGGCTGTCGATCTTGATGGTCGGTTGACCAACGCCCACCGGCACGCCTTGTCCTGCCTTGCCGCAAACACCAATGCCGGGATCAAGCGCAAAATCATTCCCGATCATTGAAACCTTGGTCAGGACGCTCGGCCCGTCACCAATTAGCGCAGCATTTTTAATTGGTGCGCCAACTTTACCGTTTTTAACGCGGTAGGCTTCGGTGCAGTTAAAGACGAATTTACCTGAGGTAATATCAACCTGACCGCCAGAAAAATTCACCGCATAAATACCGTCTTTCACGGTGCTGAGGATTTCCTCAGGGTCATGCTCGCCCGCCTTCATGAAAGTGTTGGTCATGCGCGGCATGGGCTGATGCGCATAGCTTTCGCGCCGACCATTGCCCGTCGCGGCCATGCCCATCAAACGCGCATTCAACCGGTCTTGTAGATAACCTTTCAAGATCCCGTCTTCGATCAAAACGGTTTCAGACGTTGGTGTGCCTTCATCATCAACCGTAAGCGAGCCGCGGCGGCCGGAAATTGTTCCGTCATCAATGACGGTAACGCCCGGTGCAGCTACGCGCTCGCCAAGACGTCCGGCAAATGCCGATGTCTGCTTGCGGTTAAAATCCCCTTCAAGGCCGTGGCCAACGGCTTCGTGTAAAAGGACGCCGGTCCAGCCAGAGCCGAGAACGACTTCCATCTCGCCCGCTGGTGCCGGTTCGGCGGCAAGATTGATGAGCGCCTGCCGCAGCGCCTCGTCGACCTGCCCTTGCCAGGCGTCAGGCGCGATAAAGCGCGCATAGCCCTCGCGGCCACCTGCGCCATAGCTACCTGATTCCTGCCGATCTCCTTCGCCGGCCGTCACGGAAACATTAAGGCGCACAAGCGGACGGAAATCACGAATGATCTCGCCGCCGGGACGGATGATTTCGATCGCCTGCCAAGCGCCGCTCAGCGAGCAAGAAACCTGACGGACCCGTTTATCTTTTGAGCGGGCATAATCGTTGATTTCCGCCAAAAGCTGGGTTTTGGCCTCAAATGACATATCCCCAAGTGGGTTTTCTTCCGGGTAAAGCTTGGTGTTGGTGCGGGCCGGCCCATCGGCGACAGCACCGCTTTTGCCGCTTTTCACGGCCTGTACCGCATCGCCCGCCCGTTTGAGAGCTGCTTCGGAAAGTTCAGAAGCGTGGGCATAACCCGTTGATTCGCCGCAGACGGCGCGCAGGCCGAAACCTTGTTGCACGTCAAAATTTGCCGTTTTCAACCGGTTATCATCAAAGACAAACGCCTCTGATTGGCTATATTCTAGGAACAGCTCCCCATCATCGGCCCCTTTCAGGGAATCATCGAGAATGGATTGTGTGCGTTCACGGTCGAGATCGGTGCGGGAGAAGAAATAAGAGTCTGTCATATGAATGATTTAGGCGTGTGATCAGCAATCGGCAATGGTTTGGGGCCTGCTAGTTGTGCTCGCGTCGGTGCTGCGACCATTTTACCGCAAATCAGGCAATGACGGGACGCCCACAGGCGGCCTATAAGCGGGCAGAAGGGTTTGACCTTGGCGCGCGAGCAGGCGTATCGAAGCGCGCAAAGGCTGGAACAGCTGCCCAAGGCGTAGGTTTGGTTAGCGAATGACGCGGGATGCGACTATGAAAAGACTTTTGAATGCTGCTTTTGCGGCGACAACTGGAATTAGCGTGTGGGCGGCCTCAGTGGCACATGCGCTCCCCGAGCAAGGCGGTGTGGGCATGGTCCCGGCCGGATCTGCGCTCGCGGAAGAAGTTCAATTTTTCCACAACGGCGTTTTGTTGCCGATCATTACCGTGATCAGCCTGTTCGTGCTGGCGCTCCTGATTTGGGTTGTGTTGCGTTACAATCGCAAGGCTAATCCGGAAGCACGCAAATTCTCGCATAATACAATGATCGAGGTTCTTTGGACCGGTATTCCGATCATTATCCTGCTCGTTATCTCGCTGCCTTCTTTCGAAGTTCTCTTCAAAGATGGCATCACGCCAGATGGGAAACAGGTTGTTTCACGCGGTGACGGTCAAACTGTTGATTTTGTTTTCCCGAATGACTTCCCGGAAAGCCGCATGGTATCGCGTGCCGGCCACCTGCAAGTCATTCTTGATGACGGCTCTTCACGTACGGTTCTCAAGCACAAGCGCGATTATACAGTTGATGGCTGGGGTGAGCGCGATCTCGTGGTTTCGCTCGACAATCCTGCACCAAGCGGCACAAGCGTTATCATTCGCGGTGGGCGGTCAACCCAGAACGTTTCCGGTTGCCCGATGGCCAAGCGCTATTTCGATGGCTGCGAAAAAGAAGTCGTTCTCGCACCAACCATGACCCTCAAGGTAAATGGCTATCAGTGGAACTGGCAGTATTCTTATCCGGATTTCGGCGATTTCGATTTCTTCTCGAACATGCTGCCGGAAGACCAGACAACTCCGGAACTTTATCGCTTTGAAGTTGATAACCGCGTGGTCGTGCCTGTTGGTGAAACGATCCGCGTTACCATCACGGCAAATGATGTGATCCATTCATGGGCACTGCCGAATTTCACGCTGAAAATTGATGCGGTCCCAGGCCGTATCAACGAGACATGGTTCCGCCCTGAGCGCGAAGGTATTTACTACGGCCAGTGCTCGGAGATCTGCGGTGTCCGCCACTCCTTCATGCCGATTGCGGTTGAAGTGGTTTCGCGTCCGGAGTTCGAAGCATGGGTCGACAGCCAGCGTGCGCTGGCCGGTCTTGAGCCAATGTTCGATACTGACAAGGTTAAACTCGCGCAGGCGGCTGACGCCGATGCAGCGGCTGAATAAGAGAAGGGCCCAAAAAAATGGCTGATGCACACGCAGCACAAGGCGCTCACGAAGAGCACGACCACAAGCCACCATTTTTGGTACGGTGGTTTTTCTCGACGAACCATAAAGATATCGGAACGCTATATCTTTTGTTCGCGATCGTTTCTGGCATTGTCGGCGGCGCTATGTCGGGGCTTATGCGCCTCGAACTTGCAGAACCGGGCGTTACCGTCCTCACGCAGTGGACCGGTGGCGATCTGACCGCAGCCGCCAACTTTTATAATGTCCTGATCACCTATCACGGCTTGTTCATGATCTTCTTCATGGTCATGCCAGCGATGATTGGCGGATTTGGTAACTGGTTCGTGCCGATCATGATCGGTTCACCGGACATGGCCTTCCCGCGGATGAACAATATCTCGTTCTGGCTTTATGTTGCTTCGGGTATTGTCATTACGCTTTCGCTATTCGTGCCGGGCTATGGTTCCAATACCGGATTTGGCGGGGGCTGGGTCATGTATCCGCCGCTCTCGAGTAACGCGGGTAGTCCCGGGCCAGCGATGGATCTCGTGATTTTGTCGCTGCACCTCGCGGGTGCGTCATCGATCCTTGGTGCGATTAACTTCATCACCACGATCTTCAATATGCGCGCGCCGGGCATGACCCTGCACAAAATGCCATTGTTCGCTTGGTCCGTTCTGGTTACGGCCTTCTTGCTGGTGCTGTCGCTTCCTGTTCTTGCTGGCGCGATCACCATGCTTTTGACTGACCGGAACTTCGGCACATCATTCTTTGATGCAGCCGGCGGCGGCGACCCGATTCTTTACCAGCACCTGTTCTGGTTCTTCGGTCACCCGGAAGTTTACATCCTTATTCTTCCTGGCTTCGGCATCGTCTCGCACATCGTTTCGACATTCTCGAAAAAGCCGATCTTTGGTTATCTCGGCATGGCCTATGCGATGGTTGCGATCGGCTTTGTTGGTTTCATCGTTTGGGCGCACCACATGTTTACGGTTGGCCTTTCGGTGAACATGAAAGCCTATTTCGTTGCCGCGACGATGGTCATTGCGGTGCCGACGGGGATCAAGATCTTCTCGTGGATCGCGACCATGTGGGGTGGATCGATCACCTTTAAAACACCGATGCTTTGGGCTGTTGGCTTTATCTTCCTGTTCACCGTCGGTGGTGTGACCGGTGTTGTTCTCGCGAATGCGGGTATCGACCACTACATGCACGACACCTATTACGTTGTGGCGCACTTCCACTACGTTCTGTCGCTTGGTGCGGTCTTCGCGATCTTTGCGGGCTGGTATTACTGGTTCGGCAAAATGTTTGGCTATGAGTACCGCGAATGGCTGGGTACGCTGCATTTCTGGGTCATGTTCGTTGGTGTGAACCTGATCTTCTTCCCGCAGCACTTCCTCGGCCTTCAGGGTATGCCGCGTCGTTACATCGATTACCCAGAGGCATTTGCCTATTGGAATCAGGTTTCGACCATCGGTTACTTCATCATGGTCGCTGGCTTGGGCGTATTTGTTGTCACGATGATTGATGCGTTCTTCGTCTATCGGAAGAAAGCCGCTGCGAATCCATGGGGTGAAGGCGCAACAACACTTGAGTGGACGCTTCCTTCTCCGCCACCATATCACCAGTTCAATGAACTGCCACGATTTGATAAAGGCGACGCAAAAGCGTTCTAACGCTCTGTAAAATCTAATAAATAAAAGCCCCGCAGGTGATCCGGCGGGGCTTTTTTGTTTCAGCGCGGCTTCTAGCGAGTCGTTTCAGAATGCGTTAATAATGGTTAATCGCCGTTAGGGGCAAAGAAACGACGAAACAACAGTAAGGACTAGGGGCATGCTGGAAACTATCATCAACGACGTTACTGGAATTTTTCGAAGCACTTTCATGAGTGGCGACTGGATCGCGCTGGTTATTGCATTCGGGTCGGTGCTTTTTGCATCAATCATGATGCGACGCGGGACACAGATCGGCTCGATGACATTGCTCGCTTTGGTCGTATTCGCGATCGGCGGATTTTTACGCGGCTATTTCCGGGGTGCGCCGGCGGAACAGGCGACCTATGGGGATCGCGCGGTATCGCAACTCGAAGCGAGTTGGATGCACTTCATGAATCTGCAGGCAGGAACGCTTCTGGCCTATTTCATCGCCTTTATGGTGTTAATTCTCGTGTTGTTTAGCTTGCGCTCGGTTATTTCGCGCTAGTACAAACAGCAAAATTCGGGGCGGCTGCGGCGTTATGTATGCGTCGCAGCCGTTTCCATTTAAAAAGCGCTATTTCCCTCAGCATGGCTTTGGGGCATAAGCGCGCCATGAGCGACAGTGTTATGACACCACAAACAGATAGCGACGCAGGGCAAAACAGCTATGCCTTGGCTGGGCCGGAGGATTATTTCTCCCTGCTGAAGCCGCGCGTCATGTCATTGGTGATTTTCACGGCACTGGTCGGGATGTTGGTTGCGCCGGGGCGGATCGATTTTTTCCTTGGGGCCGTTTCGCTATTGGCGATCGCGGTCGGTGCGGGTGCTTCGGGTGCGCTGAACATGTGGTGGGATGCGGATATCGATGCCGTCATGTCGCGCACGATCAAACGCCCGATTCCCGCAGGTCGCGTACCGCGCGCAGAGGCCGCTGCCTTTGGCGGGTTTCTTTCTGTTTTGTCGGTCGCGCTATTGGGTTTGGCGTCCAATTATCTTGCGGCTGGCCTATTGGCCTTCACCATCTTTTTCTACGTCGTCATTTATTCGATGTGGCTTAAACGCACGACACCGCAAAACATTGTGATTGGCGGCGCTGCCGGGGCGTTGCCGCCCGTCGTTGGCTGGGCAGCCGCAACCGGCACGGCCCCGATTGAGGCGTGGGTTTTATTTGCAATCACTTTTATGTGGACGCCGCCGCATTTCTGGGCGCTGGCCCTTTATAAGCGTGGCGATTACGAAAAAGCCGGCATCCCGATGATGCCAAATGTCAAAGGCGAAAAATCGACCCGCCGACAAATATTTGCATACGCCCTAATTCTTGGGCCGGTCGGCGTTGCACCTTATTTCATGAATATGGCGGGGCTTTTTTACCTCGCGGTTAGCGCGCTTATGGGGATCGGCTTTATTGCCCTATCCTGGGCCGTTCTTACCGCAAAGCCCGAAGACCACGGACCGGCGAAAAAACTGTTTGGGTTTTCATTGCTATACCTGTTTGCGCTTTTCGCCGCACTCCTCATTGAAACCATAGTCAGAAAGGGAGCGGGGCTATATGTCTGATGATAATGTTGATCCGCACGCGCCGCGCGCGTTGACGCCCGAAGAAAAGAAACAGCAAAAGCGCAGAAACATGGCTGTCGCATTGGCTCTTGGGGCGTTTATCTTGACTGTTTTTCTGGTCACGATCATGCGACTAGGCGGCGCTGTAGTGGATCGGTCCTTTTAAAGGAGCGTATTGTGTCAGGCACGGATTTAAGCCCGCAGGCGAAAAATCAAAAAACAGCAATGATCGTGTCCGCCGTTGTTGCGGGGATGATTGGTCTCTCTTTCGCGGCAGTCCCGCTTTACAAGGCATTTTGCCAGGTTACCGGTTGGGGCGGTACGACCCAGCGGGCCGAGGCGGGTGCCGGACAAATCGTTGATCGTGACGTCACGGTCCGATTCGACGCCACTGTGGGTAACGGCCTTAGCTGGCGCTTTAAACCGGAACAGGTCTCGCAAACCCTGAAAATCGGGGAGACCGGATTGGCCTTTTACGAGGCGGAGAACACGACGGACCACCCCGTTACGGGCCGCGCGACGTTTAACGTATCTCCTGCAAAAGCAGGGCTCTATTTCCGCAAAATCGAGTGTTTCTGCTTCACCGAACAGACCTTGCAACCGGGCGAGAAGGTCTCAATGCCGGTGACCTATTTCGTCGATCCGGAGCTGGCTGAGGACAAACAGCTCGACGATGTGCAGACAATTACCCTGTCCTACACCTTTTTTAAGTGGGATAATGGCGAGGAAAACGCCGCAGATAGTGACACTGCGGCTGAATAGCGCGGTATCAGGCCACAAGGGCGCTTGGATTTTTTGCCCGCGGCAGTATAGAAAACGACAAGATTCCGGGAAACGAATAAGAGGGACGAACCATGTCCGGTGCCGAAGTTAAACACGATTATCATCTGGTCAATCCATCGCCTTGGCCGCTGGTGGGCTCACTCAGCGCGGCGGTCATGATGATCGGTGCTGTCGCATGGATGAAGTCCGGCGCAGGCGAAGCTGGCATTCAGGTCGGCGGTATTGCCGAAGATGGTTCTGCGGGCATGTTCTCGCTGACCGGCAATTGGCTCTTCTTCATCGGCTTTGCCGGCGTGTTGCTCACCATGGTGGGCTGGTGGCGTGATGTCATCAAGGAAAGCCTCACCGGCGAGAACACGGCGCTCGTTATTCGCCTTGGCCTTCGCTATGGCATGATCCTGTTCATTGCCTCCGAAGTCATGTTCTTTGCGGCATGGTTCTGGGCATTCTTCGGCGCGGCTTTGTTCCCCGGCGCGATGGAGCCGATTATCCTTTCCGATGGCACGCAGATGGTGAACCCTGCGGGCGATCCCGCGTGGCTTGGTAATGATGGCCGCGTCCATGCGACCGGCGGTGTCTGGCCACCAGTTGGCGTTGAGCCGCTCAGTGCTTGGGGCTTGCCGCTTATCAACACGCTTATCTTGCTTCTATCGGGGACAACCGTCACTTGGGCGCACCATGCTGTTCAGCACAATGACCAAAAAGGCCTTATCCAAGGTCTGGTCGTCACGATCATCCTTGGTGTTTTCTTTAGCGCGTTGCAGGCGGTCGAATATTACGAAGCGCTGCATTACGAAATGTTCTCATTCGTTGGTGGCGGCATTTATGGTTCGTCGTTCTTCATGGCGACGGGCTTCCACGGTCTTCATGTGATTATCGGAACGATCTTCCTCGCGGTCTGCTTGTTCCGCGCGATGGCCGGACATTTCACACCGGAACGCCATTTCGGTTTCGAATGTGCCGCTTGGTACTGGCACTTTGTTGACGTGGTCTGGTTGTTCCTGTTCGCGTTCATCTATGTCCTCGGCAATCAGGGCCTATTGTCCTAGAGCGCTGCGGGCAAAAAACAGGAGTGCTTATGCGCTCATTGCCCGAATTGAAGACACGAATTGACGTCAGATTTGTGGTCGCCGCATTTGCGGCGATCACTTTGTCTGGTTGTCTCGTATCAGAAGAACCGATCCTCACAGAAAAGAATGGCAAGGCCCGTCCCCTGAAAGCGGGTGGTTATCAGTCCTGTGCGATTGCCGATGATGGCAGTTTAAAAGACTGCGAGCCGCTCACGGTTACGACAACTGATGATCGCGGCTATATGGTCGCGAGTGATGAGCAGGAGCCAACGGCACTTCGTTTTCGTCGCGTGAAGCGAAAGAGTTACGTTGCGCAAATGCAAGAGAGTGACGGCTACGCATATTACTATGCGGCCGGCGATCGAAACCGATTGACGCTCACCATGATGGAATGCCCGGACCTGCCCGATGATTTGCGCTCAACGCTGATCGAAAACGGGGATCTTGCCTCCGACGATGCCGATTACGAATTCTGCACAGTCCTAACACTTAAAGGGCTAACCGAAGCGGGGCGTGCTTATGCGACCGGAAAGGTCGCAAACGATTCGCCATTGTCACTTGTCCTGACGGCCCAAGAGTAAGGGGCAATCATGAGCTATTATCCGCCTGTTTCACCTTATGCTGCGGGGCTGGGGTGCAAATGCCCCCGCTGTGGGCAGGGGCCATTATTTGATGGTTACCTCAAGCTGAGAAAAGATTGCGAGCAATGCCAACTGGATTACGCCAAAGCCGATAGCGGTGACGGGCCTGCGGTTTTCGTTATTTTCATCGTTGGCTTTGCTGCGGTCGCTATGGCTTTTGTGGCGCGCTATGTCTTGTATGCGCCGATTGGCGTTGCGCTTTTTATCAGCATGACTTTCGCGATCGGATCGATCCTATTGATCATCAGGCCGCTAAAAGCCACCATGATTGCCTTGCAATATGCGAACAAGGCATCTGAAGGCCGATTGGAAGAATAAGCGATGCTGGCTGGCCGACAGTTTAAATTCCGTCCCGTACTGACGGTCTTCGTGGTTGTTGCTCTTGGCATTCTTGTCTGGCTTGGCACATGGCAACTCCACCGGCTCGCGTGGAAAACAGACCTTATCGCCAAAGTCGAAGCACGCGTCGCGGCACCGCCGATTACTTTTGACGAGGCGGTCAAGCGCGCGCAGGCAGGCGAAGACATGGAATATATGCCGGTAGAGATCACTGGCATCCCCACAAGAGCACATGCGCGCGTTTTCGGTTCCTATGAGGCAGGGGCGGGGTATTACGAATTTGTTCCTTTCCAAGCGGATGAGTTTGGCGTGGTCTATGTCAATCGCGGTTTTGTCCCGCAGGGCGCGGATGCGGCGGAGCCAAACTATAATGACCCGAGCGAAGCCATCGGCCTTTTCAGGACCGCAGAACAGCCAACGCCCCCGGCAAGCTGGTTCCGTCCCGTAGGAAAATCCGTTGACGGATTGTGGTACACGCGCGATCCGAACCAATTTGCGCAGACCGCGGAATTATCGACTATTCCTTATTATGTCGATCAATTTGCGGTTGCGGATCGGCAATGGCCCAAGGGCGGAACGACGCGACTATCCTTTAATAACCGCCATCTAGAATATGCGCTGACATGGTATGGTCTGGCGTTGACGCTGGTCGGTGTGTGGCTGGTTTTTTCATTGCCATCCCGCAAGGAAGACAGCGCCGATCGAGCGTGATAGGGTTTTGCTGTCGGGGGAGTTTGCGATGTCATTACAGCCACTAATGGATGCGCCTTGGGTGATTCAAGTTCATGCAATTGGCGCGATAGCGGCGTTTTTATTGGGTGTCGTTCAGTTCACGGCCCCTAAGGGAACATTGCCCCATCGAAGTCTGGGCGTGCTCTGGGTAATATTGATGATCGCCGTCACCATCAGCAGCATATTCATCCGGCCCGCTTTGGTGCCTGGCCTTCCGATCACCGAATGGTTCAGTTTCATTCATATCTTTACCGTGCTGACGGCCTACGGTCTGATCGGCGGTATGATCTATCTCATGCGCGGCGGCGCGCATCTCAAAAAGCACAAGGGCCCATTCACCGGTATTTTTATCGGTGGCCTTATCATAGCCGGCATGTTGGCATTTTTACCCGGACGCATCATGCATCAGGTGGTCATGGGCGGTTAGGGCGTCCGCAATTTGCGCTCATAGGCGCTAACAAGCGTCATATAGGGATTGACCTGATCGAAGACCGGGTCCGTTTCTGCGTCCGGCGCATAGTTTTGATACATTTCAAAATGAAGGTGATAGGTCGTCGGTACCGGATCGCCAGACGAGTTGAAAAAATCATTCGAGACACGGCCAATGCGTTGACCCTTGGTGACATATTCACCATCGCTAACCGCTAAGGCATCCATTTTCAGATGGAGATAGCGATAAAGCGTGCCGTCTTCGGTTTGTAGACGGACGGTATAGCGCGAGGAAGCCGGTGCGATGATGCGGCCATCCTCGACGGCAATCGCCCAATGCTCGGCACCGCTTTGTGGGATACAGGTCGCCGGGCGTATATCTACGCCTTCATGTCCGCCATTCGGGCACATGATCTGGCTGCGTGAGCGTGATTCGCAAAACGTATCCTGCCAAGGATATTCATAATTCGACGAATGGCATTGGCCGCCATTCATACCGTTGACTGAGCCTTGATAACCGCCATGCCGATAGACCTGACTATTTAAAAAGGCTGCTTCCTCAAGCGGAAACATTATGTCTGGTCGATAAATCGTTGTGTCCTGATGGCCGGGCCCAGAATTTGGCAATAAATCGCCCACCGGCACATAGCTGAAAATTCTGCCTTCTTCGTCGTCGAGATATTCTTCTTCGGGGATTGGATCCGGTTGCGGATCAGGGTTCGGGTCAATCGGCTCTGGGTCAGTCGGGTCTGGGTCCGCAGGGTTATCCGGACCCGGATCGATTGGTGTTGGCGTTTCGCCCGGCTGATCGCAGGCGATCAAACCGAGGGATAAAATCAAGGCGATAAGTGTATGCTTGGCGTACTCCATCATTCACCTCCGGCGAGTTCTGGGTTAGCGAGAAACATCGATTCTGCGAGGCCGGTGATATACTCATCGCCGGAACAACGCGGATCTGCAGCGGGGTCGCCGCATTCAATTGTCACAACATAGCCGCAGCCAAATTTGGAAAAGCTAAGATCGACCCCGAAATCATTCCGGCTGATATGATAGGCCGCATTGGTGCCTTCGAGGCGACGCGGCGCAACACTGAGGCGCTTTCGTGCTTCAACAATATCGGGATCGCCACCAATGACACGATTACAAGTGCCTGAAATCATCAAACTTGCCTCCGTGTCGATTGATGCTGACGCGGTGTAAACATTTCTCATCCCATATAGTTTCATGCGGTCTGCAAATTCGAGACTGCCGGGAATCAAAACAGGCACACGGACATCAATTAGCTCGCGGCGGTCAGCCGCTTTCAAGCGTTCATTTGTAACTGCGCGAATGCCCTTTACCGGCGGTAATGCGGTGATGGCGCGGGTGGCCGCCAGCGTATCTGTTTGGGTTGCCCGATCAGCTTCGCGCGTTGCGTTGAGGGAGTCGCGAATTTCCTGAATATCGGGTGCGCGCACAATGGTTTCTGCGCGATTGGCGCGTTCGTCGGAGCCTGCACGCAATGCTGAGGCAAGACCTCGGCGCGGAATGCGCTTGGCCTTTTCTCTCAGTGTACGTTGTATTTCGTCGGGGTTGGGCGGGACTGCGCTGATGGTCGGTTCTTCGGAAGCGGGTGCTTCTTGCGCATAAAGGTGCCCGCCAGCAAGAGCAGTCAGACAAACCGCTGTTACAATTGCGTTCCTCATGTCTCCCCCCTGTGTCGTTAGGTTTATCGCTCCGTCAGCTTGAATTCGATGCGCCGGTTCTGGGCGAGCGCAGCGCTAGAATAACCGGACACAATCGGTGCCGCCGATCCCGAACCGGTCGCCAATAGACGGCGTTCAGGAACGCCACGGCTCTTGATAAATTCTACAACAGAAATCGCCCTTTGTGCGGATAAATCGAGATTGGAATCGAATTTTGCACGGCACGATGGCCCCAAAGGCGATTGGTCCGCATGGCCGTCAACTCGCAATACCCAGTTCACTTCTGATGGGATTTCCCCCTGAATATCGAGAAGCGCCGTTGCTAGTTTTTGAAGTTCGAGCTTACCGGCCTCGCCGAGCGTCGCAGAGCAGGACCCGAAAAGTATATCACTTTCAAAGATAAAGCGGTCGCCAACGACTTTTATATCGGTGCGATCACCCAGAGCTTCGCGCAATGCCTCGAAAAAGCGAGAGCGGACTTCCTGAAGTTCCTGAACCTTGCGTGCAAGTGCAGCATTGAGGCGTTTCGAGAGGTTTTCAATTTGCGCCTGTTGCTCAATGTCTTTGGCTTCAGCGGCGTCAAGCGCTTCTTGAAGGCTGGCGAGCTGCCGGCGCAGCGCCGCAATCTGTGCATTGAGCGTTGCAATCTCGCTTTTTTGTTCTTCGGTCAGCGCTTTTTCCGCTTCCAATTCCTCCGCAGACGCAGCAACCGCTGACTGACTTGCGGCGAGGGCCACGCCCAAACCGGCAAGCTCTGCATCTTTCTGGGCGATCGTGTCTTCGAGCGCCAAAACCTGAGCGGCGAGGCGATCTCGTTCTGCTGTCGCCAATCCTAGTTGGTCGTTCAGGCTGTTGATCTGTGCGATCAGTCGCGCAAGCTCATCATCCTTGGAGGCAAGTTCGTCTTTAACGCTCGCAAGGCGATCACCCAAATAGAATTGGGCAACAACGAAAATCGAAAGGATAAACATCAATACGAGCAGCAAAGTCGATAATGCATCGACAAAGCCGGGCCAGATATTTCCGTCGCTTCTGGAGCGCCTGCGCGCCATGACTATTCTCCGCCGCCGACGCGGATCAGGGTGCGGTTAAGCGCCCGGATTTCGTCTTTTAGCTCCGAGGTCTGACCCGCCTGGGCCTTGATTTGCATATCGGTATTGGCCGCAAGTGCGCTTTCGAGCGCGTTGATTGCGTCGGCAAGGTCACCATCGGTTGAATAGCTTGATCCGTCTTTCCCGCCATTTCGAACGGTTTCTGTCATGCCAGCAAGCCAGTCTTCAAGGTCTGTGTAGAAACGGTTTTGCGATTGACCTGCTTGCAGGTCGAGAAAGCCAACGACAAGGCTGCCGCCCAAACCAAAAAGTGAGGACGAAAACGCTGTCCCCATACCAGAGAGGGGTTGTTCAAGGTTTTTGATTAACTGCGCGACTGCATCTTCTGCGGCACCGGTGGTATTCGCGAGACCGCTGATCGTAGCGCCAACCGCGTTCACAGTTTCGAGCAATCCCCAAAACGTACCGAGAAGGCCAAGAAAAACGAGAAGGTTCATCAGGTAACGACCCATCTCTCGGCCTTCATCCATCCGTGTGCCGATGGAATCAAGAATGGCCCGGGACGATTCCGGTGACAGGCGCCCGGCCCGCGTATCCGCGTCGAGAAGGAGTTTCGACATCGCATTGATCAGGCTCGGTGCGCGGGGAAGACGGGAACGCGCGGGATCAACTGACTCGCGAAAAGCCTCGACCCATCGAACAGCTGGCGCGATAACACCGGCCTGCCGCAAATTGTAAATAATCCCGACCGCCAAGACCCCAAGGATGAGGCTATTGAGTGCCGGATTGGCATTGAAGGAGTCGATCAACAGATTTGTCGGCTGCGGGCTCCACGGGGAGAGGTAGTAAATGATCGCGCCCACCACAAGTAAAAAGATGAGCATATTCATGATGTAACGGCCGGGCCGGACAAATTTTACCGACCGTTCGAGCGAGCGTGACATTCAGTTCCCCTTACTTCTGCTATCCCACAGCATTCGTTACATTATTCAATAATTACGCCGCGGGATACGCTATTTCGCCGTTTTCCACCTGATTCATCGGTCTGCGTTGGCATATGGCCACAGAACCTCCCGCCGACCGATCTCGCTTTTCAATGTATTGGTTAATGATGACACAAAAAATCAGCGCACAATTTGCGCATTATTCTTGACGTGACAGTACGGTGACGGTTATATGACAGATTAGTGACATAAAAATAAAAAACGAACGGAGAAAAAAGATGCAGATAAAACAAATCATAATGGCAATCGCGGCGGCTTTCACATTATCCGCCGGGGTACACGCATCTGATTTTGGAAGCGCCCCTGCTGACTACGAAGCGCAGGTAATCGAATATTTTGGTGAGCGCCTGATGGAGCCCCGCACGGCTCGTTACGATTTCACCAGTGAGCCTTATCAAGTGTTCGCTGACCTTCGTGGCTATGAAGGCCTCCCCTGTTGGGCTGTTGATGTGCGCGTGAAATCACGCATGCCGAACGGCTCGCGCGGTAGTTATGTCTCTTACACAGTCCTTTTCCTTGATGGCGAAGCGATCGCCCTCGAAGATGATGTTGTGCGGATGGTCCGCGCTTAACGCTGACTGTTAATCGAATCACGCAAAAACCCCGGCGAAATCATCGCCGGGGTTTTTTTATGTGGGCGATTACGCTGCCCGTAATTGTTCGATCTCAGCAATCATATCATCTGCCAAAGCCGCCTGCGCGCGCTTATCGATGCCGCGATGGATCTCAATTCTTAACGCAGACACATTGGACTGAAATCGCCGGGCAAGGCGCATTGTGTCGAGGTCATTCCCGATTTCTCCGGCTAGCTTTGCGCGTTCAAACGCGCTGGCGAATTCCTGCAATATCTCATTAAGATAGCGCGCTGCATCTCCGGCAATGGCTTCGTCCGTGGCTCCTGTATCCAGAATTGTCTTGATCAACATGCAGGCGCGGCCATGGGGGTCATCAGGGCCGCATCGGCCAAGTTCACGAAGATAATTCTCAAGCCCTTGAAGAGGGGACGAGGCGGCTTCGAACGCCGCCTTCAGCGATGTCAGGGATTGATCGAAATAACGCTTCAGCGTTTCACGATAGAGTGTCTCTTTGTTGGTGAAAGCTGCGTAAATGCTGCCTGGTTTCATGCTCAGTGCGGCTTCAAGATCTTTCAGCGATGTGGCGTGGTAGCCCTTTTCCCAAAACAGGTTAAGGGCAGCATCAATCGCGACGTCGCGGTTATAACGGGCTGATCTTTTCATCATCAGATACTCGGAATTAAAAACCTTGGCTCAACTTACTTATAGCTCGCTTGAGTGTTCACTCAATATATGCACCGTTTTTCGACAAACAAGAAACACCTTTCGTGCGCACTAACACATTGATTCCAATAAAAAACGCCCGCCGCGAGAAGCGACGGGCGTTTATTTTCGAGAAGTATTTGAGGCTTTTTAAAGCTCGCTAGCCTTTTTGACTTCGATCTCGCCGAGATTGAGAGACCGGATCCCGTCTTCAATCTTTTCGTAATCGCCGACGATGACCCAGATCAGGCTTTCCGGATGGATGACCTCATCGGCTGCGGCCGTGATGTCCGCAATCGAAAGCGCCTCATATTTATCTTTGACGGTTGCCGGATAATTCCATGGACGACCATAACGCTGGCTGGCGGTCAAGCTGCCCAGAACATCACCTGAGGTTTCATATGAACCCGGCAGTGAGCGAACATTGTTCAATACTGTGCGCTCAAGTTCAGGTGCGGAGGCTGGCTTCTCGCCTTTATAGGCGTTCAGCTCACTGAGTAGTTCCTGAAGCGACTCTTTTGTTTTGTCCGTTTGGACCGGCGCATAGACCATGAATGGCCGCTGGCCTGTCGCCCCTTGCAGGAAGGTATAGGCACCATAGGCCCAGCCTTTATCTTCGCGCAGATTCATATTGACCCGCGCAGAGAACTGGCCGCCGATGATGTCGTTCATCGCGTTGATCGCAATTGCGTTTGGTGCATTGGTCGGCGGTGCCACATGGGCTGCGAGAATAAGAGACTGCGGTGATCCGGGCTTATCGACGATAATGACTTTGCCTTTTTCAGGGACCTCGACCGTTTCGATGTTTTTGCTTGGTACGGCCGTATCAGGCGCGGACCAATTTCCGAATACGCCCTCTAGCATTGGTTTGATTTCATCAAGGGTCGTGTCGCCAACAACAAAGATCGTTGCATTGTCCGGGCGCAGCCATTTTTCATGAAAACCTGTCAGGTCAGCGCGCGTAAGCGAATTGATTGATTCAACTGTCCCTGACCCGGTCAATGGCGCTGCATAAGCGTGGCCAGCGCCATAGATTTCCGGCGGAAGAAGACGCAGTGCCAATGAAACCGGCGACGCTTTCTCTTGTTCGATCCCGGCCAACCAACGGGCGCGCAATTTATCGATCTCGCTTTGCTCGAAAGCTGGGTTTCGGATGACATCGGCAAGCAGATTGAGTGAAGGTTTCAGATTATCCTTAAGCGCCGACATTTGGACCGTTGATGTGTCCAGATTTGCGCCGGCAGACATATTCGCGCCCAACGATTCTAGCTGTTCGGCGATTTGCGCCGCGGAGCGCTTTTTCGTTCCCTCATCAAGCATTGATGACGTAAACGAGGATGCACCCAGCTTGCCGCCGGGTGTGCTATCGGCTGCATAGCCCGCATCAAATTGAACGGCGATCTCCACCAATGGAACCGTGTGGCGCTCAGCGACGACAAGCTTCATGCCGTTGCTCAGGGTGGTTTCGGCGACATCAGGGAAGACGAGATCTGGTGTTGATGTTACGGCGGGCAATCCGGTCGAGCGATCAACCACGGGTTCCGATGTAGAATATTCCGGGAACGGAAGAACAGTTAGCTGGTAATTGCCCGCATTCATGACATCACGCGCAGCGGCGAGAACTTCTTTTGGTGTTGCCTCTTCCAGCCATTCAAGCTGCGTCAGGATAAAGCCGGGATCATCGGCATAGAGCGCACCCTGGGCGAGAACGACCGCCTTGCCGCCAAAGCCGCCGATTTCCTCAAGACCGCGCAGAATATTCGCCTTGATGCGGGTTTTCGCCCGCGATAGTTCCGCCGCAGTTGGGCCTTTGGCGAGGAAGGCGTCAATGGTTGCTTCCATCTCGCGTTCCACTTCAGCGAGATCGGCGTCGGCCTTGGCATCGACGGTGACAGAATAAAATCCCATCAACTCATGCGATTGATTGTTCGCAGATGCAGAAGTGGCGATTTGAAGATCATCAATAAGATGCTTGTAAAGCCGCGAGGTTTTGCCGCCGCCAAGCACCTGTGATGCGAGGTCAAGCAATACCGCTTCGCGGGTTGTTCTTCCGGGGGCGACCCAATTCCGATCAATCCGTGGCTGTGGGATGCGGTCATACATGACCTCGCGCTTGTCGGTCGCAAGCTTGGGCGCGTTTGCTTTCGCTTGAGTGACGGGCGGTCCCGCAGGAATATCGCCGAAATATTTTTCGACCATGGTTTTTGCGGTTTCCGTATCAATATCACCCGCAAGGACGAGAATGGCATTCGCCGCGCCATAATAATCCTTGAACCACTGTTGGGCGGTTTCAAGCGATGCCGCTTCGAGATCTTCCATCGAACCAATGGTGCTGTGACGATAAGGGTGGCCTGCAGGCAATAACCCTTCGAGCGTGGCATATTCCATCATGCCATAGGGTTGGTTGTCGCCTTGGCGTTTCTCATTCTGGACGACACCGCGTTGCTCATCGAGTTTTTCTTGCGTTACCGCGCCAAGCAAATGCCCCATGCGGTCGGATTCCATCCAAAGCACACGATCAAGCGCCGTAGTCGGAACAGTTTGGAAATAGTTGGTACGGTCAAACCATGTGGTTCCATTCAACCCAGTTGCGCCGACCTCTTCGAGCGGGCCAAACCAATCATCGTCGAAATTTTCAGATCCATTGAACATGATGTGTTCAAACAGATGGGCAAAGCCGGTTTTGCCTTCCGGCTCATCTTTCGAGCCGACATGATACCAAATCGAAACCGCGACAAGCGGTGCCTTGCGATCTTCGTGAACGACCACCTGAAGCCCGTTATCGAGTGTGAATTGCTCATACGGCAGATCAATGTCTGCGGCGTGGCTTATGGTTGGCGTGACAGCCAGCATCAGTGCGCTGGCAATAAAGATTCGCAATTTCATTGTCCGGTTCCCCTTCAAAGAACAAAAGCATTAGTTGACTAGCATTAACACCAGAGACCATGTGGTAAAGGTCTCTGGCTGTTCTATTTGCCGTTCAGATCAAACGCTTTATCGAAGAAAAGGGGAGTTGCGGGCCCTATCGCGGCGCTCTTTTAGCGAGAATGCGTTGTAGCGTCCGGCGATGCATGCCCAGGCGGCGTGCGGTCTCGGATACATTGTGGTCGCATAGCTCGTAGACGCGCTGAATATGTTCCCAGCGGACGCGGTCAGCCGACATCGGATTTTCAGGGGGCGGCGGGCGTTCGCCGGGGCGCGCCAATAGGGCTTTTTCCACGTCATCAGCGTCCGCAGGCTTGGAGAGGTAATCGATCGCGCCCGCTTTCACGGCTGCGACCGCAGTCGCGATATTGCCGTAGCCCGTTAGCATAACCACCCGGCAATCCTCGCGGGTCTGACGGATTTGCTCAACCACCTGCAAGCCGTCCCCATCTTCGAGGCGGAGATCGACTACAGCAAAGGCAGGCGACATATTTTTGATCATGACCGCCGCGTCATTCACCCCAGCCGCGAGAATTGGCTGGAAGCCGCGTTTTTCGAGGGCTCTGCCGAGGCGCGTGCGGAAGGGCTCGTCATCATCGACGATCAGCAATGTCGCATCCGGCGGCAGCGATTGGTCGTCGGCGCGGGCGTCATCTAGATTGGTCATGCTTTTAAACTTTCGGTCTCAATCGTTTTCTCATAAATGCGCTTTTTGGCGCATTTTTCAAGCAATTAGGCTCGAAGTGCCGCCGGATAAAGCCCAAGATGCTGCGACCCATGCGCCGGTTTTGGACTGATCTGGTTCCGGCCAACGGCGATTTTCAAATTCTACAGTAGCACCGGTCGCTTCCAAAAGGGTTTTGGCAATGAAAAAACCAAGCCCAAGTCCTGTTTTTCCGCCCGCCGATGCCTGACTTCGGTGACCTGCACGACTGCTCACATAGGGTTCGCCGAGGCGCAACAGGATGTCGGGCGAAAATCCGGGGCCGTCATCCTGAACAATCACCGTTAAACGATCCGCATTCCAACTGGCGAGTACCAAAACATCAGACCGCGCGAATCCGGCGGCGTTCTCGATGAAATTTCTCAAGCCAAAAATAATCTCCGGCCGCCGACGTAAAATAGGTATCGGCGTACCATCGAGGCTCTTTTTCTCGATACGGATCGCGGGGCCACTTGGATGATCGAGAAATGGCGCAGCCGCTTCGCGCATTAATGCGTCAACGGATAATTTATCATGAACCGCATCGCCCGCGTCACCATGTTTAGACAACCTGCCTAAGATATCCCGGCACCGCTCTGCTTGACTGACAACCAATGCCGCATCCTCAATTAGGTCGGGCTCATCGTCGAAGGTGCGCTCTATTTCGCGCTGCATTTCCTTGGCTGTGAGCTGAATTGTCGCCAGCGGCGTTCCCAGTTCATGAGCGGCAGCAGCGGCCAAACCGCCAAGCGCGGCCAGCCTTTCTTCTCTCGCAAGAACAAGCTGCGTCGCCGCAAGGGCAGAACGCATTTGCACCGATTCAGCGGCGATGCGGTGGGCATAGGCCGCGAAGAAAATGACCGAAAAGGTAAGCGCTGCCCATACGCCCGCTTTGTAGACGGTTTCAAATTCCAATGTCTCACCGGGATACCAGGGGATCGGCATATGGTTCAGCGAAAGGATACTGACCCCGATCACAGCAAGTGCCGTAATCGCAATCGTATAGCGCAGCGGAAGGACGCTAGCAGCAATAGTCACGGGGGCGATAATCAGTGCAGAGAATGGATTTTGCAGGCCACCGGTAAAGAACAAGAGCGAACATAGCTGGACGATATCAAAGGCAATAAAGGCCGCCGCTTCGCGGTCGCTCAAAAAACGCTGTGGTGAAAATCGCAAAATTGTGAACAGGTTCAGCCACGCACTGGCTGCGATCGCGCCAAGGCATAGCCCCAAGGGCGTCGGAAAGCCCAAGGCGAAGTGAACCACAACAATAGCGGCGGTTTGGCCAACTACAGCCAACCAGCGAAGGGCGGTCAGGGTCCGCAGGCGAACGGGACCGCGAAGCGCGTTCATCGCGCCCTGACTATCTGCGAGTGCATGCGACATTGCGCGGTATTAGCCTGACTGTCATTGCGAAGGGAAGATGTTTAGAACAAAGCAAAGCTTGTTCTTTGATGGAGAAAACGATGCGCGCTTTGGTAATGGCTTCACTTTCATTGGTTTTGGCGGCCTGTGGCGGCGCGGAACCCGACACTGCGGCAGATATACCCACCCAAGGGGTCGCGCGTCTTTCTGACCAATTTACCGGTGATTTTGCGCTGATCGACAAAGACGGCAAGGCCGTTACCGACGAGGATTTCGAAGGCAAAGTCATGCTCGTCTATATCGGCTTTACAAATTGTCCGGATGTCTGCCCCGGCGATGTCGGCGTGATGAGCGCGACGTTAAACGAGCTTGGCGATAAGGCAGATCAGGTTGCGCCGATCTTTATCTCGGCGGACCCAGAACGCGATACGCCGGAAGTCTTGCGTGATTATTTCGGGTTTGATGACCGCATCATTGCCCTGACCGGTTCTTTAGAGGCGACCAGCAAGGCACTGGCGTCTTTTAAGGCCTATGCCCAGAAAGAAGAATTGGCCGATAGCGCCCTTGGTTACACAGTTAATCATACGCGTTTTTACTATCTGACGGACCGCAATGGCCAACCAGAATATGGGATTGTTGGGGGTGTCGGCCCGACTGAGCTGGCGGCACTGGTGCGTCGCAGCATTTCACAATAATACTATCGACGCTTCTTTTTCTAATAAATACAACATATTAGTCGGATTTGACGGTTTTGCGCTTTGTTGCAAAGCCGTCATAAATGATTGATTCTGCCTCCCGATTAGGCTCATAGTTCACGCTCTTAAATGTTTAGCCCTTATTTTGTGCTATGCAGCATATATTACCGGTAGCGTAAGGACGTCATATTTCATGTTGTATTCTGCCTATGAGCTTGCCTACAGCGCGTTCACGCCAGCACGCATTGCCGCTGGCGTTGGTGCCAAATTTTGGCGTTCGCCCCTGAACCCTGCGGCGGATAGTTGGTTTGGCCGGTCTGCGGCGGCGGCGCTCGATGTCTTTGAAAATGCGACGCGACGCTATCCCAAGCCCGAATGGGGGCTGGATTCGACTTTTGTGAATGATGTCGAAATCCCGGTGATGATTGAGCCGGCGATAAAAAAAGATTTCTGTACCCTCCTTCATTTCGAGCGAGATGCGGATGCGCTCAAGAAGGCGAAAAAGTCGAATGATCCGGATCCGACGGTTCTGATTGTCGCGCCGCTTTCCGGGCATTACGCGACCTTGCTGCGCGGAACGGTCGAAGCGATGTTGCCGGATCATGACGTGTACGTCACAGACTGGACGGATGCGCGCCATGTACCGCTGACGGCGGGCCGGTTCGATCTCAATGACTATATCGATTACCTGATTGAATTTATACAGACGATTGGCCCATCGACACACACAATGGCGGTCTGTCAGCCAGGACCAGCTTTGTTATCTGCTGCTGCGATCATGGCCGAGGATGGCGATGTCTGCCGGCCGGCATCAATGACCATCATGGGAAGTCCGATTGATACCCGCCGTTCACCAACTGTGCCGAACAAGCTTTCCGAAGAGCGGCCCTATGAGTGGTTCGAGCAGAATATGATCTATACGGTGCCTGCGCCTTATGCGGGCGTGATGCGCCGTGTTTATCCCGGTTTTGTGCAATTGGCGTCATTTATGTCGATGAATTCCGATCGCCATATGACCGCGCAATATGATTACTTCCAGCACCTTGTGGAAGGTGATGGCGATAGCGCGGAAAAGCACCGTAAATTCTACGACGAGTATCTTTCGGTTCTCGATATGACTGAAGAATTTTACCTTCAGACCATTCACGAAGTCTTTCAGGAACACGCTTTGGCCAAGGGGACGGCTGTCCACCGTGGCCGTTTGATCAATCCGCAGGCTATTACAGACATTCCGCTGATGACGGTTGAAGGCGAAAAAGACGACATTTCCGGCATCGGGCAAACGCAGGCCGCACATGATTTGTGCACGAACCTTCCTGACGCGATGAAGACCGACTATATCCAGCCGAGCGTCGGTCATTATGGTGTCTTTAACGGCTCGCGTTGGCGAAACGAAATTCAGCCGCGCGTCGCAAAATTCATCAGCGATGCTTCGGTAGCGTTCGCAAAACGCCCCAAGTCGAAAGCGGCGGCTGAATAGCCGCTATTTGACCTTGGAGACGAATGCGATCGGGAAGCCGCCAGCGCCCGCGACATAGTAAATCCGCTCGCCATGGGCATCGTCTGGGCCTTTAACGTCCACGCCTTTTGATTTTGCGCGTTCTGCAAATGCATCCGCATCGTCAACGACGATTTGCAGCATGGTCATTTCGGGCATGTTCTGGTCGGTTGGCCAGATCTCAATCCAGCTTCCTTCACCGAGCGGCGCGTCATCGGCCGGGAACACAGCGCCGTTGAAGCGGTCGGTCTGGGGCATATTCGTGGGCTTCAAGCCGAGCCCGTTTTCCCCAAGCAGCGACGCGATTGCTTCGGCGTCTTCGGCTTTGGCCACTTTACAAAATCTAATCCCTAGAACTTTCATGCGTCCTCTCCTATGCATGGGGGCACTCATTTGAATCGGGAAGCTACGACACATGGCCAAAAAAACCAAAACTGCTCGGCGTCTCTATCTCGTTGACGGCTCCGGCTATTTATTTCGCGCCTATTTTGCGATGGCGCGCAGTCGGCAAGGGTTAACCCGCAAATCAGATGGCCTGCCGGTTGGTGCGGTCCTTGGTTTTTCGAATATGCTCAACAAGCTATTGACCGATATGCAAGACGAGCATGACCCGACGCATCTTGCGGTTATTTTTGACCATTCCGGCAAAACCTTCCGAAATGATATTTATACAGAATATAAGGGAAATCGCCCGGATGCGCCGGAAGATTTGATCCCGCAATTTCCGCTCGTGCGCGAGGCAACCCGCGCTTTCAATGTGCCCTGTATTGAAACCGAAGGGTTTGAAGCGGACGATATTATCGCCACTTATGCCCGCAAAGCCGAGGCGGATGGGGATGAGGTTGTTATCATTTCTTCGGATAAGGATTTGATGCAGCTCGTAAGCGATAACATTTCGATGTTTGATCCGATGAAAAACAAACGGATCGGTCGGGAAGAAGTTATTGAGAAATTTGGGTTGCCGCCTGAAAACGTCGTCGATATTCAATCGCTGGCTGGCGATTCTTCGGATAATGTGCCCGGCGTGCCCGGCATCGGCATTAAGACCGCTGCGCAATTGATCGAAGAATATGGTGATCTCGAAACGCTTTTGGAGCGGGCATCAGAGATCAAACAAAATAAGCGCCGGGAGAACCTAATCGAATTTGCGGATCAGGCGCGTATTTCGAAAAAGCTTGTCGAGCTTTGTGCTGACGTGCCGCTTGACGATGGTCTGGATTCGCTTGCGCTGCGGTCGATCGACCTCGATTTGTTGATGCCGTTTCTTGAGAAGATGGAATTCAATCAGCTCATTGAGCGGATCAAGCGGGATTTCGGTGATGACCGAAGCCTCGTGTCCGAAGGTAGCACCATGACCGGTGCCGCTGGAGAGCAGGAATATGAGACCATTTTTGACGAAGCGGCGCTGCAAAAATGGATTGATGCTGCCTATGTGCGCGGCGTTATCGCGGTGGATACGGAAACCAACAGCCTTAATGCAATGCGCGCGTCTTTGGTTGGTATTTCGATGGCGACCCAGCCGGGGCAGGCGTGTTACATCCCGCTTGGTCATGGTGGTGATGGCCTCGCGTTAGATGACGAAGACGCCGCCAAACAAATCCCGTTAGAAAAGGCAATTTCCCTTTTGAAACCGATGCTGGAAGACCCGGCGGTTTTGAAGGTCGGGCAAAATATGAAGTATGACGCGTTGGTATTGTCACGATACGGCGTAAATATTGCGCCATTCGATGATACGATGCTGATTTCCTATGCGCTCGATTGTGGTCGCGGCGGACATGGCATGGATGAACTGGCCAAGCGTCATCTTGATTATGATACGATCAAGTTTTCGGACATTGCGGGGACAGGCAAAAAAGCAAAGACCTTTGATCAAATTCACATCAAAGAAGCGGCGAAATATGCGGCTGAAGATGCTGATATTACGCTGCGGCTTTATCAGGTTCTCAAACCGCGCCTGGCGGCAGAGGGTAAAACGACGGTCTATGAAACGCTCGAACGACCCCTGGCACCGATCATTGTCGGGATGGAGAGGGAAGGCGTTAAGGTCGATCGATCTGTGCTTTCTACGCTGTCATCAGACTTTGCTCAGCGCATGGCTGCATCTGAGGCCGAGGCCTATGAGCTTGCGGGCGAAGAGTTCAAGCTCGGATCGCCAAAACAGATTGCAGAAATCCTGTTCGGAAAACTTGACATGCCGGGCGGACGCAAGACCGCAAAAGGGGCATGGTCGACCAATGCGGAGGTGCTCGAAGAGCTGGCTGCTGCGGGACATGACCTTCCACGGGTGATTTTGGAGTGGCGCAGCCTTTCCAAGCTGAAAAGTACCTATACGGATGCCTTGCCAGAAGATATTCACCCTGAAACAGGCCGCATCCACACGTCATATTCATTAGCGGCGACAACAACCGGGCGACTTTCGTCGAACGACCCGAACCTTCAAAACATTCCGATCCGAACCGAAGATGGCCGGAAAATCCGTACGGCCTTTGTTCATGAAAAAGGAAATGTGCTTGTCGCAGCGGACTATAGCCAGATCGAACTTCGCTTACTGGCGCATATTGCCGATCTGAAATCCATGAAACAGGCTTTCGCCGACGGTATTGATATTCACGCGATGACCGCGTCGGAGATGTTTGGCGTGCCCGTAAAGGATATGGACCCGATGGTCCGTCGCCGCGCCAAAGCCATCAATTTCGGCATCATCTACGGCATTTCCGCCTTTGGTCTTGCTAATCAGCTCGGCATTAGCCGCGGCGAGGCCAAAGATTATATCGATGCCTATTTCAAGAAATTCCCGGGTATTCGCCATTATATGGATGAAACCATCGCCTTTGCGAAATCGCATGGCTATGTGGAGACGATCTTTGGCCGCCGCACCTATGTGGGCGGGATCAAAGAAAAGAATCCTGCGATGCGCGGATATTCAGAGCGTCAGGCGATCAATGCGCCGATTCAGGGTGCGGCAGCAGATGTTATCCGCCGTGCAATGATCCGTATGCCGCAAGCGCTTCAAGACGCGGGGCTTGGCGCGAAGATGCTGTTACAGGTGCATGACGAATTGATTTTCGAATGCGCCAAAGGAGAGGCAAAGAAAGTTTGCGATCTCGTTTCCAAAATTATGATCGGCGCACCACAACCAGCCGTCACCTTAAGTGTTCCGCTGGTTGTCGGTGCGCGTCCCGGCAGTAATTGGGGTGAGGCGCATTAACGCGCTTCGCGCTTATCGGCCGAGATGGGTCTCAAGGAACCGCGAGGTTTCGGTCAGATATTGCGTGCGCGTTGAGGCCGTACTGAGCCAGTGATCTTCACCGTCGAGTTCGACAAAGGTCACGGTTTTACCGCTACGTTTGAGTGCGGTCTCCATGTCGCGGCTTTGTTCGATCGGAACAATGGTGTCGTTCCGGCCATGAATTAGCAAAACCGGCGCAGTGAAATTGTCGGTGAGATTGATCGGTGAACGATCACGCAATTTTGCGCGGTTCGCATGGGGGTTGCCGATTGATAGCCGCCAATATTGCGCAACCTCTGAAATGCGTCCGCCGCGGCCGTCTCTCCATGCAAAAAATTCATTCAGGCCAGAGATGCCGGCGTAGGAAACAACGCATTTATAAAGATCGGGCGTCATCGCGCCGCCCGCGAGCGCCGCATAGCCGCCATAGCTGCCGCCAACAATGCAAATGCGGTCAGGGTCGGCAATGCCATCAGCAATAAGCTTGCGCACGCCCTGGGTGACGTCGTCTTGCATCAGGCCGCCCCATTCTCCGTGTCCGTCATTTTGAAATTTGGCCCCATAACCGTCGGAGCCGCGAAAGTTCGGTTGATAAACAGCATAGCCGAGACTGGCGTAATATTGCGCCTCCCAATCGAAATGCATGTCATCGCGCGTCGCCGGGCCGCCATGTGGGAGCACCACCAACGGCAAATTGCTGGCCTCTTTTCCTCTGGGTTTATGAAGATAACCCGGAATTTTGACACCGTCCGAACTGACATAATCAAACCGCGTCACCGTACCCAATTCAGCCGGTTGAATATGGGGGTAGTCGCTCATGACCTCCGTCAACTGACCGGTTGATTTGTCGAAGTGAAAAACCTTGCTAGGGCTACCGGCAGCAGAAGCGCGCAACAGGATCTTTGAGCGATCCCGTGACGTCGATTCAATCGTGACGGATTGATATGCGCCGAGCGCGCCTTTTAGCGCTTTGTGTAATGCGCCCAGCCCGCTATCAAAGAATGTCTGTTGATACATATCGTCCACATGCTCAACCGCGAGGACGCTATTAGAAAAATCATCAAGCAACGCATAGGAATATTCATAGTCAGGGTTTGACCAAACAATCGGCCCCAAGGTTCCGGTTGTAAAATCATAGCTATGAACTTTCGTCAGATTTTTTTCGCCAACCGCAATCGCATAACCCTCGGCCGCAGTTTCCCCGAAACCGATAATGTTATATTCGCCCATGAACGCATCAATGCTCTCATATGTATCGATCAGTTGGAAATGTGATTCACCCGGAGCGCGGTAATGAACTTCTTCTTTGTCATAGGCGTCTTTATAGTCGATCCGAACCAATGAATTCCCACTTGGCCCTGCGTTCCAATCGGTAGTGTATTTATTCCCTTTCTCAACCGTCCTTACACGTCCGGTTTTGATATTCACCTCGTATAAGTTGAGGTGCCACTCATCGCCGAAGGCGGTGCCTTTGACGTTTGTCCCGATATTCGCCCCGGTCGCATAGGGATCGTATTGCGACATCAGGATATTATCCGGATCATGGGGCAATGGATGAATAAATTGCGGCGCAGATATCACCGCATTGAATTTTTTCTCCTTGCTGAAAAGCCAAACTGGGTCCGTCGCATTCATGTCAATTGACATCACCCGAGAAAACTCAAATTCCTCGCCACTGCGCCCATATTCCGCAGTCGTCGAAATGGTCAAAATCAATCGATCATCGCTGACCCAGCGCAAGTCACGTAATTTTGCGTTGGCCATTGGTGTGCGGCTGAGAAGGCCGCGGGTCATGGAAAAAAACGCGAGATGCCCGCTATCAGGGTCGTCAGGATATTGCACATAGGCGATCACGTCGCCATCAGGCGAAAGCGACACCGGATTGGCAAAGGGTTGGTGTGTGTAATTCGATATCTCAGGTTTTGGCGATTGCGCCCACGCGCCGCCGAGTAACAAAAATCCCAGTGCACAAACGACTGCTGCTACAAACAAACATACTCTGGCCCCGCGCATGAACTGCCCCCCGAATATTGCCCCTGTATTGTGGAAATCATATCGCTCTCAGAAGGGTGTGCAAGTATTAATGGCAATTAATCTGCGGTAGTATTGTATCAATATCGGTATTTATCAGCGCAGTTTTCGGCTCGATGTTTCGCGTCGGTTAAAGCTCGGTTAGCGAGTTTGCGCCTAAACTTGGCGAATGGAACGAGGAATTGAGCCCATAACATTTGGCCGTTTTAAGCGCGACTTTGATGAGATCGAAGGCGGCGTGTTGCGGCGCGGTATGTTTGTTAGCCTCGTGATCGTCGTCTTTTTCATCGTGAATATCGGCACGATTTTCTCCTTCCCGCTAGAGCGTTCCCTTGCGCCGGTACAAGATTACTTCGCGTTCCACGCGGCGGCGGAAAATTCATTCAACGATGTCGCGGGGCTCTACGATCCGGAAATATTCACGGCGCTCTTTGACGAAAAGAACGGCATGTTGTGGCTTTATCCGCCTACGATGTTGTTAGTGCTCTTTCCGTTCGGCTTGTTCCCCTATGGCGTCGCAAAAGTGATTTGGGTGATTGCGAGTTGCGCCGGTCTGGGTGTCGCGGCCTATAAAATTACCAAAGGTAATCTTTTTCTGACCGTGGCGATGGTGCTGTCGCCCGCCGCATTTGCGGTTTTGTTCACCGGTCAGCTCAGTATTTTCTTTGCGTGTCTGGCATTGGTCGGATTCCTCAATGCGAAATCTCGTCCGATCCTGTCTGGTATTTGCTTTGGGTTTTTGACCCTGAAACCACAATTCGGATTGTTGGTACCGGTCTTTTTATTGTGTACTGGATCGTGGCGAGCAATATTCGCGGCTGCTGTGACGACGCTATTTCTTGTGATGGTGTCTATTGCCGCATTCGGGTTAGAGGCTTGGGCCGCATTTTTCTCTTCGCTCTCCCAGACCCATACGGATTATGTTCAATCCGTTGGCCATTCGGGCCGTATCACCCTTGCGGATGCTTTGCGTATTCTGGGTGTGGCCGAGTTATCGACAGCGCTGATCACGCTATTGAGCGTGGGGATTGGCGGTAGCCTGATCGTTCTGGCGCGCCGTCTGGGGGCATCAATTCCCGATTTGACTGTTTTGGCTTTGCTGCTGACGGCGATCACGGCACCCTATTTTTGGGTTTATGATTGGCTGTTTGTCACCTTTGCGGCGCTATTGTTTTTACGCGACCGGCCAACCCAGCCCGTCTGGGTACAGGGCATGATCGTTCTTGTCTGGTTTGCGCCAATCGCACCTTATGTAGGGAGCGGGGCGAATTTGGTGCCGGTCATCTGGCTTGTTCTGCTGGGCGTATTGGTCGCAGTTTCGAGCGTATTACTGGGGCTTACAGGTCGCGGCCTGCGCCGGCAGACCATATAGATCCAGAATATTTCCCTGATGGGTTGGTGCGCCTTTAACCGTCCATGCTTCAAAGCGGGTGTCGCCGACCATGGCGTAGGCAACCGGGGTGTGCAGGTAAACGCAGCGCCCAGCGCGCTCATATTGGTTGATGGCTTCACGAATGTTCGAAAGCTCTTTTTCTTGCGCACGCGCCAGTATCACGCCGTTGAGGCGGGTCTCAACCATATGGTCTTCCGCAACCGTAACAACCAATGATCCGGGCGTTATCGCGCGCTTATAGGCTTGGTCATAGGGTGCCTTTATAAAGCGCAGCCCAAGCTCTCCGGCGGCATCAGCCGCGCTTAAAATGCCAGCATAGCCAAAGGCAAGGCTAGACAGGACTAGCGCTATGGTCGCGTTTTTATGCGCATACAAAACGTAAACCAAGCTGGCGATCAGGGCGGTAGCAATTGCGAGTTGCGGATAAAGCTGGGCCGGTATTGCAAGAGAGGGCGCGATGTCAGGCAGCGCATAGTAAAAGAACATCGCCAACGCCGCGCCGACAATGATTGAGCGCAAGATGAGATCACCGGAATTTGGCTTTTCCGCTAATAGGTGCGCCAGCCCATAGGAAGCAGTGATTGCGATAAAGGGCACGGCGGGCAGGAAATAACGCATGTTAAAGGTCATGCCCCCATGCCACGCATTCATCGCAAAGAAGGCAATCGTGCCCGCTATCATCAAAAACGAAAAACTATGGGCCGATATTTTTTGAGCGCGGCAAAATTCATAGATTGGTATAAGGAGTAATGTTGCGAAGGGCAGGCTTTGCAATAATGCCTTTTTGGGAATGCCCCAGAAAGACCAATAGCCAAATTCGTCTTTTATAATGCCGGGCCGTATTTTAGCGGGATCAAATGCCTGCATATCCACGACCAGATTATAGGTGCCTTGCCCGAGGCCAATCAGGAACGATCCGGCGGCGACCAAACCAATCGCGAGAACGACAAGCGCCGCATAGACCAGGCGGCGGAAATTGATCACCCGCGCAATGGTGGGGTGAGCGACATTGATGGCGAGCGAGAGAATGATGGCAATGCCACCGGCAGCAACGATTGGGATATATCGTGACGCAGTGGCGAGGCCATCGGTTTGTCCATAATGGAAGGGCTGAAAAACGCCGAACTTCAGAAAATTCAGATAGGCGGCGAGCACAAGTCCCGGTGCTAATCCGGTGATTAATGCGATCGCGCTCAAGCGATCATCGGGGCGCGCAAAAAACCGCAACCAGAAAAAAGCGGCAATTGCTGGGATAATTCCGTCAATACGAATATTGACGCTTAGGCCAAAAAGTAGCCCCGCCAATAAAGCGTAAACCAGACGATGATGTGATTGAGGCATCCTAAGCACCAGATATGCGCCGCCAAGCGTAAATGCCAGTGAAGTGATGTGTGGCCAGATCGAGAATACATATCCGCCAAAGAACGTCGCGACGCCGAGGATCAGCGTCGCATTACGCGCAATCATACGGTCATTATAAAGAGTATTTGCAATTAGATAAGTGAGCCACAGACAAAATGCACCCGATATGGCATTCATCAAAATCAAGCCATGAATGCCGAAAACAAGAAAAAACGGCGCAGCCAGAAAAGCATATCCCGCCGGATATTGGGGCACAGCGTTGCCATCTATCCGGTGGATCAGGTCAACCGATTCGAGCAATATAGGCGCTTCAGCAATCGCAAGGGGCGGATTGACATATAGGCTGCCCCGTTCGGCCATCGCTTCGGCCATGGCAATATAAATCGTGTCATCGATTGTGAAGGGGGCAGCGGGCGCAAGAAAGACGACCGCAATAAACAGGACAAACAGCCCTGCAAAGATCGCTTCTCTCGTTTTGGTGATTTTCATGCCGCGCCCCGATTGGTTCAGCAATAGAGATAAATGCCATCCCTGAATGTGTGGTTAACGAGCCGTAAAGAAGTCCCGTGAACAATAGAGAAACCGCAAACAAAAGCTCGAAGATGACCTTTGCCGTTTCGATCACCCTGACCCGTTTTCGCGAGCCCGATTGGCTGGTGATGGAAACGCTTGCAAGCTTGGCAAAGCAAGAGAATGTCGCTGGTGAGGTTATTTTCCTCGATCAAAATTGGCGCGAGGATTTCGCCGCAAAAGTCGAAAAATTGTCGTCGCAAGATATCATGTTCCGCTGCGTTCCTTGTGATGAACGCGGTCTCTCTCATGCACGCAATGACGGCATTCGATTAGGCCAAAACGATTTCATTCTTTTCATCGATAGTGACGCGATCGCAGAGCCGTCATGGGCGCTTGAAATGGCAAGGGGCCTAGGAGAAGGCGCGGCGATCGTGGGCGCACGGATATTGCCGCGCTGGCGTGGAAAAAAGCCGTTGCTCGCAAATTCCCGTGTCGTGACGGATCTCTACTCGTTGCTCGATTGGGGTGATGAAATGATCGATACCCATCGGGTTGTCGGTGCTGGCTTTGGTATCAACAAGTCGCTGTTCCCGGCGGCAATGCAGTTCGACCCCGATTTCGGGCGGCGGGATGGTAAATTGCTGAGCGGCGAAGAGTCAGATCTATGTGCGCGAATTACCGCGCTAGGCGGCCGCATTACTTATTGCGGACAGGCGATCGTCCATCACCAGATTTTGCCGGAGCGCTGTCAATTCGGTTGGATCGCCAAAAGGCTCTATTTCGCGGGTATGGCGCGCGCCCAAGCGGGCGGAACGCCGAGCCCATCGCATAAACCCGGCCTATGGGATTGGGCATTGTTGCCCCTTATTTTACCGCCCTATGCCGCGGGATATGCGCGGAAAAAGTTGGTCAGCTGATCAATTTATTTTGCAGCAAACGACGCCAATAGATCACACCGAATCCCTGTTCGTTGCCAAAGCGTATAGGCAAGCGCCATTGGCGTGGCGGCAATAATCATTGCGGTTGCTATCGCGGCACCGATGGCACCAAATTTCGCGGCCATAACAAAGACGAGCACAAGTCCAATAATCGCAGCAATCGTGCAGATGATTGCAGATACTTTTTCCTGCCCCATGATGGAGAGAACCGCAAATGGGCGACCCGCTGCGGCCTGCATGGTAAAGCCAATCGACAAGATAATCACCACGGGTACTGCATTGATAAATTCTGGCGCGATGATTGGGAATATGAACCGCGCACCGGCACCGATCGCGATACTGATAAGCACTGCCCCCAATACGGATAAACGCGTGGCCAGTAAGACGCGCTCGGATAATGTTTTGTGATCGTTTTTCGCATGTAATGTGGCCACGACCGGATCAAGCCCGCTCGCCAGTGCGAAGCCGGGAAAGGTCGCGAGTTGCGCAAAGCGAAATGCAAATGCAAACAAACCAATTTGAAGAGGGGTCGAAAATTGAGCGAGCGCAATCGTTTCAATGCGCCCGAGCATGATGCCCACAGCACCGCCCGCCAATAACAGTAATGCGCTGCGGGACCAGTCTCCGATATACATTTGCGATAGCGATTTTCTGCCGCTCTCTGGCCAATATTGCCATGTCCAAATCCAGCTCAGTATTGTTGCAACTGACCATGCCGCCGCCAAACTGATCAATGCTGTTTGTGGTGTTAAAGCATCAATGGTAAGCAGAAAAAGAATTGTAATAAGGTGACAGGACTGCACCAACACAAGTTGCGGAAAATAGGCGCGGCCCATTTTCATCAGCCCACGCAAGATAGATGTGGCCACACTATTGAGGCAAATGATCGGGGCGATCGCAAACCCAACAAGCGTGACCTCGAATAAAGCATCATCATGCGAAATGCCGCGATATAGAATTGAGCCGGCTATGAAGAGCGCGCTCAATGCAGCGATCACAAGAACAATAGACAGCGCAAATTTACTGACGCCTTTTAATTCAGACCATTGCGATTGCGCCGCATAACGCGCGACATTCCGGACGAGAAAAATCTCCATCCCCGATTGGACAACCGCAGCGATCAACATCGCAACGCCAAGGCCCAACGAGAAATATCCAAAACCGGCACCGCCCAACTTCGCGCCGAGTATGGCGACGATGACGAACCCCGTCCCCATATTAAATAGCCGATATAGGGTCGTTATCGCGGCGCTGCTTGCGATCGGGCCGCGTAGAATACGGTGAGATTTTTCGATGAATTGAATTGCCGTGGCCATGTTAATTGCCCGCCGCGCGCGTCGTTACACTCTCAGGCAAATGGCGAGAGACACGACCGGCAATTGCGGCGGCTCCGACTTGGGAAAGCGGAATAAAATGTCGACCAATTTTCCGAATGAAAACCATCGCCGTCTGCGGATCGGTAAAGACGCCGCCGCGGAGCGCTTCGGTCAATAATGATCGCGCGATCACTTTTTTTAACTCGTGACGGTGTTGCGTATTCAGTTGCATCTGGTCGGCGAAAACCGCCTCCATCTGTGACAGGCAGTCAAAGGTGTTGGCAATCGTCGTGGGCGTTGGGCGCTCAATGGCTTGGAAAAAACAAAAAGTATCGTTTATTTTATCACCATCTATTGCCGGGAACCGGCGAGAAGCATTTAAGATCGCAGCGCGCTGCCAAACCTCATGCTGTTTGGTGGCAAAACGGGTCGAAACATTACGGTCATGGGTTCTGTATTGAACATATATCCCCGGAATTTCACATCCGCGACCATGCTGCAAAAGCCGATGCCAGAATTCGAAATCCGCAGCGCGATTAAAACCGTGGTCGTAATATAGGTTTTCTTGTTCGATCACGGACCGGCGAAACATCGCTGATGATTGTATAAGCGGCGGCCGAAAAATCGAGATCCAGTCGAATATATGGGTCGATGACCCGTGTGGATGAACGGATTTTACATTGCCCTTAGCATCAATAAATTCATGGCCGGTTCCCACAAGAACGATATCCGGATTTCGCTCTAGGGCGTCTACCTGCCGCGCGAATCGCTCGGGCATTGCAATGTCATCAGCATCCATCCGTGCGATATATTTACCGCGTGCGTTAGACATGCCGATATTAGCGCTTTTCGGAACGGAGAGATTTGGCGCATTCGTTAGAATACGGACCCGCGTGTCCCGATTTGCATAATCGCGAAGGATATCCGGCGTTGCATCAGTAGACCCGTCGTCAATGATAATAAATTCAAAGTCCGATAGGCTTTGTTGTAAAATACTTTCAATCGCGAGGCGAATATATTGAACCTCGTTCATCACGGTCATCACGACACTGATTAAAGGCTGACGCGGATGAGGGTGGTTGCCTTTCATTACGCGGCGCTCCGATTTTTCTGGTGCCCAAGCAAGGAGCTACGCCGAAGGCCATAATTGATGATTTGAGAAATGGTTTCCGCAGGGTAAGACAGCGCCACCTGCAAATAGGGTTTTAGCTCTTTGTCATTGGCGACGGCGCGCAAAAGCCAGCGGCTAGAAAGCGCGCGGATGCGATTTTCTTCGCGTGCGTTGAGGTGATAACGCTGAGCAAATTCGCCTTCAATTTTTCGAAGTGCATCAAGCACAATAACCAAATCATGGGCCTGGCGATCTGGTCCGTTATATAAGCAATTCGCAATAAGTGCGATTTCCGCTTCGGATAGGGTGAAGTCCTGATTGATAAGCGCTCTCGCGCACAAATTTCGCGCGATGTCCCGTTGGCGCGATGCTTGTGTTGTTGAAACGCTTTGCTCGTGCATCCTGTATTGAAAACAAATGTCGTCAATCGCCTTGCCTTTGCCTTGTGCCAGGAGCCGTTGCACAAGGTCATAATCTTCTGCGCCGTCATATTGGCTTTGGTAGGGCTTTTGAATGTCCGCTAATGTTGAGCGCCGGATCATCATAGAAGGGTGGATAATCGGCATGCGAAATAACGACATCCATTCGCATTCCCAACTCTCAGTTGCTTCAACGTCCGCCCGCGTGACGCGTCCCTTCGCGTCTATGATTTGATAGCCCGTGCCAACAAATACAAAGTCAGGGTTTTCGTCCAGAAATGCGACTTGCTTTGAAAAGCGCTGCGGCAGCGAGATATCGTCTGCATCCATGCGAGCGATATATTGGCCGCGGGCGGTTGTAATGCCAAAATTTAGTGATGCCGCTACACCAATATTTTTCGGGTTGCGATAGATTTTTATTCTATCGTCCGTCTCCGCCAATTCGCGCAAGATTGTTTCTGTCTGATCCGTTGAATGATCATCAATGATGATGAATTCAAAGTCAGTGAATTCCTGATTGAGAATACTCGCTGCCGCAGAATAGAAATATTGCTCTGCGTTAAAGGCGGGCATCACAACACTGACAGTCGGGTTCTGGAGACTTGATGCCATGGTCACCCCGCCTGTAGGGCCAAAGAGTTATAGTTTACGTTATGCGATGGGGCGACACCGACAACGCTCTTCGCAAAGGCTGGCCAGGATAAGGAACGGCACATGTCGGCGATCCCGGCGCGCAAGTCGTTTGCGTCATTCTGTTCGGCGCGGGCCTTTATGGCACTTGCTAATGCATCCGGGTCACCGGGCGCGACGCGCCAACCAGTGACATTTTCCTGAACAAGATCATGAAAGCCTTCGAGGTCAGACGTAATGACTGGCTTTCCATAGTGGAAAGCCACCGGCACAACACCGGACCCGGTGACTTCAGTATAGGGAAGAACAACAACATCGGCACGGTGGAAAAACTCCGCAGCGTCTTGATCGGCGACATAGCGCGGTATGATTTCGATGCGGTCGTCAAGATGATGGGATTTTATAAGCGCCCGTAATTCCTGTTCGCCGGACCAAAATTCACCCACGATGGAAAGGTGAATGTCGTGTTGTTTACACCGGGCTAAAGCGTCCACAAGAATGTCTGCGCCCTTATAGGGGCGCATGAGGCCGAACATCAAAAGCTCAAGCTTCGATCGGCGGGGGAGCGAACCCGTTGCCGCCGGGTAGTCAAAAAGCGGATGCGGCGAGACAGAAATATTTGCGTTTTTGTTGATGCGTTCGCAGGCCTTAGCCAGCGCCGTCGTATGGGTGACAATCCCGTCAGCCGCTTTGATCTGTTTTTTGAGTAGCCAGTTCTTCCACGCCGAGGCTTCATGATCGTCGGCGTTATGAACAATCGAAACAACATTGGCGCCGCGATTGCGCAGGCCGCCTGCGATATAGCGCAGGCACGGAGCCACAAAAAATGTCCATGCGGGAATCACAACCATGTCCGGCTGATCCGCAATGATCTTTTTTATCGCGCCATGCCAGGTGAGCGGATTGATCGTATCGATACAGAAATCGGCATCGACTATCCGCGCAGAAGCGTCTTTGTCGTTCTCGCCGGGGAAGAGGAAACGCGGATATTGCCGCGCAAATGAATAGACATTGACCTCGCCATAGGCGCGCAAGGCATCGGTCAGCGCCGCCGTGTGTCTGGCGATGCCGCTGCGGAAGGGTGGAACTGGGCCAATCACCGCAATTTTCATGGGCTCTATTTGCTATGGGCATGGTTTATGCGCCGTTAAGAATTTCGGCGATTTCTGCTGGGGACGGCGTAAATCCTTAAGAATTTTGCGCCATGGTCGCGGCCATGACACGTTTGATTATTCAAATCCCTTGCCTGAACGAGGCGGAAACGATTGCGCAAACAATCGACGAGCTTCCGCGCGCCATAGACGGTATCGACCAGATCGAGATTCTTATTATCGATGATGGCTCGACCGATGAAACGGTTTCGGTCGCAAAAGCGGCGGGTGCGCATCATATTGTCTCGAATGGGGTCAATCGCGGTCTCGCGCAGAGTTTCACGCGCGGGATTGATGCGGCGCTTCGACTGGGGGCCGATATCATCGTCAACACCGATGGTGATAATCAGTATAAGGGTGAAGACGTTGCCGCGCTGGTGCGTCCTATATTGGATAATAGGGCGGACATCGTTGTTGGCGATCGCCAAACCGCAACGATTGATCATTTCTCGCCAACAAAAAAAGCGCTGCAAAAGTTAGGCAGCCAGTTTGTCAGCAATCTCGCAAACGCCGAAGTGGCCGATGCGGTGAGTGGGTTTCGGGCTTTCTCGCGCGATGCGGCCTTGGGGCTGACAGTACGGTCGAGTTTTTCTTATACGACGGAAACGATCATTCAGGCGGGGCGCCGACGGTTGCGCATTTCGTCCGTGCCGATACGCACGAATAAGGTCGATCGGCCCTCGCGCCTGTTCCGTTCAATTCCGCATTTTTTGGTGCGGACCGGACGAACCATGCTGCGGGCCTATGCGATGTTTGAACCGCTTCGGATCTTTGCGGGGCTTGGCATTTTGCTGATGCTTGCCGGTTCTGTTCCGGTAGTGCGGTTCTTGATCCATTTCTTTGCTGGCGACGGATCAGGGATGATCCAATCACTGATTATTGGCGGCGTTCTGATGTTGATGGGGGCGATCTCTGCGATGTTTGCGCTCATCGCAGATCTCGTTGCCTATAACCGGCAGCTTCTTGAATTGACGCTCGAACGCGTGCGCAAGATCGAATATGCGATGGAAGCCGACAAAACAGCTGCTAGAAAGCGTTTTCCGGCGCAGAAAATCCGCGACGAACTTAGCGCGCTAAAATCGCGTGTCGGCGGTTAACCCCACGGGCCTTTCCGTGCGGCCTCAACTGGTGAGGGCCCATCCGGGTTGAGCCTTACGCCTGTCGGCCGATCGGTCATCGCCATCAACGCATCGATTCTGTTTTGCGTATCCGGATGGGTCGAGAAAAGGTTGTCGCGTCCCTGACCTGAGAGCGGATTGATGATCATGAGCTGGCCGGTTTCAGGATGGCGCTCTGCCACATCATTCGGAATTTGCGCCGCGCCATTTGATATTTTTGCAAGCGCAGAGGCGAGCCATTCCGGATGGCCGCATATTTCTGCACCAATACGGTCCGCTTCATATTCCCGGCCGCGGCTGATTGCCATTTGAACGAGCGCAGCCGCCATTGGCGCAAAGATCATTATGGCGATTGATCCGATTAACCCGCCGGCATTGTTACGATTTCCGCCAAAGAAAAGCGCAAAATTCGCGAGCATGGTGATGGCACCAGCGATGGTTGCGGTAACGGTCATGGTCAGCGTGTCACGATTTCTGACATGGGCAAGCTCATGCGCCATCACGCCCGCAAGCTCTCTTTCGTCGAGAATGCGCAAAAGCCCGGTTGTGGCCGCGACCGCTGCGTTTTGCGGATTTCGCCCGGTAGCAAAGGCATTCGGCTGCGGGTTTTCGATAATGTAAACTTTTGGTTGCGGCATATCCGCGTTCATGGCGAGTTGACGAACCATGGATGCATAGCGGCGGATCGCGCCCGAGCTATGGGTTTCGTCAACCTCTTCGGCGCGATACATCCGAAGGACCATTTTGTCGGAATTCCAATAAGCATAGAGATTAGTGGCCGCCGCGACCAAAAAGGCGATGACGATCCCAAACCCGCCACCCAGCAAATAACCAATGCCCATAAAAAGCGCGGTCAGGGCCGCGAGCAACATGCCGGTCCGAAGGGTGTTCATCTAATCATGATCCTTTTCTGGGTTACTGGAAAATCGCGAATGCGCGTCATATATGTGTTTGGAAAACATGGCATTCAATATGAACGATGACACTTCGAACAAACCGACCTCTTCGCGACAGGACCTGCCGCCAGCGGCGCAACGTGCGCTTGCTGAGGCTGAAGAACGCCGCAAGGCGGCGAAAGCAAAGGCGCTCCCTAAGGAGATTAATGGCCCGAAAGGGGAAGAGCCGACCCGTTTCGGCGATTGGGAGAAGGGCGGACGCGCGATCGATTTCTGATCGCCGCGGATAACGCTCAAAGGTCAGTTTTCCCTCATCTGTATTCGTGGTCCCGCCGCTCTTTAGCGGCGCTGGGGCCATTGATGTTTGCTTTTCTTTTCAAGGGTGGCGTAAATTTCTGCTTGAGAACAAAATGGCAACATTCTATATTTGGTGTATGAGAGGGACCGCACAACCATTGGTGGTAATTGTATTGCTGCTGTTTTCAGTCACCGCGTCAGCGGCGGAATTTGCCGGCACGGCAAGCGGCGTCGTGGAGCGCGTAGTCGATGGCGATACCGTGAAGATGCGCGTGGGCATTTGGCTCGATCAGGAGGTTCTGATTTCGGTCCGTGTCGCCGGTATTGATGCGCCGGAATTATTCCGGCCGAAATGCGCCGCCGAACGTCAGTTGGCTGGCCGTGCAAAAGCGTTTGCTGAAGAATTTCTATCCGGGGGTATTGCGGATCTAATGGATATTCAGCGCGGGAAATATGCGGGCCGTGTTGTTGCGCGCATAGAAGTTGATGGCAACAATCTTGGTGACGCTTTGGTTGCGGCAGGACTTGCCTATCGCGGTAAGCGCGGTAATTGGTGCACGCAATAAGACGAGCTTGTCGCTATAATATCGGAACAATTTTGAACATCTGTTCCAATTAGTCTTTGAACAAACATTCTAAATTATTTGTTGCGCTGCGAAAGAGATAAGCGTTGCGAAAATGATCCAGTCACGGATCAATATTTACACTGACCCGTGTTTTGGCCCGTAAATCCGAAATTACCCGGTGCGACCGCATGTTAATTGGGTTAGGGTGGGCCGCATTAACGGGCGCAATAAAAGCGTTCGAATATGGACGGCGACCACCGGCGTGACGCTAAAGACGAATGTCGTGCTGTGCCGGTTGCCTAATGGGAGGGTTACTATGGCGAAAACCACTTTCGCAAAGCGGTTACTTGTTTCATCATCACTGATCGGTGGCGCGATTACAGCGCAAGCAATAACGCCAGCAATGGCACAGCTTGATCAGATCGTTGTTACCGCGCAGTCGCGCGCAAAAGGATTGCAAGATACACCGATCTCGCTTTCTGCGCTGCCGGCAGAAAAGATTACGGAGACAGGAATTCAAAAGTCTGAAGACCTTCAGTTCCTCGTCCCGAACTTCACGATGACGGAAACAGGTATCGCCACGAACCTTTTCATTCGCGGTATTGGTTCAGGCATCAACCAGGCGTTTGAACAATCTGTCGCTACTTATATTGATGGTGTTCACTATCCGCGCGCGCAACAAACGCGTTCGCCATTTCTAGACCTAGAGCGGGTTGAGGTTTTGCGTGGACCACAGGCAATTTTGTTCGGCAAGAACGCTGTTGCTGGTGCGTTGAATATCACCACGGCAAAACCAACAGAAGAATTTGAAGGGTATTTCCTTGGTTCATATGAATTTATGGACGAGGAATATATTCTTGAGGGAGCCGTATCTGGTCCGATTACGGATCGTATTCGCATGCGCCTTTCTGGTCGCTATCGCGACGCAAACGGATATGTCGAAAACCTGACCCTCGACCGGATGGAACCGCAACGCGAAGACTGGCTCATTCGTGGTCAGGTCGAAATTGATCTGGCGGATAATTTCCAGGCTTTGTTCAAGGCGGAAATTGGCGAATTTGACGTAATGGGGCGTCATATCGAAGTGATCGGCGAGCAGCCATCGATTGCGCCGGGACCGTTCAATGGTTTGACCTTCTCGCAAATTCTGGCCGGTGGATTTGGGGCATCGCCGACGGTTCTAAACACCACCTTTGATGGTAAGCGCAGCTCGAACGGTGATTTCAGCTATAATGACACCACCACTTATAGTGCAGCCCTGACATGGGATGCCGGTGATTTCGAAATTCGGTCAACAACTGCCTATCAGAATTTCGATTATAACGAGCTGTGTGATTGTGACTTTACTGGTGCCGTTGTTTTCGACGCGCTCCTACAAGAAGAATATACGCAGTGGAGTTCAGAGCTGCGGGTCACGTCGCCTGTTTATGATCACTATGATTTCGTTGCCGGGCTTTATTGGCAAACGAGTGATCACGACTATTTCGACCAAATCGCAGTGCCGGCAAATTCAATTCTTGTTCCGGCCATTAATGCGGTGTCGCCGGGTGCCGGTAATCTCGTCCCGGATACACAGGCGTCTCGTCAAGCTACGACCGATGGCGATATTTACTCTGCCTTTGCGCAGGTCAATCTACGGCCAATGGACCGAATTGAACTGCAACTTGGCGGCCGTCTGAGTCATGAGAAAAAAGACGGTACACGGACGCTTTCTATCGTCGATCTTGACTTCCAGCCGCTATCGATGGCGCAGTTCGGTGCACCATTGGTCTATGCAAATCTGTTCGGGATTACGTCGACGAACCTGGCCAATCTTGGCCCAACAGGTGCGTTTTTCATCTCGACGCTTGGCGAGCTTCCGGTTGCCGGTTCGTTAAAAGAAACGCGCTTCTCGCCGGACATTAAACTGGTGTTCGATGCGACCGACGACTTGCTGTTATACGCAAGCTGGGCACGCGGTTATAAGAGTGGCGGGTTTGATTTCCGCGCTAACAATAAGCTCGTGTCGCCAACATTGGCAGATGCCTTCCAATTCGGCGATGAGCAGGCGACCAATTATGAAGTGGGCGGCAAGCTAAGCATCGGCAACACAGCCGAGATTAACTTCGCGGCATTCTATACCAAGTTCGAAGACCTGCAGATCTCGATCTTTGACGGGGTTCTCGGCTTTAATGTCGGTAATGCCGCCGCCGCAGAAATCATGGGTGTTGAAGTTGATGGTCGCTGGGCGGTCACGGACTTCTTTACCCTATCCGGTAGTGCGGCGTATACGGACTTTGAATTCACGGACTTCAGAAATGGCCAGTGCTATTTTGGTCGGACGCCGGATGTTGATCTGACCGGTGATAATATTCCGGAATTGTGTGACTATACCGGTAATTCAAATCAGCTTGTTTCAGAGTTCCAAGGTGTTCTCACCGCAGACCTGCACTATCCGGTCTTTAACGGATATGAGCTGTCTTATGTGACGGACCTTTTCTATACGAGCGAGTATGACGCTTCATCGACCTATGACCCCGCATTGGTGCAGGACGCCTATGCGACTTTGAATATGCGGTTGGGCATTGGGCCGGAGAATGGCGGTTGGGACCTAGCCCTGCTGGCGAAGAACCTTACCGACAAACAGGTCCTGCAATATGGCGGTGACTTGCCGCTGGCGGGATCGACCTTCGGCGCGAAGGGGAATTACTCGTTCTTCAGCCAAGGCCGGACGCTTTGGGTACAGGCACAGGTTAGGTTCTAAGGGGAAACGCTCAACGCAAAAAACCGCGCCCAAAGAGGCGCAATAAAAACTTAACCTGTCTGGGCGGTACATGAAAATGTGCCGCCCTTTGATTTTAGGCTTATCGGTAAAAAACAGTCTCGTTGCCGGTAAAGGACCAAGGTTCTTCGAGATCGATGCAGGATGTTACGTCACCGCGCGCTTCGATCTTTAAAAGCTCCTGACCGTTTTTGCTTTCCTGCCGCTGCAACAGGATAACGCCATTCATCAGTGGGCCGATAAAGTTCGATCGAAGGCGCTGATAGCAATAAGGCGAATGATCGTTGATCTCCGCAAATGGCACATTGATCCGGCCATCACCCTTGGTGAATGACAAAAAGTCGGTTGGGATTTCACTATTGGTTTCCGCGCCCATTGTCTTGACGGGATAAAGAAGGGATGCGGTCAGCGAGGTTAGCTTGCCATGAAGGGCAAAGATCAACCGGTCCGGATCAATCGCATCGGGCGAAAGCGCAATCGCACTCACCTTTGTTGTGGCTGCATTATGCGCCGCGTCAGTGAACCACGCCCCTTGCGCGGTGCCGGGCGTATCAACCAAAGCGGCGCGGCAGGCATTTTCGCCCTTGGCGCGGCGGATGCCCCAGCTATCGCCAAGTTTATTCGCCCAATTGTCTTTTAAACCGCGCGGCAGGTAATCAATCGCGCAGCGCGCGCGGGCCGTATCTAGGTTGATGGTCGCCAAAAGATCCGGCGCGACATCAAAAACCTCAGCGCGCGCAAATGAATCTGTCCGGTAGCGTTCGGGGCGCGCCATTGGCGCTGGTGTAGCGTTAAGATCGTGCAGCCCGACATCGAAACCGTCGCTCGACCCGATGACATCACCGGTATTGACCCGAAGGGTGCTCTTGATCGCCAGGTGATCGGGCGACCCCACTTCGGTGAAGGCGCGCAAGCCGCCGACCCGCGCCAGCAGGTCAGGGTCGATCTGATCGAGCCGGTCGTAATAAAACGAAATCTTCTCACACGACCGGAAATGAACCGTCCATGACGGGCCCAATGCGCGGCCATAGGGATCGCGCAAGATGCGGCGTTCAATGGCGACAATATCGGCCTTGGCCGGGGCGAGGGCATTGGTCATGCGGCGCTCAAACGCCTTATCGCCCGACCTCGTATTGATGCGGATATAGGGCGCGGGCAAAATTTCGCCGGGTGCGGTCACGCCGCCAAGGGGCGAAACGCTAAGAACGTCGTCAATATTCGCAAAGGGGCCAGAAAAAGCGGGCTCGCCAATCGCGCATAGCCGTTCGGCCATGGGTGCGCCTTCTGCGCGCGAGAGAGTATCGGCAGCCAGTTCCCCGGCGCGTTCAACGACGCGCGTTCCGGCATTTGGCCAAGCGATGGCGGCACCAAATAGAGCTGCGGTCAATAATCCAGCCGCTAGCCGTGTGGCGTCCCCAGAACCAAACATGTGTGATCCCCCGATCATGTACCCTACGGGCCTGAAACTCCTATGCCTAATGGGCAGAGTCAAGTAGTGCGAATGCCGTGCCGGGAACCCTCGACATTGTTGGGGTTTTCCGGCTTATTCATGGTTAATTCAGGGAGACCCCAGCATGGTAAAATGGCAAGGACGGCGGGAAAGCGCCAATGTAGATGATCGGCGCGGCGCGGCCGCCGCGGGCGGGGCCGGCATTATTTTCATGGTGTTGCGCTTTGTGGTCGGGCGATTTGGTATTCGCGGGGTCATGTTGCTCGCGGTGGTGGGCCTTGGGCTTTATATGGTCGGGGTGAACCCGGTTTCCCTGCTGGGTGGGCAGCCCGTATCAACCCAGCGCGCAGCCCCCGCCGATGATGATACCTCGCGTTTCGTGCGGGTCATTCTGGCGGAAACCGAAGATGTGTGGTCACAGCTTTTCGGTCGAAATGACTACCCAGAGCCGACATTGGTTCTGTTTTCCGGCAGCGTAACGTCGGCCTGCGGTTATGCCTCTGCGGCATCGGGGCCGTTTTATTGCCCCGGCGACAAGCAGGTTTATCTTGATACGTCGTTTTTCAACGAGCTGGCCCAGCGCTTTGGCGCACCCGGTGATTTTGCGGCGGCCTATGTGATCGCGCACGAGGTCGGCCACCATGTTCAAACCGTAACCGGTATCTCAAATCAGGTCCGCAGCGCCCAACAGCGCGCCCGCAGCGAGGCCGAAGCCAATGCGCTTCAGGTAAAAATGGAACTTCAAGCCGATTGTTACGCCGGGGTCTGGGCCCATTATGCGGACCGCACCAGTAATATCCTTGAAGAAGGCGATATCGAAGAGGGCCTGCGCGCCGCAGAGGCCATTGGCGATGATACGCTACAGCGCAATGCGGGCCGCCGCGTCACGCCCGAAAGCTTTACGCATGGTACGTCACAACAGCGCCAGGAATGGTTCACCACCGGCTATCGCTATGGCGATGTAAGTCGGTGTGACACGTTTGGGTAAGGGGAGTGTTGTAATCACTTAGATTGATTTAAAAAGAGGTGTTCTGTACTTGGTATTCCCAAAATACTCATCTGTGCTTCTTTAGATTGGTTTTTCAATTTTCTGCGTACCCAATGATCATATTCGGTAATGTGTTTTTGAATTTTTCGATCCACTGTTTTGAAGGATTGTGGATCAGTGCAGAAGCCAAATGATTTCTGCCAACCATATAGCTTCTTTCCAATTTTGTCGATCGTGGCTCCGTGTGCTTTGCCTTTGTCAATAGAATAAGGTCTAAGAGAGGAGGATTTTACAAATGTCGAAATCGCGCTTTTAGATTCTTTTAGTATTGAGTTTATTTCCTTTGTTAAATCCGTAATATTTTTGTCCGTGGGGACGCATTTTCCCGGTTCAATTCGACACCCTAAGAAATTTAATCCGTTTTCGCATTTTCCTTTTGACGCCTTATTCGGATCTTTGTCGGGAGAATATAAAGAAAACCCAAATGCTTTCAGACCTTCTTCGGCTACTTTTATCGCCTGTTTCAGTGAGGTAGCGGATTTCGAAATGATTAGCAGATCGTCGATATACCTAATGGCGGTTACATCAAGGTTGTTAATTTGGTGATCAAGGTCGAAAAGTAGTACATTGCCAGCGAAGGCCGAGAGAGATGAGCCTTGCGCAACGCCTACCCCGTTTGACGGGAAAAGTGCGGCATCTGCTCCTAGTTCGCCAGCATTACTGAGGCTAATATTTAGGGCGTCGCTAATCAGTTTAAGAAGTTTTTCGTCTTTGGTTTCTTGTTTAATTATCGAAAGTACGGGTTCGACCGGAATGTCGGTAAAAAATGAGGCGATATCTGATTGGTAATAATCAGTTGCTCCACCCCCCATTGCCTTCATCGCAAGTTTTATCGCTGGTTGAACACCGCCATACGGTGCCATAAGTCCGCCAACACCAAAACGAGATCTGCTAACATCATTTAGATTGCCAAGCCTCGGATCATGCTTGATTTCAGATTTTGAGTATGGGTCTCGTGGGTTCGTGACTTTTCGGGGCTGTAAGATTTGTAAAATTGCTCTTTCAACAACGCGATTTCTGATTGTTCCGATTGAGATTGGACGAGGCTTTTTTCCCTGCCGTTCTCTCTTCTTCTTGTCTTTGAGAACGCCGATATTTTTGTCAAATACAAAACATTCTGTACGAAGCTCAATTATTATTTTTCTCAGGTATTTTTGGTGCTGGTGTTCGAATTCTGCCGCCGCACTTTTTATTTTGACGTCTTTAGACGATAACGCACTCCGTTTTACGTGCCGCCATGCAGAGAATATGTTTTGCTCAGCCCGGACCTCTTGGTAGAGAGTTTTATGTGTCATTTCTTGGTGCGGGTTCCCTTCGCTAATACATCACCCGACCGAACCGTGTAACCTATCCTCTGTGCACATAATCGTTGTGTCCACAGACGCCTCAGATGCTACTGCAACTGCTGCGTGACCAATCCGAAAGTCGAGGCGCGTAGCTATATCGAGCTCCACTGTCGGCTTCGAACCGATCAAAGATACTGCGGCGAAGATAAGACAAACAACGCCGGGAATCCGGAAAATCGCTTCCGGTTTTTATGTTCAGGTCTGCACATTTCTTCACCGTCCATGATATCTGGTTTTTGGCAATGTCAAGTGCTAAACCGTCGCGACCGCCCCGCCGATTTGAAAGCTTACTTGCTGCCGAAGGGTGACAGGTAGTCATTGTATTCACAGCATCATAAACTTCGGTCGAGTGTCGGCCATCCTCTGTGCACATAATCGTTGTGTCCACAGACGCCTCAGATGCTACTGCAACTGCTGCGTGACCAATCCGAAAGTCGAGGCGCGTAGCTATATCGAGCTCCACTGTCGGCTTCGAACCGATCAAAGACGGCTGTTAGGTAAGGTGTGGGTAGAGTATTACAAGAGTATACATGGATTTTTTTCAGTAATTATAGGTTGTATTCGCCCCTAACCCCGCCAGAAGCTGGGTGCGATCAAGACAAGAACCGTAAAGAACTCTAGCCGCCCAAGGAGCATGCCAACCGACATGGCGAGCTTTGCGGCGTCGGGCAGGGTGGCGAAATTGCCGGAGGGGCCAACGATCTCGCCAAGGCCGGGGCCGACATTCGCGACCGAGGTTCCAGCCGAAGAAATCGCCGTCAGCGTATCAAGCCCCAATCCCGCGAGGATCAGAGCCAGTGTTGCGAAGGTCGCAAAATAAACAAAAAAGAAGCTAAGGACCGAAACGAAAACATCATCCGTCAACGGACGTTGATTATAGCGTGCAACGAATACCCCGCTGGGATGGGCCAGGCGTTTAGCGTACACAACCAATGCGGCAAAGGCGACTTGCAGGCGGAACACTTTCATCCCGCAGGAGGTTGATCCCGCGCAGCCGCCGATAAACATGATGCAGAAAAAGAAGGCGATGGAGAACGGCCCCCATACGCCGTAATCGGTCGTGGCGTAGCCGGTTCCGGTCACGATTGAGGTGACGTTAAAAACCGACAGGCGGAACGCCGTAAACAGGTCCATATCCTCAAAAGCGTTCATCACCACCAGCATGGCGGTCATGGTCAGGATCGCGACCATGACGATAAAGAATTGAATCTGGCTATCCGTGAAAAGGCGTTTCCACGCGCCGCGCAAAAGCGCCGCCAGAAAAATCCCGAAGGGGAGTGACCCGATCAGCATAAACACAGTGACCACCAGGTCCAGCGGTGCGCGCCCTTGGGTCAGGAAAGCCCCAAGCGAAGAATCGCGCGTTGAAAACCCGCCGGTCGAGATCGTGGTCAGGGCGTGGTTGATCGCGTCAAACGGGCTCATGCCAAAAGCCCAGAACATCAAGAAACAGAGCGCCGTGAAAAAAATGTAGATCATGCTGAGCGAGATCGAATAATTCGTCGCATTGGCGATGAATTTCTCAGACGTATCCCACGCTTCGGTTTTGAAAAGCTGCATCCCGCCGATCTTGAGCGCTGGCGTTACGGCAAAAGCCATAATGATGATCCCGACGCCGCCAAGCCATTGCAGCATGGACCGCCACAACAATGCGCCGGGCGGGGCATCATCAAGACCGTTTACAACCGTTGCGCCGGTGGTGGTCAGGCCGGACATGGCTTCGAAAAACGCATCCACATAGCCAAGCTCTAGACCGCCGAGCGCAAACGGAACGGCGGAAAACGCCACGAGCGCAACCCATGTTGCGGTGGTGAGCAAAAAGCCTTCGCGCAGGCCAATCGTATCGATATTGCCCCAGCTCGCTGCGGCTGCGCCGCCGCCAATCATGATAGAAACAACAGCGCCAATCGCGAAAGCCGACCAGTCAGCGCGGTGCACCGGGTCTGGCGACAGCAAATCCGCGGTCATGGGGATCAACATGAATAACCCGAGTGCCGCGATCAGCACGCCCATAACCAGAAAGATGGGACGAAAATTTAGCATGTATTGCGCTCGTCACATGTATCAGGCGCGGGGGTCATTATGGTGCGCCGTTATAGTGACCACCCGTTAATGGATTTGGCGCATTTCATGCGGACTGTCGAGTGAGAAGGCCGGGATATCCACGTCAAAGACCTCGCCATCCGTGGTTTCCATGCCATAGGTGCCGACCATCACGCCGGACGGCGTCGAAAGCGGCGCGCCAGAGGTATATTCGAATCCTTCGCCCGGGCGAATCACCGGCTGTTCACCGACGACACCGTCACCGGCGACGATATCGGTCACGCCGCGCGAATCGGTAATCCGCCAATAGCGCGTGCGAAGCTGTACGACCCGTTCTGATTCGTTGTTGATGCGCACGGTGTAGGCCCAGACATAGCGCGGTTCATCCGGATCTGATTGATCATCCAGATAATGCGGGCTGACGCTCACGCGTATGCCCCGCGTTACGCGCTCATAATCCTGGTCGCTGCGATCTCCCCTCGCCATTGCGCCACCTTGCAATTCCATCTTTTTGTCCTCTTTTTTGAGCAATCTAAGCTGCATCGCAACGAAGCGCCAGTGACCCGATGCATATTCAACGAGGCGGGGAAAACCGGTCATTTGCTACACGTTCTGGGCCAAGCTCTCTTGCCAAGGCGCAGATGTGCGGGCAAACGGAAGGAATGGTGAACCAATTGACTCTCGGTAATGGGGTATTGCCCGCGGAATCGATTGCCCAGCTCATGGAAGCGGGCGTGATTACTGGCGGTGATCGCGCAAGGCTACAACCTGCCAGTCTCGATCTGACATTGGGTGCGCGCGCATGGCGTGTCCGCGCGTCATTTCTTCCCTCGCGGGCGCGCACGGTTAAGGCGAGGATTGATGACGGCCTCGCTATGCAGGCGATTGATCTTTCTGATGGCGCTGTCTTTGAGCGCGGCTGTGTTTATCTCGTTGAGTTGAACGAACGTCTCGCCTTGCCGCCTACGGTTGAAGGGGCCGCAAATCCAAAAAGCTCAACCGGGCGGATTGATGTATTTGTCCGCCTCGTGACTGATTATGGCGCTGCGTTTGATGAAATCCCTGCGGGCTATAATGGGCCGCTTTATGCGGAAATCAGCCCACGGACATTTTCCATTCTGGCGCGTCAGGGCTCTAGCCTTAATCAATTGCGTTTGAAGGTCGGTGATTGCCTGCTGGATGACCGGGCGCTCGCGGCCCTTCATAAGGAAACGCCTTTGGTCGATGGCGCAGCAGACATTATGGATGGTCTCGGTCTGTCCGTTGCCTTGACCGCTGAGGACGGCATGATCGGTTGGCGCGCGCGCAGACATTCCGCGCTGATTGATATCGATAAGGTCGGCGCGCTTGATCCGAATGACTTTTTCGAGCCGATTACCCAACCATCATCCGGGTTTATCATTCTTGATCCCGATGAGTTTTATATCCTTGCGTCCAAAGAGGCCCTTGCGATCCCGCCCGATTACGCGGCGGAGATGACGCCCATTAGCCCCGGTCTGGGCGAATTTCGGGTTCATTATGCGGGCTTTTTCGATCCCGGCTTTGGATGGTCCGCGGACGGCACCAATGGCTCGCGCGGGGTCTTGGAAGTCCGCAGCCATGACGCGCCCTTCGTTTTGGAGGACGGGCAATTGGTGGCCAGACTTGTTTATGAGCGCATGGCCGAGCGACCGCAAAACCTCTATGGCGCGGCGGTGAAGTCGAATTATCAGGGGCAGGGCCTGAAACTATCGAAACATTTTCGGTCGGCTTAATCCGCGCTCATGACCGCGACATGTTCAGCAGTATCCGTGTATTGTTGATAGCTGACGATTTTTCCGTCCTTGACCGTCCACGCATGGGCAAAGGGTGCGTCCAGTGCTTCGCCGGTGCCGAGATAGGTACCCGTATAGCGCCCAAACACGACGACACGATCGCCATCGACTACAAATTCTGACGGCACCGCGGCAAAGCTATCCCATTCGCCGCCAAGCCGCGCAAACAATCCGGTGATAATAGCATCGGTGCCGACATATGGGTTATTATCCGCATAGGGATTACCTTCGGCTTCGCGCCATTCAACATCTTCGGCCATGGTGCTGATCGCCATTGGTATGTCGCCAGTGGCAAAGCCATTATAAACCGTTTCAACGGCTTCTTTGGCGTTGTTATTATCAGTCGTTTCTGTTGTTTCATTCGCGCATGCGGCAAGGCCAAACACTGCGCATGTTGCGATAATGGATTTTTTCATTCTATCCCCCGTTATGAAATTACGAAAAGACTACACTAGGAGTGGGTGGCAGGGGAAGGTGTTTCTTCTTCGTCTTCCCCGCGCGGATCAATTTCAAACACCATTGGCGAGGTGCGCGGTACAGCCACAAAGTCCTCGCGCTGTTTTCGAGAGGGGCGGTCGCTTACCAGTAGGCGGAACAAACCAAACAGCGCAAGCGCAACATAAATTGCAGAGGTATGGCCGAACAAAGTCTGCGCCCCGAACTGGCTCATGGCTAATGTTGCGAGCATTGGTCCCGCGACGGCACCAACGCCATAAAGCAAAAGCAAGCCAGCCGCGAGCGTGACATATTCGTGGGGTTCGGCGCGGTCATTTGCATGCGCAACGGACAGGCCAAAAATCGGCATGCCGCTAAAGCCGAAACAAATTGCACCAATCAACAGCGCCTGCAGGGAATTTCCGCCGGTCATCGCCAGCAAAATCCCGCTCGCGGCGCAAGCCATTGAAACCACAATTATCACAAGCCGTCGGTCGATCTGGTCAGACAAAAGGCCAATAGGCCATTGCGAGATTGCGCCCGCCACAACGACGGTCGACATGAAAATTGCGACCGTATCAATACTGTACCCGATATGCGTCACATAAACGGCACCGACTGCCCAGAAGGCACCATTGGCTGCGCCTGCGGACAGGCACCCTGACGCTGCAAGCGGTGATATGCGAAACAGCTTTGAAAGATTGAGTTCCGTGTTGGCAATGGGTTTGGGCTGGCTCGTGGTCGTCATGGCGACCGGAACTAGCGCGAGCGAGATCAAAATCGACACAAAGGCAAACAGGGTGAATGCCGCCGGATCGGCCGCGGCCAATAGCGCCTGGCCGATTGTCAGTGCACCCAAATCGACGATGCGATAAACCGCCAAAATGCGACCGCGATTGTCATTGGTCGCTGTTTCGTTGATCCAGCTTTCGATGATCATATAAAGGCCCGCCAGCGCAAAGCCCGTTACAATCCGAAGGCCGATCCAGAAGACCGGTTCCGCCGCGAGTGCATAGGCGATCGCGGCTGCCGAGGCGATCGAGGCAAGCGCCGTAAAGGTTCGGATATGACCGGCGCGCTTGACCATTCGCGGCGCATACTGGCAGCCCGCAATGAAGCCCACATAATAAGCGGACATCAACATACCGATGAGGAGTAGCGAAAATTCCTCAAGATCACCGCGCACAGAGAGAAGCGTGCCTTGTAGGCCGTTTCCGCTGATCAAAAAGAATGATGCGATCAAAAGCGCGGAAAGAATGCGGATCATTTTGGCCATTTGGCTCTCTCAGCTGTGTCGTTGCGCGTTACGTCAAGTCGCGGGTGTGGCCATAGGCAGTGCATATAATCCACATGGTTTCAACCACTTGTCGAATTTATCGCAATGTAAAGAAGGTGCCGCGCGCGAACTTATCCACGCATTGTCGTTTGGGCATATGCTTCAAAACCACGTTCATTGAAAGAGTTCGTTTTATGATTTTTGGTAATGCATTGCGGCGGCTGGCTGACTTGAAAATTGATAATGAAAGCGCCAGATCTCCGGTGCCCGGGACGACCCGGTGTTTATCCAAAAAATTGATGGGGACGACCCTATCGCTAACGCAGGAGATAGGGCGTGGCTTGGTTGATTCTTGTTTTGGCTGGGTTGTTCGAAGTCGGTTGGGCGGTGGGCCTGAAGTATACCGAAGGATTTACGCGGCTCTGGCCCACATTGGGAACAGTCGCCGCGATGGTCATCAGTATGGCGTTGCTCGGGCTGGCCTTGCGCAGCTTACCGCTCGGGACGGCCTATGCGGTGTGGACGGGGATCGGCACCATAGGCACGGTGATATTCGGAATAATCTTTTTCGCCGAGCAGGCCGACATCGCGCGCCTATTCTGTGTGGCGCTGATCGTTACGGGCATCGTTGGGTTAAAGCTTTTCACCGCGAGCTGAGGTTTTGGGTTCAGGTTAAAACGAAAAAGGGCGACGCTTTCGCGACGCCCTTTCTTTCCGCTTTCGCGAAAAAATCTGAAGCACACCCCAATCCAGTGAGAACTCGAATGCTCTTCAGTGTGGTTGTTAAACGAAACCGTTTCCACTTTCGCTTTCATCCACTAGATCCTGCGGGCGTAATTTCCGGGTCGTGGTTGCCGACATTCGTGTTTCACCACGTCCGTATAATTTCGTCCTTCAGACCGGCGTCACTTCTTTCCTGTTATGGCTTGCGCCATCGCAAGACGTTGGTGTCGCCCATCGATCCGCAGCTTGCGCCGCTGCGCACGATGATGTCAGCTCCCTGTTTGCGGTGGGGCTTTCGACCCTCCGTACGGGGACGGACTGCTCAGGTCCGGCAGATCGCACAAAGCTCACCTTTGCTTTGCTTACCGGTATGAAGCTGAGCGCAGCACCCGGTTAGCGTATCATTTCATTTTGCCCGTCCAACCCGCTTCTAGGTAAGTAAAACGAATTGTCGATAGAGCCGTGAAACATGATCAGGATACAAATTTATCGGGGGTCGTCGAATCTTTATTTTCCACAATATCCGCACAGGGAAGGGCGGGGAAATACAGATCAGCAATTTCAATCGCTTGTCAGGATTTCCTAAAGATAAGGGAAAGATTATTTGCCGGCATTTCCACAGCCTCTTGCAGAATAAGCCCGTTTTTCTTGGCCAAAGGCAATAAATCCGCATCGATATCTCGGACGCCCCAGCGCGGATCGCGCGATTTCAGGCTCTGGTCGAATGCTTCATTAGAGGGCGATATATGAATACCGCCTTTAGAAAAAGGCCCATACAGAAAAAACTTTCCCGCAGGTGCGAGAATTCTCTGTGCACCCGCGAACAAACCTTCTGCGGCGGTGAAGGGCGCAATGTGAATCATGTTGATTGAAACAAGGCCATCAAAGGGCGCTTCCGTTTCGATGCCCCAATCCTCGGCGCGCACATCGATCGAGTGCGGACCTTTAACGTTGGAGAGACCCGCATCCTTGATCCAGGCCGCAATTGAAGCGCGCGATGTCTCGTCGGGATCGCCCGTGTGCCACACAACATTCGGCAATTTGCTCGCAATATGGATGGCGTGTTCACCGGTACCGCCACCAATCTCTAATATTTTTCCCTCAAGCGGCATGAACTTTAAAAACACATCGCGGATAGGGTCGCGGTTTCGCGCGGTTGACGGAGAATACAGTTTGTTTCCGTCTTCCGCTCGGTTCTCAAGGGCAATTTTATTTTTCTGGTTGTCCGTCATAAAGAAAATCCTTGTTCGGCGTATACGGTCCTATCCGGAGCAACTGGCCCCGCCCAGAACACAGAACTGGGCGCAGAAAGGGTGGTTGAGTTTCACAGGGCCGCTAGCGGCGTTCAGCGTTTCGCCCATCTCAAATTGTTCGTCATAGGGGAGTAATGTGCAAGAAAGTACAATCGGCGTTTGCGCGTCTTTACGCTTTACCAACATGCGCGATGACGAACACATAATCGAAGCCGGTGATTTGTTCAGTATGCCCCAGCATTCGGTGGTGATTTCCGGAACTGCCTCTTCGTCGTCCATTTCCGGAAACAGGATGAGTGCCGCAGGGTCGTCTGCATCAAGCGACAAGTCCTGTTTTCGAAATAGGTCCGCAAAGCCCGCGCGTAATTGGCTTTCCGTTTCGCCAGTAAGCCCGCGGCCGGCGACCGATACGGCAAACCCGTTTTCAAAAAGCCATTTGATGCCGGTGAGTGTGGCGTCGAATGCGCCGGTGCCGCGTTCCTGATCATGGCCGGTGCGTGTGTAATGATCGATGCTGATACGAAGCGAGAGGGCATTGCCATAGGATTCCTTCAACGCCAGCAATTGGCTTTTTACTCTGGGCCGCATCATCGGGCGCATCGCATTGGTAAGGACCAAAACCTGAAACCCATGATCGAGAGAAAGCTGCAACATGGTGCCCATTTCCGGGTTCATGAAGGGCTCGCCGCCGGTAAAGCCGATCTCTTTCGCGTTCATCTTTTTCGCCTCCATAAGGAAAGGCGCTATTTCATCGGCGCGGATATAAGAAAGCCGGTCATTGTTCGGGGACGATTCAATATAGCAATGTTCGCATTCAACATTGCAAAGCGTACCGGTATTGATCCACAGGGTTTCAAGCCCGGTAAAGGTGATCTCGGCGCGTTGTTTGCCATCCGCAGTTTTGTCAGGATGCTGAAATTGCTGGCCAATGTCGTCAGCCATTATGGTCCTCGATACTTAATTGCTAACAGAATGCGCGAAAACGCCCGCCAGTATCAACTGACGGGCGCATCTTTTTGGATCAATTTAGTGTTAAAGACCGCTTGTTTAGTTGTCTTCAATCGGGGCGAGCGGCGCGCCATAAATCGCGTCGTCCTCATAAACCGGATCCTCAGGCAATGGCTCGCCCGTTACCGGATCTACGCGGGCCGGCTGCACCGGGGCCATCATGGTCGGTTCGGCACCGGGCTGGTCGCGATGGGCAAGCGCCCAAACCGCTTTCTGAAGCACCTGCGACCGCGGCTGCGATACTTTTTCGCGATAGATAATATCGGCTGGCGTCACATTGGCTTGGTAATAATCGCGGTTCCAGCTGCCGCGCGATTTCAAAACCGCGCCTTCAAGGCTGATGCCGCCATAAAGACCGCGAGAGCGCGAAAAGGCCAATACGTCTACGGTTTGCGCTTTTGCGCCTGCGCCGATCGTGCCGGCCGCAACGGAAAGGTCTGCGCCAAGTTTCACAGTGGTCGAGAGCAAGTGCTCCATGCCCCGTTGGGTCATCACAAGAAGGATCGTTTCAGAACCTTCGATACCAGCTTGAAAACCAAAGGAGAGCGATCCGACCGTAAAGAATGTTGGTTCAGACCAACTGCCATCCGGGTTCCGCGCCACCATCACGGCATTGCCGCCCGATGCGCCAACAATAAAGCCGCCGCGCAATGAGCGCGGAATAATCACCATCGCCTTGGCGTCATCCGCCGCAGACCAGAGCGGCTCGTAGGCGCTGTCATTGGAGAAATACGTGACCGTATCCGCAGCCTTTACAACCAATTCCGCCGCTTTTTCCGCTTTAGGTTTCGCAGTGGCCGGCACAGCCGCCATCATCACGGTCGCCAGAACCGCGCTAAAAATCGTAAAAATCCGAGTCCTCATAAGCCATGCAATCATTTCTGGCCTCCTTTCCTAAGCCGACCGGCGCAATGCGCGCATCTGATCGGAAACCGCTCTCGCGGCGCATACATAATAGTGTTCGCGCTGGCCGAAAGATGGCAATGACGCGTTCTCAACATGAATTCTTGGTGAGATTTGCTCGCTACGTCGAGACCCTTTCGGCTCCGTATCGGCTTAAATTGCCCATCTTGACCTTTTTATCGCCCCGCGCATCATATTCAAAGGTCAAGATTGCCTCATCTCGGCAAATGCAAAGATGCAGGCGATGCCTATGCGGGTGTAGCTCAATGGTAGAGCAGAAGCTTCCCAAGCTTACGACGAGGGTTCGATTCCCTTCACCCGCTCCAGTTCCATCGAGGCGGACAAGAGATGATTTTCCGGCGCATTGGCGCGGCGATCTACGAGGCTGCGAACCCATTGGGCGGTATGCCGCCGCGCATCAGGCAAAGTGCGTATACGGAGTTATTGCGCCATTAGGAGTCGGTGTCTTACCTCACGATCATTGCATGTAAACAATGATGCGATCGTTATGGATAAACACAGAGCTTTCATGTGGCCATGGTTTTCGTTCGTTTAGAATGCCGCTCTCACGAACTTCTTTTATCTTTTTAGAGAATTGTGGATCGGTTGTTTTGTGCTTGAATTTAATTCGTGCCCCAAGAAGACGGAATACGTCTTCATCGATCCAGCGGTCGGTGATCTCGCCATAATCCATATGTCCATCGCCGCCGCGATCAATTTTCCGGCCTTCCTTACGGAACAAATTGGCGCGGAATCGGGAATAGTGGCCTACGCGGATGAGGTCATAGGTTTTGGTTGCATCAAATTCGTCGAGGGTTTCTATGCGCATCAATACGCGGTTTGCGATCGCCAAATCATGGGTTTGACCGCGTTGAAGAACATGTTGCCGAACAAGGTCAGCTTGCATCATCGTCGTGAGGAAAACGCCGAATACTACATAGGCCGTCATTTTGCCCAATCCCGGACGGAACAACGATTTCAATATAATACATGCACTGAACGCATGAAGAAAGCCGAGGCCGGGGTTGTACCGATACTCATATAAATTACCCGCAGGGTCCGCTACGAAAAACACGGCTTTCGTTGCCAGAATTACGAATGGCCACAACAGCAAAATGATTAGTGCTCTTACGGGCGTTTTTCTTGCGCGCCAGACCGAAAGCAAGATCGCTGCGATCAAAAGGCCAAGCAATGCGTATTTCAGTGGCCGCAGAATATCCGGTTGGGTGATCCATAAATGCCGGAAAGCCTCAACGGATATAGTTTTTACGTGATCGATAAACGCTTGTAGGGAGCTGAATTCGAGGCTTTGTGATGTTGGCGCGCCGGTAATATCCAGCGATATTATATAGGCGATCCCGCCCAAGATAACCGCGATCCCTTGGGCAGCAATTATCTGCGCTTCTTTTTTGAAGAGCGCCGACGATTGATCTGTTGGTGTTTCCATGAGTGTGATGATCAATCGGGTAAGTATCAGCACGCCTAAAACGCTGAGCGCAGATTGATAGCTCGCCATCATGAGCAGAACGCAAACGGCTCCAACGACAATTCGCCAGATGCTAAAGCGGTCAACAATCAATACTGCGAGCGCCGCAAAAACCCACGGTATAAAGAAGATCGGCGTCATGAAGGTGTAGTAAAAAAGCGCCAAATTTGTTGGGAAAAGCATCACGAAGGAGAACACGATAACGTTGACGCTTATCGAGTTCTGGGTGCGCCATAATCGGCTCGCCAGCCAAACGGCAGCAATACCAATAATGATACTGATAAGCGGCATAAACACCGGAACATCCGCGTCGTAATGCAGGTGGCCAATAATCGGCCCGAGCCAGCGCCCGTTTCCGATCTGCTCTCTTGGATGCAGCCACGGCATTCGTAATGCGTGATTTCCAATCAGGTGCTGCGCGATGAAAATGAAATATGCGAGGAAGGAGAGGCCGAATGTCCAAGCGGCTGCAATCTGCCGCACGGGATCATTGAAAAAGCGATTGTTCAGCATATTAATCATCTAATGTTTGGGACTCGTCGCCTACGATCTTGTCTACGAAATAGCGCGGTCTTGCTTTAACTTCGTTGTAAATTTTGCCCAGATATTCGCCGATTAACCCGATCGCCAATAGCTGGATCCCGCCTAAAATTGCGACGGCCACGACGAGGGAGGCCCAGCCTTCGACTGTCCCGCCGGTGAGGCTCGCCCAAATTGCAGCAAGGGCACCGAGGAAGGCGAGCATGGAAATTACAATCCCCGCGATCGAAATTATGCGGAGGGGTTTTGCAGAAAAAGACGTAACCCCTTCCCACGCGAGTGAAAGCATCTTCCGAAGTGGATATTTTGACTCGCCGGCGAAACGCTCTGATCTGTCATACTCAATCGTCGCTGTCTTAAAGCCGATAAGCGGCACCAATCCACGAAGAAACAAGTGGACTTCCCGGTACTCGCCTAACGCCGAAATGGCGCGTTGGCTCATCAGCCTGTAATCCGCATGATTGAAAACAATTTCGACACCCAAAGCGCTAAGTAATCGATAGTATCCTTCTGCGGTGAATCGTTTGAAGGCGGTGTCTGAGGATCTGCCGGCGCGGACGCCGTAAACCACATCTGTCCCGTCTTCGATATGACTGTTGACCATTTGCCGAATGGCTGTGATATCGTCTTGAAGGTCTGCATCAATCGAAATGAAAATATCGCCCTGTCCTTCAAGGAGACCAGCGAGAACCGCTGTTTGATGACCGCGATTTCGTGACAGCTTTAAGCCCCGGACTTGAGGCTCGGTCCGGCTCGCATTTTCGATCAGCGACCAAGTTTGATCTTTTGAGCCATCATCCACAAAAAGGATATGGCTCGCATTGCTGACCAGCCCATCCGCAACAAGTGCGGATAATTCAATCAACAAGCGGCTTTGCGCTTCTGGCAGCACTTCTTCCTCGTTATAGCAAGGAACGACAATGCAAAGTTCGGGTGGTCCTGATCTTTTATCGATGCCCACAGGTCATCTTCCTCGTTTTACGAACACCAAATATTTCATGCCTAAAAAGCTGACAACCGAATAGGACACGACTCCAAATAGCTGTGCTAAATAAGCCGATGCGCCCAAGCCCTCGACGGCTAATGCGACAACTGACAAATTTATTGCATAAGCCACGGCTGCAAGGATCAGGAAATGAAAAGCTTCGATTCCAATTTTTCCGTTGATACCAAATGTCCAGCTCCGGTTGAGAAAGAAGCTAATCGATAAGCCGATTGCGTAGCCAATGGCATTTGAAATCGCATAATGAACACCAACGGCCATTAGCGCGTATATCGCAATCAGCCCGACAATCGTATTTGCTGCGCCGGTCGCAAAAAACCGCGCTATCTGGTGTCCTAGATGGTTGGTCATGCTTTTGCGGCCAAGCTATACTGGCCGCCGAGTGGTAACCAGCCCAGCGATGGCTCAATAGGTCGAAGTGCCTTCAGCGCCGCAGGGAAAAATACATGATATTGTAATTTTATGTGATCAAAGCCCGCTTGCGATAGCCTGCGTCGCATATCCAATGCATTTATCAATTTTGCATTCTCGTCGAATGGGCACGTATTCACTGCACTGACGGTCAATGGATTCCAAGGATTGTGTTCGAACAGGGTAAATATACCACCCGGTCGGACCACGCGGCGCAATTCGGAAAGCCAATGGATGTGATCAGCGTGATCAATGTGATGAAATACGCAGGCAGTGAACGCAAGGTCTACACTATCGTCGTCTAGAGGAAGGGTTGTGTCGGAAATCAGACGGTTTTCGCTGGCATTCGGAAAACGATTTGACAATATCTCGAGACTTTTAATCGATACATCGGCCGATATCTGATCGGCGTCAGGAAAGTAATGTTTTATATGTGGCGTCGAGTTACCAATTCCGGCACCGAAGTCGAGCACATTCGTAGGCTTTAGACCAAATGAATCGCAGATTTTCTTGGTCTCGCGAATTTTATATTCAGCGAAATATTCGGGTGACTCACCGCTTACTGCAATATTCTCTGCATGTTGCGCTTCGTACTCTTCCGCAAACTTGTCGAATTCCGACGCGTCCATATCATTAAACCTTCGATAAGCCCCGCTTAGCCTATTGGATTAACCGCAAAAACGGGCTGTTGAGTGCGTCAGAATCCACTTGATATTGGACCAGAAAATCAAGCTTCAATTACTCCGCCAGCGGTCTTTAAAGTTGAATGATAAATGGTTCAAGAGGGCCTGATTTGAGTTGCTGGCAATGAATGCATGAAAGCGCTTTTTGTGTCAATTCAGCACCGTGAGATCATCGCTAATCAGCAAATTTCCTCGCTCCCAACGTTCGCGTGGACGAGGGGTTTGTCCGAGTTCCGCTGGCGCGGTGCGGGGTGGTTCGGGGCGGTAAATTAATGTGAAAAATATATGTCGTCCCATGTCTCGTATCACGGCGAGCCGCAACTGCGATTAATCGACCGCCGAGATCTGTTGACGCTAGGTGATTTTCGAAACGCGCCGACGTTTTCACATTTCGATATGCGTTCCTCTATTCAGAATAAAGGTGCGGGTTTTGATCTCCTTTCTGAATTCATAAATTAGTTTTGAGGATTCTCGATAGATAATTTTTCTAATTGAAATTGGTTTCTTATTGCGTGATATCAATTGAAAACTTTCTGCAAAAGTTATTAATCCGCTTACCTACAATATAAATAAAATCTTCAATATCGTGCGTGCATCCTGCGGCTGTAGCAGCGGGGAGAACGCGCATGAATATCATTAGAAGCCTCAATCGGCGAATGATGAAATCACGGTCCGGGTCGGCAGCAGTTGAATTTGCAATCGTGGCACCGGTGTTTTTAATGATGATTCTGGGAATGTTGGGCGGGGGTATCTATCTTGGTGCTGTGCATTCCGTACGGCAGCTAACTTCTGATGTCGCACGCGCTACGATCGCCGGGGCGGACGAGGGTGAACGTATTTTTATTGCTAAACATTATGTCAAAACCAATGCTCATAGCTATGCGTTTCTTCGGCAGGACAAGCTTTACATAAGCGTTGAAGACAGCGACATCGTTGCAAACCAATTTGATGTGGAAATCATATTTTACGCTGACGAATTGCCGATATGGAATATCGCTGGATTTTTTCCGTTTCCTAACCGCGAAATTAAAGGCCGCACCTCTATTCGCAATGGAGGGTTTAGCGCATGAAGATTTCAGGCAAAACACTTCGCGCTTTTTATCGCGCTAAAAATGGATCAGTGTATTTTATCTTTGCGGCGGTGTTGCCCCTTTGCTTTTTCTGTTTGGGCTTTGGCGTCGATTTGATGATGTTGTTCACAGAGAAACGACGTGCGCAAGGTGTTGTCGATATCGCGGCGATTATTGCTGCACAAGATCCGTCGAACCCGGAACGCGCAGCCCGTGAGATACTGAGTATAAACGGGTATGACACAGTTAGTGACGTCGAGCTGGGCCAAATGGAAGAGGAAGAGCGTGAAGAAGCGGTCGCGACAAAATCGAGAGTACAGGTCGAGCCAGGCCGATATGTTCCGGATCCTGAGAAAAGCTATAAAGCCCGGTTTGTCGCTGGTCAGACGCCGTACAATGCAGCGCGCGTAACCGTTCGCAAAAATGGAAAATATTTTTTCGTGAATCGATTTGATGCAACGCCGGAAATTGCTGTGCGGGCGACGGCGAGCCGACGAGCGTTAGCCGCATTTTCTGTGGGTTCGCGACTTGCGTCGATCAATGAGGGAATGCTCAATCAGTTATTGGGGGAAATGATTGGGGTGAATTTTTCACTGACGGCCCTCGATTATAAAAACATGCAGGTCGCGGATGTTGAGGTTTTCAGCTTTATCAATGCGCTCGCGATACAGCTTGATGTTGTTTCCGGCACTTATGGTGACGTTCTTGGAAAGAACCCGACATTAGGAGACATAATTGAGGCGATGATTGCCGTGAATGGTGACGGCGAAGCGGCGATGGCGTTGCGAAAAATACAGTCGATTGTCAGTAGAAGCACAAAGAGCATTGATCTGCGCGCTGTGATTGATCTTGGTGATGCCGGTGAGATCTCGCTGGGAGAGCCGGTCGGCGCGGGCTTTCCGGCCCATGTTTCGCTGTTTGATTTTGTGATGGCAAATGCAATTGCGGCGAAGGGTGACGGAATTTTGGAGTTGGATCTTTCCAGTTCTGTTGCCGGACTTGCATCATTAGATGCCATTCTTGACCTGGGCGAGCCAATGCAGAGCTCGCCATGGCTGTCGGTCGGACAAGGCGGGCAGGTGGTCTCAAATGTCCAAGCGCGTTTATTCATAGAGGCAACGATCGGCGGTAAAGGATTGCTTTCTTCGGCTACGATTCGGTTTCCGCTTTATCTAGAGGCGGCCCGCGCCAGTGGCGAGTTGGTCGGTGTCGATTGCCCTGGGGGACGCATTGAGAATGTCACTGTTCGTTTGCAGGGGGCATCGTCAGTCGTTGATGCGTGGATTGGTGAAGCTACTATTGCCAATAGCGCAATGCGTCGTAATCCAAGTGCGGCAATAATCGTAAAAGCACCGGCGTTAAAGGTTTACGGGAAATCTCACGCAGGCACCGAGGCCGGACATGCATCCTATATCGATTTTGATTGGTATGATATTGTTGATGGACGGATAAAAACAACCAGCACGAATAATATACCCGGGCGTCTGTTGGCAAATCTGGTTGATGATATTGAGTTGGAAGTGAACGCGCTCGGATTGGGTCTTAATACCCGTGCTCTGACACGTACCGCAATTCCGAATTCGTTAGAGGAGATTGCAACTCCGCTTGGTACCGTGGTTGATCAAATGCTAGCTGCGTTAGGTATTGGATTAGGGGAGGGCGATTTCCGCGTGAATGGGGCAAAATGCGACTACGCTGTTTTAGTCGAGTAGGCATTCGCGATTAAGAAATTATTCACGAGGCTCTGCTGTAATTTCGCCAATCCCACTCAGAAGGCTGGGCCCCATTCAGAAATTATGGGCAGGACGTGTCGAAGACTGAAAATAATTCGGTTGGCTGGCATTTACTGCGCGTACTGAGCGCAAGATGGGGAGTGAGATGACTGATGAAGACGGGGCAACAAGCGCCAGTGTAAAATCAATAGACAATGCATTCGAAATATTGAATGCCGTTGCTCAACATGATGGACCGATTTCATTAAAAGAGATTGCACTGAGGGCTGGTGTATCGCCTAGCAAGGCCCACCGCTATTTACAAAGTTTGTGTCGTTGCGGATTGATAAACCAAACGCGAAAATCGGGTGCTTATGATCTGGGCGTCGAAACAATGCGCCTTGGCTTGGCCGCCGTCAATCGGGTGGATCTGATAAACAGGGCTGCAGACGGGCTGTCGGAGTTAGTCGAAGCCATTGGGGTTAATGCCTATATCTCGGTCTGGAGTGATCTCGGGCCAACGGTAATACGAACCGAACGGCTAGCATCAGCGTCAAATGCCTTTTTGGGGCCGGGCGTTTCGTTGCCTATGTTTACCTCGTCGACTGGTCTCATTTTTGCCGCGTTCGCATGTAAACCGGTTCTGCGCGAGGCATTATCTAGGGAGGCGGAAAGCAGAGGCGAGCCATTTAACAGGCTGTCGGAGCATTGGATGCCGCTGCTTAAAGAAATTCGCGAAGTGCGATATGCGCGCTACTCAAGCGATCTTATACCTGGGCAGCATTACATTTCTTCGCCGATTTTGTCGCTTGATGATCAGATCCTCGCCTGCGTGACTTTAGTCGCGAAGGACAGCCGATTGGCCGCGAAAGATAGTCGAGCGATCAATACGTTGCTCAAATTCTGTAAAAAATATTCGCTGCCCAAGCGCGGATATTTTTATCCCAACCAAATCGAAGAAAAAATCGCGGTGTAGGCTGATTAAAACGAATCTTTCAATGCGCGGGTTTTCGCAAATACATCAACAGCTGATGCGCCGTCCATGTTGATATTTGTCTGCAGTGATTTGTCTTCTGCGCGCAAAAAAGGATTGGTCGCCAATTCTTTTTCAACGGTTGTTGGTACCGTCGGCAGGTTCTGCGCGCGCATCGAATCAACCTCTTTTGCGCGCGCTTGTAGTGCCGCGTTCGACGGATCTACGCTTAGGGCAAAGGCGGCATTTGCTTTTGTGTATTCATGTGCGCAGTAGAGCTTAGTCTCGTGCGGCATCGATGAAATTTTCTGAAGCGAAGACCACATTTGATCAGGCGTGCCCTCAAATAGCCGTCCGCAGCCCATCGCAAAAATTGTATCACCAACAAATGCGGCGGCATCATCTTCGAAGTGATAAATAATATGACCCAAAGTGTGGCCGGGCGTATCAAATACCTTGGCTATTGATTGCCCAAGTTCGACGACGTCGCCGTCGCCAACGACGCGATCAATGCCGGGGATTTTTTCTTGCTCATTTTTCGGACCGATGATCTGACATCCCCATTTTTCCTTCAATGCCAGATTGCCGCCCGCGTGGTCGAAATGGTGATGGGTGTTTAGAATATGCGTTAGTTTCCACCCGGCGCTTTCAAGCTCATTGTTGATGGCACCCGGGTCCGGCGTATCAATGGTCGCGACCAATCCGCTTTCATGATCTCGAATAAGATAGCCGTAATTGTCGGAAAGGCAGGGAAATTGGCGTATCTCTATCGGCATCGGTAATATCCTGTTAACTGAGTTCGCACTCATAATCGGCTAATACTCAACATAATCATCGCGGACTGGTGTTGCAAAGCAACCCTCGCGGCAGGCGGCGGAAATAGAATGCGAACCGACATTCTGGATATTCACGATTTTTATCGCTCGCCCTTGGGCGGGGTTGCGCGCGATTTTATTGCCAGCCGCGTGAGTGCGGCGTGGGGCAAAGGGGCTGGGCTCAAAATTGCCGGGTTTGGCTATGCGAATCCCTATCTTGAGGTTCTGGAGCAGGCAACAGCGCGATTTGCGCTCGCGCCAGGCGGTCAGGGCGTCATTCGCTGGTCACCGGGGGCCGCCAATGCGGCGAGCCTTGTGAGGGAATCGGATTGGCCGGTCCCTGATGCAAGTCTTGATCGGGTTATAATCGTTCATGGATTGGAGGAGGCCCCCGCGCCACAACGCCTGATGCGCGAAGTCTGGCGCGTTCTGAAAGATGATGGCCGGGTGATTATTATCGCGTCCCATCGCCGCGGCCTATGGTCGGTCATCGATACGACGCCGTTCGCGGCCGGACGGCCCTATTTGCGGCGCCGATTGGAAGGATTGCTGCGGGATGCCCTGTTTCGGCCGACCGCATGGGATAGTGCGCTGTTTTTCCCGCCGGTTAAGAATAGGCTGATCGTCCGGGTTGCGCGGACATGGGAGCGTGCTGGCGCTATGCTCTGGCCCGGCCTTGGTGGGGTTATCATGGTGGAAGCCGAAAAGGATATGCTCTCGCCAATCGGGTTGGTACGACAGGCGGGGGTGCGGGCGGTCCGCCCCGCAATCGCTGCGCCCCAACCCCTGCGCCACCAATCAAGGCATGATGTTGCCGATCCTTCGCTTGCATCGCGGGGACAGAGGTCGCTATAGACCCGCTAGGTGACTTTTAAGGACAATTTCGATGGCTCTCCCCACGCCCCGCGCTGGTATTCTCGATATCGAAGCCTATGTGCCCGGTGCGTCTGCGGCACCAGGTTCTGAGGAAGTATTCAAGCTATCCTCAAATGAATCCGCATTGGGAGCGAGCGAAAAGGCAATCGAAGCCTATAAGAAAGCCGGAGAGGCGCTCTATCTCTATCCTGATGGGGGTGCCAATGCGCTACGTGAGAAAATTGGCGAGATTCACGGAATTGACCCCGCGCAAATTGTCTGCGGTGCTGGTTCGGATGAGATATTGCAACTCCTGACAAATGCATATGTCGGCGAGGGTGACAATATCGTCCAAAGCAAGCACGGCTTTTTGGTCTATGCAATTGCCGCACAAAGCTGCGGCGCGACCGCGCGTTTTGCGCCGGAGAGTGATCTGACAACGGATGTTGATGCGCTCTTGAACGAAGTCGATGATCGTACACGGATTGTGTTCGTAGCTAATCCAAATAACCCTACCGGTACATATATCCCCGAAAGTGAATTGCGGCGCTTACGGGAGGGGTTGCGCGAAGACATCTTGCTCGTCATCGATTCTGCTTACGCAGAATTTGTCGATGAAGCTGATTACAGCGCCGGTGAGGGTCTTGTCAGCGAGTTTGAGAATGTTGTGATGACGCGTACATTCTCTAAGATTTACGGCTTGGCTGCGTTGCGGCTTGGCTGGGGGTATTGCCCTGTACATATCGCAGATGTTCTGAACCGAATTAGAGGCCCGTTCAATGTTTCTTCGGCCGCGCAGGCCGCAGGTGTTGCCGCGCTTTCAGACCAGAATTTCGTCAGACAAAATCGCGAACATAACTATGAAGAACGTAAATTTCTGGAACAGCAAATAGGTGGTATGGGGCTCACTTTCGTACCAAGCTATGGCAATTTTATTCTCGTAAAATTTCCTGATGAAGAAGGGTATCGCGCGTCTGATATCCATGCCTATCTAAAACGCAATGGTGTAATTGTGCGTGAAATGGGCGGTTATCAATTGCCTGAATATCTTCGCATTAGTATCGGCCCCAGAGCCGGAAACAGAAAACTAGTTGATTTGCTTACTGAGAAATTTAACCGTGAATAAAAAACCATCCATAAAATTTAAGCGAGCGGCGGTCGTCGGTGTCGGTTTGATTGGTTCATCGCTCGCGCGCGCGCTGCGTGAACGTGATGTCGCTGAGACTGTTATTGGCGTTGATCAGGACGAAGATATTCTTGCCCGCGCAAAGAAAATTGGTGTCATTGATCACGGGTTCTCTAGTCTTGATGAGGGGGTAAAGGGTGCGGACCTTATTATCCTATCAACGCCGGTCGGTGCATTGACAGAAATTTGCCGGAAGGTCTCTGACTGCGCAGAAGACGGTGCTTTAATAATCGATGTCGGCTCCGTTAAGGGGGTCGTTTTAGATGCGGCTAAAGCCCTGCCGGATCGCATTTTCTTTGTTCCCTGCCATCCGGTCGCCGGTACAGAGCAATCCGGGCCGGAAGCGGGTTTCGCGAGCCTGTTTGAAAAGCGATGGTGTATCATTACGCCGTTAGAGCGCAATGATGCGCCTTATCTCGAAGCGGTGAAGCAGGCGACGGGCTTATGGACCGCGATTGGTGCCGAGGTCGAGGTTATGGATGCTGCGCATCATGACCTTGCTCTGGCGGTGACGAGCCATATTCCGCACTTAATAGCGTTTACGATGATAGGCGCGGCAGATGATATCGAATCTGTTGCGCAGGGCGAAGTGGTTAAATATTCGGCAGGTGGTTTTCGCGACTTTACGCGAATAGCGGCGTCGGATCCGGTAATGTGGCGGGATGTTTTTCTTAACAACCGAGAGGCCGTTCTAGAGGTTTTGGGCCGCTTTTCCGAAGAACTTGCGGTCATGCAACGCGCAATCCGCTGGGGCGATGCGGATGCGCTTTATAATGCCTTTTCGCGTGGTCGGAGTTTGCGTCGCGCTATTGTCGATGCGGGACAAGAAACAGCGGCACCAAACTTTGGGCGCGATGAGCCTCATGTTTCTGGAGAGGAAAGTTAATTCCTCTCCGGATCAATTGGATCACATCTCTTCGTCCATTTCGGGTACATTTATCGAAATATCAGCGTGATATTTACCGCGCATGGTTTTCGATCTTGTCGCAATGCTCAGGTAACGCTCGAAAATTGATTCCGCCATCTCGTCGCCTTCCATCGCTTCGGCGATTGCGGCATCAGATTGCGCCAATGCGACGGCATCTTCTGCATAGGAGATGATGGTGACGGAATTCCCTTCCGTGCCGAGACTATCCCAGCTGACCTGATATGGATAAGGCAGATCCTTCTCTGCCATAAGCGCTTTGTAATCAGCGAGAAGTTCGCGCATCTCATCCTTTTTGCCGTAATCATAATAGAACGTGTCAATTTCCATATATGATCCGGCCTCAGCACCTTCTGGCCAATAAGAGAGGTCTGCGTCATCGATCGTGAAAAAGGTGTGAGAATTCGTCATAGCACCTAAAAAGTCATCCATGGCCCTTTCAAACTTTCGACCGCCTTTTTCTTCGACCGCATTGCGGGCAGCCCATAATGCGTCGACATCAGCAAAGTTTTTTAAGGGTGTGACCATCCAATGCATATTGCGCCAAGACCCGACATAGTCGGTATAGGCGTAGTCATTTGCAATGGCGGTGTCTCGGATCACTTTCCAGGCCTCTTTGAATTGCTCCTCTTTTGACGGGTCAATCTCGAATAACGAGACCATATTCATCTTCCGTTCTTCCATATCTTGGCCGAGTGAAATGGAAGAAAAGATCAGTGTAGATAGAAAGGTAAAAAGGAAAACACGTAATTTACCCATGGCGTAGCACTCCTTATGTTGATCGGCATGAATGGAGATACGCAACTGATTGGCCGCTTGACCAATGGGGCACAGCACATTCGATCGCTTAGCAGCGATTTATCGCTTCAAAATTTGGATGGTTTAATTCCCACCTCGCCCCAATTACGGGTAGATTTTCACACCGGCGCAATATTGTAAATATTGCGCCGCAATAGAACCAGTAATTATACGGATTATCCGTCTAGGCAGGACGTTCGTCTATTATCACATCATAGCCCCAAAGGGTCTCTATATGCGTGAGAACGGCTTCGCTCGTCTCTTCTTTAAGTAGGCGATCATTGTGAACCATATGCTGTAAACGGAGGGTTCTATCTCCCTCCAAATCCGCCCCCACCACTTGGATGTTGGGTTCGTGCATACCTAGATCATACATTGCCGAGAGTGTTTGGCGTACACGGCGGAAGCCATGTTCGTTGTGAATTGCCGAGATCTCTACATGGGATTCTTGAGAATCATCGCCAATGGCGAACATACGCATATCCCGCATGACGGTTGGTGACAGGTACTGCAAAATAAAACTTTCATCACGGTAATTCGCCCAAGCGTCTTTCAGGACGGACCGCCAGTCACCGCATCCGGCAATATCCGGAAACCAATCCCGGTCTTCTGGTTTGGGGTCGGTACAAATGCGTTTGATGTCTTCCATCATAGCAAAGCCCAACGCATAAGGATTAATACCGGAATAGCGTTGATCGTCGAAATCGGGTTGGAACACGACCGATGAATGCGAGTGCAAGAACTCCATTATCGACCCTTCGCTTATCTGGCCGCGATTATAGAGTTCATTCATGATGTAGTGATGGACAAAGGTTGCACAGCCTTCATTCATCACCTTCGTTTGCTTCTGCGGATAAAAATATTGGGCGATGTTTCGAACGATACGAACCAGCTCTCGTTGCCAAGGGCGAAGAACCGGGCTGGCTTTTTCAATGAAGTATAAGAGGTTTTCTTCGGGCATTTTTATATCCCGGACTTCGGCCTGGCGTTCTTCCTTCTCGCTTTCATTTTCTTCTGTATTCGGAAGGGTGCGCCAAATATCGTTAAAGCTCGTTTCTTCATGTTTTATGCGCGCCGCAATTTTTTCAATCCGATCGGCTTCGGAAAGCCGGGGCGGGCGGTTATAGCGAAAAACGCTTTGGTCCATCAGCGCATGCGCGGCGTCAAGAACCGCTTCAACTTCTTCAAGACCATATTCGTCTTCGCATTTCGCGATGTATTTTTTCGAGAAATCCAAATAGGGAAGAATTGCTTCGGCGTCCGTCCATTGACGAAACAGATAATTGTTTTTGAAAAAGTGGTTATGTCCGAAGGATGCATGCGCCATGACGAGCGCTTGCATGGTCATTGTGTTTTCTTCCATCAAATAGGCGATGCAAGGGTCGGAATTGATCACAATTTCATAGGCAAGGCCGGACCAGCCCTTTTGATAACTCATCTGGTCGCGGGCAAAATGTTTTCCGAATGACCAATGCTTATACATCAGCGGCATGCCATGGGATGAATAGGCATCCAGCATCTGTTCCGACGAGATAATTTCGATCTGATTTGTATAAACGTTCAGACCAAGATCGTTTAACGCGATGTCTTCGATCGCATCGTAAGCGGTTTTCAGCCGGTCAAAGGTCCACTCTGAATCCGGATAGAGCAGCGAAGTCGATGAATTGCTCACGCCGCCTCCTTGTTATTTCTGGCAAAAAGCTCCCGGAAGACGGGGAATATATCTTGCGGGCGGGCAATGCGGGTCTGCGCAAAATTGGGCCAAGCCGGCGCGAATGTCCTGTAGGCGCGCCATAATTCTGCGCCGGAGCTAGCGTCTGAAAAAACCTCAAGCTCTCGTTCGTCGAGAATCTCGATATAGGCATAGTACTGCGAAATCGGCATCACCGAGTCGTTCAGCATCTCGACGCACCGTTGCGCGTCGCCGCTTTGGGTAAAGCCATCAGATGCCTGCGCTACATAGATATTCCATTCGTGCGCAGGAAACCGGTCTTTCTGAACTTCCAGCATTTTCTCAAGCGCGGTTGAAACAACCGTGCCGCCCGATTGCCGCGAATAGAAAAATGTCTCTTCGTCAACTTCTTCGGCGTGGTGGGTATGGCGAATGAAGACAACTTCCACCCGTTCATAGCGCCGTTTCAGGAAGAGATAGAGCAGCATATAAAAACGCTTCGCCAGATCTTTCTCTCGCTCGCCCATCGATCCCGATACATCCATCAAACAGAACATCACGGCGGCTGTGGTTTCAACCGGCGTCGGTTCATATGCGTTAAACCGGAGATCGAGCGGGTCGATGAAGGGCGTAAAGCGTCTGCGCCGCTCCATCTCTTCGAGCTTCGCGAGAATATCTTTTTTTTCGGCGATCTCTTCGTCACTTGGCTGCGCAATACGTTCCAGTTCAAAAAGGCGTTCTTTCAACTCATTGATGGCTTTCGTTGAAGGACGCTTTAAAGCCAACCGCCTTCCATGTGCGTTCCGCATTGTACGCACAAGGTTCATATTTGTCGGCGCACCAGAAACCGTTATGCCCGCGCGTTTAAAGGCGTAGGATTTTATTTCTTTGAGTGACCGCTTCACCAAATTGGGGAGTTCGAGATCTTCGAAGAAAATATCGAGAAATTCTTCCTGACTAAGCGTGAATTGAAATTCATCCTCACCCATGCCGGAATCGCTAGCGTCTTTTCCGCGTCCGCGGCCGCCGCCTTTCGGAGGTTTTTTCAGCCGGTCACCGGCGTCAAATTCTTTATTGCCTGGATGAACCGCCTCACGCGCGCCTTTTTCGCGATCATGTGTAAAGCGCGGTTCGGCAGTCGATTTCGATGGTATCGAAATTTTTTCGCCCCGGTCGAGTTCTTTAACCGATCTGTCACGGAGCGATTTGTTGACAGCCTCTTTGATTTGCGAACGTGCGCGTTTCAAAAACCGCTGACGGTTGCCAAGCGACTTGCCCTTTGGGTTTTTTCGCCGGTCGATAAAGTGGAATGAATTCACCGCATTTTCGCGGCGGGCCGCAGAGGGGCGGGGTTACCGCAATTGCTATGCCCGCTCGCGCCTTTCACTTAACCCGCTTTGTTTACGCGCATGTACCATTCGACCAGACGACGGACCTGGCGCGGCGTATATCCACGCTCGGTCATGCGGCTGACGAAGTTTTCGTGCTTTTGCTCCGTGTCGCTGTCCTTTTTCGAGTCGAAAGAAATAACTGGTAGCAAATCTTCCACCTGCGAGAACATTCGTTTCTCGATGACATTTCGGAGTTTTTCGTAAGACGTCCATTTCGGATTCATGCCGTCATTGTTCGCACGGGCGCGCAGCGCGAATTTAACGACCTCATTTCGGAAGTCTTTCGGATTGGCAATGCCGGCCGGTTTCTCAATTTTCGAGAGTTCCTGATCGAGCGTTGCACGATCAAGCAATTGGCCAGTGTCTGGGTCTTTGTAATCTTGATCTTCGATCCATGCATCAGCAAAGGCGATGTAACGATCAAAGAGGTTTTGACCATATTCGGCATAGCTTTCGAGATAGGCTTTTTGAATTTCCTTCCCGATGAAATCCGCATAGCGTGCCGAGAGTTCGGATTTGATAAAATCGAGATATTCTTTCTCTGTCTCATCCGGATACTGTTCGCGTTTGATGGCATTTTCGAGAACATACATCAGGTGGACAGGGTCCGCTGCGACCTCATCCGTATCGAAATTAAATGTTTCGGACAGAACCTTATAGGCGAACCGCGTTGATATACCGTCCATGCCTTCGTCGATGCCGGCAGCATCGCGATATTCCTGAAGGGTTTTGGCTTTCGGGTCTGTATCCTTGAGTTTCTCGCCGTCATAAACGCGAAGTTTTGAATAGAGATTTGAGTTCTCGTGCTCTTTCAATCTCGTCAGAACTGAGAAGCGTGCCAAAAGGTCGAGTGTTTCTGGTGCGCATGGTGCCTGTGACAATTCAGAATGCGCGAGAAGTTTCTCATATATCTTCTGCTCTTCGGTCACGCGCAGGCAGTATGGCACCTTGATCACATTGATACGATCAAGAAACGCCTCGTTATTCTTATTGGCGCGGAATTGCTGCCACTCGCTCTCATTGGAGTGCGCAAGAATAATCCCTTGGAAAGGAATTGGGCCTAGGGCCTCCGTGCCGATATAGTTGGATTCCTGCGTCGCCGTCAGTAGGGGGTGAAGTACCTTGATCGGTGCTTTGAACATCTCGACAAATTCGAGGAGTCCCTGATTAGCCCGGCATAGGCCACCCGAATAGGAGTAGGCGTCAGTATCGTCCTGACTGAAATGTTCCAGTTTGCGAATATCGACCTTGCCGACCAGAGTGGAAATATCCTGATTGTTTTCGTCGCCAGGCTCTGTCTTCGCAATTGCTGTTTGACGAAGTTTTGACGGAAACAGCCTGACCACTTCGAATTTCGAGATATCGCCGCCAAATTCATCGAGGCGCTTGACCGCCCATGGGCTCATTAAGCCATTGAGGCGGCGTTTTTCGATGCCGTATTTGTCTTCAAGGAGGCTTTGGAGTTCTTCGCTTTGGAATAGGCCTAGCGGGCTCTCGAACACAGGTGAAATTTCGTTACCGGCCTTTAGGACGTATATCGGATGAATTTCCATCATGTCTTTCAGGCGCTCAGCCAGCGATGATTTACCGCCGCCGACCGGACCAAGAAGGTAAATGACCTGACGCTTTTCTTCGAGTCCTTGCGCGGCGTAACGGAAGAACGACACGATGCGTTCAATGGTGTCCTCCATCCCGTAGAAACCGTCGAAGGCTTTATAGTGTCTAATCGTCCGATTAGAGAATATTCGCGCAAGGCGCGGATCTTTCGAGGTGTCGATGAGTTCCGGCTCGCCGATTGCCTTGACCATTCTCTCCGCAGGCGAAGCATAAAGCATTTCGTCGTCGCGAGCGGCGAGTAGGTAATCTCTGAGGCTGATCGCCTCCTGTTTCATCTTTGTGTAGCTTTCAGAAAACTTGTCAAAGACATCAAGAGATTCGTCGGTCATAATCACACGCTCACTTTTCACTCGTTCGATTGCGGGGTCCGCCGCTGTTGGAAACAAAAAAGGCGCTGGTTAAACCAGCGCCCCCACTCACTCTATAAAACCATCCTGCACGTCATTAGGAAAAACCGTTTCTACGATTACGTTCTCAAACTTTACCCTATGAATCATATGGCGCTTGTTTGTCGTGAAGCAAGGCTGATCGGAGATCAATAAATTCCCTTCTTCGTGAACGGTACACATAGCCGGTTTGCCTTTGTTACTACTTTTCGCTTCTTCCCTTGCCGAATTCGATAATATCCCACCCTGTATGCGACACGGTTTTGTGCGCAATTCTAGGTTAACCCGAAGGCTCCTAATATTTGGTTTCGCATTGATGACTCGTTCTTAAACAATATAACACTATTTTATTCAAAGAGCGATAGATTAATTGTTCCGAACCCGGCCCAATTTCTGCCCTATTTTAAAATTGCGAAGTTGTTCTCTTTTTTTGATTGGAAGGTTCTGCCAATTTCTTGCAATGACCATCGCGCGGCATAGTTGGCATTAGCGCTTTCATGCGGCGGCTGCCAAGAAATTAACCAATTCACAATCTACCTTTACGACTCACAAAATTGCGAATGTCGGGCCTTCAAATTTATTCGACCGGCGCGCTATTCGAAAGCAAATCGTCGTCAATATTTTCCCGGCGTTCGTCTTCAATGATTTCCTCCAAATGCTTATCTGGCGCGACATCCAGCGATTCCTTCCGGCGCTGTTTGGGTTGCGATTTTTCGGTTTGTGCTTGCGGCGGGCGTTCTTTAATACTTGCTAGATCCGCCAAAGCAGGGGCATTATTGTCGTCAAATCGCAAACGATAAATTGGTTCCGGCAGGGCAAAGCCAGCCGATTCCAGCGCATCTTTTGCTGCCGCTAATGCGATTGAACGCGACTTTTGAAAATTCGTAGTCTGTTGATCGATCCAAGCAGCAAAATAAATGACGATATTTGAATCGCCCACATGCTTGATAAAAGCGATCGGCTGTGGCGCTTTCGACACAAATTTTAAGTCAGAAATTGCCGAAATTCCCGTCTCGATGGCCGCAAGGGGGTCGTCATTCGCGTCGACACCGAGTTCAAATTCGAATCGCCGCTCCGGGTTTCTGGTGTAATTCAGGATTACGGCTTTAAATACGACTGCGTTCGGAATGCGCAGATGGTTGCCATCAATGGTCATAAGTATGGTCGCCCGGGATGTGAGGCGGATAACGTGACCTTCATTCCCATCAATGACGACGTGCTCATTTGGCCTAAAGGGCTGACGCAATGAAAGCATGATTGATGCGATATAGTTTTCAATTGTGTCGCGCACGGCAAAGCCGATTGCCAAACCAAGCACACCGGCGGCACCCAGAAAGGCCCCTAGTAACGCCGTTGCATCAAGAATGCTGAGCGTAATAACAAGCGCAAACAAAATGAAGACAGAACGTGTTGTTGTAGAAACCAGTTCAGCAATAAAACTATTCGGCGTTACGCGGCTCCACAACCAGTTCCACTCACTGACCAGCCAGCCCAAAAAACTTATGATAACAAAGATGGTTGCGGCTAGACCTATTAACGGTGCGGTTCTTATTGTGTCATTGACGAATGTTTCCAGCTGGCCGACTGTTGGGGTGATCCGCGTAGAGAGTGATACATCCCGTTCGATTTTATTCTCGATGGTCACAACGCCATCGATCCGCGAAACGATCGATTCTGCGCGTTCGGCTGCGTCGCTGCTTGCCGTCGTGCCCGTCAGGGTTACAACCCCGGCATTCACGGTTGCGTCCACGCGCTCCAAGGCCTCAATTTGTGCAAAGATGTCGTCAATGCGCGCCGCGATCTCGGCGTCACTAGCATCCGGCGGCGCGGCATTAATGACCGGGTCTGGGTCGCTGGTCCCGGTCTGCGCCAGCGCAGTGCCTAGCCCAATGGCGAAGGCCAAAATAAAAATGAGTGTCCGCATTCACTGCAAACACTCATTCGTCGTTTTGGTTCAATTATCGAAGATGTGCTTCTTATCGCGCCAGCGCTTCGTCGATTAATTGCGCAGTTGCACGCGCGCCGTAGATTTTCGCAAATGGTCCCATGCGGGGGCCTTGCTCCTGTCCGAAGACGACTTCGTAGAGGCCTTTGAACCAGTCTCGGATATTCTCAAAGCCATTGGCCTTGCCGGCGTCAAAAACGGCAGTTTGAAAATCCCCTTCTGCGCCATCATCGCCAATCTCTTTCAGGCGAGCAGAAAGCATTTCCAAGGCCGCGCGTTCATTTTCCGTTGGGGTACGGTATTTTTTATTCGGCTTGATGAATTGCTCATAATATCGGCCAGCAAAAGTGATCATCGCATTGGCCGCGGCCAATTCTTCATCAGTCGCGTCGGGGCGATATTTCTTGATGAAACCGCGCAGCACTTCTTCGTCGCCAGCACCAGCAGCATTAACGAGATTGAGCAGCATGGCGAAGTTCACCGGTGGCATTAGGGAAGGCGGATTTCCTTCGTGAATATGCCAAACCGGATTGTCGAGGGCTTTTGCGCCTTCTTGTTGTGCAAATTTCTCAAGATGCGACCAATATTCGTCGGCAACTTTGGGAATGACATCAAAATACAGTTTCTTGGCCGATTTCGGGCTTTGGAACATGTATAGCGACAGGCTTTCTGGCGACGCGTAAGTCAGCCATTCCTCGATAGAAATGCCATTGCCTTTTGTTTTTGAGATTTTTTTGCCTTCCTCGTCGAGGAACAGTTGGTAATTGAAACCCGCAGGCGGTTCGCCGCCCAGCGCTTTTACGATCCGATTGGAAAGGCGAACAGATTCAGTCAGGTCTTCGCCAGACATTTCGTAATCAACACCAAACGCAAACCAACGTCCGGCCCAATCGACTTTCCACTGAAGTTTGGTGTTGCCGCCGCAAACGCTCGTGCGGACTTTGGTACCGTCTTCGTCTTCGAACACGACCTCGCCTTTTGCTGCGTCAATTTCCAACATAGGTACGTAAAGCACCCGGCCTGTTGTGGGCGAAATCGGCAGGATCGGCGAATAGCTCGCGCGGCGTTCTTCACCCAATGTCGGGAGAATAATATTCATCACCGCGTCATAACATTCGAGCACACGGATCAATGTCGAATCGAACTCGCCCGACCGATAGCAATCTGTCGACGATTTGAATTCATAATCGAATCCAAACTGATCGAGAAAGTCACGGAACTTCGCATTATTATGATGCGCAAAGCTTTGATGCGTACCCCATGGGTCAGGAACTTCGGTCAGCGGCTTTTGTAGGGAAGCTGCCAATAATTCCTGGTTCGGTAATTGCGGTGGGACTTTGCGCATACCGTCCATATCATCGGAGATCGAAATCAGCCGCGTTTCTCGTCCGGTCAAAAGCTCGAATGCACGGCGGACCATCGTGGTACGGGCCACTTCGCCGAATGTGCCAATATGCGGTGGTCCGGAAGGGCCATAGCCGGTTTCAAATACGACCGGACCATCCTTCTTGATCTTATCAAGACGCTTGATGAGGTTTTTCGCTTCTTGAAACGGCCAAGATTTGGCGTTCAGAGCCTCTTCGGCGGTGAATGTCTTGATATGCGGGGCGGTCATGTTTTTGCCTTCCAGATGTTTAAAGGCGGAGGTTTAACGCCCGCTGGCGCGGCGTCAATTCCCCTATAGATAAAGCCCTCCGGCGTGATCTTGTCTGAGTGGTTGCCGTTTGACCTATCCGCGGCTAGCTTCCGGCTTATTGGCTCTCATGCGGTGAGGGCTGTCCGAAATTCAGGAGCTTATTCATGGCAACAGGGCCAGCCGCCTTAACCCCGCAAGAAGCCGTCATTTATCTGATGGTTATGGCTTCTGCGTCTGATGGTGTGATCAAGGACGAGGAATTACGCACGATTGGCCGCGTCGTTCGGTCATTTCCGCTATTTTCCGACGCGGATGAGAGTGGGCTGGTGAAAACGGCCGAAGCCTGTGGTGGACTGATGTCGTCTGAGGGCGGCCTTCATAAAGTGCTTGAGGCTGCCGCAGCGGCGCTGCCAGAACATTTGGCCGAAACTGCCTATGCTGCGGTGGTCGAGGTCATAACCGCAGATGAAAATCTCGATATGACCGAGATCCGCGTGCTTGAACTCATCCGGAATGCGCTCAAGGTTTCTGATGAAGGCGCGCAAGCGATTGATCATGCCGCGCGGGCGCGGCATATGACGGCCACTGATGCAGGCGCTTAGGCCGCCATTGCAAGCCAGCACACGCCAGCGACGATGAAGGCGACAATCACGTTCAAGATTGCGCCTTCGCGCGCCATACTGGCGATTGAGACTTTCCCCGTACCATAAATGATCGCATTCGGTGCCGTCGCAACCGGCAGCATAAATGCGCATGAGCAAGAAATTGCGGCTGGGATCATTAGTAATTCTGGTTTGATGCCTGCGCCCATAGCGACGGCGGCCAATAGCGGCATGAGTAGATTTGCCGTTGCTGTATTGGAGGTGATTTCCGTAAGGAACGTCACCGACAGACATAGCCCGATCATCATCAAGAACACCGGCGCGCTGGTCAGGCCGGTTAGCTGCTCCCCAAGAAGAATATCGAGACCGCTCGCACGAAATCCAGCGGCGATACAAATACCGCCTGCAAACAATAGAAGCATACCCCAAGGAATATCGACCGCATGTTTCCAATCGAGAATGGCACCGCCTTTGCCGTTGGGGACCAAGAACATAAGAATCACCGCGAAAATCGCGACGGTCGAATCCCCCGCGCCTTCCATTCCGAGCAGCCCGGCCCAGCCCCCAAAGGGCTCAATGCGGGTGATCCATAAGGTGATGGCAATCGCGAATATGATAAGCGTTCGTTTCTCTTCGATGCGCCACGGCCCGAGTTCTTGGAATTCTGGTGTTTTGATACCGCCCATCGACCGGGTGAGCCAAAGGCCCATGATTGGAATTCCAATGACGACGATGGGCACGCCGATTTTCATCCAGCTTAAAAATGACAATTCAGACCCGGTTGCTTTGAAATAGGCGTCCGCAAAGATCAAATTTGGCGGGGTGCCAATAAGCGTGGCGGTTCCGCCAAAAGATGCGGCATAGGCGATTCCCAACAATAATGGTGTCGCCAATTTCTTGTTTTCGGCCTGGGTAAGAATGGCAAGTGCCATTGTGCTGAGCATCAATGTCGTGGCTGTATTTGAAATCCACATCGAAAGGATACCAGCGGCGATCATAAAGCCGAGGACCAGTCGCCGTCCGGAGGTGCCGACGATCCGGATCATATAAAGTGCCAAACGCTCATGGACGCCGGACTTTTCCAGCGCTTTTGACAGCATGAATGACGCCATCAAGAGGACGATGACATAACTGCCCAAGGCCGATGCGGTTTCCCGTTGATCCATCACTCCCGCGAGTGGAAACAGCGCAAAAGGCACTAGCGAGGTTGCGGGAATGGGCAGGGCTTCTGTCACCCACCAGACTGCGGTAAGTGCGGTAATGGTTATCGTCGCTACGATTTCTCGCGGTAATCCGACACTATATGATGTAAGCCCCGCCGCGCAGGCGATGATGACGCCCAGCAAAATTCGAAATGTCCTCATAGTAGAACATCTGCCGGAATCGCTAAACGCTGTCTAGATTGAAGAAGCGCTTAGATTCAATTTGTTGTGGCTAGTAAGAGCGCAAAAAAATCACCAATCGCGACAATCCTCTGGACCGGCAAGGCGCTGCGCGCTAGGCCGTTGGTCCATGGACAATGATATGACAACCTCGGTGGTTTACCGAATTGCGACTGAGGCGGAATGGCGTTCCGCTCAAGAAACCGGTTCAGTGCCGCAACGCGATATTGATGTGAAAGATGGCTATATGCATCTTTCCACAAAATCGCAGGCTTTAGAGACCGCTAATATTCATTTCGCAGGACACGATGACTTGCTGCTTTTGGAGATACCAATCGCGCCCATCGCTGAATTTGTGAAGTTCGAATTGGCCCCCAAACGCGGCGAAAAATTTCCGCATTTATATGCCCCCTTGAAAGCTGCTGATATTGCGCGCGTCGTCCGCCTAATAGATACGCCGGACGGATTTAAGTTTGGAGAATGTTTGTGAGAGCGCCAATGATGATTGCCGATCTCGGCGCGCGGGCGATGGGGTTATTGGACCCTGAAACGGCGCATCGCATGACTGTTATGGCGCTCAAGACAGGATTGGGGCCGCGCGCCTCAAAGGAAACGCCACGGCTTGAAATCAATGTGGCGGGATTGTCATTCCCCAACCCTCTAGGATTGGCCGCGGGCTTTGATAAAAACGCGGAAGTACCGAATGCCATGCTCAATATGGGATTTGGTTTTGTCGAGGTGGGTGCAGTAACGCCGCGCCCGCAAGCTGGGAATTCTAAGCCCCGCGTTTTTCGGTTGCGCGACGACGCTGCGGTGATCAATCGTTATGGTTTCAATAATGATGGCCTGGAGGTTATAGCAGGGCGTTTGCGGTCTCGCGAACGCCGCGGCATAATCGGTATTAATCTTGGTGCCAACAAAGATAGTGAAGACCGCACCGAAGATTATGTGACAGGTGTAAAGGGGCTGGCTGGCCTTGTTGACTTTTACACCGTCAATATTTCCTCTCCGAACACGCCGGGACTAAGAACCCTTCAAGATAAATCTGCACTTAGCGATCTATTGACGCGCGTTCAGAATGCGCGAAACGAAGCTTCGCCCGATACGCCGGTTTTCCTTAAAATCGCACCAGACCTCGCTGATGAGGATAAAGCGGATATCGCCGAGATCGCGCAGAAACTGGCGCTTGATGCGCTGATTGTTTCCAATACAACGATCGCGCGTCCTGAATCCTTGCGCAGTCATTCCGCGCCCGAAGCTGGCGGGCTTTCGGGTCGGCCTCTTTTTGCGCCATCGACAGCGTTATTGCGCGAATTCTATCAGGAAGTTGGCGGTGTCATTCCGCTGATAGGCGTTGGCGGAATATCATCCGCACGCGACGCATACGAAAAAATTCTTGGTGGTGCCAGCCTTGTTCAGCTTTACACCGCATTGATCTACGAAGGGCCGGCGTTGGTTCCACAGATCATTGACGATCTGATTGGATATCTCGACAAAGATGGTTTCCGCACGATCAACGAAGCCATCGGCGCGGGTCATTCTTAGGTCGCGAAAGAACGACCAATACGCGGCAACCAAACTGCAAGGGTAGCGGCGCGTAAAAGAAAATACAAAGAAAACGCAGCCCACAGGCCGTGATTGTCAAAACGCCCGGCGAGCCAGAGCGACGCCGGGATGAAAATCATCGTCGATATAATCATCGAATCCCGCATTTCTTTTGATCGGGTCGCGCCAATGAAGATGCCGTCGAGTTGGAAACCGATGACGACAATAAGCGGGCTTATAACCACCCATGGCATGAACGCTTTCGTTGTCGCGCGGATCGAACCTTCCGGCGTCAAAAGGGCAATGATCGCATCTCCGGCGAGTGCGTAAAACACCACAAAACCAACCGCAGCAATTCCAGCCAGAATGAAAGTTTTTCGAACGGCAATATGATATCGCTCTTGCGCCAGTGATCGGTTGCGTGCGCCAGCCGCCTGTCCCACCAAGGTTTCTGCGGCGATGGCAGTTCCGTCCAAGGCGAGGCCAGTAAACAGGAATAGCTGTAGCAAAACTTGATTTGCCGCCAGCGTCACATCACCAAAAGCGCCACCGCGCTGGACAAACCACGCAAATGAAAATGCGAGCAACAGTGTACGGACAAAAATATCGAAATTGATAGCAACAGTTCGCTTGATGCGGAGCGGGTCGCGAATGTCCTTGAGGTTCCAGTGGCATTTAATTCCGCCATGATCATTTAAAACGATCACGACTAAGCTGGCCGCAACAAAGAAACCGGCGATTTCCGCGATTAAGGTTCCAGAGGCAACGCCAGCTGCGCCCCAATCAAGCCCAACCACGAACCAGTAATCGAGAATGATATTGAGCACCGTCATGAACACACTGGCGATCATGAGGAAATCCGTGCGCCCACGTGCAGTGAGCCAACCAAAAGCGGCGTAGGAAGCTAGCGCGAAAGGTGCCCCCCAGATTCTGATTTCGAAATATTCCCGTCCAGCGTTCAGCGTCGCAGCGCTTGCCTCTGACCCTGTGCCTAATAGCAAGAATGCGAAATCACCGATCGGCAGTTGGAGCGCGGTTAAAAACAACCCGATGACGCCGCCGATCAACCCGCCTCGAATTAGGACTGCGCGCGTTTCGCTCTCGTCCTCGGCACCGGCTGCTTGCGCGGTCAGGCCAGCGACGCTCATCCGGATGAAGCCAAATGTCCAATAGGCGAGCGAGAATATTACGGACCCCAAGCCAACCGCCGCAATATCGAGTGGCCGCGAAGATTGGGCCAATGCCCACACATCAACCGCGCCCAATAATGGTGTAACCGAAGCGGCCACAGAGGCGGGCCAGGCCAAACGCAGGATTTTTCTGTAGGTGATATCGGTGGCGATTTGATTCATCAGGTCTGTCTATATTGCCAATCGAGCCATGACCATAACCGCCGGACAAACAATCAATGCTCTTGCTGGCGATGGGGAAACCGTGAAGAATGGTCAATGTGAGAGAAGATTGGGAACATTGGCAATCGCCGCCCGGCGGGACCGGGAACGAATTCGACAGCGCGGAAATTGGTGCGCTTGCGCATCTCTATCGCGGTGAAGTCTACCGTTCCACAATTTGGCGGACACGTCTGGACAATACGACAAATTGGTCGGTCGTCACTTTGGGGATTGCGCTGTCGGTGACCTATGCATCGCCCAATGCTTCGCCATTGCCGCTTTTACTGGTCGGTATTTTGATCTGTATGTTCCTGATATTGGAATCGCGGCGCTATCGCTTTTTCAATGTGTGGCGGGCCCGCTGTCGGTGGATTGAGACAAACTTCTACGCGCCGATGCTCTTTCGCTCAACGCGGCCAGAGCCGGGCGAGTGGCAGGACGTATTAGCGAGCGATTACCTGACGCCGGAATATCATATCGGATTTTGGCGCGCGATGGGGCGGCGCTTACGGCGAAATTATATGTGGATATTCAGTTTTCAGGCAGTTTCCTATTGCGGGAAAATTATCATCCACCCGACGCCATTAAATACATTTGGTGAATTTGTGGATCGGATGGCCGTTGGTCCATTTAACGGCACGCTCATATTTCTTTTTGGCGTGGTTTTTCATGGTTCCTGGGTCACCTTGGCGTTATGGACCCACATTCTAGACACCCGTAAACATAAAACCCGCGATGGTGTCGGCGGGATGGGTTAGTCGCCGGCGAATTCTAACCTGAACCCGTCACCCTTTTTCACGATCCGGTAAAAGCATGAGCGCCGATTTGTGTGGCAGGCAGCGCCCGTCTGTTCGACAATCAGTTGAATGACATCCTGATCGCAGTCGGTCCGGATCTCGACGACTTTCTGGGTGTGGCCAGAAGTTGCCCCTTTTCGCCAGAATTCTTGGCGCGACCGCGACCAATACCACCCCTCACCAGTGTCTATGGTTTTTTTGAGGGCTTCGCGGTTCATATAAGCGACCATCAAAAGCTGGCCATTGTCAGCATCGGACACGACCACAGGGATCAGCCCCGTATCGTCAAATTTCGGTGCAAAAACGCGCGATTCGTCGATTTTCTCGTCCAGCGCGTCGCGGTCGGCAAAGTGGCTTTCATCGGTCATTCGCGCAACATAACGATAATGAGGTTTGTGGAAAGTCATTTTCCTCGCCCGGATAGAATGTTGCGTCCCTGCGCCGGTCCGGCTAGCAAACCATAAAAGCGAAAGAGCAGGCCAATGGCGTTAAGAATTTACGATAGCATGACCAGAGAAAAGCGGGTGTTCGAGCCTGCGGACCCAAATCGGGTTACGCTCTATGTCTGCGGTCCGACGGTTTATAGTTACGCACATATTGGCAATGCGCGATCCGCCGTCGCTTTTGATTTGCTGTTTCGGGTATTGCGGAATCGCTATGGGGCCGATCACGTGGTCTATGCCCGCAATATCACCGATATTGATGACAAGATTATCAAAGCATCAAAGGAAACCGGCGAACCGATCAACGAGATTACCGAAAAATTTGCTCGAATCTATCGCGATGATATGGGCGCGCTTGGCGTTATCCTGCCGAATAAAGAACCGACTGCGACCGCAAACATTGATGGTATGATCGCAATGCTCGAAAAGCTGGTCGAGGCCGATGCCGCCTATGCCGCGAATGGTCATGTCTTGTTTTCCATCGATAGCTATGACGCGTACGGAGAGCTTTCCGGTGTCGATCGCGAGGAAATGTTAGCGGGTGCCCGCGTGGAAGTGGCACCCTATAAAAAAAATCCGGCTGATTTTGTGTTGTGGAAACCGTCTGCCGATGACGAGCCGGGCTGGGATTCGCCTTGGGGGCGCGGCAGACCCGGATGGCATTTGGAATGCTCTGTTATGATCCGTCAGGAATTGGCGGAAACGATCGACATTCATGGCGGTGGTCAGGACCTCCGCTTCCCGCATCATGAGAACGAGATTGCCCAATCTGCCTGCGCGCATCACGGTGCGCCACTGGCGCGCTATTGGATGCATAATGGTTTCCTCCGTATGGGAAGCGATAAAATGTCAAAATCGCTTGGCAATGTCGTCTTGGCGCATGATCTATTGGAACAATGGCCGGGGGAGGTGGTACGCTGGGCGCTTCTTTCAGCGCATTACCGGCAACCGCTTGAGTGGACCGAGGAGTTGTTGCGTCAATCCAAAAAGCAGCTCGATCGCTTTTACCGACTGCTCGAAGATATAGAGTTCGATGACACACATGAGAACGCACCGGACGCAGTGATTTTCGCGCTCGAAGATGATTTGAATACGCCAGAGGCAATCGCCGCGCTTCATGAGTTGCGTGACAAGGCAAGCCAGTTGGACGGTGACGCCCGCAAAGAGGCTCTTCGCGATCTTCGCAATGCCGGTCGATTGATGGGCTTTTTAAACGAAGAGCCGCGGCGATGGTTTAAAGGCATATCGGCAGATGGGCCAAGCGCCGAAGAAATTGATGCGCTGCTTTTGGAACGTGCTGAGGCACGAAAAGCAAAGAATTTTGCGCGTGCTGATGAAATTCGTGATATGCTCGCCGAGAAGGGAATCGTCATCGAAGATGGCCCACAAGGAGCCACTTGGCGAAAAGAATAATCTATGCGCCTTATAGAAGCGATTTTTCCGGCGGATCACTTGGACAAAGTAAAATCCGTCGTTGAAGAATGCGAACCGGCGCATTGGAGATTTTCGGAAAAAGAAGAAAAAGACAGAATTGTGTTGCGCGCGTTCTTCGCGGTCAGCGGTGCGCAATCACTCGTCGATGAGCTTCAGGAGATATGCAGCGATAGCGATGATTGGCGGATTCTGGTCTTGCCGGTCGAGGCGACCGCACCGCAAATTGAAGAGGATGACGAGCTAAAAGAAGAAAAGCGGAAAAAAGAAAAACGCGCATTGCGCGAAGAAATCTACGAAGACGTGGCATCAGGTGCCGCGCTTAGTTCTGACTTTTTTGTTCTGACCTTCGTATCGACCATTGTGGCGGCGCTCGGTCTTCATGCGGATAATGTAGCCGCAGTTATCGGCGCAATGGTGATCGCGCCGCTGCTTGGTCCGATTTTGGCGGTTACGTTGGCGATCGCATTAGGTGATTTCAAATTGTTATCGCGCGCCGGGCGGAATGCGGTTGCGGGCCTGAGTTTAGGTTTGCTGACCTCTGTTTTGATGGGCTTATGGCTAGGCGTGAATTACGAAAGCCAAGAGCTTATGAGCCGAACGGTTGCGGGGCTCGATTCGCTGGTTTTGGCGTTGGCTGCCGGTGTGGCGGCGGCGCTCTCGATCGTCACAGGGATTTCTGCGGCGCTTGTCGGGGTTATGGTTGCGGTGGCGCTATTGCCGCCAGCGGCAGCGGCTGGGATTTTTCTGGGGGCCGGTGAGTTCGAATATTTTGGGCGGTCGGTCCTATTATTGTCGGTCAATGTGGTCTGCATCATGATCGCCGCGCAGATCGTATATTTCTACAAAGGTATTCGGCCCAGAACGTGGCTGGAGAAAAAGCAAGCCGGCAAAGCTGCGCGCCTTAATATGTTGATATTGGGGATCATGCTTGTGGCGTTAATTGCAATTATTGTTTTTGCGCCAACTGGATCAATGCCTGATGTTCCCGGCGTTGGCGGCTAGAATCAATTCGCAAATTCGTGAACGGGCATCCCGTTGATGTGCGTTTAAAAAGCGTTTTTGGTACATATATCTCCCGCATCCACCGACATTTTGTTGTAGTTTGCTGCGACCCAAGGGTGCGCGGCGAGGAGGTTTTATGATTTTAATTCGTAAAAACGCTGACCGCGGCCATGCCAATCATGGGTGGCTCGACGCAAGGCACACATTTTCTTTTGCGAATTACTACCACCCTGAGCATATGGGTTTCCGGTCATTGCGCGTCATGAACGAAGACCGAATTAATCCGGGTGCGGGTTTTCCGCCCCATCCCCATCAGAATATGGAAATTATCACCTATGTTCTCGAAGGGCAGTTAGCGCATAAGGATTCGACTGGTGGTGGCGGTGTCATTACGCCGGGTATGGTCCAATACATGTCCGCTGGACGCGGAGTGACTCACAGCGAGTTTAATGCGTCACAATCAGCGCCATTGTACCTTTATCAAATTTGGATTGAGCCAAATCAGACAGGCACTGAACCGCGCTATGAGGAACGGGTTCTGGGCGAGGCTAAAAATGGTGAATTGAAGTTGATTGCATCTCCTGACGGGCGTGATGGTTCGTTCAAGATACTGCAAGACGCTGAGCTGTATGCGTCCAATGTAAAGGAGGGCACTTCGCTCAAGTATCAATTCGCAAAGGGTCGCTTTGGTTGGTTGCAAGTCGCAAAAGGCGGCATTGAACTGCGCGAGGGAACGGTAATGCATCCGGGCGATGGCGCGAAAATATCCGATGAAGAAAGCGTCGAATTTACGGCAATGGCAGACAGTAAAATTCTTCTGTTTGATTTGCCGTAAAAAGGCGCCACATATACGGCCATGATAAGCGATCTTTATAGTGGCGGTATTCTTGACGCTGCGGCCGATATTCCTGCGGCCCAGCGTCTCCCTGCGCCGCAAGCAACAGCCACAAAAGTCAGTCGAATTTGCGGGTCTGAGGTGACGGTTGACCTTAGCGTGAAAGATGGCCGCGTTTCCGAATTCGGAATGGAAGCGAAGGCTTGCGCCTTAGGCCAGGCGGCAGCGTCAATTGTGGCGAGAAATATTATCGGTGCGCAGACCGCAGAACTATATGAAATCCGCGACCAAATGCGCGCGATGTTGAAAGAAGGGGGTTCGCCACCTAAATCAGAGCGGTGGACGGACCTCGCGATGCTCGAGCCGATCCGGGACTATCCGCAAAGACATGCCTCTACAATGCTTGTCTTTGAAGCCGTTTGTGACTGCCTTGATCAATTGTCGGAAATATAGTTCCGGACATTGAAAGTCGTGGACGGATTTATTCTTCAAGCGCGCTCTCAGGACACTAACGGCTTTGTCATCTAAGCGTCCCTTGATTATCGCGCCGTGAAGGTCATTTTCACCATGTATTAGGGCGGCCCCACTTTCTCTCCCCCAACCTGGGGTCGCTTGAACGGCGCCTGTGTTGTCCCCCCCCACGATGCAGGCGCCAAATTTTTCTAAGCTGCTGCTTCTTGTGTGTCGCTCGCTTCGACGCTTTCAGCAGCTTCTTTCAATACCCACGCTTTGAATGCTTTAACTGCTGGCGAAGATGATTTCGATGGTGGGTGTACGACGTAATATGAGAATTCAGATGGTGTCGTTAGGTCAAATGGAATGACCAGTCGTGCGGCTTCAAGGTCAGCCAGTGCCAGCGCTGCTTTTGCGAGCGCAACACCCTTGCCCGCAACAGCAGCTTCGATAACGAGACTGGATTGATTGAATTTAAGACCGCGCTCCCCTTCTTTGTGAGAAACCCCTGCCGCTTTCAGCCACATAGGCCAAGTCGGGCAGCCCGGGTCTTTCTCGGTGCTCGAGTCGTGAAGGAGGGTGTGATTGATTAAATCGCTCGGCTTTTTCAGTGGATTGTCTCCGGTCAATAATTGTGGGCTGGCGACCGGTACGATTTTCTCTGCCATCAAATGTTCAGTCACCAGGCCATCATAACTGCCCGGCCCATAGCGAATAGCGACGTCCACATCGTCAACGGCGAAGTCGACGACATTCATGTCAGCGGAAACCCAGACGTCGATGTCGGGATGTTCTTCTTGAAAGCGGTCAAGGCGCGGAACGAGCCATTTCGAAGCAAAAGAAGGCGCGACCGAAACAGTAAGGCGACCCGCATCTGCTTTCTTCGCAAGGATGTCGCCCGCTTCGACCAGCTTATCAAAACCTTCGCGCAGGATCGGCAAACTCGCCTGTGCTTCGTCCGTCAGCAACAACGCTCTTTTATGGCGACGAAAGACCGGGGTTTGTAGAAAGTCTTCTAAAGCCTTGATTTGCTGACTAACCGCGCCTGGTGTGACGTGTAGTTCCTCAGCTGCTTTAGTGAAACTTAAGTGCCGAGCTGCCGCTTCAAACACTCTAAGCGCATTCAATGGCGGTAATTGCTTCATTATACCCGCTCTCCATCCGATTTCGCGCCGGATAATTCAATAGAAAAGCTAATATTTCAAGTTCTATTTTCGCGATCACCGAGACGTGACGTGATTGATAGAGCATCTAATAGGTTAGGGTTTCTGCGGCTTTTACGGACTCCACGCAGAAATCCTAATGTTTAAGCCAGAATAATTCGATTGAGCTCAATCAGCTTGGTGAATAGCTTGCCGTCATCGCGCAGAGCTTATCACGCACAATGATGTCATTGGATTAGAAAAACTAAATGAATAGATTCCCTGCCTATATCTCCTTGGACGACCGGCCGGTGCTGATTATTGGCGGCGGCGCTAGCGCGTTGGCCAAAGCACGGCTGATGGTGACGGCTGGTGCGACACTGACGGTCATCGGAGAAAAACTAAGCCGTGAGACGAAATCGGCATTGAAAGGTAAGGCTCGGCTTATCGAACGGGCACCGGTCGTGGCCGACATTGAAGCATCAGTTTTGGTCTTTATCGCCGAGGGCGCGAATGATCAGGTCGAACGCTGGGTGGAGGCTGCGCGCATTGCGGGGGTTCTCGTCAATGTGGTTGACCGGCCGGAATATTGCGACTTTACCACCCCATCGATTATCGACCGCGGCCGCGTGACCATTTCAATCTCCACTGACGGTGCAGCGCCAGTATTGGGTCGCAAGCTACGCGCCGACATAGAGGCGTTACTGCCATCTAAAGTTGGATCACTCGCCGATTTTGCAGATCAATATCGCGACGCAGTGAAGTCGAAAATAAATGAAAGCGAGCGCCGACAGTTCTGGGAGCGGTTTTTCGAAGGTCCGATTGCGGCGCAGGTTTTGACTGGGGATGAGGCCGGTGCCCATGAAGCAATGTTGGCGCTTATCAACCGTCCGGCGAGTGAGGCTCGCGAAGGCGTTGTTCATATCGTTGGCGCTGGACCAGGTGATCCGGATTTATTGACGATCAAAGCTTTGCGCCTTTTGCAGCGGGCAGACGTGATTCTGTACGACCGATTGGTCAGCGACGACATTCTTGCGCTGGCCAGACGTGATGCAGAACGCTTTTACGTCGGTAAGGCAAAAGCAAATCATGCCGTTCCCCAAGATGAAATCGAAGCGAGACTCGTTGCGTTCGCGCGAGAAGGAAAAATGGTCGTCCGCTTGAAGGGCGGTGATCCATTCATTTTCGGTCGTGGCGGTGAGGAATTAGAAACGGTACGTGCGGCAGGTATTCCCGTTTTCACAACGCCGGGCATTACTGCGGCCGCTGGCTGTGCGGCGGCGGCGAATATGGCCCTGACGCATCGTGACCATTCCCAAGCGGTGACATTTGTTACCGGGCACGCCAAAGGCGAGGGAGAACCTGATCTTGATTGGTCTGCGCTTGCAGCTCTCAAAAATACGCTCGTTGTTTATATGGGTGTGTCCAAAGCCGATTCTATCGGCGCGAAATTGATCGCGCATGGGCGCGAGGCTTCAACGCCCGTCGCCGTGATCGAAAAAGGGACGCGTGCGGATCAAAAAATCATTAAAGGAACGCTCGGTCAGCTTGGTCAATTGATTGACGCGGGCTCAGTTATCGGGCCGGCGCTTTTGGTGATCGGAGAAGTGGCCGCGCTTGCCGATGGCGAAACACTTTTAGCGATCGCACAGAAAGAAAGGCTTGTGGCGTGAAGGTCATAACAGGAAATCGTTTATCTGATGGTGCGGTTGTTTTCTTTAATAGCGCCGGGCAGTGGGTGCCGGCGTTGGAAGATGCCGTGCGATATGCGGATGCTGAAGCCGGTAGCGCGCTCGAGCGTGCGCAGGCGCAGGTCCATGAAATTGCGGATGTTTATCTAATTGATGTCGATGATGAGGGCCAATTGGTTGGCCGTGAAACATTGCGGGAATCGATCCGCCGGGCGGGTCCGACTGTCCGTCGCGACCTCGGTTATCAGGCAGGTGTCTAATGTATCGTTATGATGAATTTGATGCGACTCTCGTCGCTGAGCGCGTTTCGCAGTTTCGGGGTCAGGTCAATCGCCGATTATCCGGTGAGCTGACCGAGGAGCAATTTAAGCCATTGCGGCTCATGAACGGCGTTTATCTGCAGTTACACGCTTACATGCTGCGCGTGGCGATCCCTTATGGAACGCTAAACGGAAAGCAACTACGTAAACTCGCACATATCGCCCGCACCTATGATAAAGGGTACGGTCACCTGACGACGCGCCAGAATATACAGTTTAACTGGCCCGCGCTCGTTGATGTGCCTGACATTCTTGATGAGCTTGCCGAAGTTGAAATGCACGCAATTCAAACGTCAGGGAATTGCATTCGTAATACGACGTCGGATCAATATGCTGGCGCATCGGCAGAAGAGGTCGAGGACCCGCGCCCTTATGCGGAAATGATTCGTCAGTGGTCGACCTTTCATCCTGAATTTTCGTATTTGCCACGTAAGTTCAAGATTGCAGTGACTGCTGCTGATCGCGACCGTGCAGCCGTCAAATTCCACGATATTGGGCTTCGTCTATATAAAAACGACGCCGGCGAAACGGGTTTCGAAGTATTTGTTGGCGGTGGTCTTGGGCGCACCCCTTATGTGGGGCAAACGGTAAGAGCGTTTTTGCCGAAGAGGCATCTGCTATCCTACCTCGAGGCAATCTTGCGCGTTTATAATCAGCAAGGCCGACGCGACAATAAATATAAGGCGCGTATCAAGATCCTTGTGAACGCAGAAGGCATTAACGACTTTACCAACGCTGTCGAGGCGGAATGGAACGCGATCAAAGATTCAGGCATTGACCTGCCGCGCGAGGAAGTTGAGCGGATTCACGCTTACTTTGCAGCGCCGGATTTCGAACCGCTCCCAGCGACAAGCACAGCCTTTGAGACTCGCGCATCTGAAGAGCCAGAATTTGCGCGTTGGGCCAAAACAAATCTCGCGGCACACAAGGCATCCGGATATTCAATCGTCAATATTTCGGTCAAGCCAATCGGCGGCATACCGGGAGACATTACCGATTCGCAAATGGAAGCGGTTGCAGAAATCGCTGAGCAATACTCGCTTGACGAAGTTTGCGTTACGCATGAACAAAATCTCGTTCTGCCACATGTCAAAAAAGATGACCTCTATGCGGTCTGGCGTGCCCTCAAGGCGGCGGATCTTGCGACGGCGAATATTGGTCTTGTCAGCGATATTATTGCTTGCCCTGGCCTTGATTATTGTTCGCTAGCCAATACGCGGTCTATTCCGGTCGCGCAGCGAATTTCCGAGCGCTTTGCCGATCTTGAGCAGCAAGAAGAGTTGGGTGAGCTGAAGATCAAGATTTCGGGCTGTATTAATGCCTGTGGTCATCACCATGCAGGCCATATCGGTATTCTCGGCGTCGATAAAAAAGGCGAAGAGTTTTATCAGGTCACGCTTGGCGGCTCCGGTGCGGAAGACGCATCAATTGGCGAGATTGCCGGACGTGGATTGTCATCCGAACAAGTTGTCGATGCGGTAGAAAATCTTGTGAATTTTTATCGCAAGAACCGTCAGGACAATGAACGATTTTTAGACACATATCGGCGCCTTGGTGCCGATCCCTTCAAGGAGGCGCTTTATGACGCTGCTTAAATTTTCAAAAGACCGTCTCTTGCCGACATTGGCGGAACCGCTTGAAGAAGTGACTTTGGCGGAGTGGCGGGAAAATCCGACCGGATTTACCGGGGCGACGGCATTAGTATTGGATAATGACGTGGCGCTTTCTGATGTTGCGCAAGACCTCAGTGGTTTTAGCGTGATTATTCTGTCATTTCCTTCATTCGCCGATGGCCGCGCATTTTCGCAGGCGCGCGTCCTGCGTGAGCGTTATGGCTATACTGGCGAAATCCGCGCGCGTGGTGACGTACAGCGTGATCAGATTGCGTTCATGGTTCGGTGCGGTTTCGACGCTTTCGAATTTGCCGGCGAGGATGTTGCCGGTGCAAATGATGCGTTGTCCGAATTCTCTTTAGCCTATCAAGGTGCAGCCGATGATACTGCGCCAGTTTGGCGTCGTCGGTTGTCTCGCGCCGCTGCAGCATAGGAATTTATCATGAGCGCATCTGCTACGAATGCCCGGCTTACGGCCGTCGCTGATATTGCAAACGATACGGCGCTAACCGTGCGTGCGCGCCGGTTGGCGATGCAATATTCAAGTGCGGAGGCGCTCGAAATTCTGCGTGTTGCGATCACCGATGAGTTCAAGGGGCGTATCGCGCTTGTATCGTCTTTTGGAGCCGAATCGGCAGTGCTTTTGTACCTCGCGGCCCAGATCGACAAGGATCTTCCCGTTGTCTTTCTCGATACTGAAAAGCATTTTGCGCAGACGTTAAGCTATCGCAAAAAGCTGGCGGCGCAGCTTGGGCTGACAAACGTGATTGATATTCATCCGGGTAAGGAAGAAGTCGCTGCGCGTGATCCAAAGGGCGATCTCTGGAAGCGTGACGCAGATGCATGCTGCACATTGCGCAAGGTTGAGCCGCTTGGCGACGCTTTGAATGAATATGATGCCTGGATTACCGGGCGCAAACAGTTTCATGGCGGCGGCAGGATTAATCTTCCGGCGTTTGAGGCGACCGCAACCCATATCAAGGTCAATCCGCTTATCCGGTGGGATAAGGAGGCAATAGACGGCTATTTCGCTGCGAACGAATTGCCTGCGCACCCGTTAACCGCTCAGGGCTACCCGTCTATTGGATGCTGGCCGTGCACACATCCAGCAGGTGCGGATGACGATATTCGTGCGGGACGCTGGCGCGGTGCCGCAAAAACTGAATGCGGCATCCACGGCTTGCGTTAGTCGATCGCATCTAGAAAAGCGCTAATAGCTTCGCGCGCTTCTGGCTCGGAGAGTAGGGGCGCGTGGCCGACGCGTGGAACCTCGACATATTCAAATGCCGGATGGACTTTTCGCATTTTCTCGATGATCTCCATTGAGAGTAGGTCGCTTATGCCGCCGCGAATAATGAGCGTTGGGGTGTTGCGCAGGCTTTCAAATGGCCCCCAGAGATCAGGTGCGGGACCGCTTTCTGCAAGCGCTTTCGCTATATTCGGGTCATAATCGAGAATCCATTCCCCATTATCCAGTTGACGAAATGTGCGGCGTGCAAACGCGCGCCATTCTTCGTCGCTTGCGTCAGGGAAAGCCACCTCATTAATTGCTTTTATCCGCGCTGCAGCCTCATCAAGGTCTTTTGCGGGTTCGGCGGTTCCGCCCACGTAACCTTCAATTCGTTTAATACCTTCTTGCGCTAGTTCTGGGCCGACATCATTGATGATTGCTGCGCGAACGCGGTCAGGGGCGTTGTCATTCACCAGCATGGTGGTGATCCCGCCAAGCGAGGTCCCTATAAAAATTGCCTGCGCAAGGTTTAATTGCTCCATCGCAGTCAAAACATCGTCGCGATAAGTCGTGGGAAAGTAATTGTGGTAATTCGGATCATAGTCCGAAGCTGCGCGGCCGCGTAGGGAGAACACATATACATCCCGGCCGGCATTCGCGATCTTCGGCGCAATTTCTTCAAAATCGCGCGCGTTCCGCGTTAGGCCTGGAATGCAAATAACAGGGGTTTTTGAACCGCCACTATACTTATGCACCTTCAGTGAAATGTTCGGCGTTACTTTTACCGATATGATATTGTTAGCGTTTTCTTCCATTTGCTTCATCGAAATAAGCCTTTTCGTGTGCGGGCGCATCGTTGAAAATTTTATAGGCGAACGGCGCAGCAACGTGAAGCTGTTTATGCGTTTGAATTACATATGAAAAATCGAAATCAATATTTCTGTGCGGCGCGAAATTCGGCGCATTCATCATTTGTGGCAAACTTGCCACAAAATCTTTATTTGCAGACATCAAGTAAAGAAAAAGCATTGATTAAATAAACAATAAAGAAATAGCTTGCACTTAATGTCCTGGCAAATGGACATGGGATGCGACCGCTTATGGCGGGACGCAACTCTTAGCTGTGCTGCCAGTGGTTCTCTGCTGGTCAACAACCTGAACGTTGGAGGGATAAGTAAAATGGTAAGTAAAAACCGCGCAGGGCGTTTGCTCTGCACAACTATTCTTGCGAGTACATTATTCGCAACGACCGCGCCAGTTATGGCGCAAAGCGATGAGGCGTCAGACGACACAATCATCGTAACGGGTTCACGTATTGCTCGCTCCGACCTAGAAGCGCCAACGGCAACGACGATCGTTGATGCAGCGCTTATTGATTTGTCGGGTGCGGTGAATACCGCTGACCTGCTTCGCTCTTTGCCGGTCTTCGGTATTTCTGGTTTGTCATCGACAAACTCGAACTTCCTCGTGGCAAATGGTGGTATCAACACGCTTGAGCTTCGTAACCTCGGTGAAGACCGTACACTGGTTCTGGTCAACGGTCGCCGTGTCGTCGGTGGCGTGCCTGGTTCGGCGAATGTCGACTTCAACCAGATTCCAACCGAGATGATTGAGCGTATCGACGTTGTGACCGGTGGTGCATCGGCGATTTACGGTTCTGATGCGCTCGCGGGTGTCGTCAACGTTATTCTTAAAGATGACTTTGAAGGCGTTTCCGCGAGCTTCCAAGGAGGCACGACTTGGCTTGGCGGCGGTGAAAACTACCGCGCGAACCTGCTCGTTGGTGGTAACTTTGCTGACGGTCGCGGTAACGCGACGATCAACTTTACCTATAGTGACAACAAAGGCCTAAGAGCTAATCAGCGTGACAACCTTTTGCTTGACGATCTAGCGCTCTGCTATTTCGAAGGCGGATTGGATGAGTGTGCGGAAGTACAAGAGCCTGTTTTCTCATCATTCAGTGAGCAGGGTCGTTTCAACCTCTCAGATGGTAGTATTACTGTTCGTCCGGACGGATCGGTTGTTGATTTCGATGGCGTGATTGATGGTTTCAACCGTCAGGCATTCCGTCGCGTATCGGTTCCGGTCGAGCGTTTCCTTTTGAGCACGAATACGCATTATGAGATCACTGATAATGTTCGGGTGTTCTTTGAGGGAACTTATGCTAATTCTCGGACGGCAACGGCGATTGAGCCATTCCCGTTTGATGTAGCGGACGCATTCGGTGGCGATCCAAATCGCGGTATTCCATTCTCGAACCCATTTGTTCAGAACACACCTGGCTTTGCTGCCGCAGTGATTGCCGCAAATGGCGGCGTTGCTCCTGCGGAAATCCCATTCGTTCGTCGTCTGACTGAGATCGACGCGCGTGGTGCTTCTGCGGACCGTGACACTCTGCGCTTTGTCGTTGGTTTGGACGGAACAATCTTCGACGATTATAGCTGGGAAGTAAGCTATAACCGCGGTGTATCAACATCGACGCAGATCTCTACTGGTCAAATCAATGTTGCAAACTTGCGCGAAGCGCTAAACGCAACTGAAGTCGGTGGGGAAATTGTCTGTGCAAATCCAATAGCTGTTGCTGAAGGATGTGTGCCGTTTAACCCAATCGGTGCAGGTTCGATCTCACCTGAAGCCGCGGCTTATGTCCGGGCAGATGGTGTGCGTGTTGCAGAAAACCTTCAGCAGGTTATCTCTGGTTCAATCACCGGGCCTTTGTTTGAGTTGCCTGCAGGTAGCGCGAACTTCGCTCTTGGTGGTGAATATCGTGAAGAGTCCAGCTTTGATGTTCCTGATGCGCTTTCGCAATCAGGTCAAAATGGCGGTAACGTTTCTCCAATCACCGAAGGTGAATTCAACGTTTATGAATTCTTCGGCGAATTGAACATTCCGCTCATCAAAGATGCAGCCTTTGCTAAAGACGTATCAATTGGCGGTGCGTACCGCTTCTCTGATTATAGTCTTTCCGGAATCACTCATGCCTATTCCGCAGACGCGCGTTGGGCTGTGAATGATCTGGTCGCTCTTCGCTTCCAGTATGCGAAAGCGGTTCGTGCACCAAATATCGGTGAGCTGTTCCAGCCAAACAGTGAAACCTTTGCAACGGTTACGGACGTTTGTAACGGTGTAACGGCAACCACGCCTGGTATTGTCGCTGAAAACTGCCGTCTGGAGCCAACAGTTGCTGCTCGTATTGCTGCGACCGGTTCCTTTACCCTGACCCAGCCTGAAATTCAGGGTACGGGTGGCTTCATTGGTGGTAATCCAAACCTCGCGCCAGAAACGGCGAAAACATACCAAGCCGGTATGATTTTCACGCCTGACTTTGGCGAGTGGGGTAATCTGGTTCTGACTGCGGACTACTTCAACATCTCTATCGATGGTGTTGTTGCTGCGCCGGGACGTCAGTTCACGATTGACCAGTGCTACAATAGTGTGAACCTAAGTAGCCCGTTCTGTGATAGCCTGGTTCGTCAGGATCAGGGCACTGCTGCACAGAATGGTGCTTTGCTAGAGGTTAACACGCTGTTGGCGAATGCGGGTACGCGGAAGACTTCAGGTCTTGATTTCTTCGTGACCTATAATCTTGACCTCGCCGACCATATCAGCGCGCCAGATGTCTGGTTTGGTGGCGATGCTGGTTCACTTGCTTTGCGTGCGAACTACACACGTTTGTTCAAGTATGAATCAGTGATCCTCGAAGCATTCACTGACGGCAAAGGTACATTGGGCATCCCGGTCAACGAAGCGCAAGCGTCCTTGCTTTATAGCGTTGGACCAATGAGCTTCATGTGGGAATCAACAATGTTCTCAAGCACAGTGAACGATAATGACGAAGGATCTTTCTTCTTCGGTTTCCCACATGACGGTGCGGTCTATCACGACCTTCAGCTCCGTTATGAAATCGTCGCGGAAACATTGGAGATGACCTTCGGTATCGACAATGTGTTCGGCAAAGAACCAGCCAATGTGTTTACGGGTGTCCCTGGAAACACAACAGGCACAGATACTGCAGCAGATGTTTATGATCCATTCGGTCGCCGCGTGTATGCGGGTGTCCGTCTAACATTCTAATGCAGAAAGCGATTGGCTTAACGTCGATCTGAGAGTCTCCACCTCAGGTTAAGCCGATCACCTCCTCTTGGTGTCACAGCTAAGGGAACGGCCGCCACCCTCTCGGGTGGCGGCTTTTTTGTGCGTGTGCGAAGGGTTTTATTGGTATTTTTTCGACGTCAAAAGAAGTTTTGCGCAATATATGGCTAAAAACTGTCCTCCCATTCGTTTAATTTGACGATCAAAAACCAAACGGAGTGAACATTTTAGCACGATATAGTGCTGTTAAGTAATGGTTAACTCCTGATGTGACGATTTTATCACGCCTCTCTCAATACGGTTTAGCGCGGAGTGTTTGTCGGTTGACCAAAACATTGGCGCGGACTTAGCTTGCAGCCAATGTCCAGAATCTGGACATGACGCGCGTGCGGAGTGGAGACCAACCGCGTGTCTTCTTTAGCTGTGACGCCCATGCGCCCAAAAAAATGGGCGCATGTTGAAAGTTGGAGGGATACCATAATGCTAAACAGACGTTTGGCAGAGCGTTTGCTCTGTACAACCGTGCTTGCTGGGGCCTTTGCGGCAACGGCAACCGGTGCATTCGCACAGGACGCTGACGGCGATGATGTCGTTATCGTTACTGGTACGCGAATTCAGGACCCGAATGTCGTGGCTGCAAGCCCGGTCAATTCAGTTGGCCAGGAAGAGCTTTCACGTAAATTCGAGCCAAATATCGAACGCGTTTTCCGCGATCTTCCTGTCACTATTCCAGGTGACGGTCAGAACGTGAATAACGGTACGGGCGGTGCTGCGACTATCGACCTTCGCGGCCTTGGCCCAGAGCGTTCACTTGTAATGATCGACGGCAAGCGCCTCGTTCCATACAACCAGAACGGTATCGTTGACGTAAATACCATTCCGCTTAACCTGATCGAGCGCGTTGACATCATCACTGGTGGTGCTTCTGCGGTTTACGGTTCTGACGCTATGTCAGGTGCGATTAACTTCGTAACCCGTAAAAACTTCGAAGGTGTTGAGCTTGGTGCAAACTACACACTTTCAGAAGAAGGTGACGGCGATACATACGACATCAGCGCACTTCTCGGTGCGAACTTTGCTGATGGCCGTGGTAACGTAACCATGAGCCTTAACTACACCGACCGTTCAGGCGTACTCCTCGGTGCACGTCCTTACGGCCTAGTTGGTGTAGACTCTGCTTCTGGTGCTGGTGCTGACGGTAACGTTGTTCCTGCTCCTGCTGAGTGTGATTCTCCTGGTTCAGTTGCTGTTGGTGGTTCAACGACTGCAATGCCGGGTGCTCTCGACCTTCCAGGTGGAACGCTTCAGTTCCGTGCGGACGGTACTTTGGGCCCACGTTGTTCGGTCTTTAACTTCAACCCGTTCAACTATTACCAGACACCTCAAGAGCGCTTTGGTATTACTGCAATCGGTAACTACCAGATCAACGATTCAGTTGAGTTCTATGCTCGTGGTACTTTTGCCGGCGTCAATGTTCGCCAGCAGGTTGCGCCATCAGGTGTGTTTGGGAACGAGTTTGAAATCCCGCTCATGAACCCATTCCTTTCTGCTCAGGCTCAGCAAGCGATCCTGGACAATGTGAATGGCAAGCTTGATCCAGGCATCGCAGGAAGTACCTGTGTTGTGACTGCGACGGAGCCATGTACCGGTACGTTCACCACGACTGGTGTTCAAGACCTGAACATGAACAGCATGTTTGATCTTGGCGACTCGATCATCGTTCCTGTTCGTCGTCGTACGCTTGAGCTTGGTACGCGGTCGGAAGATTTCAACAACAATCTCTTCCAGATCGTTACTGGTTTCCGCGGTACGTTGGATTGGGTTTCACCTGACTGGAACTACGACCTGTCATTCCAGTATGCTGAAACAGACCGTACGACTGTTCGCGGCGGTTACACCAACGTCGCCAATATCGCTCTTGCGCTGAACACTGTAAGCGAAACACAGTGCGAAACGCCTGACGGTACGGTTACTGCTGGTTGTGTGCCGATCAACCTGTTTGGTCCATTCGGCTCAATCTCCGATGCAGCTGCTCAGTACAACCAAGCGATTGCGTTCCAGACACAGTCAGCGACGCAAATGGTTGTTCACGGTTCGATTTCTGGTCCAGTTCAGGGCTTCAAATCACCATGGGCAGAAAACCCACTTAACCTCGCTCTTGGTTTTGAGCACCGTGAAGAAACTGGTTCGCTCGAGCCTGATGAGTGCTTGAAGTTGCCACCAGTTAGCTGTCAGGGTGGTGCAGGTGGTAACCTCCTGCCGATCTCAGCAAGCTACGGCACTTGGGAAGGCTTCGTTGAAGGCATTATCCCAGTTGTTGAAGGTCAGCCATACTTCGAAAACCTCAGCATTGAAGCTGGTTATCGTTACTCAGACTTCTCTCCAACCGAAGACACAAGCGCATGGAAAGCCGGTATCAGCTGGCAGGTCACTCCTTCGCTCCGTCTTCGTTATATGGAGCAGAAAGCTGTTCGTGCGCCAAACATTGCTGAGATTGGCTCGCCAATCACAACTGGCCTCGACAACGCTGACTTCGACCCTTGCTCAAGCGGTAACCCAAATCCAATTACACCGGATCTGGTTGCGCTTTGCGAATCAACTGGGGTTCCAGTCGGTCAAACTGGTTTGATCAATGATATCGTTTCTGGTCAGGTTAACGTCTTCACGGGTACAAACCCTGATGCGCTGCCTGGTGCTGAAACCGCCCGTACACGGACGGCTGGTATCGTTCTTACGCCAGACATGAGCAGCGTTGGCTCAGCATTCGGTGCAACAACGTTCTCTGTTGACTACTACAACATCAACATCACAGATTACATCGACACACTCGCTGGCGATGAAATTTTTGATCTCTGCTACACGCTAGGTGATGCAGCAACTTGTGCGGGCATTGTCCGCTCTGCAAGTGGTCTAATCACTACAGCTGGTACAGGTCTTCCGGCCTTCATCCAGAACCTTGAATACTTCAAAGCTTCTGGTTTGGAATTCGGCCTGAACACTGGATATGACATTGGCGACATGGGTTACCTGTCATTCTCGTTCAACGGTAACTACTACCTGAAGAACGAATTCCAGTCAGCGCCGACTTCACCGGTTGTTGATTGTAACGGTGGTTACTCGAACGTTTGTGACCCAGTTCCAACATGGCGTTCAGTAGCACGCGGTACATGGGAAAATGGTCCGTTTGAGGCTTCAATCCTATGGCGTCGTATTGGTGCTATGGACTTTGTTGGTGACCCTGCTGACTTGTTCGATGATTTTGAGCGCATCTCTGCTCATAATTACTTCGACCTTTCAGTCGGCTATCAGGTTACTGAGAGCGTCCGTATCGGTGGTCTTGTGAAAAACCTCGCAGACAAAAACCCACCAATCATCGGTAACGACACCGGTACAACAAGCTTTAACTCAGGTAACACATTCCCAAGCCTCTATGACGTGCTTGGCCGTGTTTACTCTGTAAGCATCAAGGCAACATTCTAATTTTCAAATTAGATAGTTAGAGAAACGGCGGCCCTAGGGCCGCCGTTTTTTTGTCTCGTTTTCGTTTTTCTGTTTGGGTGCAAATGAATTATTTAATTCGTTCGACCAAAAGCGAGCGGCGTAAGGCTTCGATTTCTAGCCGATAGCCGCTAAGCGTTCCCTTTGATACTTTCACTGTGTAATCACGCTTTTTCGATAATCGAATGCGGTTTGAATCCGCCGGTTTCTGTCTCCAGATTTGCCCGTTATCCAAGAAGAATACATAGGTGCCGGACCGCGTGATTGCGAAATCGGAAAGTGTTGCCACAACATCGCTTTCGCGGTGTTTCTCTTCAACTTCGGCGATGGTCTTGTTTCTTGCAATAACTTGCTCCGCACCAAGACCGGTCGGTTCATCGGGCGCTTCGGCCAATTGTTCGGCTGGTTGTTCTGATGGTTCTTGGGTCGGTGTCGCCGCAACGCTCTCGGTTTCGCCTAAAAAACCGCGAAGAGCATCTTCCAGGCAGGCAATGCGTTCTTTTTTACCGTCCGAATTCTCGCGGCAGTAATCGATCGGATTCATGTCTTGCGCAAAGGCAATTTCAGGTAGTGACAGCGAGATTAGCGCCGCGCTTGCGCAAAGAAGACGGTGTTTCATGAAAAGCCTCCAGCCCATATGAACAGTTCAATGGACAGCTTAACGCTGCCCATTGAATGGCGCTAGGGGGAGGGCGTTATGCCAGCGCTTCTTCGCCAGTGAGGACTGCAGCCGCCGCATGAACTGTCGATGCGATTCTCAGCGCAGTCTGAACTTGTTCTGTAGATAGGCCGCCGTCACGAACGACTTTTTCGTGAGAGTCGAGGCACATGCCGCAACCATTGACCGCAGACACTGCAAGCGACCAAAGTTCGAAGTCTACTTTTTCGACCCCGGGCTTGCCGATAATATTCATGCGTAGTTTAGCAGGCAACGTGCCATAATCTTTTGCGGACATGAGGTGAATCGAACGGTAATAGACATTGTTCATGCCCATGATCGCAGCCGCCGCTTTTGCCGCGTTCAGTGCTTCTGGGGATAGCTTGTCTGCGACTTCGGCGTTGACTGCTTTGATTACCGTCGCATTGCCGGACGCGAGCGCAGCCGCAAGAAATGAACCCCATTTTTGTTGATCCGTTAACGTCGTTTCCGACGAAAGCGTGCCAAGATTCAAACGGATATCTTTTGCGTAATCCGGGATCTGGTCCCGTAAGGTGTCGATGCTCATGATATATTTCCTCGAATGTTGATACAAAAAGGGCGCGGCGGCGCTTTTATTGACCGCGCGCGCCCAAATTTTACGTCACTAAAGTGTGTCGCCACCGATCGGACGGTTGCATGGGCAAAGTTCGTCCGTTTGCAACGCGTCAAGAACGCGGAGCGTGTCTTGTGGGTTACGGCCAACGTTCAGACCGTTCACATAGACGTGCTGGATGACATTGTGTGGATCGACCACGAATGTCGCACGGAGCGCAACACCTTCAGGTGCACGGATGCCAAGACCATCGATCAATGAACCCGTTGTATCAGCGAACTGATATGCCGGGTGCTTGTCTAGATCCGGGTGATCGCGGCGCCATGCAAGTTTACAGAACTCGTTGTCAGAGCTGCCGCCCATGACGACCGCATCGCGATCTTCGAATTCTTTTGCGAGACGACCGAACTCTGCGATCTCTGTTGGGCATACGAAGGTGAAGTCTTTCGGGTAGAAGTAGATGACTTTCCACTTCCCTGAAAAGCTGTCCTGCGTGATGTCTTCAAACGCAGACTCACCGTTTTCTTCGTGTGCATTGAAGCCTGGTTTTACGCCTACAACTTTAAAGTCTGGAAGTTTATCGCCGACGCCTAACATGCATGTCTCCTTTTAATCTCATTTAAGTGAACTCTCTCGCCCCAAAGGAACGATGAGACACACATAGGCCCATTGGATAATTAATCAAATAGATTATATTGCTCTATATAATCGAATTTACCGATAATGAGCGAGAGCCAGCGATGACGCCACTTCCGACCCTTAGACAGCTTCAATTTTTCATGGCGCTTGTTCGTCGCGCTTCGTTTTCGAAAGCCGCAGAAGACTGTTTGGTTTCACAATCGACTTTGTCTTCCGCGATTAAAGAGATGGAAGCGTTGATGGATCAGCAGCTCGTTGACCGCTCGACCCGGGCTTTCGCTTTGACTCCTGCGGGCGAGGAGGTCGCATCGCGCGCGCCGGCGCTGCTGGCAGGTGCCGAGGACCTTGTTCGGGCAGCAAGTGGGCGCAGGCCATTGGAGGGACCATTCACTTTGGGGGTCATTCCGACCATAGCGCCATTCATTTTACCCAGAGCGGCCAAGCTTTTAAAAAAGGCCTATCCCGAACTCGATCTCTATCTACGTGAAGATCTGACGGCGACCTTAGCCGAGCGCCTCTCGGCAGGTTTGATTGATGCTGCCGTTTTGGCATTTCCCTATGAAATTCATGGTGTCGATATCATTGAAATTGGCGATGATCCATTCTGGTTTGCTTGTGCGGAAAATCATCCGTTTGCGAACAAGAAATCTGTTTCGCGAACAGATGTGAACGGGTGCGAATTACTGCTTCTCGAAGATGGCCATTGTTTGCGCGATCATGCGATAGACGCGTGCGAGTTACGGGACCGCGACGCCGCCGCTGCGTTTGGCGGGACGAGCTTATTTACGCTTGCTCAAATGGCGCGGTCAGGATTGGGCGCAACGTTATTGCCGGAAATGGCGGTGCGCGAAGGATTGGCAAAAGGTGCAGATCTCGTCACGATTCCATTTTCAGACCCAGCGCCAGCGCGGCGTATCGGCGTAGCGTGGCGTCATGGTTCCGGCCGGAAGGAAGAAGCGATGGCGTTGGCAGCAACCTTGAAAGAGGCCCTCGCCAATTAAGCTGTTTTCGGTTCAAGTTCGCCATGTTTTATATCCGCGATCTTCCCATTGTCAGACATCATGATCGCGATACCGCGTGTGGAATGGAACTGGGAAAGAACAATCATCACGGTTACCGTTATCGGTACGCTCAACAGTAATCCGGCGAACCCCCAAAGCGAACCCCACACGCCTAATGAAAAAAGAATAACGAGAGGGCTGAGGTTGAGTGATCGGCCGACAAGGCGTGGCTCTATCCCGTTACTCATGATTTGCTCCGCCCCAATCAGGCTTATAGCGGCAATTGTTGCCATGCGAATCCCGCCGCCATCAGGCTGAACAAGCGAGAGAAGGACTGGCAATGTAATCGCTGATGCAGCTCCGAAAATTGGAATATAATTCAGCACAAAAATCAATAATGCCCAGAACCCAGCAAATTGGACACCAATAATCAACATTATGACATAGCTGATAGACGCGGTGATCAGGTTCGACATCGTTTTTACGGTTATGTATTGGCGTACCATAATGCCAATGTCAGAAATGGTTTCATTGATGACGCGCCGTTGCCGATCATCTGCGCCCAAAAGGCCGATCTTTTTAAGAAGACGGCCCCGTTCAATTAGCATGAAAACCAAATACAAAAATACCGTGATAAATGTGAGGAAGTTAGAACTTAACGAGCGCAAACTCCCCGCAGCTTGCGAGAGAACGGGTTTGATCAGGTCGAGAGCGGACTGCTGAATTTGCTCAACACCGCCTAGTAAATCCTGAGGCAGGAAGTCAATTCCGCGGAAATAATCGATTGCGTTGCTCGCCAATCCCCGCAAGCGTTGTTCATAGCTTGGCCAAGTTTCCAGCAAGGTTTCGACATTTGATCTTATGATCTCCACAAACAGAACCATTCCGCCCCCGATAAGCAAGAACGCGATCATGTAGCCAACCCAATCGGGCATGAAGCGGCCAATAACCGGCGCGCGGCGAATGTTCTCTTTGAGGGTAAAAATCAGAAAACAAAGGAATCCCGCAACGACCAAAGGAATGATTACGCCGCGTCCGACATAGGCGATAAAACCGATAAGAACCCCGATCGCTAGCCCGTAAAATGTCTTGGCCACGCTTTGTCCATCGGAATGAGGCATCAAAGATCTCCTGTTTTCTTGATGAGTAGGGTAATTTACGTGGTGTCCCAAGTCATCAAAGAACTGCTTTCGCTCAGGGAGCGTTTTGGCTAGATGTCATACATGATCTCGATCGAAATAGACTGGCAAAACCCAGAGGAGGCCTTCGCTCCTTTTGTTGGCAAACCGCATGCGCATTTGCTCCATTCCGGGCAGTCGGCGGGAGATGATGGCTGGTCGGTGATTGTGGCAAATCCGGTTGAGATCATTGATACCGCCTCCTCAGAATCCTTTGATCGGCTAGACAATATTATTCGCCAGCGGCGGATCGATAGAGATTTTGGCTCAAACAATTTCCCGTTCTGCGGCGGCGTTCTAGGGTATATAGGCTATGAAACTGCGGGTTATTTCGAGCCAAGTTTGAAACTGCCATCGCATGGTTATCCGTTCCCGGATATCAGTTTGGGCGTCTATGATGCCGCACTCGCGTTTTCGCAACGGCTCGGCAAAGGGTTTGTCATTGGGCGCACACGGTCAGCATGTGAACAATTGCATGACCTGCTGCAGCGCCAAACAATCTCATCGACAGAATCCCAGGCATCGTTTGCGCTTGAATCGAATTTCTCAGAAGACGAATATCTGCAAGCGGTCGAAGCAGTGCGCGAAAACATTCTAGATGGCGACTATTACCAAATGAATTTATCGCAGCGCATTGTTGGGCAATCGCAAATGGTGGTTGATGCGTATTCAATCGCAAAAACCGCATTAAACACCGCAAATGCGCGATTTGGTGCGTTCATGCAGTTCAACGATGCGGCAATAGTTTCGACATCGCCGGAACGGTTTTTTAAAATCGATCCGCAGAGCAACAGAATTACCTGCGAGCCCATAAAAGGCACCCGTCCTCGTGGTGAAACGCATGAGGAAGATCGGGGGCTCGCTTCATCGCTCCAGAGCGACCCGAAAGATCGTGCTGAAAATATTATGATCGCGGATCTTATGCGTAATGATCTATCGCGCATATGCGATGATTATTCGATCAACGAGGATAAGATTTGCGAGCTGATGACGCTGCCCAACGTGTTTCATCTTGTTTCGAAAATTAGCGGGAAATTGCGTACAGAAATCAATTTTTCAGATATTCTCAGAGCGTTATTCCCGTGTGGCTCCATTACGGGTGCGCCAAAAGTAGAGGCCATGGCCGCGATAGCGAGAATGGAGAAAGTTGGACGGGGTCCGTATTGCGGGGCAATCGGATATTATTCCGATTGCGGGAAAGCAGACTTCTCCGTGGCGATACGTACCATGATGATATACGGCGAATCTGTATCAATTCCTGTGGGTGGCGGGGTTACGTTGCGATCCGAACCGCGGTCTGAGTATCAAGAAACACTTGATAAAGCGCGCAATATGTTAGCCAGTTTGGGGCAGACGGCGAAAGGCTTGAGATGATACTCGTCGTCGATAATTATGATTCATTCGTTCATAATCTTGCGCGGTACATCCGCGAGACTGGGCAAGAAACAATTACTGTGCGAAATGATTCGGTAAACGTCGCTGAATGTATTGCCATGGCCCCGACCGGTATTGTTCTATCCCCTGGGCCAAAGCGTCCATCGGACGCAAAATTATGTCTGGCTTTGCTCAGCGCGATTGCCCCGACCACGCCTTTGCTGGGGGTTTGTTTAGGTCAACAATGTTTAGTCGAGTATTTTGGCGGTAGAACCGAGCGGGCGCTTCGACCGCTGCATGGTGAGGCCAGTGAAATTCATCATAACGGAACGGGGTTATTTAACGAAATCCCTTCTCCGATGATGGCGGGCCGCTACCATTCACTGGTGTCGGTCCTGCCTGCACAAGAAATCGGACTGGAAGTGACCGCCAAGAGTAGCGAAGGGGAAATCATGGCGGTAGAGCATAAAGAGCGGCCTTGGGTTGGGGTGCAGTTTCACCCCGAGTCATTGCTCAGCCCGCATGGGCGAAAAATAATAGAGAACTTTGTTCATGGATATGTGGGGAAATAATGACAATTTATTTTAACGGTCAATATCTTGATGATCCGACATCGATCAATGTCGCAGATCGTGGGTTTTTATTGGGCGACGGAATTTTTGAAACGATTCTGTTGCGTGATGGTCAGCCTGCATTTTTTAGTGCGCATATTGCGCGGCTAACCGCTGGGGCTGCGGCGCTTGGAATTGACGTCAAGTTCACCGAGACGGAGATCGCAAAAGCGATCACCGATCTCGCTGAACGCAACGGGGCAAAAAAGGGAGCGGCCTCGTGCAGAATTACGCTAACGCGTGGTGTGGGTGCGCGGGGGCTCTCCGCAGAAGACGCGAATGAGCCGACGTTGTTGGTGACGGTAAGCCCCTATAAAGGGGCAGGAGGCGAGATTCAAAGGCTGATGGTCGCTCGTGCAAGCCGCGCAGAGCGCAGCATCTCCGCGCGTTACAAGACGTTAAATTACCTTGATAATGTTTTGGCCCGAGAAGAGGCGCGCGCCGCAAAAATGGATGATGCGATCATGCTCAATCATGCAGGGCGCGTGGCCTGTGCATCTGCGGCAAATGTTTTCGTCATTCGCGAAGACGGAGAGGTGGTTACGCCGCCGGTGCGCGAGGGCGCGCTTTCCGGCATCGTACGGAATGTCTTGTTGCAGACAGCCAATAATGCGGGATTGGCCGTCGTCGAGGCAGAAATAGACAGACACGAACTGAAAAAATCAGTCATCATTTTGACCAATAGCCTGATCGGCCTTCAGCTAGCGACAATAAAATCTGGCGAAGTGACGGCGTCAGCGCAAAAAATATTCGATAAGCTCAAATCATGCTACGAAAACGCATTACGTGACGATTTAAAGATGCGAGCGGGCCATTGAAGTCATTTGTATTACAGGAAGATCAAATTTCACGTGTCATCGGTGCAGCAGCAGCAGATGAGCTCGCGCGCCGATTTAATCGACATATTGATTTTTTGACGATTGCGTCCTGGACCCAAGACACCAAGCTTGAGAATGGCGGCATGGCATTAACGGCTGCCGAAAAAACCGCATGCGCAGAACGCGCATCAACCTTGTTTGGGTTTGCGCCGGATTTTTTAACCAGCCAATCGGCTGAGCGAATTTCTGACTGGGCACGGATGCTGTCAGATGCGCTGAGAATGAAATTAAATACATTCTCGTTTAAGCCGGCGGCTCGTGGTAATCAGGATACGGCATATCAACACCGCGCAGATGCGATATTTCAAGAGGCGGCTGCTGCGGCGAATATCCTTTATGGTCGTCGGCGCTTGTTGTCTTTTGTTGCCCCGCACAGTTTGATAGGAATTGAATTGTCGATATTGACGCCAAACCTTTTGGGCGTTGAAACCGTCGACGCGCGCGGCATGACACCGGATGCATTGTCGAAGAGCCTATTGTTTGGGGACGTCCTTGTGGCGACACCCACATTGTGGCGCTACATGATGCAAGAAAAGTTGAAAGCGCCGGACAACACGATGGCCGTCAGTTTTGGCGAACCGATGACGCCCGAACTCGCTGCTGAAATGCGGAAAAGTGGCTTTGGTGTTTTGCGCGAACTTTATGGTTCAACCGAAACAGGATTGATTGGGTGGCGCGATACGCCCGGCGAGCCATTTATCCTGTTCGATCATTGGCGTCGATGTGATGACGACCTGTTGCGGATAATGCCCGATTCCTCGGAGGAGCGGGTTGAGCCAATGGATATGCTGGAATGGGATGGTGAGCGTAGCTTTTCGCTTTCCGGTCGCCGTGACGGTGCCGTTCAGATCGGTGCGGTCAATGTTTTTCCGGATGTCGTTTCTAGCACTATGTGTGCCCACCCGCATATCAAATCATGCGAAATCGTTGTGGGAAGGCGGAGTGATGGCGCAAGTCGATTGGTCGCGCATATTGTCTTGGCAGATAAAGTTCAACCCAATGAGAAAACAGCGCGTGAAATTGATGCATGGTGCAGGGCGAACTTACGTCAGCAAGAACGCCCGCAGATTTATAATTTTGAAGCCCCGTGAGTGCCGACTGAGAAATTCATCGGCACTTTTTGCGCGGGATTAGTTTTCTTCACCGCCCTTGGAAAGGCTAGTGGCTTGTCCAAACTTGCTTTGGACCTGTGCGGCGACATTATTGAAGACCGCATCTGAATCGCCAACGGTAACCGTCGCTTCGCAATTCGTCGTACAATTATAAGTCGTGCGCGCGACGCCGCGGTGTACTGTCATCATATCCGCACTTGGGGTGCGTACACGAATGATCAGATTTTTCGCGGCCTCACCATTTTCATCAAAGATGTAAATGTTTGTGAGCCCCGGCGCTTTACCGAATAGAAGTACGTTTGAGTTGTCCTGAACGGTGACGTCCGCAATCGCTGGATTGCCGACAACAATACTTTGAGCGGGATTTTCAAGCTTGTATGGGCGAACCTGATCCATGGTCAGCCATAATTGCTCGGCTGCAGCGACCTGTGTCGATGCTGTAAGTAGAACAAGTGCGGTGACAAAAGTGCGCATTTGATAATCCTCTATAAACCTGAACTGACATTAGGCCATATGAGTCAAAGAATGCTTAAAGGCCTGGAGAGGATTCGTTTCAATAATCACATTGCCTGCAATGATTTCGTAAGACAAATTTTACTCGAGCTTAAATTTCCGTTGATACGGAAGAGCGTCCGGTGGAGAGAATTATGAGCGCGATTTTGGCTGAACCCGTTGCCGCGGAATTTGACGTTGTCGAGAAACTATCTCGAATTCCTCCTTTCCATGACCTTCCTACAGCCGTTTTGGAATTGCTCCGTGATCAAAGTGAGCGTCGCCATTACGATGCGGGGCAAACGGTTTTTTCTTTGGGGCAGTATGATGGCGGCGAATTCGTCGTCGTCTTGAATGGTGGCTTACGTGTCTCTGTTGCGGACCCAATTGGCGGCGGCATGATGATTGAAGACGTGTTACCACAAGGGGTTTTTGGTCTAGAAATCGCCATCGCAGAGCCGGATCAGGCATTATTCCAAACAATCTCGGTGACGGCTGAGGAGCAAACCGATCTTATTGTAATCGATGCGGCCGAATTTTCGTCACTTGCTGCGGGACGTCCGTCTCTGATGCGGAATATCGCTTCCTATCTAGCAGAGAACCTTGTGGCGAAGCGGTTTGGTGCCATGGCTACACAAATCGCAGATGAGCAACGCATTTATGCGACCTTATTAGAATGCGTCGAGCGAGATGTTCTGACCGGTATCTGGCGGATCGAAAAAATGCCAAAACACCGGGAAATTGCCGATATAGCGAAGGTCGATGAAACTGTTGCGGCGGGCGCGGTAGCATCATTGATACAAGATGGCGTAGCGGAACGGGATTATCCAGGGCTAATAATTAAGGATATTTCTCGGCTAAATACACTCGCGCGCTAGGAAAAACGCCGTTTTTGAAACGGTAAATAATTATTAACTATAATTAGTACACAGATAAAAAATTCTGTTCATGAATTTTTTACCGATGCCGATCAATATGGCGATGTCTGAAGGGGAGACCTTCTTCAGCGGTGCAAGTAAAGAGTAAGCAGGAGTCGACAAATGAAAACTCTTATTAATCGTTTTAAGAATGACGAATCTGGTGCAACGGCTATCGAGTATGGCCTGATTGCTGCCCTTATCGCTGTTGCTATCATCGGCGCAGTGAAAGCTGTTGGTACTTCACTTAGCGGTACATTCGGCGACGTTCAAACTGAACTGGACGCTTCTTAAGAATACGCGCTACTCGGCGTAATCTTGCCGCTGAAGCGTTATGAGATGAAAAAGGAGATCCGATGGATCTCCTTTTTTCTTTATGTCTAACGGAACATTAAGATCGCGGGCCCTATAGATAATGTTTGATTTATCTGGAGACGGACAGTGGTCGCCTATCTACTTCTATCAGTATTCCCCGCGGCTTTATTAATTGCCGCCGCGAATGATATTTATGAATTCAAAATTCCAAATTGGATATCGATCATTCTGATCTGTACCTATCCCGCAGCTGGTCTCGCTGTTGGTGCTCACCCGCAAATTATTCTTGAAGGCCTGTTGATCGGAGCGGGTTCATTGGTGGTGAGTTTTGGCCTTTTTGCTTTCAAAATTGTCGGCGGTGGTGATGCGAAGCTCTTTGCCGCAACGGCTCCCTGGGTTGGGTTGAGCGGATTTGGCATGTTTTTATTCTATACAGGGCTTTCTGGGCTCGCTCTGGCAATCGCAATGGTCATGTTTCGGAAATTGCCGATTTTGCCCGTTTATGCCCATGCGCCTTGGTTAATACGCCTCCACGAACGCAAGAAAGATTTGCCCTATGCGGTCGCGATTGGCGGCGGTGCACTTCTTAGTTTTTCACAAACACCATACTTCCAATTGGTCATTGGCGGTTAACAAGGTCAGTTAACAGAGTTTTGAGGAGTTTGTCGCAACATACATAAACGGCGATCTGTATGGAAAGCGCAAAAGGTCAGGCAGGGTCGAAATGAACGTAAGTCGAATAGCTATTTTAGGGGTCGCTCTCGTTGCGGGGGCAGGGGCATTTGTCCTGATGTTGGGTCAGAACAAAACCGTGGCACCGATACAAATTGTTGAGCCTGTCAAAGAAGAAACTGTTCGCGTTCTCGTGGCCAACAAAAACATTCAGCGTGGAGAACGGCTGTTGCTTGATAGTACGTCATGGGTTTCATGGCCGAAAAAAGCGGTGCGCCCGACATTTATCACTGATGAAAACCCAGAGGCACGCGATGACTTAGCCAACGCGGTTGCCCGTTCGATAATTGTCGATGGCGAACCGATCGTGAATCAAAAACTTGCGCGCGCAGAATCGTCTGGATTGATGGCGGCGATTATTTCACCGGGAATGCGCGCAGTCACTTTGCGTGTTTCACCAGAAACCGCATCCGGAGGCTTTATCCTGCCAGGTGACCGGGTCGATATTCTTTTTACCGGTGGCGGTCGCGATAGCCGTGATGGCGGGCTGGCACGCACCATGTTTGAGGACGTCCGCGTTCTCGCGGTAAATACGATTTACGCTGAGAATACAGAAACAGCGCATATCGATAGCGTGAACGTCACGCTTGAGCTCGCGCCGCTCGACGCTGAAACATTCGTTTCCGCGCGTTCGTCAGGTTCGTTAAGCCTGGTTCTGCGCAGTATTTTTAAACCTGAAGGTGATCTCGTCGCAAGTGAACGCCGGTCATCCAATGTGAGTGTGATTCGTTATGGGCGCTCTTAAGAATAAAAAATCCCAGGGGGTTGATATGACTGTCCTTATGGATCCGTTCAAAGCAATGGAGAAAGTTGTGGCCAAGTCAGTTATGGGTGCGGCACTTGCGCTTTTTGCAGGTGTTGCCACGCTTTCACCAACAGAGAGTGCGCTCGCCCAGCGCGGCGCATATCCTGTCAGTATTGATATGGGCGGCGAAAGCGCTGTTTCGAAAAGTATCATTCTGCCACTGAATAAAGCGGCCATCGTTGAGCTACCGCATGCGGCGGCCGATGTTTTGGTCTCTCAGCCCGGTGTCGTTGAGGCGGTCGTGCGCTCGCCGCGTCGAGTGTACCTCTTAGGCCTTTCAACCGGTCAGACGAATGCATTTTTCTTTGACTCTCGCGGTCGCCAGATTCTCAATCTTGAAATTCAGGTTGAGCGTGACATGGATGCGTTGAGTGAATTGATTGGCCGCGTTCTACCAGACGCGCGTATCGAAATTGAATCAGTCAATGACAATGTGATTCTTCGCGGTGTCGTTCAATCTGCTGCGGAAGCTGCAAATGCTTCAGAACTGGCAGGACGCTTCGTCGGCAATGAAAACAATGTCGTGAATATGATCCGTGTGCGTGATCCAGAGCAGGTGATGCTCAAGGTCCGCATCGTAGAAATGCAGCGTCAGTTGCTCAAACAACTTGGTGTGTCAATTAATGGCTCGGTATCGGTATCCAATTCGAACTTCACCTTTGCGGCAGCGAATGCGATTGCCACTAATGGCGGTTTAGGACTGGCAGGTAACCGAACTAATCCTACGGGTACGCTGCGCGACCTAGACGCATCATTTCAAGCCTTTGAATCGAACGGTCTTGTGCGGATTTTGGCCGAACCGAATCTAACTGCGGTCTCCGGCGAGTCGGCGCGGTTCCTTGCTGGTGGTGAGTTCCCGGTCCCGGTTGGTCAGGATGATGGCGTTATCTCGATCGAATTTAAGGAGTTTGGTGTCGGTCTTGGCTTTTCGCCGCTGGTGCTGAGCAAAGGGCGGATCAACCTGAAAATTTCTACTGAGGTCAGTGAGATCACCACAGAAAATGCTTTCTTTGTGCCTGGTGCCACGACCGTCGATGATGATGGTAACTTGACCACCACAGCCGGTCTTTCAATTCCGGGTCTTTCTGTTCGTCGCGCAAATACGGTCGTTGAAATGCCATCTGGTGGAAGCCTTGTGATGGCGGGCCTTCTTCAAGAAGACATGCGTTCAACGATTGAAGGTGTACCGGGTGTTAAGGACGTGCCCGTTCTGGGTCAACTGTTCCGTAGCCGGAATTATACCAACAACGAGACGGAGCTTGTAATCATTGTGACGCCGTATCTTGTGAACTCAACGCATGAGTCGGAGTTACTCGACCCTGCAGAAGGGTTCGTCCCGGCCAGCGATGCACAGACTATTTTGCTCGGTAAGATTGTTTCGACCTATGGTCTCGCAGGGTCTGGCGTAAACGAAGCGTCACTGCAAGGACCAATGGGTTTCATCCTGGATTAAGAGGAACGTAGTCATGAATGCTAAAACAATGAAATATGCTTTTCTTTCTGCGGCCTCTCTATTGGTTGTTGGTTGCGCAGGCGGCCCGTTTAATGGACCGCAACACAGCATGACGATTGCTGAGAGCCATCCGATTTCGGTCGATAGTCAGGTTGTTACGCTTACTATCAATGTTGATTCAACAACATCAGAGCTGTCAAATGTAGATAAGGCGCGGCTTAAAGCATTCGCAGATTCCTATCTCACAAATGGGCATGGCGTTGTCACGGTGACGGCACCGTCCGGTGCGGGCAACGACAATGACGGACATGAAACCGCCGCCGATATTCGTAAAGTTTTGAACGATTCAGGTGTTTCTTGGTCGGCAATGCATGGCGCAACCTATCGTGCTGGTTCCGGTGATGGTGAGGAGATCGTTTTATCCTTCACACGTTATGTGGCCTCAGCTAGCCCATGTGGTATTTGGAAAGGCATGAAAGAGCGCGAATATCGGAACCTACGTACACCGAATATGGGTTGCGCGACGATGAATAATTATGCGGCCATGATCGCTGATCCGCACGATCTCATTGCGCCAGCAGATAAAGACCCACGTGATGGGGAATCGGTGGTTCGTGCGATTAAGCTTTATCGCGAAGGTCAAGTTACGGCGTCAGCAGTCGATGCAAATATCGATGCTGAAACGTCCGGAAATTAAGGTTTGAGCCCGCTCTAGGTAGAGATGCTCGAGGGAGATGAGAATGAAAAACGCTGCTGAAACATCATACCAGCCGACAGAAGATGAGGAAGGCGTCGCTGATAGCGCTGCCAGCCTTGGTGCGGACGGTGGTCCAGTTGCGACTGTTCCCGCAGAGGATAGTGACCAGAGCTTTGAGGAAGACCTTGACGCTTTTGGTGACGACGATGCCTGGTTGAGTGAAGAACTCTCAGATGAAGAACTCGCGGCGCTCGGAGAAGAAGACTTCGGCGACGACATTTTCTCTGACGAAGAGTTATTCGCTGAAGGTGACGTTGCACCCGTGGCCGAGGAACCTGTTGAACAGGTCGACGAAGAAGCGGTTGAGGGGACAGCAGAAGAAAGCTTTGATTTCGATGATGTCTTCGGTGAAGCCCAAGAAGAAATCAACGTCGCTGAAGAAAGCGACAACGTCAGCGAGGCTGCGGAAGCTGTCAGCGAAGACCTAGCAGAAGAACAGACTGAAGGTGCACTCGTCGCGGCGACGACTGCAGGCGCTGCTAGCGCCAACTTCGACGAGCCTGTTTCTGAACTCGATGTTGCAGAATTTGGCGAAGAAGAGATTGATCATCGCCCGGTGCCGCGCATTTCTATACATGCGTTCTGTGAAGCACCAGAGACGACGACTCTTTTGGAAAAAGCGTCAGTAGACCGTCGATTGTCCAAGGCGCATCTCACCATTCACATGGGTGGGATCAATAAGGCGATCGACCATTTCCAATCCGCTTCGACGCCGAACCTGATCATCCTTGAAACGATGGTCGGCGGCGCAGAAATTTTCGCTAAGCTGGGTGAACTGGCCGAAGTATGTGATCCATCGACAAAGGTGATCATTATTGGCCGGGTAAACGATATTATTCTTTATCGCGAGCTTATTCGCCAAGGCGTCAGCGAGTATATCGTGCGTCCACGGTCGCCGCTTCAGATTATCAAGACGATTGCCGATCTATATGTCGATCCGTCAGCACCACCTATCGGTAAGACGATGGCATTTGTTGGCGCGCGCGGCGGCGTGGGATCGTCGACCCTCGCTCACAATGTTGGCTGGTGTTCCGCTGAGGAATTCCACAGCGATACGGTGATTCTGGATCTTGATTTGCCATTCGGAACCGTAAGCCTTGATTTTGACGAAGAGGCATCCGCAGGTCTGGTTGAGGCGCTTGGTTCGCCAGAACGTCTCGATGATGTTCTACTTGATCGTCTGTTACAGAAACATACGGATCGATTGAGCCTGTTTACGGCACCTAGTATGCTCGATCGTGATTTTGATCTCGACGATCAAGCCTTTGAAACGGTCCTTGATGTGGTTCGCGGCACGGCCCCGACGATTGTTGTTGACGTTCCGCATATTTGGACATCATGGGCGAAGCGTATCCTGATGACGGCCGATGAGATTGTCATCACCGCGACACCAGATTTGGCGTCGTTCCGGAACACCAAAAATTTGATTGATATCCTCGGTGCTGCGCGTCCGAACGACTCGTCGCCCACGCTTATCATCAATCAATTTGACCCGAAAACTTCGGCGGTACAGGCAGCGCAATTTGCAGAGCATGTCGGTATTAAGCCAGCACAAGTTATAAATTGGGATCCGCAGCTCTTTGGCGCGGCGGCGACCAATGCTTCGCCTATCACTGAGGTGAACGGAAAGTCTAAAACCGCTCAGTCAATTCGCGATCTATCAGCTCAGCTTTTGGGCCGCAATGAAGCGAATATCGCAAAGCCGAAATTCAGCTTGGCTGGGATGTTTAAAAAGAAACGGTAGGGTGTATCCATGTTCGGACGGAGAACGGCTCCTGTAGATACGGTCGCGGCAAACAAGCCTGCGCCGGCCGAGAAAAAAGCGACTGCAGCTCCGGCGAAAGTAGCATCTAAGCCGGCAAAATCAGAAAAGCCTGCGGCGAAGCCAGCTGCTTCGGCCCCGCCGCGTGTCTCGCCACCTAAAAATGGCCCGGAGCCGATTGAAATTGGCAACCGGTCGGACGAATATTTCCGCACAAAGACGACAATCTTTAATGCGTTGATCGATACGATTGACTTGTCGCAACTTGCGCAGCTGGACACAGAAGCCGCTGCCGAAGAAATTCGCGACATTGTCAACGAAATTATTTCGATCAAAAATGTTCAAATGTCCATTTCGGAGCAGGAAGCGCTCCTTCAGGATATTTGTAACGACGTTCTCGGATACGGCCCGCTTGAGCCATTGCTAGCCCGCGATGATATTGCGGATATCATGGTCAATGGCGCAAGCCGCGTATTCATCGAGGTCGGCGGTAAAATTCAGCTCACGAATGTTCGCTTCCGCGATAATGCGCAGCTAATGAATATTTGTCAGCGTATCGTGAGCCAGGTTGGTCGTCGCGTTGATGAAGCAAGCCCGATTTGTGACGCGCGTTTGCCAGACGGCTCTCGTGTGAACGTTATCGCACCGCCATTATCGATTGACGGGGCTGCGTTGACCATCCGGAAATTTAAGAAAGACAAGCTGCGTATTCAGGATCTTGTCAATTTCGGATCGATCTCACCAGAGGGCGCGAAAGTGCTCGAGATCATCGGTCATTGCCGGATTAATACGCTTATCTCTGGTGGTACGGGTTCAGGTAAAACGACATTGCTCAATTGTTTGACGAGTTTCATCGAGCATGATGAGCGCGTGATTACCGCAGAGGATGCGGCGGAGCTTCAACTCCAGCAGCCGCATACAGTTCGTCTTGAAACACGCCCGCCAAATCTTGAAGGTCAGGGCGAGGTAACCATGCGCGACCTCGTAAAGAACTGCCTTCGGATGCGTCCAGAACGAATTATCGTTGGTGAGGTTCGTGGCCCAGAGGCATTTGACTTGCTACAGGCGATGAACACCGGTCACGATGGTTCGATGGGTACGCTCCACGCCAACAGCCCGCGCGAAGCGATCCAGCGTATCGAATCAATGATTACCATGGGCGGATATAATCTGCCGTCTAAAACGATCAAGGAAATGATTGTTGGCTCTATAGACGTGATTATTCAGGCGGCGCGCCTTCGAGATGGTTCTCGCCGGATCACGCACATTACAGAAGTTCTTGGTACTGAGGGTGATACGATTATTACCCAAGACCTTTTCATCTACGATATGGAAGGCGAAGACGCGGACGGAAATATTGTGGGTCGCCATAAATCGACCGGCATTGCACGTCCCGCATTTTGGGATCGGGCCCGGTACTACGGAAAAGAAGCAGAGCTAGCTGCCGCTCTCGACGCAGCTGCGGAGTAGAAACTATGGATCAGCAGATCCTTATCGTTGGCGTTTTAGGCGTTGTGTGTTTCATAGCGCTCGCTTTTGTGTTGCTGGCACCTAGCCAGAAAGACAAAGCCAATCAGCGCGTATCTGCGTTGAATGCCGCAAAGACCATAAAGCGCGGCGGCGGTGCCAATTCGGAAGCGCAGAATAAAGAACGGCGTAAAAAGCTGTCTGAATCGCTTGCGGCGTTAGAGAATAAGACCAAAGACCTCAAAAAGAAGAAGCGTCTGACGATGGACCAGATGCTTGAGCAGGCAGGTTTGACCGTCAAACGCCAGCACTTCTACATCGCGTCTGTTGTATCAGCGCTGTTTTTTGGACTGATCGGCGTCATTTCCGGGCAACAGCCCTGGATCAATGCGCTATTGTTGGTTGTTGGGGGAATTGGTTTCCCCCGTTGGTCATTGAACTTTTTGCGTAGTCGCCGCCAGAAGAAATTCGTCGCAGAGTTTTCTAATGCGATTGACGTCATCGTGCGCGGTGTTAAGTCCGGCCTACCGGTAAATGAATGTCTCAAGATTATTGCGCGCGAAGCCCCGCGCCCTGTTAGCGATGAATTTCATATGCTCACGGAAGGCATTCGCGTTGGCCTTTCATTGGAGCAAGCGCTAGAGCGCATGAGTGAGCGGATGCCGCTGCAGGAAGTGAATTTCTTCGGCATTGTTTTGCTCATCCAACAAAAAACAGGTGGTAACCTTGCAGAAGCGCTTGGCAATCTTGCCAATGTGTTGCGTTCGAGAAAGCTGATGGAAGGTAAGATTAAGGCGCTTTCATCAGAAGCGAAGGCGTCTGCCTATATCATTGGTTCACTGCCGTTTCTCGTTATGGGCGCTGTTCAATTATCGTCGCCAGAATATCTGGTGCCGCTCTTCTCTACCAAAGTGGGTAACTTCATTCTGATCGGTGCTGGTGTTTGGATGATGACCGGCATCATCGTGATGAAGAAAATGACACAGATCAAAGTTTAGGACGCGCCCAATGGAAGCGATGATCAATACAGTTACGGATCCGTCTCTACAGATAGCAGCGCTTGTTTCGCTTGCGGCTGTTGCGGCTGTATTTACGATCCTTGAGCCGCTTCTTGTGAAAGATAAGCTCGAAGAACGCATGAAATCCGTTGGGAGCTATCGCGAAAATCTGCGTAAGCAGCAACGCGAAATGCTTACAAAGAAACCTAATGCAAGCCTGCGAAACCGTTCGCCACAAGGCATGGTCAAAGAACTCGTCGAGAGCCTGAAGCTGCTTGAAATTTTTGACGAAGAGGCCGCGCGCAAAAAATTGATGATGGCCGGCTATCGTGGCCAAGGGCCCGTTTTTACCTTCATGACGGCACGCTTGGGTCTTCCCTTCGTGGTCGCATTTATGGTGGGCATCTATGTTTATTTGCTGGGCGGATTTGATCTCGACCCCTTCGGTAGGCTGCTTGCGACCATCGGTGGCTTTTTAAGCGGGTTCTATCTTCCGAATATCTACATCACAAATATGGTGACCAAGCGTCAGCAAAAAGTTCGCGAAGCATGGCCAGATTCGTTGGACCTCCTGTTGATATGCGTGGAATCCGGTATGTCGATTGAAGCGGCGTTTCAAAAAGTCGGTGAGGAAGTTGGCCCAAACTGCCCAGAACTTGCTGAAGAATTGGGCCTTACGACAGCTGAACTTTCCTATCTTCAGGAACGGAAACAGGCTTATGCAAATCTTGCTGAGCGGACCGGTCTTGATGCAGTTCGCGGGGTTGTGACGGCGCTGATCCAGTCTGAAAAATACGGTACGCCGCTTGGTCAATCCTTGCGGGTTATGGCGAAAGAAAGCCGGGATTTGCGGATGCAGGAAGCCGAGAAAAAAGCTGCGGCGCTACCGCCAAAGCTTACGGTTCCGATGATTGGCTTCTTCTTGCCGGTTCTTTTTGCCGTTATCCTCGGCCCTGCGATCATGCAGGTCATGAATCTCGACTAAATATTCGGGTTAGCGCTTTATTGCGAAGCAATCTGGTCGATTGCTTCGTATAAGGGCAATTCCCCTGCGGCGACTTTCTCGCGTGATGGGGCCGGTTGCCCAAGGCGCGCACGATAAATCCAGAAATTTGTAAGCACCTTTTCCACGAAGTCGCGACTCTCGCGATTGGGAATGCTCTCTATGAAGAGGAGCGGATCTTCGATTTCTACGTCGCGCTTCCAACGCCGCAAATTGCCAGGCCCGCCATTATAGGCCGCTGCAAGATGGAATAGGTCGCCGTCCACTGCCTTTGTCATGAGGTGATCGACGTAATTTTGACCAAGTTCCATATTGTATGATGGATCGTAGAGACGTTCGCGTCCGCTTTTGTAAATTAGGCTACGATCCCCGGCGATAAAACTTGCGGTTCTCGGCATCAGTTGCATCAGGCCGCGTGCGCCGACTCGGCTGGTCGCGTCGGTTTTGAACTTGGATTCCTGCCGCATAAGCGCATAAAGCAGTGCACGGTCGATCTTAAATCCACTTTGCGGCGTAAAGTCCGGCACCGGAAACAACCCCGCCTGTAGCGCAGGGTTATCGTCCGATAGCGCGATATCGATCTGTGAGGCAGGTAAATCGAGTGCAATCGCAATGGCTAACAATGTCGGCGCGTCTTCCGCCTCGATTGCGCCATTGGCCCAACGAAGCTCAATGTCGGCGTCTGTTTCGCGCCCTGCCTGCGCGAGCGCAATTGCCCGTTTAATACGCGGCTCTTTCTCCATCAGCGCAGAAATTTCTTCTGTCGTGGCCTTTGGGGGCGTCCAATTATACGCGTAGTCGCGACCAAGCTGCGCAAGCGATAATTGCCCGTAGAAAGTGAAAGGAAATGCAGCGCCAATTTCTAGGTTCGGGGTGACATCTTCGGGGCTGCCACCAGCCAGCGCTGTTCGCGCGGCCCAAAATGCGGCCGCTGATCGCAAGCTATCTTCTTGATAGGGCACGGCGGCCATTTTTTTGAAATGATCGTGCGCGCGCGCAATATTCCCCTCACGGAATGAAATAAGACCCGCAATCCAATGTGCCAGTACCCCCGATTCGCCATTGCGCGCTGCTGCTTCTTCGGAAATTTTCTGCGCAGTGTCCACATAGCCTTGATAATAGAGGCTGGCTGCAATCCATGACCGCATGCGGTCAAATTGCCGTGTCGTGATCGTTTTTCTGCGGTGATGGTTTTCGATTTCCTTTAGTGCATCGAGCGCACGTTCTTTGTTGGATAGGTACCGAACCCGGCCTTCGATCTGGCGAAGGCGTGATGCGCTCATATTTTCTGCATCAGCAACCAAGTCAGGGTGAAGCTGTTTTTCTGGTGGCTGCCGCCATTTGCGCGTGATCGGACGGAGTGGCGAAGACTGTCCGCGCGGTTGGCGTTTGCGGGCTAGTGAATAGATTTTATCCGCCTCGGGATGATCCGCATAATAGGCGAGCCAGCGTTTTAGTTCGCTAAATGAAGACCGATAGGCGGTTGGGTGCATATATCGCTGGAATTCGACATACCCCATAAGGGTTTTGTCTTCGATTTTTGCAATAAGCTGATCCGCTTCACGCCATTTACCATCTTCTTGGACAGCGAAAATCTGTTGATAAAGCGCTGCATCGCTCTCGCTGAGCACGGATAGAGAGAGCACCTCGGACGCGATGATATCATCAATTGTTTCTGCTTTTGGGTTTATTGCCATTCCCGGAGTGGCAATAGACATCACCGAAATTGAAGCAGTAGCGACCAATAGTAGGCGTAGCGGCATAATTGTGTCCCTGTTCGCACTTGCGCGACATTTATCTGGATCGATTGGAAAAAGACGTCCCCATGAACCCGCGATCAGCACCCGACTATTACACGACCTGTGCTCGTCACGCTAAGGATATCGTAACGTCAGTTAACGCTCCTTTAACTTCTCGGCGAGGGATTGAAGGTCCGCCCATGCCAGCCGTTTGCCGGTCGGTTGGCGCAACAGAAATGCGGGATGATAAGTCGGTATAGCAGGAATTGCGGTCCCGTTGGCGGTTTCTACCTCGCGCCAGATACCGCGGGCGCGCATGATGCCGGTAACACCCAATAGGGCCTGTAACGGTGCGCCGCCAGCAATCAAGATTGCCTTGGGAGCCGAAATCTCAATTAACCGATCGACAAATGGGCGGCAGACTGCGGTTTCCAGTGGTGTGGGCGCGCGATTTGCCGGTGGCCGCCAAAAAATAACATTGGAAATCAAGGCATTTTCTGTGCGCGATCGGCCTATGCTTGCGAGCATGCGATCAAGCAACTGACCCGCACGACCGACGAACGGTTTCCCTGTCTGATCTTCTTCGCGCCCCGGGGCTTCGCCAATCACCAGCAATTCGGCACCAACGACGCCATCGGTAAAGACGGTATTTTTCGCTCCGGTTTTTAATGGACATCCGTCAAACGACCGAACAGCAGCGTCCAGCGCTTCGAAATCACCGCAGGCAGCCGCAATTTTCTCGGCAGTTTTGATCGCTTCATCGACCGTAGGTTCAGGCGCAACGGGTTGCGGTTGCGGCGCAGGAGCACGGTCCGCGCTCTGCCGCGTGGGGCGGGCAAACGTCTGTTCCTGGGCGGTCCAGCTATAGAGATCTGCAGGTTGAGGGGCGACCGCTTCGTCGACGCCCATTTCCGCATACCAGCGGAGGAGGGCTCTGGCCGCCTGTTCGTCTGTGTGTTCCATTACCATTAGCTTCTAGCAGCACTGAGCCCCTAAACAGAAGACGCTAATAGCAATTGCGCCCCATAATAGAGCGGCAACCCCCATAGCTTGTTGAAAAATTTTTGCGTGACAAACTTCTCTCTCGCGACCGCTAGATCAGAAACCGCAAATCCGATGGCTCCAGCGATCACTGTCAAATTGGGTGCGGATGAGTTCCCCGGCGATGCCATAAAGCTAGTGGCGACCATGATCGCAATAATTGCGGAATAAGCGGCAACCGGTGCGCGGAAGGCCGCGAGCGTTGGCCAAAGCCACCGCAGGGCAAGGATGGCCATAGCGGTCATGCCGGCGCTTCCAATTAGGAATAAACCTGAAATTTCCGGCCCGGTGCCCAAAAAGGCACCAATATAGGCCAAGTGTCCTAATGCGAAGGCTGCCATTCCTGCGAGAAATGCTTTCTCGGCATTCGGGATCAGGAAAATATCCCCGGCCATACAAAGCACCAAACCGGCCAATATCCAGATGCCGTAACTTGTCTCCAGCGCGCCGCCCGCGAGGGCTAGAAGTACGAAAACCAGCGAGGCCGCCGGCTTAGACAGCCATTTTAAATATCCCGAGACAAGCCCCACAGAGGCTCGATATTCGGCGACCAGCAATAATGAGACGAATATGACACAGGATATAATGAGCAGGTTTTGAACCATGGGTGTTTCACTCCTAATTCGAGACTCTGGCGGTCTCTTCCGAAATGCGTGTTATGCAACATGGCTTTTCTTGATGATTTTTGCCAGAAACACAGATCAAAGCTAAAGACACCTCGGGAAGACGCAGAAAGAGACAAGCGATGAGTGAAACAGCCCCTGAACGGGAATCGATGGAATTTGACGTTGTGATTGTGGGCGCGGGGCCAGCAGGACTTTCCGCAGCGATTCGGTTGAAGCAACGTGCTGAAGAAGCCGGTAGTGACATCAATGTCGTCGTGGTCGAAAAAGGATCGGAAGTCGGCGCGCATATCCTTTCTGGGGCAGTTTTAGACCCGAGCGGTCTCGATGAATTGCTTCCTGATTGGCGCAATATGGGGTCTCCAATCGATACGCCGGTAGAATCCGAAAGCTTTAAAATTCTCGGAGCGGCCGGTTCAATGTCGTTACCTGTTTGGGGCATGCCGGATATGGTGAAAAACCACGGCTGCTACATCGTATCAATGGGCAATGTTTGCCGTTGGCTTGCTGAACAGGCAGAAGCAATGGGCGTCGAGGTTTATCCCGGCATGGCGGCATCGCAGGTTCTTTATCGCGAAGACGGATCGGTCCGCGGGGTTGTCGTGGGCGAGATGGGGATCGGCAAGGACGGTGAGAAGCGCGACAGCTATGAGCCGGGAATGGAACTTGTCGGTAAATATGTCTTAATCGGCGAGGGAGTTCGCGGATCATTGGCAAAACAACTCATTGAGCGATTTGACCTCGATGAGAATAGCGATCCCCAGAAGTATGGGATCGGCCTAAAGGAGTTATGGGAAATCTCGCCGGAGAAAAGCCGTCCCGGTCATGTGCAGCATACTTTTGGCTGGCCATTAAATGATGATACGGGCGGTGGGTCTTTCTTGTATCACTATAATGACAATACGATTGCGCTCGGTTTTGTTGTTCACCTGAATTACAAAAATCCTTACCTTTATCCGTATGGGGAGTTTCAGAAGTTCAAGACCCATCCGGAAATTGCTGAATTGCTAGAAGGCGGTAAGCGGATCGCGTATGGATCGCGTGCGATTACCGAAGGTGGGTTCCAGTCCGTGCCTAAATTGACCTTCAAAGGCGGTGCGCTTATCGGCTGTTCAGCGGGCTTTGTGAATGTGCCGCGTATCAAGGGCAATCATAATGCCATGTTGACCGGTATTATGGCGGCGAATGCGGCATTTGAAGCGGTTATGGCCGGGCGCGAGGGGGATGAACTCGTTGCCTATCAAGAGGCTTATGATGACTCTCCGGTTAAGGCAGAGCTTTTCAAGGCGCGCAATGTGAAGCCGCTTTGGTCAAAGTTCGGTACGCGTTTGGGGGCAATCGGACTTGCGGGTCTCGATCTATGGACCAACACGGCGCTTTCTGGATTTTCGTTTTTTGGAACACTCCACCACGGAAAAACCGACGCGGCTTCAACGGAGCCTGCCTCAAAGCACAAGCCTATCGATTATCCGCGTCCTGATGGCAAGCTGACTTATGATCGGCTGACAAATGTGGCTTTTTCTGCGACAAATCACGAAGAAGATCAGCCTGCCCACCTAAAGCTTAAGGATCCATCAATCCCAATCGACGTTAATCTCCCGCAATATGCGGAGCCGGCGCAGCGTTATTGTCCTGCGGGCGTTTATGAAGTTGTGACAGCAGAAGGTGGCGGGGATCCGCAGTTCCAAATAAACGCACAAAACTGCGTGCATTGTAAAACTTGTGACATCAAAGATCCGTCACAAAATATTGTCTGGACAACACCAGAAGGTGGTGGTGGACCAAACTATCCTAATATGTAAGGAGCGCCCTGCGTTGCGTTTGAAAAATATTCTCTTCGGTACAATCGCTTTTGGGCTCCTCGCTGCTTGCGCAAGTGAGCCGAAAAGCGAATCTCTTGTCGGCGACTATCTTTCCGGACGCCTTGCGGCGCGTAGCAACGCAATCGACGCGGCGGCTACTGCGTTTGAAGGCGCGCGAACCGAGACGGGCATGTCGGAAGAGGTCGTGCGCAGCGCATTTTTCTATCAAATTGCTGCGGGCAATATTGATAACGCGGCAGAGCTGGCCAGAAAAATTCTCGAAAACGAAGATCCGGAAGATGATGATCTCGCGGAATTGGTAATCGCCGCGCGTGCGTTAAAAGCGGAAGATTATGCGGCGGCGCGCGAGGCGCTCAGAACCGGTGCGGAGATCGATTATTTTCGTCCGGTTATGACGATCATTGATGCGTGGGCCATTGCGGGCGCGGAAGGTAATGAAAATGCCTTGCGCGCATTAGCGCAACAAGACGGCGATACCTTTCGTGGTTTCCACCCGCTGCATCAGGCGTTCTTATTCGAACGCGCTGGACTTACTGACGAAGCGCGTACCGCCTATCAACTGGCACTAATGACCTATGGCGGCGCGGTGGGAAGAGCGGCCTACGGATCGTTTCTTGAGCGTTCAGGGGATTTAGAGGCGGCGCGCGAGCATTATGAGCTTTTGGCGCAATATCGTGGGCCGGACCGGCAAATTGCGATGCACGGCCTAGACCGCTTGGACGCAAATAAAACGGATCGCGTTTGGGCCACGGTTACACCGGCCAAAGGCGCTGCCGTTGCGCTCTATTCTTTTGGTGCAACCATATTGCAGCAATCCTTTGATCAGCGCACAGCGGCGCAAAAAGCCGGGTTTCGCGTCGGTGATGCAAATTACGATATGCCGCTGGCATTTGTTCAGATAGCGCTCTATCTCGCGCCTGAATTTGACCACGCGCAGCGTTTGGCGGGGTCAATTTTAAATTCATATGGCGACAACCAAAGCGCAATTGCCATGTTGCGTAAAATACCAGCGGGCTCAGCATTTTATGAGCAAGCACAAATTGAAATTGCTGGCGGATTGATCGGACAAGGAAAGCGTGACGAAGCGCTTTCCGTTTTACGAAAAGCTGCGCGCTCAGAAGGCTCGTTCGAAGCGCAGTTTTCCTATGCCAATTTGTTGGCGGGCGAGGATCGCAACCGCGACGCAATCACGGCCTATTCGAATTTGATCGCTTCGCTTCCTGATCAGCCTGCGGAGGATGCATGGCGGTTTTTCGTTGCGCGCGCAGCGTCATATCTGGCCCTGGAAGATTGGCCGTCGGCGGAGGCAGACCTGAAACGCGCGGTTGAAATCGCCCCGAACGAGGCGACGGCGCTGAACTATCTCGGGTATTCATGGGCCGAGCGCGGTGAGAATTTGGAAGAAGCGTTTTCATTGATCGAAAAGGCTGTTTCGCTTGAGCCGAACTCTGGCGCATTTATCGATAGCCTCGGCTGGGCCCATTACCAGCAAGGTGATTACGAAGCAGCCGTCGGACATCTTGAACATGCGGCCTCATTAGAGCCAAGCGACCCGACCGTTACGGATCATCTTGGGGACGTGTATTGGCGGTTGGGGCGCAAAATTGAGGCGCGTTACCAATGGCAGCATGTTCTGGAGTTGGAGCCGGATGATAAGCTTCGGGCTTCGGTAGAACGCAAGCTGGAAGTTGGCCTTCCGGAAGTTTCTGAATGATTGTTGAAACTGCGCCAGCAAAGATAAACCTATATCTCCATGTGGGCGGCGTTCGGCCCGATGGGTTGCACGATCTCGCAAGCCTCTTCGTCTTTACCGAAGGCGGCGATGTTATCCGGGTCACGAATGATAGCGTTCTGTCCCTGGAGGTGACTGGGCCATTTGCAGAACCGCTTAAAACGACCTCAATTGAAGACAATCTCGTTTACCGGGCCGCACGCCGGTTAGCCGAATATTCAGGCACGGAACTGGGCGCAAAAATCACGCTGGAGAAAAACTTGCCGATTGCTGCGGGCATTGGCGGTGGTTCTGCGGATGCGGCGGCGATCTTGCGTGCCCTCGTAAAACTTTGGCGGATTGATATTAGTGATACATCGCTTGCCCAATTGGCGTTTTCTCTCGGCGCTGATATCCCGGCGTGTCTTTTCAAAGCACCGGTCAATGTAACCGGTGCCGGTGAAATCCTTGAAAAAGGGCCAGTCCTGCCGCCGCTCTGGGCTTGTCTTGTGAATCCGCGGGTTCAAATGCCAACCGGGCCCATTTTCCGTGCTTTTGATCGCAAATATCCGTCGCCGCCCAATGCCGAGCTTATTCATATTGCGGGGACGAATTATACGGATCTTACAGAACAGCTGGCCAAAACCCGGAATGATCTGGAGCCATTTGCTCGCCATCATGCGCCGGTCGTCGGTGAGGTGATCGAGATGCTTGACGCCACACCGGGCAGCATGGCCGCGCGCATGTCAGGAAGCGGCGCAACCTGTTTCGCGCTGTTCAATTCGCGAGAAAGTGCGGAACGTGCGGCAAACCGGGCGAAATCCTTTGGTTCGTGGGCCTTGGCGAGCCGACTCCATGTGCGGTAGGTTCAATCTGAGTTGAGCGCGTCCTTTTATTTCGGGAATCCATGTTGATCGAACCATTCATTCTTGCCGTCGCTGCGGCGTTAGTGGTTTGCGTTTCTTATTGCGCCAGCCTTTTTGCTGCGCGGTCGGGCGGCGTGCTTGACCATCCGAATGATCGATCAAGTCACTCAGTGGCAACACCACGGTCTGGCGGGCTCGCGATTATCGGCGCATGGGTTGCGGGTATTTTTGTGGTGGGCGTCTTTTCGGAGAGTGCGGTCATTGCAAAGGATCTCTCGAAACTCGGCATCATTGCCATGGTCGCGCTTGGCATCGGTTATGCTGACGACCGCATAGAGTTAGTACCGGTTTGGAAATTTGTAGGCCAAATTGCTGTAGCGACGCTTTTCGTAATCTTCTTTGGGCCTCTGCAAACTTTACCCATCCCTTATATCGGCGTGATGGAGCTTACGCCGCTATTGGGCGTCGCGCTTTCGATCTTTTGGATCGTGGCCTTTATGAATATCTACAATTTCATGGATGGCGCGAATGGCCTTGCTGGCGGAACTGCAACAATCGGCCTTGCCTGGATCAGTGTGATAACAAGCTTTGCCGGCTCACCATTGCTTGGCGCGGCAGCCTTGCTTCTCGCGCTCGGAACAGCAGGGTTTTTACCGGAAAATTTGCGCCGTGGCCGATTGTTTATGGGCGATAATGGTAGTCAGGCCGTGGGGTTTCTTATCGCGGCCTTCGCTATATTGGGCGCAAATTGGACGGGCAGTCGGTTGAGCATGCTGTTCGTGCCAGTAATATTTTCGCCGCTGATCTTCGATGTCGCTTGGACTTTGGTTTCTCGGTCCATCCGTAAACAGAACATCCTAAAAGCTCATCGCGAACACCTGTATCAATTGCTGTTACGGAGCGGTGTATCCCACGGTAATGTTGCGGTGCTGTATATGAGCATGGTCAGCTTGGCCTCTGCGTCGGCAATCTTAATGCTGGCGTTGCCAATATCACTTCATTGGCTGGTGCCAGCATCCATCGCGATTTGCTTCTCGATCGCTGCGACGCTCATCTATAAGCGTGCCTATGCAACAGGGCTGCTGGTCGGGGCAGATGCGGTATCCGCTAAGCAAAACGCTCAGCCCGCTGAATGATTAAGCGCCACGTGCGGTTGAGGTAACCACAAGCTCTTGGAGGGCGTCCGAGAACTCGTTTTTCGGTGCTTCATCAAGCGCATCAACGGCTTTTTGCGCATATTCCTGAGCGCATTCGAGTGTCTTTGTAATCGCGCCGTCGCGGACCATAAGCTCGCATGCTTGCTCGAAGTCGCCATCTTTCTGTTGGCCTTCGCCAATGACCCGATTCCAAAATGGTTTTTCTTCGTCACGGGCTGCAGCAATTGCAAAGACGACCGGTGCCGTCATTTTCCCTTCGCGGAAATCATCGCCGACAGTCTTACCCAAGGCGTTTTCAAAACCAGCATAGTCCAGCGCGTCGTCAATAAGTTGATAGGCGACGCCAAAATTATCGCCAAACCGGTGCATCGCCGCTTCTTCTTTTTCAGTGCGGCCAGCGATTAAAACGCCAACTTCCGAAGCAGCGGCGAACAATGCAGCCGTTTTTGCGTGAACCACATTGAGGTATGTTTCAAAGGTCGCTGCGACATTCTTCTGTGTTGTAAGCTGGAGAACTTCGCCCTCGGCGATCACGCTGGAGGCGTGGGACAATACCTTCAGGACGCGCAAATCTTTTGCTTCGACCATGAGTTCAAACGCCCGCGAAAAGATAAAATCGCCGACTAGGACGCTCTCCTTGTTGCCCCAAATGATATTGGCTGTGCTCGCCCCGCGTCGCAGCGCCGAATCGTCAACCACGTCATCATGCAACAAGGTCGCCCCGTGAATAAGCTCAACTGCGGCCGCGAGCTTGATGTGATCGCTTGCCGAATAACCGAACAAACGCGCGGACGCTAAGGTCAGCATCGGGCGCAGTCGTTTGCCGCCAGCTTTGATCAGGTGGCCAGCCAATTCAGGAATCATGGATACGGGTGATTGCATCCGACCGAGAATTTCGGAATTTACCGCCTCTAGGTCATCATTGGTAAGATCTCGCAAGCGATTCACTGCGGAAATAAAATCCGGTTCTCGCTTGGTGGCGATCATCTCGCTTGCTGTTGCGGCCAATCCCACGATGACGCCTTCCTGACTCCTTGCATTCGCCTGCAATTTGGTCGTTGCCAGCGGCGGGGTCAAGCGCACCCGTCTCGGCCGATCAGCGGCGAATCAGCGCTCTTATAGGCATATGTTCACGCTGCGTCTCATTGAATTTGGCGAGGATCCAGCTTAATTCCGCTTGATGGGAAATTTATCTGAGAAATTGAGCAATATTTGGCGCGCTTTGCCGTTTGTGGGAGAGGCAAAGCCTCTCGTAAGTGTGATTGAGCTAAACGGCGTAATCGGCGAGGCCGGCGCGGGCCGCAAAGGAATGACGCTTAAAAAGCTCGAAAAATCGCTCGAAACGGCGTTCAAGCCAAATAATCTCAAAGCGGTGGCTCTGGCGATTAATTCGCCGGGTGGCTCGCCGGTCCAATCGCGTTTGATTTTACGTGCCATCCGTCGACTGGCCAAAGAAAACGAAGTCCCTGTCCTGGCATTTATCGAAGATGTCGGGGCTTCGGGTGGTTATATTCTGGCGCTCGCCGGGGACGAGATCTTCGCCGATGACAGCTCAATTGTCGGATCTATCGGTGTAATCTCGGGTGGTTTTGGGTTTCATGATGCCATTTCCCGCATCGGCGTTGAGCGCCGGGTTTACACGGCCGGCGAAAACAAATCGATGCTTGATCCATTCAAACCGGAGGATCCGGAGGATATTGACCGCCTCGAGAGGATTTTATCGGAACTCCATGACCAGTTCATTGGTTTGGTGAAAGAGCGCCGCGGCGACAAGCTAAAGGAAGATAAAGATCTTTTCTCCGGGGCGATCTGGACCGGGCCGCAAGCCGTAGAAAATGGACTTATCGATGATACCGCACAGCTTGGCGAATATCTGCGGACACGGTTTGGAAAAGATGTTAAGGTCAAACGCATCTCGCCAGATAGTGGATCACTGCTGAAACGGTTATTATCGGGTGGAGATGCGAATGTGTCCGGTCTTTCGTCATTGATCGACGCCGAAGAATTAATCGCGGCGGGAGAGCGACGCGCACTATGGGCGCGGTACGGACTATAGTCTGAGGAATCGATATGAGCGCAGTAGGAACATTGGCCGTCACGATTGCAGCAGCCGTAGGAACGGTGGCGCTCTATCGCTATGTTGATCGTCGCACAAAACCGCTGCGCGATGCGTTCTCGGAAATTAAAAACGCTGCGAAAGGCAATGCACAAGGGACTGTCCTCGACTACGAACAGGACCCTGAGAGCGGCGTCTTTAAGCCCAAGACGTCGCGCAGGAATTAAGCTTCATCCAAAAGCGTTACGACGATCTGCCGTGTATGGCTCGCATTGCGGTGTTCCAAAACAAAGATTCCCTGCCAGGTACCAATCAATAACCGTCCGTTTGCGAACGGTACCGTCAAGGACGTGCTTGTTATCATGGATTTGATATGCGCGGGCATATCGTCTGGCCCTTCTGCCGTGTGGCGGTAAGGACCATTTTCCGGTGCGGCCCGATCAAGCCAACTTATCAGGTCGCTGACAACGTCCGGGTCGGCATTTTCCTGAATGGTCAATGACGCGGAAGTGTGTTGAATAAAAATATGCGCAACACCAGACGAATTCCCGCAACGCGCGACTTCTTTTTGTATCTGCGCGGTGATTTCGGTCGCTGACTTTGCGTGCGTGGTCACTGAAAAGATAGAGGGCATATTACAAGCCTTTGATTTTTATTTGGTATTTAGAACAACAATTATTTTGCAGCTAGGGGTGGAACAAGCCATACTCTAATGAAAGTATTACGGTTCATTGAGATAAAGTGCGTTGGTTTTGGAAGATATTGCATTCATCGACCTTGAGGCTTCTGGGCTTTCCGCAAGGTCATGGCCCATCGAAGTTGGATGGTGTTTTCAGAAAGGTAAGCCCAGCGCAAAGCTGATCCGGCCGGCGAATGAATGGTCTCTCGACGATTGGGATGTCGGCGCAGAGGCGTTACACGGTGTTGCCTATGAAAATTTGCTCTCAAAGGGCGAAGCGTTGGAAGCGGTTTGCGAGAGCTTGAATACGGCACTTGCTGGCAAGGCGGTTTATTCTGATGCGCCGGATTGGGACGGGTTTTGGCTTTATCGGCTTTTTCAGGCCGCGCGCATCAGGCAACAATTCATCCTGAGAGATCTTTACTCATTATTCCAATCGATCCCGGATGACAAAATGCGCGAATATATTGATCGCGTCGATAAAGAAGCGCCGCGGCAGCACCGGGCGATCCCGGATGTTTTGCATATGCGTGCACTTTATTCACTCGCTGCATCTCAAGATTGATTCTGCAGGCGATTTGGTCACATTCATCCAATGACATCGACATTAATCTCTCCGGTCCGCTTTAATATTGCATTGGAAGACGGGTCCTTGGCGGGGCTGCATTGGCCAAATCCCGATATGCCGCCCCTGTTGTTTTGTCATGCGACGGGGTTTTGCGCATCGACCTATAAACACATGTTGGCGCAATTGGCGGATCAATTCGATGTCTATGCGATTGATATGCGAGGGCATGGCAAAACCAATCTTCCGATTAATCCGAGCCAATTAAAATCGTGGCATATCTATGCGAGCGATATCCAAAAGTTTTTGGATATCGAAAACCGCAACGATTGGACCATTGCCGGCCACTCTATGGGCGGGGTAACTGCGGTCATGGCCGCAGATGGACGGGACGATATAAACGCCGTTCGTCTGGTTGAACCTGTGGCGGTTTCATCAGCACTGAATTTACTGGCTCGGACACCGCTTTGGGAGTGGTACAAGGCCAAAATGCCATTGGTAAAACAAGCTGCTGGACGCCGAGCCACATGGGCAGACCGTGATGAAGTCATCAAAACCTATTCCCGCAAACGATTATTCAGCAGCTGGGCTCCCGGCGCGCTTGAAAATTATCTTGAGGATGGCCTGAAAGCGGGAGGCGACGGTGTTCGTTTATCCTGCCATCCCGAATGGGAGGCAGCGACTTTTGGTGCCTTGGCAAATCGTTTTTGGCCCGTTTTGAGAGCGATTGGCAGCAAAACCAAGCTATTAGCGGTCCGCCATCCGACGTCCACCGTTCCCGCATTCGCCCATAAACGCCTTGCCGCGCTCGTTGATACGTTTGAGGTGATGGACGGGGCGAGCCACCTAGCCCCGATGGAAAGCCCGAAGGAAATCGCTCAATTTATGAGTGCATAAAGGCAATTTCTGCGAAAAATAATGCCCCTCAGGCCAATTGCATGGGCCCTAGGGTTGGAGCCGCGCCGGCTTTTTGCTAAGCGTGCGCCCTAAGTTCTCCGAGAGGGATCGCCAGAGCGCGGGTGCATCTGGTGAAGGATTGAGAAGAAAGGGATACAATGAGCGAGGCGCAAGCAGCTCCCCAAGTGACCGGACAGATGTTCTTGTATGAACGCCCGGAGCTTTTGACGAAAGAAGAGCATGGCAACCTTGGCCTAAAGCCTGTTGACCGGCCATTTGATTTTGCCGCGAAAGCGCGCGCTGTTCCAGTGACGATGAGCGAAGTGCCATCGGCGATGAAAGATTACCCGTTAATCTTCATGACCAAGGAGCAACCACAATTATTGGCGGTCACCGGTCTTTATGACGATGTGAACCTGTTTGTTGACGAGAATGGTCACTGGGAAGAGTTCCGTTATATTCCCGGTTATCTTCGCCGTTATCCTTTCGGCCTTGCGTCTGAGACCGGCTCTGATCGCATGGCGATTGTCGTTGATCGTGCCTATGGTGGCCTTGGTACCGATGCAGAAGTTCCGTTGTTCAATAATGGTGAACTTGCTGAACAGACGCAGGCTGCGGTTGATTTTTGTAAGAACTATGAACGCGACCGTCATATGACAGAGCAGTTCGCGAAGGTTCTGAGTGATCTTGAGCTAATCCAGCCACAAACCGGTCAGTACACACCGCAAGGTGCGACTGAGCAGGTTTCGTTCGCGCAGTATTTCGGGATTGATGAAACTCGTCTCAACGAATTGTCAGACGAAAAGGCGACCGAACTTCGCCGCAATGGAACGCTTCCATTGGCCTATGCGATCCTCATGTCCATGGGGAATTGGCGCACGCTTCTTCAGCGCCGGGCAAAGCGTTTCAATCTTTCTGAAGCTGATATCTTCAAACCTGCCGTAAACTAGGCGGAAATACGAAGCGGAAATTTTAAAGCCGGGCCGGTAATTATCGGCTCGGCTTTTTTTCTTCACATTATCACGAGAAGCGAGCAGCGGAGTGGGAATTTGATTGGCAGTATCAATCGGTTTCGCTACCTAGGAGAGATGATGAAGCCTCTCCATTTTCGACTGATCACGGTATTTTTTTTGTGCCTATGGGCCTTTGGCAACGCCAATGCCCAGACGGCGATCGAAAACGAATATACGAAATCCGAAATTCTTCCTGAGAAAGAGGCGCTCGTGCCGGGCGAAACGACTTGGTTCGCCCTACGCCAGGAACTGCGCGATGGCTGGCACGTATTCTGGATAAATCCAGGCGACGCCGGGCTTCCGCTAAATTTGCGCTGGACCCTGCCGAAAGGGTTTTCCGCTGGGGCCGTACAGCATCCGGTGCCGGAATATATCCCGGTGGGGCCACTCGCCAGTTATGCGCATGAGGGCGAGCCGGTTTTTTTAGTACCGCTTGAGGTCCCCTCCGATGCGCCGGTCGGCAGCGACGTCGAGATTGTGATTGATGCCTCGTGGCAAACTTGTGAGGAAATCTGCGTCCCGGAGGAGGGGCAATTTTCCTTCCGCATGCCTGTCAGGGCTTCCGCGCCGCTCATTGAGGAGAATGCGGAAATTTTTGCGACCGCGCGGGAAAAATTACCGGATAATTTATCTGGTAGCGCGTCTGTCTCGCCGAACGGTGACCGGTATGAATTAGTAGTTGAAGACTTTTCTGACGCGCGTGGCCAAGAGGTTTTTTTCTTTGCGGAGCCCGAAGGGCTAATTGAGCCGTCTGCGGAGCAAAACGCAGAGCGGTTTGAAAATAACTTAAAATTATCCATGAAGCCGGGTTGGCTCGACCGGTTTGATGCGCAAACCCTCAATGGCGTCCTGCTTGTCGATGGGCAGGGGTATGCCGTGTCAGCGGCATTAACGGCACCCTTAGAGATTAAAAATTTAGCGCCCGCGCCAACGGTGCAAGCCGCCGGGCAGAACTTTGTCTTCCTTCTGATGCTGGCCTTGTTGGGCGGCCTCATCCTGAACATCATGCCATGCGTGTTCCCGATTGTTTTCATCAAGGCCGCGTCTTTCATGAAGAGCGCGCAGTCGTCACCAGAAGCCGTTCGATTGCATGGCCTTCTCTATACCGCTGGCGTGATCTCCATGTTCTTTCTACTGGGTGGGAGCTTGTTACTGTTACGCGCAGGTGGTGAACAATTTGGTTGGGGATTTCATCTGCAATCGCCGATCGTCGTCGCGTTTTCGGCATTGGTCTTATTGATGGTTGGCCTCAACCTCGCAGGGCTTTATTCGGTCGGTGCAGGATTGGCCGGTACCGGCCAGAACCTTGCGGCGAAAGATGGAGCGCTTGGGGCGTTCTTTACGGGTGTGCTTGCGGTGGTGGTCGCCGCACCTTGTATCGGGCCGCTAATGAGCGCGCCGATGGGGGCCGCATTAATCTTGCCACCACTTGCCGCGATGGGCATTTTCCTCGCGCTCGGTCTTGGCTTGGCATTGCCCTATCTGGTGCTTTCGCTAGCGCCAGCCTTGAGCGCTTATCTCCCAAAACCGGGACCTTGGATGGTGACTTTCAAACAAGCGCTCGCATTCCCTGTTTTTGCTGCCGCCGGATATTTTCTTTGGGTGCTGGCGCAACAGGCGGCCGGATCAGGGCTTGCGATCGCAATTGCCAGCGCAGTCGCATTGGCCTTGGCGGCGTGGCTTTTTGAAAAGAGTAAGACCGAAGATCGACGCGGATTTGTTTTGCGGATCGTTTCCGCCGTTATCACCGTTTTTGCGATTGCTCCCGTCGCTAACCTCGAATCGAATATGTCGCGAAAAACCGTGATGGTTGGCGAAACCCACGGCGCGATGCGGGCCGTACCCTATAGCGCCGAAGCACTCGACCAATATCGCCGTGACGGGGTGTCGGTTTTCATCGATTTTACAGCGGCATGGTGTGTGACCTGCCAGTTCAATAAGCTCACCGTCTTTTCTGATGAGGAACTCGGAGCCGATTTTGCGGCGGCTGGAAATGTTTTCATGGTAGCCGATTGGACTGTTCGTGATCCTGAGATCACAGCCGCGCTTGAGGCCTTTGGGGCCAGCGGTGTACCGCTATATGTGGCATATCCGGCGGAAAAAGAGCCAGTGATCGTGTCGCAGCCATTAACCAAAAATAGCGTCAGGGAGGCGATGGGCCTAACGCGTTAGCGTTGAAATTTGGGCGATCTGGGGCGGATTTTCATTGGCCCGGTGTTCCATTTCATATGCCTTGGCACCAAAAATAAAGGTTATCACCATGAGCGCTGTGACGCTCGTTAGGGCGCGTTTGAGCAATCGGGTTTTCAAAGATAATGTTGAATTGGGCGAGTTTTCCATAAGCGGTTGTTTACTGGGTTTTCCTTAAAACGCGTTGAGGATGACATTTAAAATCCGTATTACTTTCAGAAGTTTACTAAGAAATTGCTAGAAAGGTGCCGCACTCGATGATCGAGCCCTCCAAGACACCAGAATGGTCCGCGCTGAACGCTGACGCGGAAAACCTCGCTGACAGCCACATGCGGACCTTGTTCGCCGATGATCCGGCACGTTTCGAAAAATATTCACTCGAAGCGGCGGGACTGTTTCTGGATTATTCCAAGAACAAGATCACTGATGATGTTCTTGATCACCTGATTGCGTTGGCAAACGCCGTAGATCTCGAAGGTGCACGGGGGCGGATGTTCAGTGGTGAGCCCATAAACAGTACCGAAAATCGCGCGGTCCTTCACGCCGCTTTGCGCGACTTTTCCATGCGCGATTATTTCGTCGATGGTGAAAAGGTAACGCCAAAAATCCGTGCAGAACTCAAAAAGATGGAGAGTTTTGCGAGTGGCATTCATCGCGGTGGGCGTACTGGATACTCCGGTAAACCGCTCGATACGGTTGTGAATATCGGTATAGGCGGTTCTGATTTGGGGCCTCAAATGGTTGTTGAAGCGCTGCGCCCATACTGGATAAAGGGCCGCAGAAGCTTTTTCGTGTCGAATGTAGATGGACAACAACTGACCGATACATTGGCGCAGATTGACCCCGAAACAACCCTGTTTGTTGTTGCGTCAAAAACCTTCACCACGCAGGAAACCATGACTAACGCAGAAAGCGCGCGGAAATGGTTTATTGATAATGGCGGCAAAGATGTCGCGAAACATTTTGTTGCGCTTTCGACCAATCGATATGCAGTTGAAGCTTTTGGTATCGATACGGATAATATGTTCGAGTTTTGGGAATGGGTCGGTGGACGCTATTCCCTTTGGTCGGCGATCGGGCTCTCAATTGTGCTTCAAATAGGGTTCGAAAATTTCAAAGCGCTGTTGAAGGGCGCGCATTTGATGGACGAGCACTTTAGAAGCGCGCCCTTGCGGCAGAATATGCCGGCTTTGCTAGCATTGGTTGGTGTCTGGAACCGTAATTTTATCGGTGCCGCTTCGCATGCGGTCTTGCCTTATGATCAACATTTATTACGTCTTCCCGCCTATTTGCAGCAGGCCGATATGGAATCAAATGGCAAGCGAACAAATATTGACGGTGAGGTTGTAAAGCATGCAACCGGGCCAATTATATTTGGCGAGCCGGGGACCAATGGGCAACATGCATTTTACCAATTGTTGCATCAGGGTACGGATATAATATCTGCTGACTTCATTGCACCAGCGATCAGCCAGTCTGAAACCGGCGATCACCATGAAAAATTATTGTCGAACTTCTTGGCCCAAACCGAAGCGTTAATGCTGGGCAAAACCGAAAAAGAAGTGCGCAATGAATTGCGTGAAGACGGCACGGCAAAACCGCAAATTGATGCGCTGGCACCGCACAAGGTTTTTCCGGGCGATCGGCCAACCAACACCATTTTAATGGAAAAGCTGACACCAGAGACGTTGGGTGCGCTAATCGCGCTTTATGAGCATAAAATCTTTTGTCAGGGCATTGTTTGGGGGGTCAATTCTTTCGACCAATGGGGCGTCGAACTGGGTAAGGTGTTGGCGAAGTCAATTTTGCCGGAATTGTCACCCATTGCGGGTTCAAAGCCCGAGGCGGCGAACCATGATGCGTCAACAAATGGCCTTATTAACCGGATAAATAGTCTGCGCTCTCAAGCGAAAGATTGAGGTATTCATGATACGGAAAATTATAGCTTTTTTTGCTGCTAGTTTGCTGTTTGTCGGCATGGCGCATGCTGACGACGCAGTCGCCACGCACGCAAAGATTCAAACATCGATGGGCGATATAATCGTCGAGCTATATCCCGAAGAGGCACCGATTACGGTTGAGAATTTTCTGCAATACGCCACCAAAGGCCATTACGACCGCACGCTTATTCATCGTGTTGTGCATGGCTATGTGATTCAGGGCGGCGGTTATTCGCGGCTCTACACAGAGCGCATCACGCGTGATCCGATCCCCTATGAGGGCGATAACGGCGTGAAAAATGACCGGGGAACCATTGCGATGGCGCGCGGCAACAAACCCGACAGTGCGCAAGCGCAGTGGTTTATCAACCTCCAGGACAATCCCAAACTTAACCACCGGGTCACCGATCTCGGCCCGATCTATGGCTATACTGTTTTTGGCAAGGTAGTCGAAGGTATGGATGTCGTAGACGCAATTGGCGGCGTTTCTACGGGGGCCGCAGGGCCTTTCGACGCCGAAGTGCCAATAGATCAGATCTTCATCAACCGAATTGACCCAATTGAGTGGCCGGCGGCGGAATAGGGGAAATTGCCTCGATGCGCGGGGGATCATTGCCCCTAGCGGCGTTATCATATATCCCGCGCTATTATGGCGAAAAAACAAAAGACATTCCGACCCAAGGCGCGGGTACCGCGCGGCTTCCGTGACCGTTTAGGCGCAGAGATTGTTGCTGAGCGTGAAATGCTCTCGCGGATCAGTGCCGTTTATGAAGCGCATGGGTTCGACCCGCTCGAAACGCCGGCGTTCGAATATACCGATGCGCTGGGCAAATTCCTGCCGGATGTAGATCGTCCCAATCAGGGCGTTTTCTCGCTACAAGATGATGACCAGCAATGGATGAGCCTGCGCTATGATCTGACCGCACCCTTGGCGCGGTTCGTGGCTGAAAACTACGATAGCCTGCCAAAACCATTCAGGCGTTATCAGGTTGGGCCGGTTTGGCGAAACGAAAAACCGGGACCAGGGCGTTTTCGCCAATTTACGCAATGCGACGCCGATACGGTCGGAGCGCCTGCGCCATATGCGGATGCAGAAATGTGCGCCATGTTTTGCGACGTCATCGAAGCCGCCGGGATTAACAAGGGCGAATATTTTATCCGGGTCAGCAACCGAAAGATTGTTGACGGGCTATTTGAAAAAATTGGTCTTGATGGTTACGATAGCGCTGAGATGCGACTTACCGTCATGCGGTCAATGGATAAGTTTGATCGTCTGGGTGATACCGGGGTGGCGTTATTGCTCGGCGAGGGACGCAAGGACGAGTCCGGTGATTTTACCGAAGGCGCTAAGTTGGATGATGCCAATATCGAGGCGGTGCTTTCATTTTTGAAATCGGGGCAGGCGGACAATCCGCTTGGTGCCATCGAAGCCATTCTCGGAGAGACAAATAGCGGTAGCGCAGGACTTGCGGAGCTTAACGGCATTCAAAACGCTATTCCGGATTTTGCAGACCGGTCGATTTTGTTCGATTGCTCTGTGATCCGTGGGCTCGAATATTATACCGGGCCAGTATTCGAAGCCGAGCTAACCACTACGATCAAAGACGCCAAAGGGCGGCCCGTGCAGATCGGATCAGTGGGCGGCGGCGGGCGCTATGATGGATTGGTGAAACGGTTCAAGGGCGTAGAAGTGCCCGCCGTTGGCTTTTCGGTTGGCGTTTCGCGCTTGCTTGCGGCGCTTGAATTACAGCAGGGTGCACGATCAGCGGCAGAAGGGCCGGTTATTGTTCTTGCGCTCGAAAAAGATCAGATGGCGTCGTATCAAACCATGGCTGCTGAATTGCGCGCCGCAGGTATTCGAAGCGAAGTTTATCTCGGTGGGTCGAACTTCGCCAAGCAATTGAAATATGCCGATAAGCGTGCGGCACCGCTCGCGATCATTCAAGGCGAAGATGAGCGCGAAAAGGGTGAAATCACGATCAAAGATCTCATCCTCGGGTCCGAATTATCAAAGCAGATCGAAGATAATGCGGAATGGCGCGAAGAGCAGCCAGCGCAATTCTCTGTCCCTAGGTCCGAACTCGTTTCCGCCGTCAAAAAAACGATTGCGCGGCATCGCTAGGTAAAAATAAACAAGACCGTCGCGATTGTGATGACTGACAGCAAGGTCGTGAAGCTGACCGCTGCAGCGCTTTCGCTTTTGTAATGGCCATATTGGCTAGCCATGACAAATGATCCGACCGCTGACGGCACAAAAACAAACAGGGCTAACGCGCCACGATAGTTCGGGTCCGTAACGCCTAAGAAATGCCCGCAAACCAGCGCAATAATCGGGAGGAACACCAATTTCGCGGCAGCAATCATTGAAACCCGGCCCGCAACCGATTTGAATGCCGGGAATTGGTGTGTGGTCAAAAATAAGCCAAGCGAGAAAAGAGCGGTGGGACCAGCTGCACGGCCAAGCAGTCCAAAGAATGTCTCCGCAGCGCCGCCATAAGGAAGACCGATAGCAGAATAAATAAAGCCGGCAGCCATAGCGATCACGAGCGGGTTTTTAATCGGACCGCTAAAATAGTTTGCAAAACGGACAAGGCCGGTTCCGCCTTCGCGGCGCGGTGCCATTAAGGCGCTTGCAATGGCAATAATCATTGTCCCTTCGATCAACATTAACGTCACAAAGGGGCGTGCCCAGCCGTCGATTGCGAGCGCAATCGGCAGGCCGAGAAAAACGGCATTTCCAAGTGTCGAAGTGAGCGCATGCGCACCCGCTTCTTGTTTGGTAATGTGAAAGACTGCCCGCGATAAATGGTAAGAGCCAATAAGGGTTCCGAGGCTCGCAACGGCAAAGGAAATGGCAAGAGCAAGGTCTGCCTTGCCCGGGGGCGTCGTTCCGGCGGTCAAACCAAAGAGGGCCGCCGGCATCGCAAATCGAAACACAAATTTGTTCAGCGCTGCACTATCTGCAGCGTTCATTAATTTGGACCTGCCGGCGATCAGACCGACGGCAATAATCCCAAAAACAGGAAGTGCGACCGAGAAAACTGAGTTCATGAAAAAGGACTTGTGCGGCTAAAGCTGCACGGTCTCACAATCCTTGACCTATGCGTCAAGCTCAAATTTCTCGAAAAGATATGCCGGGCGGAGAGAAAGCCTGATCTCCCGGGGGCTGGGGGCGATGGTTAAAACCGGAAACTCCTGCCTTACCAACCGCCCGGCAAGGCTAATATGCTTGCCGATTGGGGCGCAGAAAGGGATCAATTAAGGCCATATTAAGGACGTTGCACGAGCCGAGGGGCTTGCCCCAACGGCCCTTACGGGCGAAACTTTGGTCATGCACAGCAAAGTCGCCAAGTTTTCCCCAGACCCTGCGCAATCGCAACGCCGGCCAGAGCCGGTGGCCTTTAACCGGACAGAACTGGGAAGAATTTTATCGGTTTATGGGTATTTCGTAGCGGGTGGGGAGTGGCGCGATTACGCGATCGATTCGCTCAATGACGTGGCTGTTTTCTCAATTTTTAGGCGTGCATCAGAAATGCCTGTTTACCGGATCGAGAAATGCCCCAAACTCGCGAAAAAGCAGGGCGCGTATTTAATTCGGTCCATGAGTGGCGAAGTCCTTAAACGTGGTCATGACCTAGGGCAGGTATTGAAATTGTTCGACCGCCAGAAACTCAAATTGGCCACCTAATGTTGCGCGGCGCTTAGGGGGGCTTTGCAAGCTTCGAAAGTCTCTACGAACAAATGCCGTTGCGCGTGGCTACCGCCGAGCAGATGCAAGTCATTCAAAACCGGTGACAAAACCTCCGCCGCTACGGGGCGGTTATTATCTGTAAAGGCAATAATTGCATGCGCGGTCGGCAAGCAGATTTTGCCCCATAAACGAGCGTCCGCGCCGGTAGCGGAATTAGCCTTTCGCTCAAGGGAGCGAATAAGATCCGTAGTCGCACGATCATTACCAACGCGCGACAGAGCAATGAGATAATGTAAATCATGAAATGGAAACAGATGTTCACCGATGCGTTTTTCTGCCTGTTCCGCGATGGGTTGCCATCGGTCGCCAACATCCATGCCGCGTAACTCAAGTCGCCAGAGCATTGATGCGGCACCAATTTTCTCTTGCGGAAATTCCGGCCATTCGCCCCAAAGGCGCTGATCGTATATTTTCAATGCTTCTTCATCGCACCCTAAAGCCAATTGGAATAAGGCTGCATGCCACCAATTGTGGATACGGATGAATATGCCCTTGGAATCCCAGATATGCGCGCAATGCGCGAGCCATCGGGCTCCTTCGTTCGCGCGCCCTTCGGTTTCCAAGACATGAGCCAATGCGTGATGTGCCCAAGCGTCGTCCATTGCGACTTCAGTTGCTCGGCGTGCTTCGTCTTCGGCTTTGCGCAGCTGATGGTTCTGTTCGAGCGCAAAGGCATGCATGCCATGAACATAGGGCGTATCTTCGTGAATGATTGCTGCGCGTTGTCCCATGCGTAGAAGAGCAGCCTGATCACCGAGATTGAATGCGTGATATTGCGCCCATTTCAGCGCGCATAAATCGGCGGGCCAACGGACGGTCAACTCGTCCAATAGCGACAGCGCTTTTCTGAATTGTCGGTTTTCCCATGCCTCTATCGCTGCGCAAAACAATTGCTCGCGTTCTGTGGCTGACCGTGCGCTGTCGCGCATCCGCGCCAGATAGGGCTGAGCTGCTTGCCAACCTTCTGCGCCCTCAAAGGCCATGTGCAGCGCCGCAGCGTGCGCGTTGATGAAGGGTGCGTCTGGCGCTGCGTCCGCCGCCGGAAAGAGCGCGCGGATATCCGCACCATAGGACAGAAATTCACGAACATATTGGTCGTAGGCGCTGACTGTGTCGGCAGGGGTATTGGTCAGCGGTAGGTCAAAACAATCACGCATAGGATAAACCTAAAAGGGCATTGGGTGTTTTCGCAAATCGCAATTGCTGACGGCCTCTCACGGCTATGTCATTTGAATCAAAAAGCCCCGCCGAAAGGCGGGGCTTTAAGATCGATTGATTGGGCCTAGTCGCGCATGATCCCGAGGATATTGAGGATATGCACAAACAGCGTCACGAAAGAACCGTAGAGCGCAAATGCACCAAAGATCGCAGCACGGTCATTCATAGAGCTACCTTCGCGATACATGGATTTGATCTGCTGGGTTTCGTAGGCGGTTACGCCGGCAACAAACACAACGACCAAAGATGAAATCGCAAGGCTACCCATCGTGCTCTTGAAGATCAGTGCATTGAGGACAATCGCGATCAACAGGCCGATGCCCGCCATGCCAAGGAAGACCGCCATGCCCGAAAGGTCTTTTTTAGTGGTGTAACCCCAAAGGCTCAGCGCGCCGAATACCGACGCCGTGATAAAGAAGGCGCGATAAATCTCAATCGCTGCGCCAGCTTGGGTGAACGCGTACAGCATTGGCGCGATCATCAGGCCCCAGAGCGCGGCGTAGGTCCAGAACATTGCGTGGGCCGCAGCTTTCGAACCTGAGAAAATGATTTTCGGTGCCATCATGCCGATGCCGATGATGCCGATGAAGCCAACCCATTTGAGCGGGGTGCCGGCAATCAGACGCATCAATTCGACATTGCTGGAAATCAGCATCGAAAACACACCGGTCGCGGCGATGCCGAGCGCCATATAGTTATAGACGCCGAGCATGTATTGGCGCAGGCCCTGATCAATCGCGACTCCGCCGGTTTGCGCGACTGAGCCGCCATAGTTTCTGCGGGGTTCGTTCATAAAAGGTAGTCCTTTCCATTCGCCATTAGACGGGAGCGCACTTCGCCCCGTACATTTCAACGGGTAATATCGTTGGCGTGGTGGAGCGGATCAAGAGGTTTCGGGAGGCTATTTGTCGATTTTCGGCGAAATTCGAACGGGTTAACCCCCCGAAGAACGAGCAATTTTAGCTAAATTGCCTAATCCTTGTGTTTGAACCTAACCGCAAAAAAGCCATCCAGACCGCCGTCGTCAGATAACATTGCCGGCGTGGTTCGCAGATCGCCGTCGCGATTGATCAGCTTTTCAAGGCCGCCAATCTCTTCTGGTCGAACTGGGATCCGCTCAATAGATGGATTGCGCTTGAGGGCGGCTTTCGCTTGGGCTTCGCCTTCTTCCCGCTGCAAGGAGCATACGCAATAGACGAAAACACCGCCGGGTTTGAGCAATGAGATCGCGTGATCGATCATTTTACCTTGTAAATCCGCGAGCGCGGTCATCGTGGTTTCGCCCTTGTTCCACGGAATATCCGGGTGTCGCCGAATGGTGCCAGTGGCCGTGCATGGGGCATCTAGGAGGATCGCATCGGCTTTTTCCTCGGGGCGATATCTCAGGACATCTTCCTCAACCAAAAATGCTGTGAGGTCTGATCGTTTGAGATTGGTGACAACGCGCTCCAAACGAGCACCGGATTTGTCGAGCGATGTCACTTTTCCGCCAAGGGCGGCCAGTTGCAGCGTTTTCCCGCCCGGCGCGGAGCACAGGTCGAAAACCCGCTTTCCCGCCACATCGCCTAGCAATTTCGCAGGGAGGCTCGCTGCCAGGTCCTGAATCCACCATGCGCCATCATCATAGCCTGGCAATGACGAAACATCGCTGATGCGGCTCATTCTGATCGTTCCGGTCGGCATGATCCGCGCGTCGTTTCCGGCCTCAACAAAGCGATCGCGCCAAGCCTCAAGGTCTTCACCCGGCTTGAAGCTCAGATCGAGCGGTGCTGGTTTGCGGTGTGCTTCGGCGATGGCTTTTACGCCGTTTGGTCCATAGGCACGTTCCCAGCTACGCCACAACCAAGAAGGCGTATCGGTTCGCGCGGGCAATTTTTCGAGGATGGCTGGACCATCAGCAGCAATTTTTCGGGCGATGGCATTCACAAGTGAAGAATAGCCCTTGGTTTCGGCGCGGTCATTGGCGAGATCAACAGAGGTTGAGACCGCAGCATGGGGCGGCGTGTCCATTAACAAAGATTGCGCAGCGGCAATCCGCAATATGTCCATCACGCGCGCTGATTTCTTCGGCAGCGGGCGGTCGAGATAGCCGCCGATTATGTGATCGATGGATCCGCGGCGACGAAGGGTTTCACTTGCCAGCGCGCGGGCGAAACCGCGATCCGAACCTTCGAGATTTTCAAAGGGCCGTGTTCGGGCCAGTGCGTCTTCGAGTGTCGCCCCTTCATGTACGCGATCCAGAATCTCGAGCGCGGCATACCGGCTTTCCAGCCCGGCGGGGAGGGGCTTGCGGGCAGGCGCTTCGTCGCTTTTCGGGCGGTCATTATCGCGGCCTGGCTTTACCGGCCCACGATCTGACCGTCGGTCACCCTTGGCACGGTCTGGGCCACCACGGTCTGGCCCACTACGGTGCGATCTTTGCGGACGGTCGCCGTTTTTTGCGCCGCGGTCGCGGGGCCCACCGGGCCGGCCAGAAGCGGCGCGCGGGCGGGCTGGGCGGTCATTTTTCGATTTTTCATTCATTTGCAGCGCTAAACCATGCCTTAGCCGGAAAGTCACCCGAAAAACGCGAAAAATATCATATCTGGCCGTTTGGGCAGTTTTCGCTTAAGGTTTTTGCCTGATCGGTGGTTTGCCGAGCAAGGTTAAGGGGAAGTGAGGGGTCATGAAATCGACTTTTGCCGCAATTAGTACCGCTGCTCTCATTGGATTGAGCAGTGTTTCCGGCGCATATGCGCAAAACCAGATGGGGAGCTCCGGCGGGCTGCAAAATCCGTCGAATGTCGTTTCGAATTTCAGTGTCCAGTCCGTGGGGCCTGTGTTGAACGAGCTTGGCATGCAATGGCAGGTCAAACAGCTCGATAACGGAAAGCAATTCATTCACGCAATCAGCGGGTCGATGCAATTCGTTTTATTTTTTACGGTCTGCAAGGATACTGGCTGTTCAGGCATGCAGGCCGTAACATTTTTCTCAAATTCCGGCGCAAACCCGCAGACGGTGCAGGCATTTAACGTTCGTTATCCTTTCGGTACCGCTGGTGTCGACGCGGATGGCGTTGCCTATGTCAGCCGGTATGACATCGCTGATTTTGGTATTCCGCGTGGAAACATTGCGTCCTCGCTGATCAATTTTATTGGGTTGGCAGAAGGCTTTGCGGCTGAACTCGCAAATTCTCATCAAACAGTTAGCCTTGATGGCTATGCTGATGACCTGGCGTCGGGGCATCTCAACCGGCAAGGGCTTGAAAGCTTTGGCGTCGTAACCCGCGAAACAATTAATGGTCCTAAAGGTCACCAAATTGGCTTTGAAGAAGGGGCCGAATTTATCGGTGAGCTTCTAAAGAACGAAGCGACACCGCGGAACAAAATCGAGAACAAGCTCGATTAATCGCGACATCCAATTGAACCATCAAAGGCGCTCATCGGAGCGCCTTTTTTGTTAACTCTATTTCATGACGCTTCATTAACCGGGTATCGGTAAAAGTTTAGGCTTATTAGCAAAATGCTAAAAACGACATCCAGAAGTGGCGTTAAGAGCCTTAAATTATGCGGCCAAGTATTTTTCGCGGGTGGGTGAAGAATCGGAGTGGTTCGACAGCGGTCGAATTCGCGATGATCATGCCGCTATTTCTAGCGATCCTCTTTTCCATTTTTGAGGCGGGCTGGTTCTATTTCGTCTCGACATCCGTTCAGCAAGCAAATGCGAATGCCGCGCGCCTAATCCGTACGGGGCAGGCCCAATCAGGGGCATTGTCAAAAGACGCATTCTTTAAAGAAATTTGTGACGTCGTCGACGCCTTTGGCTCCTGCGAAGAAAAGCTCACTATTGATATCGCAAAGTATGACAATTTTGCCCAACTCGCTGCGGATGTGTCCGAACCCGTCTGTCGGGATAAGGATGACCCCACAATTGAGGGCGCGCAATTTGGCTCAAATGATTACGGACATGGCGAAGAGATAATCAGGGTACGTGTTTGTTTTCTTTATAAACCCATGACCCCGGCACTGGGGCTAAATCTTGCGAAAACAAAACACGGCGACCGCAAGCTGGTGTCTGTTTCTATTTTCCGCAATGAACCCTTTGCGAGTTTATAATTATGGCTAGCAAGTTCTCATCCATATTATCGGCAAAGGGGAAGGCACTGAAAGAGTGTCAATCCGGCATTGCTGCAATTGAATTTGCGCTCATCGCGCCGGTATTGATCATTTTCTTGTTTGGGGTCATCGAAGGCTCGGATGCCCTTTCCCGCAGCCGCCAAGTTACACTCGCCGCGAATACGCTTGCCGATCTCGTTTCGCAGGAAAATGAATTACTGGTTTCTGATGCGGATGATCTTTTTGACGGCATCGAACAGATCGCGGCACCAAGTGGCGGATCAATTTCGATTAAACTTGTTAGTGTCATCAAGGATCCGCTCGGAAACAATATCGTTCATTGGAGCCGCGATAATTCCGGTAACACGCCATATCTACCGGGCACGCCGTATAATAAGCTTGCAACATCTACACTGATAGATGACGGCGCATCGATTATTGTCGGTGAGATCGACTACAGATATACGTCAAAGCTTAGCCGCATTGTGATGCCGGCAATCAGATTTCATCGCACAGCAACGCGGTGGCCTCGCCGCAGCGTTCGCGTGCAACTATGTCGGTATAAAGGCCTCTGTACGACCTGACACATGGATGTGTTTGTGCAAGCATGGCAAAAATGATTATGACCATGTAATTGTTTTACGAGTGATATTTTTCGTCGTGACGAGGTCAGGGTGACAGTCCATATTTCTGTTTCATCGAGCAGGCTTGCCCCTCTCATAGAGCAAGCTCGTGGGGCAAAAATTGACGTCTTGGACCTCGTGGAATCGTTAGGCCTGCCTGCAAAACTGCTTGAGTTTAATCCTGATGACCGCGTGTCCCTTGCGGACTACTACCGCTTGCGTAGTCGGTTGAGTATTTTGTTTGGTGATGAAACATTGCACCTTTCGACCCGCCAACTTCTGCCTGGCAGTACGGATTTCGTTCTTCAGCATGTGCATGATTGTAAGAACCTTTTTGAGGTCATGCGCGGTATCGCCCGGTCGTATAACATATTGCATGGCGGGCAATATAATTCGGTTGTTCGGCGGCAATCATCGGTAGATTACGTAATTGATGATCGCAAATTTCCATACTCCAATGATCAGCCTAAAGAGTATATATATTTTGCAATCGAAACTGTGCTGGTCTTTTGGCATTGCATGCTGATGGTTGTGTCCCCGCTCGCAACAAATGCGGTGAAAAGTGTTCACATCAGGCGGCCGACACCGGGCGGTGATTGTGCGCACCTCGGATATTGGGACGCCCCAATTAAGTTCGGTTCTGATGTGTATAGAATATCGGTTGATCCCGACATTGCTATGACGCCAATCGTCGTTCCTGCATCCGAGAATTTAAGCTCTAACGCGGTCTACCAGAAAATTTCATCGGTGATTGCAGAACGGGGTGGGCGCGGAAAGCCCATCCAGTCAACCGTATCGCATGTGCGGGATGCCTTGTCTCGCGGCGTGATTGAGCAAACAGATGTCGCTTCCCAGATGAATATAAGCGTGGCGACTCTTCGGCGCCGCCTCAGCGATGAAGGGACCAGCTTCCGAGAGCTTCGTCGAGACGTTTTGAACGAAACTGCCCAGCGCTTGCTACTGGATGGTCAAACTGTTGCCGACGTGGCTGAGGCCATTGGATTCTCGGAGTTTCGAGCCTTTAATCGCGCATTTCGCGATTGGAATGGCGTCACGCCAAAGGCATTCGTGCGCGAAGCGAAAAACCGCTTAGGCATTGAAAAATAAGCGAAAAATTAATTCCGTTGTTGTTTTTGAGCGAAAATGTTCACTTTTGTTGAGCCAAGCCGTCATTATGCGGTTGTTTCGGACAGCATAGCGTCATCAAAAAAATAAACGGGTAATTACATTGGGAGGCGACCTATGGCTGTTCACACTCAGTCGAAGACTTTTTCGTTTGCGAGCAAAGCTGGATTGTTCGCTTTTTGCTCAACATTATCGCTGACAGCAGGGGGAGGTGTAGCATCCGCGCAGGATAATGCATCAGCGTCTGGCGACGATGTCATCGTTGTTTCAGCGCGCCGCCGGGATGAATCTTTGCAGGATGTTCCCGTAGCGGTTTCCGCCTTTTCAGGCGATCAGCTTTCATCAATCGGCGTGGCAGACCTCACCGACCTCGAGGCCATCACACCAAACGTAACGCTCGAAACGTCACGTAGTACAAACTCCACTCTAACCGCCTTCATTCGCGGCGTCGGGCAGCAAGACCCCGTCGCTGGTTTCGAAGCGGGTGTCGGCATCTATCTTGATGATGTCTACCTAAATCGTCCGCAGGCGGCATTGCTTGATGTGTATGATGTAGAGCGGATCGAGGTTCTGCGTGGTCCGCAGGGGACGCTGTATGGCCGCAACACAATCGGTGGTGCCCTCAAATATGTAACCAAGGGTCTGAGCGACGAGCCAGAAGCGCGGCTCCGTTTGACTGGGGGGACCTTTGGACAGTTTGAAGGTGTCGGCTCTTTCAGCGTCCCACTTGCGACCGATTCCTCTATTGGTGACCTTAAGTTCGGTGGTGGTATCGCCTATCTTCGCCGCAATGGCTTTGGCGATAATCTGACGCTCACGGATCTTGAGAATTACAACAAGGATCTCCTTTCTGCGCGCGCAAGCATTGAGTGGGAACCTTCAGACAACATCTCATTCCGCGTGGCCGGTGATTGGACTGAAGATAATTCTGATCCGAAGCAGGGACACCGTTTGATTGAAATCCCCGGTGCGCCTGTCCTCGACAATGTTTTTGACACCCGCGCAAGCCTGAATACGCCGGAGCAAAAAGTTACGGCCAAAGGTATTTCTGGTGTCGCCGAATGGGCGGTGAACGAAAACTTTACGGTAAAAAATATTCTCGCCTATCGTGAGGATGACACATACTCACCAATCGATTTCGATAGTTTACCGGTTGCTGATCTGGACGTTCCGAGCTTCTATGGAAACTCGCAATTCAGCGAAGAATTCCAGATTCTTTATTCCAGCGATCGTCTAAACGGTCTCGTCGGTTTCTACTACCTTGATGCCGATGCAATTACGCAGTTTGACGTTGTATTGGATGAAACGGCAGCGCTACTAATGCTTCCGGGGATCAACGCCTTTACTTCAAGCGACGTAGGGACAAAAACCTGGTCGATTTTTGGTGATTTCACCTTTGATGTCACTGATCAGCTCGCCGTGTCTTTCGGCGGCCGATACACATCAGACGAACGGTCGATTGCACTTGATCGTTCTCGTTATTTCACAGCCGGATACTCGCCGACATTTGGTGGTCCGGATCGTGCGCCGACCTTGGTGGATGCTGATCTCGATGCGACAGCTGATTTCGATGATTTCAGCCCGCGTGCGTCAATTACCTGGCAGCCGACAGACGAACACACATTCTATGTGTCATACTCACAAGGCTTTAAAGGCGGCAGCTTCGATCCGCGTTGTGGCGCGAACGCAGCTCCGGATCTGGATGATGACGGACTTTCAGGTGCAGCAGACCCGGATGATCAAATCGAGTTCTGTAGCTTTGATCCGGAAAACATCACAACCTATGAAGGCGGCTGGAAGAACAATCTGTTTGATGGCCGCTTCCGGTCCAGCCTTGCGATCTTCTACAGTGACTACAGTGACGTTCAGGTGCCGGGTTCAATCGGTATCGATGCTGACGAAGATGGTGTTGCGGAAACATTTGCTGGCGTGACCACAAACGCGGCTGAAGCCACACTCTATGGTCTCGAATTCGAAGGCAATGCGATCCTCGCTGAAGATATGTTCCATGGCGGCGATTCATTGGCCTATCAATTCTCGCTCGGTTATATCAATGCGGAGTTTGACAGCTATACCGGACGTACAGGGACGGATATTTCTGATCTCGCTCGGTTCCAGAACACGCCAAAAATTACGGCGTTCAGTCAGTTGACCTACACCAAGCCAATGAGCCTCTTTGGGCGTGGTGGCGATATCAGCGTTTACACATCCGGCTCTTATCGTAGCTTGACCCACCAGTTCGGTTATCCTTCGCCGCAACTTGATCAGCCAGAATATGCACTGTTGAATGCTGGTCTGAACTGGGTCTCTGAAGATGGCGGATTGAAAATTTCAGTCCACGGTACAAACTTGACCGACAAAGAGTTCATTGTTGCCGGTTATGACTTCGTAACGACCTTCCCTGAGTTTGGTAACTCGGCTTTGGGCACGACCGGCGTGTTGACCGCATTTTACGGTAATCCGCGTCAGGTCTTCGGTACAATCGAAGTCGCGTTTTAACGACAGTCCAATCGTGACATGATGCGAAGGCGACCTCTGGGTCGCCTTCGGCGTCTCTGACTGAGGTCCTTTATGAAAAAGCTATCGGCTTTGCTTGTGCTGTTACTGGTGGGTGCGGGCGCGTATTTTTATTTAACGGGTCAAAGTCACGACAATACGGCCGAAATACGCGCGGCCTATTTGAAACCTAATGATCGTCTGGTCGAGATCGCTGGCGCGACTGTGCGTGTGCGTGAAGAAGGGGTGGCCGATGCGCCAGCGCTTCTTTTAATCCACGGATTCAGCCATAGCTTAGAGACATGGGATGGATGGGCCGAGGCACTGAAATCCGATTATCGCGTCATCCGTTATGATCTATTGGGCCATGGTCTAACAGGGCCCGACCCAATGGAGCGTTATGCACCGACCGAACGCGCCGCGTTTATCGGTGACGTTCTTGAGGCGCTTGACCTTGATCAGGTTCTGATTGCGGGCAACTCACTGGGGGCTCTTGCGGCATGGCGCTATGCGGCGACCAATCCTGAAAAAGTGAGCCGAATGGTGTTGATTTCGCCGGGAGCATATCCGTTTGGCGAGGTTGGCGATCAGCCGGCACCAATACCGCCTATGATGAAATTCTACCTTTTGAACGCGCCGGAGGCGGGCGTTCGCGCCAGTGCGGAATTGATTTATGCAGATGATGCAAAAATCACTGATGAGCGGGTAAAGGTCATGGGTGATATGATCCGCATCAAGGGAAATGGCGAGGCAATGATTAAGTCATTGGAAGAGTTTTCCCTGCCCGACCCGACAGATGATTTGGCAAAGGTTACGGTTCCGACCCTGATAATGTGGGGCGAAGGTGACAATATCATTCCAATCGCCCATGGTTCCAAAATGGAAACCGTTATGCCAAACGCAAAATTGCTGACCTATCCCGGCGTTGGGCATGCTGCACAGGAAGAAGCCCCCCAACAAACGGCTCACGATGCCGACACGTTTTTTAAAGACAACCTTACGGACGTTGAATAGATGAAAGAACCATCACCACTTTATCGTGGCTATGTCTTGTTCATCCTTGTGGTGGTTTACACCTTCAATTTTATAGACCGGCAGATCGTTGGAATTCTGGCAGTTCCGATCAAGTCAGAATTGGTACTCACTGATACCCAATTAAGCTTGATGGGCGGATTGGCTTTTGCCTTGTTTTATACATTGCTTGGAATACCGATCGCGATGTTGGCTGACCGATCATCAAGAACATGGGTGATGACGGTCGCCTTGGCGGTATGGAGCGCAATGACGGCCGCCTGCGGGTTCGCGCAGAACTTCATGCAATTGTTCCTAGCGCGCCTTGGGGTCGGCGTTGGAGAGGCCGGCGGCGTAGCGCCGGCATATTCACTTATTTCTGATTATTTCCCGCCGGAAAAAAGGGCGCGGGCATTGTCAATTTATTCGTTTGGAATCCCCGTGGGTTCCGCGCTCGGTATTCTTCTCGGGGGTGTGCTGACAAGTTATCTCGGGTGGCGTTCAGCATTTATCATTGTTGGTTTGGCGGGGTTAGCGATTGCGCCAATTTTCCGCCTGACTCTTCGCGAACCAAAGCGCGGTGGGTTAGATGGTGCGGCCGCAATTACGACGCCGGCCAAAATTGGTGATGTGGTTTCGACATTAGTTCGTAAACCAAGCTTTTGGGGCCTTTCGTTTGGTGCGGCGAGTTCTTCGATGATGGGCTATGGCCTGATTTTCTGGTTACCGTCGTTCTTCGTTCGTAGCTTTGGAGACGCGTTACCGGAATTTTTCAGTTGGATGCCAGCATTTTTGATGCCTGAGAATCCGTCACCTTTATTGTTTGCCTCATATTTCTACGCCACGATCCTTTTATTGGGCGGTGTCATTGGTATTTGGCTTGGTGGGGTCATGGCCGACAAATATGGTCCCGATAAAAAAGCAACCTATGCGATCGTCCCGGCCGTAGCCTTTTTAACAACTATCCCGTTTTTCGTTGTCGGGGTTACCGCATCCTCGCTTTGGCTGGCATTTCCCGCGTTTCTGGTTTTGCAGGCCCTAAGCCTCGTGTGGCTTGGTCCGGTCTTGACTGCATTCCAGCAGCTTGTTCAACCAAATATGCGGGCAACGGCCTCTGCTGTATTCTTGTTTGTCAATAATTTGATTGGCATCGGATTAGGGAACCTCGCGATTGGCGCAATTTCAGACGGCTTGAAAGCTGCCTATGGCGATGAGTCCCTACGTTACGCGATATTGTCAGGAACCGTTTTCTACTTCATTGCTGCAGGGTTGTTTTTATTGACCGCGCCGCGATTGAAAAAGGACTGGGCTGAATAAAAGGTCCATACGGAGCAATGATATATCAAAAAACGCCGCCCCAAGGGGCGGCGTTTTCATTACATTAACATGACTTTTAGGCGGGCTTGAGATTACCAGCCGAAGTTTTTCCGCGCTGTTCGGTAAGCTCATAAGAAATACGCTGACCCTCTTGAAGGTCGGCCATTCCAGCTTCTTTAACCGCAGAAATATGTACAAATACGTCCTTACCGCCGTCATCGGGAGCGATAAATCCATATCCTTTTGTGGCGTTGAACCATTTGACAGCGCCTGTAGCCATATTTGATCTCCTATTCATGGCATCGTCCGCATATTGCTATGCGGGTTGGGTGGGCAACCATGTCTTGGGATCTTATCATTCGGCCGTAGGCAGGCATGGAAAGGTCGGGCAAAACAGAGTCGCATGTAATTTAGAATACAGCTGTGCTTACGCGTCAAGACTGCGCACTCAGCGCAACTCTTTCCAAGTCATTCGGAAATGATGATTTGGTCGGGTGAAATACGGGCCGCATTAACGCCGCGAAGCGTTATCTGGCCTGCGTTCGCGGGAAATTGGATGACCGCGCCATCAACCTGATTAGTTGTCGCTGATTGCACCGCCTTAAAGCTTGGAAAGATTTCTTTCGAAAACATTATGCGGTCCTGTGATGGATCAAAATCCGAAATCGTTTTGTTGCCCAGATTTGGGACATTTCTGATAAACGCGAAGCTGAAAATGTCTCGCCCAATCCCGCCAGTCAGGTTGTCATTGCCGCTTGATACAACCAGGTGGTCATCGCCCGGACCGCCATCAAGAGTGTCGTCACCGCGTAGACTGACGATGATGTCGTCTCCCCGCCCGCCGGAGAGTTTGTCATTTCCATTATCACCGACGATAAAGTCGTGGGTGTCATTGCCATTCTTACCGAATATAATTTGATCGCGTTTATATGAAATGCGTCCATTACCATTCAGTGCAAAGAAGAAATTGTTATAACGTTTTACGCTGCCCGGCGCATAAGGTTCCCAAATGCGTGCATTCTTGTTCCGCTTCAAAGACGTCGCGAGTGCGATGAAACTCCGAGGGGAGCCCGATGTAGAGGCGAGCGCAGTCAGCGCGGCTTGCGCAGAGGAGACATAACCATAGGCGAGACCCGGATACCCGGCAGTCCCTTCTTCCAGCGCGTCGGGGCTATTCTTTATTTTGTCCGCGAGCAATGACCAACTCGTGACGAGCGATTTTTCGTCTTCTGACTTCGCGGGGAAGCGGTAAGCATTCGCATAGTCGTTACGAAATTCGAGATAACGACCAGTATGGAAGTTCTCAGTCCATGATAACAGCGATTTGGCGATTTCATTATTGCGGCGGGCCTCTAGCCATAGGGCCAGCACAACATAGTCATTTTGCCATGGTGAGATCCGTTCAGGTTCCCCATAAACAGACTCTTCGAAAAAACCCTCTAACTCGCCTGCTGCGGAAAATGTTCGCCTGTCCACATATTTCTGTTTCATTAGGGAAACATTCTCGTCGAGGGCGCGCTGTAGGTATTCTTTCGATGTATGATTATCGGGCAAGAGCCACGCGGCGTTTGAAATGTCCCGTAATGACCAGGCCGAGGCGCGTACTTGTTCGACATCAATTGCTTTAAGCCCGCCTTCCCTCAGGGCGGGCCATCGACCGAAAATAGCCCATGCCGCCTGCATTGCCATTTCATCCGCATAGTAATGATCGGCTGAGACAAGATAGGGAATATAGAATAGATCAGGTTTATGGGAGTGATCGGGGGACCAGCCACCGTCGCTGGATTCGAATATATCTTTGTGCGGTTGGTCAGGCGTGTATCGCTCTTCCAGTCCGCGCTCATCGGCCCAGAAATTAGGACGTTGTTCTATCGATAAAGCGGCACCTGTTTTTTCGTCGATAAAATGCCAAGGCACAGCGCCGCCAGCGATGGCATTATCAAACATTACCCGGCGTGCAGCCTCACTTTGGGTTACAAGGTAATTCGCGACCCAGCGCGGATAGATGCCTATATCATCGCGCCCACCGGTTGACGGAAAGTATTTCGTGATTTCCGCTTGGGCGAGGGGCGGTAAGTCGTTCAGCGCTGCGTCTGCTTCTGCGATGACGGCGGCATTGATACCGATCGTTGGATCAAGGGGTAGGACCGCGTTTGCTGCGATTAGTTGATCAAGGTCGAATATCACATGGGCTGGGCGATGCGGTTTTGACCAGAAGACGCGGTGCCAATTTGCAGACCGATGGTGCCCGATTTTTTGTGCGCTAAAAGCCGGCGATGATTTTTCGCCAATGATAACGTCATATACGTTGTGGCGAATGCCCGGCGAAAAAGTTTTACTGTTATCGAATGTAACGGCGGTACGGATGTCGCCATTACGGTAAACCCGAATGTCAAATCGAAGCTTGAGATGAGCGGCTATATCTTGCTCAATCTTGAGCTCTTTTACTAAAGCCCCGGCCAGCCAAAAATCGGTATTTTCAGATAACGCATCAAGCAATAGGTCGCGCGCATTTAGCGAGATGTTTTTTGCGGGCCCAGTCTCCGAGTAGAGTGTTACGGATACGGGAAAAGAGTAGTATTTTTCGATCAATGCCCGAAGCTCAACTTGCGACGATACGCCTTTAGAAACTGACGTAAATTTGACATCGATCACTTCATCAGGGGCGAGCGTCGGCGGCTCAATCGTAATGGCGGCATGCCGAACACTTCCGTCTTGATGAAGCGCTTTTACATCGATCTGTACAGGGATGGTATTGCCGGAAGCTTCCGCGGCAAGTTCGCGGCTAGGGTTTAATACGCCCTTCGGGAATACCATGCCGAAGGTCACGGGCGCGCTTGTAGGGTCGTTCCAGTTATTTTGCAGTTTGATCTGTGCGACGGAATCCGAGGCTTTGTTGAAAGTAATCGGTCGCACGGTGCCGGACTTTTTGATATTGCGTGGTGCGCGCTCTTCTAAGGTCAAGCCGCTGGCATCCGGGTAATCGCCTCGCAGGGTTGCCGCAGGACTTTCAGTTTCAGCGTATTCAAATGTCCCGCCAGTTTCGTCGCGGATGATATTTTGAAAGATGCGGGGTTCCACAGGGGATTGGTTTCGAAGGAGCTGACCATTGCGTTTGCGGTTGGTGATCCGGTTTCCGCGAATTATTAATCCATCGGCGGACCCGCCACGTGTCAGGTCATAATTTATAATGGCGGGGTTGTCGGCATTCGCAGCCTGCAAAAACTTATTATTCGTGATGTTTGCGTCGCCGCCTTTTGAGAGATCGATCGAATAGCTTGTTCTTCCATCGGCGTCGTCAAATTCAGTTTCTGCAATCGCCGTTTGCGTCGCTAGCGACTTAACGTGATGACCGATTCTCGTGCCGATAAATTTGCTTTTATAAACTTTTGCCATCTGTCCGCGCACGATGTAGATGCCATGAGAATAGCCATCACCATGGCCATTACGTATAAATTGACTGCGCTCGATGGTGATATTTCCGGTTTCGTTGCCGGTTGCGAGAATCCCATTCTCGTTCTCGATAAAGCGGCAATTGATAACCGTTAGGTCGTTTCCGTCATGGCGAATACCTGCGCCATTTTGATCGGGTGAAGTTGCGCCTTCGAACGTAATATTCTCGATACGAACATTGGTATTGGGCTTCGGGTTTAACAGCCCCTTGGCGACCGGCGAAGAAGAGTAAAGCGTCACCGCTCCGCGGCCAGTAATACTTATATCGTGCCGTATCTTAAGATCGGCGATATCATATCGCCCTTGTGACAGAGAAATTTCATCACCATCCGAGGCGCGTTCTACCGCCAGCGCAAATCCACGAGCGCTATCGACGATGGTCTCAGCAGCCGCGCTTTGGAAAAGGAGCAAGTAGATGAGTAATGACGTAAGAAAATTTTTCATACGCCAATTATAGCGAAATAATTCGCAGATTTTATTAAATTCAGCTTTGCTGCTGAGGATTCAGGGCGTGCCGCAAGGTTTCCGCCAGCCGTACCGGCGGCAGGGCACCCGAAAAACCGGTGCGCTCGTTCACGATAAAGGTTGGAACCCCGGTAACGCCAGCTTGTCGAAAGGCATCCGCTTCGGCTTTCATCTCTTCGGCGCTTTTGGGGTTTTCAAGGTCCTTACGCGCGTTATCACCATCAAGCCCGGCGTCGACAGCGATTTGAACCAGCGTGTCATTATCGCCAATATTGGCGTTATCGTCCCAATATGCCGAATAAAGCGCAAGCGCCAACCGCTCCTGTGCGCCGTCAAAATGGGCAAGGCGAATAATTTGGTGGGCTTTGAGTGTGTTTGGCAGAAAGGTTGGTTTTGAAGGGTCAAATGAAAAACCCGCGCCAACCGCCGCCGCTTTCAACTGAAGCGCCATTTCTTCACGCTTTGTCTTGTCAGGAAATTTCTTTTCGTAATATTCCTGCCGGTCGACGCCCTGTTCAGGGGTGTCCGGGTTGAGTTGATAGGCGCGTATGCGAGGGAGGATAATGAAGTCGTCTTTCAGACTATCCCTCGCTGCGAGAAATGACTTGAGGCCCACATAACACCACGGACAAACCGGATCGGAAACGATATCCACTAATATACGTTGGCGATCGGTCTCAGTCATAGGTATCTTTCCCGCAGGTTACGTCATCATTGAATATAGGGATTTGGAAAAAGATTTGAACCTGTGGCCTATCAATTTACCGTCAGCACATTCACGATCATTACACGGCGTATATGAGGAGTTCAAAATGAGACAATGGATAGCCGCTTTTATACTGGTCGCTGCGTCATTGCCTGTGGCAGCGCAACCGGCGCAGTTTTCGGCGGGCCCTGTCATTGAAAAATACGGCAAGGTCGCCGAGGTCGATGCGAGTTTTGAAATCCCGGACGATATCGAATTCCGGATCAGTTTTGATGCGGTAAAGGGTGCAGAGCCGGGTGAGCTTAACCGAACACTGACGAGCGCCGCCCGGTTCATTAACATGCACGCGCGCGCTGGTGTCGATCCCGACGAAATCAACATCGCGATTGTCGCGCATGGGAAAGCTGTCCTTGACCTCACCAATCCGGAATTTTACGACGCAAATATTGGCGGCGAAAATGCGAACGCCGATCTCATCTCTACGTTATTGAGAAACCGTGTTAGAATCGTCGTGTGCGGACAAAGTGCGAGCGCGCAGGGTGTCAGCAATGGAGATCTGTTACCGGGCGTAGAAACAGCATTATCGGCGATGACCGCGCATGCGGTATTGCAATCCAATGGCTATACGCTCAATCCGTTTTAAAAACCGACAACCCAGGCGGCATTTGGTGGCGTTTTACCGGCATAGACTTCTTGCCACGCGTCACTAACCGCCGTTGCGCCAGTTTCGTGTTTAATGGTCAGCCATTCACGACTTTTGATGGCCGCATCGCGCCAAAAGGCCAAGGATTTTTGTTCGAACTGTCCCGGGCCCCAATCTGCGTTTCGTTTTTGGATATGACCCGGTGCGAAAAACATCTGGCTACGATCTCTGATGAAATCGGGACCCATCGCGTTGTCTTCATAATGGGTAGCGCCAACATTTGATGTGTATTTCATATTGTCGCCCAGTCGTTTGTGCAGTTCGTTCAAAACTGCTCCGTTACCGGACATATCGATGATCGCTGAAGGTTTTGACGCGTCGATCTGGTCAAGCTGATCATAGGTCAGGACGATGTCATAAAGCGCTAATTCATCCATCGCGGATTTGTTTCGGGGCGACGTCAGGCCGACCAGAACTGGTGCAGAATCATCGGCTTTAATGGCATAGGCGGTGCCGATAGCGGTTTTGCTGGAGGCGCTGGGGATGAGGATTTGTTCTGCGCCAAACCAGTCATTGTCCTTCATGAAATCGTATAAACAGAACGATGTCGCATAGAGCGGCAGCAAAACCATTCGGTCGTCATCAAAGGTGTTGTCGTAGCCCGGTTCTGCGTTCACCCGGCTATAGCTATTATAAACGGGCGGCAGTTCGGCCCGGTGTTCAGCGCCGTCGAAAAGACGATGTTCGCTAATCCGGGTGGGCGACATCACAAGGTGGCTCGCCATTGGCCAATAGCCGTAAAGCCGGTCGCCAACGGGCACGTCCGGGTGATTTGATTCAATGATGTCGGCAAAGCCCCAAACCGGGATGATGCCGTCGCCATCTTTCTCGACCGGGAAGAACTTCCAATAGCCGATGCGTTCGCCAACGACGCCATAGGTGACGTTGTTCGCTGTCAATGCGAAGCGATCGACCTTTGCTAAGACCTGACCGTCATTCAAGGTCGGGGCATCACGTTCGGCGATCCGTGTTTGGCCAAGATTGTTCTTGTCGACGATGAACTCTGTGATGGTGGTCATGGCGTTCCTCTCATGTGATATTGCCAGAGACTACCATTCCCGCCTCAAAAGGTTGAGCGGCCCAACTGCTATTGCCCAAACGAAAAAAAGGGAAGGCGGAGTGCCTTCCCTTTACGCAATTCAATTCGGTGTCTTTACACCAGTATTCTTATTGATCGCCTGGAATGATCGAGACAAAATTCTTTTTGCCGCGCTTTTCCGCGAATTTCACGCGGCCCGGGACCAAGGCGAAGAGTGTGTGGTCTTTGCCCATGCCAACATTCTCACCTGGGTGGAATTTGGTGCCACGCTGACGAACAATGATGTTCCCTGGGATGACGTCTTCGCCGCCAAATTTTTTCACGCCGAGCCGGCGACCAGCCGAGTCGCGCCCGTTGCGGGATGAACCACCTGCTTTTTTATGCGCCATCTCTTACTCCTTTTCGCCTTTTGCGAGTTCTTTCGCCTGCTCAACCCAGCCTTCGCGTTCGATGCGGCCTTTGAAGTTAAGCAATTCGTCAAATTTTTCGATGTCTTCCGGGCCCCAAGCGGCGATCTGTGCGAATGACGTCACGCCAGCATCATGCAGCTTGGTTTCCAATACAGGACCAACGCCTGAAAGTTTTTTAAGATCGTCGCCACTGGCTTCAGCTTTAGGGGCAGCCTTTGGTGCTGCTTTTTTCTTTGCTGCTGGTTTTGGCTTCGCACCGTCAGTAAGAATTTCGGTCACCCGAAGAACCGTCAAATGCTGGCGGTGGCCCGCTTTGCGGCGATAGTTCTGACGACGGCGCTTTTTGAAAACGATGATTTTCTTGTCGCGCTTTTGTTCAAGAATTTCGGCCGCAACCGCTGCGCCGTCGACGGTTGGCGCACCAACAGTCACATCGCCGCCATTGCCGAGCATCAAAATCTCGTCAAGCGTAATAACGTCACCAGCCTCACCGGGCAGGCGCTCTACTTTCAGAACATCATCTTTGGAAACGCGGTATTGTTTACCGCCAGTCTTAACGACTGCGTACATATTCGACTCCTGTCAGCGTCGCTCTTTGGCGCGCGAAAGTCCTTTTTCACCCCGGTTTCTTGTGCCCGGTTGTTAAAATGAGCGCGCTCTCTAGCCCGCCTAAGAGGGGGCGTCAAGCGCCAAAAGCCCCGAAATACGCGGGGTTGAGGCAGATTTCCCCAAAAACGGCGATTTCGGCCAAATTCAGGGGTAGTTGAAACCATGCCTATGACCCGCTAGACAGCAACCCCCTTCGCGGAGAGGTGCCGGAGTGGTCGAACGGGGCGGTCTCGAAAACCGTTGTGCCTTTACGGGTACCGAGGGTTCGAATCCCTCTCTCTCCGCCATGAATTTTGTGAGTCCTTTGTTTTTGTTGGCATAATCAGTTTGCGTTATTGTGAGACCCACAAAAACACCCCCGGAATATTTTTTCGCTCAGGAAATAGTGTTTTAGCTATCTCGCTCGCCATCTTCGATGACGTTCGTCCAAAAACAGTAATTACTGGATCATTCGCAGGTCCGCCGACCGCTCGGAGTTGATTCCGTCGCCGGAGAATCCGATCATATTAAGCTATGAGCTATTATGGTGAGAGGTGAGACAGAACCCGCCGTCAGGCCACGTTGTCCAGAACGCCATGCGCCGTATCTTGGAGCACTGCTTTAAATTTTTCGGTGGGATTAAGCTTGGCGGGAGCCACCGAAAAATTTGACGGCCAAGAGAAGCTGATTTGCGGGTCTCTTTTCTCGTGGATCAATGACGGTTCTCACTTTGCTATCGACGATTTCTACATAAACTGCGATCCGGAAAAGATCGAACGTTACCTTTCAGTCTTACAGCAAATATTCGAAGCATCCAGCCATGACGGACAGTAAAGAATGATGATGGGCGATGATCATGTCGCCCTACCAATTGTAATTGAAGAGTAAGGCGCGAAAACAATCGTGAATTCATCTCGGTAAAAACAATTTATGGTTGCTAACAAGAGAAATTTCTCCGTGGACCACTATTTCAAATAGCGCTTACAACGACTTATTCTATAAAGATACTATTTCCTGCGCCTATGTGGGGGGGCAATATTTCTGACGGGTCGTCACCCAGAACTTGACCGCAATTGCTGCGATTCCGTGTTCAATGGAGCATTGCTGGGCTAGCCAGTTGTGAGCGACAGGTGCGTAAATTCGCGGGTGGATAAACCATCACTGCGCCGTAAAAAAACAGTGCGCCGGGGTGAGCCTACATTTAGGTTATAAGAGGGAAAGTAAGTGATGCGAGAAAGAATACTGTGTGCGGGGCACGGAACATACGAACGCCGGTTTAAGCTTAACGTCATGTGCGGAACGGCATTGGGGGCAATGATTGCGATTGGTTTCGCAGATGCGAATGCGCAAAATGGTCCGGTTTTAGACGATATCGTGGTTACGGCGCAGAAACGCGAACAGACATCGCAAGACGTACCAATTTCTCTATCTGCAACGGATGGGAAGTTTATTGCAGAAGCCGGTATTGGTGATATCGAGGTTCTTTCCTCATATGTACCAAATCTCACGGTAACTACTTCGCCCGGCATATCGCAAATTATGATTCGTGGCGTAGGTAGCGCCGCAGCGACGCGTTCATTTGAACAATCAGTTGGCCTCTATATTGACGGTATTTATTCGCCACGATCAGTCGGCGTTCATCTGCCTTTTCTCGATGTTGAGCGAGTTGAGGTTTTGCGTGGGCCTCAAGGGGTATTGTTTGGTAAAAACAGTATTGCCGGTGCGATCAGCGTGATTAGTGCAAAACCGACAGATGAATTCGAAGTAGGTGTGAATGGTAAATACGAATTCGAGTATGGAAGCTATCAAGTTGACGGTTATGTGTCTGGTCCGATCACAGAGCGGCTTTTCGTTCGTGTAGCTACAATTGTTGATAAAAATGAAGGTTACGTCCAACCTGTAGTAACGGGCGGCGACGATCAGGCTGAAAGTGAATTATCCGGAGTTCGCGGAACTGTAGTTTGGGAGCCAACTGATACGACGAGAATTACGACCAAAGCGGAGTACTTTGATAATGATACGACGGGTACGACGCTTCAAATGGTGGGGTTTGATCCAACCGCTCCGCGCTCTGGGTTGGCCAATTATATAATTGGGTTGATGAATTCTGCGGGCGAAGATTATACCCGGAACGACAAACATTATTCCGATTTTGTGAATTCAATTGATCAAGAGAATACCAACGTAACTGTTGAAATCGAACAGGGAATTGGCAGTTTTGATCTGACCTATCTGTTTGGTTTTTCTAAGCATGATCGTGTACAGAATAATGCCTTTGATTTCTCTGCGGGTGATATCATCATCCAGACGTTAGATGAGCAATATGAGCAACAATCCCATGAGCTTCGATTGTCGTCACCGCAAGGGGAGACGTTCGAATTTACTGTGGGCGCGTTTTACATTGATCGCTCATTGTCTTTTCCTGGGAGTCGGGTTCGAGTTAGCTTGCCGCCGCTTCCCGTTCCTCCCCCATCGGGAGCGCTGACTGATATTTCGCACACATTCGAACGGCCGTACCTTGAAGAATCCGACGCATGGTCGATTTTTGGACAGGCCACTTGGAATGTAACTGATGTATTGCGGGTAACTGCCGGGGGGCGTTATACCGACGAAACTAAATCGGCCCAGATGACCGGTACATTGAAGGACCCGATTCAAACGCTTGATCAACAAACGTCCGCCATCACTGATATGCTAACGCTTATCGGGATCGCGAACAGCCCCCTTGGTTTTCAAAACTTCAATGTATCTGGTGAAAGAAACGAGACCTCGTTTGATCCGTCCGTAAATATTCAGTGGGATATGACGGATGAGCATATGGTTTATGCGCGGTGGGCGCAGGCATCCAAATCGGGTGGTTTTAACAATAATGATGCCGCAGGCGGAAACTTTGAATTCAATGGAGAGGATGTAACGTCGTATGAGGTCGGCCTAAAGTCGCGGTTCTGGAATGGTCGAGCACAAGCCAATATTGCGCTTTTCTATAACAACTATGATGACCTTCAAGTATCTTTCTATGACGGGACAGGATTTCAAACTGGGAACGCCGCTCGCGCGCGAGTTCGCGGTGTGGAATTGGACAGTCGCGTAGCAATAAGCGATACACTGACAGTAGGAGCTGATGCAGCCTATCTTGACGCGCAGTACAAAGATTATTCTGGGCCGTGTTCTACGAATGCCAATGTGTGGGGGGCTGAGTGTGTTTCAAGTGGCGGTGCGTTTCAGGATTTAACCAGTCGGCAAATGGATTCGGCGCCTAAGTGGAGCACCCATGTTTTCGCTGACAACGACTTACCGTTAGGGCGCGATTTCTATTTCAACACCCGAGTCGATCTATCCTACACAAGCGATTATCCACTTCAAACCGACCAAGACCCTAACAATATTGCTGATTCGTTATTCTTAGCTGATGCCCGCATCGGCCTTGAGAGCGCGGATAGCAATTGGAGTATTGCATTAATTGCAAGAAACCTATTCGATAATCGTATTACCGCTTTCGGTGGTTCGGCACCGCTTCTTCCTGGTGTTTATTGGGGTGACATTACTCCGCCGCGGCAGATCGAGCTTAGTTTTTCCTATCGCTTTGGCGGTTAATAGCTCAACATGGAATCATAGCAAGTCGAAGTAACTGTGACCCTTTCTGTTCAAAGCAACAGCGAGGGGCAGACCTTAAAATACGGAAGGTATGTTGTGGCTGATACCGAAAATGAGAATCCTGACGAAGAAGTAGGTAATGACGGCACTGAAGCGCCAACAGAAAACGCCAGCGAATCCGACGATGAGGTGGTGACAAAAGGCGATCAAGATTCCGGTGATTCTACTCCTCTAGAAACTGACGATGACGGGAATATAAAGGGCACCAATGCGCCGTGGGCATCGTTGGATGTTCATAATCGCCGCAATTTTCTGATTGGTGGTGGTGTGGCCGCGACAGCTGCGGCCGCCGTCGCTATCCCGGCTGTCGTAAATCGCGATAAAGAAACGCCGGTCGCTCCGACAAAAGTTGCAGCACCGGCCTCGCCGCCTTCCGAAGCTGCTGCAGAAAGCGCAAATTTCTATGGTGATCGGCCCGGCGGAGGGATAACACTCCCGGATTATTATCGTCCGTGGGCCGGCATAAAAAATAATAACATGTATATTCCGGGGCAGGAAATTTTGCCGAAACATGAAATGCGGGTGAGTTTTCTTGGAAGTACGCCTTGGCCACCCACGCATGCACAATCAGGAACGTCGATATTAGTGGAGCTCGGTAATGATACGCCAGAACCACGACGTTTCTTTTTTGATTTGGGAAATGGTAGTGTAAAGAATGCGATCGCAATGCAGGTTCCTGCGGCGCTTATCAATGATATTTTCATTAGCCATCTTCATTCAGATCATTTTGCCGATTTGCCTTATTATTACCCTTTCCGGGCTTTTTCAGGTGGGTATAAGCCGTTGCGTGTTTATGGCCCCTCAGGAAGAACGCCAGAACTAGGCATCAAGCATATGATTAAGCATATGAAAGAAATGATGCGTTGGCATGAGGAGAACTTTAGCGCCTGTCCTGTTGGTGATGGTCTGGAAATTGACGTGCATGAATTTGATTGGCGGGAAGAAAATGGCATCTGTTACGACCATGAAGGAGTTGTTGTGCGTCATTGGCCACGTTCTCACGTAAAGGATGGCGCATCGGCATTCCGCCTTGATTGGGAGGACGCTGGCTTATCATTTGTGTGGACCGGCGACGGCAGGCCTGATGAATTGACTGTAAGATATGGGAAAGGCGCGGATGTCTTTGTGACAGAAGGAATGATGGATACGCCAATGCTTTCAGCAATGAAGATTGGCGCGCCCCCCGCGTTATGGGCGTATGTAATCGATATGTACCATACGCCGTATTACGCCGTTGGGTATATGTTTAACGAAGTACAGCCACGCATTGCGTGTGTATGTCACTACGAAGGTGGTGCCGGTCCTCAATTGATGAACGAAGCTACCGCGGAAATCAGAAAAAATTGGGATGGGCTATTCATGTTTGGTGGTCCGGATGTGCAGGTCATTAATGTGACTAAAGACAGAATTTGGTCGCGAGAAGCAATGATCCCGCATGGACCAGCGCCAGCTGCGTTTGATCCGCGATGGTTGTTTCCCAAAGGTGAGCGTCTACCAGATTCCTATACTTTCCCTAATCCGCCGATTGAACGCTTTGAACAGCAATCGCAATTTGTACGCGATCGCGAAATTGACCCACATTTATATTATCCAGAAGGTCTATATCGCGAGCCAGCACAGAAATGGCCGGGTCTGACGGTAAATCCAAGGGCGATGCTGAAAGCGCGTGGCGTTGATCTTGGTGATGATGAATAATGTAATTGTATATGAATATTAATCGAGAAGACATCCTCGCACCAGCACCCAATACGGATTCTGTTATCCAGTCCGATCGGGGGCCTGTTCCTGTAACGTTACTAACTGGCTTTTTGGGGGCAGGTAAAACGACGTTATTGAATCGGATACTGAATGGAGGACATGGTCTGAGGATTGGCGTATTGGTCAACGATTTCGGCGCAGTCAATATTGACGCTGAGCTCGTTGAAGGCGTCGAAGAAAATACAATTCGCCTTACCAATGGATGTGTATGCTGTGAAATTCGAGATGACTTGGTGCGCTCGCTAGATAGTCTGCTTCAGAGGAATGATGATATTGATTATGTGTTGCTAGAAGCCAGTGGCGTTTCTGACCCAGAAGGGATTGTAATGACCTTTCTGAATCAGAAATATGAACAAGTTCTGCGTTTGGATAGCATAACTTGCCTTATCGATTGTGAGGCATTGTTCGAACATAACGAAAACGATGACCTTCTGGGATTGAAGCTACGTCAGATCGGCTTCGCGGATATGGTGGTATTAAACAAAATCGATCTCGTGAGTTCCAAGCATTTAGAAGTCGTACGCGAGTGGGTGGATATTCATTTTAATAGGGTGCGAATGGTCGAGGCCCAACATTGCAATGTGCCTCTTGAAGTTTTGTTGTCTGTCGGTCGGTTTGATCCCGCTATACAACTGGGGGAGATGGACGGGCCAAGTGTTCATCGAAATGCTGGGGATAAATTCGATACGTGGCGGTTCGATAGCACGCGGCCATTTAGTTCTACGGCCTTAAAGACCATGATTAATCGCGAGCTTCCTTCCAGTGTTTTTCGTTGTAAAGGAATTATTCAGTTAGAAGATGATTTGAGCATGCGATATGCGTTGCAGGCTGTGGGGCGTCGAGTAAACCTTACACCGCTTTCACCTTGGCAGGAGGGGCAAGAAAAATCCTCTAGGATCGTATCAATTGGGCGGGAGTTTTCTTCTGAAACTTTGGGTGTCTTGTTTAAAAAATGCTTGAACGCCTAAGTTCCAAACGCTCGACCCAAATGGGTTATTGATATTTTTTGAGAGTCTGAGACGGGAGCTCGCCAAAAAGTTCATTATAATCACGTGCAAATTTGCTTAGATGTGTAAATCCACAAGCCATTGCAACGTCGGTCACCGATTCGTTCCGATCTACGGCTTCTTTCAATCGCTTCCGCGACAATTGCAGGCGGTATTCCTTTAGATAACGCATCGGGGTGGTGTTTCGGAATTGTTGAAACCCTGTATGGAGTGAACGCGCGCTAACTCCGGAAATAGCCGTCATATCCGATAGACCGATGGAGTTTGTGGCGTTGGCGCGTATGAATTCCTCTACCTTTCGAACATAATACGGTGCCGCAGGTGACCTATTCCCGACATATAAATCTGAATGATTGTGAGGCGCTGCAGAAAATATCAGGTGTTTGATTGCGTGTTCTACAGCATTACACGAACGCTCGTGACTATAGGCTTCTACGTCCTCGTCGACATCAGCGCAAATTGTTCGAATAAGGTTGGAAAGGCTACGTGCTTCGCCCTTCAAATCAATTGGTCCCGGTGCAAATTTTAAAGCTGGTCGCACCAACCCTATTTCCTGAAATAATGCAGCCTCTAGGCTGCTTTTTGAAATTTTTACAGTGAAGTGTTTATAGTCGTGTTCTAAAGTTTGGATTATGTCGTCATCAGGCCCAATGACGCAAAATTGGTGAGGGGTTAAAATGAAACTCTCACCATTTTGAATGATTTCAGCCGACCCAGCTAACGTAAATTGTAAAAGATAGATGCCGCCGGACGGAGGAATTTTTATATTGACCCGGCCATAGGGATTTCCATAATCAGTTGCGTTAAACGTGATGTTGGTAAGCGTTTTGCTGTTGTGTCGAAATGCGATAGGTGGCGAACCGCCAGTAAGGGTAAGGCTGTGGTCGCAAAAAACATTGCTCATATGAGCATGTATTTCGTCAATATCCTCCGTGCACAGTTTATTATAGCGGTGAAGGGGAAGGTCGCGCTGCGGTGAAGCGGCGTTGAGTGCGTCGATGTCAGATGTTTTCATAACACGCCTCCCTAACCCTCGGTATTATCAGTCATATTTTTGTAATAATCAAGATTGTCTATCGAAATGCGCATCGGAGACGTAAGCTTTTACGAACATCATAATCGTTAAGTATAGCGGTATACTGAAAACGTATGATGATGAACGATGCTGTAGCTATAGTGGCTCTCGACAGTTTCCCATGAAAATTCTGAAGAATAGGGATCATCTGTTCTGCGATTCGTGAAGGGGATATCGTATGCGCAGGAGTGTTACGGTGCGATCAAAAAACGCCGTATCATAGTTGAATTGTTGAATAGAGTAACGGTCAGGTAAAGCACATACTTTGTTCCCGCGAGTTGGATCAGGGAGAGTTGGAGATGAATTTAGATGACGGTGAGAATTGCGATTATTGGGGCGGGGTTCGCAGGGGTATCGACAGCCAAAACACTATCGTCATTGGGGTACAGCGTTTCTGTTTTTGAAAAAGAGAGTGAGGTTGGCGGGGTTTGGGCTAGTTCGAGGCGATATCCTGGTCTGACAACTCAAAACCCCAGATCCACTTATGCCTTGTCTGATTTTCCGATGCCGGATGATTATCCTGAATGGCCGAGCGGAGAACAGGTTCAGCGATATTTTGAAGATTATATCACAAGATTTAAGTTGCGGAAGTTGATACGTTTCAACACGATGGTGACTGCTGCAGAATTAAGTGCCGACCAAAGCTATTGGACGGTCACTAGCAAGGACGCAAATGGATCAGGTGACGACTTAAAAGAGGAGTTTGACTATCTAATTATCTGTAATGGGATATTCTCAACCCCATCGATCCCACAATATTCGGGAGTGGACGACTGGAAAGCGGCTGGGGGAGAAATTGTTCACACTTGTCAGTATACAGATTTGGAGTCCGTAAGAGATAAAAATGTAGTTGTTATTGGGTACGGAAAATCGTCATGTGATGCAGCAGTAGCGACATTGGGCGTGAGCAAATCAACTACGGTACTGGCGCGAAATCTAATCTGGAAAATTCCAAAAAAAATCGCAGGGGTCTTAAATTTTAAGCATTTGTTTCTCACTCGTTTGGGGGAGGGACTGTTTCCCTATATTGAGTTAAACGGGTTTGAAAAATTTCTTCACGGAACTGGTCGACCTATACGGAATGCGATGCTGGCTACTGTTGAGGCGATTATTGCCGCGCAGCTAAAGTTGAAAAAGATTGGGTTACATCCTGGGAAGCCGCTTGAAACTATTGCGCGTAGCACAGTAAGTCTCGTTACGCCGGGTTTTTATGAGGCTATCGAAAAGGGGACCTTGGCGGTAAAAAGAGAAGCCGAGATTGTCGCGCTTCGCCCTGGGCATGCAGAGCTTTCAACCGGTGAAGTGATACCCGCAGACTACATAATTGCAGGTACGGGGTGGATTCAGCATGTTCCGTTTTTGCCCAAAGACCTTATGGCAAAGATTACGGACACAAACGGAGATTTTAGATTATACCGTTCCATGCTACCTGTGGGCGTGCCAAGGCTGGCATTTAATGGGTACAATTCTTCATTTTTTAGTCAACTTAGCTGTGAAGCAGGAGCGATGTGGATAGCTGAGTACTTGCGCGGTGCTATTGAAGTTCCCTCGGTGAGTGAGCAAAAAGTTGACATCGATAGGCGTCTTTGTTGGATGCGCGAACGCACGGACGGTAAGCATTGCCGAGGAACAAATATTGTTCCGTTCTCGTTACATCACATCGACGAGTTGCTTGACGAAGCGGAGTTAAATGTAAGCTCTCGCGTAAAATTTACGCAATGGTTTTCAGCTGTAGACCCTTCCGTCTACGCTAAAAACTACGAAATACTTGAAGCTAGAGCGATGACTTCATCACAGAAAGAGTAGGTTAAAGCGATGGGTATTCTGCAAGGCCGGGTCGCAATTATTACTGGTGGAGCGGCGTCTATTGGTGCTGCAATCACAAAGAAGATCCATCATGAGGGTGCGCGGGTAGTTGTTGCTGCGCGTAGTGAAGATAAAGGGCACGCTATCGTTAAGGAGTTGGGTGGGAATTCACTTTTCGTACAGACGGACATAACCGATGACAACGCATTGAAATTATTGATTTCAGAGACTCTTGAGGCATTTGGTAGTGTGGATCTTGTGGTCAACAACGCTTGTTCGTATGGCGATGATGGGCCCGCGACGGCACGTGAAACATGGCTATCCACACTAAATACCAATATTGTTTCAGCGGCGATTTTGGGTGAGTTAGCGCGCCCGCATTTAAAGAAAAAAAATGGGTCAATTGTAAATGTTGGATCGGTATCAGGAAATTTTCCTCATATTGGCCGATGGGCGTACCCCGTATCCAAGGCAGCCCTTAAACATCTAACAAAATCACAGGCCGTTAATTATGCGAGTGATAGAATCCGGGTGAATATGGTGACTCTCGGCCATATATGGTCTGATCCATTTGAGGGATTGACAGGAAACAATAGGGCGCATGCCGATAAAGTATCAGTTCCGTATAATCTAATGGGGCGGGTGGCTGACCCAGAAGAAGTCGCAAATGTAGTGGCATTTTTGGCCTCTGAAGCAGCGTCTTATATGAATGGCGGCGAAACACTTGTAGATGGCGGTTATAGTGCGCTTGGTCCTGAGCAGCATTTTCCCTTAATGCCATTGCTCGCAGGCGGTGAACAAAATTGAGGCTAATTTTAAAGCTAACTGGTTTCCAAAGTGCGAGGCATTCTCGGTAAGCGGAGACATACCCTCGTGGTGGAGTTTTTGCTTCACTGTATGGCTATTCATTGCGCTAATACGGTTTTCGGCCTGTCATCACATTCGGTACTCATGCGTGAGTGACGCGGGTCTACCCTGATTTGCTTCAAGAACCGATGTTATTGCTAAGTAGTGGTCACGAAGTTTTCGTATGTCGAAAAGTTTTTTGGGCTCAATAGCTTTTTCGGTAATGGCAATCATGTCGGCAAATGATCCGGATTGGTTGTTGTAACGAGGAGCTTTCCATGGCCGGAATACGCGATGAGGTGGGTGTTTTTGAATATAGCGGCGGTATTGTTGGCCCCGGTATTAGTCCCGCTGCTACAATTAAGAATGGCGGAAAAATCCGTACTGGTACCCCGCCTGGGTGCTGGGGGCCAATGATCACGCCCAAGTTTCAAGGTGGTCACGAGGTTACGAAACCTGTGATGATCGATGGCGCGGAAGTTGGCGATTCTGTTGCAATACACTTGAACAAAGTTCAGGTCACATCACTGGCGACTTCATCAGGTGTTATGGAGTTTGTGGATGGTCGCTATATCGGTGATCCATTTGTTGCAAAACTCTGTCCCGAATGCGGTACAACAGCTCCGTCAAGTCATATCGAGGGCATTGGCGATGATGCCGTTCATTGTGACGTTTGTAATGCGGAAGTAAACGCATTCCGCTTCAGCAATGGATATGTCATCGTACTTGACCGCGAAAACCAAGTTTCTATAACGGTAAATAAAGCGGCGGCCGAAAAGATTGCGGCAAATGCAGAGGTCAATGCATCCATACCGGAATATTCGGACCAACATTCAATTTTAGCTCTCGCGCGGGCGGATATTTCCGGGCTCGCAGCGCGGATGCAACCCTTCCTTGGTAATATCGGAACGATTCCGTCGCGCGATTTGCCAGACTCCCATAATGCTGGTGATTTTGGAGCATTCCTCGTGGATGCTCCGCATGGGTATAGTTTTACCCAATCGGAGCTTGATGAGCATAAAACTGACGGACACATGGACACCAACTCTGTTCGGGAGGGAGCGATTCTTATTTGTCCGGTCAAGGTACCTGGCGCTGGTGTTTATATGGGTGATATGCATGCCCAGCAGGGAAATGGTGAGATTGCTGGTCACGCCACCGACGTATCTGGTGAAGTTGAGCTTCAGGTCGATGTAATCAAAGGGTTGCAACTTGACGGCCCAATTTTGCTGCAAAGAATTGATGATTTGCCACTTCTTGCAAAACCGATGTCCGCAGAAGAGAAAAAGGCCGTTTTCGCTTTAGGCGAAAAATATGGTCAGCACGAAATCGAAGATAATGCCCCCATCACCTTTATCGGTTCTGGTGCAAATCTAAATGCGGCAACTGAAAACGGACTTCAGCGTGCCGCGAGTGTAACTGGTTTGCCGTACGATGAAATTTTGAATCGGGCAACAATAGCTGGCTCTATTGAAATTAGTCGTTTGCCTGGCGTGGTCCGCGTAACCTTCCTGTGCCCGCGTCCAATTTTAAAGAAGATGGGCATCCTCCATCTAATTGAGAAGCAATACGGTTAGGGTTCTTTGTAATCCTGCGGGGTACGCCTAGCACTCTGCGGGATCGGGATAGTGCAGGACACACTATGTCGGCAGGATATCTCCACGGGCAACGCAAAAGAGTTGATCTCTGAGATGCTTAGATCGTGCCGTTCAGAAAAGTAGAACGGAATAATTGGAGAGGAGTTAAAAGTGGCTATACAGACAGGCGCAATTGATAAAGATCCAGGAAGATGGGCGCGTAAATACCCGGAATTGGGCGAAGAGCCGCTACCCGTTTCTCCATATATTGATCCAGAATATTACGAAAAAGAGAAAGAGAAAATTTTTAAGAAAGAGTGGCTTTATGTTGCTCTCGAACGCGAAGTGCCGTCGCTAGGAAGTTACAAGGTAAGGCGAATTGACTGCGCAGACACGTCGGTAATTATTATACGCGGCAAAGATAATGTAATCCGGGCATTTCATAATGCATGCTCGCATCGCGGCAATACGGTTGTAACTGAAAAGGGGCAGGAAACCTACGGAAGAAATCGTGCCGGTGTTGTTACATGCCGCTTTCATGGCTGGGTGTATGATGCGAAGGGTGATCTGATAAGTGTACCTCAAGAAGACCGTTTTTACAGTTGCTTCGATAAAAAAGATAACGGCTTAACGGAAGTCCATTGTGAAAGCTGGGCTGGTTTTATTTTTGTCAATGTAGACCCTGAGCCAGTAAAGCCTTTAAAGGAATTTCTTGGTGGGTATGCAGACCATTTTGGCGGATTTGATTTCGACGCATGCGATCACGGCTTTACCTATCACACAACATTAGATTGCAACTGGAAAGTCGCATCTGACGCTTTTGCAGAAGCGTATCACGTTGATACTATTCATGCTGGCTCGTTCCCGAATGTTTTTGAAGGGGCTATCGAGGACGTAGAATTGTTTGGCCCTCACAGAACATGTTCTGTGCGATTACAGGTCGAGAATCTTCCCCAGACCCCGATTGGTGATTTGGCCAACCAACGGTCGCGAGGGTCACTGGCATCGGTAGGTGGGGCGTCAACTCTTCCTCCAACACTTAATCCAAATCGCGATGAGGATTGGGGATTTGAATTAAGTGTGCTGTTTCCAAGCGTATTGCTCCACGTTTCAGAAGGAATTTGGTTCACCCATCAGTTCTGGCCAATTGCTCACGATAAAACTCTTTGGGAGGGTAAATACTATCTGACCAAGCCGCGAACACATAGCGAGTTGTGGGGATTTGAGCGGTCCATGGTTCTGCAACGTAATGCATGGCTCGAAGATACGGCCACTATGGAAGATACATATCGTGCGATGCTGTCGGGGGCGAAGAAATACCAACATCTGCAAGACGAAGAAATTTTAATCCGTCACAATTGCAAAGTTGTTGACGATTATATTGCTTCTTAAAGGCGAGGAGATTTAGTCCGATGCAAGATGAAATGACCGTGCCACCAGGATTTGAAGCGTTGCAAAGTTTCGCGAAATGGAACCTGATGACTGCGAACGAACGCACTACCGCCCGCCGGGAGGCGACTAAGGATGAATTGCGCGCGTTTTATGATGGTGTGTTGCCGCATATAGAGTCAATACTCGACGAATGTGACAAGTTTGAACTCGGCGCGCTGCCGGAGAGCCATCGTGGAATTTTTAATATTGCGTTGTCGATGGCAGAAATCGCACCGCACATAGAATTTTATAAGGGCGATACAGGGGTACCTTTCGCTTTCGAAGAAGAACGATTTATAGCCGTACACGGAGAAGACGAAACGTGGCAGGCATTGCCGCCTAATGGACCGAGATAATGAGTGTCGATGCATTTGATCTGCGCTTGCGACGCGTAGAGGCATCTGAAGCCATTCGACAGTTAATTGCAGTTTATGCCGTGGGGGCTGATCGCAAGAACGATCCAAATATCCTTGGACCGTTGTTTAGTGAGAATGCTGTATGGGAAGCAAACGGAATTGTTCGTTTGCAAGGTCGTGATGCAATTGCGAAGGGGCTATCGAAGCTCGCCAAAGAATTCGTCACCTGGTCCCTGCATTATATGGTTTCACCGCTAATCAATCTTGATAACACTGTGCAAAAAGCAACCTGTCGTTGGTATTTGTGGGAGCTATGTACAATGAGCCACGAAGACGAAGGAGTGGCGGATACTTGGTATGGCGGATGGTATGATAGCCGATTGAGTTATCATGAAGAAGGCTGGTTATTTGATTGGGTAAAGCTGGACCCACGATTAGCAAGTTCGACCGAAACTCCTTGGACAGGAAAGACTCCCCTCGACCTGAACGCCAAGCTACCTTTCGAGGAAATTTAATGGAACATATACTATGTAGGGCGGAAGACGTTTCTGATGATGAACCGCTGCGTGTGACGCTTGCTGATGGTCATGCAGTTACTGTTTATCGATGGGAAGATAACTTTTATTGCACTGATGATTTGTGTACACATGGAGATGCTTCATTAGCGGAGGGGTATGTAGAAGATGGGGCAATTATTTGCCCGTTCCATTTGGGATCATTCTGTATCAAAAGTGGTGCCCCCCGTGCGGCACCATGCTCCGAACCTATTGCTGTTTACGAGGTTAACGAGAGAGATGGAAACCTTCTCATTCAGCGGTAACGCCCATATATTGTATCGAATTTCAAAGTACTCACACATTCACACGCATGCCTGAGTAGTCGACGTTGGCGAATGGATTATAGATGCTAACGAACAAAATCTAATACGGCCGCGTTGAACTGGGTGGGACATTCTATATTGGACAAATGCGCGGTATCGAGCAAATCGCTTTTGGCTCCGGGAATGTTGTCAACCAAAAATTCTCCCAATACTGGCGGTGTAGCGGGGTCACGTAAGCCAATAATAACCAATGTAGGGCATTTTATTAGCTTAGTAGTGGGGCGCATATCCATATCGCGAATAGCGGCGCAGCAGCCTGCATACCCATGTGGTTGACATTCGTTAAGGCTGGCAGCTAATTCTTCTATGGCGGGTAGGTTTTGCTTGAGGTATTCTGGTGTGAACCACCGATCTAACACGTCCCGTGAAATTGCTTTTATTCCTTTTGATAGGACGGTTTCGATGCGGGTCTGCCATCCTGTTGCCGGGCCCATATAAGCAGCGGTATTTGCAAGGGCCATTCGCTCAATTCGCTCCGGTGCGTGAACGCCAAGCCATTGTCCTGTCATTCCACCTAGGGAAACACCACAAAAAAAAGCTTTCTGTATATCGAGCGCATCGAGTAATTCTAACGCATCACGCCCGAGACGATCGAGGCCATACCCCCCTTGGGGCGCGTCGGATAGGCCGTGTCCTCGAGTGTCATATCGAAGAACACGGAAGTATCGTGTGAAATCAGTAAGCTGATATTTCCACATTTCCCGGTCGGTGCCGAGCGAATTTGAGAGTAACAATGTAGGCGCATCAGCGGGGCCGTCCAACTGCCAGGCAATCGATGCTCCATCACTCATGACGAGCTTGTCTTTGTTCATGATACGCGCTCCATTGCTAGAGAAAGGCCTTGTCCTACGCCAACACACAAGGTGATAATGGCGCGCTTTGCGTCCAAATGTTCAAGTGTACGCATGGCTGTCAGAGCAAGACGCGTACCGGACATGCCCAGAGGGTGGCCTAGCGCGATTGCCCCCCCATGTGGATTAACGTGATCAGCATCGTCTGGTAGGCCAAGGCTACGCAGTACGGCGAGCGATTGAACTGCAAATGCTTCATTCAATTCAATGACGTCGATTGACGAAATATTCCAGCCAAGTCGGTCCAATAACTTCTGTGTTGCGGGCACAGGGCCGATCCCCATAATACGTGGTGCCACGCCTGCAGAAGCCATGCCGCAAATTCGCGCGCGGGGTGTAAGGCCATGTTTTTCAGCGGTACGCGAATTTGCAAGAATTACCGCAGCCGCACCGTCATTTACACCTGAAGAGTTACCGGCCGTAACTGAACCGTCTGAACGAACAATTGGGCGTAAATTTGCCAGAGCTTCAATGGTGGTTTCTCGCGGGTGTTCGTCAACATCAAGAGATCGAGACACTTTGCGGGTGCTTATGTCGAGCGGCAATATTTCACCCGATAGAAATTTGCGAGACGCGGCCACGCGTTGCTGACTGCGTAACGCAAAATAGTCCTGATCCTCGCGTGAGATGTTAAGTTCATCTGCCAGATTTTGTGCCGTTTCGGGCATTGAATTGACGCCATAAGCTTCACGCATGGCCGGGTTTATCAATCTCCATCCAATAGTCGTGTCTTCTAGGCTTTGAGACCTGTCAAATGGTTTATCGGATTTGCCCAACACAAATGGTGACCGGCTCATGCTTTCGACACCGCCAGCAATGATTAGATCACAGTCACCGGATTTGATAGCTCGCGCGGCTGATCCTATTGCATCGAGGCCAGATGCGCATAAACGATTTATAGTCATTCCGCCGACTGACTCGGGAAGGCCGCTTAAAAGCGTCGCCATTCGCGCCACGTTGCGATTATCTTCACCCGCCTGATTTGCGCAGCCCAGATAGACCTCATCTATTGCCGCTGGGTTAAGGTTAGGATTGCGTTTTACAATCTCGCGGATTACCAGCGCGGCCATATCGTCCGGCCGGATATTTGCCAACGCACTGGCGTAACGACCGATCGGTGTTCGTATTCCGTCACAAATGAATACTTCCGTCACATGTTACTCCTGATAAATTAATTTCGCCGATCATACGTTGTGGACGTGGGCGTATAATTACTTACGTGCCCGAACCGTTAGCTTTTCAATGCGCTTTTCATTAATTGTTGAGCGGACGATTCTATCAACATAGATGCCCGGTGTGTGCACGTGGTCGGGATCAAATGTGCCATCAGGAACTACTTCTTCGACTTCGGCAACCGTAATTTTTCCTGCCGTTGCCATATTCGGATTAAAGTTCCTTGCGGTCTTCCGGTATTGTAGGTTGCCAGAGTGATCTGCTCGCCATGCTTTTATAATAGATAGGTCTGATCGAAGCCACGTTTCACGAATATATTCTTTGCCTTCAAATTTTTCTGTATGCTTTCCCTCGGCGACAACCGTACCTACGCCGGTCGCCGTATAGAAGGCAGGAATTCCTGCACCGCCCGCGCGGATTCGTTCGGCAAGAGTGCCTTGTGGTGTTAACTCAAGTTCCAACTCACCAGAAAGGTATTGTTGTTCAAATAATTTATTCTCACCAACATAGGACGAAATCATCTTGTCGATTTGCCGAGTTTCGAGGAGCATCCATAACCCGAAACCGTCAGCACCCGCATTGTTAGATATCACTGTCAGGCCCGTGACGCCCGCAGCTCTAATTTCAGGAATCAGGCTTTCTGGGTTTCCGGAAAGTCCGAAGCCCCCGGACATAATAGTCATTCCGTTAAACAGGATCCCTTCCAGAGCGGCTTTCGGCGTTTCATAGATTTTATTCATATTGAAGCGCGAGCTCGCTTTGAAAAGCGTTCGTCATCGTCCGATTGCGCTTTTTGTAACGTGAAATCGAAATGAATTTCCGGAGAACCGCCGACACGATCAGGGATTGGAAGCAAACCTTCACGGGTTCCGAAAGCGAAATCATCATGTGCGTGAGGGTCGTCACCAAAATTGATTTGTGTTGTGAGGGTGCGATAGCCTGGTGCCTCAATAAAGAAGTGAACGTGCGCAGGCCGGTTTCCGTGTCGCCCGAGTGCTTTCATCAGTTGATCCGTTGCACCATTGGGTGGCACGGCATAGCCACTCGGCATTTTTGAGCGAAATGAATATCGGCCATCTTTCCCAAGCCGGATGCGCCGCCGATTATTAAACGCGCTTTGCGCACCGGTCGGATCAAAGTGTGAATAAAAACCTTTGGAGTTCGCATGCCAAACATGCATGATCGCGTTTCCGACTGGTTCGCCGTCGGGGCCAGTAATCTGTCCCGACATCACCATGTCTTCGGCATCATCAGGATCATCAGTTAAATTGACATCATTTGTTTTTGATAGATCGCCCTCGATTAATGGAGCTCCTTCAACATAAAGTGGGCCTTCGATAGTACGTGGGGTGCCACCTTCCAGGCCTGCTTCTGCGTCCTTTGCGTCCATATGCAGATCCAAGAAATGTTCAATACCAATGCCGGGAGCAATCAGACCAAATTCATTGACGCCGTCTTGAAGAAATTTCACTGCAACCCAGAATTCGTCTTCACTAATGTCGTGTTTTTCGATCGTGCACATTAACCCTTCAAGCAGGTCACGCAGAATAGATTTTAGGCGCGGGTTACCGCCGCTTTGATTAACGCCAGCTGCGGTATCAAGCAAGTTTTGAACTTGTTTTGATTTGACAATATCCGTCATCGTTTCCTCCAGAACTATTTATTCAATCATTTTCAATTGCAGATGGGTGTCTGCATAGCGCCGTCACTTCTGTCGACATGAATGGAAAAAGTGGTAAACTCATCATGATATCGTGCAACTCGTTGGCATCGGCGACATCGAATATGCTTATATTTGCGTACTGACCAGCGATGCGCCACAAATGCCGCCACTTACCAGCGCGTTGTAATTCTTCTGCACGCGCCTTTTCTGTTTTCTTCAAATTTTCAAGCTCTGTTTGATCAAAATTCAGTGGGACGTTTACATCCATTCGTACCATGAACAACATTATACGGTTCTCCTGTTGATACTGCTCGATACTGTTTTTGCTGGCGCATTGCGCCGGAAGTGCTTCACTTTATCCATGTCGAGTTTAATGCCGAGGCCAGGGGCGTTTGGTACCTCGAGTGAAAAATCACGGTACACCAGTGGCGTGGCCAGTATATTTTCAGTCTGAAGAAGTGGGGCAAAAAGCTCAGTTCCCCAATCTAGGTTTTCGAACGTGCTGAATAATTGCGCTGAGGCTATTGTGCCCACACCGCCTTCAAGCATTGTCCCTCCGTAAATCCCAATATTTCCAGCGGTTCCAATCGCAGCAATCTGTCCGGCAGCAAACAAGCCCCCCGCCTGAGCTGGTTTAATTGAGAAGGCATGAGCACCATTCCGCCGCGCGACCTCTAATGCGTCGCCGGGGCCATTTAAAGTTTCATCTGCCATTATTGGCACAGGCGAATACCGCGTTAGTTGTTCAAGGCCGGCTCGATCTGCACGATGCACCGGTTGTTCGATTAAGTCGACGCCGGCATCTGCGAGCATTTTCGTACCGCGGGTAGCTGTATGTTGATTCCATGCTTGATTTACATCTACTCGTATAGAGGCGCGATCTCCCAATGCTCGCTTAATTTTAGCAACATGCGCAACATCATCCTTAAGCGGACGTTTTCCAATTTTTAGCTTGAAGACATTATGGCGGCCGCTTTCGATCATTTGAGTAGCTTCGTCAATGTCCTGTGCAGTATCGCCACTCGCCAATACCCAAAGCACAGGCAGTTTTTGACGTAAACGGCCACCCAGCAACTCTGACATCGCCAGTCCGGAGCGTTGGCCGGCGGCATCAAGAAGCGCGCATTCAAGCGCATTTTTAGCAAAGTGATTGCCGACCACTTGATTACGAAGCAAGGACATTGCGCTTGCCGGTACTTCTGCGCGCTGACCAATCAGAATCGGCGCGCAGTATAAATCAATGGCGAGTTTTATACCTTCCGGACTTTCGTTTCCATAGCTCAGTCCACCAATGGTAGTGCCTTCGCCAACGCCGGTAATGCCGTCTGAGCAGGAGACAAAAACAAGTGTCATTACCTGTTTGTTGATTGAGGTCATCGATAAAACATGTGGCCGAATTGTAGGAACCTCAATAATCCAGGTATCAATCCGATCTATGGTAATTGCCATCCGGCCCTCGTCTAATGTATTGAATTATCGTTATTAGTATGGCTGGGTGTCTTGTCGGTCAAAGACCATTGATGCAAAGTGGAATACCTGAAAGGTATTTTATGGAAATCCGTCATCTTCGATATTTTGTGGCAGTTGCCAATCAGCGGAATTTTACTCGTGCGGCAGAGGCGCTGAATATTGCTCAACCCCCATTGAGCCGACAAATCCGGCAACTTGAAGAAGAGGTGGGTAGCGAACTGTTTGATCGTGCGGCTCGACCGATAAGGCTGACGCAGTCGGGGCGGTTGCTCTACGAATATGCCGTACAGGTCCTTTCCGGCATGGACCAGTTGCAATCCACAATGAAACAAGCTGCGAACCCGAAAAAACGTCGATTTGTGATTGGATTTGTAGGCTCTACACTTTACGGATTGCTTCCCGAGGTTATTCGCCAGTTCCGAAAACATCTTGTCGAGGTTGATGTATCCCTGTTGGAGTGTTCCACCGTAGAACAGATCGCGGCGCTTAAAGACGGCAGGATTGATATTGGGTTCGGCAGGTTGCGAATAAAAGACCCGGCCATCCGACGTATTGTTTTGGCGAACGAGAAGTTGGTTGCTGTGCTGCCAAATGACCACCCGCTTGTAAGTAAAAATCCACCGATATCTCTTGACGATCTGGTGAATGAGCGTTTGATCGTATATCCGCGCCCGGTCCGTCCAAGTTATGCAGATCAAATTTTGGGCGTGTTTCGCGATGTTGGACTTCAGCCGCGATCGATTGCGGAAGTGCGAGAATTGCAAACTGCGATCGGGTTGGTTGCGGCTCACGAGGGTATTAGCATTGTACCGGAATCTGTAAAGCGATTGCGGCGTGATGATATTGCTTATGCACCAATTTCTGATCATGAGGCGCGGTCGCCAATTATGATGATCCATCGCATTGGCGATGTTTCTGACGAGTTGGTCGCGCTCATTGAAATAAGTCGAGAATTGCACGCGACAAATGGCATTGACCATCTTGAATCAAACGAGTGACCTGAGCGGGATGGAGGCATCAGCTAGTTGACTTTGGTCTGTTTGTGCGCAGTTTTGGATAAGTTTACGTGCGGCCATGAAATCCCGTGGAGAATTAACGCAATCAATAGCAATCACTTTTCCATCGCGAGTGTATATTATTGAAAATTTCTTACCATTAATTGGACCACGAATTACTGTGTCATAGTCTGTCCCTAATAAGCCGGCTGACTGCAGTCGAATATCATATTGCTCCGACCAGAAGGTGGGAACATGAGAGTAGGGAATTGCTTCGCCAAGAATTAATTCGGCGGCGACGGCGGCAGAGTCTTGTGCATGTTGCACGGATTCTAATCGCCAAAGTCCACCGGCAAAAATATTGGGATGACGAGAACAATCGCCGATTGCCAACACATTAGGTGCGGCGGTGCGAAAGCTCTCATCGACGATAACGCCGCGATCACATTCTAATCCCGCCTTCTCGGCAAGAGTAGTTTCGGCATCTATTCCAATTCCGCAGACGGCAAGTTGTGTGGGTATATGAGTACCATCGTTCAGGACTGTGGCAGATATATGATCGTTACCAATAAAGGAGGAGACGCCCTGATTTAGATAGAATTGAACGCCCTGCTCTCGATGCTGAGCTTCAAAAAACTTTGAAACAACGGGAGAGGTTACTCGCGCCAGAATGCGGTCTTGTGCCTCAATGACGTTAACCGTTTTTCCTAAAGCTCTTGCGACCGCTGCGAATTCTAAGCCAATAAAACCGGCACCGATGACAGTTACATCGTTTATTTTCATAAGCTCAAAGCGGATACGCTCAACATCGACGATATTTCGGAGATAATGAATTCCCGAAAGAGTAGCTCCAGGACATATTATTTGTTTCGCGCGTCCACCTGTCGCTAAGACGCACCAATCAAAGTTGATACGCTGACCATCAGACAATGTGATCGTAGATTGCCGATGATTTAGCCTTTCTGCTGTATAACCCAGTACAAGATCAATGGACTTTTCGTTCCAATAGGTATCTTGTCGAATAAGTAACTGAGCTTTTTCGGTTTTGCCGAGCAAATAATCCTTAGAAAGGGGTGGCCGTTCATAGGGCGGTGTTGTCTCCTCACCGATAAGTAAGATTGAACCTGCGAAATCTCGTTGCCGTAGGGAGGTAGCTAAGGCTGCTCCAGCATGACCGCCTCCAACGATGACGACATCGTATTTTGTATGTGTACTCAAGATAGCCTCGACTGACTCGAAAAATGTTCATTGATGCAAGCTTCGACGCCACTTCCTAAATGGCGGGCGAGAATCTCTTCATCCTGGAAGTGTATATGGTCTTTAGCGCCGGATTTTAGTTGGGCGCAGATTAGTTCATGGGTATAGCAATCTTCCATCATAGGGTCGCGTAAACTTACTTTTGAATACTCTCGCGCAAATAATTCCCCAGCATTTTTTACCGGGGGGTAGTACCCTTTAATTTCCCATACGCTTCGATCGACGGCCACGGGCCAAATGTTGAATGTGAAGTAAAGGCCGTTCAGAAGGCCAACAAAAAGGTTCGGAAAAATATGCCAAAAATCGAATGATCCGCGAAAACGATAACCGTCACCACTTGTTTCGGATTTGCTGCCGAACGCTTGCATTGTCCCCGTGCCGAATTGACTGGCGAGGGCGGCCGTCGGGGATAGCTCATGAGTGTCCGGAGGTGGAGATCCCAACACCCCATGCAAACCATGGAGCTCGATGCCCGCATGTCGGTATTGACGACCATCAATTTTTACGGCTCTCGCCAAGGTTTTTTCATGCAGGTATGGGAGATGCCACCCTTCCAGCTGTGCTTCCTGAAGGGTCTTCCAGTTTACGTTCTCGTCAATGCGATAGGAAAATGCGGGTGTAAACCCTTCGAAGTCAAACCGCCCAATATCATCCGATACCGGCGCAAGGTGCTCCGTAAGGGTCTCTTCTGGTGTTGGTGCCATGTTGATAAAGATAAAACTTTTCCAAACATCACAATGGACTTGGGCTAGACCGTTCTCTTCTTTCTTTACTGACGGAAAGTTCTCTGCGTCAGTAACTTGGACTAATTTACCTGTCAGATCGTAGACCCACCCATGAAACCGGCATGCGAGATAACCTTTACAGTTACCTTTCTTATCCCACGCGACTGGTGCGCCACGATGGGAGCACATATTGTGAAAAGCTCGGAAAATTCCATCTTTACCATGAATAACAACTAACGATGTTTCAAGAATATCAAGGTCAACAATAAAATAGTCACCGGGGTTTGGTGCTTGAAGTGTATTGCCAACATTGAGCCATTTGCGCCGAAAAACTGCATCACGCTCTTTTTTAAAGTAGTCTTCTGAGGTGTATCGCTCAATCGGAATTGGTTCCTGACTTTCTTCAGGATATCTTTTCATAAAACGACGAGGCGCATCTGTCATTTTTTATCTCCCTGCTCGGCGAGAGGCCATTCGTCATGCGTCGGTATGAATCTCTGAATTGGAAAGACATATTTAGGTTGAGGATCTTCATACATCTCAATGGTGGCGGCAGCCTCAGCGAGGGCCAGACACAGATCGAGTAACGCTCTGTCAGGACCTACAATTTCGTGGAGTGAATACTGGCTCAGATATTCAAGCGCGGCGGGGCCGCGAGCCAACATCGTGTCATAAAACTGCTTGCTTTCCTCTAATGTCGCAGACCAACGTTTTTCATTTCGCCCTAATTCTGTTGGTCGCGCCCAATCGATGAAAGGGGTGAGGTCCTTAAAGTCTTCGGGAAGTTCAGAGGTCACGACGGTGCGCTCCATTTTTATCTTGATGTTAAAAATGATGCGGTGGCGATCACATTGCAGCTATCCGGTCGGTGCAAGATATGGCCCATCAGCGCGACAATGGGGGCTATAAAATCCCCTCGAAGAAAAGGTAAAAGAAGATCTCTTAATGCGCGCAAAGCTTAACAACAGCGCGCCCAATACCCTAAAGGTCTGATGCTTTCGTGTTTGGGTATTGGACAACCTGCCGCAGAGTGCGCATTTTTTGCAAGGTTACTGACGTGAAGCGGTTGGTGGTTTTGCGCGGTCTGTAAGTCAACGGATATTGATGGGTGGCCAAATTGGGTATCAAAATAAAAATGATTGTCCCCGTACCGGTTCCCAAGGACGCATTAGATGCATTTGCTAGCCAAATTCCGGCGGAGATTATTTCATCTGATACAAAGATTGATTTTGTCTGCGCTGCAAAGGGAGGGGCTACATTAGACTCCATTTACGAAGGGGTTATTGCAGATGCTTTTTGCTTAGAAGCGGGCGCGCGCTCAGAAGACGAAGGGTATGACGCTGTTTGCGTTAACTCAATGAGTGATTCTGGGGTGGCAGCGCTTCGTTCGCGACTTTCTATTCCTGTGGTGGGGACGGCTCAGGCAACATACCATTTAGCAAGTCAGCTCGGAAAGAAGTTTTCTATACTGAGTATGTGGGATAGATGGCAGTGGCTTTATGAAAAAGTCCTTCAAGAGCAAGGGTTACTTGATCGATTGGCATCTATCCGGTCAATAGGGGTCAGGCCCGATACAGCAGCACTGCTGGCCGGAAAAGAAGATAGTGTTTTTCCAGAGCTGTTGAGGGCGGCGGAGTTGGCCGTGGAGGTGGATGGTGCAGACCTGCTGGTATTAGGATCAACGACAATGCATCAATCCCATACTTTTCTGTCCGAAAACCTATCCGTACCGGTCTTAAATCCGGGATTGGTGGGATTTGCAACTTGTACCATGTTGATTAATCTTAATGCTGCGCACAGTAAACGCAGTTTCATACCCCCAGAGCGAGTAATCGACGACATATTTGCAACTCGTATGTGTGGGATGAGGCGTGAAGAGAAAATTTAGATGTTAATGCAGGCTCAAGATCATCAACAATGGGATGGAACAGGCCTTCCGCTTTCGTCTATGGCGCGGATGACTAGTCAGGATATTGATGAAGTTCATAGCCATATGAGCCAGATGTTTTGCCCTCATGAACTGCATATAACAGGTGGATGCCCGCCTATTGAATTTAGACATAATCAAGCGTCTTTGAATTCGGTCACATTCAATGCTACGGATTATGGCCATCCTTATGGTAACGTAGTAGTCAGCATACCGCCAATGGATAATTTGTATTTGGTGCAGATAGCATTGAGCGGAAAGGCGGAAATAACACAGGGAAAATCTACATTTGCGTTAAGTCCGGGCGAGATGTGTGTGCTTGACCCTGAAGAAAGAGTCAAGCAAGTATTTTGTGAAGGCTACAAACATTTTACAGTCAAAATGTCCAAAGAAGGGCTAGAGTCTGTGTTAATGCAAGAGCTTGGGTTCCGTCCTCGTGATCTGCATTTTTCTCCCGCACCTGTGCGATTTGAGGGGCATGCGGTTGCGTTTGCTCAAATGGTTCGTACGGTTTGCGACGATTTGAATAATGGTTCGTCCGCGTTTGGACACTCGCGGGCGTCGAAAAGTGTCGAGCAAATTTTACAACGGCTTCTTCTTGCAGCCGTTCCACACAACCATAGTGATCTTTTTGATGCTCCGGCGTCTGTCGCTGCGCCGTACTATGTTCGCCGTGTCGAAGAATTTATTACGCACCGTCTTGGCGATCCCATTACAATGGATGAATTGGTCTCTGTTTCTGGCGTGTCTGCGCGATCATTACACGCAGGATTCCGAAGGTTTCGAGACACAACCCCTATGAATTATTTAAAGAACCGCCGATTGCTTCTTGCACATCGTAGATTGCTAAATGGTGCAGATTCTGGCGCGACGGTTACGGACGTGGCGTTGGCTTGCGGCTTTACACACCTCTCGAAATTTGCGCGTGATTACCACGAACGATTTGGAGAGCGGCCGTCGGAAACACTTAAGAAGATAGGTCAGGTTTGACGGCTGAATATGTCAGCGAATATTTTTTTACTTATTCTCACCTGATAAAAATCATAATCGCGTGCGGAAATTCGTGGCATGAGCCGCGTCAAAGTAAATAGAACAGCACTGTGGTGTTTCATTCAGCACTAGCGGGCTAGTTGGTTTTCTCAGAATGGCAAAACATCGCCTTGTACAGAAGGGGCGGGCTCTTTGCACCCGAACAGATCGTCCTACTGACAATTCGCTTTCTTTTATAGAAACAGGTCAATTGGAAAAGGGTGTTTGGATTTACGGAGAAAACGATGACTATTGAGGGCAATAAAACTAAAAATGAGGATTTCTCCCGTGCTGATGTTGTATTGCGGCGTTGGCGCGGTGGCCTACTACTAGGTGCTTGCGTGTCTTGTTTCATGTTGCCGACGACGAGTGCCGTCGCGCAAGAAAAGGCCAATGCAGAGCAATCAAATGCTGGGATTGAAGTGATTACCGTTACGGCACGCCGACGCGCGGAATCATTGCAGGACACACCGATCTCAATGTCAGCGGTCACCTCAACAGGCCTTGAGGATCGCGGTATCGATACGGTAACAGAGATTGGAGATTTTACCCCGAATGTTAAATTTAATAGTTCGGTACCTGTCTCAGCAAGTAACGCAACGGCTGCGATCTATATTCGTGGGATTGGCCAAAATGACTATCAGCTATCTGCCGATCCAGGCGTAGGACTTTATTTGGATGGGGTTTATATTTCGCGGGGTGTTGGCAATGTGCTTGACGTTCTGGATGTTGAGCGGATTGAGATTTTGCGGGGGCCGCAGGGTACACTTTTCGGGCGAAATACAATTGGTGGTGCGGTTAGTGTTGTAACGAAAAAACCTCATGAAGAACTCAGTGGAAATTTATCCCTTACTACGGGGCGGTTTGATCGGTTTCAGGCAAAGGGATCTGTTAATCTTCCGATAGCTGACGGTGTGTATGCCAGTCTCGCGGGCTTTTATCACACCAGAGACGGGTATGTTGAAGGTGTTGTTACCGATGCGCCGGGCTTGGGTGATACAGATCAGCTGGCAGGTCGATTCGCTCTTCGTCTCGAACCATCGTCGGATCTGACAATTGATATTTCTGCAGACGGCTCTCGTTCGCGCGAAAACTCCGCGCCGGTCGTCGCGCTTGACATTAATGAAAATGCTCCCGCTGCGCAGGTATGGAACGGAGTATATTCCGGAGCGCCAGCGATATGTACTGATCTTTCAAATGCATCACGTTTATCAGATCAGCGATGCTTCAATAGTCAATGGGCGCTCGCGCCATATCAGCATGGCGGCACATTCACTGCAATTTCAGATGCATTTACGAACGGTAACCCCGAGCCTTATCGTTCCGGTTCAGACGTAAATATTTGGGGCATTTCAGGCACGGTCAATTGGCAGGCGACGGATAGGTTGTCGATAAAGTCGATAACCGCATATCGCAAAGTTACAGGCTTTTGGACGCGAGATTCCGACCACAGCCCCGCCAGCATTGTTCAAACCAACAGTGATTGGACGCAGGACCAGTTTTCGCAAGAAATACAATTTTTAGGTGATCTGCTTGATGGACGGATTAATTGGGTCGTTGGCGGATACTATTCCAATGAAAGCGGTAATCATAAAGACCTTGTCAATATCGTTGATGCCATTTTTCTAAGTGGCGCTGTTTTAGAGGGTGAAAGTCTTGCGTTTTTTGCACAAAGCACGGCTGAGATTCTTCCCAACCTGAATTTGACCGCCGGTGTGCGCTGGACGCAAGACGAAAAAACTTTCGATAATGCCAATCAGTATGTTGTTGAAGCTGGATTCCTTACTGGCGCGCCGTTTAACCCCGACGGGTCTGGGCTACAGAATGGTGATCCATTAATGGGGCCATTGGGACAGGCTACAACCATCAAAGACGAAGCCTGGACACCAATGGTAAGTCTATCCTATCGGTTTAGCCCAGAGGTAATGACCTATGTGTCGTATTCGCAAGGGTTTAAAGGGGGCGGTTTCACGCAAAGGGTCTTTCCTCCTTTCGCCTTTATTCCATCATTTTCTCCGGAAACCAGCACGACCTATGAATTCGGTTTTAAATCTGACCTATTAGACCGGCGGGTACGGATTAATGGCGCGGTATTCCAAAATGATTATGATAATCTTCAGATTACGGTGAACGATCCCACCTTGGGTTTTGCGCCAATTATTCAAAATGCAGCGAAGGCGCAAATCAGAGGGTTTGAGCTGGAAATGCAATCGCGCCCTATAGGTGAGTTATCTATAGAGGCCGGACTAGGTTATCTTGATGCTAAATATAAGAGCGTTGATATTCGGGCGTTAAGCGCCGGTGTTACAACGGACACGAAATTGCAAAATGCACCCGAGTGGACATTGAGTGCGAGCGCTTCGTACTCGATTGAAGCCCCTAGTTTAGGTGTTTTTCGGCCTCGGGTAGATTGGTCATATCGTTCTCGCGTTTACAATGATGCGGTCAACACGCCTTTGTTGGTGCAAGACGGTTATCATCTTCTCAATGCTTCAATCGCGTTCGAAGCAGACGATAGCGATTGGGGTTTGTCACTGGGCGTGAAAAACCTGACTAAGGAAGTGTATTTGGGGTCAGGTTACATTGATGACTTCGGCGGATTGGTCGAGGGGGTCTATGGCAGACCGCGCGAATGGTATCTAACTGCGAAATATTCTTTCTAAGGATCTTATTTCTCGTAGCGAAGTGATGAGCTTCGAAACGCAATTATAGATGGCACGTGATGTCGAGTTTATCTATCGAAAATCGTATTCAGCGTCTTGAGGCTTTGCGGTCAATTGACGATCTGATTGTTAATCTGAGCAGGGCTTTTGATGCTGGTCCCTCGGCGTCCGCGCTACTGCCTCTTTTTTCTGATAATGCTGTTTTTATAATTGATCAGTATGGAACTCTAAGCGGTGCCATGAACATTGCCAACGGAGTCGCGGGAAATGCTGAGGCGGGCTTTCGCTGGACATTGCACTACTTGGCTTCCCCTAGGGTGGAGCTCGATGATGGCTACGCATCTGCTAGCGTTGAGTTCTACCTTTGGGAAGTGGCGACGTCGGCGAGCGAGAAAGCATATTGGATTGGTGGGCGTTATGTAGCGAAAATCGAGTCCGATAGTAATGGAGTATGGCGTTTTATACGCCTTGAGCTCATTGCAGACTTAATTTCTCATTATCCGGATGGTTGGCGCGAAAAGCCAACCAATTTGGATGATGCATAAAACGTACACAGAGTTAAGAGAGGAAACTATGAGTAATTCTGAGGCGGGAATGCGCCGGAAGGGTGCGGATAAATTTAGCCATCTTGGTCGATCGGTTGAGGCAATTCGTTCTGAATTGGGCGTAGCCCCTGTTTCGGTAGAGGCAATAAAAAATCCGGATATTTATGATATAGAGCGCGAAAAAATATTCGCAAAGTGCTGGCTCAAAGTTGCCACAGATTGGGAAATTCCAGAGAAGGGTGACTACAAGGTAAAAGAGTTAGACGTTGCTGATACGTCGGTACTAATTGTGCGCGGAAAAGATGGAAAGGTGCGAGCGTTCCATAATGTATGTACACATCGCGGAAATAAGGTAGTTCCAACTGAAGATTTCGAAACATTTGGAAATGCTCGAGCCGATGTACTGTCGTGCAGGTTTCATGGGTGGGTTTTTGGAACGGATGGTACCTTGCGCTCTGTGCCATTAGAGGACCATTTCGGATCTCTTGATAAATCCTGTTTGGGGTTGAAAGAAATTTCTTGTGATACTTGGCAAGGGTTTATCTATATCAATCTTGCCGGCAAACCAGAACAATCGCTCGAAGAGTTTCTGGGGGATTTTGGGAAGCTTTTTGCCGGATATCCTTATCATGAAGCTACGACTTCATTTCGGTACTCAACGATTCTTGAGTGTAATTGGAAAGTCGCGCTGTATGCTTTTTCCGAAGGATACCACGTGCCTACTATTCACGCAGGTTCGTTGCCTGGGTTTCGCGGCATAGAGCACAGTGAATTTAAATTGATTGGTCCCCATGCGTCTTCGACTATATTTGGGTTAGGGATGGAAACGGCAGAATCGACGGCGAAGTTTGCCGGGTTGTTGCATAGCGATGAACATCATGGTCCGCGTCGCGACTTCCTCCCGCCCGGGATTAACCCGACTGACCGTAGTGATTTCCAATTTGAATTGCCGAATATTTTCCCAAATTTTATAATCCATCTTGCGTCTGGTTGTGGTTATCCAGGCATGGCGTACTTCACCCACCAGTTTTGGCCTCTTGATCATGGAAGAACACTCTGGGAAGGGATCAATTATTTTAGACCAGCTCGAAATGCTGCGGAGCGGGTTGCACAACTTCATGTAAATGCGCTGCACCGAAATGCGTGGCTCGAAGATACCGCTACGATGGAGGATACATTTTCTGGAATATGTTCCGGTGCAATCAATGAAATGCAGCTTATGGATCAGGAGTTTTTGATTCGACATGCAGCCCGAACCCATGAAAAATTTCTCAACGCCTAAGGAGGTAGATTTATGATAACCCTGCCAGGAAAGTTCAGCGATTTGGATGATCTTGTACAGAAATGGGCGAGACCTACTGAGCATCAGCGAAATGAAATTCGTTGGTCAGCATCAACGGAGGAGTTTGCAGAGTTTTACGATCGTGTATTGCCGCGGGTCGATTCAATTCTAGATGAGCTGACAAAATGCCAACTCAATAAACTGAGCGCATCAGAGGAGAACCTGTTCAACTTGGCGGCTGCATTCGCCGAGGCAGCACCGCATCATGAATTATACGGCGGAAGTTCAGTTGTTCCGCATAGCTTTTCGGCAAGACGCTTTGTTCCGGGACACGGTCACCAGCCGAGTCATCAAGTATAGAACGATGAATGCGTAGCATCGTGTGAATTATCCGGATAATGCATTGATACTTTCGTGTGGTATTAATTGCTTATTATAGGGCGCTGAAAAATTGATCGCTTTGTTTTTCGGCTTAGGTCAAAGTGATGTGAGATATACAGATTAACACAATTTTCGATGAGGTTATGGGATGTGACTGTTGGCTTGGTTCCGTGATTACTCTCCAAAATTGCATTTTGGATTGGGTTTTGCTTGCAGCAATACGGTTTCAGCGACATGAAAAAAAATTTCCTGAAACTTGCGCGCGGAAAAATGCGCCTCATCCGGGCGGTCTCTTGCTAAACCTTTCTAACTTTTACCTCCCCCCTCCCTATGTGGTCGGGATGGGAATGTCGCAGGCATTAAGTAAGGCAAGGCATCGCGCTTGGACGTTCTCTCGGTCATGATGTAGCGCGTCCATGATTTCTTGAATACGCTGCCCAGCATTTCCGTTTGACGAAATGCTGTTTCCTCGTAAGGCGCTTAACGCATATTGCGCTGCCGTCATTGCGCCAGGGGATACGCTGAAATTCGCACCTCCCGGTTCGACAAAGCCTTCCTCGCAGGAAGATCCCTTAATTAGCCACGAGACCATGGCTTTGGTGATTCTTACATTGTGATCAGCCTCACTATGATCAACGAAATCGCTCGATGATCTTGCAAAATCATTCGTACGCTTTGTGTTTGTATAGTCAGTATTGTTAGTTACTGTTCGACCATGATTGGACCGATCTACAGGTCTGGGAGAGCCATGGTTAGGTTCAGCCTGAGCGATAGTGGGAGTGCTAAGGCCTGCTTTTTCATTCTTATGGAACGCTAATTTCTTCTCACCGGAAAGGAAGGATAACAGCACTTCGAGGTTGACAGTGTAGTTGCAGCGATAGTTCCTTTCAGGACCGGCCCTTGTGCGTCTGATCAGACCAACGTCCTCCAACTCATGGAGGCACCGTTTCAACGTGGCGACGGAGAAGCCGCAATCTGTTGCAAGAGTGGCCTGCGACAAAGTTTGCATTGGATGGCCAGAATGATCGCAAATATCAGCGAGGCGCGCCAGCGCGGCTTTGCCATGTGCGCTGAGCTCAGGAATGCGTGCGCACCATACCATTCCTTGGAGACGCCCACTCACCGCTACTGACCGTTAGCGCTGAGCTGTTCAATCAAGGTCTCAATATCACTCGCGCGCCACGCGCTAATATTGGCCGATAGCCGAACCGGTGCCGGGAATTCGCCGGTTTTGACGCCAAGATACCATCGCGAGCGACTGACGGGGATAAGCTCAAGGACTTGTGGAAGCCTTAGAAATCCTTTGAGCGGTGGGCTGGTGTTCTCGATACTCATTTTATTGATCCGACATTGGCTGCGCCCCGGTGGGATGCGCTGAGACAATCGAATCAATAAATGGGTGGCCCCGCTAAATCGGCGTTTTAGCGGGTTTGACTATCGGCTCAATCGTAGTTTCGAACCGCACCGTGTTTTTTCTTTGCTTTGCTTATGTGCTTTTCGAAAGTACGGAAGGTAATCGCAGGACCGTTCGCATTTCCATCATCATCTTCGACAAACAGTTTTTCTTGTCCAGCACCGAACTGACGGGAAACGAAGTACCGTTCGTCAAGATCAACAAAATCCTTTGCTCTATTTGGGAACTCTTCTGAGATACTCTCCCAGTGTTCTTTCGCGGATCGTACTGGTGCGGTGGCCACTAGTTTTTGGGCGAGCGTTGTTGCCCAGACCGCACCCTTACGACCGCCGCCGGTCGCACTATTCTTTTCTTCATCATTTAAAATTCGTTGGAGTATCAGGAGACACAGTTCAAATCGTCTGGCAAAACGAATTACAAATTCGCGAGGACAGTTTGGGTGCAACAGTTCATTTCCATAGTAGGCAATTTTCGCACAGACTATAGGGTAATCTAATTCACCGAGACCGAGCCGGTTTGTTAGGAATGAAGCGATTGTACTCGAGGCATAGAATTGATTGGCCGGGCATATATTGGCCATTTTTTCTATTCGCCAACTGCCATCAGGGCACCATACGTATATCTTGCCTTCTGGTGTTTCCGGCTCTCGTGGCAGTCCCATTTCTGCCAATAAATCTTTGGCACATTCTGTGATCTCACGGACGTTCGCTTCGTCACAGAAACTGTTTTTTCGGGAAAACATTCTCTTTAAGGACGCTCCGATTTCGTCCTCAGTCATTTCCGGACGTTGCAGCGTTACCCTAGATGTTTCAAAACCCGACCGTCTAAAAGTTGTCTTAATCTCTCCATTTGGCAATTTCTCTACGGAGTTTTTATGACTCTTGCATTTTCTTAAACGGTTTAAGTCTGCCTTATACATACTCATTTGTTCAATAACTCCCTATTTTCATGCGCTTCGAGAAATGCACACCAATCTTGCATCATCGCTCGCCGTTGCTCAACGAGCGTCGTTCTGCGATAGGCAGCCTCGACCTTATCCCGAGTCTTATGGGCAAGAGCGGCCTCTTTTACGGTATGTGGGTAACTTGTTCTCTCTTCCGCCCAGTCGCGGAAGGAAGATCGGAAACCATGGGCGGTATAAGGTTCATCCATGCGCTTCAATGCCGTCAAAAAGACCATATTAGAGAGCGGCATGCCTCTGCGCCGTCCTGGGAAGATCAGCGAGCCATCGCCGAATAGTTCCTTTGCTTCCTCTAGGATGGCCACGGATCGTGACGAAAGCGGCACTTGATGCATTTCGCCCATTTTCATGCGCTCAGCGGGGATCGTCCATAGCTTGCCGTCGAGGTCTATTTCGCTCCATTCCGCCAGCAGGACCTCGCTTGTACGCGATGCGTTCAAGACCAGAAACGCAAATGCCAGCTTTGCGGCTGGATCCATCTGTGATGTGGCGATCCGGCCTAAAAATTGTGGCACATCACCGTAAGCCATTGACGCAAAATGGCGTTGTTTCGGTCGCTTTGACCCAAGCGCCGTAGTCGCATCGATCGCCGGATTGGGCGCGTCTCTTAGGCCTTCACCGATCGCGGCGCTCAGCACTTTTGAGATGCGTTGTTTGACGCGCCGCGCCGTCTCTGGTTTTGCCGTCCACACCGGCTCGAGCGCTTCTTTGACATCAAGCGCCGTGATCTGGTCAAGCGCCTTGTGACCGAGCTTCGGAAAGGCATATCGTTTTAGCGTACTAATCCATTGCGCGGCATGCTTTTCATTTTTCCACTCATGTTTGAGGGCGGCGTGTAACCGCAACGCATAATCGCTGAATGTCGGCGTAGCGGAATTGCGCCGGTGCCTTGGAAGCGGGTGTTGGCCATTGCGAATCTGTGCTCTGATTTCGTCGCGGCGGTCGCGCGCTTCTCTGAGCGATACCTCTCGGGCAGACCCCAGCCCAATATCCATTCGACGCCCTGCTGCCGTGACGCGCATAACCCAGCGCCGCGATGTTGGGCTGACCACATGCAACATCAATCCTAAGCCATCCGTATACCGGCCGGGCTTTTCAAGGCTCGCTACGCGGCGCGCCGTCAGTTGGTTATAAACAGTCCTCGGCATCCTGATTCTGTCCCACTAAGCGTCCCACTTTGGGTACGAGATTCGTTTGGAATCCATGAGACAAAATGAGACTGGAAATGTCTATAGCCTTTTGTATTTATTGGAGAAAATAGACGGCACAGGACGCCGCTGGACACGCTTCAGGAGGCCTCTCTCTCCGCCATTTTTTCGCTCGGGGGCTATCACGTCTCGGCGTCTGTTGTGGCCGATAGCGCTCGCCGGTTAAATCATGCCGCCATTTGCCCGCAGAACCTGACCGTTGATCCAGTGTCCATCGGGGCTTGCTAAAAAGGCGATTGCATTCGCAATGTCTTCTGGCGTTCAAGTGGCGGCATTTTTGCCAAGCGATCAACAACCTCTTTTGGTTTGCCGTCAAGAAAGAGGTCTGTTGCGGTTGGTCCGGGCGCAACGGCGTTCACGGTGATATCTCGCCCGCGTAGCACTTTAGCGAAGATCTTCGTCATGGTCTCGATAGCCGCTTTCGTGCTTGCATAGACCCCATATGTTTCAAGGTTTAACCCGACAACGCAGGTTGACAAATTAATTACGCTGCCACCGTCTTTAAGGCGCGCCGCGGCCTCTCTCATTGTATTGAATGAACCTTTAAGGTTCGTCGCGATTTGCGTATCGAAGAGGGTGTCATCACTCTCGGCAATCGTGGACAGGTTCATTATGCCGGCATTGTTGATGAGTGCATCGACGCCATTGAAGGCCTCTTGGGCTATGTCAAAAAGTCGCTTTACCGCTTTAGGGTCCGCAACATCCGCTTGCACGGCGATCGCTTCACCGCCGAGTTGCTCAATATTTTGAACAAGATCCTGTGCGGCTTTTTCATTGCCGGCATAATTGGCGACGATATTAAAGCCGTCATTTGCCAACCGGCTGGCAATTGCGCGACCGATCCCGCGGGATGCGCCGGTTACAATTGCCGTTCTTTCGAACGCTTTTGTCATTGATGCTCTCTCAACCTTTTCAAGACTGTGACGGAAGGACGAATATTGAGTGCAACACTTCCCCATATGACGGACACATTTATTTGGTAGGCAGGACTAATGTTGAGCCGCTTTTTTGGTAGTCACGCTAATTATAATGAATGTGCAGATTTTGAAACCGTGGAGCTGGTCATTCTGAATCAATTAGCTTCCGTTCCAGGAGATATATCGCAAATGTGTCGTGATTAAATTTGCGATACTAAAATACCGCCGATGTATAAGCCTACACCGAATACAAAATGGGAGATAAGGCTGCGTTGCCTCGCGGTCCAAGGCGCAGGGGTTTTTGACGCGGCGATGCCCATACCAAATGCAGGTTGCATTATAAAGAAAGGCGCAATCACGCCCAAGACACCGACGGTCAGCGCAGGCATGAACGAAACGGTTTCGAGCCACCGGCCTGGGAACAAAAGAAGACAGGCAGCAAAGGCAACCCCAATCACATAGTGGATGGTCCATCCGATGACCGCTTCGTGGCGCATCGCGGGGCTATCTATAATTGTGTTGTGTTGGAATTTTCCTTTCGTCATCCAAAGTACCCAGCGCCCCACAAGCGCAAAGTTGAGTGACGGGATATTCGCGAATTTCGCGCGGGCCCAATTGAATAAATCCAAAATAAAGGTGGCAATCACGCCTATTGCGATAATCCGTAAAGTTGTTTCGATGATTGTCATTTCCGGTTCCTGCTATTCGATGAATAGCGTAACATGCCACTTCAAGTTAACTTGAGGTCAAGAATGAAATCGCTGGAAATATCGGAAGTGGCTAAGCGTTCGGGGTTGCCGGCTTCAACCTTGCGTTACTATGAAAGTTTGGGCCTCATCGAATCATCGGGGCGGCACGGACTAAAACGGCTTTTCCATCCGTCCGTATTGGAACGGTTGGATATTATTAGTCTGTCGCGCTGGGCCGGATTTTCTCTGGAGGAAGTCGGCGACTGGTTTGGCCGTGATGGAAAAGTTTCAATTAACAAGGCGCAGCTCGCGCAAAAAGCCGATGAAGTTGAAAAGCGTGCGGCCCAAATGCGGGCACTATCAAAAATTATTCGGCATACCTCGCAATGTCCGAAAAATAATCACCTTGAATGCGAAAATTTTAGAAAGCTGATGAAGATCGCCAGGCGATACCGGCCGAGAAAAGCGAATTAAGCAATAAATACAATCGTGAAATAAACTGTATTTTGCCAAAACTTATCCTGCATATTATAGTCACGATGTGTGATCAGGTGCCGGCGAGATGTCAATCAAAGAAAAACCGTTGATCAAGGCCGTCGGTCGGCTAGGGGCGTTGCCGGGTTTTTTGTTTTCGCATCCGGTTTTTACTGGTTTCTTTGCAATGTTGATGTGCGGTGTATTCGGCGCAGTATTTTCTATTTTTAATGTGGCCGGCCGCGGCATGGTGGAGGCGCAGGCGCTCTATGAAGCTGTGGTTGCCGGTGCTTTCTTGTTTATGGCTGTGGCGTCCGTAATCTATATTGGATTATTTTTGAGCGCCTATAAGGAGCCGGACGAGGCTTCGGTCAGGCGACAGTTCACGCTTGGTGGACTAATGGCGATCATTTTGACATTAGTGTTATATTTAAGCATCAATCAGTGGTTGACCGACTATTTCATGACCGCGGGGCCGCTGGTGTAAATTGGTAGGCTGATCAATCTTTCTTGTCCGGAAGATCATCATGATCGGTTGACGCCAGTTCTTCCAACTCGTCTTCGGTCATTGTTTCATACATTTCTTTTGACGCGCCTTGAAGGTCAGATTTTTTGGTTTCTCCGCGTTTTGCGGAAAGAGCGGCTCCGGCGGCTTGTTGCTGGGCTTTTGATTCTGCAGGCATGGCAATCTCCCTTGTTTTAATAGGGGAACAACGGGCGGGTATAATTGTTTCCAATACTCATCGTAAAAAATCAGTATGGATTGGGTGTGGCGCGCTATTTGAAATCTTTAAGCGAGAACCGAAAATGGATGGGCCCGAACTCCGCTTTTCTTGGCTTTCTTGAGGGGTCTTTTGTGCCTTTTCCAATGGAGCCTCTATTTATTCCGATGATGGCTTCGGTGCATCGTCGCGCCTGGCTTTTGGCGCTGTGGATGGTGGTGGGAAATGTGGCTGGCGCGGCCCTCATGTATGCGCTTGGTGCTATGTTATTAGAGCCGGTGGTTGAGCCGCTTATGGCAACGCTCAACATGACCGAAGATTTTGAAGAGGCGAGTAAATCACTAAAGGAAAACGCGTTTATTGCGCTTTTTACCGTGGGGATAACGCCTATTCCGTTTCAGGTGGGGGCCGCTGCGGCGGGCGCAGTCGGTGTGTTGACGCCAATTTTCCTGTTTGCGGTGTCGCTTTCGCGCGGTATTCGGTATCTTGCCCTCGCTGGCTTGGTTATGTTGGTTGGCCAACGGGCAAGCGCGCTCTTGAAGAGATATGAAAAGCCAATTTTTATTGGCGGATTATTACTCTTTATAGGAATAATCGCGGCCGCCATGCTTTAATAAAAAAGCCGCGCCCGAATGTCTGGCGCGGCTTTGGTGTTGGTCAAAAGTAGGGCGCTATCCGATCGTCTCTTTGTAAAGTCGCTTCAGATTGGTGCCCATAATTTTTTCGATGTCTGAATGGCTGTATTTGCGTTTTTTGAGGCCATCCCAGATCACTTCCATTCGGCGTGGGCCATTAAGCGCATCGATGAACAGGGGCCAATCTTCAATATGGAAATTGTCGCCTTCTTCGGCGGCGAGTTCGGCAATATATTCATCGGTCATCGTGATAACGCGGTGGTCGCGGTCACTACCGATTGCAACATGCTCAACACCAATGGTGTTCACAGCGTGGTCGATATGATCGAAATAGGCCGGAAGCGCGACGTCAGGCCGTTTATCGGTCAGGAAGGGCCGCATCTGGCAAATACCGACTACGCCGCCTTTTGCCGCCATTGCTTTCAATACTTTATCACTGGTGTTGCGGATATTCGGGTAAACTGCCTGACAGCAGGTATGCGAAATAACGATTGGCTTTGACGACATCTCAATTGCGTCGAGCATGGTTTTTTCATTGGCGTGAGACAAATCAATCAGCATGCCAACTTCGTTCATCTTGTTGATGAGTTTCCGGCCGAATTCGGTAACGCCCGAACCACGAAGCTCCTTACAACCCGCGCCCGCCCAGTTTTGATAGTTGTAAGTCAACTGACTGCTACGTACACCCGCATCATAGAATTCCTGAACCCGATTAATGTCGCGGCCGAATTGGGTCGAGGTCTGGAACAAATAATAGACCGCGATTTTGTTTTCGCGCATGGCGCGGTCGAGGTCAGCGGTCTTGGTAGCCTTAATCAACAGATCCGGATGTTTGGCGATATATTCGTCGTGCTCAACGACGGCGGCTTTGCCCTCTTCATAGGCTTGTTCTTCGAATACCTTCGGATCGGTCAGCGTAACCGTAATGGCGTTCAGGCCGCTTGCGCGGATTTCGTTAAGAAGGGCGACGTCATAAGTGGTCCGTAACTCGCCCATCGCGTCGAAGATGAGAGAGCCTTTCGGTGTTCCTTTAGCATTTGCGCCGGTAGCGGATAGAGCAGCGGTCGCAGAGACCCCTGCTAAAAAGTTTCTGCGATCAAGCATTGGGCGTTTCCTCGAAATTATTTTCCAATAAGCAAAAAATAGCCCATTGGAATAATGAATTCAAGTTAGCCCGTGTTGATCCAGAGAACCTTCGCGTCTTTCTTGCTGGTGGAAATGCAGGCGTGGCGCATCGCGCTGTCTATATAGACGCCATCGCCGGCTTCGAGTTCGGCCGGCTCGTAATGTTCGGTGTAGAAGCGTACCGAGCCTTCGAGGACATACATGAATTCCTCTCCGTCATGGCTGCCCCACTCTTTAAATTCGTCGATTGAGCGCGCTTTAACGGTCGTGAGAAAAGGCAAAATCTGTTTGCGCTTTAACTCTGCGGCGAGGAGCTGATGGCTATAGACTTGCGCGTCCAGAAGGCGGCCTTGCCCTTGGCGCACAATGCTTCGGCGCGCTTGCGGCGGCGTTGTGGCGCTGGAAGAAAAGAGGTCTGTTATATCGATGGAAAAGCCGTGAGCCAGCTTTTGAACCACGTCAAAGGTTGGCGACATTCGGTCATTTTCAATCTTCGACAACGTCGATGCTGCGAGCCCGGTTGCGGATGCAACATCTTCGAGCGTCCATCCTTTCGAGCGGCGTAATTCGCGAATCTTCTTCCCAAGCTGAATCGTGGGGCGGGGCTGAGTTTCCCTAGCCGGTCCAACGGCGGATTGAAGAATATCTGTTGGGCTGGCTTTTAATTCCGACATTTACGAGGTCTCAAAGGTTGGGTGCGTCGCTGAAAGTCGCAGTAAGATACGACATTTATTTACGCGTTTAAAGCGCCGTATTTTTCTATGGGTTTATTCAAGCGAACCAGCCTTTTAGTTGCTTGCCGCATATCGCATTGATTTTCCACAAGAAAAGTAATGACCACAAAATGGTATTTTCGCAACAGAAAATTTCCTCTCATGACAGTCTTGTGAAGAAAGCCTTTACAAGAGAAAAAATTTTATGATAGGAAAAATCTTGGCTACCCGTGTCGAATATCGGGGAAGCACGGGTTTATTTAATAGGGAGGCGATTTCATGAAGAAACTGCTGGGTATTATGGCGGCCGCGTCGCCACTGGCATTAGCGATCAGCGCTCCAACAGCATATGCTCAAGAGGGTGATGCTGCTGAGGCTGGTTCAACTGACGTAATTGTATCGATTGGTACGCGCCGTAAGGGCCGGACCGATACTGAAAGTGTTATTCCGATCGATGTGGTCGGACCTGAATTAATCAAGGCGTCGGGTTATGTTGACCTGAATGACAGCCTGCGGACGCTGGTTCCGGCGTTCAACGCGCGCCGCTTGCCACTGAATGATGGCGCATCTTTCGTGCGTCCGATCACGCTGCGTAGCTCGCCTGCTGACCATGTCTTGTTGCTATTGAACGGTAAGCGTCGTCACCGCTCTGCGACCGTGCAGATTGGTACGGGTCACGCAACCACATCTGGCTCGCAGGGGCAGGATTTCAACCTCATTCCGCCAATCGCGTTTCAATCGGTTGAGGTGCTGCGCGACGGTGCATCTGCGCAATATGGTTCGGATGCGATTGCCGGCGTCGTAAACCTTTCGCTGAAGAATGCGCGTGAAGGCGGTTCGATCACCGCGCATGTTGGTCAGTATTATGCTGGCGATGGCGAGACCTATGACATTCAAGCGAATATGGGCTTTGGCCTGACTGATGCGGGCTTCCTGAATGTCAGTGCACAATATGTGAATGAAGCTGGTACCAACCGGGCTGGTGTTCATGACGGTGCCGCTGCGCTTGCAGAAATGGGCATTACGGGCATTCCAAATCCGCCAATCAATACTGGTGATCCGCAATATGAAGCGATCAAAACCGTATGGAACAGTGAATTGGATCTGGGCGGCGGTGCGTCGGCATATCTCTTCGGTAACTATGCTTGGTCAGACTCGCTGATTGGCTTTTCTTACCGTCAGTCACAAGCTGCTGGTGGACTAGGTCAACACGCAACTTTTGCGGATTCAGCCTATGAAGGCACGGCTGCGCACCCAGAAGATTTCGATCTTCAGTCAATCTACCCCGGCGGCTACACGCCAAAATTTGGTGGCGAGCAGTCAGACTTCTCGACAGTTGTTGGTGTACGCAGCAATGATGATGGCCGGTTTGGCTATGACGTATCATTCCGTTACGGCAATAACGAAGTCGATTACACACTGTCTGAATCAATCAACGCTTCGCTTGGTGTGAATTCGCCAACGACGTTCAAGCCAGGTGGATTGGCACAGCGCGAAATTCAGGTCGATGCCGAACTTTCTTATAGCTTGCCGACTGAGCTTTTTGCCGATGATATTTTCTTCTTCGGTGGCGCGTCATATCGGAACGAAGCCTATACAATCTCTGCCGGCGACAAAGCATCTTATGAAGTCGGTCCGCTTATCGATCTTCCGGTCGGCTCAAACGGCTTCCAAGGCTATAGCCCAGACACAGCGGGTACTTTCGCGACAAGTAGTTATGCCATCTATCTAGAGGCGGAAACGAATGTCACCGATGCGTGGACCCTTTCTGCGGCTGGTCGTTACGAAGACTACGAAGCGTTTGGCGACAATTTCAGCTATAAAGTCGCGACGCGCTATGACTTTGCTGAAGAATTCGCGGTTCGCGGTGCGGTTAGTACCGGTTTCCGTGCGCCAGCGGCGGGTCAGCTTTTCGGCCAGAGTCAGACATCACAGCTGAATGGTCAGGACTTTATTCTTGATGCGGTTCTCGTCCCGGGTTCACCTGCGGCACAGATCTTTGGATCGACACCGCTTGTGCCTGAGACTTCGTTCAGCATGTCAGCGGGTGTCGTCTTTACGCCAGCGAGCAACTTTAATGCGACCCTCGACTTCTATCAGATCGATGTCGATGACCGTTTGTTGCTGACGGATTCAATTGTCGTGACGCCTGCGCAACAGGCTGAGCTCGCGGCATTGGGTTATCCGAATGGCGCATCAGTTGAAGAAGTTCGTTATTTCCGTAACGCAGTTGATACACGTGTACGTGGCTTCGACTTTGTTGCGTCATACGATCTTGACTGGAATAGCGGTGCACGGACGAATATCAGCACCTCGGTTGCCTATAACGAACAAATCCTTCGGGCAAATCCAGACAATATCATTCCGCCGAATAAGGTCATCGAATATGAGCAAGGTATCCCGGCTTGGCGCGGTAACCTGACGGTCAATCAATATATCGGTGATTTCCGCTTGATGGCGCGGGGCGTTCTCTACGGTCCATGGCTCCGGTCCGGTGGCTTGGAACGCGATGCGGCTGTGCTTGCGGATGTCGAAATCGAATATAATGGTTTCGAAAACATCACGATCGCTGCCGGTGCACGTAACGTGGGTAACAAATTCCCTCCGGGACGTGGCCTCGATTTCCTCGGCATCATCTATGACAATCACAGCGTCTTCGGGACAAGTGGCGGTTATTACTACGCACGCGCTACCTATAATTTTTAAGCGCAAACTATAATGAAGATGGCCGGTTAAACCTTGTTTGACCGGCCTTTTTTGAAACTTGAGTAGATTGAGGCGATTTTTTTGCTCCCTCAAAAAAATAGGTGACGAGAGATGTTCTACCCCTCTGTAAACAAATCAAATTGCCGTCGCGCTTTTCGATCTACTCTTTCCGCCGTTGCTTTCGTATTTGCGGTATCCCTCCCAATTGCCTCGGCAACGGCGGACCCTTATTCCGGCCAGACCACCCTGTTGGGCGATCCACTGCGCGCGCCGGATTTTCCGAAAGAATATCTTGAAAAACTAGAACTCGATCTTGCAATCGCGCAGGCAGCTTTTGAGGTCGCGCACGACCGTGAGGATTCATATATCTGGTTGGGCCGCCGTTATGGTTATCTCGGACGGAATGCCGAAGCGATTGACGTGTTCACGCGCGGTCTCGCAAAATTTCCGAACAGTTATAAGCTTCATAGATTCCGCGGGCGGCACCGCGCACGAAATCGCGACTTCGATGGCGCGATTGCCGATTACAAAGCAGGCCTTTCGAAAATGGAAGGCATCGCCGATTCGTTCGAACCCGATGGCGCGCCTAATGCTATCGGACTAACCATTTCGACCTATCGCAGTAATTTACATTACTATCTCGGGCAAACCAGTTTCGCGACGGGCGATTACCAACAGATGATCGATCAGCTTGAGCTGTCCACGCAATCACCCATCGCCTTACCGATAAGAGATCACGAAGTCGCCGTTGTCTTTTGGCAATATATCGCGATGAAAAAACTGGGTCTCGACAAGCAGGCTGCAAAGCATTTAGCGACGATCCCCCAGCGCCTGGATTTAATCGAAAATCATTTCTATCACCGCGCGGTAAAGGTCCTTCAGGGGCGTATTCCGGCGAGTGAAGTGCTGGAAAATGGTGATAGCCTTGCGAAATTTGCGCTCGGCATGAAACTCGAATTTGAAGGGGAGAGAGCGCGGGCGAAAAACATTCTCCGCGATATCGTTAAACAAAATGCGCTGGGTTACTGGCCCGCCGAGGTCGAGCTTATCCGTATGGAAAGCGATTGATATATTCTCCGCAAATTCTTCCCAGCCTTTGAGCACAAAAAAACCTGCTGTTGCCAGCAGGTTTTTTCTTTGTCTTGAAATTGCGTCGTTTTTATTTTTTGACGCGCGCGTTCGCTGCGGCGAGGTCTTTTTCCGCTGCGATGTAACCAAAAGCGGCCCAGCTTGGTCCGTCAACTAATTCGTTCATTAGCGCATAGGCTTTTTCTGGCTGGTCATTATAGAGATACCAATTCGCGATGCCGTAAACGATACCGGCTGAGCCGATGCTCGCGACTTCGTCTGGCATGGCTTCCTCATAGGAAAGCTCACCTTTGTAGAACAAGCCCGCGCGGTGGTAATAGGTGTTTTCGATGATTTCCATGTCTGGGTGAATACGCTCCAACACCTTGGCAGCTTCTTCATCACGGCCCATCCGGCGCAAAATCATATAGAGCCAATGACCAGAAGCGACGATGCCGTCATCATTGTCTGAAAGTTCGAAATCTTCTGCATAGACGCGGCGTGCATTTTCCCAATCATGCTTGAGATAATAAGCAAGACCGAGATGATAGCGGATATTGCCGTGGGTTGTTGTCAGCGGAATGTTCATCGCATTTGGCATGCCATCAGGTTCGATTTGATCCTCGGTGCCGACAATCATATCTGCCGCTTTGCTCAGATCAGCGATTGCTTTATCGAACTGGCGCGTTGAAATATAGCGGTGGCCGCGATGGCGCAGCATGCGAGGGTCATCCGGGTGCTTCTCAACGCCCATCGTAAAGATATCGATGGCATCTTGGTAACGCCCAAGATAAGCCGTGCGGCGGCCATACCAGATTAATGCATCCGGATCTTCCGGATTGGCTTCATACTCTGCTTTTGCAGTTTCAAGCTTCGCAAGAGCATTTGCGGAAGGCTCGCCCGCATATAAAGGTTCGCCGAAAAGCGACATGGCTTCGGGTTCACCCTGAGCAATCTCGGTCTGAGTAATTTCGGTTTTTGTTTCTGTTGGTGCTTCTTTTGTTTCTGGTGCCGAACAGCCAGCAACCAAGACCGCAGGTGCGATCGATAAAAGCAGTAGTCTTTTCATTTTTGTTTCCTTCCCGGTTTTAAGCACCGAATTCCACCCCTTGGGCAAGCGGTAATTCAGATGAGTAATTGATTGTGTTCGTCGCGCGGCGCATGAAGTTTTTCCATGTATCCGACCCCGCCGCGCGGCCGCCGCCAGTATTTTTCTCGCCGCCAAATGCGCCGCCAATTTCTGCGCCACTTGTGCCGATATTGACATTGGCGATGCCGCAATCACTGCCCGCAGCCGAGAGGAAATATTCCGCTTCACGCATATTATTGGTGAAGATTGCCGATGAAAGCCCTTGGGTCACACCATTATGCAGGGCAATCGCTTCTTCGATCGTGTCATAGGTTATGACATAAAGAATCGGCGCAAATGTTTCGTGTTTTACGATTTCCGTTTGTGCCGGCATGCGGACGATCGCCGGTTTGACGTAATAGGCATTGGGTAGACTGTCCGCCATAACCCGCTCGCCGCCCCACACGTCACCGCCTTCTTCCTTGGCTTTGGCGAGGCTATCAGACATACCTTTATAAGCGGCCTCGTCGATCAGTGGCCCGATATGGATGCCGCGTTCCTGCGGCTGACCAATGACGAGTTGGCTATACGCCTTCCGGAGGCGGTCACAGAACTCAACGGCGATTGATTTATGAATGATCAGCCTGCGCATTGATGTGCAGCGTTGACCGGTTGTGCCCACAGCGGCGAAAACGACGCCGCGAATAGCAAGCTCCATATCAGCTTCGGGGGTAACGATCGCGCCATTATTGCCGCCAAGCTCTAGGATCGACCGACCAAGGCGTGCACCGACGGTTGCGCTGACATGCTCACCCATGCGGCAACTACCCGTGGCGCTTACAATCGGAATTTGCTTGCAGGATGCGAGCATGTGACCGAGATCGGCACCGCCGATAATCACTTGCGCCAAATTATCCGGTGCCTGATCATATTGCGAAATCGCCTGTTGCAGCAGACCGTTCATAGCAATCGCGGTTAGCGGTGTTTTCTCAGATGGTTTCCAGATGACGCTGTCACCGCAAACCAGAGCGATCATTGCGCCCCAAGACCAGACAGCGACCGGAAAGTTAAACGCCGTAATCTGTCCGAAAATGCCAAGAGGGTGCCAGGTTTCAGCCATGCGGTGGTTTGGGCGTTCGGTCGCAATGGTCAAACCATAAAGCTGGCGCGATAATCCAACAGCGAAATCACAAATATCAATGACTTCCTGAACTTCGCCCAAAGCCTCTTCATGGGTTTTGCCGCAATCAAGGGTCACCAGCGCTGCCAGGGTGTCTTTATGGGTGCGAACATGTTCACAAAAGCGCCGAACCAATTCGCCGCGCAGCGGTGCGGGCGTGGTGCGCCATTTCAGGAAGGCCGCCTGTGCTCGATCTACCGTTTCGTTGAATTGGCTTTCTGACGTTGTCGCGAGGGTGCAAATCGCTTCCCCATCGCCGGGTGACGATTTAACAAGCTCGTCGCCGAGAAAATCGGCGAGCGGCACATTGAGTTTTTCAAATATGTCGCAAACGTCTTTTCGCGTTTCGATAGCTTTTGCATTGGCTGGTTGAGCGAGCATTCCGGTGTCCATATTGTTGAAAACAGTCACTTTTTTTACTGGTTTGGCCGGGCTTCCCCCCGCGCCAGAAGATCATCGTGCTGCTTTTTGTTAAAGCAAAGAATTTCTATTAAACTCCAAAAAATTCTTATCGGAAAAAAATTTCCTGTCAAGTTTTTGGAGGATTGTACTGCTGCTACAAACGCAAAAAAGCGCGTAAAAATGCGCCAATAACTTGAGAAAATGGTCTCAAAGTTTTGGTATTATTGCAAACTTCACTTGTTTAGCCGTAACAAACGTTACGGCCCAATCAAAACAGGTGAAATTTGGAAAAGTCGATGGGTGAATTCCGACCTGATTTTACATCCTTTGGGATAAGGGGCAGCGCCCCGGCCTTAGCCCCAAGGGACATTCATTGTTGGTTAGTGCCAATCTCTGGTCCCAGAACGGATGATACTGTCCTTGATGCGGATGAGCGCTCGCGCGCCGCACAGTTTCACTTTGAGAAAGATCGCAATCGGTTTGTGGCTGGCCGGGTTTGGTGCCGCGAAATATTGGGCCTTTATCTGGGGCAAGCGGCGGGAACGCTTACCTTCGAACGCCAAAGCGGCGGCAAGCCAATCGTGACCGGTGAGCCAATTTCGTACAATTTTTCGCGCTCGGGGGATTGGGGGCTCATCGCGATAAGCCAGCCTTCCATAATCGGGGTGGATATCGAGAAAATGCGGGCGACCGATGATTTGCCCTATGTCGCGCGGGGGCATTTTTCTTCGGCAGAGCAAGCCAGTTTGGCGAGGTTAAAGGGTGATCGTTGGTTCGATGGTTTTTTCGCCTGTTGGACGCGGAAAGAAGCGGTGGTCAAAGCAATCGGCGAGGGGATTTTGATGCCGCTTGATTGTTTCGATGTTTCGCTTGATCCAGCGTCGCCCGCGACGATAATTGATGCGCGAGCCGACGCGGCGGTTGCGCAGGGGTGGTCATTAATTGGGTTTCGGCCAGATGATGGATATTGGGGGGCGATCGCGACCAATATTCCGGAACCGAAACTAAGCTTTTATACGCCGGCATGAGTGCGGCCCGATTAGTGCATGGAAATTCACCGAATTTAGGCAATTTCCATAGTTGAACATTATGATGGTCGGGATAATCCGATTAATACGCCAGATGGACGGGGGAGAGAGTGACGTCAGGCACGAAGGATAGGCTTGTGGTATCAGCGACTTTTACCGCTGATCTGCTTAATGACGTCGGCAGCTTTCTTGCGCGCGACCTCGGGGTGCCGGGTGGTTTCGACATCGCAGCTTATGGTCAAGTCTACCAACAGCTATTGGACCCCGGCAGCGCTTTGCGCCAAAACGGCGACGGCGCGAATGTCCTGTGCATTCGATGGTGCGACCTAACGCAAACCGGAAAAAGCAAACAGGATTATCTCGATGCTGCGCACGAAATTAAGCGCGCGCTCGGTGATTTTACCCATCAGGTCCCGTGTTACGTCGTGATTTGTCCGCAACAAGGGCAAGAGGATTTTGCAAAGGCGGCAAGTAACCAATTGGCTGCGGCGGTCGAGACGATACCGCATGTGAGCATAGTGGCCGCCGTTGATATTTTTCGTGATTTTGAAGTTACAAAAGTTTTTGATATCCGAGGCGATAAAACCGCTCATATTCCGTACACCGAAGAGGCCTTTGCGGCGTTAGGGACTTTTCTATTCCGACAACACCACCAGCGGTCGAAAACGCCGATGAAAATGGTCGCGGTCGATTGTGACAACACCCTATGGTGCGGTGTTGTCGGCGAAGATGGGGTTGACGGAATTGTTCTCGACGAGGGAGCAATAGCGTTGCAACGAAGGCTCGTCGCGCTTTCCGAAGCGGGCGTGATCGTTTCGCTTTTGAGCAAGAACCAGGAAAACGATGTCAATGCGGTGTTTGAAAAGCGCGCTGATATGGTGCTTCAAAAAGCGCATATCCTCGATCAGGCGATCAACTGGAATAGCAAGGCGGAAAATCTTGCGGCATTGGCGTCGAAATATGGTGTTGGTCACGACGCCATCGTCTTTCTTGATGATAATCCGGTCGAATGCGGTGAGGTAAGTGCGCGCATGCCGGCTGTGCGTACGGTCCAGTTTCCGCACGATAGGCATCTGGTGCCGGACTTTGTCAATAATCTTTGGGCGCTCGACCATGTTGCGAATACCAGTGAAGATCGCAACCGTATTCAAATGTATCGCGACAATGCTGCGCGCGAAGAGGCGCTGCAGACGTCGAATTCTTTTGCAGAGTTTCTTGCCGGTTTGAAGCTGGAAGTTGATATCGAACCATTGAACGCAGATACCGCTAAGCGGATCGCGCAATTAACGCAGCGTACAAACCAATTTAACATCAATCTCAGACGATTAGAAATTGCGCAGCTTGAGCGCGAGACCGATCAACTATTTTCTGTGAGCGTGCGTGATCGCTTTGGGGATTACGGCATTGTTGGCGCAATGTCTGGAACCGCCAGAAACGATGTTTTTTCGGTCAATCTCTTTTTGTTGAGTTGCCGCGCTTTAGGGAAGGGCGTCGAGCATAAAATGCTGGCCTTTCTGGCGCAAACAGCCCTCGAACATGGATGCAAGAATTTGGTGGTCGATTTTCAACAAGGGCCGCGGAACCAGCCAGCACGTGTATTTCTGGAGACCGTATTTCAAACGCCGATCAGCGATGAGCGGCCGCTGCAGGGTGATATATCGGAATTAATTGGATTGACGTTCAGTCCGTCCGATAGCGTGCGTGACATAGAGGTTACGGGCAAAGCAGTATCGCGCAATGAAGGCGTCATTCCCGCCTATCAGGACATTGCCGAAATATTCACGACCGGTGCAAATATTTTGGCGGCAATGTCAGCGCGTCAGCGCGCGCGGCCAGAATTGTCCATCCCATATATCTCACCATCAACGAAAGTTGAGACAGAAATCGCGGCGATTTGGCAGGAAATATTGCGGGTGCAACCCGTTGGGATCAATGATGAGTTTCAGGACCTCGGCGGAAAATCAATTCACCTCGTCCGCATACATAGTTTGTTGGAAGAGCGATACGGCTACAAGGTCGATTTAGTCACGCTCTTTGCTCATTCGACCATCAAGAAACTCGCAGATCGCATCAATCAGGAAAGCCAGTTTCCGCTTAACGTGGAGTTTAGCGCCGCCAATCGCGCAGTAAAAATGCGCGCGGCCAGAAATAACAATCGACGCCGTTTAAGCCGAAAAGAGGCCGTATGAACACCGGCAATCTACATATCGAAAACCTCGCAGACAGCGATGACGTACCAACCGAAGGCATCGCTATTGTTGGGATGTCCGGACGTTTTCCGGGTGCGAAGAATGTCGATGCGTTCTGGGCGAACATCAAAAATGGTGTTGAATCGATTACGCATTTTTCGCCTGATGAATTAGAAATTACCGATCCGTCAGCAAGCGAAGAAGACGCCGGTAAATATGTTTGCGCCAAGGGAATGCTCGATGACATCGATATGTTCGATGCGCGCTTCTTTGGTTATTTACCGCGCGAAGCAGAGGTGATGGACCCGCAACACCGGATCTTTTTGGAGATCTGCTGGGAAGCGATGGAAAATGCCGGTTACGATGCGAAGCGCTATCCCGGTTCTGTAGGGGTTTATGGCGGCTGCTATATGGACACTTATATCCTATGGAATCTGTGTTCGGACGAAAGTTTCCGTGAACGGCTTGTCGAGTCAATTCAGGTTGGATCGCTGCAAACCGAACTCGGGAATGACAAAGACTATCTGGCAACGCGTGTCGCCTATAAGCTTGGGTTGCGCGGCCCCGCCATGACACTGCAGACAGCCTGTTCAACTTCGCTCGTCGCAATTGCGACGGCATGCCAAAGCATCGAAGCCTATCAGTGCGACATGGCCTTGGCAGGCGGCGTAACCATTATCCTTCCGCAGAAAAAAGGCTATTTTTATAAAGAGGGCGGCATGCTTTCGCCCGATGGTCATTGCCGTACATTCGACGAAAATGCGGCGGGGACAGTCTTTAGCCATGGGGCGGCGGTTGTTCTTTTAAAACGCGTAGAAGACGCAATCGCGGATGGCGACACAATTTACGGAGTCATTCGCGGTTATGCGACCAATAATGATGGCGGCGACAAGGTGAGTTACACGGCACCAAGCGTCGAGGGGCAGGCGGAAGTCATTTCTCTAGCGCTCGGCATGGCAGATATCGACGCACGCAGCATTGGGTATGTGGAGGCGCATGGGACCGCGACTCCGTTGGGTGATCCGATCGAGGTGGCCGGCCTGACGACAGCGTACCGTACAATGACGAATGATAATCAATATTGCGCTATCGGTTCGGTAAAAGCCAATCTTGGTCATCTAGATGTCGCATCGGGCGCGATCGGGCTTATTAAAACATCATTGGCGCTGAAGGATAAAATTCTGCCGCCGATGATCAACTTCAAAAAACCAAATCCAAAAATCGATTTCGAAAGCTCACCGTTCTTTGTGAACACTGAGTTGAAAACCTGGGATGAAACAGAGTGGCCGCGCCGTGCGGGCGTTTCGTCCTTCGGCGTGGGCGGCACGAATGCCCATGTGGTTGTTGAAGAGCCGCCGCGCGTTGTTCACGACGATCAAAAACGCGATGCTGAATTGTTCCTATTATCCGCGCGTTCGAAAGATGCCTTGGCCGCGCAAGCAGAACAACTAGCCGCCTTTTTGGAAAATGACGCAGACACACCGCTGGCGGATATCGCGCATACATTGCGAGTAGGGCGGCGTGAGTTTGAACATCGGAGAGCCGTTTCGGCGAAGGACCGTGATGATGCGATCACGAAACTAAGAGGGGTCACAGCCCCCGGTTTATCTGGCGTCGCCGTAACCAATAGCCCTCAATATGTTTTCATATTCCCCGGGCAAGGCGCGCAATATCCAGGCATGGGGGCAGACTTATATGCGACTGAGCCGGTATTTCGCGAAACGATTGATAAAGTCTCGGCGGTTCTACTCGAATTGCCGGATTTCTCCATCGACATAAGAAAATATATTCAGTGGACAGATCATGAAACCGCTTTGGCCGATGAATTGGCGCAAACCAAAATCGCACAGCCGGCGATTTTTGCGGTCGAAATCGCGCTTGCGCGGCTATTGCAGCATTGGGGCATCGCGCCATCAGCGATGATCGGCCATAGTGTCGGTGAATTTTCGGCGGCGGTTTTGGCGGGTGTCTTTTCTCTGGAGGATGCGACGCGATTGGTTGCTGCGCGCGGACGTTTGATGCAGGCCATGCCAAAAGGCCAGATGCTCGCGGTTATGGCAACGCGTGCGGAGGTTGAAGCGCTCCTTCCGAAGGCACTTTCGATCGCCGCGGTGAACGCGCCCGGCGCAACCGTTGTCAGTGGTCCGGAAAGTGACATTAATAGCTTCGTGGCCGCTCTTGAAGACAAAGATATCGGCACAAAAGCGCTTAAAACGTCTCACGCCTTTCATTCAACCATGATGGCCGATGCGCGCGCGCCCCTGGAAGCCTTGATCGCAGATTTACCGCGCGGGACGGCATCAATCGATATTTATTCCACCGAACGCGGGGCGCAAATCGATGGAGCAGCGTTCAGCGAACCATCCTATTGGGGTGAGCAGTTGATGAACCCTGTGCTATTCGCCGATGCCGTTATGGCGGCCGCAGAAGCTAATCAACATAGGGTCTTTATTGAGGTCGGTCCCGGTCAAACACTCAGCGCACTGTCAAAGCAATCGCTGACCGGAGAGCTAAAACGCCCGATTACGCCTGTGTTGGGTCCGGTCAATGCGTCGGGAAGTGATGTTGAAAATATTCTCGCCGGTCTAGGCCGAATTTGGGTCGCGGGCGGGACGCCGGATTGGGCAGCGTTCACTTTGGGCCAACGTCGCCGAGTTCCATTGCCAACTTATCCATTTGAGCGAAAGCGCTATTGGGTTGACCCGAAACAAAATCGGGCTGCAAGCGCAAGTGATGTGAAAGCCGAAGAGAAACCCGTCGGTTCTGCGAATCCGACCGAAGTCGAAGAATTAATACAGCGACAGCTTGGGTTGATTTCAACCCAATTGAACCTTTTGAAACAGCATTAGAATTGACTCATAAGAGCGAGATACGGGGAGTTTCGATGACCAATCAAGAAAACCAAGGAGGAAATCGTTCGTCGCGCATTTTATCGCGCTTGACGTCGATCGCCGCCGATTTATCCGGATATGACCCGAATGACCTCGCTGCCGACCAAACCTTTTTGGAATTGGGATTTGACTCGCTCTTCATGACGCAGCTCGCGACGTCGTTTCAAAAAGAATACAATGTCAAGGTGACTTTCCGTCAGCTGATTAGTGAGTACCCAACCTTAAGTGCAATTGCGGCCTTTCTTGATCAATCATTGCCAGAAGATAAAGAACCAGAACCAATTGCCGCAACTCCCGTTAAGGAACCAGCAGCACCGATCACACCAGAGGCTGCTGCCCCTGCGGAGAATATTCGCGTGAGTGGTGATTCTGGCGCACTTGCCGCGATATTTGCCGAGCAAGTGTCGCTGATGTCGAAACAGCTCGAATTGTTACGCGCGTCGAATGGCGCAAAGTCCATTGCGCCAAATCCAAAAATCGAACCAGCACCAGTAACTCCGGCGAAAGATGCGCCAAAAATTGCTGTTCCCAGCGGGTTTGGACCCAAGGTTGATGTGGCGGAAGGTGAGAATTCTAACCTGACAAAACAGCAAAAGGCGCATATCGATCAATTGGTCGCGCGCTATAACAAGCGTACTGCCGGTTCAAAAGCACAAACCCAGGCGGATCGCGCCCATCATGCGGACCCACGAACCGCGGCCGGATTCAACCCTCTATGGAAGGAGATGGTTTATCCGATTGTCGTCAAAAAATCGCTGGGCGCGCATTTATGGGATATCGACGATAATCAGTATATTGATATTCTGAATGGATTTGGGCCCAACTTCTTTGGGCATCGCGCGCCGTTTATAACCGACGCCTTAAAAGCGCAGCTCGACAGCGGCTATGAAGTCGGACCGCAAACACCGCGCGCTGGGGATGCAGCAAAACTTTTGTGTGAATTGACCGGGATGGACCGGGTGAGTTGGGTCAATACCGGATCCGAAGCGGTACAGGCGGCGATACGTATTTCTCGCACCGTAACCGGACGAGACAAAATCGTTGTGTTCAAAGGCGATTACCACGGTAACTTTGACGAAGTGCTGGTTCGCGGCGTGACGACCCCAAAGGGCGAGCCCAAGACGATGCCGCTCGCGCCCGGCATACCGTTTAAATCGGTCGAAAATGTTGTTGCGCTTGATTATGGCGAGGCCTCAGCTTTGGATTACATTCGCAAAAACGCGAATGAGATTGCGGCAGTCCTCGTTGAGCCAGTCCAAAGCCGCCGACCCGAATTCCAACCGAAAGAGTTCCTCCACGAATTACGGGCGCTGACACATGACGAAGGAATTGTGCTGGTATTTGACGAGGTCATCACCGGGTTCCGCATTCGCCCGGGCGGCGCACAGGAATATTTTGGCATCAAAGCGGACCTTGCGACCTACGGAAAGATTATCGGCGGCGGGATGCCTATTGGTGTTGTCGCCGGACGTTCCGAGTATATGGACACCTTTGATGGCGGCATGTGGCAGTATGGCGACAACTCCATACCATCCGCAGGCGTGACCTTTTTTGCGGGGACGTTCGTCCGTCATCCGATGGCAATTGCGGCGGCATATGCCTCGCTACAATATCTTCAGAATGCGGGGCCGGGGCTGCAAGAACGAGTGAACAAGCTCGCGACCCGTATGGCGACTGAACTCAATGACTTTTTCACGGAGCGAAACGTCAACATTTTCGTGGCGCATTTTGCGTCGCAAATGTTCATCCGTGTGAAAGAGGAATCGGAACTGGCGACCCTGTTTTTCTATCATATGCGGGATCGCGGGATTCATGTTTTAGAGCATTTCCCATCCTATATGACTGCGGCGCATACAGATGAAGACGTCGATAATATTGTCGCCGCGGCAAAAGACAGCATCCTGGAAATGCAGGCCGATAATATTCTCCAAAGGCCGCAGGGCGAGATCGGGCCCATCCCCGGTTGGTCACGGAAAATCCCACTGACAGACGCGCAAAAAGAAGTATGGATCGCATCCCAGATGGGGGACATGCAATCTTGTGCCTTCAACGAATCCGACTCGATCTCCATAAAGGGGTCGCTAGACGTGAATGCGTTTTGCAAATCGGTCCAGGATACCTTGAATAGCAATGAGGCATTTCGCTTCCGGATCAGCGCTGACGGTGAATATCAGGAGATCAATAGCGATCATCAATTGACCGTTGACGTGATCGATTTGTCGGGTGGGGCAAATGCGAATGAGCGATTGTCCACCTATCTTAAAGACCTCGCATTAACGCCCTTCGATTTGGAAAAAGGGCCGCTGGTGCGAGCGAAGCTATTCCGGCTAAGTGAGACGCATCACATTTTTGTTGTTTACTGCCACCACATTATCTTCGACGGTTACTCAGCGGACTTGATGATGCAGGAGATTGCTGGTCGTTATACTGGCGAGCGTAAAAACGATGGATCAGCGCTATTACCGTTTAGCGTCTATGCCCAACAGGTCACCGACGGCACAGAAAAACATAACGCCTATTGGTTAGAGGTCTTTGCTGACGGTGCACCGGAACCCTTGGATTTGCCGACTGACTATCCGCGGCCGCCAAAACGGTTGTTTAATGGAAGCACCGTGCATCGCGAATTGCCAAAATCGCTTTGCAATGGCGTAAAAGAAACCGCCAAAGCGCTGGGCGTTAGTCAATTCTCGTTGTTATTGTCGGCCTATTCGGCGCTGTTGTCGCGCCTTACAAGCCAGGAGGATATCGTTGTCGGTGTTCCTACGGCAGGGCAGGCGCGCGAAGAAATCGACACGATCGGTTATTGTGTCAATATACTTCCGGTACGAACAAAACCGGGTTTTGAAGATGATTTTGCAATTTTTGCAAAGGGCATTCAGAACGCCACTTTTGATGCGTTCAGCAACCAAAACCTATTGCTGAGCGATCTTGTGACTGCGCTCAATATTCCGCGTGACGCGAGCCGGCTTGCATTAATCGAAACTGTCTTCAATTTCAGCCGTTATTTTTCAGAAGTCTCGATTCCGAATTGCGAAATAACGGCGAGTGAAAATCGCAGATATGCTGTCTATCACGATATGTTTTTCAATATCGTCGATACCGGCGAACATTTAGTTATAGACTGGGACTATTCTTCCGACCTGTTCGAAGAGGAAACGATCAATCGCTGGATAGATCATTACGCAGCCTTATTGACGGATATTGTTTCAAATCCGGCCCAACGAATCGGTGACTTATCCTTGATCGCGCCGGAAGGCAGCGAGGGCATGATGTCTGTACCGTCAAACCCATGAGATTATTTGAGTAAGCATTATGTCCGTTGTGATCGACCCGAAAAAGCTGGAAACATGCGTCGACATGTTGATCGATGAGGTGGCGCAGGCCAATCCGGACCGTGTCGCGGTTAAATGTGGCGCGGTTGAATATACCTATCACGAATTAATGGCCCGCGCAGAATCAATTGCGGCAACGCTAAAAGAAAATAGCGTTATGCCCGGCGAATATGTCGGGGTGATGTTGGAACGGTCCTTTGACATGCTCGCGGCAGTATTGGGCATTATGCGTTGCGGCGCAGCTTATGTACCGCTCGATCCGGATTTCCCTGCAAAGCGCCTACAACATATGGTCGATGATTGCGGCGCAAAAATTGTTTTGACACAACAATCACTCACAGAGACCGGACCTAGCGGCAGTTTCGCGTTTGTTGTTGTAGAAAACGTCAGGCCAAATGCGGCCGAGCGTTCGCCGGTCAGGCCAAATGATCTTGCCTATATCCTTTACACGTCTGGATCGACCGGTCTTCCCAAGGGTGTGGCTGTCGAACATAAGAATGTGGTGAACTTTTTGCTGAGTATGGCGGAGAGCCCGGGGGTCACTGCAAACGACAAGCTTTTAGCGGTTACCACGCTATCTTTTGATATTGCTGGGCTTGAACTTTTCCTGCCGCTCATCACCGGCGGAACTGTGGTGATCGCAGAACGAAATGACGTTTTAGATGGTGATCAATTAAAAACATTGATCGCGCAAAACGACATCAATGTGATGCAGGCAACACCATCGACATGGCGGCTATTGTTAGAAGCCGGGTGGGAAGGCGGCCAAAACTTTAAAGCGCTTTGTGGCGGTGAAGCGCTGCCCCGCGACCTTGCGAAAAACCTTAGTGCCTGCGTGGGTGAGCTATGGAATATGTATGGGCCAACGGAGACAACGATCTGGTCGACCTGTTACAAAGTACCCGCAGCGGGTGAGCCTATTTTAATCGGTACACCAATAGCGAATACTTCGGTTTATATTCTTGATAAGGCCGGACGTCAGGCACCGCCGGGCATTCCCGGGGAAATATTCATCGGCGGACTTGGTGTGGCTCGCGGTTATTTAAACCGAGACGAGTTAACAAGCGAAAAGTTCTTACCGGATCCGTTTTCAAAAGTAGAAAATGCGCGCATGTACCGAACAGGGGATTTCGGACGATATCGGGCCAACGGCATCCTCGAATATCGCGAACGCGCCGATGCTCAGGTCAAAATCAGAGGATTTCGCGTAGAGCTGGGCGATGTCGAAAACGCAATCGCAAAGTGCGAAAATATTCAGCAAGCGGTCTGCAAGATAATTGAGCCAAGCCCCGGCGATACACGATTGATCGCATATATTAAATCCGGTGACATCGATTTAAGCGCCTTGCGCGAGGCGCTTTTCGAAATCCTGCCAAACTATATGGTTCCGCAACATTTCGTCATTGTCGATGACTTTCCGATGACGCCAAACGGAAAGCTTGACCGTCGCGCGCTGCCCGAACCAGAATTGCATGAGACAGAGATGGAGAATTACAAAGCTCTATCGACACCGACCGAGAAACTTGTTGCTGAGAGTTTTGCTCACGTTTTTGAGCTGGAGAAAGTCAGTGCGAACGCAAATTTTTTCGATTTAGGTGGGCACTCGATTTTGGCAATGCGGGTTTTGTCAATCTTGCGCCGGGCAATTTCGCCGCGCATTAATTTGCGGATGATATTTGATGCGCGGGATGTTGCCTCGCTTGCCGCAACGATCGATGAACTCGTTTCCGCAGATCAAAATGAAGAACGCGAAGAGTTGCTGTTTTGACCATGGCTAACGGCAAAGAGAATATATACTTGTTTATCGAAGAATGGGCGAAGAAAGGCGTTTACTTTTCTGCGCAGGACGGGGCGTTGAAAGTCTCTGCGCCCAAAGGCGCAATAGCACCGCAAGATGCACAAGAGATCAAAGCCCGCAAACCCGAAATATTAGACGCGCTCAAAAATGCTGGCGCGCCTGTCTCTAGCCAAATCGAGAAAGTGGATAGGGCGATTGCACATCCATTGGGGCTGGTTCAGCAACGCATTTGGGCCCATGAGCAACTGCAGCCCGGTTCGACGCTTTATCAAATCCCATCGGCTTGGTGGTTTTCCGGACCGCTAGACCTTGATGCATTTATCCGGGCGTTCAATGGCGTCATTGAGCGGCACGAAATTTTGCGCGCGCGATTCGAAACCAATGATGGCATTCCGGTTCAAGCGATCGTATTGCCGAAAAAATATGAGTTACCGTTTTGTGATTTATCGTCTCTGCCGGAAGATGAATCAGAAAAGCGATTGCAGGCCTATTTATTAGAGGCGCAAAGAACACCGCTCGATCTTTCTGATGGAGAGGTCTTTCGCGCGCGCTTGTTTAAATTATCGGCTGATCGGCATTTATTCTTTTTCATGCCCCACCATTTGGTGTGGGACGGCTGGTGTTTTGAAGTGTTCTTGCAGGACCTTTCAAGCCTATATGAGGCAGCCGTAAATGGTACCGCACATAACTTACCCCCGTTGGCGGCGCAGTTTCTGGATTACGCACAATGGCATCGAAAATGGGTTGATAGCGCGGCGCTCGAAAAAGAACTAGCGTATTGGATGGGGGCATTATCCGCTGAGATCCCGCCGTTAGATTTCGCAACGGATAATCCGCGACCGTCATTATACTCCCATGAGGGCGAAACGGTTCGGTTTGAAATTGATCACTTGGTCAGTGAAAAGATCAAATCCTTTAGTGCGGATCGAAACTGCACAGCGTTTACGGTGGTGCTTGCGGCTTGGCAAAGTTTCCTCATGCGGATTGCCGGCCAGTCCGATATTGTCGTTGGTGTACCGGTACATGCGCGCCAACATGATGCGGTCGGCGGCGTAATCGGGTGTTTCGTAAATACAATATGCTTGCGCGGCAATATCGAGAAATCCATGACCTTCTCGGAAATTCTCTCGCAGGCAACGGAAGTAACGACCCAAGGCCTCGAACACCAGAACGCGCCCATTGAATTAATCGCAGAGCAATTGGTCGATCATCGCGATCCTTCGCAAACGCCTTTGTTCCAAACAATGTTTACCTATCAACGGCGTGATGCTCAGCCCGCGAAATGGGGTGCATTGCAAATTACTGAATGTGATCTGCACCCGAATGGCGCAGCAGTCGATCTCGAACTGGAAATTTTCGATTTGGGTGACAGCGTGCATGGCGAACTAATTTATTGCAGCGCGCTCTTCGCCCGCGAAACGATTGAGCACTATGTTGATTGCTTCAAAACCTTTTTAGGTGCCTTGCTTGATGCGCCTGAGCAGCCCATCGGCGATGTCGAGATTTTATCGCAGCATGCACGCCTGATGTTGGAGCGGGATTGGAATCCGCCGCGATCAAAATATCAGCGCGAGAGTTTGGCGTTTCAATATTTTGAGACGGTCGCACATCAACTAGCGGATAAGACGGCGATCATTTGTGATGGTCAGACAATCAGTTTCGATGATCTAAGCGTGCGATCAAACAAAATCGCAAATTATTTACAACAGGCCGGCATCGGCGCGGGTGATTACGTCGGCGTCGTTCTGGAACGATCAATCGATATGGTCGCTGTTATGCTCGGCATTTGGAAGGCAGGCGCGGCCTATTTGCCGCTTGATCCATCCTTCCCCGAAAGTCGGTTGCGCTACATGCTAAACGACGCGGGCGCAAAAATGGTAGTGGCCAGTGACGACACCTGTGACGTAATCCCTGAGATCACGACACGGATTATAAATCTCGACGAAGAGGATGAGGAAATTGACGCTGCGTCCGGTGATGAGGTGCCGATCGCCAGTTGGGACGCCGAAAATCCGGCCTATATCATTTATACGTCGGGTTCTACGGGTCGTCCCAAGGGCGTTGTCAATTCTCACCGGGCTTTATGTAATTTCCTCGAGAGCATGATCAGCGTGCCGGGCATATCGCCAGATGATCGATTGCTCGCAGTGACGACGATATCGTTCGATATTTCGATATTGGAAATATTCTTACCGCTTTCGGTTGGGGCAACGCTTGTTATCGCAACGGCGGATGATGTGACCGATGGCATAACTCTAAGCGATCTGATCGACGATCACGAAATTTCTATCCTCCAAGCGACACCCGCCACGTGGCGATTATTACTCGATGCCGAATGGGAGGGCGCGCCGAAATTAAAGGCCCTTTGCGGCGGAGAGCCATTGCCGCCCACACTGGCAAAGGAAATATTGCCGCGTGTCGCATCGCTTTGGAATATGTATGGGCCGACCGAGACAACGATCTGGTCAACTTGTGAAAAGATCGAAACGTCTGGCGACATTAATGTCGGGCGGCCAATAGCGAATACGATCATAAAGGTACTTGATCGGGATCATCGTTTGGTGCCAATCGGCGTTGCGGGTGATTTATGGATCGGCGGTGATGGTGTTGCGATCGGGTATCACAACCGCCCGGATATTACCGCAGAGCGGTTTGTTACCGGTACGGATGGAAATGCACGACTTTATAACACCGGCGATCGCGCGCGTTGGCGGTTTGATGGCAAGCTTGAAATTTTAGGCCGCGATGACAATCAGGTGAAATTGCGCGGATACCGTATCGAGTTGGGGGAAATCGAGGCATCGATTGAAGCGCATGACAAGGTTGCGCAGGCCGCTGCGACGGTACACACCGATACGGACGGCGAAGCGTCTTTAGTCGCCTATGTTGTCTTTGAAGGCGGTGAACAAGCGACGGGGAGTGAGCTACGGAAATGGCTTCGGCGTAGCCTGCCGCAATATATGATACCGCAATTTTTTGTACCGCTTTCGGCTCTGCCTCTGACCAACAACAACAAAATTGATCGCAAGGCACTACCGGCACCATCAGGGCAGGCCCTGCGCCAGTCGCGTATCGCGCCGCGCAGCGAATTGGAAATCAATATCGCGAATGTTTGGTCCGATCTGCTTCGTGTTTCGGATATTTCTGTGACGGATAACTTTTTCGAACTGGGCGGCCAGTCTCTTCAGGTTGCGCAGATGGTTGCGCGCCTGCGTGAACATCAGGGCATTTTGATTTCGCCGCGCGCGGTGATTTTTGAAACCCTTGAACAATTGGCCGATGGCGCGGAAACGGGCGCTAAGCGGTAAGTTTTGAAATCATGTCTTGGGTGAGTTCGCTTTGATGCGACTCAAGGAAGAAATGCCCACCATCAAAAGACAAATGGGAGAATTGATTTCCGGTCTCCTGCCGCCAGCTATCTAAATTGGTGTTTGTCGTAATCGGATCATGTGCGCCGGAATAAACCGTCAACGGACAATTTATCGGCTGAGCCGTTGCGTAATTGTAGGAATTCAAGAGCTTTAAGTCCGCGCGAAGGCTGGGGAGCGTTAATTCCCGTATCTCATTTATTTTAAGGGATGGGTGCAACTCACCGTATCGTTCCCGCATCGCTTGAAGGAACCCGTCATCGTCAAGCGATTCTATCGACGCCAATTCGGCGGCATGGGGTTCGCCGGGCCAGGGCCTCGCTGCGCAAAAAAGATGGCTGAGTTGTGCGGGCCGTTCATTATCAAATAATCGCGCGAGTTCTAACGCGATAACCGCCCCGAGGCTGTGCCCGTAAAGTGCAATGGGTAGTTGGGGCCATCGCAATAGAGCGTCGGCACACGCGTCGAACATCGCCGGCCAGTTGGTGAATGGGGCTTCGTCGATGCGCTCTTCCCGGCCGGGGAGTTGAAGCGCAAAGACTTCTATGTCAGCGGGGAAGGCGTCTGCCCAGTGCCGAAAGATGGTCGCGCCGCCACCGGCAAACGGGATCAGCAATAACCGCCTCGTCGCCATCGGACGCGGTTGTAGGCATTTTATTGCGACCTTGGGCATAGATATTTCGCCGTCCCCATTCGGCATTTTATTTGCAGTCTTTCGGCCGTGGTAAAGCAGTGTGCTGCGCCAATCCACAATGGCTTATAAATACGCGCGAAATAGCATAAGTGAAATTAGTTAACAGCCATTGGCCGCGTTTGTCATTGGCACATTTTTCTGTGGAGGCTCAACATGGCGGTGACGCCGTTTCATTTCGGCGACAATGATCGAACCATGTTCGGTGTGTACCATCACCCGGAGCAACGGGCTCCTCGTGCGCCCGCTGTTTTGCTGTGTAACCCTTTCGGTGAGGAGGCAATTCGCAGTTTCAGGATAATGCGTATCCTTGCGGAGCGTCTGGCTCGAGCCGGATCACCGGTTCTGCGCTTTGATTATTTCGGCAGCGGAGATTCCCTTGGGCCCTGTGATGCGGTTTCGATCAGCGGCATGCGCGCGGATATTTTAACGGCCCATGAGGAGTTGATCGACCTATGCGGGAAACAACGGATCGCATGGGCCGGTTTGGGATTGGGCGCGAGTGTTGCGTATTTAGCCGCTCAGAAATTGCGCCCCGCGTTGACTGACTTGGTCATGTGGGACCCGGTCATTGAGGGCCGCCAATATTTCGACGGACTTTTGAGCGCGCACATAAAAACGAAAGCGCATTTTCTTGAGCAGCCCATCGACAAAGTAAGAGCCCGCGAGTTTCCCGATGTGACGGCGTTAGACGAAGTGCTGGGGTTTATAGTGCCGCCGAAGTTCAAAGCCGAGTTATGTGCGCTCGATCTTGGTGCGGCCCCTGAGCCTTCATCACGGAAGGTTGCAATCATAGGCACCGGTACCGCAGAACAGGAGCGCTTTGCCACAGTGTTACAAGATAAAGTGCGCGACGTTAATCTTGGTAAGGAAGAAGATGCAAGCGCATGGAATTCAGACGAGGCGATGAATGCATTCGTCGTGCCGGTAAGGGCATTGGACAAGGTAATCGAGTCGATTGGTGGCGGTAAATGACCGAGCGCATAGTTCAATTCGGCGACAATAATCGCTTGCACGGGATCATGAATATTGGCGGCTCCAATGATCGTCCCACGATATTGCTTTTTAATGCGGGGATCGTACATCGCATCGGTGCTCACCGCCTGAACGTCAAGCTTGCCCGAAATTTGGCAGATCAGGGCTATAACTCAATTCGGTTTGATTTGAGCGGACTTGGCGATAGCGCGCCCGCGCCATCGGGGCTGGGCTATGAAGAGCAAGCGATTGCGGATATTGCCAGCGCGATGGACCGGATGGTTCAAGAGGCCGGGGCGCATGCGTTTGTTGCAATAGGTATGTGCTCGGGGGCCGATAATGCGTATCGCGCGGCGCTGAGCGATCAACGCTTGCGCGGTCTAATTCTATTGGACCCCTATGCCTATGAGAACCCTGCGGCGGCATTAGAGAATGTTATTGCGCGCGCGACCGACATAGATCGGTGGAAACGCAAAGCGAAAAAAATCGTCGGGTTGGAAAAAACAGAACTCGCAACGCCAGTACCCGCAACGCCTGTATCAGTGCCAAGCGACGACGATGATGATCAGGCCCGGCCGATACCGCCCCTTGAGGAGTTTGGGTCGGATCTTGAAAAATTATGTAATCAGGGCACGCGGATTTTCACAATCTATACCGGGTTCGTAAAGCGTCAGATCACAAAGCCGGAGCAGTTCTTTTCGACATTCGCATCATATGATTTCAAAAATGCGATTGACGTCGATGTGTTTCCAGCTTTCGATCATACTTATACGGATCTATCAGCCCAAGAGGTCCTTTTCGCCAAGATTTCTGATTGGCTGGGCAATGTGTTTCCGCCCGGGGCAGAGATAATCGATGAGTAAGACCCCTGACACACCGGAACCGGCACAGCGGCCATTGGGCGAGCGCGTGGCGCGCGGCGCAGCGTGGATCATACTCGCGCGATTTGTTATTCGTTCATTGGGCCTTATCAATACGCTCATCCTTGCACGCCTGTTGGTGCCCGCAGATTTTGGTATCGTGGCTGTTGGTCTTGCCTTGATGCAATTGCTTCAAAATGTTTCCGATATCGGCGTTTCACAAACGGTGGTGAAATTTAGAAAGGCAGGCCGCGTAACCTTCGATACGCTATTTACGATGTCGGCAATTCGCGGCGCGATTGTTTGCGCTCTCTTATTAATTGCTGCGCCCATCGCCGGGCATTTTTATGATGACCCGCGCGCAGTGAATGTCTTTCTTCTGGTGAGCATCGTACCGGTCTTTCATGCCCTCATAAATCCGCGGTTTTTTGAGTTTGAGCGCGATCTTGATTTCTCAAAGGAATTCATGACAACGGCGCTCAACAAATTATTGGGGATCGCATTTTCGATCACCATTGCGGTCATCTTTCAAAGTTATCTCGCGATTCTCGCAGGGCTGATTGTAAGTGCATTCTCGCAAACAGTGCTGTCTTATATCGTGCGCCCCTATCTGCCGCGATTTACCTTGAAGGCGTTCAAGGAGTTATTTGGCTTCACCGGCTGGCTGACCGGTGTCAGCTTCATGGCGGCGCTCAATAACAAACTCGACATGCTTTTTCTGACAAAGCTGATCGGTCCGACTAATGCCGGCGCATATTATCTGGGCGACAGCATTGCGGCGCTACCGTCGCAGGAAGTGGCGACGCCGATTGCGCGCGCGATCTATCCGGGCCTTTCTGAGTTGCAATCAAAACCTGAAAATATGCGCGAAGCCTATCTTCGCGGGGTCGAGGTCTTGGGCCTTATTGCGATGCCGGCTGCATTTGGCAGTTCATTTGTCGCGGCTGACCTTGTGGCCATTTTGCTCGGTGATCAGTGGGAGCTTGCTGTTCCCTTGGTCAAATATTTCACGCCGGTAGCCGGGTTAATGGTGCTATTTTCGGCGACTCAGGGATATGCAATGGCGTGCGGGCGCACGCAATTGATCTTCCTGCGCGAGCTTATCTATTTTATCATCCGTATGCCCATATTTATATGGGCAAGTGCGGTCTATGGCTTGATGGGGGCGGTATTGGCGACAGCCGCTGGCGGCGTTCTGCACATGTTGCTAAACCTGTCGCTGTTTAGCCGCATTAGCGGCCGACCGTTTTATGAACTCATCTTCCGCGTAAGGCGAAGCTTTGCCGGCGTTGCGGTGATGGCGCTCTATTTTGTTTTCATTCGTCCCGAAATCGATGCGATTGAGATGTTGCCCTTGCTGCCGCGTTTCGTTTGTGATGTCGCAGTGGGGGCGGGGCTTTATATGATTGGTCTTGTCGGCTTCTGGTTTGCGGAGGGGCGTCCCGCTGGCGTTGAACGCAGTTTGTGGCGGCAAATTTCATCCCGCTTTATCGCGCAATAAACCGTCAAAAAATCCGGCTAGAATGTTGGTGAGTGCCAGCTGCGGATGAGTCGCGAGCGGAATTAACTCTTTCTTTTCATATAAGGATATGTTTATATCATTATATAGCAGTCGAGTGCGTGATTCTGCGCGCCTCGAAATACGGAATTAATACGGAATTTCAATATGTTAAGGCTGTCTCATGGGTGAGCTCGCGATATCCTTTGAAATGTTTCCCCCGAAAACGCCTGAAATGGAAAAGCGTTTATGGGACAGCGTCGAGCGGCTTTCCGCGCTTGATCCGGCTTTTATCTCGGTCACCTATGGCGCGGGCGGTTCGACCCGTGAGCGCACCCATGACGTTGTCGAGCGGATCGCAAGGGCCGGACGGGTAAAGTCGGCAGGCCATATCACTTGTGTTGGTGCGACTCGGGCAGAGGTCGACGACGTGCTTAAGCGCTATTGGGCGGCTGGCGTCACCAACATCGTGGCGCTTCGGGGCGATCCACCAGAAGGGGTAGGCGCGGCCTATACCCCGCATGATGGCGGTTACGCTTATGCGTCGGATCTAATTGTGGGTGCGCGCGAAATTGCGCCTTTTGACATTTCTGTCGGCTGCTATCCGGAATGCCACCCAGAGGCAAAAGACCTCGCGCATGAACTTGAAACCCTCAAGCGGAAGTTTGATGCAGGCGCGGATCGAGCGATCACGCAATTCTTCTTTGAACCGGACGTATTCTTGCGGTTTGTCGATGCAGCAAGGAATGCCGGCATCGATAAGCCAATTGTGCCCGGGATCATGCTGCAGTCAAATTTTGCGGGCATTGCGCGCATGGCGAAGCTATGCGGAACAAAGATACCGACACGGATTATTGATTTATATGATGGGCTCGAAAACGACCCGCAAACACGCGAACTGGTAACGGCGCAGCTCGTCGCTGAGCTATGTAATGTATTGCGCGATAAGGGCGTATCGCATTTTCATTTTTACACGATGAACCGCGCGAATCTTTCCTTGTCGACATGTCGTTTGCTTGGGTTAAATCCGAAAAAAGAGGTTGCGTAATGAGTAGGAAAGACCGGATCGCGGCGCTGCGGCGCATCGCAAAGGAACGGATTCTTATTCTCGATGGAGCGTGGGGTGCAATGATCCAGCGTCGTGGCTTAGAGGAAGAAGATTTCCGCGGCGATCGATTTGCGACCCATAACTCGCCCCTGAAAGGGAACAACGATATTCTCTGCTTGACGCGTCCTGACATCATTCGGGATCTGCATGGCGAATATTATGCGGCTGGCGCTGACATTTCGGAAACCAACACTTTTTCCGCGACCGTGATTGCGCAAGATGACTATGCGCTGGGGCCGCAGGACGTCCGCGATATCAATTTTGAGGGCGCGAAAATCGCCCGTGAGGCGGCCGATGAATGGACGAAGAAAGAGCCTGAAAAACCGCGTTTCGTTGCGGGCTCAATTGGTCCACTGAATAAAATGTTGTCGATGTCGTCAGATGTGAATGACCCCGGTGCGCGGTCGGTCACTTTTGACGAAGTTTATGATGCCTATGTGATGCAAATTCGCGCCTTGAACGAGGGCGGCGTTGACCTTTATCTGATCGAAACGATCACCGACACCTTGAACTGTAAGGCTGCGCTAAAGGCGATAGGCGATCTCGAAGCCGAAGGCATGGAGAAATTGCCGATCTGGATTTCGGGAACAATTACAGACCGGTCCGGGCGGACGCTATCAGGCCAGACGGTCGAAGCATTCTGGAATTCCGTGCGGCATGCCAAGCCTTTTGCCATTGGGCTGAATTGCGCGCTCGGCGCTTCGTTGATGCGGCCGCATATTGCGGAACTTGCCAAAATTGCAGACACCTTGGTTGCGGCCTATCCCAATGCGGGGCTGCCCAATGCGTTTGGTGAATATGAAGAGACGCCTGAGCAAACCTCGGCGATGCTTAAAGAATGGGCGGAATCGGGCATTGTAAACATGCTTGGCGGGTGTTGCGGTACAACCCCGGATCATATCAAAGCGGTGGCGAATGCCGCAGACGGGGTTAAACCCCGTGAAATTCCTGAGCGGCCTCGGGCAATGCGTCTTGCCGGATTAGAGCCATTTGAACTTGCGTAAGAAAAATTTGTGATGACCAATCAAACTGCCAGCTTCGTAAATATCGGTGAGCGGACAAATGTAACCGGGTCCGCTGTATTCCGCCGAATGATCACCGAGGGTCGCTATCCCGACGCTGTAGAAGTCGCGCGGCAGCAGGTTGAGAATGGTGCGCAGATTATTGACGTCAATATGGATGAAGGGATGCTTGATGGCGTTGAGGCCATGCAGACTTTCTTGAACCTGTTGGCGGCTGAGCCCGATATCGCGCGTGTGCCGATCATGATCGACTCCTCTAAGTGGGAAGTGATCGAAGCCGGCCTGAAATGTGTACAGGGTAAGGCGGTCGTTAATTCGATCTCGCTTAAAGAAGGTGAAGAGCCGTTTTTGAAACAGGCTCGGATTATCCGCAGCTATGGTGCTGCGACGGTTGTGATGGCCTTTGACGAGCAAGGGCAAGCCGAAACCGCAGACGAAAAAGTGCGGATTTGTACGCGCGCCTATAAATTATTGGTGGATGAGGTTGGTTTTCCGCCGGAAGACATCATTTTTGACCCGAATATTTTTGCTGTCGCTACCGGCATCGAAGAACATAATGACTATTCGCGCGCATTTATTGATGCGGTAAAACGTATACGGAATGAATTGCCAGGCGCGCATGTGTCTGGTGGTTTGTCAAATGTCTCGTTCTCGTTTCGTGGTAACGAACCCGTTCGCCGTGCGATGCATTCGGTATTTCTATATCATGCCATCAAGGCCGGTATGGACATGGCGATTGTCAATGCGGGTCAGCTCGATATTTATGACGATATTGATCCCGAATTACGCGAACGCGTCGAAGATGTCATTCTGAACCGCCGCGATGATGCGACTGACCGCCTATTGGAAATTGCCGAACAATATCGCGGACAAAAAGGCGCGGTACAGGAAAAAGATTTGAGCTGGCGTGAAGGCAGCGTGAAAGAACGCCTGTCCCATGCGTTGGTGCACGGTATCAACGAATATATCATTGAAGACACCGAGGAAGCGCGCTTGGAAGCGGAGCGTCCGTTGCATGTGATTGAAGGTCCGTTGATGGACGGCATGGGCGTTGTTGGCGATCTTTTTGGCGACGGTAAAATGTTCCTGCCGCAGGTTGTGAAATCTGCGCGGGTCATGAAACAGGCTGTTGCCCATCTTCTTCCGTATATGGAAGAGGAAAAAGAGCGGCTTGGTACTGCTGATAAATCGAACGGCAAAGTATTGATGGCCACGGTCAAGGGTGATGTCCACGATATCGGCAAGAATATCGTTGGCGTTGTTTTGCAATGTAACGGCTATGAGGTGATCGACCTTGGCGTTATGGTTCCTGCAGAAACCATTTTGGAAGAAGCCAAGAAAAACGACGTCGATATTATTGGCCTGTCAGGTCTGATTACGCCGTCGCTCGATGAAATGGTTTTCGTTGGCGCGGAGATGCAGCGTCAAAATATGACCATGCCGCTCTTAATTGGCGGCGCGACGACGTCGCCTGCGCATACTGCGGTGAAAATTGAACCGGGTTTTAAAAATGCGCCAACGGTCCATGTGGCTGATGCGAGCCGGGCGGTTGGCGTCGTTTCTGCGCTGCTGTCTGATGAAGAGCGTCCGCGATTTTGGGAAAAAACCAAGGACAAATACGAGAAAATTCGCCAGTCGCGATCGGGCGGGGCCCGCAAGGAGCGTTTGGCGATTGACGACGCGCGGGCGCAGGCGATGCAGCTTGACTGGTCGAAACCAGCAGCAAAGCCAAATCTATTAGGTGTTCAAACCATTGATGACGTCTCTCTCGAAGATGTTCTGCCCTATATGGACTGGACCCCGTTCTTCATGAGTTGGGACCTTAAAGGCCGCTATCCGCAGATCCTTGATGACGACAAGCGTGGTGAGGCGGCCCGTAGTCTTTGGCGTGATGCGCAAGTTATCCTTGATAAAATGGTTAGCGAAAAATGGCTGTCCCTTCGCGGTACCGTGGGCTTTTGGCCTGCGAATGCCGAGGGTGATGATATTGTTCTTTGGACAGATGATGAGCGAGAGAAGGAGTTAGCCCGCTTTTTCTCTTTGCGTCAGCAAATGAAAAAAGAATTCGAAAATACAAATATGGCACTGTCTGATTTCCTGCGTCCCCAATCCGTCGGTGATGATTGGATTGGCGGTTTTTGTGTGACCGCAGGGCACGGCGAGGCTGAACGGTCAGAGGCGTTTCGTAAGAACAACGATGATTATTCATCAATCATTGTGAAGGCCTTGGCGGACCGATTTGCCGAAGGGTTCGCTGAATTGTTGCATGAGCGCGTAAGGCGGAAATTGTGGGGCTATGCGCCCGACGAAAGCTTCGACTGTGATGCATTGATCGAGGAAAAATACGATGGCATTCGTCCCGCACCGGGCTATCCATCGCAACCGGATCACACCGAAAAAGAAACTTTGTTCAAGTTGCTTGAGGCTGAAAAACGCGCGGGCGTCTCGCTAACCTCGAGTTGTGCCATGACGCCGCCTGCAAGTGTATCAGGCCTTTATTTTGCGCATCCACAATCGGCGTATTTTGCGGTTGGCAAGATTGAAAAAGATCAAGTCCAAGACTACGCCAATCGAAAAAATTGGCCATTAAGCAAGGCCGAGCGCTGGCTGGGGCCGATCCTCAATTACACGCCTGAATAAAAAATGGCTCGCGCAGAGCAGCGGTTTTCGGGTTGATTTGATATAAGCTTCCTGCACAAATTGTGATTCGAGTGAGTTGGCTTCGTTGCGCTCTGATATTGGAAAGTAGACTTGATGAAACACCTATTGCCTGTTCTTCCCTTCGTTTTAGCCGCTGGCGTGCTTCCTGCGACTGCTGACGCTGCGCCGTCTGAACGCGCGGTCGAAATTGCACATAAATATATTATTGTGGACGGCCATGTTGATGCGCCGATGCATGTTGTCACCAAGGGCGCTGACCTTTCGACTGGCGAGAAAACCGCTGAGTTTGATTTCGAGCGGGCGAAAGAGGGCGGGCTCGACGCGCCTTTCATGTCAATTTATGTGGCCGCGACCTATGAAGAGGCAGGCGGCGCAAAGGCGCGGGCGGATATTTTGATTGGCCTGATCGAAGGTGTGGCCGCTCAATATCCTGACAAATACGAAATTGCCTATTCGCCAAAAGATGTGCGGCGGATATTCAAGGCTGGCAAGATCGCTTTGCCCTTAGGCATGGAAAATGGCTCTCCGATCGAAGGCGACTTAAAGAACCTCAAACATTTTTACGACCGCGGCATTCGTTACATCACGTTGGCGCATTCAAAATCCAATCACATCTCGGATTCGTCCTATGACGATAATAAACGTTGGGGTGGTTTGTCGCCATTCGGCTTCCAGCTTGTGGATGCGATGAATGATCTTGGCATCATGGTCGACGTTAGCCATCTGTCAGACGGGGCCATTGAAGATGTTCTAGATGTGACGCGCGCGCCGGTGATCGCGTCGCATTCTTCGATGCGTCATTTTACGCCAGGCTTTGAGCGGAACCTCTCTGACGAGCTTGCCAAAAAGATCAGTGACAATGGCGGCGTGATCATGATCAATTATGGTTCCGCGTTCCTGACGGAAGAAGCGAATAAATATTCGGATGCCCGTTCAGCCGCCCAAGCCGCCGAAGAGGAAAAGCTGGGCCGTAAAATGACGAGTGAAGAAATCGCTGCATTCCGCGAAGTCTGGTCTGAATCTAATCCATATCCATTCGCGACACTCGAAAATGTTTTGGACCATATTGACCGTGCCGTAGAAATCGCAGGTATAGATCATGTCGGTCTTGGTACGGATTATGATGGTGTCGGCGACAGCCTGCCCACCGGATTGAAGGATGTACGGTCTTTCCCGGTATTGGTCGATGGCTTACTGGAACGCGGTTACGACGAAGCCGCGATCGAGAAAATTCTTGGCGGCAATTCGCTGCGGGTTTGGGAAGAGGTCGAAAAAGCGCGTCGTAAGCGCAAATTCTAAATACATATCCGCAATGCCGCATGGTCTGCGGCATTGCGGTTTGGTCTATCGTTGCGTCCGGTTCCTAAACTGCCAAGAAATATGGACCTCAGTGTTTGCTGGTTTTATTGATAAAGCCAGCAATTCATTAGGAAGGACAGGTCGATGGGCAATCTCAACGGCAAGACTTTATTCATCACAGGCGCGTCACGTGGAATTGGCCTCGCAATTGCGTTGCGCGCCGCAAAAGACGGTGCCAATGTCGCAATTGCGGCCAAATCCGCGGAACCGCACAAACACCTACCGGGCACAATTTATACGGCTGCAGAGGAAATCGAAGCTGCCGGCGGCAAGGCGTTACCGCTGGTCTGCGATATTCGGTATGAAGATCAGGTTCAGGCGGCGGTCGATGCGACGGTCGAGAAATTTGGCGGCATCGATATTTGCGTCAACAATGCGTCTGCGATTTCGCTGACGGGTACCGAAGCAACCGATATGAAGCGCTGGGATTTGATGCATCAAATCAATGCGCGTGGTACATTTTTGACCTCTAAAACTTGTATCCCTCATCTTAAAAAGTCGGACAACCCCCATGTCTTGATGCTTTCGCCGCCGCTGGATATGCGGCCCAAATGGTTCGGCGGGCATGTGGCCTATACGATGGCGAAATTCGGAATGTCCATGTGCGTTCTGGGCATGGCCGAAGAATATAAAAATGCCGGCATCGCATTTAATGCACTATGGCCGAGAACAGCGATCGCCACGGCGGCCGTCAAGTTCGCACTCGGTGGTGAGGCAATGATGCAGGCGTCGCGTACGGTCGATATTCTCTCTGACGCTGCGCATCTTATTTTTACGAAACCATCAAAAGAATTTTCAGGCAATTTCATTATCGATGACACCTTCCTTTATGAGAATGGCGTCACCGATTTTGAAAAATATCGCGTCGATTCTTCCAAGAAATTAGCACCGGATTTCTTTGTCCCTGATGAATCAACGCCGCCACCGGGTGTTGCCGAAACCCTTATGGATAGCATGCTCGGATAAGGAAGATGAATGTCGCGTCACTCCATATCTACCCGGTAAAGAGCTGTCGCGGCATTCGCCTAGAGCGAACCTTCCTCGAATGGCGGGGTTTAACGCGCGACCGCCGCTGGATGATCACTGATGCGGACAATCATTTTCTCACGCAACGCAATTGTGGGGCGCTTGCCCGCATCGGGGCGCAGGTTACCGATGCGGGACTGGTTTTATCGGTAGACGGATCAAACTCAATAGAAATAGGTTTTCCGTCATCGCATCAGCGCGAAGCCGTAACGGTTTGGCATGATACCGTAGAAGCATTACGGGCGAGCGAGATCGCCGAGAATTGGATTAGCCAAGCCATCGGGCGCGACGCACGATTGTTCTACATGGATGATGAAGCCGAGCGCAAAACGAGCGCTAAGTGGAGTGAAAGAACGCCTGTTAGTTTCGCTGACGGGTATCCGGTTCTGGTAACGTCTATGTCTTCCTTGGCTGCGCTTAACGAAGACATACGAGAATCCGGAAATGGCGAACCAATTGCGATGGAGCGGTTTCGGCCCAATATTGTCATTGATGGTGCCGACCCTTGGGCAGAAGATCATTGGTCGCGCTTGCAAATAGGGGAGGTCACAATTGACCTCGTTAAACCTTGTAGCCGTTGCATCATAACAACCAGAGATCCGCAAACTGGCGAGGTTACGGGGCGGGACCCGTTAAAAACATTGGGCCAGATCCGCCGCTCCGCGCATCCTGACTCGCCTGGGGTTTTGTTTGGCTGGAATGCAATCGTGCGCAATCAGGGTGCTGTTCACGTTGGTGATACGGTCAATGTGGAAAGCACGCGCGAAGACGGGTGGCCGCTCGGTTAGTGGTGGTGCGGTTCGCGGTTGAATTTTCCGCATTTTCCGCATTTGATAATCGCACCATGGGCGTCGTGGTGGTCGACGTTCACAAGCAATTTTGTTTTGCATCCGCCGCAACGGTAAGTCTCGTCACCGCCGCCCTCTCTTAAGGGCGTTCCGGCGGTATGGGTTTCAAAGTCTCTTGCTGCGTTCGGTTCAATGACAATCATGTCGAATTGAGGCATGATGAATTTCCCTTAGGGGTTTTTATCCAGATATAGTGTCGTGGCCCGGTGGAATATGCAATGATGTCGGTAAGGTGATGTCAACTTTACTTTATACCCACGCGTCTTTTGCGCGCCATGAGGTTCCACCCGGTCATGTTGAACATCCGGGACGGTATCGTGCAGTTGAAAAAGCGTTGGATGCGGAGGAATTCTCGCAGCTCCAACGGTGCATGCCGCCGCGCGCGACCGCAGAACAGATAGAGCGCGTGCACCCAACTGCTTTTCGCGAGCGGATAGAAAGTAAAATTCCCTCAAGCGGTCTCGCACAGTTTGACGCGGATACGTTTGCGGGGCCGTCTTCGCTGGACGCAACTTTGCGCGCCGCGGGCGGTGCCATTGATGCGGTCGATGCACTATTCAGTGGACATGCAAAAAATGCGTTCATCGCGGCGCGGCCACCGGGGCACCATGCTGAGCCTGATCGTGCGATGGGGTTTTGTCTATTTAACGGGGCGGCGGTCGCCGCTCTACATGCCCGCGCGGCGCATGGCGTGTCGCGCGTAGCGGTTGTTGATTTCGATGTTCATCACGGCAACGGAACGGAAGCCGCATTTTGGCATGATGAAGGCGCATTCTATGCGTCGTCACATGAATGGCCGCAATATCCGGGCACCGGACGGCAGAGTGATCGAGGTGCTTTCGATAATATTGCCAATGCCCCGTTGGAGCGGGGTGCGGATGGCGAGGCGTTTCGCCGAGCATGGGGCGAAAACCTATTACCAGCGCTTTCGGAATTTGGGCCGGAAATTATTGTTATTTCTGCGGGTTTTGACGCCCATAGCGCCGATCCGTTGGGTGGTTTATCGTTGATCGAGGAAGATTTTGCTTGGATTACCAGCGAAATTGGGGCAATTGCCAAAGATAAGGCTGAGGGGAGACTGATTTCCATTCTTGAAGGGGGTTATGATTTGCCCGCGCTGGCCTCCAGCGTTTCGGCCCATGTCAAAGCCTTGATGGCACTATAAAAAATACGCCATAAGAATAAATCAGCGAATCGATGGACTCATGATTGGACGCATAATCACCGCACGCCACGGGCGTCCTGATTTATCTCGGGACGTGAAAATCACTGCGCGAGAATATGGCGACTGGTGGGCCCGCTATGACGAAAGCGGCCTTGCCCCCGGTGAGGCACCACCAGAAAATCTGGTCGAATTGGCGGCGAATGCAAAGACCGTCATTTCGTCAACCTTGCCGCGTGCAATCGAAACGGCTTCCATGGCCACTAAGGGTGCACGAGAGGTCCCCGCTGATTCGATCTATGTGGAAGCGCCGCTCCCGCCACCGCCATTTCCCGATTTCGTAAAATTGCAACCGGCCCATTGGGGCGTGCTATCGCGGCTTTGGTGGGTTCTGGGCCATGCCCCCGATGGTGTTGAAAGCAATCAGGATGCCTGGCAACGGGTCGCAAAGATTGCGAAAAACCTTGAGGCCCATGCCGAGCATGGCGATGTGCTGCTTTGCGCGCATGGCTATTTGAATTGGATGATCGGCAGGCATCTGCGTAAAGATGGCTGGACGTGCACGGAGCACCATGGCGGCCATCATTATTGGTCATGGCGAATTTATGAACCGCCAGGCGTTAAGAACGAGGTCCGCGCGCACGCCGCCGCTGAATAGGCGCGGGCGAATTGCGCTTTGCGTTAGGCCACCTGTCCGGCGGCCCAGCCGCTTGCCCAAGCCCATTGGAAATTATAGCCGCCGAGCCAGCCGGTGACATCCACGGCCTCGCCGATGAAGTAAAGTCCGCTTACAGACTTTGCTTCCATCGTTTTTGACGAAAGCGCATTGGTGTCTATACCGCCCAGAGTTACTTCGGCGGTGCGATATCCCTCGCTACCGACCGGTTTGACGCGCCAATGATGAGCGGCATCGGCCAATTGTTTCAGGTGTTTATCCGATAAGTCACCGAATTTTTGCGGAAATTGCTTACCGCTCAATACCCATTCGGCGAGGCGCTTTGGCAGGTGACGCGATAGCACAGTTTGCGGCGCGAGCTTGCCATTTGTTGTCCGTTCCGCCTTTAGCAGCGAAAACAGATCGAGATCAGGAATAAGATTGATCTCAATTTCGTTGCCTTCGCGCCAATAGGAAGAAATCTGCAAAATGCTCGGGCCCGATATGCCGCGATGGGTAAACAATAAAGCTTCGCGGAAGGTGGTTTTCTTATGTTTGACTTCCGCATCAGCGCTGATCCCGCTGAGCGTACTTGTTTGTTCCAAAAGCTCAGGCCCAAAGGTCAGCGGCACCAGCGCGGGCCGCGTTTCAACAACGTTGATGTCAAATTGATCTGCGATCCGATAAGCAAAATCGGTCGCGCCCATTTTCGGAATGGATTTGCCGCCGGTCGCGATCACCAGCGATGTCGCGACAACGGGCCCTTCGCTTGCCATTAGATGAAAGCGATCAGCGTTTTTCTCAACCCGCGTAACTTCGGTGGATAAATGCATTTCGACATTTGCGTCCCGGCAGTGATCAATCAGCATATTGATGATTTGAACTGAAGACCCGTCACAAAAGAGCTGGCCAAGTGTCTTTTCATGCCATGCGATATTGGCCTGATCGACCCATTTGATGAAATCAGCCGGCGTGAATCGCTTAATCGCGGATTTACAAAAATGCGGATTGTCCGAGATGAAATTGGCCGCGCTGGTCCGAGTATTGGTGAAATTGCATCGACCACCACCGGAAATGCGGATCTTCTCGCCCGGTGCCTTGGCGTGATCAATCAATAAAACGCTGCGGCCACGGCGCCCGGCTTCAATTGCGGCCATCATACCAGCGGCACCGGCACCAATAATCGCTACGTCATATTCTGCTTGGGAAATTTTGCTCATGAGGGTGGGTCATATTGAGTTATGGGCTGGGGTCAATCTCTGTCCCCGCAGTAATGCGGATATTCGGGGCGGAAAATTCGGGCTTGCCATGGGTCGGTGGCCGCCGCTAAACCGTTCCTATGGCAAAGAAACCTGACGACATATCGACCCTTTCTTTTGAAAACGCCCTCGCTGAGCTTGAATCTATCGTTCAAAAGCTCGAAAGCGGGCAGGCTGCACTTGAGGATTCAATCGCGCTTTATGAGCGTGGTGCGGCGCTCAAGGCCCATTGCGAGACCACGCTGAAAGCGGCGCAAGAAAAAATCGAGAAGATCGTTGTAGGCGCAGACGGCAAGCCCAAAACCGAAGCGGCGAGTTTTGAATAAACTCAACCCTCGGTGATCGCTTCGGCCACCTGTTTGAGCCGGTCCTTACCGAAGAACATCTCATCACCCACAAAAAATGTCGGCATGCCAAAGACGCCGCGCTCGACCGCTGTGTTGGTTTGATCGATCAATGCCGCTTTTATTTCCGGATCTTGCGTCGCGGCCAAAATGCCCGATCCGTTAAACCCGGCTTCGGTCAATGTCGCTTTTACGATCTCGGGGTCATCCATTTTGCGTGGGTCTTTCCACATGAAATCGAAAACTGCATCCGTATAAGATTCGAGGAAGTCGTCGCGCTGCGCGACCATCGCACCGCGCATGATCAAAAGCGTATTGACCGGAAAGTTTGGATTATACGCAAAGGAAATACCGTGCTTTTTGATAAAACGCGCCATTTCAAGCTGTTCGTAAGCTAGCTTTCCTTTGACCTGGGCGTAGGCCACGAAGGGTGATTGGTTATTGGTGGCTTTGAATATGCCGCCCAATAAACACGGCTTTAACGTAATGGTCGCGCCCGTTTTCTCAGCGATGCCAGGAAGTAATTTATAGGCGAGATAGGCATTCGGGCTGCCATAATCGTAGAAAAATTCGATCGCTTCAGGTTTCATCTTTGTACCTACCAATTCTCTTTCCACGGGCGTAGGTCGAGTTCGTGTGTCCACGCGCTGCGCGGTTGATTATGGAGCCATACATAATTCTTGGCGATTTCGTCGGGGGACAGGATTGTGTCTTCTGCGCGCGCTGCATTCGCATCAGGATGGATCTGGCGGATGAAATCAGAATCGATCATGCCATCGATGATGACGTGTGCGACATGAATATTTTTCGGCCCAAGTTCCCGTGCCATTGATTGCGCGAGGGCCCGCAAGCCGTGTTTGGCACCGGCAAAGGCCGCATAGCCGATACCGCCCCGAATGCTGGCGGTAGCGCCCGTAAAAATAATGGTCCCGCGTTCGCGCTTGGTCATGACCCGTGCGGCTTCGCGCCCCATCAGGAAGCCGGCGAAACAGGCCATTTCCCAAACCTTTTGATAGACCCGGGCGGTCATTTCCGTGATTGGAAAATTGACATTCGCGCCGATATTGAAAACCGCGACTTCCACCGGCGCAATATCGCGCTCAATCTCTTCAAAAAGCGCAATCATTGCACTTTCGTCACGGGCATCCACCGGTAGCGCGTGTGCCTCTCCGCCATCTGCGCGTATTGATTGTGCCAATGCTTCCAGGGCCTCGCTATGGCGCGGTCGGCGGCTGAGACAGGCAGCGAAACCCTCGCGGGCGAAGGCGCGACCGATTGCGGCACCAGTCGCATCGCCAGCGCCTATGATCACGCAAGATTTATCGGCTTTCGTTGTCATAAGGCCTGCTCGCAACAGAAGGTCATATCGCGCAGGATGCGCCCCTCAAAGGCAAGGTGCAACGCGTTAGCGCAGTATGTATGGGCATTTTGGGCCTCGCGACTGTTTGGCAACAATCGCTGCGAAATCGTAATCCACGCGCAATGGTTTCGCTCAAAAAGGGGTGGAGAAAAATTCGTAAAGCGCTAGAACGGTCGTCTCAATTTCGACGCCTTCTTTGGTTATCGCCGAAACAGGGCCATTTATTTTCAAGGTCTTGGGGATAGCGCCCTTATTACTGTTGAATATTGAGGCGCAGAATTACAACGAGGTAGATCATGGCTGTAGAGACGCCGCTTCTGGACACTGTCAAATTCCCAGCGGATTTGCGCAAGCTTGAGAAATCGCAATTGCGCCAGTTGGCCGATGAATTGCGCGCGGAGATGATTGACGCTGTTTCGGTTACGGGCGGGCATCTCGGTTCCGGTCTTGGTGTTGTCGAACTGACGACAGCGATTCATTATGTGTTTAATACGCCGGACGACAAACTCGTATGGGATGTTGGCCACCAGTGCTATCCGCATAAAATCCTGACCGGTCGTCGTGATCGTATCCGCACCTTGCGCCAGGGTGGTGGGCTTTCGGGTTTCACCAAGCGTTCTGAAAGCGAATATGATCCGTTTGGCGCGGCGCATGCGGCGACATCGATCTCAGCGGCAACCGGTTTTGCCGAAGCTTCGCGTCACCTCAAGAAAGACACCACTTCAATTGCGGTTATCGGTGATGGCTCTATGTCCGGCGGTATGGCCTATGAAGGGCTGAACAATGCCGGTCATTTGGGGTCGAAGCTTGTCGTTATCTTGAACGATAATGACATGTCGATCGCGCCGCCAGTCGGGGCAATGAGCGCCTATCTCGCACGGGCATCGTCCTCCGGCGTCTATCAGGGTTTCCGTTCATTTGGCAAACAGCTCGCAAAACGCCTTCCTAAAGCGATTTATAATCAGCTGGCCAAAGCCGAAGAATATGGTCGCGGTATGGTTTCCGGCGGCACATTGTTCGAAGAGCTGGGCTTTTATTATGTCGGGCCGATTGATGGTCATAATCTCGACCAATTGGTGCCTGTCCTTGAAAATGTCCGTGACATGAAAGATGGCCCCGTTCTAGTGCATGTGGTCACGCGCAAGGGTGCTGGTTATCCGCCTGCGGAGCAATCGCACGACAAATATCATGGCGTTGCGAAATTTGATGTCGTATCCGGCAAGCAGCAAAAAGGCACGCCGAATGCGCCAGCCTATCAAAAAGTATTCGCCAAAGCGCTCATCAAGGAAGCGGAAACAGACGATAAGATTATCGGCATAACCGCTGCGATGCCTTCGGGGACCAGCCTTGATATGTTCGCCGATGTCTATCCTGACCGTTGTTATGATGTTGGTATCGCGGAACAACATGCGGTTACTTTTGCGGCGGGCTTGGCAGCCGATGGCATGCGTCCCTTTGCGGCGATTTATTCGACCTTTATGCAGCGCGCGTATGATTCGGTTGTGCATGACGTTGCGATCCAGAACTTGCCGGTTCGGATGCCGATGGACCGCGCGGGTCTTGTCGGCGCTGATGGCTCAACCCATGCCGGTGCGTTTGACCTCGCTTATCTCGGCTGTTTGCCGAACATGGTCATCATGGCAGCGGGTGATGAGGCAGAGCTTGTTCACATGACGGCGACAGCGGCCGCATATGACGAGGGCCCAATCGCTTTCCGCTATCCGCGCGGTGAAGGCGTAGGCGTTGACCTGCCGGAAAAAGGTAAAATCCTCGAGATCGGTAAGGGCCGGATCATGCAGGAAGGAACGAAGGTTGCGCTGCTTGCGCTGGGCGGTCGTCTCGCCGAAGCCTTGAAAGCTGCAGAGACGTTAGAAACGCAAGGCATCTCAACGACTGTTGCGGATGCGCGTTTTGCCAAACCGTTGGATCAGGATTTGATCATGCAACTGGTTCGTAATCATGAGGTTCTGATCACGATCGAAGAAGGGTCTCGTGGTGGGTTTGGTGCGTTTGTGCTGCACTATCTATCGGATCAGGGTGTTCTTGATAGCGGTCTGAAAGTGCGGACTATGACTTTGCCGGATATTTTCCAAGATCAAGATAGCCCCGCAAAAATGTATCAACAGGCCCAGCTTGATGCTGCGAGCATTGTTGAGCGGGCGAGGCAGGCCTTGGGCGTTTCATCGAACGTCGTCAACTTACACGGATAAAAAATAGCCCCGCTTAGAGCGGGGCTTTTTTCTAGGCCGCAACTGATTTTGCTTGCCGGTCGTGTTTGCCTTCGCAAAACTCCTCGACGATTTTGCGGTTAAATGCCGCCAAATCATCCGGGTTGCGACTGGTGACCAGACCTTGGTCCACAACCACCTCTTCATCTGTTACATTTGCGCCTGCGTTCTCCAAATCTTTTTGGATCGCGGCAAAGCCTGTCATCTTCCGGCCTTTAACGACATCCGCACTAATCAGAACCTGCGGGCCGTGGCAGATAGAGGCGACGGGCATTTTTCGTTCGAATGCACCGCGTACGAATGAAAGGACTTTATCATTCTGCCTTAGCGCATCTGGATTATAAAGGCCGCCGGGGATCAGGATACCATCAAATTCATTGATGTCGGCATGGGCGATTTCCTGATCGACCTTGATCGATTTCCCTTTCTCGCCATGTTCAACCCCTTGGATTTCACCTGACTTTACGGAAACAACATCGACCTTCGCGCCGGCCTCTTTTAGTGCATCGAGTGGCGAAAACAGCTCTGATTGCTCAAAGCCATCGGTGGCAATGATTGCGATCTTTTTGTTCTCAAGCTTACTCATGAATTCTCCTTTACGTCTATTTTGTGCCCGGATGACACAAAGGCCCAACACGATGAGGCGGTGTATGTTCCGCGCGATCACATGAACGTTAGATCAGGCGAACTCTGTTCGCCCGGTCGATGACGCGCTAAAGAGAGGGAACGACAGGAAAAGAGATCCAATGCGGCTCGATCAATATCTAACACAGAATGGCTTTTTCGAGAGCCGTGCCCGCGCGCAGGAGGCTATCACTGCGGGGTTGGTGCTGATTGGCGGGAACATTGCGACCAAAGCCGCGCAGAAAGTGCCGGACGGTGCCGAAGTACGCATCATTGGCGCTGTGCATGATTATGTTTCGCGCGGTGGATTGAAACTCGAAGCCGCGCTTGACGCATTTGATTTCAATCCGCACGACAAAACCTGCCTTGATCTGGGCGCGTCGACGGGCGGGTTTTGCGACGTTTTATTGCGGCGAGGGGCGACGCGGGTCTATGCGGTTGATGTTGGTCAGGGGCAATTGCATCCACGAATTGTTGCCGATGACCGGGTGATCAATCTTGAAAAGACACATGCAAAAGATCTGAACCCGGCGATTATACCTGATCCGATTGATCTTATTGTTTGTGACGTTAGTTTCATCAGCTTGAAAAAAGCATTGCCATTTGCTTTGGCCTTGGCGGGCGAAAGGGCGATGCTCGCCGCGCTCGTCAAACCACAATTCGAGGTAGGAAAAGCCGGGCTGGGTAAGGGCGGGATTGTCAAACCGGGATTAAGTGAACCCGTTCCTGACGACATCACCGCATGGGTGAACGAACAGGCCGGGTGGTCAGTGGTGACAACAATCGATAGTCCGATCGCAGGGGGCGACGGCAATAAGGAATTTCTTCTTGGCGCGACAAAACAATAATAAACAGCGGCCGCGCCGGAAAAAGCAATTGCCCGAACATGTTGCGAGCGTCACCATAGAAACGCTTGGTCATCGCGGCGATGGCATCGCCGGGCTTGCGGATCAGCGCATACATATTCCGTACACGGTCCCCGGAGATGAGGTTAAAATCCGCTATCGTGGTGATCGGGGGCGTCTTGAAAAACTCATCGCGCCCGGCCCGGATCGGACACAGCCGCCATGCCCTTATTATGGCAAATGCGGCGGCTGCTCGGTTCAGCACATCACATCCGAATTTTACAAGCGCTGGAAATGCGAGACGGTTACAACGGCGCTCGAGCGCGTCGGAATCGCTAGGTCAATAGTAGCCCCAATGATCTCCTGTCCGCCGAACACCCGCCGGCGGGCGCAATTTGCGGTTCGCAAAACCAAGGGGCAAATCCATCTCGGTTTTTTTGAGCGTGGTTCGATCACGCTCGTGAATATCGATGCGTGTCTTGTTTTGTCACCCGGCCTTAACGCTGCGATCCCGGCGCTCAAAGCCCTCGCCGCAGCGACACCGGAAAACTGGCAGAAATTCAATATAATGGTCACGCAGTGTGACAATGGCTTGGATGTATCTTTGACGGGCAGCGATGTTGACGAAGACCTATTCGGTGCGGCGCTCTCGCGATTGATCGATGCGGCGCGCGATCATGAATTCATCCGGTTATCCATTGGCGATCTGCCAATCGTCGTATTTTCGGAGCCGGTTATATCATTGTCCGGTGTAGACATTACAATTCCGCCGGGTGTTTTTTTACAAGCCAGTCGTGAGGGCGAACAAGCGCTCGTTGATCTTGTGAAACCGCATATCGCAAAGGCGAGGCGCGTTGCAGATTTATTCTCCGGTTGCGGAACATTTTCATTTATTGCTGACACTGAAGTCCACGCATTTGACATCGAAGGCCCGGCGATTGAGGCGCTCGACATTGCCGCAAGGCGCGCGGATCGTCGTCATCCCGTCAAGGCGCATAAACGTAATTTGTTTGAACAGCCATTGGTCCCCGATGAGCTAAAAGATTTTGATGCGGTCATTTTTGATCCGCCCCGTGCCGGGGCTTCGGCCCAGGCAAAACAACTGGCATCCTGTGAAGTCCCTGTCATTATTGGGGTTTCTTGCAACCCGGCCAGCTTCGCGCGTGATGCGGCAAAATTAATCGAAGGTGGCTACCACCTGTCGCACGTGACGCCGGTTGATCAATTCGTGTATGCTGCCCATGTCGAGCTTGTTGGGGTATTTCGAAAAGGATGACCCGTGGCACCGCTAAACACGATGATCGCGAATGGCGCAAAACGCGCGGCCTATAGCGCCTCTCAGGCCGCACGGGTGTTATGGTATACCGGACATTATGCCTATGGGCGTCGTCTTATGGGGCCGCTTACAGACCCCGGTGATGCGCCCTATGCGGAGGAGTTTGGGCCACTTGATCGCGCCCGATTGAAAACGGCCTTTCGCGAGCTTTTTCAGCGCGATTGGAAAAACATTGCCGAGGGCGAGTATCGCCTTCCGAAAGAGTCTCGACAATTGCCGGCGGTAGGGCGTTTGTGGCGCGAAAGCCGCGATTATTTAAACGATGCGCGCAAAGTTGCGCGGCGGAAATATGCGCGCGGGCATTCGGAAGTTTTGACAGAAACACTGCGTGAAAAATTTCCGCGCTATTACCTTCAGAATTTCCACTATCAAACCGATGGCTGGCTCAGTGAAAGTTCAGCCGAGCGTTATGACATGCAGGTGGAAACCCTGTTCACCGGGGCCGCAGATGCGATGCGCCGCCAGGCATTGCCGTTTGTTCGCCGTGCGTTGGCGCAGCGCGATATTGCGCAAGCGAGCTTTCTTGATTTGGGTTGCGGCGTCGGACGATTTTTAGAGACCATAAAAGATAACTGGCCGGCCTTGCCGGTGACTGCGCTTGATTTATCTCCGGCCTATCTCAGTAAGGCACAATCGCGGTTGGGTAAGTTCAAACATGTGCGTTTAGTACAAGAAGCCGCAGAGAAAACCGGACTTCGAGAAAATTCATATGATGTCATAACGGCGGTTTATCTATTTCATGAATTGCCGCCATCGGTACGGAAAGAGGTCATGACCGAAGTTGCACGGTTATTAAAGCCGGGCGGCGTGATGATCCTTGTGGATACTATCCAATATGGTGATGAGCCGGGCTTTGATGTCCTGCTGGAGAATTTTCCGCGCGGGTTTCATGAGCCCTATTATGACAGCTATTGCCGAACTGATCTTTCTGCGCTTTCTGCTGCGGTCGGATTGAAAAAGACCGAAGAAACGGTTGCGTTCTTGACCAAGGTGACAGCTTTCGAAAAAGCGAAATAGGTTCGCGATTTATTCGCCCGCTGGGAAATGCGTCTCTAAAAACTTGTCTATGTCTTGGGCCGTTTGTTCCGGCGCTTCTTCCATCGGAAGATGACCAATGCCCGGATAGATAACTGCCTCGGCATGGGGCAGGCGTTCTGAAAAGCTCTTTACCGCACTCGCATAGATGAGCTGATCTTCCGCACCCCATATAATCAGGGTGGGAATGGTCAATTTGCGGATTTCCTCTGCAAAGTGAATTTCGCGGTCGGCGCGTGCCCTGAGTGCTGCGGCTTTTCGGTTGCCGGGCAGGCGCAATAGTTCCCAATAACGGTCAACCATTTCATCGGTGATGATGGATTTAACCGATACGCTTTCCAATGCAGAACGCTCAACAAGGGCGCGGGGTGTATATTGCTGCATTAAAAAGCGGCCAATGGGTGTGCCTAATAACCTGAATCCAATATTCAGAGGCGGGTTTTCTTCACCGTCGCGCAGCGGCATGCCCGAAGCATCTAGCAAAATGAGTGCGCTGACCTTATCCGGGTTGGCGACGGCATAACGCCAAGAAACCCAACCGCCCATAGAATTGCCGCCCAAAACGAACTGGTCGAGGTCAAGTGTCTCGACCAATAGATCAATCGCGTCGGCCATGCCGGAGAATTGATAATTATCTTCCGGATGCGGACCTGTTAATCCGTGGCCCGGTTGGGAATAGGTGATGATGCGATATTCATCACCCAACAGCGCCACAAGTGGTTCCCAATTATGAAGTGATGCCGATGTGCCGTGGATCAATACAATCGGAATGCCATCCGGGTTGCCTTGGTCGCGGTAATGTACCCGAAGCCCTGCGCCATTATCGGCGAATTGCGATTCGGCATTGGTGTATTTCTCCGCCATCGCAACTGGGTCGGTATCCGGTGTGCGTAATAAAACAAGAACGCCAAATAAGACGATGAGCGGCAGAGCTATGTAGGCAATTTTCTTCATGCGCCGAGCGTAGCGGCTATGATCTGCGTTGGGAACGATTTTATCAGCGCCCACACTGCGCACGGTGGAGGAGGGCGTGATCCGCCAGCACCAGCGCCATCATCGCTGCGCCAACGGGAACGCCGCGAATACCCACGCATGGGTCATGACGGCCCTTGGTTTGGACGGTGGTATCTTCACCTTGTGTGGTGATCGTATCGCGCGGCGTCAGGATTGATGAGGTCGGTTTCACGGCGAAGCGAACAACCACATCTTGACCGCTTGAAATACCGCCCAAAATGCCGCCAGCTTTGTTTGACTGAAAATCAGGCGCACCATTCCGCATGCGGATTTCATCAGCGTTTTCTTCGCCTGAAAGTGCAGCGGCCTCAAATCCGGCACCGATTTCAACGCCTTTCACCGCATTGATCGACATCATCGCGCTGGCAAGGTCTGCGTCCAGCTTTGAATAAATTGGCGCGCCGAGGCCCGCTGGAACGCCAGTGGCAACGACTTCGATCACCGCCCCCATGGAGGAGCCGGATTTGCGCGCCGCATCTAGCTGTTCGGCCCAGCGTTCGGCCGCCTTTGCGTCGGGACACCAGAACGGATTGTTATCGACTTCCATCCAATCGAAATTGGCGCGATCAATTTTGTCCGGTCCCATCTGCACCATGCAGGCGCGGATGGTCACTGCCGACCCGAGAACCGCCTCAAGCGCTTTTTCTGCAACGACACCGGCGGCGACACGCGCAGCGGTTTCGCGGGCGGATGACCGACCGCCGCCGCGATAGTCACGAAAGCCATATTTCGCGTCATAGGTGAAATCCGCATGGCCGGGGCGGTATTTGTCACGTATATCTGAATAGTCTTTCGAGCGTTGATCGACATTTTCGATCATCAGGCTAATTGGCGTTCCGGTCGTGCGCGGGCCATCGGTCCGGTCGTCTTCAAAAACGCCAGAAAGAATTTTAACCGAATCCGGTTCTTTCCGCTGGGTCACGAATTTTGAGGTGCCCGGCTTGCGCTTATCGAGCGCCGATTGGATGTCCTCGGCCCGTAATAACAGGCCCGGCGGGCACCCATCGATGACGACCCCGAGGGCAGGTCCGTGAGATTCGCCCCAGGTTGTGAAGCGAAAGGCTTTGCCAAAACTGTTGAAAGACATGCTTGATCCGTATTAAGCCGTGGCCCTTAATGAGCGCGTTATAGCCCTAAAGGCATTTTCTTCATAATTCCCTTCCCTTATCGGGAGCGGCAAAGGAACCGTCAATGTCCGATATTATCCCGCCAAGCCCCTCAACCGAAGCCTATAGTGCCGACGAAGATCAGGGCGACGTTTTTACGATTAGCGATCCGACCGCATTATTCGCGGATTGGCTGACCTTGGCACGGGAAAAAGAGATCAATGACCCCAATGCTATGGCGCTCGCGACCGTGGACAAGTCAGGTATGCCAGATGTGCGCATGGTTCTGCTCAAGGATTTTGATGCGTGTGGCCTGACTTTTTTCACCAATACTGATAGCGCCAAGGGTGAACAACTTGCCGCAGTGCCAAATGCCGCAGTCTGTTTTCATTGGAAATCGATTCGCCGACAGGTTCGTTTCCGCGGTACAGTCACTCCGGTCAGCACCGTGGAAGCCGATGCCTATTTCGCGAAACGGGCTCGCGGGGCGCAACTCGGGGCGCATGCATCGGCGCAATCGCGTATTATGGACAATCCGAAAAAGTTGAAGCGCGATATTGAAAAGCTGGATGCGAAATGGAGCGACCGCGAGGTACCCCGTCCGGAGAACTGGTCCGGCTACCGATTATTACCGCTGGAAATTGAATTTTGGGTCAATCGCCCGTTCCGCCTGCATGATCGTCTTTGCTATCGCCGCGAAGACGCCAAAGCAGATTGGGAAATTGTAAGATTATATCCGTAGTCAAATTTGCATAATTCGTTTTGAATTGTTTATGGTCATTTATTTTCTGAGGTCCAAGGGAAGGGAACGATTATGATGAAATCTATTATTGGCGCGGCTGCCGCTTTTGTTTTGGCCAGTGGTGCAGCAATGGCCAATGATTGCGTGCTGGAAGCAGAAGCGCCAGTCATGCCGGATCCAAAAACCGCAACCGCAGAAGATCGCGCAGCGACAATCGCGGCGATTAAGGACTATCAGGCCAAGCTGGGCGAGTATCGCGAATGTGTGACCGCAATTTCTGATAATGTCGAGCTTGATATCGAAGTCCGCAAACAGGCGCTAAAAGACTTCAACGCAACCGTCGAATCCGAGACAGAAGTTGTGAAAGCCTGGCAAAAATTCAGCAAGGCTTACGAAAAAGCGAATAAGTAATATCCTATTCGGCGGGCCGGTATTCTGATTTCATTCCCGGTTCGCCGTCACATTTGACCACGCCATTTTTCTCAAGACGGATTAGATGCGCCAAAACATTCAGCGCCGCCGCGCCATGAAGGCGTTTATCAACATCTGCATACATCGCCGTCACGATTTCTTTGATCCGGGTGCGGCCATTTTTGATCTGATCGATGATTTGCGCATCGCGCATTAAGCGATGCGTTCTGACGGCCCGAACAAATCGTTTTGGATTGTCGATGGGCGCGCCATGGGTCGGAAAATACACCTCGTCGTCGCGCTTAAGTAAAATTGCCAAGCTTTCGAGATAGGCGTTCATGTCACCATCAGGCGGTGCAACCACCGTCGTCGCCCAGCCCATGATGTGATCGCCGGTAAAGAGGGCTTTTTCAGCGGGCATCGAAAAACACAGATGGTTCGATAGGTGCCCGGGCGTGTGGACGACCTCTAAAGACCAGTCATTGCCCGTTAGAACCTCGCCGTGAGCGATCAATTCATCGGGGGCGTAATTATAATCCGCCCCTTCATCCAGCGCCGGGGCATCTATTTTCAAATCTTTTACCGGATGCGCACCAAAGCCAAATATGGGCGCACCCGTCGCATCCGCGAATTTTCGTGCCAATGCGCAATGATCGCGGTGGGTATGGGTCACGAGGATATGCGTGACTTTTTCCGCATCAAGGGTTTTTAAAAGCGCCGCTAAATGTTCATCATCATCAGGGCCCGGATCGATGACCGCAACGTCGCCCGTGCCGATGATATAGGTTCCACTACCGGTATAGGTGAAAGGGCCGGGATTATTGGCGATAACCCGCCGCACACCGGGGCGCAACAGATCTGGCGTTCCGGGGGTGAAGTGAATGTCTTTTACAAAAGGAATCGCGGGCAACTTATTCCGCCTTTAACTTCTCATCGACCATTTCCGCAAAGGCTTTTGCCAAGCCACGCATCGCGGTCAGTTTATCTTGTGCACGCATGGCTGACGGCGGCCCCATATCGGTTTTGTTTGCATCGACGATATAAATGCGTCCGTCATTGCGGTTACGTAAGACATCAAGGCCACCAAAATCAAGCCGCATTGTTCTTGCAAAGGCGGTGATTTTTTCCTGCTCGTCAGCCGAAAGCATTGCGTCGATCGGGGCTAGGTCAACGCGGTGGTTATCATTGGTGAAGCGACGTTCTTTGGTGCGCCGTTTCAGAAATACATAAGGTGTCGTCTTGCCGCCAACGATTGGTGTACGGATATCGACATGCTCGATCCCATCGAACGTATTCTCGATGACTTGCTGGTAGACATGGCCTTGCTTGGGAGCCGCAATCGGGCATTCGATTAAGCGACCATCATGCTTGCCATTGGCTTCGGATTTCTCAACAGCAGTGCCGACAAAGGTTGTCGGTTCAATGGTCAGCCCATAACCGAAAACTTCTTCAAAAGCGCGCGCGACAACGCTTTTGCGAATGTCGAAACAGCCAATGTTCAGGGACGGCTTGTTTGATGGGGCTTGGCGCGGCGCGGTCAGAAATTCGCGGTCTTCGAAATAAAAATGGAGATCCGCTTCCGCCGGATCATCAACAATTTTTACGTCTGCTAATTGGCATACGGGCCAGATGGCGTAATAGGATCGCGGCTTTTTCGGAAAGAACGAAATACGTGCTCGTGGTTCTCTGCCGCGCATCTTGCGGGTCGCTCTGAGCGCATTGATTACCCAAACGAATGTGGCCATCCGCCAGGCATCCAGCGCAAACTCTCGGTTCAGCGGTATTTCTGCGCCGGTTTCAATCGCAACCAGCTGATTATTGTTAATTTTAAACTCGCCAAAAATAGACATAGGGTCTCCGCCAGCCCGTTCGCCGTATCGCAATCAACATGGCTTTTCCGTCTAAGACAAGGAAATAAAGCTTTGGTGAGCCGCTAAAATGTGATGATGCGGCAGGCGGCGCAGATATTGCGACAAAGCGGGCATGTGTACCGAAGTAAAACATTTCCCGCGTCATGCCGTATTTATTTTCACGGCACTGTTAACCTTGGCCCTTTTTAGCGCGCCAGCCTTTGCGGGATCTATGGGCAGTATTTCCATGGGGGATGGATCAGGCGGTATTACTGATCGCGCCTATGTCGCTGCGCCGCCGCATTATCTTTATGTGGTCGAAAAAGAGCGCGGTAGCTTTCTCGATTGCGGTGAAGGGCAAGACGGCCGCGCAACCGACGAAGATGGGCGCGACATGGCGGTGTTGCGTTGCGGCGTGACCTTGACGGAAACGATTGTTATTCCCGCTGCGGCTTCAAGCGCCAGAATTATTATCCATTATTGATTCATCAAGCAGCGATCAGTCTCTAGCTGATCGCCATCAATGACGCGGACGGTCACCGAATATTTCCGGCCATAATCAAAAGTGATACCGCATTTGTCTTCGGTGGTTTCGTGCCATACCCGTGTGCGGCCGCTATAGGACGGATCGTTCGAAGACTTTACATCGAAAATGGTGGCCATTCGATCATTCGTATTGAGACCATCCGGCGCAAGCGTCATCTCGGCATCAATGACATATCCATCTAATAGAATGACGCCGGCTTCCGGCGTCGAAGGGCAGGTGCATGTTGGAATTTTACGAATTTCCGGCGGGGCATAAGGGTCAAGCGCCTGTACGGCGGTAAGCAACAATACAATTACATTCATCTTTTACTCGTCGTCTGTTTTTGCGCGCGCGGCCAAATTATCGAGCGCCGGTCCATGCTGGCTGATGTTGAAACCGGCATTTGCGGCATCGGCAATAATGTCTTCACTTGGTCGCCCTTCAAAGGCGGCGAGATAGGAATATAAAATTGCCGAGCGCGTGCCCGAAGCGCAATAGCCTATTGCCTTGCCGCCATTAGTTTCATCTATAGCGCTTTTAAGGGCAGAAATATGGCTGAGCGACAGGCCGCGGCCGTCGATTGGGATATACACGTATTTTATGCCGGCTTTTTCCGCCTCCGCTTGGATATCCGCCGAGGGCGGTTGGCCCGCCATCTCTCCATCCGGGCGATTATTGACGATAAGGGCGAAACCCGCCTCGGCAGCAGACGATACCTCATCAAGAGAAATCTGCGGTGAGACAAAAAACGTGTCGGTCAATCGTTTGAATTTTTCCGGCAATGGGATCTCCTGAAAATATGGATTTGATGCCTATACCGACCCAATGGCCCCATAGGCAAATCCTGGCCATTCACTTATGGTTTTAATTGGCCATTTCAATCTGTCATGAAAAAAGAGGCATAAGCAATGTCAGTTAATCCCGGATCTATTTTCCATCTCGCGATCCCCGTCGATGACCTCGCGGCGGCGGAAGCCTTTTACGGCGATCAATTCGGATGTGAGCGGGGGCGACGGTCCGATCAATGGATCGATTTCAATTTTTTCGGCCATCAATTGGTGACGCATCTGGCCCCGGAAGAATGTGGTCGGGCGGTGACCAATTCCGTCGATGGCAAGAATGTTCCCGTGAAGCATTTTGGTGTTGTGCTCAGCCCCGCCGATTGGAAGGCGCTCGCTGCGCGGCTTGAGGCGGCGGGAACGGAATTTATTATCGAGCCGGGTATTCGGTTTAAAGGCGAGCCCGGAGAGCAAGGGACATTCTTTTTGCTCGACCCGGCCGGGAACGCGCTGGAATTCAAATGTTTCCAGAATATCGATCAACTCTTCGCTGCCTAAGGTGCGTTCGATCTAACGGAGGGCAAGATGCATATTCCCGAGGGATTTTCGCAAATCACGCCCTACATCTTTGCGCAAGACGCTTTGGCTTATATGGACCATTTGGTTCGCGCACTCGGCGGCATGGAAATAGGACGGACACTGAATGATAGCGGTGCCCTTGCGAATGGTCAGATTCGCATCGGCGATGAAACGATAATGGTTAGTGAGGCGGGACGTGGTTTCCCGCCATCGCGTACCGCGTTCTACTTATATGTTGAAGATGCCGATAAGGCCGTGGAGCAAGCCGTCAAAGGCGGTATGGTAAAAATCATGGATGTCGCCGATATGCCGTATGGGGATCGTCAGGGCGGTGTTAAAGATATCGCTGGCAATATCTGGTGGATATCACAACGGCTCACTGCCGCGCCCTATTATTGACGTGGTTACGGCGATGCGCCGGGTTCGTTCCTTCTAGAAATCGTCGTCTTGGTCACCAATTGAGCGAATGGCATGCCACAAGTTCCAAAGCACGAAAACTATCAGTGCGAACAAGATGAGAAACTGCCAAAATGTCATCACCCCCACTATATGGGGAGGCGCAATGGCCCGCGCAATCACATCATTGCACGGGCATACGCTTTAGCCGCTGGTTGCGTTGCCTGGTAAAAGCCTTGCCTATTCAGTGGCTTGAAACACGATATTACCAGACACAACGGTCATCACCGGTTTTGCAGTCAAAATTTCTTCTGCTGGTATCGTCATGATATCCTTTGAGAACGCTGTGAAATCCGCACGTTTCCCCGGTTCGATCGTTCCGATGACATTCTCCTGAAACGATGCATAGGCGGGCCAGAGTGTGAACATTTTCAACGCTTCCTCGCGGGTGACAGCTTGCTCCGGGTGCCAATCGTCATCGCTGTATCCGTCGAGCGATTGCCGCGCGACGGCCGCGTAGAATTCGATCAACGGGTCTCCGCGTTCAACCGGTGCGTCAGAGCCACCGGCGACCACAACGCCTGCATCTATCAGAGACCGCCAGGCATAGGCACCATCAAGCCGGTCCTCGCCGAGGCGGTCCTTTGCAAAAAACATATCGCCAATCGCATGTGATGGCTGCATGGATGCGATTACCCCGATCGACGCAAAGCGAGGAATATCATCTGTATGAAGAATTTGTGCGTGTTCAATGCGCCAACGCAGGTCGCTCTTGTCGGGGTGATCGGCGAAAGTATTTTCGTACCAATCCAGTACGAGGGTGTTGCCGCGATCACCAATCGCATGGGTGTTGACCTGCACGCCGGCATTGATTGCCGTATCAAAAATCGGTGCCGCCTCTTCTAGCTTCATCAACAAAAGGCCGGAGTTATCCGGACGGTCTGAATAGGGCTCGCTAAGCGCGGCACCGCGAGAGCCGAGGGCACCATCGATGTAAAGTTTGATTGCGCGGGTAATGATATGATTGTTCTTGCTGGTGCGCGGCGTTGTCGTAGTCAAATCCTCAAGTCCGCTCACATCGATAGAATTATAAACCCGGATCGCAAATTCGCCCTGATCTGACATTTGCTCAATCAGGCCGACATTTTGCGGATCGACTGACATATTATGAAGGCCCGTCCAGCCATACCCCGCATAGACGTCGGAGGCTTTCGCATAGGCCTCGCGCTTTTGCGCTTCGTCCGGCGTGTCGATCAGGGATTGAACAAGCGCCATCGCGTTATCGATCAAGATGCCGGTCGCCTGCCCATCGGCGTCGCGCTCGATTTTCCCGCCTTCCGGGTCTTCGGTCTGATCCGTAATGTTTGCGGCCTCAAGGGCGGCGGTGTTGGCCACCAGCGCATGACCATCGGCACGGATGAGGATAACCGGAATGTCGCCGCTCACCGGGTCTAGATCATTTCGGTTCGGCATACGGCCTTCGGGCCATCCGGTTTCAATCCAGCCCCGGCCGATAATGCTTTTCGGGTTATCGGCGTTTTCAACCGCCTGCTTCACGGCGGCGGTCAGTGCTGCGGCCGATTCGGTGCCTTCGAGATTTAGCGTGATCTCTCTCAGGCCAATTCCGAGCAAATGAGCATGGGCATCGGTAAATCCCGGAAAGAGCGCCGCGCCGTTTAGGTCAATGATCTCCGGATTGGGCCCTGCACTCTCAATAATGATGTCATGCGTGCCGACCGCAAGGATTTGGCCATTCGATATCGCGACGGCTTCGGCGGTAGGGGCGTTATCGACGCCAGTATAAATCGGCCCGCCCGTGAAGATCGTAATCTGCGAATCCGATGTGATGGGGGCTGATTTTTGGTCCGCATCACATGCAGTCAAAGTAAACCCAAATAGTGTCGCACATAGTGCGCGTAAAAGATGAGAATGCGGGCTCATACGGCCTCCTGATTGTTGGCGGTTCGCGATTTTGATTCGAGTGATACCGGCAATCGCTGAATATGCGAAACATATTAACCCTAGAAGATGTAAGTGCTTGTGGGAATTAACCATTTCGGCTGGGCGATAAAGGCGAAATCTGGGCAAAAAAAGGGCTATGAATTGGTTAAAATTCCCGCTATGCGGGAGTGACTATATTTTGCTTTCGGTACTGTTGCATTGCAGCAGTTTTTTCTGATTCTGCCCTCAAATTACGTTGACATTCTCGCCAACTATTGTGATTTTACGAATGCTGTTAAGTAATTGTTAACAGTGCGACGTCCGGCGTTCCCGGATTCATTTGTTAGTTTGAGTGGGGGAATACCACATGAAAACCCTTCGTTACCTAGCCGTAGCAGCCTTTGCAGCCGGCATGATGGCGGCGCCGGCGAGTGCGACGACTTTTATCTTTAAATCTGGCGGTGCGTTCAGAGATGATCCGACCAATGTCGGAAACATCGTCAACGATTGCGGTACTATCGGTACTGACCTTTGCACAGATAATGATGCAGAAGGTTTTGATTATTCGAAAGACGGCATCGAGTTCACAGCAATTGCTTACACGAACGGCGATCCAACAACGCTGATCCAAGACATCTACCCAGACAACTCAGGTCTCGGTGCGATTTCTGAAGACGATCAGACACAAGACCAAATCCAGTTCAGCGCACAAGAGTCAGTTGAGTTCACATTCACAAACGACGTTTGGCTTTCAAACATCGAATTCAACGCTGGTAATGACACAGATTGCTCGAACCCAGGTTCAGAAGGCCCATGCGGCGACTTCAACCTTTACATCGACAATGTGTTCTTTGCGACGATCACTGCGGTTGACCTCTTGGCAGACACATTCTTCGGTTCTGTGTTCCGCTTCGAGCCAGTTACAGATGGCGCTGGTTTCACAATCGCGCAGTTTGACGTAAGCGACGTTCCAGTTCCTGCAGCGCTTCCGCTGTTGATTTCTGGTCTTGCTGGCCTTGGCTTCGCGTCACGCCGTAAGAAATCTGCTTAATTGATTTAGCGTTCCTCGGAACGTAGATCTGAAAAAGCCGGCCTTTGGGCCGGCTTTTTTGTGTCTAAATTTTTCTGGGCAATTGGATTGACCATGAAGCCAGCGCTTATGCGCCGGCTTTTTGTGCATAGGTCCATGCCAGCGCTGCCAGCATCCGTGCCTGTGTGCCCATATTCTTCGCTTCCGGTGAGGACGCGTTGCCTTGGAGGGCTCGTGCGTAAACGCCTTGGACGATCGAGCCCAGTCGGAACATGTTGTAGGCCAGGCAAAAATTGAGATCGGCAATTTCTCCGCGCCCGGTGCGCTTAGAATAGCGCTCTACCGCATCTTCCATCGACGGCACGCCGAGTTCTTCGAGGTCGCGCCCCATCAAGCCGCCGCGTACTGATGGCGGGAAGTGCCAAAGCATCAGGAAATAGGTGAAATCCGCGAGCGGATGGCCGAGTGTTGAAAGCTCCCAATCCAAGACCGCAATCACTTTTGGTTCGATCGGGTGCATGATCGCATTATCAAACCGAAAATCACCGTGAACGACACTGGTCGCATCATCAGATGGGATGGCCGTGGGAAGCCATTTCATCAGGGCATCCATCTCTTCGATGGTTTCTGTTTCTGCCGCTTGATATTGTTTCGACCAGCGACCGATCTGTCGTTCGAAATAATTGCCGGGCTTGCCGTAATCGCCGAGGCCCGCTGCCTGATAGTCAATATTATGAAGATCGGCCAAAGTATCGACCAGCGCATTGAAAAGCGGTTTGCGCTCTTCCTTTTGAACTTCCGGTAAAGAAGCGTCCCAGAAAATTCGGCCTTCGAGAAAATCCATCACAAAAAATGGTGTGCCGATAACGTCCGCATCTTCGCAAAGGGCATAGGTTCTTGGAACCGGAAAGCCCTGACCGCCGAGTGCGGTCATGACTTTATATTCCCGCTCGACCGCATGGGCGGACGGCAAAAGTTTCCCCGGTGGTTTGCGACGCACGACATATTTCTTCGATGGCGTCGAAACGAGATAAGTCGGGTTCGATTGCCCGCCTTTGAATTTTTTGACGTCGATCGGGCCTTCAAAACCTTCGACATGCTTGGTCATGTATTCAGTAAGGGCGGTCTCGTCGAATTTCAGATGCTCGGGCGTTGCGCCGAGGCCGGAAAAATCAGGGTTCGAATCATCAGCCATTGGGCAGGCTCCTTATTATACAGCGCGAAAATGCTCGATCACCATCAATGCGCCGATAAGAATAAAGCCGGCACCGGCGATCAGTTTAAGGGGAAGGGCACTTACAAAGCGGTCAGCTGCGGCCCCAAGTAATACAGCCGCCGCAGTTGAAAGTGTGAGGGCGGCAGCAGCGGCGAGGAAAACCATCCATTTCGAATGACCACTGTCGCTTGCGAAAAGGACGGTCGCGAGTTGGGTTTTGTCGCCAAGCTCTGCGAGAAAAACGGTAATAAAGATGCTTAGAAATGCAGCCATTGAACTTAACTTTCTGATATGCTGTGAAATCTGAAAAATGCTTTTAACGTGCGCTCAGGTGATTCTGTATGCGGATAATGACCGATGTCATTCAATAGATAGGCCGTAGCCTTTGGTACCTGCTCGCAAAAATAATCATAAAGATGTTTCCCAGAAATGGGGTCTGTTCCGCCATTGATAAGGCAGAGCGGAAGATGTGTGTTTTTCAATGCGCCAACCCATCGCTCGCGATTTGCCTTCCGTTGCGGGATGTATTGTAAAAGCTTGTGAAAGACTTTTCGACCATTTTGCTCAGTTAGAAACGCCCAATGGGCATCTATTTCTGCCGCGCTTGGTTTCGTGTTTGGCCCGAAAATCCCGTTAAACGTATCGCGCAGTTTATCGCGACTGAGCATAGCACCCAAAAGCGGCCCCAGCGGCGACAGGCCCAGTTTCTGAATTGTCAGTGCTCTGTGTTGTTCGGGGAAAAGCCCGCCATTTAAAAAGCACATAGATTTGATGGCAAAGCTGAGCGCGCCTTCATTATGCCGGGCGAGAAGTTCTTGCCCGACACTGTTGCCGTAATCATGCGCGAAAATATGGGCTTCACTTACGCCAAGATGGCTGAGCAGTGCTTCTTGCAGATCGGCCTGGGAGACAATCGAATAATAGGTGCTTGTCGGTTTATCAGAAAGCCCAAAGCCCAGCATGTCCAATGCGGCAAGGTTAAAGTTTGCCGATAAACCGTCCCAGATTCCGGTCCAATCCCATGATGAAGTCGGGTAGCCGTGAATTAAAAGAAGCCACGGCTTTTGTTCTGACGGGTCGGCTGATGTCCAAAAGGCGATACGTGCGCCATTCACGTCGAAACTCTGTGCAAATTTGCGCCAAGTCTCGACATTTTTCATCAGCGTTTCTCCAATGCCCGCCAAGCAATGTCCTTGCGGTAGAACCCTTGCGGCCAATCGATGGCGGCAATGCCCGCATAGGCGCGTTCGACCGCTTCATCGATGGTTGCCCCCGTCGCCGAAATGTTGAGCACGCGCCCCCCATTGGCAACGATTTCACCATCATTAGACTTGGTTCCCGCGTGAAAAACAACGACGCCGGGCAGTTGATTTGCGGTGTCTATACCGCCAATGGGCGAGCCTTTTTCATAGCTTCCCGGATATCCATCCGCTGCCATGACGACGAGCGCTGCCGCGTCGTCGCTCCAGTCGAGGGTCACGCCATCTAATGCGCCGGTTGCTGCCTTATAAAGAAGGGGGAGAATATCACTCCGTAGGCGTCGCATTAAGATCTGACATTCCGGATCGCCAAACCGCGCATTAAACTCAACAAGCCGAGGCTTTTCGTTCTCGATCATTAAGCCCGCATATAACACACCGACATAGGGCGTGCCGCGTTTAGCCATTTCTGCGACAACCGGTTCAATAATCTCGCGCATGGTGCGGTCATAAACGGCCTGTGTGAATACCGGTGCCGGGCTGTAAGCACCCATGCCGCCGGTATTGGGGCCCTTATCACCATCGAACGCGCGTTTGTGATCTTGCGCATCGAGCAGCGGGACTATCGTTTTGCCGTCAGTGATGGCAAAGAAACTGGCTTCTTCGCCATGCATGAATTCTTCGATAACGATGGATGCACTGGCTGCCCCGAATTGCCCGGCGAGCATATCGTCAACGGCCGTTTCGGCGTCTGCCAGCGTTTCTGCAATAACAACGCCTTTGCCTGCCGCCAGCCCATCGGCTTTGATTACATAAGGAGCGGTTTGATCACGCAAGAATGCCTTTGCCGGTTCCGCATCCGTAAATTTGCCATAGGCCGCCGTCGGCGCGCCCGCAGCCTTGGAGACGTCTTTCATGAAACTTTTCGATGCTTCAAGTTGGGCGGCCGCGCGATCAGGACCAAAACATGCTATGCCTTTGTCTCGTAGAAGATCGCCCAAGCCGGCGGCCAATGGCGCTTCGGGTCCAACAACGACGAGGTCAATCTTGCTTTCTGCTGCAAAATCCGCAATCGCCTCAATATCACCATCTGATAGAGGCAAAGTTTCACCAAGATGATTGAGCCCAGGGTTCCCAGGTACCAAATATAACTTTGACAATTCGGGACTTTGCGCGATTTTCCATCCGAGCGCATGCTCCCTGCCGCCGCCACCAACTAACAGGACTTTCACTTGGTCAGTCTCCTTTTTTCTTACCCCGCGTTTAAGCGTCTAATGCGCTGCGATCAATGTCGCGCCGCATGACGAATGACGAGACCAAGCCGGATTCGCCGGTCGGACCCAAAAAAACCTCGCCTAAACCGAAAAAAGGCGTTCTGGGGAGAATTGCGTCCGGATTACCGGGGCGGCAAGCGGCCCGGCGGTTAATGCGTCCGTGGCGGCGTTTTAGCACGCGGGTCATGAATTTCCTGACCGCAAATGACCGGCGGCAACGGCGTTCGGCATTTGTTTTGGCGCTTTCGATCAATTTGATCGTGCTGACCTTGCTTTCGACCTTTGCGCGCGTCCGGATCTGGATACCAAATGCCCCGAGCGACACCATTAGCATTACGCTGGTCGAAACATTGCCTTTTGACCTGCCTTTGCGGGACCCCGAAATTTCACCAGAGCCAGAGCCGGAACCTGAACCAGAGGAACCCGAACCGGAGCCAGAGCCCGAGCCAGAAATAGTTGAGGAGCCGGAAATCGAACCGGAGCCAGAGCCGGAACCGATCCCCGAGCCCGAGGAACCGGAAATCACCGAGCCTGAGCCAGAGCCCGAGCCTGAACCAGAGCCTGAAACCGAATCGGAATTACCGGAGATCAATCTTGATCTTGATCCGCAATTGGCTCCGCCGGCCGATGCGCCGGAACCGCTCATCCCCGAACCTGCGCCAGCCGAAGAAGATGAACTGATCTCGCCGACGCCAGAGCCCGAACCACAGATTGCAGAGGAAGAAGCGCCGGAACCCTTGGTTTCCGAAGACCCGCAATCGGACCCGGAGGTCGGCCTAGATGAAATCCTTGGTGAGGATGAGGCTAGCGGCGATGATGAAGCGATAGACGAAGATCTGGCCGAACTCGAAGCGCCTGAGGAGGTCGTGGAAGAGCAGCCATCGGGTGACGATATGTTCGATGAAGAGCCTGTCTTTGGCCGCCGTACTTTTGTCCGTCCGCAAGTGGCCTTACCGCAGGTCGATTTCGGTGCACCCTTGCCTGAGGGCGAAGGGGCCATTGCGCCGGGTTCATCCGGGGTGGTCGCGATTTTCTGTCCCGAAGAATTTGACGACGAAGACAAAGCCGAAGAATGTGCGGGCCGCAGAGAAATCCGGTCGGGCTGGCGACCCGGTGCCAGCGGTGAGGATTGGAGCCGCGCAACTGAACTCCTGAAGCGGGATCGTGCGGCCGGAAAAACCGGTCCTGATCTCGACAAAGTGGTCGGCCCTGCAACCGCGCGTCAGTTGGAGGCGGATCGTTTGCAACGGGATCTTGAAGATCTGCGACGGCCCAGCGGCGATATTAATGGGCTTGCCGATAGTGCGGATGATAATCTCATGCGCGGGGTCGAGGGTAATCGCGCCGGCACTGGGCCGAAACCATTCGAGCCGTCCTGGACCTTGCCGGATAATCAGGGCGAGCTAAGCGAAAAAGAAATCGAAGAGTTAAAGCGCCAATTGGAAGAAGCTGAGAATAATTAAATTTTGCCTTAGTCCAAAAAAGCGGCTTGCGCATTGTACATTCAATTCCCAATTCGACTGCATTCGGTTGGAGAGTGGAAAATGTTAGAAAAAATTGGATTGGCCGCGCTTGTCGTTCTTATCGCGTCGGAGAGTTTTGCTTTTTCTGAAGCGGTCTTGTGGACCCTTACGGCCCTGATGCATCTCGGAAAGATTGCGATGGAAGGAACCTTCGTCGTGTCCGGCTTGGTCGGTATTGTGTGCGGGTATTGGATCCTGCGGAGCGCAATTGCCAATCGCGAGGAACCGGCACCTTCGGCGTAGTCTACCACGGTATGAAAAGGCGGGGATAAATTTCCCGCCAAATTTTTTTCATTAAATTTTATCCCCCTCGGTCAGCACGGCCCCATACTGCGTGACAATATTTAGTCACGAGGGATTTAAGTGCTGATCGGAAATCTATTCTGGGGACGCATCTGTACCAAATTCACGGCTGAGATAGCCGTGGATCAGCGCGCGCGTATCTGCGGGCGGTTCTGCCATGCCCTGTTTTGTAACCATCCAATCGAGAAGGTAATCCCAGCCTTCGGATGTTTGCTGCTGTTGCATGACAATCTGAAGCGTATGACAGGCGGCGCAATAAGCGGCGGTCTCTTCATGGCCGGGTGTGCGAGGCAGGCCCCAATAATCGTCACTCGGATCAAATTGCGCATTTGCGCTTTGGGTCATGGCTGTTTGATAGGGATTAAGCGCAGCATAGGCCGGCGCATAATTGATCGCCGCATCGGCGGTCTCTGCCATAATGGCAATGGGGTCCGCGCTTTCTTGCGCCAATGCTTCGGCGTCCATTTCTGGCGGCGACATCAGTTTCGTCAGTGTAAATACAATAGCGACCATGCCGATGATGATCGCAATTCGGGTCAGGTGATCACGCATGTCGATTACACCGCAAACATGGCAATACGATGCTGAAGGTTGTTCAGATATCCGCGCGGGTTCCAGCCCGGTTGTGTCGCCGGTTGCATGACGCCCGCGTCATCGGTGGCGCGCGCCCAGATTTCAAAATAGCCCGCTTCCGGCAAGGTCAAATCGGTGCGCCAGTGTTGCCACGCATAACGATTGACCGGCGCATCAAGGCTTACCTGTTGCCAGGTCGCGCCGAAATCAATCGAGACATCCATCGCTTTGACGGACCGATCACCGGCCCAGGCATGTCCGCGCACCTCAAACGGTTCGCCGGGCGCAACGCGAGACGCAGTGACCGGAGCCGTAATCACCGAACGGACCGGCATCGATTCGATGATCTTCATGTCCTCATCGGCAACTTCGACGCCCGGAGCCACCGGGAAACGCGGCACTCGATAGGATTGGCCCGTCATTTTCGGGCCATCATGGACCTGATCGCGCACCCAGATTCGCGTGAGCCATTTTTGCGAACAGGAGCCGGGCCAGCCCGGGGCAATCACCCGCAATGGGTGTCCATTCAAAAGCGGAATATCGCCGCCATTCATCGCAAAAGCGATAATGGTGTGCGGCTCAAGTGCTTTTTCGATGGGGATTCCGCGAGAGATCGGTGTTTTTTCCGGATCACCCGAAAGATGCGGATCGGCACCGTAATGCCCGGTGTAAACGGCTGTCTCTTTAAGACCGGCCCTTGCCAACACATCGGCCAGCCGTACGCCCGTCCATTCCGCGCAGGAAATCGCGCCGAAAGACCATTGATTACCGCGCGCCGCAGGCGTCATGAACCGGCGACCATTGCCGCCGCATTCGATCTGCAATTGCAATGTCACCGGATCAAAATCATTGCGCAAATCGTCAATCGAAAGGTCAAGCGGTGTTTCGACTTCGCCATCAATCACCAATCGCCAATTGGCGATGTCCGCGTCGGAAAAAGTCGGCGTCAGGCCGTTATTCCGCACAAACATGTGTTTGCCACTGGTGACCGCTTCATCAAGGAGTTGCGGCGGCGTCTCCGCATTGAGCGGTCGATCGCTCAAAACGGACAATCCGGGTTTACCATCGATCGATCCGTCCAACGCCTGCGCCACGGCCTCTGGCGAAAGGATCGGTTTCAACCCGTCCGGCAAATGGCGTCCAAAGGGAATAGGCAGACCGAACGCAGCGCTAAAGGCTGCCGCGCCGGTACCGGTCATGATGTCTCGTCGATTAATGGTTCGCATAGAAAAACTGCTCCTAAGTATAGAATTTATATTGAGCAGTTTTTCCGTTCTTGCGAAGCGGCGGCAGCAAAATGTGAGTGCGACTTAAAGCTGCGTCAGCTCCGGGGCCGATTTTTTCGGTCCGGCCCACGCCTGCTTGAACAATCGGTCCGCATATTTCGCGGCGTCTTTATCGCCCTGTGCTCGATAGGTTTCCGCAAGGCCGTAAAGCACCCACGCATTGTTTGGCGATGCCGTAAGCGTTTCAAGGAACAATTGTTCAGCCCGTTCGGTCTGACCGTCCATCAAGACAAGCGCGGCAAGGGTTTGCTTCGACGGATAATACCAATAGGCCGGCTCCATATAGGGAAGGGCTTCTTGGAGCGCGGTCGCATTTTCCATTGCCTCAATCGCAGTCGCCAAATCGCCTTCTGCCAGCGACGCGCGGGCGGTGACGGTCAATTGCGCTATACGCATAATATCAAGAACCGGAACGCCGCCATCAGCAAGCGCTGAGAAATCTGCGTCGCTGATCAATGCGCTGATTGCCTCGGCCTCGGCGCGCGCGTTGTCGACGTCACCACGCTTTGCATAGGCTTCACCGCGCGCATAATGCCACGCGCCTTTCAGGAAGGGCAGTGTATCGCCGGGATCCTCCGCAGACAGAATTTCATCGCTGTCCGAAAATTGAACCATGGCGAAATAGGGCGCAGCTTTGATCGGTTGAATCCAGGGCGCGGCATCGGCCATATCGAGCGGCAGTTTGGCGTTCAGTTTCTCCGCCATAATCATCGCCGCATCGCCATCGCCCGCCATTTGCGCCGCGGTGAGAGCAAAGTGAACATTGTGGGTGAAATACCCATATTCATAAATCCTGCTCGCATCATCGGTGCCAGCAAGATAGGTCTCATCGGCGGCCACTGCGTCGATATTATGATCGAGGGCCTGTTTAAACCGGCCAATGCGGAAATAGGTATGGGAGGGCATATGAATTAAATGCCCGAGGCCTGGCGACAATGCGGCAAGACGGTCAGCATGGTCGGCTGCGCGATATGGGTTCTGCGACGCTTCCGTCATATGGATATAAAGGTGAATGGCCGCCGGATAATCCGGGTTCCGGGCAAGCACGGTTTCAATCAAAGAGATCGTACGCGCGGTTCGCCCCTTTGGTGTGCGGGCATCCGCTTCCCAGTAATCCCATGGCTGCGTATCCATATTGGCTTCGGCGGCGATACTCGCGACGAAATCATCATCGGGATATTTTATCGCAACCGCGTCCATGGCATCGGCAAAGGCGTTGTCTAGTTTTGCGCGATCATCAATTGGTTGCGCTTCATAGCGATAGCCGAGCGCATTAATCAGCTCACGCTCTTTTTCGTCAGCATTCGAGCGAAGCGCCAGCGCTTTGTTGATCGCTTCCCAAGCTGGCGCAACGGCATCGTCACCCATGGGCGCATTAATATTGGGGCCGAGCGCATAAGCCTCACCCCAAAAACACATGGCGCATTCAGGATCGATTTTCTGCGCCTGTTTAAACGCTTTAACCGCAGCGCCATGATTGAAGTTGAACATGTGCGCAAGACCTTGATTGAACCATGCCTGCGCTTCTGGCTTGGAGGTTGTAACCGCGAATTGAATATGTCCGAGATTACTTTGCAGCATGTTTTCGGTGTCTGTAGCGTCGTCACTTTCCGCCGCGTATGCCGTTGCCGCCGATACAAAGAACGCGCGCCGCATGGCAAAGCCGTCGGTGCGTTCACCGCAAATCGATTTTGCAATCATCAGCGGGTGCAAGAAAGGAACTGCGTCTTCGTTCTGTTGCTGGCTGTTAATGGCCGTAATGCCGAAACCGCCGAGTACGAAACTGGCCGCAGCGGCGCTGAGTAGGAATCTGGCTTTCATGACGATCTCCCCCATAAATCTTAAATCGGTCGCATGTGAATGCTGAAATACCCCAAGACGCGCGAAAGACATCGCGCAGAATATTCAACTTATACGAAAAACCGACTACACCAACCACGACCGCAAATTTTGCACACTTATGCCCAAGCGGTTATCTGCGCCGCTGAAATGTGATTTAACACAAAAATGACGGAAAAAAAAATCGGCAATGTTCACGAATATACGGTCTCTGAATTATCAGGGGCGGTAAAACGCACGATCGAAGATACCTTCGGGCTTGTTCGGGTGCGTGGCGAGCTGGGGCGGGTCACCCGCGCGGCATCGGGGCATATGTATCTCGATCTCAAGGATGAAAAATCTGTAATTTCGAGCGTCATGTGGAAGGGCATGGCCGCACGCCTGACGATCAAGCCTGAGCAGGGCATGGAAGTCATCGCCATGGGGCGCATGACCACGTTCCCTGGTCAGTCGCGTTATCAGTTGGTCATCGACTCGCTTGAGCCCGCCGGGGTTGGGGCGCTGATGGCGCTTCTTGAAGAGCGCAAAAAGAAATTTGCCGCTGAAGGGCTTTTCGCCCCGGAGCGCAAACGCCCATTGCCATTCCTGCCAGAAGTGATTGGCGTTGTGACGTCACCCTCGGGGGCTGTGATCCGCGATATTCTGCACCGGCTGCGCGAGCGTTTTCCGCGTCACGTGGTTGTCTGGCCAACATTGGTGCAGGGCCGCGGGGCAGAGGAAAAAATCGCTGAAGCGATCAAGGGGTTCAATGCGCTCGGGCCCGATAGCACTGTTCCGCGCCCGGATGTTTTGATTGTCGCGCGGGGCGGTGGCTCGCTTGAAGACCTTTGGTGCTTTAATGAAGAAATTGTCGTTCGGACGGCGGCGGCCAGTGAAATACCGCTGATCTCTGCGGTGGGGCATGAAACCGATACGACCTTGATCGATTATGTCTCTGACCGGCGCGCGCCAACACCAACCGCTGCGGCAGAGTTTGCAGTGCCGGTTCGTTCGGAATTGTTGAGCGAAGTTTTGAATAAAGAACGACGCTTTGCCGGCGCGGCGACCAGAACGATCGAACAGCGCCGCACCGCGTTGATGTCTGCGGCGCGCGGTTTGGGCCGGCCCGAAGATATTCTTGGGGCCGCAACGCAGCGGCTTGACCGCGCCTCTGATGGGTTGCGTTCCGGACTTCGGGCGCGGCTTGATACTGCGCTGACCCAGGTGGCTCGCATTGGCGGGCGGCTCACGCCCAATCTTTTGGCGGCGGGTTTTGCCAAGCGTGAAAATATCATCGGCCAATATTGGTCGCGTATTTCTGACCGAACAGACCGGGTCATCACCGACCGAAAATCACGCCTTGCCTCATCGGCCCGGGTATTGTCGGCTGTCTCATATCAAAACGTACTTGAACGTGGTTTTGCGCTGGTGCGCGGTGATGACGGGCAATTATTGCGCCGCGCGGCGGATAGTAAGTCCGTCACGGGCGGGCAAATTCAGTTCGTCGACGGGACCCGCGATTTCTTGTTTGACGGCACTTCGGTGCCATCGAAAAGCCCTAAAAAGTCTGTAAAATCAGGGGCAACCAAGACAGCAACAACCGAAAAACAGGCGAACAAGCCGAAACAACAAGGCTTATTTGACTAAAATCTCGCTTTGACTAGCGCCTTTTGGGCGCGATAATGATGCATAGAAACGACAAGAGGCATTTGGCACTTTATGAATAGTTTTGAAACGCTCGGCAGCGGCGAAGAAGCCATCATCGAATATGACGATGGTGATTTTCATATTGTGAAACCGGGCTCTTATGTCGTTTGCGCCGTAACGAGCGCGAAAATTCCGCTCAAGGCATTGCGCTATTGGAGCGTCGACCTGCAAGAGCCTTATGTGGATGCTGCGGCAGCGCTAAAAGGCATGAACGTAAAAGGGGGCGATGATGCGTAATCTGTCTTTCTTTCGCGCGGCAATGTGTGGGGCAAGCCTGCTCGCGGTAGGGCTAAGCGGCGCATTTGCACAAGACGCTAAGCATACGGATGATATTCCGACGAGCGACAATGCGCTTATTGAGGCCGGGAAAAAGGTCAAAAACCTGCAAAACGAAGGCGAAAAAATAGATCTCGCAAAGCGCGCAAAATTCACTGAGGCGATGAACGATGTCGCCGAACGTCAAAAAGTGTTCGCAGGGTCTCCCGATCATTTTACAATTGAAGGGTCGTTCGCGCAGGGTGGATTGCTTTTCGGACAAACGGAGCGCGGCGCGAAAGTCACGCTCGATGGCGACAATGTATTGGTCGATAATGATGGCCGATTTCTGATAGGCTTTGGTCGCGACAGTGCATTGTCTGCGCTGCTCGTTGTGACATTGCCGGATGGAACGGTTGAACGCCGCGCAATTGAAATCGAAGATCGTGAATTTCCGGTAGACCGGATCGACGGCATTGATCAGTCAAAAGTCTCCGGTTTCACCGAGGCGCAACTTGCGAAGATTGCCGTTGATAGAGAGAAAAAGAAGGCCGCAAGAAAGGAATCCCATGAGCTTGCCGATTGGCTGGCCGGATTCGACTGGCCGGTCACGGGCCGCATTAGTGGCGTTTTCGGCTCTCAACGCATTTTGAATGGTGAGCCGAAAAATCCGCATTCGGGCGTCGATGTCGCCGCGCCAACCGGCACCCCCATTCTCGCGCCGGCACCCGGCGTCGTCCGGCTTGCCGAGGACGATATGTATTTCGAGGGGGGGCTCGTGCTTTTGGATCACGGTCACTGGCTCGAATCGGCCTTCCTGCACATGTCGCGGATCGATGTTGAGCCGGGCCAAAGGGTTGAAAAAGGGGACGTAATCGGTGCTGTCGGTGCGACGGGCCGCGTAACGGGTCCGCATCTTCATTGGAGCCTGAAATGGGCAGGAATGCTCGTAGACCCGCAGCTCACCGTGGGGCCAATGCCGCTCAAAGAGCTGTCGAACAGCGCCGGCGAGTAGGGCGATTCTTGTCAATAATTTTGTAATTGACAATCATTATCATTTGCACCATCTTTAGCGACGGCCCAAACGGGGCTTTCTAACGAGATGGTTCGATCACATGTATGTGTGCATTTGTAATGCGTTGAGGGACAAGGAACTCGCTTCAGCGAGTAGCGATGCGCGGAATGTCGCCGAGGTTTTCCGGCGCTGCGGACGTCGCCCGAAATGCGGTAAGTGCCTGCCTGATGTTGCAAAATTGATCGAAGAGTCTCGAGAGCGCCAAAACGGCATTTGCAAACTCGCTGCTGAATAGGCGGTTCTACCGCCACGCTCCCTTTATTTGAAAATTTCTGCGCTATTGCTTCTCGCTTGCAAAGATATCGCTTTGTCTGCGGGAACAATTGAGTATTTTGCGTGTACTTAATTTAAAAGGAGAGTTGATTCCGTGAAAGGTGATCAGAAAGTAATCGAATATCTCAACAAGGCGTTGAGACTGGAACTGACAACGGTCAATCAATATTTCTTGCATGCGCGCATGTTCAAAAATTGGGGCTTTGAACGGCTCGCAAAAGTTGAATATGACGAATCAATCGATGAAATGAAGCATGCGGACAAATTGATTGAACGCATCCTGTTTCTCGAAGGTCTGCCGAATGTTCAGGACCTCGATAAAGTATATATCGGTGAGTCGGTTCGTGAGGCGCTGGAATGTGACTTGCGCGCAGAACAACGAGCACACCCGCTTTATAAAGAAGCGATTGGTTATTTCGAGACCGTGAAAGATTATGTCAGTCGCGAGATTTTGGTTGAGATCCTCGAATCTGAAGAAGAGCATATTGACCATCTCGAAACGCAACTTGAGCTTATGGACCGTGTCGGCGAGCAGAATTACCTGCAGTCGCAAATGTCTGTCGGTGATTAATCATGCGCTTATTGGCAATCATCGCCTTTGCCTGCCTCGGGCTTACTGCCTGTAAGACCGTCTCCGGTGGTGATGAAATCCCTGCGGCGGCGACTGGTGAAATGTGCGGTGGAATCGCGGCTATACCATGTGCAGATGAGAGCGATTTTTGCCGCTATGAAGTTGGCAGTTGCCGGTCGATTGCCGATGCCGCAGGTAAATGCACAAAGAAACCGCAAATTTGTACGATGGAATATCGTCCGGTTTGCGGCTGTGACGGCAACACTTATCCCAATTCGTGCGCTGCTGCTAGCAACGGGACAAGTGTTGCGAGCGAAGGTGCCTGTACGGAATAGTCAGGTGCCTTTTGGCCAGCGCCGGTGGAACCACAGCCACTGGCCTGGCCGTTCTCGGATAAACTTTTCCAACGCTTCGTTCATCGATTTTGTCAAAGTGTAGATGTCATCATCAATCTTGCCAGTTTGATTGATTGGCAGCGGATCATGAAATTCAACTTTGAATCGTGCGCCTCCCAATCGGTCTATGCTTACCGGTACGAGCGGGATGTTATATTTTAGCGCCAAGCGTGCGGCAGCATTCAACGTCATGGCGGGCCGACCTAAAAAGGGTACGGAAATACCGCTATTTAGTTTCTGATCCGTGAGCATGAGCAATGATCGATTGTTGCTCAGCGTTTCTATGATGGCGCGATTACCGCGTTTTCCCTTCGGGATTTGATGGCGGGTCATCACTTTCGCCCGGCGTTTGATTATGTACTCATCCGTTAGAGGATTGTTTGCGGCGCGGTAAACAAGGCTTTGGTCTATGCCAAGCGATTGAAACGCTGTCGGTAAGACTTCCCAATTTGCAAAATGCCCGGAAAAGAAGATGGCGTTGCCGCCATTGTCTGTAAGGGTTCGAAGCTTGTTCTCATTAATGAGTTCAACCCGGCCATTTGCGAGATTGGGTTTTAGTTGTTCGAGATGGCTAAACTCCGCAGCAGTACGGCCAAGGTTTTCCCAGACGTCTTTTGTGGTCGCTTTAATTTTTTCTTCTGACCAATCCGGAAAAGATTTTCGTATATTATCTTCGGCGCGTCGCGACACCGGCCTTATGAGCGGGCCAACAATGCGTAGAAACTTACCGGATACGAATGATGCGGTATCGATGCCCAGGACTTTGAAAAAGCCAGTCAGCAGCAGTACAAAGCCAAGTTCGACCCTGTGGGTAAAGGTGACAGGGCGGTCCGTACGCCGTTGTGGCAGGGGAATCTCAAGGGGCGTTTCGTTCATTATTACGTTGATGGCCGGTTGTCTGCGGTTGAGTGAATTATAGACATTATTCTCTGTCTCAATCCATCTGGATCATCGAGGGCCATAGTGATTTTCAATGTCGCGACATCTTGTCGATATTCCGGCGGTAATCTGACAAAATCCTTCTCGGTCGTCATAAGTTGGGCATCTAACGAAACCGCCTTGCGGCGCAGTATGTCCAATTCAGTTGGTGCGTATTGATGGTGATCGGGGAAGCCTATTGCCTTTTCGACCGTAAATCCATTTTTCGCGAGAAGGTCGAAAAAACCCTGCGGACGACCAATGCCCGCAAAGGCGATCACTTTCATTGGCTCTATGGCCCCAACTGCTTCACGCCAAGCATAATGATCAGCAGGATGAGCAAGTTTGGCGTCGTCTATATTATCGCCAACACCCACAACAATATCCGCGCGCTGTCTGGCATCATTTAGGCTTTCGCGAAATGGTCCCGCCGGAAATAAATGTTCTTGGGAATTTGTGATTTCGTTGTTTACCAGAAGAATGGATACATCTTTATAGATCGTTGGATTTTGAAAGCCGTCATCCATGATGATTGCTTGCGCGCCGTGTTTTGCCGCAAAGGCCGCGCCTGTTGGCCTATTGCGCGATACTATTGTTGGGCCCTTGGCGGCTAACAATAGCGCTTCATCACCGACTTCGTCCGCAGTGTGCTGATCTCGGTCGACCAAGAGTGGCCCATGTGCGGACCCACCATAGCCGCGGCTGAGAAAAAAAACCTCAATACCGTCCTCACGGAGGAGGTCATAAATACGAATGGCGAGCGGCGTTTTACCGACGCCGCCAACAGTCGCATTCCCAATGCAAATAATCGGAATGGATGCGCGCTGCGTTTTCGTCATAGCGCAACGGAAGTGATGGCCTGCGCTATAAAGATAGGCGAGAGGTTTTAGCGTAGTTCGGACAGCCTTCGCGGCGATCGTATCACCATGCCAAAACCACGGCTCCTTCATCATTGAGCTCTTTCCGCGGCGGGTAAATTAGGCACGAGGACAGAGCACACATCGTTCAGAATCCGCTCAGCATTGCTCTCGGCGGAGCTTCGCGCAGCGTCTGTCATGGCGCGGCGGGTTTTGTCGTCAGCAAAGAGCCGCCTTACAGCGGATGCAATTTCGCGCTCGTTACGGACCAAAGCAGCGCCGCCACTAACCCGCATGCTGGCGTAGGTTTCTACGAAGTTGAAGATATGTGGCCCATGAAGAATTGCCGCGCCTAGTCTTGCGGGTTCTAGCGGGTTGTGGCCACCTTTTGCCGTCAGGCTTCCGCCCACGAAGCTGACATCGCAGAGGCGGTAAAACAGGCCCAATTCACCTAGTGTATCAGCGATATAAACATCGGTATCCGGCGCAATGGCCTGTGATTTTGAGCGTTGGGCGTAAGTCAGTTCATTTTCCGTACAGATTTGCGCGACAGTGTCGCCCCTTCCGGGGTGACGCGGCGTGATGATCGTCAGTAGGTCCGGAAAATCTGTGCGTAGTATCGTAGCAGCCGAGAATATCGTTTCCTCTTCACCCGGATGAGTACTCGCCGCGAGCCAGACATGACGCTCACCTATCTCGCGCTTTATTGTCGCCAAGGCAGCTTCATCGCCGGGCAGGGCGGGTGCCGCATATTTCAGATTGCCGAGGGTTTTTACCTCGCGCCCGGATAGCGTGGTTAAGCGGTCTGCATTCTGCTGATCTTGGGCGATGATCGTATCGAATGATGAGAGGATGAATTTAATTGCGTTCGGTTGCCGCTTCCAATCTTCGAATGAGCGCGGCGAGATGCGGCCATTGACCAGCGCCATATAACTCGCCTTTTCGCGGGCTTTTAAGATCAAGTTTGGCCAGAATTCTGATTCGACAAAGATCGCCGCATCTGGTCGCCAATGGTCCACAAAGCTCGAGACATAATCCGGATGGTCGAGTGGAATAAATTGATGAAACGCACCCTCAGGCAAACGTTCCTTCATTAGGTCCGCCGATGTCACTGTGCCAGTGGTCACAAGGAAATTAAAATCCGTGTGCAATGATTTCAGATGCTCAACCAAAGGGATGACCGAAAGTGATTCACCAACGCTCGCCCCATGAATCCAGATCAATGGCCCCTCTGGGCGCGGCGTGCTCGCGATGCCTTTTCGCTCGTCAATACGATTGGGATCTTCTTTTCCAGCTTTTAGCCGGCGTCTCAGCGCGAAGGACGCTATTGGCTCACCGGCGCGACTAATCGAGCGGTAGAGCTTTAATCCCAGAGGTTCTCGCAATTCCGTATTCATGTCTGGCGAAGTCATTCTTTCTCCAGGTCGCTTCGTCCCGCAAGCATGTCGACCTTTTGTGTAACGTCTTTCAAAGCGCGCTCTAAGTTTAGTCGGATATTCTCAAGGTCCTCAGGGCTTGCGGAGGCCGGAACCGTGATCGGCGGCCCTGCGCGGTAATAGCCTTTGGACAAGGGGGCTGCCAATAGGAACCGGTCCCATGTGGACAGGCGCGTTCCACGCGATACGGAATATGCCGCAGGGATGATCGGCGCGCCGCTCATCTGTGCGAGTTTGATTACCCCAGGCTTTACAGTCTCTCGGGGGCCTCTGGGCCCGTCCGGGGTGAAGCCCACGACTGAGCCTTCCTCCAGCGCCGCAATCATCTGTGCAATTGCCGACGCACCATGTTTGTTCTTTGAGGCCTTCTTAGGGTTACTCGCTGAGCCGCGAATAAATTCAATTCCGAACCCGCGCACGCCTTTCGCAATGATTTCGCCATCCCGGTGGGCAGATATTAACATATAGACAGGTAGGTCGGTTTCCTTTCGGATCGCGGCCCCCATGAGCAAGCGGCCGTGCCAGAAAGCGAGGATCACACCTTTATTCTGCGCGACAGCGCTTTCGAAATATTCACGCCCCATAAGCGTCCAGCGCGTCGTTCCATAGACGAGACGGATATAGGCACCGATGGCATAGCTGGCCATGAGGAGGATGAAGGGGCTTTTCGCGAGGCGTTTGAGCATGACAAAAGGGGGTTCCCCAATTTCTCCGATGGGTCAATAGCTTGCGAATAATCGCGGCACTGGCGACAATACCGCAACTGAATGTTTATAGGAGTATATGTGAGCGCGAAATCTGCACCGCAATTTGCGACAAGCTGGTCGCTCGCGCGCCGATTGTGGCAGGGCTATCTTTCGCGGTATTGGCCACGCCTCGCCATGTCACTGGCGTTTATGGCGGTCTATTCGGGTGCAAATGCTGCGATTGCATTTGGTGTGGAATGGATATTCGCCGGGCTTTCGGGAGAAAACGAGACGGATGCTCCCCAACTTTCCCGGATCGCATTATTCGGCCCGGTCGTCATTATTGGGCTCGGATTAGTTTATGCAGCGTCCCTTTATTGCATAAACCGCCTCAACGCCGGTGCCTCACTTTCCGCGCTGCGTGATCTCCAAAATGATATGTTTGCGAAACTCACTGCACTTGATTTCGCGCAAACCCGGAAAGACGCCTCGGGCCAGATTATCTCGCGTTTTACGAACGACATTACTGTTCTTCGTGAAACGTTAAATCGGGTGGCAAGTGGCGTCCGCGACGTGCTTACCTTTCTGGGCCTATGTGCCGCTATGTTGTGGTTTGATGCGATCCTGTTTCTGATCGTAATCGTAATATATGCCGGTGTTGGTTTGTTCGTTGGCCAAATTGGCAAAATGCTGCGATCCGCTTCGCGAAGTGCACAGGAACAGGCCGGTGATGTGACCTCGCTCATTGGTGAAAGCGTCGCTGGCGCGCGTATGGTCAAAACCTTTCAAATCGAACCATTAGAACGTGCCCGCGCGAGTGCGGCGTTCGACGAACGATTGCGTTTGATGAAAAAAATGGCCTACACGCGGGCGATGAACGAGCCCATCATTTTTGTGGCGGGTTCTGTTGCGATTGCTTTGGTCATTGCTGTGGTTGCGATGCGTATCGGTTCGGGGGCGATTGCGTTCTCCGAATTCACCGGATTTATGACAGCGCTGATGTTATTGTCCTCGCCTGCACGCGGTTTAGGTACGCTTCATGCGGTTACACAAGAGGGGTTTGCTGCGTTCGAGCGCGTCCTGTCTTTAATCGATCAAAAACCAACAATTGTCAGTAAGCCGAATGCAACCGAATTGGTTGTCAGTCATGGGGCAATCAAATTCGAGAATGTCGAATTTGATTATGGCGACGGCAAAGGTGCGCTGAAAGGCATTGATCTTGAAATCCCGGCCGGGGCGATGGTTGCTTTTGTCGGTGCGTCGGGGGCAGGGAAGTCGACGTTACTAAATTTGTTACCCCGGCTTTATGACCCTAGCGCTGGACGGATTTCGATTGATGGCACCGACATCAAAGACGTTTCCGTGAGGTCTCTCCGCAAACAAATGGCACTCGTCTCGCAAGATACAATCTTGTTCAATATGCCCGCGATGGAAAATATTGCATTTGGCAAACCGGAAGCGGGCCGGAACGATATTGTTCGTGCAGCGATTGATGCGTCGGCCAATGATTTCATTGCGGCTCTGCCTCATGAATATGACACGCCATTAGGCGAAGGGGGGGCAAATTTGTCAGGCGGTCAAAGGCAGCGAATTGCGCTTGCCCGGGCTTTTCTGAAAGATGCGCCAATCCTATTGCTTGATGAGGCAACATCAGCACTCGATGCGGAATCAGAAGCTAAGGTCAATGATGCTTTAAGGCGTCTGACTAAAGGGCGAACGACGCTCGTCATTGCCCATCGCCTGTCTACCGTAAAAGATGCTGATATGATTGTGGTGCTGGATGAAGGCAAAATTGTCGAAACAGGTACGCATGAATCCTTGACGGAGCAGGGCGGTATCTATGCGAAACAGGCCGCTTTGCAATTCGTTTGAGATTATTCGCGTCTCAAGATGATTTCTGAAAGAAGCGAGCCAATGGGGGTTGGGCGAAATTCTTTTTTTGTCTCGATTGGATCATAATGCGTTTCGACCCAATCAAAGAAACTTTCGATATCACTGAGCGCAATCCCATGCTCTTCGGCAAATGCGATATAATTAGCGAAGGCGAAGTCTATCACGCCTGTTTTGCCGTGTTTGACATGTCCATATTTAAATGTGAGCTGCTCCAAGGCTTTATCAAGCGGCACATCCTCGTGGAAAAAGAGGAACAGAGTCGCCATCAAGCCAGCGCGATCAGCACCGGATTTGCAATGCATGATCGCCGGATATTCGATTTCATCGAACAGCGACTTTGCGTCTCGCAATATTTCTTTTGACGGCGCGTCGCGCGAAAAGACCCGAAAATTGATGAGGGTGAGGCCCAGCTTCGCACAGGCTTCTTCTTCGAGAAATAAAATGCCGTTAGGTTTTGGCCCCCGAAGGTTAATAACCGTCTTTATGCCGCGCTTTTTCCAGTTAGCCAGATTTTGTGGTGACGGTTGATAGGTGCGCCACATCTTTCCTTCAGCGACTTCATGCGTGTTGTCATAGAGTTTACGCAAAAATCCATGATCGCTGAGCATCAACTCCCGCCAGGCGCGTTTGCGTCCGGCGGGGGTTGAAAATTCTTGGCTGGTAAGGGCTGACGCCATTGCGCGGCTTAGAATTTGCCGTCGCCGTCCGGATCCAGAAGCTTGTGCATGTGCACGATGAAATAGCGCATATGCGCATTATCAACCGTGGATTGGGCTTTCGAGCGCCAAGCTTTGGTTGCCGACTCATAGTCGGGGTAGACGCCGACGAGGTCGAGTTTGTCTAGATCGCGAAAGCGAACTTCTTCGAGGTTTTCAAGCTCGCCGCCAAAAACCAAGTGCAGTAATTGTTTGTCCGACATGGATCAACTCCGATAGATGTAAATTAGTCGCCTGCAATTGTCATTGCCGGCAATAAAACGCTAGGCGCGTTGATTGCGCCGCGGAATTCGAGATCATCTGCCGGTATCAATCCGGCAAACATCTCAAGAATGTTTCCTGCAATGGTAATCTCACTAACTGGGTAAGCAATATTTCCGTCCTCGAACCAGAAGCCGGAGCAACCGACGGAATAATCACCAGTATTCGGATTAACTTGCGGGCCAAACATATCAGTTACGAGCAGGCCGTTATTTGCGTCTTTTAACAAACCTTCGAAACTGGAATCTCCGGTTTCGAGATAAAGGTTTGTTGAGCCTGACCCTGGGGCACCGCCAACGCCGCGGGTGGCGCGCCCATTTGTTTCCAGGCCTAATTGCTCGGCTTGCGCTGTGTTCATGTACCAAGCTGTCAGTACACCATTTTTTATAAGGTCAATTCGGGAATTTGTTACGCCTTCACCATCAAATGGCCGCGAACCGGCGCCGCGCCTAATATGCGGATCATCAACGATGTTAATTCCCTCGGCGAATACGCGCTCCCCCATCTTATCTTTGAGAAAGCTGACGCCGCGCGCAATCGCACCGCCATTCACCGCGCCTACAAGGTGCGATAAAAGTGATCGAGATAGGCGATTATCGAAGACGACTGGTGCCGTCTGACTTTTCAGTTTGCGGGGACTAAGACGACGGACCGTCCGTTCACCAGCGTTTTTGCCAATTAATTCCGCCGCCAAAAGATCGGTTATGTGCGTTTTCGAATCGTAATCGTAATCGCGTTCCATCCCATTTTCGTCTTGGGCAAGAACGCTGACTGAAACTGAATGGTTCGAACCGCCGGATTGCCCGAAGAAACCATGGCTGGTCATGAGCCATTTTTGGCCTTCGCTGTAGCTAGCGCCGGCACCGGAGGAATTTACAACGCCTTCGACGGCGAGTGCCGCAGCTTCACACTCAGCGGCGCGTTCTTTCAGGGCTTCTGTGCTGGGTTCCGCATAATCACCCAGATCAAGATCTTTGAACGGCGTAGACGCCAATCGATCTTTCGGTGCAAGACCACAATAAGGATCCTCTGGTGCGGCTTTCGCCATAGCGGTGCACCGTTCCGCTAATTCTTTCAATGATTGCCGAGAATGATCGGTAGTTGAAACCGACGCCTGTTTCTTGCCGACGATCACCCGGAGGCCCAAATCGGACCCTTCAGCGCGTTCTACGTCCTCAAGGTTGCCCATGCGCCATGAGACCCCGTGAGATACGGAATGGTAAAACACTGCGTCTGCCGCTTCGGCTCCGGCTGCGGTGGCGTCGGCGATCAATGTCGCGAGAATATCTTGAGCTGTTTTGCTTTGCATGGCGCGGAGATAAAGGCTTGCGGCCAGCTTCGCAAGTTAGGAACGGTTGCAGGGCGTCAAGTATTTCCGATTTCTAGCCGTGCGCCATCTTCCCATTTCTTAAAGGCCGGAAGCGCGATCATCATGTCGCGATAGGCGCTCGCTTCAGCAGAAAGTGCTACAGGGCCGTAGGTTACCAGCCGGGACACCACCGGTGCGAACATTGCGTCCGCAATAGAAAACGCACCGAATAAGAACGTCCCGCCAGCCGGTTTTCCGTATTTTTTGCGCGCCATGGTCCAAAGGTCATTAATTCTGTCGATGTCTCGCTGAACCCCGCCAGTTGTCAGGTGGTTCATATCGCGGCGCGTCACATTCATCGGCCAAACAGTTCTGAGGGCGGTGAACCCCGAATGCATCTCGGCGGAAATCGCTCTTGCGATGGCGCGCGCGTTGATATCGGCTGGCCATAGCTGTTTTTCTGGGTAGGCGTCGTTGAGGTATTCCGCGATGGCGAGCGAATCCCAGATGACAAGATCACCGTGGCTGAGGCAGGGTACTAAGCCGGACGGCGATTTTTGCTTTAACGCGTCCCGGCTATCGGGCCGATTAAGTTTAATATTTTCTTCTGTAAACGGAATACCAGCATGCTCAAGAATGATCCAAGGTCGCAATGACCATGAGGATAAGTTCTTATCACCGATAATCAGTTTGATCTGAGCCATGTTCTAATTTCCATGCATCATGAAGAAATTCGCAATCCATTTGCCCATTAATTCGCGATCGGTACGGTTGTTATAGCTATCGATCCCGACGCCGAATCGATCAGCGGGAATTCGGTCTTCGCGCAACCTTAACAATGCCGTCCCATATTCGTGCATAAATTCGGGATGTTGCTGAAATGACATCGCTGGACCTTGTGCGTATTCAAGCACCCCCATCGGACAGAAGTCCGATCCACCAAGAATTTTTGCCCCCATAGGGGCTTCGATGACTTGATCCTGATGCGATACTGCACAGGCAATCTGGTTCGATGGCGGCGACATCCATTCGGCAGTTTGCGAAATGCGATAATCATGTACGCCGACGCCCCATCCACGGTCGGATTTTATGACCTTGCCGCCGAAAGCTTGCGCCATCAATTGGTGTCCAAAGCATATGCCGACCTGTGGTTTCGGTGCGGCTGCTGTTCGCTTGATCAGCTCCGCACAGGGCGCGATCCATTCATGTTCCTCGTATACCCCAGCAGGAGACCCCGTAACCAATAAGCCATCAAAATCACTGACTGCGGGGAGTTTTTCGCCCCGTAGAGGGTTAGCCACAGAAAACCGGAAATGTGGCGCAGCCGGCTTTATCAGCCGCTCGAACATCGATGGGTAATCGCCAAACTGGTTGTCCAGAGGGGCCGGCGGTTCACCGGTGACAAGGATACAAATACGCATTTTTCTGCCTTTTTTCTGCACCAAATTCTTGATCCCGTAGCGGGCTTCGCGTCAAGTCAGAAAATATTGCCAAAGATAAGGATGCTGCCATGAGCGAACATATTTCCGTGAAGCAGGACGGGGCGGTCATGCGCTTGGGGTTCAATCGACCCGAGAAACGCAATGCCATTACTGCCGAAATGTACGGTGCGCTGGCGGATGGAATGACGCGGGCTGAGCAGGACCCCGCGACCCGTGTGGTCCTATTCGAATCAACCGGCGATATTTTTACGGCTGGCAACGACATTGCTGACTTTATGGCCGGCAATTCCAGCCCAAGCGATAGCCATGACCTGCCGCCGGTCGTGCGGTTTTTGCATGCATTGGCGACGGCTGAAAAGCCATTGGTCGCGGCGGTTCAAGGGGGCGCGGTTGGTGTTGGTGTTACCATGCTGTTCCATTGCGATTTGGTTTTTGCCGCTGAAAACGCCACGTTTCATATGCCGTTTGTTGATCTCGGCCTGGTGCCCGAAGCCGCGTCTAGCCTGCTGATACCGATGCATATCGGACATCAAAGGGCCGCCGAATTATTGATTTCAGGGAAAAAGATTAGCGCAGCGCGAGCGTACGAACTCGGCTTTGTCAATAAATGCGTGCCGGGTGGGGAACTCGCTTCATTGGCCGAAGGCGAAGCAACCATCATTGCGGAAAAAGCGCCAATGGCGGTTCGGCTGACAAAAAAATTGATGAAGGGCGACCGTACTCCCGTTTTAGAGCGAATGAAGGAAGAGGGCGTGCACTTTTCCAGCCAGCTTCAATCCGCAGAGTTTCGCGAGGCAGGTATGGCCTTCATGCAAAAACGAAAGCCCGATTTCTCGAAGCTTGGCTGATTTATTCAGCGGGGTGTGTTTTATCGATGGTATTTTTAATCACCGGCGGGAAACGGTGGCGGTAGCGCCGCAAAGCGCCATCAAGATTTGGCCATTTCCCACGCATGTGCCGAATGAGCCGCTGGACTGCGGGCACATAGGGTGCGAGCAAAGCACAGCCAAGCGTTATCATGATTAGCCCAAACGGGAGCGGCAGGGGCAATACAATAAAGCCCGCTATAATTAGCGTGGTGCCAAAGAATTGATGAATGATCGGCAACATGCCGAAATACGCTCCCGCAAAATTGGAAGGCGGAAAAGCTAACCGCCTTGGTTAAACTATGCGCCGCTACACCCATCGTAAAGAGTAATGGCGAAATTTCGGTTAAATGAACCCGTTCACTTTAAGGCCAATTCCCATATAGGAAGCCTGCCGCGCTTTAGCGACGCATGGGAAATTGAAAAATCGCAAGGTAGTTTCGAAATATGTCCTATCAATCGCTCCGAGACTTTATTGAGAAACTGGAACAGACCGGAGAGCTGATCCGTGTCGCTGAACCGGTGTCGGTCAATCTTGAAATGACCGAAATCCAAACGCGGCTCCTCGCAGAACAGGGACCGGCTGTTTTGTTCGAGCGGCCCATTTTGGAAGATGGCTCTGAATCGGCGATTCCTGTGCTGGTCAATTTGTTCGGGACCGTTAAGCGCGTGGCTATGGGGGTCACTCTTGAAGGTAAAGAGCGAACGACGGGTGAGGAGCTGCGTGAAGTCGGTGAGCTTTTGGCATTCCTCCGTCAGCCGGAACCACCCGGAGGGCTAAAGGATGCGATGGCGATGTTGCCACTCGCCAAGACGGTCATGGCAATGAAACCATCGAGCCGTGATTGGGGTGCCCCGTGCCAGGAGGTTGTGAAAACGGGCGATGAAATCAATCTTGATGAGTTGCCAATTCAATTATGCTGGCCTGGCGAACCGGCACCGCTAATTACGTGGCCATTGGTTGTCACCAAAGGACCCTCAGGAAAGCGCGAAGACGATTACAATCTTGGTATTTACCGCATGCAGAAATTGGGTCCAAACAAGACCATTATGCGGTGGTTAAAACATCGCGGCGGTGCGCAACACCACCAACGATGGGCAAAGACAAAGACTGAACCGCTACCGGCGGCGGTTGTCATCGGTGCGGATCCGGGAACGATTTTAGCTGCGGTTACGCCGGTGCCCGATACTTTGTCCGAATATCATTTTGCCGGATTATTGCGCGGTAAGAAAGTCGATTTGGTCGATTGCAAAACGCAGCCATTAAAAATACCGGCGACCGCTGAAATCGTTCTAGAAGGATATGTATCGCTAGATGAATATGCGGATGAAGGTCCGTATGGTGATCATACGGGGTATTATAATTCAGTAGAGCAATTTCCGACCTTCACGATTACCGCAATAACGCATCGCAAAGATCCAATTTATCTTTCGACCTTTACCGGTCGCCCGCCGGATGAGCCGAGTGTTTTGGGTGAAGCACTCAACGAGGTGTTTATTCCGCTTTTACAACAACAATTCCCAGAGATTACGGATTTCTGGCTGCCGCCAGAAGGGTGCTCCTACCGCATCGCCGTAATCTCTATGAAGAAAGCGTATCCCGGTCACGCAAAGCGGGTGATGATGGGGGCATGGTCATTTCTGCGCCAGTTCATGTACACGAAATGGATTATTGTCGTAGATGACGACATCAACGCACGGGACTGGAAAGATGTGATGTGGGCGATTTCCACAAAGATGGACCCTGCACGCGACATTACCGTTATCGAAAATACACCTATAGATTATCTCGATTTCGCAAGTCCTGAACCGAGCCTTGGCTCCAAAATTGGTCTGGATGCGACCAATAAACTTGAGCCAGAAACCAAACGTGAATGGGGCGAGGAAATTAGGATGTCTGATGCGGTCATTGACCGTGTAGACGCGCTCTGGGCAAAATTAAATTTGCCAGGTTCGGGGAAGTCAATTTGGAAATAGTCTGAGGAGTAATCGCGGTTATAATGACTTTTCAATCAAATCGAGAAACGCCTCAGGTGTGTTGACTTTCTCGACGTCTTTTGCCGCTAGCGTAATTCCCCAGCCATCGGCCATCGCTTGATATCTTGGTCGGCGCCAATCAATCAGGCGGGCAAAGCCCCAACGGATGAAGTGATCTGGATCGACTTCTGTTTCCGTACATCCCGTTTCTTTCAGGTAATCAGCCCAAACCTCGCGTAAAAAGGTTTCGTTATAATACATTGGTTTCGGACTTTTATCGAAACGCGCTTTCAGAGCTTCTGCGTGGCTATCGTCTCCAGCAATATAGACGAGCAGGCAAGACTCGCTCAGTGTACGTAATACTGGGTCATTTTTATCTGTTGGGTCCACGACCTCACAAATTGACCCGCCTGTGTCGCAAATAAATTTGTCGTAGCCGTAGATACTACGTGCCTTTTCGACAAATAGCGGTGTGTCCATCAACGCCCGAATTTCTGCATCTTTGTGTTCGCGTTGACGGCGAATATATTCGTCAAATGGAATGCCGCCCTTTTTAGGATCTCCGGGCTTTCCCAAATAGGTCGAAAGCGGGTCAAGGTTATCAAACGTGATGTTCGACGAGATGAAAATTGAATCAGACAGAAGTAACTCACGCAATAGTGGAACCTTCGTCGCTTCTCGTTTGAAGTTGTCGACGATTGCCTCGTCCATGTAACGCGTGCCTATGCGGTAATCGATGGAGTAATGGAACCAGCGATCCTGACTACGAAGCATTGAGGCAATCCGGGTTTTACCAACGCCTGACATGCCCATCACGGCAATTGGATTACCTCTTACATACGCTCTCATGGATTAGTGTCCTGTGGAAACTCTACCCGTTGCTTTTATGAAATTGTGTAAGCTTGTCAATTCGCTAGGTTATTTCGCCGAGCATCGCAGCGGCGCAATCGTACCGCATTGGTAAAACAAAAGCTTATGCGATCTGTTCGAGTGGATATTTGGGCGGCGCGCCGGGCAGTAATCGCAATACCGCCCAATAAATTCATGAACGAACCTCGCTTAGCAGGCGAAGAACTCGGTTATTGGTCCGAGATGCCATGCTGCGCAATCCAATGGCTGTGTCAGTGAAGACTATAAAAATTCGGAAGAATTAGAGCGTTTTGTGATAGTATAACCATTAGGACTTTGGTTCTATCCCCGGCGCGGAAACAAGACTTCCTCTGCGAATGCGTCGATTCTGTTCCGCTAGGGGATCAATGACAAATATTAAGGGCACTGTGACGAGAAACCGATTGGCACATTTTAGTGCTGTGGTTTTCTACGTTTTATCCCATTTTGTCGTTGTCGCACACGCGGGTGAATTGCACGACGCCCATAGCCCTGCTGACCATTGCGCGATTTGTTGTGTCGCTTTTTCAGACGATGACGTTGATACGCCCCCCTCTTTTATACTGACAGATGCAACTCGGTCATCTCCGCAAATTGACCGTATTCGAAACCATTCAGTATACACCCAAATAAACACAAACGGCATCAAAGTGCGAGCTCCTCCGCGAAGCTAACTTTGTATTGAAATTTGGCCTTTTGTACTCGCTGAAAATTGTGCGGAAAATCCGCGATCGCGAGATAAGTCTATAATCAGCGGATTAGAATTTATGAATCGAACCGGTAGAGACATTCGTTATGCTACATTTTTGCCTACACAGAAGTTCATGAGGTTTTATGTATGAAAAAGAGTGGGCTAGTTAGTTCATAGGAATAAACTTCCTTAATATTGGAAATATGTTACCATAAGGCCATGTCGGCCGATCAGAATATCTTGGTGAACCGCTCCGGCGTTTTAACGCGGGTGCTTCATCTCGTTGTATTTTGTGCGACCTTGCTAATGTTCGCAGGGGCGGCCCATGCGGCTGTTCACAAACATGATCAGCGACCGGATTTTGACGGCGAATGTATTGTTTGTACCGTCGCGGCATCACATGTCGTAAAAATCTCGCCCGATGATTATTCCATTCGTGAACCTGAGAATCTGCTCAATCCGATTAATTGGGTCGAATACAGGTTTGTTGTCGGTAGTTTTAATGGCAAGCGAAGCTACGCTCGTGGGCCTCCACATCTATTCATTCAGTCAAATTAAGACATGCGCCGGAAAGGCGCGAATGAATAGGAGAGTGGAATGGGTGTCCGAGTAGAAGCCCCGGTTAAAGCTGCGGGGCAGTCGAGTCACGTTTCTATATATGATGAGTTCATACATGAAACGTTGAAGCCAAATGAATTCCTTGTTTATGAGGCTTTACAAAAGTCAAAATCGCCTTTGAAGGCATATGATATTCTCGAGGAACTGCACGAAAAAGGGTTACGTGCACCAATGACGATTTATCGTGCGTTGGACGCATTAATCGGTAAGGGATGCGTGAAAAAGATCGCAAGTCTCAATGCCTATATTGCGATTACGCCGGAAGTTGCGTCGGAAGCGAGAGCATTTTTGATTTGCCGAAAATGCGCTCAGGTCAAAGAAGTAATTCTCGACGGAGAGAAGCTAACAGCATTGTTTTCCCCGATGACCGTTGACGGTGACAACCTCACCGTTGAGGTATTCGCTGAATGTTTTCAGGTCTGTCGAGACACATAAAAGGGCGATCGAATAATCATGTACTTTTGGTGCGGCTTCTTTGACCGCACCAAAAGTAAACCTTGATTTAGGCAAAATAACTCCGGCTTGTGGCCACAGTTTGCTGGCCAGACTGAATACCGAGAAGCAACATCTGGCACCGCGAATCAGTAGCGAACTTTAAGCGTAAGTGGTTGATTTTGATGGTGAGCCCAGAAGGATTCGAACCTTCGACCTACTGATTAAAAGTCAGTTGCTCTACCGGCTGAGCTATGGGCCCACGACAATTAGGTGTATTCGGTTTTATCACACCTATTTCAAAGAAATGCCGCCCACGATCCCGTGAAGCGGCAACCGCCTTGGAAGGCGCGGAACATAGGGGCGAGCCTTCGCGGGGTCAACCGATTCGACGTCAGATTTTGCGCTTTTTTACACTAAATCTTCGTTCGTATCTGCTTTGAACTTTTTCACAAACGCATCAAATTCGCCGGCGCGGATTGCAGCCCGCATTTCCGCCATAAGGTCTTGATAATATTGCAAATTGTGCCAAGTCAAAAGCATAGGTGCCAGATATTCCCCGGCGCGGAAAAGGTGGTGGATATACGCTTTGGAATAATCGCGGCTGGCCGGACAATCGCTTTCTGGGTCTAGCGGGGTCGGGTCGTCTGCGTATTTGGCATTTTTGATATTGATTGCGCCGGATTTCGTCCAAGCTTGGCCGTGGCGACCCGACCGCGTCGGCGCGACACAGTCAAACATATCGATCCCGCGTGCGACCGCGCCCACAATATCAGTGGGCTTACCGACGCCCATTAAGTATCGCGGCTTGGCCTTTGGCATATGGGGGGTCGTAAATTCGAGCACACGGAACATTTCTTCGCGTCCTTCACCAACGGCGAGGCCGCCGACAGAATATCCCGGGAAATCTATCTCCATAAGCCGTTGTAGGCTCTCTCGTCGAAGGTCCTCGTAATTCGCGCCCTGAACAATGCCAAACAGCGCCTGGCCGGGTTCGGACATCTCCTCGAACGCGCGTTTCGATCGTTCCGCCCAGCGCGCAGAAAGCAGCATGGATGCCCGCGCATCGTCATGTTCGATTGGAATGGCCGGGCATTCATCTAACTGCATCTGGATGTCAGATCCCAGAAGACATTGGATTTCGATCGATCGCTCGGGGGTCAACATGTGTTTCGACCCGTCGATATGCGATTGGAAGGCAACGCCGTCTTCGGTCAATTTTCTCAATTTCGAGAGCGACATCACCTGAAATCCGCCGGAGTCGGTCAGGATCGGGCGAGGCCAATTCATGAATTTATGAAGACCACCAAGTTTCGCTACGCGTTCGGCCGTTGGCCGCAACATCAAATGGTAGGTATTGCCCAGAACAATATCGGCACCCGTTGCGCGGACGTGTTCCGGCAACATCGCTTTGACCGTTGCAGCGGTACCAACAGGCATGAAGGCTGGGGTTCTGATCTCGCCCTTCGGCGTTGAAATGTGCCCCGTACGTGCTGCACCGTCAGTTGCCGCGAGGGAAAAGGAAAAACTATCGGTCAATGTAGACGTCCACCATTCGGTACTGTTCTCTCCGGTCCGATGAGTACTATAGCGCCATTTTCATCTGAAAAGCCCAGAACCAGAACTTCGGACATGAAATCGGCAATCTGGCGTGGCGGGAAATTGACGACGGCAGCTACCTGCCGTCCAATCAGGTCGTCCGGGCTGTAATGAACAGTGATTTGCGCTGAGGTCTTTTTGACCCCAATTTCTTCGCCAAAATCGATCCAGAGCTTCCAAGCTGGCTTGCGCGCCTTTTCGAATGGTTCGACTTTCTGCACAGTGCCAACACGTATATCGACTTTCAAAAAATCATCGATGGAAATTTCACTCATTGTTCTCGCTCCAAAAGACAGGCATCGCCATATGAGTAAAAGCGATACTCGTTTTCGATAGCGTGTTTATAGGCGTGCTTCATCTTTTCAATACCTGCGAATGCACAAACCAGCATAAATAGTGTCGAGCGAGGTAAATGAAAATTCGTAAGCAGAATATCTGCAGTTCTGAATTTATAACCGGGTGTAATAAAAATATCGGTCTCGTCTGCAAATGGCTTAACAGTGCCGTCCTCGTTTGCGGCACTTTCCAAAAGTCGAAGGGAGGTTGTCCCTACTGCAATAATTCGGCCGCCACGTGCCTTGCAATCATTTATGGTCTGCGCTTGCTTTGGGGTGATTTCTCCCCATTCGCTGTGCATTTTATGACTGTCGGTGTCGTCAACGCTTACTGGTAGGAATGTTCCGGCACCAACATGTAGGGTAATGGATAACAACGTCGCGCCGCACGCTTTTAGATTTTCTAGGAGCTCAGGTGTAAAATGAAGCCCCGCCGTCGGAGCGGCGACAGAGCCCGGCTCGCTGGCGAAAACGGTTTGATAACTTGATTTATCTTCGTCACCCGCGGCTCTTTTGCGGGCAATATATGGCGGAAGTGGCATAACGCCGACATTCTCAATTGCCTGCTCAAACGGAACGCCGCGCGTATCAAACTGTAATACCGCTTCTGCCTGGTTGCGTTCGATGACTTCGGCACTAAGCGAGCCGCCGAATTCAATTACATCGCCGGCTTTTACTCGTTTTGCGGGGCGTACAAATGCGCGCCAACAATTATTGCCGATATCCCGATGCAGTGTCGCTTCAATTGAAACCGGTTCGCCATCGGCGCGCGACGGGCGCTTTCCGAATAACTGTGCTGGAATTACCTTGGTGTCATTTGATACAAGAATATCGCCAGGGCGTATAATTTCCGTAAGATCGCGAATTGTTTGGTCCGCAATACCATCTGTTTTTACGTGCAACATTCGCGCACTATCGCGCGGCGACGCGGGAACAATAGCAATTCGCTCTTGCGGTAATTCGAAATCAAAAAGGTCTACGCGCATGCGGCGCGTCCTATCTTCAGGCTACGGCACATGTCAAATTGAATAGGTATCGTAATTAAACTTCTGATCCATCGTCTCTGATGGCGATGAATCCTGACATGCCCCTACTGGTTTGGCAGGAACACCCGCAACTGTGCAATGCGGTTCGACGTCTTTAAGAACGACGCTACCTGCGGCGATTTTTGCACCTTCGCCAATCTCAATATTGCCTAAAACTTTCGCGCCAACGCTGATTAATGCGCCGCGACGTATTTTGGGATGTCTGTCCCCTTCATCCTTGCCGGTGCCGCCCAAGGTAACGTTCTGAAGTATAGAAACATCATCTTCGATCTCGGCGGTTTCACCAATAACGATGCCCGTTGCGTGGTCAATAAATACGCCTTTGCCAAACTTTGTGGCCGGATGAATATCTACGGCAAAAAGTTCTGACATGCGACTTTGAAGATAAAGTGAAAGCGCCTGTCGATCGTGATGCCATAGCCAGTTAGCAACACGTTGTGCCTGTAACGCGAGATAGCCCTTAAAATAAAGGAAGGGCTGCATAAACTCGTGGCAAGCAGGGTCGCGATTAAATACAGCGCGCAAATCATGCAGACCGGCTTCGACGATTGCGGGCTCGTTTTTATAAGCCTCGGCGCAGACTTCGCGCCACAACATCGCGTTCATTTCAGGATCAGAGAGCTTTTGCGCAAGTCGATAGGACAGGGCAACGTCGAAGCGCTCATGGTTAAGAATGGTCGCGTGAAGAAAGCTCGCGAGCACAGGTTCGGATGCTGCGGCAGACGCAGCCTCGATACGCATTTTGGCCCAGGTTTGGTCCTGCGAAAGAGCGACTACGTTTGATTGATCTGCGGATGGATTTGCCATGATCTGAGTTTCCTACTTTCGCTCGGAGACATCAAGTATATGGGGCGAGATAGGCGCTGGGACTTCGCCGCGCAAGGCCTTAATATAGGCGGTAAGTGTCATCACGATTGTGAGATTGTCAGAAATCTCCCCGCCGAGCACCATATTCAGTAGGGTTTTAAATGGTACTCTCTGAATTGTTAGATCTTCTGATGGTTCAGGTGCGGCCGGGCCCGGCTCCAGGTCCCACGCGAGGTAACAAATCGCCTGTTCATCGGTGACCGAGTTCGACACGTCAAATTTGGTTAATTCCAGCCATGAATTTGCGCGCAAGCCGGTTTCTTCTGCTAATTCGCGTTTTGCCGCTTCAAGCGGTGGCAGGTCCTTATTGCCGCCGCCTTCGGGTAGTTCCCAACTATATTTATCCGACGGAAAACGGTGTTGTCCCACAAGTGTGACATACCCATCGGAATCAATCGGTAAGACGCCAATCGCAAGGTTTTGAAACCGAACGACGCCATAGGTGCCGGGAGATCCGTCCGGTTGCAAAACATCATGACGAACGAGGCTAATCCATGGATTTGAGAAAATCTCATCTGTGGATGTAATTTCCCATGGCCCGATTTTTTTATTTTGAGGTTTCGTCGAGGTCATTTTGATATTTTGGCCGCGTCTCTTACAGGCACATCGGCGGCGCATATGTCGATGTGATTGGGGCGAAAATAGAAAAAATCCTCCGGCCGGTTTCTGCGCGCTTCGGTATAATCTGCAAACAGATTACTATCAGTACGCAAATATTGTAGCGAAGGTTTGTCTTCATCAGGGAGATCGGCTGCGACACGCATGGAAACGATTAAATCGCCGAGATCGCCATCAACTGTTTCGGCAGGTGCGACCCGCCGTAGCGCCTGCAAATGTTCCATTCCATCTACAACCCTTCCGAATACGCTTAGATTGCGGTCCAAATACCGTTGTGGTTGCAACGTAATATAAAACTCGGTTCCGCCTGTGTCCTTGGCGGTGTCGCGCGCCATCGCCATCGCACCGGTGCAGTGAAGGTGCCAAACTTTATTTTCAGCCCGGTCTCGACCTGCTGGCAAATAACCAATGAATCCTACTTCATCGGCATATCCGTCAGAGTCTTTGAGCAATGAAATGCCAACATTGGGGGGCGTTGTTTCGTCAAACTCAGCAGCCAAAGATTTTTTAGCGTTTTTCAATTCTCTCGTTTCGAAAAGGTCACCACCTTGCGCGACAAATCCATCAATTACCCTGTAAAAAGAAAGACCATCGTAAAATCCCTCTCGGGCCAATGTCTTGATTTGTTCTGTGTGGTTTTGGGCAAGGGCGTGCGAAAGCGCGACCACGACCTTACCTCGCAACAATTCGATGACGATGAGGTTTTCAGGATCAAAATCCTTCCACGCTCCATCGGGGGCGGACGCAAGGATTTCACTACTGGATTTTTTTTCTTCTTTGGAGTCGGCAAAAGCCTGGCCAAATTGAATGGCTAAAGAAATTCCTATGCAGATGAATAAAGTGCGGCGCATGATCCCCTCCCTGTGATTAACCTCGACCACGATAGGGCGCTACACCCGGTTCGGGAAGCCATAGCCCTTTGGGCGGTGTGCCGGTTTGATAAAAGACATCAATCGGTATGCCGCCGCGCGGGTACCAATAACCGGCAATTCTGAGCCATTTTGGTTTGATGGCGTCGACAATACGCTTGCCAATCGCGATGGTGCAATCCTCGTGGAACGCACCATGATTTCGGAAGGATGTCAGAAAAAGTTTTAATGACTTCGATTCGACAATAAGTTTAGCTGGCGCATAGTCGATCACGAGATGCGCGAAATCGGGCTGTCCTGTGACGGGGCAGAGCGACGTGAATTCAGGAGCCGTAAACCGGGCCAGATAGAGATCCGACGGATGCGGGTTCGGCGCGGTCTCAAGGGTGGCCTCATCCGGGGAATTCGCCGCGACAGATTGGCTCCCAAGTTGGGAAAGGCCTTCGGTGGCGCTCACCGCTTTCGCTTTTTTCGAGGTTGGCTTGGCGCGCGAAGGCGCAGTTTTTCTGGATTTTGTTGTCATGATGGCTTTCCAATTTTCTCCCTCCATACTGGAGTTAGCCTAATCGCGCAAAGCGGGGAGATTTTGCTAATCTTCCCCATAGACAAGCGCAGTAATCTTGGCCTATAAGCCCGGCTCCGCCGGTTGATAATCCAATTCGCCGGAATTATGCCCAGGTAGCTCAGTTGGTAGAGCAGCGGATTGAAAATCCGCGTGTCGGTGGTTCAAATCCGCCCCTGGGCACCACCTCCCAAATCTAGCATCTTTTTTCTGTTCAAGTCGGTAATTTTCGCGACCGCAGGGTTTTGCGCGACAGGACGGCGTACCCTCCGACAAAGGCAATCGCGCATGCGATTTGGGCGGCGATTTGGTGATCGCTTAATAAAAGAGCCAGAAACCCTGCGCCGGTAAGGGCACCGGCTATACCGGCGATTTCGAGATAGGTCGGATTGAAAATCCAATAGCCAAAAAAACGATAGACCAATATCAGCCTGATCGAGGCCAAGACGAGCATAGCGAAAAGAAAGCCAATCGCTGCACCCATCGCGCCAAAATAATGGCCGAATAGGGCTACCAGCGCTGTTTCGATTATAACGGTGACGAGGATTGAGCGCGGGGGCCAGCGCGGATGTCGAAAAACAATTGGGAGCTCGGTCAACGCGACGGTGCCGTCGATCAGTTCAGCCAATAGCAGTAAGACAAGTACGCTCGCGCCTACGGCAAAACCCTGCCCAAACCATGACATAATCTGGTCGCCAAATAGGAAAACGAAGCTGAGCATACCGAGTTGGACAGTGAAAACAAAAAGGCAAAGCCGACTTAAATGAACACCAATTTTTTCGTCAGATTGTGATTGCGCTATGATCGGCGCAAGCATTGGCTCGAACATATAGCGCATTTTTTCAACGACAGTCGCAAGTTGTCTCCCCAGATAATAGACGCCCGATGCCGCTGGCCCTGCGACAATACCAAGTATGATGATGTCGATACGCCGCAGTGCAAATATTCCGGTTTCATTGATCGCGATCGGAAATGTTCGCCGTCCTAGTTGCAATGTATTTCTTATGCTGATGGCTTTGCGCGGTAATCCATACATTTTTACGACGACGACAAATGCAAGAAGCGCCGCTAGTAACAGGGAAAGCACATAACCTAAAATAAGAGCATCAATCAGCGATATGGTAATAATACCGTCAAATGTCGGGCTCGTTGAAACAAAGTAACCAGCTAGGGCCAGCAGCAAAAATCCCCAAGGTTTGATGATAGCTTTGGCGATCGTATCCCATGCGACAGTTCGGAAATGCCGCGTCGCGGTGAGTGCGACATCGCTCATTGCGATGAGCGGAACCCCGAATGCAGCATAGCGAGGTGCCGCGTGGCTGGGAAATATATTGCCCCAAATGAGCCAAAGGGCCGTGCCTATGCTGATTGAAATAACGGCCGAAAGGGTAAGCGCGGTATATAACGTATGGCGTAACGTTGCGGATGAATTGCCCGCTTTTGCGAGTTCGCCGAGGAGCGTCTTATTCAAGCCGAATGCCGCAAATGCCGCGGCTAATTCAATAATTGCGACGGTTTCTCCTAGGCGACCGAAGACATTCACGCCGTACATTTTCGCAACGAAGACGATCAACATCACCCGCGCGACCATACGAACGCCTGATCCGCTTAATATTTGTAATGCGCCGCGCGCTAGGTCGCGTCGATCACGGATCATTTCGCTTTGTTCGTGTGGAGACATTGCTCGGCTCAATTATGACTTCTCGTCTCTTCTCGCAGTATACTTACCGTCCTCGATAATGCTTTTCACCGTTTCCAGATCGGAGAGTTTGTCAACGTCAACAGCAGCATTCGCATGAGATAGCATGACTGGCCTAACGGAACAGTTCAGTCTTTTTGAAACACGCCGAAATGCTGTCACCGGAGTAAATAGGTGCAATGCGAACCCAATCAGGTTGAGTACACCAAATTGTGAAATCATCTTCCAGGGACGTTTTCGATTCTGTTCAATCCGTTGAAAGAAGGAGACTGCATTTCGGCCCTCGCTGCCATTGATTGCAAAGAGATTAGCTCCAGATATCTCTGCGCCCTTAAAGCGTAAATAGGTTCTTCTCATGCCGGGATGGGCAGCTTCGATCACAGCTTTGTCAACGAAGGCAATATTGATCCCTGAATGGGTCTCGGCTTCATTTAAAAAGTCGTCGACCATTTCGGCCGTCAAAAGTGCATGGTCAGAGGTTGTGACTAAAAAGCGGTGGGCTGATGGCTGCGTTTCCATAGCGGTCAAAACACTGTCGCTAATGGTGCTTTGTGCCGCTGTTGAGGAATAGGTTTTGTCGCTGAATGCGTCGGATAAGCCTGAAATGTTTTCTAATGGGCCTAAATCTTCCGCATGGACGATGACGATATCGTTTATTTGCGCGCTCTGCGACAGGGCCCTCACCACGCGCGTAAGCATGGGAATACCGTCGATCTCGACCAGAGCTTTGTAGGTTTGGCCATGGGCGGCGGCAACAGGATCAATGCCGGGGCGTTTGCCGGCAAGAACAATTGCGGTATATCCTCGGGTGTTTCGGGGTGCCGCAGGAATTACGGTGGCCGCAGATGGCATTTTTTGAATTCTCCAGATCGACTATTTCGGTAACCAAACTATGGCGAAGTTTTCAAGAAGCGAGTATTTTACGTAAGTTTCAACGAGGGCGTGTAGATCGTTCTAAAACACAGGGAATAGACATAGGCGTATTTCGTCGAGTTCCCTATAAGTTTAATGCGATGACGGGATTGAACAAATTCAGGTCTACAGAGCGCGTCCAACTACCTGACGACGGTCCCGCGCTATACAACGCAAAACGAAGTATTGGATTTCTTTTCCTGCATGAGCAACCGCATCAGATCCCGCACCTTGCGCCGGTTCTTGAATCCCTTGTTGCCCTGCAGGAATATGATGAGATTTATGCCTATGTCATGGGGCAGAAGAATGTCGATCTCTTCCGGGCGCTCGTATCCAAGGAAGTTCTCGATCAAATTACATTGATCACGCTCGATGCGCCGGCGATTGCCAAGGGGTTGGAGACATTGATCGGAAAAGCTGCGCCGCTGCAACGAATTGGGGCGCTCTATTCCATTCGAAAACAGCTTGAACGCCATGACGTGATTGCATCTCCGGAAATGACTTGCCTGATACTCAAATCACATTTCGGCCTGAAGAACGCGAAAATGGTTTGGACGCAACATGGCTGTGGTGACCGCGCTGCCGGGTTCAAGAAAAGCATCAAAAAGTTTGACCATGTATTTGTGCCGGGCAGCAATCAGCGCAACCGGATGCTGAGTGAGGGGGTGATTTCCGAAGGAAATTATACCGTCGTCGGCTATCCGAAATTTGATATTGTCGATCAAAGCGGTGACAAAGATAACCGATTTTTTGACAATGATAATCCGACCTTTGTCTTCAATCCACATTTCGACCCCAGTCTTTCGTCTTGGTACAAACACGGGGAGAAAGTCTTGGAGGTTTTTTCAGAACGTAAAGATTTCAATTTGATCTTTGCGCCGCATATTATGCTTTTCACGCGAAAGCTTCATATGACTGCGGATCTCCGTTCTGTCGCGTGGAGAAAACCCCTCAATAAACGGTTCGCGGAATGCCCGAATATTCACATTGATACGGGATCGGTGAATTGCATTAATATGAGCTATTTGCGTGCGGCAGACGGGTATATTGGAGACGTGTCCAGCCAGTTATATGAGTTTCTCTATAAGCCCGGCATGTGCATTTTTGTGAATAGTCATAATGTTAGTTGGGAAGACGATCCTAACTATGCGAACTGGAAATTGGGGCATGTCGTGACGGATCCAAAGGAGATACATGCGCTCCTTGATCGGTACGAAGAGGTTAAAAACGACAGGATGGACCGTCAGGCCGTGTCGTTTAAAAACACGTTTGAAGAGCCATATCTGGGCGCATCTGAACGTGCGGCATTGGCACTTAGTAAAATTCGATAATTTATCGCTCTACCAGTTAAGGACCGGATAGCCCAACGCATCTGTTTTGCGTCGCGTTTTCATATGCGGCGATATAACGAAAGGTGCTTCGACCTCTTTGAACAACGCAATATCGGAATGATGATCGCTGTAGAACGTCCAATGTTGTGACGAGCGGTCTGTTTGAATCATCTCCGCTAATTGTGTGGCTACCATTTCCAATTTGTTTTCGCCGTAGCAATTGCCGCCAATAACTTGTGGCGGCCCTTTTGAAATCTGGCTGAAGTTGGTTTTCGTTGTGATGCTTTTATCAAAGCCAAGACGTTCGGCGAAAATATCCGCATAAAAATCGACGCTTGCGGTTGCCAATACAGTGTAGTCACCTTCATCCTGGTGGCGTTTAATTGCATCGATGGCTTTGGGGCGAATGCCGCCAAGAAGTGTTTGATCAACAAACCGCTCAGAGTAGTCACGAATTTCTTCGGTCGTAAATTCAGATAGAGCAGTCGTCATCATTTTGTTCTTTAGCGCCACCCGATCAAGCTCGCCGCGAGTATAGGCGAGAAGCGGTCCCGTAAATTTTGGAGCAAGCGCCAGTTTCGATCCTGTGGACCTTCTTGTGCTTAGGAGAAATGGTGTGAACGTACCAATTTTTGTGATGGTACGGTCTAGGTCAAAAATTGCGACGCGCTTTGTCATTTCTTCTCTGATTTCTTTCTGGTTCTCTATTAAACCCGCTCGCGGGTCTTTAGGAATTTGACGTTTGGATTCTTTTCTTCCGCATATCCAGCTTCCCATTGGGAGCGAGCAAGAAAGACTGGAGATCCATAGCGGTCATGGGCAATAGCGTTTCTGTTTAAACGTACAAATGCATCGATATCACTCTCAGTACCGCTCAACCAGCGCACGGCATCATACCCGCAAACTTCGAGCGATGCGGCCACGTCATATTCAGCTTTCAACCGTTCACGAATGACGTCGAGTTGAAGAGATCCAACGACACCCACATAAAAATCTGATCCAAGGGAAGGGGTGAATATCTGGCTCGCGCCTTCTTCGGCGAGCGCGATCATTGCGCGCTTCATCTGCTTTGATTTCATCGGATCATCGAGGCGAACACGGCGGATAATTTCTGGGGCGAAATCGGGCAAGCCTAAAAATTGGAGACCATCGCGTTCTGTCAATGTGTCACCAACGCCCAAGGCACCATGATTTGGAATGCCGACAATATCGCCAGCAACAGCTTCTTCGACCAATTGCCGATCTTGCGCCAAAAAGAAAATAGGATTGGCAACGGCTAGGGCTTTATTCGTACGCGTAACTTTGAGCTTCATTTTGCGTTGAAACTTACCCGAACACATACGCACGAATGCGATACGGTCCCGATGGTTTGGGTCCATATTCGCCTGAACCTTGAAAACAAAGCCCGAAACGAATTCCGCATCCGGATCGACTGATGTCTCTTCATTTTGCGCCAAACGGGCTTTCTGTTTACCGGGGGGCGGCGCATAACGCCCAACATCTCTAAGGAGCTCCGCCACGGTAAACTGCCGCAACGCAGAACCGAAATAGACCGGTGTAAGGGTTCCGTCGCGAAATGCCTGAAGATCAAATGGCGCATAGCCTTCTGCGGCTAATTCCATCTCGCCGCGAACTTCATCCATTATGTCTGCGCCGATTAGATCATTCAGTTTCGGATCGTCCGGTGACGATACATCAACAGATCGTTCAAAGCCGAGCGCCTGATCCTCTGCGGGTAAGAGCACGCGATTATGCTCCATATCATAGCAGCCACGGAAACGACCGCCGGTGCCGATGGGCCAGACTTTGGGCGTGACGTCGAGTGCCAGTTGATCGGAGATTTCTTCAATCAAGTCGAAAGGGTCGCGGCCTTCTCTATCGACCTTATTGATAAAGGTAATAATCGGAATATCCCGTAATCGGCAGACCTCAAATAATTTCCGCGTTTGAGGCTCAATCCCCTTTGCGGCGTCGACAACCATGATCGCGGAATCAACAGCCGTTAACGTGCGATAGGTGTCTTCGGAGAAATCCTCGTGCCCCGGCGTATCCAGCAGGTTGAAGACATTCCCTTCAAATTCGAAGGTCATCGCAGATGTTGTGACTGAAATTCCGCGCTTTTGCTCGATCGACATCCAGTCCGAATGTGCTCGCCGGCGCTCACCTTTGGCTTTTACCTCGCCCGCAAGGCGGATCGCGCTCGACGCAAGCAAGAGTTTCTCGGTCAGCGTTGTTTTACCGGCGTCCGGGTGGGAGATAATGGCAAAGGTACGGCGATTTTGGTATTCGTCGGTCATGAAACTCACAGAAATAGCGTGGGCACTCTATAAACATAATGCCCCCAATTAAAAATCGGGGGCATCGGACAGGTGCTTTATCGCCAAAATGGAGATTAGTCACGCTAATTCCAGAGTGGTCAGGAAATGGCTTTAAAAGGCGAGGGGCCTTGATCCGTCAGTTTGGAGAGGACCGATAAAAACCTAGAGGCTTCATATTCCTTGCTTTTTGTCGTGCTCACTTTGAAATAATCAGCAGTAATATCCGATTTCGTCGCAGTAATAACAACAAACCCGTGATCGTGAACATTCGCATAGGCAACATCAGCATTATGAGCAACCACGCCCTTTTTTGCGATATCGAAGATCGCCGGGTCATCGCTCAAGGATTCGTAGCCGCCGGGTGAGGTGATGCTGCCGGTGCCGATTTCGATGGCGACCTGTTTCTCGTCCTTGGCACTATGCAGATTGTTCGCCCAAAACATATGGCTATCGCCCGAAAGAACGACGAGATTCGCATCAGTCGATTTCACTGTATCGAATAGTCGTTCTCGGGCGGCCGGGTAGCCATCCCACGAATCAAGGCTAACGGGGAGACCAAGTTTCGAGCGCTCCAGCCACATAGCGGTATATCCGCCTTTGGCCATCGAGGCGTCGAGCATGTTTTTCGGCATTAATTCCGTAAAATCTGGTGTATTCATCCGTGCCATGACGGTTTGATTGCCGAGGATTTGCCAAGCGATTCCGCGGTCTTTCGACGATGATAGCTCACCTTTAAGCCAAGCCTCTTGTGCGGTGCCCATCATGGTACGTGACGGATCATTCAAAATTTCGCTTCGAAATTTCTCGACGTCCGGCGTGCCATTATTCATCGGCAGATCGCGGCTATAGCTAAGGGGTTCATCGCGGCCCGTCAGACGGGTTTCGATAACATGGAGCGAAGCGATATCGCCAAAATCGTAAGTCCGGTTTAGCCGTTCGGCGGCGACACCAACGACAGGATCGCGCATCGGCATCCATTCGAAGTAGGCCTGTAGCGCCGCGTCTCGTCGGTCTTGCCACGACCCTTCGGCTTCTTCGTGGTGATTAGATGAACCATCCATCCAGCTATTATTGGCCGTTTCATGATCATCCCAAATCGTAATAAACGGCGCTGTAGCGTGGGCCGCTTGCAGATCCGGGTCGGCGCGATATTGCGCGAAACGTTCACGGTAATCTGCAAGCGTAATAATTTCATGTGCCGGTTCATGGATGCGACCGAGCGCGATGCCTGTCTTTGAATCATATCCGTCAGCGGCATATTCATAGATATAGTCGCCAACATGGATGATGGCGTCTAAATCGGAAAACTTTGAAATCTCGCGATAGGCATTAAAAAAACCAGATGGATAATTTGCACAGGACGCAAGCGCGAATTTGATTTCGTTAGCGCTGCGGCGAGGCAAGGTCCGTGTACGGCCAATTGCTGAGGTGTTATCGCTACTCGCAAAGCGATAGAAGTACGTGGTCGCTGGCTTTAGATCCGTGACGTCGACTTTTATTGTAAAGTCGCGTTGTGACGATGTTTGCACCATGCCGCGGCGGACGACGTCATTGAATGTTTCGTCATGCGCAATTTCGAAGCTGACATTTGCGATTTCGGATACTGTTGTCGGTACCGCGCGGGTCCAAATAACAACCGCAGATTGGGTGGGGTCACCTGAAGCGACGCCATAATTAAATTCAGCAGCGGTCGTTTCCGCCGATTTCGGAAGCGGCCCACAGCTCCCCAATATTGTGAATCCCGCGCCAGCTGAGAACTGTTTCAATGCCTGACGACGCGTGAGTAACTTATTCTTTGCGCGGTTTGCTGTCATTTTTGAGCTCTTTTCAAATATAGATCAGGCGGAAGTCTAGATCGAAAAGAGGCGCAATCAACGTTGATTGCGCCCCAATACTTGTCTGAATTAGAAGTCGTATGACAAATTCACGCGGAAAATACGAGGAAGACCGGGCATAACGGCAACTTCTTTGTAAACTTCCGCTGAAGGGGTGAAATATCGTTTGTCGAAGAGGTTATCGACATTCACCGAGAGGGTGAATTGTTCAAACTCCACGAAGGCCGCAACCTTCGCCAGAGTGTAAGATGGCAGAACGATATCGTTTTCGAAAATCCCGCCAGTCTCCGAGACATAGCTGCCGCCGGCTGTGATACCGGCTTTCGCGTTGCCGCCAAAGAATGTGAACGGGTTGGTTGTGTAAGTGCCGTAAAGGCTCGCAACGATTTCCGGGATCGTTGTCAGCGTGTAACCATCGGCTAGGTACGGCAAATAGCCCGCATTGTTGATCGCGAAAGTACCGCCATAACCGAGAACGGGATCAACGCCGAATTGGTCCGGGCGAACCTGAAGATATTCGCCGCGACCTGCGCCGGGCGCATCCACTTTTGTTTCCTGCTTGGTGAAGGAAGAGGTGAAGCTGAGATTGTCGGTCGCGAGCCAATGAATTTCAGTTTCAAACCCTTCGGCGGTTGTACCGCTGATATTGCCGAGCATATCGGTCTGACGGCGATATTGCTCGTAATAGGCGAGGCTGCCAAAGAGGTTGCCATCAAGAATTGAGAATTTGATCCCGGCTTCTTTGAGCTTCGAAGGAGAAATATAGAGGCCGGAACCAATTGTGCCTTCGCTTACGCCGCCAGTTTGGGAGGATTCGAGCGAACGCGGCTCGGCGTAGGTAATGTAAGGGGTGACGCCGAACGGCGTTTCGTAACGGCCTGAGATCGACCATGTCACTGCGCCGCTTTCATCTTCGACGAGGGTGTCTGCGACGCCAAAAACGGTCTCACCCGTATTGATCGCTTGCAGGTCGAAATAGTCATACCGGAGGCCAGCAAGAATGCTGAAGCGTTCGAACAGCTTGATATCTGTCATGCCGAAAACCGACGACGAATTCCATTTCATATCACGACGTGAATCCCATGCTGGTTCACCGTCGACCATGTTTGGCGCGAGGATGCGATCACCGCCTGTTGCGCCGAATGAAAGATCGCGACGGTCGAAGGCGAGATATCCAGACAGGAAGGATTCATACTGTTTCGCGTCGTGGCGGCGATGCGCAATACCAACAACAGAGTCCGCTCTGAGATTGTCTCCGAGCGAGGCATCGAACGCGTAGCTAATCCGACCCTCTAAGGCTGTTGCCTCATAGTCGGCGGCAAAGCCGAAGCTGTTGAAGCGTTCGTTTTCCATATCATCAATGAAAAACTGGAACGACAATTTGCTGTCATCGCTAAAGACACGTTCAAGGGCTGCGTAACCTGTGATTGTATCTGTGTTATTGTAGTCGCCTTCGTCTGCAAAAATTTGGCTACCGTCGAGCGTCGTTGTCCCGACGCCTTCATCAAGCGCAAATTCTGGCAGAGCATAGCCATAATATTCAGCAATCTGACGAATATTGGAGAGGCCGTAGAATGAACCGATCGCCGCGTCGATTTCGCCATAGCTCAGATAGCCATCGCCATCGAGGTCAGTGATGTCTGTATCGCGGCCGGTAACATAGGTTCCGTTATCAACGAGATCTTGCGTAACCCGATTCCAGCCCGGTGTCTGAATGCGGCCAGATTCGGTGAAATACATCACATTGAATTCGACGCTCCATTGGTCGGAAATATCGCCGACATAAGTGCCCTGAAGGTTTGTGTGTTTCGGGTGAATGTTTTGGTAATAGGAATCTGAATCTTCATGCTCACCAAAGAAATGGAAGCCGCCATTGCCGGCGGGAATTGAGATTTCGCCGGAAAATACGGTTTTGTCATATGAGCCAGCGGTTAGATTCAATGAACCGGAAAGTTCATCGACATATTTCGAGTTTTCGCCGCGTGCGGTTTTGGGAACGAAGTTGAGAAGGCCGCCAACTTTGCCAGGTCCGTAAATCGGTGATGACGGTCCGCGCAAAACCTCGACATAGGATGCAGCGCTGAGGTTTGAAGAATAGTTGCCGCGATTTTCAATACGTTTGAAGCCTTGGAAATAGGTATCCGCGAGCGTTCCGCGAACATTCAAATTTCCAGGTACGCCAAAGAAACTTGCAGTAAAGGTTCCGGGAACGGCTGCCAACAGATCGTCCACATCCTGCATGCCGTAACGATCAATAGTGATCTCGCTTACCCGGCTCGCTGCGCGCGGTGTTTCGAGCAAAGAAAGAGAAAGGCCAGTGAGCGAGTCCGTTGCGCCTTTTTGCAAAAGGTTTAGGGGGTCCAGCCTTGTTCCGGTAACGATAATTTCGTCACTTTGCATCGTCACCTGTTCAATCGCAATTGAGCCATCTGAAAGCGTGCGATAGGTGAGATTTGTACCGCGAAGCAATTCGGACAGCGCTTCGCGAACAGACATTGTCCCCGAAACAGTTGGTGCGCGCAGGTCTGATAAATGCGCAATATTTGCGGTAATCGCGATGTCTGCTTGATCGGCCAGATCGGTAATCGCTGCATCAAGCGACTGCGCTGGAATACGAATATCCGCTTGGCTATCTAGGCTTCCCTGAGCGAGTGCAGCTCCCGAAAATACGAAAGTGGCAACCGATCCCAGAAGAAACTTACGAGTTCTGGAATTCAATATTGTCATTGTAACATCCTGTTTTATCGCGCGCGCGCGTAATCAATACTAAAAGACACAAATGTGCCCCCGCGGATGTCCTTGTGCCGTGAATGTGACAGCACCTTACAAGTTTTATGAAGTCATCATTACAGGAATGAAATCGTGCAGAATTACGCAAGTATTTGGTGATGCGTAAATTCTTGAAGAATTTCCGGCGTTATACCAGATTTGCGTTTATCGCCTCGGTGCTTTTGCCAGTTCTTCGGCAACTTTCTGACTTTCAGATGCGCGTGGTTTCGAAAACCCTGCGAGTAATAAGAATGCTACCGGTGTCAGGAAAAGCGTGAAGAAGGTTGCAAAGCCCAAACCGCCGACAACAACCCATCCAAGGGCGGCACGGGATTCAGCGCCGGCTCCGCTCCCCAAGATAAGCGGGAAACCGCCAAGAAAGGTAGAGATCGCCGTCATCAACACGGGGCGGAAACGCGTAATAGCTGCGCGCTCAATGGCATCTCGAACGCTCGCGCCATCGTCACGTAATTGGTTTGCAAATTCGACAATCAGAATCCCGTTCTTGGCCATGATCCCAATCAGAAGAACCAAGCCGATTTGACTGTAGAAATTGACCGAACCGCCGGATATGCCAATCGCATAAATCGCCGCCGCGAGGCCAAATGGTGCCGTCGCCATAAGAATAAATGCGCTGACAAAACTTTCAAATTGTGCGGCCAGGACCAGCAACACAATTAGCGCGGCCACACCGATGACGATGATATAGTTTTGATTGGAACTCTCCAGGACACGCGCCTCGCCAAGCAAGGTTACAGAGAGATTGCCCGTTAATTCCTCCGCGGCGACACGGCGCATTTCTGCGGCGGCATCACCGAGACGCACCCCGTCAGCAAGCGTCGCGGTGACCGGAACGGCTCTGCGGCGTTGTTCGCGCGACAGGTTCGAAGCAACCGCCGTTTCGCTAACGGAGGCGACAGATGAAAGCGGAACCGACACGCCGCTACTTGAGCGCAAGAATATATTTTCGAGGTCGGTTGGGTCGTTGACCGGCTCACCGCCCGTGTTCGCTAATACTTCAATAATGTCATCGCCGACAAAAATATCCGCCGCGCGATATTCATCAGCCATGGTTTGAATGGTCGTGGTGATGCTGTTTATCGGAATTTCGAGCGCGGCAGCGGCTTCGCGATCAATCCGGATAGAGATTTGCGGTTGGGAAACCTGAAAATCGAGACGCACATCATCGAAAATCGGATTTGTGTTGAGTATTGTTGCAAGGTTTTCCGCGGCATCGGCGGCGAGGTCGTAATCATCACCAATGACGGCAAATTTCAGCCCCTGACCCGCACCGCGAATGCCGAGCGAGCTTCCGCTGCGGATGAAGACGCTGGCACCGGGGATATCCCTTGTCAGGTCGCGGATAACATTCTCCATATCCGCTTGGCTTTTCTCGCGTTCGCTCCATTCGGGTAACCTGGCGATGACGAAGGACCGTGTACCGCCACCAATGCCATTAATGGACTGCGTACTGGTCACGTCGCCGCTTTCGACCAAAGATACAAGACGGTTCTCGATTTCGAGAACTTTTCGATCGAGATATTCGAAACTTGCGCCTTGTTGCGCGGACACCATCATGAATACGCGGCCACGGTCTTCTTGAGGGGTAAGTTCAACGGGTAGCGTTTTAAGGGTGATGAATGCGCCTGATGCAAATAAAAGACAGACGCCGATAACGGCCAAAGGCCGCGCCAAAAGTTGACGAACAATAACGCTGTATAGTTTTGTCAGGCGACTGGTGTCGGTTGTGGGCGTTACTGACTCTCGTGATTTGCCGGAACCGCTCAGTTTGATGGTCAAAACCGGGCAGAGCGTGAGCGCGACGGTCGAAGAAACAACGACCGCAAAGGCGAGGGTGAAACCGAATTCGGAAAATAGTTGTCCTGCTTCGCCGGGTAAGAATGAAATCGGAATGAACACGGCCGCGAGCGTCGCGGTCGTGGATAAGACGGCAAAGATGATCTCTTTGGTGCCGAGAATAGCGGCGGCGCGCGCACCGGCACCCTTACTGCGCCAACGTTGGATGTTTTCGGTGACAACAATAGCATCATCCACCACGAGCCCTGTCGCCATGACGAGCGCGAGCAATGTAATCAGATTGATGGAAAAACCCGCTAACCAAAGAAGTGCGATTGTTCCCAGCAAAGACACCGGGATCGTAATTGCCGGAATAACCGTCGCGCGCAACGACCGCAGGAATGAAAAGATCACACAGACAACGATCAGCGTTGAAAGGAAGAGGTTTCTGACGACCTCGTTGACAGATTCCTGGATGAAGACAGCGTCATCAACGATCACACTGACCTCAACGTTACTTGGCAATTCACGCGACAATTCATCAACCGCAGCGTGAACGCCCTTGGACACAAGCAATGTATTCGATTGGGCTTGGCGAATAATCGCGATGCCGATACCGGGGAGGCGATTAACACGCGCGCTCGTCGTTAAATCCTCGAAACCCCATTCGACGACCGCAATATCGGAAATGCGCGTATTATCATCGAGTTTTAGCGCGCCAATTTGTTCGGGTAGTACCGCTTCTGACTCCGTACGGATAAGCAATTGCTGGCTTTCACTCCGCAATTGTCCGCTCGGCGCGCTTTGTGAGGCCGTTTCAAGAACCTGCATAACGTCATTGATCGTATATCCGCGCGCCGCAAGCGATACTGGCATGATCCGAACACGAATAACCCGATTTTTGACGCCATAATCATCCGCTTGTGCAACGCCTTCGACCGCTTGCAGGCGCGGGAGGATAACGTCGTCAACCACGTCAGCGAGATCACCCGGATCCATTTTGTCGGCGGAGACCATAATGCGCATCATAGGCGAAGAGTCCGAGTCGGCCTTCACCACGCGCGGTTCATCAATGTCGTCCGGTAGGTCGCGACTAATCCCAGAAACCGCATTTTTGATATCGGTCGCAGCGATGTTGATGTCGGTTGACGCTGAAAACTCTGCGACGACCCGGCTGCGCGCATAGCTTGATGAAGATGAGATGGTCTGTACGCCATCGACTTTTGCAACGGCGCTTTCAATGATCGCAGTCACTTGTGCGTCCATCGCTTCTGGGGTCGCGCCGGGATAAGAGGTGTCGATGGTTACGACGGGCCGGTCCACATCGGGGAGTTCGCGAATTTCAATACCCTGCATTGCGGCAAAACCCGCAATCGCGACAAGAAGACTGACCACCGCCGCCAAGACGGGGCGCTGAATGAAAATTCCGACAAATCCAGCCGTTTGTGATGAGCCTTGCTGCATTATTGTGCTGCTTTCTGATGGTTCGCCGTCGTTATGAGGCATATTCCAGTTAACATATTAAGTCAGCCCTAATCGGTGTGGATATCTATCCACGCAAAAATCGCGCTTTTTTATACCGGGATTGTCCACGCGATGGTGCAACGATAGGTTGAGCGCTCCCGCTTGATTCCGGGTGGGCAATAATGAGCGAAACCACGGGGCGGTATTCAGATGACAACAAGGAAATATGATGCGGTTATCATCGGCGGCGGGCATAATGGCCTCGTATGTGCGTACTATCTTGCGCGCGCAGGTTTGTCGGTCCGGGTCTGTGAACGCCGCCATATTGTTGGCGGGGCAGCGGTAACGGAAGAGTTCCATCCGGGATTTCGCAACTCCGTCGCTAGTTATACGGTTAGCTTGCTCAATCCCGTCGTTATTTCTGAAATGAATTTGGCATCAAATGGCCTAAAAATGGTGCCGCGGCCAATTTCCAACTTTTTGCCCCTAGAAAATGGCGGTTATCTCAAGGTCGGCGGTAGTCTGGCAAAGACGCAGGCCGAAATCGCCAAATTTTCTGATCGCGACGCGCAAATGCTCCCGCAATATTATGAACGCCTTGAAGCGGTGGCCAATGTCTTGCGCGATATCGCGACAAAGACGCCGCCCAACACCCGCGCCGGTATCACCGCCGCAATCAAGGCCGGAAGCCAGTTATGGCCGGTTTTGCGGGGCGGAGAAGGCTTGCACCAGGATGTGCTCGACCTCTTTACCAAAAGCGCGAGGTCATTTCTTGATGCTTGGTTTGATTCAGATCCAATCAAAGCGGCATTCGGGTTTGACGCGGTGGTCGGCAATTATGCGAGCCCCGACACCCCCGGGTCGGCCTATGTGTTGTTGCACCATGTCTTCGGCGAGGTGAATGGCGTGAAAGGCGCGTGGGGCCACGCCATCGGGGGCATGGGCGCAATTACCGAAGCCATGCGCAAAGCCTGTCTCGACGTCGGCGTGGAAATTTCGACCGACGCGCCTGTCAGTAATGTTGATGTAAAAGACGGGCTCGCAACAGGGGTGATTTTGGAAAATGGTGAGCGGATTTCCGCGGATCGCGTGATCTCTAACGTCAATCCGAAATTGCTCTATGAACGGCTTGTCCCTGAAGACACGTTGGAGCCGGAGTTCAAGCGACGCATGGCCGGTTGGCGATGCGCCTCGGGGACCCTGCGCATGAATGTGGCACTGTCTGAGTTGCCGGATTTTTCATGCTTACCCGGAAAAACAATGGGGGAGCATCACCAGTCAGGAATTATCATAGCGCCGAGCCTTGATTATATGGACCGGGCTTTTACCGATGCGAAGACACATGGATGGTCGCAGCAGCCCATCGTTGAAATGCTCATCCCGTCAACGCTAGACGACAGTCTGGCACCAGCGGGACAGCATGTTGCGAGCCTTTTCTGCCAACAATTTGCGCCCGAATTGCCGGATGGAAAAGCGTGGTCAGACCACCGTGAGGAGGTCGCAGATTTGGTGGTTGATACGGTTACGGAATATGCGCCGAATTTCAAAAAATCAGTCTTGGGCCGAATGGTTCTCACCCCGCAAGACCTAGAGGGCAAATTCGGGTTGATCGGCGGCGATATCATGCATGGTTCAATGACGCTTGACCAAATGTGGGCTGCGAGACCAGCACTCGGCTATGGTGACTATCGCGGCGCATTGCGCCGCCTATATCATTGCGGCTCGGGTGCACATCCGGGCGGGGGCGTGACCGGATTACCCGGACGCAATGCTGCCCGTGAGATCTTAAAGGATCTTGGTAAAAACATCGCGCGCCTCAAGCACGGAAACTAATCGGTCCTTGGCGCATTCAGGAATTGGTGTAATGGCGATACCAGTCGACGAACGATTTTAACCCCTCGCTAATTGGCGTTTTTGGGTTAAATCCGTAATCTGCACTAAGCCGGGAAACATCAGCATAGGTTTGTTTCACGTCACCGGGTTGCATCGGCTTCATGTCGATCTTTGCTTTACAACCCGTTGCCTCCTCCAGCGTCGCAATCATTTCAAGCAACGGCACGGGCGTATGATTGCCAATATTGTAGACCCGGTGTGGACGTTCGTCTTTCGAAAAAACGGGCGCTTTTTCAGCAATGGCTTGTATGCAGGCCGTTACGTCATCAATAAAGGTGAAGTCGCGTCGCATATCGCCATTATTGAAGACAGGTAGTGGCTCGCCGCGCAGGAGTTTATCCGTAAACGTCCAATAGGCCATATCCGGCCGACCCCACGGGCCATAAACGGTAAAAAAGCGAAGGCCAATCTGCTTGAGCCCGTATAAATGAGCATAAGTCGAACTCATAAGTTCGTCGCTTTTTTTGGTGGCCGCATAAAGCGATACGGGATTGTCCACTCGGTCATCTTCGCTGAAGGGGACTTTTTCATTTCCGCCGTATACGGAGCTAGAGGAGGCATAAATTAGGTGTGAAAAGCTAGGCAAATGCCGACAGGCCTCAAGCACGGAAAGGTGGCCCAATAGGTTTGACCGGGCATAGGCAAATGGGTTTTCGATTGAATACCGAACGCCCGCCTGTGCTGCGAGATGGATCACAACGTCTGGGCGTTGTTGCTGAACGAAATCAGACAAGGCATCCGCATCTGCAATATCTAATGATTGAAAATCGATCTGGTCGCCGAGTTCTGCAAGCCGCGCTTTTTTGAGCGCCGGATCGTAATAGTCATTTAAATTATCAACGCCGGAAATCGTAAAGCCTGACGGCAACAACCGTTTCGCAGTGTGAAATCCAATAAATCCGGCAATGCCAGTTATAAAAACCTTCATGAATGGCGAACCTTATTAATCATCCGATACATAACGCAAGATTCGCGCCGTCGCTAAGCCTATTCAACGATTTAGCGCCCGAGCGGCGGATTTGTCGCTTTACCCCGAAAGCGACAGGATAAACCCTTGACCCGGCGGGATTTTCGCGGGCGGTGGGTTTAGGCTGGCCGAGGTCGAAAGGACAACTTTTCCCTGCGCGGTGGGGTGCCATTCGGCAGGTGTCAGCCCAAAATTGAATAGGCAGAGATATTTTTTGCGGCCCAAAGTTCGAGTGAATGCCAGAAGTTCTGGCGGGCAATCGACGAACGACAATGAGCCACGCAGGAAGGCCGGGCTATTATTGCGAAACTTGATTAATGCGCGGGTGAAATTGAGAACCGACTCTTCGTCACTTTCCTGAATATCGACAGCGCAGTTTTTATGGTCACTGCCAAATGGCAGCCACGGCTTTTTGTTTGAGAAGCCAAAATTCGCGGTGGAATGTTCCCATGGGATCGGCGTGCGCGCGCCATCGCGGCCGAGGGTATGTGGCCAATTCGCAATAGCTTCCGGGTCCTTTAATTCTTCGAACGGGACATTGGTTTGCGAAAGGCCAAGCTCTTCGCCCTGATAAAGGAATATATATCCGCGCAAGCTGAAGAGGAGCAATAAATAGAGCTTCGCAGCATTGCTACTGTCAGTGCGGCTCCACCGGCTCGCCACTCGTGGGGTATCGTGATTGGAAAATGCCCAAGAGGGAAGTGCGCTGGACTTTTCATCCAGCCATTCCGCTAGCGCCGACTTCACGATATGCGAATTGATTTCATCCGCATAAAGAAAGTCAAAATTATATGCGGTCGTCAGGTGTTGGTCACCTGCCGTAAATGCCTTCATTTCAGCAACCGGATCTGGCCCGACGACTTCGGCAACGGTGAAAATATCACCATATTCCTTGGTCACTGCGCGTAGCTTACGCAGAAATTTTGGAATTTCCGAGTGCGATTGATTGTATAGATGGTTTTGAAAATCGAATGGGCGTTTCGGATTGGTCATATTTGACGGCGGATTGTCCCGCAATTCCGGATCATGCATGGCAAAATTGATGGCGTCTAATCTAAAGCCGTCAACACCCCGATCCAGCCAAAAGCGCGCGACATTCAATAGTGCGCTTTGAACGTCAGGATTGTGGAGATTGAGATCCGGTTGGCTATCCAGGAAATTATGCAAATAATATTGCCCGCGCCGGGCATCCCACGTCCAGGCGGGCCCGGTGAAAACGGACTGCCAATTGGTCGGCGGTGAGCCATCTGGTTTGGGGTCGGCCCACACATACCAGTCGGATTTCGAGTTCGATTTGTCGGAACGGCTTTCCTGAAACCACTGGTGTTTATCAGACGTATGGGAATAAACCTGATCGATAATGACTTTGATATCTCGCGCATGGGCCTCTTTTATCAGGCGGTCGAAGTCATCAAGGGTTCCAAACAGCGGATCGACCTGACAATAATCGGCAACATCATACCCATAGTCTTTCATCGGCGATTTGAAAAAGGGCGAGAGCCAAATTCCATCGACGCCGAGCTCGCGAATATAATCCAGTTTTGAGACAATCCCTTTTAGATCACCGACACCATCATCATTGGTATCCATGAAGCTGCGCGGATAGATTTGATAGATGACCGCACCTTGTGGCCAATTGTGGTCGGTGCTTTTGTTTCTCTGTGACATCATAGCCTCACATAGAGAGTGTAGGGTCCAATTGATCCGCAAAGGGATATTTTTGTCAAAATTTTCATTCGGCCAAAAAAACGCATTTGAGATTAGCGAAAACGCTCTATGATCTTACCATGATCCGTTTCGAGAAAACCGTATTGCAAGTCATTCCGCGTTTGGATGCGGGCGGGGCAGAGAGAACAACATTAGAAATTGCGGATGCGGTAACCCGTTCCGGTGGTAATGCGATCGTCGTTACCGCTGGTGGGCGGCTCGTAAAAAATATCGAGAATGTTGGCGGACGGGTCTTTATCGCGCCGGTCGCATCGAAAAACCCGTGGCAAATTTGGCAAAATGGCAAATTCTTAAGCGCGCTCATAACGCGGGAAAAGGTCGACATTATACATGCGCGATCCCGTGCGCCTGCATGGAGTGCACTCTTTGCGGCAAGAAAAACCGGTATCCCGCTCGTCTCTACCTATCATGGGGCCTATTCGGCGAAATCAAGGATCAAGCGGTTTTATAACTCTTCGATGCTGCGGGCGGACCGGATCATCGCCAATTCCCACTTTACCGCAGAGCGCATTCTGGCGACTGACCATACGCTGAGCGATATCGTGCGCGTCATCCCCAGAGGGGTCGATATCCGAACCTTTGACCCCAAAAAGGTGTCCGCCGACCGGGTGAACACGCTTGCGAATGAATGGGGCGTGCCGGAAAAAGTCGGTGTGAAGCTTTTGTTGCCCGCAAGGTTAACGCCTTGGAAGGGGCATGAAATCGCGATTGAGGCGCTTTCCAAGCTTTTAGTTCGCCTCGGTAACGGAAACACCTCTGGTCAAGGTCAGCCTTTGGCGCTAGTTTTTTGCGGGGGCGCGCAGGGCAAAGGCGATTTTGTAAGCCAGTTGCGCGCATTGATTGACGAATGTGGGGTTCGTGAGATGGTCTATATGGGGGGCGATTGCGCCGATATGCCGGCTGCTTATGCTTGGGCCGAAATCGTTTTAGCTCCATCGACGAAACCAGAAGCCTTTGGCCGTGTTGCTATTGAGGCAAGCGCGATGGAGAAGCCTGTCATCGCAGCAAATCATGGCGGCGTTCGTGAGACCGTCATTCGAGGAGAGACGGGATTGTTGGTGACGCCTGATAATAGCGATGCCTTGGCGCATGGTATTTTCAGGATGATGAATTTGACGCCTGAAGAAAGGCGTTCAATGGGGGAAAAGGGCCGGGCAAGAGCGACAAGCCTGTTTTCATCGGACGCGATGTGCGATGCGACGATTGGGGTTTATCGTGAGCTTTTGGCGGAACGAGCGTGATCTGGGATGTTAGGGCGTAAGCAGAATAATATTCTCGTTATTAAAACTGATGGCCTTCGAGGGTTTGTTGCAGCGGACCCATATTTCGAAGCGATCAGGGATGCCTATCCTAAAGCCAAAATAAGCTTACTGACGACGCAAGGGCTTCAGCGTATTGCGCGTGCTTCGCCCTATTTCGACCAAGTCGCGGCGATGCCTAATATGGGCGACCGCGAAGCGCGAAAAGAATTTGTGCGTCAGTTGAAAGCGTCGAAATTCGAGCGTGTTTACGACCTCTCTGGCGATGCGGCAGCCCGTCGGCTTCGCAGCGCGATGGGGCCCTTCCGGCCAAAATGGTTTGCGGCAGAACAGGCACCAAAACCGAACCCAAAATCCGCGCAGCCATTACCGCTACCGAATCTGGAAAAGATATCTGAACTGTCTGGGCTGAGCGTCGATGATCGCTTGCCCGATCTGCGATGGGCGGTTTCTGCCCGCAAAGACAGCGCGAATATGCAGCCGTCTTGGTACGGTATTTCGGGACCATTCGGATTATTACTGCCGAGCGAAGATGGCGCGCGCCGATGGAGCGCATCTGGCTATGCGGGATTGGCGCGGCAAATGGCCGAATCCGGGTTTATGCCGGTTCTCGCGGGGTCAAAGAATCTGCATGGCTTTGGCGATGAAATCGCGAATGAAGCGCCGCAACTCCTCGATTTGTCGGGCAAGACCGATCATTTGCAACTGGCCGCTTTGGCCCAGGAAGCAGCATTTTTTGTGAGTGACGTATCGGACGAAATGCAACTGGCCCTAAGTGTTGGTTGCGAGGGGGCGGTGATTTGCCCTGCAAAATCACCGTATTATGCCGAAGGCCGGCATATTGTGACACTGACGGCCGAAAATGACCTTGGCGCGATTGAGCCGTCATTTGTCTGGCGGACCCTTGATAATATGGGGCTAATTAATAATGCCCATAGCGACCAGTTGGTCGCTGAAGCCCGTTGATTGATGGGGCTAAAACCTTATATATCCACGTCTCTGTTACATTTTGGGATGACGGTTAACCGTTTCTCACCGAAATGGCGGCAGAATTTTGTCCAAGAGCAACCAATGGAGAGAAGTCCATAGCACGCAGACCATTTGCAGCCCCGCCGTCCAAATCAGACGGACCTCGCGTCAATGAAGACATTGCCGTTCCACAGGTCCTGTTGATTGATCATACTGGCGAAAAACGTGGGGTTGTCGCAACCGATGAGGCGATTGCGATCGCCGCTGAAGCCGGCCTTGATCTTGTAGAGGTGTCACCGAATACGACGCCGCCAGTCTGTAAGATTCTTGACTACGGAAAATTCAAATACCAGCAACAGAAGAAAAAAGCTGAAGCCAAGAAGAAGCAAAAAGTCGTTGAGATCAAAGAGATCAAGATGCGTCCCAATATCGATGCGCATGACTATGGCGTGAAGGTAAAGGCGATGAAGCGCTTCTTCGAAGAAGGCGATAAGGTGAAAGTGACGTTGCGATTCCGTGGCCGGGAGATGGCGCATCAGGATCGCGGCGCAGATTTGCTAAAGCGCGTGCAAGAGGATTTTGAGGAAATTGCCAAGGTTGAGCAATATCCGAAAATGGAAGGCCGCCAAATTATAATGGTTATGGCACCGCGTTAATTCGCGATTTGCCAACCAATGAATGGTTAAAACCGCCGGCGCATTGCGCGGGCGGTTTTTCTGTATTCAGGTTAATGATTGCGTTTTGGCCCGTCCCTTGCTTGATGAAGCTGTGAAGTATTCGATTATCGCGCCATCCTGCGGTAATTGGTGTGAGTAAACAGGCGGATAGCCAATGAGTTTAGATGCGGTTTTTGAAATGCTGGCCAATGGGTGGCCTTTGGCCCTTGCAGGATTTCTGCTCGGCGCACTCACTGGCGCATTTTTGCCCCGAAGTGAGAATGGGCCGGAAGCAACCATCAAGCGGATGGCGCCGGATGGCGATGGTTTGGCGGCGTTAGCGTCAGAATTGGCAACGGCCAAAGAGTTGCTCGATGCGGAAGAGGCCGAAACCGGCGAAATGGCTGAAAACCTCAAAGACCTCGATCATGCGATCAAACGGGCGAATGGCCGTCTGAAATTGATCATGAAAGCTGTTAAGCGAGCGAAATAGGTCAGCCGCGAATAGTCGCGGCATCAGCAATTAGACCGTCGGACACGGAAAAATTATTATCTTCAGAGTTTTACGCCCGGCAATTTTGACGCTTGTCTAACCCAATCCGCGATCTGTTCCTGGTCCAGTTCGTCATCTTCATAAATGTTGAGGTACCGGGTTCCATCGACTTTTGAAGGGACCGGCGGCACTGGCGTTAAAGACGTGCCGCGCATGAAGGTCAGTTGAACATATTTTTTGTAGCAATACATAGCCATAAACCAGCCGTCTTCCTTGCCGTAAAGCGGTGTATTCCATTTGACGGCCTTTTGGATGGCTGGGAAATTTTGATTTACGATGTCGTCAATGCGGCGACCAATATCGCTTTTCCATCCCGGCATGGCGGCAATATAGGCTTGGACAGGCGCATCGCCGTCACCTTTAGGGATTTGCGGATTGCCACTCGACAGGAGCTTGGCTTTGTTTTTGTCGGTCATAAGCGTAGGTTAACATAAATGTTGATGCGCTCGAATACTGTTTTGGTCGATTTGATCGAGAGTGCAGTCCAATAATGGGACAAGTCACGGTGAAAAAATGACAGGCGCAGACTTACATTTTCAACTCATAACGTCCGCCGTCCTCATTGCTGCGACAACATTTGTGCACGGCGTATTTGTCGCTGCGGCGGCGGCGGTGTTCCGGGCTACCACGCAACAAGCGCGTGGGAGCATCCGGTTTTTCCGTGATAGTATCGTTCTTGTTTTGCTGGTGTCTTGGCTGATGGCTGCCCATTCGATCGAAATCTGGATGTGGGCGCTGACATTCCTCCATTTTGATCTGTTTGATACTCTGGAAACGGCGCTCTATTTTTCGGCGTCGAGCTACACCACTTTGGGGTTTGGAGACGTCCTTTTGCCCGAAGGCTGGCGTCTTTTAGCCGGGGCCACAGCGGCGAACGGGTTTTTGTTGTTTGGCCTCTCAGCGGCATTTTTATTCGATGCGGCGCGTCAGCTTCATTTAGGTGGTTCGCGAAATTAAGCCGCTTTCGGAATTTTAGGGCTGACCTTAGAGCCTCTTTCCGTTAGGGGAGGGCCGTTTCAGCCGCAAAGCGATCATATGACCTACGCAGTAAAAGAGATTTATTACACCCTACAGGGCGAGGGCGCACATTCTGGGCGCGCGGCGGTCTTTTTGCGATTTGCGGGTTGTAACCTTTGGACTGGCCTTGAGCGAGACCGCGAAAAGGCGGTTTGCACCTTTTGTGATACCGATTTTATCGGAACAGACGGACCGGGTGGCGGTAAGTTCGCGACCGCCGAGGCGCTGGTCGAAGCGGTGAAAGCCGAGTGGCCAGAGTACGCCCCAAACAGCAAACCTTATGTTGTCTGTACCGGCGGAGAGCCGCTTTTGCAGTTAGACGAGCCCTTGATTGACGCCTTTCATGCGGCCGGGTTTGAAATTGGGGTCGAGACAAACGGCACAATCGCCGCGCCCGAAGGTATCGACTGGATCTGCGTTAGCCCGAAATCGACTGCCCCGCTTGTTCAGCGTTCAGGCAATGAGCTCAAACTGGTTTATCGCCAGAAAGATGCCTTGCCGGAGCAATTTGAAGGGCTGGCATTTGACTTTTTCTATTTGCAGCCTATGGACGGGCCCTCCCGTGACGCAAATACGGCGGCGGCGATAGACTATTGCAAAACCCATCCTAAGTGGCGATTGAGCCTACAAACCCACAAATTTGTAGGTATGCCGTAGTCGCCTGAGTTGGGTGGTGAGAGAAAGAGGACCTTTATGCGCATCATCAAGTCGATGAGTTTCGATGCAGCGCACTTTTTGGATGATTGCGATCAGGCCGAGCCCAACGCCCGGCCTTATGCGCGCATGCATGGTCACTCGTTCCAACTGGAAGTCATGATCGAAGGCGAACAATCAGAAGACACGGGTTGGGTCGTTGATTTTGGCGACGTCAATGACGCTTTGGCGGAACTCCATACGGCGCTTGATCATCGTCTTCTGAACGAGATCGAAGGGTTGGAGCGACCAACCCTTGAGAATATTTGTCGGTGGGTTGCTGATCGGCTCAAGCCGCGCTTTCCCGGTCTCGTCCAGGTTCGGGTTTCACGGCCATCTAACGGTGAAACCTGTATTCACGATCTGTAATCAGATATTCGCGATTTCGACTTTCATTCGCGCAATCAGATATTGCGCATCACGGCAATAGCTGGCGGCGGCATTATCGGCGCGCCCGAGCGCGTAATCCAATTGCGATAGCGTCGCGTCGATTTCATCGAAATTCGCAAAGGCATTCACGGGCGGGGCGAGGTTCAAGCCCTTTTCACCGATATCAAGGCGAACTGGCGATACGGAATATTTCGTCCGTCCACCAAGTGTTACGTCCAGATGGTGTTGGTTTTTGCCAATAAGTGCCGCCGCGCGCGGATCGCTCTTCTCAAGCGCTTCATTAATGGAAAGGCGCAGTTCGTCATAACTTTCCGCGAGGAGTGCCCGCCCACCAATATCGTCAACATCCTTGGCGGAAATCACGACCTCGCACGCTTGTTCAAGAATGTCTCGAATACGGTCAACCGCGTAAAGCGCAGCTTCTATTGCGGATAAAGTCTCGCGAACCGGATTTTCCTGATGGTCATTGTCTGGTTCGCTCATGACGGCTTTGCGATTGCGCAAAGCACGATCGAGCCCCGCTGCGACATCCATCTGCGGAATCCCGTCGTCTGCGTCGTCAATCGCCTTTTTGCCTAACCAGCCAGCGAGGGGGCTGCGTTTTTTGCGGTTTGCGACGTTATCGGACGCCGCATCGTTAGAGGTCTTTTTCAAAGCAAACGCCACGCGTATTGCTCCTTCTTGTTGAGGAAACCGAAGACGAAAATTACCGCAGCGTAGTTTTCTGCCGTGTTAAGTAATTGATTAAATTTATCAGATTGCTGATCGAAGGACTTTGCGGCAATTAACCCTAATGCAAATCGGACTGCCGTTTTGCAAACCGCCCACTTTCTATCATCCAGGCAGCCAATAGGGTTAAGACTAGCAAAACGAGCCAGATGAAGGGCGACACAAGCGGGGCATCTTTTACATTTTCGATGCGTGCTGCGTCACGGATTGTGACCCCGGCCCAGTCATCGCCGGCACGATTTTTAGTATTTTGCTTCACGCGCCGAATATCGGGAAGATTTACAGATGAAGCACTGCGGACTGCAAATACGCCGCCCGCGGTTTGGCGCGCCAAGGGCTCAAGCAAGTTTCTGGTCGAGACGACATTTTGAAACTCAGGGATCGAGCCCAGTCCGATTGCACCAATCGCAAATAACTCTCCGGAGTTTGCGCGATAAAGGCCGCTTTCAACATTATCGAGTTTCGCTGTGAACAGGCCCGGCTCGGTTTCCGACAAGATTACTTCCCGCGTTTCACCGCTCGGAAACTCGATGGTCACATTTGGCGCTTCTTCCTCAATCGTCCGGCGCTCGACCAACAGACTTCCTGCGGAATCGCTCAGGTTCAAGGCTTCTTCTTCGAGTTCTGGTTCCTTCATGAGCCAATGGGCGATATGGCGCAGCAAGCTTGCATGCGGCCCGCCGCCATCAAAGCCGCGCGCCCAGAGCCAGACATGATCGGACAGAAACAGCCCGACGCGTCCTTCGCCAATCCGGTCAAGGATAAGGAGCGGCTCATCGTTCGGTCCTGTCAGGAGTGTTTCGCCGCGTAAATGCGTGACCGGCATCAATCGCAGCCATCGCCCCCAGATGTCTTCGTCATCAAGGTCCGCCGTAACTGGATGGCGCTTGCCAATATCGGAAACAAGTGGTCGGAAAGCTGTTTCTACCGCTGGCCCGGTCGGGAGGGCTGGCAAAATAAATGAAAGATTACGCCGCATCGCCAAGCTAAGCGGGCCATTATATTCCGGACCCGACGCAATCAGGACGGCCCCGCCATTGTCCACAAAGCGCGCAATATTGTCGAAATGGAATGACGATAATACGCCGCGATAGGTGTACCGATCAAAGATAAGAAGATCGAATTCATCGAGCTTGTCGATAAATAGCTCATCTTGCGGGAAAGGAATGAGCGCAAGTTCATCGACTGGCGTTCCATCATTTTTGTCGATTGGGCGAAGGATTGTGAAATGAACCAAATCGACAGCGGGATCTGACTTTAAAAGGTTCCGCCAAACGCGTTCACCGGGGTGGGGCTCCCCTGAGATCAACAATACCCGCAGGCGGTCACGCACAGCCGTAATCGGAAGAACCGCAATATTGTTCCGCGTCGTCAACTCACCGCTGCGTTCTTCGGCTTCGAGTTCAATAATCGTCCGGCCCGGCCGATTGAGAGGAACATCAAACCCGGCCTCTGTTCCTAACGGTACGGCCTCGCTAAGTACTTCCTCGCCATTGACCCGCAGCGTGACCACCGATGAGTTACGATCGGACACGACAATATCGTCGCGGCTGAAGTCATCGATTTGGAAAGAGACGCGTACGGATTGGCGCACGATACCATAACGGGGAGCGTTGATAAGCGTAATTTTCCGATCGGTTTCGGTTTCGCTGCCGGTCGTTAGAACATGGATAGGCGCATCGACTGACGTCATGGATGCGATTTCACCGGCGTCTACCGTTTGGCCGTCGGTGATTACAAAAACACCGCCCAATCGCTGGCGCGGCGTATCAGCCATCGCTTGCTGGATGGCATTTATTGTTCGGGTTTCTACGTCGCCGCTATAGGGAATCGTTTCGATCAATACATTCTCGAGCGCCTCTATCCGTTGGCGCAAACTTTCGGCGGCACTGGTCGCAACACGAGAACGCGCGTCGAGTTGCTGGCTCGCAGATTGGTCAACGAGAATTAAAGCAATATCTTCGAGCGGTGTCGTCTCTGCTTCTCGCTTGATCGGATTGGCAAGAAGCATCAGCAACGCGGCCACAGCCAACAGGCGCAAAAGGCCCGACCGCCAATTCTTGATAATGCCAATACCGCTGAAAAGGACACCGGCGATTGAAAGCGTCACCACGACCCAGGTCGGAAATATACTGTCAAACACAATGTCGGTGGGCGCAAAACTCATTTTCCTAGGCGCTCCAACAAAATCGGTGTGTGCACTTGGTCGGATTTATAGTTCCCGGTGAAGGCAACCATGACCATATTAACGCCGGCCCTATAGGCGAGTTCGCGGCCGCGCGGCCCGCCGCTGGTCATCGGGCGCATCGGCCTGCCAAAATTATCGGCGGCCCAAGCACCCGCCCAATCGCGCCCGCCGATAATGACGCCCGTAACGCCGTCATTTGAACCGCTTGTATCCGCTTCAACCCAGACAGGATTATTGTTCATGCGACCGGTCAATCCATTGAGCAGGTAAAAAGAGCGCGTCAATACATGCTGATTGGTGACAGGGGTCAGGGACGGGATGTTCAGGCTTTTCAAAATCCGCTGAAGGGCTTGGCTTTCAGGTGTCGTCCCGGCCCCAACAAATCGCTCATCATCGCGGGTATCGATGAGCAACAAGCCGCCGAAATTGATGAAATTTTCGATATTGGCGAGGGCTGCATCGGACGGAACAGGGGTGTCGCCTGAAATTGGCCAATATAAGAAAGAATAGACCGCCAAATCATCAGTATCAGGATTAATGGCGGCAGGCGGGGCTGGTTCGATGGCCGTGCGGCGGTGCAATTCCCGGCTTAATGCGGCGAGACCCTGTTCAGCCAAATTATCAAGCCCCGGGTCGCCGGTTTCAATGAAGGCCAGACGGGTGGTGAGTGCTGCGTCGGCCGTGCGTCCGGCGATTGGTCGATCCAAGGGTTGTGCGAAAGCCGCGTCATTCAGATTGAACGTGGCTGCAATCGCAATGGCTATGACCATAGCGGATGCACGCATACGAAGCGCACCACTTAATCTGAGCGCGACCAATCCATCGAGCAGAAATAAAAGCAGCGCGACTAAAATAAATGGCGGCCGGAGATCACGCGGTGGCGCGCTAACATAAGGTTTGAGCGCAACGCCATCTAATTTGAGTTCGCTGAAGCCTGTTTCCATATCAATTGCATTTAATGCGAGCGGTGATTCTTGTGCTCCGTAAAAACCGGGCGCGCGAATTGGTGAGGGCGTGTCGGAAAGTTGCGAGATCGTCAGGGGGACCGCCGTGTCGTCAGGGCGCATTAATCGGCCTTGCCCATCAAGTAATCGAAGGGGCGGATATCTGACCTCGGCCTGATCGTTGACCGCATCGGGCCCTATCGTCGAGAGGAAGGTTAGCTTGCGGAGCATTTCCACAAAAAGGCCCGAGATTGGCAGGTCTGACCAATCCGGGGTAGCAGTCACATGAAACAGCGCGATGACGCCAGCGCCGGTACGCGTACCGGTGACCAATGGCGTTCCGTCCATCAGGCGCGCCCATGTTTTGTTGGTTGTTTCGCCGCCCGGTTCCGCAAGAACCTGTCTGCGAACGAGAACGTCATCGGGAATTGCAATTCCGGTGAAGGGGCTGTCGTCAGAAAAGTCATCCAACTTTTGTGGAGTTTCCCACGTTAACGCACCGCCAAAGGCGCGCCCGCCGCCGCGAAGGGCTACCGGCAACAATTCGGGCGATTCGCCTTGTGCGGCCTCGGCCAATACGGGGCCCGCAAAACGAATGAGGACGCCGCCGCTTTCTATCCAGTCGCGTAGCGCGTTTGTTTCACTCGTCCGGAGTTTGCCAATATCATCGAGAATGATCACCGATGCATCGCTCTCAAGCAGGTTTTGCAAACTGCCCTCAATAAACGCCGCATAGGGGCTGAGTGACTGGCGGATATAATGAGCGCCAGATAAAAGGCTTTCACTCGCGCGGTCGGCCCCGTTCACAAGACCGATTAAGGCGCGGCGGTTGCGCGCATCCGTTAGTTGGACGGCACCGGCTGAAGAAATATTTTCGATCCGGACAATTGAAAGGTCATTCGCGAGCGCGAGCGGCAGGTTTATTGTGACGTTACGGTCGCGTTCACCGTCGGCCATTTCAAACTCGGCCCGCGCGAGTTCCCGCCCATCACGAGCAATAGCGACCAACGCACCATCAATCGGTCCGGACGCGCGCAACCGCTCAACACGATAATTCAGGCTGTCGCCAATTCGTTCCGCAGGCCGCAGGATAAATTTGGGTGCGGCCCTATCAATAAAAACAGAAAGATCACCAAATTCTTTTAGTCTATTCGCTAGCGCTTGATCATCAGGGCCAGCCAATCCGTCAGAGAACCAACGAATATCGGCGCGCTCGTTTAGATAGGGCTCTAGCTCTGCAAGTCGGCTGTGCGCTGCATTCCGATCAGAATACAAAGCTTGCGGCTCCAGCCGGTCTGCGATTTTTCGAACGGCTTCACCGGTCAGCGGTTCAATTGCTGCACTCTCGCGCTTGGGGGCTGTTGTGATCAGGAAGAATGGCCGATCCGATTGGGTGGCTTCCGCCGCCGCTTCTAACATTGCGTCTCGGCATTTTGACCAATGTTGTGCCGCCACAAGCGTGTCGTCAATAACCGCGATAATAGGGCCACTTCTCTCGCCTATAGGCGGTGCATTCAAAATCGGTCCGGCAAGTCCGATAATGATGAGGCCGGCAATGAACAGCCGAAGAAGTAATAGCCACCACGGCGTCCGGTCCGGTGTCTCGCGTACGGACTGTAATTGTTTGAGAATGACAAAGGCCGGAAATTTCTGTCTTTTCGGTGACGGCGGGGTCGCGCGCAGCAATAGCCAAATGAATGGCAGCGTAACCAGCGCGGATAAAATCAGCGGCGTTGTAAAACTCAATGCGCCCATCATGAATTCCACCCGCGTAGATCCGCAAGCGCGGTGAACATCGAAAGAAGAACGGTCTGCGGTGGATAGTCAGTGCGATGGGCCGTAAATGTCCAACCATATTTCCGGGCGATACTGACTAACCCTTCCCGATGAAGGTTGAATTTCTCTTTGTAGGAGGATTGCAACGCGGTCGTGTCACCAAATGTCAGGCGGGCGTCGCTTTCCAGATCACGAAACTCGACACGGCCTTCGAAAGGAAAGTCTTCCTCTGACGGATCGCAGATCTGCAACAAAATTCCCTTCGCGCCACTATTCGCGAATGCCGCCACCGAACGTTCCACGGTTTCCAGCGGCGCAAAAAAATCACTGACAAAAACAGTGCGTGTCCCGGCGGGCAAGCTATTCGTTGTTGGAATATCGCTATGGTCCGCGAAACGTCCGATCTCCAGCGCCTCAAGCATCCGCTCCGGCGCGGTGCGGCCTTGGAACGGACGTCGGTGTGTGCGCTCAGATATCAAGCCAATCCGCTCGCCCGCTTGAGAGAGCAAGATCGTGAGCGCCGTTATCAAGATGTCAGCGCGTTCGCGTTTTGTGGGTGTATGGCGGTTATAGGCGAAATTGAGCGATTGCGATCCATCGCGCCAGAAATAAGCGGCTGCGGCGGCTTCCCATTCATTCTGGCGCACATATAACCGATCCGCAGCGCGCGCAGATTGGCGCCAATCAATGCTGGATACCGGATCACCAAACCCATAGGGGCGATGTTGCCAAAAGGTTTCGCCCGGTCCGGCCCGTCGCCGCCCATGCAGGCCGACCGCAACAGAATGTGCAATGCGCTCAGCTTCCAACAATAGCGCAGGGAAATGCGCCGCCGCATCTTCGGCCGCATGCTGAATATCTATTGGTGATCGTGTTGACGGCATGTCGGCACGCCTTTCGTTCAGCACGCCCCCGCGACAAGGTCTTCGATGAAGCTGTTCACATCAATACCTTCAGAGCGTGCGGAAAAATTCAATGCCATACGGTGACGCAAAACCGGCCCCGCCAAGCGGCGAACATCATCAAGCGAAGGTGCGTGTCGCCCTTCGATCAGCGCAAGCGACCGCGCCGCGAGCGAAAAGGCTTGGCTTGCCCGTGGACCGGGACCCCAGGCCACAAATTGTTTTACCTTTTCATTGGCATCATCGGTGGGGCGGGCACCGCGCACGAGCTTCAATATCGCATCCACCACCTGCTCGCCGATTGGCATTTGCCGGACCAATTTTTGTGCGGCGATCAAGTCATCTGCGCTCATCACCGCGCTGACATCACTTTGATCAGAGCCGGTCGTTGCCGCCAGCATTTTTCGTTCGGAATCAAGATCAGGATATTGAACATCAATCTGCAAGAGAAACCGATCAAGCTGCGCCTCCGGCAGAGGGTAGGTTCCCTCCTGTTCGATCGGATTTTGTGTCGCGAGAACATGGAATGGCGCGGGAAGATCATGCCGCTCGCCCGCGACCGTGACATGCTGCTCCTGCATGGCCTGCAAAAGCGCCGATTGGGTTCGCGGGCTTGCCCGGTTGATCTCGTCCGCCATCAGGAGTTGGCAAAAGATCGGTCCGGGCACGAAACGGAATTCGCGCCGTCCGGACGCGCTTTCTTCCAGAACCTCCGAGCCGAGCACGTCACCGGGCATCAAATCCGGGGTGAATTGTACTCGTTTCGCCGACAAACCCAGCAAATCCGCCACGGATGTGACCAATAGGGTCTTTGCCAGTCCCGGCGCGCCGACTAATAAACCGTGGCCCCCTGCGGCAAGTGTAGCAAGTGTGAGGTCGATCACCTCGTCCTGACCGAACACAACCTTGCCGAGTGCGGCCTTCGCCCCGCCAAATTTTACCGAAATCTCATCAAATTTCTGCAATAGATCTTGGGTAGCTTGGGTTTCTGTCATGCGGTGCTCATATATGGTGCGGTAAGGGCTTCGAATTTGGTCTTTATTTGGAATAGCACGGCTGAACGAAGGGTAAAGAACCGCTTAGCAAGGAAAGTGAACGTATTGTCGAAAATAACCTTGCCACTTGCGGGTTTACGCCCAATGTCATTACCATATCTCAATGAACTCGCGGGATTTTATCGAATTGGTCCCGGGTTCAAACGGGGGTTCGTCAATTTGGCGAAGATTAGAAATTGATTTGGCGCTTGTTTTCGAGAGGCCAAAATTGCCGAGCCTGATATTTGGGTGTGGCGGAGAGTAAAAGGGGACATTTGTGTCTGATCACGAGTCGAAATTTACAGTTTGGGGCTTTGTAAAGGGATTTGCAAAGTTGGTCATCGGCACTTTGCTATTGTTGCAAGGGTTGATTGGTCTCGTTGTGCTGCTGCTGTTCGTTGGTGTTCTTGTCAGCGTCACAAATGGCATCGCCGATGCCGAAGGCGACAAAGTATCTGTATCTATCCCTGATGGCGCGGCATTAGTCCTCGATCCGAATGGTGTCCTTGTTGAAATGACCGAGGAGGTCAATCCGCTCGAAGTATTCCGCGATGAAGCGTATGGCATCAATGAGCCATCGCAAATTTCCGTTCACGACATCGTTAAAGTCATTCGGGGCGCGAAAGACGACAAGCGGATCAAGGGCATCGTGCTTGATCTCGGCTCGTTCGGCGCATCAATGAGCAGTGCCAGTAAATTGCACTACATCAATGATGAACTCATAAAGTTTAAAGAAAGCGGCAAAAAGATCGTCGCGGTCGGTGATTACTACAGTCAGGACCAATATCTATTGGCGTCGACGGCTGATGAAATCTACATGAATGATTACGGTAATCTGGTTGTATATGGTTATGGTGCTTATGGACCTTACTTCAAATCGTTCCTTGAAAAGTTGAAAATCACCAGCCATGTCTTCCGAGTAGGTACTTTCAAATCTGCGATTGAACCTTTCATCCGTGATGATATGTCGCCAGAGGCGAAAGAGGCTAACATAGCCTATCTTGACGTTCTGTGGCGTGAATATGCGAACCGCGTAAATACCGCGCGTGGGCTTGAACCTGGCACAATCGAGAATTACGCGAACAATTTGGGCCCAATCATGAGGTCTGTCGATGGTGACTTTGCGAAAGCGGCGCTTGAAACAGGTCTCGTTGACGAGTTGATGTCCCGCGCTGAGATGAACGAAAAGCTTATTGAGCTTTTCGGCAAATCAAAAGACGGAAAATCGTTCAAGAAGGTCGGTTTCCAGCGCTATCTAGTCGCGCAAGATGGGCCAACGGACGGGTCTGCGCCCAATATCGCTGTTGTTACCGCTGCGGGGACAATCGTTGATGGAGAGGCCCCTGTCGGTCGTGCGGTGGGCGGCGATACGTTAGCCGCTACGCTCAAAAAAGCGCGTGAGGACGAAAAAGTAAAAGCGGTCGTATTGCGGATTGATAGTCCGGGCGGATCGGCTTTCGCGTCTGATATTATCAGAGACGAAATCCTCGCCTTGAAAAAGGCCGGCAAACCGATTGTTGCGTCGATGGGATCTTTGGCGGCTTCGGGCGGCTATTGGATTGCGGCGGATGCGGATGAAATCTGGGCATCGCCAACGACGATTACGGGCTCAATTGGTATTTTTGGCTACTTCAATACTTTCGAGAATACAGCGGCTGAGGTTGGCATATTCGTCGACGGTGTTGGAACAACGACTCTGGCACCGATGCTTGCAACCGGCGTTGGGCCACTTCCCGAGGCCGGGAGCGAGATCATCCAATTGTCTGTTGAAAATGGCTATGACCGTTTTCTAACTGTTGTCGGCAATGGTCGCGGGCTTGAAAAATCTTATGTCGATGAAGTCGGGCAGGGCCGGGTTTGGATCGGCGAACGCGCAAAAGACCTTCGACTTGTGGACAATCTCGGCACATTCGACGATGCGATCGTAGCTGCGGCGAAGCTAGCCAAGCTGGATAAATATGACATTGTCGATCTGCGTGAAAAACGCACGCCGTTCGAGATTCTTTTGGGCAACCTGTCCGTCAAGGCCAGCGCAGCATTGGGGCTTGGCACGTCGGAACAATCCCGAGGCATGGTGACAAAACTGCTGAAAGCGGTTGAAGATCAAACAGTGTTCTTTGAAGAATTTAACGATCCAAATGGCGCTTATGCCCGTTGCATTACTTGCGAATAAACGCGGCGTAGCTTCCAATGCGGTAAGCGACGCAAATTAACAATCAAGGGCCGGCGTCGTCAAAAACGACGCCGGTTTTTTCATATGACTGACCTGATGCGATATGCGGCCGAACTTGAAAAAACAGACGGGAAATCTCTTCCGCCTGTCGAAAAGTGGAATCCGGATTTCTGCGGTGACATCGACATGGTCATCAAAAGCGATGGCACATGGTTTTATGAGGGCACGCCAATTGGACGCGCACGATTAGTCCGTTTGTTTTCGACGGTATTAAAGCGCGAGGGCGATAAGCACTTTTTGGTGACACCGGTCGAAAAGCTCGGGATCACCGTCGAGGACGCGCCATTTCTCGCCGTTCTGATGAATGTCGAAGGTGCGGACGATGACCGGACTTTAAAATTTACGACAAATGTTGGCGACGAAGTGGTGGCCGGACCAGAGCATCCCATCGAATTTCGAAAACCATCTACAAATGCCGAAGGTAAACCCTATATCCATGTAAGAGCCGGCCTTGAGGCGCTGATTGCGCGGCCGGTTTTTTATGACCTTGTTAGTCTCGGCGAAATTGAGGAAATTGACGGCGAGGCAGTCTTTGGCGTCCGCTCGGCGGGCGAGTTTTTTGCTTTTGGTGCCGCAGACGAAATTTTTGACGGAAGTCCGATAGACCAATCAAATGAGTAACGAACCCTTTTTTACCGCCGATTCTGCTGACATCCTGAAGTCCAGAATCGAGGCGAATTTGCGCAGTGCCACATCAAGCCGCGTGCGTGAACTCTTCAGCGAGATCAATCCGGACCTCGTGGGGGATAAGCGGTTTGAGAAACGGTGGAGCAACGAGCGCAAAGATGCGGCGGTGTTGATACCGCTTGTGCCTAGGCAAGAGACCCTGAATATCGTTTTGACAGTGCGGTCATCTAAAATGCCTTCTCATCCCGGGCAGATTAGTTTTCCTGGCGGAAAGTCGCAGCCGGAAGATGATGGTCTGGTGTCGACGGCACTTCGCGAGGCCCATGAAGAAGTCAATATTGCGCCCGAATCCGTTGAAGTGCTTGGCTCGCTCGGTGTTCATATGGGTGGCCTTGGGTTTGCGGTTACGCCAGTTGTCGGCTTGGTTGATCCGTCGGCGCCGTTGAAACCATGCCCGAGGGAAGTGGACGAAATTTTCGAAGTGCCGCTCGATTTTATCGCGAACCTGGACAATCACATTACTGAAGACCGGGTCCATGAAGGTGTAAATTACAAAATGTATGCCGCGCCCTATGGCTCCTATCATATCTGGGGGCTGACTGCGGGAATTTTGCGAAGTTTTGCAGAGATTGTGCAAGAGGCACGTCTCGAGACAGATAGATGAGTGACCGTGGATCCCTTGTTCCGTTGACGGATAGTCAGAGAGAACATTTTTCCTGGCTACGGGATCCGCATGTCGAAAAGATCATAAAAGCCTTTAATACGGCCGATAGCGGTGCGCTTCGTTTTGTGGGCGGCTGTGTCCGCGACAGCCTGTTGGGGCAGCGCCCGAAAGATATTGATGCGGCAACAACATTGCGTCCCGAGCAGGTTATAGACCTGCTTGCGAAGGCCGGGTTGCGTTCGGTGCCGACGGGTGTGGAGCACGGGACCGTCACAGCCATCGCGGATCATAAGGCGATTGAAATAACAACGCTGCGGTCAGATATTTCAACGGATGGCCGGCGCGCGACCGTTGCCTTTACAGATGATTGGGCTGAGGACGCGAAGCGTCGAGATTTCACTGTAAATGCGATTTATTTAACGCCAGATGCGCAATTGTTCGATCCGACCGGTGGTGTCAATGATTTGTCGCAGCGGCGCGTCGTCTTTATCGGAAATGCGGAGGAGAGAATAAAAGAGGATTATCTCCGTATAATGAGGTTTTTCAGATTCTCTGCCAGATTTTGCGAGGGGTTTGATCCGGCAGGCCTTGCGGCGTGTATGGCCTTAAAGGACGGAATTTCTTCACTATCGGCAGAAAGGGTTGGCGAGGAGTTTTCGCAAATTCTGCGGCTTCCCAAAGCGCGCTTTGCCCTTGAAGGTATGAAGGAAACGGCAATCTTGCCGATGATTTGGCAAAGCCCAGCAGATTTGGATGCGTTAGAGCGCATCAAAAAAGTCGATGCAGCGGCTTCGGTACCGCTGCTGCTGGCCGCGCTTTATGGCGACGCGGGGAGCGGGATTGACCAACGGCTCAGAACCTCCAATGCGGAAAAGGCTATTCGCGAAAATGCCTTGGATGCGTTCAAAAAACTCCGCGCGCCTTTTGATCAAAAAACAATTCGCGCGCAGCTTTATCGGCTCGGCAAGGATAGTTTTGCAGACGGGCTAACGCTGGCATATGCAAATAAGCGTCTGCCTGCGCAAGAATTCAGGCGTGTGATGGAGTTGATCTCCACTATCGAAGTGCCCGAATTCGCCATTTCCGGAAAACATATTGTTGCTGCCGGTGTCCCGCCGGGACCCGCGATTTCTGCGCTCCTTGCGTCGATTGAGGCGCGATGGATCGACGAAGATTTTCCCGGCGAGGAACGTCAACACGAGCTTTTGCGTGCTGCGATTCCGGTTGCAAATTAGGCCGGCGTAAAACGAGATCTCCAGCCCAAATTTGGTGCATTGTCTATTTGACCAATACCGCTCTCCTAGGCTCTATTGGGGGAAGAATGATGCCTTAAAATCGAATGATTGCCGGGGTAGTGGTATAAAATATCGATTTAGGCGACCGAATGGAGAGGGAAAACGCTATGATGGGACTAATGATGGACCGGCCGCTTTTGACGACCGAGATCCTAAAACACGCGGTGCGAAATTATCGGAACACCGAAATCGTCACGCGCACGGTCGAAGGTCCCATCCATCGATATACAGTTGCCGATTCGAGTAAGCGAATTGCGCAATTGGCGAATGCGCTGATTGATATGGGCGTAAAGCCCGGTGACCGAATTGGCGTGATTGGTTGGAACACCCATCGCCAGTTCGAGTTATATTACGCGATTGGCGGCATTGGTGCGGTTTTGCACACGGTCAATCCGCGCCTGGGGCCAGAAAATGCGGCCTTCGTTATCAATCATGCCGAAGATTCGTTTCTCTTCTATGATATTACCTTTGCTCCCTTGGTTGCAGCATTGAAACCGGCGTTAAAGACGGTCAAAGAATATTGCGTAATGACCGATAGCGATAATGCCCCGGAAGGCGGGGCGCATGTTTATGAAGAGGTTATTGCTCCGGCTAGCAATCAATTTGAATGGCCTGAATTTGATGAAAATACAGCCGTTGCCATGTGCTATACTTCGGGGACGACTGGCGATCCAAAGGGGGTGGTTTACAGTCATCGCGCATTGGTTTTGCAGGCGTTCGGGAGTGTGCTCCCGACGGCGTTAGGCGTTGATGAAGGCGACTCGATATTGCCGGTTGTGCCGATGTTTCATGTGAACGCATGGAATACGCCCTATTCGAGTTTAATGGTTGGCCTTAAACAAGTTTTCCCTGGTCCGCGCCTTGATGGTGAGGGACTGTATGAAATGCTTGAAAATGAAAAAGTGACCTACAGCGTCGGTGTACCGACGGTTTGGCTTGGGTTGCTTCAATATCTCGAAAAGACCGGCAAAACACTGACCCATTTGAAAACCGGCTTAAGCGGTGGTTCGGCGTTACCCGAAGCCTTGATCCGCGGTTTTGAAAAATATGATGTACATCTTCGCCAAGGCTGGGGCATGACCGAAATGTCGCCGATTGGAACGGTTAACTCGTTGCCGCCACACCTGAAAAAACTCCCACTTGATGAGCGGATCCCTTATGAGCTCAAGGCGGGCAGGGCGCTTCCCTTTGTTGATATGCGGATTGTCGATGCGGCAGGAAAACAATTGCCGCATGATGGTGTGTCTGATGGCCACCTTCAGGTGCGTGGACCGTGGATTATCGGCGAATATTATAAAGCTGAAGGCGAGACACTGACCAACGATGGCTGGTTCGACACAGGCGATGTGGCGATCATCGATGAAGAAGGCTTCATGCAGATCACGGATCGATCCAAAGACGTCATCAAAACTGGGGGCGAGTGGGTTTCGTCAATCGACATTGAAAATGCGGCACTGATGCACCCCGGTATTGCACAGGCAGGCGTGATCGGTGTGCATCACCCGAAATGGCAAGAAAGACCATTGCTGATTGTTGTTAAAAAAGAAGGCCATGATCCGAGACCAGAGGAAATCAAGGATTTCCTGAAAGACAAAATTGACAAGATCGCGTGGCCGGATGCAGTTGAATTTGTCGATGAAATTCCGCTTGGGGCGACAGGGAAAGTCTTGAAGACCGAGCTTAGAAAAATTTTCAAAGACTATAAGCTACCGGCCTAGCATTTGAGATTGACCTCCGGCATTGCGCTGGAGGTCATTTTTTAGACGCCAAGAAGCGGCTGGATAATTTTATAGATTGGGTTTTTGAAAACCAACGCGCCTTCGTCGACCACGAGTGAGATACAATCCTCGCCATGGGCGTCGATGATTGGTTGGTGAACGCAATTTTCATCTTCGCAATGAAGATCACCAACGCCATAATTTTCGCCATTCACATTGTATCCGCCCTGAAGAATAAGTGTCCATTCTTGTCCGCGATGAGTGTGAACCGGTAATTTCAACCCTTGTTTCGCTTTCAGCAAATAAAGCCTTTCCCCATCTTCACCCAGTAGCGGGGCGCGCTCGACGCCGGGGCCGCTCTTCTTCCACTTCAGGTCGATCTCTGAAGTTTCTAGAAATTTCTGTAACGGGGATGGAATCCAGCCAGAGGCACGGCTTTGATCACGCGCAGTTGCTGATGGGGCATGGGCGGGCATATCACTGTCAGGTAGCGCAAGTGACAAACGCGTAAGAAAGTCATTAGACAGATCTTCGCCTTTTGCGCTTTCTATAAACGCGCCGCCAATCTCGTCATACACATTTATCTTCGCCGCAATCGCCGGCGCGATGGCCATCTGACAATCAATCAACAGGCTTTTCGCCGGCGTCAGCGTGCCCGATGAATATGACGCGAGCCATTCTTCATTTGCGGTGTGACGGGGTGATAAACTCGTGCTAGTCATTAAAATACTCCGAAAACTCAGTCATGCTTTCCTGCATTTTTTTCAATGGTGCGCGGATCCGGCTTTTTACGGTTCCAAGCGCTAAACCGGTTCTTTTGGCGATTTCGCCATGCGAAAGCCCTTCGAAAAATGATAGGTAGAGTACATGTTTTTGTTCAGCCGGTAGCAGGGCGAGCTGTTTGTGAATTGCGGCGGATATCTCGTTCTGGTCAAACGCTGCGTCCGCGCCATCAACTGCGCCATCTACGAGGGCGACGAGGTCATCCGGGGCGGTAACGTCCACTCGTTGTGATTTTCGCTTGCAATCAATCCACCGGTTTCTCGTTAGGCGAAAAAGCCACGTCGAAAATTTGCCGCGCGATGGATCATATTTGTTCGCCTTCACCCAAACGGTGACCATAACGTCCTGAACGATATCTTCCGCGGCATGCGAGTCTTCACCGCGACAAACAAGCCAGGATTTAAGGCGCGGGCCGTAATGCGACGCGAGCGAATTAAGCGCATCCCGGTCGCGGTGATTGCGCACTTTTTCGATTAAAACTTCATCTGTATCGCTGCGATTGGGCATGGCAATTACCACACCAACTTTTGGCGATATCGACGGCGCTGATAGCTGGCTTCGCGATTGTTCAAGGGACATGTTACTCTCCTAGGAACACTTACGCGCCAAACCGGCGGTTGGATCACTCGATCCAAACTCATGTAAAATGCGTAACAAAGGGGCAGCAAAAATCCAGGCATCACAAATTATATGAGCAAAATCACAAATTTAGCTAGCCCACGGTCCGCTGGCGCGCGCCCACGTGTGGCGGTTATTGGCTCCGGAATATCAGGGCTTTCAGCGGCTTGGGGGCTCAATCGTGATTGTGATGTCTTTGTTTTTGAACGGAACAATTATATTGGCGGGCACACCAACACGGTCATTTTTGATGCGCCGGAAGGACCTGTGCCGGTCGACACCGGTTTCATCGTCTATAATGACCCAAATTATCCCAATTTAGCCGCGCTTTTCGACCGCCTGGGCGTGCGTTCAAATTCGACGGAGATGCATTTCTCGGTTTCTGCGCGCGACAGAGGGATAGAATATGCGAGTAACGGCATATCCGGGCTTTTCGCAGATCTGAGAAACATCACACGCCCCCGCTTTTTTGCGATGCTCGCCGATATTCTGCGGTTTTATGCGTCCGCGCCGGGCCTTGTTGGGGCGTCTGATGATTTGACGCTGGGCGAATTTTTACGCCGTAAACGATACGGAGCGACCTTCGTACGCGATCATATCTTGCCGATGGCGGCGGCAATCTGGTCGTGTCCTGTCGGCACCATTTTGGACTTTCCAGTAAAAAGCCTTGCCCGTTTTTTTATCAATCACGGCCTGGTCGAGCTAGGAACACCATTTGAATGGAAGTCAGTGAGTGGTGGGAGCGCGTCCTACATCGCGCCATTAACCGCAGATTTTGGCGAAAAGATATTTTTGAACGCCAAAGTCATGGGGGTACGGCGTATTTCAACCGGTGTTGAACTTTCATTTGGTGACGGGAATGTACAGCTTTTCGATCAGGTTGTATTTGCCTGCCACGCGCCGCAGACGCTTGCGCTGCTAACCGATGCGACACCGCGAGAGCGTGATGTTCTTTCTGCATTCCGAACCCAACCCAATACCGCAATTCTTCATACGGATGAAAACTGTATGCCGCGCCGAAAGCGAGCATGGGCAAATTGGAACTACCTTTCCGATTATTCCAATCAGCAAGAAATATCTGTCACCTATTGGATGAATGCGCTGCAAGATCTGAAAACAGAAACGAACTGCTTTGTTACGCTAAACCCTTTCCACCCTCCGCAACCAGGTAAAGTCATTGCAAGTTTTGAATATGACCACCCGGTGTTCGATCCGGTGGCAACGAAAGCCCAACAGCGCCTTTGGGATATCCAGGGGCATGACCGCGTGTGGTTTGCTGGTGCGTGGATGGGGTATGGCTTCCACGAGGATGGATTACAGGCTGGGCTGGCCGTCGCTGAGGGCATGACAGAATGGCGACGCCCGTGGGATTTCGATTTCACGAAAGAGCGTCTGGCGCGGACCTATTCCGGTGCGGATAAGGCAAGTTTGGCAGCATGACCCATGCCAGCTTTTACATAGGCAACGTCCATCACGCGCGGTTATCCGGCCCCGGTCATCAGTTCGATTATGGTGTCGCCTATGTTTGTATTGACCTGGATCGAGCAGAAAAATGTAACGACTATTCGAAATTATTTGGCTGGAATAAACGCCGCGTAATGAATGTTAACCCAAAAGATCACGGAGATGGAAAAACAGATAATCTGGCCCGTTGGGTGCGCAAAACCTTACGAAAGAACGGCGTTGATCGCTCGGTGACTAAGATTGATCTTTTCACGATGCCACGAATTTTCGGCTATGTGTTCAATCCGATCTCAATATATTTCGTATACGAAGGTAATGACACACATCATGTGTTATATGAAGTGAACAACACTTTTGGTGGGCGTCATTTCTACCTAATGCCGGTCGAGACTTCGCGGCAGAGCCATAACCATAAATGCGAAAAAGAATTCTATGTATCGCCGTTTTTTGATGTTGAAGGGTGTTACGAGTTTTCTTTGTCAGATCCTGCAGAGACGATGAAACTGTTGATCAAATATTTCGACGGTACTGGGACAAAAGCATTAACGGCTTCGTTCACAGGGCAGAAGGCGAAAATCACGACCGGACGTTGCGTGAAAACGCTGCTCGCCTTCCCGTTTATGACACTAGGCGTGATGCTGGGCATTCATTGGCAAGCGCTAAAGCTCTTTCTGAAGGGGGCGCGTGTCAAAGACGCAAAGGGTAGGGAGAAGCAATTCGGTAAAATCACAGGCGAACAAAAAACCAATGCTGTGCGGCGGGGCAAGATTTCTGAAGCGGAGTTGATCAATGGATGACCACCGAGAGATAAGTTTAGACGCTGAAACCTCGCCAGCTTTCGGATATGCGATCCGCTGCCTTGCAGGCAAGCGACACTGGGAAGGCGTAGCCTCATCATTTTGGGGGCTTTATCGCCGCGCATTCTCGATCATTTCAAATGGTCGGGTTCAGGCAAGCAAGCTCCTGTTTGACGAGAAAATCGAATTTGCAGACGGAGAAGTTCAGGATCGCTCATGGCAACTCATCGATTCTGCGCGCGGCGTCTTATTGCAAACCGACAACGCCAAACTGAAAAAGCCCGGCGCGCTTGAGAATGGCGTTTTCGAAATTGTCTATGATCTGAAAATTGCTGGGGTTTGGGTGGCATATGTTGATCAATTCAAAATCGATGATCAGGGTAATGTCGAAAATTGGGGCTTCATGAAGCTGTTTGGCATCACCATCATGGCAATAAAGGTCTATTCTCCTGTTACAGGCTAAGTGATCAGGACGCGTCCGGTCGGTCTCGGAGCATTTTTTTGGTGAGTCTAAAATAAAATGACTTCGGGATCGTCGCTAAAAATTTAAGGCTCCAGGCAAGACGACGAGGGAATACTGTTTCAAACTGGTGCCCAGATATACCTTTGATGATTCTGTCGGTCGCGGCATCAAGCTCCATCAGAAAGGGCATTTCAAAGTCATTTTTATCCGTGAGCGGTGTTTTTACAAATCCCGGTGAGATCAATTTGACGTCGATATTCTGAGGGCGCAGTTCCGCGCGAAGGGTCTCGCTCAAGCGCATGATTGCGGCCTTTGACGCGCAATAGGATCCGGCTTGAGGCAAGCCAACATAGCCAGCGACAGAGCCAACTATTGCGATAGTGCCCGAGCCCTGTTGTTGCATCGCCGGGATAACCGCATCGAGACAATTGAGGGTGCCAAAGTAGTTTATATCCATTATCGCCTTATAGGCACTGAGCTTGAAATCACGTGCGTCCGTGGGCTTATGGTTTCCGGCATTGAGGATCGCCAGATTGAGGGGGCCTGCTTCGCCAATAAACTGATTTATGGCACTCACTGTGGCGGCATGGTCTGTCGTATCAAATATAAGCGGATAAGCCTTGGGGTGATCCCTACGGATTTCTTCAAGGGCGTCTTTATTCCGTCCACAGATACCTACGACAGAACCAGCTTTCAAATACCGCAATGCAACAGCTTTGCCGATGCCGCTTGATGCCCCAGTAACCAGAACCGTCGGAAAATTTCTCATCTTCCACTAACGCATGAGCGGCGAGATTGGTTCACATATTTCTTGAAAATAATTTGCCGTGAAATATGCATCTATCCTCCTGACCGGCCCGTAGACAATTCATCGTTTCCATTAATGAAGAAAAGGGCTTCCCCCATGTCACCATTTATCAAAGCTGCCTGCCTCGCATCTGCGATCGCTATTCTGCCGGCTTGTGCCTCCGTCGCCGAGCACCATTCCATGACCAAAGAGGTCGAGCAGAATGATATCGTCGATACGGCTGTTGCCGCAGGTTCGTTCACAACACTTGTCGCCGCGGTCCAAGCGGCTGGACTAGAAGAAACTCTACGTAGCGAGGGACCTTTTACCGTCTTTGCACCGACCGATGCGGCTTTCGCTAAACTCCCTGAGGGTACTGTAGAAAGCCTGCTGCTTCCAGAGAATAAAGCCAAGTTGGTTGATATTCTAACCTATCACGTTCTGCCATCTGCCGTCGCGTCGGGCGACATCGCGGGCAAGACCCTCGACGTTGAGACAGTGCAAGGAACGACGGTCTCAGTTGACGCAACCGATGGCGTGATGATCGACAACGCGACTGTTGTTCAAGCAGATATCGATGCATCGAATGGAATCATCCACGTAATTGACACGGTGTTGATGCCTTAACTGCGAAAGGCGGAATTCTCTTCATTCTGCCTACAAATGTTTAAAAGCACGAAAAACGGACTGGTGAGGAATGCCGGTTCACTTAAAAGGGGTAAATCATGAATAAGTGTATTTTATCAACTGCTGCTGTCGTTGGTCTTCTCGCGGCCAATGGTGCGAATGCTGAAGAATATTACATCTCGCTCTCGGGCGGCGTATCGATGCTCAGCGATTCAGACAACATGGGTAGCTTCGACGGCGACTTCACCACGGGTGAAGGGACAACCATCCCCGCAGGTACCGTATTGCCAGACGGAACCGCTGTTGGATGGAGCACGGATTTCGATACCGGTTACGCGCTTTCTGGTGCGCTTGGCCGCGATTATGGTTTCTTCCGCGGCGAGCTCGAAGTTGCCTATCAATCAAATGGCGTTGGTAGCCACGCAGGCGTTTCTGCAGGCGGGATCGCCTTGGACGCAGAAGATGCCGGTGTGCTGATTACCGGGTCGCCGAATATTGGCGTCAGTGTTGGCGATCTTGTCAGCGACGGTCAGGGTGATGTTTCGACGATTTATGTCATGGCCAATGCTTTGGTTGACGTCGAACTTGGCGGACGTTTGACGCCCTATATCGGCGGTGGTGTCGGCGTCGGCTTTGTTGATGTGGATTATTCGCCGTCTGCCGTTGGTATCATCCAGGATAAATCAACTGCCTTTGCGTATCAGGCAATGGCCGGGGTTGCCTATGCGGTTGCTCCATCGGTTGATGTAAGCCTTGGCTATCGTTACCGCGCAACAACCGACGTTAGTGTCGAGGCGGATTTGTTCTCGGCGGACTTTGATGTTGAAAACAGCGCTTCAATCATCGAAGCAGGATTGCGCTTCACATTTTAGCCCCATCAGCCACTCCCTGCTGATGCGCGCCGTTGCCCAATGGGCAGCGGCGCATTGCGGCGAGAGGCAAGGTCGAATGTCTTTGGTGGCGAGAGCACTGCGAAACTTGTCGCAAACGTAGCCCTTGGTGCCAGGAGAGGCGTCGAACTAATGCTTTAAAAGATTGATTTTGTTAGAATTTGTAAAATTGATCCAGATCGGTACCAACAAAAGTACCAACAATATAACCTGCTTGATGGAAATGCAGATTTGCCGAGGCTTTTCAAGATTTAACTACCCGTACCCCGTTTGCTTTTTTTGATGTAACATACTTTGGGGCGCGTTTGTACATTTTGAAATGACGGTTTCCAAACCGACCGCGCCCGTATCCATTTTCTAATGCGCAAATAGCTAGTGCCGTCACTATTAGTGGAAAGATGTACTCAAATTTTGGTCCTGACCAATCAAATGGGTGCAGCAGGCTTCTCGAATTCAAGTATTGCAATGCGACCCCGCCCCAAAAGACGACGAACGAAAAACTCACAATTTCATTGGATTTACTCACCGAATAGGTCCTGTCCATCGCGACAGTTTTATAAAGGGGGCCCATGAATTGGTCTTCAAGCTTATCAAGGTGTTTTTCCCAATGTCTTTGCCAAGCCTTGCTACCTCTATTCGTTGTCCACCACGCATATGACAAGACAATGCCAACACAAGCGAGCGCAAATGGTTCAAATGTGGCTCCTGACCCTTCTCTAATCATGAATGCATATCCAGTAAAAACAGCGGCAATGAATGTCCAAAAATAGTTTGCGCGCTTCCAATACATCTCAATTTCGAATTTTCTTAGGTCATAAGCTGCTTCGAAGGCTCTTTTTGCTTTTTTCTGGAGCTTTTGTGAATCACTTTCGAGGTGAATTAATAGTTGCTCGTATTCTGCTTCCTCAATCTCTTCGAGACCCGGTACAGTATTATCCCAGAAAATTTTCAGAATTCTATTCAACTGATGAAATACGCCATTTTTTTCCATCAAACTCTCCAAATACCATTATTGAAATTCCTTCAAGCGGTCACGTAAAAATTTAGCTTTGAGTTTCTGAAGCAGCGGCAAAGCTTGCAATGGCTGATCGAAGATTCTCCAATATCTCGTCCGCTAAGACTTCAGGCTCTGGAAGGTTTTCTAGGTCGGTCATTGATGAGTCCCGGAGCCAGAAGAGATCGAGGCTCGCCTTATCACGTTCAAGCAGCTCTTCACGCTCAAATGCGCGCCATCGGCCATCTGGCGTTTCCTCACTCCATGTCGGAATACGCTCATGTCGGTTGCGGGGATTGAAGCAAGAAACAAAGTCTTCGAGGTGACTGTAGGTAAGGGGCTTTTGCTTCAAAGTGTGATGCACGTTTGTTCGGTAGTCATAATACCAGACTTTTGAGGTCTGTGGATCGGGGCTCGCGGCACGGTTATCGAAAAATATCACATTCGCTTTGACACCGTGCGCATAGAAAATCCCCGTCGGTAGGCGGAGGATTGTGTGAAGGTCAGTCGTTTGTAGTAACTTGCGCCGGATGGTCTCACCGGCGCCGCCTTCAAACAGAACGTTGTCTGGAACGACAACCGCTGCACGGCCCGTCGTTTTTAGCATGGTGCGAATATGCTGTACGAAATTCAGTTGCTTGTTCGATGTCGTCGCCCAAAAGTCCTGCCTATTGTAAGTCAAGTCGTCTGTTTCTTGCTCGCCTTCCGCATTGGTAAAGCTCATCGAACTTTTCTTGCCGAAAGGCGGGTTTGCCAGAACATAGTCGAAGGTATCGGAAGGAGGTGAAATCAGGGCATCTGCGGGAGATACCAAGGTATCACCAGTCATTTCGCCGATCCCATGAAGGAACATGTTCATGAGGCAGAGCCGCCGTGTCCCAGCGACAATCTCGTTGCCGAAGAAAGTCGAGTGTTTCAGGAATGCCTTTTGTTCCTTGTCGAGCGAGTGGTTGTCTGGGTCCGCCAGGAAATCATGCGCGGCGAGGAAGAATCCCCCGGTCCCACACGCGGGGTCGGCGATGGTCTTACCGGGTTCGGGGCGAATACATTCGACCATCGCCTGGATCAAAGCGCGCGGGGTAAAATATTGTCCTGCACCGGATTTAGTATCCTCAGCGTTCCGTTCCAGCAGCCCTTCGTAGATGTCGCCTTTGACGTCTGCACCGAGTGTTACCCACTTGGTCCCATCCACCATGTCGATCAGGCGGAACAGCTTGGCGGGGTCGGTGATCTTGTTTTGCGCCTTGGTGAAGATCTGACCGAGCATACCTTTTTGTTCGCCTAGCTCGCGCAACAGAATGACGTAGTGTGCTTCCAGCTCTGCCCCACGGCGCGAGGTCAGGCTGTTCCAATCAAAACCTTTGGGAATGCCAATATCACGCTCGTAAGGCGGCTTAGCATATTCGTCAGCCATCTTGAGAAATATCAGATAGGTGAGCTGTTCCAAATAGTCGCCGTAACCCACACCATCGTCACGTAGCGTGGTGCAGAAACTCCAGACCTTGGATACAATAGGGGCGGTGTTCATTTTATCTCCTAGGCTGCTGCCAAGATCGTCTCAACAAACGGTTTATTCTTGTAGGATTGCAGAACACGCCTTGAGAATGCGGAAAGCTCGGCGCGTTGGTCCAGAAACCGCTTTAGGTCTCTCACGGCGGATGTGTAAGCTGGTTGCGCGGCAAGATCGCCTCCGACAAAACGCGTCAAGTTCGCTTCGACCTCATTGACCTTCTCCTGAATCTTAATAGCCGCTTTCCGTCTTTCTTCCTGCAAATCTGAGTGATTAAGGTGATACGCCGCTATCGAGGTTTCCGCCCTAACTTTCTGTGGGTTTGCGTTGTCGTCGCTGGCAGGGACTGCAACACCGTCAGCGCGATAGTCTAATGCATCTGGATCAGCCGCGTTGCAGGGATCGAGAAGCAGAGGGCGTTCATTGCAGATCTCGTCGGCGCAAGTGGCCATTTGGCATCCATCAAAAAGTGGAAACCCGGCACCCTTTCCTCCAATTTCGCCAGTGTTACGATCCTTGCGGCGACTATTGCACAAGGTGCACGCAAAGCGAAAATTATCAATACGGAAAGCTGCCCACTTGTACTTGGACTTTGGTCGGTAGTGGTCTACTGCGCCGTCCGACCGAATGTCCTTCATTTCGCAGTAATAACACTTGTCGAAAGACGCCCCCTTTAGGCTTTCTTTGCAGCACTGCCAAACATTCGAATGATTTCCAATATTTTCTTCACCATCGGCCTCGGCCTGGGCAGCCATCTCGCCGAAATCTGCTGGAGGAACCAAGAAAGCTGTATCGATAAATCTCATGACTGGGACTCTTTTTCAATTTCATTGAGTGCTTCCCCGACCAAACGTCGCGCTTCTTCCGGATCTAACCTTTCACTTTCTTGGCCTGCCTTGGCATTGGAGATAGAAGTCCGTTCAGCACGCGCCCGAAGGTATTCCGTATACACTGGGTCTCTCATTTGATAGCGGAATCCAAATTCCTCCAGTTGCCTGGTTACTTTATTTAGTTCTTCGTTTTCGGCTTGGCTTAACGGGGTTTTGGCTGACAGTCTTCGCTGAGTCTCCAGTAGTTTTTGGGTTGTTGTATCTACGGCAGCATTAAGATCGAAGAGATCGCTTGTGATGACTCCAGCATAACCCATTCCAACAGGGTCGATTTCCGGTTTTTCCGACGTAACGTATAGGGTCTCATCATCGCGTTTTAATATCTGAATTTGCTCCTTCACGAGTTCAGCAACAGCTATCGGGTTATGCGTTGCAAGAAGGACATGGCTGGATTGGCTATTTTCATTCTCATCTTTGAGAAAATCCCGGATGTGCTGAATGTATTCAACGCTCCAGCGTGGATTAAGGTGTGTGTCCGGCTCATCTAGCAGGAATAGGCTCTCTTCAGCCGATGTGAATTGAAGCAATCCGAGTACTGTTAGAAGTTGTTGCTCGCCTTCGCTCAGTTCACGGAAGGTCACTGAGCCATCGTTCTTTCTTAGTTTCACCCTGATCCGAACTTCATCAATCAGATCGGAAACATGGGTGCTTTCCAGGTCGCGGAAAAACTCAGCCGAAGTCTTTCCATTTGCTAATTCTTGCAAAGAATCTATGTCCTTTGCATATAAATATAAATATTCCAGCGTTCTGGAGCGTCGTACATCGTACATCTCTCGGCGTTTGATGCGGATCGGAGCGAGCGAAATTTCATAGAGCTTAGCAAGGAAATCTCGAACGATTCCTTTTGAGTTCCAAAAGCGATGATCGCCGCCCGTCGCTTTCTTATTGTGCCAGTACGGTTGTTTGAGCACGAATAAAACGGACTCTATTCCGCCTTCTTCGAGTCCGAGTTGTTTTTGCAGAAATTCGTCCGTTTGTGTCTTGTTATTCACGATGAACGAAAGCAGCACGAAATTGCTGTGCACGGGTTCAGCGAAAAACATGCGCTTCAGCCCGGGGTCATTGTTCTTGATCAGTTTGTCATCGTAGTTCTTCAAGTAGGCACGAAAGACCTCCTTCATCCGCTCGCTCTCACCCGAGTAGTAGCCGAACAGGAAGCGAGGCAGGTGCTCTGAGTCTTCACCGATAATTTTTGTTCTGCTTATTGGTGTTCCTTGGAGATCATCAAAGGAGGTGCCAACCGGATAAGGCTCCTGATGCTCGTCCTTACTGACGGTCTTTGCCCGGTATGCTTCTTTCCGTTCTGGATCAGCGTCGATGAAGACCCACCGGTCCTGGATTTCGTAGGCGATGCGATACTTGATCGAAGGTACGTTTTTCTTTCCGTTTCTGTCCGTCCCCATGAGCAGGTCACGAAAAATTTCGGTCAGGGCTTCGAGCACATTGGATTTGCCGGTGCCGTTCCGGCCTATCAGTACGGTGATCAGGTGGTCCTGAGAAAAATCAATCGTCAGATCCCTGAGGTTCTTATACTCGTGTATCCAAAGCCAATCGATGCGCATTAGCTCACCTTGGCTTTTGTAAGGCGCAACCAATCCTCGTCACCGCGTCTTTCGACTTCGATGGCAGCGCGTTCGACGTAATCTTTCAGCTGGCGATAGAACGCCTCGACGTCGTCGGATGTCGAGTTATCGCCAATCCCCAAAGCCTGTGCTGCCTTCGAGGCGGAGATCCAGCTTTTTTGTTTTTTCAGAACTGCGATCAGGTCGGTCAATGTCGGCCTCCTTGCTTTTAGTTTGCGCGATGACGTGGATTTACGGTTGCGTTTGGCAGCTTGTTCTCTTTCGGCTTTCTCGACTTTAATCCGCTCAAGCAGGATGGAGGCTGGCTCGTCCTTGGGGTCCTGAGGGACGAGTTGGCCAGAGAAAGCTTTTTTCAGGATGGATTGGCGCAGGGCGTCGGCGCGGGTGAGGGCGGCATCGATCTCGGCGTCTAGCGCGTCGGCGGCTTCGAGTTTTTCGTCGAGGATGCGGACGATTTCTGTTTGTTCGGCGGGGGAGCAAATTGGCAGCAGAACTTCGTCGAGTGCTTTTCCCGTCAGATGTTTGATTGTTGATCCAGTGTAGTGCTTGTCCAGAAGCCCCGCGAATGTAGCAAACCTCAAGAAATAATAGGCAAACCAAGCGCTGAAAGACTGCGTGAAACGAACACGATGCAGCGCCTTTTGAATAAAGACACTTTCGTCAGCCCCTTGCCATACCGCACAGCGCCCAGGTTCGCCACCTTCGCAGATCACCAAATCTCCCGCTCTTATTCCATAACGCGGGACTTCGTGATCTTCGATAAGCATGGTTTTTTCTGCGTCGACATCAAAGGCACCCCATCGAAGATTGATGTTACCTAAGTATGGCCTGGGTTTACCTCGGTTCTTCTGCCGATCTAACATTTTTCCTAGGACGGCTTCGAACGCAACTGCGCCTAAAGGGGCGGTGATCCAGCTGGATGGGATCGCGAAGCGATCATGGGGCTCCGATTTGAGGTCCTTTGGCCGCTTCGGTTTCGCCGGTTTCTTGCCTTGTTCGGCGTCGGCGCGCCATTTGGTGAGGGCGGTTTGCCAGTCGTCTAGGGCGGTTTTGTAGCGGGTGTCTCGTTCGGTCTGGATGCGGGCGAGGAGGGTTTCGGGGGCCTCCAGTTTGTCAGCATTTTGCGCGCGCCAATAGGCGGTGAGGCGGCCTTCAAAGGCGGATTTCAGCAGGGACTGGCGGTAGAGGCCGAGGGCGGCGCGCGCCGTTTGCAGGCTCTCGACCCCCTTGTCGATCTCGTCGAACATCGCCTCGATCTTCTCCACGATGCGGCGTTGTTCGTTGGTCGGAGGGAGTGGAGCCGGAAGCACACCAAAGGCCGCGCCAGAGAGTTCCTTGAAAGTCGTGCCGGTCGCGCGTTGCTCGGCCAACTGTTTGGAGGCTTTGAGGTAGTGATACAGGTATTCGTTGAAAATGCCGGTGTAAGGCACCACCGACTTGAACCCCTGATTTGTTGCAGCCGGCACGGAAGTGATTGCGACATATCCGACCGGTGCGCGGGATGAAAACATCACACTGCCAGCGGGCATGATCCTTGCGGATGAGTTCGCAAGGCCCTCTTCGGTGAGTGTTTTTGCGCCGCGCGCTATGAATTTCTGTTTATATCCAGTGAGATCGGATGGCGCGAACCAAATGACGTCTCCGTCCCAGTAGTCGCGCACCTTCGTCGAGGGTGTAGCACCGGAAACGACGTCCCCGAGTTCCTTGATGACCGTCCATTCCCAAGACGAAGGGACTTCCCACAAACGTTCCGTCATGCCGAGAGCGCCTCATTCATCTCGGTCATGACCTCGTCCATTCCATCCCCAAAGAGCGCGTACATCTGCCCCATGCCGCCCTTGCCGTCAAAGGGGGCCATTTCCAGATCATCGCGCTCGATGGTGAATGAGGTGGCGAGGTGGTCGCGGATCATGCGTAGCCAGTCCATCTGTTCCTCGGTGAACTTCTCGCCCGCGCCGGAATGGCGTTTCAAAATCCAGTTCTGGAAATTGCGCCGCACCCGGTCTGAATTGCGGGTCAGCGTGTCATCAAGGCCCGTCACCCGTCGGATGAGCGCCACCAGCGCCGTCAGATCGCTGGCGGGGTTGCTGCCCTTGTAGTCATCCAGATACCCATAGGCGCGCCAGACGGTTAGCGGGGCCAGGCGCGGGCGGTCCTCGGTTAGTTTCTTCAGCACGTCCTTGATCATGGCGTAAGTCACTTCGGACCGGCGGGCAGGCGTATTGAAGTAGATCGAAAGTGCCTCGATCTCGTCACGGTTCTCGGTCAGGTAATCCTCGAACTCCTGCGCGATTTGTTTCGCGTTCTCGGCCACATCGCCCGCCCATTCCGCGCGCAGCAGCGTGTCTAAGTTTTCATGATCGATGGTCTGTTCGTTGTCGCGGCGGATTGTGTCCATCAGGTTGATGAGCGGGCCGGTGAAGATGTTGGCGGCCTGTTTGATCCGTTCCTCGCGGGCGGTTTGCATGGCCATGTCATCAGGTTCGGGGTGGCCCGCGGCTTTGGCGTCTGCCTCTACCTTGTCGGGATCGATGGCGTCGAAGAGGTCGCGCACGATGGCGGTTAGGGATGTTCCGGCCTCGGTCGCGATCTTTTCCTGATCCTCGGCTCCGAGCTTGTTGTCGAGCCGCGAAAGACGGGCCGCAAGCGAGCTGACGGTGTCCTCCGATCGGTCACCCATGATCAGCCCCATCGCGAGGTCCTTAAACGGAATCGAGGGCTTGGTGTCGAGCGGCTGGCTGGCGGTTTTTAGCGATTTGGTGACGCCGACGGCATCGACGATCACGTAGTGAGTCTTTGCGTCAGCAGAAGGGGAGACTTTTTTGAGATCATCCGCTTTCACCACTCTAGTGCCGCGCCCTTTCATCTGTTCGAAATAATTCTTTGATTTCACGTCGCGCATGAAGATCAGGCATTCGAGCGGTTTGACATCGGTGCCTGTCGCGATCATGTCCACCGTCACCGCGATGCGCGGGTAATAGTCATTGCGAAAGGCCGAAAGCGAAGATTTCGGGTTTTTAGCGCCGTTGGTGATCTTGCGGCAGAAGTCGTTGCTTTCGCCGAACTCCTGCCGGACGGTCTGGATGATGTCATCCGCATGGCTGTCAGTTTTCGCGAAAATGAGGGTTTTTGGCAGTTCGTCGCGACCCGGAAATATCTCGGGCCACTTATCGTGAAAGGCACGTATAACAGTTCGTATCTGATCGGGGTTAACGACAGAGCGGTCAAGCTGAGTGGCGGCATAGGCTTCATCTTGGTCTTGTGTTTCCCACCGTTTGGCCCTTGTGTCGCGTTCGCGTTTTTCGACAAGTTGCTCGGCTTTGAGCGTTTCTCCGCCTTTCGTGATTTCGGTTTCTATCAGGTAGATTTCATTGCCGACGTTCACCTTGTCCGCAACGGCGTTTTCATGGGTGTATTCGCTTACAACGTTCTTCTGAAAGAAACCGTAAGTGCGATTGTCCGGTGTGGCTGTAAGACCGATCAGATAAGAATCGAAATACTCGATGACCTGGCGCCAAAGATTGTAGATCGAGCGATGGCATTCATCGATCACGACAATGTCGAAATATTCCGGGGGGAGCTTGGCGTTGTAGACGACCGGCAGCGGTTTCTTGCGTTTCCATTTCTGCTCTGCCGGGTTTTCCTCATCTGCGCCTTCATTCAATTCCTCGCCCTTCAGCGTGGCGTACATGCGCTGGATCGTCGAGATGACGACCTGACTGTCGTTCGCGATGGATGGCGAAGTGAGGCGCTGGACGTTGTAGAGTTCGGTGAACTTGCGATTGTCGTCATTGGGGATGAAGGCCATGAACTCTTGTTCGGCCTGCTCACCGAGGTTCTTAGTATCAACGAGAAAAAGGATGCGACGGGCTCCGGCATGTTTGAGCAAACGATAAACTTGCGTTATCGCGGTAAAGGTTTTCCCAGAGCCCGTCGCCATTTGGACAAGGGCGCGAGGTTTGTCAGACTTAAGCGATGTTTCGAGGTTTGTAATAGCCTTGATCTGGCAATCGCGAAGGCCATCAGGATTGAGATTTGGTAGCGCCGAGATGCCAGCTCGTAAACTCTTTGGGGCTTGTGTCCAGGACTTCAGTGTTTCTGGCCTGTGAAAAGTAAAGACTTCGCGAGACCGTGGATTGGGATCGCGTGCGTTTGTGAAGCGCGTGACCTGCCCGGTACTTTCATACAGGAACGGAAGAGGCTCGGAGTTTTTTACCCACTTTAAGTTCGCGTTGGCGTACCCTTCGGATTGCTCTTCTACGGTGGTGAGCTTGGCCCCCCACTTGTCCGGTTTTGCTTCGACAACACCGACCGCTTGTCGGTCAGCAAAAAGGACGTAGTCGGCGGGCCCGATGTCTGTCTGGTATTCGCGAACCGCCACACCTAAACCAGCGTTAAAATCGAGTGAGTCCTTATCCTGGACAATCCACCCAGCTACCCTCAGGCGTTTATCGATCCGATCCCGAGCGATTTGCTCTGGAGTTTGATTTATATCGGGTGACACGCGACGAAGCCTAATATTGCTTTTGTTTCGCCAATACTGGTCATAGTGAAGCTAAAATGCAATCTGAGATGCTGATTAGTAGTCTTCATTTTTTAGTCTAAAACACCTTATCTTCAAGCGCTTACGGAAATAGCGTAGTCCATTGTAGATGGAGAACAGGGTTTTCTTACTTCGAAGCCTCAGCAAAGCTTTATCAAATCCTAAAGGTGAGAGTTTATTGCCCGCGCTCAACCTGGCGCTTCATCCATTCAAGTGCTTCGGGTGGCGGTGATTCGCTTGGCGCGGTTTTCTTGTCCATTAGGCCAGCCATGATCTCTCCAGTTTGATGGTCGGGGAGCGTTCCGTAGCTCGTCCATGTCGTGTCGGCCTTTTCGTGGCCAAGGTTCTGGCTCCAGGCTTTTGAGTCGCGCAGTCCCAGGTTCAGGTCATAGGCGAGGTGGGCAAGGGTCTTCCGAAAGCTGTGGGGGTGAAAATAGGACAGGCCAGAGACTTCGAAGCGCTCGCGAAAGATACGGCGAATTGCGGATGCATCGGTCCAGTATTCACGTGTGAGGCCCAAAGCCGCGAATACTCCATCTTCATTCAAGCCTGTTTCTGTCTTGGGGAAAAGCGGATCTGTTTCGGCGAAAAGTAGCTCTGTTTTCAGGTATGCGACCCATTCCTCGATAATCTTCACGAAGTCGTCCCCGACGGGGAAGAAAAAGGTCTTCATCGTTTTCGAGTTCTTGGTATTGACGACGCGAGCATCCTGAAACACTTCGCGCCTAGCCATATTGACCTTGCCAACGGGAAGGGACGCTAAAGCTGCATCACGCATTCCGGTCAAAATGGCAAATGCAATTAAGGCTCGGTCACGCTTTTCTATAGAGGTTTCGTCTGGAGCGGTGGTAATGACGTGTCGAATTTGAGCTAGGCTCGGGAAAGGCTTTTCGCGCGAAGCAGCGGCGATTCGGTCTTGGCGACCGGAAGGGCTAAAATAGGCAGCGTCAGTGAAATCCACTTTGCTCTTATATCCAGGTTGGTCCGAAAGCCACTCAATGAAGGCTTTTAGTATCTGGAGACGTGATCGGATCGTTGTTTCGGACAGCGGCTTGCCAGTCTTTTCATTTGTCGCCTTTTCGAGGTCGCGCTTAAACTTGCGCGCTTGCTCAAAGTGGAAGGCTGTAAAATCGCGGTTCCCGGTCGATTGTTCAAAGAGCGAAATTGCTGCGGCGACCTGAGTGGTCGTCTTCACATCTTTGCGTCTCGCATCTTCGAGCCAATTCAGATATTTCCGTTTGATCCGCTCATTTTTTGAGTTGATTTTGAGCATGGTTTCGCGCTCCCAGTCTAAGTGAACATTTAAGCAGGGGTGTATTCACTCAATTAGGTGTTTGAGATGCTGCGGCGCTGAAAGGCGAATTATTCGACGGAGTGTGGCAAGGGTCTTCAGCGAGAAGCGCTTGTGAACCACCGCTGCGCAGTCGGAACAAAGCGCCCGGATATTGCAGGAGTTCACATTCGCGCCAATAATCTCGGCTTCACCAAACGCTGCTGTACGGGGTGCGCGACATCTAAAGCAAAACCATTCATGAAGCGCGCATTTCTGTTTTCTGGGAGTACGGCGGTCGATGAATTCTCGAAGCGCCTTTCCATGAATTAGGAATGGCTTCGACTGGTCGATTGGCGACAATTCACCCTTGCTAAGCCACCTGAGGACTGAGCCTCTGTGTAAGCCCAAGGCAGTGGCCGTTTCACTAACTGTATAGCAGCGGTGGATACTGATCGACCGGCCATTCAGCCTACGCCCCATTGCTGGACACGCCATTGGCAATGAGCGCGTAGATTTCCTCAGCGCGCCAGACAGTGACGCGTGCGCCCAGCTTGAGCGGCTTAGGGAAACGCCCGTCTTTGACGCCAGCCCACCAGGTGGACTTGGAAACTGGGATTGGGCCGGAGGGTGCCAGAATTTGCTTCAGGCGGACAAATCCGGTTTGGGGGAATTTGTTGTTGTCCATTTAGTTCACCTCGACTTGTAACGGTTCGAGGCAGTGTTATTAGGATACGCCGGGATCGAGGCCTAATTAGGATTTCGACAATCCTAATTAGGGTTGTTGCTATTTTGCGTCATCATCTATCGTTTCCCAGTCGATCAACTCACAAGCTTCATTGACCCACCTGCGGATTGTATCATCGCTTAGGGGAACATTGAGTAACCTAAGATCAGTCTCTATGTCTGTTATTGCTGAGTTTTGTCGCAGTTTCGGGTTATAACCGTATCCGCGAACGGCCATTCCAGCGATCAGCTTTAGCATTGATGATTTAGTTTTATGGTGCAGAACATTATCTTTTGGTAGTTCGCTTGCGATGGCCTGGTTTTCGATATTCGCGCTGAAATCAGATTCTGGGATGAGTTGTTCATCCGATTGCCTCACCACTTTCGCCGCCTTGACTGCTATGACGAGCTCCTTTGGTGGACTATATCCCTGAGTTTTGGCCCAGTTTAGAATTTGCTCGGGCTTAAGATGCCTGCCATCAGATAGTGCAGTTTTAGCTCTATTGAGCATTTCCAAAAGATCGCAGAACTGTCGAAAATTAAACGCTGGGCGCGATCCGGATATTCTATCTCGCGCTAGCACAATCCGAGGATCGAGCCTGAGCAGTAACGCCCCGGCCTCCTCGCGAGTCCACGTTTCTAATCTGGCGAAATATTTGAAGCAATTCTCATCAGCTTGGTAGTCTGCATCTGACATCGGTCCGACCTGTTTAATATACGCTATCGGACAACATTAGATGAATCAAAACCAAATACCCAAGCTTGTTTTAAATAACTGAGACACTACCCAACTTTTGACAGAAGTGGTTCTGGACACAGGTAGCGTTATACTGAGAGCTTGATGCTGACTTTCAACGATGATGTTCTCTTTGAGAAAGCTGCATTGCCATTTTTTCAATTGTGAATGCTTGAAATAATTTCCCGTGGCTGATTCCAGTTTAGGTAACGGCGAGTAGTCGGTCCGCCCACCATTGGCACATTTTCACGCGTTCGTCCCAATAGCTACTGCGGTGGTAGGCGCGTCTAACTTCGTCTGAACCTCTATGCGCCAATTCTGCTTCGATAGCATCTGGCGACCATTTCCCGCTTTCGTTTAATAGGCTTGATGCGCTGGCGCGAAAGCCGTGCGACGTACATTCGTCTTGGGTAAACCCCATTCTGCGAAGTGCTGTATTCATTGTGTTTTCGCTAATCGGCTTTCCGTTCCGCAATGTGGAAGGGAATACCAATTCAGTGTCAAAATTTATTTCGCGCAATTCTCTAAGCAATTCGACGGCTTGGGTCGGTAGTGGTTTGATATGCTTACGGCGCATTTTCATCCGTTCCGCCGGAATCGTCCACTTGCGCGCATCAAGATCAAATTCATCCCATTTTGCGAGCCGCAGTTCGCCCGGGCGTGTGTAGAGTAGGGCCATTAGCTTAAGCGCTGTACGTGTCTCCGGCGCGCCTGATTGATAACCCCAAATGGCTCTAATGAGCCCGGCATAATCTTCCCATTCAGTAAAAGCCGCCATGTGAACGGTTTTGGGTGTTGTGAGCGCGCCACGTAGGCCGAAAGTCGGATCGTTGGACGCTCGCGTCGTTGAGATCGCGAATCGGAAAACCTGCCCGATAACGGATCGCATTCGCTTAGCCGTTTCGTAATTCCCCTTCGCTTCGACTTTCCGAAGTGTGGCGAGTATCTGCGGTGCAGTTATCGCCGTTATGGGAAGGTCGCCAAGGTCTGGCATTGCGAGGCTTAACAGCCACCGCTTCTTCTCCAGCGTTCGTTCAGCCAGCCCCTCTTTCTCGCCCTTCTCGATAAGCTCGTCCGCGATCTTCCCGAAAGTGTGTTCAGTGAGCGCGATCTGTTCTTCCTTCTCAGCTTTTGCATGGGCGGCAGGATCAATCGCTTCGGCGAGGAGTGCCTTTGCATCGTGGCGCTTGCTTCTCGCAAGTGCGAGGGAAACGTCTGGATAAGCGCCGAAAGCCAGCAATTTCTGCTTCCCGTCGAACCGGTACGCCATGCGCCAGAGTTTTGAGCCAGTGGGTTTAACTTCGATGTAAAGGCCGCCGCCGTCACTTCTTCTAAATGGCTTAGATTCGGGCTTTAAGCGGCGGATTTGTATATCTGTAAGCGCCATTGTTGGTACTTTCGTTGGTATCGTGGCAGTACCATAGCGCTAAAACGGGGTAGGGTACCAACGAAAGTACCAACATTTCGATTGGATACCAACAAATCAGGCCGGATAAGGTCGGACATTGTTATCGCGTAGTTGATGCGTAAAGCAATGAAATCATTGTGTTATTTATCGTTATCGGATTTTCTGGGATGTCCCTTTGGTGCCCAGGAGAGGAACCATACCAAATTAAAAACAACTAAAAAACAATAGCTTAGAGGTGGTAAATTTCCATTTAATGTAGCGAATTGCATCTGTTTTTGTATCAAATTGCATGCCTCTGATCAACTGTATGGCTGGTGCGAAATTGGGACCCGAACTACCGCGCCGAAAGGAGGACTCGAACTCCTATCGTCGTAGCTTGATAAGGGTGGGCTACGATTGGGGAGGGGTACCCGGAAAAACACCCCGGTAGCTCGTTATTGATAATATGCGCCCCTGAGGTCTGGGGGTAACATCGCATACATCCGAGGATTTAAGGGTGAGAAGCTTGTGGTTGCACTCAATCATAGAGTGCGCCTGCATTCTCTACGTCTATAGCTTTCAATTGGGATCAATATTGATATAAATCATCACAAATTGCATTGGGGGAAGTTCATGAGAAGTATTATTGGTGCCGTAATTGCGTTTTTTCTTGGTTTTATGCCAGCACATGCAGAACCGGTCACCTATCAGATATTGCTAGAGGGGGAAGGTTTCTCGAATGGGGAGGCAGTATCAATCTCAGGCACCGGTTCGTTCGTTTGGGATTCTGAAGACCTCGTAGACTTCAACGATTACTGCGTTACTGACTGCGGTAACCTGCCCACACTCGCCCTCATAAAAAGTATCAATTTTGATGTCCCACAGCTAGGTCTTGGTATTCATGGAAACGACACAGCTTCGTTAGGTATATTTGACGAAAATTACGGTTATCTCTTTTTCAACGGCTCAGGAATGTTGGGTTTCTGTTTGGTCACGCAGAATGCCTTCTTTGGTTGTGAGCAAGCTGGTGATGGGATGCCTAGCGGTAATCACAGTGGAACCCGAGCGATATTTTTAGGTGATGCAAATCAAGGTGCACCATTTCAGTTTAATCTAGCAGGAAACGATTGGCAGTATTCTGGGGTAGACGGATCTTCCTTTAATGGTACGGCGTCAGGCACCATAGAAATCCAAGCTGTTCCAATCCCCGCAGCGTTGCCTATGTTTTTGTCTGCTTTGTTTGGATTCGGAGCATTTCGGTGGTTGAGTTGAAAACCATCAAGTGGTTGGAATAGAAGCAAATAGGCTATTTGCGATGGTGGGGTATTTATGCATCGAATGAGTCCTTCTAATTAAAGGTTAATCCGCGGAATGTTGTTTCGAACCCGGTTTGGAAGGGGGGGGGGCATGAATGATGTGATCGGGGTCGGAGATTTTTTGATTGGCGTTTCGGCCGCGGTAGCGTTGACGGGATTGTTTGTTAGTTATCGCACAAGACGGTTGGCTCATTTAGATTTTCCGCCGCTTGACTGGCGTGTTAAGTGGGAGAAATTCGAACCAAATAGTTATACCGATGGTGTTGGTCAATTCCCGATGTGGGGTGGTGATTTCCGAAGAATCGATTTGGAGGTCCGTTTGAAAAGCGATACGTTTCATATAACGGAAATTCGATTACCCTGGCTATTCTTTCATTGTTTTAGACGGCCGCGTCTCTATAAAATTGATGCGCAATTACGGCCGCGGACGCATGATGGAAAAGGTTATCGTCGCCTATGGGGCGGTCTGAATAAGTGGTCATTTTATGTTGGCGGAAAATCTGAACCGAAGCATCTCATGGTAAAAATAGAGATGATGGGACATTCTCAAGCGTATGTATGGGCGAAGTTGCGCCTTGATATTTACCCTGATAGCCCTCTGAATTATTGGCGTGGAATAGCCAGCATCTAATTTGAGCGAGATCTTCTATGGATAAGAGGTATCAGGTTTTTGTTAGTTCGACATTTGAAGACCTGAAGATAGAACGACAGAACGTGATGCATGCATTGCTTGAGTTGGATTGTATTCCATCGGGTATGGAATTGTTCCCTGCTGCGGATGAGGAGACGTGGGGGGTTATCAAGGAAGTAATTGACGAATGTGATTATTATGTTCTCATTCTGGCTGGGCGCTATGGTTCAGGTTACACGGAAAAAGAATATAGATATGCAGTTGAGACGGGGAAGCCTGTAATCGCCTTTATTCACGAGGACATTGGTAAGCTACAGGGGGATAAGCTTGAGGCTACAGATGATGGGAAAGAGAAATTAAATAAGTTTAGAAAACTGGTTGAGGCTAGGATGTGCAAAAAGTGGTCTAGTCCGGATGGGTTGGCTGCTGTTGTTGTCCAAGGCATAAATCGTTTACGAAAACGCAATCCTGCCATCGGATGGGTTCGAGGTGATATGGTTACCTCGCAGGATGCAGCAAAAGAAATTTTGCGCTTAAGGCACCAAGTAGATGAATTGGAAGGGCGGCTGGTTAAAATACGAACCCAAGCTCCTCCGGATACTGATCATTTGTCTCAGGGCGAAGAAGATTTCGAATTTGCAGTGGTTGCTAAATGTTATCTAGGGGGCTCTTTAAGGCGAGTTAATTATAAATTTACGGTCGAGTATACTTGGAATGCAATCTTCTCTGCGGTAGCCCCTCTGCTCATAAATGAAGCAACGGATGAACAATTAAGCGATGCAATAAATTCAATGATCGAGCTTGATAAATACAATTATTTTGTCGAGAGGGTTGCGAAAGTGGAAAAGGTAAAATCAGCCGTGCTTAATGAAGCAGAAACCCTTGATCACGATTTCCAAACTATAAAGGTTCAATTGCGTGCATTGGGACTCATAACCGAAAATCAGAAAGCTCGGTCCGTAAAGGACACTGCTACTTATTGGACTTTGACGCCGTATGGCAATGAAGTCATGGTACGTTTGCGCGCAATAGAAAGGCCTAGTGATCTTCTATCAAATAGCGCTTCTCAGAACTCCGATTCTGTAATGAGAAATTTGGCCGACAGCGTAGAAGTTATCTGTGACGATGAAGATAATGGCGCATGTGAGGGTGATAAATAGGCGAAAAAATAATTCGAAACCGAAATGTGAAGCTATCATTTTGTTTCGTCGACAACAGTTTTCTCGCGTATTATGATTTATCGGTATGCAAATAAATATGAGTGTTCTCGCGGCGTTGCCAAATAGAATAACCGCCGCTTGCATTTGTTAATGCCGTATTTAGCGTATTTTCATTTTAGAAATTTTGCCTCCGTTTGACGCTTGCGCTGCAAGTTTGTAGGTTCAATTAAATGCCAGTTTCAAATTAATGTAGGCTCCTTTCGTCGAGGTGTATTCGTCAATGGTCTTGTTTGGGCTGTAGCGACTCGCTGAGACTCTTTTGGCTCCTGACTATGGTGTGTGTGCGGATTATCCAAAACACCACCCACGAGTCTCTGTGTCCCATTAAGCGCTACTCTGGGAATGGGCTTGGGCTGTATGGGTAATGTTTTAACCAGACCAGCAAGCGACCGCCTATGTTAGTGTCACATTACCATTTCTAACTGTCTGTAATTAAATAGAAATATCATATTTCCAACTAGTTATGGGTAATATAGGTTATATAAGTGTGAGGTGTTTATTTTATAAATATTGCGTCATTATGTTATCTACATAAACAAAAATAGACATAGGTACCCTTAGGGTAGTCTAGGTAGGAGATGTATTATAAGGTAACAAATTGATTTATTTCATTTTTATAATAAAGGAGCTATCCCCTTAGGGCATACCTTTTGGTACGCTGCGGTTGCCGCGATTATCAGTTCATTCTGGTCATCCTTGCGTAGGATAAAACTGTCATGGATGGGCAATACGGGCAGCTCTCTTTCGGTCATGTGGTCAAGGATGTGTGAGCAAATTTGGCTATCGAGGTACATCAGCGTGTTGCCGATATTTGTGTGCAGGTGCTTTTCCAAAGGTGGGTGCTTTGCAAGGAAGGCATATATCAGCCCCTCATAACCAGCCTTGGTATCCACTGGGGACACATAGGTGAAATAATCCATCGACCTTACCGCACTTCCGTATTTGTCTTTGAGTTCCTTCAGGCATGCTCTGAATGCTCCGGTCATATTCGTTGTATTGATTGCTGTTAGTATTGCTTTTTTGACCGTATTACGATGATACCCATCTAATTCGTATGGGTCCTCTTTCTTTTCAAGATAAGAAATCCCCTCTAATCCGTACATCAAGTAAACGTGTTGAGCTTGGAAATCTAATTCGATTGTTGTTGCGCCATTGATCGTAATGTGTGGCCTGAGTTCGCTCTGCAGGTTAATCCACCAAGCCCCATAGAACCGTCCACCGTGGGTTAGAGATGAATTATTGAATACTCGGTAGACGTGATAGTCATCAAATATGACATTTGAGTTTTGGGTCGTATTGCTTCCCGAAAGAGCCAAAGACTGCTTCCCGATAAAGTTATTGTAACGCCTTACTATGTCTTGATAGCGCTTAACTTGGCTGGTGGTGTTGAATGATTTAGACGTTTTATTTCTATCACGAAGCACCAACGGCTCCAGCTTACGCTCTGTTTTGGCGTTATGAAGGTCGTAGGCATCTATGTATTCGCTAATGAGTTTTTCTGTGGGCTTAATGCGGGTTATTCTCCCACTCCAATTTCTGTCATGGAAGCCAATCTTTTCTTCTATTAAGTCGTTTTCGATAGCTTTGTTGATTAGGTCGATGAAGGTATAGCTAATTCCTATTGTGTTTAAATTTCCAGAGGTTTTAAGTTCCCTGAAGTAGTTCTCTGCTTTCCCGAACTTTATGTATTGGTCCTTGTAGAACTTTTGCTGGTGAGTACAGTTGATCAGTAATGTGATGGTATTTCGTGTGATGTGCTTCTTTTGGCCTGTGAGGCTCAATTCCTTTGCGAGTTTGTCCGCAGCCATTACATAGCTTTTAGCGTTGCTGGTTCGTGTGCAGTCCAACAATTTTGCGTTTTCGTATTTGCTCATGATGTAATTATATTGCGTGCGCTATGGGAATGAATGCTGTCGGGAAAGGTCGATTTCGAACAAAAAATCTTAGGACTTAATAGCGGAAGGTTTTGAGTCTGTGGTCTTGGGTTTATTCTTCGGGGGGGCCTGTTGTTCTGATATAAGCTCATCCTCTGTGTAAATGTCGAGATGAACTTTCCCAAGTTTGCGATGAGCTTTGTTTAAAATTTTAAGTAGTTTCTTTAGGTCCTGTGTCGGAGCACCGTATTTTTGTGTCGTATCTCTTTTGCTGTGCCCAAGTATGGCTTTCTGTTCTAATTCGGTGGCATTTGTTGTTCGCATTGCCTGTTCTAGGGTGTGTCTGAAGCAGTTCACTGTAATTCGCTTGGATTTTGGAACACCGGCAGCGCGAATTGCTTTGTTAAGCGCGGCACTAAGCGAATGAGGGTCAATTTCCTTCCCCCAAAATGGATCGGAAGTCTCGCCGGTCTTAAACGAAGTGAGAATATTCTTGGCCTTTTTGACCAACGGTATCCGTCTAGGTCGTGCTGAAGTTTTTAGCATTGGCCGTAATTTATTTATCCGAATGTTGATGAATGGCACATCCCCGCTCAAGGTGACATCGCGCTGTTCTAATCCCGCGAGTTCAGTCAAGCCAGCACCAGTGTATTTCATCAGCATCAAGAAAGCTTTGTTCTGATTCGAAATTCTAGATTCGTTCAGGTAGGCGTCAATCGCGTTGAGGTGAGCCTCGTTGAAAGGTAGCTTTTCTTCACCTGTATGTGGTGCGGATAACCCAAGACCTTTAAATGGGTTTGTTAGTTCAGTATCTAGCTCGAAATCGAGAATGTATCGATTGACCATCGCACTTCCGACTGCAAGCCGACGTTTGATGGTCGCTGGCGAGTTACCAAGTTTCTTATCGCAATGCTCAGCCCAGCGTTTGACCTGCGTGCGGCTTAATAACCGTAAGTCTATGTTGGAAAAATAATCAACAAATGATTTGAGAGCGAATTTTGCTTCTTTTGGGGCCACCCCGTCGTATCGATGCGAAATATAATAATGGAAAATATCGGATAATTTATGCGTTTCAGGAATCAGCGTTCCATCATTCTGCGCCGCGCTAATTACATCCTGTATAAATTGTGGGGGTGGGTTAAGGATCTTCGAGTTAGGGTCGTTTGGATCTGCAAGATCCCCGGGAAAGTCTTCAACTAGTTCTTCAATCGCGAGTTGTTGATTCGTATAGCCATATTTCAGAGGCTTTTTGTCGAGAAGATCAGGGTGGTCCCGTATGTAATCCTCTGCGGCTTGTTTTCGATTGACGATGGTGTCGCGATCATTCCGGAAAGTATCAATTTGAAGTTGCAGCCGCGCATTAAGCCGTTCCGCTTCTGCCATGGCTTGTGAGGGTGAAAGGCCTTTGAAGCGCTTTTTGAATACCCATTCGCGTTTGCCAATGATCGACCGTAGGTCTTTTGGTACGGCTTTTCGGTAGGAATATTTGCTACCATCAAATTGAAGATTTTTGACCACAATAAACATAATAGCAGATTCTCACTTTTGTAACCAATTTTGTAGCTACAAACGCCTGGAAAATCTTTAATCTATTGTTTTTATTAGGGTTTTTATCGCTGTTATGGTGCCCAGGAGAAGACTCGAACTTCCACGTCCTTACGGACACCAGCACCTGAAGCTGGCGCGTCTACCAATTCCGCCACCTGGGCAGGTGAAGGACGGCTGATGTAGAATTGCGCGCTGGCGATGTCTTCAACTCTCGGTGTACTACTTTGTGTACCTTCTATTCTGGAGCTTTTCGCGGCGATACGCTAGCCCTGCTGGTATGTTTCGCTGTGCTTTTTGGGGGTCGTAAAAAGTGGTGAGCACCGGCAAAAGTTTCGGTCGACAGCAGATGTTGCGACAATGCCTTTGCCTGAACCGGCCTTTGTCGATCGCTTTGGTATTTTGTCGGGTGGCCAGTATGGAAGATATATTCGGATGAGTGATGCAATTGAATGTTTTTCGGCAAAACCGTTGGCGAGAATTTTTTGAAGACGAAAAGCATTGAATTGTCCCAATCGGGGCAATTGTTGAAAAAAATAGGAGGCCTACCTGTGCAGAAGGGTGGTGTCGAAATTGTCTGCGGACGCAAATATGTTGTCAATTAAGTTGGTGGGTATATCCAGTGTCGTTCACTAAGTCGCTTTTGTTTTTCTTTTTGCGCATGACCTAAATAGAGCGGAAAAGGTATCACCTATCTTTTGGTTTATTCACCGCAATGAAAAATCACGGGCATTTCACTTGATAGCGCGATAGCGTAGTGCGATCTTGAATTTGTGCCAATAATACAGTGTGTAGTTGTTTTTTACTTTAATTTTCTCTGGAAAATGGCAACAGCTCTCGATTCGGGTGATCTACAGTGAAAAGGCTCTAGCCTTTGTTAATATTACTATTGATGTGACTATTTTGTGTTGAACGCCAATGATCGCATAAAGCAAATAAATACAATCGATTACGTGCATTTCGGACGCAATAAACCGTTCGATTTATTGACCTTTCGATGAATTCGGATAGGCCTATGCAGGGATTCCTGCCAAAGTGATCGGCTATGAAAGTTATTGACAACGTTACGGAAACTTTGGGCGATGACCTTAAGGCCTCGCTTGAGCGTGGAACGCGACTCAAAATAGCTGCGTCTTGTTTTTCGATCTATGCATTTGAGGCACTGAAATCTGAACTGTCAAAAATTGATGGTCTAGACTTTATCTTCACGGCACCGACATTTTTGCCGGAGGGTGTCACCGACCAGATTAAGCGAGAGCGTCGCGAATTCTACATTCCTAAAGCGCAGCGAGAGCGTAGCTTGTATGGCTCGGAGTTTGAGATTCAACTACGCAACAAGTTAACACAAAAAGCGATAGCGCGTGAATGTGCAGCCTGGATTCGCACGAAAGCAAGATTTCGTTCAAATAAGACGAAAGCGCCGATGCAGCAGTTCGTATGCATCGATGGTTCGACCGAACAAGTTGCCTATATGCCTGTCGGTGGCTTCACTGCCGTTGACCTTGGTTATCAACAAGGCAACGCTGTTTCTAACATCGTAAACCGTTTTCATAGCGCTCCATTTACGGGAACATACATAGACTTATTCGATCAGATTTGGGTCGATCCGGAAAAGCTTGAAGATGTTACAGAAAAAATCTGTCAGCACATAGAATCTGTCTATCATGAGAACGCACCTGAAAGGATATATTTCTTAATCCTATACAATCTTTTCAATGAATTTCTCGAAGAGATTGACGAAGATGTGCTCCCTAATGATCGCACGGGATATCTCGATAGCGCGGTCTGGAACAAGCTTTTTAATTATCAGCGCGATGCAGCTACGGGCATTATCAACAAATTGGAAACCTATAATGGTTGCATCCTTGCTGACAGCGTTGGCTTAGGAAAAACCTTTACGGCGCTCGCCGTCATAAAATATTACGAGCTACGCAATCGATCCGTGCTGGTGCTTTGCCCCAAGAAGTTGGCGGATAACTGGCTAAACTTTAACACCAATCTCAAGACGAATATTTTTTCAAAAGACCGATTCAATTACGACGTTCTGTGCCACACTGATTTGTCGCGCACGAGTGGTGATAGTTTTGGCATACCTCTTAATCGTGTGAATTGGGGGAATTACGATCTCGTGGTGATCGATGAATCCCATAATTTCAGAAATAACGATATCTATAAGGATAAAGAGACGCGTTACCAAAAGCTGATGAACCAAGTTATCCGCGAAGGCGTGAAGACCAAGGTTTTAATGTTATCTGCAACGCCAGTGAACAATCGATTCAATGACCTGCGTAATCAGTTGGCGCTTGCTTATGAAGGTCAATCAGAGAATCTTAGCAACAAATTAAAATCACAGGCGAGTGTGGAAGAGATATTCCGGAGGGCGCAAACAGCATTCAACAATTGGTCAACACTTCCACCAGAAAAGCGTACTGCCCAAGCCATTTTGAAAATGCTCGACTTCAATTTTTTCGAGCTGTTGGATAGCGTCACAATTGCACGTTCGCGGAAGCATATCGAAACGTTTTATGACACAGCGGATATAGGCAAGTTTCCTGAACGAAGGAAGCCGCTTTCGTATCATTGCCCACTTACGACCCGCAAGGATGTTATGGGGCTCAACGATATAGTAACGCAACTCGGGATGTTGAAACTCGCCGTATACGCACCATTGAGTTACATCTTAAAAAGCCGAATCGCGAAATACGAAGCATTATATGATACCGAGGTAGAAGGCGGTGGAGGGCGGTTGCGGCAGGCTGATCGCGAGCGTAGCCTTCAGGCGCTAATGACGACAAACCTACTAAAGCGCCTTGAAAGTTCGGTTGAGGCCTTCCGGCTGACATTGCGGTCACTGAAATCAAATCTCAACAACACACTCGATGCGATTGCCGATTTTGAGCGTTCCGGTGGCGTTTTTGATGTGTCGGATTTTACCGATGAGGCAGCAAACTTTGATCCAGATGATGATGACCTTTCAGGGCTAGGTGAGTTTACTGTTGGGGGAAAGATTAAAATTAGCCTTGCTGACATGGACGTTCAATCCTGGACGCACGACCTAAAAAGCGATCTCGCGCTCATTGATGCACTGCTTGCGTCAATGGACCTTATTCGCCCCGAAGACGACGCCAAGCTCCAGCACCTTAAAAAACACATTGAGGACAAAATCGCGAAGCCTCTAAACCCTGGAAACAACAAAATCCTGATTTTTACGGCGTTCGCGGATACGGCGAACTATCTGTATAGGAATATTGCGCCAGAACTATCGAAAAAATCGGGCCTACACGCTGGGCGCGTCACAGGAACAGATGCGCCCAAAACCACACTTAAGAAACACTACGATTTCCAATCGATCTTGACGCTATTTTCGCCACGTTCGAAGGACAAGGCGCTAATTATGCCGGATGAGGATGCTGAGATAGACATCCTTATCGCCACGGATTGTATCTCGGAGGGACAAAACCTTCAGGACTGCGATTACCTGATAAACTACGATATACACTGGAATCCTGTGCGGATCATTCAGCGCTTCGGGCGAATTGACCGGATCGGATCGCCAAACAAAGAAATCCAGCTCGTCAACTATTGGCCTGACATCACGCTTGACGAATATATCAATCTGAAAGAGCGCGTCGAAAACCGCATGATGATCGCTGACGTAACTGCAACGGGCGACGATAATGTCTTGACAGCGAAATCAAGTGAGATCGCCTATCGTAAGGAGCAGCTTAAGCGTCTTCAGGAGGAGGTCATAGAGCTAGAGGATGTAAAGACCGGCGTCTCAATTACCGACCTCGGGCTTAATGACTTTCGGATGGACCTGCTTAACTACGTAAAGGAACATGATGACCTAGAGCGTATGCCAAACGGGCTTCACGCCGTTGTGCCTGCCGACCCAGACCTAGGACTTGAGCCAGGCATCATCTTCGCGCTGCGTAACATTCATGATGGCGTGAACATCAATCAGCAGAACCGTCTTCACCCCTATTATCTTGTCTACATCTCGCACGACGGTGAGATCGTAGCCGACCATACCGAAGTCAAGAAATTGCTCGATTTAATGCGGGCAAGCTGCAAAGGAGAATCCGAGCCGATCCAGGCTGTGTGCCGCCTTTTCAATGAACAGACTGATGACGGACGAAAGATGGATCGTCAATCCCATCTACTCAGCGAAGCCATTCATTCCATGATCGATGTAAAGGAAGAAAAAGACATCGATAGTCTCTTCTCCACCGGTCGTACAACAGCACTCATCAACACAATCGCTGGGCTCGATGACTTCGAACTCATCGCGTTTCTCGTCGTGCAGGAGGCGGTATGACGGGGTGTTATGACTTTCCGCGTGCTGCCCACTTTGGGCGTGTCGTTCCAAAATCCAAAATCTATGACGCTGCACGCGCTTCGAACAAGGTGCGTCAGCTCTTTGTCGATCAAGTCGAGCAGATTAGCTGGAGCTTCAAACTTGCGCCCGAGACAATCAACCTTGCCGCAGCTCCGGGCGTAGCGGAAATCCAGGTCTTTGATGTGCGCCTCAAGGGAACGAGCATCGATCATGATGTACTGCATACAATTGACAAAGCGATTGCATTTCCAATCTTGTTCGAACTTAAAAAGCCCGGAGAGCGGAAGCTCATTGCGGCGTATAAAAGGCCGAGCGAAGCGGACGCCGCCAAATGGGTGGTTAGTGAATATTTTGAGGCTGATTGGGAGCCTGTGGATAACCCACGCAAAGCGCTGCCCCGCGCGCTCAATCTCGGAGCGCTCTATGATAGGGTTTTATCCGAATTGATGCCGGTCGCCGCACATGACGGGGAGAAATTGCCTCAGCGTGTCGCGCGTATTGAGGCTATCCGGGCGAAGGAGCGTGACATAGCGCGGATTAAGTCGCGGCTTTCCCGCGAAAACCAATTCAACAAAAAGGTCGAGATCAACGCCGAACTGCGTGAAGCGACTCTGGAACTCGAACAACTTGGCGGCCAAGCCGCGATCAAAGACGCCTAAGGCGAAGAGACGAACGATGGAAAAACTAAAGATGCACAGCCCGAATCTGACCGATGAGAACATCGCGAAAATCCGAGAGATGTTTCCGGGGTGCGTTACAGAGGCAAAGGATGAAAATGGCGAAGTTCGCTACGCTGTCGATTTCGATCAGCTTCGCCAGGAATTGTCAGACCATATCGTTGAGGGGCCGCAAGAGCGCTATCGACTGGATTGGCCGGGTAAGCGAAGAGCACTATATGCAGCAAATGCTCCCATTGCAAAGACGCTACGTCCGTGCAGGGAGGAAAGTGTAGCATTCGACAAAACCCAAAACCTATTTATTGAAGGAGATAACTTAGACGTACTCAAGCTGATACAAGAGACGTATCTAGATGCGATAAAAATAATATACATTGATCCGCCATATAATACCGGAAAGGATTTTATATACCGCGACAGTTTTGCGCAGTCATCAAATGAATTTTTGCAAAAGTCTAATCAACTTGATGAAGTAGGAAATCGACTTGTCGCAAATAGTGAAAATTCGGGTCGGTTCCATTCCGACTGGCTTGGTATGATGTATTCTCGAATAAAAGTTGCAAAAAATCTCCTTAGAGATGATGGAGTAATTTTTATCAGTATAGATGATAATGAATTTCCTGGGATTCGACTAATCTGTAATGAGATATTTGGAGAAAATAATTTTATCGCTTCGATCGTATGGGAAAAAGGTCGGAAAAACGACGCTAAATTAATTTCGGTCGGACACGAATACATCGCGCTGTACGCTAAAAATAAAAGCTATTTCCAAGAGAAAAAAATCCGGTGGCGCGAGAGTAAACCAGGTGCGCAAGAAATTCTCAATGAGTATCTACGACTGAAAGAGAAATTTGGCGAAGACACAGACGCTATCGAGCTGGGCATAAGAGAATTTTACGCCAGTCTAGATCGAGACCACCCATCGAAAAAGCATTCACGCTACAATAAAGTTGATGAGCGAGGAGTTTGGCGCGACGACAATATGTCGTGGCCAGGCGGTGGGGGGCCACGGTACGACGTAATTCACCCCGAAACAGGCAAGCCTTGCGCTGTTCCTGAAGGAGGGTGGCGATACAGCACACTCGATAAAATGGAGGAGATGATAAAAAGTGGAAAGGTCGTCTTCAGAGATGATCATTCAGAACCACCCATACGAAAGACGTATTTAGTCGAAATTGACGATGGCAGCTTGGACTCTGATGACGATAGTGAAGACAATACGGATCTTCCAATTCAGGTTGCCAGCTCATACTTCTATAGAAGCGCATTACAGGCTAGCAACGAACTATCATCTCTTTTTGGGGGCAAGGTATTCAACAACCCAAAGGACAGAGAGGTGCTCGCTCGCTGGATTTCGTATGTTGACCCTAAACCGAACGACATAGTTCTTGATTTTTTCGCGGGGTCAGGGACAACAGGTCATGCAGTAATGCAGATTAATGCTGACAAGGATTTAGGTTTAAGATTCATACTTGTACAATTGGCGGAAGAAATCGATCCCAAAGCAAAAGGCGTGAAGCCCGCTTTGAACTTTCTTAATAGCAGGAAAAAACCACACCTTGTCTCAGAGCTAACAAAATATCGACTCCGCTTGTCTGGTGAGAAGATAGTCAAAGAGAACCCCAAGAAACGCGAGAGCTTAGACGTCGGATTTCGGGTGTTAAGGCTGGACACATCAAACATGTCCGAAACCTATTATGCTCCCGAGAATACGGATCAAGAAAAGCTACTAGACACAGTCGAAAACGTAAAACCCGACCGCACTGATCCCGAAGACCTACTATTTCAAGTTCTCGTCGATTGGGGCGTTGATCTTACACTGCCGATCCGCAAAGAAACACTTCATAACAAGACCGTGTTCTTCGTCAATGATGCACCTTACGACCTAGTTGCTTGCTTTGATCGCGGCGTCACAGAAGAACTTGTTAAAGAGCTTGCAAAGCACGAGCCTATGCGCGTTGTCTTCCGTGACAACGGATTCGTATCCGATGCTGTGAAGATAAATGTGGAGCAGATTTTCAAGCAGCTCTCTCCTTCAACCGACATAAAGTCGATTTAAGGGTTGGGGCGCACGAGATGAAACTCAAGTTCAAAGTACAGCCCTATCAAACCGCAGCCGTTGAAGCGGTCGTTGATTGCTTTGAGGGACAGCCGAAGGCCGACCCTTTGCGCTATCGGATTGATCCAGGCAGGCAAAAGATGGCGAGCTTTGAGCTTGAGGATGGATTTAAGAATGAAGATATCCGGCTGAGTGATGCAGTGCTTCTGACCAACATCCAAGCTGTCCAAAAAAGTCAAAACCTACCGCAATCAAAATCGCTCAGTGATTTCACGACACTCGATTCAAAGGGCGCACGCAAGCCAGCGAAGAGCACATACAAGCCGGGCGCTAAAATCAATCTTGATATCGAGATGGAGACCGGGACTGGCAAGACCTATTGCTACATCAAAACGATGTTCGAGATGCACAAGCGCTATGGCTGGTCGAAATTCATCATCATGGTTCCGAGCATTGCAATCCGCGAAGGTGTTCAAAAGTCATTCCAGATCACTGCCGACCATTTCGCTGAGACCTATGGCAAGAAGGCGCGGTTCTTCACTTACAATTCCAAGCGCCTGCATGAGCTAGAGAGTTTTTCCTCGGATGCTGGCATCAATGTTATGATCATCAACATCCAGGCTTTTAATGCGCGGGGTGCGGATAATCGCCGAATTTACGATGAGCTGGATGACTTTCAATCCCGCCGTCCGATTGATGTCATAAGCGCCAACAGGCCTATCTTGATCCTGGATGAGCCGCAAAAGATGGAAGGCAAGGCGACGCTGGACGCCCTACCAAAATTCAACCCGCTGATGATCCTGCGTTATTCGGCGACACACCGAATGCAGCATTGCCGCGTGCATCGCTTAGATGCGCTCGACGCTTATAATCAGAAGCTTGTGAAGAAGATCGCCGTTCGCGGCATTCAAACGCGTGGGCTCGCCGGGACTAATGCCTATCTATATCTTGAAGGGATTGAAATCTCGACCAAGGCTCCGGTCGCTCGGGTCGAGATGGAGGTGAAACTAAAATCTGGCGAAATAAGACGTCAGCTTAAACGCCTAGAATTCAAACGGGATCTTTATGATGTTTCCGGCGGGCTTGATCAATATCGCGGCTATGTCATTGCACAGATTGACGCCAACCAAGACATGGTCGAGTTTACGAACGGCGAAACGCTTGTTGCCGGTGAGGCAACTGGCGATGTGAATGAAAACGACATGCGCCGCATTCAAATTCGCGAAACGATCAAGGCGCATTTCGATAAGGAGAAGCAGCTATTCGCACAAGGCATTAAAGTTCTCTCCCTCTTCTTTATTGATGAAGTGAAGAAGTATCGCGATTACGAACAGGAAGATGAAAAAGGCGATTATGCGCGCGTTTTCGAGCGCGAGTATGAGGCGCTTCGCGAGGAATATCTCTCCGAGCTCGCGATTGATAACGACGACTACAGAAAATACTTAGGTGATATCGATCCGGCTAAAACTCATAATGGCTACTTCTCAATTGATAAGAAGAATCGGATGGTCGATCCGAGCGTCAAAAAGAAGGGCGAAGAAAAAGGCCTTTCTGATGATGAAACTGCTTATGATCTAATACTAAAAGACAAAGAGCGGCTTCTTTCGTTCGAAGAACCGACGCGCTTTATCTTTTCGCATTCAGCCCTACGAGAAGGCTGGGATAATCCGAATGTCTTTGTTATGTGCATGCTCAAGCACAGCGACAATACGATCTCGCGACGGCAGGAGGTTGGGCGAGGTTTAAGACTTTCCGTTGACCGCCATGGGGATCGTATCGATCATCCTGCCATGGTGCACGAGATCAATGTACTGACCGTCGTTGCAAGTGAGAGCTACAAGGATTTCGTCAAGGGGCTACAGAGCGAGATCGCCGAAACGCTATCTGCACGACCTCGCAAGGCGAATGCGGACTACTTCACGGGCAAGATCATCCACACCGAAGGTGGGCCAGTCGAGATCGATGAGAAGGTGGCGAAACAGATTTATCGATATCTTATCAAGAACGACTTTACCGATGAAGACGACGCTATAACCGCAGAATATCATCAAGCGAAGAATAGTGGCGCGCTACCTGGCTTTGCAGAGGAGCTGGAACCGTATCGCGAGCAAATTATCGATCTAATCGACAGCGTCTTTGACGATAGCAAGCTGCCAAAAATCGATGACGGACGAAAACCGAAGACCAACCCGCTGAATGACAATTTCAAAAAGAAGGAATTCCAGGAGCTTTGGTCCAGGATAAACCGCAAAGCGGTTTATCGCGTTGAGTTTGACTCGAACGAGCTTATCGCTAAGGCCATTAAGGCGCTAAACAGTGAGCTTCGTGTAACGCCCCTCCAATATACTGTTCAACGCGGTGAGCAGTCCGCTGCTGTCACGGATGAGCAGCTGAAAGCTGGCGAGAGCTTTAAAGTCACTGAAACATCAACCGAACGTGGCGGCTCAGTTTACTCAGGTGTTACTTATGACCTCGTTGGCAAGGTAGCGGAAAATGTTCAGCTTACGCGGAAAACGGTTGCGGAGATTCTAACTGGAATTGAGGCGTCAGTATTCGAGCAATTCAGACAAAACCCAGAACATTTTATCGCCGAATCCTCGCGGCTTATCAAAGAACAAAAAGCGACAGCCGTCATCGAAAAACTGCAATATGACGAGGTCGAAGATCGCTATGAAACAGATATATTCACGGCGGCACAAAGCGGGCAGGATTTCTCGCGCGCTACGGATAAGCTCAAACGCCATATATACGATTACTGCATTGTTGACTCCAAACAGGAGCGGCGGTTTGTCGATGAGCTCGATACGAGCGATTCAATTGTTGTCTATGCAAAATTGCCGCGCGGATTTCTGATTCCGACTCCGGTCGGCGACTACAATCCGGACTGGGCGATTTCTTTCAAGCGAGGGGCCGTTAAGCAAATTTACTTTATGGCTGAAACCAAAGGTTCAATGTCGTCTATGGCGCTACGAGAGATTGAGCGAACCAAGATCAAATGTGCGCGCAAATTCTTTGATGAAGTCAATGAGCGCCTTGATGCCGATAAAGTAAAATATGATGTCGTTACGGATTTTGCGACACTAATGGACATAATTTCGGCTTCCTGATGATTGCGCACATTAAAAGCCCTTACATTAGACTTAGTGAAATTTTGGCGGATTTTTTCGATGAGGACAATTCGGAAGATGCCAAGGCTAAATTATCGAGATTGGCAGGCGATTGCTCTCTCGAGGTTCATGGTCGCTATGTCAGTGACTTTACAACGAATCAAGACCTTTCCAGCGGATGGTCAATTATTTCGCCTCAAGAGCTATGCAAAGTTGAATGGGATTGGGAAAATAATCGTGTTTACTTCGACCCAAACGATGTGCCAGAGGGCTTTTCCCCCGATTACTCTTGTTACATAGATGTTAGCTTTTCACGTACTGAAATCGAAGAATTGCTAACGAACGAAGCTCCGAAAAACGATCTAGCCACCAAAGCTAAGCCTGGTGCGCCTTCGAAGTTCAATTGGGACCAGATATTGGTATTCGCACGAGCGCTTGCAAAGGACCAAGGATTTACATCGCAGAATAAATTTTTGCACGGGTTAGCCCTAAAATTAGAAGAGGAAGGGTTAAAGGTTCCAGCTGATTCATCTCTAAAGGCTCAACCTGAGATAATGAATATTGCCCGCCAATTCCGTCAGCATTAAATACCAATTACTGACCATGGTTTACTGACCATTCCCGATATCCAGACCGGATTCCATTTTTCTATTCGAGGTTTGCGTTAATCCAACGCGAAACCATAAGAGGACAAAATGGAATACCTACAAAATTTGTATGAAGGCACCAACGGAGAGGGATACCTAGCTGTCTGGTGCAAGCTTTCGAAGAGCACTAAATGTTTTGCCGCAAACGATCTCGAGGCGGCAGAGCACTTTATGGCTGAACAAGGTCGAGATACTGACATATATCACGGATGGTGCCTTATTGGCGAGGTGCCAGAATATGGCCGTGGGCGGAGCAAAGACGTCGTGTTTTCTCCAGGGATAATGTTTGACGCTGATCTGTATTCTGTTGAGCCCAATGTTCATTCTCAGAATTGTTTGCCCAAATCATTGGACGAGGTGATGGATTGGCTACTCGAAGCTGAAATACCGAAGCCTAGTCACATTCGTTCATCGGGGAACGGCCTCTATTTAGACTGGCTGCATGATGGCGGTGTGTTGCTCAAATCCGATGACGAGCGAAATGAATATGCCGCAAACGTAAAGCAATTTCATCAAGCTCTTCGTCAATCGGCATCGGACCTTCGAGGTTGGAAATTTGATGCGACGCATGACCTAGCTCGTGTGACACGAATGCCAGGAACTCTAAATCACAAAACTAACCCACCAAAGCCTGTGGAGCTATTACAATGAGCAAAAAATACTCAATTTCTGAACTTCTTACATTTTGTAAAACTGTCGTCTCTGTAAAAGAAATTCAAGAAGAGCAGCCTTCGGTGTTGGCTGAAGCTGATGACACATATACACCAACTTTCAATGCATCGTTTTCCGCAATTTGCGCGGGGTGTGCTTCCCTTCGGGGAATATCAGAGAAGCCTATCGGGCAAAGCTATGACGAATGGCTTGTTTTAGCGCGGGCTTTGTCTAGGTGTTCCGATGGAGAGTCCTTATTTCACAAATTGTCACGCCAAGACCCAAGATATAACTCCCACGAAACTCAATCAAAATTTGAAGAAGCCAAAAACCGTATGTCTCCTCCTCGATGTCAATATATCGAGAATTCGTTAGTACGAAGCGAATGTAAAGAATGTGCAGTCCGAGGCACGATCAACAGTCCGATGTCTTTTGGGAGAGCCGCGCCGGAAACGGCAAAACTTCAGAGCGAATGGGTGATCGAAGCAGAAACACAGCGATTCCATTCCTTGGTAACCAGAGAGGTCAGAACAGAGCCTGCATTCCGTACACGATATAACCATTTGATAAAGAAAGGTAGCATTTCGCAGACATTGATTCAGGATCAACGCACGGGCAAGGTAGATCGCGCTACTTATAAACCCGGCTGTAGCGATCTAATATTAGAAGCGGATGGTGTTCGTTTTTTAAATACATGGCGGTCAGGAGGCGTTGAGCCCCGTGAAGGTAATTGGGAGGTTCTTAAAAGTCACTTTGACCTCCTATTTTCAGACTCCGCAACGCAATCTCATTTTCTGAATTATCTTGCGTGTGTGGTGCAAAAACCAGGAGTTAAATTAAGCCATGCAATATTGGTTTCGGGCAAGCAGGGTATTGGTAAGAGTGTACTCTCTGCTCTGATTACTCACCTGATTGGTAAGCATAACATCAAGGAGCTTGGACCCGATCAAGCAGATAATCGGTTCCGTGCAGGTTGGGGCGACTGTCAGGTTCTGTTTATGGAAGAGCTTATGATGGGCGAGCGCCTAGAATTTTATAACAATCTGAAACCTTGGATTACTCAAGAGACCTGTACTGCAGAGGAGAAACACATTCCTATGCGGAATGTATCAACGCCTAGAGCATTCTTGATGTTTTCCAACCACAGAAACGCTGCTTTGTTGCCTCCAGATGATCGTCGATTTTTCGTCGTGAATTCGGCAATGGAGCGTCAAGAGTTCGCTTATTATGAAAGGCTTTGGCGGGCAGTTGAGGAGGAAGCCGCGGCTTTCAAGCATTTCCTGCTTCAGCGTGAGATTTCTGACTTTAGCCCGAGTATGCCTGCTCCGATGACAATAGCGAAGGCGGAGCTTGTTGAGGACTCGCGTCCGCCGCTAGAACAAGAGTTAAGAGATATGGTGGAGGCAAGGGAGCACCCCTTTCATAGCGATATCGTACATTTGGATAAGGTAATTCACGCCCTTAAATTTAAAGGGAATAATAATGTTCGGCGGAATAGTGTTTTATCGGCAATGAACTCATGTAATTTCCACAGGTTGGGTCAAATTCCTCTGCACGACGGAACGCGCCCCCGTCTCTGGAGTGTTCGCAATCACGATAAATGGAAAAATAGTGGTGTCGACGATATTCAAACCGAATATTTAAAAACACCCGGCTCAGGATATTTATGAGTCGAAATGAATCGGCGAGAACCTCACTCGTCGATTCACTCACCTCTAATTTTGGGTTATATTTAGCTAATAATTTCAAAAGAAAAATTATCTGGAGTGAGTAGCGTGAGTCATGAGATTAAAAATGATAACGCTTCCGCGTTATTGCAACTTGCTAAATTAAAGCGCGCGCCATGGGATGTAGTTTCGAGCATGGAGCTTGCCGATCTAACTGGCCTATCCATACAGGTCCTTGCGAACTGGCGCATCCGTAAAAAGGGGCCATCGCCGGTCCCTCGTGCAAAATATCGCGGGAATAAAACCTATTATAGGGTTTTTGAAGTCGAGCGATGGCTTCGTGACCTGCCAGTGACTCAGGGTTGGCGCGTCGTTGCGGAATGGTTGATGCAGAAATATTATTTCCCGGATCCATTACGAGATGAGGGGCGTACTTGGCGTGTCGTTGATCAATTGATCGGTTGGAAAATCTGGCCGCTCGCACACCATCCGCGACGGACAATCGGTAGCGGTTATATGGGGGTGAAATAGTAGTGCGAAAATTAAAAACTCAGATAAGTATGTCGGTGGCGTGACGGCCGAAGGGTGCATATAGCCTCGATCGCTGTGGAGGTGACATGAGACTCTTTTATGGCATTTAAAATATAAGGGGGAATTGTTTTCCTTCCTTAAGGGTCAGGAAAATATTCATCTAAGAAATCGACTAACTCAAGAAGAATGCGTCTTTCCGTAAGTTCTCGATCGTCGATATAAGCTCTTGCACCGATTTTCACGTCTTTTTCAGTTTGAATAATGCTGAATTTCAGAATATAGCTCCATCCTTTGTAAGAGCGCCCTTCCTTTGCCGGAAACAGGTTTGTTGAAACAACGCCCGCAGAACAATTGAGAGTAAATTTGGTCACTTCGTCGATGGCGTAACCTACATCAAGGCATGCTTGTGCGAGGCGATTTGTAATCTGTTCCGATGTAGTATCGGTAACTGTGGTTGTTACTAGGGCAGCCGCAGGAGATATGAAACTCGCCCCCAATGCTGCAAGGAAAAGGATTATTCTCATAATTTCGGTATTTCTCTGCGCTAATAATTCAGAAAATTTTGATTCCGGAGTGGATTCCGAAATATTCACTACAACTATATTTATTTACTGGTTTTTGTCTAGCATTCGTCTTCACGACTTTGCGTAAGAAGAAGAGAAAATGAATTTTTTTAGGTTTTTAGTTGTGTTCTCTATTTAAAAAATTCCATTTCTTTCTGGAAATTGAAGATAATGATGTGATGAATCACTTAAAAGTCGGTGTCGATGATTTGTCATGGATGAACCGTGAAATACCGAAAATGATCAAACTATAACCAGTAAGTCAGTGCGACAGTGGGCGAAAAAGCAGAATTTTTATCATACAAAAGTATCCCCCCCCTTTTTTAAAAAAGTCACCTTAGTTGTATCGGCAAAAAGATACGTATCAAGAGTAATATTAATTGGAAGTTGCTTGCAGGCCTGTCACCGCGTTTAACGCATCTCGCATCCTTTCGAGAGAAACATGCTTCGAGCCATATCGTTCCGTGGTCGTACGTTTTGCATGACCAAGAATTGCTTGTTGGACGTCAAATGTTGCGCCTGTGAGCCGAAGGTTCTCTTCGATAGAGTGACGGAAGGAATAGGCTGTGAATTTTGGTGAGTGAGGAATTCCCGCTGATCGCAATCCTTTATTTAATCGTGCTGAAAGCGAGCCAGTGTGATGGCATGTTTTTGGAAAAACTGCGCCTGCGTTTGCATGAGAAAGAATTTCTCTTGCGACTGCAATGCCATCACCTACGAGTGGAATCGCTCGCTGCGAACTCGTAGTTTTCAATCCTCGAAGGGCATTGGGTCTCAACATTAGAAATGGAATCGGCACGTCGAGGCGTATTTCTTCTGCGCATAGTCCGCCGATCTCTAAGGGGCGTGCGCCCGTCGCTCGCAATAAGCGAATAATTTGTCCGGTCGGGCGTTTTCCAATCGATCCGTTCAGCCATTCGTCGATAAGCGATAGATGATTACGTTGGAAGGGAAGACGATACCCGTGATCAGCATTCAGCAATCGGTGACGGGAAAATGGGTTGGGCCTAGCGTCGTCTTCGACGTCCATAGCGTAAGCATAAATTGCGGATAACGAGCCCAAGCGACGTCGGATGGTTGCCTCGCTTTGCCCCCGTGTGGTTCTGAGCCAAGCAATCCAGTCTCGGACATTTATGCGTTTGATTTTCACCAATGATGATTCATTCGAAAACGCCAAGAATTGCTCAACGGCCATTTTTTCGGCCTTGTGCAAGTCTAAAAGCCCTTTGCTGTCCGCATAACCCTTAGCGGCGTCTTCGATGGAAATGGAATTGACCGACTGGCGTTCAGGATAAAGACGAATAAGCGCATCGCTAAGTAACGTCCGACTAACCGGATTGTTTCGCCGCATTTGAGCGATCGCTTCATCCGTTGCTTCACTGAGTGCTCGTAACTCAAGTAGTGTCTGGGAACGCTGAGTGTGGTCCTTTCCCAAGGCAAGTTTCCATTCGGAGCAACCCGCTAGGTCGTGAAAACGCGCAGGAATTCGGCGACGAAAATAAAAGCTTCCATTGCGCTCGAATAAGTAAGGTAGATTGCGTGTCATATATCCTCTCGTGTACCTCTTCTGTGTACCGAGAGCGACTGCGCACTTTTTAAGCCCTTGTTTTTTATGGCAAAACAAGGGGGCTACTGGTGCCCAGGAGAAGACTCGAACTTCCACGTCCTTACGGACACCAGCACCTGAAGCTGGCGCGTCTACCAATTCCGCCACCTGGGCAGGTGAAGGACGGCTGATGTAGAATTGCGCGCTGGCGATGTC